>NZ_CP192082.1:4752500-4945000 GCF_050955735.1 Nocardia sp. CA-135953
AAGAACACACGCACACAACTGGACCCCAGATTCTCTCGGGGGGCTTGTTGAGGCAACTGTCCTAGCCTAGCCAACCGCCCGCGCAGAGTCAAGTCTGCTCGTCCGATCCGGCAACGCTGATCGCCAGGCGCTCCTCGTCCTACCTCGTTTCCCAGGCCACTGTGCTCAACGTTTCCGCTGCGCTTTGGGCTCCGGGTCGGTGTCCGTGTGGACAAAGTTACGCGGCGGAGAACGTCGAGTCAAATCCGCACTACACGGATGTCATTTCGCAGGTCAGCGGCCATCTGACCCCCCGGAAAACGGGCTCGGGACACTCGAATGTGACCCGAGCCACGTGATCTTTATGCGCCCGCCCGCAGCACGCCGGCGAAGTTCCGCTTGCCGCGGCGCAGCACCAACCATCGTCCGTGCAGGTAGTCGGCATCGGCGGGCGTCCATTCCAGATCCGAGATCCGCTCGTTGTTCACCGACGCTCCGCCTTCGTTCACCGCGCGCCGTGCGGCGCCGCGGCTCTCGGACAGTCCGGTGGCGACCAGCAGATCGACGATCGTGCTCGGTGCACCGACACCGACCTCGGCGACCGTGCCGTCGACTGCGGCCTCGCGCAGGGCTGCCGACAGCGTCGGCTCATCGAGTTCACGCAGATCCGCGCGTCCGAACAGCGCCTGACTCGCCAACTGCACAGCCCGGGTATTCGCCTCGCCGTGCACCAGATTCGTCATTTCCTCGGCCAGCTTGCGCTGGGCTTCCCGTGCGTGCGGACGCTCGGCCGTGGCGGACTCCAGCTCGGCCAACTCTTCGCGGGACAAGAAGGTGAACCAGCGCAGGTATCGCACGACATCGGCATCGGCGGTATTCACGAAGTACTGGTACCAGGCGTATGGGCTGGTCATTTCCGGATCGAGCCACAGGCTGCCGCCGCCGGTCGACTTTCCGAACTTCTTGCCGTCGGCCGAGGTGACGAGCGGCACGGTCAGCGCGTGCACTGCCGCACCGTCGACGCGCCGGTTCAGCTCGACACCGGCGATGATGTTGCCCCACTGATCCGAACCGCCTACCTGCAGGGTGCAGCCGTAGTTGCGGCGCAGTTGCAGGTAGTCGTTGGCCTGCAGCAGCATGTAGCTGAATTCGGTGTAGGAGATGCCCTCGCCGTCCAGGCGGCGCTTGATGGTGTCGCGGGCCAGCATGACATTGACCGAGAAATGCTTGCCGATGTCGCGCAGGAAGTCGACGGTCGACAGCTGGCCGGTCCAGTCCATGTTGTTGGCGATGATCGCGCCAGTGGGTGAGTCGTCGAGGTCGACGAAACGCTCGAGCTGTGAACGGATCCTGCCCGCCCATTCCGCGACGGTATCGGTCGAATTCATGGTGCGTTCGCCCACGTCACGAGGATCGCCGATGAGCCCGGTGGCACCGCCGGCCAGCACGATTGGGCGATGGCCCGCGCGCTGGAACCGCTTCAGCGCCAGCAGCGGGACCAGATGTCCGGCGTGCAGGCTGGCAGCGGTGGGATCGAAACCGGCATAGAGGGTCAGCGGCCCGGCGGATGTCGCCGCGCGCAGGGCGTCCAGGTCGGTGGACTGCGCGATCAGTCCACGCCAGGTCAGTTCGTCGATGATGTCGCCGCTCACGCCTCCGCCTCGCTGACGCTCGGCTCCAGCGTGCGCGATGCGCGCTGGCACATGGTTCGCTCACTTCGTTCGCTCACGCTGTCCCATCTTTCCGCACCGGTCCCCACGACCGGCATGGCCCTCAGTTCGCCGCGCGCCGCCACGCAGGGCGAACGATTTTCGGTAAACGCGACGACGATCGGCAGACCGCGGTCTGCCGATCGTGTGCGTTGTTCAGATATTCAGCGAGCCGACAGTTCCGGCAGCGCGACGATGCTGTCGCGACGCTGCCAGCCGATCCAGACGAACACCACGCCGAGCACCAGCGGGAACGGTGCCAGAGCGGGCGCGCCGAGCAGGAACACCTGGGTCAGTGCGGCGCAGACCATGGTGATGGTCAGGCCGACGGCCGCAGGGCCGGTCAGGCGGGGCACCAGCAGGCCGATGCCACCGGCGAGTTCGACGACGCCGGTGAAGTAGCGGAACCACTGGCCCCAGCCGATCGTGTCGAAGGATTCGATCGCCGCATGCGCGCCGAGCAGCTTCGGGGCGGCGGAGGCGATGATGAAGAACAGCGCGAGCATGACCTGCACGGTCCAGAGCGCGATGGTCATCTTCTTGCCGGGGCGGTGGGCGACGGTGGCGGCAGCGGACGTGATCGGGGCGGCGGGGGCGATGGCGGTCATCTGTCATTCCTTCGGGTCGGTCGCGCCGGGTGAAGCGCGTTCAACAGATAGGACGGACACCGCGGCGAAAACCCATCGCCGATCCCGAAAATTCTTGTGACCTGGTGTTATACCGCTTCGATCGGGGCACGCGGGCTGCGCCGGTAGACCGAGACCGCCGGCGACGCGAGCCAGAATCGCCACGGCACATCCGCGGCACTGCTGACCCCGACGCGCGGTCCGTCCGAAATCTCGGCGGGGTCGATCGCGCCGTTCAGCACCAACCGGATCGGCGAGGCCGGGTCGAAGAGCGGAGTGCCATAGTCGCTCAGGGTTATTCCGAGCGCGCTGCCGAGATTCCCTGGGCCCCTTGCCAAATCGACGTCCGTGCGAGCCGCGGGTCGTCGCTCCCTGACCGTCTCGGCCCCGGCGATCACCTCGCCCGACCGGATGAGTACCGCACTCGCGGTGCCGTCCGGGCCGCTGGTCACGTTCACGCACATATGCATGCCGTAGCTGAGGTAGACGTACAGCACGCCCGCGGGCCCGAACATCACCGCATTGCGCTTGGTCCGCCCGCGTCCGGAATGCGATGCGGGATCCGGCCACGGTCCGGCCGGATCGCCGCCATATGCCTCGACCTCGACGATTCGCACGCCGACCGGTCCAGACCACAGTGTCGAGCCGAGCAGTCGGCGAGCCGCGGCGGGTGGTTCGACCGCGAGTTCCTCATTACGCACGACTCTCCATTGTTCCCGAAAGTCAGACGTAGCGACTGTGCTGGCCCGAGCGCAGCGTGACGAGATCGTCGATGATCACCGCGGCGTAGCCGACCGCGACCAGCACCGCGAGCTGCGCCCAGGCGACCCACGCGATACCGATCGGGATGGTCGCGGCCACCGCGGCGGCAGCGAGCAGTCGCGACCACGGGCGTCGCAGACCGAGGGCGAGCCGGAAGCAGAATTGGCCGAAGAAGTACAGCGCGACGCCGCCGGAGAGCGCGGACGCGGCGGCGACGGAGGCGGGTTCGTTGCCGTGCGCGATGGTCATATTGATGCCCGCCGCGGTGACGGTGATGCCGGTCAGCAGCGGGTAGAGCGCGTAACCGTAGGCGAGCACCGCGGGACGCGAGCGTTCCCGATCCGGGACCGCGGCCAGCGCATGCTCGCCGAGGTCGTCATCGATCCCGAAGTAGGCCCACCACAGCACATAGACCAGGCAGAGTCCGAGTGCGACGGTGGCGGTCAGCGGCACGGTCAGCTTCTCCCCCGCCAGGCCCAGACCGATCGCGACCACCGACTCACCGATGGCGACGATGATCACCAACCCGTTGCGCTCGCAGAAATGGCTGGCCCGCACCACGAAATCGCGGGTGTCGACCAGGTACGGACTCAGTACCTGCACCCCGAATGCCAGCCCCCAGCACAGGTACTGCCACCAGCCGTGCACGAAACCGCCCGCGAGCACGAGCGCCGCCGCGAGCGCGTTCAGCGGCGCGATGCGTTTGATCGCCTGGCTCGCCGAGGTGCCGCCGCTGACCCAGAACAGCGCCGTGTGCACCGTGTTGACCAGGACGTAGCCGAGACCGAAGGCGAGACCCGTGCCGTGGAACGCGTCCGGGATCGCCAGCGCGACCACGAAGAATCCGAACATGCCGATCAGCAGCAGCGTGCGGCGCTGCGAATTGCTCGGCGCCACTTCGTTGGTGAGCCAGACGTAGCCGCTGTACATCCACCAGATGACCCCGAACAGCACCAGCACCTGAGCCAGCGCCTCCCAGCCGGGATGGTGGGTGAAGACGTGGGTGAGCTGGGTGATGGTGAAGACGAAGACGAGATCGAAGAACAGTTCCAGGGTGGAAACCCGAACCTGTCCTCCGTCCACGTTCGGTTCCGTGGTCTGGCTGGTCACGGCAGGATCGTAAAGCAACGCGGCGAACTGGTCATCCGATCACGTCGGTCCCCATGTAGAGCCCCGCGAGCTTGCTCGGGTTCACCTGGAAGCGCAGGTTGTGGATGTGGCCCTCGATGATGTCGTAGGTGAACACCGCCACCGGGTTTCCGTCGATGCGCGCGAGCGCACCGAGTTCCCCGTTGATATGCGCGGGCTCGAGGACGATGCCCGCGACCGACGGCTTGGCGAGTACGCCGAGGACCCAGCGGGCCACATGATCCGGTCCGTACAGCGGACGCCGGGCCGCGGTGACCACACCGCCGCCGTCGGACCACGAGGTGACTTCGGGGGCGAGCAGGTCCATCAGGGCATTGAGATCGCCACCGGCGCAGGCGGCCATGAACTGTTCGGTGATGTGGGAGCGCTCGGCTTTATCGGTATCGAAACGCGGGCGACGGGACTGCACATGGGAGCGAGCCCGATGCGCGATCTGCCGCACGGTGGCCTCGGGCTTGTCGAGGGTGTCGGCGATTTCGGCGTGGCTGTATCCGAACACCTCGCGCAGCAGGAAGACCGCGCGTTCCACCGGATTCAAGGTCTCCAGGACCACCAGCATCGCGGTGGAGACCGTGTCGGCCAACTCGGTCGCCTCGGCGATATTCGGTGAGGTCAGCAGGGGTTCGGGAAGCCAAGGGCCGATATAGGTTTCGCGCTTGGCCTTGGCCGAGGTGAGCCGGTTCAACGACAGGTTGGTGACCGTGCGCACCAGATAGGACTTGGGGTGCTGGACTGTCGACTGATCGGTTTCATTCCACTTCAGCCAGGTGTCCTGGAGGATGTCCTCGGCATCGGTGACGGTGCCCAGCATCCGGTAGGCGGTGGAAAAGAGCAGGCGCCGGTGTTCGATGAACGGGTCCTGCGCGGACGTAGCGTCGGCCATCTGGACCATGCTCCTAGGGCAAGTCCGGATTTGGCAATCCAACTTTCCGGACGAACGCGGAAACCGCCCGCCTGGTTGGCCGACGGCTGATCCGGGCCGGTTCATGCGGTCCGACGCGTGGATTTGCCGCCGTTGGACAGCTGGACCGAGACCGTCATCTTCTTGCTCAGCTCGAAGCTCGGCACCGGGCTGCCGCTCACCCCTTCCTTGTACAAGACGGCCGCTCGTCCGGTCAGGTAGAACCGGCTCGATTCGTCGCACGGCAGGTTCCGCGACGTCGGGTTCCTCGGCGACCGGACCATGGTGAACGGAACCCTCACGCCGTATCGGAATGTCGGCGATGAGTTCGAGCCGGGTCAGTCGGCCGGAATACCGGAACATCACCACTGACGGGTCTTGCCCCAAGGACCAGATCGCGCTAAATTCATCACACAGTGAATTCAACGCTCGATGAATTGAGGCGTCCCATGACGGACCTGCACTCATCCCATGCCGTCGAGGTTCGCAACCTCACCGTGCGCCGCGGCGGCCGCGAAGTCCTACACGACATCTCGCTGACCATCCCGCGCGGATCCATCACCGGACTGCTCGGTCCGTCGGGATGCGGCAAGACCACGCTCATGCGCAGCATCGTCGGCACCCAGATCGTGGCGTCCGGCGAGATCTCTGCGCTCGGATTACCGGCGGGCTCGGCGGAACTGCGGCATCGGATCGGTTATGTAACCCAGGCACCGAGCATCTACCGCGATATCAGCGTGCGTGAGAACGTCGCCTACTTCGCCGCGCTCTACGGCCGCGACCGCGACGACATCGACGAGGCCATCGGCGCGGTCGGTCTGCTGGATAACGCCCATCAGCGCGGCGACGAACTCTCCGGCGGCCAAGGGACCCGCGCGTCTCTGGCCTGCGCCTTGGTCGCACAGCCGGAGGTGCTGATCCTGGACGAGCCGACGGTCGGCCTGGATCCGGTGCTGCGCGTCGACCTGTGGAAGCAGTTCCACGAATTGGCCGCCAACGGAACGACACTGCTGGTTTCCAGCCATGTGATGGACGAGGCCGAACACTGCGACAAACTGCTGCTGATGCGCGAGGGCAATCTGCTCGCCGAGCTCAGCCCCGACGAACTGCGCACCGAAACCGGTGAGCAGAACCTCGAACAAGCCTTCCTCACTCTGATCACGATGGGACGTGCGGCATGACCACCACCCTCGTACCCCGCCGCCGGACGCCGACACTGCGTCCCTATGCCGCGACGACCGGGCGCATCCTGCGTCAGCTGCGCAACGACCACCGCACTGTCGCAATGATTCTCGTGGTTCCGGCGGTCCTGATGGCGCTGCTCTACTTCATCTACAAGGACACCCCGCCCAACCCGTTCAACCCCGTGCCGATATTCGATCGCGTTGGTATGAGCATGCTCGGCATCCTGCCGTTCATCGTGATGTTCTTGATCACGGCGATCGCCATGCAACGTGAACGCACCTCCGGCACGTTGGAGCGGCTGCTCACCACACCGCTGTCGAAACTCGATCTGCTCGCCGGATACGGCACCGCCTTCTCGGTGGCCGCGGCGGCGCAGGCGGCGGTTGCCTGCCTGGTCTCCTTCGGGCTGCTCGGCCTGAATTCAGCGGGCAGTCCGGTCTGGGTGGTGGTGATCGCCATGATCGACGCGGTCTGCGGCGTCGCACTCGGGCTATTGGCAAGTGCCTTCGCGCGCACCGAATTCCAGGCCGTGCAATTCATGCCGGTGGTGGTCGCACCGCAGATCTTCCTGTGCGGCTTACTTGTTCCGCGTGGACAGTTGCCCGGCTGGCTGGAGGCGATCAGCAATGTGATGCCGCTGAGCTATGCGGTCGATGCGCTGCAACAGGTTTCGACGCATCCGGATGTCACCGGACAAATGCTGCGTGATCTGGCGGTCGTCACCGGATTCGCGATCGTAGCGCTCTGCCTGGGCGCGGCCACGCTACGACGGCGGACCGCGTGACAGCCGAGGAGATTGCACAGGACCCGACGACCAACGGCGACCGGGGCACTCGCTCCGGTCGCCGGCCTGGTCGCTCCGACACCCGGGAGGAAATCCTCGCGGCCGCCCGCACCCGCTTCGCCGAGATCGGCTTCGACAAGACCTCGATTCGCGCCGTCGCCGCCGACGCCGGGGTCGATCCCGCGCTGGTCCACCACTATTTCGGGACCAAACAGCAACTGTTCGCCGCGGTGGTCGAGTTTCCGATCGATCCGGAAGCCACACTGCGCCGGATCGAGGCCGCGCCGCTGGATCGGCTCGGCGAAACCATTCTCGGCTCGGTGCTCGCGGTGTGGGACTCCCCCGCCGGCCCCGGGATCGTCGCGGCAGTGCGCAGCATTCTCGCCGGTGGCGATATCGCGCTGGCCAGGACGTTTGTCCTCGATGTCGTCCTGGAACGGGTACGGATGCGGATAGCGAAGCCCGAGGACGACGGGCGCGCCCGGGTCGCGCTGGTAGGCACGCAGATGATCGGCGTGCTCGTCGCGCGCAAAATTCTGGAGATAGAACCGCTGGCCTCGATGCCGGGTCCTGAACTGGTCGCGGCCGTCTCCCCGACGCTGCAGCGCTATCTCACCGGTGAAATCGACACTCCCGCACCATAACTCGCGGCCGCGCACGCTATCGCGGGCCACCGGGCCGATGGCTGCTCAGGCGTCGGCATGCTGACTTGTGAAGGCGGCGTGTTCGGCGTCGGTGACATCGCGAGCCTCATCGATCAGCAGCACCGGAATGCCGTTCTCGATCGGGTACGCGCGGCGCAGGCGCGGGTTGTAGAGGGCGGTGGCGCCCTTGTCATCGCGGACCAACAGCAGCGGACCCTTGTCCTGCGGGCAGGCGAGCAGGCTCAACAGGGTGGCGTCCAAGGCGGTTTCCTCCGGCATGATCGATAACTTACCCGGCGCCTAGGACCGTTCCGCACCCGAACCGGCCGATGGCGGCTCGGGCACGGGCGCCCGGTGGAACGAGATGTAGCGATGCCCGAAGAAGCTGGCGACGGCGACCAGACCCATCACCACCACCGCGGCCGGCCTACTCGGCAGATGCAGCACCGAGACGGCCAGCGACAGCAGGGCGATATTCATCAGCAGCCCACCGGAATTGACCGCCACGAAGCGAACGAAATCGCGCAGCATATGTCCGCGCACCCGGAAGACCAGCGTGCGATGCAGTACGAAAGCGATGACGATGCTGACGGCGTACGCGGCGACCACCGCGACCGCGGGCGGCACATTACTGCCGAGCACCGATAGCCACAGCACGGTGAGCCCCATACCGAGCGCGGTGTTGAACGCACCGACCACCGCGAAGGCGATCTCCTGCCGACGCACCAGCCGCAGCAGCACACCCGGATCCTCGGCGCCGGTCGCACCCGCATGATCCGCCGTGAATTCGGCCTGCTGGTCAGCTGTCAACGAGATACTCCCGCCAGATCGGGTTCCGAAACCGTCACGGTCACCGGCGGTTCGGTCGGCGTCGCATCCTCGTCACGCTCGCGACCGCGCACGAACATCCATTGCAATGCGCCGATTCCGAACAGCCCGAGCAGTATCGCGACCCCGCCGATCTTCCACCCCGGCGGGCGCCAGGCCAGCTCCAGGTCGCCGTTCTTGGTACCGGCCGGAATATCCACGGCAACAAAGGTTTTCGCGACCACGTCGAAGGGGATCGCGCGGCCGTTCAGCTTCACCTGATAGCCCGGCCAGCCCAGCCGCGCGAAGACCACGCGGCCACCACTATCCGAACTCACGCGAACCCGGCTGGTCAGTTCCGATTCCGACACCGACGTCGCGGTGCCACCGGAGACCGCCGACACCCGGCCGTTCTGCGTGGACAGCAGCCCACCCACTCGCTCGAGCACCGCGATGTCCTGGTCGTGACCCGGATAGTCGACCCACTGCCAGCCAGATGGTGCGGGTTGATCGCGCGCGTCCGGGTACAGCGCCTTCTGCAGTACTACCCGATCCACCTTCATCAGGTCGACGATCGTCCTGCCGGTAGTGGGCTCGGTCGCGAAGGCCCGCCGGAAGGCATCGGGGCAGACGCTGGTGTCCCAGCGCATGCACAGCATTTCACCGAACCAGAAGTGCCCGTTGGGCGTATAGCCGCTGACGTAGGTCTTCTCCAGATCCTTGGCGTAGTTACCGAAGACCAGCGATCCGTACGCGCCCCGCAGCGAACGATCCTCCGGCCGGATCAGCCCGCGATCGGCCAATTGCAGGGTGGTACCCCGAAATTCGGGAAAAGCGTCCTTCATCTGCGACCGCTGCTCGGGCAGGTTCCAGCTCATCGGCGTCGGCTGTGCCGCATGCACCTGCAGGAAGGCGATCGGGAACACCGAAACGATGGTCAACGCGCAGGCCGCGGCCATGCTTTTCTTCATCCCGAGCCACACGACGGCCGCGCCGAGCACGGCGATTCCGACCGCCGCCACCACATGCCAGACGACCTCGCGCGGCGCCGCCGAGAACGACCGCACCCACAGCAGCCCGATCAGCACACCCGCCGCGATAGCGCGGCCACGCCAATTCTCGAAGGTGGCGAAGCGGCCGAGCAGCACGCACACCAGCACCAACAGTCCGAGGGCCAGCATCGGCAATACCCGCGCGGGCCAGCGCAGCGGGCCGATGGTGCCCGGCCCCGCCGTCCACATCAGCGCCATCAGCGCGACGAGCGCGATCGCACTGAACTCCCGCCAGGACGCGCGCGCCTTGCGCCAGTCGATGAAGGCCAGCGCCGGAATCAGGAACCAGGCGATATAGACGACCGGCATCGGCTGCACATAACCCCACCACGAGTTGTACGCGGGTAACGAGCTGGGCAGGCTGGCATTGAGCGATTCCGACCACGGCACGGTCAAGAACTGGTCGTTATTGATCTGAGCCGTGCCGCGCCAGGTCACCTTCGCCGACAGCATGCTCGGCAGATAGGTGGCCAGCCCTGCCACCGCCGCACAGCCCGCGACCGCGAGCAGTCGCAGCGACGGCTGCCACTTGCGTTGGTAGACGACCTCCCCCACGGCCACCGCGCCGATCATCAGCCCGGCCTCGACCGCCGGGAAAATGTATTGCACCGAGATGGCCAGGTACAGGAAAACGAAGGTAGGGATCGGGCCGCTCCGTCCCCGTGCGTAGCGCACGCCGGACGCCCACGCGTGCACCAGCCACGCGGTACCGGTGAAGGCGGTGTACCAACTCGCCTCGTCGAAGAACAACAGCCAACCGGTGAACGGAATCGACACGCCCGCGACGGCGGCCCACGGCAGCCGCGCCCCGTACTCCACGCAGATGCGGTAAACACCGGTTCCGAGGACGACCGCGAAGATCAGCTTGATCACGGTGGTGTAGAGCGCGATGTTGTCGACCGAGGGCGCGATCAGATCGACCAGCAGTTGCGGCGGATTCAGCAGGCCCGCCTCCTCGATGGCGTAGTTGCCCGCCATCCAGTGCTCGGGGACCAGCACCGGGAACTGTCCGTCGCGCAGGGACCGGCCGAGCATCACCCACAGCGGGCCGTACTGCGACTCGCTGTCATCGGTGTAGAAATGCCTGGCATTGGCCAGCAGGACGGCACCATATCCGGCAATCACACCGAGCGCGGTTATGAATCCCCACTTGTACACGTCCCGCCGGGCGGGGGCGCTGCTTTCCACCACGAGTTCCAGACCCTACAGGGCGCACTCGTCGAGGGACACCTCCGATCGGGCCTGCGCGAATCGACCGCTACGAGACCACGTCCGCCAGTTCGCGATCCGGCTCGCCGGGGCTCGGATCCGCCGCAGGCGGTTCCGGATCCCGACGCCGCGAGCGCACCCACAGCCACTGCAGCACCCCGATGGCGGCGAGACCGAGCGCTGTGGTGCCGATGCCGATCTTCCAGCCCGGTGGCCGCCAGGTCAGCACCAGTTCGGCGTTCTGCGTGCCTGCGGGTATGTCGACGGCGACAAAAGACTTCGCCACGGTGGTGATCGGGATCTGCTTACCGTCCAGGGTCACTCGGTAACCCGGCCAGCCGAGGCGCGCGAATACCACCTTGCCGCCGCCGGCCGAGGACACCCGCACCCGGCTGGTGGTATCGGTCTCCGAAACCGATGTCGCTGTCACATTTTTCGCATCCGCGACGCGGCCGTTCACCGTCGAGATCGGACCGTCCACGCGTTCCAGCACCGAGATGTAGCGCTCGTGACCGGGATAGTCGACCCACTTCCAGCCCTCCGGTGCCGACTGATTACGCGCATCGGGGAACAGGGCGTGCTGCAACACCACTCGGTCCAGCTTCATGAGATCGACAAGGGGACGGCCGGTGGTCGGCTCCGGGGCGAACATCCGCCGAAAGGCGTCCGGGCAGACGCTGCTGTCCCAGCGCATGCACAGCAGTTCGCCGAAATAGAAGTGACCGGTCGGGGTGTAGCCATTGACATAGGTCAGCTCGAGCGATTTGGCGTAGTTACCGAAGACCAGGGATCCGTAGGCGCCGTCGAGTCTCATATCGTCGCGCTGCAGCAGCCCGCGCTCGCCGAGTTGGATCGTGGTACCGGGAAAGTCCGGGAACGCGGCCTGCGCCTCGGACCTGTTGGTCGGCAGATGCCATGTCATCGGCGTCGGCTGCGCCGCATTGACCTGATAGAACGCGATCGGGAACATCGCGACGATGGTCAGCACACCCGCGGTGGCAAGACTCCGGTTACGGGCCAGCCAGACCACCCCGGCGACAAGCGCGCCGATCGCGGCGGCCGCCAGCACATGCCGGACCACATTGTGTGGATCCGCGGAAAAGGACCGCACCCACAGCAGACCGATCAGCAGGGCGGCGGCGATGCCGCGACTCTTCAGATGACGCAGGGTGGCGTAGCGCCCGAGTAACACACAGACCAGCACGAGCAGGCCGAGCGCGAGCATCGGCAGCACCCGCACCGGCCAGCGCAGCGGACCGATCGAACCCGGTCCGGCACTCCACATCAGCATGATGATCGCGAACAGTGCGACCCCGCTGAGCTCGCGCCAGGATTCGCGGGCGCGCCGCCAGTCGATGAAGGCCAGCGCCGGAATAAGGAACCAGGCGATATAGGTGACCGGCATCGGCTGGATATAGCCCCACCAAGAGGTGAACGCGGGCAATGTGCTCGGCAGACTGGCATTCAGGGATTCCGACCACGGCACCGTCAAGAACTGGTCGTTATTGATCTCCATGGTGCCGCGCCAGGTCACCTTCGCCGACAGCATGCTCGGCAGAAAGGTCAGCAATCCGGCCAGACCGGCACCCGTCGCGGCGACGGTCAACCGCGCCACCGGCTGCCATTTGCGTTGGTAGACGAGCTCGCCCACCGCGACGGCGAGCAGCATGAGCGCCGCCTCGACAGCCGGGAAGATGTACTGCGTGGAGATGGCCAGGTAGAGGTAGATGAAGACGGGAATCGGCCCGCCCAGACCGCGGGTGTAGCGCACCGACGACGCCCAGGCATGGACCAGCCATGCAGTGCCGGTGAGCGCGGTCATCCAACTGGCCTCGTCGAAGAACAGGAAGAAACCCGACAGCGGGAACGCGACACCCGCGACCGCGGACCACACCGGCCGCGCGCCGTACACCAGGCAGATCCGGTAGACACCGAGCGCGGCGATGATCGCGAAGATCAGTTTGACGACGGTCGCGTACACCGCCATGTTGTCGACCGACGGCGCGATCAGATCGATCAGCAGCTGTGGCGGGTTGAACAGGCCGGCATCATCCATTGTGTTGTTGCCCGACATCCAACGCTCGGGCACCAGCACCGGGAAGGTGCCGTCACGGAGCGCGCGTCCCAATCCCACCCAGAGTCCGGTGTACTGCGATTCGGTGTCGTCGGTGTAGAAGTGCCGCGCATTGGCCAGCAGGACCGCCAGGTATCCCGCGATGACACCGAGGGTGCAGAGGGCACCCCATCGGAACACCTCCCGACGCGAATCGGGCTCCCTGTCGCGAGCGTCGGGTCCTGCGCTTTTCGCCTCCGTCACTGCACCAACCGTCACGAGTTCCAAACCCTACAGCGCACAGTCGAGCTTGGCATCGAAGCGCCGACACCACCATGATGATGCGATGAGCTGCTCCGGAATGCCGTATGCGTACCGTGTTAAAGTTCACGGCGGCTCGGGCTCTGCTGTCCAGCGGAGATTACCGGCACACACCGTCATCGAAAGTCGATCCAGCTGATGCCGATTCCCACCGCCCACTCCAACGGCTCGCCCGCGGGTGCGACCAACGGACGCCCCGCTCGACCGGGCGCCGACCAGCCGCACGCGGTGTCGGTCGTGGTGCCGATCTATCGGGGCGAAGAAACCATCGGTGGACTTGTCGAAGAACTGCACCGCCTGACCGATGCCACCGACACCCCCGGCGGCGTCGCCTTCACGATCGGCGAGATCATCCTGGTACACGACCATGGTCCCGACCGCTCCGATGTGGTGCTGCAGGAACTGGAGCAGACCTATCCGGAGGTCCGCATCGTCTGGCTCAGCCGCAACTTCGGGCAGGACGCCGCGACCATCGCCGGAATGTCGGCCGCCCAGGGCGACTGGATCGTCACCATGGACGAGGACGGGCAGCACGATCCCGCCTTCATCGGCGCATTCCTGGACGCGGCCCTGACCGAGCGCGCCGATCTGGTCTACTCGAAGCCGACCAACACCCGCCCGCACGGATTCCTGCGCAACATCACCTCGCGCGGCGCGAAGATGGTGCTCGCGACGATCTTCGCCTTCCCGGACTCCACCCGATTCGAAAGCTACCGACTCATCCGCGGCGATATCGGCCGCCAACTCGCCGAGGTCGCCTCCAACGGCGCCTACCTCGACGTCGCGCTGACCTGGGTGGTCGGCACCGTCGCACAGGTGCCGGTGACCTTGCGCGCCGAGGGCCGCGAGGAATCCGGCTACAACTACCGGCGGCTGTTCTCGCTGTTCTGGAAGATGGTGCTGTGCAGCGGAACCCGGGGGCTGCGGCTGGTCAGCCTGCTCGGAGTCACCCTCGCGCTGGCCGGTGGCGTGATGGCCGCGTTCGTCGTATACGAGGCGCTCACCGCCGACAATTGGGCGCCCGAGGGTTGGGCCTCGATGATCGTCGTGCTGCTGCTGTGTTCGGGAACGATCTTGTTCTCGCTGGGACTCATCGCCGAATACCTCGGTGTGGCTTTGCATATCCTCGTCGGCAAGCCGCTGTATCTGACCGTCGGTGCGCCGACACCGCGCCCCGCGGATAACCGCGAAATGACCACGACCACCGCCAGCAGGGAGAACGACCGGGTTGAGCACTGACCGCGTCATCTTCAGCCGCCCGTACCGGGCCCGCCGCGAACTGCCCAATCTGGAGGCCGTTCTCGCCTCCGACCACAGTCACGGCGACGGGCGGTTCACCGCCTCGGCCACCGCGAAGCTGAAAACCATCACCGAGGCACCGCATGCGCTGCTGACCACCTCGTGCACCTCCGCACTGGAGATGGCGGGTCTGCTGCTCGAGCTCGGCCCCGACGATGAGGTGATCGTGCCGAGTTTCGCGTTCACCTCGACCGCGACGGCCATGGCACTGCGCGGCGCCACCTGCGTCTTCGCCGATATCGACCCGGAAACGGGCAATTTGGATCCCGAGTCGGTCGCCGCGGTGCTCACCGAGCGAACCAAGGCCGTTGTGGTCATCCACTACGGCGGGGTGGCCGCCGATATGGCCGGGCTGCTCGCACTCGCCGACGCGCACGGCATCGCCATCGTGGAGGACAATGCGCACGGCCTCGGCGGCCGATGGCGCGATCGCCCACTGGGCACCCTCGGCACCCTCGGCACGCTCAGCTTTCACGACACCAAGAACGTGCACTGCGGCGAGGGCGGTGCACTGTTACTCACCGACGAGATCCTGATGTCGCGCGCCGAGATCATCCGCGAGAAGGGCACCGACCGCGCCCGTTTCCTGCGCGGCGCGGTGGACAAGTACTCCTGGCAGGATATCGGCTCCAGCTATCTGCCCAGCGAGCTCAACGCGGCGGTGCTGGACGCGCAGCTGGACGAATTCGAGACGATCCAGACCGGACGGCACCGGGTTTGGGACGCATACGCCGCCGCACTGCCGGACTGGGCCCGCCGCAACGATGTCCGGCTCATGGCCGTGCCCGCGGACCGCACACATACCGCGCATCTGTACTACCTGCGCGCACCTACCGAGCCGCAGCGCGACGATCTGATCGCACATCTGGCCGCACGCGGTATTTCGGCGCCGTTCCACTATGTTCCGCTGGATTCCAGCCCGGCCGGACTGAAACTGGGCCGCACCCCGAAGCCCTGTCCGCGCAGCGCCGAATTCTCGGGAACCGTTGTGCGCCTGCCACTTTGGCCTGATCTCACCGACGATCAGATCGCCAGGGTCATCGACGCCGTCACCGCGTACACCGTCTAAGGGAGGGTGGGGCCCGCCTCACGCGGTGAGCACGAACAGCTTCTCCCTGCCACCGGCGATCAGCGACCGCTGTACCACGCGTGGCTCATATTCGCGGAAGAACGCGTCCAGAGTCGCCTCGCTGAACCGGCGCGCCTGTGCGCCGTCGCCCGCATCGGTGAACCGCTGGCCGATCGCGGCGAGCACCCGATTGTCGCTGGTGGCAAGGTTGCGAATCGGCTCCGCGATGATCACCTGCTTTCCTGCCGCCGCCAGCATCCGATCGATGACCGGAGCAGGCTCGGGCAGAAAGTGATACAGGCTCGACTGCATGATGACGTAATCGGCCTCGGGCAGCGGGGTATCGGAACGCAAATTCCACACCACGCCGTGTCCACCCGTCCGGGCCAGCCTCGCGATGAATCGGTCGTTGAGGTCGAGTCCGGTGTATTCGATGGCCCGGTCGCGCAGATAGTGGGTATACAGCGTCGCGGGCCCACAGCACAGGTCGACCACACTGACGCCATCGGGCACGAGTTCGGCGATCGCGCGATACCGAGCGGGGTAGTGCCGCCCATACAGTCCACGCATCAACAGCTCGTAGATGGTTCCGTTGCGGTAGATAAGGCTCGGTCTCACAGCACCCCTGAACAGTTGTCGACATGGCAACTACGCCACCCGGATGCGCCGGGCAGCCAGCACGAGGCACCGCCCTCTTGGTAGTGAATCAACCAACTCGCCAACACGATCCGGCGCGGCAAGCGTACCCGCCTACGGCTGCCCCTGCTGACGGGCGGCCTCCTCACGGATCTCGCGGAGTCTGGTCGCCGCATCCTTCGTGGGACGGGTCGGGAGCGCGGGAGGTGGGGTGGCGGGCAGCTGTGACGCTTCGGTCTCGGTGGCTTTGCCGCGACTGCCGACGTAGAGCCGGAACACGCCGTAACCGGCCAACAGCAGGATAGCCAGTGGCACCAGGGACAGCACCAGGCTCTTCACGAACCCGATCACCATCAGCACGCCCAACAGCGCCAGTATGCCGACGCCCAGTTTCACCTTCCACGACATCTCGAAACCTCCGTTGTCGCCGCGGACCTGGCATCCACGCTACCCCGCCGTTGCGACCGAAACCGGAACGACGGGGCGCGGGCTTATTCGCCGGAGATGGTTCCGGCTTCGTCGCCGGTCCGGATTTCGTAGGCCTCGGATTCCCGGTTGTACCACCAGGTATCGGGTCCCGGCTGCGGACGACCCGCGGCCTGCACGGCCCGCGTCGACGGGCGGTAGGACGAACTGCGCGGAATCTGGTCGACGACGTAGACGATATCGGGCCGCTGGTCCGGATCGAGTGCGCGCACCGCCTCGGTCACATCCTTGGGTTCCAGCCGAAAGCCCTTGCGGACGCTGACCGCCGCCACCGCCAGCGCATGGTCGCCGACGGGCAGTGCGTAGGCGACCTCCATATCGACGGCGGTGATGTCGTTGAGCATGTCGACGATGGGCTGGGTGAAGACCGGGCCGCGTTCGGTGTGGATCACCGTATCGGTGCGATCGACCAGCCAGTAGTCGCCATCGCTGTCGCGGCGGAAGAGATTTTCGGTCGGCATCCAGGCATCGCCCGCCGTGAACACCCCGCGGAGCCCGCCGTCGGAGAGGTCGATGCCCTCGGTCGCCTTGCCGATCAGCAGACCGACCTCGTTATCCGCGCACCGGCGCGCGAAGCCGGACCCGTCGGTTCGGATCTGCTCGGTGACCGGGTCGTAGGCGACCAACTCCACCTTCGCGGTACCCGGCACGGGGCGGCCCTTGCAGCCGGCCTTCACACCGGCCACATTGGCAAGCACCACATCGCCCTCGATGGAGGCGTAGAACTCGAGTACCCGCGCGGGTGTGAACTGTTCGGTGGTGCGTCGCCACAGGCCCGCTGGCATGCCCGAGCCGATGAACAGACGGATCGGATGCCAAGTGGGGGTGGCAGTCGGCGGAGCCGACGGGGTGGGTGAATACAGTCCGGCCGGGAAGACTTCGGCATCGAGTATGTCGCGCAGCATGGTCCAGGTGTAGGTGACCACGGTGACGCCGTAGCGGTGCACCTCCTCGCCGAACCGAATCGGGTCCAGCGACCTGGCCAGTGCGATCCGGCTGCCGCCCGCGATCGCGCCGCCCAGGCTCACCAGCAGACCGGATGAATGATGCAGCGGCGCAAGGCAGTAGACGGTGTCCTTGCGATCCAGATCGGCCGAGGTCGCGGTGCCGAAGGCGGACAGCGCCCAGCGGTGGTTGGTGATGTATTTGGTTTCCAGGCGGTCGCCGGTGCCGGTGACGAGCACGAAGGCCAATTCCCGCGCCAGACCCGGATCCGGGCGGTACCAGGCGGGTAGCTCGACCTGCGTGGGATCGATCTGTTCCAGGTCGATCACGTCATCGCTCGATGCAACGGCGAGAGTGCGTGTGCTACCGCCGCCGAGCACCAGGACCCGGGTGCCGGTTGCCGCCGCCGTGCGCAGATTCTCCGGATCCGAGACCAGGGCCTTGATGCCGGTGAGTTCGATGGCGCGATCCAATTCGCTACCGGGGGCGAGTAATACGGACACCGCGCCGATACGGGAGAGCGCGGCGACGGTAGCCAGCGCGCTCGGCCGGGTCTCCATCACCACACCGACGCGCATGGCCGGGCGGATACCGACGGAGACGAGCCCGCGCACGACATTATCTATGCGCGCGTTCACGGCGGCATTGGTGTGTACGCGATCGTCGAAGAGGAACAGATCGCGCAGCGGCGCGCGGCGCGCCTGCTCGGCGACCAAGCGGCTCAACGAGATGCGGGTGTGCGGCTGGATCATGCCGAGTCGAGCCAGCCGCGGCAGTGCGCGCGCGGCCTCACCCGCGAGTTCGATCGAACCGCGCACGGTATTGCCGGCAATGTCCTCCAGCGCCTTGCCGATGCCCGCGCCCGCCTCGGCCAGGGTGGCCACGTTGTGCACGACCCGGGTGGCCGCCGAATTCGGCCGACTGGTCGCCACATGGTCGGTCATCGGCGCGATCTCCGGCGGCAGCGGCTGATCGCCGTCCATCCAATCGATCCACTGACGCACCAGCGGCCAGGTATGCCTGGTCGCCGTGCTGCCCGCGACGAGGCCGAAATGTCCCGCCACCAAACCGGCTTCGTATACCTCGGCATTGGGTGCGGCGCGAACGATGCCGCGCACTGCGGCCGGTTGGCCGATATCGTCGATCTCGCCGACGAAGGCCAGGATCGGGCACTTCAGCTCGGCCAGCGAAACCGGCTGGTCCCGGATCACGAAGCCACCGAGCATCAATCGGTTGTGCACGACGAACTGCTTGAGCAGATCCGCCGCCGCCGGACCGGCGTAGCCGACCCAACCGTCGTTATTGAGGAACCGGCGCTGACGTTCCTTGGGCAGCAACGCCTCTCGGTCGTGCAGTTGGCGCAGGAAGTCGATGCGCGATTTGGCGGTCTTCATCGGATCGAGTATCTGGAAGCCGAGCCGGACCATGGAATCGGTGATCGGCAGGCGGGTCACCACATGGTCGGCCAGGAACTCCGCGACATCGGAGACCACGCCGTAGGGCAGTCCGAACGGCATGCCCGCGACCACATCCACCGGGCTGCCGAAGGTCACAATGCTCTCCACGCCCTTGCCGAAGCGGTAGGCGGTGGTCTGATAGGCGAACATGCCGCCCTGCGAGTACCCCATCAGGTGCACATTGGCGCCGGTCGCGTCGCAGACCGTATCGATGGCGCTGTTGATCGCGAGGACATGATCGGCCAGATCCCGCTCCCAGCCACCCTCCTCACTGGCGGGCGAACCGAAATCGACCACCCAGCAGTCGATTCCGCCACGGTGCAGAATGCCGACCGCGCCGTCGTCGGCGTTCACATCCCAGATATCGGCTTTGACCATCAGCGGAGGTACCAGGAGCGCGACCGGGCGGTGCCCATGGCGGCCTTCCCAGGGGCCTCCGTGGTTACGCTCGCTGCCTCCTCCGGGCCCGTCGCTCGGGCCGCGACCCGGCGTCGCGTCGTCGGGGAAGTAATGGCGCAGCCGATACATTCTGCGCCGTTCGACGACCTCGAACGGCGAGGACTCGACATCGTGGGTCAACCCACCGAAGCGGATGACCTCGAGGCCGTTCTGGGCCGTTGCCATCAACCGCTGCATCGACCCGACCAAACCTTCCACATTCAACTTCACGATCGCTCCTGGCCCTGCCCTGCAAAGTGACCCGCATCACATACCCCGATGTGCTCAGACGAGCTTCCCACACCGTGTATCCATTATGGGTCGGCTGTGACGGATCCATGCCGGGTCGGGCCGATGATGCGGGATGTTCGCGGCGGCGGTGCGCAAAAGATACCGACCGTACAGCCCTGCCCGGTCCGCACCGATCCGCGCCGGGTCGTTATCGGCAGTTATCCGCATCGAGGTCATGTCGTAACCATCCGAAAAACAGACCAGCATTCTCGTGGCTTCATTCTCGAGATTCGTGTGCGCACAGCATCTTTCGCGGTTTAGGATCGAACCCGTTGCGGAACGCAATGTCGCGTAAGCCAATTCGCACGGGAGAGTCGGTCACCGTCTGCATGCCTCGGGTCGGCCACTTCTCTCGGCAATCATGCCGCCATGCCCCAGCAGGCCTGCCGCCTGTCGAATTGTTGTGCACCACCACCGAATTCGAAATCCGTCGAACCATCAGTACAGCACAATCGACCGTCTCGGTGACCATCTCAGGTGAGGACCACGCATGACCATCGAAATGCCAGTCCAAACAGAAACCAACGGGCGCAAGAGCCTCAGCACCGGTGCCGCCCACCAGCTCGCGCACACCACCAAGTCCGAGCCGCAGATGCAGGGCATCACATCGCGCTGGCTTACCCGCGCACTGCCGTGGACGCAGGTCAACGGCGGTATTTATCGTGTCAACCGACGGCTGACCCACACCGTCGGCAACGGCGAGGTCGAGTTCGTCATCGACGGCTCGCAAGCCAGAGTGATCCCGATGGAACTCACCGAACTTCCGCAATTGCGGAACTTCGACGACGAAGAGGTGCTGCGCGCGCTCGCCCAGCGTTTCGAGCAGCGCGACCTCGAACCCGGTACGGTGGTCGCCGAATTCGGCAATCCGATGAATCAGGTCATGCTGATCGTGCACGGCAAACTCGGCAAGATCGGCACCGGGGAATTCGGCGAGCAAACCAAGCTCGGCATGCTGGGCGGCGGTGATTTCTTCGGTGATGAAACCCTCATCGATGGGTCCGGTATTTGGCCGGTGACCGTCAAAACCGTCACCCCCACCACCATGCTGGTGCTGTCCCGGCAAACGCTCGAAGAAATGCTGGAGTTAACCCCGGCGCTCCGCGAGCAATTGTCCCGCGTCGCCGACGCTCCGGCACGTCCGCAGAACACCAAGGGCGAGGCGAATATCGAGATCTCCTCGGGCCACTTCGGTGAGCCGTTGCTGACCGGCACCTACGTCGACCTCGACGACGCCCCGCGTGAATACGAGCTCAGCCTGGCCCAGAGCGTGCTGCGGGTGCACACTCGCGTCGCCGACCTGTTCAACGATCCGATGAACCAGGTCGAACAGCAGCTCCGGCTCACCATCGAGGCGCTCTACGAGCGGCGCGAGAGCGATCTGGTCAACAATCCCGATTTCGGATTGCTGAACAATTGCGACCTGAAACAGCGCATTTACAGTGAGTCCGGTGCACCGACGCCGGACGATATGGATGAGCTGTTGAGCATGCGGCGCAGCACGAAACTGTTTCTGGCACATCCGAAAGCGATCGCCGCTTTCGGTCGTGAATGTAGTAAGCGCGGCCTGTATCCGGGTCCGGTCGAGGTGGACGGACACCGCGTGTTCGCCTGGCGCGGCGTCCCGATCTACCCGTGCAGCAAGATCCCCGTCAGCGATACCCAGACCACCTCGATTCTCGCCATGCGTACCGGCGAGAAGGATCAGGGCGTCATCGGCCTGCACCAGACCGGCATCCCGGACGAATACGAGCCGAGCCTGAACGTCCGCTTCAAGGGCATCGACGACCAGTCGATCATCTCCTACCTGGTCAGCTGCTACTACTCGGCGGCCGTACTGGTGCCGGACGCACTGGGCGTGCTCGACAACGTCCTGGTCGCCCGGCAGGCGGACTGACCGGGGTGATGACCGATGTCGGTGCTCTCCCGCGCCTCGGCACCACCCGCCACCCACGAGGTGGCCGCCGCTGTCGCGGCACTGCTGTCCAACCTCGATACCACCGCTCCGCCCACACTCCCGCTGGAGGTTCCGGAACCGGCAACCTCGGCTCCACCTGAAAACACCGATATACCGGAAAGTACGGAATTACCCGAATGCACAGCAATACCCGAATCATCCGAAACCCAGGTGGTGGAAGCTGATTCGTCAGAACTGGACCGACCTACCCAACCTGAGGCGATTGTTCCGCGCAGCCTGCTCGGACCCAGCGGCCTGGGTGCGGCTGCACTCCTACTTCCGTCGTCCACCACCACCCAAGCGGGATTACCTACTACTGAGGTACCCGACCCCACACGCACACCTACTATCGTGGCGGCTGGTCTCCAGCCGCCACCGGTGTCGTTCGACGCCACATCGATCGCTGTCGGCGTGGCGCAGGGGGCCGCGCCGGCAGCATCGGACCCAGCCGAACCGAAAACCAACCGGGGCCGAATTCCATTCGGCCCCAGCGGATCAGGTACCACATCTGCCTACCTGCAAGGCACCGCGGCACCGATTCCACCGCTGTACTGCCCACCGCCGTTGCGTGATGACCCGGCGTTGGCCCAATCGGTCAACGACGGGCTCATCGACTGGGCGCGGGATATCGGTCTCTACGCCGGGCGCTTGGACGAACTGCGCGATGCCGACTTCGGCCGATTGATCATGCTCGCCCATCCGGACAGCAACGATGCGGACCGATTGCTCGCGGCCGCGAAATGCGCGGTCTCGGAATGGTCGGTCGACGATTACTACTGCGAGGAAGGAGCCGATGAGACCGCACCCGACGGCACACCGTCCAGTGCCGAGGCCGAACTCGGCCCCCGACTCGAATTAGCAGCCGCCGCAATGGATCCCGTCCACCTTCCAGCTCGCTACCAGCCACAGCTGGAGCGGGCGCTACAGGCCGATCCGATCCTGCGCGCGTTCCGTACGTCCTTCGAGCATCTGTCCCGGTATGCGACCCCGGCACAGCTGGCTCGATTGCGCACCGAGATCGCCGGATGGTTCATCGCGCTCGGCGCGGAGGCCGGCTGGCGGTCCGCACACCGGATGCCACCGGTGTGGGAGTACCTCACCAATCGGCAGCCGCACAGTTTCCTGCCATGTATGGCGCCGATCGATGTGGTCGGCGGCTATGAGCTCCAGGCCGCCGAGTACACCGATCCGCGGGTGCGCCGGGTCGTGACCACGGCCGCGCTCGCCAGTCAGATGGTGAACGACCTGTATTCGATGGCACGCGAAGACCGTTCGGACGGTAGGGAATTCAACCTGCCGACGGTCTTGGCCGCCGAGGAGCGCTGCTCCCGGCGCGAGGCGGTGCTGCGCACCGCCGTCGTGCACGACGAACTGGTGCACCGATTCGAACAGGAGGCCGGTCCACTGGCCGCCGTCGGATCTGCCGAACTGCGCCGGTTCCTCGGCGGACTCTGGGCGTGGATGGGCGGCAACCGCGCCTGGCACGCCGCGAGCAAGCGCTACAACGAGTCGAATTAGCCAGTACCGCAACGTAATCAGCAGTACCGCAACACGAGAGGATGATCAGGCATGACCATGCTCAATCCCGACACGGGGTCCGTCCTGCGCACCAGCTACCAGAAGGCCGTTGCCGAGTACTGGAACAACAATCCGAATGACGACCGGGTCAATACCGAACTCGGTGAGGTCGACGGGCTGTTCCACCACCACTACGGCATCGGCGAACCCGATCAGGCAGCGCTGGCCGGACCGGCGGATTCTCGCGAGGAACGGATCGTCAAGGAACTGCACCGCCTGGAGACCGCACAGGCATCGTTGCTGCTGGACCACCTCGGTGATATCCGGCCGGGCGATCGGCTGATGGACGGCGGCTCCGGCCGCGGCGGCACGAGTTTCATGGCCAATCAGCGCTTCGGCTGTCAGGTAGACGGCGTCACCATTTCCGAATACCAGGTCGGCTTCGCCAATGATCAGGCCGCTCATCGCGGTGTCGCGGACAAGGCGCGCTTCCATTTCCGGAATATGCTCGAAACCGGTTTCGACACCGGATCCAGGCGCGGCATCTGGACCAACGAAACCACCATGTATGTGGATCTCGGCGAGCTGTTCGAGGAGTTCGCCCGGCTGCTCGAACCCGGCGGTCGCTATGTCTGCATCACCGGCTGTTCCAATGATGTCAATGGCGGGCGTTCGGCCTCGGTCAGCTGGATCGACGCCCATTATGGCTGCATGATCCATCCGCGCAGCGAGTATTTCCGGGCCTTGGCCGACAACAATCTGGTGCCGGTCAACGTCATCGATCTGACCGCCGCCACGATTCCGTATTGGGAGCTGCGCACCGAATCCGAGCTGGCGACCGGTGTGGAGAAGCGGTTCCTGACCGCCTACAAGGAGGGCAGCTTCCAATACCTGCTGATCGCCGCCGATAAGGTAGGGCGATGAGCGAGCGGAGTGAGCGAATCATGGGCACAGCACCGTCGGTCACTGCGGAGCCGAGCGCTGGCGAGGCGCAGGTATGAGCGAGCGGAGTGAGCGAATCATGGGCACAGCACCATCGGTCACTGCGGAGCCGAGCGCTGGCGAGGCGCAGGTATGAGCGAGCGGAGTGAGCGAATCATGGGCACAGCACCATCGGTCACTGCGGAGCCGAGCGCTAGCGAGGCGCAGCTGTGACCGAAACGCTGGCGAAGCCGATTGCCGACCGCGAGGCCCTGCCTGTCGAGCTAGTCGACGCGGCCGGGCGCGCGGTCGGTGCGTGCCCGGTAGCGCAGGCGCATACCGCGCCCGGGCTGCTGCACCGCGCGTTCTCGGTGCTGCTGTACGACGATGCGGGTCGGGTGCTTTTGCAGCAGCGTGCCGCGGTGAAGACACGGTTTCCGCTGCTCTGGGCCAATACGGCTTGCGGTCATCCGGCGCCGGGTGAGCCGGTGGTGGCGGCCGCCGCGGTCCGATTGGCCGAGGAGTTGGGGTTGGCCACCGCGCTGACCGAGGTCGGAATCTTCCGGTATCACGCCCAGGATTCCGCGACCGGTCGGGTGGAGCACGAATGGGATCATGTGCTCATCGGACGGCTCGATGCCGAGTTCCTGCGGACCGCGGCGCCGCGGCCGGATCCGGCGGAGGTCGCCGACTACGCGTGGATCCAACCGGAGGCGCTGCGGGATGCGATCGCCGACGATCCTGGGAGCTATACGCCGTGGCTGCTCGGTGTGCTCGATATCGCCGAAGAAGCGGTTCGGGGCATCTGAGCTCATTGGAGGTCGTCGCGCTGACCCGGCCGTTTCAGGTTCGTAGGCCGGGTCAGCCAACGATCATCTCCGGCCGTCCCTCGTAATCGCCGCGGCGCTCCGTAGCTGCCACCGCGGTGCTTCGTAACTGGCTGCCTCGTGCTGGGTCCCCTGCTTCTTGCTGGTTGTGGTTCGAAACATATGCTGGACGACTCTCGGGATCTCATGCCCTGATGCGCATATCTACTTTTCAGCAAGTATTTTTGCCCGATAGGAGACTTGTAACACCGGTCGAAGCCTTCGTGAAATCACAGGAACGACACAGGGTGCGAACAGGAGCGACTCGGATCCTGGATCGCGTACGAGGTCTTGGATTCAGCGAGGTGCACGATGGTCGAAGTCGAAGTCACGGACGACAAAGTGACGGTTCATGTGCTCGGCGGGCACCGACTGCTGGCCCTGCGCGAGCACGTGACCTTCGATTTGGCCGATATCAAAGAGGTGACCCTCGCTCCGGTCGATCTGCGCCCACCGTGGGTCCGCGCACCGGGCACCTTCTTTCCCGGCGTGATCGCGGCGGGCACCTACCGCGGCAAGAGGCGAAAAGAGTTCTGGGACACCAGATTCGACGGCCATGCCATTCTCATCGACCTCGCAGGCCCCGGGTTCACCCGTCTCGTCGTCGATGTCGACGATCCCGATGCGGCGATGGAAGCCCTGGCCGCGGCCGCCTGACAGTTCAGGAATTCGAGCCGAAGGAGCGCAGCGGGCCGCTATACGCCTTGGGTGGTGGTGCGGCGAACTCTCCCCTACCCGATTTGCGCAGGCCGAGGGTGATCAGCGACTGGGCGGTGAGGGTGGCCGCGGCGACGCCGTCGATCACCGGTACACCGATCTCGTCACGGATGTGGTTGCAGAGGTCGGCCATACCCGCGCAGCCGAGGACGATCGCATCGGAGCCATCGGCGTCGACCGCATCGCCGCATGCCTCGGTGACGATTTTGCGGGTATCCGGATCTTCCAGTGCGAGCACCGGGATTTCGCAGGCGTGGATGCCCCGGCAAAAACGTTGCATGCCATAGCGATACACCAGCTCGTCCGCTCGGCCGATGGTTCGGCCGAGCGTCGTGACGATGCTGAATCCGCCGCCGAGATGACTCGCGGTATGCATTGCCGCCTCCGCAATGCCGATTACCGGCCCGCGCGCCAGTTCTCGGGCCGCGTCCAGGCCCGGATCACCGAAGCAGGCGATCACGTAGCCGTCGACACCCTCCTGTTCGCCGCGTCGGATGGCGGCGAGAATGCCCGGAACACTGAGGGCTTCGTCGTAGTGACTCTCGATCGAGGCGGGCCCCATCTCGGCGGTTACCGCGTCGAGCAGTGTGTCCCGGCCCGCTACGGCCTGGGCACACTGCTCGATCGTGTCGGTCATCGCCCGGGTGGTGTTCGGGTTGACGACCCGGATGCGCATCAGGCGGCAACTCCGCGCACTGCCAACCGGGTTCGGGTGGCCAGCAGGTAATAGGTGAGGAAACCGAGGCCGCAGCCGATGAACCAGCTGTACTGCGCGGCGGTGTACATGCCGGTGACATCCTTGGCCAGCACCGGTATCACCGCGATGATCGCGCCGACGGCGGTTGCGATGATCGCCGCCGGGTTGTAACCCTTGCTGTACCAGTAGGATCCGGTCTGCGACAGGGTGAACAAGTCGTCGACGACAACCTGCTGTTTGCGCACCAGATAGTAGTCGGCGATGAGGACACCGAACAGCGGGCCGATGAATGCGCCGAGCACCTCCAGGGTGTAATGGATGACCTCCGGATTGTTGTAGAGGTTCCACGGCGTGATCAGGACCGACCCGACCGCGGCGATCATGCCGCCCGCGCGCCAGCTGATCCGCTGCGGGCTGACGTGTGAGAAGTCGAAAGCCGGTGAAATGAAGTTGGCGACGATATTGATACCGATCGTGGCGATGGCGAAGGTCATCGCGCCCAGCACGATCGCGAAGGTGCTGTCGATACGGGCTACCGTCGCAACGGGATCGGTGATCAGCTCACCGTAGACGGGGACCGTCAGCGATGCGGTGATCACGACCAGCAGCGAGAAGAGCAGGAAGTTGACCGGCAGCCCGAGCAGGTTGCCACGCCGCACCACCGCGAAACTCTTGCCGTAGCGGGAGAAATCGCCGAAGTTCAGCATCGGACCGGAGAAGTAGGACACCACCAGCGCGATCGCGCCGAGCATGACCGGGACCGAGGCCCAACCGGTGTATTTCACCTCGCCGAGCTTCAGGTCGATGGCACTCCACCCGGCCTTGGCGATCAGATAGCCGCAGAGCACAAACATCACGACATACACAGCGGGACCGCAGAAGTCGATGAATTTGCGAATCGATTCCATGCCGCGCCAGAACACGCAGGCCTGCACGACCCACAGCATTAGATAACTGCCCCACCCGAGCAGTGAAAGACCGAGGAAACCGTAGTCGTCGACGACCGCATACGGAGCGAGGCTCGGAAATAGTTTCACCAGTACGACATCCAGTGCCGCCGAGGCGAGAAAGGTCTGAATCCCGTACCAGGCGACGGCGATCAGGCCACGAATGATGGCCGGGATATTCGCGCCGAGCACTCCGAATGCACTGCGGCACATGACCGGATACGGCACACCGGTCACCTGACTCGGCTTGGCGACCAGATTGCAGAAGAAATAGACGATGGTGATGCCGATCAGCAGCGCCGCGAGCACCTGCCAGCTGGCGAGTCCGAGTGCGAACAAGCTGCCCGCGGTGACGTAGCCGCCGACGCTGTGCACGTCCGACATCCAGAACGCGAAGATGTTGTAGGAGCCCCAGGTCTGCTTGCGCAGCGGGGCCAGGTCCGCATTCGTCAGCCGTGGGTCGTAGGCGGGCGGCGCGAGTACGGGCGGGGCCGCGGTGGTGAGCGTTTCGGTCATGGTGTTTCCCATCCGAAGGTGAAACCGTTGATCGAAACGACGGTAGAAACCACGCATTGCCCGGCCATTGCGCAGTTATTGCCCGGCTATTGCGCGATCGATATATCTTCCGGCGCGAGCAGTCCGGTATCGGTGGGCAGTGTCGCGATTACCGTCTCCAACCTGCGGTGATGGCGTTCGGCGATCAGCAGCAGGCGGTCCACATCGCGGGCCATGAACGCATCGAGCATCAGCGCGTGATCGGTGTGCAGGCGCACCCGATCGCCGCGGCCGATATGCACCATGGACTGTACCGGCTCGGTGACATTCCACGCCGATTCGAGCATGTGCAGCAGTCGGAACATCCGTGACGGCTTGGTCAGCGCCACGTGGAAATGGCGCGACTGGCGGTGGTATGCGACCGGGTCGTCATCTCGAATCGCCTGTTCCAGTAACGAATTCACCTCGAGTAAACGAGCGCGGTCGGCGTCGGTGGCATTGCGCGCCGCGGCCGCCAGCGACGCGGTTTCCAGGGTCTCCCGCGCGATATACATTTCGCGCAGCTCGTTGGAAGTCAGCTGGGCCACCGCATACCCGCCGTGCGGCTGATGGGTGACCAGCCCCTCCCCGATCAATGTCTTGAGCGCCTCCCGCACCGGGATATGGCTGACGCCGAACAATTCGGCAACCTCGCGCAACGGGATCACCGTGCACGGCGGCACGGCCCCGTCCAGAATCACCCGGCGCAATTCGCCGAGGATCACTTGCGGTCGGCCTGGTTCGTCGACAACCAACCTGGCCAGTAGCGCCGATCGTCGTCTCGGGGGCATGCGGCCACGCTATGCGAGCCGTGTTGCGATCTCGGTCGCGGATATGACGGTCAGGAAAAGTTCACCGAACCGACTGGTCTCACGGTTGGGATTTCGGCTCCGCGATGGCCGCGGTCGCCGCCGTGCCATGCTGTTGGTTGGTTGGTTGGTCTGACAACAGAGGTAATCCGATGACATTTACCGCAACGCAGTCGGTGGATCGTCGCTATGTGCGCCTGGTCGCCGAATTCGACAGACTGTTCCGCAGGCCGAGCGATGGCGGCGGGGCGCTCGTGGTCTATCAGCACGGCGAACCGGTCGTGGATGTGTGGGCCGGGTTCGCGCATCCGGGCGTGCCGTGGGCCGCCGATACCGTGGCCATGGCCTATTCCACCGGCAAGGGTGTGGTCTCGACGCTGGCGCACCGATTGGCCGAGCGTGGACTGTTCGATTACGACGAGCCGGTCGCCACCTACTGGCCCGAATTCGGGGCGGCGGGCAAGGAGCGCATTACGGTGCGGGAAATGCTCACGCACCGGGCGGGTCTGCATCGACTGCGCGATCTGCTACCCGGGCCGGTAGCGCGTTTCCTGGACGATGCCGAGGTCACCGCCGCGCTCGCGGCCTGCTCCCCCGACCCGCGTCACCTGGTGACCAGCGGCTATCACGGAATCTCCTTCGGGCACTTGGTCGCCGAGCTGATCCGACGGGTCTCCGGTTCGGACTTCACCGAGCTGTTGCGCACGGAAATCGCGAAACCGCTCGCGGCGGAGGAACTCTGGTTCCGCGTGCCGGAATCCGAACGCGGCCGCATTGCCACCAACTTTCCTCGGCTCACCGTTGCGGGCATGAGTTGGGAAAACAGTGCGCGGCTCATGGGCCGGACTCGTTTCGCTGCGGCCGCCGAAACCACCCCGCGCGGATTCGCGGATATGGTTTCCGATCCGCGCCTGCATGATTCGGTGATTCCAGGCGTCAACGGTGTCTTCTCGGCGCGTGCCCTGGCGAGGATGTACAGCGCGCTCGCGACCGATGGTCGGCTCGGGGACTTCCAGTTGCTGCGTCCGGAGACCATCGAGCAGATCACCAAGCGTCAGGTCTTCACTCCCGATTACGTTCTGGCGTTCCGCATTCCGTGGGCGCTGGGTTACCACGGTGTGCCGATGAAGCCGTCGAAGGCCGATACCATCTCCGCGTTCGGCCATTTCGGTCTCGGCGGTTCGGGGGCGTTCGCCGATCCGGCCACCGGGATGTCGCTGGCATTCGTCACCAATCGGCTCGGCGGGAAGCTGACGCCGCTCGGCGATGCTCGGCTGGCGCGGCTCGGTGCCATTGCGCACAGTCTCGCGAAGGCCGGATAGGCGCATGGAGTTGCTGGGACTGGACCGTATCGAGGCGGCCGCAGCGGCATTGGCGCCGGTGATTCGGCGGACGCCGGTGGTCGCGTCACGGGTGTTGTCCGAACACGCCGGCGTCGAGCGGACTGCTCGCGGTGGTCGGGAAGGCCGGTGCGTGTGGTGGATGTGGTGCACTCGCGGACTGGCTCGCGGTCGAGATATCGCTGACGTCGGAAACGCGCGGTCCCACGCATCGCGACAATATGCTTGCCGCGCTGAATAATTCGGGATACACAGTGCGAGTGGACGATTAGCCCGTTCCGAGCGGCCTCCGACCCGACGTCGACCCGTCAATACTTCCGCTTCGGTACCGGTCTGGATCAAGATCAGGTGGACTGATGGCGGGCGTTCTCGGGCAATGCCGCCAACCAGTTCCTCCTGGTCTTGGTCGCTGAGGCGGAGCGCCCTGCGCGCGGGCGTTGAGGGGAACTACGGGAAGAGGGGGCGCAGGGTGGTGACGGCGTTGCGGATGTCGTCGAGTTGCGATGTGACCTGTACCCCTGCGGTGCCGCCGCGGGCATTGCGGGATGCGATCGAGCCCTGCACGGTGAGCACTTCGCGGACCTGTGGGGTCAGTGCCGGATCGATGGCGGCGAATTCTTCGTCGGTCAGCTCGTCGAGGCCGACACCGCGCGCTTCGGCGGCGCGCACGCAGCCACCCGCGGCCTCGTGTGCGACGCGGAACGGAACACCCTGGCGGACCAGCCATTCGGCGATATCGGTGGCAAGGGTGAAACCGGCGGGGGCCAGTTCGGCCATGCGGTCGGTGTGGAAGGTGAGCGTCGAGACCAGGCCCGCGATGGCCGGGAGCAGCAGTTCGAGCTGGGCCACCGAGTCGAACAGCGGTTCCTTGTCCTCCTGCAGGTCCCGGTTGTAAGCCAGCGGTTGGGCTTTCAGGGTCGCCAGCAGTCCGGTCAGATTGCCGATGAGGCGGCCTGCCTTGCCGCGGGTGAGTTCGGAGACGTCCGGATTCTTCTTCTGCGGCATGATCGACGAGCCGGTGGACCAGGCGTCGGCGAGGGTGATGTAGCCGAATTCCGGTGTGCTCCAGATGATCACCTCTTCGGCCAGCCGGCTCAGATCGACGCCGATCATGGCGAGCACGAAGGCCGCCTCGGCCGCGAAATCACGTGCGGAAGTGGCATCGATCGAATTCGCCGCGGCGGCATCGAAATCCAGTTCGGCCGCAATGGCTTCCGGATCGAGTCCGAGCGAGGATCCGGCGAGTGCGCCGGAACCATAGGGCGACACCGCCGCCCGCTTGTCGAAGTCGCGCAGCCGATCGATATCGCGCAGCAGCGGATGCGCGTGTGCGAGCAGATGATGTGCGAGCAGCACCGGCTGCGCGGCCTGCAGATGCGTCTTGCCGGGCATTACCGCGTCCGGATGCGCGGCGGCCTGAGCGACCAACGCGTCGACCACATCGAGGAGTCCGGCGGCGACCCGGCAGGCCGCATCGCGCAGCCACATCCGAAACAGCGTGGCCACCTGGTCATTACGCGAACGCCCGGCCCGGAGTCGACCGCCGAGTTCGGCGCCGACCAGCGCGATCAGCCCGCGCTCCAACGCGCCGTGCACGTCCTCATCGGCCTCGGCGGGGGCGAACGCACCCGAATCCACGTCCGCCGCAAGGCGATCCAGCCCAGACAGCATGGCGGCGAGGTCGCTCTCCGACAGCAGTCCCGCCTTGTGCAGCACGCGCGCGTGTGCCTTGGACGCGCGAATGTCGTAGGGAGCCAGCGCCCAGTCGAAATGGGTCGACTTGCTCAGCGCGGCCATTGCCGCGGCCGGTCCGGACGCGAAACGTCCGCCCCAGAGCGCCCCTTCGTTGGTGCTGCCGCTCTGCGTCATCGTGTGCTGTCTCCTCCGGGTCGTCGGGCGGTGAACAAAATGTCGGTCTTCAGGTGGGCAGCGGCCGCGTCGGATACCTCCCGGCCACGGCTGCGCAGCACCTCGGCAGGATCGGCACGCGACACCGTCCAGCCGTGTTCGGTGAACCAGTCGACCGGATCGCTGCGGCCCTCGTCGGAGTACCACAGTTCGCCGACATCGACCGTCACGTCGACCCCGGCCGCTCGCGCATCCCGCAATGCCTTCGAGTCCGGCGCGGAACCGGATGAGCGGTAGATCGCGATGCGACTGCCCGGTGCGCTCGATGCCACGATGTTGTCGAACAGCCGGTCCTGAGCGTCCGCGGGGAGGTAACGCAAGAGGCCTTCGACCAACCATGCGGTCGGCGCGGTCGGATCGAATCCATTGTCCCGCAACGCCGCAGGCCAATCCTGACGCAGATCCACCGCTATCGCGCGGCGGTCTGCCGCGGGCGGAAAATCCGCAAGCGCGCTCTCCTTGAACTCCAGCACCTTCGGCAGATCCAGCTCGAAAACCGTTGTGCCGACCGGCCATTCGAACCGATACGCCCTGGCGTCCAGGCCCGCGGCGGGGATGACGAGCTGCCGGATGCCGTCGTCGGCCGCCTCCTGGACGTAGGCGTCGAGGTAGCAGGTGCGTGCGATGAGGGCCGAGATAATAGGGCCCATCGCCGCTGTCGCGGCCTCCTCGAGATCCGGGATCTCCCCGCGCACGATGCGCGTCCAGGATTCCGAACCGACGGCGGTCACCAGCACTTCGGCGTACGGGTCGTGGAACAGTGCGTCCGGGCGGCGGCTCTCGGCGGCTCGCATTGCGGCCACGCCGAGGGCGGTGGCGCCAACGCTCGATTCGATATCCCAGCTGTCGTCGTCGGTCCGCATAGCGCTCCTTTCGGGTCGGCGACTCACTGCGCGCCGACCCGATCGAGCCTAATAGGCGCAGTCGGACGAGGTCCGTCGCTGAATCTCTCGCGCTCGGCCGAGCGAAGGCGCGGCCACCGCCTACTTCTGGTTGAGGTCGCGACGCGCCGCGACCTTGGAGGACAGGCCGTGGATCTGCACGAAGCCCTTGGCGAGGGACTGGTCGAAGGTGTCGCCCTCGTCGTAGGTGGCCAGGTTGAAGTCGTAGAGCGACTGCTCGGAGCGGCGACCGTTGACCACGACCGAACCGCCGTGCAGCACCATCCGGATCTCGCCGGTGACGTGCTGTTGGGTCTCGGCGACGAAGGCGTCCAGCGCGCGCTTGAGCGGGGAGAACCAGAGTCCGTCGTAGGCCAGCTCGCCCCAGCGCTGCTCGACCTGCCGCTTGTAGCGGCCCAGTTCGCGCTCGATGGTGACGTTTTCCAGGGCCTGGTGCGCGGTGATCAGCGCGATGGCGCCTGGCGCCTCGTAGATCTCGCGGCTCTTGATGCCGACGAGCCGGTCCTCGACCATATCGAGGCGGCCGACACCCTGGCGGCCCGCACGATGGTTCAGCTCGACGATGGCCTCGAGCACACTGACCTGGCGGCCGTCGATGGCGACCGGCACACCCTTGTCGAAGGTGACGATGAGTTCGTCGGGCGCCTCGAAGTTGACCGTCGGGTCCGAGGTGTAGTCGTAGACGTCCTTGGTCGGCGCATTCCAGAGGTCCTCGAGGAAGCCGGTCTCCACCGCGCGACCCCACACGTTCTGGTCGATCGAGAACGGGGACTTCTTGGTGACGTTGATCGGGAGCTGGTTCTCCTCGGCGAAGGCGATGGCCTTCTCGCGGGTCCAGGCGTAGTCGCGGACCGGGGCGATCACATTCAGGTCGGGGGCGAGCGCGCCGATGCCGACCTCGAAGCGGACCTGGTCGTTGCCCTTACCGGTGCAGCCGTGCGCGACGGTGCTCGCGCCGTGGAACTTGGCGGCCTCGACGAGGTGCTTGACAATGAGCGGGCGGCTGATCGCCGAGACCAGCGGGTACTGACCCATGTACATGGCGTTGGCCTGGATGGTCGGCAGGCAGTACTCGTTGGCGAATTCGTCGCGCGCATCGACCACGATCGCCTCGACGGCACCGCAGTCCAGTGCGCGCTGGCGCACCACATTCATGTCCTCGCCGCCCTGGCCGAGGTCGATGGCCACGGCCACCACTTCGGCGCCGGTCTCCTTGCCGATCCAGCTGATCGCGACGGAGGTGTCCAGCCCACCGGAGTAGGCGAGTACGACGCGCTCGGACATGTTCTGTGTGCTCCTCGATGTTCGATAGGGGTATCAGCAGTATGGCGGGTGTCCGAGCGGTGGGCGCGGGCCCGGCCCCGACGCCTCTGGACCAGCCTGGGCGGGCCCGCGTCATTCTGCAAATGATTATGCATGATGATGCAAGCCCATTCACAACTGGGGTCGCGACCGCGAACCCAGCAGACCCCATCATGTACGCGATACCGTACAGAATCCGACTTCTGGCTCAATTCGTGCCATTGGCCAACTGCTCGCTCAGCATTCGCCCGATCCCAACACACCTTGATGCGTGGCAACGACATTCAGCCGTGAACTCACCCCAATGCCTTCCACCCCGGCCACGGGCGGGGACCGAGTTCGCCTCGGATACATGCCAACCGGTGCTCAGCCTGTCCCCGGAGCGCCGGCGTGGTTGATGCTGCCTGCAGCGCCATCGTGGTCATCCGGAACTCCCGTATGTCGCGGAGCAGTTCGAAGCCTGCCCACTCCGTGACATCGTGTCCATACACCCCTGCTTCCAACGGAATCGGGGTCGGTTCGATCTTGCCCAGCAGCTCGAGAAGCGGCTGCTGGGTCGCTGCCGCCACGTCACTGAAACGACCGTGGGCTGCCCGATGCCGGGCAGCCCACTTCTGGTCTTCTTGTCCTACAGCTCCTGGTATGCGGCAAGTACCTGCCGTACAGCATCCGTAACCGGCGGCTCCTCGGTGAGTGCCGTCCAGGTGTAGGCGTCGTGCTCCTGGAGCTGCATGGGCTCGGCGCTGGCGACATCGACCGCGAAATTGAACTGGCGGGACTTCTTGCCGCTGCCCGACTCATAGTCGAAGCTGCCGAGGTAGGTACGCACATCCGCGACAGCTAGGCCGGTCTCTTCTTTGACCTCGCGGATCAGGGCTGGGTCGAGGGTTTCGCCCAGCTCGACCTTGCCGCTCGGCAATTCCCAGATGCCGCCCATGAAGTCGTCCTCGGGGCGTTGAAGCAGAAGTACCTTGCCGTTGTGCTGGACGACGGCACCGACGACGAGTTGCTGTACGCCGTCGCTGGTGGCTCCGGTGGTGAGTTCGATCAGGGCGGTGTCCATGAACTTACCCTTTCAGTTCGTTGATGTGTTTGATCACTTTGCGGATGGCGCTGACGTAGCGCATGGCGATCGGGACGTCGTCCTCTCGGTGCCAGACCGGCAGCTCGAGCGTGTTCCGATGGACTTGCTCGGCCTGCGGGAAGTCGCCGGGCCGGTAGGACAGCTTGCCTTCGTACTGCGGGAACATCGGTCCGGGTTCCTGGAACAGCGGCAGGAGGTTCAGCGGGCAGGTGGAGCCGGGCCGATCCAGCTCGGCGCAGCCCTCGGCCTTCAGCGCCTCGTAGAACCGCTCGATGGGGACTCCGAGTTCTTCCTCCTTGTACAGGAGGGCGAGGCCGTACCACGACGAGCGCACCTCGGAATCGTGCCAAGGGGTAACAACTGCGTAGAGGCCATCGAGTCCTTCGCAGATCCGCTCGGCCACATTCGCTCGACCCACCAGATATTTGTCCAGGTGATCGAGCTGTTCCAGCGCGATGGCCGCGGCCATCGGGTGGATGCGGTGCTTGAGGCCCATGCCGGTGACGTTGTAGCGGCTCAGGCCGAAGCTATCCGGTATCTCGTTTCGGCACCGCTTGTTGTACTGGCCGTGCAGCAGCACTCGGTAGTAGACGTATTCGTCATCGGTGCGGACGAATCCGCCTTCGCCAGCCGAAAGCGGCTTGGGACCGTTCATGCTGAACGCCGAGGCGCGACCGAAGGTGCCGACCTTGTGACCGCCGACCGTTGCGCCGTGGGCGTGTGAGGCGTCTTCGAGGAGCTGCACGCCGTACACGTCGCCAAGCCCTTCAAGCTGCGTATTTGCGCGGGTGACCCCCATATATGTTGTACCACAATGGCTTTAGTGTGTTCAGTGATGCGCCGAGGAGACGCCTCGACCGCCCTGCACCGACGTCTGTGGCCAGGACAATCGCCAAAGGTGACGTCCGACTCGCGGCATCGCACGATGCATCACCCGCTGCGCCAGCCATGAGCGATTCGAACCACTCATATCCCAGCGTTGTTCGTCGCTGACTGGGCGCTGTTCAGACATTCCATGGGTCGATCACCGGCACACCCATCGGGCCGAAATCCTTCGCGTTTCGCGTGACGACCGTCATGCCGTGTTCGCTGGCCGTCGCGGCGATCATGGCGTCACGCTCGGGGCGAGGGTCCGGCACACGCAGCTGCGCCGTGCGGCGCGCGGCTGACAGGTCGAGATCGAGAATCCGGCCCGCGAATGCGTCGAGCACCTTGTCCTCCAGCCACATCCGCAGCCGCTTTCCCTGCGTCGAGTCACGTCGTTCGACCCGGCCGATGCCGATCTCGATTTCCATCACAGTGATGACGCTCAAATACAGCTCCGACGGCCTTCGACCCGCAACCCAGGCGCGAACCGACTGATCCGCCACCTGCGACGATTTCCGCAACTCGCTGATGACGTTCGTATCGAGCAAGAATGTCACAGCGTGGGAACCTTCAGCTCGACACCCAGTGGAGTCGGATCGAAATCGATATCGTCGTCCTCCATACTCAACCGTGTCACGAGGTCCTGACTGTCCGCCCGCAACCTCCGATACTCCTCGATCGAGAGCAGCACGAAGGCATCCGCGCCGCGATCGGTGATCACGACCGGACCGTGGGTAGCAGCGCGCTTCGCCGCGCTGACGTCGCGATTGAACTCACGCGCGCTCATTGTGGTCATCGACAGCACTCCTAATGTAGGTACATACCTACATTAGGGGACATATCTCCGACACGCCAGGAAGTCGGTTCGTCCACTCCCCGAAACCTGCCGCCGCCTTTCAAGCCAGCTGTTCGATCTTTCCGGCCACCTCTGCGCCGGTCAGCGGCTCGCGCGCGATGACGGCGATGGTGTCGTCACCGGCGATGGTGCCGACGATGTAGGGCAGGGCGGCGCGATCCAGGGCGCTGGCCAGGTAGTGCGCCGCGCCGGGCGGGGTGCGCAAGACCGCGATATTGCCGCTGGCGTCGGTCGAGACCAGCAGGTCGCCGAGCAATTTGGACAACCGGTCGGTGCCGCCGGTGACACCACGTACCGGGCTGCCGTCCTCGGGCACCACGTAGACACCCGCGCCGCCGTCGGCGGCACGCAACTTCACGGCGCCGAGTTCATCGAGGTCGCGCGACAGGGTGGCCTGGGTGGTTTCGATGCCTTCGGCGGCGAGCAGTGCGGCGAGTTCGGTCTGGCTGCGGACCGCGTGCGCAGTCAGCAATTCGATGATGCGGGACTGGCGACCGGCGCGGGTTCGAGCAATAGCGGGTGCGGACTTACCCGCGTCGGGTTGTGCTGTCACGGACGAGCCCCGCTGCCACATCTCGCACCGAGCCGCGAGAACGCCGAACGAGAGCCGGTGTGGCCACGCCGAGCCGCCGCCTTCGAGCCCGTCGCTCCCGCGCGACCGGACCGCTCGCCGCACTCACTCACTGCGCTTCACCTTGCCTGGCCAGCAACCACACCAGCAGCGCCTTCTGCGCGTGCAGCCGATTCTCCGCCTCGTCCCACACCACACTGTGCGGACCGTCGAGCACCTCGTCGGTGATCTCCTCGCCGCGATGCGCCGGAAGGCAGTGCAGCACAACGGCATCCGGCTGCGCCTTGGCGAGCAGATCGTCGTTGAGCTGGAATGGCCGGAACGGGCCGACTCGGTCGAGGCCGTCGTTCTCCTGCCCCATGGAGGTCCAGGTGTCGGTCACCAGAGCATCGGCACCCGCCGCCGCGGCAACCGGATCGCCGGTGAGGGTGATGGTCGCACCGGTCTCGGCGGCCCGCTTGCGTGCGGCCTCGAGAATCCACGGCAGCGGCTCGAAACCCGTTGGCGCGGCGATGGTTATGTTCAGACCCGCGGTCACACCACCGAGCAGCAGAGAATGCGCCATATTGTTCGCACCGTCACCGAAGTAGGTGAGGTTGCGACCGACCAGACTGCCCTTGTGCTCGGCGAGAGTCTGCAGATCGGCGAGGACCTGACACGGGTGGAACTCATCGGACAAGGCATTGACGACCGGAACCGTTGCGGTGACGGCCATTTCGTCCAGTCGCACCTGTTCGAAGGTGCGCCACACGATCGCATCGACATAGCGCGAGAGCACCTTGCCGGTATCACCGAGCGTCTCCTCGCGACCGAGCTGGGTGTCGCGACCGTCGACCACCACCGCATGCCCGCCGAGCTGCGCGATACCCATTTCGAAGGAGAACCGCGTGCGGGTGGAGTTCTTCTCGAAGATCACCCCGACTCCGCGCGGCCCTTCCAGCGGGCGGTGTGCGAATGGATCCTTCTTCAATTCCGCTGCGAGTGCCAGGATTTCGGCTTGCTCGGCAGGCGTGACGTCATCGTCGCGCAGAAAGTGCCGGAGTGGCCCACCCGTCTCCCGGCCGCCACCCCGCATGGAATCGCTTCGCGATGCTGTACTCATTTGGCCCCCTCGGCATCCGCGATCGCACCGTCCAGGATCTCGGGCAGATCGCCGACGAAATTGTCGGACTGGGTCTCGGTGAGCACCAGCGGCGGTGCGAGCCGAATGATGTTGGGCTTGGGCGCATTCACCAGATAGCCCGCCTCCCGCGCCCGGTTCTCGACCTCGGCCGAGATATCGTCGGTCAGCACGATTCCGAGCAGCAGACCCGCACCACGCACATGGTCGATCAGCGGGTGCTCGAGCAGCTCGATACCGTCACTGAGCCGCTTGCCGACCGATTCGACATGGGCGAGCAGATCGGTCTCGTCGATGGTGCGCAGTACCGCCAAAGCCGCTGCGGCACAGACCGCATTGCCGCCGAACGTGGTGCCGTGCAGACCCGGCGTCAGCAGATCCGCGGCCGGTCCGGTGGCCAGCACCGCACCGATCGGCAGCCCGCCGCCGAGCCCCTTGGCCAGCGTGATCACGTCCGGCACTATGCCGAATGCCTGGTGCGCGTAGAACTTTCCGCATCGGCCGATTCCGGTCTGCACCTCGTCCAGAATCAGCAGCGCACCGTGACGCGCGGTGATCTCCCGCGCCTTCACCAGATAGTCGATGGGCGGCACGACAACGCCGCTCTCCCCCATGATCGGTTCGAGGAATACCGCCGCGGTGTCCTCGTCGACGACCGCCTCGAGCGCCGCCGCATCGCCGTAGGGCACATGGACGACACCCGCGGGCATCGGCTCGAACGGCGTCCGCTTGGAGGGCTGTCCGGTGAGCGCGAGCGCGCCCATGGTCCGGCCGTGGAATGCCTCGTCGGTCGCGATGATCTTGTGCCGCCCCGTCAGCCGCGCCATCTTGAACGCTGCCTCATTGGCTTCGGTGCCCGAGTTGCAGAAGAACGCGCGGCCGTGGCCGTCCCCGAATTCACCGTCGCCGAAGTGCGCGAGCAGCCGTTCGGCCAGTTCGATGACCGGTTCGTTGGCGTAGATATTCGAGGTGTGCCCCAGCGTGCCGAGCTGCTGGGTAACGGCTTCCAGAATCGCCGGATGGGCGTGGCCCAGGCTGTTGACCGCGATGCCGCCGAGGAAGTCGACGTAGCGTCTGCCGTCCGCGTCGTAGACCACCGCGCCCGCGCCGCGCACCAGCGCGACCTTGGGGGTGGTGTAGTTCTTCATCAACGCGGCGGACCACCGCTGTTGCAGCTCTGCTGTGTCACTCATTTTTCGTTCCGTTCAGTGTGTCCGCCGCGCTCGTCGGGAGCGGGGCGGGCGTCACCATCGTTCCGATTCCTTCTCCGGTGAACAGTTCCAGCAGCACCGAATGTGGGACGCGACCGTCGATGACATGTGCGGTCGGCACCCCACCCTGCACGGCGCGCAGGCAGGCTTCCATCTTGGGCACCATGCCCGCATCCAGACGCCGGAGCAACTCGGCCAGTTCGGCCGCGTCGATGCGCGAGGTCAGCGAGGAACGGTCCGGCCAGTCGGTGTAGAGGCCCTCGACGTCGGTCAGGATCACCAGTTTTTCCGCGCCGATGCCCTCGGCGAGTGCGGCGGCAGCGGTGTCGGCATTGATGTTGTGCACCACGCCGTCGGCGTCCGGGGCGATGGTGGAAACCACCGGAATACGCCCCGCGCCGATGAGGTCGAGCACGGCGTCGGCATTCACCTCGGTGACATCGCCGACCAGCCCGATATCGGTGGCTTCGCCGTCGATGTCGACGGTGCGCCGGGTCGCGGTGAACAGGCGCGCGTCCTCACCGGATATGCCGACCGCGTACGGACCGTGCGCATTGATCAGCCCGACCAGTTCCCGGCCGACCTGGCCGAACAGCACCATCCGCACCACATCCATCACCTCGGGTGTGGTGACCCGGAAGCCGCCGCGGAATTCACCTTCCAACCCGAGCTTTTTCAGCATCGCGCTGATCTGCGGTCCACCTCCGTGCACCACCACCGGGTGCACACCGACGGTGCGCAGGAACGTCATATCGGCGGCGAAGGCCTGTTTGAGCTCCGCATCGATCATCGCATTGCCGCCGTATTTGACGACTACGATCTTGTCGCGGAACTTCTGCAGCCACGGCAATGCGTCGGCGAGGACGTGCGCCTTGTCCAATGCCGAAAGTTCCCGCACCGCATCGCTGGTCGAGTTGATTGTTCGCTCGCTCATGAGCTGTAGGCCGAATTCTCTTCGACATAGCCGTGTGACAGGTCGGTGGTCCGCACGGTGGCGGTGCCGTTACCGACATTCAGTTCGATCCGCACCTCGATATCGGCGCCGGACAGGTCGACCTCGCGCGCACCCGGCGCGCCCACGCTGTCGACGCAGACCGGATTTCCGTTGAACGACACCGAGATCCGGTTCGGATCCAGGGTGACCGGTGCGATGCCGACGGCGGCGAGCACCCGGCCCCAGTTCGGGTCGGAACCGAAGAGCGCGGTCTTGACCAGACTGTCGCGGGCGACGGCCCGCGCCGCGACCAGCGCCTCGTCCTCGGAGACCGCACCGGCGACGGTGATCTGCACCCGCTTGGTCACGCCCTCGGCGTCGGCCATCAACTGGGCGGCCAGATCGTCACAGACCGCGAGCACCGCCGCGTCGAGGTCCTCCTGCGACGGCGTGACCTCGCTCGCCCCGTTGGCGAGCAGCAGCACGGTGTCATTGGTGGAGCAGGAGCCGTCGACATCGAGCCGGTCGAAGGTGAGCCGAGTCGCGTTGCGCAGTGCGCGATCCAGTTGTTCGGCAGTTGCGGCGGCATCGGTGGTGAGCACTACCAGCATGGTCGCCAGCGATGGGGCAAGCATGCCCGCGCCCTTGGCCATGCCGCCGACATTCCACTTGTCGCGGTGGTGGAAGGCCGCTTCCTTGGGCACGGTGTCGGTCGTCATGATCGCGGATGCCGCGTCGAGACCGCCGGACAGCCCGCCGCCCATTTCGTGCACGATCTCGGTGACGGCCGGAACCACCTTGTCCATCGGCAGCCGGTCACCGATCAAACCCGTTGAGCAGACGGCGATTTCGCCCGCGCCGGTCTCGGTGCCCCAATTGCTCAGCGCCTTGGCCAATTCCTCGGCGGTCTGGTGCGTGTCCTGGAATCCGCCCGGACCGGTACACGCATTGGCTCCACCGGAATTCAGGATCACCGCACGCAGACGGCCGGCGGTGAGCACCTGCTGCGACCACAGCACCGGTGCGGCCTTCACCTGGTTGCGCGTGAACACGCCCGCGGCCGCGTATTCCGGGCCCTCGTTGAATACCAGTGCCAGATCGGGTTTTCCGCTGGCCTTGATGCCCGCGGCGATGCCCGCCGCCCGGAAGCCGAGCGGAGCGGTCACGCCCTGGCTCCGGACCAGCTTGCCCGCCGGAGTTTCGATCGTCGTCACGGTGCCACTCCTACGGTGGAAAGTCCTGCCGTCTCGTCGAATCCGACGGCCAGATTCATGGATTGGACCGCGGCGCCCGCGGTGCCCTTGGTCAGGTTGTCGATCGCGCCGATCACCACGAGCAGTCCGGCATCGGCATCCACCGCGACCTGGAGGGTCACGGCATTGGAGCCGAGCACCGAACCCGTCTGCGGCAGTGTGCCTTCCGGCAGCAGCTGCACGAATGGTTCGTCGGCGTAAGCCTTTTCATAGACCGCGCGAGCCTGGTCGGCGTCGACTCGGGTCGGAGCCGTGCAGGTCGCCAGGATGCCACGCGGCATCGGCGCCAGCACCGGAGTGAACGATACGGCGACCTCGGTGCCACCGGCGGCCTGCAGGTTCTGCGCGATCTCCGGGGTGTGCCGGTGCGCGCCCGCGATGCCGTAGGCACGCACCGAACCCATCACCTCGGACCCGAGCAGGCCGATGTCGAGTTTGCGGCCCGCACCCGAAGTACCGCTCACCGCAACAACATTCACCTTCGGTTCGACGATTCCGGCCGCGATCGCCGGTACCAGCGCGAGGCTGGCGACCGTGGGATAGCAACCGGGCACGGCGATCCGGTGCGCGCCGCGCAGCCGCTCGCGCCCGCCCGGCAGCTCCGGTAGGCCGTACGGCCAACTGCCCGCGTAGGTGGTGCCGTAGTACTTCTCCCAGGCCGCCGCATCGGTCAGCCGGAAATCGGCGCCGCAGTCGATGATCACCGTCGACTCCGGCAGCTGCTCGGCGATGGCGGCGGACTGACCGTGCGGCAGGCCGAGGAAGACGATGTCGTGACCGGCCAGCTCGTCGAGCGTGGTCGGCGCGAGCACGCGATCGGCGATCGGCAGCAGATGCGGCTGCAGCTCCCCCAGCATGCTGCCCGCATTGGATCCAGCGGTCAGCGCCCCGATGACGAGGCGCCCGTCGCGGTAGGCCGGATGACCGAGCAATAGGCGCAGCACTTCACCGCCGGCGTATCCACTGGCACCGGCCACAGCAACCCGCAACACTGGGTTACTCGACGAATCAACCATGTGATGATTATGCACGATTATGCAAGCCCATTCATGAACGGGGTCCGGGTACTGATCCTGGCCCACGTCACCAGGCGGTTCCGCATCGCCCGGGCACTGATACCCGGGAAAGGCTGCGGGTCAATCGCGTCGATGAGATTCGGCACTCGATCGATCCTGCGCGAAAACGGGCGCGGTGTCAGCCGACTGTTGCGGGATCGATACCGAGCGGCATATTTCGGCGGGCACCGAAATATCCGACCGATTTCTGTCCGCGATGTCGATTCGCCGCAGGGCCGTTCGTGTAGGTAGCGAAGCCGGTCACCGACCGGCCAACGGAAAGGTAGGACTCCCCATGAGCAAGATCATCGCGGTCGAGCACCTCACCCTGGACGGCGTCATGCAGTCCCCCGGCGGGGCCGATGAGGACACCCGGGACGGCTTTGGACACGGCGGCTGGGGGCATCGCCACGACGACCCCGTGCAGGCCAGGGTGATGGGCGAACATATGGCGACCCAGCACGGTGCGCTGTTGCTCGGACGGCGGACCTACGAGCAGTTCTACAGCTTCTGGCCGCATCAAACCGACAATCCGTACACCGAGGTGCTGAACAAGACCGAGAAGTTCGTCGCGTCCCGGACGTTGACCGAACCGTTGCCTTGGGAGAACTCCACACTGCTCGGCGGCGATGTCGTCGCCGCGGTACGCGAACTGCGGCAGGATCTCGTCGTGCTCGGCAGTGGCGATCTGCTGCAAACGTTGATGCGCAACGATCTCGTCGACGAATATCTATTGCTGATCCATCCGATCGTGATCGGCGGCGGGCGGCGGCTGTTCGATGGCACGGACCTCGGCGAACTGCGACTCGCCGATAGCGTGACCACCCCCACCGGCGTAGTGATCGCCACCTACCAGCGGGGATGAGGAGGAGTCGTGCAGCAGTATCTGCTGAGCATCTATCAGCCCGAAGGCAGTGCGCCGCCGGACGATCTCGACGAGATCATGCGCGATCTGTACGCGCTGAACGACGAGATCCGGGCCGCTGGCGCTTGGGTTTTCGCCGCGGGACTACATGCGCCGAGTACCGCGACGGTGCTGCGCGCCCGGGGCGACGATGTGCTCGTCACCGACGGTCCGTATGTCGAAAGTAAGGAGTACATAGGCGGATTCACCGTCATCCAGGCAGCCGATCTGGACGAGGCGCTCGACTGGGGCAAGAAGATGGCCGCCGTACTCACCTTGCCGATCGAGGTACGACCGGTGGCCGATCACTGAGATGGTCACCGATGCCGCGATCGCTGCCGTATTCACCGAACACTACGGTCGGGCGGTCGCCAGCCTGATCCGCGTCTTCGGCGATATCACCATCGCCGAAGACGCGGTGCAGGACGCGTTCACTGCCGCCGTACAACGCTGGCCGACCGACGGACTCCCGCCGAGCCCGCCGGGCTGGATAATCACCACTGCGCGCAACCGAGCCATCGATCGCTTGCGGCGCGAAGCGTCTCGCGACGACCGCCATGCCGAGGCCGCACTTCTGCACGCCGACAACGAACCCGACGATATGACCGCCGTCCAGGATGACCGCCTCCGCCTGATGTTCACCTGCTGTCACCCGGCACTATCACTGAATGCCCAAGTGGCACTGACATTGCGGCTGCTCGGCGGTCTCACCACACCCGAAATCGCCCACGCCTTCCTGACTTCCGAATCGACCATGGCGCAACGGCTCGTCCGCGCCAAGGGCAAGATCCGCGACGCCCGCATCCCCTATCGAGTCCCGCGCGACGCCGACCTGCCCGCCCGCCTGCGCGCGGTCTCGGCCGTCATCTACCTGATCTTCACCGAGGGCCATACCGCCTCCTCCGGAGATCAGCTGGTTCGGACCGACCTGTGTGCCGAGGCAATCCGCTTGGGGCGCTTACTCATCGAGCTGATGCCCGACGAGCCGGAGGTACACGGGCTGCTCGCGCTGATGCTGCTCACCGAGTCGCGTCGAGCCGCCCGCACTGCACCGGACGGATCGCTCGTGCCGCTGCCCGACCAAGACCGCGACCGTTGGGACCGCACGCTCATCGCCGAGGGACATGCCCTCGTCCGAGAGTGCTTGCGCCGCAACCAACCCGGCCCCTACCAGATCCAAGCCGCAATCAACGCCGTACACGCCGACGCCCCCGATCCGGAATCCACCGACTGGCAACAAATCCTGCAACTCTACGACCAATTGGCCGCCATAGCACCGAGTCCAGTGGTGGCGCTGAACCGCGCGGTGGCGGTCGGTGAAGTCGCGGGGCCGGACGCGGCACTGGCGCTGCTCTTGGAAATCGATCTACCGAATCATCACCTGTACCACGCGATCCGCGCCGACCTCCTACGCCGACTCGACCGCACCGCAGAGGCAATCCAGGCCTACGACGCCGCCATCGCCCACACGGCAAACACCGCAGAACAGACCTTTCTGCGGCGGCGCAGGGATGAGCTCGCCTCAGCTGACTGATGCCGAGCATTGCAGAAGATGACCACCGCCAGGCGGGGCAGTTTATGCGCGGCGGTGTTCTAGGGCTCATACGCCTGATGCGCTCATCCTGGATGGGACCGGCGTATGGGCGGTGCGATCGCGGACCGCCTGGCACCCCCAGCGATTTTAACAAACTATTCCAAGATGTACAGATTTCTGTACAGTAGAGACATGCGCCCGATGACCTATACCGAAGCCAGAGCCAAGCTAGCCGAGGTTCTCGACACCGCAACCGAAGATATGGAAGAGGTCGTGATCACCCGCGCCGGACATGCACCGGCCGTCGTGATCGCCCTCAGCGAGTACGAATCGTTAAGAGAGACCGCTTACTTATTGGGCAGCCCCGCGAATGCCCGGCGTCTCGAGTCCGCAATTGCGGCATACCGGGCTGGCGGTGGGACACCGCGCGAACTGGTCGATATACCTGACGATGACGACGAGCCAGCACCCAAGCCTGCCAAGAAGGCCCGCAAGGCGGCGAAGGCAGTCAAGTCTCCAAGAGCCAGGGCGATGAAGGCGAGCCAATGAAACTCACCTTCTCGGACGAGGCATGGGAAGACTACCAATGGTTCCTGACAAACGACCGAAGAACGTTGCGGCGCATCAACACTCTGATCGAGGACATCAAACGCAACGGATATGAGGGTATCGGGAAGCCGGAACCGTTGCGCCACAATCTGTCTGGGCTCTGGTCGCGTCGCATTACCGGCGAGCATCGCATTGTGTACAAGATCGACGACGATACGGCGGTCATCTTCGCATGTCGCTACCACTACGGTGAGTAGCGAGCCCATGGAAGCGCACCGACTGTTCCGGCCAACTGCCGCAGCTGATCACCGCCGACCGGCCGTGCTCAGTGTTTGCGCACCACCCGCTCCCCCTGCCCTGGCTTCCAGATGGTGATATCCAAGTGATCGTCGATGACCTCGACGGTGGAGGCACTGGTCAGGTCCGCGGTGTAGAAGTGGTCGAATTCCTCGCCGCGGATGTCGAAGCCGGTTTCGTCGAACAGTTGCTGGGCGAAGCGGGCGTGGACTTCCTTGTCCGGGAGGTCGATGACGGTACCGAAGAGCTTCGCGTCACCGTCGCCGACTTGGGTGTCGACGGTTGCGGTGTGCAGGCAGAAGCGCGGGTCGCGGGCGAGGTCCTTGAATTTGGTGGTGTTCGGCATGCCCGCGATTACCAGCATGCCCTCGAAGATCCGCGGTTCTATGGGGCTGATGCGGGGGAAGCCGTCGGAGCGCAGGGTGCCGAGCATGCAGAGATTGCCGGTGGCCTGGTGCCGACGAGTGAAGACTGTGGCGATGCGCGGGGCTTCTTGGGTGAACTGGCTCCATGTGGTCATGGGATCGACGGTACGAGCAAAACTTGACATCTTCTGTCAAGTTTTGTGGCTAATCTCGAATCATGCGAGCGAGTCGACTGGTGCAGCTGTTGTTGCTGCTCCAAACGCGCGGCCGAACGACCGGGCCGGAGCTGGCGCGCGAGCTGGAGGTGTCGGTGCGCACGGTGTATCGCGATATCGAGGCGCTTTCCGCCGCAGGCGTGCCGATCTACAGCGAACCTGGTCGGACGGGTGGCGTGCGGCTCGTCGACGGGTACCGCACCCGGTTGACCGGTCTCACCACCGGGGAAGCCGATGCGGTACTGCTCGCCGGACACCCCGCGGCCGCTGCCGATCTCGGACTCGGCACGGTATTGGCGACCGCGCAGCTCAAAGTGCTCGCCGCACTGCCGCCTGAATTGCGTGGCCGGGCAACACGAATCGCGGAACGTATCCATGTGGACGCGCCGGGCTGGTTCCATCGCCCCGACGAGACACCAACGCTCGCAGCGGTTGCCGATGCCTTGTGGCACGACAGGCGACTCGATATCCGGTATCGGCGCAACGATCGAGCCGTCGAACGCCGCTTGGATCCACTCGGCCTCGTATTGAAAGCCGGGACTTGGTATCTCGTCGCACGTGACGGGTCAGCCATCCGCTCGTATCGGGTCAGCCGGATCACCTCGGCCGAGCAGATCGGTGAATCCTTTACGCGGCCAGACGATTTCGACCTCGCCGAGCACTGGTCGGAGTCCGCCGATGATTTCGCCCGATCGATGCTGCGTGTGCGGGCTCGCTGCCGGATCGCGGCCGCCCAACTGCGACTGCTCCGGCTGATGCACGAGCCCGCCGCGGTTGCCGAGGCGTTGGCATCGGCCACCGAACCGGACGCCGAGGGCTGGGTCGAATTGACCATTCCCTCGGAGTCCTACGAGGTGCTGGCGGGGGCGATCCTGCCACACGGCGAATTCTGCGAGGTTCTCGACCCGCCGGAATTCCGCGACCGGCTCGCCGCGACGGCCTTCGCTATGGCCGAACATTACCGAAGCCCGCACGCTCCCTGACCTTGCGCAAGCCACACCCACACAGTGCTCAGCGCAGCGAGCGGAAGAACGCGCGCACATCGTCGGTCAGCAGGTCCGGTGCTTCCATCGCGGCGAAGTGACCACCCCGGCCGTACTCGGTCCAGCGCACGATGTTGTGCTGCTGCTCTGCGAGTACGCGAATGGAATTGTCACCGGCGAATACCGCGGCCGCAGTCGGCACGCCGGAATTCCGCGCAGGCATCCCCCATGAGTCCCCCTCCCCGTACAGCCGGATCGAGGAGACGAAGGTCCTGGTGAACCAATAGAGGCTGACATTGGTCAGCAGCGCGTCGCGATCCACCGCCTCGTCGGGCAACTCGAGCGTGGGATTGCTCCAGCGCTGAAAGAGATCCACGATCCAGGTCAGCAGCCCGGCGGGTGAATCGTGCATGCCGATCGCCAGCGTTTGCGGACGCGCCGCCTGCACCATCGCATAGCCGAAGCGGGTATAGCTTTCGCTACCGGTGAGTTTGTCCAGCTTCACCCGATCCTGCGGGCTGTATTCCGGTTCCGTACCGTCAGCGCTCCAGGACGGCAGCGTGATCGGCCCGTTCACATGGATGCCGAGCACATGATCGGTGGCGATCCGTCCCAGTTCGGTCGAGACGAAGAAGCCCGCGTCGACGCCCTGCGCCCCGTACCGGTCGTAGCCGAGCCGTGCCATCAATTTGGCCACCACCTGCGCGAATTGCTCGGTCGAGCCGTCCCCGACCTTCGGTCCGGCCGCCGAGAAGACGAATCCGGGCAACGACGGGATGACCAGATGGAACGCATCGGCCGGATCACCGCCGTGCGCCCTCGGATCGCTCAAAGGTTCGATCACATCGAGGAATTCGATGAACGACCCGGGCCAGCCGTGGCTCAGTACCAGCGGTACGGCATCGGGCTCTGGCGAGCGGACGTGCAGGAAATGCACCTGCTGCCCGTCGATATCGGTGACGAACTGCGGCAGCTCGTTCAGCCGCGCTTCGACCGCGCGCCAATCGTATTCGGACCGCCAGTAATCGGCGAGCCCCTTCATATACGAGATCGACGCGCCCTTGTCCCAACCATCGCCCGGGATTTCATCCGGCCACAAGGTATTCGCCAGCCGGGCGTGCAGATCATCGATCTGGGCCTGCGGGATCTCGATGCGGAAGGGGCGGATGTCCTGTTCGGGGTTCATGAAAGCGACGGTATTACTCCCTTAGGACAGGATCGTTCCTAAGCATCTGACATTCTGGATTTCGTGTTGGAGACCTCGGCGCGCCTGCTCAAATTGCTCGCCCTATTGCAGACCCACCGCGACTGGACCGGAACCGAACTCGCCGAACGACTCGGCGTCACCGGCCGCACGGTCCGCCGCGACGTGGATCGGCTGCGTGAACTCGGCTACCCGGTGCACGCCACACAGGGCACCGCGGGTTATCGACTCGGCGCCGGGGCCGCGCTTCCGCCGCTGCTTCTCGATGACGAGGAGGCCGTTGCGGTGGCGGTCGGTTTGCGCAGCGCCTCCGACGGCACGGTCGCGGGTATCGAGGAGGCATCGCTGCGCGCGCTCACCAAACTCGAACAGGTGCTGCCGCCGCGGCTGCGCCACCGGGTCCGCACACTGCGTGGCGCGACTGTCCGGGTCGGGACACCGGACGCAACCGTGGAACCGGACACCTTGATGGCCGTCGCCGAGGCCTGTCAACGGCACGAGCGCTTGCGCTTCGACTATCGCGCACACAGCGGTGCTACCACCCGTCGTGCGGTGGAGCCGCACAGCCTGGTCCACTTCAGCAGGCGCTGGTACCTCGTGGCCTGGGATGTCGATCGCGATGACTGGCGCACCTTCCGAGCCGACCGCATCTCGCCACGAACCCCCACCGGCCCGCGATTCACGCCACGGGAACTCCCGGAAGGCGATGTCGCGGCCCACCTTTCACTACGACTCTCTTCCCGAGCCTGGCCTTACCAAGCAATTGCCTTGCTGCACAGGTCCGCCGAAGACGCCGCACCGAATGTCTGGCCCGGTATGGGCGTTATCGAAGCCGTCGATGACCACACCTGCCAACTGCACGTCGGCGCGGATACTCCGGACGCACTGGTCTGGATGATCACCTCGGTCGATATCGACTTCACATTGCTCAACGGCCCACCCGAACTCGTCACAGCCGTCCGCGCCCAAGCCACCCGCTGCACAGCCGCCCTCCGCAACTTCCACTGATCCGCGCTCTGCGACTTCGATCGAGCACCGAAGCTTCGACGGCACCGAAGCTTCGACAGCACCGACGAGGGCACCGAGTCGCATGGCCGCATTCCGTACTGCAATCTCCAGTGAGCTACTCGAAGAACATGATGGAGGTCGACCGGAAGACAACCGAGCTGCACGAATCATCCAGCCCGGCACCGGGATTCGATCGAGATGCCGGGCTGAAGCCAGCTGGAGCGAGTTCAGCTGACAATCGCGAACAGCACCGCCGCGACCGCGAAACTGACCACCGAGAGCACGGTTTCGAGCGCCGTCCAGGTCTGCAGTGTCTGCTTCACCGTCAGGTTGAAGTACTTCGAGATGATCCAGAAGCCACCGTCGTTCACATGGCTGAGAATGATCGACCCCGCCGCGATCGCCATGGCGATGAGTGCGACGGCCATCTGCGAGTAGCCGTGCCCGGTGACCAGCGGCGCGACAATGCCGCCGGTGGTCACGATGGCGACGGTGGCCGAGCCCTGTGCGATGCGCAGACCGCAGCTGATGATGTACGCGAGCACGATCACCGGCAGTCCGGCGGCCGACATGGTGTCGGCGAGAGCGGTCCCGATGCCGGTGGCGGAGATGACCTTTCCGAAGAACGCACCCGCACCGACCACCAGCAAGAGCATGCCGACCGGCTTCAGCGATTCCGCGGTGAGCGTACTGAGCTCCTGCACACTGGAACCGCGCCGCACACCGAGCAGATAGAAGGCGACGAGCACCGCGATCAACAGCGCCACGGCCGGTGTGCCGAGGAAGGTGAGCACCTGCAGCAGCCGCGAATCCTTGTCCAGCCATTGGCTGCCGAAGGTCGCACCGAGGATGAGTACCAGCGGAATCGCGATGATGCCGCCGATGAGCCCGACCGCGGGCGGGCGGGTCTCGGTGCGTACAGTCTCCGGATCCGTCGCGGTGCCAGGACCTTCGCCCTTCGCCGTAGTCTCGGCCTCCGGCCGCACCAAGAACTCGGCAGGCACCTCGACCTGTACCCGCTTGCCGATGTACGTGCCCCACACAATGCCCGCGGCGATGAATCCCGGTATGCCGCAGACGAATCCCATGATGATCAGCCATCCCAGGCTCACCCCGAGCAGTCCACCCAGTGCCACCGGACCCGGATGCGGCGGCAGAAACGCGTGGGTCATGGACAGACCCGCCAACATCGGCATGGCGTACAGCACCAGCGATCGCCCACCGCGCTTGGCGGCCACATAGATCAGCGGTGCGAGCACGAAGATGCCGATATCGAAGAAGACCGGGATGCCGAAGATGAGCCCGAGCAGACCCATGGCGACCGGTGCGCCCTTCTCACCGAAGAGGCTCAGCAGCTTGCCGGTCAGAACATCCGCACCACCGGAGCGTTCGAGGATCGCACCGAGCACCGTGCCGAGGCCGATGATGACCGCGATATGCCCGAGAATGCCGCCGAAACCCGTCTCCAGCAGCGAATCACCGGGCTTGATCGCCGTACCGACGATCTTCGACACCGGTAGTCCGGCCGCGAGTGCCAGCCCGAGTCCGGTGAGCAGCAGCGCGATGAACGGCTCCAGCTTGACCTTGATAATGGCGAGCAGCAGTACGGCAATCGCGAGACCGCACAGCACCAGCAAGCCGGGTGTGGTGGTGCGCAGCCAGTCGACAGTGGTGCCCATCTGGGTACCTCTCAATTCATGGATCGAACGAATGACGCCGCACGCGAAGCGATTTCGGACCATCGGCCCGCGGCGACGTCGGATGGGGCCACGACATCGGTACCCGCGGTCACGGCCACGGCTCCGTTGGCGAGGAATTCGGCGGCATTGCCCGCATTGACGCCCCCGGAGGGAATGAGCGCCACATCGGGGAAGGGACCGCGCAGGTCTTTCATATAGCCGGGACCGAGCGCCCTGGCGGGGAAGATCTTCACCGCGGCGGCGCCGAGGTCGAGTGCGGTGAGCACCTCGGTGGGTGTGAAAGCGCCCATGACGACCGGAATGTCGCGTTCGGTCGCGACGGCCGCGACCTCCGCGCGCACACCGGGGGTGACGAGGAACCGTGCACCGTTGTCGATCGCGGCCGCGGCCTGGCCGGCATGCAGTACGGTTCCGACACCGACGACAGCATCGGGAACTGTTGCGGCGATACGAAGGTAATCGAGCACGCCAGGCGTGGTGAAGGTGAGCTCCAAGGTGCGAATCCCGGAGCGCGCCAGCGCATCCGCGAGCGCCGATGGATCCGGAATCTTCGGCGCCCGCACCACAGTCAGCACACGGTCGGCGCGCATGACGTCCAGAGCGCTCATGGCGTTCAATATGTCTCCTTCCGCGTGGTGTCCATGCGCAGCGCGCGTCCGGCGAGCTTGCCGGTGGGCGCACCGTTCTCGATAGCGAATTCGCCGTTGACCAGCACGTGCCGAATGCCGCGCGCCTGCTGCTTCGGGTTGTCGAAGGTCGCGGTGTCGGTGATCGTCGATGGGTCGAACAGCACGAGATCGGCTGCGTACCCGGTGAATACGTGTCCGCGGTCGCTCAGTCGCAGCCGCTCGGCGGGCCGACCCGTGAGGTGATGCACACACTCCTCCAATCCGAGCACACCGAGCTCGCGGACGTAATGGCCCAGATAGCGCGGGAAGGTGCCCCAGGCGCGCGGATGCGGCCGATCACCGACGAGCAGTGCGTCGCTGCCACCCATATGCACCGGATGCACCATGATCGCGCGCACGTTCTCCTCGTGCCCGACGTGCTGCAGAATGGTGGTGGCCAACTGATCTCTGCGCAGCAGATCGAAGAACACCGCGACCGGTGCGCGATCGGTATCGGTCGCGATTTCCGCGACGGTCTTGCCGACGTACTCCCCCAGCTCCGCATTGGCGACACCGCTGATTTGAATGGTCTCCCATTCGACCGTGACGCCGTGGCAGCCGTCGGAGCCATTCACGTTCACATCCAACGTGATTCGCGCGCGCATCTCGGGATCGTCGATGCGAGCCGATGCCGCATCCGGGCCACCGGACATCGCCCAGCTCGGCAGCAGCGCCGAAAGTGTCGTGGAGCCGGGCAAGTATGGATAGGTATCGAGGGTGATATCGCATCCCTCGGCCCGGGCGGCATCGATCAGCGCCAGGAATTCCGGTGCGCGCCCGCGGTTCACGCCGAAATTCATGGTCGCGTGGGTGAGATGCAGTGCGCAGCCGGTGCTGCGCGCCAGGCCGATCATCTCGGCGTAGGCCGCCAACGCACCCTTACCGTAGGAGCGCGTATGCGGTGCATAGAATCCGCCGTATTCGGCGACGATCTCGCACAACGCCGCCAATTCCCCGGTGTCCGCATACATTCCGGGCGTATATGTCAGTCCGCTCGACATACCGACCGCACCCTCGCGCAGCCCCTGCGCGAGCAGTTCCCGCATCCGCCGGATCTCCGCCACCGTCGCCGAGCGCTGCTCGCTACCGACGACCAGCAGCCGCAGCGTGCCCTGTGGTACGAGGTACGCGGCATTCGGTGTTATGCCCTGATCGAGCCGGTGCAGATACTCCGCGACCGTGCGCCAGGAGAAGTCCAGATCGGTGGGATTGCCGTTCCATCCGGCGATCTGACGCCGCAACACCGCCAGCGTGGCGTCATCGATCGGGGCATACGAGAGCCCGTCCTGTCCGATGACCTCGGTGGTGACACCCTGGCTGATCTTCGGGAAATGGCCGGGTTCGGTGAGCAGATGCAGATCGGAGTGCGCGTGCATATCGATGAAGCCGGGGGTGAGCACCGAACCGGGCACGTCGACGACACGGGCCGCGTCGATGATCGTTCCCGGGTCGGCGATAGTGCTGATCCGTCCCCGATCGATGCCGACATCGGCGCGGAAGCGTGGCGCTCCCGTGCCGTCTATGACATCGATATCGCGAAACACTAAATCCGTCATGGCTACTCGTCAGAAGAACGTGTGAACGAGGTCGACAACACGTGGCCGCTCCGCATCGGCGTCATCAATGACCGGGATCAACCGCCACTTGTCGAAAGCGGTGCACGGATGCGACAGACCGAGCCGCACCACACTGCCGACCGGCAGGTCACCAGCGGCACCTCCCGGCAGCCGCAGGAACGTGTGCTGATCATTGAGCGCACTGACATGCGCCGCCGGATTCAACGAACCTTCCGGTCCCGCAACGAATTGCGGGACCGGAAGCCCCTCGTCGAATGGCAGATCGCGCTTACCGGCGTCCAGCAGCGCGAGTTCTGCCTCGGGTCGCGAAACGGTCCGCGCCCAGCCGTGCATCGCCGAGCGCAGCGGTCGTTCGCTGCGCGGCGCGGCCAGCGGCGAAATGCCCGCATAGAAGCCGTCGTCGTGAATGATGTACGCACCGGAGCGCAGTACCACTGTGGTCGGCACACCTTGCTCGTCGGCGAGTCCGGCCAGACATTCGACGACCAGATCCGGGAATGCGCTGCCGCCCGCGGTGACGATCGCGCCTTCCGGATAGCGTCCCGCCGCGGCGAGTTCGCGGTGTAGGCGGGCGATTTCGTCCAGATAGTGCCGGACGGCGACGATCCCGTCCGGGGTGCGATCGTGAGCGAGCGCACCCTCATAACCGCCGACTCCGGCCAGGGTCAGTCGCTCGGCGCGGCCGACGGCCTCGGCAATCGCATGCGCCTGTTCGACCGTGCGTGCTCCGGTACGCCCATGCGGCCCACCGAGTTCGACGATCACCCGAATTCGCACATCACCCGTCAGGTGCTGCTCCATCAGCGCGACGGTCTCGACACTGTCGACCCAGCAGAAGAATTCGAACTCCGGATCCCGCGCCGATTCCGCGGCGACCCAGCGCAATCCGACCGGATCGACGAGTGCATTGGCCAGCACGATCCGTCCGACTCCGAACGACCGGGCCACCTGTACCTGCCACACGGTGGCGAAGGTGATCCCCCAGCATCCGGCTGCCAACTGCTGCGCCCACAGCTGCGGGGCCATGGTGGTCTTCCCGTGCGGCGCCAGGCGCACACCCGCGGCCGCGACCCAGTCGGCCATTACCGCGACATTCGCCGCGACGGCCGCGCGATCGACGGTCAAGACCGGGGTTTCGAACTCGTCCAGGTGTGGCGCGGAGTCCAGGAAGTCGCGAACCGTGCGGCCCCACGCCGCGGGCGGCAGGCCCTTGTGCTCGGGTCCGAGCGTCCGATCCGCCAGTGCGGCAACGGCTTTCTCGTCGATAGCCATGTCGCTCCTTCCCGCGGAATCGTCTCCGCCGAATCATATCGCTCAGGAATTGCATATTTTGCAACGCTTGTTGCACATCGTGTTTTGTGTGGCTATTCTGCACTGGATGGCCGGTGGCCGCAAGGGCAGAAGGGAGATCGATGTGACGTGGCCTACGACGTCGCACCGCCCGCGGGCGGTGACCATCGGTGAGGGGCTCGCCGTGCTGGTGGCGCGTCCCGGTCCGCTGGAGGACTCGGAGAACTTCGAGCGAACCGCGGGCGGCGCCGAGGCGAATGTGGCCACCGTGCTCACTCAGCTCGATGTGGACGCCGCGTGGATTTCCCGGGTCGGCGATGACGGATTCGGCCGGTATCTCACCGGACACCTCGTGGCACGCGGCGTGGACGTGTCGGCGGTCGTCATCGATCCCGTACGCCCCACCGCCGTCTATGTGAAGGAGCGCGGCAGCGGCTCGGGCAAGGCGACCGATCTGGCCGATGGAGCCAGCCGCATGCTGTACTACCGCACCGGCTCCGCCGCCAGCGCGCTGTCCACCGCCGATCTGACGGCGGCGGCCGGACTGCTCGAACGCACCGACCTCGTGCACTTCACCGGAATTACCACCGCGCTCTCGGAATCCGCGACCCGCCTCACGGAATCCCTTGTCGCACTTCCCCGCCGAGGCATGCTGGTCAGCTTCGATCTGAATTACCGTCCGGCGCTGTGGGCGGGGCGCGTCGAGCGGGCAGCCGAGGTGCTGGCTCGTCATGTACGCGGCTGCGATGTGGTGTTCCTCGGCGCCGACGAGGCGGATGCGGTCTTCGGCACCGACGACGCCGACCGCTTGCGGGGTCTGTTCCCCGAGCCGGAACACTTGGTGGTCAAGAACAATGAGCATTCGGTGACCGGATTCTCCGGAGCCGAGCGTATCGAAGTGCCCGCGCTGGAACTGGAGATCACCGAGCGGATCGGTGCCGGTGATGCCTTCGCGGGCGGATATCTTGCCGCCCTGCTACGTGGACGACCGCTGGAGCAGCGGCTGCGCTTCGGGCATCTGTGTGCCGCCGCCGCGCTGACCGGCGCCGGTGATGTCGCGGAATTGCCTTCACCCGGTGCGCTGGCGGCATTGGCGGCACTCGACGAGTCCGCCTGGGGGCGCGTGCACTACACCAGAGATGTCGTAGCAGAGAATGTGGCGTCATGAGCGAGCGTGGCGAGCGAATCGAAGGCACAGCGCCCATGGCGATGACGGAGCCGAGCGCCGGCGAGGCGAAGTCATGAGCCAGAGTTTGTTGCGCGCGTTGACCATCCTGCTGTCACTCGGGGAGGATGCGCGCTCGCTCGATCAACTGGCCGGTGAGCTCGGCGTGCACAAGTCGACGGTGCTGCGACTGCTGCAGACCATGGAATCGCAACGCTTCGTCACACATGACAGCCAGCACCGATACGTCCTCGGCTCCCGGATTTTCGAACTCGCCAACCGCGCCTTGGAACAGCGTGATGTTCGCACCCTCGCCCGCCCGCACCTGAGCGCACTGAATTCCGCTACCGGACAGACGATTCACCTCGCCACCTACGAATCCGGTGACGCCATCTACATCGACAAGTTCGATGCGATCCAGAGCGTGCGCATGTATTCCCGCATCGGTCGACCCGCCCCGCTGCACTGCACGGCGGTCGGGAAGGTGCTCGTCGCCGCACAGCCGCGCACGGAATGGCGCGCGATCGCCGAGCGCCTCGACTACCGCGAGTTCACCGACCGCACCATCCGTACCCCGGAGCGCTATCTGGAAGAGCTGGAACTCGTTGCGACACAGGGCTATGCGGAAGACCACGAGGAACACGAGAGCTTCGTCAACTGCATCGGCGTCCCGGTGCGCAATGGCACCGGGACCGTGGTCGCCGCGGTCTCGATGTCGGTGCCGGACATGCTGCTCGACCACGACCAGGTGTTGGCCGAACTGCCGCGGGTTGGCGCAGCGGCCGATGCCATTTCCGCCGAACTCGGCTGGACTCCCGCCGCACCCCACTGAAAGGCCACTCATGAGTGAGAAGATCGCCGTCCGCACCACCGACGCCCCCGCTCCCGCGCACACCTTCTCCCAGGGCGTGCGCAAGGGCCCGTTCGTGCAGGTCTCGGGCCAGGGTCCGGTCGACCCGGCGACAAATGAATACCTCTTCCCCGGCGACGTTGCCGCCCAGACGATTCGGACGCTGCAGAATGTCAAGGCGATCGTCGAAGCGAGCGGCGCCACCTTCGACGATGTGGTGATGCTGCGCGTCTACCTGACCAAACGCGAAGACTTCGCCGTCATGAACAAGGCCTACGGCGAATTCGTCACCACCCACACCGCCGGCGACGTATTGCCGAGCCGCACAACGGTATTCACCGGCCTGCCGCGGGAGGAAATGCTGGTCGAGATCGATGCGGTCGCCATCGTGTCGGCGTAACTAGCCGGAGTTGCGCAGCGCGGTGGCGAGTCCGTTCATGGTCAGCAGGATGCCGCGTTTGACGAGTTCGGAATCGTCACCCGCCCGCAGCCGGCGCAGCAACTCGACCTGCATCTGGTTCAGCGGCTCCAGGTACGGGAAGCGGTTGTGGATCGATTCCGCCAGCGACGGGTTGTCGGCGAGTAGGTGATCGTTGCCGGTGATCGCGGCGTGCATGCGGATGGTGCGGGCGTGCTCGTCGCGGATCATCCCGAAGATGTACTCGCGCAAGGCCACATCATCGACGAGATCGGCGTACCTGGCCGCGATATCCAGGTCGCTCTTGGCCATGACCTGGGCCAGATTCGACAGCACCGTCCGGAAGAACGGCCAGCGGCGATAGAGATCCGACAGAATCGCCAAGCGGTCGGGGTCGCCGCCGACCCACTCCTCCAGCGCCGCACCTGTCCCGTACCAGCCCGGCAGCATGACGCGGGCCTGACTCCACGACATCACCCACGGAATGGCCCGCAGATCGTTCACCGAATTCGTCGGCTTGCGGGAGGCAGGACGACTGCCGATATTCAGATCGCCGACCTCGGCGACCGGCGTGGACTGCCGGAAATACTCGACGAATCCCGGTGTTTCGTGCACGAGCCGCGCATAGGCCGCACGGGCGCGCGCCGCCAGATCGTCCATGAGGTCATAGGACGGCTCGGCATCGGGGCCGAGCCCCTCCACATCGAGCAACGTCGACTCCAGGGTGCCCGCGATCAACGACTCCAGATTGCGATGCGCCGCACCGGATTCCGCGTATTTTGCCGCGATCACCTCACCCTGCTCGGTCAACCGCAGCGAACCCCGCACGGCGCCGACGGGCTGGGCGAGAATGGCGTCATAGCTGCGCCCGCCACCACGACCGACCGTACCGCCGCGACCGTGGAAGAGCCGCAGGCGAATTCCGGTCTTGCGCGCGACCTCGACCAGATCCAGCTCCGCCCGGTAGAGCGCCCAATTGGCGGCCAGGTACCCACCGTCCTTGTTGGAATCGGAGTATCCGAGCATGACCTCCTGCCGCATTCCCTTGGCAGCCACCAACTCTCGATACACCGGGACATCCAGTACCGCGGACAGGGTCGCCGCGCCGGCGCCCAGATCCTCGATGGTCTCGAACAGCGGCACGATATTCACCGGGCAGCTCGGCGGCCCATCGGGCTCACCGGGATCGAGCAGCCCGCCCTCCTTCAACAGCAGCGCCGCCTCCAGCATGTCGCTGACCGACGTGCACATGCTGATGATGTAGTTCGGCACCGCCTCGACGCCGAAGGTGACGACGACATCCCGTGCGGCACGGACGATATCGAGCTCCTTGGCAGCGAGTTCACTGAGCCGCGCATGCGGGCCGAGCAGCGGGCGACGGGTACGCAACTCGGCGGCGAGCAGTTCCACCCGCTCCGGCTCGGCGAGACTCGCGTAGTCCTGATGTACACCCGCCCAGGCCAGCAGCTCGGTGACGACCTGTTCGTGCACCTCCGAGTTCTGGCGCATATCCAAGCCCTGCAGGTGAAATCCGAAGGTCTCGACGGCATATCGCAGTGCGGCCAGCCGGTCGTCGGCGAGCAGACCGTCACCGCTTGCCCGCATCGAGGCGTCCACGGCGTCCAGATCGTCGAGTACCGCTTGCGGGGTCGGGTAGGCCGGTGCACCCATATCCAGTCCGTCCGCGGGTAATTCGCCCAGCGCGGCAAGCGCCGTTGCCGACAGGCGCGCCCGAATCCGATGCAGCGCACGGCGATACGGCTCATCGGAATGTGATGAGAGATCGGGATAACCGGCCTCGGCCAGTGCGGCGACCTCCGGTGTCACCAGCACCAGCCGCGCCGATTGCGACAGTGACTTCTCCAGCTCCACCAGCTCGTGCAGGTACCGTCCGAACGCCACCGCCGACGCTTGCGACGCTGCCTGACGCACGACATCCGCTGTCACGTAAGGATTTCCGTCACGATCGCCGCCGATCCACGATCCGGGGCGCAGGATCGGCCGCGGCAGCAATTCCGCGCCCGGCCACCGGGACCGCAGCGCCGCCCGAACTTCGGCGTTGATCGCCGGAATAAGGTCGAACAGCGTGATGTCGTAGTAGCGCAGTCCGACCGCGATCTCGTCCTGAATCCGCAAGCGCTGCAATCGAATCAGCGCGGTGCGCCAGAGCGAGAGCACCTGGCGGCGGATCCGCAGCTCCAGATCAGCACGTGCCCGCTCGGTTTCGGTATAGCGCTGCCGCAATCGCATCAACTCGGTAATGCGGGTCTGCACATCGAAGACGGTGCGGCGCCGGGTCTCGGTCGGATGTGCGGTGATCACCGGCGATACCAGGGCGTCGGCGAGCAGATCGGCGACCTCGGCACCGTCCAGGGCCGCAGCGTCGAGCTTGCGGTAGGTCGCCGCGAGCGAGGAATCCTGCGGCGGCTCCCCCGCCGCCTCATGCGCCGCGCGCCGCCTATCGCGCTGGATATCCTCGGCCAGATTGGCCAGCAGCACGAAATAGGTGAACGCGCGGATCAGCGGCAGCGCGACCGCGATCTCGACGCCGTCCAGCATTTCCGCCACCGCGCTGCGCTCTACCTCCTCGCGCCGCACCCGGAACGCCTCGATCCGCACCCGCTCGATCAGGTCGAAGACCTCGGGGCCCTCGTGATCGCGGATGGTGTCGCCGAGGATGCCGCCGAGGAAGCGGATGTCATCGCGCAGTGGCCGGGTCGCATCCTGTTCCGTCTCGATCCGCGCTTGGGTCATTATTCGACCCTAGCGCCAGGTGCGACCCGGTTGGCGGTGACATTCGCCTCGACGGTTCGCGGCGAATCAGCCGAGCAGCTGGGAGAACCGCAGGTGGTTTCCCCACGGATCGCGGAAGCCGCAATCGCGCACGCCGTACGGCTGGGTGATCGGCTCCTGATCGACATCGACGCCGGCGTCGCGCAGCCGGGCGTAGGTGTCGTCGACGGCTTCGGTGGTGAAGATCAGGGTGCCTTGCGCACCGCTGGCCAGCCTGGCCTCGGCGGCCGAACGAGCGGCCTCGTTCGGGTTCATCCCCGGGTTCTCCAGGATGAATTCGATACCCGGCTGCGACGCCGGCCCGACGGTCAGCCAGCGACCGCCCGGAAACGGCATATCCTGGCGGACCTCGAAGCCGATGACATCGCGGTAGAACTCCAGCGCCTTGTCCTGGTCGCCGACCAGCACCGCGACGTGGGTGAGAGCGAAATCCTTGCCATTGCTCATTTGATATCTCCTGGTGTCGAGCGGGATCACCAGCAAAGACGGCGAGTGCGTCCGGAATTCATCGGTGATCGCGCAAAAATGTTCGATCTCGGTGAATCGCTCACGGCTCCCGCGCGGCACCGCATCGCGCCGCTCGGCTTCCTCCGGACCGGTGCGATTGAACTCGCCGCACAACCGCTGTGCCCGGATGCGCTCGGTCACCAGCTCCGGATCGCTGTCCCGGTACAACTCGCCGCTCCTTTACTCGCCCACGGCGCCAGGCTACGGGGTCAGCCGACCTCGCTGGGTTGCTTACGCGGTGCGGACAGGCGATGCACGAGCACCTGTTCGAGGAGCGCGACGAGCACCTCCTTTACCGATCCCCGGTCTCGCGCATCACATTCCAGGATGGGGATCCACTCGTCGAGCTCTAGTGCCTCACGGACCTCGTCGAGTTCGAAGTGCTCGCCCCGTTCGAATCGGTTGACCACCACCACGAATGGCGTGTTGTGCTCTTCGAAGTAGTCGAGCACCGGATAGCAGTCCTCGACCCGGCCCGTGTCCACCACGATCACCGCGCCGAGCGCGCCGTCGACCAGGTCGTCCCACAGGAAGACGAAACGGTCCTGGCCGGGGGTGCCGAACAGGTACAGGATCAGCGAGCTGTCGAGGGTGATGCGGCCGAAGTCGAGGGCGACGGTGGTCTCGGTCTTATCCGCACGCCGCCCCGGATCGTCCACGCCGATGGCGACCTCGGTCATCGCCGCCTCGGTCACCAGCGGTTCGATTTCGGAGATCGCGCTTATGAATGTTGTTTTGCCGACACCGAATCCGCCGCTGATCACGATCTTGACCGACGAGGGCGTCGACCGCTCGGCCGGTGGCGTCCGATATTCAGAGTGCCCGTACAAGGTCCCTGATCCTCTCGATGGCTGCGGTGGAAAGTTCCGGGGCGTCCTGGACCGAAACATGCCCGGCGGCCGCGAGATCGCTGACGATCACCTTCGCGACGCCGACCGGAACGTGCAACGCCGTCCCGATTTCGGCGATGGAATGCGGCTGCTGGCACAGCCGAACGATGGTGCGCTGTTCGAAGTGCAGCGGCGCGGACAGCGCGGCGGGCAGCGCCCGCACCAGTGTTTCGATGCGCAGCCCGTCGATCAATGGCGTGGTGCGTCCCGCCGTGACGACGAATGGGCGCACGAATCGGTCATCGAGGCCCCGCTCGTCCGGACTGTCTTTCGGCGACCGGCCGGCCCCCAGCCAGTCGAAAGTTTGGTTGACCGGGATCATCCGCGGGTCCGGTAACCGCGGCCGGTATGGATCTCTCATCGGCGCAACGACTCTCGCAATTCCGAAATGAGCGCCGGGGCCAGCAGCGCACCGGCCCGTTCGGCCAGCACCGCCATCTCGTAGCCCACGAGACCGACATCGCAACCGCCGTCGGCGATGACCCCGAGGCAGCTGCCGTCACCGAGGGCGGAGACCAGCAGGAAGCCGCGCTTCATCTCGATCATGATCAGCTTCAGGCCGTCGAACGCGTAACTGCGCGAGGCACTTCGAGCCAGGCTGGACAGACCCGACACCATCGCCGCCAGTCGATCCGCACCGGTACGGTCCAAGCCCTCCGACATGGCGATGAGCAGGCCGTCGGAGGAAACGGCGACCGTATCGCGGACGCCATCGGTATTGCGGACGAAGTTGGCCAGCATCCAGTTGAAGGTGTGCGGGTCCGCAGCCTGTATGTGGGTGGTCATCGAAACTCCTCTGCGGTGGTGGGTGAAGCCGAGGTCTGCGCCAAATCCGTGGCGCGCGGAATGTTTTCGGGCTTCCCCGTTCGTGGCGGGGTGAGAGCGCCGCGCTCATGTCCGGCACGGAAGGACGAGAGCATGCCGCGAATTTCGGCCGGCGAGCGATCCGCGACCGGAGCACTCGGCGGCGCGGGAGTGAGAACCTTCGGTGCGCTGTCACTTCCGATGTCCGCTGGACGCGCTCGCTTGTTGCGCTTGACCAATCCGTTCCTGGTGCGCTGCACCACGTTCGGCGCACCAGCGGATTCGGCTGCCGCTGTTGCGGTTTCGGGAACCTGCCATACCGAAGACTGCGAAGCGTGCTGTGCACCTTGGGATGCGGTTACGCCGTCGCTGGGGCGATCGGCTCCGTTGTCTGCGGGCATCCAGCCCAGGGATCGGCTGGCACCATCAGTTCCGGTAGCGCCGGGCAGACCGGTCAGCGCTCCATTGCTCCCGTCGCGTGTGGATACAAATCCACCGATCCCGGTACCGATGGATTCGGCACTGTCATCGGAATCGACCGGCGTGGAAAGGAATTGGGCGAACGGCGCGGATGCGGCGAATCCCGATCGGGAATGCGCGGGTCCACCGGACCGTGGTGGCAGCGACGCGGTGCCGTCGAGGTCTGATGCGCCGGTCGTCCGCGCATCACTGGTCGGCGCACCCGATAGCGGAGCGCCAGGCACCGAAGCGTCGGGCACCGGAGCACTGGCCAGCGGGGCGCCAGGCGCCGAAACGCCGGGCACCGGAGCACCGGCCAGCGGGGCACCAGGCATGGAGCTGCCACCCACCACCGCGTCATCGATAGGGGCACCGTTGACCTGAGCTCCCAGCACCGGGGCACCGTTGACCTGAGCTCCCAGCACCGGGGCACCGTTGACCAGAGCACCCAGCACCGGGGCACCGTTGACCAGAGCACCCAGCACCGGGGCACCATTGACCAGAGCACCCAGCACCGGGGCACCATTGACCAGAGCACCCAGCACCGGGGCACCATTGACCAGAGCACCCAGCACCGGGGCACCATTGACCAGGGCACCCAGCACCGGGGCACCATTGACCTGAGCACCTGGCATCGGGGCACCGTTGACCGAGGCATCAGCTAGCCGAGCACCGTCAACCGGAGCGCCCGGCACCCGAGCCCGATCAGCCGGAGCACTGTGCCGCGGCCCCCCGAGCATCGGTCTCGGCGAAACAGCTTCGCTCGCGGGAGATCCACCCAAGGCCGGGAGGACACCGGTCGCCGCCGACTCGACCTGCCCTTGCGCACCGGCCACCGCAGCCGAATCGCCTCGCTCTCGCGCCGCAGGTTCGCGCCGATCTTTCTCTCCCGCGACGATTCCCGCGGGCAACAGCAGCCGCGCGACGATCCCGCTCACCGGCGACACATTCAACTCGACATCGATCCCGAGCCGCCGCGCCAACCGGCCGACCACGTAATGCCCCAGATACCGCGACGGCGCGACAACGAAATCGGTCTCGCCGCGCAGCCGGGCATTCGCCTCGTCCAACTGCTCCACCGGCATCCCGACACCGTGATCCACCACCGCGAGCAGATATCCGGCAGGCAGCATGCGTCCGTAGATCTCCACCTCCATATCCGGTGGAGAGAAGGCCAATCCGTTCTCGATGAGCTCGGCGAGTATATGCGCGAGATCAGTGACCACCGCGCCGGTGATCGCGATATCGTCCACCCGCCGCAGCAACACCCGGCGATAGTCGTCGACCTCCGACAACCCGGCGCGAATCACATCGGTGAGCGAAATCGGCTCGGCCCAGCGTCGCGGGCTTCCCGCACCCACCAGCACCAGCAGACTTTCGGCATTGCGCCGCATGCGGGTAGCGAGGTGATCGAGCTCGAACAGATTGGACAGCGCCTTGGGATCGAGTTCCTCGCGTTCGAATTCGCTGATCAGCCCGAGCTGACGGCGAACCAGATTCTGGTTGCGCCGCGCCAGATTCGCCATCGATTCGGTGGTATTGCGGCGGACCAGCGCCTGCTCCGACGCCAATTCGAAGGCCGTGGTCTGCACACCGTCCAATGCCGCTGCCACCGCGGCGATTTCGACACTCGCGCCGCGCGGCGTGCGCACCGGCGCGGGCGGATCCGGTTGGGTGTCATCGGATTCCCGCCAGGCCGCGATCACCCCGGGCAGCCGGTGATTGGCGACATCGTCCGCCTCCGCCGCCAACTCGGCGAGTGGACGCACGATGGCGCGCACACTGGTGAGGACCAGCGCTACCTCGGCGGCAACGGCGATCAGCGCAGCGAGCAGGATGCCGCCGAGGGCCAACAACGCGTCCCGGCGCAGCGCCGCCGCCCGCCGCTGCACATCGACACCGACCGCCTGCTGGACCGTGCGCTGCTCATCGATGACCGCCGTCATCTGCGCCCACCAGGTGCTCGGATCCACCGAACGCACCAGCGGACCGGCGCTCGACGCGATCGCGATCCGCTCCGATTCACCTGCCTTGACGGCATTCTCGCTGCGCAGCGCCGCATCGAGCTCAGCCTGCTGTGCCGCGGTCGCGTCGCGCGCGAAGGCGGTCAGACCGGCCATCTTGGCGGCGCGAATATCGAGGAATTCGACATACTCGCTGTTGCGGAATTCATCGGCGGCGAAGACGCCATTGAGGAATCCGCGTTCCTTGGCGGTCTGCTCCTTGGCCTCGCCGAGGGCATACAGCGCCTCGAGGCCGTGACGAACCTCGGCGTCGCGCGCCTGATCGAGCCCGAGCGTCAGACGATTCAGTGCGGAAATGCCGTCGGTATAGAACTGAAAGGCGGCCTGCCTGCTGGTGCGGCGGGCATCGATCTGAGTACGGGTCGCATCCAGCGCGTCGAATTGGCCGATCGCCGAACGCACTTGGGCGGCGCCCGCCGCGTTCCCGGCCGCGGCCTCTTCGAGTGCGGCCAGCGCGCGATTCGTTTCGACCCGCTGGTCGGCCACGGCCTGCACCAGTCGGACATCGCCGCCCAGCAGACCATTGCTGAGCCCGCGTTCGCGCTGTGCCTCCTGCACCAGATCCTGGACGGCCAGCGCGAGCGAGACCGCGCGCACGGTGTCACCACTGTCTCGGAAGGCCTTGACCTCCCGGGCGACCGTCACGCCGAGCAGCGCCAATACCAAAACCAATGAGACGACGAGGATACGGGCCAATTGCCCCCGAATCGTGCGCGGTCGCACTATTCCGCTTCCGGCAACCTGGCGTTCACTTCTGGAGTCGGCGGTCATATCCGTTGTGCCACCGGGTTTTTCCGACCGTTGACGTAAACGCACCACCCTGCTCCTCCGATTGCCAAGCCGCGACAGCTCCACGGAAAGTCACGCAGCAGCCTGCTGCAGAGGTAGGTCGCTGTCAACGCGAAAACCGGACAAAACGGTCACAGAGCGCATTTGTATACATGCTGGTAATGCACCGTTTCCGCGGTGTCGATCCGCTCACACCGCATCGCCGGACGGTGTGACGTGACGTCCGTCGCAGACAGCGGCGCCGAGGATTCACTGTGCACGATTCCGTCCGAATTCTTCGGTACCACTTCCCGTCGCGACCAGCAATACCTCGCACGTCGTGGAAAGCCTCACCGACTGGATCGCCGGCGACGAACGCAAACCCGGCGTCGACCCCGCCGCAGTGCAGACCGAATTCGATCAGCAGCGCGCGACGGCGTCCGCAGCACCGCCAATGGCATCGACTTCCAGGGCGAGTTCCGACCGCGTTCGGTCAAATCTCGCGACGACTTCGACACCCCGTCTCGCCAACTGCGCGAAAAGGTCGACACGATCGCGACGCTGCGCGAAACGCTCGACCGCACAGTCGAAGAGGTCCGCAACGGCGATCATCGCGCACGCCGAGGACTCAGCTCTTGACCTCGCCGAGGATTCCGAGCACTACATCCGAGGTGTAGAACGGCTCCAGTCGCTCGCGAATCAGCTTGCCCAGCACGCCATTGCGCTTCGCACCGTCGATGACGGCGGGGCCATACCGCAGGATCTCCTTGGCGATATCGTCGCCGGACAGACCGAGTTCCGGCAGCATCGCGGCCAGCGTGTAATCCCCGTACTTGGTGAAGAAGACATCCACGCACTCGTCCACGAGCAGCCCGAAATACTCCTTCTCCCTGGTGGTCACCGCGATCTCGTAGCAGAGCAGCACCAGTTCGTTGAGATCCTTCTGGGTCAGATAGTCCCGCAGACCGCTCACCGGCTCGTCGGCGTGCAGATCCCAGAACTCCATCGCGGCATCGTGCACCGGAGCGTCGCGCAACATCTCCCGGATGGCATTGTTGGTGCGCTTGAGCGCGAATACCGCACCCTTGCCCGCCATATCGCCGATGAAGGTGCTCTCGGTGGCCTTCTTGGCGGTCTTGGCCGCCGACTGTCCCATGGAGATCAGCGAAGAGACACCGGGAATCTTGCCCGCGAACTGCTTATTCGCCTCCATGAAATCGGAGATGAGCTTATCCACGAACTTGGAGGCGACTGTGGCGACCAGCGGGCTCTCGGTCAGCCGCTCCAGGATGCGCTCCTGCGCCTGGTGCATGCCGAAGATCTTCTCCAGCAGCGCCTCGACCGGTTCGCGGTCGACCACCTGGCCCAATGTGTATTCGTTGTTCGCGGCGATATGGTCGTAGATCGAGTCGGCGAAGACCCCGACCATATCCGCGATCACCGGACTACCGCCGATCAGGTCGATGACAGTGCGGACCGTCTCCTTGGCATCAGCGATGCCGACGACGTCGCGGAAGATCAGGGTGTCGGCCACCCCGAGCACCGATTCCACGTCACGTACGACGACCTCGGTGAAGCGTTCGCCGCTCACCTCGGCCAGCAGGAACTCCACTTGGGCATCGAGTAGCCGTTCGGCGATCTCACGCGGCTCGCTCATCGAATACCACCATCACATTCGTAGTCCGTCGCGCTCGGTCAGCTTACGGATCGTTCGCGTCGACGTCGTTGCCGTGCAACGATTTCCGTATCTGTGCCAGACGCTCGCGCGCCGCCTTCTCGCGCGCCTCCCATTGTTCGTCGGCGCTGCGGCCCGCAGGAGTCTGCCGGTCGAGTTCGCCCATCCCCTGCGCGGTGCCGAAGCGCTGCTCGACCTTATCGCGAACTGACTCAAAGGTAGGTACGCCGCCGGACGAATATCCGCCCACCTCGGAGCCGGACGGGATACCGGTCGGTGGTACCGGTACCGCGGGTACCGGAGAAATGCCTCCGACCTGCCCGGATGCTCCGGCGCCCGACTGTTCGTCAGGCGGTTGCGGCGTCACAGTGGCGGGACTCACAGTGGCTGCGGAGCCGGTATTACCGAGTCCGGCTGCCTCCACGACCGCGGTGTGCGCCCACGAGAGCCGAGGTCGCCCCGCGGTGGCAGTGCCGAGTACCGCCAATAGTTCGTCATCGGACAGTGCTGCGAGGCGCGCGGTGATCTCACCCAAATCGCTCATATCGCCAGGCTACGCATCACCGCAATCACGGGGTCAGCAGTCCACCCGCCCAGGAACGGATCAAATCCTGCCAGTCGACGCCGGTCGACATGATCAGATCGTTGTGATGCCCGCCGGGAAAGACCACAAAGCGCTTCGGCTCGGGTGCCGCCGCATACAACCGCTCGGCATGCCGCAGTGGCAGGAGTTCGTCCTGGTCGCCGTGCATGATCAACACGGGTGCGCGCAGCTTGCTGATGCGGCGCAGGCTCGGATAGGCGTCCGGGACGAACGGGCTGGGCAGGAAGGGATACACCGAGCGGGCCGCGTCACGCAGCCCGGTAAAGGTGGACATCAGAATGAGCCCCGTGGGTGGATGCTCGATCGCGAGTTCGAGCAGCACGCCGCCGCCGAGCGATTTTCCCAGGTAGACCACACGATCCGGGTCGACGCCCGGCTGTTCCAATAGGACCCCGCGGGCCGCGTGGGCGTCGAGATAGGTGCCGTACTCGGTGGGTCGCCCGGTGCTGCGGCCGTAGCCGCGGTAGTCGAAAGTCAGTACGTCCAAACCGATTTGGGTGAGCAGCGAGTAGATAGGCACCCGGTCGCCGATATTGCCCGCATTGCCGTGTGCGAACAGGACGTGCCCGATCGAGCGTGTGGCGGGTAGCCACCAACCCTGCAGCGTCTCGCCATCGGTGGTGCGGATGGACAACTCGGTGTAGTCCATCTCGAGGATCGACGGCGTCTGCACGACCTGGCGATCGGGCATGAAGGTCAGCGCATTGAGGATCGGACTGGCCGGATGTCGCATGCCATCGTTCTTACCCGGAACCCGCCGCCGCCGCGCGCGGACTCCCCGAATGCACTACACCTCGACGACGTCGACGCCCTTCCAGAACGCGACCCGGTCACGCACCTGCTCGGCCTGCGGCTTCGGATCCGGGTAGTACCAGGCGGCATCCGGATTCTTCGCGCCCTCGACGTCGACCGTGTAATACGACGCGAGCCCCTTCCACCCGCACACGGTATGGGTATCGCTGTCCCGGAAGTACTCCGTCTTCAACGCTCCCGCCGGAAAGTAGTGATTACCCTCGACCACCACGGTGTCGTCGCTCTCGGCCAACACCGTGCCATTCCAAATGGCTCGCATACTCATCGAATCTCCCGCCGTCGCACTGGATTCCGCCGCGCACAAAACACGGCTGACGTGTGTAACCCAACCCACACCCGCCCTATTCCCGCTCATGCTCAGCAACACCGCGCTCCGCCGGTCCGGCTCGCTCGCCGAGCGCAGTCGAAACGCGGCACGACACGCCCTGCGGCACCGCCATATGACTGCGCTCGACGGATCTCGATTACCTCAGAAGCTAGCTGGACGCGGCACTTGTGTGGCGATTATCGAACGGGGCATTGTCGGGGCCGGGCACACCGGTGCCGACGTACAGGTGGACCGGTTTGCCGCGCGGCGCGTCGAGGTGTTTGCTCGGATCGTGCGCTGCCCACTCCGGGTTGCCCACCGTGGCCCCACATGCTGTCCGGGTCCCCCGACCTTGGATTCGACCACAGGGCGCACCGAGAATCGCCCGACACCGTCGGTGGAGTAGCAACCGCTGAAGGCCGCCAGCGCACGGAACATGTCGGGGGTGCCGAACGGCCACAATGACTGGCCGCTCCCGCTCCCATCGAAAGTCCGTCCACGGCGTAGACCCCGTTGCCCTTCAGCTCACGGTCGATCAACGGCGGCAGCTCCGAGGTCAGGAAGGTCTCCCACTTCTGGTGCAGCCCATCAGCCGCGCAGTACCGCCCCGACCGCGCCGGCGGCGGCCGCGACCGCCGAATCACGCGCGGCACTCGCTTCGTCCTCGGTCAGTGTCCGGTCACCGGCACGGAAACGTAGTGCGTAGGTCAGCGACTTGCGACCTTCACCCGCCTGCGCGCCCTCGTACACGTCGAACAGGGCGATATCCTCCAGCAACGCACCGCCGCCGGTGCGCAGCGCCGATTCGACCGAGGCCGCGGGCACGGACTTCGCGACACTCACCGAAACGTCCTGCAGTACCGCCGGGAACGGGGAAACCACTGGGACAGGCCGGGATTCGCGCAGCGGCAGGGCGTCGAGATCGAGTTCGACGGCGCAGGTGCGCGGCGGCAGGCCCGCCCGCTCCAGAACTGCCGGATGCAATTCACCCGCATGCCCGATGACCTGACCATCGACCACCAACTCGGCGCACCGCCCCGGATGCCACGGCAGGTGGACCGCCGGCCGACGCTCGATGCTCACGCCCGCCGCATCGCCGACGACATCGGCGAGCGCGAAGGCATCAGCGGCCTCCGCTGGACGCCCGGCACCCCACGGCCCACGCGGTTCCCGCCGACCCGTCAGTACCGCGCCGATGTGCACCGGCTGGGCGGGCAGCGAATCGAGCAGTTCCTCGATCTGCGCATCGGTCGGACGTCGATCCACCGGCAGCGCCGCCACCGCGCGCACATTCGGACCGGGCAGCACCACCTGCGCGATCCCGAAGATCGCGAGATCGCGCGCACCACGAGAGATATTGCGCGCGGCCACTTCCAACAGCCCCGGCAGCAGCGTGGTCGCCAATTCCGCGCGCTCCATATCGAGCGGGTTCAGCACCCGCGTGGTGTTGCGGCGCGGATCGTCGGCGTCCAGACCCCAGATGTCGAAAACCCCGGCGGCAAGGAACAGCGGCGGCGGCACCTCGACGCAGCCGGAAAAGGCCAGCGCCCGGCTCACCGCGCGACGGCGGCGCTGCGCGGTGGTCAGCCCACGCCCGGCCGGCGCGGTCGGAATGATGGACGGAATCTGCTCCAGCCCCTCCAGCCGCAGCACCTCTTCGACGAGGTCGGCGGGCTGGGCCAGGTCGGGCCGCCAGCTCGGCGGCGTGACGACGAGCTGTCCGTGGCCGGTGGCCTCGTCGACGCCCACCTCGACCGTGCAGCCGATCTGCGCGAGCCGACGCGCCGAAGTGCCGGTCGGATACACCACGCCGGCCACCCGGTCGGCGAGATCGATATCGATCCGGATCGGCGGCGTGGCAGGCACCGGCACCCGTACATCGGTGAGCGCGGATTGCACAGTGCCACCGGCGATTTCGGCCAGCAGCCGGGCGGCGCGATCGAGCGCGACGACATTGATCTCCGGATCCACGACCCGCTCGTAGCGCTTACCGGCCTCGGAGACCAGCTTGTGCCTGCGCGCGGTCCGGTAGACCAGCAGCGGATTCCAGGTGGCGGCCTCGAGCACGATATCGGTCGACTCCGCGCCGACTTCCGTTGTCGCACCGCCCATTACGCCCGCGAGGGAGACCACGCCGGAATCGTCGGCGATCACCACATCCTCGGTATCGAGCACCCGCTCGACCTCGTCCAGGGTGCGCAGCGTCTCGCCCCTGTTGGCCGTGCGCACGACGAGCCCGCCGTTGAGCTTGGCCGCATCGAAGGCGTGCAGCGGCTGGCCGAGCTCGAGCATCACGTAGTTGGTGACATCGACCGCGGGGGAGATCGGGCGTACGCCGGAAAGCAGCAGCCGACGCTGTAACCACCAGGGGCTCACCGCATTCGGGTCGATGCCGATGACCCGGCGCACCGCGAAGCGGGTGCACTTGGACTCCGGCTCCAGCCGGACCGGCCACGCGTCCTGCTCGTCATCGGCCAGCGTCCGCACCGCCGGATCCGCGTATTCGAGATCGAACCCGCACGCCAGCTCGCGCGCCAGCCCGCGGGTCGAGAAACAGTACCCGCGATCGGGCGTGATATTCAGCTCGATGACCGTATCGTCGAGTCCGAGTAGCTCATTGGCGTCGGTGCCCGGTTCGGCGGTACCCGGCTCGAGCACCAGAATCCCCGAATGATCCTTGCCGATACCGAGTTCGGCGACCGAGCAGATCATGCCGTTGGACACATGCCCGTAGGTCTTGCGCGAGGAGATCTGGAATCCGCCGGGCAGCACCCCGCCCGGCAGCACCACTACCACCAGGTCGCCGACGGCGAAGTTCGTTGCGCCGCAGACGATCTCCTGCAGCTCCGGGTTGCCCACGTCCACCTTGCAGAACCGGATCGGCTTCTTGAACTCGGTCAGCTCGGTGATCTCGGCGACGCGACCGACCACCAGCGGCTTATCGATATCACCGCTCACCCGCTGGAGCTTGTCGACCTCTTCGACCTCCAGCCCGACGCGGACGAATCCGGCATCGAGCTCCTCCGGCGTCACCGACCAGTGGGGGGTGGTCCGCTGCAGGATTTCGGTCAGCCAGGACTGCGCTACTCGCACTTGACGTTTCGCTCTCTCGATCGAAGGGACGTTGAAATCGACAAGGTCAGGACCGGATACCGAAGGGCAGCGTGAAACGCACGTCGCCCTCGACGATGTCCCGCATGTCCGGGATGCCGTTGCGGAACTGCAGTGTCCGCTCCAGCCCCATGCCGAACGCGAACCCGCTGTACACCTCGGGATCGATCCCGCTGGCGATCAGCACCTTCGGGTTCACCATGCCGCAGCCGCCCCATTCGACCCAGCCCGCGCCACCCTTCTTGTCCGGGAACCACACGTCGACCTCGGCCGATGGCTCGGTGAACGGAAAGTAGTTGGGACGCATGCGCGTCCGGGTTTCCGGGCCGAACAGGGCGCGCGCGAACGCGTCCAGGGTGCCGCGCAGATGCGCCATGGTCAGGCCCTTGTCCACCGCCAGTCCCTCCACCTGGGAGAAGACCGGGGTGTGGGTGGCGTCGAGCTCATCGGTGCGGAAGGTCCGACCTGGGCACACCACATAGATCGGCAGTTCGCGCTCGAGCAGCGAACGCACCTGCACCGGCGAGGTGTGCGTGCGCAATACCTGTCGCGAGCCCTCGGGCGCGATATGGAAGGTGTCCTGCATCGTGCGTGCCGGATGGTCGGGCAGGAAATTCAGCGCGTCGAAGTTGAAGTGCTCGGTCTCGACCTCGGGACCCTCGGCGACCTCCCACCCCATCGCGACGAAGACATCGGCGATCTGCTCGGAGATAACCGTGATCGGATGCAGTGCACCGATGGCGTCCCGGCGCGCGGGCAGCGTCACATCGATCGTCTCGGCAACCAGCACGGCGGCGTCGCGCTCCGCGAGCAGCACCGTGCGGCGCGATTCGAAAGCCTCCGATACCCGCGCCCGCGCGACGTTCACGCGCTTGCCCGCATCCGCCTTCTCCGACTTCGGCAGGCTGCCGAGCGCGCGCTGCGCCAACGCCAGCGGCCCCTTACCGCCGAGATGCTCGGTCTTGGCGACCGCGAGCGCATCCAGATCGGCGGCCGCCGCAAACGCCTTCTCGGCCTCTGCCGCGGCGGCGGCCAATGCCTCCTCGCTCAGCGCTGCGTTCTCGACTCCATCGTTGTCGTCGGCCACGATCGTTCGTCTCTCCCCTGGGGATCGGTTCGCGGGTCCACGGTATTGCCGACCCACATTGCTCCTGGTCGAATCGTATTAGATGCGCGCGGGCCGATTCATCCGGATTACCGCTGACACGCTTGCCGAGTGTGTGCCGGTCTCGAACTTGCGCAGTTCACCCAGGCCAGCGCGACTCGGCGCACAACGCGGTCGATAACGAGCGTCCCAGCTATCTGCACGCGGACGGGACACACAGCGGACCGAGGCCGTACATCGGCACGCATATCCGCCCACCACGTCGACCCGGCCCAGCAGCAACGCACACCCTGCCACAGCGGCCCTCCCACAACACAGCCGTGCGCCCGGCCCACGCGAGTGAACGTGGGAGCGGGCGCATGCCTACCCGATCAGTGCCGGGCGATCACTCCACAGCGGTGACGCGGCTGGGCAGGAGCCTGGAAGCCACTGCGCCCACCGCGACGATCGCGGCGCCGACCCACACGGCGGGAATCAGACCGTCGACGAAACTCTGCGGGTCCGCATAGGAACCGTATGAGCTGAAGACCGAGGCCAGTACCGCGACACCCATCGCGACACCCACCTCACGGATGGTGCTGTTGGTGCCCGAGGCCATAGCCCGATCCTCCGGACTCGCACTGGCCATCACCACCGTCGCACCGGGTGCGAAGGTCAGGCCCATCCCGATGCCACCGAGCAGGAACGGCCCGACGAATGCGAGGTAGCTCGCGTCGACCGAGGTCACCGCAGCCATCCAGGCCAAGGCCACCGCCAGCAACGTCTGTCCGGCCGTCAGCAGATTCCGCGCACCGACCCGATCCACGATCATCCCGGCGAGTGGCGCGACCACCATCGGCGCCATCGTCCACGGCATGGTCCGGATGCCGGATTGCAGCGGCCCGAAGCCCTGTACCACTTGGAAGTACTGCGCCAGCAGAAAGATCGAGCCGAAGACGCCGACCGAGAAGGTGAAGACGGTCGTATTGCTCACCCCGAATGCTCGCGAGCGGAACAATCGCAGCGGCAGCATCGGATCCGGCGTCCGCAACTCCCAGACGATCAGCAGGCCGAGCAGCACCGCACCGCCGATCAGCGCGGTCAGCACGCCGGTCGAGGTCCAACCGTCATCGGCGCCGTGGATCACGCCCCACACCACCGCGAGTACGCCGCCCGCGGACAGCACCAGCCCGAGCGGATCCAGCCGCTTGGCCCGGCCGTGCGATTCGGTCAGCACCCGCGCTGCGAAGGGCAGCACCAGTACGCCGATCGGCACATTCACCCAGAAGATCCACTGCCAGCTCAGTCCTTCGACCACCGCGCCGCCGATCAGCGGGCCGAGTGCGACGCCGAGTCCGGAGATGCCGCCCCAGATGCCGATGGCTGCACTGCGCATCTTCTCCGGGACCGCCGATGACAGCAGGGTCAGCGAAAGCGGCATCACCGCCGCCGCACCGAAACCCTGAATCGCCCTGGCCGCGATCAGCATCCAGGGCTCTGTGGCCAGCGCGCAGACCGCCGATGCCGCTGTGAAGATCGCGATACCGGCCAGGAAGACCCGGCGGCGGCCGAGCCGGTCACCGATGGATGTCGCGGTGAGCAGTAGCGATGCGAAGGCCAGCGTGTAGGCGTTGACGAACCATTGCAGATCGGCGAGGGAGGCCCCGAGTTCGGTGCGGATCACCGGTAGCGCATTGGTCACCACCAGGTTGTCCAGCGTGACCATGAACATCGGGATGCCGACCGCGGCCAGCACGGCGGCCAGCGCCCGCCCGCCCGTGTGCGGTTCGACGGCCGCCTGCGAGGCGGCGGTTACGAGTGTCTCGGACATATCCAGCCTTTGTTGTAATCGACTGATAACTAACTTTTCGAAGAGTATGCATCGGCTGATAACATGTCAATGGCGAGCGGCCGACGACGAAGTGGAGCACGATGGCGAATTCAGCCCGAACCCGGATGACCGCGACCGAGCGCAGCGAGGAAGTACTGCGCGCGGCCGTCATCGCCTTCGCCGAATCCGGTTATGCCGCAACGAAAACCGATGAGATCGCGCGACTGGCCGGGGTTTCGCAGCCGTATGTGATCCGCCTGTTCGGCACCAAACAGCAACTGTTCCTGGCCGCGACGCATCAGGTGTACGACCGTATCGAGGAAGTCTTCCGCGCGGCCGCTGCCGAGGGCATCACGCCGGACTCCACCGGGGAGGAGAAGATGCGCGCGCTCGGCGTGGGCTACCAAACCTTTCTCAATGAACGCGAACTACTCCGAGTCCTGTTGCAGTCCTTCGCCGCCGCCTCCGATCCGGCCATCGGTCCGGATGTCCGCGCCCGCTTCGGCGGCATCTACGACGTGGTCAAGGAACTCACCGGCGCATCCGTCCCGGAGATGTGCGACTTCCTCGGCACCGGCATGCTGCTGACCGTGATGGCCACGATGGGCGTCGCCGGGCCAGATTCGGTCGACGTCTGCTGGGCCGCCGACATGCTCGAAAGCCTCCGCGAAGAGAGCGATTAGCGCCTCTGTCCAGGCGATCGTCGGACAGCTGACCGCGCGTCTGCTGCCCTGCGCGGATGTGACCCACAGGCGTGGTCGAGAGCACGGACCGGGTGGTGGCTCATCAGATGCATTCCCGTCCACAGGCGCGATTACGGCGGCACCCCACACCGCTTCGACCAGTCGGGTGCGCCACGCCGCACCGATGATGGGGTGGGCGGGTTTTGCTCATGGTGATCGAGACCGATGGCAACGGCGTCGTGGTGCCGGACAATCGCGAGACCGCTTAGTCGCGGTTTGGCAGCAGTCGATTGTCCCCACGATCTTGTCAGGAGTATCTCGCTTGACCACATCACTGCCGGTGAATCTCGAGCACACCAACGATATTCATCCCGCTGTTGATCTACCGCTGATGCGCGATGCGGTGTGTCCGGAGCGGACGCTGTGGTCACCCACCGAATTGCGGGAGTTGACCCGGTCGGTCGCCGATGCCATGGCCACACCACTATTGGACATCGTGCGGTTCGATACACAGCAACGTTGGTGGACCCGGCTGGCGCTGACCATGGGCGTCGAGGTGTGGCTGCTGTCGTGGGCACCAGGGCAGGGCACCGAACCGCATGATCACGGCGGTGCCTCCGGCTCGTTCACGGTGTCCATCGGCGAACTCGGCGAGGAATACCGTCATCCGAACGGCCCGGTCCGCACGACGCAATGGCGGGCGGGCGAAACGGTCGCATTCGGACCGGATCGCGCGCATCGACTGCGCAATCACAGCACCCGCCCGGCCGCCTCGGTGCACGCGTATTCACCACCGCTGCGACCGGTCCGCGAATACCGCGCACTCACAGATTTCGTCGGCGTATGAGACGCCGTCTCATTTCAGTCCTCGAAGGACAAGCACCGAAAGCATTCCCCGAAGGTTCCAGCTATGAAAGAAGGTAGTGGTATCAGCGCCGAGGACAGGCTCGACCGTGCGCGGGCCAAACTGAATCGCGTCGCCCCAGAGCAAGCGGCGGCATTATTGGCCGACGGCGCGTTGGTGGTCGATATCCGCCCGCACGCCAACCGACTCGCCGAGGGCGAAATCCCCGGCTCGGTCGTGGTGGAACGAATAGTGCTGGAATGGCGGCTCGACCCGACCGGCACGCACCGGCTGCCCGGTCTCACCGAGAACACTCCGGTCGTGCTGGTCTGCAATGAGGGCTACGCGTCCAGCCTCGCCGCCGCCGACGTCCTCGAACTCGGCCTGCACCGAGCCACCGACCTCATCGGCGGCTTCCGGGCCTGGCAAGCGGCCGGCCTACCCGTCGTCCCCGGCGGCACACCCGCCGTCCCCTAGCCCTCCGACTCAACCTTGCGGCGCCCAAGCGCGCCAGCCCAAGCTGTCGCATATCCGGTGCGCGCGGCACAGAAGGTGGAACCTATGTGCGAGCTTCACTGGATATGTGCCAAAACCGTTCCGTACCCGGCCATCGCATGGCCCATGCGCATCTGACACTGTTGGGGTCGTCTCCGAGTCTGCGTCGATGCGCCGGAAAGTGATCACGATGGAGCAGAAGTTCGCTCCGACCTGCACCGAACCCTGTGGCAGGCCAGGTACTTTCACTCATACCGATGCGACAGGTCCTCCAGTGTCACAGGTTTTCGGATCCGGTGCGCCGACCGCCGTGGTCTCTGCGGAGAGCAGAGCCGGGCGTTTCGATAACGATGTCGTCACCCCAGCGGGAATCCGCAGCCCTCAACCGGTCTCGACACTGCTGATCTGTGCCGCCAGTTCGATGACGCGCCGATCCCGTTCACCTTCCTCGACGCCGCTATCCAGGCGTAGTGCCCGCAATACCTGCTCTGACAATCCACGCAGAGCCGACGGCGATCATGACCCGGCGGATCGCCATCAGTGCTTCGGGCAAGCATTCCGGCGGCTACTGTTGTCTTCGCGGCGGCGGGGCCGGCAGGGACGACGAGAACAGGACGCGCGAGTATGGACGAGGGTCGGTGGACAACGGTCACCGAGTCGAGTTTCGAGCACGAGCGCCGGGGGCTGGAAGCTATCCGGACACAGTTGCCGAATGTCGATCCGTGGTTTGCCTGGTCGAACTTCACCTTCACGGCCGACACCGGGCACGTGCGTGAGGTCGATCTGCTGGTGATCGCCCCCAACGGGGTGCACATGATCGAGCTCAAGGATTGGAGTGGCCGCCTGTCCTCGGAGGGCGGCGACTGGGTTCAGACGAACAAGCGTGGCGGCCGCAGATTGTTCCGCAGTCCGCTGCACCTGGTGAACCAGAAAAGCAAGGAACTAGCGAGCCTGCTGGGTAACAACGGGACCCGCGTGTTCGTGAGTTCGGCGGTCTGCCTTACCAATCAGGGGCTGCGGTTCGAGTTGCCCGCGGGTGACCGCGCCAACACGCACACGGTCAAGGAACTGCTGGATCGGCTCGATGCGCCGGTCACCGAGGCCAGGCGCCGGATCGATGCCGGCCTGGCCAGGAAGATCAAGAAGGCGTTCGAAGATGCGGGCGTCCGCCGCAGCGACGCAGAATTCACCGTCGGCCCGTACCTGTTGCAGCGCAAGCCGATCGATGCGGGTCCGACATGGCAGGACTATCTCGCCGTCCACGCCGAACTGCGCGAGCAGGTTCGCGTGCGCGTCTACTTGCGTGAACGCGGCGCCGATGAAGACACCCGCAAATCGGTGGATGCCGCGGCACGTCGTGAGGCAGCGGTGCTGCGCCGGTTCCGGCACCCGGGTGCGGTGCAGCTGGAGCATTTCGATTCCTCCGGCCACTCCGCAGGCCCCGCGCTCATCTTCCGGTACCACCCCGACACCGTGCACTTGGACGAATACCTCGCCCGCTACGGAGACTCGCTGGACATCGGCGATCGCATCAGCTTGGTGCGTCAACTGGCGGAGACACTGTGCTCGGCGCATTCCTCACGCTTGTACCACCGCGCACTCGCCGCGCGCTCGATTCACGTTGTTCCCCACCGTGGTTCGACTGAAACCCAACGGTGGCGCGCGCCACTGCTGCAAATTTCCGACTGGCAGGTGGCGACGCAACGCTCGGCAGGCACAGCGCTGTCCATGACGCGCCACGCCCCGACGCTGTTGTCGGCGCAGCACCTGTCGACCGGTTCGGACGCCTACCTCGCCCCAGAGGTTGCCGCGACCTCGCCCGATCCCATCGCCATGGACGTCTACGGCCTGGGCATGCTCACCTACCTGCTGGTGACCGGCAAGGCGCCTGCCAGTACCCAGGCCGAGCTCTTGGCCCGTTTCGAAGCGGGCGAGGAGCTGCGTCCCAGTGCTCTGGTCGACGATCTGCCGCAGGATGTCGACCTCCTGGTCGCGGCGGCGACGGACTACCGTCCCGCACGCCGGCTCACCTCGATCGCCGAGTTCATCGAGGTGCTCGAGGATGTCGAAGACGCACTGACCACACCCGCCGAGGAGGAAGTCGACGAACCCGACCTCGACCCACTCGAGGCAGTCCGCGACGATGTGTTGGCAGGCCGCTGGGAAGTGCGGCGCCGCCTGGGCACCGGGTCCACGAGCCGCGCCCTGCTCGTGCGTGATCTGCAGGCCGATCCCGAGAAGCGCAAGCCGTATGCCGTGCTCAAGGTTGCACTCTCGGACGACCGCGGCGAGGTACTGATCCGCGAAGCAGGCGTGTTGCGTGGCCTGCGCCGTCACTCGGGCATCATCGATCTGGTCGATCCGGGCGTACTGACGCTCGCCGACCGCACCGCATTGGTCCTCGAATACGTCGGCGACGAACAGGGACTGGGACAGGAATCCAAGCACCGCACCGAGGAAACAGTCGCCCGCGAACTGCGCGACAACGGCCGCCTGCAGGTCGGCCGTCTGGAAACGTACAGCGACTACTTGTTCGGCGCCCTCGATTTCCTCGAGGGCGAGGGCGTCTGGCATCGCGACCTCAAACCTGACAATATCGCGATTCGCGTGCGCCCCAACCGAACTCGCGAGCTCGTCCTCATCGACTTCTCGCTGGCCGGCTACCCGGTGCAGAACACCGAAGCCGGCACCGAGGGCTACCTCGACCCGTTCATCACCACGGTGACCCGCGGCGTCTACGACGCCCACGCCGAGCGCTATGCGCTGGCGGTAACCCTGCACGAGATGGCCTCGGGCGAGCTGCCCCGCTGGGGCGACGGCAGTGTACTGCCGCGCCAGCTGGACGCCGCCGAATTCCCGTATCCCCGGATCGCCGTGGATGCATTCGACCCGTCGGTGCGCGACGGCCTGGTGGAGTTCTTCCGCAAGGCCCTGCATCGTGATGTGGCCCAACGCTTTTCGGATCTGAAGCCGATGCGTGACGCGTGGCGCAAGATCTTCCTGGACATGAGCCGATCGGTGCCGTCGCGGCCGTTGAGCGCACATCCGGCACCGCCGGTCGACGTGGACGAGGTGTCGCCGGAGGATCAGCGGCGCCAGATCGCGGAGCAGGCGACCGTCGACACCCACCTATCGCAGGCGGGGATGACCGCGGCGACCGAGCAGTTCCTCTACGGCCTCGGTGTCAATACCGTCGGCGAATTGCTCGACTACGGCCGCGGCAAGCTGATCAACGCACCGGGTCTGGGCGTTCGCGCGCGCCGCGAGATCCAGGACCGGCTCAAGGAGTGGGGTCGGCGCCTGGGCAAGGAGGAGCCCGCACCGCTCACACCGGAAGCCAGGAAGGAAGCGAAGGCCGAACTCACCGCCGCCGGAACCGACCTCAGCACAGGTCTGCTGCGCGCCCTCAGCCTGGATACCCTCGCCGCCGGTTTCGTTCCCGAACGCAACAACAACGGCGCCAATGCCAGCAAGGTGGATGCGGTAGCCCGACTGCTGCGCATCCCCGGCGCGGGCGACCTGCCCGACCTCGATGCATGGCCGACCCAATCAGCTGTGGCCGACACTCTCGGCCTGACCTCCGGACGCGTCGCTCAGCTGCTGAAAACCCAACGCCAGCAATGGAAGAAAGATCCGGCGGTGCAGGCCCTGCGCGAGCAGGTGCTGGAACTGCTGGAGAGCTTCGGCCGCGTCGCGGCGGCGACCGAACTCGCCGACGCGCTGATCGCCCGGCGCGGCACCCGGCTGCACGAGCGCGCGCAACGGCGCGCCTTGGGGCTTGCCGCGGTTCGGGTTGTCGTGGAAGTCGAACAGCTCGCCCCGGACGAGGCCGCGATCTACGTTGCCCAGAAACGCGATTCGGGCGCGAACCCGGTGGTCGTGCTGGCGCTCGAGGCCGACGAGGATGCCGCGTTCGACACACCGGCGGCGCCCGCGCTGGCTCAGTACGCGCTGCGACTGGGCAAAACCGCCGACGCGTTGGCCGACCAGGAAACCCTGCCGACCGCCGCGACGGTGCTCGATCGACTTGGCGCGATCGAGCCGCCCGAGGGTGCGTTCACCTTGGACGAGCGTCGTCTGGTTCAAGTGGCTGTCAGCGCGTCCCGCAATGCCGCGGTCACCCCGCGGCTGGAAATCTATCCGCGCGACCTGCCATTGGTGCGAGCTGTCCGGTTGACTCAGGCGGGCCTGGTCACCCTCACGCCCGGTGTGCCGCTACCACAGCAGGCCGGCCTGTTGGCACGGACGGTGTTCGACCGCATCCTGGCACGGTTCCCGGAGCTGTTCATCGCGGGCAGCGACAATGAACTGCCAACTCCTGAGCTCACAAAAGCACTGCGGGAGGCGGGTTTCGGCCTGGTAGTCAAGACGCACCCGGTGTCGCGGGTCCAGCGTTATCTTCCCGAGCACGCCGAGGAGAACTCCAGCTTCACCGAGCATGCTCCCCGCTGGACGACCGCCGTCAATTCGCACGCGCTGGGCCGCTACTCCGACGACCCGAACTTGGCCAGGGCCGCCCGCGCCGAGGATCTGCTCGCCGGCGCGACGCTGCGCGACGGATTTCGGGTGCTCACCGCGCCGATCATGCGCAATGACGACAGGAAACGCCCCAACGCCGCGGCGGAATTGCGGGACCGTTTCTCCGCCCGCCCGATGTCGGCGACGGCGCTGTTCCTGGCCACTATGCACGACCTCGTGCCGCCTGATACGAAGCCGACCTGGGAGACCATCCTGCGCGCCGACGTCGCGCCGCCCGGTTCCCGCGCCGCCATGAAGTTCTCCGAATACGCGCGCACCGCCTGGAGCCGCATCGAAGCCGAGATCGCCGACAACATCGCCGGTAACGGCCCACTGCTCCTCACCGACACTCTGGTGTTCGCCCGCTATGACGCGATGGGTGTGCTCGGCCGCCTGGCCGAGCAGGCCCGGCGTGGTAAGGGCGGTCTGTGGTTGTTGTGCCCGCAGTCCGACCCGATGCGTTCCCCGCACCTCGGTGCCGTTGCCGTGCCCTACCAATCGGCTCTCAACGAGTGGATTCCCTTGCCCGCCTCGTGGATCAACAACATCCACCGTGCCAGCCCATCGACCGACACAGGAGCCACCGCATGATCGACCGCGCCGCATTGCTCTCCGACCTGAAAAAACAGGTCACCGCGGCAGAGGCCGACCTGAACAAACAGCTGCGCGCCCTGCCCGAGGTGAAAGCACGCCTGCACGACGAGTGGGCCCACGCCCGCAAACTCAACCGCACCGCAGCGACCGAAACCTCGTGGCTCGACGAACGCATCACCCAAGTCGCCGTAGCCTGGGTCCTCGGCACCGTCTTCGTCCGCTTCTGCGAAGACAACCGCCTCATCGCCGAGCCCTACCTCACCGGCCCCACCGACGACCGCCGCGAACTGGCCCACGCCCGCTACGACGCCTACGTCGAATCCGACCCCGACCCCACCTACCGAGGCTGGCTCACCCGCGCCTTCGCCGAACTCGGCGCGGGCCAAGCAGGCAAACTCCTCTTCGACCCCAACCACAACGCCCTCTACCAAATCCCCCTCTCTCACGACGGCGCCCGCGACCTCATCGAATTCTGGCGCACCCGTGACGAACACGGCGTACTCGTCCACAACTTCACCGACCCCCTCGACGAAGACGGCATCAACGGCTGGGACACCCGTTTCCTCGGCGACCTCTACCAAGACCTCTCCGAAGACATCCGCAAGAATTACGCCCTCCTCCAAACCCCTGAATTCGTAGAGGAATTCATCCTCGACCGCACCCTCGAACCCGCCATTCGTGAATTCGGTTATGCCGATATCAAACTCATCGACCCGACGTGTGGGTCGGGGCACTTCGTGCTCGGTGCGTTCAAACGGTTGAACGAGCGGTGGGCTGATGAGCAGCCGACCAAGGACCGACATGAGCGAGTGCAAGCCGCGCTGAACTCCGTTCATGGCGTGGACCTCAACCCGTTCGCGATCGCCATCGCCCGCTTCCGACTCTTGGTAGCTGCGATGGCCGCCGCCAACGTGCGTACCCTCGCCGAAGCGGCACGCTACGAGTGGCCGATCAAGCTCGCTGTTGGCGATTCGCTGATCAAGGCACGGCAGTTGGAACTCAGCCTCGACGGGGACAGCGGCGACCCGCTTGCCGAGTTCTCCTACGCAACTGAGGACGTGCACGACTACCCGGGGATTCTTGATTCAGGGCGGTATCACGTGGTTGTGGGCAACCCGCCTTACATCACCGTCAAGGACAAGGACCTAAACGAGCTCTACCGTGGGCTCTACAAGGCCTGTTCAGGCAAGTACGCACTGTCTGTTCCCTTCGCCCAGAGGTTCTTTGAACTCGCAAAGCTCGGCGACACTGGCGGGAACGGCTATGGTCGAGTCGGGCAGATCACCGCGAACTCCTTCATGAAACGCGAGTTCGGGACGAAGCTCATCGAGGAGTTCTTTGGTCACGCGGTCGAGCTCACCGAGGTTATCGACACGTCGGGCGCCTACATTCCTGGACACGGCACACCGACCGTTATCCTCGTCGGAACACGACGCTCCGGCAGAAGCCGCAACAACAGAATTCGTGCTGTCCGAAGCGTTCAGGGCGAGCCAAAAGCGCCAACAAACCCCGAGGATGGATTCGTATGGCAATCAATTGTCGACCAGATCGACAAGGTACCTAGCATCAGCCAATGGGTCTCTGTTGATGATCTCGACCGGCAACGATACTTCAGCAAGCAGCCTTGGATACTTCTCGACGGGGGCCTTGAACTTACCGAAGTACTGAACGAATCGTGTGCGTCGACCTTGTCTACGATAACCAGCCGCCTCGGCGTTTTCGGAATGACCAATGCAGACGACATCATGCTTTCCAGTCAGCGCGCCTGGCACCGCCGGGGTTGTAGCGACGCTTTTGGAAAAGATCTCGTGCTCGGCGATGAAGTCCGCGACTGGCTACGCGAAGGCGATACCTACAGCTTCTTCCCTTATTCCGACGACCTGAAACTCCTTCCATTGCAGCAGGACTCGGCCGAGTTCAAATGGTTCTGGCCAGGTCGCACGACTATGGGGAATCGCGCCACATTCTCGAAAGGAACATACTTTTCCGACGGCCGTTCATGGTATGGATGGCATCAAACAACACCCAGTCCAGGCGCTCACCCATGGACGATCACCTTTGCGTTCGTGGCAACGCACAACCATTTCGTGCTGGACCGGGGCGGGAAGGTGTTCAAGCAGTCCGCGCCGGTGATCAAGTTGCCGGAGGGGGCGAGCGAGGAGGAGCATCTGCGGCTGCTCGGGCTGCTCAACAGCTCCACCGCCTGCTTCTGGCTCAAGATGGTCAGCCAGAGCAAGGGCGGCGGCGGTATTGGACGCGGGATCTCAGATGAGCCATGGGAGAACCGATTCGAGTTCACCGGCACCAAGCTGGAGGAATTCCCGCTGCCCGCTAGGTTTCCTACCGCCCTCACTACAAGGCTCGACGAACTAGCGCGCGATCTGGCAACGGTTAGCCCGAACGCCTTGTGCGACAACAAAGTCCCGACTGCCACCACCTTGCGCGACGGGATGACCCGTTGGCGATCAATCCGTTCAGAAATGCTCGCACTGCAGGAAGAACTTGATTGGCAGGTCTATTCGATCTACGGCCTGCAGGCAGCAGACCTGACAGCCCAGGACAGCGAAGTTCCCGAACTCAACTTCGGCGAACGCGCGTTCGAGATCGTGGTCGCCCGCCGACTGTCCGACGGGGAAGCATCAGACCAGTGGTTCGTCCGGCACGGAGGCACACCGACCACCGAGATTCCCACCAGCTGGCCTTCGTCATACCGGGAACTCGTGCAACGCCGAATCGACGCGATCGAAACCAACCGCGCGATCGGCATGATCGAACGACCCGAGTACAAGCGCAGGTGGCGAACCGACGGGTGGAAGGCATTGCAGGAGACGGCACTTCGCCTGTGGTTACTGGACCGCATCGAGTCTCGTGACCTGTGGTTTGACGCCAGCGACCAACCACAGCTTCTCACTCCGACCAAACTCACCGACCGCCTGACCAACGACCACGACTTCGTCTCAGTTGCCGCCCTCTACGCACCCCGCACCGACCTGGCAAAAGTGGTCGCCGATCTGATCACCGACCAGCACGTCCCGTTCATATCCGCCTTGCGCTACAAGCCGTCCGGCCTGAAGAAGCGCAAGGATTGGGAACACGTTTGGGACATGCAGCGTCAAGAAGACGCCATGCCCGACGGCGCCGACAAGAACGATTTCCGCAAGACGATCCCGGTCCCACCCAAGTACACCTCTGCTGACTTCCTGCGCACTCCCTTCTGGCAGGCGCGCGGCAAGCTCGACGTGCCCAAGGAACGGTTCATCTCCTACGGATCGACCAACGCGGCAACCCCGGACCTCTATGGCTGGGCAGGCTGGGACCACCGCGAACAAGCCATGGCCATCGCCATCTACCTCGCCGAGCACAACCTCTCCACCGAGGAGATCACCCCGTTCCTAGCGGGCCTGCTGGAACTGCAGCCCTGGCTTGACCAGTGGCACAACGAGATCGACCCGAACTTCGGCATCGCCCCGTCGACATTCCTCGCGGGCGACCGGCACGACAGGCAGGGCGAACACGGCCTGACCGACGACGACCTGCGCAACTGGCGCCCGCAGCCCACCACCCGCGGGCGCCGCACACCAGCCGAACGCACAACGAAGAAAACCGAAGCACCACAGGGGGATAACTGATGGACCAGCGCCCACTTCTGCGCGACCTCATCGAAATCAAAGAGCACATCGCGGGGTCGGACTATGTGCTCACCCTTGCCGACGCGGTCACCGAAGCAGGATCGACCAAGGCCGTCGAGGACTATGTGCTCACCGAACGCCTGCTCGGCAACTTCGATGAAGCCCTCGCACTGATCAAGTCGGCGCTCGACGGGAACACCTCCAAGCCGGCCTTCCTGCACGGTTCGTTCGGTGCCGGCAAGTCGCACTTCATGGCCGTGCTCTACGCCCTGCTCTCCGGCAATCCGGTCGCTCGCTCTCGCAGCGAATTCGATCCGCTGCTCACCAAGCACGAATGGCTGCTGTCGGATGGCAAGAAGTTCCTGATGGTGCCGTATCACATGATCGATGCCAAGGCGATGGAGCAGCGGGTGCTCGGCGGCTACGTCGACTTCGTCCGCAAGCGGCACCCGGAGGCGATAATCCCGCCGGTGTATCGCACCGATGCGCTGTTCATCAACCTGCGCTCGCTGCGGACAACGATGGGTGAGCAGCCCTTCCTCGCCGCGCTCAATGGCGACAACGCTGGGGACGGCGACGACGAATGGGGCGAGTCGACAGCATTCTGGACTACCGAAAAACTCGGTACCGCGCTGGCAGCGGCCGAGGCCCACGACGGTAGCCCCCTCAACCTGGTGAATCCGACCACCGGCCCGGAGCTCCGCGCCAAGCTGGTCCACGATGCGGGCACTACTCTGCTGCCCGGTTTCACGCAGCAGGCCGCCGAGGACGAGACGGGCTTCATCTCCCTCGACGCCGGCCTCAGTGTCATTGCCTCGCACGCGAAGTCGCTCGGCTACGACGGAATCATCCTGTTCCTGGACGAGTTGATCCTGTGGCTGGCCAGCCTCATCCACGACGAGAAGCGGGTGGCACGGGAAGCCAGCAAGATCACCAACTTTCGCGAGGGCGGCGACGCCCGTCGCGATATCCCGATCATCTCGTTCATCGCCCGCCAGCGCGACCTGCGTGAGCTGGTCGGTGAAAAGCTCGCGGGCGCAGCGGAATCCGCGATTCAGGATGCGCTCAACCATGCGTCGGGCCGCTTCGATCTGATCAGTCTCGAAGACCGCAACCTGCCGCAAATCGCGCACGCGCGCCTGCTCAAACCGCGCGACGACGCCGCGGCAGCCCAATTCGACGCGGCATTCGACCGGACCAGGAAGCTCGGTCCGAAGGTGTGGGATGTTCTGCTCGGCTCCGACGAGTCCACCACCGGTGCCGACGAAGCGTCGTTCCGGTTGAGCTACCCGTTCTCCCCCGCCTTCCTCGACACCCTCGTCCACATCTCGGCCGCGCTACAGCGCTCCCGCACCGGCCTGAAGCTGATGGGCCAGCTCCTCGCCGATCACCGCAACGAGCTGCGACTCGGTGACCTGGTCCCGCTGGGTGACCTCTACGAGCAGCTCACCCGCGGTGGCGACCGCCCGTTCGTCGCCGACAAGAAGGTGCTCTTCGACGCCGCCGACAAGCTGTACAAGACGCGCCTGCGTCCGTATCTGCTCAGCACGTGCGAGGTCACCGAGGACGATATCGACGCCTACGTCAACCGGCGCGACACCATCACCGACGCCAAACTCCTCGGCAACTGCAAGAAGTTCGTCGGCCAGAACCGGCTCGCCTGCACAGTGCTGCTGGCGGCGCTCGCGCCCAGTGTTCCCGCTTTGCGGGACTTGACGATTCGCCGTCTCGGCGCGCTCAATTACGGCTCGATCACCACCATGATCCCCGGCCGGGAAGAGGGCGTGATCAAGGACATGATCGGCGAATGGGCCGGTCGGTTCCCCGAGATCAAGCCCACGGGCACCGACGCCAATCCCGGTGTGCGCCTGGAACTCTCCGGTGTCGATGTCGAGTCGGTGATCGCCAACGCACAGGTCAACGACAATCCGGCCAACCGGCTCGCCCTCGCTCGCGACCTGCTCGCCGAGGAGTTCGGGCTCGATCGTGCCAACGGCCGCTTCGATGCCGACGAACTGCGTTTCGTCTGGCGTGGGTCCAATCGCATCGCGGAAGTGGTGTTCGGCAACGTCAGCGACGACGACGCGCTACCGAATCACGACCTGCAGCCCGCCTACGAGGGACGCTGGCGCATCGTCATCGACCTGCCCTACGACGAAGGCGCCCACACGCCGATCGAAGACGCCGACCGGATTCGACGGCTCAAGGAAGAGCAGGGCAATAACCACCCCAACACGGTCGCGTGGTTGCCCACCCACCTGACCAAACCCCGCTGGGAAGACTTCCGGCGACTGCTGGTCGTCACCAAGGCGCTCGCCGACCCGTACCGCTTCGACACCCAGTACGCCCAGCACCTCAACCCCGACAACCGGGCCAGCGCCAAACAGCTGCTCGAATCGCAGCGCGAAGTGCTGCGTCAACGTGTGCTCGCCACCTTCAAACAGGCCTACGGCCTGGCCGAACGCAAACCCGAGGATGTCACCGACGACCTGGGCGAGCTGTTCCACCCGCTACCCGATATCGACAGCCTGACCGTGTCGATCGGTCAGTCGCTGCACGACGCCATCCGCAACCTCGCGGGCAAGCTCCTCGCCCACCAGTTCCCCGAGCACCCGAATCTAGATCCGGAAGGCACCGGAGTAGCCGTCAAGCCGGTCGAAGCGAAAACCGTTCTCGCGCAGGTGAAGGGCGCTGCCGAAGCCCGCGACGGACGTTTCGAAGTGCCCGCCAAGGAACGCGCGCTGATGCGCCGGATTGCCGAACCGCTCGGCTTGGGCCAGCAGAAAGAGGCCTACTTCGAGTTGTCCAGACGATGGGCCGACCACTTCCGCCGCGCCGCCCAGAACAATGGCAGCACCGGCGATTTGTCGGTCATCTCCCTCGGCGACTGGATCGACCTGCCGCAGCCGCGTGGCCTGGAACCCCACATCGCCAACCTGGTGATCGCCTCGTTCGCCGAGATGGACGACCGGATCTGGGTGCGTGGCGGAGTCCACATCGACACTCCCGAACTTACCAAGATCCAAGCCGGTTATGCGTTGCGCACCCAGCCGCTGCCGACCGAATCGGACTTCGATGCCGCGCGCAACCGGTTCGAGGTCATCTTCGGCGACAAGGCTCCGACGCTGCTGCGCGGTGGTCCGGTGCAGCAGTTCGCCCGTCAGATCAACAGTGCCGCAACCAAATACCAGGATTCGGCGGCTCGCCTCGTCGAACAACTGCAGAAGCGCGCCGACTTCCTCGAACTCGACGGCAGCGACGCCGGAGAGCGGCTCGCGTTGGCTCGACGCTCGCTCGAGCTGCTATCCACGCTTGCTACGGTCGGCACCGGCGGGTCGGCCGGCGCGAAGAAGGCCGTCGAGGCGCTCGCTCGGTTCGATCTGGCCGAGGTCAACGCCGACCGGTATGGAACCTCCATCAAGTCGGCCGATCAGGTGACCACTGCGCTGGCGAATGCCGCCTGGCACAGCCTCGAAGATGCCACCCTGCTCGGCGCTGAGGGCGCAGCCCTGCTCGACTCCCTGCGCACTGCCGCTCAGGCCGACCAGCGTTCCGCCGATTTGATCGAGGCGTTGCGCAGCGCGGGCGCGAAGGTCACCGTGCTGAACCGGCGAATCCTCGAACAGCGGCGGAAGGAACAGGCCGCGGCCGCAACACCGGCGGCCGAGCCCGCGCCGCCCCCACCGAGCGCCGGCGACGTCAACCTGAACACGGACACCAGCACTCCCCCGCTGCCCGACATCCCCGTCAGCGTGCGCACTGGGCGTCGGGCCAACAAATACACAACAACCGCCGGTGCCGCCGTCGCGGAGTTCTCCGCCGACCTGGCCGAATTGGCGGCGCTGGAACCCGACGCTTCCATCGAGATCCTGTGGCGGGTTGTCGAATGACCAGCGCTACCGACACCACCGCTCTGCGGCTGTCGAGAGCGACAGTCGCTCAGTATCTTTCGGCGCACAAGCGGCTCCAGACCGAACTCGCGGCACCGGGCGGACCGGTTATCGTGCTCCTGCGCGGCGAACCGGAGTGGGACAGTGCCCCCGTCCTTCCCCTCAGCGAGGGTAATGCCGCCCAGGTGTCGGTCGCCGCATCCCCACTGGCGGTGCACGAAATCGTGCTGGCGCACGCCCGTGAACTCGCACCGGATCCGCGAGTCCTGGTGGTACTCACCGATATCGAGGAACACGATCTGGACCCGGCCATTCTCGCGCGCGCACACCGAGGCCGCGTACACACCGTCGACCGGTGGGACATCGTCCGGGAGTCGTTCGGCGCCATAGCCATCGACCCTCGGCTCAAACGCGATGGCTGGGCCTGCGAAGCCCTGCTCGACGCCGCAGGCGCCCAAGGGTGGCCCACCGCGATGGCCGGCCGAGTCCTCTCCCGTGTCGCGGCGCTCACCGCCCTGACCGGTCGTCGATTGCGTATCCCGTCGGATACCGACCGCATCGACCCCGTCACCCTGCTCGAGTGGACGCAACGTCCGGGCGCGTCCCAACAGCTGCTCGACCTGCGAGCCCCCGAGCGCGACGGCATCATCGAATTCCTCAGTGAGCCGGAACAATCCGGTGCGACCGGCACCGCGCTCACCGCGCTGACCCTGGCCGGACACGGGGCCGAAGCACTTGCCTACGGGCTGGTGTGCGCGGCCCTGTGGCAGCACGCGACCCCCGGCAATGCCGTCTACCAGGCACGCGGCCGCGTCGAACGCTGGCTCGGTGACCGGCCTCCGGTGCAGGGCGACGCCCTCGACCGCCTGCTCGCGACATTCGGCCGCACCTGCGAGGACTATGTGCGCGATGTGCTGGTCAAAGCGCGCGTCGCCGCCGACCTTCACGACGACGCCGACGACGACGCCCTGACCGCACACAAAGCGGCGAAAACCGTCCTCGCGCAAGCCGATCTCTTGGTTCGCCAGTTCGGCGCGGGCGAAGCAGCAGCACAGAGTCCGCTGCTCGCGGCCGGACTCGAAGCCAGGTTCACTGCTGCCGGGCAGGCACTCGGTCGCGGCAATCCCGCGGAGATCGACCGGGCCGTCGCCGCACTGCGCGACCATGACCTCGCAGCGGATCACCGTGTGCGCATCACCCGAGTGCGGATGGCCCAGCGCCTCACCCGGTGGCTGCACACCGACCCCGACCCCACCGTCGACGGCAGTGTCGCCGCGGCACTGAACCGTCAGATGCACAGCACCGCCTGGGCCGACCGCGCCCTCGACTACCTCGACGCGGGCGGTGACGACGACCCGGCCCTGCGCGTCGCCTACGACACCATTGCCACCCGAGCCCGTGCCCTGCGCCGGGAATTCGACCGCGAGTTCGCGAAGAACCTTGCGATATGGACCGAGTCGGGTACTTCACCGGGGGCAATGCTGACCGTCGAGACCTTCCTGCATCGCGTGGTCCGTCCCGTGGCATCTGCGCACCGCGTTCTGTTGATCGTCATCGACGGTATGAGCGCGTCCATCGCCACCGAGCTGGCCGGTGAACTGCGCACTACCTTCGCCGAACACGATCCGCTGCCCGTCGGTGCAGAGTGCCGCCGTTGCATGGCCGCGGCATTGCCGAGCCTGACCGCGGTCTCCCGCACGTCGCTGTTCGCCGGACAGCTCATGAAGGGCGACCAGAAAACCGAGCAGCGCCTCTTCCCCGCGCACTCGTTCTGGGGTGCGAAACGCGCGGCCGTCTTTTTCAAGAAAGACCTGCGCAGCAAGCCCGGCGAACGCTTCGGCGCCGACCTCAACGCCGCGCTCGACGATCCGGAGTGTCACGTCGCGGTCGTCCTCAACACCATCGACGACCGCCTCGCCAAAGAAGCCAAACTCGACGACTCCGGGTGGGAAGCCCGCGAGATCGGCGACCTACGGGCACTCGCTTCGGCAGCGACGGCTCAGGGCATGGTCGTGCTGATCACCAGCGACCACGGCCACGTCATCGACCGCCACGGCAAGCCCGTCGACGCCACCGATATCGAGTCGGCGCGACACCGTCTGCCCGCCACCGAATTCGACCGCCGCGCCGAAACCGAAATCCTGCTGCACGGCCCGCGAGTCGTCTGGCCCGAGCCTGGAGCATCAATCGTTGCCTTGTGGGACAACGACTCCCGATACACCGCTCAAAAAGCCGGCTACCACGGCGGCGCTGCATTAGCAGAGGTCACCATCCCGGTCCTGGCCTTCCTCCCCTACGGCGCCGAGCGACCGCCCGGCTGGCGCGAACTGGGCGACCAGCGCCCGTCCTGGTGGCGCGATGATGCTGACGCGCTGTCCGAGCCCCGGACTCCGGCGGCCGTCAAGAAGGCAACCAAACGCCTGACCAACCAGATCGCGGAACAGGTCGACGCTCAGATAACCCTGGACATCCCGTTGCCCGCCCCCGAACCGGTATCGCGGCCGTCGAATCCGACAGAGGACCTGGTAGCCGGTCTGCTCGCATCGGATATGTTCGCGGCACAGTTGGAACAACTGGCACGCAAACCAGGTAACTCGAAGCTGGAGAAGGCCATTCGAGCGCTACTCGACGGTCCACAATCCACCACGGCTCTCGCCCAACGGGTCGGCGACCCACCGACCCGCGCCAATGGCTTTGCCGCCGTCCTCGGTCAGCTGCTCAATGTGGACGGCGCGCAGGTGCTCGAAACTCTGCCGGACGGGCGAACACTGCGACTGAACGTGGGGCTGTTGCGAACCCAGTTCGGTCTGCGGTAACGGATCGGGGCGCGCAGCAGGGCTCCGGCAAAGTCGTGATGTGGGGTTTGACCTGCGGGTTCGATCGTGGCGTCGACGCTGCGACGACTGAAGAATGAGGGGATGCCTTCGCACCGCCGACCAAGAGATTCAGAATATCTGAGTAGATCTGATATTCATGAACTCATGAAGCTTGTGTCCGCGTCGGAGGCTTCCCGCAACTTCGCCGAACTCCTCAGTCGTGCCGAGCGAGGCGAAACTGTGGTGATTACTCGGGGCGGGCGACGACTCGCGGTAATAGGCCCGGCGCCGGTGGCGAACGGGGCGAGATCCGTGAGGCGCTGAGCAGCTGGCGTGAGCGGTACCCGGACGATGATGCCTCGTTCGAGACAGATGTCTTGGGTGTCCGTGATCTGCTGCGGGCGGACGATCCGTGGCACGAGTAATTCTCGACACCCGCCTCTTGATCGCGGTCGAACGTGGGCAAGCCGCGCTCGACGAGCTGATCCGGCCCGATGACGACGCGGTGATCGCGGCAGTCACTGCGGCGGAGTTGTTGACCGGGTCGAGCGGGCCGGCACCGAGCCGATACGACAGCGCCGGCAGGACTTCGTCGACGCGATACTCGCGACCGTCCCGGTCGAGGATTACACGCTGGAGGCGGCTAGAGCGCATGCGCGCCTGCTGGCCTACGTCCAGCGTGAGGGTAGGCCACGGGGCGCGCACGATCTACTCATAGCGGCCACCTCGGTGGTCACGGCGCGCATGCTCCGATCCACCGACGGAAAGGCCAAGTTCGGCGATCTCCCCGGCGTCCACATCGCATAGGTTCCAGTGTCGACGTCGCAGGCAGGCGGGTGAGGTGCCGAGGGCCCGCGCGCACAGTATTTCGACCGGCAGAGCGGCTGTGGCCCGGCGCAGCCCGGATGCCTCGGAGCGTTCGGCCGCCGGAAGATCTCTACGAGGGCGGCCGGAATGCTCGCTCGAAGCATCGACGGCGATCTGTCGGGTCGCGATCGTCGGCGGCTCCGAATGGATTGTCAGAGAATGTGTTGCGGACAGTACGCCTCGATTGCGGCGCGCGGCCAACAGATCGAGTTCGCCGAGAGCGCCCGCGACAGACTCGAGTACCGGACCGCAGTCGACCACCGCGCCGGCCCAACGATTCGGCGATCCACCGACCCGCAAACTCCTTGGATCGGCATGGTCTCCGCCCGTGCGAAACTGTCGGGGTGAGTAGCCAGCCAACCCAGGTCAGCGCGGCACGACGCCGCGCGGTCATCGATGCGCTGCGACGCGGCGCCGTGCCGGAGAGCGGACTGGACCTGCTCGCTACTGGGCTCGACCGATTCGAGGCCGCCCTCGACGCGGAGCTGGACGCGGTCGAGTCCGGCGGGTCGGTGTTCAAAGCGGTTCGCGGCGAATACGGATCCGGTAAGACGTTCTTCGCGCGATGGCTGGGCGAGCGGGCGAAGCGGCGCAACTTCGCGGTGTCCGAAGTGCAGATCTCCGAAACCGAGACACCGCTGCACAAGCTGGAGACTGTGTATCGGCGGCTCACCGAACGACTGACGACGTCGAGCTTCCCGCCGAGTGCCCTTCGCTCGGTTGTCGATGCCTGGTTCTACGCGCTCGAGGAAGACGCTCTGGTGGCCGGCGCCGACGATGACTCGCTGATCGGGGCTGTCGATGAACTCATGACAGCTCGGTTGACCGAGGTTTCGCGGCACGCCCCCTCCTTCGCCACTGCGCTGCGGGGGTACCGCACGGCACTGGTCGACGGTGACGAAGCGACTGCCGCCGCCATCCTCGCCTGGCTGGGCGGACAGCCGAACGTGGCCGCCGCGGCCAGGCGGGCAGCGGGAGTGCGAGGCGAACTCGACCACTTCGGCGCCTTCGGATTTCTGCAAGGTCTGCTCACCGCTCTGCGCGACAGTGGTCATCGTGGTCTGCTGCTGATACTCGACGAGGTAGAAACTCTGCAGCGAGTGCGATCCGATGCCAGGGACAAAGCTCTCAATGCTTTGCGTCAGCTCATCGACGAGGTGTACTCCGGCCGTTTTCCCGGGTTGTATCTGCTCATCACCGGCACGCCGGCGTTCTACGACGGTCAGCAGGGTGTGCAGCGTCTTGCGCCGTTGGCGCAGCGCCTTGCCACGGATTTCACCACCGACCCCCGTTTCGACAATCCTCGCGCCGTGCAGCTCCGATTGTCCGGGTTCACCATGGATTCGCTTATCGCGCTGGGTATTACGATTCGCGACCTGTATGCCGACGGCAGTGAGCACCCCGAACGGATCCGTGACATCGCCGACGACGCCTACATCGCCGACCTCGCCAAGGCGGTCGGCGGCACCCTCGGCGGCAAGGTCGGCGTCGCGCCCCGACTCTTTCTCAAGAAACTCGTCGGCGACGTCCTCGACCGCATCGATCAGTTCCCGGACTTCGATCCGCGCCAGCACTACAAGCTCACCGTCAACAGCTCTGAACTCACCGACGCCGAACGCAACCTTGTGCGGGCCGACGACATCGACCTGGAACTGTGACCGACGAGTCCTGGGACCGCCTCGACCCGGTCGTGGTGCACCACATCGTCAATACCCTTGGATGGCCGGGTCTGCGACCTCTGCAGGAACAAGCGATCGCGCCCCTCCTCGACGGCGAGGACGCCGTCCTCCTGGCACCGACGGCCGGCGGGAAAACGGAGGCAGCGTGCTTTCCATTGCTCAGCGCGATGTCCCAGCAGCAGTGGACCGGCACCTCGATCCTCTATCTGTGTCCGCTCAAAGCGCTGCTGAACAATCTTGCCGCCCGGGTCGACGGATACGCCCAGTGGCTGGGTCGCACGGCCGCACTGTGGCACGGCGACATCACCAATTCCGTCCGCGACCGCATTCGCCGCGAACGCCCCGACATCCTGCTCACCACGCCGGAATCCTTGGAAGCCATGCTGATCGGCACCAAGACCGATCACCACCAGTTCCTCGGAAGCATTCGGGCAGTCGTAATCGACGAGGTCCATGCCTTCGCCGGCGACGACCGCGGCTGGCACCTGCTCGCCGTGTTGGAACGACTTCAGCGGGTCACCGGGCAGCAGATCCAGCGGATCGGTCTATCGGCCACCGTCGGCAACCCCGACGACCTGCTCACCTGGCTACAGGGCTCCGGCGCGGGCATCCGACCCGGTCGAGTGGTCGCCCCCGGAGTGACGCTGCCACAGCCCGGGTCCGCTTCCGCGCCGCCACCCGGACACGTCGAACTCGACTATGTCGGCTCGCTGGAGAACGCCGCCAAAGTCATTGCGACCCTGCATCGTGGCGAGAAGCGCCTCGTGTTCTGTGACTCACGCCGACAGGTCGAGGAGCTGGGTGCGGCCCTTCGAACACGACAGGTCACGGTCTTCCTCTCCCACGCATCACTGTCGGTCGACGAACGGACCAGGGCCGAACAAGCTTTCGCCGAGGCACGCGACTGCGTCATCGTGTCCACGTCCACCCTCGAACTCGGCATCGACGTCGGCGATCTGGATAGAGTCATCCAAATTGATTCCCCCGCAACAGTTGCGTCGTTTCTACAGCGCATCGGACGCACCGGACGCCGAGCAAACAGCACCCGCAATTGCTTGTTCCTGGCCACCACCGACGATGCACTGCTGCAAGCCGCGGGGCTGTCGCTGCTCTGGGGGTGCGGATGGGTCGAACCGGTCACTCCCCCACCAGAACCGCGCCATCTGGTCGCACAGCAACTGCTCGCGCTCACCCTGCAACAGCACAGCATCGGCGATCGCCGCTGGCAGGAGGAATGGAACAGCCTGGCACCGTTCGACATCTCCGCAGCACCCATCCTGCGTCACCTGATCCACGAAGGTCACCTCGAGGACGACGGTGGACTGCTACATATCGGTCCGGCCGCCGAGAAACGTTTCGGCAGAAGGCATTTCCTCGACCTGACCGCCGCTTTCACCGCGCCCCCGCAATTCACAGTGCTCGCCGGACGCCAGGAGATCGGGCACACTGATCCCTCCGTGCTCACCGCCGAAACGGCCGGTCCCCGTATCTTGCTACTCGCCGGACGCAGCTGGCGGGTCAACTACATCGACTGGTCACGTCGACGCGCATTCGTCGAACCCGCCGACGCCGGCGGTGTGGCGAAGTGGTCCAACACCGGTTTGCGCGGATTGTCGTTCGAGCTGACGCGGGCGATTCGGGACGTGTTACTCGGGACGGATCCCCCGGTCGATCTCACTCGGCGGGCGCGCCATCAACTCGACGATCTGCGTGCGACCAAAGGAATCGGAACCTCGGACCGCCACGCCACCATCATCGAACGCGCGGGCAGTGCAGCACGCTGGTGGACCTGGGCAGGCTTCCGCGCCAACGCCACCCTGGCCGCGTCCCTCCCTACCGTGGTGGATCCGACGCAACGACCCAATGACTTCAGCATCCGACTGCGCCCGGACCTTACCGCCGAGATGTGGCACGACGCACTGGCCGAGCGGCGCGCCCAGCATCCGATGGTGATTCTGCCCCGAGCCGACGAACGCGCGGCCCGCGGACTGAAATTCTCGGATGTGCTACCCGACAACCTGGCCGCCGCCACGATCTCCGCGCGACTGGCCGACGTGGACGGTGCGCTGCGAGTCCTCGAGGAGCCAACCCTGTTTCATATCAGCTAATAGTGACGTCTTTCCGGTCAAGGAACCACCCGACATCAGCGTCGAAAGCATCAATGAGGGTCCGCACCCACGACACCGAGATGCGATCTGATCGTGGTGGACCGAGGATGTTCCCGAGGCTTGCGACAGGATTGTCCGTCACAATTCCGCCACCGCTCAGTCCCCACTGAACCAAAGATACCCGTGCCTGCGGATAGCAATCTCAGCAGCGTCGCGCAAGGCGGAGAGCAGCTCCCGCTCTTCGTCATTGTTCGGCGACAGATCCGCGAGTTCATCCAGAAATAGAGAGAGCTGGGACATATTGTACATCGTGTCAGCGTGCTCGTGAATTTGCCACAGCATCGAGCCGACCGGCGCACGATCGATAAGCTTGGCGAACGTGCCCCAGGCGTCCCCATAAATCAGCTCGGTCCGTTCATGGATTTGATTTTGAAGAATTATGTCGATTCCCAATTCAACTCCTGGCAACTACTAGATCGGATACATGGCAATAAGGTATGGGTGCGGTTCCAGCAGTTGAGGTCTGGGTACACAACAAGGCGCTGGCGCGAACTCGTCGAGTCAGTTTGCCAGAATATCGATCCAACACTGCGATGATTCTCTCGAAATCACGTACCGAACGCTGGCAGAATTCTCGATCCGTCTTCACTAAGAGGTCCACAGCCTGCGCTTCGGTTGCCAGTTCGTGAAGGTCTTTCTCAGCCATTACTCGTGAAGGTACGAGCACCCAGTTTCGTCGCGTAGTATCGAACACCCAGTCGATCTCTCGATCGTCGGCAAAAGCGGCCTCTTGCAAAAGTTCAGCAACACAAGCCGGTCGCGGTTCCGGAAACGCCAGACAACAAGCGGCGGAGCGGGAGTGCCGTCATCACCGATGCCGCCCGAATGACGATACCACTCCAGGTCTCCGTACCGCTTTAGTCGAGTAATAAAGTCGCAAGAATTAATTGCCTTACTTCCTTGATCGTTGCGCCAGGATTATCTCCCCTATTAGTCTTTCTCCATTGCTCGATAGGGATGGATTTAGCCGATGCCTCAGACCGTAGACATATTTGTCGTCAACATATACCGTAGCGACGCAGAAGATCTATCGGTCGGCGACTGAGCCGAGGTCAATCATTGATATCGTCTGAGTCGTAGTTTATTTCGAGGTCGGCTGGCCGAGATGGCCACGGTGGTGCCTGAATTCTGGCTCCTGACCATTTGTCTACGGTCACAACCGGATATCTGACTGATTTGCGATACCTGATCGGCTCCAGATGAGATTGTCGCCCCAGAAAACCTCAGCTGGTATCTCGGGTGTTGGTCGGACACAAACATGTTCCACCCATTTTGGAAGCCGATTCGCAAGCTGCCGGACTTGAAGAATACTGGCGATACAATTGGCTCGGTAAGCGTTCTTTCGATTTCGGATTCGGACCAGTATGTAATCGGATGGCGATCCAGATCTGTCTTAGCTAGAGATCGAGGCGACAGTTCGGCGGTATAGTCGACGACGAGCCTGAACGGTGCGTCGAGTGAGAATTCGATATCATTCGACCGCCATTCAGTGTGGACAATGCGGCTTCCGCGCAACGGTTGGAGTATCCACCTGTCTTCATACTCTTTGATCTCGCGCCGCATTATCACCCGCAATGGCGTAAAATGTTGCGACTTCAGTCCCCACTGAACCAAAGATACCCATTCCTACGGATAGCGGTTTCTGCGGCATCACGCAATACGACGAGCATATTTGCTTCTTTGTCGTTGTTCGGCGACAGATTTGCTAGTTCGTCCAAGAGCATGGTCAGCTGGGTCGTGTTGAACATTGTGTCCGCGTGTGCGTGAAGACCCCGAAGCATCGAACCTGCCGGAGCATTCTCTCGATACTTGACCAGCGTATCTTCCACGTCCCCATATACTAGGTCGATCCGTTCGTGGATTTGATTTTGAAGAATTATGTCGATTCCCAATTCAACTCCTAGCATCTACGGGATCGGATACATGGTAATAATGCCGCCGAATCGGTCGGTAATGATCTTGTATCGACTGGTGGCGTGACCGCCCAACTGCTCTGACACGCTGCCGATGACTTTACCGGCGTCAACCTCGCGTTCAAAATTGCCGTCGAGGTTCGGTCCTCGTGCCGGCGAGTTTTCAGCTGCCTCGGCCAGCTCGTCGAGCGCCTCGCCGGTAATCGTGTCAGGCCAGGTGCCCTTTGAAGGATTATAGTTGGGAGCGCCTTTGACATGCTTCCCAAGAATGTACTTTTCAACCTCATCAGTCATACCCGGAGCCGGGTTGCCCGGAGCCAGCGGCAAGTTATCGAATTTGTCTTCATCATCGATATAAACCTTCATGGCGATGATGGCACCGAGTTTGAGCGCGATATCGGTGAGGCTGGGGACTTTGTCGAACGCGGTGACCGTGAAGGCTGCGGCACCTGCGACCGCTGCCCCCGCGCCGATTATTTTGATGAGTTTGCTGGCGTCGTAGGTGCTTTTGAGCACTCGGGCGGTGTTACCGGCGATCGCGACGACGCCGACGCCGGCGGCGACGTCGCTGAGGGCGGCGGTGATCCAGGAGGCGGCGACGCCGATGACGACGGTGGTTCCGGCTGCGATCAAGGCATTGGTGACCGCGTCCCGGAATTTGTCACGAGTTTCGGAGGTGGCGGTGCTGTATTCGGCGACGGGTGTGGCGAGGCTGAGGGACGCCGAGGCGAGTTGGGTGGCCCCGCTGTTGAGGGTGCTGAGATGGCCGAGGAGGGGTTCGAGGCCCTTCTTGTCCTGGATGTCGCTGAACAGGTTGGTGATCTCGGTGATCCGGGATGCCGCATCGGTGATGGTCTTGTGCTCGGCGAACGTCTTCCAGGTCGATGCGGCCTTGGCGAGCTTGTCTTTGTTGCCGTTGGGCAGCTTGTGGCCGAACTCTTCCTGGATCTTGCCGACCAGGGCGTCGTAGAAGCCGGGGATACTGCCGTGTCCCTCGCTGACACCGTCACCGTTGTTGCCGACCGACGTCGGGATAGTCACCTTGTACTCCGACATCGCCGTCACGGTGGGCCGGTCGGGCATCGGGTTGGAGTTATTGGACTGTGCCCAGTTGTATCCGGCGGCGTAGAGCATGGTGCCGAAGTTGGTGAGAGCGTCGGCCAGGTTCGTGCAGGTCTGCATCGTTTCCTGGGCGAGGCGGTCGTAGGTCTTGCCCCACGCTTCGCAGCCTGCGGTGTTCCCGGCCATGCCTGCGCAGTCACCTTTGACCGCGTCATGGACCGGTTTGTCGGCGGCACGCAGGTCGGTGGCCAGGGCGTGGCATTTCTTACCGGCCTCGTAGTAGGTCTGCCAGTCGATAACCAGTACACCCATGCGTCTTATCCCTGGGAGAACATTGTGTAATTGGTGTCGCAGGCGGTGCTGTAGCGCGCGTGGGCCGCCTTGGCCGCATCGCTGACATCCTTCACCCCTTCGACGAACTCCCGTGCTCCAGTGACCCATTGAGCGTGGGCATCAGCATAGGCCTGGGCGGCAACGCCTTCCCACCCACTACCGGTCAAGGTGGCGACCCGGTCATCGATCTCATCGAGATGCTCGCCGATGAACCCTGCCAGACTTGAAAGGCGGATCACGACCTCATCGAGATGGTCCAGGTCGACCGAGAACCGAGAGTTCATGGCAGATCCAAACTCGAAGTGCTCAATACAGCGGCGTTGCTTCCATCTTGGGCCTGATAGGTGTCGGCGGTGACGCCCAGTTTCTCCGCCATACCGCTCAGAGCGGACATGATCTGAACTCCGCCGTCACGCACTTCGGTCCAGCCCTCGGAGAATTCGTTGGCCGCGTCCCCGGTCCAGCTGCCATCGGTCAGCGAAGCGACGTCCTTCGCGGCGGAATCCAACGCCGTGCGCAGTGCTTCGGCCAACTCGTAGACGTACCTGCCGACCTCGCGCACCTTCTCGGGCACCACCGACAGGTTCTGGCCAGAGGCTGGTGTCCCCCCATCACTCATGCCGCGAATCCTAACCGATACACCTCGAGGGCAGCGCATAAAAGCGAGGTAGGAACATTTGGGGCGCCGGGTATTCAGGTCAGCGTGCCGCCTTCGCTAGCCGCCTTGTTGGGGTCGTCCGCTTCGAGTTCCACTGTGTGGCTGTGGATCTCGACCTCCAGTGGCGCATAGACAGTCGTGGACAGATCGCTCTCGCCCGTGCGGCGCTGTGAACTCATGTGCCGCTCGTACATGGTCGGCCGCTGCGCGGTAGTTCAGCGTCGGGTCATTGATCGTGCTGACCAGCGGACCCGTCGCCGCGCGGGAGGTCATCCGGCGATGCACGCGTGATCTTCCCGAGAAGCGGTAGTTGCTACGTGAAGATTGCCCCGATTGCGAGGCCGACGAGAAATCCGATGATGCACAACAGGAATCCAGCGAATGCGGCCAGCAGTCCGACGCCTACTCGGCGGACGCTGTCACTGAGCGGAAGGCTAGCGGCGCTGATGGCGATGAGTACACCACCCGCGATCGGTGGTCCTGTTATGAACCAGATCGCGTCGCGGGGGACTAGCCCAGTGTAAGGCAACGAGATAGAGACCATGCCGATGATGACGGCGACGAACGACTCGGGGCCGAACCAGTCTTGCCGTGCATATTTCGACGACAGGTCGCTCATAAGTTCACCAACCAGACGAGCATGAGGAGCAGACCAGGTATCACAATGCCGGTGGCCGCCCCGAGGGTCCGCGGTGTTCTCCGCCAGACAAGCAGTCCCACCGCCACAACCATTACGGACATAACGATTGCGAACACTAGATGCTTGGACACCTCGAACGTGGGATACGCCGCGTCCGCCAGGCCGATCACCAATCCGAACAGCATCACGGCCGTCGCCGACGCGACGGGCACTGCCACCGTTGCCGCCTGCCAGAAGGCAGAGTTCGATATCAGGCCAGCGAAGGCGCCGTCACGATGTTTCACTAGCGCATTATCACGACTGACGGCGGATTGCTCGAACTACCCAGCACCGTCGGCTTATTCCGCTCCCAGTTCGGATCGTTGAAGTCGGCGCTGAACGGCTTGAACCACTCTTTCCCTCCTCCTAGTTGGCCATCTCGTCCTCTCGCACCGGTGCCATCCCAGACCTGGTGCCGGACCGGCTTTCCCGCCCCCGCAAAGCTCGTCTTGACCGTTCCGGCGAGGTCACCACCACGCAAAGGCGTTGGTGATCGTGCGGACTGGGTTCTATAGAGCCGCGTACGTCGACAACGATGACGCTGAGGTTGCTTCGGATGTCGCCAGCGGCAACCGAATAGATGCACGTCCACTTGCCGTCGTCGACGTGCGGGCGTGGAGCCCTGAGAAAGGGCTGAGCCCAGGCGACGAAAAGCGCCTGGGCTCATTCGGTTTCGTGTGTCGACCGCCGATCAGGCGCGATCGAACTCGCCTTCCTTGACTCCAGCCGCAAAGGCATCCCACTCCGCAGGACTGAAAACCAGCGCCGCACCGGTGCGGTCCTTGGAGTCGCGCACGCCAACCATGCCGCCGTCGAGGTGTGCAACTTCCACGCATGCCTGGGCGTCCTTGCTGCGGCTGGACTTGAACCACTTCGCCCCGGATAGGTCGATGCTCACCCTTCGTACTCCCTTGCTATCTGGGCCACCAGTTCCCTGGATTTCCTACGAATACACATGCATGCCGCTCAGGACAGCACGAACTCCCCACCCTGCAAACCCGCTGTGAACGCATCCCACTCGGCGGGACTGAATACAAGAGCTGGGCCCGTCGGGTTCTTCGAGTCCCGCACCCCGACCATGCCGCCGTCGAGGTGTGCGATTTCCACGCATGTGTCCTGGCTGGCTGACCTGCTGCTCTTGAACCATGCTGCGCCGGACAGGTCGATGCTCACGCTAGGTACTCCCTTGCAACTTTCAGTAGCAGTTCCCTGCTCATGTCTTCGTTCAACGCTACCTGCTGGATCTGCGCGATTGCAGTGCGGTACTGCGTGATTTCCGCTTCTTGGTCCAAGTAAAGAGCCCCCGTGTACCCCTGCACATACACAACGGGAGGCTCGGTCAGCCGAGATGTGGGATGCAAGGGAAATTCCATCAACACAAACGATCCCGTGATCAACCCCCGGTGGCTTCCCACCTGCTGTGGGAGCACTCGGATCGACACGTTGGGCCACCGGCCGATGTCCGCAAGATGCCGGAGTTGTTCGGCCATCACGGCTGGACCGCCCACCTGATGGTGTAGCACCGACTCACTGAGGAGCACCCGAAACTCGAAGTCGCCTGCACTGTCCCGCAACCTCGACTGCCGTCGACTGTGCACTTCGATCAGCGTCTCCAGAGCCGCCGCAGCATGGCTGGGGAACTCGATCCAGGCAAGCGCCCGCCGATAATCCGGTGTCTGCAGGAGACCGGGGACAAGGGTCAGTTGGAACGTCGTCAACCGCTTCGCAGCCTCCTCCAATCCGATGAACAGGTCGAAGTGAGCCGGAACCGCGTCGCCGTAGCTGTGCCACCAGCCCGGCTTCTTCGTCTCTGCGACGAGACCGGCCAGCGCCGCGCTCTCTTCCTCAGTGGCGCCGTACATCTTGCACAGGACGCCGATGTATAGCTCCTTCAGTTTCGGCCCGCGTTGACCCGACTCCATCCGCCACAGCGTCTGGGGCGACACCTCGATGGCCCTGGCCGCTGCTGTTGGCGAGACACCGGACTCCTCTCGGAGCCTCTTCAACTGACGGCCCAACATCCGACGCGGTACAGCCGAACCGGTCATTACATAGCCTCACTAGTCGTTGGCGTGCATTTTGGAATGGTCATGACAGGCACTCTGGAAGTGCGGGAATAAGTTCCGCGAATCGCAGACAGACATCTTCCAAAGTGTTCACTGCGAGCGTACTACTGAAATCACCCCGGTAGCCGGGATGTACCTACTGCCTTCAGCGAATCACCGTGACGCACAGGCAGTTTCGGCCTCGGCCACCGGGCATTCCAGACACTCACACCCACGTTCGGAGTCTCCGTATGCATGGTCTGCCCGTAACGAACCACAGCGAATTGCCCGTGATGACAATCGAATCCGCCCACGCGACCATGCAGGCGCACTTGGACTGCGCGGCGTCGATGTGCCCGGTCAAGGCGCAGGCGAAGAAACGGCTGATCGATGCCGGGCGTCTGGTCCCGGCTGATGTTCCGCACCAAGGTTTCTGATACGGCCGCCGACCCCGTCGAGCACCGGTATCCGAGCCAGGCGATGGCACCGGCGCAGATGCATCGGGAGATCTCCCGCGAGCTACACACCGACTGCACGGTAGGGACGTGCAAGATGTTGCGCGGCTGTTGGACACGGCTGATCGAGACGGGACATCCGCATCCCACCGATTCGCCCGCCGACTGCCCGGCCTGCACCAGACCCCCTGCCTGACAACAGATCTTCGAAACCGCACAACCAAAGCCAGCAGCCCGGTCGGTGACGACTGCTCCTCGACGGCCGGTGCCTACCGATAACGATAAGGGGGAACAGCAGGCAATGAGCCCGGACACGGATACCTGCCAGCAGTACACGCCGCAGCGATCCACACCCGCCGATCCTGACGACCGAAGGCCGAAAGCCATCCGCCTCGAACGAACCAATGGGCCCGAGCGCGTGATCGAGACTCGTTGTCACACCGAGCGACTGGACTGTCGCCATCTCGTTGATCCCCAGCCACCGGCAGCATCCGGCCCCGACACGCAGACCTTGCTGGATGTGCTGACCGACCCCAGCGCGGATGCCGCGGCACTCGCCGCGCGGCTCACACCGACAGCCGCACCCCGCGAGGCAAGGCAGCGATGAGGCCGCGTCCGACCGCGCTGGGTTGGATAGACCTGACGGTCACCGGAAATCCGGAATGGGATGCCGCGCAGGTGCGGCGGCTGGCGCGGCGGCTCGGCTACGCGTTGGTGTGGCCACCGGCAATCACGCTGGTGCCGCTGGTCGACCAGGTTCGAGTTGCGGATGTGGATGCGGTGATCATGCCGTCGCCGTTGCATTTGGATGTGCTGATGCTGCATGCGGTGATGTGTGTCGCGGACGTCGAAACTGTCACTCCGCGAATGTCTTTCGCTCGCTGGGCCGCGTTCTCGTCGGGGCGGCGGGGATGAATTGGAGCACAGCTGGGCTGGTAGTGGCGGCTGCAGTGCCGTCGGCGGTGTTGGTCTGGGCGGTGTGCTGGCCGGTTCGGGTGTGCCAGCGTAAGGCCGATCGCAAATGGCGCGGAAGGGAATAGCGATGACCCGCAAGGGTTTTGGATACCGTCGAATCCGTCATCATGCCCTTCCTTCCTTACATTCGCTGTGCTGGCAAATACACCGACTCTTCGCCGCCAGTCGATGATCCGACGGCCCGATAGCCGACTTCCGGACGAAGATCGTCGAGCAGCAGCGCCAGGATCGCCTCCTCGTGCACATCCGTCCCGTACTGCGCATGCGCGTCGGCCAGCGCGACGCCCTCGGCCACCTCGATACCGAGATGTGTTGCGTAAGTGGGGGTATCGAAGCGCCACAATCGCGTATTCGGTGCGGCAGACCGGACCGTCGCGACGATGACGAACCCGGCCGGGTCGATATCGGCCCGTGCGTGGATCGCGATCCCGGTTTCGGAGGCACCCGCGAGGAGGTCCAACGCGGCCAGTGCGGGTACGCCATCTGTGCATATCAGCGGTGGGCAGTGTTCGCCCAGTTCGTCCGCGGCTGCCTCAACGATGGTCGGGTTCTCACAGACGAAAAGTCGTGCGGGCACCGGGTCGAAATGCCACGGGCCCAGCAGATCCCGCAAGGTCAGCCAGGTGGGCATGCCGCGACGGTGACCAGCGGTGATATCGAGCGGCACATTCAGCGTCAGCACTCGGGACGACACCGTATCGCAGCGCACGCCCGCCGAAGCCCAGGCCGCCCGCCACTGCCTGCCGGGTCGGCGAGGCGGCGGGCTACCGGTGGTAGCGGCGATCAGGCGGGCAACCGTGCGTCCCAGTTCGGTGGCATAGTCCAGCGCGTGCGCATTGCCGGTTGCCTCGGCCGCGAGCTGACCGAGCCGTTTACCCGGCCCGGTCCAAGGCAGCAGCGGCCACACGACGGCGATCTGACCGGCCAGCTCGACGGCTCGGCCCGAACCCAAGCGGGGCGCGCGGACTCCGGTCAGCCATCCCTCGATGATCTCGTCGACCAGCCCTACCGCGTGCAACGTTCGAAACACCGCCCGGTGTTCGTCCTGCGCGGCGAGGTGTTGTGCGGCAACAAGTTCGGCCCGAACCGGGAGTGGACCACCGTGAACCAGCTCGACGAATTGGCGCACGGTGAGCTGGTGCGACGACAGCGCACCAGCGAGCGCGCGGAAAGTCACCGCCTTATCGGAGACCTCCCACGCGCCACCCAACAGCCGACCCACTTGACGCCGTTGCTCCGCGGTCAGCACCACTGTCAGCGAACCACGCTCCAACCCGCCGCCCCGGTGGACGCGACGCCGGATCGCGTCCAGCACCAGCGCCGGTCCGGGAAGCGCCGCCCAAGCGCGCAGACCCTCCGGCAGCTCAGTCATCAGCGAGTCCGAACAGGCCCTCGGCCAGCGCGGCCTCGGCGTCCGCACCGGCGCCGAGCCGCTCGACGTCCATTGCGTGCAATGTGCCACCACACCACAGATACGGAAGCACATCGACGCCCGGCAGATGCCGTTCCCTGGCCAGCTCGTAGACCGCGACGGCGGGCACCGTGTCGTAGGTGCACCATTCGTCGTGCGCGGTGAGCATGATGTCGAGCTCGAAATCGACGGTCAGCCCCATGAAGGACGCCTTCACCTGCGCGTCCACACCGGTCATCGCCTCGTCGAGCCACACCCAGCGCGGCGCGTGGGCGGCGGCCGCGTCGTAGGCGACCACCGCAGCCGCGAACAGTGGCTGCGACAGCAGCACCACCTTCTCACCGCCGGATTTCGCGCCGTGCTTCGCGGCATCGAAGGGCGCCCACTTATTGGTGCTGCCCGGGCGATAGTGCAGACCGATCTTGAGCCAACCCCGGTAGTCGAGTGCGCGACCGAGCTGATGCTTCCAGTCCACGCTGCCTTCGGCATTGGCTTCGGAGCGGGCTTCATCGATCTTGCGGGCAAGGAATTGACGCACCAATTCCTGACGGTCGGCCGACAGCTCGGCATAGCCTTGTCCCAGGGCATCCACCACCGACGCGGCGTCGGAATCGCTGGGGTCGGCCTCCCACACCACCTTGACCGTATGTCCCTGCCGCGTCGGATGTTCGGCGAGGTGTTTGTTGATGTGGGCGAACGTGCGACGGGTGTAGTCGAGGCGATCTTTGAGGTGTTCGATGAAGGTCGAGCCGAGCAGCGTGGCGAGAACTCGCTGCTGTTCGGCGTCGTAGCCATCGCGCTGCACGGCGACACGTTCGGCGAGCGTGTCCGCCGCGGCCGGCGGCAGCTGGAAGCCAGCTGTCGCATCGGTATGGATCTCCACCCGTGGCAGGGTGTCCTCGTCGTCGATCACACGGGCGTCCTGCTGTGGTAGCAGGGACTGCCGCAGCTCCTCGAGTTTCTGCAAGCAAATGCGCCACGCCCGGCCCTCATCGGCTGGTTCTACTTTGAGTTCGACCTCGCGGCGCACCGCGGTCGCGAGTTCACGGGCGGCCTGCACGTTGCGCCGGTCTGGAACCTCCACGGTGAGCGGCTGGCTGAGTCCGTTATCGACGGCCTCCCACAGCGCTGCCATCGCGATGTCGCGACGCTCCTCGGCGACTGCTCGTTCTTTCTCATGATTGTGCAGCACTTGCTCGGCGACGGCCTGGGCGGTGCGCGCCGTGGTGAGTTGTTCGGTGTAACTCTCGCGGTCGGATTCCAGTCGCTCGATCCTGGCTTCGATTTCGGCTTTGCGATCGAGTTGCTTCTGCTGGTCGGCACCCAACGCCGTTTCAGCGGTTCGCAGTTTCACTTCGAGCCGTCGCTGTTCGTCGGCTGCGTCGTCGCGCTCGAGCTCCACTTCCGCTTGTCGTTGTGCGCGCTCTCGATGCTCGAACTCAGCGTCGGATAAGGCGGCCTGGGCGGTGTCGAGGTACGGAATCAGCAGGGCGTAGCGGTCGAGATCGGTACGCAGGGTGGTCAACGCCTCGCCTTGTTCGGCAAGGCCGATGAGTTTGAACCGATGCGCGGCAGCGTATTCGGCGAACGCGGCACGCGCGGCGTCGAGCAGGCGCAGGTCCTCGGCGTGCAGTTCTTCGAGATCGGCCAGTTTCCCCGCTCGGTCGAGCTGGGCGCGGGTGCGTTCACCCCATACCACCACGGCGGAGGCGAGTCCGCGTTCACCGTCCGTCGGCAGCGCCGCCTCTTCGCCATGCAGGCGCCGCAGTGTTTGCTCGGCCGCGGCGATCTGCGCGTCGACGGTGGCCAGTCGGTGCTCGAGGTCGATCAGTTCCGCTTCCAGAGCTGCGATACTGCGGGCCCGGGCGGCGGCCCGTGCCGCGGCGCCGACATGGGTCGCTGGTCCTGCGGCTTCGGCCCGACCCGCGAGGCCGCCGAGTCGCCAGCTGCCATCGGCGGCCAGCCAGTCCCCGGCCGGTTCGGGCGCGCCGGTCTCGCGCCAGCCGAACTGCGCGAGCAGCCGCCGGACCATCGGGACCGCGACACCACCGGCTTCGACCGGATCCAGCACCGAAAGCAAATTCGGTCCATGCCCGGCGGCGGGTGAGTCGCACGGGAACACGCCGACGTCGGCGACCCCGAAATCGACTGTGCCATCCGGTGACACCCAGGCATCGAGCAAGCCCGACCCCGCCAGCGCCGCTTCGAGCACCGCAAGCGCATCGTCGTCGATACCTGGCGTCGGATTGACGACTCGCCACAGCGGCGCGCCCAGTCCCGAGGACACATCCGGCCGATCTCGACGCCGCCACATGTCCGGACCAGGCGGGGCGACATCGGTCTGCGCCCGTACTTTCGCCAATTGCCCAGTGACTTCCCGCACCCGATCGGCAAGCGGCGCACGTTCGAGCAGCGCCTGCTCCTTGTGTGCCTGCCAGAGCGTGCGGCGGGTCGCGACGTGGGCACGCATCTCCGCGATCACCGATACGTGCACCCTCGCCGATCCGGTGTCATCGATGACGGTCAGCTCGGCGATCAGATCACACCAGCGCGCAACGAGAGCGTCCTCGCAGGCAGCCACCTCGGCCTCGGCGGCCCAGTCACGCACCTGCGTTTCCAGCGTTCCCGCCGCTCTCCGGACCGCGGCCACTGCGTCGCTTTCCTCGCTTCGCGCCTGAGCCAGGGCCGCAGTGGCAAGCTCGACCTTATGTCCGCAGCGCTCCACTGCGCGGTCGGCGGCCGCCTGCTGCTGATCGAGCTGTTGCAGGTGCGCGAAACGCTCCGCGCGTGCCCGTTGTTCCCCCATCAGCGCATCGATGTCGCGGCCGGGCAGATAGCGAACAACCGCGTCAGCCAAGCCCGCAATCGCCGCCGCTTCGGTCACGGCGCCTTCTGCGGCACGCACGGCGGCGTCGGCCCGCAGCACCGCATCCCGGGTTTCGCCGACTTTCGCTGCCGCCCTGGTTACCGAATTCTGTTCTCGCTCCAGCTGTTTGGCCGCGGTATCAAGCTGGGCGGTGGCCCGCGTCAGTTCCCGACGCAAACTTTCGATCCGACCGGTCGCGGCCACGGCGTCCCGATACGCTCGCGACTCGAGCAGCTCGCGCAGCGTTGTACCGGCATCGCTGTGCTCACGCCTGGTCGCAGTGAGCAGTTCCTCCGAGCGCGCCAGCAGGGTCACCGCTTCTTCCAACGTAGCCGCGGCGGTCTTCTTCCGGCTCGTCGTGTTGTCCAGACTTGTGGTGGCACTGGCCATTTCGTCGGCGCGTAGCCGCATCACCTTGGTAGCCCACGGCTTCCATCCCGTGCGAACGAACATCGCGATCGCCCGGGCCGCCTCCTCGGTGCGCTGCATAGCCGAACGGAGCTGTTCGAGATGTTCCCATCCGTCGGCGAGTTGATCGACTTCGTTCGTCGCCAACGGCGGCAGCGCGTCGCGCAGCGTCGTGGCGAGACTGGCCGGGTTGAGTCGCTCGCCCAGTTTCGGTTTGCGCAACTGCTTGAGCAGTTCGGTCAGGTTGTCGTAGGACTCGGCCGTCAGCCCGTACAGTTCCTCGGCCAAGCGGGCCCGGTAGGCCGCGGCACTGCTGGGCAGGACGATCCCGTCGATCTTCTTGAGATCCTTCTGATCCACGGCACGCCCGGCATTCAGCAGCCGGAAGTCCTGACCCACCCGCCTTCTGGTGACGAAATGCCAAGTGGTGACCGGTGCCGTGCCGCTGCCCGCCCGCGCCGACGCGCCGAGTCCGCAGGTGAAATACACTTCGGCACCATCCTCGGCGACCCGCCCGAATTCGACCCAGGCATAACCGAGTCCCGCATCGGCAGGCTCGCGCGGGTCGTCCCCGTCACCGGTGGGCAGCAGATTGAACCGCATACTGCGATGTTGCGAGCCGAACGGATCGAGCACAGTTGGCGCGATCTCGCCCCGGAGCAGCATCAAGGTGGTCAACTCCAACACCTTGGTCTTGCCCGCGCCGTTACCGCCACGCAGCACCAATCTGCCGTCCGCGAACCAGAATTCGGCATCATCGTATTCCCAGAGGTTGGCGATGCCGACCCGCAGCGGCTGCCACCGCTCCCGGGCAGGAGCAGGCAGTACCCCGGTCAGCGCGGCCCGCAACCACTGCGCGCCCCATGCAGTCGGCTCGGCGAGTTCGACGGTCATCTGTCCTCCTCGATCCGCGCAGTCTCAGCGAGAATCTGCGGGGCGCGGTAGCGGGCGGCAATCGGAGTGAGCTGCCACAAACCCGGCCGCAGACCAGGTCGCAGCAGGTCGAGTGCCCGCAACAGCTCCAATACTCGTTCGCGCCGGGCGAATTCGGTGGCCACCTCGGCGGTGATCGACTTCGGATGCCCGAGCGCGACCTCGGCCACCGCCGCGGTGAGATCGGCTTCGGTCACCACCGCATTCTCATCGCGAACGCGATACAACTCGTCGAGCACGAGCAGCGTGACGAAATCGACCGCCCGCAACCGCGGAAACGCGAGATCGGTCATCGACTCCTCCGCCGCGATCAACGCCAGCCCTTCAGCGCGCTGCTCCACCACCCAACCGGTCATCTCGGTGCACCATCCCACCACGCGGGTGCGCTGCCGGATCAGGTAGGCACGCTCGGCTTCGGTGAGATCACTGTAGAGGCAGACCGGTAGCTCGATGATCCGTCGCATCACGGCAAATCGTTCGGCCGCGTCGTTGAGTACGGGCCCGCGCTCCTCGAGTGCCGCGGACAGCGATGCCGGGTCCATCATCCGCAGCAACATCTCTCGTCGCACCTGGTAAGTGGCGCCGACTTTGTCCACTCGCCGTGTCCAGCTGTCACGCTGGTCGGCCGCGTCACTGCCCGACGGTGCCAATGCACCCGCCGACATCAGCAGCTCCACCGCCGCCGCGAAGACTTTCCGCTCCGAATACCGGTCGGGTTCGTAGACGGCGACCCCGCTGTCCGCACGCGCCGAGAGCACCCGCACCCGGTCGGACAGGTCCTGGGTGGTGGTGACATCCTCGGCGTCTTCTGCCGCCGCGGCCGCCAACAGCGCCAGCACCAGCGTCCGCCGAGGCGGCAGAGCCACCCGCCGTGGTGCGATCACAGTGTCCCCCAACGGAAGACGGAACAAGCGAGCCGCAGAGTCGGTGACCACCAGACGGTAGCCGAGGCGCGAGGAGAACCAGCTCACCAGCTCCGGCCGGTGGCGCGGATGTCGTACAAGTCCGAACAGCTCGCGGTGCCGCCTACGGTCCACCACCGGATTGGCCAGCAATCCGACGAACGCGCGACGCCGCTCCAGCACGTCCCGATCATCCATGCTCAGCTCATCCCTTCAGCGGTTCCAGCGTGAAATGCCAATTCCGCGTGACAAATCGACCGTGCGGGCAGGTAAGAGTGGTGGGGGCGTCATCGATCGGCGCGTTCAGCGTGACCTGCCAGCGCCCGTCTTCGGTCACCCCGGATCGCAGTGTTTCACCGCGGGTACCACGAGCAATCGCGAACAGCTCCAACAGCATCCGCAGTTCTGGCTCCGAGAGTTCCGCCCAGTCGGCCAGCTCCGTCCCCGACCTCGCCGCCAACGTCGCTTCGGCTTCCCGTCGTTGCGCCAGCGCCGCGGTTCTGGCCCGTCGCGCAGTCGCCCTGCCCACTGAGTTGTCGATCGCCTTGATCCGTTTTCCGACCGCCGCACGTTGACCGTGCTCGCGGTAGCGCGCGGTGATCGGCGCGGGAGCGGCATCGGCCCAGGCTGTGGCGTGTTCGTCCGCGCTGTCGGCGGCGATCAGCAGGTGCCGGGCCGGGAACACCCCGATTGCGGTATCCCACATGCGCCAGGCGGTTTCATCGTCGGGCGCGCGTTCGATCGCCCCGGCCAACGCGAGCAGTTCACCGCGTCGGGTCAGGGCACCACCGGTGTCCATCAGAATGTGCATATTGCGGGCCCACGGCGCGACCAAGTCGCGCAACTGTCTACGCAATCGGCGGGCCTGCCCGTCTGCACCGCCGAACCAGCCTTGTAGCGCCGTCCACGTGCGCATCCATCGCTGCACCTGCGGGTCGACGACAGAATCCGGCGCGTCGTCGGCGAGTGCGCCGCGCACGCAAGCCCGCCATGCCGATTCGGTGAGCACCGGGTCGATGTCGGCCATCAGTGCCGCCACCGCGGGCGTGTGGATGTCGACCTGTTCACCCCACATCCCGACATATGACTGCAAGGTCCGCCACAGAACCTCCTGTTTATCCGGATCGGGCCCACCGGAAAGGGCGTGCGCGAGACTGCGCTGCCAAGATCGCGCAGCCACCGCCATCCCGTGATGCAACGTGATGATCTGCTGGTACTCGGCTGCCGCCGCCGGGAATCGCCGCTGCCGGATGGCTGCCGCGAATTCGTGCAGCCGATCGTGAATTGCGCGCGGGGCCAAGGTGAGATCAGCGGCCGCGTCCTCGTCCGCGCCGAGCTCCAGAGTCCAGAAGGTATGTAAGCGGGCGGCGGTCGGGGTGAGCTGAAAACGGTCGCGGCGGCGCAGGAAGTCCTCGCCCGTGCGCGCGGGCTCCTGCCACCGGGTCAGCACTGCCCATCGCACCAGGCTGTCCAGCCGCGCGTCGAGGGAGAACACCTCGTCGTGCACCAGTCGATCCGCGATCTGCGGCCCGGCCCGCTCCCCGACCCAGGCCCGCAACCGGGCCGCGACCTCGTCGAAGGACATCCCGGTCAAGCTGGTGTCCTGGGCTTCCACCATCACATCGACAATCGCCCGGTACTGGGCGGCGAACCGAGAGGTCAAGTAGGCGGGGACCAACTCCTGTCCGGGCAGGTGAGCGGCCCATGGGTCGACTCCTGTCGATTCGATCAACTCATCCCCGTCGCTCACCTAACCCACCTATCCGCAGTAATAGAACCGAATTCCGGCGCTTGGCGGTCCACCACGATATGCAGCCCGGACCGTCACGCGGCGGCGAACCGATCGGCGTGACAGCCACCGATGCTAATGAACCCCGCACCGGTGCCAGCGCTCCGGCAGTCAACCCCGTCCCGATCAACTCCGCTGCCCGCGCGGCCGCATCCGCGGTCTGCGCCGCGGCCACCCGCAACAGATGGAGTTTCCGGTGCGGAGGCTGCACACCTCGAGAGCAGGAAGGTCGGCGTGCGGAATTCCGAATTGGGGATACCAGCCGGTACTGGGCGCAGTGAGCACAGGAATCCGGCCCGGACGTTGCGCTGAGGGCTCGCGCCCGGCCTATTTCGCGTGCTGGACCCGAGCGCTGGCGTAGAGGCAGATCGCGGCCGCCGCGGCGAGATTCAAACTTTCGGCGCGACCGTGAATGGGAATTCGCACGCGATGATTCGCGCGAGCGGCGACTGCGGGGTCCAGACCATGCGCCTCATTACCGAACAGCCAAGCCACCGGACCGGCCAGCAGTTCGTCGGCGTCGTCCAGGTCGACCTCGCCCTTGGCGGCGGTTGCCAGCACCGTAATGCCCGCTGCCGCAACGGCATCGAGCACCTCGCCGATATCGCGATGGCGCGCGATCGGCACATGGAACAAACTGCCCGCACTCGCACGGACGCATTTGCCATTGTGCGGATCGACCGCATCCCCCGCCAGCACAACACCATTCGCGCCCACCGCATCGGCGACTCGAATGAGAGTGCCCGCATTGCCGGGCTCGGCGATCTCGACTGGGACGGCGAGTAGCTTCGGCCGCTCGGCCAGCACGTCCGCCAGCGGCACGTCGATGTGGTCACACACCGCGACAAGCCCCGGCGCGGTGACGGTTTCGCCGAGATGTTCGGCGGCGCGCTCACTCACCAACGTGGTGCGCACGCCCGCGGCGACGGCACCGGCGATCAGCTGATTCTCCCGAACCGCGGCGTGCATCGAGTAGAACAGCTCGCGCGCCCGACCGGCTTCCAGCGCCGCCGCAACGGAATTCGCGCCCTCGGCCAGGAACTGCCCGGTCTTGCGACGCTGCGCGGCGCGCTGCAGCTTGACAGCGGAAACGACCCGCGGATTGTGCTCGGAGAGCGCATCCACGGGTCGTTCCGAATGTGTCGTCACGCAGGCCGGATCAGGCTGCGGGGGCGTTGACGTCCTGCGGGAGGGCGGCCTTGGCGACGGCGACCAGACCGGCGAACGCCTCGGCGTCGGAGACGGCGAGCTCGGCGAGGATCTTGCGGTCCACCTCGACACCGGCGGCCTTGAGGCCCTGGATGAAGCGGTTGTAGGTGATGTCGTTCAGGCGCGCCGCGGCGTTGATACGGGCGATCCAGAGCTTGCGGAAGTCACCCTTGCGCGCCCGGCGGTCCCGGTAGGCGTAGGTGAGCGAGTGCAGCTGCTGTTCCTTGGCCTTGCGGTACAGCCGCGAGCGCTGGCCGCGGTAGCCCTTGGATGCCTCGAGAACGGAACGGCGCTTCTTCTGCGCGTTGACGGCCCTTTTGACGCGTGCCATGGGTCAGTCCTTTGTCGATCTAGGGGGCGCTGTGCGTGACGCCCTGGAATTGGTCGGTGGTCGGCGTCCGGAATCCCGGTCGCGCGGGTGCTGGCCTAGGTGTCTCAGAGACCCAGGAGGCGCTTGACGCGAGGGACGTCAACGGACGCGACGGCTTCCGTGCCGTCCAGACGACGAGTCCGGCGAGTGGACTTGTGCTCGAGCAGGTGGCGACGGTTCGCCTGCTGACGCAGCAGCTTGCCACGGCCCGAAACCTTGAATCGCTTCGAGGCGCCGCTGTGGCTCTTCATCTTCGGCATGGATTCCTCTATCTGTCTCGTACCGGTGGTCCTCGTCGGACCACCGGTTTTCTGATCGGTATTACTGCGGGTCGGCCGGCGCGACCTGTTCGGCGACCGGTGCGCCCGCGGCAGGTGCGGGAGCGGCAGGCGCTTCGGTGGCGGCGGGACGCGGTGCCCGCGAATCCTCCTGCGCCTTCACCCGCGTCTTCGCACCCTTGTGCGGTGCGAGGACCATGGTCATATTGCGACCGTCCTGCTTGGCGGAGGTCTCGACGAAACCCAATTCGGCGACGTCGGAGGCCAGACGCTGCAGCAGCCGGAAGCCCAATTCGGGACGCGACTGCTCACGACCGCGGAACATGATCGTGACCTTGACCTTCGAGCCGGCCTCGAGGAAGCGAACAACGTTGCGCTTCTTGGTCTCATAGTCGTGGTCGTCGATCTTGGGACGGAGCTTCTGCTCCTTGATCACGGTCTGCACCTGGTTCTTGCGAGACTCGCGCGCCTTCTGCGCCGTCTCGTACTTGAACTTGCCGTAGTCCATGATCTTGCAGACCGGTGGACGGGCATCCGGCGCGACCTCGACCAAGTCGAGATCCGCCTCGAGGGCGACGCGTAGTGCATCTTCAACACGCACGATCCCAACCTGTTCACCACCCGGTCCGATAAGCCGGACCTCGGGAACGCGGATGCGATCGTTGATGCGGGTCTCAGTGCTGATGGGGCCTCCTAGGTCAAGCGGTGTCGTCAGACGACCGCACGCAATAACGGCAACCCCTTTTCAACACAAAGGCCCCGTTGCGGTATTCCGCCACGGGGCCCGAGTCGACCGGCCTTCGAACACGAGCATGCACGTGTTCGACCTTGTCCGTGATCGTCCTCGCCGAGGACCCTCCGCACAAGAAACCCGCCCAGGCAGGGCGGGGGACCGGACCGTTCGACCGTACGATCGCTCGTCGGCAACGGTGGGAGTCGGGCTCCACTTATCAGCCCCGGGCAAGCCGGGGCGGTCGTCAGCGAAAAGTCTAACATTCCCACTCGCTATCGCCGAATCGCCCCGCCCCGGCGACCGCGCCCGACCACCACGATGCCATCCTCGTGCTCATGAGTGACGAGGCAGTATCCGATGCGACCGACGTCCGCGAGTTGGCCGAAATCCCCGCGGTCGAGATCATCAGCCGCGCCGCGATGATGCTGATGAGCGCGGCAGCGGAAAAGCTCGGACTCGCCGACGAGGACCCGGACAACAGTCCGCGCCGCGATCTGGACGAGGCGCGCCGCCTGATCACCGCGCTCGCCGGGCTGGTCACCTCGTCTATCGAATACTTCGGTCCGCATGCCGGTCCGTATCGCGACGGCCTGAAGTCGTTGCAGCTCGCCTTCCGCGAGTCATCGGCGCATCCGGACGAGCCGGGCAAGGGTCCGGGCGAGAAGTACACCGGCCCGGTCTACGCCTAGCTAAATTTGCCCACCGGGAAACATTGCCCGCCGGGCAAGTTTCGTCGTACTCTGGTGTCATGCCAGATGAGCAAGTCCTCGGCCTTCGCGAGCGCAAGAAACTCGACACCCGCAAGGCACTCAGCGACGCGACGCTCGACCTGGCGTTCGAACACGGACTGGCCAATATCACCAGAGAGGACATAGCCGACCGCGCGGGCGTGTCGGTCCGCACCTTCAACAACTACTTCACCGGTAAGCACGAGGCGCTGGCCTACCGGCAGACCGAGCGGATCCAGCGCAGTCTGATCGCACTGCGGAACCGGCCCGTGGACGAGCCGCTCTGGGCCGCGATCACCGCGGCAGTCCTCGAACCACTCGAGGCCGACGGCGCCGGAGACCACCTGCCGACCGCGCGGCAACTGGCGGTCGTTCGCGAATTGCTCGAGGCACCCGAGACCCGAACCGCGGTGTCCAAGGCGGTATCCGACGACTGGATCGAGGCGATCGCGGCACGCACCGGAACCGACGCGGCCCGCGATCTGTATCCCCGCCTCGTCGTCGGCGCGATCGGCGCGATCTACCAGGCCGCTACCGCGACCTATGTGTACGCGGAGCCGCCGGTATTGCTCACCACACTGCTACGACAAGCCATCGACGAGGTAGCCGCGGGACTTCCCGCGCCTTCCGTCAACGGCTGACTCACCGCACACTCACTTTTCAACGGCAACAAGAGGTGTATTTGTCATGCCCGAAAACTCTTTCGACGTAGTCATTTCCGGTGCCGGACCGAACGGGTTGATGCTCGCCTGCGAACTCGCACTGGCCGGCGTGCGTCCCATCGTGCTGGAGAAACTGAGCGAGCCAAGCACCGAGCCGAAAGCGAACGGCCTTGTCGGCCAGGTGATTCGGCTGCTGGATATGCGCGGCCTGTACCACGAATTCGGCGGCGCGCCGGGCGCTCCGCAGCCGGTGCCCGGCTATCTGTTCAGTGGGATGCCGGTGTCATTCGCCGAAGTCGCGAACAATCCGATGTACGCGCTGCCCATCCCCCAGCCGAAACTGGTTCGCCTGTTGGAGAAGAGGGCACGCGAACACGGTATCGAAATCCGTTGGGGCCATGAGCTGACCGATCTGGTCCAGCGGGACGGGAGCGTGACCGTCACAGTGACGGGTCCCGACCGCGCGTACGACCTGACCACCACGTACTTGGTCGCGGCTGACGGCGGCAAGAGCTTCGTCCGCAAACACACCGGAATCGAATTCCCCGGCAGCACAAACGCATCGAAGTTGGTCCGGATGGCACATGTGAGCGTGCCGGAGGAACTGCGAACTGGAGACGGCGGCATCCTGATTCCCGGCCTCGGGCGACTCCCCTTCGGACATAACCGACTCGAACGTGGCATGTTCATCTTCGCGGAGCTCGAAAGCGGCCGCCCATTGGTAGGGACCATGGAGTTCGACGGCGATCCGGTACCGGAGGACACGCCGATGACGCTCGACGAACTACGCGTAAGTCTGCGGCGGGTGCTCGGTGTCGACCTGCCGATCGCACCACCGCCCGGACCCGGCCCGCACGCCTTGCGCCGTACCGAAGGCCAGAACACTCGACTGGCCGAACGCTATCGCAACGGAAATGTGTTCCTGCTCGGCGATTCCGCCCACGTGCATTCGGCGATGGGTGGCCCGGGCCTCAACCTCGGTTTGCAGGACGCGGCCAATCTCGGTTGGAAGCTCGCCGCACAGGTGAACGGTTGGGCACCGGTGGGACTACTGGACACCTATCACTCCGAGCGATACCCGGTCGGCGAGCGCGTAATGATGCACTCACTGTCCCAGCTCGCACTGATGGCGCCCGGTCCGGAGGTCACCGCGCTGCGCGAGTTCATGGGCGAACTTCTCAAAGCACCGGAAAGCGCTGGACATATCGCACATCTGCTGGCCGGATCCGATATCCGCTACGACATCGGCGATCCGCACCCACTGTCCGGACGCATGGTCCCGGACCTCATCCTCGAAACCTCGGAAGGCCGAACGCGTATCGCCGATCTACTCCACTCGGCACAAGCTGTACTGGTCCAATTGACCGAGAACAGCGGGTTCGCCGATATCGCGGGCGACTGGAACGACTGCGTCGACACCGTCATCGCGACCTGTCCGGACGCGCCCGCTGACGCGCTACTCGTCCGACCGGACGGATATGTGGCATGGGCGGGCGAAGTCGGTGCCGAAGATGACCGACTCCGGAACGCATTGACGCGGTGGTTCGGTCCAGCTCGGAGCTCGTAGGCACGCCGATGCGGCCCGCCCGGAACCGCGGAGATGCCGCCCGGGTGGGCCGCGAGCAGCGCGGGGCGATCCGTGCCGCCGCTGCGCGTGCGCGCGGCCATCTCGGTGACCCAGACCCAGCGTTTGCGTCGAACGTAGTCGAATGGTGGTCGCCCACAGCGAATTCGACCGCCATATCACTACGCTCGGCGAGCCGCCGTTCACCGGTTGTCCAACATATCAGCGCAGCGCGGCGGCCTTTCGCGATGCGCGCTTCGCCGCGGCGGCATTCGGTGCCGGAATCTTGGCAGCCGTCGCCTTGGTAGCCGTCGCATTGGTAGCCGCGGAATTGTTCGTCGCCTTCGTGGCGGCCTTCTTGGCCGGGGCCTTCTTCGCCGCTGCCTTCTTGGCCGGAGCCTTGGGCTGGGTCGCGGCGGACCCTGCCAGGACCTCCTTCAGGAACTGGCCCGTGTAGCTGTCGCCAACTGCCGCAACATCTTCCGGGGCGCCTTCGGCGACGACCGTACCGCCGCCGGAGCCGCCCTCGGGACCCATATCCACCACCCAATCGGAGGTCTTGATGACGTCCAGATTGTGTTCGATGACGATGACCGTATTGCCCTTGTCCACCAGGCCGTTGATGACGAGCAGCAGCTTGCGAATGTCCTCGAAGTGCAGGCCGGTGGTCGGCTCGTCGAGGATGTAGACGGTGCGTCCGGTGGAGCGCTTCTGCAGTTCGGCCGCCAGTTTGACGCGCTGTGCCTCACCACCGGAGAGAGTCGGCGCGCTCTGGCCGAGTCGCACATAGCCCAGGCCGACGTCGACCAGGGTCTTGAGGTAGCGGTGGATCGAGGTGACCGGCTCGAAGAAACCGGCGGCCTCCTCGATCGACATATCGAGCACCTCGGCAATGGTCTTGCCCTTGTAGTGCACCTCGAGCGTCTCCCGGTTGTACCGGGCACCGTGGCAGACCTCGCACGGAACATACACATCCGGCAGGAAGTTCATCTCGATCTTCAAAGTGCCGTCACCCGAACATGCTTCGCAGCGGCCGCCCTTGACATTGAACGAGAACCGGCCGGGCTGATAGCCGCGGACCTTCGCCTCGGTGGTTGCCGCGAACAGGGTCCGGATCTTGTCGAATACGCCGGTATAGGTGGCCGGATTCGAGCGTGGCGTCCGGCCGATCGGCGACTGGTCCACCTGCACGAGCTTGTCCAGATGATCGAGGCCGTTGATTCGGGTGTGCCGGCCCGGCACCTGCCGCGCACCGTTCAGCTTATTCGCGAGCACGGTCGCGAGAATGTCGTTGACCAGCGTGGACTTACCGGAACCGGAAACACCGGTGACCGCGGTGAGCACGCCGAGCGGGAAGCTGACATCGATATCGCGCAGGTTGTGCTCGTTCGCGCCGACCACGGTGAGCTGGCGCTTCTTGCTCACCGGCCGCCGCACCATCGGCACCTCGATGCGTTCGCGGCCCGAAAGGTATGCGCCGGTCAGCGATTTCGGGTCGGTGAGCAGTTCCTGATACGGACCGCTGTGCACGACTTCACCACCGTGCTCACCGGCCAGCGGACCGATATCGACCACCCAGTCCGAGGCCCGAATGGTGTCCTCGTCGTGTTCGACCACGATCAGCGTATTGCCGAGATTCCGCAGCCGCGTGAGCGTTTCGATGAGCCGCCGGTTGTCGCGCTGGTGCAGACCGATCGACGGTTCGTCGAGCACATACAGCACACCGACCAGCCCGGATCCGATCTGGGTCGCCAACCGGATGCGCTGCGCCTCACCGCCGGACAGCGTCGCCGCGGCCCGCGACAGGCTCAGATACTCCAATCCGACATCGAGCAGGAAGCCCAGGCGCGCCTGCACTTCCTTGAGCACCTGCCCGGCAATGGCGGTCTCCCGCTCCCCCAGCGTCAAGGCATTCAGGAATGCCGAGCAATCACCGATCGACAATTCGCTCACATCGGCGATGGACTTCTTCGCACCGCCCGAGGCGATGGTGACGGCCAGAATTTCCGGACGTAGCCGAGCACCGTTGCACACCGGGCACGGCACATCGCGCATATACCCGTCGTAATGCTCCTTCATCTGCTCGGATTCGGTGCTCTCCATACGCCGCTGCAGAAACGGCATCACGCCCTCGAAATCGGCGTAATACGAACGCTTTCGGCCGTACCGGTTGGTGTAGGAGACGTGCACCTGATCCGAACTGCCCTCCAGCACCGCCTTGCGTGCCTTCGGCGGCAGGTCCTGCCACGGCGTATCCATGGAGAATCCGATGGATTCGGCCAGACCCGACAGCAGCCGGGTGAAGTATTCGGCGGTCTGTCCGCGCGACCACGGTGCGATCGCGCCCTCGGCCAGGCTCAATTCGGGATCGGGCACCACCAGTTCCGGATCGACCTCCTTGCGGATGCCGAGTCCGGTGCAGTCCGGGCATGCGCCGTAGGGCGAGTTGAACGAGAACGAGCGCGGTTCGAGATCCTCGATATCCAGGGGGTGACCATTGGGGCAGGCCAGGCGTTCGGAGAACCGGCGCTCGCGATCGTGGGCGTGCTCGTCGCGGTCGACGAAGTCCAGTACCACGATGCCGTCGGCCAACCGCAGCGCGGTCTCGATCGAATCGGTAAGGCGCTGTTTGGAACTCGACTTCACCTGGAGCCGGTCCACCACGACCTCGACGTCGTGCTTCTCCTGCTTCTTCAGCTTCGGCGGATCAGCGAGCGGATACACCACGCCATCGACCCGGACGCGCGAATAGCCCTGGCTGTTCAACTGGTCGAACAGATCGACGAATTCGCCCTTGCGGGTGCGCACCACCGGCGCGAGCACCTGGAATTTGATGCCCTCCTCCATGGCGAGCACCTGATCCACGATCTGCTGCGGACTCTGCTTGGCGATCAGCTCACCGCAGACCGGGCAGTGCGGAGTACCGGCGCGCGCGTACAGCAGACGCAGGTAGTCGTAGACCTCGGTGATGGTGCCGACCGTCGATCGGGGGTTGCGGTTGGTCGACTTCTGATCGATCGAAACGGCAGGCGAAAGGCCCTCGATGAAGTCGACGTCGGGCTTGTCCATCTGCCCGAGGAATTGGCGCGCGTAGGCCGACAGCGATTCGACATAGCGGCGCTGCCCCTCGGCGAAGATCGTGTCGAAGGCGAGGCTGGATTTGCCCGAACCGGATAGACCAGTGAACACGATGAGACTGTCGCGGGGCAGATCGAGGTCGATGCTCTTGAGATTGTGCTCCCGAGCTCCGCGCACAGTGAGGCGTTCCGCCACCAGGTGTCCCTTCTCGATCGTGTCGGTCCAACAGACGTGATACCCCCAGCGCCATGCTAGGCCGACCCACCGACAAGTTTCGTCGCACGCCGGGTTCCCCGGTCATCGGTCCAGGTCAGGAGTCGGATCGACGCAGCTTTCCAGCCAATCCGCTGAGCTGCCAGCCCCCATTGTCCACGGTGACGGTGAGCACATCGGACCCCACCCGGACCCCGCTCACCCGTAACGGCAGATACCGGTCCGGCACGGCGGGCGCGACCGACGCCGAGCCGGTGCCCGGCTCCAACCGCAACATGCTCCGCATGAAAAGCAGCGGCGCCGCCGACGCCCACGCCTGCGGCGAGCAGGAGGTCGGATACGGCACCGGCGCGTCGAACTCCGCGCGGTCGAAACCGCTGAAGAGCTCGGGCAGTCGATAGCCGAAGCGGGTCGACGCGTCGAGAACCCCGTCGATCACACGGTTGGCATGTTCGGTGAAGCCGTAGCGCATCAGTCCGGCGGCGCAGATCGCGTTGTCGTGCGGCCAGACCGAACCGTTGTGATAGCTCACTGGGTTGTAGGCCCCCATATCGGTCGCCAAGGTGCGGATACCCCACCCACTGAACATCTCCGGCGACAGCAGGTGATCCGCGACCGGCCGCGCCTTGTCCTCGTCGATGATCCCGGTCCACAGGCAGTGCCCGATATTCGAGGTCAGCGCGTCGATCGGTCGCTTGTCCCCGTCCAGACCGATGGCGAACCAACCGTGCTCGGGCAACCAGAACGTCTTGTTGAACGCTTCCTTCAATGCCGCCGCCTTGGCACGGAACCGATCCGCGGTCGGGTGATCGCCGACATCGGCCGCGAGCGCCGCCCGGGCCACATACGCGGCGTACACATATCCCTGCACCTCGGCGAGCGCGATCGGCGCCTCGGGCAGCCTGCCGTCGGCGAAGTTCACCCCGTCCCAGGAGTCCTTCCACCCCTGATTCGCCAAACCGTGCTCGGCCGCGCGCTGATACTCGACGAATCCGTCGCCGTCCGCGTCACCGAAGTTTTCGATCCACTCCAGCGCCCGATCCGCGTGCGGAAGCAGCTCGTTCCTGGTCTCGGCGTCCAGTCCCCACCGATGCAACTCACCGAGCAACATCACGAAAAGCGGTGTGGCATCGGCGGTTCCGTAGTACACGGTGTCACCGCCGAGCAGCGACGTCGCCGCCCGCCCGAACCGCACCTCGTGCGGTATCTTTCCCGGCTCCTCCTCGGTCGTGGCGCGCACCTCGCCGCCCTGCAGACCCGCCAGACTCTGCAGCGTGCCGACGGCGAGCCGCCGGTCCAGCGGCAACACCATCCATGAGGTGAGCAGCGAGTCCCGCCCGAACAGCGCCATGAACCACGGCGCGCCCGCGGCGACCACCGCCCGTTCCGGATGACCTGGATCGAAGATGCGCAGTGCGCCGAGATCGACGACAGCGCGGCGCAGTACCTCAGCGAGTGTCTGATCGTCGGTCTGCACCGACGGCGAATTCTCGTACCATTCGCGCATCCGCAGTGCGGGCGCGCTGTGCGAGATCGGATTCCCACACTGATGCCGCGGCGTCACCACCGAACCGAGCGTCGGCTGGTACTGGATGCACACCGACCACTCCCCCCGCCCTGGCAGCTCGACCTGCCAGCGCAATTCGCGATCGACCGCGGTCGCCCCCGCGGCGGTCACCGTCACCGCCAGCGGCAGATCGGTCCGGCTGATCTCGACCGTGCCCGCCGTCGCCTTGCTCTTGGTGACCACCACGCTGTCGCCGATCCGCCCTTCCTTCACCTCGAACAGATCGGCGAAATCGGCATCGAGTTCCAGCACCACCACACAGCTGATCGCCGCCCCGGAGAGATTGCGGACGGTCACGTCATCGCGCATACCGTCGCCGACATACCGCGCGACGGTCACCAGTGCCGTGCTGTCGGCGCGTCCGGGCCGCGGCGGCGTCCTGGCCAGCAGCGTCGCGCTGTAGGGCTCGGTGTGCTGGACAGTGAGCGGTTGCGGCGCCAACCCGTCGACGGTCAGCCGCCACCGCGACAGCACCCTGGTATCGCGCACGAACAATCCCTCGGCACGATTCGGGCTGATGACACCGCCGTCCTCGCTGATGCAGAAGGTCGAGCCCTCGACCAGGGTGACCCCGGCGACCGCCCGGGGTGCCCCGGGATCGCCGCCGTCACCCCATGGGCTCGTCAAGCGACCGGCGTGGGCAGCACGGCCCGGCTCGTCGCTACCCGAGGCGCCGGTGGCACCTCACGCGGTTCGGGGTCGTCGGCTCCCATCAGTGGACGCACCCGCCCAGTGTAGTAGCGCCACTGCTCCGGTTCGCGGATCTTGGTGATCATCACCAGTTTTCGGCGCGCCAGCCGATCCAGACCGCCGGATGCGCCCGTTTTCCGCATTCATCCGGCCGACGAAGGCGATGTAGCCACCAGCGCGGGCACGCACGGCGGCACGAACAGTCCGATCTTCATGGACACGTCCACGCGTCTTCGGGTCCCCGCTGGGAATCGATAGCTGGGGAATCGATAGCTGGGAACTCTCGAATGGCGCGGCCATGTGCGAACCGCCATTGCACGCCGCATTCTCCGCATCGGAACAGGGCGTCCCGGTGGTCGACGAAGGTGCCTATAGCATGCGAACCACAATCGGGACAGCTCCGCGGCGGACCGAAAACATTGCCGAAATCGAGCGTCGCTGAATATGTCATTGTTCGACATAACTATGCATGGGCCCTCCAAGGCCGCGCTACCAAAGACCGCTATGAATGACTCCGGCCTCAGCATACCCGGAACCCCGATGCGCACAATGCCATTCAAGCGGTCGGTTTCTTTCGGTGTTTCGATAGCGCTCGTCGGTAAATTCAAGTCGCCATTACTCGAAATTGTCGTTCCCGACATACCGGTGCGGCCCGCCGAGGGATACCTTGTCGGGTAGGACCAAACGCCGGGGCGCACGAGATCCCCTGCACCACACAGGAGGTCGCGTGATCACAGTGTTCCTCGTCGACGACCACGAGATCGTTCGGCGCGGCCTCGTCGACCTGCTGGAGAGCGATCCGGAACTCACCGTGATCGGCCAGGCCGGCGATGTCGCCGACGCCATGGCGGGCATTCACGCTCTGCGACCCGATGTGGCTGTACTGGACGTCCGACTTCCCGACGGCAACGGCATCGAACTGTGCCGCGACCTGCTCGCCGAAATCGACGATTTGCATTGCCTCATCCTGACGTCCTACACCGATGAACATGCCATGTTGGACGCGATATTGGCAGGCGCGAGCGGCTATGTCGTCAAGAACATCAAGGGCATGGAATTGGCCGCGGCGATCAAACAGGTCGGCGCCGGGCGTTCGCTATTGGATAACCGCGCGGCGGCCGCACTCAAGGCCCGGCTACGTTCCAGCACCGAAAAAGACGGGCCGCTGGCCGGTCTCACCGAGCAGGAACGCCGACTGCTCGCACTACTGGGCGAGGGATTGACCAATCGACAAATCGCGGCGCGAATGTTCCTGGCGGAGAAGACCGTCAAGAATTACGTCTCCCGGCTTTTGGCCAAACTCGGCATGGAACGGCGCACCCAAGCCGCGGTGCTGGCCTCCAAATTGCGCGAGAGCTAGCGAATTTCGACCGGAACGACGACGGTGAGATCCCCGTCGTAGCGGCGGTACAGCAGGCGGCCGCGGCCGCTGTCGGCATCGGTGAAGAACAGGAACGGCAATCCCTTGCGGCACAGCCGGGTCACCGCCGCCTCCTCGATCAGGACCGGCGCCGGATCCGAATCCATGATCAGGGGTAGGGAATTCACCGTGAGCGGCCGCGGCGCCGGAGCCTGCGGCGGCTGTGTGGTGCGCTGCCTGGTCAGCCGGATGCCGACCGGATCGGCCCAGCTCACCAGGGCGTCCTCACCGGTTTCGGCATCGATGAACAGGTACGAGTCATAATCCATCGCATCCATCACCGCCGACGCCTCGGCGGGCGTACCGGTCAGCAACGCGCAGTGCTTCCTCCGCACGATCGGGCGCGGCTCGGTGACCCTGGCCAGGGGCGGACGCGCCGGATCGGGCCACTCGCGTGACTGTTTGGTCGCCAGCCGGGCGATCTGACGGTCCAGCCGTTCCACCGCGAAGGTCACCGCGAAGCCGCGCGGACCGGTGACCTGCACGCGGGTCGGGGTGTCGTGTATGCGAATGTTGGCCTGTACCAACGTGGGTTCTTCCGAATCCACCGGCGCGGTCACCCGCACCCGCGCCGCTGCGTCGAGATGGTGCCGGCGCAGTACCCGGCCGATGCCCCGCACCGCCCTGGTCACATCCGCGGGCGGCACCGCCCCCCGGGTGGTCACGGCGAGTTCGGGGTCGGCGGCAGTGGCCCACAGCTCAGACGAACGCAACGGCGAATTCATAGGACAACCCTACTTTCTATTCCCGGTGTGCGACCATGCCATCACCGCTACGCCATCGCGAACAGGGCCGAAAGTCCTCGATCGACCAACTAGACTGGCGTAGGCGCTATTACGCGCCTGCTAGAACAGGATGCCGTTATGACCGAAGAGCTGGGCAGCGGCCTCTATTCGGTACGCGACACGCTGTCGCAACTTCGGCTGCGGGAGCTGCTGTCGGAGGTCAAGGAACGCGTCGAGCTGATCATCGATTCCCGCGACCGGATGGACGGCTTGGTCGAGGCGATGCTGACCGTCACCTCCGGCCTCGATCTCGATGAAACGCTGCGCGCCATCGTGCACACCGCCACCAGCCTGGTCGACGCCCGCTACGGCGCGCTCGCCGTACGCGGACACGAGCAGCAGGTCACCCAGTTCCTCGACGAAGGCATGGACGACACCATCCGAGAGCGCATCGGCCGGCTTCCCGCCGGACACGGCGTACTCGGCGAGGTGTTCACCCAACCCAAACCGCTTCGCCTCGACGAACTCTCGAAACACCCCGCGTCCGTGGGGTTTCCAGAACACCACCCGCCGATGCACACCTTCCTCGGCGTCCCGGTGCGCATTCGTGACGAGGTCTTCGGCAGTCTCTACCTCACCGAGAAAGCCAATGGTCAGCCGTTCACCGAGGACGACGATGTACTCGTGCAGGCGCTGGCGGCCGCGGCCGGCATCGCCGTCGACAACGCCAGGCTCTACGAATCGGCGCGCACCAGACAGGCCTGGATCGAGGCCACCCGCGATATCGCCACCGAATTCCTCGCGGGCACCGAACCCGATCTGGTGCTCGCCCACGTCGTCGACCATGCGCGCACCCTGACCGGCTCACATCAATCGTTCCTGGCCAGCACCGCGGTACCGCAACGCCAACTCGCCGCGGTCTCCGAACTCGTCATTACCCAATGGTCCGGTCCGGGTAGCGGATTCGACGGACTGATCGTGGACGCCGACGGCACCGCACTCGGCGAGGCCTTCACCCGCCGCACACCGCTGCGCTTCGACGATGCCGCCCTGATCGACCTCGGCGTCCCACTGCACGATGTCGGGCCCGCGCTGATCCTGCCGCTGTGCACACCCGACGCCACCCTCGGCGCGCTGGTCACCGTGCGTCCCATCGGCTCACCGCCCTACCCCGACGAACTCGTCGAGCTGACCAACGCGTTCACCGACCAGGCCGCGCTGGCGATGCAACTGGCCGAAACCCAGCGCAGAATGCGCGAACTCGATATCCTCGCCGACCGCGACCGCATCGCCCGCGACCTGCACGACCATGTGATCCAGCGGCTGTTCGCCATCGGGCTCACTCTGCAGAGCGCGGTACCGCGCGCCGACGTACCCGAAGTGCGCCAACATCTTTCGACGGTCATCAATGATCTGCAGGAGGTGGTCCAGGAGATCCGCACCTCCATCTTCGATCTGCACGGCGGCAATGGCGGCAGTATCGAATTGCAGCAGCGGATCGAGGATGCGGTGCGTCAGCAGACCACCGATTCGCCGCTGCGGGCCACCGTGCAGGTGACCGGACCGCTGTCGGTGCTGGAGGCCGAATTGGCCGATCACGCGGAGGCGGTGGTGCGTGAGGCGGTGAGCAATGCGGTGCGGCATTCCGGCGCGGCGACCGTCTCGGTGGAGATCAGCGTGGCCGATGATCTGACCATCGTGGTCACCGATGACGGCTGGGGCATCCCGAATCACGTGATCCGCAGCGGATTGCGGAATCTGGAGCAGCGGGCCGATAAGTCGGACGGGCAGTTCACCATCGGCCCCGCGGTGGCGGGTATGCACGAAACAGAGGGCATGCCGGGAACGAAATTGTCCTGGTCGGTGCCGCTTCCGTAAACGGCCGCAGTCGACGGGACCGAGCACGACCATCGAATTGTTGCCGCCCATGCCGAGCGAAGCCGAAGCCGTAGCCTGGTTGTAGCGAGGCCGCGGATTTCCCGCTCAGCAGTCCCTGCCAGAGCGTCTCCCGACCCCAGCCGTACCCGCTGACCGCCCCGATCCCGGCGATCGTCATATGATCTTGATGGTGCTTTTCACTGTTCGGGTTGGTACCCGGCATGGCATCGCTCGTTCACCGGCTCCCGGGGCCGAAGCGACATTCGGCTCGAGAAATGTTCACAAATCCGGGTTCTGTAGTGATCACCAGATAGCGGCGGATGAAGTGGCCGGACTGTGAGCGAAGCAATAGCGTCGACGATGTGATCTTGTACACGTCGAGACCAGAATAATCCCATGTTCCAATGGCCATGATCGGGTCGATGATCGGGGGTTCGGAGTGGATCAGGACAACGACGTCGGGGTCGACGCCGAGCAGCTGGCTCAGCGCTACCGGTCCCTGGTCGAACACACCCCGGACGGGATCGTCGTGCACGAGCGCGGCACCGTCGTCTACGCCAATCAGGCCACCGCGCGCATGCTGGCCGCCGACAGCGCCGACGAGGTGATCGGCCAACCGCTGACCAAGTTCGTCCATCCCGATTCGGTATCCGGCATGGTGGACCGCATCAGCCAGCTGACCACCGCGGGCGCCGCCTCCGATCCCACCGAGATGGAGCTGATCCGGGTCGACGGGGAGATCGTCCCGGTCGAGACGGTTTCGGTGCTCACCGCATGGCACGACCACCTCGCCTATCAGGTGGTCATCCACGATCTCACCGCCCAGCGCGCCGCCGAGGCCGCTCAGCGCCGCGCCGAACAGCACTTCACCACGGTGGTCTCGCAGTTGGAGGAGGGCGTGGTGGTGATCGACCGGAACGGCCGCATCGAATCGGCCAATCCCGCGGCCGTGCGGATCTTCGGCACCGACGAACGCACCGGTGAACTCATCGGAGCGACCATCGATGAACTGCCGCTGATCCTGCTCGACGCGAATGCCCAGCCGCTGCCGCCGAGCCGACATCCGCTCGCACGCACCTTGGCGACCGGCGAAACGATCACCGGATACATCTTCGGCGTCGACCGGCACGACGGTCAGCGTCGCTGGCTCTCCGGCAGCTCGCGGCTGCTCAATCCGGGCGATCCGGAATCATCCGCAGTGTCCTCCTTCGCCGACATCACCGAATTCCGGGCCAGTCGAAGGCAATTGGAGTTCCAGGCCACACACGACTCACTGACCGGTCTGGCCAACCGCTCACTGATCCTGTCCCAACTCGCCAATGCGCTGGCCGCCAGCGAGGATCTGCCGGTCTCGACGGTGCTGTTCATCGACCTGGACGGCTTCAAGGTGATCAACGACACCCTCGGCCACGCGATCGGCGATACCGTGCTGCAGATCGTGGCCCAGCGGTTGCAGCGCGCACTGCGCGGCACCGATCTGGTCGGCCGGCTCGGCGGCGACGAATTCCTGGTACTGCTGTCCGGCCGGACCCGACGCGTCGATCTCGACTCGCTGGTCGAGCGGCTGCGCTCGACCATGTCCGAGCCGATCATCGCGCGCGGGCACCGGATCGAGGTGAACGCCTCGATCGGCGTGACCGAACTCGCGGAGGGCGACAACCGCACGCCCGAGGCGGTGCTGCACGACGCCGATCTGGCAATGTACCGCGCCAAGCCGACCGGCCATCGGGAAGGCACCAGCCTGGGCCGCAGACCGAATAATACGCACGCTTCCTGAGGGTTCCATGATCATCGAACACGCGCTGTTGCCCGTCCGCCCCGCCGAGTCGGCGGCCTTCGAGGCAGCGTTCGCCGAGGCCAGGCCGATCATCGAGAGTATGCAGGGCTTCCGGTCGCTATCGCTGTCCCGGTGCGTCGAGGCGCCCGACACATATTTGCTGTTGGTGGGATGGGAACAGTTGAGCGACCATGTTGATGGCTTCCGCGGGTCCGCCGGATATCAGCGCTGGAAGCAACTGCTGCATCACTTCTACGAACCGTTCCCCGTCGTCCAACATTTCACGCCGGTCCTGGCCACGGACCCGCTACCTGCGGTTACAGCGAGCCCGCCGAACCAGCAGTAGACTCGATAACTCTGTTTTCAATGGCGTTCGCGTGCACCGTGACCTGCGTGTGCACCGGCTCATCGCGGTGACAAGGAGTTCAGTTTGCCCGACCGCCTCACTCAGGATCGTGCCGCGCACGACGGCACACCCGAGCGGAACCGCGAGATCGACCTGGAGCAGGCCTACCTGTCCGTGCTCTACGAACGACTCGACGATATGCGCGAATACGCCACGAAACGGCTGCGCACCGTGCTGCTGGAAACCGGCGGAACCCCGCAGGCCCGGACCGAACGCGAATCCTTCAGCCAGCTCTATTCCGAGGATCTGGCCAAATACGACGCCGCCGAACACGGCCTGTGTTTCGGCCGTATCGACCTCGACGGTGAGGTAGAAGGCGAATACCGCTACATCGGCAGGCTCGGCATCCTCGACGAGAAGGACGATTACGAGACGCTGCTGCTGGATTGGCGCGCGCCCCTGGCCCGTCCGTTCTATCTGGCGACGACCGCCGCCCCGGACGGGGTGGTCCGGCGACGACATATCCGGTCCCGCAATCGTCGGGTCACGGCCATCAATGACGAGTACTTGGACCTCGACGCCGCTCGGACCGCGGGTGTGACCGATGGTGAGGGCGGGGTCGGCAGCGAGAGCGCATTGCTCTCGGCGCTCAATGCCGCGCGCACCGGCCATATGAACGACATCGTCGAGACCATCCAGAGCGAGCAGGACGCGATCATTCGCTCCGAGCACAAGAGCGTGCTGGTGGTCCAAGGCGGTCCGGGCACCGGTAAGACCGCCGTCGCACTGCATCGCGCGGCGTATCTGCTCTACACCTACCGTCAGCAATTGGCCAAGAGCGGAGTGCTGATCATCGGTCCTAACGCCACCTTCCTCGACTACATCGGTCAGGTGCTGCCATCGCTCGGTGAGACCGGCGTGCTGCTGTCCACCATCGGCGATCTGTATCCGGGAGTGAAGGCCACCCGCGAGGATTCGCTGCGCGCCGGAGAGGTCAAGGGCTCGCTGGCCATGCTGGAGGTGCTCAAGCAGGCGGTGCGGGACCGTCAAGAGGTGCCCGCCGAACCGGTCCGCCTCACCTTCGACGGCTATCCGGTCACATTCGATCGCAAGATCGCCACCAAGGCGCGTGGTCGCGCCCGCTCCTCGCGGCGTCCGCACAATCTGGCCCGGCCGATCTTCGCCTCCTCGGTCATCGACGCGCTCACCGAACAACTGGCCCAGACCATGGGCGCGGATCTGTCCGGCGGCGACCGGGGGATGGCAGGAGGCGCAGCCGACGGGGCGGGTAAGGAAAGTCTGCTCAGCCGAACCGATCTCGCCGAGATCCGGGACGAAATGCGCGCCGATCCGGAGATCCAGGCGGCCATCGGCAAGCTCTGGCCGATCCTGTCGCCGCAGGAGGTGCTCGCGGATCTGCTGGCCGATCCGAAGCGACTCGACCGGGCCGCGAGCAGTCTGGATCCGGCCGACCGAGCCGAACTCGCGCGTTCGGACAACGGCGAATTCAGCGCGCCGGACGCACCACTGCTCGACGAACTGGCCGAACTACTCGGCATCGACGACACCGAGGAACGCGAACGCGCCCGCCGTCGCTGGCGGGCCCAATTGGCCGAGGCGCAGGACGCGCTCGACATCCTGACCGGTTCCGCGCCACAGGATCTCGAGGACGACCTCGATCCGGAGATCCTGATGGCCTACGACCTGATCGACGCCGGCCAGCTGGCCGAACGTCAGGATGTGCGCAATCGACAGACCACCGCGGAACGCGCGGCGGGTGACCGCAATTGGACCTACGGCCATGTGATCGTCGATGAGGCGCAGGAACTTTCGGAGATGGCCTGGCGGATGGTGATGCGCCGCATACCTAATCGCTGGGTCACTGTGGTCGGCGATGTGGCGCAGACCGGCGATCCGGCGGGCGCCTCGTCCTGGCAGCGGATGCTGGAACCCTATGTGGCACAACGATGGAAGCTCACCGAGCTGACCGTGAACTACCGGACCCCGGCGGAGATCATGGCGGTCGCGGCGGATGTGCTCGCCGAGATCGATCCGGCGACGTCGGTGCCGCGGTCAGTTCGGGAGACGGATGTCCGGCCCCGCGCCCATGCCGTCGATGCGAGCGAATTGCGCAGTGCGGTAGCGCAATTGGTAGCAGCGGAGACCGGCCCCGGTACCACGGCCGTCATCACACCGCACGAGATTGTCGCGGACTTCGCCGAGTTGGCGGGCGAATCCGTCCGTGTGCTCACGGTGCACGAGGTCAAGGGCCTGGAATTCGACGCGGTCTATCTGGTGGAACCCCAGGGGATTATCGACGAATCGCCGCGTGGGATGAACGACCTGTACGTGGCACTGACCCGGGCGACCCAGCGACTCGGCGTGGTGCACACCGGCGACCTGCCACCGGTGCTCAGCGCACTCGATCGACGCGCACTGGACTGACGACGACAGCCGCACGCTCCAGGGAATGTGCGGCTGTCGCTTCGGCTCTACTGCTTACCTGACGGTGTGCACGATCAGCACATCGGAGCGGGACTTGCGCGCCACATCCGAGGGCACCGAACCCAACAACCGGCCGGCCAGTGTGTTCAGGCCGCGGTTACCGACGACCAGCAGATCGCCCTCGACCTCCTTGATGAGCGCGAGCAGGGATTCGACGGGCTCACCAACGATCGCACGCTCGACGATCTGCTCGGCGCCCGCAGCGGTCGCGCGGTCGCGGGCGGTTCGCAGGATCTCACTGGTGGGCGCGGAGCCGCGCACCTGGTAGGCCTCGTCCTTGAGCACATCGGCGGCGGCGGCCACATCGCGATCGTCGGTCGGGTAATACGCGCAGGCCACGACCAGGGTGGCACCCGCGGCGGCGGCCAGCGAAGCGGCCTTGTCGACGGCGACGTACGACGAGTCCGAGCCATCGGTACCGACGACAATGGTCCGGTAGGCGGTCATGCCTCCACCTCGCCAGCGCTCGGCTCCGGCATGACCGCCTGTGGCGCTGCGCCCATGACCGCCTCCGGCGCTGCGCCCATGACCGCCTCCGGCGCTGCGCCCATGGTTCGCTCGCTTCGCTCCCTCACGGCTTTCTCCTCCAACTATGTGGTGTCGGGTGCCTGCGCCGGTGCCACGTGGAGTCGTGGCACCAGCGCGGCGACTGGGGTCGACCATAGCGGCAAATCGACCGGAAATAGCAGAAATCGCAACACGTCACACTTCGGGAGTTCTGGGTTTACCGACACAGGTTCACCCGGCGAATGCCGCAGGACCTTTGCGACCTGGGCGGATCTAATTTCGGGGGTCCGCGACTTGTGATCCATCACAACCGGCGCGAACGCCCTTGCCTCCCTGGGATATCCATCACATATACCCGACCGTGACCGCTATACGGCGGCAATGTCGGCCCGACCGGGACGGGTAAGAACGTACCCGGCCGGACGGACGCCATCTACCCGGTGCCGCAGTAACCGCGATGGAACTCTGTCGACCCGAAAATGCCGTAGGCGTCTTTACGGCTCACAATATCGGGCGCGATCAGCGCAAATCCGGTCGTATCTACAGACCGGTGAAAAGCGGTCCGGTGATGGTCAATCCGAGTTCGTCGACATGCGCGAAGAAGGCGAACAACATCAGCGAAGCGCCAGCGAGCGCGAGATCCTTGTTGAAATGGATCATCTCGCCCTGCTGGGCCTGCGGATCGGTCTCCTTCCAGAACTGGTGCATCAGGAATGCCGTCGGCACCAGCATGATCACCAGCAACAGTGCCCCGAGGTCGGCCCATACGCCGAGCAGCACGCTGAGGCCGCCCACCGCGAGAACGACCCCGCCCGCTCGCACCGCGACCCGCGGCTGCGGCAGCCCGCGACTCCGCGCATAATCGGTCATCGCATCGGTCTGCGTGAAATGCCCGAACGCGGAACTGAAGAACAACACCACGAAAAGTATTCGCCCTATCAACACCAAGACATCCATCACGAACTCCTCATTCGCCGATGTGGCGGGCCGATTCCGATTCGTGCTCGAATGGGTCGAACGCGAGCGGTCCTGCAAACTACATTCTGGTGGGGACGACCTTCGAAGTCACCTCGTTACGGGAGCGTAGCGAATTCTTGGCATATTCCAGTGGAGCCATTCCGACTTCCGCGGTGAACTCACGCGAGAAATGCGCTTGATCGAAATAACCCAGCTCGGTTGCCAGCGCGGCGAGATCTTCGATGCGTCCGCGCGCGAGTAGATCGGCGCCGTCCTGGAGCCGGTATCGGCGCAGCACCCATTTCGGTCCGGCGCCGACATAGCGCCGGAACATCCGCTGTAATGTGCGGATCGGGATATCGAACCGATCGGTGACCTGATCGACCCTGGTCAGTTCTCGGTCCTGTTCCATGGCGTCGACGATGCGCAGCACCAGTCGGTAGTTGGGATCCGTCGCGGCCTTCCGACCGATGAGGAAATCCTCGATTATGCTGCGGCGCTTGATATCCGAGGATTCGGCTGATACACGCTCGGCCAGCCCGGCGGCCTCGGGCAGCACGTCCGTGAGCGGCACGGCGGTGTCCCGGAACGCACCGACATCCAATCCGGTGAACGCACCGAATCCACCGGCGCGAAAACGTGCGCCGAAAGTCTCCCCCGCGCCGCTGAGTTCCCGGACGAACTTTGTGGTGCAGACGCCGTTGACGAATCCGCCGGTGCGGGTTTCGGTGCGTTCGAAGGTGACGTTCACGCACGGGAACGGCAGCACCTCGGCATAGTACGGCGGCCGACCGGTCAGATCCCAGCGCACCGACCAATACCACTCGACGAACCGCCCGACCGCGGGCCCGGCCGACAACCGCGCCAGCGAGCGATGTCTGGCCTGCTCATCGGGATGCAGAATGCCCTTCACATTGTCGAGCGCGGGCACCGGAACCGGCCCGTCGGCTGCGCCGGTCACGGCTGTCGCTTTCTTACAAGACCACTTCGCCGCGCTCGACGAAGCTTATCGGCATGAGCGAAACAGGCAACACCGTGAACCCCATCGCCGACGGCTACCACTCCATCACCTGCTTCCTGGCCGTCCCGGACGGCAATAAGGCAATCGAGTTCTACACCAACGTCTTCGAGGCCGAGGTGATCAGCCGCAACGATCTCCCCGACGGCCAGCCCGCACACGCCGAACTGAAGATCGGCGACTCGACTCTGCAACTGGGCATGCCCATTCCGGACAACAATGTGCTGGCTCCCAACGGCGAATGGGTGCACACCTCGATCGTGCACTACTGCCCCGATGTCGACGCGGTGATCAAGCGGGCCATCGAGAACGGCGCCCGCAGTGCGGAGGAGCCGCAGACCTTCGTCACCGGCGACCGCTTCGGCGTCGTCCTCGACCCTTTCGGCCACCGTTGGGCGGTGCTGACCAAGGTAGAGAATGTCTCGCGCGAAGAAGCCGAGCGCCGCGTCAACGAATGGATGGCCACCCAGAGCTGAACCACCCAGAGCTGAACCACCCAGAACTGAACCACCCAGAGCTGAACCACGCCGAGCCCGACGGCGTCGAAAGACGCCGCCGCTCAACTCAACCCCGCGGCATCCATCCCGCGCAGTTCCTTCTTCAGATCCGCGATTTCGTCCCGCAACCGACCGGCCAATTCGAATTGCAGCTCGCGGGCCGCATTCATCATCTGCGCGGTGAGTTCCTTGACCAGATCGGCCAATTCGGCCCGTGGCATCGACTTGACGTCGCGGCCCTCGTACACCCCCGCGCTGACCGCCCGCCCCGGCTCGCCCTGGGCGCGACGGCCGCGGCTGACATTGCGGCCGGAGCCACCGACGGCCACCTCGCTATCGTCGGCCTCCTGGTACACCTGATCCAGGATGTCGGCGATCTTCTTGCGCAGCGGCTGCGGGTCGAGGCCCATCGATTCGTTGTAGGCGACCTGCTTGGCCCGGCGGCGTTCGGTCTCCTCGATCGCGTGCTGCATCGAGTCGGTGATCTTGTCCGCGTACATGTGCACTTCACCGGAGACATTGCGCGCCGCGCGTCCGATGGTCTGGATGAGGCTGGTGCTGCTGCGCAGGAAGCCCTCCTTATCCGCGTCCAGGATCGCGACCAACGACACCTCGGGCAGGTCGAGGCCTTCGCGGAGCAGGTTGATGCCGACCAGCACGTCGTACTCGCCCAGTCGCAGCTGTCGCAGGAGCTCGACCCGACGCAACGTATCGATCTCCGAATGTAGATACCGCACCCGAACACCGAGCCCGAGCAGATAGTCGGTGAGGTCTTCGGCCATCTTCTTGGTCAGCGTGGTGACGAGCACCCGTTCGTCACGCTCGGTCCGCAGCCGGATCTCGTGCACCAGATCATCGATCTGGCCCTTGGTCGGCTTGACGACGACCTGCGGATCGACCAGACCCGTCGGCCGGATCACCTGCTCGACCACCTCACCGCCCGCCTGACCGAGTTCGTACGGCCCCGGCGTTGCCGACAGATAAACCGCCTGCCCGATCCGCTCGGCGAACTCCTCCCAGGTGAGCGGTCGGTTGTCGATCGCCGACGGCAACCGGAACCCGTACTCGACGAGATTGCGCTTGCGCGACATATCGCCCTCGTACATGCCACCGATCTGCGGAACGGTGACATGCGACTCGTCGATGACGAGCAGGAAATCCTCCGGGAAGTAGTCCAGCAACGTGGCAGGTGCGGACCCCGCCGGGCGTCCGTCGATATGGCGCGAGTAGTTCTCGATGCCCGAACAGAATCCGACCTGCCGGATCATCTCCAGGTCGTACTGGGTGCGCATCCGCAACCGCTGCGCCTCCAGCAGTTTGCCCTGGCGGTCGAGCTCGGCCAGCCGCTGTTCGAGTTCGGCTTCGATATCGCGAACCGCACGCTCCATCCGATCCGGACCCGCGACGTAGTGTGTGGCCGGGAAGATCCGGACGGTATCGACCTGGCGCACCACATCGCCGGTGAGCGGATGCAGGTAGTAGAGCGCCTCGATCTCGTCGCCGAAGAATTCGATGCGGACCGCGAGTTCCTCGTAGGACGGGATGATCTCGACGGTGTCACCGCGCACCCGGAACGAACCGCGGGTGAAGGACATGTCGTTGCGGGTGTATTGCACGTCGACCAGCAGCCGCAGGAATGCGTCGCGATCGATTTCGGTGCCGACATCCAGCTGCACCGACCGATCCAGATACGACTGCGGTGTACCGAGGCCGTAGATGCACGACACCGACGCGACCACCACGACATCGCGACGCGAGAGCAGACTCGAGGTGGCCGAATGCCGCAGCCGCTCGACATCGTCGTTGATCGAGCTGTCCTTTTCGATATAGGTATCGGTCTGCGCGATGTAGGCCTCGGGCTGGTAGTAGTCGTAGTACGAGACGAAGTACTCGACGGCGTTGTTGGGCAACATCTCTCGCAGCTCATTGGCCAGCTGCGCGGCGAGGGTTTTGTTCGGCGCCATCACCAGCGTCGGCCGCTGCAGCCGCTCGATCAGCCAGGCGGTGGTGGCCGATTTACCGGTGCCGGTCGCGCCGAGCAACACCACGTCACGCTCGCCCGCATTGATGCGACGCTCGAGTTCGGCGATGGCCGCGGGCTGATCACCGGCCGGCCGGTGTTCACTGACGACCTGGAACTGCCCGTCGGCCCGCTCGATCTCCCCGACCGGCCGGAACTCCGAATGCGCCAGCGGGGTGCCCCGGTCCTCGTAGCCTTCCGCCGGGATTTCGGTTGCGAATGCCATGGTCACCAGCCTAGGCGCAGGCACCGACAGATTCTGCGGCCCGGCGGATCCGCCGGCGCCGGACTCGTCACCGGATCACGATCGGCGTATTCTTTCGCGATCTGAAGCATCAGCGCGCCCCAGGGCCGATGCGCAATCTGTTACCTGTCCTATAGGACAGGTAAACAGACACTAATGTCCGTTGCCGCAACGAGATTCGGCATTTTGTCGGCATCGGCGAACCGGCCGCAGCAGGTGTAGCCTGATTTGGTTGTCGGACATGAGGATGAGGCCAATGAGCGCTCTGATTCCATTGCTTGCCGCCGCGCCCGCTGTGACCGGTATCGCCGGTTACGTTGCGCGTGACTTTCGGGGGCTCGCGCCCCTGATCCAGCCAACCACCACCGCCGTCGCACCGGGATCGCCGATGACTACCACCCAGCTAAGACCGAAGATCGAACATTTCAATATCGCCGAGCTGACCATGACCGACCCCAAGGGTTTCGTGCGCCCGATCGACCGCGTGCACGTCGAGCCGTGGGGCCTTTATGTGGCACGCACTGTCGGCGGTCCACGGATCCAATATATGGAGACCTGGCTGCTGCCCGAACTCTGGTTGCGCGTGACGATCGTGCACTACCAGCCCGGACATCACCGCGACCTGGACTATTGCCTGCATATCGGCGAGTACACCCGGATCGAGCCCAAGCGCTGGAAGTCGATGGACCAGTACCTCGAGATCGCGGTGCGTCACTCCCGTGCGGCCGAATTGCGCGGAGTGGACGATCTGCTGGCCGCCCATTCGGCCGGTCTGATCGACACGACGCATGCGCATCACGCGCTGGACCGGGCGACCAGGGCGATGGAGGGCCTGGCCGCGCACGGACACGAGGTCGAGCGCTGGCTTGCCACCAAAGAGATCACACTGACCTGGATGTAGCCGATCCGCCTGATGATCTGCCCAACCGCTGCCGTACCACTCGACGGCGCGGCAGCGGCGGTAGATTCTATTTGCATGACACAGGCACCATCAGTGGACGTGCACAGGCCCAAGGTCGAGTACTTCAATCTCGCGGACCTGACCAACACGGACCCGAAGGGCTTCGTCCGGCCGGTCGAGCGCTATTGGACCGAGCCGTGGGGCCTGTACATGGCGCGCACCTCGGATCATCCCCAGTTCCACTACATCGAATCGTGGCTGCTGCCCGGGCCTTCCATTCGGGTGACGATCTTCCACTATCACCCCGCGCATCAGCGCGATCAGGACTACTACCTCGACCTCGGCCAATTCGCCCAGGTCGGTCCGAAGAAGTGGAAGTCGGTGGACCACTACCTCGATATCGTGGTGCGCTCGGGACGCGAGCTCGAGCTGCTCGACGTGGACGAGTTACTCGCCGCGCACACCGCGGGATTCATCACCCTCCGCGAAGCCCAGGCCGCCATCGAACACGCGTCCATCGCGATCGATGGCATCGCCGCCAACGGCTACTCGCTCGACCGCTGGCTCGCCACCCTGGACATCACCCTGACCTGGCTGTAGTACCGCCGCTCAGCGTTCGACGCTGTCGCGCCAGGCCACGGCCCGCGGGTAGGCGGCATCGAGCCATGGTTCCTGCACATCCAGATACGCCAGTGTCGCCGCCTCGCCGGTCAGCCCGGCCGCCTTGTCCGCACCCTCGCGCTTGACCTCCAAGTACTCCTCGCGCACCGCCGCATCGGCGATCAGCCAGTCCCGGAACAGCAGCGCGAACTCCTGGCCCGGCGAGCCGGCCACCCGGATATGTACATTCGCCAACCGCCCCGGATCGGCACCCTGGTGAAAACGCTTGGCCCACAATGCGGTATCGCTGCCCGTGGGATCCGCCGTGGTCGGCTTCGGGTTGTCGCGGGTGACATCGGGTCGAACCGGAAAACCGGCCGCCCCCAACGCGTCTCGCAGCCCATCGGCGGCTGCCAGATCCGCGACGGTGATCTGCACATCGATCACATCCTCGGCGGGCAATCCCGGCACCGCGGTCGAGCCGATGTGGTCGATTCGCGATGCCGCCGGACCACACGCCACCCACAGCCGGGCGATGAGCCGCTGCGCCTGCGCCGCCCACTCCGGATTCGCGGGCACGACGCGCAACTCCTTGCGCCGCGCCGGTGTCGCGGTGCGCAGGTTCTCCTCGAACGGCACCAACCGTTGCGTCCACAATTGCCGGACCACCGGATCGATGGCCCCCGGTTCACCGCTATTGTCCAACAGCACATCCGCGACGGCGTGGCGTTGTTCATCGGTGGCCTGCGCCGAAATACGCGCCCGCGCATCCGTTTCGGAAACGTCACGGAATTCCACCAATCGCCGTATCCGAGTTTCCGCGGGCACGTCGACGATCAATACGAGATTCATCAGCGGTGCGAGACCGTTTTCCACCAGAAGTGGAATATCTTGAACGAGAATCGCATCCGACGGCGCAGCGGATATCAATTCCGTGGTTCGTTTACCGACCAATGGATGGACAATGGAATTCAACGTCGCGCGAGCGTCGTCGTTTCCGAATGCCTTGGCCGCCAGCGCCGGCCGGTCCAGGCTACCGTCGGCGGCGAGGATGTCGGGGCCGAACGCCGCCGCCAACGCCGTGAGGCCCTCGGTACCCGGCTCGACGACCTCCCTGGCGATCACATCGGAATCGATGATCACCGCGCCGAGCTCGGCGAGAATCCGCGCCACCGTCGACTTGCCCGCTCCCATGCCTCCGGTGAGGCCGATCCGCAACATTCGACCAGTCTCGCATCCGCGATGTCGCGCCGAACCAACCCCCTGCGCACATTCCACCCAATGGGCCGGAATACCCACTCGCGCCGCACATTCCACCGTCTGAAACACCATTTGCCCGATCCGTGACTAGGCCGAGACCATCTCGCAACATTTCCGGCCGATTCCCGCCCCCGGACCACAACTTTCCGACACGCCGAGGCAATTACTCGTGCAAAATACTGTGCCGAACACTTTCGTTCGACTAATCTTCGCCGTGGCGATCCAGGCCAGCACCGGCAAGCAAAGGAACATCATTGGGCACCAAAATCAACCAGGCGGGTCGCCACCGCTTGGGTAAGGCGGGGGGCATGCACTGCATCAAGCACCCTGCCGTCGCGGCCGCGCTCGCCGAGCACCGCCGCTCATGGTTCACCGCTCTGATCAGCCCCGCCCGGCACAGCTTCGCGGCCATGCGAAAACGCTCCGCTGCCGCGACCGCGTACTGGGCGCCTGCGACCGCCAGCTGATTTCAGCCGCCTATCCGGCCATGAACTTCCGGTGACCCAGCCCCATCGGGGGGTTGGGTCACTTCGTGCTGCCATCAGCACTCGGCGCAGCACACCCTCGACACACCGGAGTTCCGCACAGTGATCGATCGGGCGCTGGACACCACCCGTGGTGCCGCTGGTGTGGCAGGTGCGATCGGCACGTTGGAAAGCAATGCCCGCGGCCCAGACGACACACCGCCTTCAGTACTGTCGGCGGCGATGGCGAAACACCGGAGCCTTCGATTCGCTGATGTTCTCAGGGCCGCGCGACCCATCCCCACACACCGAGGGCGGCGCCGATCCCGATCGTCAGGTCGTCGGCCTAGCGGCCGATCCGTGCGGCGAACAGCAAGAATACTCGCGACCTAGCCCCGCACGATGCCACTCGGACGGCGTCGCGACCCGGGCTGCTGGGTCGGCATCTGGTTGGGCGGCACCGGATACGGAACACCCTTGGTCGCGGTGCCCAGTGCGATATTCGGGCCGCACTGGGCGATCGCGGCATCCGTCTTCGGCTTCGGATCACTCAGCACCGGCTTCGCCGCATCCGGGCTCGAGCCGAAATCGAAGGCCGAGGTCATATCGCCGGTGACACTGCGCCGCCACCGCGTCAGGTTCGGCACCTCGACGCCGAAGCGGGTTTCCAGCAGCCGCAGTTGGGACGTGTGATCGAAGGTCTCCGAGGCGACCAGCCCGCCGCGGCTATACGGCGAAAGCACCAGGCCGGGAACGCGATACCCCAAACCGATCGGACCCGCGACACCGTTGGATGCCTTCACCCGATCCAGCGGCACGGTGACGAATTCGCCTGCCGTGCCCGCCGGCGCGGTCGGCGGGGTGACGTGGTCGAAGAAGCCGCCGTTCTCGTCGTAGCTGATGATCAGCGCGGTCTTCTCCCACACCTTCGGATTGGAGGTGAGGATATCGAGCAATTGCACGATGCCGTATGCGCCGAACGCCGCGGGCAACGCGGGATGTTCGCAGTTGATCAACGACGGAATCACCCAGGAGACAGCGGGCAGCGTGTCGTTGGCGACATCGGCCTGAAAGTCGTTGGGATACACCGGCGCAAGACCGCGCCGAGCCAATTCGGAATTCGGATCCGAGGATTGGGTGAAACAGCCGAGCATGCCGTCCAGAATTACCGAGGACAGTGGGCCTACATCGCGATTGTTGTAGACCTTCCAGCTGACGCCCGCCTCGGAGAGGTTCTCCGGGAAGGTCCGCCAACTGTAGACGTGCTGCGGAATCAGCGTGGGGGTCTCCAACAGCGGCCCACCGGCCACGCCATCCGGGTCGATGGTCGCGCTGATCCAGTACAGCCGGTTCGGGTCCGTCGGGCCCAGGACCGAGCAGTGGTAGTTGTCGCAGATGGTGAACGCGTCCGCGAGTTCGTGGTGGATCGGAATGTCTTCACGCAGGTAGTAGCCCATGGCCGCAGGTGCGTTGGCCGGACCGACGCTGGCAATGGACATCGGCATCCACTGATCGTTGGCGCCGCTGTTCCAGGCCCGGTGCATACCGGCCCAGCCGTGGTCCGGATCGTTGATGCATTCACCGTCGAGGGTCGCGCCGCGGGTGGTATCGAGGCGGAACGGATTCACGAAGCCGTCCGGGGTCGGACCGACACCGGGCGTCCATCCGTACTGCTGCCACGCCTTTGAGGCCTCGCCGAAGCCGCGCACACCGGACATGGTGCCGAAATAGTGGTCGAAGGAACGGTTTTCCTGCATGAGCAGCACGAAATGCTCGATATCACCGAGACCACCGGTGCCGGCCGGATCGGCGGCATAGGCGCGTTCGATGATCGGGTCGGCCCAGGACGCCAATGCGCCCACCGCTCCCGCCGCGGCGGCCTTCGCCAGGAACCGCCTACGGTTGAGACCGCTGAACGGACTCGCTGCGCACATGCGTGGTGTTCCTTCTCATCCGGACTGACTGGTCGGGGTTGATCTTGCCAGCGGGCTGCCGACTCGCCCGCACCTATCGCAGAGTCGGGCACACATTCCGGATTGCTCCCCATGTCCGGGCACACTACCGCTTACCGCAACACAAAGGCCCCGGTCCGATCGGACCGGGGCCTTTGGCTACTGCTCTACGAATCAGGCGTTGCCGGAGAGCTTCTCACGCAGGGCCGCGAGCTGGGCGTCGCTGGCGAGCGAACCGCCGGCGGGTTCGGCCTGGCCGGAGGACGCCTGCGAACCACTCTCGGAGGAGTAGTTGCCCGCCGCGCCGCCGCCGTTCGCGGCCTCGGCCGCGGCGTCGGCCGCCATCTTCTCCATCTGCGCGGTGTGCATCTTGTGGCGACGCTCCGCCTCGGCGTAGCGGCCTTCCCACTCTTCGCGCTGCTTGTCGAAGCCCTCGAGCCACTCGTTGGTGTCGGGGTCGAAGCCCTCGGGGAAGATGTAGTTGCCCTGGTCGTCGTAGCTGTCGGCCATGCCGTACTTCGACGGGTCGAACTCGGCGTGGTAGTCCTCGTTCGCCTGCTTCAGCGACAGCGAGATCCGGCGACGCTCCAGGTCGATGTCGATGACCTTGACCATCGCGTCGTCGCCGACCGCGACAACCTGGTCCGGGACCTCCACGTGGCGCTCGGCCAGCTCGGAGATGTGCACCAGGCCCTCGATGCCCTCTTCGACGCGCACGAACGCACCGAACGGAACCAGCTTGGTGACCTTGCCCGGCACGATCTGGCCGATCGCGTGGGTGCGGGCGAACTGACGCCACGGGTCTTCCTGGGTCGCCTTGAGCGACAGCGAAACCCGCTCGCGGTCCAGGTCGACGTCGAGAACCTCGACAGTGACCTCGTTGCCGACCTCGACAACCTCGGACGGGTGGTCGATGTGCTTCCAGGACAACTCGGAGACGTGCACCAGACCGTCGACACCACCGAGATCGACGAACGCGCCGAAGTTGACGATCGAGGAGACCACACCCTTGCGGACCTGGCCCTTCTGCAGCTGGTGCAGGAACTCGCTGCGGACCTCGGACTGGGTCTGCTCGAGCCAGGCGCGGCGGGACAGGACCACATTGTTGCGGTTCTTGTCCAGCTCGATGATCTTGGCCTCGATCTCCTTGCCGACGTACGGCTGGAGGTCGCGGACCCGGCGCATCTCGACCAGGGAGGCCGGGAGGAAGCCGCGCAGGCCGATGTCCAGGATCAGACCGCCCTTGACGACCTCGATGACGGTGCCCTTGACGGCCTCGTCCTTCTCCTTGAGCTCCTCGATGGTGCCCCACGCCCGCTCGTACTGCGCCCGCTTCTTCGACAGGATCAGGCGGCCTTCTTTGTCCTCCTTGGTGAGAACAAGAGCCTCGACCTCATCGCCCACGGAAACGACCTCGTTGGGGTCGACATCGTGCTTGATGGAGAGTTCGCGAGAGGGGATGACGCCTTCGGTCTTGTAACCGATGTCGAGCAGGACCTCGTCGCGATCGACCTTGACGATGGTTCCTTCAACGATGTCGCCGTCGTTGAAGTACTTGATCGTGGCGTCGATGGCGGCGAGGAAGTCCTCGGCGGAGCCGATGTCGTTGACGGCTACCTGCGGCGAGGTGACAGTGGTGGGCATGTGTCGGTTTGCTCCGGACGGATTGTGGTCGGTTGCGGACATTGGAACTTTCGGTACGCTGCGATCTCACCGCGATGACGCGACGTGACGGACATATTGAACGTACCGCACGCAAACGCTTGTGAAACTCAGCACGGGTGTTGGCGTTACTTCTGTACAGTTGCCCCCGCAGATTGTTACTGCAATGACACCGGTACGGGCAGTACCCAAGACACTCGCGCGTTCAGCGTACGCGACCTTGGTCCGGCCGGGCAAACCGGTCCCGACGCCACGCCGGGATAGTCTGACGGCGTGTCGGAAGATCGCCATGCGCAGGCAAACGCACTGCTAGGGACCACCGCGACCGCGCGGACCAGAATCGGTTCGGCCGCCAGCCAGCAGGCCAGTCGGCGCTGGTGGGACGCCGATGCCGACCAGTATCACGAAACCCACGCCGATTTTCTCGGCGTCGACTCCCCCGAGGGCGAATTCATCTGGTGCCCGGAGGGCTTGCACGAGGGCGATATGCATTTCCTCGGCGAGGTCGCCGGCAAGCGGATCCTGGAGATCGGATGCGGATCGGCACCGTGTTCGCGCTGGCTGGCCGGGCAGGGTGCCCAGCCGGTCGGGCTCGACCTGTCCATGGGGATGCTCACGCGCGGACTCGCCGCGATGGCGCGCGGCGGACCGCGGGTGCCATTGGTGCAGGCGGGGGCCGAGGCATTGCCGTTCGCCGATGAATCCTTCGATCTGGCGTGTTCGTCCTTCGGCGCGATCCCGTTCGTCGCGGACTCCGAACTGGTGATGCGCGAGGTTGCGCGGGTGTTGCGGCCGGGCGGTCGCTGGGTGTTCTCGGTGAACCATCCGATGCGCTGGATATTTCCGGACGACCCAGGACCCGCCGGTCTGACGGCCTCGATCCCCTATTTCGACCGCACGCCCTATGTAGAGGTCGACAGTGAGGGCGTGCCGACCTACGTCGAACACCACCGAACCATCGGGGATCGGGTGCGCGAGATCGTCGCCGCCGGGCTGGTGCTCGATGACATCGTCGAACCGGACTGGCCGGAATGGCTCGAGCGCGAGTGGGGACAGTGGAGTCCGCTGCGGGGTGAGTTGTTCCCCGGCACCGCCATCTTCGTCACCCACAAACCGGCCGACGCCTGATTTCTCAGAACGCAGGCAGAGCCGCTGACAATCGTCGGACCGAATACCGACGATGCCGAATACCCATGGGCATTCGGCATCGTTGCGGCAGAGCTTGTTCCGGCTACTCCTCGGCCGGTTTCGCCTTCGGGCTTCGGCCCGCCTGTTTCAACGCGAGGCGCAGTGCGTACTCGATCTGGGCATTGATACTGCGCAGATCGTCGGCGGCCCATTGGGCAATGGCCTCGTGTATCGCCGGGTCCAGTCGAAGCAGGATCTTCTTGCGCTCGGCCATGAGGCGACTCAGGAGTAGAGCGAGCCGGTATTGACGACGGGTTGGGTGGCGCGGTCACCGCAGAGCACGACCAGCAGGTTCGAGACCATCGAGGCCTTGCGTTCCTCGTCGAGTTCGACGACGCCCTGTTCGGCGAGCCGGTCCAGCGCGAGGCCGACCATACCCACCGCACCCTCGACGATGCGGGTGCGCGCGGCGACCACCTGGGCCGCCTGCTGCCGAACGAGCATGGCCTGGGCGATCTCCGGCGCGTAGGCGAGGTGAGTGATCCTGGCCTCGATGACCTCGATGCCCGCCAGATCGGTGCGGTCGCGCAATTCGATGGTCAATTCCTCGGCCACCTCGGCACCGTCGCGCAGGCTGGTGGCGTTCTGGTCGTGCGCGTCGTAGGGGTGGGTCGTGGCCAGATGCCGCACCGCTGCCTCGGACTGGGTCTCCACGTACTCCTCGTAGTCGTCGACCGAGAAGGCGGCCTTGAAGCTGTCGACCACCCGGTAGACCACGACGGCGGCAATCTCCACCGGATTGCCGTCGGCATCGTTGACCTTGAGCTTCTGGGTCTCGAAGTTACGCACCTTCAGCGAGATGCCGCGCCGGTCGGTGAGCGGCACCACCGAGTAGAAGCCGGGTTCACTCAGCGAGCCGATGTAGCGGCCGAAGAACTGAACGACCTTGGCCTCGTTGGGATTCACCACTGTGAGCCCGGTGGCCAGCAGTAGGAGCACGACCACGACCACGGTCGCGATGATCGCGCCGACGAGGGCGAGCACATTGTCGTTGTGCGCGGCCACCGCGTATCCGGCAATCGCGCCGCCACCGATCAGGAGCGTGAGGACAAACCACGACACCAGCACGAGAAAGCCGTTGACGTGGAACGCCGACCGAAGCTTCATGACATCCTCCGAGTATCAAAGTGATATCACGAAGATAGCATCAGACCGCCCCTCGCGATAGGGCGGTCGCGGCGATCAGTTCGCAGGTGTGATGTTGCGGTTGAAGCGGAACATGTTGCGGGAGTCGTACTTCGCCTTCAGTCCGGCCAGCCGCGCGTAGGTGTCCGGCGCGTAGCCACCTCGGGTCTGCGTCTCGTCGGCAGCGGCACCCGCACCGTAGAGGAAGTTCAGGCTGTGGCCGACGGTCCACGGCGCGAGTGCCGCGCGGACCAACGCATGGTCCTCGGGCGCGGCATCACCCGCATCCGGCGCGGGCATGGTGATGACGCGAACGATGTACTCGGCATGCCGGTTGTCCACGGCAATCCCCGCAGGACCACGCCTGCCCAGCGCACCGCCGAGGTGCCGGATATCCACCACCGCCTGAATCGTCGATTCGGGTCCGGTGGCGGTGAGCAAGGCCGACAACGTTTCTCCGGTGAGCTCACCGAGCAGGGCGTTGGTGGCGGCATAGGCATGCGGGTGGTCGGGATCACTGTGGATGGTGTGCGATTCGGTGTACGGCATAGGCCGCAGATCGTCCTTCAGACGATCCCCGACCGCGCGCAACGGCGCGACCAGCAGCTCGCCGTCCGCTGCGGATCCGTTGTAGGCGATCCGTATCGACGCGACATAGCGCCCACGCAGCGGTTCCGGAATCTGCGGAATGGGCGGGAGGGTCATGACGGTCACCGTCGAGGTCACCTCGTCGGGCAGCGTCGCGGTCCAGTCCTTCCAGGTTGCCATGGCCTGCTCGACCAGTGGGGTATCGAAGACCAACTGACCGCCGTAGACGGTGGCGACCGGCACGAGTTCCAGTTCCAGCGCTGTCACCACGCCGAAGTTGCCACCGCTGCCGAGCACCGCGCCGAAGAGTTCGTCGCCGGGGGTCAACGTGCGGACTCGACCGTCGGCCGTCACGAGCTCGATGACGCGCACATGTTCGGCGGCGTAACCGAATTGCCTTGCCAGCAGGCCCAATCCACCGCCGAGGCTGTACCCGACGACCCCGACCGACGGCGAGGACCCGTTCAACGGCGCCAACGCGTACGGTGCGGCGGCCTCGACCAGCGCGCCCGCCCGCACGCCGGCGCCGACACGGGCGGTGCGCGCCTGCGGGTCGAGCCGGATATCGATCATCCGGCGGGTGCTGATCAGCACGCCGCCGTCGGCCGCGACCGAGAGGCCGTGCCCGGTGGCCTGCACCGCGACCGGAAGTCCGTGGCGCGCGGCGTATTCGACCGCACCGCGCACATCCTCGGCGTGCACCGCACCGACGACCAGTGCGGGGCGGTGATGGTAAGCGGCCTGGAAGCCGGCGATCTCGTCGTCATATCCGGCGTCGCCGGGGCGGAAGACCGGGCCGGTGAAGGTATTGACGATCTCTGCGGTGTTTCCCATGCCATAGACGATGCCGCGCGCCGATCCAGAAGTACAACAGATAGTTCTTCTTGTAACTATAATCAACAGTTATGGAACTGCGCCAACTTCGCTACTTCGTGACCGTGGTCGAGGAGGCCAACTTCACCCGCGCCGCCGCCCGATTGCACCTGGCCCAACCCGGACTCAGCGCCCAGATCCGCCAGCTCGAACACGAACTGGGACAGCAACTTCTGGATCGCGGCGGCCGCTCGGTGACCTTGACCGAGGTGGGCGCGGCGGTGCTGCCGCATGCCAGGGCGGCACTGGCGGCGACCGAGCGGATTACCGCGACAGTTGACGAATTCACCGGACTGTTGCGCGGACAAGTCCGCCTCGGCTGCATCTCCGGCGCGGGCGATGAGGAATTCGATATTGCCTCGGTGCTCGCGGATTTTCACGACGACCACCCGCAGGTCGGCATCAGCCTGACCGAGGACACCTCCGAACGGATGCTCGCGGCGGTGCGCAGCGGTGAGCTGGACATCGCCCTGGTCGGATTGGCCGGTGCGGACATCTATGCCGATATCGGCATAGATGTTGTGCTCGATACGCCGGTGGTAGCGGCGGTCGCGCTGAGCGGTAAGAAGCGTGCATCGATCACGCTCGACCAGTTGCGTGAGCACCCGCTGATCTGTCTACCGCGCGGCACCGGCATCCGGGGTGTCTTCGACCGCGCCTGTGCCGCAGCGGGATTCGAGCCCGATATCGCCTTCGAGGCCACCGCTCCCCCGCTGTTGCTGCGGCTCGCCGCCCGCGGCCTCGGCGTCGCTGTGGTGCCCGCGCTGACCGCCGAGGAGGCCACGGCATTCGGCGTGCGGGTGCTGCCGATCACCGAACCGGAGTTGCGCGGACGACTCGCGCTGGCGTGGCGGCGCGATCGCCCGGGCAGCCCGGCCGCGAAAGTCCTACTCGGACAACTCCGTATCGGCTTGGGCGGCCACTGAATTCAGAGCAACCGCGACAGGAACGCCTTGGTGCGTTCATGTTTCGGGTCGGCGAGCACCTCCCGCGGATTACCCGCCTCCACAACCACGCCGCCGTCCATGAACACCAGTTGGTCGGCAACCTCGCGGGCGAAACCCATTTCGTGGGTCACGACCACCATCGTCATACCGTCGGCGGCGAGTTCGCGCATGACCCCGAGCACCTCGCCGACCAATTCCGGATCCAGCGCCGAGGTGGGCTCGTCGAAGAGCATCAGCTTGGGATCCATCGCCAGCGCACGGGCGATCGCGACACGCTGCTGCTGGCCGCCGGAGAGCTGGGCCGGATAGGCATTCGCCTTGTCCCCCATGCCGACTCGGTCCAGCAACTCGAGCGCACGAGCCGTCGCGTCCGCCTTGCGGATGCCCTTCACCTGGATGGGCGCCTCGACAATGTTCTCCAGCGCCGTCCGATGCGGGAACAGGTTGAAATGTTGGAACACCATGCCGATATCGCGACGCTGCTTGGCCGCATCGCGCGGGTGCAATTCGTAGAGTTTGCCGCCCTTTTCCCGATAGCCGATGAGATCGCCGTCGACATAGAGCCGACCCGCATTCACCTGCTCGAGGTGGTTGATACAGCGCAGGAAGGTCGACTTACCCGAACCCGAGGGCCCGATCAGACAGAGCACATCGCCACGCCCGACCTCGAGCGAAATGCCCTTGAGCACCTGCAGCGCACCGAAGTTCTTGCACACCCGATCCGCACGGATCATCAGCTGTACATCGGCCGGCTCTACCTTGTCTGTCGTCGGGCTCATGCCCGCGCCTCGCTGACGCTCGGCTCCAGCATGACCGCGAAGGCGGCTGTGTCCATTGTTCGCTCGCTCATTTCGCCTTCACAATCGTCTGAGCGTCGGCCAGTTCCTGCAGCTGTTTGGCGGTCAGCTGCCGCGAGGCGCCCCGTGAGTAGTAACGCTCCAGGTAGAACTGCCCGATCATCAGCACGCTGGTGACCGCGAGATACCAAGTGGCGGTGACCAATAGCAATGGAATCGGCTGGAAGTTCACGCCGTAGATATCACGGGCCCGCCCGTAGAGGTCGGTGCTCAATGGGATCGCGGTGACCAGCGCGGTGGTCTTGAGCATCCCGATCAGCTCATTGCCGGTCGGTGGGATGATCACCCGCATGGCCTGGGGCAGCACGGTCCTGCGCATAGTCTGCGACCACGACATGCCGAGCGCCGTCGAGGCCTCACGCTGCCCCTCGCCGACGGAATTGATTCCGGCACGGACGATTTCGGCCATATACGCGGCCTCGTTCAGCGCGAGGCCGATCACCGCGAAGGCGAACGCGGCCTGCAGTCCCTGCACGTCGATCCGCACGAACTCGGGCCCGAACGGCACACCGAACTGGATCGACTTGTACAGCGACGGGAACAGCCCCCAGAAGACCAACTGCACGAAAACCGGTGTGCCACGGAAGATCCAGAGATATACCCACGCCACCGCGCGCAACACCGGATTCGGCGACAGACGCATCACCGCGAGCAACGCGCCGAGCACGATGGCGATCGCCATCGCGAGCACGGTCAGCTCGAGGGTGACCACCGCACCGGAGGCGATCCGGCTGTCGAACAAATACTTTCGATAGGTGCCCCATCCGTACGCGGGATTGGTGGCCGCGCCGTAGATGAACAACCCGACCAGGGCGAGGATGATCGCCGCGGCGATCATGCGACCCGGCCTACGTAATGGCACGGCCTTGATCGGCTCCGGTTCTGCCGCGTCGATCGGCCCGCCGGGCCCGGTGTTGTCGCCGGGCGCCGACGTGGTTTCGGATGACGACATCGATCAGCCCGCGGCGCCGTTGATGACCGACTTGGTGATCGCGCCTTCCTGTACACCCCAGTTCTTGGTGATCTCGAGGTACTTACCGTCGTCGATCAGGTGCTGGACGGCGGCCTGCAGCGCCTTGCCGAGCGCCGACCCCTTGGGGATGGCCCAACCGTAGGGTGCGGAATCGAAGACCTTGCCCGCCGCCTCCATCTTGCCGTCGCTCTTCTTGATCGCGTACGCGGTCACCGGCGAATCCGCCGACATCGCGTCGACCTGGCCGAGCACCAGCGCGTTGGTCGCCGCGCTCTGCTCATCGAACGGCTTCTTATCGATCGCAGGCTTGCCCTCCGCCTCGCACTTCTTGCTGCGCGCCGGAATCTCGTCGGTGTCCTGAACCGTGGTGGCCTGCACCGCGACCCGCTTACCGCAGGCATTGTCCGGGTCGATCGGCTTACCGGTCTGCTGCGCCCACTGGCTGCCCGCATTGAAGTAGGTGGTGAAGTCGACGCTCTGTTCACGTTCCTTCGAGTCGGTGATGGAGGACATACCGACGTCGTAGGTGCCCGCCTGGATCGCGGGAATGATCTTCTCGAAGGAGGACTCGAGGTATTCGGCCTTCAGGCCGAGGGTTGCCGCGACCGCGTCCATCAGGTCGACATCGAAGCCGACGATCTTGCCGCTCGGATCCTTGTACTCGTTGGGCTGATACGGAATATTGACTCCGACCACGAGCTTGCCCGACTGCTTGATCTTGTCCGGGAGCAGCGCGGCGGCGGTGTCGAGTTTGTCGATACCCTGTACCTTCGCCACTGCGGGTGAGTTGTCTTCGGAGTTACTACAGCCCGTCAACACCAGTGCACCACCGGCTAGTACGCACATCGCTTGCAGGGCGCGCCTGCCAAGAACCGATCGAACAGACACAGCAGCCCTCCACATTTCGGATTCGAGAAACCCGGGTGTCACCACCCGTTTGGCAATCTAAGCGATCGTGGCGTTTCGTGCTGGACAGTAACGGAAGATTATCCGTTGTGTGCGGAACACTCCCGGCACAGCAAACACTCAGGTACCCGGCGCTGGACCCTACCGGACGGTCCGGGTGTTCGAGCGAGTCGGGTTCCCGGTCACCCCGCCGGGCCGGGTCAGCGCCGGTGCACCCTGGCGCAGACCTGCTCGGTGAATTCGCTGGTCGAGGCGAGACCGCCCAGGTCGGCGGTGGCAATGCCCCCGGCGAATACGGCCGCGACGGCGCGTTCGATGCGTTCACCAGCGCTCGACAGCGCGCGGTTGTTGTCGCGAATTCCCAGCCAGTGCAGCAACATTGCCGCCGAGAGTTGGAGCGCCGCCGGGTTTGCGCGGTTGTGTCCGGCCAGTGTCGGCGCGGCGCCGTGCACCGCCTGCGCCATCGCCTTGGTTGCCGAGCAGTTGAGCGACGCGGCGATGCCGAGCGAGCCGCTCAGCTCACCCGCGAGATCGGAAAGGATGTCGCCGAAGAGGTTCTCGGTCACCACCACGTCGTAGTCGCGGGCGGCGCGGACCAGATGGGCGGCGACCGCGTCGACGTGTTCGTCATCGACCTCGACGCCCGGATACGCGCGGGCGACGTCATAGCAGACGTCGCGGAACAGGCCCATGGTCATGGGCAGCACATTGGCCTTGTGCACGATGGTGACCCGCTTGCGTCGCGCGGCCGCGAGCCGGAAGGCCTCGTGCGCGATCCGCTCGCAGGCCGACCGGGTGATCAGGCCGACCGCCATCGCCACGTCGGGGGTGGGCCGGAATTCGCCCGATCCGGCGAACATATTGCGGTCGGCGTAGAAACCCTCGCTGTTCTCCCGGACGATCACCAGGTCGATATCGGCAGCGCTCGCCTTGATTCCGGCGAAGGCACGGGCGGGGCGGATATTCGCATAGAGGCCGAAGCGTTTGCGGATGGCGCCACTCGGTGCGATTCGATGTTCGGGCGGGTAGGCGGCATTGTCGTGCGGGCCGAGGATCCAAGCGTCGAGTTCATCGAGGGCCGCGAGGGTCTGCTCCGGCAGCGGATTGCCGAATTCCGCTATGGCGGTCCGGCCCATCGGTAACCGAACCCAGTCGACCGAGTCCGCGCCGGCCGCAGCGAGTGCTTCGTCGACCACGGCGCGGGTGGCGCGGACCACCTCGGGGCCGATGCCGTCACCTTCGATGAGGCCGAGTCGCATGGGCGACGTATCACGGTTCACCTGGCCATTCTCCCGCTACGCAAGTTGTTCGCCGACAACCGGGCCGCGTGTTCGCCGCCCATCGAGCCGCGCGGGCGGCTAACCTCAGGTGAACTATGGTGCAGTCGGTCGAATTGTTATTGGACGATGTGGCCGATGCGGAGATCCGGCGGCAGTGGCAGTTGCTCGTCGATGCGGGCATTCCGAGTTTGGCCGGAAAGCAGGCCGAAACCAACCGGCCGCATATCACCGTCGCGGTGGCCAGGCAGATCTGGCCGCGCATCGATCACGCGCTGGACCAGCTCACTTTCCGGCCGATTCCGATACGACTAGGCGGCGTGCTGGTCTTCGGTGCGCGCAACCCGATCCTGGTTCGGTCGGTGGTGCCGTCGGAACACCTGCTCGCACTGCAACGTCGTATTCTCGCAGTCGTTTCGCCGTGTCCCGGCATACCGTCGAATGTGCAACCCGACGAGTGGACGCCGCATATCACCCTGGCCAGACGGGTACCGACGCAGCATTTGGGCGAGGCGATCCACGCCGTCGCCAGGGATCGTGATTTTCCCGCGACCGTCGTGGGTATCCGGCGTTGGGATGGCGATCAACGGCGCGAGTGGCCGGTCGCCCGAGGAAGATAGCGGCACCGCCGGAAGATATATACCGCGCCGGACGTTATAGCTGGCGACAATCGACACGAGAGGACGTCATGGCCACCCAGACCCTGAACCAACAGAATTTCGATGAGATCGTCACCGGGAACGACGTGGTACTCGTCGATTTCTGGGCCGAGTGGTGCGGTCCGTGCAAGAGCTTCGCACCCACCTTCGAGGCCTCCTCGGACAAGCATCCCGATGTCGTGCACGGCAAGGTCGACACCGAGTCCGAACAGGGCCTGGCCGCCGCCGCCAACATCCGCTCGATTCCGACCATCATGGCGTTCCGCGAGGGCGTGCTGGTCTTCGCGCAGCCGGGCGCCCTGCCGCCGGCCGCGCTGGAGGATCTCGTCACCCAGGTGAAGGCGCTGGATATGGACGAGGTGCGCAAGCAACTCGCCGAGCAGCAGACCGGTCGGTAAACCGCACCAACGGGCCGTTCATATTCCGCGGAATGTGAACGGCCCGTTGCGTTTTCGTACGCTCAGGCGCCCAGCTTGTTGACGCCCGCGATCATGGCGCGGACCGTCGATTCGGCACCGTCGTCGGCCAGGGCCGCACCCCAGCCGCGCCTGCCGTTGCATTCGCACTGCACGAACGTCGCGGTGCCCACAGCGGTGCGGCGCTGGTGGAATTGCAGGATTTCGACCGGATAGCCCTCGTCGTAGAGCGCCGAAGTCATCGCGGCGACCGGACTGCCTGCGGCGATCACCGTGCGCAGGTGGTCGGCGAATTCCAGGGTGGCCGTGAACTCCGCGCTCCGATTGCCCGCGGGCGACCAGTCGCCGACCCGAATCGGGCCGGAGTGCTCGCAATAGCGGTGGTGGAATTGCGCGGGTGTCAGATCGGCGCATTCGGCGCGCAACGCCTTGGGGGCTGCGGCGATGAACATGTTGGGGTCAAGAGTCAGGATGGTCATTGTGCGGAGGTCTTCCCGAGGATTGTCTTCTCAATTGACAGAGGGGACCAGCAGTAAGTAGTCAGTAGCCCGCAGCGAGGGGGCCGGTCCGAATCAGACCCCGCTACGGCGGGTTACTACGAGAAGCCGCCGAGTTGCCACCATCGCGGTAAGCGGAATTAGCACTGCGCTGTCGCGGTCTGCGACGTGAAGCGTGGCGCTGTGGCGGTCGGCGGGATTCGGCACGCCGACCAGAATAGGTCGATCTCGACGCAATAGCAACCACATTCCTCGCCCCGGTCGCGCCTACTCGCCAGTACCATTTGCGCAGCTCAGGGGCATAGCGCCGAGGACGGATGGCAAACCGTCGTCGAGGCGGTACTTTCGATCACATGGGTGCCCTTGTCGCCATGACCATTCCCGGATTGGCCATCCTGCTGATCGGACTCGCATTCGTCGAGGTGCTGTGGAATCGGCTCACCGGCAGTCGGATACTGCCGTGGTTCAAGCACCGCAAGCACACGCCGGTCGCCGCGACCGGATTCGAACAGGTTGCCGCGACCTTTCAAGGTTCGAAGCATTACGAGTTCGAGCAGCGACAGACGGCACTGATGCATAAAGAAGATAAGTCCGATGGAGCGCCGCCGCGCGATGAGATCGATCTGCGAACGGGATCGGCGAGACTGGTGCGGCGCGAGCGGGCCTCCGCGCAGTACAGTTTACTGGCGGCTGAGCACTGAATGCGGTGCGGCACACCGGATTTCCGGGGCATGCCGCACCCAACGCTCAGTGCGCGGCGGAGTCCCAGCTGCGGCCGGTGCCGACGGAGACATCCAACGGCACCGATAGCGTGATCGCCGAGGACATCTGTTCGCGGGTGAGTGCGTCGAGGGCGTCGCTCTCCCCCTCGGCGACCTCGAAGACCAGTTCGTCGTGGATCTGCAGCAGCATGCGCGATCGCAGGCCGGCATCCTTGATCGCCTTGTGCACGTTGATCATCGCGACCTTGATGATGTCGGCGGCGGTGCCCTGGATGGGCGCGTTGAGGGCCATACGTTCGGCGGCCTCGCGGCGCTGGCGGTTGCTGGAATCCAGATCGGGCAGGTAGCGGCGGCGACCGAAGAGGGTTTCGGTGTAGCCGACCTTGCGTGCCTGTTCGACCACCTCGTAGAGATAGTCGCGAATGCCGCCGAAGCGGTCGAAGTAGACCTCCATCTGCTCCTTGGCCTCCTGCGTGCTGATCTTCAGCTGCGTCGAAAGACCATAGGAGCTCAGACCGTACGCGAGACCGTAGGACATCGCCTTGATCCGGCGGCGCATCTCGGGCGTCACCTCCGACAGCGGGATATCGAAGGCTTTGGAAGCGACGAAGGTGTGCAGATCCTCGCCGGAGTTGAAGGCCTCGATCAGGCCCTCGTCACCGGAGAGGTGGGCCATGATACGCATTTCGATCTGGCTGTAATCCGCGGTCATCAGCGTCTCGAAGCCCGGGCCAACCACGAAGGTGTCGCGGATCTGGCGGCCGGTGTCGGTGCGGATCGGGATGTTCTGCAGATTCGGCTCGGTCGAGGACAGTCGGCCGGTGGCGGCGATGGTCTGGTTGAAGGTGGTGTGGATGCGGCCGTCATCGGCGACGGATTTGAGCAAACCGTCCACGGTGACCTTGAGCCGGGTGGCGTCGCGGTGCTCGAGCAGATGCCGCAGGAACGGATGCTCGGTCTTCTCGAACAGCGATTCCAGCGCGTCGGCGTCGGTGGTGTAGCCGGTCTTGGTGCGCTTGGTCTTCGGCATATCGAGTTCGTCGAAGAGCACCACCTGCAGCTGCTTGGGTGAGCCGAGGTTGATCTGCTTGCCGATCACGCCATAGGCGGCGTTGGCCGCATCGGTGACCTTATCGGCGAATTGGCGCTGCAAGTTCTCGAGCTGCTCGATATCGACCGCGATGCCGGCGTTCTCCAGTTCGGCGAGCACGCTGAGCAGCGGCAGTTCCATATCGTCGAGCAGTGCACTGGATTCGATCTGGCGCAGTTCGCCGTCGAGTGCCTCGGCCAGGTCGAGAACCGCCCGCGCGCGCAGCATTTCGGTCTGCGCCAGCTCGGCGTTCACGGTGTCGGTATCGTCGAGCAGGGAAAGCTGCGGGGTTTCGTCGGTTTCGGCGCGCAGTTCGCGATGCAGGTAGCGCAGTGAAAGATCGTCGAGGTTGAAGCTGCGCTGGCCGGGGCGGACCAGGTAGGCGGCCAGGGCGGTGTCGCTGGTGAGACCGGCCAGGGTCCAGCCGCGACCACGCAGCGCGTGCACGGCGGCCTTGGCCTCGTGCAGCGCCTTCGACACGGCCGGATCAGCGAGCCAAGCGCCGAGTGCGGCTTCGTCTTCCGGGGTCAGCACGGCGACATCGATGTAGCCGCTCTCGCCGTCTGCGGCGGCGATGGCGAGCGCGCGCGCGTCACCATTACCTGGGGTATTGGTGCCGACCACCGAAATACCGTGTCGGACACCGACTTTCGCATGTTCAGCAAGCCACCCGGTGACCGCGCCCACCGCCAGCGCGCCGCCGCTGATCTCGAAGCCGGATTCGGCCTCGGGCTCCGGCGGGGCGAGGGTTTCGAAGAGCCGGTCGCGCAACACCCGGAACTCCAGGTCGTCGAAGAGCTGGTGGATCTTGTTGCGATCCCACGGCTGCTGGGCCAGCTGATCGGGGGTGTAGGGCAGCGGAACGTCGCGGACCATCTCGGTGAGCTGGCGGTTGAGCACGACACTGCTGAGGTTGGCGCGCAGTGCGTCGCCGACCTTGCCCTTCACCTCGTCCACCTTGTCGACGAGGGTGGTCAGATCGCCGTATTCGCGAATCCACTTGGCGGCGGTCTTCTCGCCGACACCAGGAATGCCGGGCAGGTTGTCGCTCGGGTCGCCGCGCAGGGCCGCGTAATCCGGGTACTGGGCCGGGGTGAGCTGATATTTGGCCATTACCTCATCCGGGGTGAACCGGGTGAGATCGGAGACGCCCTTGCGCGGGTAGAGCAGCGTGACCTCATCGCTGACCAGCTGGATGGCATCACGGTCACCGGAGACGATCAGAACGCGGAAACCCTCGCCCACGGCCTGGGTCGCGATGGTGGCGATCAGGTCGTCGGCCTCGAAACCGTCGATCGCCATCACCGGGATTCCCATGGCGCCGAGCACATCCTTGGTGAGTTCGACCTGGCCGCGGAACTCATCGGGCGTGGCATTGCGGCCCGCCTTGTACTCCGGATACGCCTCGGTACGGAAAGTCTTGCGGCTGACGTCGAAAGCGGCCGCGATATGCGTCGGCTTCTCGTCCCGCAACAGATTGATCAGCATCGCGGTGAATCCGTACACCGCATTCGTGGTCTGCCCGGTGACCGTCTTGAAATTCTCCGCGGGCAGTGCGAAGAACGCGCGATAGGCGATCGAATGCCCGTCCAACAGCAACAACGTCGGCCGCGCACCACCCGCATCACTGGCTGCCGCAGGCACGACGCTGGAACGCTGATCAGTAGTCGCTGGGGTCACGCCTGAGAGTCTATTGACGCCCACCGACAAAGACACTGCGGGGCACGGGGTACTCAATGGCTCATGGCAGAAGCTCGAAGGCATCGATGTGACAAGGCCGAACGATGGAAAAACGGCGCCGATCCAGGGTCGCCGCCTTGGCAACGCCGAGCCGTTCAGCCGTGGCGACGACCGACGCATCGGCCGTACCGAGCGGCCCAGCATACCCAGTCTCGTAGGTGAATGTGCGGATCACTCCACGTGGGCCGGGGAGCTGTACCAGGTGTTGCACTCCCAGGTGTCGCCCTTGTCGGAACCCCATTTCCACCAGCCCCACACGTTTTCCTCGGTGCCCTGCATGCGGGGATCGCGGGTGCCGTGGCCGCCCTGGACGGTGTGGGAGGCTTCGGTCCAGGTTTGTTCATCGATATCGGCGCGGCCGAAGTTGGTGCCGAGGAACATGCCGGAGAAGCAGCGGGCCTGCAGTTCCATACGGCGGCTCTGTTCGCGACCGGCGGTGGTTTCCTTGCCGACGGTCGCACGTTTCTCGTTGTAAGCCTGCATGACGCCGATCAGGTTCTGCACGTGGTGGCCGTATTCGGTACTGAGCACGGCCAATTGGGCGCCGCGGCGCGAGCCGCTGGACAGCGGCCGCATGGCGTCGTACGGCAGGACCACGGTTTCGTCGAGCGCGCAGTAGAAGGTTGTCGGGCCGTTGCGCAGTCGCTGCACGCATTGGCTTGCCACCTCACGGGATTCGGTGGGGGCCAATAGCCGCGGCGGATGGAACGGCAGTCCGGCGCCGCGCAGTGTCGGTTCCCATGACGCGTCCAGACAGGCGATCGCGGACCGGTAGAAGGCCCGCGCGGTCTCCGGATCGTCGTGCCAGGCGGGCAGTTTGCAATCGACCCTGCCGAGTCCGACGTGCTGAGCGAAGAGCGGATGATCGGCCAGCGCCTGCACCGCGCGGCTCGACGCGACCGGCATCCCGGCCGGCGATAACCCGGCCAACGGCGCGAAGGCGACCGGGGGCGCGGCATCGCCGATTGGATTCGCCGAGTCGGGCAGGGCACCCGCGAATCCCGGTGTCGTCGAATCGGAAATCGCACGCGCGGTACGCATTTCACCCGCGTCGGCGGAGCGTCCGGTCACGAGCAGACCCGCCGCGGTGAGCGCACCGACCACACCGAACACCACCCAGACAAGGACGATGCGATTGCCGCGCAACAGACCGAGCCGAGAGCCGAACGTGCTGTTCATGACCTACCTAGAGAGCTCGATCACCGCACATTCATTGGAACTCCGCCCACATCGGCCCGCAACTCGAGGAGCTGCTCAGCGGGTCACAGTGTGGCTACAAGTTCGCGCAGCACCGGCAGGCTGACCGAGCCGGAGCCGAGCACCACATCGTGGAACACTTTGATGTCGAAAGCGGCACCGAGCCGCTCGGCGGCCTGCCGACGTATCTCGAGCTGACCGACCTTATAGGCCGCGGCCTGACCGGGGATCGCGATATCGCGGTCGATCTCGACCTCGATCTCGGTCAGCCCGACCGGTGCGTTGGCCACCATGAAGTCGATGGCCTGCGGACGACTCCAGCCCTTGGCGTGGATTCCGGTATCGACGACGAGTCGGCACGACCGCCACAAATCTGCGGCAACCATGCCGACGCGCGCCAAATCGTCGTCGTACAAACCCATTTCGTCGGCAAGACGTTCGGTGTAGAGCGCCCAGCCCTCTTTCAGCCCACGCCCAAGTAAGCCGACTTCACGGCCGGATCGGTGAGCAGATCCCCACCGATACCGCTCTTGGTGACCTCACCGGTCTCCAGGATGTAGGCGCGATCGCTGCGGGTCAGCGCCTGCTGGGCATTCTGCTCGACCAACAGCACCGTGGTGCCCTGCTGGTTGATCTCGCTGATGATCCGGAAGATCTGCTGAATCACCATGGGCGCCAAGCCCATCGACGGTTCGTCGAGCAGCAGCAGGCGCGGGCGGGCCATGAGCGAGCGGCCGATGGCCAGCATCTGCTGCTCACCGCCGGAGAGCGTGCCGCCGACCTGCTTGCGCCGCTCGGACAGCCGCGGGAACAGCTCGAAGACCCACTCCAACGTCTGGCCGTACTCCGCCTTCTGCTTGAAAGCCCTTCCGTAGCAACCCATATCGAGATTTTCCTGGACCGTCATACCGGGGAAGACACCCCGGCCCTCCGGCGCCTGGATCAACCCGTGTGTCACCCGCTCGTGCGCCTTCATCTGGGTGATGTCACGACCCTCGAACCTGATCTTGCCGCGGGTCAGCGGCAGCAGGCCGGACAGGGCACGCATGGTGGTGGTCTTCCCCGCGCCGTTGGCGCCGAGCAGGGTCACCAGCTCACCCTCGGCGACACGGAGCGAAACCCCGTGCAGCGCTTGGATTCTGCCGTAGTTGACAACCATACCGTCGACCTCGAGCAGCGGCGCCGCCGTGCTGAAGTCGCGCGGCTCCGCTTTGCGATGCTCGCCGCCGGCCGGAGTCGATTCGTCGACGAACTGTTCCGGTTCGACCACTTCGGTTACGGCAGTTGCCTTTTCGGCCGCCGCGGCCTCGGCATCCGGCACACCCAGATACGCCGCGATCACATCCGGGTTGTCGCGGATCTCCGCGGGCAGCCCATCGGCGATCTTGCGACCGAACTCCAGCACCACGATCCGGTCCGTGACACCCATGACCAGGCGCATATCGTGCTCGATCAGCAGCACGGTGAACCCGTCGTCGCGGATCTTGCGGATCAGATCCATCAGCGCCGATTTCTCGCTCGGATTGAACCCGGCGGCGGGTTCGTCCAGGCAGAGCAGTTTCGGCTCGGTGGCCAGCGCGCGGGCGATCTCCAATCGGCGCTGATCGCCGTAGGAGAGATTGCGCGCCTTCTCCACCGCACGCGGTGCGATTCCGACGAATTCGAGCAGGGCCATGCCGCGCTCGATCGCGTCCCTCTCCTCGCTGCGGTGCCGCGGGGTGCGCAAGATCGCACCGGGCACCGAGGTCTTATGCCTGGCGTCGGTGCCGACAACCACATTCTCCAGCGCGGTCATCTCGCCGAAGAGCCGCACATTCTGGAAGGTGCGGGCGATACCGAGCCGGGTGATCTCGTTGCGCTTGGTCTTCGTCAGCGGTTTGCCGTCGAAATACACCAGACCCGAGGCCGGTTTGTAGACACCGGTGATGGCGTTGAAGCAGGTGGTCTTGCCCGCGCCATTGGGTCCGATCAGTCCGAGGATTTCACCGCGGCGAATCTCGAAGCTGACCTTGTCCAATGCGGTCAGACCGCCGAACTGCACTGTGAGTTCATCGGTGCGCAGCAGCGGCGCACCCACCGCGGTCTCGATATCACGGTGCGGCGCAACCACATCCGCGACCACCTCGGCATCGGCGAGCACCGGGATCACGGCGGTGACATCGACCTCGCCCGCGCTCTCGACCTCGGGCGGGGCCGCATAACCGGCGGCCATATCCTCATTGTCGAACAGGGCGTCACCCGCGCCTGGCCCGGTCATCGTCGCGCTCCGATCAATTCACGCTCACCCGGTTTACGCACGGCCTGATACACCTGCCTACCGAAGGTCAGCAGCTTCTGCCGCACCGGGAACAGCCCCTGTGGCCGCAGAATCATCATGACCACCAAGGTAATTCCGAAGTACATGTACTTGAGGTCACCGAGGGACTGCGCACCGCCGACCCGGAACAGCAACACGCTGCCCAGCAACAGTGCACCCAAGACGCCGGTGACCACCATGCCGGTAATGCAACCGCGCCGCGGCCACGCACTCAGACTGTCGCCCTTGTACTTCCACAAGAGGATCAACCCGACGAAGACCAGCACATCGATAGCCAAAAGGATGTACCCGGTGGACTCGTTGCTCACCAATTTCACCGACTGCAGCCGGGCGGGCAGATAGGCAATGATGAACGCGCCGAAGATGACTCCGAGCTTATTGCCCTGGCCGCCGATGACGACCGCGCACAGGAACAGCATCGAGTTGATGATGTTGAACCCGGTCGGATTGATGAACTGCACCTGACCGGCGTAGATCGCACCGGACATGCCGCCGACAGCAGCGCCGATCAGGAAGGCCCACAGCTTGAATTTGAAGGTCGGCACGCCCATGATCTCGGCGGCGTCCTCGTCTTCGCGAATGGCCACCCAGGCGCGGCCGACCCGACTGCGTTCCAGATTGCCGACGATCAGCAGCACGATGATCACGAGCACCATCGCGAACCAGTACCACCAGGTGCCGTAACTGGCTCGGTCGAGCAGATTCGCGCTGTCGGCATTGCCGCTGTTGCCGCCAGAGAACACACCCTCCGGCTTGCTGGCGGATTCGCCGACATGCGGGAAGGCGACACCGGACAAACCCAGGCTGCCATTGGTGATATCGGACAGATTATCGGCGAGCAACCGCACGATCTCACCGAAGCCGAGGGTGACGATCGCCAGATAGTCACCGCGCAGTCGCAGCGTCGGAGTGCCGAGGATGATGCCGGAGATAGCCGTCACCGCGACCGCGATCGGCAGACAGGCCATCCAGGCCCAGGTCGGATTCAACCATCCGCCGTCGGTCTGATTCCACGGACTGTTCGGACTGGTGAGCAGGCCGACCGTATACGCGCCGATGGCGTAGAAGCCGACGTAGCCGAGGTCGAGCAGACCCGCCTGACCGACAACGACATTCAGGCCGATGGCGATCAGCGCGTACATCGCGACCTGCGCCATGATCAGACCGAAGTTGTAGCCGGGGGTATCCAGCAGCGGCGGCGGGAACAGCGGAAGCAGTGCGAGCAGAATGAGGATCGGCACGCCGACACCCCATTGCGCGGGGCGGCTCAGGCCGTCCCACCAGGTCCGAATCGCGTCTCCCACACCGTGTTTGGGCGGGGCCGCATTGGCAGTCTCGGGTACCGAGTCCGGGATTTTGGTCGAGTCGGTCATGCGCGGGCCCTCCCGAGACTCTCACCGAGAATGCCGGTCGGGCGCACCATCAGCACCAGCACCAGCACCACGAACGCGACGACATCGCGCCACTCCGAACCGAGCAGCGACTGGCCGTACTGTTCCACCACGCCGAGCAGGATGCCGCCGAGCAGTGCGCCGCGCAGATTGCCGATGCCGCCGAGCACCGCGGCGCTGAATGCCTTGATGCCCAGGATGAATCCGCCGGAGTAGATGATGCCCTGCGGGATCTTGATCGCGTACAGCAGCGCGGCCGCACCGGCGAGGACACCGCCGATGAAGAAGGTCAACATGATGACCCGCTCCCGCGAAACGCCCATCAGCGTCGCGGTATCGGGATCCTGGGCGACCGCGCGGATGCCGCGCCCGAATTTGGTCCGGTTGATCAGCACCTCGGTCACGATCGCGAGCGCGATCGCCGCGAGCACGATCAGAAGTTTGATGTTGTCGACCTCGGCGCCGAAGAAACTGAACTGCACGCTCGGCTCGACCAGTTTGATCGGCTGCTGCGCATTGGTGCCGCCGAGTTTGGGATTGATCTTCGGCAGGATGAAGTGCACGAATTCCTGGATCACGAACGACATACCGATCGCCGTGATGAGGAAGCTGAGCGGTTTGGCGCCGCGTTTGCGCAATGGCCGATAGGCCACGCGCTCCAATCCGACTGCGGCGCCACCGGATACCAGCATGCCGATGATCATCGCCAACGCGAGATAGGTGACCGTCAGGATGATGCCCTGGGTGTACACATCGGGATTCGCCACGAATCCGAACAGCATGAGCCCGACCAATTGGCCGAACATGCCGAGCATGAATATTTCCGAATGGGCGAAATTGATCAGCCGCAATACGCCGTAGACCAGGGTATAGCCCACGGCGACCAAGGCATAGATTGAGCCGTAGGTCACCCCGTCGACGGTCAGTCGCCAGAAGTTATCGATCACTCCGTGGTAGTTGAAGTCGATCGAGCCGGCGAGTTGTGCTGCACCAGCCAATGCCGTTGATGTCATTCGTCGTTTGCCCTCATTCATTCGCCCACCCGACACGGCGGCACGTACGGGGATTCCACGAACCCCTGTACGTGCCGCCGTGCGGATTGTCTAGGGCTACTTGACCTCGTAGATCCAGATCAGTGCGTTGGACAGTTCACCGGTCGCGTTCCACCTGTACTGACGGGCAAGGCCGGGACCGTCGTAGGACCGCACGTACTCCAGCAGGTCGGGACGGGTCAGCTTGCCGCCATCGATGCCCTTGGCCAAGATCGTGGTCAGATCGTAGCCCTCGACCGAGTACACACCGGGCTCTGCGCCGTTGAGGGCCTGGTAATCCGCCGTGAATTTATCCGGCGCCGGGCCACACGGGCAGGACAGCACCGCACCCTTCGCCGAGCTGCCGGCCTGGGCGACGAACTGCGGATCGTTGGTGCCGTCGGCGGAGACGAAGACCGCCTTCACGCCACCGGACTTCAGCTGCTGGGCCAGCGGGGCGCCCTCGGAGTAGTAGCCCGAGTAGAAGACGGCGTCCGGCGCGGCGCTCGCGATCTTGGTGACCGTGGCGGAGAAGTCCTTGTCGCCCTTCTTGATGCTGGCGTTGCAGGACGCATCGTTGGCCGAGCCGAGGCCCTCGATGATCGTCTTGGCCAGACCGGTGCCGTAATCGGTGTTGTCCTGGATGACGCAGACCTTCTTGTAGCCCGCGGTGTTGACCAGGTACTTGCCGACCGACGGGCCCTGCACGCCGTCATTGGCAAGGCCACGGAAGAAGCTGGTCCAACCGTTCTGGGTCAGCGTCTCATTGGTGGCGGAGGCCGTCGTCGAAACCAGGCCGGCGTCGCTGAGGATCTTGCCGGTCGCCTTGGTCTCACCGGAGAACGCCGGACCGACCAGGCCGATGACCGACTTGTCGTTGACGATCTGCGGGATGACCTGGGTGGCCTTCTGCGGGTCGCCCTCGGTGTCGAACTGCTTGAGCTCGATCTTGCAGCCCGGGTTGGCCTTGTTGTGCTTGTCCAGCGCGAGCTTGACACCGTCGACGATATTGATGCCGAGGGCCGCGTCCGGACCGGTAAGCGCGCCCGCCATGGCGATCGCGGTGCCCGCGGGGCAGGTGGCCTTGCCGTCGCCCGCCGGGTCGGCGGCCGAGGCGCTGTCCGACTTCGGCACCTGCTTGCCGTTGGCGTCGATCTGCATGACCGGCTGGATCTTCAGACCACCCGCGCCACTGGTGCCGGAGGTGCCCGAACCACCGTCGGTCGATTTATCGCTACACCCCGTCAGCACGAGCGCGGCGGCGGCACCGATGGCCAATGCACCCCGCATCGAACGACTGCGCCATGTCGAACTAAGCACGTTTCACCTCTACGTCCTGTGTTCCCCCGGGCTCTCCTCCGAGGAGGCCGACCACGTCAGCCCGGTCAGAACATAGCGTTGGTACGTTAGCTGCGCATCACATTCGGATCATCCGATCGACTTCGTTTCGAATTTTTCATCGCGATCGGGTTTCCGGGAAGTAAAATTTCCGGCCTTGAACCGCCGAGACGCAAGGACGGGCCTACTTCGGGGCGAGATTTTCCAGCACGACCTCGGCTACCGCCTTCATGGTAGTGCGGCGGTCCATCGCCGTACGCTGAATCCACTTGAATGCCTGCGGCTCCGACAATCCCTGGGTCTGCATGAGCACGCCCTTGGCCCGCTCGACCAGCTTGCGCGTCTCGAGGCGGTCGGCCAGATTGGCGACCTCGCTCTCCAGCGCGGTGATTTCGTGGAAGCGGCTGGCCGCCAACTCGATGGCGGGCACCAGATCCGACTTCGTGAACGGCTTGACCAGATACGCCATCGCACCGGCGTCGCGGGCCCGCTCGACCAGATCGCGCTGACTGAATGCGGTCAAAATCACAACCGGTGCAACGCGTTTCGACGCGATCTCGGCCGCGGCATCGATACCGTCGCGGCGCGGCATCTTCACATCCATGATGACCAGATCCGGCCGATGTTCCACCGCCAGATCCACCGCCTGCTGGCCGTCGCCCGCCTCACCGACAACCTGATAGCCCTCTTCGGTCAGCATCTCCACCAGATCCATGCGGATCAGCGCTTCGTCTTCCGCGACGACGACCCGCTTCGCCCCGGCGTCCCGCTTCGTGCCGGCGCCCCCTGCTGTGTTGCTCATAGGTAGACCCCTCTGGTTCCGATGCCGTGTCCCCGACATGCGAATGAGTGGCCGCGGTCCGGGCACCGGTCCAACGCCCCACTATCGCCGTCGAGTGATGTAAAGAGTACCTTTCAGTTCCGCATACAACCCATATACCCTGCGCAAACCGGGCGTCGGTCACTTCTGACCCAGCCCATTCGTGATTTTCGACAGTGACCCGCTATGCTTTCCCACCGGTGCGCCGATTTGGCGGAACTGGCAGACGCGACGGTCTCAAAAACCGTTGTCCGAAAGGACGTGTGGGTTCGAGTCCCACAATCGGCACCAACTGGTAGGCGGCCCATGCTCTTGGAGAGCATGGGCCGTTCGCACAGAGGTCCGCCCGGGTGGCGATCGAACTAGGGCGCGGGCTGTCTCGTTTTTCCGGCGTAGGGTTTGCAGTGGGCGGCCCGATGCGGAGGTGCCTCGATGCGGGTGAACAGGACCACTGTCGATCTGTCCGGGTATCCGGATCTGGTCGTCATCTATCTCGGGATGCGCGTACGCAAGCCGCGCGGTGTCCTGCGATTGCTCGGTCTTGGCCCGAAACTGTATCGGTCGCACAAGGATCGGCCGGACGGGCTGCTGCTGCACGAGGACGTGATCTGGTCGCTGTTTCCGCCGCATTGGGGGGCGCGGCAGTATTGGCGGGATCTGGATTCGCTGGAACAGTGGACACGCTCTGCGCCGCATCGGGATTGGTGGCAGACGTTCCTGCGCGACTCCGGCGGGACCGGGTTCTGGCACGAGGCCTACTTCATGCGCGGCGGTATCGACGCGATGTACGACGATATGGAAGGCGCCTCCGGCCTGCCGCGGTTCGCACCCGTGGTGGCCTCGCGCGGCCGGAAGTTCACGACACGGGGGCGGGTGCACGGCGAAGCGGACAAGACAGCGCCGGTCGTCACCGAATCCGCTTACTACCGTGGGGAGTCCGAGTAATTCCGATCCCCAACCGTGGCAATACTGTGATGGTTGAAATTACGCGCGCCGGGTACCTTCAGCAGGACGCCCAGACCTCGATTACCGATCGGCTGCATTGCGGCAACGCGGATCGAGCGTCTATCCGAATACCGGGGCGTACTTCGTGTACGGCACTTGACCAGCAGATGAATACATTTTCCGTGGGCTGTGATTCGATCTCGACAGCCTTCTGGTCGGCCCATGCGCGGCCTACCGTATCCGCATGCACGTCCTGTTCGTCTGCAACGGCAATGTCTGCCGTTCGGTAATCGCCGAGCGGCTCACCCGCGCCGTAGCGGTCGAATACAACCTGCCCGGGCTCACCGCAGAGAGTGCGGGAACCCGTGCGCTGGTTGGCTTTCCGATCGAACCGCTCGCCGCGCGGACGATCGAGGGGCTCGGCGCGGGCGCCGACCATTTCCGGGCACGCAAACTCGAGCCGGAGCTGATCGACCGCGCGGATCTGGTCCTCGCCATGACCGAGCAGATCCGGGATCAGGCGGCGCAGATGGCGTTCGGTGCCGGATCGCGCACCTTCACCCTCTTGGAGGCGCATCGCATAGCCAAGGTCACCGGCGCCGAGACGATCGCCGATCTGCACCGCGCCCGCCACGATCTGGCACTCGTCGGCCGGGAGAACATCGCCGACCCGGTCGGACTGTCGGAGGCCGCGTTCTGCGAGGTGGGCGACCGCATCGCCGAGGCATTGGTGCCGCTCCTGCTGGCGTTGGCGCCGCACGCGCAGCACCGGCCGGACGAGGACGAGCGCCCCGGCCTCGTGATGGCCCCAGGAGCGCGTCCCGCGCCGCTGGCCGCCTTCCTTGCCGCCCAGCGAATCCGGTGACACGCAGGGCCCGGTATCCGATCAGCGGGTAAAGGGATTACACTCGCGCGCGGAATAACTTCCGCCGTTGATGGTTCGACACACGACAGGAATCAGACATGCCGAAACGAATTTCGGATGTTTCGCTCCATGTTTATGTGACACCGGAAACCCTCGATCGCGTCGTCGATTCGGTGCGGGAGGTGGTGGACGACCACCTCCAGGACCGCGATGTCTTCGCTTGGCGCTTCACCCTGCCCGTCGAGCCCGATGCACCGGAACACCTACTACTCGAAACCCAGTGGCGGGTAGAGCATCCCGGCCAGGAGCAGGGCGCCAGACGCACCTATGAGATCGCACTCAGCCTGGTCGGCGCGCCGCGCGATCTGACCGCACCCAGCCTGAGCGCCCTGGAGAAGCGCCTGATGTTGGAAACTGCAAGCTGCCCAATGGATCCGGAGATCCCGCGGACCATCCGAGTGCAGCGCCGCGACAGCTTCGACTTCGAAACCGAGCGTGAATCCCTATGATTTGCGCTCGGTTTCGCGGTATCAGCGCCGCGCCGGGAAGTGGCGGATAATGCCTTCCTGGACCGTGGTGGCGAGCAATTCGCCACTGCGGGAGAAGAATCGGCCCGTGGCAAGGCCACGCGAACCAGCGGCCACCGGGGATTCGGTGGCGTAGAGCGCCCAATCGTCGAAGCGGAACGGGCGGTGGAACCAGATCGAATGGTTGATCGTCGCGGCCACGATGCGGTCCAGACCCCAGGACAGACCGTGCGTGGTGATGATCGAATCGAGCACCGTGGTGTCGGACGAATAGCCAAGCGTCGCAACGTGAATCAGCGGATCGTCGGGCAGCCTGCCATCGGCCCGCATCCACACGCGGTTGTGATTGAGCCGCTCCCCGGTGCCCTTCAGGATCCAGGCCGGGTCATTGGTGTAGCGCATATCGATCGGATGCGGCGCCTTGACGAACATCTCCAGCTTGTCTTCCAAGCCTGCGAAGCTCTCCTCGACCCGCGGCAGCGTCTCCGGATCCGGCACCTCCGGCTGGGCGTGCGCGTGCTCGAGCCCCTTGCCCCAATCCTGGAACGCGGCGAGCATGACGAACAGCTCCTGACCCTCCTGGGTCGCGGTGACCGTGCGGTTGGCCAGCGAGCGTCCGTCGCGGTGGCGGTCGACCTGATATTCGATCGGCTTCTTCACATCGCCACCACGCACGAAATGCGCGTTGACGGCGTGCAACGGACGGTCGCCGTCGACCGTCCGTCCCGCCGCCATGATCGCCTGCGAAACCAGCTGACCGCCGAACGTACGGCTCCAGACCTTCTCCGGATGCTGGCCGACGAAGACATCCTCGTCGACCTGTTCCAGATCGAGCAGTCCGAGCAGCACATCGAGGTCGGTACCCTCCGCTGCGGCCCTGAGGCCGACAGCGCCACCTGGCGAAGCGCTCACTACTGCGCCTCGCTGACGCTCGGCTCCGTTGCGACCGCTGGCGCTGCTGTGTTCTCGGTTCGTTCGCTGCGCTCACTCACGACTAATGGTCCTCCTCACCGATACGGTGCACGTGGATCAGATTGGTGGAGCCGACAGTACCGGGCGGGGAGCCTGCCACGATTACCACCAGATCACCTTTTTGGTATCGCTCCATGGACAGAAGTGCTACATCCACCTGGTGGATCATCGCATCGGTGCTGTCCACTGTCGGGACGATGAAGGTTTCGGTGCCCCAGGTGAGCGACAGCTGGCTGCGCACTTCGGGAAGGGGGGTGAACGCCAGCAACGGCAGCGGGGTGTGCAGACGCGCCAGCCGACGAACCGTATCGCCGGACTGGGTGAAGGCGACCAGCGCCTTCGCATTGAGCCGCTCGCCGATATCGCGGGCGGCGTAGGAGATGACACCGCGCTTGGTGCGCGGCACGTGGGTCAGCGGTGGCACCCGGGTGGATTCGGTCTCCACCGCGTGCACGATGCGCGCCATGGTGCGGACCGTCTCGATCGGATACGCGCCGACCGAGGTCTCACCCGACAGCATTACCGCATCGGCGCCGTCGAGCACCGCGTTGGCCACATCGGAGGCCTCGGCACGGGTCGGGCGGGAGTTCTCGATCATCGACTCCAGCATCTGGGTGGCGACGATGACCGGCTTGGCATTCTCGCGAGCCATCTGAATGGCCCGCTTCTGCACGATCGGCACCTGCTCGAGCGGGAGTTCGACGCCGAGGTCACCGCGGGCGACCATGACCGCGTCGAAGGCCAGCACGATGGCCTCGAGATTGTCGATGGCCTCGGGCTTCTCCAACTTGCCGATCACCGGAACGCGGCGGCCGACCCGGTCCATCACGTCGTGCACCAGCTCGACATCCGAGGGTGAACGCACGAAGGACAGGGCGATGAAATCCACGCCGAGCTCGAGCGCGAATTCGAGGTCCTCGATGTCCTTCTCCGACAGCGCGGGCACGGAGACATCCATACCCGGCAGCGAGACACCCTTGTTATTGCTGACCGGTCCGCCCTCGGTCACCCGGCAGACGACATCGTTGCCCTCGACCCGAGTGACGGTGACGCCGACCTTGCCGTCGTCGATGAGCAGGCGATCGCCCGGCTTAGCGTCTTTGGCCAGCTCTTTGTAGGTAGTGGAGACGCGATCGTGACTGCCATCGATCTCGTCGACGGTTATGCGGACCTCTTCACCGTTGGCCCATACGGTCTTGCCCTCTGTGAAGCGGCCCAGCCGGATCTTCGGTCCCTGCAGGTCGGCGAGAATGCCGACCGCGCGGCCCACATGGTCCGCGGCCTGCCGCACCTTCTTGTAGTTCTCGGCATGATCGGAGTGCTCGCCATGGCTGAAATTCAGCCGCGCCACATCCATGCCGCTCTCGACGAGTTCCCGAATACGTTCCTCGGTAGCGGTCGCTGGGCCGAGAGTGCACACAATCTTCGTCCGTCGCATCACGAGTAGAGCCTAGTCCCGTGTAGTGCCTCTAGCCTGCTGTGGCCTCGGTGAAAGCTAGGTGAAAAATATGTACGAAGGGGCTTAGTGGAAAGTACAAATGGGCCTCGTCAGCGGGCGACATGGCGGGACAGCCGAGTTTCCAGACGGGTCTGGCCGAAACCGAGGACCACACAGATCACCCAGTAATACAACGCGGCGACGCCGTACAGGGCGAAGAAGTCGAAGGTGGGCGCCGCGGCCAACTGCGCGGTGCGCAGGAGTTCGGTCACCAGGATGGTCGAGGCCAGCGAGGTGTCCTTCACCAGAGATATGAGGGTGTTGGACAGCGGCGGCACGGCGATGCGCGCGGCCTGCGGCAGGATGATCAGCCGCAACTCCTGCGCATACGACATGCCGAGCGCCTTGGCCGCCTCCCACTGCCCTTCCGCGACGCTCAGGATGGCGGCGCGCACGACCTCGGCGGCGTAACCGCCGACATTGAGGCTGAAGGCGATCACCGCCGCCGGGAACGGATCGATGACGATATCGAACTGCGGCAGCGCATAGAACACGATGAACAGCTGCACCAGCAGCGGCGTGCCCCGAATGATCGAGATGTAGAACCTGGCGGGCGCCGAGAGGAACCACAGCGGTGACATCCGCGCCAGCGCCACGAACAACGCGATGACCAGACCGATGACGAAGCTGATGGCGGTGAGCGGGATGGTCTTGTCGATCGTGGCCTGCAGCATCGGCCACAGGTTGTGCCAGATCAGCTCCCTGGTCGCGGGATCCACGGACGGTTACTTGCTGACGTCGGTGCCGAAGTACTTTTCCGAGATCTTGGCCAGCGTGCCGTCCGCGCGCAGCTGATCCAGCGCGGTGTTCACCTGGCCGATCAGCCCGTCGTCCTTGCGGGCGGCGAATGCCTGATTGCTGACCTCACCGGCCTTGGCGGAGATCTTGACGCTGGTGTCGCCGTTCTTCTTGATGTAGTCGAGCGCGACCAGGCTGTCGTTGACGGTCGCGTCGACGCGGCCGGTCTTCAGCAACTGAACCGCCTGCACGAAGCCCTCGACCGCCTCGACCTTCGCACCCGCGCTCTGGGCGACCTTGGCCCAGTTACTGGTTGCCGACTGCGCGCTGGTCTTGCCGTTCAGGTCCGCGAGCGAAGTGATGTTGTTGCTGTCCGCGCGAGTGAGAATCACGCCCTCGGATGTGGTGTAGGACTGCGACAGGGCGTACTTGGCCTTGCGCTCGTCGGTGATCGATACCTGGTTGGCGACCAGGTCGAAGCGCTTGGACTCGAGACCGGCGAAGATCGCGTCCCACGGCGTCTGCACGAACTCGATCTTCTTGCCGATCTTGGCCCCGACCGCCTGGATCACCTCGATGTCGTAGCCGGTGAGCTTGCCGTCGGAACCCTGGTAGCTGAAGGGCGAGTAGGTGCCTTCGGTGCCGACCTTCAGCACGTTCGGATCGCTGCTGCTGCCGCAGGCGGTGAGCCCGGTGGCTGCGACGATGGCGAGCATGGCGGCGGCGAACAGCTTGCGGCGCACGGAAGTCCCTCTCTCGACACAAAACCCGGCTCAGGCTACGCCAGGAAGATACCGACCGACAGTATTGCGATCACGGTGCGCCGAATCCTCGCACAGCCTGCCGAAAATGGCGACGGGCCCCGTCACATCGTCATCCGATGCGACGGGGCCCCGTCGGTCGATTGTTCGCGGCGGTCAGTCGCGCAATGGCCGCCCGAGGCTGTCGGGCACCTTGCCGGTCAGCATCATGATGCCGTCGATCAGCGGCCAGATACCGCCGATGCCGCAGGTCAACCAGGTGACCGCGATCTGGGCAATCGCGATGCCGGTGTGGCCGGTGTAGAAACGGCCGATTCCGAAGCCGCCGAGGAAGATCTGGAGCAGACCCGCGGTCAGCTTCTGCTTATCCGAGAACGGCACGCCGAATGGGTCGCGACCGTAGGGCGCTTCCGGATCGTTCGGGTTGTAGCCGCCGCCCTGGTACGGCGCGGGCGGGTAGCCGCCCGGCTGCTGACCGTAAGGATCGGGCTGGCCGTACTGCGGCTGGCCGTACTGTGGCTGACCGTACTGCGGCTGCTGCTGGTTGTACGGATCCGACGGGTACTGCTGCCCTGGTGCATCGGGCTGCTTGTTCAGGTCCGGCCCCGTCCCGGGCGGGCCATACTGTGGGCCGCCGAAGCCTGGCTGGTTCTGGTAGGGGTCGGTCACTAAATGTCCTCCATCATTCGTGCATTTCGACGGGCGCTCACCCGCCTCCCCGCGTATTTAGCCGGGCAATTGGGCGCCCGCAGGTATCGTCGCGGACACGCGTTCGCGTGTCTACTCGGTGCACCGACGTGTTGCCCAAGTCGTTATGGGATCAGGCGTCCTTTTTCGAGGTATCGACCTTGCCCTGCTCGGCGTCCGAGGTTTCGGACTCCGTTGAGTTATCGCCGGCGGTATCCGGTTCGTTGCCGGAGTTCTCGGATTCAGTCGGATCCGAATGCTCGGCACTGTGCTTCGGCGGCGCCGCTTCGGCCACCGCGGCGGCCTTCGACGCGGCCTCGGATTCGGCGCCCGCCGCTCGCAGGGCCCCGATCTGCCACGGCCACGGCCGCGAGACCGTCGACGGTTGCAGTTGATCGGCGGTCTCCCTGCCCTTGGTCGCGAAGACGAAATAGGCGACGGCGGCGAGGAATACGAGTGCCGAGGTGAACGAGTTGATGCGGATGCCCGCGATCTTCGTCGCCTCGTCGTCACGCAGCAGTTCGACGAAGAATCGGCCGAGGCAGTACCCGGCGACGTAGAGCGCGAACAGGCGGCCGTGCCCGATGCGGTAGCGCTTGTCGATCTGTACCAGCAGCACCACGATCAGCAGGTTCCAGATCATCTCGTACAGGAAGGTCGGCTGCACAACCTTGTCGACGACGCCGTTGGAGACGCCGTTCATCATGTCGAGCTCGAGATCCTGGTCGAAGCGCCGGTAGATTTCCAAACCCCACGGCAACTCGGTGTCGCGACCGTAGAGCTCCTGATTGAAGTAATTGCCGAGCCGGCCGATGGCCTGGGCCAGCAGAATCGGCGGCGCGATCGCATCGCCCAACGCGGGCAATGGAATTCGGTAGACCCGGCAGCCGATCCAGGCGCCGACACCGCCGAGAAAGACCGCACCCCAGATACCGAGGCCACCCTGGTAGATCTTCAGCGCATCGATCGGATGACCGTCGGCGCCGAAGTATTTCTGCCAGTCGGTGGCAACGTGATACAGCCGCCCGCCGACCAGACCGAATGGCACCGCGAACATCGCGACATCGAGAATCGCCCCCTTCTGCCCACCGCGCGCCTGCCAGCGCCGCTCACCCCACCAGATAGCGACGACGATGCCGGCGATGATGCACAGGGCATAGGCCCGTAGCGGGAATGGACCTATATGCCATACGCCCTGGGACGGGCTGGGAATGTAGGCCAACACATCAGCGGTGACGGCACCGTTGCTCAGGACGCTGTCTGCGAGGACTCGTAAGGTCACGGCCCCAACCGTAGCGGAGCACGGCCGCGTCGCGAGATTCGCGGTCGGCGTGCCCCTCTCGCGGGCACCTAGGAGGCGACAGTCGCGGAACGAACACCCTCGGCCAGTTCGGCTGTGAGGGTGCGGACCGCGTCGAGCCCTTGGGCCGCGGCCGTCACCAGTGCCGAGCCGACAATGACCCCGTCTGCGTAGGAGGCGATTTCGGCCGCCTGCACACCATTGCGCACGCCGAGGCCGACACCGATCGGGATATCGGAGTGGGCGCGGATGCGCGCACACAGTGCCGGAGCCGCAGAGGAGACCACATCGCGGGCACCGGTAACCCCCATCGTCGATGCCGCGTAGACGAAGCCGCGGCTGGCCTCCAGCGTCTTGTCCAGACGCTCCTCGGTGGACGACGGCGCGACCAGGAAGATGCGGTCCAGATCGTGTGCGGCCGAGGCGATGAACCAGCTGTCGGCCTCCTCCGGAATGAGGTTCGGGGTGATGATGCCGGACCCGCCCGCGGCGGACAGATCGCGCGAGAAACGATCGACGCCGTACTGCAGCACCGGATTCCAGTAACTCATCACGACGGCCTTACCGCCCGCCGCGGTGATCGCCTCGACCACCGAGAACACATCGCGCACCCGGACACCGCCGCGCAGCGCCTGATCGGCGGCGGCCTGGATGGTCGGTCCGTCCATCACCGGATCGGAGTAGGCGACGCCGACTTCGACTATGTCGCAACCGGATTCGACCATAGTGCGGCAGACCTCGATCGAACCGGCCAGATCCGGATAGCCCGCGGGCAGGTAGCCGATCAGCGCGGCCCGGCCCTCCGCGCGACATGCGGCGAAAGTGTTCGCAAGGCGGGACTGCTGACTCACGACTGCGCCTCGCCGGCGCTCGGCTCCATCGACGTCATGGACGCTGTGTTCATGGTTCGCTCGCAGCGCTCGCTCACTGGTGGCCCTCCTTGTCGGCGGCGTGGTCGTCGAACAGCCCGAACCATCGCGCCGCCGTGTCCATATCCTTGTCACCGCGCCCGGACAGGTTCACCAGGATGATCGCGCCCTTGCCGAGTTCCTTGCCGAGCTTCAACGCACCGGCCACCGCATGCGCGGATTCGATCGCCGGGATGATGCCCTCGGCGCGGCTGAGCAGCAGCAGCGCGTCCATCGCCTCGGTATCGGTGATCGGCTGGTATTCGGCGCGACCGATGTCCTTGAGGTAGGCGTGTTCCGGACCGACACCCGGATAGTCCAAGCCGGCCGAGATCGAATGCGATTCGATGGTCTGGCCGTCCTCGTCCTGCAGCAGGTACGAGTACGCGCCCTGGAACGCGCCCGGGGTGCCACCGGTGAAAGTCGCGGCGTGCCTTCCGGTTTCGACGCCGTCGCCGGCCGCCTCGTAACCGATCAGCCGCACACCGGGATCGTCGATGAAGGGATGGAAGATGCCGATGGCGTTGGAGCCGCCGCCGACGCAGGCCGTGACCGCATCGGGCAGCCGCCCGGTGAGCGCCTGCACCTGGGCACGCGCCTCCAGCCCGACGATGCGCTGAAGATCGCGCACCATCATCGGGAACGGATGCGGGCCCGCGGCGGTGCCGAAGCAGTAATAGGTGGCATCGGCATTGGTGACCCAGTCGCGCAGCGCCTCGTTGATCGCGTCCTTGAGGGTCTGCGAACCGGTCCGCACCGAGATCACCTCGGCGCCGAGCAGCCGCATGCGGGCCACATTCAGCGCTTGGCGGGCGGTATCGACCGCACCCATATAGACAACGCATTCGAGGCCGAGCAGTGCGCACGCGGTCGCAGCGGCGACGCCGTGTTGACCTGCGCCGGTCTCCGCGATGACCCGGGACTTGCCCATGCGCTTGGCGAGCAATGCCTGGCCGAGCACATTATTGATCTTGTGTGAACCGGTGTGGTTCAGATCCTCGCGCTTGAGAATGATGCGCGCACCACCGGCGTGCTCGGCGAGCCGCCGACATTCGAAGATCGGCGATGGGCGACCGGTGTAGTCGCGCTGCAGCCGGTCCAGTTCGTCGAGGAAGGCGGGATCGAGGCGACACTTCTCGTATTCGGCGGTGACCTCCTCGATCACCGCCATCAGCGCCTCGGGCACATGCCTGCCGCCGTAGACGCCGAAGTGGCCGCCCAGATCCGGCTCGTGGTCGCTGCGCTCATGGATACCGTCGGAAGCCTTGGGCAGTGCCGCCACTGTCGTCACCGACCCCGCCGCGCGGGCTTCGGGCAGGACGGATGGGTGCCCGCGGTCACCAGTTCGGAGACGGCCGCGCGCGGGTCGCCACTGGTGACCAGCCCCTCGCCGACGAGCACGGCATCCGCGCCAGCACCGGCGTAGGCCAGCAGGTCGGCGGTGCCGCGGATACCGGATTCGGCGATGCGGATGACCTCGGTGGGCAGGCCGGGCGCAATGCGCGCGAAGACATCGCGATCCACCTCGAGGGTCTTGAGGTTTCGGGCGTTCACGCCGATCACGGAGGCGCCGGCCTCGAGGGCGCGGTCGGCTTCTTCCTCGGTGTGCACCTCGACCAGGGCTGTCATACCGAGCGATTCGGTGCGGTCGATCAGCGAACTCAGCACGTCCTGTTCCAGGGCGGCCACGATGAGCAGGATCACGTCGGCGCCGTGCGCACGGGCCTCGTGGATCTGGTAAGGCCCGACGACGAAATCCTTGCGCAGGATCGGGATGTTCACCGTGGCGCGGACCGCGTCCAGATCGTCGAGCGACCCGTGGAAGCGACGGCCCTCGGTGAGCACGCTGATGATGCGCGCTCCGCCGTCCTCATAGGACTTGGCCAGACTCGCCGGGTCCGGGATATCCGCGAGCTCACCCTTGGAGGGGCTGGCCCGCTTGACCTCGGCAATGACGCCGATGCCGTCTTCGAGGAGCGCGGCGCGGGCGTCCAGCGGCGCGGGTACCGCGGCCGCGGCCGCCTTGATCGCCTGGAAGTCCAAAAGGGCTTCCCGAGCGGCCACATCCGCGCGGACCCCGTCGAGAATCGAGTCGAGTACCGTCATCTGGCTCGAATCCTTTCTGGGGAGACGGACTTGCTGCCTGAGAATCCCCCCAGGCGCTGTCTCACCGATGCTGACAAAGAATAAATGGCTGCTTGTGGCGCAACTGCGCCGGGGTTTGTAGTCACCTGCTCAGACACCTCGATGTCTTTGTTTCCCCTGATCATGATCGGCGGAATCGTCGGTCGCCGAAGCGGGCCGACTCGCTTCCTCGGTCGGGTCGGTCCCCGCGTCCAACGCATCCCAGAGCACTCGCTCGGAAAGCTGACCGGTATCGGCCGCCGCCTCGTCGCTGCGCTGACGCGTCACCTGTTCGGTGGCGGCAGCCCTGCGGAATACCGGATTGTCGTACTTGCCGGACAGGCGGGCGGTGTCCTCGGACATACGGGCCAGCAGGACACCGGCCGCAAAGGCCGCCAGCGCTCCCAGCAGCGAAAGTACGGCCGGGAACTGGGACGTGACCACTTCGGTGACCGTTGCGCGGCCGGGCAACTCCGCCAGGGTGGCGGCATGGGCTGCGGTCGCGCCGGATCCGGTCAGCAGGGCGAAGGCCGGAACGGCCGTCACCGCGGCGACCAAACCGATCAGGACGCCGAACATGCGCCGCAACCAGCCGCGGGTCGCCAGCACCGCGGCGACGGCGGCCAGCAGTACCAGGGCCAGCGGAGTGAGCGCACTGAACCAGACACCGCCGTTCAGTTTGTCGGTGCGCGGTTCGGTCAGCCCGTCGGTGGACGAGACAGTCACCCACGTCATCCGGGAGGAGCCCCACAGCGCCGCAGCGGCCACGGCGAGCAGGACGATCGCGCCCGCCGGATATTTACGCTTCGCGGTCGGCGAATCCGCCGGGGCGGTCGGATCGGTATCGGCGGGTTCCGAATCGGTCATTCCGCGCCGCCGTCCGCAGGTGCGCTATACGCCCGAACGGTTTTCGCGGCCGCCACCGCTCGCAGCACCGCCATGGCCTTGTTGCGGGATTCGACGTCCTCGTAGTCCGGATCCGAATCCGCGACGATGCCCGCACCCGCCTGCACGTAGGCGGTGCCGTCCTTCAGCAGAGCGGTGCGGATCGCGATGGCGGTATCCGCATCGCCCGCGAAGTCGAGATAGCCGACAACACCGCCGTAGACGCCGCGCCGGGTGGGCTCGAGTTCCTCGATGAGTTCCATCGCGCGCACCTTCGGCGCACCGGACAGTGTGCCCGCGGGGAAGCAGGCGTTGACCGCGTCCAGCGCGATCTTGCCCGGCGCGAGGCGGCCCGAGACCGTCGAGACCAGATGCATGACGTGGCTGTAGCGCTCGATGTGCCGATACTCGGTGACCCGCACCGTGCCCGGCTGGCAGACCCGGCCCAGATCGTTGCGGCCGAGGTCGACGAGCATCAGATGCTCGGCGTTCTCCTTCTCGTCGGCCAGCAGTCCCTTCTCCAGCAGCAGATCGTCCTCCTCGGTGGCGCCGCGCCACCGGGTGCCCGCGATCGGATGTGTCGTAGCCACGCCCTCTTTCACGGTCACCAGCGATTCCGGGCTGGAGCCGACGATGGAGAACGCCGTGCCGCCGTCGCCGTCCGGTATGTGGATCAGGTACATGTACGGGCTCGGATTGGAGGCGCGCAGCATCCGGTAGAGGTCCAAAGGCGCGCCGTCGTAATCCATTTCGAAACGCTGCGAGAGCACCACCTGGAAGGCCTCGCCCGCCTCGATCTCCTTGACCAAGCGGCGCACGCCCGCACCGAATTCTTCGGTGGTGCGGCGGCGGATGTACTCCGGGTCGGGTTGATCGAAGACCGACACCGTCGACTCCGAGGGGGCGGCCAGCGCGGCGGTCATCCGGTCCAGCCGGGCCACCGCATCGTCATAGGCCTCGTCGACCCGTTCGGCGGTGCCGTTCCAGTTGACCGCATTGGCGATGAGTGTGATCGCGCCCTCGTGGTGATCGAAGGCCGCGAGATCGGTGGCGAGCATCAGCACCATCTCGGGCAGCCGCAGATCGTCGGCGGCGAGGGTGGGCAGCCGCTCGATCCGGCGCACCGCGTCGTATCCGAGGTAGCCGACCATGCCGCCGGTCAGCGGGGGCAGGCCGGGCAGCCGCTCGGTCTGCAGCAACTGCAGCGTTTCGCGCAGCGCAACCAGCGGATCGCCACCGGAGGGCGCGTCCACGGGGGTGTGCCCGAGCCAGGCCGCTTCACCGTCGACAACCGTCAGCGCGGACGGGCTGCCCGCACCGATGAACGACCAGCGCGACCAGGACCGCCCGGTCTCCGCGGACTCGAACAGGAAGGTACCGGCCCGATCGGCGGCCAACTTGCGGTACGCCGACAGCGGAGTTTCGGAGTCCGCCAGCACCTTTCGGGTCACGGGGACCACCCGGTGCTCCGCGGCCAGTTGGTGGAACTGTTCGCGGGTCGTGGTGGTGGGAGTGGACGCGCCAGCCATGTGTCAATCATCCCAGGTGGCACCGACAGCCTTGTCGGCGCGTCCCATCCTCCAATCCCGAGGTCGCCGCTCTCATCGGCGCTTAGTCGTGATAAGAACCCGTCATTCCGGTCTCCGGTGTGCCGGGGACCGAGCGCGGGAGCGGCAAACCGACCTCGCGCCCGGTACTGTCCCTACTATGCAGACAGGTCAGCTCGCCCCCGAATTCGAGCTTCCCGATCAATCCGGCACCCCGCGTTCGCTCGATGCGCTGCTCGCGAACGGTCCGCTGGTGCTGTTCTTCTACCCCGCCGCGAATACGCCGATCTGCACGGCGGAGGCGTGCCACTTCCGCGATCTGTCCGCCGAATTCACGGCGCTGGGCGCATCGTGCGTCGGCATCAGCACCGACGGCGTCGACACCCAGGCCGGATTCGCCTCCAAACAGAACCTCGGATACCCGTTGCTATCGGATGCCGACGGCAAGGTCGCCTCGGCGTTCAGCGTGAAGCGCGGGCTGCTCGGCAAGCTCGCACCGGTCAAGCGGCAGACTTTCGTGATCGACCGGGATCGCAAGGTCGCCAAGGTGATCACCGGCGAGTTGCGCTCCGACGTGCACGCGGACGAGGCGCTGAAGTTCCTGCGCGAACGCGCTCTGCAGTAGCCCTGTTCGCGAACGCGCGGTAGCCACCGCGAAAAACACCAGATCTATCGCCGTTGATCTCCTAGTTGCCCGGCATACGCTGGGTCCATGACTTCGAGCGAGGTTCGGCCGGACGGGCAGAAATCCACGCTGGCCACGTGGCGCACCCGGATCATCGGCGCACTGGCGGTCATCGCCGTACTGATCATCACCTACTTCATTCTGGCGGCGTTCATTCCACGCTGGTGGGCCCAGCGCATCGCCGAGTTGGTGAGCGGCAGTTTCAGCAAGGGCATCGGCTGGGGGCTGGTGTACGGCTTGCTCGGCGCCGCCATCCCGCTGTTCCTGCTGTTGTTCGCGGCATGGATCTGGAAGCGGCGAGCTGGGAAGTTCATCGCGGGTGCTGCCGCGTTGCTCGCGGTGATCGTCGCGATTCCGAATCTGATGACATTGTCGATCGTGCTCGGCGGGAGTAGTGCCGCACACGCCGGCGAACGAGTTCTGGACGTCGACGCGCCGGCCTTCCGTGGCGCGTCACTGGCGGGCGCCATTGTGGCGGTCGCGATTTTCCTCGTCGCATCGGCCCTGATCAGCCGTCGATGGTGGCGGCGAAGGCATCCCGGCAAGCAGGCGGCACCGACGCCGCCCGCCGCCACTCCGCAAACGCCGACGGCCACCTAGGACACGTAGCCGACACACCATCCGGCCCTGTGAGTGACCTCACGTCGCGGACCAAGTTCATGACGGCCGAGCGAAGTCGTGGCAAACTCATTCACGCGAGTGACCGTGAACATGCTTTTTGTTAATCGCTAGGTTCGCTAACAATAAGACGTCACTTGGCTCGAAAGAAGGCACCCAGTGACGAAGTGGCTCGACCCGGACGAACAACGAGCTTGGCGCGCGATCGTAGCGCTGATGACACGTCTACCAGGCGCTTTGGATACCCACCTGCAGCGCGAATCCGGGGTGACGCATTTCGAATACTGGGTGCTCACGCTGTTATCCGAGGAGCCCGGCCACCGGCTGCAGATGAGTGATCTTGCCCACAAAGCAAATGCATCGCTATCGCGCCTGTCCCATGTGGTGTCGAAGCTGGAGCGCATGGGCTGGGCGCAACGGTCAGCGACCACCGGCCGCCGCGGCGTGCAGGCGGTGCTCACCGACGACGGCTATTCGAAGGTCGTCGAGGCCGCGCCCGGTTATCTGGATGCGGTGCGGCAGTTGGTATTCGATGGTCTCGACGCCGAACAGACTGCGCAACTCGCCGACCTCAGCGAACTGCTCGTCAGGCAGCTCGGCGATACTCTGAGCCAGTCCAACGGCAGGTCAGCGCCGGTCGAGGAGCGCGGCGAGCAGCCGAATTCCTAGCAGATCGGGCTCAGCTGTCGGCGAGCAACAGGTCGGAGTCGAAGCAGGTGTGCGTGCCGGTGTGGCAGGCCGCGCCCTCTTGGTCGACGACGAGCAGAATGGTGTCGCCGTCGCAGTCGAGACGGACCTCGTGCACGTACTGGGTATGGCCGGAGGTTTCGCCCTTGACCCAGTACTGCCGGCGCGAACGCGAATAGTAGGTCGCCTTGCGGGTTTCCAGCGTGCGGGCCAGCGCCTCGTCGTCCATCCAGGCAACCATCAGCACATCGCCCGTGCCGCGCTCCTGTGCGACCGCGGCGACGAGTCCGGCGTCATTGCGCTTGAGCCGAGCGCCGATGGCGGGGTCGAGAGTCATATCACCGTTATACAGGGGGCTCCCCGCCGGAACGCATCGTGTAGTGCCGAAACACCATCCGCCGCGACAGTTCCTACTCCTCCGGCAGTGGAATCAGTTCGAGATGTTCGGCCACCGGCTTTTTGGCGCAGGCCGCCCTGCCGGTGACCAAATTCACCCCGCCCCGGTGGGCAACCAGCCATTTGCCACAGACACAACGCAGATAGCGAACCGAGCCATGTGTCGACACCAGCATCGGCGATGACCAGGAGCATGCGGGACACGTGGCGGACATGGTCGCTAAGCCTGGGTAACTGTCGAGCGGATAGCAATCACCGCCCCGGCGTGGCGGCCGAACTCTCCGAAGAAAATTCGAGCCGCGCGAGTGCGATTCAGCTCCCCCCGGATCTGCCGAGCACACCGACAATCAGCCTCGGAGCCAAATCCGTTTGGGCCACAACAACATCGGTGGAACCTCGACCGCACCAGGCATCGGCCTTACGGCACTGAGGTTTTCGCCGCCGAATACCACCGGAGGCTTCCGCATATCTACTGAGAACCTCGCAGAGGCTCTATACCTTGTGCGAGGCAGTCACTGGTTATGCGTCAGCTTCATGTGCGCTGGGGCGCGGGCTAGCGCACGGTGATTTGTTCGGCGCGCATGGCGGCTTTCACCTGGGGGATGGTGAGGTCGCCGAAGTGGAAAACGCTGGCGGCCAGGACTGCGTCCGCGCCGGCTTGGACGGCGGGGGCGAAGTGTTCGACGGCGCCCGCGCCGCCGCTGGCGATCACCGGTACCGAGACCGCTTCGCGAACGGCCTTGATCATGGGCAGGTCGAAGCCCGTCTTGGTGCCGTCGGCATCCATCGAGTTGAGCAGGATCTCGCCGACGCCGAGTTCGGCGCCGCGCACAGCCCATTCGATGGCGTCTATGCTGGTGCCGCGCTTGCCGCCGTGTGTGGTGACCTCCCAGCCGGACGGAGTGTCGGGCCGTCCGTCCGGAACGGTGCGGGCATCCACCGACAGCACAATGCACTGGGAGCCGAAGCGCTCCGACATTTCCCGCAAGACTTCGGGGCGCGCGATGGCGGCGGTATTCACCGATACCTTGTCCGCGCCCGCGCGCAGCAGCCGGTCGACATCTTCGACCGTGCGCACACCGCCGCCGACGGTGAGCGGGATGAAGATCTGCTCGGCCGTGCGGGTCACCACATCGATCATGGTGCCGCGGTCCCCGGTGGAGGCGGTGACGTCGAGGAAGGTCAGCTCGTCGGCGCCCTGCAGGTCGTAGGCGGCGGCGAGTTCGACGGGATCGCCCGCGTCACGCAGGTTTTCGAAGTTTACGCCCTTGACCACCCGGCCCGCGTCGACATCCAGGCACGGAATCACGCGTACCGCCAACGTCATCGGCTCACCCTTCTTCGAATCTTGCTGTGTTTACCCGCCCGGCAGGCTCCGCCGACTGCCAGCCCCTGTCCTTCGCACGCAGCCTCACGCATCGTCGGCGACCGTGCAAATCATTTCGAGCAGTTCCTCGTGCACCCCCGGCGCGGCGGCCAGCACCGAACCCGAGGTGATGGTCCACGGATCCCCCGCCAGATCGGTCACCACCCCGCCCGCCGCACGCACCATCGCGACGCCCGCGGCGTTGTCCCACGGATGGTGCCCGAAGACGATCGTGCCACCGAGCACGCCCGATGCGGTGAACGCGAGGTCGATGCCGGTGGAGCCGTGCATGCGCACCCGCGACGAAAGCCTGCTGAGCGGACCGAGCAGATCGAAACGGAACCGACCGGGAATGCGTCCGGCAGAGTCCACATTGAACGCGCCGAAGCCGATCATCGCCTCGCCGAGCTTCCCGCGCGACAGGCGTGGCAGCGGTTCGCCGTTGAGCAGCACCGGACCATCGACGGCCGCCGAATAGCGCTGGCGCAGCAGTGGCAGCCAGGTCAGCCCGAGCAGCGGCTCCCCTTCGTGCACCAGGGCCAGCAGCATGCCCGAAAGGGGATGTCCCGATGAGTAATTGAAGGTGCCGTCGATCGGATCGAGCACCCAAGCGGTCCCCGATGTGAGCTGCGGACCGCCGAATTCCTCACCGTGCACCTCTATTCCGGTGCGCTGCTCGAGCTGCGCGGAGATGGTGCGCTCCAACTCCAGGTCGAGTTCGGTCGCGAAGTCGTTGCGGCCCTTGGCCACCGCGCTCGGCGCGCCGACCCCCTCGATGAAACGGGGGCTCGCCGCGTCGAGGATTTCGCCGGCGACGTCGAGCAGGGCCGGTAGTTCGGTATCGAGGCGGTTGGCGGTCATCGAATCGTCAGCGGACCGCGGCCAGCGCCTCGGGCAGCGTGAAGCGGCCCGCGTACAGCGCCTTACCGACGATCGAACCCTCGACACCCTCGGGCACCAGTTCGGCGATGGCGATCAGATCCTCGATGGTGGAAACGCCGCCGGAGGCGATGACCGGGGCGTCGGTGGCGGCGCAGACCTCGCGCAGCAGATCCAGGTTGGGTCCGGTGAGGGTACCGTCCTTGGTCACGTCGGTGACCACGTAGCGCGAGCAACCGTCACGCTCGAGGCGTTCGAGCACCTCCCACAGATCGCCGCCGTCGCTGACCCAGCCGCGACCGCGCAGCCGGTGTTCACCATCGATGATCCGCACATCCAGGCCGACGGCGATACGCTCACCGTGCTTGGCGATGGCACGGGCACACCACTGCGGATCCTCCAGCGCGGCGGTACCGAGGTTCACCCGCCTGCAGCCGGTACCCAGCGCGGCCTCCAGGGATTCGTCGTCGCGGATACCGCCGGACAACTCCACCTCGACATCGAGTTCGCCGACGACCTCGGCCAGCAGTTCACGATTGGAACCACGGCCGAATGCCGCGTCCAGATCGACCAGATGCACCCACTCCGCACCGGCTTCCTGCCAGGCGAGTGCCGCGTCGCGCGGGGAGCCGTAGTTGGTTTCGCTGCCGGCCTCCCCCTGAACCAGGCGCACGGCCTCTCCATTGGCGACATCGACAGCAGGTAGCAGCACAAGACTCACGGATGCAGTTTAGTTGCCCGCTCCGCGTGCCCTACCCCCGGCCTGCGGAAATGGGGCCCGATCACCCTTGCACATGATCATCGAGGATCCGGGTGAGCAGCCGGACCAGTTCGCGGCGCTCGGCGGCGGAGAGAGCGGTGAGTAGATCGTCCTGGGCGCCTTCGATTCGCCGGTCCAGTTCGTCCAGGTGGCGGGTGCCCGCCTTGGTCATGGTGACGATATTGCGGCGGCGGTCGCTCGGATCCGGGGTCCGTTCGATCAGACCGCGCTCGGCCAGATCGTTCAGTGCGGCGACGATATCGCTGCGGTCGATCCGGGTGCGACGGCCGAGATCGGCCTGGCTGGCCGGGCCGAACTCGCCGAGGGTAGCGAGCAGGGCGTAGTGGTAGCGGCGGGATCCGGTTGCATCGAAGGCGCGTTCGGTCGCCCGGTTGGCGAGGATGGCCACCTGGTTCACCAGTCGGGTGGGCAGGGCGCGCAGCCTGCCCGGAGTGTCCTCGTGCGCGATCTCCATGAGAGCAATGTAGCAACACTTGTTGGTGCAACCCACAATCTGTTACCGTTGGACTTGCCAACGTTGGAGTAACCAACGTTTAGTTCGAAAGGTTCGACCAATGAGCAAGTTCCGCCGCTTCCTCCCCCACGCCGCACTACCCCTGGCGCTGCTCACCGCCTGCACCACTGCCACCAAAGACGACACGCACCAACTCCGCGAACTGGTGGACCGCAACGAGATCACCGGGCTGGTCAATCAATTGGGCCGCGCCTTGGACGAGGGCCGCTTCGACGACTTCCGCACGATCTATACCGCCGAGGCGACCGCGAAAACCCCTGGCGGCCGGGCCCAGGGTCGCGATGCGCTCATCGCGCAGGCGAGCCGGAATCACTCCGATGACAAGCGCATTCAGCATTTCATCACCAATGTGATAATCGACCTGCACGGCGATGCGGCCGAGGTGCGTGCGAATCTCATCGCCACCTTCGCACCGGCCACTACCGCTGTGTCGGAGCCGCAGTACACCCTCGGCGAGGTCTACCGCTTCGATGCGGTTCGCACGACGGAGGGCTGGCGGCTGTCGCGGGTGGAGACGACGCCGCTGTGGTCCATGGGCACCCGGCCCTAGCCTCTCCCGGCCTATACGGTTGTGGCGAAGTTGAACACCGCCGGACTACGTGAGGGGTCGGTCATGGGCAAGCAAAATCGTGGACGGCGCTCGGGAGAGCGTCGCGCCGCCGACGGCTCCGCACACTGGTCTGCGCAGTCCAGTGGGCCACAGAATTCCGAGCAGATCGCGAACGCGATCATGGCCACGGCAATGGAGGCCGCGCAGGGGAATGCCCGCGCCGCAGAGCAATTCGCCCAACAGCTCGTCGGGCGCGAGCCGCTGACGCACGAACAGGCGGACGGCGCGCACCTGGCGGCACAGCACATCATCGGCCGAATCTTTCAATACGGTTGGCTGCCGGAAGACATCCACCAGGTCGCGCGGCGACGCGTTGACCAGTTCGCGATCGCGCTACTCATCGATGTCATGGCAGCCTACGTCGGGCCCAACGCGCCGGAATCAGTCGATGAGACCTGGCAGCTGCAGCTCGCCGCGCTGGGAGCCGACATCTGGTGGTCCGCATCAGAACCGCACCTCGGTCAGTGGGCCGCGAAGCAATTACTGACTGCGGCAGAGGCGGTAACGACTGTGGTCGAGGCGCTTGCGATGCTGATCCGACTACCCGAGCTCGAACTGATCCGACCCTTGCCCGGCACTGCGCGACCGCAAACCGCAGCGCACCACCACGCCGTCGACGTCAAGGTTCTGAGCCGAGTTCGCGGACTGCTCGCGAAGGCCGAGTCGACGTCATATCCCGAAGAGGCGGAAACACTTTCGGCCAAGGCCCAGGAGCTGATGACCAAATACGCGCTCGATCGGGTACTCGTCGACGCGGACAACGCCGTGCCCGATCTGCCCGGCGCGTGCCGGATCTGGTTGGAAACCCCCTATGCCGACGCGAAAGCGCTGCTGGTCGATGTGGTCACAAAAGCCAACCGGTGCCGCGCGATCTTCGCCTCGGCATTCGGCTTCATGACCGTCGTCGGCGACGAAGGCGACTTGGAGGCAGTCGAATTGCTGACGACCTCACTGCTCGTTCAGGCCACCAGAGCGATGATCGCCAGCGGCAACGAGTCAAAGCGCAGCGCCGATGCCAGAAGCCGCGCATACCGCAAGTCATTCCTCATCGCCTATGCAACGCGCATCGGTGAGCGACTCGAAGAAGCGAATGAGACGACCATCGCGGAATCCCCGGATCCGGCGCATTTGCTTCCGGCGCTCCGCTCCCACCAGCACAAAGTGGATGAGGCGTTCGACGCGCTGTTCCCCACTATCCGAGACCGCGGGATTTCCATCGGCAACGCCAATGGTTGGGCGGCCGGGCGTGCCGCAGCTGACAGCGCCCGGCTACAGGCTCGCCGCCCGATCAAGAAGTAGCTCACCCCGATGTACTTACTAAGTACATTGTGGGGAGTTCTGATACGCAAAAAGGCCCCCAACTGGTGTTGGGGGCCTTTCGCAATGATGTTCCGGCGGTGTCCTACTCTCCCACACCCTGTCGAGTGCAGTACCATCGGCGCTGGTGGGCTTAGCTTCCGGGTTCGGAATGGGACCGGGCGTTTCCCCACCGCTATAGCCGCCGTAACTCTATGAAACTATCCACACCCACAACACCCTCGAGAACACACGATCCTCGGGATACCAGCGGGTGTTTGTGTGTTGTTTCAGATACCGCACAGTGGACGCGTAGCTTCTTCGTTGGTAAGTCCTCGGCCTATTAGTACCAGTCACCTCCACCCGTTACCGGGCTTCCAGTTCTGGCCTATCAACCCCATGGTCTGTAGGGGGCCTTAACCACTCGAAGGTGGTGAGAAACCTCATCTTGGAACAGGCTTCCCGCTTAGATGCTTTCAGCGGTTATCCCTCCCGAACGTAGCTAACCAGCAGTGCCCTTGGCAGGACAACTGGCACACCAGAGGTTCGTCCGTCCCGGTCCTCTCGTACTAGGGACAGCCTTCCTCAAGTTTCTGACGCGCGCGGCGGATAGAGACCGAACTGTCTCACGACGTTCTAAACCCAGCTCGCGTGCCGCTTTAATGGGCGAACAGCCCAACCCTTGGGACCTACTCCAGCCCCAGGATGCGACGAGCCGACATCGAGGTGCCAAACCATCCCGTCGATATGGACTCTTGGGGAAGATCAGCCTGTTATCCCCGGGGTACCTTTTATCCGTTGAGCGACACCGCTTCCACTTGCCGGTGCCGGATCACTAGTCCCGACTTTCGTCCCTGCTCGAGCTGTCACTCTCACAGTCAAGCTCCCTTGTGCACTTGCACTCGACACCTGATTGCCAACCAGGCTGAGGGAACCTTTGGGCGCCTCCGTTACATTTTAGGAGGCAACCGCCCCAGTTAAACTACCCACCAGGCACTGTCCCTGAACCAGATCATGGCCCGAGGTTAGAAGTCCAATACGATCAGAGTGGTATTTCAACGACGACTCCACAAACACTGGCGTGCCCGCTTCACAGTCTCCCACCTATCCTACACAAACCGCACCGAACACCAATACCAAGCTATAGTGAAGGTCCCGGGGTCTTTTCGTCCTGCCGCGCGTAACGAGCATCTTTACTCGTAATGCAATTTCGCCGAGTCTGTGGTTGAGACAGCAGAGAAGTCGTTACGCCATTCGTGCAGGTCGGAACTTACCCGACAAGGAATTTCGCTACCTTAGGATGGTTATAGTTACCACCGCCGTTTACCGGGGCTTAAATTCTCAGCTTCGCCCTTTACAGGCTAACCGGTCCTCTTAACCTTCCGGCACCGGGCAGGCGTCAGTCCGTATACATCGTCTTACGACTTCGCACGGACCTGTGTTTTTAGTAAACAGTCGCTTCTCTCTGGTCTCTGCGACCACCCCCAGCTCAGGCTGCAAGAACCATCACCAGACGTGGTCCCCCTTCTCCCGAAGTTACGGGGGCATTTTGCCGAGTTCCTTAACCACAGTTCTCTCGATCGCCTCAGTATTCTCTACCTGACCACCTGTGTCGGTTTGGGGTACGGGCCGTGCACCAACTCACTAGAGGCTTTTCTCGGCAGCATAGGATCACTGAATTCACCTCAATCGGCTACGCATCACCTCTCAGGCACAAGAGACACGGATTTGCCTATGCCTCGCCCTACAGGCTTACACCAGTACAACCACTGACTGGCCCAGCTACCTTCCTGCGTCACCCCATCGCTTGACTACTACAGCAAGGGTCGTATGCAGCCACTTCCGGCTCCCCGAAGGAAGTCCATCCGCTTTTGGATACTTAGCACCACTGATTCGCCACTGGGCGCGGATACACGGGTACGGGAATATCAACCCGTTGTCCATCGACTACGCCTGTCGGCCTCGCCTTAGGTCCCGACTCACCCTGGGCGGATTAACCTGGCCCAGGAACCCTTGGTCATTCGGCGGACGAGTTTCTCACTCGTCTTTCGCTACTCATGCCTGCATTCTCACTCCCACAGCCTCCACAACTAGCTCACACTGCTGCTTCCATGGCTGCAGGACGCTCCCCTACCCATCCACACCACTACACCACAAACCGTAATCTGTGGCGGATGTATTGTGTGAATGCCGCGGCTTCGGCGGTGTACTTGAGCCCCGCTACATTGTCGGCGCAGAATCACTTGACCAGTGAGCTATTACGCACTCTTTCAAGGATGGCTGCTTCTAAGCCAACCTCCTGGTTGTCTTCGCGACTCCACATCCTTTTCCACTTAGTACACGCTTAGGGGCCTTAGCCGGCGATCTGGGCTGTTTCCCTCTCGACTACGAAGCTTATCCCCCGCAGTCTCACTGCCACGCTCTCACACACCGGCATTCGGAGTTTGGCTGATTTCGGTAAGCTTGTAGGCCCCCTAGACCATCCAGTAGCTCTACCTCCGGCGTGAAACACGTGACGCTGCACCTAAATGCATTTCGGGGAGAACCAGCTATCACGGAGTTTGATTGGCCTTTCACCCCTACCCACAACTCATCCCCTCAGTTTTCAACCTAAGTGGGTTCGGGCCTCCACGACGTCTTACCGTCGCTTCACCCTGGCCATGGGTAGATCACTCCGCTTCGGGTCTAGAACACGCGACTGAAACGCCCTCTTCGGACTCGCTTTCGCTACGGCTACCCCACACGGGTTAACCTCGCCACATGCCACTAACTCGCAGGCTCATTCTTCAAAAGGCACGCCATCACCCACCACAACAAGTTGTGCGCAGGCCCTGACGGATTGTAAGCGCACGGTTTCAGGTACTATTTCACTCCCCTCCCGGGGTACTTTTCACCTTTCCCTCACGGTACTAGTCCGCTATCGGTCACCAGGGAGTATTCAGGCTTACCGGGTG
>NZ_CP192082.1:4947500-7283512 GCF_050955735.1 Nocardia sp. CA-135953
CATTCATCGACACACTATTGAGTTCTCAAAGAACACACGCACACACATTCACTCCGGCATTAATCCGGGGCTTCAGTGAGGCAACTTGGTGAAGCTTAGCCCAGCCAGCTCCCGACACAAAATCAGGAACCTGCCGAACCAGTGTGATCGCCAGGCGTTCCTCGTCCTACCTCGTTTCCCAGGCCGCTGTGCTCAACGTTTCCGCTGCGCTTTGGGCTCCGGGTCGGTGTCCGTGTCGCTCTGACTCGAATAAAGTTACTTATCGGCGTGCACGATGTCAAATCGCCTGGCCAGCGGGTGTTTACAGCGAGTTCACCCAATTGCGGAGCAACTGCGCGCCCGCATCCCCGGACTTTTCGGGATGAAACTGCGTCGCCGACAACGGACCGTTCTCGACGGCCGCCAGGAATGGGACGCCGTGTTCGGACCAGGTGAGCTTCGGCGCGGCGAAGTGTTCGCTCGGCGGCAGGTCCCAGGTCTGCGCGGCATAGGAGTGCACGAAATAGAAACGGGTATCGCTTGCCATTCCGGCGAACAGGACGCTGTCGGTAGGAGCCGACACGGTGTTCCAGCCCATGTGCGGGAGCACAGGTGCGGACAGGCGCTCGACCACGCCCGGCCATTCGGCGCACCCGTCGGTTTCCACACCGAATTCCACCCCGCGCTCGAACAGGATCTGCATGCCGACGCAGATACCGAGCACCGGACGACCACCGGCCAGCCGCTGACCGATGATGCGCTCCCCTTTCACCTCGCGCAGTCCGGCCATGCACGCGGCGAACGCACCGACACCGGGGACGACGAGGCCATCGGCAGCCAGCGCGATATCGGCATCGGCGGTCACCTCGACGTTCGCGCCCGCGCGGATCAGCGCGCGGTGCGCGGAGTGCAGATTGCCGGAGCCGTAGTCGAGCAGAGCGACGGATTTCGTTGTCACAGTGTCCCCTTCGTCGACGGCACACCGCTCACCCGCGGATCCGGTTCGACCGCGGCGCGCAGAGCCCGCGCGACCGCCTTGAATTCGGCCTCGGTGATGTGATGCTGGTCGCGGCCGTACAGCACGCGCACGTGCAGTGCGATGCGGGCGTTCAGCGCGATCGACTCGAAAACGTGCCGATTGAGCACTGTCGAATACGGGGCACCAGGGCCGGAACCGGGAATCACCGCGTGCAGCAGGTGATCGGGTTCGCCGGTGTGGACGCAGTACGGGCGACCGGAGACGTCTACCGCCGCGTGTGCCATGGTCTCGTCCATCGGTATGAACGCATCGCCGAAGCGACGGATGCCGGACTTGTCGCCCAGCGCCTTACCCAGCGCCTGGCCGAAGACGATGGCGGTGTCCTCGACGGTGTGGTGCGCCTCGATCTCGATATCGCCCTCGGCGCGCACCGTCAGATCGAAGCTGGCGTGTGCGCCGAGCGCGGTCAGCATGTGGTCGTAGAACGGGATACCGGTGGAGATGTCGGTCTTGCCGGTGCCGTCGAGGTCCAGTTCGACGACGATATTCGATTCCTTGGTGACGCGCTCCACCCGCGCGGTGCGATTCATCTTTGCTTCCTCCACAGGCGGATTCATCGGATGGTGAGGTCGGTGTCTGCCAATGTGCCGCTGACGCGCAGGAATTCGTCGTTCTCGGCGGCGAGACCGATGGTGGCGCGCAGATATCCCGGAATTCCGACGTCGCGGATCAGCACGCCGCGGTCCAGGTAGTGCTGCCAGGCGCGGGGGGCGTCGGTGAAGCGACCGAAGAGCAGGAAGTTGGCGTCGCTTGGGATCACCTCGAAACCCATGGCGGCCAGCGCTGCCGCGACCCGGTCCCGCTGTGCCGCCAGTTCGGCGACGCTGGCGAGGGTTTCGTCGGCGTGGCGCAGGGCCGCGCGGGCGGCGGCCTGGGTGACCACCGACAGGTGATAGGGCAGTCGCACCAGCAGCATCGCGTCGATCACCGCCGGGGCGGCGACCAGATAGCCCAGACGGCCGCCCGCGAAGGCGAAGGCCTTGCTCATGGTGCGGCTGACCACGAGTTTCGTCGGATACCGGTCGATCAGGGCGATCGCGCTCGGCTCGGCGGAGAATTCGCCGTATGCCTCGTCGACGACCACGATGCCCGGTGCGGCGGCCAGGATCCGGGCCAGGTCGGCCTGCGGAATGCTGTGTCCGGTCGGGTTGTTGGGGCTGGTCACGAAGACCACATCGGGTCGGCGCTCGGCGATGGCGGTGAGCCCGTAGTCGATATCGAGGGAGAAGTCGGCATTGCGCGCGGCCTCGACCCACTCGGTATCGATGCCCTCGGAAATGATCGGGTGCATCGAGTACGACGGCACGAAACCCAGCGCGCTGCGGCCTGGTCCGCCGAAGGCCTGTAGCAGTTGCTGCAGGATTTCGTTGGAGCCGTTGGCCGCCCAGACATTGGCGGTGTGCACCGCGGTGCCGGTCTGGCGAGTCAGGTATTCGGCCAGGTCGGTGCGCAGGGCGACGGCGTCGCGGTCGGGATAGCGGTGCAGGTCGGTGGCGGCGGCGCGAATGGATTCGGCGACGTCGTCGATGAGGGCCCGGCTCGGCGGGTGCGGGTTCTCATTGGTGTTCAGCTGTACCGGCACCGTCAGTTGTGGTGCGCCGTAAGGCTTTTTGCCGCGCAGATTCTCGCGCAGCGGCAGGTCGTCCAGGCTGATGTCGGAGCCCGGCACGGTGATCTCGGGGGTCATGCCAGTGCCTCGAATCGCGCTTGTACCGCCTGGCCGTGTGCGGGCAGGTCCTCGGCAGTGGCCAGGGCGACCACGTGACCGGCGACATCTTTGAGTGCGGTCTCGGTGTACTCGACGACGTGGATTCCGCGCAGGAAGGTCTGCACGCTCAGGCCCGAGGAGTGCCGCGCGCAACCCGCCGTCGGGAGTACGTGGTTGGAGCCCGCGCAGTAGTCACCCAGGCTGACCGGGGCATACGCACCGACGAAGATCGCGCCGGCACTGCGCACTCGGGCCGCGACACCCGGCGCATCGACGGTCTGGATCTCCAAGTGTTCGGCGGCGTAGGCATTCACCACCCGCAGGCCCTGCTCGATATCGTCGACGAGCACGGTGCCGGATTGCTTGCCGGACAATGCCTCTCGCACCCGATGCGCGTGCTTGACCACTGTCATCTGGGTGGTGAGCGCGGCGTCCACCGCATCGGCGAGTTCGACGCTGTCGGTGACGAGCACGCTGGCCGCGAGCACATCGTGTTCGGCCTGGCTGATCAGATCGGCGGCGACGTGGACCGGATCGGCGGCGGCATCGGCCAGAATCGCGATCTCGGTGGGGCCCGCTTCGGCATCGATGCCGACCAGGCCGCGGCACAGCCGCTTGGCGGCGGTCACGAAGATATTGCCGGGACCGGTGATCAGGTCGACCGGCTCGAGCTGCGCTCCATCGGTATCGATACCGCCGTAGGACAGCAGCGCGATGGCCTGCGCACCGCCGACGGCCCACACTTCCTCGACCCCGAGCAGCTTCGCGGCCGCCAGAATGGTCGGGTGCGGCAGCCCGCCGTGCTGCGCCTGCGGCGGCGAGGCCACCACCAGCGAGTCGACACCGGCCGCCTGCGCGGGCACCACATTCATCACGACGCTCGACGGGTAGACGGCATTGCCGCCCGGCACGTAGAGCCCCACCCGCTCGACCGGAACCCACCGCTCGGTGACCGTGCCGCCGGGCACGACCTCGGTGGTGGTATCGGTGCGTCGCTGATCGGCGTGCACCTTGCGGGTCCGTTCGATCGCGACCTCGAGTGCACTGCGCACGGCCGGATCCAACTTCTCCAATGCGGCTTCCAACTCGGCTGAGGGCACCCGCACACTCGCCGGAATCACGCCGTCGAACTGCTCGCTGAACTCCAGCGCCGCGGCGACCCCGCGATCCCGGATCGACTCCACCACCGGTCGCACCTGATGCAGCACCGAGTCCACGTCGACTCCCCCGCGCGGCAGCGCGGTGCGCAGCTCGGCAGCGGAGGGAGTACGGCCGCGCAGATCAACGCGGGCGAGCTCGATGCGGGATGTCATGAGGTCTGCGATCCTGTCTGTCCTGATCCTTGGACGCCGTGCCCGACGCCGAGCGGTCGGTATTCTCCGCTCCGCTCCAGCTACCAGCCTATCGGTCCGGTGCCACCCGTTATCCGCTGCGGTCGCCGGATGTGGCGCGGGGTGCGGCCGCCCTGGCTCGGTCCCGATAGTGGACCGGGGCGCGACGGGTGTCAGGCCGACTCGATCTGGGCTGCGAAACCCTGCGCCTGCCCGACGATCCGGATCAGGCGCTGATCATGCCCACCACCGAAGCGGATTCGCCGAGCGCCACCGCCCTTGCGCTGCTGGCCAATTGGGCGCAAGACCTAGGTGCGGTCCGTTGCCCGATAGCGCACCGCACCCGCCGCCGTGACTAGCGCGCGTCGCCGCTGCGGGTGTCGCTGTCGATGAGTGGGGAGCCGCTGCCAGGGTTGATCAACCGCAGCGTCACCGACCTGTTCTGGCCCGCATAGGTCACGCTGGCCACATTGACTTCCATCGAACCGTCTGGGTTGGTACCCGTACCACTGCCGGCCGCATCAACAGTGTTGAAGCCCGTGACCCGATTCTGCGTCCAGTAATCCTGGAAGGCCGACTGACTGCCGTAGACCCGCTGGGCAGCGGGAGTCAACTGTTTCCATGCAGACGCGAAACTCATATAGGTGAGGTTGTTGTAGAAATCCACCACTTGATCAATGGATTGGCGCGAGTCTGCCGTGCCGACGCTCTTCGTTTGCCCCGGCGCGCCCGCGGCAGCCGTGGAAGTGGTCCCCTTGGACACCGACGACGAAGGCGGACTCGCTTGCACCGACGGCGTATTGGTGCCCGACTGATTCAGCGCACCGATCAGGATGGCCACGACCGCCACCACCGCACCGATGCTCGCACCGACCAGTACGGCCTTGCGCTTGCCACCGGACTTGCGCTGCGCCGGACGCGGCTGCGTCGCCGTCCGCGGATGTGCGGCGGCCGTCGGATGCGATGCACTGGAGTTGGCGGGACGGACAGAATTTCGCGGCGGCGGCGCCGGACGTGGCTGCCGTGCGGTCGCCTGGTGCTCCGGCATCGGATCGGCCGGTGGCCGCAGCGTACGGGTTGCGGATTCGCCGCGCCGGCCGAAAGCCTCACTGGCCGGTACGAATCCGGCGGTGACCGGTCCGGAATCGGCGAGCGCGGAAAGGTGTTCGCGGGCCGCACGCATGGTCGGCCGCTCGGCGGGATCCGGGCTGAGCAGATCGAGCAGGAAGTCGGTTGCGGGGCCGGCGTGCCGAGGTTCGCTCACCTGGCCGTTCGCCGCGGCGTAGAGCACGGCGAGCGGGTTGGCGCTGGCACCGTACGGCGGTTCGCCCTCGAGAGCGTGGAAAAGCGTTGCACCCAAGGCGAATACGTCGGCGGCCGGTGTCGGGTCGGCGCCGCGCGCGACCTCCGGCGCGAGATAGGCGGCGGTACCGCAGATCAGACCGGTCTCGGTGAGGGTGACGTCACCGGTGGCGCGGGAGATGCCGAAGTCGGTGATCTTCACCGTGCCGGTGTCGTCGAGCAGGATATTGCCCGGTTTGACATCGCGGTGCACGATCCCGGCGTGATGTGCGGCGATGAGCGCCGAGGCGACCTGTTCGCCGATCCGCGCGACCTGGGTCAGCGGCAGCATCCCCTGCGCGGAGATCACTCCCGCCAGACTCTTCGACTTCAGGTACTCCATCACCAGGCACGGGTCGCCGTTGTGCTCGGTGATATCGAAGACGACGATCGCATTCGGATGCTGGAAACGCGCCGCATTGCGCGCCTCGCGGATCGCGCGCTGTCGCACCACGTCGCGCTCGGCTTCGGGCAGGCTGGGCTTGATGTGGATCTGCTTCACCGCGACCGAGCGCTGCAGGCGTTCGTCGATGGCACGCCAAACCACACCCGTGCCGCCGCTACCAATCCGCTCGACCAGGCGGTAGTGCTCCGCGATCAATTGACCGGTATCGATGGCGCCTACTCCGAACCTTCTCGAAATCGTGACATCACGCGTATTGACCATCAACGCGTTCCGCCGACGAGTGTAGCGGGGCGCAATCCTCTGCACGCGGCAGCGGGGTATGTTCGCCGCCCACACGCGCCGAACGCTGATGCCGTGCTGATTCGGCAGTGACGCTCAATGTCTTGCACGCAGCATACGGCCTGCGGCCTCCACGGCCGGACCCGAGCTGTTGGCATCGCTGACGAATACGGCGAAGGCCAGGTCACCGTCGATGCCGACGAACCAGCCGTGGGCGTGCTTGTCATCGATGTACTCGGCGGTGCCGGTCTTGCCGATCAGCCCCGGAATATCGCGCAGTGCGGTGGCGGTGCCGCCGGTTATGGTTTCGCGCATCATGGTTTTCAGCTGCTCGTCGGTGGTCGGCGGCAGCGGCGCCGGAGTGTGGTCGGCCACGCCGGGCTGCCCGTCGACGACCATCGGCAGCGGCATCGATCCGCGCGCGATGGATGCGGCGACCAGCGCCATACCGAACGGTGACGCCGTCACCTTGCCCTGGCCGATACCGGATTCGACGCGCAGCGCCGGGGTGTCCGCGGTCGGCACCTTGCCGGTGACGGTGGTCAGACCGGGTGTGACGAAGTCGATGCCGATGCCGAGTTGTGCCGCGGCATCGGTGAGGCCGTTCGGTGCGAGATTCACCGCGAGTTGGCCCATGGTGGTGTTGCAGGACTGGGCGAAGGCGGTGTGCAGCGCGACATTGCCGAGGTCGAAGTTGTTGTCGTTGGGGATGCGGCGGCCCTCGATATTCGCGGTGGCCGGGCACGGCAGCACGGTGTCGGGTGTCACCGCGCCGGATTGCAGAGCGGCCGAGACCGTGACGGTCTTGAAGGTCGAACCCGGCGGATACAGGCCGGTGAGCGCGATCGGTCCCTGAGCGTCGGCGGCCGCGTTCTGCGCGACGGCGAGCACCTTTCCGGTGGACGGTTGCATTGCGACGATCGCGGCGGGCTGTGTGATCGGCGTCAATGCGCTCTCCGCGTAGCGCAGCAGATCGGTGTCGAGTGTGGTCACGATATCCGCGGTGGGTTTCGGATCCTGACCGGCGACGCGTTCGGTGCCGTCGGCGGTCTGCGCCCGCACCGCCCAGCCTGCCGCCGCGTCGGCGGAGTTCTGCCACAGGTCGGCGAGGCCGGACAACACCGGTGACGCGAGGGATTTGTCGGTCGCGAGCAGGCGGGTCTGCGGCGCGAGGGTGACGCCGGGGACTGCGGCCAGTGCCGTCTGGATCGGAGCGATATCAGCGTCGCGCAGCGTGACCGCCGTGATCGACTTGCCCTGGGCCGCAGCCAGATCCGATTGCAGCGACTGCGCGGTGATGTCGGCGGCGACGGGAGCGAGCACCGCGGCGAGCGCGGCGGTATCGGCACCGGGGGCGACGTTCACCAGGGTGACCACCTGCTGGGTCATCAACTCACCGCCCGATGACTCCAGAATGCGCGCGGGCTTCGGATAGGTGGTGGCGTAGCTCAGCGGGCCGAGGGCGAGACCGGGTGCGATGGCATTGGGATCCCATTTGATCTTCCAGCCGTCGCCGAAATCGCCTGCGGAACCGTTGGTGGTGTAGCTCCACTCGTTCTTGCCGAACTTCCAGGTGGCGGCGAGGGTGAAGGAGTTCTTGTCCGCGCTGCGGACCTCGTATTTCACATCCTTGCCGAGTCCGTCGTAGAGCTTGCCCAGCGCATCCGATGCTTTGGTCGGGTCATCGGTGAGTGCGGCAGCCGCGGCGATGTCGTCGCGGCTGAGCGCATCGGCGAACTGCCCGGCGACGGTATCGGGCTGGGCCCGCCCTGGGCTGCAACCACTCAGGGCCAGGGCGGAGGCTGCGAACAGAACGAGAAGATTCCGGTAAGCACGCACCTGGCCGACTCTAGTGCCGCAGGGCAACGAGCCTGGGTAACCGCACGGAGCGAATTCAGGCGAGCCAGTGCCCCTGAGCGAGGGCGGTGGCGTCGGGTTCGGACAGGTCGATGTCGAAGACCTCGGTGAGGATTTTCGGAAGTTCGGCGAGTTCGAGTTCGCGGGTTTCGCTGGAGCCGTTCGGATATTCGGTGATGAGGGTGAGGTTGTCCAGCACGTGGTGGACGTCCGGGTGGAAGCGCTGCACGAACGGCCGGGCCGTGAACGGTGAGCGCGGCGAGGTGGAGACGAAGTGGTTACCGACCGCGAAATCGATGCGGTACTGCGGATTCAGCGTGAAGGTGTAGCGGTCGATCCAGCCGTCGCGGCCGAATTGGTGCAGCACCCACAGATCGCTGTCGAGTTCGCCGGTGGTGTGTTCGAGCCGGAAACGCCATTCGCCGAGGCTGAATTCACCGCCCTCGACCAGTTCATAGGGTGCGAGCGGTCCGGCACCGAAGCCGACATCGCAGATCCGGACGCGATCGTCATCGCTGGTGGTGACGCGCAGCAGGGCGTGGGTAGCCGGACGCAGACCCTCGGAAACGCCCATCGTGACCCGGCCGCTGAGACCGGTCACCCCGAAGCCGAGCCGTTCCAGCGCGGCGGCGAACAGGCCGACGTTCTCGTAGCAGTAGCCTCCGCGCCGGTGCCGGATCATCTTGTCCTGCAAGGATTCCAAATCCAGCGGCACGGGGCGGCCGAGAATGGACTCCAGGTTCTCGAACGGGATCGTGGTGGTGTGCGCGTGGACGATGGCGCGCAGGGTGGCCAGCGTCGGGGTGCGGTCGCCGGTGTAACCGACGCGCGCCAGGTACGCGTCGAGGTCCAATTCCGCGCCGCTCCAGTGGTAAGCGGGGTCATTCGGCTTCATCGCACCTCTCCTCGTATCCGATCCTGCCCGAATAAACCACAACGCACCGACAGGTGTTCCCTACGCGGCGCATTTGGCGTTCGGCGGGGCCGGGGCGCGGTCACGATGGGGCGCATGTACTGCAGCAGATCGCCAAGGCGGCGGGGAAGCAGACCGAGGCGCATGCGGTCGTCCAGATCGGCATCATGATCGGCAATGCGGACGGGAATTTCGATCAGAACGAGATCGCGGCGGTACGGGAGGCATGCCAGACGCTGGGCGTGGATCCGCAGCAGTTCGGCATCTGACCGCTAGTATTCGCATATGCGTTCGATTGATGCGGCAGAACGGCGGGCGCGGCTGGCGCGGCGGCATCGGCTGACACCAGCGTGTCGCACCGATGACGTTGCCGATATCGTCCGATCCCTCGTCGTCCTGCATGCGACCGATCCGGCAACGGTGTACCTGTCGGTGGGCGCGCGCAGTCTCACCGCTGAGCCCGCACATGTCGAGAAGGCGCTGTACGACGATCGGACGCTGCTGCGCCTGCTGGCGATGCGGCGCACGATGTTCATCGCACCGGTCGAATTGCTGCCGGTATTGCAGGCGTCGTGCGCGGATGCGTTGGCGGACAAGCAACGTCGCACCTACGGGAGGTTCATCGAGCAGGCCGGTGTGGTCGACGGGGATGTGCGCGCGTGGCTGGCCGATGTCGAAGACGAAACGCACAAGACGCTATTGGCGCGCGGGGCGGCGACCGGCGCACAGCTGAGCAAGGACGTGCCCCGGCTGCGCACGCAGGTGAATCCCGCTCCGGACAAGGCATATTCGCGCCCCACCAGCATTACCACCTGGGTGCTGGTGATCCTCGGTGTCGAGGGGCGCATCGTGCGCGGACGGCCGAACGGCAGTTGGACGAGCAGCCAATACACCTGGGCGCCGATAGAAACCTGGCTGCCGCAAGGTGTTCCGACCATGCCCGCCGATGCGGCACGCGCCGAACTCGTCCGGCAGTGGCTCTACGCCTTCGGACCCGCGCCCATCACCGATATCAAGTGGTGGACCGGCTGGACACTCGCGGAGGTCCGCAAGGCCCTCGCCGAACTCGATGTGGTGGAGGTCGATCTCGACGGCACCACCGGTCTGCTACTCGCCGACGACCAAGACCCGACCCCCGAGTCCGAACCCTGGGCTGCCCTGCTCCCCGCACTCGACCCGACCCCCATGGGCTGGCAGTCTCGCGATTGGTACCTCGGGCCCCACGCTTCAAACCTCTTCGACCGCAACGGAAACGTCGGTCCCACCATCTGGTGCGACGGGCGCATAGTCGGCGGCTGGGCCCAGCGCAAAGACGGCGAAATCGTCTACCGCCTACTGGAAGACATCGGCTCGGAAGCGGAATCTCTCATCGAAGCCGAAGCCGCCCGCATCACCACCTGGTACGGCGACGTTCGCGCCATCCCCCGCTTCCGCACGCCGTTGGAACGCGAACTCACCGCCTGACGGTCACATGTCCAAGCCGAGGTCGAGGACGCGCACCGAGTGGGTCAGTGCGCCGACAGCCAGGTAGTCGACGCCGGTGCGCGCGTAGTCGGCAGCGTCGGCGAGGGTCAGCCCGCCGGAGGATTCGAGTTTGGTGGTGGGGGCCTGGGCGTTGCGGCGTTGGACGGCGGCTTGGGTTTGCCAGAGGGGGAAGTTGTCGAGCAGGACCAGTTCGACGTTTTCGGCCAGGACGGCGTCCAGCTGTTCGAGGCTGTCCACTTCGACCTCGCAGGCGATATCGGGGGCGAGTTCGCGCACCGCGCGGAGGGCGGCGACCACCGAACCTGCGGCTACCACGTGATTGTCCTTGATCAGGGCGGCATCGCCGAGGCCCATGCGGTGGTTGACGCCACCGCCGACGCGGACCGCGTACTTCTGCAGGGCACGCAGGCCGGGCAGGGTTTTGCGGCTGTCGCGGATGCGGCAGTCGGTGCCCGCGACCTCGTCGACCCAGGCGGCGGTGGCGGTCGCGATGCCGGAGAGGTGGCAGACCAGGTTGAGCATGGTGCGTTCGGCGGTGAGCAGGCCGCGGGTCGGCGCGACCAGCCCGAGCACCGACCGGCCCGGCTCGACCCGGGTGCCGTCGGCGACCCGATCGGTGATTTCGTAATTGCCCGCACCGATCACCTCGTCGAGCACGAGCAGGCCGATATCGAGCCCGGCCACCGTGCCCGGTTGGCGCGAAACCACCGATGCCTTCACCGCCGCATCGGCGGGAACCGTTGCCGCCGTGGTGATATCGGGGCCGTAGCGCAGATCCTCATCCAGTGCGGTGCGAATCAGGGCCAGCACCTCGTCACGATCCAGGCCGGTATCCAGTCCCATCAGTGCACTCCTCGTCCTACTTGTTCTCGTGCATTGCCGCGGTCATGAGGCGCTGGGGATGGCGTCCTGGGTCCAGGTGGTGAGGTCGAGACCGTCGGGGGCGGGGACGGGGTGACCTTCTGGGCCCAGACGTGCTGCGCGGCTGCGGCGTTGGTGATCGTCGGGGGTCGGGTGATCGGAGCGGGTGTGCGAGCCGCGGCTTTCGGTGCGGGCTGCCGCGGCGAGCAGGAGCACCTGGGCGGTGAGGGTGAGGGCGGCGTCCTCGAACGCGGTGATGCGTTGTGCCGCAGCCGCACCCTTGCGGTCTTCGGTGTCGTGCGACGCCGCACCGGTATTCACCGCCCCGCCGCTGTTCAGTGCCGAGAGTTCGATCGCCGCACCTGTCAACCGCTGTTTGACAGTGGTCAGCTCGGCACGCAAGCGACTTGCCGCACTGTGTGACACCGCATCCCGCAACCGCACGGCCGCCTCCGCCAGTCCGGCGGCATCGCGAACCACGGAGGCATGCGATGTCATCGACTGCTGCACCAAGGCTCGGGCGGCACGCGGAATGGTGTGGAAGGACACGTCCGTCACGTGCGCTTCCTCGCCGAGGCGTTCGGCAGCGGCCACCCCGGCCCGCTCACCGACCACCAGTCCCTCGAGCAGACTGTTCGAGGCCAGCCGGTTGGCACCGTGCAGTCCCGTACGCGCCACCTCGCCCGCGGCATACAGACCGGGAACCGCGGTCCGGCCGTGGGTGTCGGTCACCACCCCGCCGCATTGGTAGTGCGCGGCGGGTGCGACCGGAATGAGCTCGGTATGCGGGTCGATCCCGGCGGCCAGGCAGGATGCGGTGATCGTCGGGAACCGTTGCGGGAAGCTTTCGATCGCTCGGGCGTCGAGGTAGACGTGATCGGTGCCGAGGGCGCGCATCCGCGCGGCGATCGCACGCGACACCACATCGCGCGGTGCCAGATCACCACGCGGGTGCACACCCGCGGTCACCGAATTCCCTTCGGAATCGACCAGTGTCGCGCCTTCGCCGCGGACCGCCTCGCTGATCAACGGTCGTCTGCCGAGTCCGCCGGGGGTGTACAGCACCGTCGGATGGAACTGCACGAATTCGAGATCGGCCACCGTGGCGCCGGCCCAGAGCGCCAGCGCGATGCCGTCGGCGGTCGCACCGGGCGGATTCGTGCTCAGCGCGTACAGCTGACCGAGCCCGCCGGTGGCCAGCAGCACCGCCGGTGCGTGCACGACCCCGAATCCGTTCTCCGACACCGCGATCACACCTTGCACACCGCTGCGCCCGGTGACGACTTCGAGTGCCGCGGCACCGAACAGGACCGGCAGCCCGGCCGCGTTCAACGCGCGCTGTACCTCGGCGCCGGTGGCGTCACCTCCGGCGTGAATGATCCGCCGCGTGCTGTGACCGCCTTCGCGGGTGCGTGAGATCTGGCCGTCCCGAGCGAGATCGAAGACCGCACCCAAATCGGTCAGTGCGGCGACGGCGGCTTGACCGCCCTCGACGATCGAACGCACCGCCGTCTCGTCACACAGTCCGGCACCGGCCTCGACCGTGTCGCGCACATGCGATTCCACCGAATCCTCATGCGGCGCAACGACGGCGATACCGCCTTGGGCGTACTGGGTTGCGGTATCCGTCGGGCCGCCCTTGCTGAGGATGAGCACCCGTAGTCCGCGCAGCGATGCCGTCCGTGCCGCGGTCAACCCGGCGACGCCCCCGCCGATCACGACCAGATCGGCGGCGGCCTCCCAGTCGATTCGCGGCGCGGCGCTCATGCGCCTCGCCCCTTCTCGACCTGGTCGGCAGTGATATCGCTACCGACCACCCCGGCGATCACTCCGCACCGCCACTCCGGACGAGCGCGCAAGTCGCGCTCCGTTCGCGGCCGTTCATTCGCCACCGCCCGGGTTACCGATTTCGATCATGCGCTGCACCGAATTACGGGCCAGCGCGGCAGTTTCCAGGTCGACGTGCACCTCGTCGGTGTTCTCCACGAGCGAGCGCAGCAGCGCCGCCGGGGTGATCATCTTCATGTACTTGCAGGATGCACGATCGTTCACGGCCTGGAAGTCGATGCCGGGAGCGGCCTTGCGCAGCTGGTGCAGCATGCCGACCTCGGTGGCCACCAGGACCTGATTCGACTTCGCTGCCTTGGCGGCGTCGATCATCCCGCCGGTCGACAGAATGTGCACCCGGTCGGCCGGGAACGAGCCCTCGCCCGCGAGGTACAACGCCGAAGTGGCACAACCGCATTCGGGGTGCACGAACAGCTCGGCATCCGGGTGGGTGCGGGCCTGTTCGGTCAGCTCGTCGCCGTTGATCCCGGCGTGCACGTGGCATTCGCCCGCCCAGATGTGCATGTTCTCGCGGCCGGTGACCCGCTTGACGTGCGCGCCGAGGAACTGATCCGGCAGGAACAGCACCTCGCGGTCGGGATCGATGGAGGCGACCACGTCGACGGCATTCGAGGAGGTGCAGCAGATATCGGTGAGCGCTTTCACCGCGGCGGTGGTGTTCACGTACGAGACGACCACCGCATTCGGGAACTCGGCCTTCCAGGCCCGCAATTCGTCGGCGGTGATGGAATCGGCCAGGGAACAGCCCGCCCGCTGGTCCGGAATGAGTACGGTCTTCTCGGGGCTGAGGATCTTGGCCGTCTCGGCCATGAAGTGCACACCGCAGAACACGATGGTGTCCTCGGTGGCCTCGGCCGCGATGCGGGACAGCGCCAGCGAGTCACCGACATGGTCGGCCACGTCCTGGATCTCGGGCAACTGGTAGTTGTGCGCGAGAATCGTCGCGTTGCGCTCCCTGGCGAGGCGCTTGACCTCGGCCGCCCACTCCGGTGTGGCCTCGACACCGGAGAATCCGGTCGGACCGTCGACTACCTGTCCCATCAGCGGGGGCGCCAGCTTCACACCCATCGTCGCCATGATGGCTCCTCTCCTCGTGCGCTCGGCCCTTGTGCCTTTTCACATGCCGGCCGATTCGCACCAAACCAGGTTTTCGACTTACAATCGAAAACGTGGCCCATAGTAGCACCATCCACGAAACGCTCACCGCGGTGTTCCAGGTTCGGCGCTTCTCCGACGACATCACCGCAGGTAGTGGCCCTGCGCGTATGACAGATGAGCTGATTCGATCATGTCCGCCCGGTCAGCGGACCGAACTCGCGGTGCTGCTGTGGGAGCGGGCACTCGACCCGCAGAAGGACACCTGGTCGCTACCCGGCGGGCGACTGCGCGACGACGAAGACCTCAACGTCTCGGCCCGTCGCCAGCTCGCCGAGAAGGTCGATGTGCGCGAGCTCGCGCATCTGGAGCAGCTGTCGGTATTCAGTAGTCCGGACCGCGTGCCCGCCCCGCGGCGAATCGCCTCGGCCTATCTGGGTTTGGTGCCGCTGACCGCGGACCCGCAACTGCCCTCGGACACCACATGGCATCCGGTTTCCCAGCTGCCGCGCATGTCGTTCGATCACGGCACGGTCGTCGAGCACGCGCGCACCCGGCTCGCCGCGAAACTCTCGTACACCAATATCGCCTTCGCGCTGGCCCCCGAGTGGTTCACCATGTCCACGCTGCGCGAAATCTACTGCGCCGCACTCGGTTACGATGTCGACACGACGAATCTGCAGCGAGTTCTCACCCGCCGCAAGGTGATCATGCCGACCGGCGCGACGGCATCCCCCGGCCGGGCGGGTGGGCGCCCCGCGGCGGTCTATCGGTTCACCGACTCCGAAATCCGAGTCACCGACGAATTCGCCGCACTGCGCCCACCCACCTGACCTCCCGCGATCGCCTGCCCCACGATCGCCCCTCCCGGTTCGGCGAGCGCTCCCCCGAAGCGATCACACGGGACGCGACCTCAATCCCGCTCCCGCCCCTTGTGTTTCGCCTTCCGCCGATACCGCCGCGCACTGGGTATCGGCTGCGCAGCACTGGACCGGCGCAACGCATCCCGCCGCCGCCACGCCACCAGATCCGCCCGCTCCGACTTTCCGACCTCCGGAACCAGCACCCCCTGCCCATGCCTGGTCAACACATCCTCGCTCATCGCCACCTCCTTCCCACGCTCGACCTTGTGCACCAACGGTATCCGCGCCCCCGACACCGCCACCAGCGATTTTCACCCGCACGGCGGTTCGTACGGGAGCTGCGGCGCGTGATCCCGCCACACTGTGGTGTCAGCACATCGCGGGTGATATCGCAGACGCGATCCGCGGCGTGCTGGAAGTCCAGATCCACTGTCGGACGCCGCCCGGCCAGCTCGCGGTCATCAGGTACCCGCCCGCAGGATGGAATGCCAACTTCCGCAGATCATTCGGATACCGCATGGATTGATTCATCGGGGCGTCGAGTGTGCCGCTGGATTACTCTTGATGGCCTTCGAATAACTCCGCGCCAGTCATCTGAGCGCCTGTCACCAGCCCAGCAGACGTGAGCGATTCCAGGACTTCACCTATATCTTCGCCGCGAATAGCGAGCATTTGTGCGAATGAGAACGGTTCGCCGACCACGCCGTCCGGGTAGACAGCCGACCATGTCCCATCGTCGCGCCGAAGCCAAGACGACGGGACATCGTCGGGTTCCGGGTCGCGCGGCGGCAGCTTCCGCAACTCCTCCGCCAGCCGGGTCAACTCATCCGGAGACATCATCAGAACCCGAAGCGTGTACGCGGAGTCGACTGGGGCACAAGCCGTTTGGTGTGGACAAGGAACGTCTTGGCTTGCAACTTGACCGCGCACACCGTGATCGGGCAGCCGATATGCTGCTGCATGACTTGGTGCGCGAGTTCGCGGGTCATCTCGCCGCACGGGTTGTGGTCGAGAAGGTGATCCATAGTCGGCCTTCCAAAGGTGTTGGAGGCACCCAGAACCGGGGCGGAGGAGGTCGCCACTAGCCAGCGCGCTCCATGTGCGCTGGCCGGTGTGCCCTAGCAGACTGCGGCGGCGGATAGCTGGAGCCTTTCCCGGTTCTGGGTGCGCGTCCAGGGTGTGCCAAGAGCCAAGGTGGGTGCGTACCAACATGATGACTTGGGAAAACTCGCCCAAATCACCTGATCGGGTTGTACAACGCCATCTATGATCGTCGCGTTCTGCAACATGCAAGTACTTCAGCGTGCAACGAGAGGGGGAGACGTGACCGATGACGACGAGTCAGAGGCGGTAGGCAGCACATTGCCGCGCAGACAGCTCGGCCGGTATCTGAAAGATGCGCGTGAGGGTGCCGGGCTCACTATGGAACGGGCCGCCACGCTCATGGAGTGGAACAAGTCCACCCTGAGCCGTCTGGAACGTGGATTGACCGAAAAGGTCAGAGTCCGTGATGTTTTGGGCCTGTGCGAGGTGTACGGACTCGATCAAGAGAAGATCGCCGCGGCCAAAGAACTGGCCGGGCAGACCCCGGCCCGTTCGTGGTGGCGAAGCTATGGTGACGTTATCGCAGCGAAGTTCAATACGTACGTCGGGTTGGAAGGTGGCGCTAGCGAATTGGCGATCTTCCAGCCGCTGATCGTGCCTGGAATCCTTCAAACCGCTGATTACGCGAGAACCCTTGATAAGCAGTACTTTCCGAACGATTCGGATGAGGAACTGGAACGTCGCGTAGCGCTCCGAATGCAGCGGCAGCACAGCGTCACGCGCCAGCGTCAGCCGATGCAGCTCTTGGTCATCCTGCACGAGAATGTGTTGCGGACCGTCGTCGGAGGGCCGCGAGTTATGGCTGCCCAGTTGCGCCACATCGCGGACCTGAGCACTCGAGAAAACGTCCAGGTGCGAGTCCTGCCGTTCCGTGCAGGCTTCCCCACCGGCATCGTGGTGTCCCAGTTCATCATCATGACGTTTCCCAAGGACAGCAGGGGCAAGCCAGTCGAGCCGACCATAGTGTTTGCCGAGAGTTTCACCGGAGACGTCTACCTTGAAGGCATGGACGACGTACGTAGGTGTCGTCAGACGTTCCGTAGCCTGCTGGCAGCGACGCTGGACGATCGCCCGAGCAGAGACCTAGTGAGAGAGATAGCAAGGGAGTATGAGCGTGAAAACTGACCTGACCGGGGCGCAGTGGTTCAAGTCCAGCCACAGTTCCGGGGGGAGCGAATGCGTTGAGGTCGCCTTCCTCGACGGGGACATGGTCGGCGTGCGCGACTCCAAGAATCCGACCGCTCCGGCGCTGGTCTTCACTCCCGGTGAGTGGGACGCCTTCACCTCTGGCGTGAACGATGGCGAGTTCGAGCGTCCCTGAGAACACAACCAAGCCCGGCACCGTTGGATTTGGTGCCGGGCCTTCTCGTGTCCTTGGGAACGCCGAAGGAACGGGCTTGCGGAACAAGCCCGTGACCTTCGTCAATACAGGGCCCTCGGCAGGATTCGAATGTGGCGGGCACATTGCGGACCGCCTTCCAATCGCTGATGCGCTGAACCGATGCGCCGCACTTCTGGCCGGCCGCTCGTGCCGCCCGCGTCCGCGCCTCCGCCCACTCGCGTCCGCGCCTCCGCCGCAGCCGCCACCCGACGCAAGGTCGGATTGCTCGCGGCCTCGAACAGCGCGGCGAAATTGCTGTGCGAAAACGGTTCTCGGCGACGGTCGCAGACGCGATTCCATCTGTCCTCCTGCATGTTCCGATAGCGGGAGCGACACCCCCTTGGTGTGCAATGAGATCAAGACAGGTCGCGAACCTCGATGAGGACATGCGAATGCGCAGGTTGAACTGCTGGAAGAGAGTTCCGGGCCGGACGGTCAGGCGGTCTTCATCTGGGGTTGTGGTGGCGGGGCTGCGGTGCGCTGTCCGACGCGCGCCGCAGCCCAGAACACCAACTCCACCAACCAGAACAACCACAGGAACACCTGCACCACGACGACCGGGATAGCCAGGAACAGGATCGAGGGGATCGCGATGAGCAGAAAGCGCGCGATATCACCGAGAGTGGCGCCGCGCAGTCCGCTCCCCAAACGCACTGCGGCCCACATCATCCAACGACGCGGTACCGATACGTTGAACTCGTGCAGGCAGCGGCGGAACAGGCCGTCCGCGTCGCCGGCGCTCACCTCGTGCGAGCTGAGCAAATAGTCGTGCAGGATGGCGGCGCGGGTATAGGCGCCGTAGCGGGGTATCAGCCAGACCAATGCTCGTGGCACCGACGCGAAGTCGGTGCGGAAGCCCGCTGGGATGACGAATTCCTGTGTGGCACCGTGATAGACGAGCGGCTCGACGACCCGCCAGAATTTCGCGTCGAGTTCTTCGACCACTGGCCCGCTACCAACGAACGCCATGATCCGTTCCTCTCTGAACGCACAGCGTGTCCCACAATTCTAGGCCATTCTGGTACGTCTGTGCCGCCGCGCGGGCAACGGTTCGGATAACGTCAGCGCGCACGATCCGAACCGGGCGGTCCGAAGCCGCCATACGGCACACCATAGGGCACCGGCCCGCCGTTCGCAGCGCCACGAATCGAATCGGCATTGTCGACGGACGCGAATCCGCTTGCCGCAGTGAAGTATGGCCGCGAATCGCCGAGCGGGCCGCTGAAGCCGGTGCCGAGATCCTCTGTGGGACTGAGCGCAGCGAGGAACAGCACGATCAGCGAGGCGAGCAGCGGTTGCACGAGCAGCGCCAGCCAACTGCCGACCTCCACCGGCAGCCGAACGATCTGGCCGACCGCGGGGTCGTAGGGCATCGGATGCTGCCACTGCACGATCTGCTCGCCGACCTTCGACATCACGTAAGCGCCTGCGCCGGAACCGATCAGCAGCCCCAGTTGCAGCAGCGGTCCGCGCACGCGACGCCAACGCCATGCGCCGATCGCCGTCAGCACACCCAGCACCGCGCCGATGCAGACGAAGATCGCCAGCGCGTCGAACTGGTGCACGCTCTCCCCGGTCAGGGCCGCGCCCTTGGCCGGTTCCGCGCCTGCACGCGCCTTGACCACCAGATACTGCTCGGTGGGTGCCACGAAGGCCCACACCACACCGCCGAGCACGCCGAGCAGCACCACCCCGACCGCGATCAGCGCGGATGCCCGCAGCTCACGCCGCACGCCCGCCATCCGGGCCGATCCTGTCGGCGCGGTGACGACGTCGCCGTATTCGGCCACCACTAGCGGTGTTCCAGATTCTTCGAATCCAGCACGCCGTGTCGCGAGCACTTCGCCCACCAGCCATCCGGGCTGACCTGCACGATCATGCGCCGACCGCACTGCTCGCAGAAGCGCGGCGGCTCCAGTCCCAGTGCCGCGGCGGCCGGGACCGGATCGTCGAGCCCCGGCACGATGCGTTTGCCGGTGAACGGGTTGTAGCGCTCGTCCATATCCATGACAGTACTCACGGCGCCAGCCTCTTTCGTGACCGATTCAGAGTGTTTCGTTGAGCGCCTTGATCGGCATCTTCAGCTCACCGAGCAGATCCAGGTCCGCTTCGGCGGGCCGACCGAGGGTGGTCAGGTAGTTGCCCACGATAACAGCGTTGATACCGCCGAGGATGCCCTGCTTGGCGCCGAGGTCGCCGAGGGTGATCTCGCGACCGCCCGCGAAGCGCAGGATGGTGCGCGGCAGCGCGAGCCGGAATGCGGCAACGGCGCGCAGTGCGTCGGCGGCGGGCAGCACCTCGAGGTCGCCGAACGGGGTGCCCGGACGCGGGTTGAGGAAGTTCAGCGGCACCTCGTCCGGCTCGAGCTCGGCCAGATTCGCCGCGAATTCCGCACGCTGCTCCAGGGTTTCGCCCATGCCGAGGATGCCGCCGCAGCAGACCTCCATGCCGGCCGCGCGCACCATGCGCAGGGTGTCCCAGCGCTCTTCCCAGGTGTGCGTGGTGACGACGTTCGGGAAGTGCGAACGGGAGGTCTCCAGGTTGTGGTTGTAGCGGTGCACGCCCATGGCGGCGAGCTGGTCGACCTGCTCCTGGGTGAGCATGCCGAGCGAACAGGCGACCTGGATGTCGACCTCGTTGCGGATGGCCTCGACACCGGCGGCGACCTGCGCCATCAGCCGCTCGTCCGGACCGCGCACGGCCGCGACGATGCAGAACTCGGTAGCCCCGGTCTTCGCCGTCTGCTTGGCGGCTTCGACCAGGCTGGGGATATCGAGCCAGGCCGCGCGCACCGGCGACTGGAACAGGCCCGACTGCGAGCAGAAGTGGCAGTCCTCGGGGCAGCCGCCGGTCTTGAGGCTGATGATGCCCTCGACCTCGACCTCGGGACCGCACCACTTCATGCGCACGTCGTGCGCGAGGGCGAGCAGTTCCTCGAGCCGGTCGTCGCCGAGCCGCAACACCTCGAGGGTCTGCTCCTGCGTGAGGCCTTCGCCGCGCTCGAGCACCTGCTCGCGGGCGGTCGCCAGAATGTCGGTTTGGACGGGTGCCTGGGTCACTGCACGAATCCCTTCGTCCGGCCGAGGTGGCCGTGCAACTTGAACGGTGTTCAGGCTAGGGTAGCGGTAACAAGTGAGTCAAAGCACGCGCGGTATGAGCGACGGGCCTGGAGGCGGCAGCGAGCGTAACCACGGAAGGCCCCGGGAATGCCGCAATCGAATACAGCGGAAGGAAACAGCGTGCAGCTGCACCGCGCGGACGTGGTCGACGGCGCCATCGCCATTCTCGACCAGTACGGTCTCGCCGACCTGACCATGCGCAGGCTCGCCGGTTCACTCCAGGTCCAGCCCGGTGCGCTGTACTGGCACTTCCCCAATAAGCAGGCGCTGCTCGGCGCGGTCGCCGACCGGATTCTGGCCCCGATGGAGGATCCGATCGAAGCCGAGGACTGGTCGGGCCAGATCACCGAATTGGCGCACCGATTGCGCGGTTGCCTGCTCGCCTATCGCGACGGCGCCGAATTGGTCTCGGCGACCTATGCCTCCCGACTCACCACGAGCAAGGGGCGGGAACGACTCGTCGGCGCCGCGATCCGGGGCGGGGTGCCGCGGCCGGAAGCGGAACTCGCGGCATACACGCTGCTGTACTACGTGCTCGGACAAACCGTGGACGAACAGTCCAGAATGCAGATGGATTCGGCCGGTGCGCTCACCGACGACGCCTCACCGCTCAACGAAACCCCCGACGCGACAGCACGTTTCGACTTCGGTCTGCAACTGTTCGTCGGCGGCGTGCGTCATCTGCTCGGCACCCGCGTGCGCTGAATCCTTCGTCGGCGCACACGCCTGGAAGGAACGTCCAGATGCCTGATTCGGATGTTGGCCATCCGCTCGCTCACAGCGCCGGCGCCGATGGAAGCCGGCATCGGAGCGTCCGCACACGAAGATGCCGCCGGGCACCTTGCGTCAGCGCTTCGAGATGCTCATCGCCGACGGTGCGGACGACGCCGGTACGCACGCGCTCGACGCGCCGATGGCCCCGCGCCCGGCGACAATGGCCAGGTCGCTTACTCCGAAAGTTCACGCCGCACCCGCCACGGTCGACCGGCTTCCGCAACGGCCGCCGGACCCCGGCTGGCAGCGTTTTCCTGCCGGAGCCTGGGCCGACGACGCCGATCATCGCGCCGGGCTCGATGCGGACCGATACAGTCGCTCACCGCGCGAGCGCCGGTCGCCGGGCATGCCGGCTCTCGGGTCGCGGCAGACCGAAGTGGTCGCGCAGTGTCGTTCCGGTGTATTCGGTGCGGAACAGGCCGCGCCGCTGCAGGATCGGGACGACCTGCTCGGCGAAGACCTCCAGACCACCCGGGTAGTAGGGCGGCATCACATTGAAACCGTCGGCGGCGCCATTGCGGAACCATTCCTCGATGGTGTCCGCGACCTGCTCCGGCGTGCCGGCGAAGACTCGATGTCCCCTCGCACCGGCAAGGCGATGCAGCAGCCCGCGCAGGGTGGGCCGCTCCCGCTGCACGATTCCGGCGACTACCTGCCGACGGCTGCGCTCGTTGTCGGTGACATCGCCCGCATCGCTGAACAATTCGAGCGGCACCGGTTCATCCAGCGGCAGGTTCCGCAAGCTCTCCCCGGCGATGCCCTCCAACTGCTTCAGCCCGTATTCGGGCACCGTGAGCTCGTTGAACTCCCGCTCCAACTGTTCGGCCGCCGCCTCGGTATCGCCGATGAACGGGCTGATACCGGGCAGGATCTTGATCTGCTCGGCGTCCCGGCCGAATTCGGCGGCCTTGGCCTTGATATCGGCATAGAACGCCTGCGCATCCTCGAGCCGCTGGTGTGCGGTGAAGATCGCCTCGGCGTACTGGCCCGCGAAGGCCCGGCCGTCATTCGACGCACCGGCCTGTACGAGCACCGGATGTCCCTGCGGGGTGCGCGGCGCGTTGAACGGTCCTCGTACGCTGAGGTATTCGCCGACGAAGTCGATCGGGTGAATCTTGTCCGGATCGGCGTAGATGCCCGCCTCCTGGTCCAGCAGGATGGCGTCGTCCTCCCAGCTGTCCCACAGCGCGACGACCGCATCGACGAATTCTCGCGCCCGCGCGTATCGCGTCGCGTGATCGGGATGTTTGTCGAGCCCGAAATTCGCCGCGGCGAGATCGGTTCCGGTAGTGACGATATTCCAGCCCGCCCGGCCACCGGAGATGTGATCGAGCGTGGAGAACAGCCTGGCCAGGTTGTAGGGCTCGTAGTAGGTGGTGGACGCGGTGGCGATCAGACCGAGATGGGTTGTGGCCGTCGCGATCGCGGTCAGCAGGGTGATCGGTTCCAGACCAGAGGCCGCATTGTGCTTGACATTGGTGCGCAGCGCGGGCCCGTCGGCGAAGAACACCGCGTCGAGTTTCGCGGCTTCGGCCGTGCGGCCGATCTCCTGGTAATAGGCGACATCGTAGATCCGGTCGGGTCGGCTCTGCGGATGCCGCCAGGCCGCCTCGTGATGTCCGGAAGGGTAGATGAACGCATTGAGGCTGAGTTGGCGGGTCATGAGGCCTTCTTCTCATCGTGCAGGACCGCGGCATCGACGCCGAGGCTGGCGAGCAGCAGCTCGCGCAGGCGATTGAAGTCCGGATCGAGGTGGCGGCGTGGACGTTCCAGATCGATGCGCTGGTCGACGGCGATGCGTCCGTCGTCGAGGACGAGTACGCGGTCGGCGAGCAGCACCGCTTCATCGACATCGTGGGTCACCAGCAAGACGGCCGGCTTGTGCCTGGCGCACAGATCCTGCAGCAGCACATGCATTTTGATGCGGGTAAGCGCATCCAGCGCACCGAAGGGCTCATCGGCAAGCAGCAGCTCCGGTTCCCGGACCAGGGAGCGCGCCAAGGCGACGCGCTGTTGCTCACCTCCGGAAAGCTCCTTGGGCCAGGCCTTTTCCCGCCCGGCGAGGCCGACTTCGGCCAGCGCGGTGCGACCGCGCTCGGCGGCATCGGCACTCTTCAAGCCGAGAGTCACATTGTCCAGAACCCGATTCCACGGCAGCAGCCGCGAGTCCTGGAACACGACCGCACGTTCGGTCGGCACCCGCAACTCACCCGAGCCGAGGACGTCGCGATCCAACTCGGCCAGCGCGCGCAGCAAGGTGCTCTTACCCGAACCGCTGCGCCCGAGCAGTGCGACGAATTCGCCACGCGCAATATCGAGATCGATACCGTGCAACACGACGCGGTCGCCGAAACCCCTGCGCAGACCGCGGGTTCGGACCACATTCAGTCCGCGATCGTCTGCCGCCATGACAGCGCCCTCCGTTCTGTCGCGCGCACGGCGAGATCGCCGAACAATCCGAGCAGGCCGTAGATCACCAGGCCGACCACGATGACGTCGATCTGGCCATAGGTACGCGCCTGCGTCATCAGATAGCCGATGCCGCTGGTGGCATTCACCTGTTCGACCACGACCAGGGCCAGCCAGGAAATGGTTACCGCCAGCCGCAGTCCGGTGAAGAATCCGGGCAGCGAAGCGGGCAATGCGATCCGGCGGATGAATCCCCATCGCGAAAGACCCACCGTTGCGGCCAATTCCACATACCGGCTGTCGACGCCGCGCAGTTGCGCGTGGGTATTGATGTAGATCGGAATCGCCACACTGGTCGTGATGACGATGAGCTTCATGTCCTCACCGATGCCGAACCACACGATGAACAGCGGGATCAGCGCCAGCGTCGGAATCGAGCGTTTGATCTGAATCGGCCCGTCCAGCAGGGCTTCACCGACGCGGCTCAATCCGGCGATCAACGCGAGCACCACACCGATCACCACGCCGAGGCCGAGGCCCCAGGCCGCGCGCTTCAGCGAGGTCAGCAGGTTCGACTGCAGCCTGCCGTCGGCGAGCAGATCGCGTGCGGTCTCGGCGACCGTCCACGGCGCGGGCAGTGTCTGCTCATCCAGTGCGCCCGAGGCGGATCCGATCACCCATGCCGCGATCAGCAACACGGGTCCGATGGCGATGCCGAACGGAATCGGGCGGCCGGGGCCGAGTCGGGGCCGAGTCGGCTTGCGGCGGGCGAGAACCGGCGCCGCGGCGGTGTGTGAACTTCGTCCGAGCCGGCCGAGTACACCGGCATCCAAGGTAGCCATTGCTATTTCGCCTTCGGTTCGAATGCGGCGCCGCTCTCGGAGACGGCCTGGGTGATGACGGCGTCGAAGCGCAGATCGAAATCGTCCGCTGCGCGGACCTTCTTGGGCAGTTCGCCCGCGTTGTCGATCGCGTCGATGGTGCCCTGCTGGCGATCGATGAGCTGCTGATCCAGATGCGGGAAGGTGTAGGTGCCGGACGAGTCGACGATGCGTTTGGCATCATCGGCGCTGACCTTCTGGTTCTCGACGTAGTACTTGCGCGCCCACTCCTCCTGGTGGGTATTGACCCACTGGTAGGCGCGAATATAGGCGGCGACCACCGCCCGAGTCGCCGCTGCCTTGGCCGGATCGGTCACTGCGGCACGGCGCGCGTACAGGTAGCCGACACCGCCGTAGATGCCGGTGGTCTCCGAATCCGGGATCAGCGAGGCGCCCGGGGTACGCAACAGCCGGGTGACGTTCGGTTCGGCCAGCGGCGCGATATCGACCTGGCCGGTGCGTACCGCGTCGAGGAATTCCGCGAGCTGCAGCCGGACCAGTTGCACATCAGTGGGTTTCAGCCCGGCCTTGGCAATCGCCCGCAGTACTGCGGCCTGCTGGGCGGTGCCCTCCGCGTAGGCGATCTTCTTGCCCTTCAGGTCGGCGAGCGTGGTGGCCGTCTTGCCCGGCGCCACCGCGAGTTTCAGTGCGTTGGGATCGGATTGGTAAGCCGCGACGATCGGCACATCCTGACCGGCGACCTGTGCATGGATCGGCGGGACATCGCCGACGATCGCGACATCGGCGGCGCCGGCCCGGAATGCCTCCAGGATGGCCGGTCCACCGATGAAATTGGCGAACTCCACCGTGAACGGCAGCTTGTCGAGCTCGCCGGAGAACTGGAGGACCGACTTGAACCGCTCTTGTTGATCGGCGAGCACGAGCTTTGTGCCCGCGGGGATTTCGGTGGGCAGCGGAGCGTCGGTTTTACCGACCGGCTTGTCGTCGCTCGCGCAGCCGGTCACACCCAAGCTCGCAACGGTCACCGCAGCGAGCAAGGCGGCGATAGCGCGGCCGCGCGGGCCGGTCAGGAACGTACGTGGTCGGAACATGCGGTGATTCAATCAAGACGAAACCGGCACGCATACGGTTTGCCTTAGCCTGATTCCAACGCAGCGCCCGATGCCGACTGTGTTCACCCACCCCGCCGGCTGCCATCCCCCTCAGCGCGGCGCCGCCGCGGAAGTCGTCGCGCGCACCTGTTCCTGATATCGCTCGATGAACGGCAGGATCTGCTGATCGATGATTCGGTTGTACTCCTCGGGACGCTGCATCGGATTGGCGTGCCCGGTATTTCGCGGCATGACGACCAATAGCGAGCCCTCGACGCCACCGGCCCGCTCGATGAGTACCTGATGGGAGTACTCGACATCCACCACCCGGTCATTATCCGGATTGCGCGGGCGGATGAAGACGATGGCCGGGCGTGGTTTGCCGTCGGCGGGCCGGGACAGCGCGCGCAGATCATTGATCGCACCGCCCGCCACGATCGCCAGGAACTGTGTCTCGATCAGGCCGTTGCTCGCCACGTCTTTGGAGAAGACCTTCTCGCGCAACACTTCTTCGACGACATCGCGCAATGGCTCGAGCCGGACCCCGGGCAACCCGTTGGCCCCGCGATCGACGAATCGGTCACGGCGCGCGTAGGTTTCGACCGCCAGCCGCAGGGTACGGCTTTCCCGCGCCCCCGGCAGCCAGCCCATCCAGCGCACCATATCCTCGCCCGCACCGCGACTCTCCGGACGCACCGCATTCAAATCCACCGGCGTGCAGTCCAGCATCACTCCCGCCAGGCGCAGGTCGCTGTCGAGATGGATATGCCGCGCGACCTCGAGCGCGATGACCCCGCCCATACTGTGTCCGACCAGCACAACGTTCTTCAGCCCCGACATCTGGGCGGCGCGGATGATCAGATCCGCGATCACCTTGGTGTCGATACCTTGATTGTCGTATTTGATGGCCCATACCACTCCCATATCGCTGAGGGCGGGCAGCGCGGCCGCGGTATTGCTGGCATTGAGTCCACCGAGACCGACCATATCGACGACGACCGTGTCCCAGTCGCGATCGTGCGCGGGGGTTGCGATCGGCAGGACGGCGGGTTCGGTGCGCGCGAGACGATCGCGTTCCGGGGTGACGTCGTGCACCCAGTACTGGGCGAACACGATGAGCCCAGCGAGCAATATCAAGGCGACCCGCAGCAGCGCCAACCTGGTACGGCGCAACGTCTGCCACCCGTGCCCGAGACGAGTGTCCCGAAGCCGGGCCCTCCGTCGCGCGTCGTCCCAGTCCGAGACGGTGGACGGGTGCCGATCGTCCAACGGCGACATCTTCTCCACTGTAGGTACGGTTCGCGAGTGCTGCCAGGCGAGTGCGCGTGACGATCACCGAGTCGGCGGCGGAAATGTTCGCCGACTACTGGGCCCGATTCGGGTCAGTTCGCCCAACCGGGAGTGAACCAACCGGGTGCGGCGGCAGAGAACCGCTCGCGATCCCACCCACCCGCACCCGCAGGCACCGCGCCGACCAACTCGACTCCGGTAACCCGAGGTAGATCAGTACGATTGCACTCGTCCGCCAACCCCGGCTCGTCCGGCCAGGAGCCGATAACCAGCCCGGCACAGCGGACACCGGCGGATGACAGTGCACGCGTGGTCAATTCGCTGTGGTTGAGAGTCCCGAGCCCGGCCGCCGCGACAACGAGCACTGGAGCGTCGAGCTTTTGCGCCAGCTCGAGCAGGGTGAATTCGCCGAGGCGGACCAGCAATCCGCCTGCGCCTTCGACCAGCGTCAGATCGGCATCGGCGAGTGAGTCGATGGCGGTGGCGGTTTCACTCAACGTCAGCAGCGGCTGCCCGCACCGCCGCGCGGCGGTATCCGGAGCCAGCGGATCTGGATACCGGGCGATCTCGACCGTTCTCGTAACACCGGTGAGGCGTTCGACCTCGGCTAGATCGCCGGGTTCCCCCGGCGCCACACCGGTTTGGGCCGGTTTGCACACCGCCACCGACCGACCGGCGGCCAGCGCGGCCGCGGCGAGCGCGGCGGTCACCACGGTCTTGCCGACCTCCGTCGAGGTACCGGTGACGAACAGCACGCTCATGGCTCGCCTCGCCGACGCTCGGCGACGCCATGCGCGAGGCGCGCTGTGTCGATGATTCGCTCACTTCGTTGGCTCATGCCGTCACCAATCCACGGGCCTGCGCCAGCACCTCGCCGAGGACCGTTGCGATGGTGTCGAGTTCGCCAGGAGTCAGATTCGCCCGTGCGGTGAGCCGCAGTCGCGATGTCCCCTCGGGCACGGTCGGCGGACGGAAGCATCCGACATCGAGTCCCAGTGCGCGGCACGCCTGCGCGGCGTCATACGCGACCTGCGCCTCGCCGAGCACCACCGAGACAACCGCCGAATCCGGTTTCGCCACACCGGCAATGCGTGCGATATCGGCGGCCCGCTCCAACACCCGACCCGCCATCTCGGGTTCTCGACGCAACAACCGCAGCGCCGCCCTGGCCGCACCGACCGCGGCGGGTGCGAGTCCGGTATCGAAGATGAACGTGCGCGCCGCATCGATCAGATGCGCACGCACCCGCTCGCTGGCCAGTACCACACCGCCCTGCGCGGCAAGGGCTTTCGACAGCGTGGCGGTGACGACGAGATCCGGTTCCCCGGCCGAGCCGACCTCGTGCACCAGCCCGCGCCCACCCACGCCGCGCACACCGAGCCCATGCGCCTCATCCACGATCAATACCGCGCCATTCGCCCGGGTAACCCGGTGCAGCTCGGCCAGCGGGGCCATATCGCCGTCGGCGCTGAATACCGAATCGGTAAGTACCAGTGCCCGTTCCTCACTCCGCTCGGCCAGCAACCGCTCGACCGCCTCGACATCACGATGCGCGGCGATCTCCACGCGCGAACGCGAGAGCCGACAGGCATCGACCAGCGAAGCGTGGCTAGCCGCATCGGAGACGACCAGCGCGCCCCGCCCGGCGAGTGCGGTCACCACTCCGAGATTGGCGGCGTAGCCGGAGGCGAAGACCAAACCGGCCTCGGCACCGACGAATTCGGCGAGTTCGGTCTCGAGCTGCTCGTGTTCGGCGGTGGTGCCGGTGACGAGCCGAGATCCGGTGGACCCGGTGCCCCAGCGTCGCACGGCCTCGATCGCGCCCTCGACGACCTCTGGATGACGTACCAGCCCGAGGTAGTCATTGGAGGCGAGGTCGATCGACGGCGACTGTGCCGCACGGGGTCGCAGCTCACGGCGCAGCCCGACGCGCACGCGCTCGGCGGCGCGTTCGTCGAGCCAGCCCAACGGATCGGTAGTCACAGCTCCGCAGCGTACTTGAACACCGTTCAAGCCGCATGGGCAGGGTCTGGTGCTGGTACCGTTGGAGCCAATCGTTGAAGGTCGCCACCGACCGACGGTGGCGCGGCATTTCGCCAGAGGGAGTAGGGCCGAGTGCCACGGTGGGCGATAGTCGTCGAAGAGACAACAGGTTCCGGCGAGCACAAGCGTTGGTCGCCGCGGGTTCTGGCGGAGGTAATCGGCACGCGCGAGCAGGCCTTGGCCAAATTGCACTCGCTCGTGCCCACTTTCACTCCGCAGCATCCGAGACTTCCGGGACGCCGTGTCCTGCTGCGCGACGGCGACACCTATCTGTTGATCGCCTCCGGCTGGGCCGACGACTACCACTGCGTCTTCCGGGTCTGGGAGATCGTCTCCGACACAGACCGTCCCGAGAACGCCGAAACCGCGCCCGACGCCCGCAGGCGCGCCTGACATGTCAGGCCTGGGCGGCGGCGACCATACCGGCGGTGATGCTTTCGATGTCCTCGGTCGTACTGATGAAGGGCGGCATGGTGTAGATCAGATCGCGGAAAGGGCGCAGCCAGACGCCGGCTTCGACGGCGGCGTGGGTGGCCTTGCGCATATCCACCGGATGATCGAGTTGCACGACGCCGATCGCCCCCAGCACCCGCACATCCGACACCCCGGGTAGCGAACGCGCCGGGGCCAGACCGGCATTCAGCTCCGATTCGATACGGGTCACCTCGGCGCGCCAATCCCGTTGCAGCAGTAGCTCGATCGAGGCCACCGCGACCGCACAGGCCAGCGGATTACCCATGAAGGTCGGACCGTGCATGAGCCCGCCGTGCTCGGCGCTGATGGTTTCCGCGATCCGGGAGGTGCAGAGCGCGGCGGCCAAGGTCAGATACCCGCCGGTGAGCGACTTGCCGACACACATGACATCCGGGCTCACCCCGACGTGATCGGCCGCGAAAAGCGCTCCGGTGCGCCCGAATCCGGTCGCGATCTCGTCGAAGACCAGTAGCACCCCGTACTCGTCGCTCAGGCGCCGCAGATCGGTCAGATACCGCGGATCGTGCCAGCGCATCCCGCCCGCGCCCTGCACGACCGGCTCCACGATGACGGCCGCGAGTTCCGCCGCATGCGCGGCCAGCAACCGCTCGAACTCGGCCACGTACTCGGTCGAATACTCACGCGGCGGCGCCGGTGCGAAGATCTGCTCGGCGAGCACATCGGTCCACAGCGCGTGCATGCCACCCTGCGGATCGCACACGCTCATCGGCGTGAAGGTATCGCCGTGATACCCGCCGCGCCAGGTGAGCAGCCGCCGCTTTCCCGGCTTACCCGCCGCGCGCCAATACTGCAGGCACATCTTCACCGCGACCTCGACCGATACCGAACCGGAGTCGCACAGGAATACCTTGTCCAGACCGCCGGGCGTCAATTCGACGAGCAATGCGGCAAGCCGAGCCGCCGGTTCATGGGTGAGCCCGCCGAACATCACATGACTCATCCGCTGCGACTGCGCCACCAGCGCGGCGTCCAGTACCGGATGCCGATAACCGTGGATGGCCGCCCACCACGAACTCATCCCGTCGACCAATTCCCGACCGTCGGCGAGGGTGAGCCGGGTTCCGGAAGCACCGGAAACGACCAGCGGTTCGGTCGTCGCGGGAAAGCCGCCGTAGGGATGCCAGACATGTTCGGCGTCGACGGCGGTGATCTCGTGCGGGGTCAGGGGGGTGGCAGCCGGCGGAGCCGACGGGGTGGGTGAACTCATGCCACAGGATTCCTCGCGGTCGCGTGACAGCCCAGATGGGCTTGAACGGTGTTCAAGTTACCACTCGAGCTGGGCGCACACGATCCCCCGTCGAATTCCACACCGACACGACCGTTCCGACGTATTCTTTGACTCAGTCAAAGAATAGGAGCCGCCGTGACCACCGTTGCCGCCACCGATATCGACGCTGTGCGCGAATTCAACCGCCGTTACACCCGAGTCATCGGTGTGCTGCGCGAGGGCCTGCTGGACAGCGAATATTCACTCACCGAAGCGCGAATCATGTTCGAACTGGCCAACTCCGGCGCGAGCGAGGCCGTCACGCTGCGCCGCACACTCGACCTGGACCCCGGCTATCTGAGCCGCATCCTGGCTCGCTTCGAAAAGGACGGACTGGTCCAGCGCAATCGCTCCGAAAGCGATGGGCGACGCCAAGAGGTTCGGCTGACCGACCGCGGCAGGGAGATCTTCGCCGTGCTCAATCAGCGCTCGAGCGCCGAAGTCGGCCACCTCCTCAATGCGCACAAACCGGCCGAGCGCGCGCGACTGATCACCTCCATGCGCACCATCCAGCGCATTCTCGACGGACCAGGCCTCGGCGAATTGGTGCTCCGCGCGCCGAAACCCGGCGACTACGGCTGGGTCATCCAGCGCAATGCCGCGCTCTACACCGCCGAATACGGATGGGACGCCAGCTACGAAACGCTCGTGGTCCGCATTGTCGCGGACTATCTGGACGACCACGACGAGCATCGCGAACAGGCCTGGATCGCCGAATACGACGGCGAGCCGGTGGGCTGTGTTTTCTGTGTCGCGGAGAACGAGACCACGGCCCGACTGCGGCTATTGCTGGTCGAGCCGACCGCGCGCGGCCTCGGCGTCGGCTCCGCACTGGTCGAGCGCTGCGTGCGATTCGCCACCGAGGTCGGCTACCGCGACATGGTGCTGTGGACCAACGACATCCTGACCTCCGCGCGGCATATCTATCGGCGCGCGGGTTTCGAACTCGTCGCATCGAATCCGCACCACAGCTTCGGCCACGACCTGGTCGGCCAGACGTGGCGACTGACGCTGCCCGCGCGGCAGTGAAACTCAGTCGCTCAGCGCCTCGTGTACGCGGCTCAGCGATTGTCGCGGCTCAGCCAGCCCTCGAGATGTTCCAGCTCTGGCACGATCTCGACGCCGCACACAAGACCACCGTCCGCTCCCGGATGCCGCGACCCGTTGGCGCCCGCATTGCTGTGGAATTACCAGGACGGCCATCTCGCGGGCATCCCGGTCCGGCTGCAGCATGGGGTATTCGGCGGACTCGCCCGGCTGTCCACCCGGATCGGCTACCGACGGCGCTGGCTCGAAACCGGCCCCGACCAGGACTGACTCGCCCCGGCCGCAACCACCCGCACGGAGCGCCTTCCGGCTGACGCTAGTGTCGTTGACATGGCTCAGCCCGACGCAGCGCCCGGTGAGGTGACACCCTTAGGTGTCTGGCCCGGCACCGCCTACCCACTGGGCGCGACCTACGACGGCGCAGGCACCAATTTCTCGGTGTTCTCCGAGGTTGCCGACGCGGTCGATCTGTGCCTGATCGCCAGGGACGGCACCGAAACCAGAGTGCCGCTGGAAGAGGTCGACACCTACGTCTGGCACGCCTATCTCCCGACCATCGGACCCGGCCGGCGCTACGGCTTCCGGGTGCACGGGCCCTACGATCCCGAGCACGGATTGCGCTGTGATCCAAGCAAATTGCTGCTCGATCCCTACGGCAAGGCGTTCGACGGCGAATTCGACAACGACTCCTCGCTCTACACCTACGGCGAGGATTCGCTGGGACACACTATGACCGGCGTGGTGATCAACCCGTTCTTCGACTGGGGCGCCGACCGTCCACCGAATCGGCCCTACCACGAGACGGTCATCTACGAGGCGCACGTCAAGGGCATGACGATGACGCACACCGACATTCCAGAGGAATTGCGCGGCACCTACGCCGGTATCGCACATCCGGCGATCGTGGAACATCTGAAGGAACTCGGCGTCACCGCGATCGAGCTGATGCCCGTGCACCAATTCCTGCACGACCGCGTCCTTTTGGATCAGGGCCTGCGAAACTACTGGGGTTACAACAGCTTCGGCTACCTAGCCCCGCACAACGAATACGCGGCCAGCCCGCGCGGCGGTGCGGCGGTCACCGAATTCAAGGCCATGGTGCGCGCACTGCATGCCGAGGGCATCGAGGTGATCCTCGATGTCGTCTACAACCACACCGGCGAGGGCAATCATCTCGGGCCGACCCTGGCCTTCCGCGGGATCGACAATGCGGCCTACTATCGCCTGGTCGACGAGGACCCGTCGCACTACATGGACTACACCGGCACCGGTAACAGCCTGAACGTGCGCCACCCACATACGCTGCAGCTGATCATGGACTCACTGCGCTACTGGATCCTGGATATGCACGTCGACGGCTTCCGCTTCGATCTCGCCGCCACGCTGGCCCGCGAACTGCACGATGTGGACCGGCTCTCGACCTTCTTCGATCTGGTGCAACAGGATCCGGTAGTCAGCCAGGTGAAGCTCATCGCGGAGCCCTGGGACGTCGGCGAGGGCGGCTACCAGGTCGGCAATTTCCCCGGCCAGTGGACCGAATGGAACGGCAAGTACCGCGACACCGTCCGCGACTACTGGCGCGGTGAACCCGCCACCCTCGGCGAATTCGCCTCCCGGCTCACCGGATCCTCGGATCTGTACGAGGCCACCGGGCGCAGGCCGAGCGCGAGCATCAACTTCATCACCGCACACGACGGCTTCACGCTGCGGGATCTGGTGTCCTACAACGAGAAACACAACGCGGCCAATGGTGAGGGCAATCGCGACGGCGAGAGCTACAACCGCTCGTGGAACTGCGGGGTGGAGGGTCCCAGCGACGATCCGGAGATTCTCGCGGTGCGCGCCAGGCAGAGTCGCAATCTGCTGGCCACGCTGGTGCTCAGTCAGGGCACCCCGATGCTCGCCCATGGCGACGAGATGGGCCGCACACAGCAGGGCAACAACAATGTGTACTGCCAGGATTCACCGCTGGCCTGGATGGATTGGTCGCTGATGCAGACGAATTCGGACCTTTTCGAATTCACCAAGCGGGTGATCGCACTGCGCACAGCGCATCCGATATTCCGGCGCCGCCGCTTCCTCGCGGGCCGGCCGATCCGCTCGAAAGAGCACGCCCGCGACATCGCCTGGCTCACCCCGGCGGGTGAGGAGATGACACCCGCCGATTGGGACAGCGGTTTCGGCAAATCGCTGACGGTCTATCTCAACGGCCTCGGCATCAACGAACCCGGCCCGCGCGGCGAGCGCATCACCGACGATTCGTTCCTGCTGTGCTTCAACGCCCACGACAGCGGTCTCGACTTCGTACTGCCCGATCCGGATTACGGTGCCGAATGGACTGTCGCACTGAATTGTTCGGTGCCCGACGGCCGCGCCGATGCCACCTATCCGGCGGCGAGCACCGTCGCCGTCCCGGCCCGCTGTCTGCTCGTCCTCCACTGCCCCGCATAACCGAAACCGCCGATGACCGAGACGCCCGAGTCCGATATGCAGACCCACCACACCGACCCCATCTCCCGTGGCCGCACCCCGGCCCGGCAGACGACGGTCCGCAGCACCTACCGACTCCAGCTGCGCCCCGACGTGTTGACCTTCACCGATGCCCGCGCGATCGCGGAATACCTACAGCAGCTGGGTATTTCACATCTGTACCTGTCGCCGATCCTCACCGCGACGGTCGGTTCGACGCACGGGTACGACGTCACCGATCCCACCACGGTTTCGGCGGCCCTCGGCGGGCCGGCCGGACTCAAGGCACTCGCGGACGAAGTGCGCAGTCGCGGTATGGGTTTGATCGTCGATCTGGTGCCCAACCACGTCGGCGTGGCCGATCCCCGGCAGAACCCGTGGTGGTGGGATGTGCTGCGCAACGGCCGCGAATCCCAGTTCTCGCATTTCTTCGATATCGACTGGAGCGCCGGCAATGGCGCGGGCGGCCGGCTGGCGCTGCCGGTGCTGCAGAGCGAAAACGATCCGGCCGCACTGACGGTGGACCGGACCGGTTCGGAACCGATGCTGGCACTGCACGATCTGCGCTTCCCCATCGCGGCGGGCACCGACGGCGACAATGCGCTGCGCATCCACGACAAACAGCACTACCGGCTGGTCAGCTGGAAGGCCGGGTTGTGCACCTACCGGCGGTTCTTCGCGGTCGGCAGCCTAGCCGCGGTGCGCCAAGAGGATCCTGAGGTCTTCGAGATCACCCACCGCGAACTGGCCGCATGGTGCGAACACGATCTGATCGACGGCGTCCGGGTCGACCATCCGGACGGATTGTCCTATCCCACCGCGTACCTGACGAAGCTGCGTCGGCTCATCGGCCCGCACCGGCTACTACTCGTGGAAAAGATCCTGGCCAACCGCGAACCACTGGACAAGACGCTGCCGGTCGACGGCACCACCGGCTACGATGCCCTGTCCGACTACGGCGGCGTACTGATCGACCCCGACGGCGAACAGGCGCTGACCGAACTGTCGCGCAAAGTCGCCGGGCACGGCAGCGACCGCGCCTGGATCGGCGAAACCGAACACCGCATCAAACGCGCGGTGGCGGAGAACATCCTGGCCCCGGAGATCCGGCGCCTGGTCGCCGCGATCAAGCGCGACGCGCATGCCGAAAGCTTCGACACCATGGCATTGACCAATGCCACCATCGAGGTGCTGGCCTTCATGCCGGTCTACCGGGTGGACTACGCGCCGCTGGCCGGTATGACCGGCGCGGTGGTCGCCGAGGTGGAGAAGCGCAATGGCGAACTGACGGTGCCGCTGAGCGTGCTGGTGGCGGCGCTGGCGTCCGACGGCGAGGCGGCCGTTCGATTCAGCCAGGTCTGCGGTGCGATCACCGCGAAGGCCGTCGAAGACACCATGTTCTACCAGGCGGCGCGGCTGGTATCGCTGCAGGAGGTGGGCGGCAATCCGGCCCGATTCGGCCACTCGCTCAACGAATTCCACCTGTCCAATAGCGAACGCGCGCAACGCTGGCCCGCCACCATGACCACACTGTCGACGCACGACACCAAGCGCGGAGAGGATGTGCGCGCCCGGATCGGGTTGCTGTCCCAGGCCGCGGAGACCTGGGCGCGCGCCGTCGAATCCTGGCAGGAGATCACCCCGGGTCCTGACGGCGCGACGACGTTGTTCCTGCTGCAGAACATGTTCGGCGTCTGGCCCGCCGACGGCCGACCGGCTTCGTCCGTGGCCGGACTGCGCGAGCGACTGCATCTGTTCGCGGAGAAAGCGATTCGCGAGGCCGATGTCCATACTTCCTGGGAGGAACCGGATGTCGGATTCGAGAAGAAGGTGCACGGCTGGCTCGATGCGGTGATCGACGGGCCGGTCGGCTCCGAGATCGGTGATCTGGTGCACGAACTCGCCCCGCACGCCTGGTCGGATTCACTGTCGCAGAAGCTGCTGCAGCTGTGCGGGCCGGGAATTCCCGATATCTATCAGGGCTGCGAGCTATGGGAGGACACGCTCGTCGATCCGGACAACCGCCGCCCCGTGGATTTCGCGGCCCGTGCCGGACTGCTGCAATCACTCACCGGTACACCGGCTCTGGATACCACCGGCGCGGCCAAGATGTGGATCGTCGCCTATGCGCTGTGGTTGCGCCGCGAACGGCCGGACTGTTTCGTCGGCGGCACCTACCTGCCGCTGTTCGCCACCGGCGAGCAGGAAAGCAGGCTGGTCGCCTACGCGCGCGGCCGGGCCGGTGAAACGCCCGAGGTGATCGTGGCCGCCACCCGGCACAGCCTCGGCCTGGCCGAAACCGGGTGGGCCGATACCACTTTGGAGTTGCCACAGGGCAACTGGACCGACCGCCTGACCGGCCACACCTTCCAGGGCCGGGCGCGATTGGAAAAGCTGTTCGCCCGGCTGCCGGTGGCGCTACTCGTGCGCTGAGGGCTCCTCCGGTGTGATGGCCGTTATCGTGCCGGTCTTCTCGATCAGCGTCTCGGGCACCATTCCGTCGTTGTCCTTCAACCAGCGCCGCAGATTCGCGGGTCGGTAGTCCGTGGCGTCGTGCGCGGTGGAGGCCAGGCGCACGCCACGGTCCCCGTCGGTGTACAGCCGCCGCCAGGAATCCCAGTAGAATCGCGGGTTCCTCGGCTGGCGAATGGCGCGCAGCACATTGAGGATTCGGTATCCGATGCCGAGCGAGCGATGCAATTCCATATGCTTCGCACCCGAGGCAGCGCACCGCTGGGACAGGCCCTCGAGCCGCTCGCGGTCGAAGACGAGTCCGACCGCCTCGGCCTGTTCGACCATCCAGCGCAGCGTGATATCGGAGAGTCCGCATTCCTTGTAGCCGCCGCCGACATCGCTGTGCACGCCCTCGAACCAGACCTGCTTCACCCGGTCGTAGTCGTGGGAGTACTTCACATCCGGTTCGATCGGCACATCCCAGAGGCACGGTTCGAAATTGCGTCGCCGCTCATCGAGTGCCAGGGCCTGCCGCGCGCAGTAGACATTGCGCCCGAGCTTCACATCGTGGAACCGGTGTCGCAGCGACGTCAGTCCGGGCACGCCGAGTGCGCCGACGGTATCGAAAACCCCGATGAAGTCGATCTTGGCCGGAGCGTCCCAGCAGTTCGTCTTGCGGAAGTCGATCCACTCCTGCGGCTCCTTCGGATCCGGATTCTCCGGGGTCCGCGGTGGCGCGGGCTGATGATGAATCCGCAAGGCCTCCGGGTACTTTCCCTCGATCATCGCATCGGGTGTCATGATTCCGATGCGGCCGATCAGACCGGCCAGGCTACGCGCGGTGTACGCACCGCGGCTGAATCCGAAGATATAGATCTCGTCCCCCGGCTGCCAGTTCAGTGCCAGATGCCAGTACGCAGAGGACAGATTCGCCTCGAGTCCGAGTCCGAACGCACCACCCATCAGGCGGTCGGCCAGGAAGCCGCGTGCGCCCGGCCCGGATACGTAGCTGACCCACTGCGGGATCGACTCCCCCGAAGGTCCCGGCGCCTCGTACCGGATCGTCTGCGCGATCTTGATGATATTCGATACCGTGCTGCTGGATTCGGCCTTCCAGGTGCCGTCGCAGCAGACCACCAGTCGTTTCATGAGTAGATCCTCCGCCCCGATTACCGTCGAATCCTGCGTACTCGACTACCCGAATCATCGAGGCGTCTGCGGCGGATGTTAATTAAAATGTTGTCTTTCAACGCATAAGGCCCGCTCCGAACGGGATCTTCGCGAGTCCCTGGCGCGGATGCGTTGGTGCCGCACCTGGCCTACCTTCCGCAGTCGCGTGGACAGGCCCGCAGCTTCCAGCTCAGTCGACCGGCTGTGGTTGCCGTTCTCGGGCATAGTCGAATGGTCGTTGGTGGGTGGGGTTATGGGCCACCAATCGACTGCGCTCGATGAACTCGGGCAGCCATTTGACTCCCTCGGTGGGCGCGCCGGCTGTTCGATGGTTCCGGCCCGCGGAGAGCGGAACTGCTCAGGGACAACTGCTCAGGGACAACTGCTCAGGGACGATGCACCGTTTGCCTAGGTGTGCCGCGCGCGGCTACTCGGCCGATGACCCAGCGGCCGGTTCCGACTCCGGCAGCGACCAGCACGGCGACCTGCAGCGACCCCGTGATCAGCGCGAGGACAAGGCAGATGACCAGACCGAGGGCCATCGCCTCGAGTTTGTACATCGGCCACGCGCTGCCGGCGATATCCACCGCCGCCGTGGGGCGAGCCTGAAGGGGGACCACTGCCATGTCGTCAGGCTACTCGGATGGGGAAGTTCGGGCTACCTAACATTTCGACGGGAACAGAGGCCGGTGCCGCGTTGTTGCCGGTGTCATGCCATTGACAGGTGAGTACGCACCGAGCACATCCGATTGGGCCCGTGAGCAGGCCGAGCTGATCGAGAATTCCGGCGGCACCGAGGGACTGACTCTGCAGGGCAAGCCCGTCATCGTCCTGACCACCAAAGGGGCGAAGACCGGGCTGCTGCGCAAGACCGCACTGATGCGGGTCGAGCACGACGGCGAGTACGCGGTCGTCGCCTCGCTCGGCGGCGCGCCGAAGCATCCCGTCTGGTACTGGAACATCAAGGCCGAGCCGCATGTCGAGCTGCGTGACGGCACCGTGCACAAGGACTACACCGCGCGCGAAGTCCTCGGCGAGGAGAAGGCGCTGTGGTGGGCGCGGGCGGTCGAGGTCTGGCCCGATTACGCGAACTACCAGACCAAGACGACCCGCGAGATTCCGGTTTTCGTACTGACCCCGCGGTAGCTCCGGCGGGGAAACCGACCGAAGCACTTCTCCGACGCCCACCCGCCGCGTCCGCCCGACGCGGCGGGTGGCACCATATTTCGGGTGTCCAATCCGCTCGAGCTCCTCGACGACCAGTCCACTTCTCGTCCCGCGCTGAGCGCACACGAGATCGACGCCGCCGCCAAGCGAATTGCCGACATTATCGAGCCCACCCCGCTGCAGCACAGTCCCCGGCTGTCCGCGCTGACCGGGGCGCAGGTCTACCTCAAGCGCGAAGACCTCACCGCCGTCCGTTCCTACAAGCTGCGCGGCGCCTACAACCTGATCGTGCAGCTCACCGACTCCGAGAGAGCCGCGGGCGTGGTCGCGGCCAGCGCAGGCAATCACGCCCAGGGCGTGGCCTTCGCCTGCAACGCGATGGGCATCAAGGGCCGCATCTATGTGCCGACCACGACACCGAAGCAGAAGCGCGACCGCATCCGAGTGCACGGCGGCGAGTTCATCGAGTTGATCGCGGTGGGGGAAACCTACGACGCCGCCGCGGCCGCCGCCGCCGAGGAGGTCGAGCGCACCGGCGCGACCATGGTGCCGCCGTTCGACGATCCGCGCACCGCGGCGGGACAGGGCACCATCGCGCCCGAATTCCTGGAACAACTCGGCGGTCGGACCCCCGACCTGGTGGTGATCCCGGTAGGCGGCGGCGGTTGCCTGGCGGGCATCGGCACCTACCTGCGGGAGCGCTCGCCGAGCACCGGGATCCTCGGTGTGGAGCCGGCGGGCGCGGCCTCGATGACCGCGGCTCTGGTCGCGGGCGGCCCGGTAACGCTGCCGGAGATCGATCCGTTCGTCGACGGCGCGGCCGTGCGCCGGATCGGCCGACTGCCCTATGCGGCGATCGCCACATTCGGCGGCCGGGTGGTCTCGCACGGCTCGCTGCCGCTGCTGACCGCGACCGAATCACCAAGTGGTGCAGGCGCTTTCCGCATGATGCAGGTCGACGAGGGCGCGATCTGCACCACCATGCTCGAGCTGTATCAGAACGAGGGCATCATCGCCGAACCCGCGGGCGCGCTGTCGGCGACGGCGCTGGCCGAAATCACGATCGAACCCGGTTCGACGGTGGTGTGCCTGGTCTCCGGCGGCAATAACGATGTGTCGCGCTACGGCGAGATCATCGAGCGCTCGCTGGTGCACCGCGGCCTGAAGCACTATTTCCTGGTGGATTTCCCGCAGGAGCCGGGCGCGCTGCGGCGCTTCCTCAACGAGGTGCTCGGTCCCGACGACGACATCACCCTGTTCGAGTACGTCAAGCGCAACAACCGGGAAACCGGTGCAGCGCTGGTCGGTATCGAACTCGGTGCGCCGGAGGGGCTCGGCCCACTGCTGGAGCGGATGGAAGACTCGCCGATCCAGTGCGAGCAACTGGATCCCCGCTCCCCGGCTTACCGCTACCTCACCTAGAAAACGCGCTCACCCCCGAACCGGCCGCGCGATATTGTCCGCGCGGCCGGTTCAAGCGTTTACGCAGCCTCTGGGGTCTCCACCACGGTGACGGACCGGCGGGACGTTCGCACACCCGTCATGACCATCGGCAACAGCCAACCGGCCGCGGCCTGGTCGAAGCTCAGCTGCGCGGCCGAGAGGCGATTGTGGACGAATCCGACCGATAGGCCGAGGCGGGGTTCGGCCCAGCCGAACGAGCCGCCGAGGCCGATATGGCCGAAGCCGCCGCGTGCGCCCGGCATCGGCAGTGAGTGATAGCCGAGCCGCCAGAGCATCGGCGCGTAGAACAAGGTGCGGTCGAGCCGGTAGGTCCGAATTCGACTGAGCGCCTTGATGGTTTGCGGCGTCAGATACTGCACGCCGCCCACCATGCCGCCATTGGCCAGTGCGCCGTACATGGTGGCCAGTGCCGGGGCGGTGCAGACGCCGTTGCCAGCACCGAGTTCGGTATCGAGAATCGGCGGGATTTCGCCCTCCAGGATGGTCTCCAATCCGGGCAGGAACAGGCACCGCGCGGCCGCGCCGAGCGCACCGGGCAGACCATAGCTGCGACCCAGAACCCTTGTGCTGACCGGCTTCCCGATCAGACTCAGCTGGGATCCCGCCAACGGCGCATAGACGGTCGACGATTGCGCGGACGGCTTGCCCAGGTGCAGCCCATCGATGCCGAGCGGTTCGGCGACCTCGGTGCGGAACAGCTCCGCCATCCCCTGGCCGGTAATGGCGCGGGCCAATCCGGCGAGCAGCCAACCGAAGGTGAGCGCGTGGTAGGCCGGAGTGCCGAGCAGACGATCGGGTTTCGCGGCGGCGAGACGCTGCTCCATCAGCTGGTGGTCGAGCACATCCTCGAGCCCGGCCGCGATCGGGTTGAGACCACCGAGTCCCGCGCTGTGCGTCATCACCTGACGAATGGTGATCTCGCCCTTGCCGTTCTGGCCGAACTCCGGCCAGAACTCGGCCATCGGCGCTTCGTAGTCGAGCAGACCCCGATCGGCCAGCCGATGGATGACCGTCGCGGTGATGCCCTTGGTGGCGGAGAAGATGATCGCGCCGGTGTCCTGGCTCCAGGGTTTGTCACCCGCGCTCCCGGTCCAGATATCGACCAGCGGCTCACCGCGCAGATGGACGGCCAACGCGCCGCCCGCCCCCCGACGGCGCCCGAAGACCTTCGCGAATGCGCGTACCAATGGTGCGAATTCGGCGGCGGCGCTGCCACCCACCCCATCGGGGAGATTCGCTAGGTCCCCGGGTGAAGCCACGTTGCTCATATTCCAAAGGTAATGGCGCTGGTCACACTCGGCAATATCGTGTCTCGGACAGTTATGTTCAGGAGGTTTTCGGTAACCGTGTTCCGACCTGGGGTTCTGCTATGCGCCCGTGAGTATCACGAACGAGTGGCCCGGTATCTCCGTCGCGGAGACGCCTTCGGTCGCGGGTTCCCAAGACAGCAGCGAAAGACCAGCAATAGGCACGGTGACCTGCTCTTCGGAGAGATTGCACACCAGCGTCAGCGGGCCGCGGCGCACCGCGATCCAGCGGGCATTCTCGTCATAGTCGACAGATACATGCGTGAGTCGCGGGTCCGTTATCTCGGGTCGCTCGCGTCGCAAACCGATCAGCTTTCGGTAACAGGACAGCAGCCGAATGTGGCGATCATGTTCGAGTTCGGACCAATTCAGCTTCGACCGCAGGAAGGTTTCGGGGTCCTGCGGGTCCGGAATCTCGTCGCTGTCCCAGCCGTGTTCGGCGAATTCCTCCTTGCGGCCGGTGGCGGTGGCGGCCGCGATCACCGGATCGGTGTGCGAGGCGAAGAACTGGAACGGGGTGCGCGCGCCCCACTCCTCCCCCATGAACAGCATGGGCGTGTATGCCGAGAACAGCACCAATGCGGCCTTGATCGCCAGTTGTCCGTCGGTCAGGTAGGCGCTGGGACGGTCCCCGATCGCCCGATTGCCGATCTGATCATGGGTGCAGGTATACGCGAGCAACGCGCTCGCCGGGATGAGCCGGGTGTCGATCGGACGGCCGTGGACGCGACCGCGGAAGCTGGAATACATTCCGGCGTGAAAGAACCCACGCGTCAGTGTCTGGGCCAGACAGCGCAACGAACCGAAATCGGCGTAGTAGCCCTGGCGTTCACCGGAAACCGCGGTGTGCACCGCATGGTGCAGGTCGTCGTTCCATTGACCGGTCAGGCCATAGCCGCCTGCCGCGCGTGGGGTGATGAGCCGCGGATCGTTGAGGTCGCTCTCCGCGATCAATGTCAGCGGCCTACGCACATGTGCGGCAAGGGATTCGGTGTCGGCGGCCAGTTCGGCGAGCAGGTGGGTGGCGGTGCGGTCGACGAGTGCGTGCACCGCATCGAGTCGCAGTGCGTCGATATGGAAATCGCGCAGCCAGCGCAGTGCGTTGTCGATTATGAAGCGGCGCACCGGATCCGAGTACGGACCGTCCAGATTGAGGCTCTGCCCCCAGGTATTGCGACCTTCGGTCAGATAGGGCGCGAAGCGGGGCAGATAGTTGCCGGAGGGACCGAGATGGTTGTGGACGACATCGAGGGCGACCGCCAAACCCCTTGCATGGCAGGCATTCACGAAGCGCTGCAAACCATCGGGTCCGCCGTAGGGCTCGTGGACCGCATACCAGAGTACACCGTCGTAGCCCCAGTTGTGGCTGCCGTCGAAGGCATTGACCGGCATCAACTCGACCACGGTTACGCCGAGTTCGACGAGGTGGTCGAGGCGCTCGACGGCGGCGTCGAAGGTGCCCTCGGGGGTGAAGGTGCCCAGATGCAGTTCGTAGATGATCGCGCCCGCCAGTGGGCGGCCGGTCCAGTTCGCATCGGTCCACCCGGCCGGATCGAGGGCGTGCAGCGCCGAGCGGCCGTGCACGCCGTCGGGCTGGCGCGCCGAGCGCGGGTCGGGCAGGACGGTCGGGTCGTCGTCGAGCAGGTAGCCGTAGCGCGTGCCCGGCACAGCGTGCACATCTGCCCGCCACCAACCGTCAGGAGACCTTGTCATCGGATGTAGGGCGCCATCGACCTCGATGCGCACCCGTTCCGGTAGCGGGGCCCATACCTCGAACAAGGTCACCGAGCCAGCATCGCATGTCGGCGATCGCACGGCCCGCCGACACAGGACCGCCCGCCCTTTCGGCAGCTGACCATTGCCTGCGGCACGCCGACCCTGACAGAGTGGAGTACGTGGGCATCTACAACGATCAGTTCGTGCCGCGGCTGGTGAATCTGGTCTGCGGGGCCAAGATGAACAATCCGCAGCGTGAGCGCGCCTGCGCCGGACTGCACGGGCGGGTGATGGAGCTCGGCTTCGGATCGGGACTGAATATCCCGTTCTATCCGGCTACCGTCGAGTCGATCAGCGCCGTGGAACCCGCCGACCTCGGTTGGCGCCTGGCGGACAAGCGGCTGGCCAAAGCCACCGTGCCGATCGAACGCGCCGGACTCGACGGCCAGTCGCTGCCCTTCGCCGATAACAGCTTCGACTCCGCACTCTCGACCTGGACTATGTGCACCATTCCGGATATCGCGGCCGCGCTGGCCGAGGTGCGCAGGGTGCTCGTTCCCGGCGGAACCCTGCATTTCGTCGAACACGGGCTCGCGCCGGATCCGGGCGTCCAGGCGTGGCAGCACCGGTTGAATCCGATCGAGAAGGCGATTGCGGGCGGCTGCAATCTCGATCGCGATATTCGCGGCACCGTCGAGAGCGCCGGATTCGAGATCCGCGAGTTCGACGAGTTCTATGCGGACGGACCCAAGTTCCTCGCCGCGCTGTCGCTCGGAGTCGCGATCTCGCCGTAGCCAGATCCATATTGGACCGATTAATTCAGATGGGCGGCCGCGCTCCATCGTCGGGCTCACGAGTCGAGAAGTCAGCCCGCGAGACAGCTTGGACCGAGCAGCGCCTTGAGGTCGCCCATCAGGGCCGAGGACGGTGAAACCCGCAGGCTGTCATCCAATTTCCACAGCGTCGTATTGTCGCGCGCACCCACATGGCGGACATGGACGTCCGCGGTGCCCGGATGTCTGGACAGGATGCGCTTGAGTTCGCCGATTTTGTCGGGAGTGCACAGCCGCGTCGGCATGACGACCGCCAGCGGCTTGGCCACACCGATCGAAGAGAGGTCGGGGACGGCGAGATCGTTGGCGATCAAGGACATCCGGTCATCGCGCACCGACACCCTGGCCTTCACCAGGACGACCGCGTCCTCCACCACATCCGCGCCGTACACCGAATAGGCCTGCGGGAAGAACAGCACCTCGATACCACCGGTCAGATCCTCGATCTGCGCCGAGGCCCAGGCCAGGCCGTTCTTATTGATGCGACGGTTGACCGAGGCGAGGATGCCACCGATGGTCACCTGGGCGCCGTCCTTGATATCACCTTCGAGAATGGCCGGAATCGCCGTATCCGCCTGTGCCGCAAGCACATGTTCGACGCCGTTGAGCGGATGCCCGGACACGTACAGGCCGAGCATTTCCCGCTCGAGCGCCAGCTTGTGCTTGGTCTCCCACTCGTCCTCGGGCACCTTCACATTGAAGACCGAGGCCACCGACTCGTCGCCGTCGTCCAGCCCGCCGAACAGGTCGAACTGGCCGATCGCCTCGGCCTTCTTGGTGGACATCACCGCATCGATGGCATCGGAGTGGATCAGCAGCAGACCCTTGCGCGGATGTCCGAGCGAGTCGAATCCGCCTGCCTTGATGAGGGATTCGGTGACCTTCTTGGTGCAGGCGATGGCGTCGATCTTGTTCAGGTAGTCCGAGAAATCGGTGAACTTCGACTTCTCCTTGCGCGCCTGGATGATCGAAGTGACGACATTGGCGCCGACATTGCGCACCGCGCCGAGGCCGAAGCGGATGTCCTTACCCACCGAGGCGAAGTTCATCTCGGATTCGTTGACATCCGGCGGCAGCACGGTGATCGCGAGGCGGCGGCAATCGGAGAGGTAGACCGCGGCCTTGTCTTTATCGTCACCGACGGAGGTGAGCAGGGCCGCCATATATTCGGCGGGATAGTTCGCCTTGAGATATGCGGTCCAGTAGGAGATCAGGCCGTAGGCGGCGGCGTGCGATTTGTTGAACGCGTAACCGGCGAACGGAAGGATGGTGTCCCACAGCGCCTTGATGGCCGCCTTGGAATATCCGTTGGCCTGCATACCCTCCTCGAAGCCCTCGAACTCCGCGGCCAGCACCTCGGCCTTCTTCTTGCCCATCGCGCGGCGCAGAATATCTGCTCGACCGAGCGAGTAGCCGGCCACTTTCTGCGCGACGTGCATGATCTGCTCTTGGTAGACGATCAGGCCGTAGGTCTCGCCGAGGATGTCCTCGAGCGGCTCCGCCAGCTCCGGATGGATCGGCTTGACTTCCTGCCGGTCGTTTTTGCGGTCGGCATAGTCGTTGTGCGCGTTCATGCCCATCGGGCCGGGGCGATACAGCGCGCCGACGGCCACGATGTCCTCGAACGCGGTCGGCTGCATGCGCCGCAGCAGATCGCGCATGGGCCCACCATCGAGCTGGAATACGCCGAGAGTGTCACCGCGCGAAAGCAATTCATAGGTGCGCGAATCGTCGAGCGGCAGCCGGTCCATATCCAGGTCGACGCCACGGTTGGCCTGGATGTTCTCCAGTGCGTCACCGATCACGGTCAGGTTGCGCAGACCGAGGAAGTCCATCTTCAACAGGCCGATGGCCTCACACGACGGATAGTCCCAGCCGGTGATGAGCGCACCGTCCTGGGGCCGCTTCCAGACCGGGATCGCATCGGTGAGCGGATCACAGGACATGATGACCGCGCAGGCGTGTACACCCGCATTGCGGATCAGGCCCTCGAGGCCGCGTGCGGTTTCGTAGATCTTCGCGACATCCGGATTGCTCCCGATGAGTTCGCGCACCTCTGCGGCCTCTTTGTACCGCTCGTGCTCCGGATCGGTGATACCGGACACCGAGATGTCCTTGGCCATGATCGGCGGCGGCAGCGCCTTGGTGATCTGGTCGGCGATGGCGAATCCGGGCTGGCCGAACAGCACTCGCGCCGAGTCCTTGATGGCGGCCTTGGTCTTGATGGTGCCGAAGGTGATGACCTGGGCGACCCGGTCGGTGCCCCACTTCTCACTCGCGTAGCGGACCATCTCACCGCGGCGGCGATCGTCGAAGTCGATATCGATATCGGGCATCGAGACGCGCTCGGGATTGAGGAAGCGCTCGAAGAGCAGACCGTGCGGAATCGGGTCGATATTGGTGATGCCGAGTGCGTAGGCGACCAGCGAACCGGCCGCCGAACCACGGCCGGGACCGACGCGGATGCCGACCTCGCGAGCGTGGTTGATCAGGTCGCCGACGACGAGGAAGTAGGCCGGGAAGCCCATCTCCAGGATGACGCCGATCTCGTACTGGGCGCGGTCCAGATAGTCCTGGGGCGCGCCGTCCGGGAAGCGGCGCGCCAGCCCGAGGTCGACCTCGCGGCGCAGCCAGCTGGCCTGGTCGTGGCCCTCCGGCACCGGGAAGATCGGCATCCGGTCGCGGTGCTGCCACACCGCGTCGTAGGACTGCACCCGCTCGGCGATCAACAGGGTGGAATCGCAGGCGCCGGGCACTTCCATATCCCAGATCGCCCGCATCTCCTCCGCGGACTTCAGGTAGTAACCGTCACCGTCGAACTTGAAACGCGTTGGGTCACTGAGTGTTTTACCGGTCTGGATGCACAGCAGCGCCTCGTGGTTGGTCGAGGCGTCCTTGGTGACGTAGTGGCAGTCGTTGGTCGCCAGTGGCCGGATCCCGAGCTTCTTACCGATCTCGAGCAGTCCCTCGCGGACCCGGCGCTCGATGGACAGACCGTGGTCCATGATCTCGAGGAAGAAATTGTCCGGTCCGAAGATCTCCTGCCATTTGGCCGCGGCCTCGAGGGCCTCGCGGTCGTGGCCGAGGCGCAGGCGGGTCTGCACCTCACCCGAGGGGCAGCCGGTGGTGGCGATGATGCCCGCGGCGTGCTCGGCGATGATCTCCTCGTCCATGCGCGCCCACTTGCCGAGCTGACCTTCCAGCGAGGCGAGCGAGGACAGCTTGAACAGGTTGTGCAGGCCGGTCGCGTTCTCCGCGACCATGGTCATATGCGTGTAGGCGCCGGAACCGGAGACGTCGTCGCCCTTCTGGCTGGGATCACCCCACTGCACGCGCTTGGTGTCGAACCGGGAACCCGGTGCGATGTAGGCCTCGATGCCGATGATCGGCTTGATACCGGCCTTCTTGGCGGAGTTGTAGAACTCCGAAGCCCCGTACATATTGCCGTGGTCGGTCATCCCGACCGCGTTCATTCCCAGCCGGTTCGCCTCGGCGAAGAGTGGAGAGATTTTGGCCGCACCATCGAGCATGGAGTACTCGGTGTGGTTGTGCAGGTGAACGAACGATCCGGACGAGGCGGCCAAGACGGTCCTTCCTCCCAAGGTCTCGACGGGGGTTGGTGTAGCGATTCTAGGGGTCCCCACCGACGAGTTCGGCTTCCCGCGCCGCGCTGACGCAGGTGCTCGGCGTGTCGGTGGTGAAGATCACCGGCGCGTCTCGCGACCCGGCATTGCGGCTGTCCGATTTCCGCGACAGTGGGGTGGTCCGCGGATCGCTCGACACTACGCGAGCCCTCGATCAAGCGCGCTTGCGCCAGACGAATTTCAAACCGGACCAATCGTTGTCGAGCGCGGCCACCTTCACATCGACGACGCCGACGGGGAGCAGCAGGTCGCGCAGATCGTTCTCGGCGATATCGCTGACGTGCCCGCCCGCTTTGCGCGGCCAGGCGATCCACAGCATTGCGCCCGGCCTCAGTGCAGCCGCCAGTTCCGGGACCTCGTCGGCGAGGTCGGCGAGTTCGCGAAAGAAAGCGAGGACGACATCCGCGGACTCGGGCATATCGGTGGCGATCGCGACGTCCGGTGGTAGATCCGGAATCCGCCAGCCTGCGGGCGCATGCCGCAGCAGCACACGGTGGCCGGATTTGATTCCGATCTTCTTCGCCAGCGGCGTCCCGGAGTAGCCCGCGTTCATGGACACGACTGTATCCGGCAAGGTCCCTTGGCACCCAAAGTCGGCAACCTGCCCGAAGGGATGCGGATTCGGGTGGCGCCGTCAGCTCGATCGGCGCTGTCGGGCGCGGATTCTGCAGGCGCTGTATGACCGATCGGCGCGGATTCTGACGGTGCTGCAGGACCGATCGACGCGAATTCTGCCAGTGCTGCAGGACCAATCGACGCGAATTCTGCCAGTGCTGCAGGACCAATCGACGCGAATTCTGACGGTGCTGCAGGACCAATCGACGCGAATTCTGCCAGTGCTCCAGGACCAATCGACGCGAATTCTGACGGTGCAGTTGGGTCGATCGACGCGAATTCTGCCGGTGCCGTTGGGCCGATCGGCACCGTTGGGCGCGGATTCGGTGGGACCGCCGCGATAATCAGGCGATGAAGTGGCGGAGACGTTCGGGGAGCCCGCGATGACGACCGCCGGTGTCGCGGTTGTCGTTGGGGCGGTATTGATCGTCGGCGCGCTGGTGGTCTGGTCGCGGACCCGGCGAGTGGTGACCACTCCGGCCGAGCGGGCGGTGTACAGCGCACTGCATACGGCGTCGCTGGCCGCGCGGCCGTTGCGGCAGGGGTTGAACGATCGGTCCGCCCAGGAGGCCGCACCGCATCTGCGGACACTCACCGGGGCCGACGCGTTGGGCGTTGCCGATCCGGACGGCACGCTGCTGGCTTGGGACGGACCGCATTCGGATCTGGCCGAGCCGTTCGCCGATGCGGCCAGACGGGCGGTGGCGACCGAGCGGCCGGTGCTGGTGTCTGGGCCTGGTCGCAGTGAACATGCCGGGCGAACACTGATCGCGCAGCCACTGCTCATCGAAAACGGCGGGGTGGCCGGGGCTTTGGGGGTGGTGACCACCGGGAAGCCGGAGCCCGGACGGCTGGGGGCGGTCGCCGAGGTGGCGCGATACGCCTGCGGGCAACTGGAATTGGCGGAATTGGACGCCTCGCGGGCCCGCCTCGATCGAGCCGAGGTGCGTGCGCTGCGGGCCCAGATCAGTCCGCATTTCATCTATAACGCACTCAATACCGTTGCGTCCTTTGTACGCACCGACCCCGATCGGGCGCGCGAACTGATCCTGGAGTTCGCGGACTTCACCCGATATTCCTTCCGTGCCGCGGGCGAATTCACATTGCTCTCCGACGAACTGCGCAATATCGAGCGGTATCTGGCGCTGGAACGCGCCCGGTTCGGTGATGCCTTGCAGGTGCGGTTGCAGATCGCACCGGAAGTGCTCGGCGTCGTACTGCCGTTCCTGGCGCTGCAACCGTTGGTGGAGAACGCGGTTCGGCACGGTTTGGCCGGGGCGACGCGCGGCGGCACGGTGACCATCGTCGCGATCGATGCGGGTACCGACTGTGTGATCAGCGTCGAGGACGACGGAATCGGGATGGATCCGGATCTGCTGCGCTCCGGCGCCCTCGATGCCATCGAAACCGGAACCGGCCCAGCGGGTTCCGGAGAATCCGCCCATGTGGGCCTGGCCAATGTCGACGACCGGCTGCGGGCGACCTTCGGCAACGACTACGGCCTGATCGTGGAGACCGCCCCCGGCGCGGGCACCAAAGTAAGCCTGCGCGTGCCCAAATTCCGCGCGGGCATCCAGGCTTGACCACGCACGCCTGGTTCTCCCTGCACGCCGCTCCGCACGACACCTGCGTGATCGCACGGATGCACTGACGAGCAGGCGTGTGCAGTCGCCCCCCGATTCAGCCCGGTGAAGGCATCCGGACCGACGGTCGAGGGGCTGCCCCGGCAACCCGTCGCCACACGGTAGACGGAGCGAGTTCCCGTCACAACCACGCTCGGCGCGTCGTTGACGCGTTTCCTCCCCGGCCCTGTGGGACAGGGGCCATCCACGCTACGTTTCTCTGGTGCCCCGGACCACCGACCAGTCCGCCGCCGCACTGCGCGTGCTCGCCGTGGACGACGAGAAGCCCGCTCTGGACGAGCTGGTGTATTTGTTGCGCGCGCAGCCGGGGGTTGGTGAAATCCACAACGCTGGCGATGCGACCAGCGCATTGCGGCTGATGCGAGCACACCCGATCGACGCGGTATTCCTCGATATCAATATGCCCGGACTGGACGGCATGGAATTGGGGGGCATCCTGTCCGAGTTCGCCAACCCGCCCGCGGTGGTGTTCGTGACGGCCCACGATGACCAGGCGATCGCGGCCTTCGATCTGGGTGCCGTCGACTATCTGCTCAAACCGCTGCGAGAGGCGCGGTTGGCTGAGGCGGTGCGGCGGATCGTCACGGCACGCACCACACCGGCCCCGGCCGTCGCGGCCCCGCGCACCGACCCGAATGAGGTGATTCCGGTCGAGCTGGGTGGGGTCACCACGCTGGTGCACCGGTCGAGTGTGAGCTGGGTGGAGGCGGAGGGCGACTATGCCCGGCTGCACACCAGCGGCGGTTCGCATCTGGTGCGGATTCCGTTGTCGGCGTTGGAATCCCGGTGGGAGAACGCCGGATTCCTGCGGGTGCACCGGTCCTATCTGGTGGCGCTGCGGTTGGTGACCGGTCTGCGCACGGTCGGCACCGGAACGGTGGTGCGGCTGCGGGCCGACGGCACTGCCGCGGCCGTGGAGTTGCCGGTCAGCCGTCGGCAGGTGCGCGAGCTGAAGCAACGGCTGGTGCACGGGCCACGACAGCAGTGGACGAATCCGTGACCACTCCGCAGCGTCCGACCAGACAGCGCGTCGTGCTCGCCGAACGCCGCGGTGCGCGACGCGCGCGCACCCGCACGGAGGTGGTCGAGCAGACCGAGATCGGCGAGGCACTGATCGGCGGGCTGATTCGGGCACAGTTGGGGTTGGCGGTGCGGGTCGGGCTGGTCATGGTGCTCGTATTGTGTTCGCTCCCGATGCTTTTCCGGCTCGGATCGGTAGGATCGTTCGTTCTGCTCGGGGTACGGCTGCCGTGGTTGCTGCTCGGTGTCGCGGTGTATCCGGTGCTGTACGGCGTGGGCCGGCTGTATGTCCGCCTCGCCGAACGCAATGAGCAGTATTTTCTGGAATTGGCCGAGGACTGACAGATGTCCGGCACCGCGACACAGCTCGCCCACCACCGCTCGGCAGCGGGTCCACCCGCCACGACAAGTCGGAACGCGGTCGGCGGCGACAACAGCGCCCATATCGCCGCATCACGGCCCGCCGTGCACCAGCGCTGCCGAACCGATGCCGGAAAAGATCGGGGCATGCCGTGAACACGGCCCCAGCGCTCACGGTGCTCGCGCTACTGTTCGCCGCGCTCGCGACGGTCGCGATCGGCGTCTACGGTGTCCGGTTGGCGCGCACCACTTCCGACTTCCTGGTCGCCTCACGCAGCGTCGGGCCGCGGTGGAATGCCGCGGCGATCTCCGGCGAATACCTCTCGGCGGCGTCATTTCTCGGGGTCGCGGGACTGATCGCGAAATACGGCGCGGACGCGCTCTGGTATCCGGTCGGGTTCACCGCCGGATATCTCGGCCTACTGCTGTTCGTCGCCGCGCCGCTGCGCCGGTCGGGCGCATACACGGTGCCCGATTTCGCGGAGTTCCGGCTCGGCTCGCTGCGGCTGCGCAGGCTGGCGGCGGTCGTGGTGGTGCTGGTCTGCGGGGTTTATCTCATTCCGCAGTTCCAGGGTGCGGGTCTCACACTGCACATCCTGCTGAATGTGCCGACATGGGTCGGCGCGGTGGCGGTCGGCGCGATCATCATCGCGAATGTGGCGGGTGGCGGCATGCGGTCGATCACGCTGGTGCAGGCCTTCCAGTACTGGCTGAAGCTGACCGCGGTGGCGATTCCGGCACTGGTGCTGCTCGGACATTTCCTGGCCGAGGACCGTGAACTCGGCACCCCCGCGCCGCCGGTGGTCACCGAGCGCACCACGGTGGATGTCAGCACCGGCGTCATCGTGCAGGTCGGTGCGCCGCAACAGGTTTCGATCACCGGAACGCTCGACGATCGCACGGTAGACGGTCCGGTTCTGCTCACACCCGGCGCACACGAACTTTCGGCGGGCACCGAACTGACCCTGGATGCGGGCTCAACCGTCCCGGTGGTGGCCGGAGCGCCGCCGGACGGCGCGGCCTGGCTGGCGCCCGGCGGCGGATTCGGTGGCTCCCATCCCACCTACCAGGTGTATTCGCTGATCATCGCCACTTTTCTGGGTACGATGGGACTTCCGCACGTTCTGGTGCGGTTCTATACGAATCCCGACGGCCGCGCGGCGCGCACGACCGCACTCGCGGTGATCGGCCTGGTCGGAGTGTTCTACCTCTTCCCCATTTTGCTGGGGGTTTTCGCGCGGCTGTACGTGCCGCAGTTGCTGATCACCGGCACCTCCGATGCCGCCGTGGTGCTGCTGCCCGGATCAGTGCTGGCGGGGCTGCCGGGACAACTGCTGGCGGCACTGGCCGCGGCGGGCGCGATCGCGGCCTTCCTTTCCACTTCGTCCGGGCTGTTGGTCAGCATCGCGGGTGTGCTCAGCACGGATATGCTGCGCGGACGGATTCGCGACTTCCGGGCCGCCGCGGTGTTCGCCGGTGCTGTGCCCCTCGCTGTTTCGATCATGGTGGTCTCACTGGATCTGTCCCGCGCTGTCGCCCTTGCCTTTTCGGTGGCCGCCTCGACACTGTGCCCGCTGCTGGTACTCGGCATCTGGTGGCGTGGTCTGACGGCGAAGGGCGCGGCCACCGGACTGATCGCGGGCGGTCTGGCAGCGGGCGGTGCGACGGCGGTTTCGGTGACCGGCGGCATCTCCGACGAACTCGCGGACGGCTGGCTCGCGGCCGTACTCGGCTATCCGGCGGCGTTCAGCGTACCGCTGGCATTCGTATCGATGATCCTGGTCAGCGTCCTGACGCGCGGTCAGGACGCGCGCACGGTCGGGCGCGTCTTCGTTCGAATGCACGCGCCGGAGCGGCTGGGCATGGGCGCGGACCGGGAGCGCGCCATCGGGCTGAGCCGCTGACCGTTCGTCGCGGCAAGCCGACCGCTCACCGCACAAATCGGCGCCTTCACAGAGTGATTCCCGCCACATCATGAATACCGCACAAGGGTGCCCTTATGGTCGGCGGACGGCAACTCACGTCACACGCTAGGACCCTGCGATGACCAGTATCGACCTCGACAAAGATGGCACGCCACCGCGGCGCACGCCGACAGCGGAGGATTTCACCGCCGTCCAGTCGAGTCCCCAGTTCCAGGAATTGCGAAGCCGGTTGCGCCGATTCATCTTTCCGATGACCGCACTGTTCCTGGTCTGGTACCTGAGCTATGTGTTGCTCGGCGCCTACGCGCACGACTTCATGGCCACGCAGGTCATCGGCAATATCAACCTCGGCCTGCTGCTCGGCCTCGGGCAATTCGTCTCGACATTTGTGATCACCTGGCTGTATGTCCGGTTCGCCAATAAGGAACTCGATCCGCGCGCCGCGTCGATCCGCAACTATCTCGAGGGAGACCAGGCGTGAGTACGCAATATCTGTCCGCCGCGGAGAAGGTCGGCAACCCGGCGGCGAATATCGCCATTTTCGGCCTGTTCGTGGCGATCACGATGATCGTGGTGATCCGGGCCAGCCGCAATAACCGCACCGCCGCCGACTACTTCACCGGCGGCCGCGGCTTCTCCGGCCCGCAGAACGGCATCGCCATCGCGGGCGATTACCTTTCCGCCGCCAGCTTTCTCGGTATCGCGGGTGCCATCGCGGTATACGGATACGACGGGTTCCTTTACTCGATCGGCTTCCTGGTGGCCTGGCTGGTCGCACTCCTGCTGGTCGCCGAAATGCTCAGGAACACCGGCAAATTCACCATGGCGGATGTGCTGAGCTTCCGACTGAAAGAAGGTCCGGTCCGCACCGCGGCCGCGCTGACCACCCTCGCGGTTTCACTGTTCTATCTGCTCGCGCAGATGGCGGGTGCCGGCGGTCTGGTCGCGCTGCTGCTCGATATCTCCGATAAGACCGGACAGAGCATCGTCATTGCCGTCGTCGGCGTGCTGATGATCGTGTATGTGCTGGTCGGGGGCATGAAGGGCACCACATGGGTGCAGATCATCAAGGCGGTGCTGCTCATTACCGGCGCGGCGCTGATGACGGTGATGGTGTTCGCCAAGTTCGGCTTCAACTTCTCCGACATCCTCGGCTCGGCACAGGACGCGGTGCACGGTTCCAAGACCAAGGGCGTGGCCGCCCGTGACGTGCTCGCTCCCGGCGCCCAGTACGGCGGCAGCGCGACCTCCAAGCTGAACTTCGTCTCGCTCGGCTTGGCACTGGTGCTCGGCACCGCGGGTCTGCCGCATGTACTGATGCGCTTCTACACCGTGCCGACCGCGAAAGAGGCACGGCGCTCGGTGGTTTGGGCGATCGGCCTGATCGGTGCGTTCTACCTGTTCACACTGGTGCTCGGTTACGGTGCGGCCGCCATTGTCGGACCGGATCGCATTCTCGCCGCGGCGGGCGGGCAGAATTCCGCGGCGCCGCTGCTGGCCTTCGAACTCGGCGGCGTAATCCTGCTCGGAATTATCTCCGCGGTCGCCTTCGCCACCATTCTCGCGGTCGTCGCGGGCCTGACCATCACCGCATCGGCATCGTTCGCGCACGACATCTACGCGAGCGTGATCAAGCAGGGGCAGGTCGACGAGAACAAGCAGGTCAGGGTATCCCGGATCACCGCCGTGGTGATCGGTGCGCTGGCCATCGGCCTCGGCATCCTGGCCAACGGCCAGAACATCGCCTTCCTGGTGGCGCTGGCCTTCGCGGTCGCGGCGGCGGCGAATTTGCCGACCATCGTGTATTCGCTGTTCTGGAAGCGGTTCAACACCACCGGCGCCCTGTTCAGCATGTACGGCGGCCTGATCTCGACCATTGTGCTGATCGTGTTCTCCCCGGCGGTATCCGGGACGAAGACCTCGATGATTCCGGGCTCGGATTTCGATTGGTTCCCGCTGTCGAATCCGGGAATCGTCTCCATCCCACTGGCTTTCGTACTCGGTGTGGTCGGCACCTTCCTGGGCGGACGTAAGCCGGAGGATCCGGCGAAGCAGGCCGAGATGGAGGTTCGCTCGCTCACCGGTGTCGGCGCGGAGAAGGCGGTGGTGCACTGACCCCGCATCCGAGGAGAACTTGCCGCCCTTGTTATTTCGAGAGGATAGATCGACGTTGACCAATGCAACCACCGACCCGACCACCTACCCGCCGGATGCGGCATTCGCCGCGAGTGCCAATGCCGATGCGGCACTGTACGATCGCGCCGCCGCCGATCGGCTGGAGTTCTGGGCCGAACAGGCTCGGCGGTTGCACTGGCATCGGCCGTGGACCCGGGTCCTCGACTGGAGCGACGCGCCGGTCGCGAAATGGTTCGTCGACGGCGAACTCAATGTCGCCTACAACTGTGTGGACCGGCACGTACTCGACGGATACGGCGAGCAGGTGGCCATCCATTGGGAAGGCGAGCCGGGCGACTCCCGCGATATCACCTACGGCGAGTTGCTCGCCGAAGTATCCAGGGCGGCGAACTACTTCACCGAGCTCGGGCTGCGGTCCGGCGATCGCGTCGCCATCTACATGCCGATGGTGCCGGAGGCGATCGTCGCCATGCTGGCCTGCGCCCGGCTCGGGCTCACCCATTCGGTGGTATTCGCCGGATTCTCGCCGACTGCCCTGCGCCAGCGGGTCGACGATGCCGGGGCGCGACTGGTGATCACCACCGACGGGCAATGGCGCCGCGGTACCGCCGCGCCGCTGAAGGCCGCCGTCGACGAGGCGCTTGCCGATGGCGAGCACACCGCCGAGCACGTACTCGTGGTGCGGCGCACCAACATCGAGGTGCCGTGGACCGAGGGCCGCGATCTGTGGTGGCACGACACCGTCACCGACGCATCCCCCGATCACGAGGCGCAGGCCTTCGATGCCGAACATCCGCTGTTCATCCTCTACACCTCGGGCACCACCGGAAAACCCAAGGGCATCCTGCACACCACCGGCGGCTATCTCACCCAGGCCGCCTACACCCACCACAACGTCTTCGATCATCGTGCGGGACAGGACGTCTACTGGTGCACCGCCGATATCGGCTGGGTCACCGGACACAGCTATATCGTCTACGGGCCGCTGGCCAACCGCGCGACCCAGGTCGTCTACGAGGGCACCCCCAACTCCCCCGATGAGCACCGGCATTTCGACATCATCGAAAAGTACGGCGTCACCATCTATTACACCGCACCCACCCTGGTGCGGACCTTCATGAAGTGGGGTCGCGCGATTCCGGACGCGCACGACCTGTCCTCGCTGCGACTGCTCGGCAGCGTCGGTGAACCGATCAATCCGGAAGCCTGGCGCTGGTACCGAGAGGTATTGGGCGGCAATCGAACTCCCATCGTGGACACCTGGTGGCAGACCGAGACCGGCGCCATCATGATCTCCCCGCTGCCCGGTGTGACGGCGACCAAACCGGGTGCGGCAATGACCCCGCTGCCCGGCATCTCCGCGAAGATCGTCGACGACGCCGGCGCCGAACTCGCGCACGGCCGCTCCGGACTGCTGGTGCTGGATCAACCGTGGCCATCGATGCTGCGCGGCATCTGGGGTGATATGGACCGATTCCGCGAGACGTACTGGGACCGATTCGCCGATCGCGGCTGGTATTTCGCCGGTGACGGCGCCAAGTTCGACGACGCCGGCGACCTCTGGGTACTCGGCCGGGTCGACGATGTCATGAATGTCTCCGGCCACCGCATCTCCACCGCGGAGGTCGAATCCGCACTCGTCGGACATGCCTCTGTTGCCGAGGCCGCGGTGGTCGGCGCGAACGATGCGACCACTGGACAGGCCATCGTCGCCTTCGTCGTTCTCACCGCGGGCGCACACGATTCCGGCGATGCGCTGATCGGTGAACTGAAAGCCGCTGTCTCCCAGGACATCAGCCCCATCGCCCGACCGAGACAGATCCATATCGTCCCGGAACTCCCGAAAACCCGCAGTGGCAAGATCATGCGCCGCCTGCTCCGCGATGTCGCAGAGGGTCGAGAACTCGGCGATACGTCGACCCTCGTCGATCCGTTGGTCTTCGAGGCCATCGCCCGCGGATAGGCGCCGCCCCGAGCGGCGGACCCGGCCACCACGACGATGAGGGGGACCGGGTCCGCCGCTTCACCCCGCTCGGCGGATATTCCGCAGCTGGCGCGATGGCCATCGATCTGGGCGCCGACTACCCGGTCCGATCCCGCTCACCGCCGAGCACTACCAGAGTCCGCGCGGATGTGAACTGGCGCAATTCATCACACCGCTGCTCGCCGAGCACGCGATCGGGGCACGTGTCGTTCAGGACGACGGGGGCATCGAGGTCCAGCGCAACCTGATGCGTTTTCCGCTCGCCCACCGCATGACCGCACCGCCATCAAGCCTGTTGGTCGACTAAGGCGTTGCGCCCTCGCAAAGCAGTTGCCCACCAGGCCAGTTGGTCCGCTGCGGCGCACACCTCCGCCTCGATAACCACACTGACCCGGCGGTAAGAACCGACACGTCCCGAGACACGCCGTTGAAACGGCTGCCCAGTTGAACCGTTCAACGGGTTAACCACGTAGTCAATGCGAACGGCGGCACCTGGTGGCCGCGCATCGAGGAGACCCTATGAAACGACTGGGACCGTGGCTCACCCTGGCGGCAGTGGCCGTACTCGGCCTCGTCCTACTGGTCATCAATATGTCCAAGGACACCGAACCATCGACCGCGAATACGAATGCGGTGGCCACAACCACCCCCGTGGCCACGACACAGACGCCCCCACCGACCACTGCGGCATCTGTTCCATCCCCCGGCAAGGCCGACTATGTGGGCACCATCCCGCTGGCCTCCGGCGGCACCATCACACTCGAGATCACTGTCGCGGGCGACACGGCCATCGCCTACGCATGTGACGGCAAGAGCATCGAGTCCTGGTTGCGAGGCCCCGCCACGAACGGGTCCTTGCAGCTCACCGGCAAAGACGACGCGAAACTGACCGGCACCTTCGACGGCAAGGCGGCGCGCGGGACACTCTGGATCGGCGGTAAGCAGTGGAGCTACACCGCGAATCCGGTGCAACCACCCGCCGGACTCTATATCTACAGCGAGGCGGGCACCCGCCAGAGCTGGATCGTCGATGCGAACGGCGGGGTCACCGGCGTCCAACGCAATCCCGACGGCTCGACCGCCCCTGCCGTCGGTCTCGCGCCGGACGCGACGGCGATCGTCAACGGCAAAAAGGTAACCGCGAACAAGGTAAGTGGTGGTGACAGTGTCGGCTGATCGAGAAGCCCCGACGGTCCGGGTGAATGCGGGCCGAGCGTCGGGCATCATCATTGCGTTGCTCGTCGGGGCGGCGGTGTCGGTACTGCTCGGCGTTTACGCGAAACAGCATGAGCCACGGTTCTTTTCGATCAATGTGGCCGGATTCTCCAGTCCGGTCGCGGTGAAGACCTGGCTGGCCACCCTGGCCACCGCACTCGCGCTGTTCCAATTGGTTTCGGCGCTGACCATGTACGGCAAGCTCGGCGCGATTTTCCCGAAGACCCCGTCCTGGATCGCACCTGCGCATGTCTGGTCGGGCCGACTCGCCGTCCTCGTCACCGTCCCGGTCGCCGTGCATTGCCTGTTCGCCTTGGGTTTTCAGGACTACGACAACCGCGTACTCATCCATTCCCTACTCGGTTGCTTCTTCTATGGAGCATTCGTCGCCAAGATGCTGCTGCTGACCCGAAAGGGCCTGCCCGGCTGGGTCGTTCCCGTCGCGGGCGGCCTGGTACTCGCGGGGCTGACCGGCCTCTGGCTCACCTCGGCCCTGTGGTTCTTCCAGCACAACGGCATCACCTTCTGATCGGAGTCCGAAATGACCAACGATGATCTCGTCCTCGACCGCCGCCGCGTCGTAATCGCGGCCGCCGGGACAGCCGCGGCCATAACCGCATTGACCGCATGCAGCACCTACGGCAAGACCGACGCCCCCGCGGCCGAACCACCCAAGGCCGCCGCCGGATCGACCGGGCCGAATGTCGCCGCCGGACAACCGAATGCCATCGCCAGCACCGCCGAGGTGCCGGTCGGCGGTGGTGTGATCAAGGGCGATGTGGTCGTGACCCAGCCGAACGCCGGCTCCTTCGTCGGCCTGTCCTCGACCTGCACACATGCGGGGTGCAAGGTCGCGACGGTTTCCGGCGGCACCATCAACTGTGCCTGCCACGGCAGCAAATTCGGTCTCGACGGCTCGGTCGTCAACGGCCCGGCCACCCAGCCGCTCGCCCCGAAATCCGTTCACGTCGAGGGTGACTCGATCGTTCTGGGGTGACCAGCCCGCCATCTGCCGCGCGGCACCAGCCGCGCGGCAGATGGCACAAACGCTCAGGCCCCGCCGAACAATTCGGCCATCCGCCGGTCCATCTCATCCGGCGGGACATCTTCGACGTGCGTGGCCACGGTCCACCGGTGGCCCCACGGATCCTCGAACGCACCACTGCGATCACCGTAGAACTGGGTGGTCATCGGGGTGAGCTCCTTGGCGCCCGCGGCGAGGGCGGCACTGAACGCCGCATCGGCGTCCTCGACATAGACGTAGAGATTGACCGGCGTGCCGCCGACCGTCTTCGGGTCGAGGAAATCCATATCGGGGGCCGGATCGCCGACCATGATGAGCGAATTGCCGAACGTGAGTTCGCAGTGTGCGATCTTGTCGTCCGGTCCCGGCATGCGCATCCGCTCCGATGCGCCGAAAATATTCTTGTAGAAGTCGATGGCGGCAGCGGCCCCATCGATCGCCAATCCCGGCGAGACCACCGGATACCCCTCGGGGATCGGTTTCACATCGGACATGGGATACCTCCGATCGAGGCGATTGTCGGACAGGTGCGAGCCTATTCCTCACCAGAGGGCGACATGTCTGATCGGAGCAAACGGCTACGGACTCATTCGTTCCAGGTGACCTGCGTATTGATCGTCTGCTGCAGCATGCTCGCGCTACGCGGGTCGCGGTAGGCCTGGTGTCCGCCGAGTGTGATCGAGCCCGCGACCGGCAGCGGCAGACCGAGATCGACGGTGATCGTGCCCGAGCCCTGCATGACGTAGTCCTTGATATCGAGGGTGCCCGCATTATTGGGCAGCGACCATACCTGTGTCTTCGGTTCCTGGGTCACCTCGAGTTCGATGGTCAGCCGATCGCCCTCGCGCTTGGTCAGCGTGGCGGTGGTCACCTGATCGAGTGCGACACCGCCGTCGACCTCCTGCCGCACCGTCCACACCGCACCCTCACCGACCGGTTGGTCGGGAAAGGTGATCGAGCGATAGACCGCCTGGTAGAAGGCCTGCTCCAAGGCTGCTCGGGCGCTATTGGAGGTGTCCGGTGCCGGAGCGAGCCGCAGCGCGGTGATCGCACCGAGTTCGCTCATATCGAATCCGGCGTGCGAACCGCCTGCGGCGGTGAGCGCCTTGGCCAGCGACGGATCCGGGGTGGAAATGGTGCCGAGAGTCAGCTCGACACCGCCACCATCGGTCTGCGCCGTCATCGGAATCGTCAATGCGGGCGAGGAGAAATCGCTCGGCGGCTGATCATTGATCTGCTGCTCGATGTGGTGATCGGTGCGCAGCGTCACCTGCTGCACCGTGCCCGCCGGATAGCCGGGACGCAGCAGCGACCGCGGCTCCTCACCCGCCGAGACCACAGTGGTGACCGCGGCCGAAATCGGCACGGTCACTTCCTTGCCGATGCCGACCGGCTCGGTGCTGTCGGAATCGACGCGAGACTCGGCACCGTCACTACAGCCGACACCGAACGCGGACAGTCCGACCGCGAGCACCACCAGAAGCGCACCCGAGCGCGCGATTCGGGGTACGTGGGAGGAAGACAACACCGTCACGAGCATCAGAGTACGACCGCTTCCTGAGTGTCAGCTGGGACATACAGGTGACCGCGTGCGTAGCGCAAATCGTTACTCGAGAGATGATGGTCGGCGTGAGTGACGACCGGCCGCCCGAGGACAAGCCCGCCGATAGCGCGATGCCACCCAGCGACGACGCAGAAAATCCGACCCCGACCGCCGATCCGGGGAAGCCCGCCGCACCGCTGCGGCTACGCACGCTGCTGATCATCGCCGCGGTATTGCTCGGCCTGGACCTGGCCACCAAGACCATTGTGGTGGCCGAGCTGACCCCTGGCGATCCGGTGCCGATCATCGGCGATTTCGCGCGATTGTCGCTGGTGCGCAACCCGGGCGCGGCATTCTCGATGGCCACCGGCATGACCTGGCTGCTGACCCTGGTCGCCGCGGCCGTGGTGATCGGGGTGATCCGTATCGGCCGCACGCTGCGCTCACTGTGGTGGGCGATCGGGCTCGGCATGGTGCTCGGCGGCGCGCTCGGCAATCTGGTCGACCGGCTGTTCCGCGCGCCCGGACCACTGCAGGGACATGTGGTGGACTTCATCGCCGTCGGCTGGTGGCCGGTATTCAATCTGGCCGACTCCTCGATCGTGTGCGGCGCGATCCTGCTGGTGGTGCTGACCGTCTTCGGCTTCGAACCCGACGGCACGCGCGCCGGACACGGCCACCACCCCGAAGCGACCGCCACCGAAACCGCCGCAGAGCCGGACAAGCCCTCGGACAACGGCGCGAACGGTACGGCCAGCAGCAAGGGGAATGCGGCGTGAGCGAGCACAGCGAGCGAACCATGTCACAGCGAGCTTGGCTCATGCCGGAACCGAGCGCCAGCGAGGTGCAGGCGTGAGGGAAACGCGGACCATGCCCGTACCCGACGGACTCGACGGGATGCGCGTCGACGCCGGGCTATCTCGGTTGCTCGGTCTGTCCCGCACCGCCGTGGCCACGCTGGCCGAGGAAGGTTCGGTGCAGCTCGACGGCGTCACCGCGGGCAAATCGGATCGGCTCGTCGCGGGGGCTTGGCTGGAGGTCGAGTTCCCGGAACCGAAGCGTGAACTCACCATCGAGCCCGAGCCGGTCGAGGGTATGAAAATCCTCTACGCCGACGATGACATCGTCGCGGTCGACAAGCCGGTCGGCGTCGCGGCGCATACCGGCGTCGGTTGGACCGGGCCGACGGTGGTCGGCGGACTGGCCGCGGCGGGCTATCGCATCTCGACCTCGGGCGCGCACGAGCGGCAGGGCATTGTGCACCGGCTCGATGTCGGTACCTCCGGGGTCATGGTGGTCGCACAGTCCGAACATGCGTACACGGTGCTCAAGCGCGCATTCAAACAGCGCACCGTCGATAAGCGCTATCACGCACTGGTACAGGGACATCCGGATCCGAGCAGCGGCACCATCGATGCGCCGATCGGCCGGGCCCGCGGCGATGCCTGGAAGTTCGCGGTTACCGCGGACGGACGCCCGAGCATTACCCACTACGACACCGTCGAGGCGTTCCAGGCGGCCAGCCTGCTCGATATTCATCTGGAAACCGGGCGCACCCACCAGATCCGGGTGCATTTCTCCGCGATCCGGCACCCCTGCTGCGGTGATCTCACCTATGGCGCGGATCCGCGGCTGGCGGAGCGGCTCGGGCTGGAACGGCAATGGCTGCATGCGCGTTCGCTGGGATTCAACCATCCGGCCGACGGCCGGTATCTGGAGATCACCAGCGAATATCCCGATGATCTGAAGAACGCGCTCGACGTGTTGCGCAATGCCTGAAACATTGCGCCGCATTGCCATTGCCGTCGGCGCCGTCGGCTTCGTAGTCCTGATCGTGGTGCTCGGTGTGCTGAATCCCCCCCGACCGACCGGCATTTCGACCGACCGGCTCGGGCCCGAGCGGGGTGAGCACGTTGCGGATTACCTTGCGCGGGCACAGGATTCGCTGTCGGGTTCGGATAGCGAGGAGCACTGGGCTCTGGTCTCGTTCACCGAACCCCTCGCCCCCGATCAGATTCCGGCGCACAGCGGCGGCCTGCGCATTGCCGCGGCAAGCCACCATGTGTCGATCCCGCGGGTGAACACCCCGATCGTCACGGTTCAACTGCCCGCGGGAAATGCGGTAGCCGTGGCGTCCGCCGACAACGCCGCCTGGCAACTACTGGCTCAGCACGCGGCCGACGAACGCACCGAGCGCATCAATGCGGTGTCGGCGGCTCGCTTGCGCGCCGGGTGCGCATGCACCGTCGGTCTCGTGGTCCGTGGACCGCTCCCCCAACTCCGAAATCTGGCGGCCCAGAACGGAATCCGAGCCGTGCAGGCGCTGCCCGCCGACGCGGTCGCCACCAGTTTCGCGATCGTTCCGCTGCTGCCGGAGTACGAGGACATCGCGCTGCCCGGTACGGACGACGGCCCGGTCCCGGATCAGTAACGCGGCCGGGCTGGTCAATCCGGCAGTGCCACAACACCATCCAGATACCGGCGGCAGCGGCCGATGAGCAGTACCCGGTCGCCCGCGAGTTCACAGCGCAGCCTGGCGCCGCGCCGAGACAGCTGACGGGCGCTGAGTTCGGCGCGGCCGAATTCGCGGCTCCACAGCGGAACCAGCTGTGCGTGCGCCGATCCCGTGACCGAATCCTCGACCACGCCGAGACCCGGACCGAAGACCCGGGAGACGAAATCGGCGGTATCGCCGGGCGCGGTGATCACCGCGTCGAAGGCGAGCGGTGGAAAGGCCGCGAAATTCGGCCGAGCCTCGCGCACTTCACGTTCGGAACCCACCACGATCACCTCGTCGAGTCCGGTGTAGGCCCGCACCGCACGGACGCCGAGTGCCTTCACCAGCGTGGGATCGGGCGTGACCTCCTTGGATTCCAACGCGGGTAGGTCGAGTACGTATTCGTCGTCATCGGTGCGGTCGACGTGTAGCCAGCCGCTGCGCGTGAAGAAGCTCACCCGGTCCTCGCCGGGATGGATGTCCTCGAGAATCTGCGCGGCCGTCGCCATGGTGGCGTGGCCGCACAAATCGACCTCCCGGGTCGGGGTGAACCAGCGCAGGTGGACGGCGGGCCACTCCCCAGGTGGACCGCCCGCCTCGACGGGTAATTGCGAAGTGTAGAAGGCAGTCTCGGCGAGATTGTTCTCCTCGGCCAGATGTTGCAACAGCTCGTCGGGCAACCACGCCGACAGCGGCATGACCGCGGCCGGGTTGCCCGAGAACGGTGCGTCGGCGAACGCGTCGATCTGATGCAGCAATACCTCCATAGTCGAGAAGGTACTCCAACCCTGAATGATCGCTTCGCACAAGGTATCTCGCGGCGCGGCGGGTCGGGCGTCCAGCTGTTCAGGCGTCCCCGCCCGGTGAACTCGGAAGTAGCGTGTGCTTCTCCCCCTGAACTGCGGCGGCGATCCACCAGGCGGCCTCGACGAGCACGATGCCTACGGCGCCGCAGATGAACGCCGTGGCGGTGAGCCCGATATTCGAGGGGTCGAGTTTGAAGAAATGCCTGGTGAACGGAATTGTTAACAACAGCACATAGGCCAGGATCGACGCGCCTATGAGCACTACTTTCCACCACACATACGGCCGGGCGACGATGGCCAGTACCCACACCGCGATCATGATCAAGGTGATGAGCGCCGTGGTACCTGCCTGCTCCTTCTGCTGCTCCAGGGAGTCATACGACCCCGCGTTGGCGATCAGATAGGCGACGAAAGTTGCGATGCCGATCACCACGCCGGACGGAATCGCCAAACGCATGACCCGCGACACGAATCCGGACCGAGCGCGTTCATTGTTCGGAGCCAGCGAGAGGATGAATGCGGGGATACCGATGGTGAACCAGGCCGCGATCGTGACATGCCTTGGCAGGAACGGATATCCGATCGCTTCGTAGTCGAAGATCTGCGAGCCGACACCGGCGACACCGATCAAGAAAGCGAGCACCACCGAGTACACGGTCTTGGTGAGGAACAGATTGGAGACCCGCTCGATATTGCCGATCACCCGGCGGCCCTCGCCGACCACATACGGTAGTGTGGCGAACTTGTTGTCCAACAACACGATCTGGGCGACAGCGCGGGTGGCCGGACTGCCCGAACCCATGGCCACGCCGATATCGGAATCCTTCAGCGCCAGCACATCGTTCACGCCGTCACCGGTCATGGCCACGGTGTGGCCGCGAGATTGCAAGGCGCCCACCATGGCTCGCTTCTGATCGGGGCGCACCCGACCGAAGGTGGTCTCACGTTCGAGCACGTCGGCGAGTGCGGCACGATCCTCGGGCAATTCGCGGGCGTCGACCGCGTGATCGCCGCCGCGCAGATCGAGCGAGGAGGCGACCGCACCGACCGAGACGGCATTGTCGCCGGAGATCACCTTGATCGAAACCTGCTGGCCGGCAAAGTAATCGAGGGTTTCGCGAGCATCGGGGCGCACCTTCTGCTCGAGCACGACCAGGGCCGCGGGGTCGACGGCACCCGGTGCGTCGGCGGCGTCGACCGGACGGTCGCTGCGCGCGAGCAGCAGAATGCGCAGGCCCGAGGAGCCGAGTTCCTCCGCGACACGGGCATCTTCGGAACTCGGGTCGAGCAGCACATCGGGCGCGCCGAGCAACCAGTCGCCGTGCTCGCCGTAGGAGAACCCGCTCCATTTCTTCGCCGAGGAGAACGGCGCGACCGCGGTGTGCTGCCAATTCGGCCTATCGGTGAGTTCCTCGCCGATGGCCTGCACGCTCGCATTCGGGCGCGGATCGTCGGCGGCCATGGCGGCCAAGGCCTGTCGCACCTCGGCGTCGTCGAACGTGCCGAGCGTCTTGATATCGGACAGGCGCATCCCGTTCTCGGTGAGCGTGCCGGTCTTATCCGCGCACACCACATCGACGCGGGCCAGGCCCTCGATGGCGGGTAGCTCCTGCACCAGACATTTGCGCCTGCCCAGTCGCACCACACCGACCGCGAAGGCGACCGAGGTCATCAGCACCAGGCCCTCGGGCACCATCGGCACCAGCGCGGCGACCATCCCGGTGAGCGCGGGCCGCCAGGACTCCTTACTGGAGAAAAGCTGGTTGTAGATGCTCAGCAGACCCGCCGGAATCAACAGATAGGTGATGACTTTGAGGATGGTGTCGATACCGCTGCGCAATTCGGATTTGACCAGCGTGAACTTGCTCGCCTCTTCGGACAGCTTGGCGGCGTAGGCGTCCCGGCCGACCTTCGTCGCACGGTAGGCGCCGGAACCGGAGACGACGTAGCTGCCCGACATCACCGACGCGCCGATCGGCTTGTCCACCGGATCGGCCTCCCCGGTGAGTAGCGATTCGTCGACTTCGAGCAGTGCGGATTCCTCGACTGTGCCGTCGACGACGATCTGGTCGCCGGGGCCGAGCTCGATCAGATCGTCGAGGACGACCTCCTTCGGCGCCACCTCGAGCGACTGTCCGTCGCGGCGCACGGTCGGCTTGGCCTGGCTGACGATGGCCAACTGGTCCAAGGTGCGCTTGGCGCGGATCTCCTGGATGATGCCGACCGCGCTATTGGCGATGATCAGCAAGCCGAACATGCCGTCGATGATCGAGCCGGTCGCCAGTACCAGAATGAACAGCACACCGAGGATGGCATTGATCCGGGTGAAGACATTGGCGCGGACGATGTCGCGTACGGATCGGCTCGCCCGGTCCGGCACATCATTGGTCAGCCCGTCGCGGCGACGTTGCTCGACCTCCGCCGCGGTCAGCCCGGTGACGGCCGTTTGGGGCACGGTAATCGACATGACCGCCAGGCTACCGAGAACTACCGTCGGTAGGGTGCAGCGAAGTAGGGCGGTCCCAGGTGTCGTGTTCGGTACAGGCGCATTTCTGATCTGGGGACTGTTTCCGGCGTACTTCGGGTTGCTGGCCTTCGCCAATCCGGCCGAGGTGGTGGCACAGCGGATTCTGTGGACGTTGGTGCTGGTGCTGGTCGTGCTGGCGATAACCGGGCAGCTCGGTGGGCTGCGCGGAATCGCCCCGCGGACCTGGCGGATGGCGGCGGTGGCCATCGCGGCGCTATCGATCAACTGGGGCGTGTACGTCTACGGCGTCACCTCCGGGCATGTGGTGGAGTGCGCACTCGGGTACTTCATCAATCCGCTGGTGACGGTGGCGTTCGGCGTGCTGATCTTCCGTGAGCGGTTGGCCAGGGCGCAGTGGGCGGCGCTGGGGCTGGGTGCGGTGGCGGTCGCCGTGCTCACCGTCGACTACGGCAGACCGCCACTCATCGCGCTGGCACTGGCCTGTTCATTCGCCACCTATGGGCTGGTGAAGAAGGTGATTCCGCTGGACGCACTGCACGGGATCGCGGCCGAGGGGCTGGTCGCCGCACCGTTCGCGCTGGCCTTCGTGATCGTATTCGCGATGACCGGAGGTAGTGAATTCGCCAGTGGCATCGCACATTCCGGATTGATGATCTCGACCGGTCCGGTCACCCTGGTGCCGCTGCTGCTGTTCGCCGTTGCCGCGCAACGGATACCGCTGTCGACCATGGGACTGCTGCAGTACCTCACGCCCGCGCTGCAGATGGCCTGGGGTGTGGCCGTCGCGCATGAGCCGATGCCCGCGTCGCGGTGGGCCGGTTTCGCGCTCATCTGGGCGGCGCTGGCGATTTTCACCGCCGACGCACTGGTGCGCGGCCGCCGTCGGGCCAAGACCATCCAGCCGGAACCGGCCAGTTCAACAGACGTTCGCTGATCTGCCTTCCCAGCTATGGCTTCGTAGTGAGGGGCACGGGTTTCCACGCGATCGCTCGTCGAGTTCGACAGGACGGAACAGCCTGTGTCCTCGGGTACATCGACCGCGAAAAACCGCAGGCGGCGGAAGGTTTCTTGATACTGGACGATGCGTAACTGGATCGAGCGGCGGGTGTCCGGCTCGGCACCGCGGCGGGCGATGCGCTCGGAGCGGGCTACGAATTCACGTGGCCGGGAACGCAAGTCGCGATCGAGATGATCGGCGGCGGGCCGTGCCGGTGGGCGCCGGGACCAACAGCATCAACCGCTAGTACGACGTGTTGATGTGGCCCGGCGTCCAGAGACCGGAGTGGTCCTGCTGGGTGATTTCGGGTTTCGCGGGGTCGGCCTCGGGATCGATGCGGACCAGTTGTTGGAGTTCACCCCAGTCTCGCCGCCAGTCCTGGTCCAGGTAGGTGGCCAGGGTGCGGGGACGCAGGAGCATATTGGACCAGCCGAGCGGACCGCCGCCGTCGTGGCTCTGCCAGAGGGTGGTGATCTCGGCACCCGGACGGTCCGGGAGGATGCGGTAGGCCGGGACCTCGGCGATATTGTCGCGGTGGTCGTAGGGGCGCTGGTTGGGGAATTGCAGGCCCACCATCCAGTCGGTGAGAACCGGGACCTGTGAGCCGACAACATCGTTCAGCGTTCTGGTCTGCGGCACCCGCGGCGGGGTGACGGCCAGCCACTGCTTCGGATTGCGGTCGCGGTCGACGGCGACGATGCGGATGACATCTGCGCCAGTGGGGATTTCGCTGAACGGTACGCGCAGGTTACGCCAGGACGGCGCCGGTCCGATATCGATAGGGGCGACCTTGCCCATGGGCTGCGCGGTGGTCTCGGAATCGGTTGCGCCGTATTCGATTTCGAGGGTCTGGCCCGTGGTGACGATGCCATCGGCATCGACCGAGCGAATCCGGCCCGCCGCGGTCAGCGCGATAATGCCATTGCGGTCACCGGGTTCCGGAAGCCGGTACCAACCCGTGGTCAGATCGGCGGGGCCCGCGTCACCCGAACCGTAGCTGCCCAGCATCGGCGTTGTCGCCGGGTTCAGTCCGAAAGGCAGTGCGGCGGTGGCGGTTCCGGCGGTGTTCTCCGAGGCTGACTTGCTGCTCAACGCGTCGGCGATACTGCCCGTCGGACTCGAATCGTCGTCGGGACGCAGATCGGCGGCCACCCCCGAACCGGTGAATCCGGTGCCGGTGCCCGAGAGCGTGCTCACCGCGTCGCCGGTCAGCGGGCGCAGCATGCCCGCATTCGGATCGGTCTCCACCAGCACATGACCGGCCAGACCCGCCGTCTTCCCGCTGAGCGCTTCGATATTCGAACGCGCCAGCGAGAACGCGGGCCCCTGGGCCACGGCCGCCTTGGCGAAGGAGCCGACATCCCAGACCACGAGCAGGGCCAGCGCGATGGTCAGCGGCGGCAGCACCGACACCCGCCACGCGAGACGCGAAACCCGATGCGGAGTACCGGGTTCCGGCGACCGCACATGCCACCACGCGGCGACCGCGAGCAGTGCGGCGGCGGCGACCAGGAACAGTTTGTTGAGCTCGATACCGGCGATCACCGGCGGCTTGTCCCACCACGGAATGCCGTAAGACGAGACGTACCACCACTTATTCGGCCCGGAGAACACCAGCGCGAGCAGGAACGCCACCACCGCCGCGAATAGCGCACGGTAGCGCGGCGCCCGCAAAACCCGTGGCGCGACGGCCATCGCGGTCACCATGGCGACGGCACCGGCCACGCCCGCGTACACACCGAAGTGATGGGTCCACTTGGTCGGCGTGACCATGATCAGCAGCAGCGCGCCGACGGTGACACCGAGAATGCGTCGGGTCGGCCCCGCTGCCAGCAGCGGAATCCGACCGCCCTTGCGCAGCAGGACGATGACACACACGATGAGCCCCGCGAACATCGCGAGCACACCGATCCGGCGGCCGACCGAGCCGTCGGTCTCGCCTTGGAAGAGGTACTGATAGCGCAGATAGTCGTTGAACCACTCGACATCCGGGCCGACGATGTGATGAATCCGCTTCATCTCGAACATCGCCGCCAACGGCTGATCGGCGAACATGATCGCCAGCGCGACGATACCGGCGGCCAGCAGCGGAGCGAGCAGCACCGCATAGCCCACCACCCGGGCACCCAAGGATCCCCGAGTCCCGGTGCGGTCCATGATGATTCGCGCGACCGGCCGCAAGCCCGCCAGCAGCGCCGCGATACAGATCACACCCGACGGCCCGGCCGTACAGGCGAATGCCGCGACCAGGATCGCGAATCCGGCGGGCACCAAACGCCGCGTGGCAATGGCACGTTCGACCAGGCACCAGGTGAGCAGCAGTCCCAGCGCAACCGGCGGTTCCGGACGCAGCCCGTTGTCGTAGGCCAGCCAGATGGTCAGGAAGCCGAACGCACCGGTCCACATCGCGACGCGGTTGCCGCGCACCGCGACACCGAGCCGGGTCGCCACCTCGCGGCTGAGCAGCAGCCACATCAGCACACCGCAGCACAGCGCGGGCAGCCGCACCCACGGACTGGCGGTGCTGATTTCCGTCATGATCCGGATCAGGTCGTAATACGGTGTGCCGACCGGATTTTCGGGTACTCCGAAGTAGGCGAAGTAGTTGGCCATATAGCCCGCGACACCCGATGCACGGGCCATACCGAACTGATAGCCGTCATCGGAGGTGGTCGACCCGATGAAGTGCCAGACCACCATGGTGCCCAGCACCACCGCATCGAGCAGCGTGAACGTCCACCAGCGCTGCGGCAGGAAGCGACGCACCCGCCGACCGTCGAGCCGATCGAGCCGATACAGCGCGACCAGCGCCACAATGGTGCACAGCACCGCGAGCCAGATCGCCGCGCGCTTCACCGGAGTTGGCGTCGAGGAGAACCTGGTGTCGAGTTCAGCGGTGACGCGCGCACCGTCGGCTGCGGCCAGATCACTGAAGATGCCCACCATCTGCGGCCGGTAGTCGCCATTGAGCACCACCGGGAGTCCGGGCGCTTCGAATCCGACCAGGGTGGCGGTCGCACTGGTGTTGTCGGCGTGCACGGTGAGTTCACAGCCCGGAATCAGTTCGGCCACCGGCACGCTGAGCAATGCCTGATTGCGCAGCACGACATCCAGCCGCGCCGGTGTGTCGGCTCCGGCGTGCACGCGGGCGACGAATCCGTAGCGCTCGAGGTCGGGCGCGCCATCGGGTCCGGTCGCCGCGAGCGTGCCGCCCTTGGCACTGAGCTGGTTGATCGCCGTGCACGGCAGGGTGGCGTCGAAAGTCAGTGGCGCATAGGAGATCAGCGGCGCCTCGAGGCTGTGCGCCGAACCCGCCTGCGGCCAGGTCAGCGTCGCCGCGTCCACCCGCACGGGCAGCAGCGGCACCGCTACCGCGAACAGTGCGCCCAGCAGGCCCGCGATCAACGCGACCGGCCCGACCCAACCCCTCCGCGTCTTCGATTGCGCCGTCCCGAGTTCGGAGTGCTCGACGGACGGCTGCCCCGCCCACACCATCGTGTCAGCCACGGGGCCTGATCCTAACGGTCACTATTTCAAACGAAAGTTCTTGCCGGCGTGCGGCATTGATTCTCAGCAAGCACACAGCTGTCGCGGCCGACACGGGGTCGGCCGCGACCGCTGGTTTATCAGCTGCAGGCCACCGACTGCTGGCCGAGGTTGGTGAGCATGGTGCAGGCCCAGGCCTTCTGGATCTTCCACTTGCCGTTCTCGGCGACGAACGGCACGTCGATAATGTTCTCCTGGCCGTTGAGCAAGACCTTGGCCTTGGCATTGACGCTGTCGCCGAAGCTGGTCACATCGGTGACCGTGATGGTGACATTGGCGCCCTTGGCGGCCTCGGCGAGGCGGTTCGGCAGTTCCGGATCGGCCTCGGCGCCCTGCACACCGTCGAGCTTCTCCGAATTCGGGATCGACGGATCGAGGGCACGCTGCAGCTGCGTGTTCAGTTCCGCGACAGAGGGGACCGGCGGCAGATTGGTGGCGCTCGCGCCGGCCGATGCCTTGGCGCTGGTACTGGTCTTCGCGGCCGGCTTGCTGTCTTTGTCATCGCTGCAGGCGGTCATGCCGAGTGCGGCGACGACGGCCAGGGCGGCGATGGCGATGCGTCCAGTCTTACGAAGCTTCAACTGCTCGTCCTTTGCGTTCGAGTAGGTACATGTCGTTCCACCAACGGCAGCCTTCACCCGAATCGGCGACGCTGCACGAATGACCCAGGCTACCTGTCAGCGGAGACTGCCGAGCGGATCCGCCCGGGACAGACTGATGTCGTCGGCGGCAAAGGTACGCGCCGGACCGGGCCCTGTCGAGCTGGTCTCGAACCGAACAGTAACCACACCGAGCCCGGCGCCCTGCACCCACCCGTGCCCGAATTCGGGGTGCGTGACGTCCAGTCCTGGATACCACAGCGTCGTGTTCCGCGCTGGCGAATCGTCCTGAGCTGCACCGACGCTCGGCTGCGTGGTCGCGGGGATCGGGGGTGTCGCCGTTACTCCCACCTCGACGCCCTTTTCCCCGACCGACGCACCCGCGTCGAGCTCGACGGCGCCGTCCGCAGGTGCGGACGGCCTCGCCTGTGCGCCCCAACCATCGGAATGCGGCGCGTCGCCCTCCCAGACGCCGCCGTCCTCGACCGGCGCCTGATCCAACTCCGGGAACAGCGACTCCTGCCGCACCGTCGACAGCCCGCCGTAACCCACCCCGACCAGCCGGATCGGCCCGAGCTCGGCCGGATCAATGGCCGAGCGCTGGGCCGCCGTCGTCAGCGTGGCCAGCTCGGTCGTCGCGTACGGCAGGGTGAACGACCTGGTCACGATGCTCATATCGGATTTCTTCAGCTTCAGCACCACAGTGCGTGCGGCCCGGCCGTCCTTTTCCAATCGACGGTGCGCGGCCGCCGCCATCGTCTCGATCGCCGGACGTAGCTGGGCCAGCGTGACGATATCGGTCTCATAGGTGTTCTCGGCGCTGATCTGTTTGGCCTCGGCCCGCTCGGCGACCGGTCGGTCGTCGATACCGCGGGCCAGCCGGTGCAGCGCCGCGCCGACGCTGCCGCCGAGAATGGACACCGCCTCCGATTCCGGCAGCGCCGCGAAGGCGCCGACGGTCTCGATACCGAGCGAACGCAAGCGACTGTCGGCCACCGGACCGATCCCCCACAGCTTGCGCACCGGCAGCCCGGCCAGCAGTTGCTGCTGCTCGTCCGGCGAAACCACCCGCACCCCATCGGGTTTGGCCATTCCGGAGGCGATCTTGGCGAGCTGCTTACCGGTACCCGCACCGACCGAGGCGACCAGTCCGGTCCGCTGCCGAACCAGCGCACGCAACTCTTCGCAGAATTCGCGCACCTGCTCGACGGTCGCGCCCACCAACTCGGCGGGCTCACCGAACGCCTCGTCGAACGACAGCGTCTCCAACACCGGGATGCGGCTGCGCAAGGCGTCGAACACCCGCGCACTGACCACGCTGTAGACCGCACCGCGCGGCGGCACCACGACCGCCGCCACTCCGACCAACCGCCGCGCCTGATGCATCGGCATGGCCGAGCGCGCACCGAAGACCCGCGCCTCATAACTCGCCCCCGCGACCACACCGCGCCCCCCGGTACCGCCGACCAGCACCGGGCGACCGCGCAGTGTCGGCCGCGTCAATTGTTCGACCGAAGCGAAGAAGGCATCCATATCGATATGCAGCACCCACCGCCGAGCCGTGCGCGCGGACGCGGACCCCACCGCGCCTCCCCCGGCGGCCACAGCGGTGTTGTCGGTGCTCACGCACCGGAATCTACGCCGCCCCACCGACAGGTCGGTCCACCGCGCAACACCGCGTCAACCTGTGCAGACGACCGGCAACCTGGGTGCCGGGTGCACGTCAGCCGAGTAGTTTCTGCGAGATTGCTATCGAACTTCGCGGCGCGACAACGGGCGAGCGCGGCGCTCCGCCCTGCACAGCCACCCGTGACCAGGTCCGATACCGATATGTTGCCGCCTCGACATGCCCGACCCAAGCCTGGGGATCACCGGTTCGGACCCGCTCGGGTATGTGATGATCGGACCATGAAGATCCGCAAGGCCGTGATACCGGCCGCCGGAATCGGCTCCCGGCTGCTCCCGCTGACCAAGGCCATCCCCAAGGAGATGCTGCCGGTCGGCGACAAGCCGGTCATCGAGCACACCGTCCGGGAGCTGGTCGCATCCGGAATCACCGACATCACCATCGTGGTCAGCAGCGGAAAGTCCCTGATCCAGGACCATTTCCGCCCTAATCCGGCCCTGGTGGCCCAGCTACGCGCCGACGGCAAGGACGCCTACGCCGCCGCGGTGGAGGAGGTCGGCGAGCTGTCCCGGCTCGGGCATATCACCTACCTCGATCAGCACGGGCCCTACGGCAACGGCACCCCCGTGCTCAATGCCGCCCGCAATCTCGGCGACGAGCCGATGCTGGTCCTGTGGCCCGACGACGTCTTCGTCGCCGGGGTGCCACGCGCCCAGCAGTTGATCGACGCCTATGAGGCGACCGGCGCGCCGGTGCTCGCGCTGATGCCGATGGACCCGTCCGAATCTCAGCGCTACGGCGTCCCGGTCGTCGCGGACGACCAGGGCAACGGCCTGCTGCGCATCACCGGGCTGCGGGAAAAACCCAAGCCCGAGGACGCACCGTCGAACTATGCCGCGATCGGCGGCTATGTCGTCACCCCCGGCATCATCTGCGAACTGCGCAGACAGACCGAGCAGTGGTACGAACACCGCACCGGCGAGGTGTACCTCACCGATGCGATCAATGTGCACGCCGCCGAGAACCCGGTCTTCGGCCAGGTCATCCAGGGCCGCTGGTACGACACCGGTAACCCCGCCGACTACCTGGTCGCGCAATTCGCCTCGGCACTGACGCATCCGCAGTACGGACCACTGCTGCGTCAGCTCGTCGACTGATACCCGGTTCCCCGTCGTTGCCATCCACGCGCAACCGCGCCGGTGCGGGAGAAACGTAGCCGATCCGGATCAGAAACGACGGATGGTGTAGATGTCGAAGTCGCGGAGTGGATGCAGACCGACCGGAACGCCCCAGTCGTGCGCATCCAGGATTTGCCCGGAGCCCGCGTAGATGCCGACATGCGAGGCGTCGTCATTGAGGATTACGACATCACCCAGTGACAGGGCCGGGAGCGGCACCGTGGCACCGACCTTGGCCTGCTCCCAGGTGGTGCGCGGCAGTTTCACCCCGACCTGACGGAATGCCCACTGGACCAGAGCCGAGCAATCCCAGGCGAACGGGCCGGTGGCGCCCCATTCGTAGGGTTTGCCGATCTGAGTGTAGGCCGCAGTCAGTGCGCCGAGTCCGGCGATACTCGGCAGCGGCAGCGCCGCGGACCCGCTGGAACTGCCGGAACTGCCGGAACTGCCGGATGCGGAGCCGGAACTACCCGAACCGGACGCGCTTCCGGTATCACCGCGCACCGGTCCGGCCAGGACGAGCGACACGACGATCGATACCAGAAACCCCATAGCTATCTGGCGAAATGCCTTCTTGTGCGCGCTGATCATATGCTCGCCCCTTCCGTCGACCCGGCAAACACGCGGTACCGGCCTCGTCATCGGGGGGATGGAACCGCATGTCACAGCACCTGCACCGCGGCACATATCCGCATGTGGCGCAAGGTATTTCAGGTAGAGCAGTTCAAGCACGACCATTCACTGCTGTCACAGAAGTCAATCTGCGCACCAGCAGCAACATGCCGATTGTGCCGGGCATTGTTCGAGCACGACAAGGAAATCAGCTAATTGCTGGCATGTGATTTACATCACAATAGAGGCAGCCTGCAGACGCGAGTCGGGGCGGGATCTCGAGATCCCGCCCCGGCTGCCGTTCGAACGACTGTGCCCCGGCCGAGCCGCCGCGTCAGACCTTCGCGATCGACACCCGCACGTCACCGACGATGTCGGCGGCATCCGCGCCCGGATCACCGAAAGTCAGCTCGGTGGCGAGGATTTCGCCCGCGATGAGGTCCCGATGGGTCTGCGCCCAGACCTGCTTATCGTCGGGCACCGCGAGCACCACGGTGATGCGATCGGATACGTCCAGCCCCAGGGACTTTCGCGTCTCCTGCAGATCGCGGATCACATCGCGGGCCCAGCCCTCGGCCTCGAGCTCCTCGGTCACCACCGAATCGAGCACGACCAGGCCGGCATTGCCGGGCAGGGCCGCGGTCGACTCCGGTTCGGCCGCGACCAGGCGCTGGGTGTACTCCTCCGGCAGCAGTTCGATGCCCGCCGCGGTGACCACACCGGCGACGTTCTCGGACCATTCGCCCGCCTTCACCGCCTTGATCACCGTCTGCACATCCTTGCCGAGGCGCGGGCCCGCGGCGCGGGCGTTCACGACCAGCTCGAAACGGCCGTGCACTACGACATCGGTGGTCAGGTCGACCTTCTTGACGTTCACCTCATCGGCGATGATGTCGGCGAACGGCCGCAGCCGCTCGGCATCGGGCGCTGCGATGGTGACCTCGGCCAGCGGCAGGCGCACCCGCAGGTTCTGCGCCTTGCGCAGGCTCAGCACCGTCGAGCAGACCACCCGGACCTCGTCCATGGCGGCGACCAGATCCGGATCCTCCGGCAGCTCACCCTCCTTGGGCCAGTCGGCCAGGTGCACCGACTGCTCGCCGGTCAGCCCACGCCAGATCACCTCGGAGATCAGCGGCAGCAGCGGTGCGGCCAGCCGGGTGACGATCTCGAGCACCGTGTGCAGTGTATCGACCGCATCCCGGTCCTCCTCCCAGAAGCGCGAACGCGACCGGCGCACATACCAATTGGTGAGCGCGTCGGCGAAGGAACGCAATTCCTCGCAGGCACCCGCGATGTCGTAGACCTCGAGCGCCTCGGTCATCACATCACGGGTCGCGGCCAACTTGGCCAGGATGTAGCGGTCCAGCACATGCGGTGAATCCGTGCGCCACACACCGGTTTTCGAGGCGTAGAGTTGCAGGAAGGTCCACGCGTTCCACAGCGGGCGCAGCGCATGGCCGATCCCCTCGCGGATGCCGCGCTCGGTGACGATGAGATTGCCGCCGCGCAGGATCGGCGAACTCATCAGGAACCAGCGCATCGCATCGGAGCCGTCCCGGTCGAACACCTCGTTCACATCCGGGTAGTTGCCCTTCGACTTGCTCATCTTCAGTCCGTCGTCACCGAGCACGATGCCGTGCGCGGCGACGGTTTTGAAGGCCGGACTGTCGAACAGCGCGGTCGAGAGCACATGCAGGTTGTAGAACCAGCCGCGGGTCTGCCCGTTGTACTCGACGATGAAATCGCCCGGGAAGTGGCTGTCGAACCACTCCTTGTTCTCGAACGGGTAGTGCACCTGGGCATACGGCATCGAACCCGATTCAAACCAGCAGTCCAGCACCTCCGGCACCCGGCGCATGGTCGACTTACCGGTCGGATCATCGGGATTCGACCGGGTCAGCTCATCGATGTTCGGCCGGTGCAGATCGGTCGGGCGCACGCCGAAGTCACGCTCCAACTCCGCCAGCGAGCCGTACACATCGATGCGCGGGTAGGCCGGGTCATCGGAGACCCACACCGGGATCGGGCTGCCCCAGTACCGATTGCGACTGATATTCCAGTCCCGCGCACCCTCGAGCCACTTGCCGAACTGTCCGTCGCGGATATGTTCGGGCACCCAGGTGATCTGCTGATTCAGCTCGACCATCCGGTCGCGGAATTTGGTCACCGCGACGAACCAGGACGGCACCGCCATGTAGATCAGCGGCTGGCCCGAGCGCCAGCTGTGCGGGTAGGAGTGCTCGATCGTCTCGTGCCGCAGCAGCTTTCCGGCTGCCTTGAGGTCCTTGATGATCACCGGATTGGCGTCGAAGACCATCAGGCCCTCGTACGGCGGCACCATCGAGGTGAACTTGCCGCCCGGATCCAGCGGCTGTACGAGTTCGATGCCGTTGGCGCCTGCGACATCCATATCCTCCTCACCGAAGGCCGGTGCGAGGTGCACGATTCCGGTGCCGGAGTCGGTGGTCACGTAGTCGGCGGTCAACACGCGGTGCGCGTTGGGATGACCGACGAAGAAGTCGAACGGCGGTGCGTAGGCCAGATCCGAGAGGGCGGCACCGTCGAACTCGCCGAGTACCTCTGGCTCATCGCCGAGTTCGCGGGCGTAGTGCGAGACGCGCTCGGCGGCCAGCAGATAGCGCTTGCCGTCGGCGCCGCGCACATGCACGTAGCGCACATCCGGGTGGACCGCGATCGCGAGGTTCGACGGCAGCGTCCACGGCGTGGTGGTCCAGATGAGTGCGTTCGCGCCGTCGAGTTCGTGCAGCGGATGCGCACCCGGCACGCGCAGCACCATATCCACGGTGACGGCCGGATCCTGACGCATCTTGTAGGCGTCGTCGAGCCGGCTTTCCTGATTCGACAGCGGGGTCTGCTCGTACCAGCTGTAGGGCAGCACCCGGAAGCCCTGGTAGATCAGGCCCTTGTCGTACAGCGACTTGAACGCCCACATCACCGACTCCATGAAGTCGAGATCCAACGTCTTGTAGTCGTTGTCGAAGTCCACCCAACGGGCCTGACGCGTCACATAATTACGCCATTCCCCGGTGTAGCGCAGTACCGATGATTTACACGCCGCGTTGAATTCCGCGAGCCCCATGGCATCGATCTGTGATTTGTCCGTGATACCGAGCTGCTTTTCCGCTTCGATTTCCGCGGGCAGTCCGTGACAGTCCCAGCCGAAACGTCGATCGACCTGCTTACCGCGCATGGTCTGGAAACGCGGGACGAGATCCTTGACGTACCCGGTGAGCAGATGTCCGTAATGTGGCAACCCGTTGGCAAACGGCGGTCCGTCGTAGAAGACGAATTCCGCCGCACCCGAACGGTTCTCGATGCTGGCGCGGAAGGTGTCGTCGGTGGCCCAGGCGTCGAGTACCCGACGTTCCAGGTCGGGGAAGGATGCACCGCTGCCGGCACCCAGATCGACGCGCGGGTATGCGCTGCTGGAAGGTTCGTCCGCCATTGCGGATCCGTCTCCTCGTGCCGCCGCGCCGTGGCGCGTATGTGTCAGCACGGGGACGATGACGACGCCGGTTGCGTCGAAACCGCGGTACCACCCCGCTTGTCCGAGCGGCGCGCCGATCCGCGCGACCAACCAGGACCTCTCGTTTCGAGCTGTGACGGGCTCGCCCGTTCGGTTCTACTGAGTGCGGCCCGCGCACCGTTCTTCCGAAGACTCCCCGGTGATGGCCGGATCTACGCCGATTACATGTTTGATTCTAACCAGGACGGTCAAACCAGTTTGTCGGGCCCAAACGATTACCGTTTGGCATGCCGACCAGGTGGCGGCGCGGCATCGCCGTCCGAACTGCGCATAGAAAGCGCGCTCACCAGCAACAGCACAGCGCCCACGATACAGATAAGGATGCACCCCCAGGCCCACAGCACAGACCCGGTGGTCAGCGCGGCCACTAGCAGGGCGAACCCGATCGCCGCAAGGACGAGCGTCAATACGAGCATTTTGACCCCCTAGGCATGCCAGGCGGCTCGGCGTACCTCTAGCTACTCGAATAGCAACTACAGCGGAGATATCTCTCTACTACGAGATTACTTGGCGCCCTTGGCGAACGAGGCGGGAGCGAGATTGTTCGCGGTATTGGCGTCGACGAAGGCCTCGCCACCGTCCACCGGCACCGCCGAGCCACGGTTCTCCAGCTCCTCGAGCTGGGACTCCAGGTACGACTTCAGCCGCACGCGGTATTCCCGCTCGAAAGTCTTGAGCTGCTCGATCCGGCTCTCCAGCACGCTGCGCTGCTGGGTGATAGTGGCCATGATCTCGGTGTGCTTGCGCTCGGCGTCGGCCTGCAGCGCATCGGCCTTCTCCTTGGCCTGCCGTAGCTGGTTGTCCGAACGGGTCTGGGCATCCGACAGCATCGCATCCGACTTCTGCCGCGCATCGGCGATCATCGCTTCCGAGCGGGTTCGCGCATCGCCGACCAGGCGTTCGGAATTGGCCCGCGCATTGGACAGCAGGTTCTCCGCCTCGAGCTTCGCATCGCTGGTCAGCCGGTCCGCCATCTCCTGGGCGAGGCTGAGCACCTTGGCGGCCTGCAGGTTCGCATCGGCGCTCGGCGCATCCTTGGCTATCGGTGCCGCGACCGGCATCGGAGGCGGCGGGGGGGCCTGCTGCACCGGTGGCTTGATGGGCTCGGGCGGGGGCGGCGGGGCTTGCTGGACCGGTGCTTTCACCGCGGCGGCATTGGCCGGACCGCGATTTTTCTTGGCGTCGGCCAGTTCCGCATCGAGTTCGGCAACCCGCTGGCGCAGGTCAGCGTTCTCCTCGATCAGACGCGAGAGCTCCTGCTCCACGAGGTCCAGGAAGGCATCTACTTCATCCTCGTTGTAGCCCCGCTTTCCGATCGGCGGTTTGCTGAACGCGACGTTGTGCACATCGGCTGGGGTCAGCGGCATGGAAGGATCCCTTCACGCGTCTTTTGGAGATCTAGCAGATCTAGCAAGCTATCTTCTCGGTTCATTCTGTCACACCAGGGCTACCCGTCGGCGTGGCCGCCCACAAACGTCATCGAGATGAAGACGACGAAAAGCAGGACCATAATCGACAGATCGAGCCGAATTCCTCCCAATGACACCGGTGGTATCAGCCGCCTCAGGAGTTTCACCGGAGGATCGGTGATCGTGAAGATCACCTCGAGGATGACGACGACGAAGCCGCTCGGGCGCCAGTCTCGGGCAAAGCTGCGGATGAACTCCACGATCACTCGGCTGATCAACAACAGCCAGAAGATGAACAGTACGAAGTACAGCACCGCAAACAAGGCCACGACCTCACTCTGCCCCAAAATCCGCGTCGCGCAAAATGACCACACCGCCCCATACGCAACGGGTCTAACAGAACCCCCGGATCACAGCGCTATTTCTGGTTGTAGAAGCCGGTTTCGGCGATCCTGCGACGTTCTTCGGCCGAGACGTCGACATCGGCCGGTGAGAGCAGGAACACTTTGGTCGCGACCTTGTCGAATGAGCCACGCAGCGCGAACGCGAGCCCGGCGGCGAAGTCGACCAGCCGCTTTGCGTCGGCATTGCTCAGATCGACCAGATCCATGATCACCGGGTTGCCCTCGCGGAAGCGCTCACCGATGATGCGGGCCTCGCTGTAGTCGCGCGGGCGCAGCGTCGTGATCTTGGACAAGGGACCTCCGTCCTCGAAGATCCCCGGCCGGCGTGCGGGCGCGGGCTCGGGGCGCACGCGCTCCTCCAGTCGCCGCTCCTCGGCCTCGGGATCGACGGCGAGCGCACCCCTGGTGGCTCCCCGCAGCATCGGCGCATTACCGCCCGCACGGAATCGGGACGCGCCCGGCGCGGCATCGATCCTGGTGGGACGCGGCCGCGCGTCATAGCGGTCGTCCACATAGGGCTCGTCGACATAATCGTCGCGCCGAGACACCGGGTATCCCGCCTTGTACGGCGACTTGTACGCCGGCTCAGGGTAATCCGGCTCATCGTCGTAGCGGTCTTCGGCATAGCGGTCCGCGCCGTAACCGGCGCGCTCGGAATAGTCACGGGGCCGGGGACGACGTGAGCCGCGCTCGTCCACACCCCGGGGGGCCGGCTCGGCGACATAGTCGTCTTCGTAATCCTCGAGCGGAACCATGCCGAAGTACGCCTTGAACTTGTGCAGCGTGCTCATTTCATAGACCTTCCTTCGGCCCCGGTGGCGGCCGGGTGTTGAAGTCTTGCTCAGTCCTCTCCAGTCCCAGCATATGTGTCGAATGTGACTGATGAGGTTTCTTTGCTACGCCGAGGTTATCGGTCGAGCGCCCATCAAGGCGGTACCGACACGCACACAGGTAGAACCGTGTTCGATCGCCGATTCCAGATCACTCGACATGCCCGCGGAGAGTTCGGTCGCTTTCGGATGGTCCGCGCGTACCAGCGAGTGCAAATGCGCAAGGCGTGCAAAGGCGTCGTCGGGCACGGCGTCGAGCGGGGGAATCGCCATCAGGCCCGCGAGCTGCAGTCCCGGTGCGGTGGCCACCCGATCGGCCAGTGCTACAAGCTCTTCCGGAGCGACACCACCGCGACCCGGATCCTCGTCCAGGCTCACTTGTATCAAGACGTGAACCGGTTCACCGCGCTCCCCCACCTCCAAGGCGGCCCGCGCCGCAGTGTCAAGGGCCGTTGCCAGACGTTCGCTGTCGACCGAGTGCACCGCATGTGCCCAGCGCGCGACGATCCGAGCCTTGTTGCGCTGCAGCCGGCCGATCATGTGCCAGCGCACATCCGCGAGTCCGGCCAGTTCGGTGACCTTCGCGGTGGCCTCCTGCTCCCTGGACTCGCCGAATTCCCTGCAGCCCAAGCGATGCAGGATGGCGATATCAGTGGCCGGGAAGAACTTCGTCACGGGCAGCAGCCGCACCGAATCCGGATCACGTCCGGCCGAATGACAAGCCGCGCCGATTCGCTTGTTCAGATCGGCGAGATTCGCCGCGAGTTCGGCGGTCCGGCCGTCCATGGCCTCGGCCGCAACGGATTCCGTACTCATGCGTCCGCCTGTATCCAGATGACACCCGCCATGCGCCCGGTCGGTGCGCCGCGGCGATGACTGAACAACGTCTTGTCCTCGATCGTGCAGCGCGGATCGATGGCCACCCCGCCGATTCCAGCTTCGATCAGCTGCCTTTTGATTCCGGCGCGCAGGTCGAGTCCGGGAGTGCCGCGCGCGGTGGTTGTCGCGCTGCCGGGCAGATGCGCCTCGACATCGGCGCGCATCGCGGCGGGCACCTCGTATTGACGACCCGATGCGGCCGGGCCGAGGAAGGCGCCGATCCGCTCGATGCCGGCGCCGGCCGCAACCATCGCGTCCAATACCCGCGGCACAATGCCGATGCGCGCACCGATTCGTCCGGCGTGCACAGCCGCGATCACCCCCGCTTCGTCATCGGATAGCAGGATCGGTACGCAGTCCGCGGTGAGCACCACCAGTGCCAGGCCCGGCACGGTTGTCACCAGTGCGTCGGTGGCGGGCACCGGCGCATCCGGTGGCCCATCGATGATTTCGACATTGCGCCCGTGGATCTGTTCCATCCACACGAGCCGATCCGGCGTCAGGCCGATCCCCTCGGCCAGCCGGTCCCGGTTCCGCTGAACGGATGCCGGGTCGTCCCCCACATGATCCCCGAGATTGAACGAATCGTATGGCGGCGCCGAGAAACCGCCCGCTCTCGTGGTCGTCACTCGGCGAACGGCTCCCCGGACCCTTTGCCGGTCCTCGGGCGCCTCAGCACCACCGTCGCGGACCGGCGGTCGTGTGCTCAGCTGGGCGCTGGGCGTCCCCGACGGGTTACCCATGTACGTACAAGATCAGGTGTTGCGTGGGCATACCGCCCAGTGTGCCAGTCGCGCCTTGCGATTTGCTTATAACCTACCGGCGCATGAACGAAGGCACGTCGACATCGTCGTCGTCATCGGAATCCGGCGGCTCGATATGCGAGCGCGTAGTGTGTGCCGTCGGCTCGGCCAGCGTGCGCGCCCGCTCGGAATCCCGATAGCTGGGCACCGCACCCCGTGTAGAGCCGGTTTGACCTGCGGCGGAAGCCGTTTCGGTACGTGCGGCCGCGGCGATCTCGCTGGCCCTGCTGGTCTGGCCGATCTCGCCGGCCCGACCCGACCCGATCGCGCCGCGACCCGCCTCGAAGGTGCGCCTGGCCGGACCGCCGCCGTCGAAACCGGCCGCGATCACCGTGACGCGAACCTCATCGCCGAGCGAATCGTCGATGACGGTACCGAAGATGATATTCGCCTCGATATGCGCGGCCTCCTGCACCAGCGAGGCCGCCTCGTTGATCTCGAACAGACCCAGATCCGAACCGCCCGCGATCGAGAGCAGTACGCCGTGCGCACCATCCATCGATGCCTCGAGCAGCGGCGAATTGATCGCCGATTCGGCGGCCTTGACCGAACGGCCCTCGCCACGCGCCGAACCGATGCCCATCAAAGCGCTGCCCGCGCCGGACATCACGCTTTTCACGTCGGCGAAGTCGACGTTGATCAGACCCGGGGTGGTGATCAGGTCGGTAATGCCCTGTACACCGTTGAGCAGCACCTCATCGGCGGAGCGGAAGGCGTCCATCAGACTGACCGCCGCATCGCCGAGCTGCAGCAGCCGATCGTTCGGGATGACGATGAGCGTGTCGCAGGATTCGCGCAGCAGGTTGATGCCCACTTCGGCCTGGTTGCCACGGCGCTTGCCCTCGAAGGAGAACGGCCTGGTGACCACACCGATGGTGAGCGCACCGAGTTTGCGCGCGATGCTCGCGACGACCGGTGCGCCACCGGTACCGGTGCCGCCGCCCTCACCCGCGGTGACGAAGACCATGTCGGCGCCCTTGAGCACCTCTTCGATCTCGTCCTTGTGATCCTCGGCGGCTTTGCGACCGACCTCCGGGTCGGCACCGGCGCCGAGACCGCGGGTGAGCTCACGGCCGACGTCGAGCTTGACGTCGGCATCGCTCATCAGCAGCGCCTGCGCGTCGGTGTTGACCGCGATGAACTCGACTCCCTTGAGTCCCTGTTCGATCATCCGGTTGACGGCATTCACGCCGCCGCCACCGATGCCGACGACCTTGATCACAGCAAGGTAGTTGTGCGGGGGCGTCATGGGCTCTCGCCTTCCTTCGATCTAAAGTCTGTCGTTTTCGGGTTCTCGACATTCAGCCTGTGACAGTCCGGGCAAACTCTAAACCTCAACCACAGGGTTAGCGTTATGTCAAGTATCCGACTGCTGCGGAACGCTATTCGCAGCCGCCGCGATAGACGCGCAGGCGCGCCGAAACGACTGACAGAATCTTGTGTGATCCCTCTCGTCTCACCGCGCAACACGTCGTATCGTGAACGGTTGCCCCCGAACCCCCGGTCTCGCTGGGCTGTTCCCACTGTGGTCACAGTTCCATCGAAAAACCCCTGGGCACAATGGGTATCGATCACTTTACCGTGACCAGATTCGGACTCGAAACATCGAACACCGTTCCATCGCGGGTCAACAGCGGCATCACCACGGCCGCCTTGCGTTCCGCGTCATTAGTTCCTCCCCACAGTACCGTGCGGCCGTCCTGCAGGTTCAGCGAAATATCCGAAATCGACCGCGCGACAACCTCGTCCACTTGCACGACCAGCGCCACGGGCAGTACCGACAGAACCGAGGCCGCTGCCCGGGTGACCGGATCGTCGCCGCCAGGATGTTCCGTGGTGAGCCTCGGAACGGCGATGGGCGCCTCTTCGATCGCGAACTCCACACCCTCCGCATCCAGCAGATGCGCGCCTTGCGGACTGTCCCAGAACAGTACTGGCGTGCGCTCCACCACCGTTACCTTGACGGTGGACGGAAATACGCGTTGCACCCGTGCCGTGCGGACCTTCTGAATGCTCGCCACCCGCCTGGCCATCGCATCTGTGTCGATGCGCAACATCGAGCGGCCGGACGGGATCTCGAGTTTGTCGCGCACCTGTTCCTCGGGCACCGCCACCAAACCGTCGATCTCGACCGTGCTCACCGAAAGCACCGGGGTGAACCAGGCCAGTACACCGACCACGGTAAGGACGCACACGCCGAGCAAACTCCACAGGCGCAGGCGACCCCGGTGTGCCCGGTCGAACCAGTCACCCGCGGTTCGCATCGCGGGTCACCGCCCGTATTGCGGACGAGCGCGCAGGCCATCGAGAATCTGACTGCCGAGCATCGTCACATCACCCGCGCCCATGGTGATCACCACATCGCCGGGCAGCGCCAGACCCGCGACCTGACGACCGACCCGCGACATATCCGGCTGGTAGTGCACGGGTTTGGTGACGGCTTGTGCGACGAGTGCGCCGTTGACGCCGGGCAGCGGCTTCTCGCGCGCTCCGAAGACATCGAGCACGACAACCTCGTCGGCAAGGCTCAGCGCCGCGCCGAAATCCTTGGCGAAGGTGGCGGTGCGGCTGTAGAGGTGCGGTTGGAACACCACGATGACCCGGCCCTGTCGGGAGCGGGCACCGTCGCGGGCCTCCTGCTGCACCAGCTCCGCCGCCGCGCCGAGTACCGCACGCACCTCGGTCGGGTGGTGGGCGTAATCATCGAAGACGCGCACCCCGTTTTCCCGGCCCACGAACTGGAACCGGCGGTGCACACCGCCGAAACCCTCCAGCCCCTGGATGATTTCGTCCACATCCGCACCGGCGGCGCGTGCGGCGAGCAGCGCGGCCAGCGCGTTGAGCGCCATATGCCGACCGGGCACCGAGAGTCGCAGGGTGCGCGGCGCGGCCTCATCGGCGAGCTGGAACTGAGCCAAGCCGCCGACATCGCGCGGCTCCCAGCTGTGCAGCCGCACGCCCACCGGCACCGGCGCGTCGGACAGCTCACCCGACCCGTAGCCGAGAACCCGAACGTTCTTCTCCGCCAACCGCGCACCGACCCGCTCGGCCAGCGCCCGTGAACCGGGATCGTCCAGACACACCACCAGCAGCCCGCCGGGGCCGACGCGATCGGCGAAATCGTCGAATACCTGGACATAGGCCTCATCGGAGCCGAAGAAGTCCAGGTGATCGGATTCGATATTGGTCACCACGGCGACATCCGGGTCGTACTGCAGCAGCGAGCCGTCGCTCTCGTCGGCTTCGGCGACGAAGATCTCGCCGGTGCCGTGGTGGGCATTGGTGCCCGCCTCGTTGAGTTCACCGCCGACCGCGAAGGACGGATCGAATCCGCAGTGCTGCAGCGACACGATCAGCATGGAGGTGGTCGAGGTCTTGCCGTGCGTGCCCGAGACCAGCAGCGTGCGATGTCCCTGCATCAGCGAGGCGAGTACGGCGGGACGCAACAGCACCGGAATATCGCGCCGATTCGCCTCGACCAGTTCGGGATTGGTCTTCGGGATGGCCGCGTAGGTGGTGACCACCGCAGTCGGGCCGCCGGGCAGCAGATCCAGGGCACTGGCATCGTGACCGATGCGCACCTGCGCGCCCCGGGCCCGCAGCGCGAGCACACCACGACTCTCCTTGGCATCCGAGCCGGAGACCGAGCCACCGCGCGAGAGCAGGATGCGAGCGATGCCCGACATCCCCGCCCCGCCGATACCGACCATATGCACGCGTGCCAATTCGGGCGGCAGGGCCGAGCGCGTCTCGTCGGCGGTGTTGGACTGGCCGCGCTCGCGGGACCCTTCGTGGTTACGCTCCGCTACCGCCTCCGGGCCCGTCGCTCCCGCAGCAGTGTTGGACTGGCCGCGCTCGCGGGACCCTTCGTGGTTACGCTCCGCTACCGCCTCCGGGCCCGTCGCTCCCGCGGCAGTGTTGGATTGGCCGCGCTCGCGGGACCCTTCGTGGTTACGCTCCGCTACCGCCTCCGGGCCCGCCGCTCCCGCGGCGCCGACGGCCCCGTATTCGGTGGCATCGGCTCCCGTGGTCACCGGCCGCTCACCTCGACGACAATGCGCGCCAGCTCGTCGGCGGCGTCGCGGTGTCCGGCGCCTGCGGCGGACAGGCTCATCTCGATCAGCCGTGCGTGGTCGGTCAGCAAAGGTATCACCTCGTCGATCACGTATTTCGGGGTCAGCTCGGCATCGGGGACGATTCTGCCACCCCCCTGACGGACGATCGGCCTGGCATTGAGTTCCTGCTCACCGTTGCCGTGCGGCAGCGGTACATAGAATGCGGGCAGACCGACCGCCGACACCTCGGCGACGGTCATCGCGCCGGATCGGCAGACGACCGCGTCAGCGGCAGCATAGGCCAGGTCCATCCGGGAAAGATACGGCACGGCGATATACCGCGCCCCACCCTCATCCGATTCCGCGACCTCGAGGGTGTTCTTGGGTCCGTGCGCATGCAGTACCGAAACTCCCGCCGCGGCCAGCTGTGGCGCCGCGCCGGAGATCGCCTTGTTCAACGAGACCGCACCCTGCGAGCCACCGAAGACGAGCAGGACCGGTCCCTCGGCGGGCAGGCCGAAATGCGCACGGGCCTCGGCCTGCAGTGCGGCCCGATCCAGCGAGGTAATGGACCCGCGCACCGGAATGCCGATGACCTCGGCCCTGGCCAGACCCGAATCGGGTACGGCGGCAAGCACTCTGGCCGCGCGCCTGGCGCCGACCTTATTGGCGATCCCCGCCTTGGCATTCGCCTCGTGCACCACCACCGGCACCGCGCGCCTGCGGCCGAGCGCGCCACGGCCCGCGGCAAGATAGGCGGGCAGTGCGACATAGCCGCCGAAGCCGACGATCACATCGGCCTCGACCGCATCGATGACCGCCCTGGTCCTGGCCACCGAGGCCCGGACGCGGCCGGGCAGCCGCAGCAGATCCGCGCTCGGCTTGCGCGGCAACGGCACCGGCGGGATCAACTCCAGCGGATAGCCGCGTTCGGGCACCAGTTTGGTCTCGAGTCCGCGTTCGGTGCCGAGTGCGGTGACCCGGATCGAATCATCGAGTCGCCGCAGCGCGTCGGCGACGGCCAGCGCGGGCTCGATATGTCCCGCGGTACCACCGCCCGCGACGATCACCGACAGTGGTTTGCGGGGTCGCTCCGCACTCACCTGGGTCTTCCCCGATCTCTCGCATGGTTTATCGGATAGTTCGGCTCCCATGCCCTGGTCGCCCGCAGCGAACTCGTTCCCCGGCTCTCGGGCACGCGGCGTCGACCGGATTCGGACTGGCCGCGCCGCCCCTGCGGCAGTGCGGCCCGTGCCCGGTCGGCCCGTGCCCGGTCGGCCTTGGCCCGGTCGGCCTTGGCCCGTTCGGCCTTGGCCCGTTCGGCCGCCTTGGCCGCGGCCGAGCGGGCACGGGCCGCGTCTGCCTTCGCCGGTGAGTACACCTCAGGCTTGGGCAATCGCAGCAGTCGGCTGAATCTGCCGTCCTGCCCGGCCTGCAGCGCCGAAATCGCCTCGGGCTCGTGCCGGGCCGCATTGGCGATGATGCCGAACATGAACAGGGTGATCGCCAGCGACGAACCGCCCGCCGAAACCAGTGGCAGCTGCAGACCGGTCACCGGGAGCAGGTTGACCACATAGCCGATATTGATCAGCGCCTGGCCGGTGATCCAGGTCGTCGCGGTCGCGGTGAGCAGCCGCAGGAATGGATCGACCGAACGGCTCGCGATGCGCAGGCCGGTGTAGACGAACAGTGCGAACAGGCCCAGAACCAGTGCGCAGCCGAGGAATCCGAGTTCCTCGCCGATGATGGCGAAGATGAAGTCGTTGTGCGCGTTCGGCAGGTACTGCCATTTGGCGCGGCTCTGGCCGAGGCCGCGACCCCAGATCCCGCCGTCGGCCAGCGAGTACAACGCCTGGCGCGCTTGATAATTGATGCCCTGCGGATCGTCGCCCGGATTGAAGAAGGCGCGCATCCGGTCCGAGCGATAACCGGCGGACAGCGCGAGGATGCCCGCGGCGATGATGCCCGAAATCGCGATGGTGACGAACAGCCGCACCGGCAGCCCGCCGAACCACAGCAGTGCGGCGAGCACGATGCCCAGTGCGATGGTGGTGGACAGGTTCGGCTCGAGCACGACGAGCAGGCACACCAGCAGACCGGCAGGCACCAGCGGCACCAGAATGTCTTTCAAGCCGGCCTGTTCCGAGCGACGCGAGGCGAGCAGATGCGCACCCCACACCACCAGCGTCACCTTCACGATCTCCGATGGCTGCACCGAGACCGGCCCGAGGAAGAACCAGCGCCGCGCACCCTGCACCTCCGAGCCGATGCCGGGAATCAGCACCAGCAACAGCGCCAGCACCGAGATCGCGAACAGCGGAAACGACCATTGCCGCAGTCGGCGCAACGAAATCCGCAGTGCCAGATAGAACAGCACCGCACCGATCGCGGCGAACATGGCCTGCTGGATGAACAGCGAATACGCCGACCCGCCGTCGACATACGCCTCGACGCTCGATGCCGACAACACCATGACCAGACCGAGCACCGTCAGCAGTGTCGCGATCGTGACGACGAGATGGAACGACGCGAGCGGGCGCGCCAGCCAGGCGCCGAACTTGGTGGCCGCCAACCGATTCCGCCGGGTCGTCTCGGTCATAGATGCCGCCCGATGTCACCGTCTTCCAGCGCGGCCACCGCCGCGGCGAAACTGCGCCCGCGGTGGGTGTAGTCGGCGAACATGTCCAAGGAGGCCGCGGCCGGAGCCAGCAGCACAGTGTCCCCGGGGCGGGCGAACTCGGCCGCAGCGCGCACGGCCCGCGCCATCACGGCCTCGGCGCTCGCAGCCCCATCGATCCCAGCGTCACCCATTCCTGCATGGTCTCCCGCGCGGACCTCGACAACCGGGACCTCGGGCGCGTGTCGCGCCAATGCGGCCGCGATCACCGGCGCGTCGGCCCCGATCAGCACGGCCGCCACGAGGCGATCGGCGGTCTCCTCGACCAGATCCTCGACCGATGCACCCTTCAGCTGCCCGCCTGCGATCCAAACCACCTGCGGGTGACCGAGAATCGATGAGCGGGCGGCATGCGGGTTGGTGGCCTTGGAGTCATCGATGAATTCGACACCGGACACCTCGCGCACGAAGGCGGCCCGGTGCGGACCGACCCTGTGCTCGATGAGACCTTCCCGCACGAATTGTGGTGCCACGTCGATGGCCCTGGTCAGCGCGGCGGCGGCGAGTGCGTTGGCGACACCGGCCGGTCCCTTGGGGCTGATATCGCCGACCTCGGCCAGGATCGCGGCCTTGGTGAAGGCACGGTCGAGCAGTTTGCCGTCCACGACACCGAGTTCGCCGTCGGCGGGTACACCGATCCGGAAGCCGACCGTCCGGCGCGCCTTACTGCGCCGGGCCAGCGAGGCGGCCACCGGATCGTCGAGTCCGACGACACCGACTCGGCCGTAGAGCGCCCTGGACTTGGCGGCGGCGTAGGCATCGAGGCCGCCGTGCCAATCCAGGTGATCTTCGGCCACATTCAGCACCACACCGGCCTCGGGCCGCACCGAAGGCGCCCAATGCAATTGGAACGAGGACAACTCGACCGCCAGCACCTGCGGACCGGGATTGCGGCGCAGCGCGTCCAGGATCGGCAGTCCGATATTGCCGCAGGCGACACTGGCGATACCGGCCGCGCGCAGGATCGAATGCACCATCGAGGTGGTGGTGGTCTTGCCGTTGGTGCCGGTCACCACCAGCCATTTACGGACCGGACCGTAGATCCTGGCCTGATCGACCCACCAGGCGAATTCGACATCGCCCCAGACCGGGGTGCCCTCGGTCACCGCGGCGGCGAGCACCGGCGAATCCGGCCGCCAGCCCGGACTGGTGATGACCAGTGCGAAGCGGCTCCAGTCCGCGGTTTCCAGTTCGGTGCAGGTCGCGATGTCCAGACCGAGCCCGGCCGCCTCTGCCAATGCGGCGGCACCGCCGTCGGTGATCACCGGACGCGCGCCGATATCGCGCAGCGGTTCGATCAGCGAGCGACCCGACACACCCCATCCGGCCACCAGAACGTCACGGCCACGCAGGAATTCGAGCATAGGCCCCGGTGTGCGCAGGGCCCGCGGAGAATGTTCGACCATCGCTACTTCACCCGACCGCTGAGAGATATTCGCTGTAGAACAGGCCGAGTCCGACCGCCGACGCCATCGCCGCCAACAGCCAGAACCGAATGATCACCGTAGTCTCGGCCCACTTGCTGAGTTCGAAGTGATGATGGAACGGCGCCATCTTGAATAGCCGGTTGCGGGTTGTGCGGTACACCGCGACCTGCAGTACCACCGAGGCGGTTTCCGCGACGAACAGCGCACCGATCACGACCATCAGCAGTTCGGTGCGGGTCGTGATGGACAGGCCGGCGAGCATGCCGCCCAGGGCCAGCGAACCGGTATCGCCCATGAAGATCTTGGCGGGCGCGGCATTCCACCACAGGAAGCCGACACACGCGGCGGCGGCCGAGGCGCAGACCAGTGCCAGGTCCAGCGGATCGCGCACGTTGTAGCACCCCGCCTCCGGGATCGTCGCGCAGGCATTGCGGTACTGCCAGAACGTGATGATCACGTAGGCACCGAGCACCAGGCTCATCGAACCCGCGGCCAGGCCGTCCAGGCCATCGGTCAGGTTCACCGCATTCGACCAGGCCACGACCAGCAGACAGACCCAGCACAGGAAGATGATCACGCCCATCGACACCGTGGTGATATCGCGGACATAGGACAGATGTTTGCTCGCCGGAGTCAATCCGTTGCCGCCACGGAACTGCAAGGCGAGGATGCCGAACAGGACCGCGGCGCTGAGCTGGCCGACGTATTTACCCGCGGCCGACAGACCGAGATTGCGCTGCTTGCGCAGCTTGATGAAGTCATCGAGGAAGCCGACCACACCGAGTGCGGTGGTCAGCCCGAGCACCAGAATGCCCGAGGCGGAAGGTCCGTCGGCGTCGTAGCCGATACCGATCAGATGTGAGCCGAGGTAGCCGGCCCACATGCCGACCAGAATCGCCACACCACCCATGGTCGGAGTGCCGCGCTTGGCCTGATGACTGGCCGGACCATCGACCCGGATCTCCTGCCCGAAGCCCTGCCTGGCGAAAATCCGTATCAACAGCGGCGTCAGCAGGATGGAGACCGCCAAAGCGATCCCAGCCGCGAACAGAATCTGCCTCACGACTCAGCCTCGCTGAGGCTCGGCTCCGTCGTTCGGCCGATGGCCGCTGTGCCTTTGGTTCGCTCGCTCACGCCTGGCGCCTCCGTGCTACCCCGACTGATTCCCGCACGTTCCGCGCTGGTCAAATGTTCGGCGACCGCCCACAGTCCGACCGCCTTGGATGCCTTGACCAGCACCACATCGCCCGGTTCGACCTCCTTGTCGAGCAGCGCGACGGCCGCGCCGATATCGGGCACGAGGATCGACTCCTCGCCCCACGAGCCTTCCATTACCGCGCCCTGGTGCATCGCGTGGGATGGCCTTCCCGTGCCGACCACGATCAACCGTGAGACATCCAGGCGCACCGCGAGGCGGCCGATCCGGTCGTGTTCGATGACGGATTCCTCACCGAGTTCACCCATTTCGCCGAGTACGGCCCAGCTGCGGCGCGGGGTGTCGCCCGCACGCGACATGGTCACCAGCGCCTTGAGCGCGGCGCGGACCGAATCCGGATTGGCGTTGTAGGAGTCGTTGACGACGGTGATGCCGTCGGCGGTGGTCCGCACATCCATGCGGCGGGCCGATGCGGCATGCGCGCCGCCGAGTGCCTGCGCGACGGTTTCGAGGTCCGCACCGCATTCGAGTGCGACGGCGGCGGCGGACAGCGCATTGCCGACCTGGTGTTCGCCGTGCACGGCGAGCCGCACCGGGATGCTGCCCTTACTTGTGTGCAGCGTGAACCCCGCGCGTGCCTCGACATCGAGATGTACATCGGTGGCGCGGATTTCGGCATTGCCCGCTTGGCCGACCGTCACCACGCGGGCCTTGGTGCGTACGGCCATCGCGGCCACCTGCGGATCGTCGGCATTGAGTACGGCCAGACCCGTCGACGGCAACGCCTCGACGAGTTCGCCCTTGGTCTTCGCGATCGCCTCGCGACTGCCGAACTCACCGAGATGGGCGGTGCCCACATTGAGTACGACACCGATCTTCGGCGGCGCGACCTGTGCGAGCGCGGCGATATGGCCGGGACCGCGCGCGGACAGTTCCAGTACCAGGAAGCGGGTGTGGGCATCGGCGCGCAGTGCGGTCCACGGATGGCCCAGTTCGTTATTGAACGATCCGGGCGGCGCGACGACCGGACCCAACGGCGTGAGCACGGCCGCGAGCAGATCCTTGGTCGAGGTCTTACCCGATGAGCCGGTCACCCCGACCACGGTGAGTCCGCCTGCTGCGGAAAGACGTTCGACGCTCACCCGGGCGAGCGTAGCGAGCGCGGCCAGCACCGCAGCACCGGACCCGTCCGAATCACCGGCCAGCGCAACGGATTTCGCGGGCACGGTACCCGGACTGGGGGCCACCACGATCGCGGGAACGCCCACCGGACGGGCCGCGAGCGCCGCGACCGCTCCGGCGTCGACGGCAGCCTGCGCATAGTCGTGACCGTCGGCCTGTTCACCGGGCAGGGCAAGGAAAAGATCCCCGGAACCGATTCGGCGCGAATCGAATTCGACCGAACCCGTTACCGTCACCTCCGGGTCGGGAGCGTCGTGCAGCGTGCCGCCGACGACCTCCGCGATCTCCCGCAGCGTCATCTCGATCATGAAACCGTCATGTCCTCCGCGTCCGACCCCTGCGGACTCTGCTCAGTATTGGATCGGCCGCGCTCGCGGGGCCCCACGTGGTCACGCTTCGCTACCGCCTCCGGGCCCGTCGCTCCCGCGGCAGTGTTGGATTGGCCGCGCTCGCGGGGCCCTTCGTGGTTACGCTTCGCTACCGCCTCCGGGCCCGTCGCTCCCGCGGCGTTGTCGTCCTGCGGGCCCCCGTCCCGTCGCTCCAACGCCGCCGCGAGCACCTCGCGGTCGTCGAACGGATGCTTCACGCCCTGGATCTCCTGCCCTGCCTCATGTCCCTTGCCTGCCACCAGCACCACGTCGCCGGGACGGGCCCAGTCGACGGCGGCGGCGATGGCCGCGGCCCGGTCCCCGATTTCGCGTACTTCACCGCGTTCGGCCTCCGCGACCGCCAGCGCGCCTCGGCGCAGCGCGGCGCGGATCGCGGCGGGATCCTCGCTGCGCGGATTGTCGTCGGTGATGATCAGCAGATCGGCGCCGCGCGCACCGGCCGCACCCATCAGCGGGCGCTTACCCGCGTCCCGGTCGCCGCCCGCGCCGACGACCACAGCCAGCCGACCACCGGTATCGGCCGCGGTATTGGATTCGCGGCGCTCGCGGCGTCCTCCGTGGCCACGCTCCGCTACCTCCTCCGGGCGCGTCGCTCCCGCCGCCAGATGACCGCGCAGCGTGGCGATCACCGACTCCACCGCCGCGGGCTTGTGCGCGTAGTCGACGATCGCGAGGAAGTCCTGTCCGCGCTCGATCCGCTGCATCCGGCCCGGCACGTCGACGGTGGCCAGTGCTGGCGCGGCGACGGCGGGCTCCACTCCAGCGGCGGTGCACACCGCGACCGCGAGCAGTCCATTGGCGACGTTGTAGCGGCCCGGAAGCCGCAGGCGTATATCGACATTCGCCCCCGGTCCGGCAGCGGTGAACTCCTGCTCGCCGCCGTGCGCGGACACCTCGCCGGTGAGCTGCCACGTGCCGGGACCGTGGGTGGATACGGTGATCGGATCCGTGAGATCGGCGGCGAGGCGCCGTCCCCATTCGTCATCGACGCAGATGACCGAGGTGCGTGCGGCGACCGGCGACTCCGGTTCGAAAAGCCTGCGCTTGGCGGCGAAGTAATCCTCGAAGTCGGCGTGGAAGTCCAGGTGGTCCTGGGAGAGATTGGTGAACGCGCCCACCGCGAAGCGCACACCGTCCACCCGGCCCAGCGCCAGCGCGTGACTGGAAACCTCCATGACGACCGCATCCACACCCTGCTCGACCATCAGCGCGAACATGGCGTGCAGCTGCGGCGCCTCGGGCGTGGTCAATGCGCTCGGCACCCGGCGCCCGCCGATCCTGGTCTCGATGGTGCCGATCAGCGCCGTGGACAGGCCGCCGGCGGCCAGCCCGGCCTCCACCAGATACGCAGTGGTCGTCTTGCCCGAGGTGCCGGTGATACCGACGATGTGCAGCCGCCCGGACGGATTGCCGTAGAGCGCGCCCGAAAGCTCGCCGAGCACCGACCTGGGCTGCTCGCGCACCAGCACCGGCACGCCGAGCTCACCGGCCAGTTCGGCGCCCGCGGGGTCGGTGAAGACCGCGACCGCGCCCCGTTCGACGGCATCGCGCGCGAAACGTGCGCCGTGCGCCTGCGCGCCCGGCAGTGCGGCGAACAGATCACCCGGCTGCACCGCATGCGAGCGCTGCTCGATGCCGGTGACCTGGATCTGCGCGAGGTCGGCTCGCGACGAGCCGGCACCGGTCATGGCCAGTACGGCGGACAACGACGTCGACCGCGGATGGGTCGGCCGGAGCACGTGCTGGCTGGACTGCGCGGGCACAGGACTCCTCTCGGGAATCGGCATGGACGGGACTGGGTGGATCTAACTGGGTGGATCTATAGGAAAGGCGAGAACGTCGAGTCAGGTTACCGACGTCGGCTCACCGCCGGGCAACGCGGCTCCAATCTTATGAAGCCTGCAGAACGAACCGTCGCGACGGCTCGGATGAAGGGGGGATACGGTCACGCTGCAGCGCCCAGGAGGCGATGTTGTGGAACAGCGGCGCCACCGACCCGCCACCGCTGCCGTCGGAACTGCGAATCGGCGCGTCGAGCATCAGGCCGATGACGTAGCGCGGGTTGTCCGCGGGAGCCATACCGGCGAAAGTGATGTAGAACGACGAAGTCGAATAGCAGCGGCAGCTCGGGTCGACCTTCTGGGCGGTGCCGGTCTTGCCCGCCACCTGATAGCCGTCGATCGCCGCGGACCCACCGGTCCCCGTCTGCACACCCGTCGGATCGCGCTGCACGACCGCCTGGAACATGGTGCGCAGCGTCGCCGCGGTCTGTTCGCTCACCACGCGCACACCATCGGGCTGTGGCTCCTCGGTGCGGGTGCCGTCCGGTGCGGTCTCGGATTTGACGATGCGCGGCGGAATCCGCACGCCGCCATTGGCAATGGCCTGGTACATCCCGGTCATCTGCAGGGTCGTCATCGAAATGCCCTGTCCGATGGGCAGGTTCGCGAAAGTACCGCCGGACCACTGGTCGCGGGCCGGCACCTGGCCCGGGCTCTCACCGGGCAATCCGACACCGGTGCGCTGCCCGAGCCCGAAGCGGTTGACCATATCCGCGAACCGGTCCTCGCCGACCCGCTGCGCCAGCATCAGCGTGCCGACATTGGAGGACTTACCGAAGATGCCGGTGGTGGTGTACGGCAAAGTGCTGTGCTCCCAGGCATCGTGCACGGTGACCCCGGACATCCGGATCTCGCCGGGCACCTGCAGCACCTCGTCGGGATTGGTCAAGCCGTATTCGATGGCCGCGGCCGCGGTCACGATCTTGTTGACCGAACCGGGTTCGAAGGGGTCCTGCACCGAGGGGTTCTGCATCTCGGCATTGCCCCAATGCTGCGGTCCCAGCGCCGGGTTGAAGGTGTTGTCGTTCGACATCGCCAGCACCTGGCCGGTCTTCGCATCCAGCACGACGGCCGAGGCCGCGTTCGCGCCGGACATCTCCTTGGCCTGCTGCACCTGCTGCTGCACGTAGTACTGCAGATCCGAGTCCAGGGTCAGTTGGACCGAGTAGCCGTTCACCGCAGGCTGCTTATCGCGCCAGCTGCCCGGAATGACCGCACCGTCGGAACCGCGGTCGTAGGTCTGCGAGCCGTCGGTACCCGCCAGCAGCGAATCCAGCGACGATTCGAGGCCCATCTGGCCGTGTCCGTCCCAGCCGGTGGTGCCGAGCACATTGGCGGCCAGCGAGCCGCCCGGATAATCGCGCACATCCTGGCGCTCGGCGCCGACCTCGGGAAATTGCACCTTGATATCGGAGGCTATGCGCGGATCGACATTGCGGGCGAGATAGACGAAGTCCGTATCGCTCTTCAGCTTGTCCAACAGTGCCGATTCGGCGGGCGCGTCCTTGCCGATCTTGTCGTGGATGGTCTTGGCGATCGCTTTGAGCCGCTCATCGGGATCCGGAGCCTTGGGCGACTTCTCCTTCGCATCGGTGAGTTGTTTGCGCACGACCACCGGCTGAAAGGTCAGCGCCTGCGCGCTCAGCGTGATCGCGAGGGACTTTCCGTTGCGGTCGGTGATGGGCCCACGGGTGGCGTACTCGGGCTCGTGGGTAGTGCGCTGACTGGCCGCCTGCGCGGACAGGCTGGGCGCCGAAATGCTCTGCACCCACAGCAATTGCAGCGCGACGACCGCCAGTGCGATCAGCATGATCACCCGCCCGACACCGAGACGCAGGCGCAGCGGCCGATCCGGGGCGGCCGTCCGCGGTCTGGACGCGGTTGCCGTCCTCGATGTCCCGGAGGCTCTGGTAGAGCCAGCCTTGGATGCCGACGGTCCGCGACGCTGACGCGACGCGGGCCTGGTCTGCCGCATGCTCATCGGGCGCCCTCGTCAGGGGAGGGCGCTGGTTGGGGCGTCTCGGACTGCGGCGCTCGAGCTTGCGCCGGTACGGGCTGCGGAGTTTCCGGTTGCGGTGTCTCCACCGGAGCCTGCGCGACCTGACTCGGCGCCGGCGCCGGGCCCGCCGGTGTCCGGCTGGGCGTCGGACTCGCCTGTCCCGCAACGGCGTTCGCGGGCCGGCCGGTATTCGACTGGGTGGGCGGCGCGGTCGGCGCGGTCGTCACCGGAACCAATCGTTCACCGCGGGCCTGGGCATTGCCCGTCGGCGGGACGGTCGGCGTTGCGGGCGAACTGTTCAGCGGCGGCACCGGCGCGCCCTGCGCAGGAGTCGGGTTGCCGATCACCGTTACCCCGCCATCCGGTCCGATCACCAGCCGGGCCGGATCCTTGGCCGGGATCATTCCGAGTTCGCGGGCCCTGGCGGCGAGTTCGGGCGCGGAGTCGGCGGCTTCGACCTCGCGCTGCAGTGCCGCGCGTTCGTCGGCCAGCTTGCGGTTGGTCGCTCTGGCATCCCCGAGCTGATAGCTGTCCTCCGCCGAACGGGTGGTGAGCAGCAGAGTGAGCGCGAGACCGCAGCCGAGCAGCGCAATGATGGCCGCCACGAACGGAATTCGCGAAGCCATCGCCGATGCGCGCTGCTTCGGCAGATCGTGCTGGTCCCCCGACTGCTCGGCCCGCATCCGACGCTTGGCGTAGGCCCGTTGTGCGGCACCCGATTTCACCCGCTCGGCGGCCTGAACCCGGCGAGCGATCCGGCCCGGCGCCTCGACGGTACGCGTGCGCACACTCATGCTGTCCCCTCCTGGATTCTCTCCGCCGCGCGCATCCGCACGGGCGCCGCCCTCGGGTTCTCTTCGATCTCTTGTTCGGTCGCCTTCTCGGCGCCCCGGGTCAGCAACTTGAATTCCGGTCCCATACCGGGCAATTCGACCGGCAGGTCGACCGGTGTCCGCGATGTCGTGCGCGGCGCCAACTCCTGTTTGACCACCCGATCCTCGAGCGACTGATACGACATGATCACGATCCGGCCACCGACCCGCAGCGAGTCCAGAGCGGCGGGCAGGGCGGCGCGCAGCGAGTCGAGCTCGCCGTTCACCTCGACCCGCAGCGCCTGAAAGGTCCGCTTGGCCGGATGACCGCCCGTCCGCCTGGTGGCGGCCGGTATTGTGGCATAAAGCAATTCGACCAATTCGGCACTCGTGCGAAACGGCTTCTGCTGCCGACGGCGCAGCACTTCGGATGCGATCTTGCCCGCGAAGCGTTCCTCACCATAGGTTTTCAGCACGCGCGCCAGATCACCGTGGCTGTAGGTGTTGAGCACATCGGCGGCGGTGATGCCGGTGGTCGGATCCATCCGCATATCCAGTGGCGCGTCGACAGAGTAGGCGAAGCCGCGCTCGGCCTCGTCTAGTTGCATCGAGGACACGCCGAGATCCATCAGGATGGCGCTCACCGATCCCGTGGTCGGCAATCCGGCCTGCTTCAGCGCGGCCGCGATTCCGTCATATCGGATGTGCACCAAGGTGATTCGGTCCGCGAACGGCGCCAATCGCTCGCCGGCCAGTGCCAGCGCATGGGTATCGCGATCGAGTCCGACGAGGTGGATATTCGGGTAGGTGCGGAGGAAGTGTTCGGCGTGTCCGCCCAAACCCAATGTGGCGTCGACGTATACCGCGCCGGGTTCGGCGAGTGCTGGACCGAGGAGCGCGTCGGCCCGCTGGAGCAGAACCGGAACATGGCGAGGACCGTCCTGTTCACGGTTCACCTCGACCTCCCGGAATCCTGCCTCGCGTCGTCGCGCATCGAGCCGTGTCAGTGGGATCACTCGCTGCGGGGTCGCCTTGTTACACAGCTACTTTCGAAAATACGAATGCCGCGGGGTCTCTGACCGGAGCCTCGGCACCTGGCGTCGGGGAAGTACGTCAGGGTCCGCGCGTCCGGGCAGAGGCCGCGTGGCACTCGTTCGCTCAGGGCTAGAAGATTCCGCCCAGCGACTCATCTCTCGCTTGCGCGTAGTCCTCCTCGTGCTCGGCGAGGTAGGACTCCCACGCCTGCTTATCCCATATCTCGAGGAAGTCGACCGATCCGATCACCACGCAATCCCGCGAAAGGTTCGCGTAGCGACGATGATCGGCCGACAACACGATCCGGCCCTGGGCGTCCGGACGCTGTTCATCCGTACCGGCCGCGAGTGCCCGGACGAACGCGCGCGCCTGCGGATTGCTTCGAGATGCCGCCGCGGCTCGCCGTGCGAGAGCGGTGAACTCTTCCCTGGGATATACGGCAAGGCTGTGGTCCTGACCCTTCGTGACCATCAACCCTCCCGCCAGATCGTCTCGAAACTTCGCAGGCAACGTCAGTCGCCCCTTGTCATCCAGCCGAGGTGTATAGGTACCGAGAAACAACCCGCTACCTCCCGGATCAACCCCGTGGTACGGGGAGCACGATCACCTCGGATGTATGCCCTTCCTCTTGTGCGCGCTCCACATTACCCCACTTTCCCCCACTTTCAATCGAAACTCGAGGTGATCTGGCTCCCCGCGTCGTCGATTACGCAGGTCATCTCAGCTATCACTGTGGTGGAGAACTTTTTCCGTGTTCTGGCGACACGCGCCACTCCGCGAGACGGGCGCCCGACAACTACCAGCAAACGTCCTGGTTCCCCAGGTTTCGGCCGGTAACGGGGGCGGCGCGGAGGCAGGCGGTGGGAGGTTGTGGGGGAAGATCGTGGGGTGCTGTGGGGGACCGCGCGCGGCGCCCCTTCAGCAGCCGGGTGGTTCACGCACGAAAAGGCGCCGCCGCACCTGTTCGGTGCGGCGGCGCGTTAGATATGTAGGTGTCCGGCTACGGGTGCGCTACTCCTGATCGAAGCGGCGGCGGAACCGATCCTCCATACGCTCGGAGAAACCACCGGACTTGCGCCCTCGCCCACGTCCGCCCGATCCGCCACTCGCGCCACCGGATTGGGCATTGCCCGACCGGTCGCCCTTGGCGATGCCCTTGGAACTGCCGAGCAGCAACAGCACGCCCGCGGCGAACATCACGATGAATCCGATCAGGCTGATGATCGGAAAGTCGCCGAGCTTCACCGGAGCGGCTATGCCGGCGACAAGTAGAAACAGGCCGAGGACGAACAGGGCCGCGGCCTGGAGTCTGCGACGACTCGAGGTCGAGCGAAGGCGTCCGCCGCGAACGGACGACGCGAACTTCGGATCCTCAGCATAGAGCGCGCTCTCGATCTGTTCGAGCATGCGCTGCTCGTGCTCGGAGAGTGGCACGGTACCTCCCCCGGCACTAGGATGTGGCTGTCGCCTCCGGGTAGGCGACAGATAACCAAGGTCGGCTATCTGCCACCAATGATACGAGTTCGATCAGTGCCATACCACCTACTCGCCGATAACTAAGCGGTCATACCGCCGGACCAGCCCGGCGCGGGACGCAATCGAGCCCCGGCATTCACCAGATCTTCCACGTCGTGCAGGAATGCGCCCACCCGCGAATAGAACTCGTCGGCCTGCCGATCATCCACATTGCGATCCAACCCCGCCTCCAGCGCCGCCCTGATCTCCGAACGGGCGCTGAAGTAGTCGGCCCACATGACGAATTCGGGCGCGGCGCGCTGCATCAGCACCCAGGCATTGCGCGAGCGCGCCCGCGGCGCTGCGTCTGCCCCGGTGAACGCGAGCACGGCCCCGGCACCGCGCAGCGCGGCGAGATACGCGGTCCGAAAACGTTCGCGCGGGTCGTGTTCCCCCGCCGCCTGCATCAGCAAGCCGTCCGCCCGCTGCAGCAGCTTGCCCGCCTTGCCGGGTTGCCCCGGGTGTTCGATCCGACCAGACATCAGCCGTCCCTCCGAGTCGCTCACCTGGCCTATCCTGAGCGCGAATGCCTAGTTCCAGCACCGCGGGGATCGAACAGGTATTCGAACGTTTGAATTGAGATTGAATATAGGGACACCCACCGACAACTTTCCGCGGACCGACGAGAGCCATGACAGCCGTCAAGCCCAAACACACCCCCGCCAACGCCCCTGTCGTCATCGACCTCTCCGTCGCGGCGCTGCGCTCCCGGCTGCACGACGCGCTCGCGGTGTACGTCGCGGCGATGGAATATCCGCACGGCACCGAACACCATCGCGCACCGATGTGGACCGAGCACACCACCCGCGTCGGCTGGCAGGGCGTCGCCGCCGTCATCCCCGATGATTCCGGGCAGATCAACCTGCGGACCGCGCCGATCGTGGCCATCGCATACGGCTATCGCGGCGCCGCGCACCAGTGGTGGCATCAGCAGGTGCACAGCGGGATGCGGCGCTCGGGCTGGCCGGAACATTCTGCGCGCGAACTGCTTTCGGACTATTTCGAACTGACCGAGCTGCACGTGCATCCGTCGGCGCAGGGGCGCGGCATAGGCGGCGAACTGCTGACGCGGTTGCTGGCGAATCGCGCCGAAAGCGCGGTGCTGCTGTCCACACCGGAAGTGCAGGGTGAGGCCAACCGCGCTTGGAAGCTGTATCGGCGGCTCGGATTCACCGATGTGATCCGGAATTTCGTCTTCGCCGGGGACACCAGGCCGTTCGCGATACTGGGACGGCGGCTGCCTCTGTGACCGTTGTGGTCGTCGGGTCGGGCCATAACGCGCTCGTCGCGGCCTGCTATCTGGCACGGGCCGGGGAGCGGGTGGAGGTGCTCGAGCGCGACGAGGTGCTCGGCGGCGCGGTGTCGACGGTCGAACGCTTTCCCGGTCATCTGGTCGATCGCGGATCGTCGGCACACATCATGGTGCGCCATACCGGGATCATCGAGGAACTCGAGCTGTCGCGCTTCGGGCTGCGTTATATCGATTGCGATCCTTGGGGTTTCACGCCCACGGGGCCGGATGGCGGTGCGCCGATCGTTTTCCATCGCGATCTCGATCGGACCTGTGCCGGAATCGCGGAGATTTGTGGTGCGCGGGATGCGGTGGCGTATCGGCGCTTCGTCGAAGTCTGGGGGCCGCGGTCGGCGCGGGTGATGCGCGCCTTCGGCGGTGCGCCGACGCCGGGGCGGCTGCTGCGTTCGTTCTGGGGGCTGGACGCGGGCGATGGCGGGAGTGCGTTGTCGCGGGAGTTCCTGCAGACCGGCGACGCCCTGCTGGACAGCTACTTCGACGATGAGCGGCTCAAGGCGTCGCTGGCCTGGTTCGGTGCGCAATCCGGGCCGCCGATGTCGGAACCGGGGACCGCGCCGATGGTCGGATTCGCCGCGCTGATGCATACGCTGCCGCCTGGACGGGCGGTGGGAGGAAGTGGGGCGCTGACAACGGCACTGGTCGCGCGGCTGCGCGCCGACGGCGGTGTGGTTTCGGCGGGCGATGGGGTCACCGAGCTGCGGCAGGTCGGCGCGGGCTGGCAGGTCCGCACGGCGTCGGGACGAAGCCTGCACGCGGACACCGTGATCGCGGGCACCCATGTGCTGACTACGCTGGATCTGCTGCGCGACGGTGGATTCGACGATGCAGTGCTCGACGACTGGCAGCGACGGATCCGGGTCGGCCCCGGCATCGGCATGGTGGTGCGACTCGCGACGTCTGCGCTGCCGCAGTATCCCGGTAGTTCGACCGCCGAATCCGCCAATGGTCTGCAGTTCCTCGTCTCCGATCGGCGGCAGCTGCGGCGGGCGCACGGTGCGGCGCTGGCCGGTGACCTGCCGCCGCGACCGGTGGTCCTGGCGATGAGTTTCAGTGCGCTGGATCCGAGCATCGCCCCGGCCGGTGAGCATCAGCTGTCGCTGTGGGCGCAGTGGCATCCGTACCAGCTGGCCGACGGGAGCGACTGGGCCGCGCACGCCGAGTCGGAGGCCGATCGGATTATCGCCGAAGTCGACTCCTACGCACCGGGTTTCGGCGCGAGTGTGCTGCGGCGGTACGTGCAGACGCCGGTCGATCTGGAGCGCGAGCTCGGGTTGCGCGGCGGAAATGTGATGCATGTGGAGATGTCGCTGGATCAGATGATGCTGTGGCGGCCGCTGCCGGAGTTGTCCGGGCAGCGAGTGCCCGGCGCGCCCGGGTTGTATCTCACCGGGGCGTCGACACATCCGGGTGGCGGAGTGTCCGGAGCGAGCGGGCGCAGCGCGGCACAGTTGGTACTGCGCGATCGACGGCGCAACCGGTTTCCACTGCTGCGCAGACGATGACGGAGACCACCGGGCCAGCCGTACCGGAGCCGGGCGAGCGACCTACGTCAGGTACAGAAAGCCCTGGTCCGGGGTCCACCGGGCAAGTCGAGTCCGCCCGCGCGACCGATTCCGACGTCCATAGTCCGGCGACCCCAGAGACCACCCGAGGAACCAAGTCCTCCCGCACAGCGGACCCCGACAACCACGATCCAGCCAGCCCAAAAACCACCGGATGGGCGAAATCCACCGACACAACGAAATCCGACACCCACAGCCCAGCGACCGCAGAGACCAACTGGCGAGCCGAGTCCACCGCAATGGACTCCGACGGCCACGGCGCTGACGGGAACCTGGCAAGTCGGCGCGGTCCAGGTCGGCGCGCACGGTCGGCGGCGGCCTTTCGGTGGACGCCGCGGTTACTGGTGCCCGCGGTCCCGGCGGTGCTGCTCGTGCTCGTGCAGATCAGTTATCCGCTCGCCTCGGGGGTCGCTCGCGATCGGGTGACCGTAGCGGTCGTGCTGTTGTCGGCGGGGACTGCGCTGTTGCACGCGGTGGTGACGCGTGGCATCAGGTACGCGCTGGGGTTCGTGGTGATTGTCTCCGGGCTCGGACTGGTTGCCGAAATCGTTGGCACGGCAACGGGTTTCCCATTCGGTTGTTATGAGTACGCCGATAGCAGATCGGGGCCCGCGGTGTCGGGGGTGCCATTGGTGGTCGCGCTGGCCTGGACCGGTGGGCTGTATCCGGTGTGGGTGGTCGCCGGGTTGTCGACTCGGCGGTGGGGCGGGCGAGTTGGTTTGACCGCGGTCGGGGCTGTGGGCTGGGATCTGTTCCTCGATCCGCAGATGGTGGCGGACGGGCAGTGGACTTGGTGTGCCGCTGGTCGAGGGTTGCCCGGGCTCGATGAGATTCCGTACACGAACTATCTGGGGTGGTTCGCGGTTGCGCTGGTGATGGCGTTGCTGCTGACCGGTTTGGATCGCGTCGCGGGGACGGGGAGTGCGAATACGTTTGCGCCTGCGGCGGAGTGCCTGCCGTCGACAGCGCAGACACCGGCGACAGCCCCCGATGCGGCGCGGGATGGAACATCTGCGCTGGAGTTGGGAACGCTTGACCCGACCGGTCCGGAGCACGGATCGCGAGGGCCGGTATCCCCGATCTCAGCAGCCGCGGTGGTGCCGGTGGCGGTGTTCATGTGGACCTGGCTCGGGTCGACGCTCGCGCACGCGGTGTTCCTCGATCTGCCGTATTCGGCCTGGTACGGGTGCATCGGGCTGGGGGTGCTCGGCGTGCCGCTGCTGGTGCGATCGGTCGCGGCCCGGCGGCGCTGAAGCGATGCGGACCAGCTGTCCGATACTTCGGTCGGCGTGCGTTCCGCCCGTCGCGTGGCAATTCGGGGCGACCGCCTGGCACGATGTGAGCCGTGCAGCCGAGTCCTCTCACCGCGATGCCCGACACATCGGTTCTACCGCCACGTTCTCCCCGGCCCGGAACACGGGTGGCCGCGGCAGTACTGCTGGCCGCAATGCTGGTGCCCATGCTCGCGGGCTGCCTGCGGGTGCAGGTGTCGATGGGTGTGTCGTCCAATGACCGAGTCTCCGGACGGATCGTGGCCGCGGTGGTGCCCGCGGACGCCAATGACAAGGGGCCGCAGCTCAAGGCGCCCGATTCGCTGGCCGCGAAGGTTCGGGTCGAGCCGTACAGCCAGGACGGCTATGTGGGCAGCAAGGTGTTCTTCGAGGATCTGTCCTTCGGTGAGGTCGGCCAGCTCGGCGCGCTCTCCGATCAGACCCAGGGCATGTTCAACCTGTCGTTCCAGCGCACCGGCGACCTGGTCAGCCTCAATGGCCGGATCGATCTGAAATCCGTTCCGCCGCACGGTTCGGATGTGCAGTTCACCGTGGCTTTCCCGGCCCGCGTCGCGAAGACCAACGGCAATCGCGAGGACGACTCGACCGTCTCCTGGAAACTGCCGCCCGGCGATGTCTCTACCGTGCGCGCCGAGGTCAGCTACGCGGACCCGAATACCCGCTCCTTCGCGGGCTGGGCAGGCATCGTCGGCGGTATCACCCTCGCCGTCGCCGCCATCATCGCCGCCATCGCCTATATGAACCGCAACCCGGCACCGCCCGGTGCACCGGAAACCAACTTCTCACCGAGCAATCTGTGGCGCTCGCTGACCCGCCGCTGACGCGAACCCTGCGCGCGGGCGCGGCGATCGCCGCGTGGGCGGGCGCGAGTATCGCGCTGTTCGGTTGCGGGACCGCGTTGTTCAACCGCGTGACGGTGCGCAGGCTCTCGGCCGGACCGAATACCGTGATCGAGCCGGTGTCGGTGTGTATCCCGGCACGCGATGAGGCACAGCGACTGCCCGATCTGATCAATGATCTCCGTGGCCAGGTGGGGGTGCCGCGACTGCGGGTGCTGATTCTCGACGACGCGTCCTCGGACGGGACCGAAGCGGCCGCGCTCGACGCGATTGCGGGCGATTCGCGCTTCACGGTGTTCCGCTCCGAGGCCGAACCCGCACCCGGATGGACCGGAAAGGCCGCGGCCTGCGCGCGACTGGCCGAGTTGGCGGATGCCACGGTGCTGATCTTTCTCGATGCCGATGTGCGACTGGCACCGAATGCGATCGCCGCGGCGACCGCCGAATTGCGCCGCAGCCGAACCGCATTGTTGTCACCGTGGCCGTACCAGGTGACCGAATCACTGGCCGAGGCGCTGGTGCAGCCGCTGCTGTGCTGGTCGTGGGCGACGAGCCTGCCGATCGCGGCCGCCAATCGCAGCCTGCGCCCCTCGACAGCCGTGGCCTGCGGGCAGTTCCTGGTGTTCGACGCCACCGCCTACCACGCCATCGGCGGGCATGCCGCGGTCGCCGCGAGCCCGACCGAGGACCTGGATATCGCCCGCGCGCTGCGTCGCTCGGGTCGCCGGACCGCGCTGGTCGCGGCAGGCCGAGCGGCGAGCACCCGAATGTACCGTGGCGCAGCCGAACTGGAGACCGGTTACAACCGCTGGCTGTGGTCCGCCTACGGCGGCACGACAATCGGCGGCGCGGCGGTGGGCACCGTTGCGACACTGGCCTACTGGGCGCCCCCACTCGCCGCGATCGGCGGCCGGGGCTCCATACGCACCGCCGGTCTCATCGGCTACGGCGCCGCGGTCGCCAGCCGCCTGCTCGCGCGCTCGCTGGAACGCGGCGCCACGACCCGCACCGACGCCCTTGCGGCCCTGGCACATCCGATCTCCATCGACGCCTACCTCCGCCTCTGGACCCGCTCCCGCCGCGCCCACCGCACCGCCGCGTTGACCTGGAAATCCCGCCCCTTGACCCGCTGATCAAGATCAGGTGGAGTCCGTGGGCAGCGCCCGAGAAGACCCAGCCGCCAGTGCCACCTGATCTTGATCGGTCCTCGGGGGTCAGCGCACTGTGGTGAGTCCTATGGTCGGGAGGAAGAAGCAGGGGGTGGTGTTGTTGTTCAGGGTTCCGAAGACTGCGGCGAGTACTGTGCCGGATCCGGTGTCGACTGGAACCGCGCGCACCCCACCGACCGGGAATACGGCGAAGAAGTCTTGGATGGCGCGTTCGGCCAGTGGCCTCATCTCGGTCGGGGTTTCGGCGGGCACCATCGTGCGGACCACATCGGAGATCGATCCCATGGCGGTGATGCCGCTGCGGCCATTGGCCAGGTTGACCCAGGCGACGTTCATGCCCGAAGCATTCGTGCCGTCCGGGCCGAGGCCGTAGGGGACGAAGGTGAACATGACCTGGCCCGCCTTGACGGCGGTCGGGTCGAGTCCCGGAATGGCCACCGTGGTTTTGGGCCACGGCCCGGTCACTGCGCCAGCAACCGCGGGCACCAGACCGAGGCTGCCGGTGCCGGAGCACAACGGCGCGACCGCCGGATACAGGAACGGGTCGATGCCGACGGTGCGCAGCGCGTCCACGACGGCTTGGTAACCGGCGAACAGATCACCTGGTGCGGCTTGGGTGGACGGTGCGGTCGCGGCCGGAACGCCGGGTGCGGGTATCGGCGCCGGACCCGCGGCGGCGATGCCGGGGGCGGCGAGAGTCAGCGCGGCCGTACCGGTCGCGATGGCGGCTAGCGTGGTCAGACGGCGCAGCAGGGACACGGCGGACCTCCTCGTCGGCGGGCACGAATCGAGGTCCGAGAGTACTCCGGCAAACCTTCGCAGCAGCGCTTATTTCGGCGCTCGACACGTTCGCGCCGCGCGTCCCGATGGACCGCTGCGGCGCTGCGCAGGCGGGCGATCCGGACGAAGAGCACTCGGAAAACCTGGTCCGAAATGCCGCGATCCGCTGCATGAACGAGCCAATAGTGCCTGCTCACGAGCATACAAACAAGGTCTGCGCTCACGCTGATTCGTACCCTTGTGCCGGACTTCGCCTGCTTCGCATGATATTTCGGCTAGACCCATTGACCGACCCGTGCTCGGCGTCGGACACACCATCCAGAGCGACCGAGAGACCTGGCTCGTCGACGTCGCAGCAACCCCCCGGTCACCGGGTGCGGGTGCTTCCGCCGGGAACGATGGAGGAACCGAAGTATGAGCGCATCCGTCGCATCCGATACTCCGGTATCGGAAGTCCCGATACCGGCTGCACACACCGCCACCGTAGGCACTACCGACGCGCCGGCGATCGCCAGATCCTGGCACCCGTGGCGCTGGGTCGTCAGCGCCATCGCCCTCGTGCTGCTCGCGCAGTTCGTCCACGGGCTGGCCACCAATCCGGGCTGGGATTGGTCGACGTTCGCCAAGTACTTCACCGCGAAATCGGTGCTGTCGGCGCTGAAGGTCACCTTGGAGCTGACCCTGTGGGGTACGGCACTGGGCTTCCTGATCGGCACGGCATTGGCGATCGCCCGCCTGTCGAACAATCCGGTGCTGCGGGTGATCTCGTGGGTCTATATCTGGGCGTTCCGCTCGATTCCGCTGATCGTGCAACTGCTGTTCTGGTTCAACATCGCCTACCTCTACCACACGCTTTCGCTCGGAATCCCGTTCGGCCCTTCCTTTCTCACCTTCGAGGTGAACGGGGTGATCAGCGGTTTCACCGCGGCGGTCATCGGCCTCGCATTGCATCAGGCGGCGTATGCGGCCGAGATCATCCGGGCCGGATACGTTTCGGTCGATCCGGGGCAGCTGGAAGCAGCTGCGGCACTCGGTATTCCACGGGTGCGCCAGTTCCGCACCGTCATCGTCCCGCAGGCCATGCGCTCGATTCTGCCGAATGCGACCAATGAGGTGATCAGCCTGTTCAAGGGCACCTCGATCGTCTCGGTCATGGCGATCGCGGAACTCTTCTACCAGGTCCAAGTGATCTACGGCCGCAACGGCCGGGTGGTGCCACTGCTCATGGTGGCCACCGTCTGGTACATCGTGCTGACCACGATTCTGACGGTGGTGCAGTTCTATATCGAACGCCACTACGCCAAGGGCGCGCACCGCACGCCCCCACCGACACCGGTGCAGAAAGTCTGGCGCCGGTTGCGCGAAATCGCCGAAATCGGTTCCGCCGCACCACGCGGAGCGACTCGATGAGCGCGCCGGTGGCCCCGCCTCCCGCGGTACAGGTGCGCGGGGTGCGCAAGTCCTACGGCAGCACCGAAGTACTCGGTGGCATCGACCTCACGGTCCACGCCGGTGAGGTGGTCACTGTGATCGGACCGTCCGGCTCCGGCAAGTCGACGCTGCTGCGGGTGGTCAACCATCTGGAGTCGCTGGACGCGGGCACCGTGCACATCGACGGCGAACTGATCGGATATCGGCTGCGCCGCAATAAGTTGCACGCGCTGTCGGACCGCGAAGTGCGAAAACAGCGCTCGCATATCGGCTTCGTCTTCCAGCAGTTCAATCTTTTCCCGCATCTGACGGTGCTCGAAAATGTCACGCTCGCACCGATTTCCGCGCAGGGTCGCCCGCGTGCGGAAATCGAGGCCGAGGCACGGGATCTGCTCGAGCGGGTCGGCATCGGCGATCTGACCGACGCCTACCCGCGGCGCCTGTCCGGCGGACAACAGCAGCGCGTGGCCATCGCGCGGGCATTGGCGCTGCGACCGCCGGTGATCCTCTTCGACGAACCCACCTCCGCGCTGGATCCGGAGCTCGTGGGCGAAGTCCTCGATGTGATCCGCGGTCTCGCCGACGGCGGGACCGCGCTGGTGATCGTCACCCACGAAATCGGTTTCGCCCGTGAGGTCGCCGACACCGTCGTATTCCTCGACGGCGGCGTGATCGTCGAACAAGGTCCGCCCGCCGCCGTACTCGACAACCCGCAACACCCGCGCACCCGCGCATTTCTGTCCCGAGTCCGCTGAGCGCGGTGCGCGCTCCCCGATGAACAGGTATTCGATGAAGCTCTCTGCCCTGGTCGGCCTGGTCGCCACCGTCGCCTTGCTGGCCACCGGCTGCGGCACCGATCCGGACGCGGAAAACTCCGCGCAGCCCGCCGGTTCGATCACCTTCGACCTCTCCCCCGGCCAGTCCGGCCGGATCCATGCCCCCAAGGTCGATGCCATTGCCGCCGAACTGCCGCAGGCCATTCGGGAACGCGGCACACTCGTCGTCACCGGATCCGGTGGTGCCGCGCCGCCATTGCGGTTCTACGCCACCGACGATAAGACCATCGTCGGGTCCGAGATCGATTTCGCCTCGCTCATCGCGGACATTCTCGGGCTGAAACTCGTTGCGCAGGTGGCCGATTGGTCGCAGAACTTCGTGCGGGTCGACTCCGGCGAGGCCGATGTCTTCATCTCCAATGTCACCGTGACCGAGGAGCGCAAGGAGAAATACGACTTCGCCACCTATCGCAATGACACCGTCGCGCTCGAGATCCCGAAGCAGAGCACGCTCGATTTCAAGGATCGTAAGAGCCTGGCGGGCAAGCGGATCGGCGTCGGCAGCGGCACCAATCAGGAGCAGTTGCTGGTCAAGTGGAACGAGCAGAATATCGCCGAGGGCCTGGCCCCGATCGATATCGCCTACTTCCAGCAGGTCACCGACTATTACCTGGCACTGGCCTCGCAACGCCTGGACGGCTACATCGGCCCGAATCCGTCCGCGATCTATCACAGCACCATCGCGAATCAGACCCGGATCGTCGCGACCTTCTCCGGTGCCGGTGACGCATTGCAAGGCGAGATCGGCGTGCTCACCAAGAAGGACAACGGGCTGATCGGCCCGATCAACAAGGCCATCGACAACGCCATCCAGACCGGCACCTACCAGCAGGTCATCGACCGCTGGGGGTTGAAGACCGAGACCGTGCCGAGTTCGCGAATCAATCCGCCCGGCCTACCGAAGAAGTCGTGATCGCATGAAGTTCCTGCTGTTCACCCTTGTCTCCCGGGTGCCGGATCCGAATACCGGTCGGCTGCCAGAGACCAGGGAGCGACTGCTCGATGTCATCGGCCAGGCCCGCACCGCCGAGGAACTCGGCTACGACGGGTTCGCCGTCGGCGAGCGGCACGAGGATCCGTTCCTCTCGGCCGCACCACCGGTGCTCCTGTCCCATATCGCCGCGGTCACCTCGCGGATCAGTCTGTTCACCGCCGTCACCACGTTGAGTCTGTTGGATCCGGTGCGCGCGTTCGAGGACTATTCGACGCTGGACAATCTCTCCGGCGGCCGCCTCGAACTCATCATCGGCAAGGGCAACGGTGCGGCCCAGGCGAAGTTGTACCACGTCACCACCGAGGACCAGTGGGATCGCAATCGCGAAGGCTACGAACTGTTCCGGGCGCTGTGGGACAGCGATACCGTGACGTGGTCGGGCCGATTCCGACCGGCACTGGTCGAGGCCAAGGCGCTGCCGCGGCCCTGGCAGGCGCGTATCCGCATCTGGCACGGCAGTGCGACCAGCCGCGATTCGGTGGAACTCGCCGCACGCCATGGTGACCCGCTGTTCTCGGCGAATGTCACCAATCCGATCGAACCGTACGCCGAACTGGTGCGCCACTATCGGGAGCGGTGGGAGCACTACGGGCACGATCCGGCGGATGCACTGGTCGGCGCGGGCACCGCGGGATTTCATGTGGCGCGCACGTCACAGGAGGCCCTCGGTGTGTATCGCCCGATCTTCGAGGCTCGACTGACATTGGCGCGCAAGCTCGGGCTGCCGATCGTCTTCGAGACGCTCGACGATTTCGTCGCGCGCAGTTCGGCACTGGTCGGCAGCCCGGAGCAGGTGATCGACAAAGTGAGTCGCCAGCACGAGGCGTTCGGGCACGAGGTGATCCACTTGTCGGCCGAACGCGACGGCCGCACCGAATCGCAGTATCGCACCGGCCTCGAACTCTTCCAGGCCGAGGTCGCACCCGAACTGCGGCGACGCATCCCGAGCCGACCGCTGGCCACCGCCCCCAATACCGCACGTCCCACCGACTACGACATCGATTCCCGTGGCGAACTCGTCCGCACCGAAACATCTGGAGTACCACAGTGATCCGTCCCCGCCACCGAATCGCGGCCGTGGCCGCCGCAGTCATCGCGGCCGCGAGTCTCGCCGCCTGCGGCAGTGATTCGGCCACCGGCGGCGCTGACGCGGGTCCGCCACGGCCGGGCGGCACACTGCGCTATGGCCTTTCGCAGGCGCCGACCTGCTCGGATCCGGCGCAGTCCGGCACCAACCAGACGCTGTACGTGACCCGCCAGATCGTGGATTCACTGACCGATCAGGATCCGAAGTCCGGTGAGATCAAGCCGTGGCTGGCCAAGAGCTGGGAAATCTCCCCCGACGCCAAGGTGTTCACCTTCCGTCTCGCCGACGGCGTCACCTTCAGCGACGGCACCCCGCTCACCGCGGATTCGGTGCGCAACACGTTCGATTCGGTGATCAAGCTGGGCGCGGGCAAGACGCCGCTCGGCTCCAGTTATCTCACCAATTACGTCGGCACCACCGCGGTCGACAAGCTGACCGCGCGGGTCGAATTCAGCAAGCCCAATGCCCAATTCCTGCAGGCCTCTTCGACCGCGCAGCTCGGTATTCAGGGCGATACCACGACGGCCGAACCCGCCGATCAGCGCTGCCTCGGCGACAATGTCGGCAGCGGACCGTTCACCTACGCGGCCTGGCGCCAGGACGCCTCGGCGACCCTGGCCAAACGCGCTGGATACCGCTGGGGTTCGGCGGTTTTCGCCCATCAGGGCGAGGCCTATCTGGACAAGATCGAGTTCACGGTCGTGCCCGAATCCGGTGTTCGCACCGGCAGTCTCATCTCCGGCCAGCTCGAAGCCGTCAGCGATGCGCTGCCGCAGGACGCACCGCAGATCGAGGCCGCGAGCGGGCGGGTGCTGAGCACCGCGAATCCCGGTGTGCCGTTCGGCTTCCAGACCAATGTCACCCGCGGGCCGCTGCGCGATGCGGCGGTGCGCCAGGCGCTGCTGCCCGCGATCGACCGGAAACAGCTGGTGGACACCGTGCTCGGCCCGCAGTTCAAACCCGCTACCAGCACCTTGGCCAGCAGCACGCCCGGCTACCAGGACCTTTCGGCCCGGCTGAGCCACGACCCGGCCAAGGCGCGCGGCATCCTGGACCAAGCGGGCTGGACGCCGGGCGGTGATGGAATCCGCGCGAAGAATGGTGAGCGCCTGTCCTTCTCGGTGCTCTTCAGTCAGGCGTTCGCGGGTAATCAGGCCATCCTGGAGCTGGTGCAGCAGCAGGTGCGTGAGGTGGGCATCGAGCTGAAGCTCGATCTGGTGTCGGGGCCGGAGAGCACGGCTCGGCAGAACGTCAAGGATTTCGACACCACCTACTACAACACCACCCGCGCCGACGGTGACATTCTGCGCACCTCCTTCAGTGTCGACGGACGCAATCTCAATGCCCGCGAACGCATACTGGCACTGGACGATGTGCTCGACGGGCAGCTCGGCACCTCGGATACCGCCGAACGCACCGCACTGATCGGCACCGCGCAACAGGCAGTACTCGATGCGGGACTGTGGATTCCGACGGTCGAACTGTCGCAGGCCATCGGTGCGGCACAGAGCGTGCAGGATCTGAAGTTCGAGGCCTCCGCGCGGCTGCAGTTCTTCGATACCTGGTCGAGCGGGCGGTAGTCATGGCTCGGTATGTGGTTGTGCGGGTCCTACAGGCGATATGGGTGCTGTGGGCGGCCTTCACCATTTCGTTCGTGGTGCTCTACCTGCTGCCCGCCGATCCGGTCTCCATCGCGGCCGACGGTGCGGGTGCGGGCACCCCGATCGACAAGGCCGCGATCGCCGAACTCCAGGCGCGCTACGGACTGGATCGTCCGCTCTGGGAACAGTATTGGACCGCACTGACCCACGCGCTGACCGGTGACCTCGGCCACTCCATCGCCACCGGTCAGCCGGTCACCAGCGCATTGGGCGACGCGCTGCCCAATACACTCGGATTGGCCGGTCTGGCACTGCTCCTCGCGGTGCTCGGCGGGGTGAGCGTGGCGTTCGCGGCGACGTATGTCCGCCGCCCGTGGTTACGCGACGCGCTCAGCTCACTGCCCTCGCTCGGGGTTTCGGTGCCGACATTCTGGACCGGACTGCTACTGCTGCAACTCTTCTCGTTCCACTGGCGGATCGCTCCGGCCTTCGGCGGACATGGTTTCACGGGCACGGTACTGCCCGCGCTCACCCTCGCCATACCTATCGGTGCGGTGCTGGCCCAGGTGCTCGCCGCCGGGCTGGCCTCGACCTGGCGTCAGCCGTTCGTCGATGTGGCACTGGCCAAGGGTGGCGCGCGCGGTTGGGTGCTGCGCAAACATGTGCTGCGTCCGGCCAGCGTGCCGACGTTCACCATCGCCGGTGTGCTGGTCGGCAATATGCTCGCCGGATCCGTGGTGGTGGAGACCGTTTTCGCCCGTCAGGGCGTGGGTCGGCTCACCCAGACCTCGGTACTGGCCCAGGACATTCCGGTGGTGCAGGGCATCGTGCTGCTCACCTCGACGGTCTTCGTCACCGTGAATCTGGCCGTGGATCTGCTGTATCCGCTGCTCGATCCGCGCATTGCCGGTCGATCCGGCCGTGCGACAACCGATTCCGAGACCGCCGCGAACGATATCGCGGAGGAGGTGGTCGTCCGTGCCTGAGCCACTCGTCACGCACACCGGCGCCGCGTCCGGCCCTCTCGTCAGTGGCTTCGCGTCGTGGCCTGACCTTCGACAGCAGGTGACCGATCATGGTTGATATCGCCGATGAGTCGCGGCGGATCGCGCTTCCCGGACTCCGCCGACCGGCTCTGCGGTGGAAGTCGCTGCGCGGCAATGTCGTAGTGATCCTGTCCGGCGCCGTCGCGGTGCTCGCGCTCGGCTGGGCACTGTTCCCTTCGGTTTTCGCCGGCGGTGATCCGCTGACCGGTGTGCCCGCGCAGAAATTCCAGGCCCCGAGTGCCCGACACTGGTTCGGGACCGACAATCTCGGGCGCGATCTGTACACCCGGATGGTGCACGGCGCGGGACTCTCGCTCACCGCCACCCTCTCGGCGGTCGCCATCGCCCTGATCGCCGGGTCGATACTCGGGCTGCTGTCCGGATCGCTCGGCGGCTTCGTCGACACCGTCATCATGCGGTTCGTCGACGTGCTGCTGTCGATTCCATCGCTGCTGCTATCGCTCGCGCTGGTCACCGCGCTGGGGTTCGGCACCCGCAATGTGGCCGTCGCGGTGGGTGTTTCGCTGATCGCCAACTTCGCGCGGGTCATGCGCTCGGAGGTGCTGCGGGTGCGACAGGCGCCGTATGTGGAGGCGGCACACGCTTCCGGGGTCCGCTGGTACATGGTGCTGGCCCGACACGTCCTTCCGAACTCCTATCAGCCGGTACTCGCCCTGGCCGCAGTCGAATTCGGTCTGGCGGTGCTCTCGGTCTCGGCGCTGAGCTTCCTCGGCTACGGCGCGAAACCCCCCGCCCCCGAATGGGGCTCACTGATATCGGAGGGACGCAATTTCCTCGCCACGGCTTGGTGGATGACCACCCTGCCGGGCCTGGTGATCATCGTCGTCGTCCTCTCGGCCCAACGCCTCGGCCGCGCCGCAGGAAGGAGTCACAGCGCATGAGTGAGTGCATTACGTCCGCCGATCCGACGGACGGTACGCCAGATATCCGCGACGTCACAAATGATGGGTCGGCAGCAGCACTGTTGCGCATCGACGGCCTGCATGTGCGCTACACCTCCGACAGCGGCGATGTCGCCGCACTCACAGCCGTATCCCTCACCGTCGCGCGCGGCGAGGTCGTCGCGCTGGTCGGCGAATCCGGTTCCGGCAAGTCGACTCTCGCGCAGTCGGTGATCGGCTTGCTCGGCCGCAATGCCGAGATCACCGGCGGGACCGTCACCTTCGACGGTGAGACGGTGGATACCGGATCCGAACGGGCGCTGCGGCGGATTCGCGGCGCACGGATCGGATTCGTACCGCAGGATCCTGGGCTGTCGCTGAATCCGGTGCGGCGCGTGGGTGATCAGGTCGCCGAGGCGCTGCTCGTGCACGGACTCGCCGATCGCCGCGATGCGGCCGCGCGGGCGATCGAATTGCTCGCCGACGCAGGATTGGATCTGCCGGAGCTACGGGCGGCGCAGTATCCGCACGAACTGTCCGGCGGCCAACGGCAGCGGGTGCTGATCGCGGCGGCGCTCATCGCCGGACCGGAACTGCTGATCGCCGATGAGCCGACCAGTGCGCTCGACGCCACGGTGGCGCGGCGGGTGCTCGACAAACTCGCAGCGCAGACCGCGGCACGCGGTACGGCGGTGCTGCTGATCACCCACGATCTGGCGATCGCCGCCGAGCGGGCCGATCGGACCGTGGTGCTGAGCGGCGGGGAAATCGTCGAAACCGGGCCGACCGCGACGGTGCTCGCCGAACCCCGTCATCCGTACACGAAGCGATTGCTCGCCGCCTCGCCGAGTCTGGCCCCGTTCGACGGGTTCCGCCCGCCGCGGGTGAGCGCCGGTCCACCACTGCTCACCGTGCGGGATGTGCACAAGCGATTCCGCGCACCGGCCGGTGGTTCGGTCACCGCGGTGGCGGGTGTCGGATTCGAACTCGGTCGCGGCGAAACTCTGTCACTGGTCGGCGAATCCGGGTCCGGCAAGTCCACCATCGCGCGAATCGCATTGCGGCTCACCGAACCCGACAGCGGCGCGATCACGTTCGACGGGCAAGACCTGACCGCGGTGAAAGGCGGACGGCTGCGCGACCTGCGTCAGCGCTTCCAGGTGGTCTACCAGAATCCCTATGGCTCACTGGATCCGCGCTGGCGGGTCGGATCGATCATCGAGGAACCGCTGCGAGCCTATGCCGTCGGCGATCGCAAGGCCAGGCAGGAGCGGGTACGGGAACTGCTCGGCCAGGTCGCGCTACCGGAGAACTTCGCCCAGCGCCGCCCAGCGGAACTGTCCGGCGGACAACGCCAACGCGTCGCCATCGCCCGCGCCATCGCCCTGCACCCGGACCTGCTCGTTCTCGACGAACCGGTCTCGGCACTCGACGCTTCCGTCCAGGCCCAGATCCTGGAACTGCTGGACCGCCTGCAAACCGAACTCGGACTGAGCTACCTGTTCATCTCGCACGACCTCGCCGTGGTCCGCCGCATCAGCGACCGCGTCGCGGTCATGCGCGGCGGTCGCATTGTCGAATCCGGCTCCACCGCCGAGATTTTCGACAACCCACAGCACGAGTACACCCGCGAACTGCTGTCGGCCATTCCCACACCGCACCTCGCCGCTCCGGGGGCGGCCTGATGACCAGCACCCGACCAAGCCATCCCCATCGCAACCGCACACTCGAAGGAGTCAGAGCGTCATGACGACCAGCATCACCAGTCTTTTCGAAACCGAGTGGGCGCATTGGCATCACGCCAGGGAAGAGCAACTGCGCGATCCGCTCGGCTTCCTGAGCCTGACCGGATTGCATTGGCTCACCGACCAACCCGAGCGCATTCCCGACATTCCCGGCACCTGGTGGGTCACCGACGACAAGGTGTTCATCACCGCCCAGCCCGCCGACCGCCTGCGGTTCGAGGGCACCGACATCGCGGGCGTACAGATCGTCACACCGGCCGAAGGCGCACCGGGACTCGCGGTGCTGCACGAGAATCGGGTGCTCGAGGTGATTCGCCGCAGCGGCCGCTACGCCGTGCGCGTGCACGACCCCGCCGCACCCACATTGCCGAGCTTCGAGGGCATCCCGGCCTATGCCCCGGACCAGCACTGGGTGGTCGAGGGTCGCTTCGAACCGTTCGACGAGCCGCGCACGATCACCACGGGCGCCGTCATCGACGGACTCGAGCACCACCACACCGCCTCGGGCACCATCGCATTCAGCATCGGCGAGGTCACCGAGCGCGTCATCGCCTTCGGCGCGCCGAGCAACCTGCGAGTGCTGTTCACCGACGCCACCAGCGGCGTCACCACCTATCCGGCGGCCCGCTCGCTGGCCGTCGAGGCACCCGACGCCCATGGGACCGTGCGTCTCGATTTCAACCGGGCGGCCAATCTGCCCTGCGCCTTCACCGATTTCGCCACCTGCCCGCTGGCACCCGCGGAAAACCGGCTGCGGGTCGCCATCGAAGCGGGCGAACAGCATCCGCGCCTAGGACGGTCCGCATGACGATCCCGCTTTCCATCCTCGATCTGGCCCCGATCAGCGCCGGATCCACCGCCCAGCAGGCCTTGCGCAACACCATCGATCTGGCCCAGCACGCCGAGCAGTGGGGTTACCGCCGCTACTGGCTTGCCGAACATCATTTCGTTTCGGTGGCGAGTTCCTCCTCCATCACGCTGATCGGCCTGGTCGCGGCGGCCACCACCCGGATTCGCGTCGGCTCGGCGGCGGTTCAGGTCGGCCACCACACCTCGGCATCGATCGTGGAGGCGTTCGGCACCATCGACGCTCTCTACCCGGGGCGGCTCGACCTGGGCCTCGGCCGATCGGGCCATCGCCGCACCCAGTTCGGCGCGCGGCCCGCGCATCCGAAGGGCGGTCACCCGGTCGTCGATACCGTGACCGGACGCACCGAGGTCCGCGACGGTGTGGTGGTTCCGCCGCCGTTCGATCCCGGACGGATCACCGACCGGTCCAGGTTCATCGCCTCGCTCGGCGCGCTGCAACAGCAGGGCGCGCAGGCACCGGACTTCCCTGACCAGGTCGACGAGGTGCGCGCCCTGCTCAACGGCACCTACAAGAGCGCCGAAGGCATTGCGCTGCACGCGGTTCCGGGTGAGGGCGCACAGGTCGAGCTGTGGTTGTTCGGCAGTACGGCCAGCGAAAGCGCCGAATTGGCGGGCAAACTCGGTCTGCCCTTCGCCGCCGCCTATCACGTCTCACCCGGTACTGCCCTGGATGCGGTCGCGGCCTATCGAGCGGCCTTCCGCCCCTCGGCCGAACTCGCCGAGCCGTATGTGGTGATCTCCGCGGACGTGCTCGTCGCCCCCGACGACACGCGCGCCCGACATCTGGCCGCCACCTACGGTCACTGGGTGCACAGCATCCGCAGCGGTGCCGGCGCCGCGGACTACCTCGATCCGGATACCGCCACCCCGCTGACGCCGGAGCAGCGCCGACTGGTCGACGACCGCCTCGCCACCCAATTCGTCGGCGGCCCGGGCACCGTCATCGAACGCCTGCAGGCCCTGCAGCGGGTCACCGGCGCGAACGAACTCCTCGTCACCAGCATCACTCATCGTCACGAGGACCGCTTGGAATCCCACCGGCTCCTCGCCGATGCATGGAGTCGCTCCCCCGCCTCCCCGGATCTTTTGCCAGCCGTAGGAACCCCGACGGTACCGTCGCGGATCGGCGGTTGACCACGGAGCAGTTCGGGCGTACCCGAGAGTTACCCATGTGCTCAGCTCTTTCGTCGTACGTCTGAGTCTGCCCCGGCGGGGCTCGGCGTACGACGGTCCGATGCTCAGGCGCTGATCGGGGCGGCGGTTACGCCGTAGCCGAGGTTGGTCAGGACCTCACCGGTGGCCTTGGCGAAGTTCAGCGTGATGAAGTGCAGGCAGGGCGCGCCCTCATCGATGAGGCGCTGGCCCATCTCGGTGGCGATTTCGATGCCGACCTCGCGGACCGCGGCATTGTTCTCCTCCGGCCCGTCACCGGCGGCCGTGCGCAGGCGCTCCATGACCGCGGGCGGCAGGGGACGTCCGCACAGTTCCTCGGCGCGCGCCACCGTGCGCAGCGAGGTGATGGGCATCAGCTCCGGAATGATCGGCTTCGCGCCCTCGATCGGGTCGAAGGCCGCGATCCGATCGCGCAGCCGCAGATAGTGCTCGACGTCGAAGAACATCTGGGTGATCGAATACTCCGCGCCCGCACGCAGTTTCGCTGCCAGATACGCGGTGTCGTGCTCCAGATCGGGGGACCGGTGGTGGCCCTGCGGGAACGAGGCGACGCCGACATGGAAGTCACCGAGGTCGCGCACGATACGCACCAATTCCTCGGCATAGGCCACACCCTCGGGATGTTTGCGCCATTCGCCGAGTGGATCGCCGGGCGGGTCGCCGCGCAGCACGAGGATATTGCGGATGCCCGAATCGGCGTACGCGCCGACCAGTGAGCGCAGTTCGGCGACACTGTGCTCGACCGCGGTCAGGTGCGCGACCGGCAGCAGCGTGGTCTCCTCGGCCAGCGCACCGGTGATCCGCACGGTGCGGTCACGAGTGGTGCCGCCGGCGCCGTAGGTCATCGAGACGAAGGCCGGATGCATGCGCTCGAAGGTGCGCGCCGCGCGCCACAGCCGCGCCTCGCCCGCGGCGTCACGCGGCGGATTGAACTCCACCGAGAAGGGCACCGAACCCTCGGAATGGGTCCGCAGACTCTGTACAACCGAGGGTGTTCCAGAGACGATCGGTGGCGTCGGGGACGGCCGGCCAGGGGTCGAACGTCCCCGCACGTTATCGAAAGTCACCGGTCCAGTGTAGTGGTGGGCCGTCACCGGGCCGTCAGGTCGTCGCAACCGTACGCGTATTCTGCGAGCAAGCGACACGCTCACAATCGCCGGAACGACATGCGCGACGGTCACCGTCCGGCACCGAAGTACCTATAGCTCCCACGATCCACCGCGCACCAGCACCCGCACGACCTTGGAGGCTCCCCTGTCCGCCGGAACCGGTATCCAGACGCCTCAGCCCACCCCGCCCGCGAATCACACGCCGGGCACCCCCGGATTCGTCGCGGCGGTCGAGGATGCGCTCAAAGCGTTCTTCCTGACCCGACGCCCGATCGTCGAACCGCTCGGTCCGGTTTTCGTCCAGGCCGCGGACGCACTCGAACTGTTCGTGCTGCGCGGCGGTAAGCGCACCCGTCCGGCCTTCGCCTGGACCGGCTGGCTCGGCGCGGGCGGCGATCCCACCGGCCCGCACGCCGCCGCGGTCATGAACGCCTGTGCCGCACTGGAATTGGTGCAGGCCTGTGCGCTGGTGCACGACGACATCATCGACTCCTCGCGCACCCGCCGCCGCTTCCCCACCGTGCACGTCGACTTCGAACAGCGCCACCGCGACCACGGCTGGGCCGGTGATGCCGAACACTTCGGCACCTCGGTCGCCATTCTGGTCGGCGATCTGGCGCTGGCCTGGGCCGATGACATGGTGCACGCCGCCGGACTCGACGCCGCCCGACTCGGCCGCTTCGCAGCGGTCTGGGCGCTGATGCGCACCGAGGTGCTCGGCGGGCAACTGCTCGATATCCATGGCGAATCGGCGGGTGACGAGTCCGTCGCGGCGGCGCTGCGCATCAACCGCTACAAGACCGCGGCCTACACCGTGGAGCGCCCGCTGCACCTGGGTGCGGCGCTCTCAGACGCCGATCCGCACCTGATCGAGGCCTACCGAACCTTCGGCACCGACATCGGCATCGCCTTCCAGCTGCGCGACGATCTGCTCGGCGTCTTCGGTGACCCGGCGGTCACCGGAAAGCCCTCCGGCGACGACCTGCGCGAGGGCAAGCGCACCGTCCTGGTCGCCGAGGCGCTGCAGCGCGCCGACGCCACCGACCCGGCCGCCGCCGACCTGCTGCGCACCAGCATCGGCACCGATCTGACCACGGACCAGGTCGAACGGTTGCGTGCGGTGATCACCGAACTCGGCGCGGTCGACGAGGTGGAGCGCCGCATCACCGAACTCACCGAACAGGGCCTGGCCGCGCTGGCCTCGAGTACCGCCACGCCCGATGCCAAGGAGCTGTTGCGCGCCATGGCCCTGGCCGCGACGAGTCGCACGCACTAGCCGCGACCGCGCGAGGAGATCCACATGAAAACCGTTGCGGGACCGACCGATCGCGTCGTGGTGGTGGGCGCCGGCCTATCCGGCCTGGCCGCCGCCCTGTATCTGACCGGGGCCGGACGCACCGTCACCCTGTTGGAACGCGCCGATCATCCCGGCGGCCGGGTCGGCCTGTACCGCGGCCCCGATTACGAAATCGACTCCGGCGCAACGGTACTCACCTTGCCGGAGCTGATCGCCGATGCCCTCGCCGCCGTCGGCGCAACCCCCGAAACCTGCACACCGCCACTGCGCATCCGCCAACTCGCCCCCAGCTATCACGCCCGCTTCGCCGACGACTGCACCATTCGCGTCTACGCCGATCCCGAGGCGATGGCCATCGAAGTGGCCCGTGTCTGCGGCGCGGACGAGGCACTGCGCTACCGACGGCTGCGCAACTGGCTCGCGGAGATCTACCAGGCCGAATTCACCGAGTTCATGGATACGAACTTCGATTCGCCGCTCGATATGGTTCGCTATCCGGCCAAGCGCCGCGCGCTGGCCACGCTCGTGCGTCTGGGCGGGTTCGGCAGGCTCGGCCCGCGCGTCTCCCGCTTCCTGCGTGATCCCCGCCTGGCCCGACTGTTCACCTTCCAGGCGCTCTACGCGGGCATGGCCCCGGCGCAGGCACTGGCCGTCTACGGCGCGATCCCGCATATGGACACCTCATTGGGCGTCTACTTCCCCGAGGGCGGTATGCGCGCAATCACCGCCGCACTCGCCGACGCCTTCACCGCGACGGGCGGCACACTCGAACTGAACACCGAGGTCACCGGAATCGAATACGCGGACGGGCGAGCCAGGCGGATCCGCACCGCGAACGGTCGCACCCTCGACTGCGACGCCGTGGTGCTCACCGCCGACCTCGGCGCGCTCGAGCGCTTCGGCGTACGCCGCCGCCGTCGACTACGCGCCGCACCGTCCGCCGTCGTCGCACACGGCACCATCCCCGCCGCGATCGCCGAGACCTGGCCGATCCAAGCTCACCACGCCATCGACTTCGGCCACGCTTGGGACCGAACCTTCGACGAGATCGCCGCCCGCTCCGGCCGCGGGCGCTTGATGACCGACCCGTCGTTGCTGCTCACCCGGCCCGCGCTGACCGATCCCGGGCTCTACATCGACCGCGCCGACGGCAGGTACGAGCCGTTCTCACTGCTCGCCCCATGCCCCAACCTCGACGCCGCACCGCTGGACTGGGACCGACTCGGACCCTCATACCTGCGTGAACTCCTGAATGTGTTGGCGGAACGCGGATATCACGGCATCGCCGAACACTTCACCGTCGATCATCTCGACACACCCGGCACCTGGCGCGATCAGGGCATGCTGGCGGGCACACCCTTCTCCGCCGCGCATCTGTTCCGGCAAACCGGTCCATTTCGTCCGCGCAATTTTTCCGGCGGCAGCGACAACGTGGTTATCGCCGGTTGTGGCACTACTCCGGGTGTCGGCGTGCCAACCACCTTACTTTCCGGAAAACTGGCGGCAAACCGAATTATCGGCACCACGCGAGCCGCTCGGGATGAATCCCCACGCACCAGCGGGATAGTGTTCCCGGCGAGCCGATAAACTAACGGCCGACCTATCAGCCTGCGGTTGCGACCGCCGACCACTCCGGGGGGACCGACACCACATGCATCCCCCTGAGACGACGGCCCCCGCGCCCACCGACAGCTCGATCACCGCAACCGAAGACGAGGCACGTCCGTCGAGCGCCCCGGCGCGCCGGACACCGTCAGCCGTCGACGAACACGGGTTCCGGGCCTGGCTGCGGACCACCGCCGACTTCGCCCGCAGCCCCGAGGGGCATTCGGCGCTGCTCGGTTTCTTCGGCGCGCTGATGATCACCTTCGGCGGATTCGGCGCGGGCAGCGTCCGAAAACGCGATCCGCTGCTCGAGGCGATGCATCTGTCCTGGCTGCGATTCGGGCACGGCTATGTGCTGTCCACCATGGTCATCTGGGTCGGTGTGCTGTTGATGATCACCGCGTGGGTGCGCCTCGGCCGGACCACGATCGGATTCGGTGACCGGCCCGACGCCGGGGTCACGCTGAACGAGCTGCGCGCGATCGTCGGCATCTGGATCTTTCCGCTGCTGTTCGCGGTGCCGATGTTCAGCCGGGACGCGTATTCGTATCTGGCCCAGGGCGCACTGCTACGCGACGGCTTCGATCCCTACGTTTCCCCGCCGGTCGCCAATCCCGGCGTGCTGCTCGACAATGTGAGCCCGGTCTGGACCACCACCACCGCGCCGTACGGTCCGATCTTCCTGCTGCTCGGCAATGCGATCACCGCGATCACCGGCGATAACGTGGTCGCGGGCACCATCGCGCTGCGGCTGGTCATGCTGCCGGGACTGGCGCTGATGATGTGGGCGGTGCCGTATCTGACCAAACATCTCGGCGGTAAGCCGACGGTCGCGTTGTGGCTGGCAGTACTCAATCCCCTAGTGCTGATCCACCTCATCGGCGGCGTGCACAACGAAATGCTCATGGTCGGGCTCATGTGCGCGGGTATCGCACTCGTGCTCGAGCGCCATCATGTGGCGGGAATCGTGGTCGTCGCGATCGGCGTCGCCATCAAAGCGACCGCCGGTGTCGCATTGCCGTTCCTGGTGTGGATCTGGATGCTGCACGAACGTGAACGCCGGGCGCTGCAACGCGCAGCGCAATCACCGGGTGCCACCCAGCAGGTCGAGAGCGAGGCCGAACCCGCGCGACCGAGTGCGGAAGTACCGCATCCGGCGCTGATGTTCGCCAAGATCGCCGGACTCGGTTTGAGCGTGTTCGCGGTGGTCTTCGTGGCCGCCTCGGCCGTCGCCGGGGTCGGCATCGGCTGGCTGACCGCGCTGTCGGGCTCGAAGAAGATCATCAACTGGCTCTCGCTGCCGACGATCATGGCGCATATGGTCCGCTGGGTGACGCCGTTCCCGATGGATCCGGTGCTCACGGTGACCCGCGCACTCTGCGCGCTGGCGCTGATCGCCGTGCTGGCGTGGACCTGGTGGCGGTTCCGGCACAGCGAGCGCGAGGCGGTCTTCGGCATCCTGATCGCCTTTGTCGCCATCGTCATCCTCTCGCCCGCCGCACTGCCCTGGTACTACTCCTGGCCGCTGGCGCTGGCCGCCGGGTTCGCACTGTCCACCACCACACTGATGGTGCTGGTCGGGCTGTGTACCTGGTTGATGCTGGTCTTCCAGCCGGACGGCTCGATCGGGCTCTACAGCTTCGGCCACGTGGCCGCCGCGACGTTCGCCGCCGTGGTCGCGGCCCTGTCGCTGCGGCGGGTCGACCCCTTGCGATTGCGCGCCACCCCACCGGAGAGCAATCCGGTCGCCGTCACCCGGTCATGACCGAGGTCGCGCTACCCGCCCGCGGCTCGGAACTGGCCGCGGCATACCGCGTCTGCCGGGCGATCGCCGCCGAACACGGGCGCACCTACTTCCTCGCCACCCGCCTGCTGTCCGCAACACGAAGACCCGCGGTGCACGCGCTCTACGCCTTCGCGCGAATGGTCGACGACATCGTCGATCACCCGACGCACGACGCCGAACACGGCCCCGCGGGCGAACTCGATCTGGTCGAGAAGCAACTGCGCGTCGCATTGGAGCAGGCAACGCCGCCCACCGACCGCCGCGCGCAGGTACTGGCCGCACTGGCCGACACCATCCAGCGCTACGACATTGCGCCTCAGCACTTCTGGATCTTCCTGGACTCCATGCGCATGGATGTGCCAGGAACCGCGCACTTCCGCGCCCACTACGCCACCATGACCGAACTGCGCGACTACATGCGCGGTTCCGCGGCCGCGATCGGTCTGCAACTGCTGCCGGTGCTCGGCACGGTCGTCCCGGTGGCCGAGGCCGAACCCGCCGCCGCCGCACTCGGCGAAGCCTTCCAGCTCACCAATTTCCTGCGCGATATCGCCGAGGATCTGGACCGCGGCCGGATCTACCTCCCCACCGACGAACTCGCGGCCTACGGCGTGGACGCGGACCTGCTGGTCCACTGCCACCGCATCGGCCACACCGACCAGCGGGTGCGCCGCGCACTGGCCCACCTGATCGCGATCAACCGCGACCTCTACCGTTTCGCGAACCCGGGCATCGATCTACTCGACCCCCGTGTGCGCCCCGCCATCCGCACCGCGAGCACGCTCTACTCCGGCATTCTCGATGAAATCGAACACTCCGACTACGCGGTATTCGCGCGCCGCGCCGCGGTCCCCCGCCGCCGACGACTGCGTGTCGCGGCGGTGGAATTCACCACCGCCGCGCTGCGCGGGTAGTAACTCAAAAAGGCTCGGCTGCCGCGCGGCGCAGGACCTCGCGCGCGAGCGGGCCGTGCAATGCGTCGACGGGCTTACCGGGCAGGCTCTCGTCGTCGGTGAAGATCCACTCCAGGATCTCCTCGTCGGTGTACTTGGCGTCTTTCATGACGGTGATCAGGCCTGGCAGCGACTTCACGATCGCGCCGGTATCGTCGAAGAATCGCTCCGGCACGCCGGCCACACCATCGCGGCGCAGGGCGAGCAACTGGTGGTCGCGCAGCATCTGATGCACTCGGGTCACCACGAGCCCGAGCTTGTCGGCCACCTCGGGCAGCGGGATCACCGCCTCCGACTGGGGAAGAACATCGTCACTGCAAGGAAATGCACTCACCCGGATAACGGTAGACGGTCCCGCGCCGCGTGGCTCGAGACACCCTGGACCGTTCCCCCACGATTCGCCCAGATGGGTCCGACCCCGTGGCCCCAAACCATCGCTTTGCGCACACAAACCAACCCCAACGGAGCGAGTCTTACGAGCGACGTTCGCGCCCCATCTCGCGCCCGAGTGGCCAAACCGTATGCCCCGCAAGCACGGGATTCGACCATCCGCTGCGAGTGCATCAGGTGCCGAACGCTCCGGCCATCAGCACCCACCACAGAGCGAGTCTTACGAGCGACCGTTCGCGGCCCGTCTCGCGTCCGAGTCGTCGAAGCGATGCGACGAAGTCGCGAGTCTCGACGGCTCGGACGCGAGACACCAGGGGGCCGCGAACACGCCGCGCCTGCGCGGCCAAAAACCCGAGACACCCTGGACCGTTCCCCCACGATTCGCCCAGATGAGTCCGACCCCGTGGCCCCAAACCATCGCTTTGCGCACACAAACCAACCCCAACGGAGCGAGTCTTACGAGCGACCGTTCGCGGCCCGTCTCGCGTCCGAGCCGTCGAAGCGATGCGACGAAGTCGCGAGTCTCGACGGCTCGGACGCGAGACACCAGGGGGCCGCGAACACGCCGCGCCCGCGCGGCCAAAAACACAGCTATCGACACGGCTACGATCGTGAGCGGGCCGCGCGAGGCGGTCAATCGCTTGTCGCATCGGAGCGAGGGGTGAGAAAGTTTGTGAAAGCCGGAGGACAACACTTGATCGGGCAAATCCTGGAGGGGCGCTACCGCATCGACGCGCCGATCGCGCGGGGCGGGATGTCGATGGTCTTCCGAGGGGTGGATACCCGGCTGGACCGTCCGGTCGCCATCAAGGTGATGGATCCCAAGTTCGCCGCCGATCCCCAGTTCCTGTCCCGGTTCGAATTCGAGGCGCGCGCGGTCGCCAAACTCAAGCATCCTTCCCTGGTCGCGGTCTATGACCAGGGTGTGGACGGCGAGTATCCGTTCCTGATCATGGAGTTGGTCGAGGGCGGCACGCTGCGCGAGCTGCTGCGTGAACGCGGTCCGATGCCACCGCATGCGGTGCGCGCGGTCGCCGAGCCGGTACTGGCCGCGATCGGTGTCGCGCATTCGGCGGGCCTGATCCATCGCGATATCAAACCGGAGAATGTGCTGATCTCCGATTCCGGCGAGGTCAAGATCGCCGATTTCGGTCTGGTGCGTGCCGTCGCGGCCGCGAACACCACCTCGGCGAGCGTAATTCTCGGCACCGCCGCGTACCTGTCACCCGAACAGGTGACCGCCGGTACCGCCGATTCCCGCAGCGATGTCTACTCCTTCGGCATCCTGATCTTCGAACTACTCACCGGCCAGGTCCCGTTCACCGGCGACACTTCGCTATCGGTGGCATATCAGCGCATCGAGAACGATGTGCCCAGCCCGAGCGAATTCATCTCCGGTGTCCCGCCGGAGTTCGACGAGCTGATCGCGCGGGCCACCAACCGCGAACCCGCGCATCGCTTCGCCGATGCCAACGAGATGGCGGCCGAACTGCATTCGATCGGGGTCGCGCTGAATCTGCCGCCGTATCGGGTGCCCGCGCCCCAGGAGTCGGCCGAACATCTCAGCGCCAGCTTCAAAGTTGCCGCACCAACCCCGCACCAGCCCAGGGCCGCGGCACCGCCACCGCAGTCCGAGCAGCACACCAAGGTCGTCACTGCGGCGCGGCCGCGGGTGCCCGACTACGGTCCGCCCGACAACTACGGGCCGCCGGACACCTACCGCGATCACTACGCACCATCGCATTCGCCGCAGCCATCACCCTTCGCGGACGACCGGACCAAATCGCGGCGCACGGTTCTGCTCTGGGTCGCCATCGTCGCGGTCCTTACCCTGCTGGTCGGGATCGGCGGCTGGTGGTTGGGCATCGGCCGCTACTCGGCCGTCCCGTCGGTCGCCGGAAAGGATCAGGCCAGCGCGATTTCGGCACTGGCGGATGCCGGTTTCGACACCGAGATCAGACAGAAGACCTCCGACACCATCCCGGTCGGCGGGGTGGTCGGCACCGATCCTTCGGCCGGATCCAAGGTCACCAAGGGTTCGACGGTGTCCGTGCTGATCTCCAGTGGCAAACCCCGGGTGCCGGATATCAAAGCGGGCGATGACATTTCGAAGGTCGACCAGCTCATTCGCGATGCCGGACTGCAACCGGTGGACGCGGGCGAAACCGGCAGCACCGCACCCAAGGGCACCCTCGCGAAGGTGGATCCGGCTCCCGGCACCGTGCTGCCGCTGGCCGCACAGGTGAAGGTGTACCGCAGCAAGGGATCTCAGCCGGTGAAAATGCCCGACGTGCGCGGCAAGACCACCGAGGAGGCGAACAGGGTGCTCGCCGCGGCCGGAATCACGGTGCGCGAGACCAGAACTCAGTACGACCGCAGCATCGAGGCGGACCAGGTCATCGCCACTGAACCGGCCGCGGGCGCCACGATCCAGGCCGGCGACGGCATCACCCTGATCGTCTCGAATGCCGTGAAGGTGCCCCTGCTGGTCGGCTCGAGCGTCGGCGACGCCCGCTCCAAGCTGCAGGCGCTCGGCCTGGTGGTGGCGGTGCGTCAGCTCGCCCCGTCCGACAGTTCCGTGGTGATCGGCCAAGTTCCGGGCGTGGGTTCCAATGTCGAGGCCGGCAGTACCGTCTCGCTGACGGCGCTGCCCTGACGACAAAGGAGCGCCGCAGTCGCGGCGCTCATGTCGGAAAGCCTTGGTCAGCGCAGCATTTCGGCGACCAGGAAGGCCAGCTCCAGCGACTGCTGGGTGTTCAGCCGCGGATCACATGCCGTCTCGTAGCGACCGGACAGATCCAGATCGGAAATGTCCTGCGCGCCGCCGAGACATTCGGTGACATCCTCACCGGTCAGTTCGATGTGCAGACCGCCGGGATGCGTGCCCAGTGCATGGTGCACCTCGAAGAACCCCTGCACCTCGTCGATGATCCTGTCGAAGTGCCGGGTCTTGTAGCCGGTGGAGGCCTCGTGGGTGTTGCCGTGCATGGGGTCGCACTGCCAGATGACCTGATGCCCGGTCGCCTGCACCTTCTCGATAATGGGCGGCAGCACGTCACGAACCTTGTTATTGCCCATGCGCGAGACGATGGTCAACCGGCCCGGCTCGTTATTGGGATCGAGCCGCTCGACGTACTCGACCGCCTGATCCGGGGTGGTGGTCGGGCCGATCTTGAGGCCGATCGGGTTGGCCAGTAGTTCCGCGAAGGCGATATGCGCGCCGTCGAGCTGACGGGTGCGCTCGCCGATCCATAGGAAGTGCGCGGACAGGTCGTAGAGCACCGGCTCGCCCGCCGGGTTCTGGCCGAGCCGGAGCATGGCGCGCTCGTAGTCCAGCACCAGCGCTTCGTGGCTGGCGTAGATGCGGGCCGACTGCAGGCTCGGATCGTTCACCCGACAAGCGGTCATGAAGGCAAGACCGCGGTCGATCTCCCCGGCCATCGCCTCATAGCGCGCACCCGCGGGCGACTGGGCCACGAAATCCCGGTTCCAGTCGTGCACACGGTGCAGATCCGCCATGCCCGCACCGGTCAGCGCGCGCACCAGATTCATCGCCGCGCTGGCGTTGGCGTAGGCGCGGACCAGTCGCGACGGGTCGTGTTCGCGCACCTTCGCATCGGCGACCAGCGAGTTCACCATGTCACCGCGGTAGGACTTGAGGCCGAGCGCGTCGGTGTCCGAGGAGCGGGGCTTCGCGTACTGGCCCGCGATGCGCGCGACCTTGACCACCGGCAGGCTGGCGCCATAGGTGAGCACGACGGCCATCTGCAGCAGGGTGCGGATATTGCCGCGGATATGCGGTTCGGTGTTGTCGGCGAAGGTCTCCGCGCAGTCACCGCCCTGCATCAGGAAGGCCTCGCCGCGCGCGACCTCCGCGAGCTGCCCGCGCAGCTCTTCCACCTCGGCGGGTACGCAGATCGGCGGCACACTTTCCAGCACGGTCCGCATCATTGCCGCCTGCTCCGGATCCCACGCCGGCTGCTGCAGCGCCGGACGCGCCAACGCGTCGTCCAGCCGCCTCCGCAGCTCTGCGGGCAGCGGCGGCAGCTCCGGCAGGCGATCGATGGGTACGTCGACGGTCCAGTTCACCTGTTCAGAATACGGATACCCCGCAGCGCGCAGGTACCCGGTATTAGGGGTGGATTCTGCCCACCTAGGGTGAATTGCCGGCAGTATCGCCGCACCGTACCGAGCTTTGGAGGAGAGACCGATCTCGCTTCGATATTTTTATGACTGCGAATTCATCGAGGACGGGTCGACCATCGACCTCGTATCGATCGGTGTGGTCTGCGAGGACGGCCGCGAATACTACGCGGTCTCAACCGAATTCGATCCCGAACGGGCGGGTCCGTGGGTACGCAGGTATGTGCTTCCGCAGCTTCCGTCGCCCGGCTCCCCGCTTTGGCGCAGTCGCGAACAGATCCGCAAAGACCTCTACGAATTCCTGGTCCCGCGTCCCAGCGTCGCCCCCGAACTGTGGGCCTGGGTGGCCGCCTACGACCATGTCGCCCTGTGCCAGCTCTGGGGCTCCATGGTCGATCTGCCCAACGCCCTCCCCCGCTACACCAACGAACTGCGGCAACACTGGGAGGCCCACGGTCGTCCCGAACTGCCCCCGGTTCCCCCGGACGCCCACGACGCCCTCGCCGACGCCCGCCACAACCTGGCCAAATTCGAGGCCATCGAGGCCGCCCGCCGCCGGGTATCCCTTTAAAGCAGAAGGCCCCGAGTCCAATTCGACTCGGGGCCTTCTTTTCATCTGTCAGTGCGAGTGACTACCGTTCTGACCGTTCGCCTTCTCCTGGACCTTCTGCAGTACGGCGAGCTGCTTGTGCTCTTCCGCGTGGTCGTCCTCGAAGGCCTGCTCGATCTCGTGCGGCGGATCGGCGCGCAGGAAGCTACCGGTGCCCGGCTTACCGGCCGAGCCCAGCTTGTTCATCTTCTTGGGCACGGTCGCGCCCTGGTACTCCAGCGGGATCGGGTGGCCGTGATCGTCGACCGGGCCCAGCGGCTGGTGCACCTCGATGTACTCACCGTGCGGCAGACGCTTGATCACACCGGTCTCGATGCCGTGCTCGAGCACCGCCCGGTCACTACGCTGCAGCCCGATGCAGAACCGGTAGGCGAGGAAGTACGCCACCGGCGGCACGACCAGCAGGCCGATGCGGCCCATCCAGGTGGTGGCGTTCAACGAGATGTCGAACTTCAGCGCCAGGATGTCGTTGACGCACGAGAGCGTCAGCACCACATAGAAACCGATCGACATCGCACCGATCGCCGTGCGCACCGGCACGTCGCGCGGGCGCTGCAGCAGATTGTGGTGCACATCGTCGCCGGTGAGGCGCTTCTCGATCCACGGATACAGGATCAGCACCGTGAACACCAGACCCATGATCAGCGCCACCCAGAACACGGCGGGCACCGTGTAGCGACCGAGGTAGAGCTCCCACGGCGGCATCAGACGCGCCAGACCGTCGGTCCACATCATGTAGAAGTCGGGCTGCGAACCCGCCGACACCTGCGAGGGGTTGTACGGACCCATGTTCCAGATCGGGTTGATCTGCAGCACACCGGCCATGATCGCCACGATGCCGAGGGTGAAGGCGAAGAACGCGCCCTGATCCGAGGCGAACACCGGCACGATGCGCGCGCCGACGACATTGTTCTCGGTGCGGCCAGGGCCGGGGAACTGCGTGTGCTTCTGGTACCAGACCAGCGCGACGTGCGCGGCGATCAGCGCCAGGATGATGCCGGGGAACAGCAGCACGTGCGCGATGTACAGGCGCGGAATGATGATGTCGCCGGGGAAGTCACCGCCGAAGATCAGCCAGTGCATCCAGGTGCCGACGATCGGGATACTCATCGTGATACCGCCGAAGGCGGCCCGCAGACCGGTACCCGAGAGCAGATCGTCGGGCAGCGAGTAACCGAAGAAGCCCTCGAACATGGCAAGGATCAGCAGCAGGCAGCCGATGACCCAGTTCGCCTCACGCGGCTTGCGGAACGCACCGGTGAAGAAGATACGGAACAGGTGCACGATGATCGAGGCCGCGAAAAGCAGGGCGGCCCAGTGGTGCACCTGGCGCACGAACAGACCGCCGCGCACCTCGAAGGAGATGTTCAGCGCCGTCTCGTAGGCCCGCGACATGGTCACACCACGCAGCGGCTGGTAGGCGCCGTTGTAGACGACCTCGCTCATCGACGGGTCGAAGAACAGCGTCAGATAGACACCCGACAGCAGCAGGATGATGAAGCTGTAGAGCGCGATCTCGCCGAGCAGGAACGACCAGTGGGTCGGGAAGACCTTGTTGATCGACCGCTTCATGAACGCCGCGGCGCGATAGCGCACGTCGGCCTCATGGGCTTGGGCTGCGACTGAAGGGCTCATGCCTGCACCTCGCCGGCGCTCGGTTCCGGCATGTGCCCTGCACGCTGTGACATGATTCGCTCACTTCGTTCGCTCATGAACGACGCTCCCAGTAGGCCGGTCCGAGCGGCTCGATGAAGTCGCCCGCGGCGACCAGGTAGCCCTCGGAGTTGACGGTGATCGGCAGCTGCGGCAGTGCGCGAGCGGCGGGACCGAAGACCGGCTTACCCCATTCGGTCGCGAGGAACTGCGACTGGTGGCAGGGGCACAGGATCTTGTTGGTCTGCTGCTCGAACAGCGATGTCGGGCAACCGAGGTGGGTGCAGATCTTCGAGTAGGCGAAGTAGTCGCCGTAGTTGAAGCTCTCCTGCCCCTTGCGCTTGATGGCCTTCTGCGCGTCTTGGGTGCGCAGCCGGATCAGCATGACGGCGTTGCGGATTCCGCGCAGGGACTGCAGCGTCGCGTGCTCGTCACCGCGCCACTTCTCCTTCCACGGGAACACCGTCTCCATCGCGCCCGCGTCCAGATCCTCGGGGCGCACCAGCATGACGTCCTCGGGGCGACCGGTGTCGCGACGGATGTAGATGGTCTCGCCGGGGAAGTCCGGGGTCCAGCCCGAAACCCACAGTGGCGACTTGTCGCCCTTGGCCCACGGGTTCTTGATCATGCCGCCGACGAACACCAGCAGTGCGCCGATACCGAGTACACCGACACCGGCGCCCGCGGTCCGGGTGATCATCTTGCGGCGCCCCAGCGTGGAGGTGTCCAGCGCGTCCTGCAGCTCGGCGACCAGGGTGCGGCGCTCGACCTCGGGCGAGGGCCCGTCGTGGCGCACCTGGATGGACAGCTCGGCCGGGATGAACTTCTTGCGGATCACCACGACCGCGACGCCGATGACCAGCACGGCGATCCCGAGGCTGAGGCCGACCAGCGGGGTGAACAGCGAGTAGGCGGTGTGACCTTCCTCGTTCGAGCCCTTGAACTCCCATGGCCAGAACAGGAACACCCCGACCAGGACCGCGGCGGCGATACCGGAGACCGCGAACCAGAACGAGACCTGCCGCTCGGCGCGCTTCTCGGCGCGGGTGCCCGGCACCGGGAACCGCTCGCGCCGGTAGGCGACGTCGACGCCGTCGCGCTCGGTACCGAGCTTGACCAGCTCGTCGCGCGACATCGCGTCGAGTTCTTCCTCGGTGGGCTCAGCCGGTGTGGTGTTCACCTGCTCGTTCGACGGCTCTGCGCCGTCGTGGCCCTCATCCGGCCGACCCATGTCAGTTGGCTCCTTGCTGTCGCTCATGCCTCCGCCTCGCTGTCGCTCGGCTCCGACATGACCGACATGTCGGCTGTGCTTGTTGTTCGCTCGCTGCGCTCGCTCATGCCTCCGCCTCGCTGTCGCTCGGCTCCGACATGACCGACATGTCGGCTGTGCTTGTTGTTCGCTCGCTGCGCTCGCTCATGAACGTGATCCGATCCACATCGCGGCGCCGACGACGAGCGTGATGCCGACCACCCACATGGCCAGACCCTCGGTCGCGGGACCGAACCCGCCGAGATCCCAGCCGCCGGGGCTCTTCTCCTCGGTGGCGTTCTTGACGTAGGCGACGATGTCGCGCTTCTCTTCCGGGCTCAGCTGCCGGTCGGAGAACTTCGGCATATTCTCGGGGCCGGTGAGCATCGCGGCATAGATCTGCTGCTCACTGGCGGGCTCCAGCGGCGGCGCGTACTTACCGGAGGACAGCGCGCCGCCACGGCCGGTGAAGTTGTGGCAGGACGCGCAGTTCATCCGGAACAGCTCGGAACCGCGAGCGATGTCCGGTCCGCGCAGCGATTCCTGCGCGATCTCTCCGTTGGCGTCGCGCACCACGGACGGGCCGCCCCCATTGGCGGCGACGTACGCGCTGAGGGCGTCGGTCTGGTGGGCATCGAACTTCGGCGGCTTGCGCGTGGCCTGAGCCTGGTTGGCGGCCAGCGGCATGCGACCCGAGGAGACCTGGAAGTAGACGGCCGCCTCGCCGACGCCGATCAGGCTCGGACCGCGGTCGGGCACGCCCTGCAGGTTTGCGCCGTGGCAGGTGATGCAGGAGGTCTCGTAGAGCTGCTTACCGTCGCGGATCAGCGCGGACTGATCCTCGCGCGCGGTCGCGACCTGGGGGTCCGGCGTGATCGCGGTGGCGAGGAATCCGGCTCCGACGAGGCCCACCAACAGCGCAAGTCCACCCGCGATACGACGCCGCATACGGCGTTGCTTGCGCGTCTTGCTTGCCTGGCCGGCCGTGGCATCTTGGCGGCTGATCGCCGCGCTGAGGCTGGCGGGCTCTGGCGCTGACGGGGGAGATGAACTCATCTGTGTCCCTTTGGAGTAGACGGAACCGACTTGTGCAAAAGATTTGGGGTACTGGCCCGACTCAGCGGACGAAGTAGATCGTGGCGAACAACCCGATCCAGACGATGTCGACGAAGTGCCAGTAGTACGAGACGACGATCGCGGCGGTGGCCTGCGCCGGGGTGAACTTACTGACCTTGGTGCGGACCAGCAGGAACACGAAGGCGATCAGACCGCCGATGACGTGCAGACCGTGGAAACCGGTGGTGATGTAGAACACCGAGCCGTAGGCACTGCTCGAGATCGAGGTGCCTTCCTTGACCAGGTTGGTGTACTCGTAGCCCTGACCGGCCACGAACATCGCACCCATGATCAGGGTGATGACGTACCAGCGGCGCAGGCCGAACACATCGCCCTTCTCCGCCGCGAACACACCCATCTGGCAGGTGAACGACGAGGCGACCAGCACGGTGGTGACCGGCACGGCAAGCTTCAGGTTCAGCTCGGTCGGTTCCGGCGGCCAGTTGCCGTGCGCCTGGGCGCGCGCGACGAAGTACATCGCGAAGAGCCCGGCAAAGAACATCAGCTCGCTGGACAGCCAGATGATGGTACCGACGCTCACCATGTTGGGCCGGTTCAGCGAATGCACACGCTGAGTAATGGCCGATCCTGGGGTCCCTACTGCGGTCGTCACGGGGGTAAGTATGACTCGTCGTAGTACGACACAAGTACCCGGGTGCGAAACTTGTCCTCTCGCGCCGGAAAACGCACGGAAGGTGTTTGATTGCCGCGCTCTGTTTTTGGCCGCGTGGCCGCGGCGGGTTCGCGGCCCCCTGGTGTCTCGCGTCCGAGCCGTCGAGACTCGCGACTTCGTCGCATCGCTTCGACGGCTCGGACGCGAGACGGGCCGCGAACGGTCGCTCGCAGGACTCGCTCCGTTGTGGTGATGTGGGGGTGTGAATGTCGCGTGACCACAGGATTGCCGCCTCGAATTGTGACAGGCGTTGGTAAGGAAAAGCTGAGATCAGGAGGCGGATGTGACGCGTTGGTGGCAACGGCTGTTCGGCGGCAACGAACCTGAACCGCTCGATCCGACCCGTTCCGATCTGGTAGTCGTAGCGGAGTGCTTCGATGACTCCGAGGCGTGTTCGACAACACTCGCGCGCGCTTCGGCTCTCAAAGCCGACGAGCCGGCGCTGCTGCGCCATCACTTGCGCATTCCGCCCGATCGGATCGATGCGGTGTGTGCGATCGCGGCCCAGGACGGTTACGCCGCGGCGCCACGCACCGAAGGTCCACACGAACTGGAATCGCTGATCCTGCAACGGGTTCAGCTGCTCGACGCACTGCATTGTTCGCAGGAGCGGGCGCGGATGGTCGGTCTCGCCCAGCGCCACGACGGCGTCACGGACGGCTGGGACGCCCTGCAACCGGGTTCCGCGACCGCACAGCGGTAATAACGTCTCGACCACTACGCTCTATCGCGACAGACTGGTGCGCGAACCAGTGGTGACAGGAGAAGTGGACATGCGCAGCTGGCCCCAAGTACTCGGGACCCTTGCCGATGGTGGCGATCTGGCAGCGGACGACACGACCTGGGTGATCGACGAGATCTTCACCGACAATGCGACGCAGGCACAGATCGCCGCATTCGGTGTCGCGATGAAGATCAAGGGCCCGACTCCTACCGAACTGTCCGGCATGGCCGCAGGCATGCTCGGCCACGCCCGCCTGGTGCACGTCGACGGCGACGCGGTGGACATTGTCGGGACCGGCGGTGACCGGTCCGGTTCGGTGAATATCTCGACGATGTCCTCGATCGTGGTGGCCTCGGCCGGTGTGCCCGTTGTCAAGCACGGCAATCGCGCTGCCTCCTCGAAAAGCGGTGGCGCCGATGTGCTGGAGGCATTGGGCGTGAAGCTGGCCCTCGGCCCCGAGGCCGTGGCTCGTTGCGTGCGCGAAGTCGGCATCGGCTTCTGCTTCGCGCCGCTGTTCCACCCCGCGTTGCGCTTCGCCGGTCCGGCCCGCAAGGAGATCGGCATCCCCACCGTTTTCAATGTGCTCGGCCCGCTCACCAACCCGGCGCAACCGCGCGCCGGACTGGTCGGCTGCGCGTTCCCCGAACTACTGCCGGTGATCGCCGGGGTTTTCGGCGAGCGCGGCGCCAGCGCCATCGTGGTGCGCGGCAATGACGGCCTGGACGAGATCACCACCTCCGACACCACCGACGCATGGGTGGTATCCGGCGGAAAACTGCGCGAAACCACCATCGATCCGACCCGCATCGGCATCGCACGGGTCGAGCTGGACGCATTGCGCGGCGGCGACGCCGAGGTCAACGCCGATGTCGCGCGCAGCGTGTTCGCCGGTACCACGGGCCCGGTGCGCGATGCGGTACTGCTGAATTCCGCCGCCGCCATCGTCGCGTACGAGTTGTCCCAGGGGGTCGGCGATCCGGATGCCGAAATCCACGACGTCATCGCCGCGGGCATCGATCGCGCTGCCGAAGCCATCGACACCGGCAGATCCGCAGCCCTGCTCGACCGCTGGGCCGAGCTCACCAACACCCTCGGCGACAACTGACCGCCGCGGCGCGAATCGTGCGCCGCGTGCCGGCAGACGTCTTGTGGCGGTACAGGTTCGCTGAGTCCGGCTCACTCGCCGAGGGAGAAGCCCGCTTCGACGTCGGCGCTGGAGTAGGACTTGAAGGCGATGTGGGTGGTGGTGCGGGCGACGCCGGGGGTCTTGTCGATCCGGCCGGTCACCACCTCGGCGATCTCCTCGTGGTCGCGCACCCGCACGATCGCGATCAGGTCGACATCACCCGCGCAGGAATAGACCTCGGTGACGCCCCCGGTATCGGCGACCGCCTGTGCGGTCTCCGGAATGCGGGCGTTCTCGGCCTGGATCATCACGATCGCGGTAATCATGGCTGTCAGCCTAGGCGGTCACCGCCCTCGTACTCCGCGAGTTCGGCCTCCGGCCCGTGCAGGCGTGCCCGTGCGGCCGCCTCGGCGAGATCCGCCCACCCGGTCCAGCGTCCGGCACTTCGGATCGGATCGCCGTACCCCTCACTGGTGCGCACGATCCGCACCCCCGGCCGCCCCAACCATCGCGTCACCAGACCGACCTCTTCCGGCGAGGCACCGCGCAACGGCGGCACCGGATCGGGCAATACGGTCTCCGAAGCCGCGACGATGCGTTCGATCACCGGCATGGGTGGCACACCTCGCACCGAGGTGCCTGCCCCCGCCAGCCGCCCATAGCGGATCACCGCGTACTCCCAACCGCCGGCACCGTCGGGATGCGCCGCGATCAGTTCGGCGATCCGCGCCACCGCGGCGAGTCGCTGGGTACGGTGCAGCGCACGCACCACCGCGACGGTCCGGTCGCGCAGCCGGGCGGCGGCCTCGAAATGTTCGGCGCGCGAATGGGTTTCGATGCAGTCGAGCATGGCCCGCAGCGCCGCGTCGGAATGCCCCGCGAACAGCGCCTGAACGGCCGCGGCGGCGGGTTCGTATTCCTCCCTATATATAGGAGTGCCGCCGACGGCCGCCGGACATCCACCGACCACCGCGGGCGGACAGTCGTGTCGACCGTCGCGCGGCAGGCGCGTGGTGCAGGTGCGCAGACCGCCGTGCTCCGCGATGGTCAGCGCGATGTCGTTCGCGTCCATCCGGGAAGGGAAGGGCCCCAACGCATCCGCGGTCGGTGTGCGCGCAATCGCGAATCGGGGAAAAGGTTCGTCGGTCAGCGTTATCCACCAACCGCGCTTCGGGAATTTCGACCGCCGGTTATAAGGCGGCGTATGCGCGACGATCAGTCGCAGCTCGCGCACCCCGGCCTCCAGACCGTGCGCGCACACCACGTGGTCGACCCGGATGGCAAGGGAGACCATCTCTTTCATCCGGCCGCGGGTCTCGGATCCGGTGAAGTAATTGCGTACGCGTCGGCGCAGGTTCACGGCCGTCCCTATATAGAGGACTTCGTCGGAGGGTCCGCGGAAGAGATAGACGCCTGGACTCGACGGCAGATCATTGGCGAGCACGCGCTTGGCGCGTTGGCGCGGTGTGACATTCGGCAGATAGTCGAGCAGTTCGGTCAGGCTGTGCACACCGAGATTGCCGACTCGACCGATGAGGGCGTGCAGCACGTCCACTGTCGCCCTTGCGTCGTCGAGTGCACGGTGGTTCGGCTGGGTGCTCGCACCGAGCAGCGGCGCGAGCACCCCGAGCCGGACCGAGGGGGCCTCGTCGCGGGCGAGGACGCGCCGCGCCAGCTTCACCGTGCACACCACCGGCCCGCTCTGCCACGGCGTGTCCATTCGGGCCGCAGCCGCGCGCAGGAAGGCCATATCGAACCGGGCGTTGTGCGCGACCAGCACCGCGCCCTTGGCGAATTCGAGAAAACCCGGCAGCACCGCCTCGATCCGGGGGGCCTCGTAGACCATCGCGGTGGTGATCCCGGTGATCTGCACGATCGCGGGCGGGATGGCCCGTCCCGGATTCACCAGGGTCGCGAACTCCCCCAGCACCTCACCGCCGCGCACCTTCACCGCACCGATCTCGGTGATGGCGTCGCCTTCGGGGCTGGTGCCCGTGGTCTCGAGGTCGACGACCACGAAGGTGGTGTCGTAGAGCGGCGTCTCGAGCTCGTCGAAGGCCAACTGCAGTGCGGCGGCCTGGCGCGGCGTCGGATCGGGCACGGCGTGCAGCGTAGGGCCTCGGTACGACAGGAACCGCCGGGAAAGCCACCTGGGATTTCACCAGAGAAATGTCGGAATTACACGGCGAGGATTTCGCTTCGTTTCCCACGAAATGATCTAGAACACCAAAAAGTGGTGCACATCACATTATTCGGCAAATTGCATCAATCGGGCAGACACGCCCGGGTGCCCGACGTCGGCACCCTCGGCGTGCTACCGACGATGCTAACGAGAAGACCGTTCGGTCCGACTCGCCCGGGCGTATACACACCGAGATACCGTTGCGACCTGGGGAATTTCGAGAATCTCGGCGTCTGAGACGCGGCGCCCGCAGATGCCGGGCAGGCCGGCAGCGGTGCCGCCATCCCTGGGAAATCACGCGTCGTTATCGTTTCGTGATTGGTGTGACATAAGTCGCACATATTCGGCGGCAAATTTGTTGAGCACCGCCATTTCGGATGTCTCCGGCTTTACAAAACACCGTGATGTGTTCGTAACCTTTTCGAGACCTCACGGAGTTCGGCGCACCACCCGACGGTGCTTCGACACGCAGTCCGCCGCACCACCGGGTGCGGCGTCGTGGGGCAGATTTGGAGGTACCGCATCATGGCGACCAACACCGTCAAGCGACACGCCAAGCGTGCCGTCGCGGCCGGAGCCGTCGGAGCTGCCTCGCTCGGCATCCTCCTGTTGCCCGCCGCGCCCGCCTCGGCCCAGCCGGTCACCATCCCCGGCGTCGGCACCTTCGATGTGCCGAACGAGATCCCGATCCCGCAGGGCATCCCGGGCATCGAGGTGCCCAACCCCGGCCCGCTGCCGTTCATGGCCCCCAAGAAGTCCGTCGGCGATATCGCGCTCGACGCGGCGTTGAGCAAGGTCGGCTCGCCGTACGTCTACGGCGCCGCGGGCCCGAACGCCTTCGACTGCTCGGGCCTGGTCAAGTGGTCCTACCAGCAGGCCGGCGTGGAGCTGCCGCGCACCAGCGGTGAGCAGCTGAACGCGGGCACCCCCGTCTCGCTGGACGACCTGCAGCCGGGCGATCTGGTGTCGTTCTACGGCGGCAGCCACTCCGGCCTGTACGCCGGTGACGGCAACGTGGTCCACGCCTCCACCTCCGGCACCCCGGTGAAGCTCGCGCCGATCTCCTCCATGCCGGTCGCCGGCGCGCGCCGCTTCTGAGCAGCTCTTTCGATCATCCCGCCCGGCAGTACGAGATGGCCGGGCGTCGGGACGGCACGAGTGATCGTTTTGTGGCCCACTGGACACAGACGTCCGCCGTTCCGTAACCTAATCGAGACCTTCCCGGCTTGCGGGGTTCGCCGCAGCAGTTCCGCAGCTTGCGGAGGCAGCAAGATCGCTTCACAAGAGAAACGGGGCCTGGCGCGCTGTGACAGCACATCACCGGAGACATCGCAGGAAACGTCTGGTGGGAGGGGCATTAGCGGCCGCGGTCTTGGGCGCCGCGCTCTCCGGTGGCAGTCCAGCCGGAGCCGATCCGGCAGCCTTGCCGACCACGGCCGGTGAGGCCGTACAGCGGATGATCGACCTGTCTCGAGAATCCGAGCAGCTCAATCAACAGGCACTCGAAGCACAGGCCGACCTCGATACCAAACTCGACGTGCTGCACGATGCCGACGCCGCACTCGCGGCGGCCACACAAACCGCCGATGGGGCCCGCGAGGAAGTCCGCAGGTTCCAGCCGATCGTCGATCGCACCGTGATCGCCGCCTATCAGGGCGCGCGCACGAGCCGGCTCTCCGCTGTCCTGTTGAGCGATTCGCCGCAGCGTCTGCTGGACCAGATGTCCACCATCGACGTGATCTCGGCCAAGAACTCCGAGCAGCTCAATCTCTACCGGCGGGCGACCGCCACCGCGACCGAGGCGGAAAAGGCTGCACGTGCCGCCGCCGACACCGCACGCGCGGCCTCCGATAAGGCCGACCAGGTGCGCGCCGATCTCGAGCGCAAGCGGGCCGGTCTGTCCGGATCCATCGCGCAGGTTGTCGAGGCGTGGGGTCAGTTGTCCACCAAGGACAAATCGGCTCTGGCCGGATCGCCATTCCCACCCGGGTTCGATACCGACACCCTGCTGCGCGGGCTGGTTCCCGGCAGCGGCACCAGCGCATTGGCCGCCGGACTCACCCGCATCGGCGACCCGTATGTCTGGGGCGCGACCGGACCACACCAGTTCGACTGCTCCGGCCTGGTGCAGTGGGCCTTCAAACAGGTCGGCAAGGATGTGCCGCGGACCAGTTCCCAGCAGGCCTCCTACGGCACCCCGGTGGACAAGGCGGATCTGCAACCCGGCGACGTCGTGTTCTTCTATTCCGATATCTCCCATGTCGGCATCTATGCGGGCAATGGAATGATGCTGCACGCCTCCACATTCGGGGTTCCGGTAGCCGTTGCGCCGATGGGGTCGACGCCTTATAACTCGGCTCGGCGATACTGATCAGCTATGAGTAGCTTTCGGCGGGCCCACGCCTGGTTGTTCGTGCGGCGCCGCTTCCAGTTCGTCGCCACCTTCGTGATGGTCACCGTACTGACGGGCACCTGCGGTGCACTGCTGATGATGCCGAATTCGGTACTGCCGAAACTGCGTGCGGCTCAGCCGACTTCGATCGGCAGCCTGCGCGCCGCCGATGACGATCCGCGCCTTTCCTCGGTGCGTCGCACGCTCGAACCCTTCGGGCAACTCGTCACGGAGCAGGTGCCGACCGGGAACGGCCAGGAGTCCCTCGTCGTCGGTCATCCGGCGCAGCGGGCCGAAATCGATACGCTCGCGGGCGAACTCGCCGCCGCGACCACTGCCGTCACCGGGGTGTGGGGGCCGGGCTGGGCCCAGTCCGCGATGGTCGTGGTCGCGTCGAATCCGTCGGAGTTTGCCGCGCTGGTCCGCTCGGGTGCGAGCATGCCCGCCGATGTCGCCGCGGCCTCGGTCGCCGATCCGTTCGTGCCCGGGACTCAGCCGACCGGCCAGCGCGTTGTTTTCAGCTCCGATGCCGGACGCCGCCTCGACGCCGACGGTCTGCGCACGCTGCTGCGCCATGAACTCACCCATATCGCCACGCGAGCCCAAACCTTCGATGGCGCACCGCAGTGGATGCTCGAGGGGTTCGCCGAATTCGTGGCCCACCTCGGCACCGGACATCAATTCGCCGATATCGCGCCGACAGTGGCCACCCGCATTCGCGCCGGAGATGTCCCCGGCGATCTCCCGTCCGCCGCCGACTTCGCCGGCAGCGGTGCCGTCACCGCCTATGAGCAGGCGTGGTCGGTCTGCGCGTTCGTCGCCGACAAGTTCGACCAACCGCGCCTGGTCGAGCTGTATCGCCGCATTGCCGCGGGCAAACAGGACCACGCCAGCGAGGACCTCATCATGCGCGATGTGCTCGGCACCAGCCGCGACGAGCTGGTCGCCGACTGGCGCGGTTGGTTGTCGGCCCGAGCCACTTGAGCCGAGCGTCGACGCAACCCCGACCACGACGGAGCTGTCTTACGAGCGAGGAGGTCGCGGCTCGTCTCGCGTCCGAGCCGTCGAAGCGCATGCGACGAAGTCGCGAGTCTCGACGGTGCCGCTCGCGACTGCTTGCAGGTCGCTCGAAAGGGTAGGCCGCGAGACACCAGGGGGCCGCGAACACGCAGCCCGAAGGCGCTGCGATTAGACAGAGCGCCGCAGGCGCGGCAAATCCAACACAGTAGTTTGTTCGCATGGCCCGAACTCTGCTGGTTACCAATGATTTCCCGCCGCGGCCGGGCGGTATCCAGTCGTATCTGCAGGCGTTGGCCGGTGAGCTGCCGCCCGATGATCTGGTCGTTTACGCCCCGCGGTGGCGTGGCGACAGTCATCTGAAATTCGATGCGAAGCAGAAGTTCCAGGTGGTGCGCCACCCGACCACGCTGATGTTGCCGACCCCGCTGGTGCTGCGGCGGGCCGCGCGTCTGCTGCGCAGCGAGAAGTGCGACACGGTGTGGTTCGGCGCGGCGGCGCCGCTGGCACTACTGTCGCCGATGCTGCGGCGAGCGGGCGCCACCCGGATTCTGGCCAGCACGCACGGTCACGAGGTCGGCTGGTCCATGCTGCCGGGCGCGCGGCAGGCATTGCGCGCGATCGGTGAGCACACCGATGTCGTCACCTATGTCAGCAGATATACGCGTGGTCGGTTCGCCTCGGCATTCGGGCCCGATGCCGCGCTCGAATATCTGCCGCCGGGAGTGGATACCGATGTGTTCCGGCCGGATCCGGCAGCGCGCGCGGAATTGCGCGCGCGCTACGGCCTCGGCGATCGCCCGACCATCCTGTGCCTGTCCCGGCTGGTTCCGCGCAAGGGCCAGGACGCGTTGATCGTCGCCATGCTCGAGATCCGTGCCCGGATTCCCGGTGCGGTATTGGTGGTCGCGGGCGGCGGACCGTACGAGGACAAGTTGCACGGGCTCGCGGCAGCCATCGGCGTCAGCGATGACGTGGTCTTCACCGGACGGGTCCCGTCCAGTGAGCTGGCGGCCCATCACACCCTGGCCGATGTCTTCGCCATGCCGAGCCGCACCCGCGGGGCCGGACTCGATGTCGAAGGTCTGGGCATCGTGTACCTGGAGGCCTCGGCATCCGGAGTACCGGTGGTCGCCGGACGTTCGGGCGGTGCGCCGGAGACCGTGCTGGAAGGCAAGACCGGCCGCGTCGTCGACGGACGCAAGACCACCGAGATCGCCGACGCCATCGTCGAGATCCTGTCCGACCGCGATGCCGCCGCCGAGATGGGCGCAGCGGGACGCGCCTGGGTCGAGGAACAGTGGCGCTGGGACAGCCTGGGCGCGCGACTGCGCCAGCTGCTGCAATAAAGGCGACGGCGGCTCACAGGTCGGGGCTGTGATCTACTACGCTCGGGCTGTGAACGAGCGTCAGCGAGTGAACCAAAGACACAGCGCGCATCTGCGCACGGTGGAGCGGGGCGCAGCCGTGAGTGAGCGTAGCGAGCGAACCATGTGCCAGCGCGCTCTGCGCACGGCGGAGCCGAGCGTCAGCGAGGCGCAGCCGTGAACGAGCGCAGCGAGCGAACCATGTGCCAGCGCGCTCTGCGCACGGCGGAGCCGAGCGTCAGCGAGGCGCAGCCGTGAGCAGTATTCAGATCGCTGATCAGACGTTTGTCGCCGCCCCTGGGGCCGCGGTCGCCGAGATCCTGGCCGGGGCGAACAATTGGCGCCGCTGGTGGCCCGATCTGACCCTCGGCGTCCGGGAAGACCGGGCCGACAAGGGTATTCGCTGGTCGGTCACCGGTGCGCTGACCGGAACCATGGAGGTATGGCTCGAGCCCGCACTCGACGGGGTGATCCTGCACTACTTCCTGCACGCCGAGCCGAAGGCGCCGACACGGGATCCGGCCGCCGCGAACCGGGCGCGCCGGGTCGCGGGCAAGGATATGTCGTTCGAGATCAAGGCCAGGCTGGAGGCGGGCCGCGCGGCCGGCGTCGCGCCGGCACACGCCGCACCGACCGCCCGCTGACGCACACGAGCACAGCACAGCAGCTGAAAGGAATCGTTGTCCGCCATGGCCGACAGGACCCAGAGGTCGATCATCATCGATGCACCGTCGCGGCGGGTGATGTCCGTCATCGCCGATCTGGAGTCCTACCCGGAGTGGGTCTCGGCCGCGAAAACCGTTGAGGTGCTGGAGAAGAGCGCCGACGGCCGGGCCCGGACCGCGCGCTTCGTGCTCGATGCCGGAGTCGTCAAGGACACCTACGTGCTGTCCTACACCTGGCGGCCCGACGATAAATCGGTCAGCTGGACGCTGATCAGCGGCGAACTGCAGAAGGCGCAGGACGGCACCTACGAACTCGTCGACCAGCCCGACGGCACCACCGAGGTGACCTATGAGCTGACCGTCGACCTGAATATCCCGATGATCGGCATGTTCAAGCGCAAGGCCGAGAAGGTGATCACCGATACCGCGCTCAAGGAACTGAAGAAACGGGTCGAAGGCTGATCACGCACAAGCCCGAGGCGGCCGGTACTCGGGTCGAACTATTCATCGGCAAAGGCGGAGTCGGCAAGACGACGTTGGCCTGCGCTACCGCCATGGCCTATGCCCGGGCGGGGCAGCGAGTGCTGGTGGCCTCGCTGGATCAGGCGCATTCGCTCGGTGACGCGCTCGGCTTCCGATTTCCGCACGATCCCGGCACCGTGCCCGGGATCGCGAGCGTACTGTCCGGACTCGATGTGATCGAGGTCGATTCCCTTGCGCTGCTGGAGGATCGGTTCCGCGAGGTGGTGCGCGTGCTCGCGACCGGAACCGACCACGATCACGGCATCGACCTGGCCGCACTGGATCCGGCCGAGCTGACCGGACTGCCCGGTGTGCAGGAACTGCTGATGCTGGTGGAGATCACCCAGTTCGCCACCGAGGACGACTGGGATGTGATCGTCGTGGACTGCCCGCCCTCGGCGGATATGTTGCGTATCATCACCGCGCCGGAAACCCTGCTCGGATACGTGGAGCGGATGTGGCCGCCGCATGCGCGGACGATGAGCATGGTCGGCACCGATCTGCGGCGCGCGGTGCTGGCCACTACGGTCGAGCGGATCGTCAAGGCGGTCACCGAGGTGCGCGATCTGCTCGCCGATCACCGACGAACCGGTGCGCGACTGATCACCGTCGCCGAACAGGTCGCCATCGCCGAATCGGAACGGGTGCGTTCGGCGGCGGCACTGCTCGGTCTTCGGTTGGACGCGGTGGTGGTGAACAAGGTGCTGCCCGCCGTGCCCCCGCCGACCGCACTCGAGGTGGCCGCCCATCCCGCCGTGCAGTGGTATGTCGATCGACGCGCCGAACAATTGGATGTGGTGAACCGGCTGCGACGGGGTATGAACGGGACACGGGTGCTGATCGCACAGCACACCGGGCCCGAGCCGGTCGGGCTCACGTCCCTGTCCGCGCTGTCGTATGCGGTGGATTCGGGTGAGCGGTTGAATGCCGACTCGAAGCTGAGCGACAATCCGGCGGAGGTTCGCACAGGTTCCGGCGAGCCGGTGGTTCGATTGGAATCGGGTGCCGGTCTGCATTCGGTGTACGCGTTGCGGATGCACCTGCCCGTCGTCGATCCGGCGACGCTGCGACTGGGACGAGTGGAGGACGATTTGATCGTGGGAGCGGACGGGGTCCGGCGCCGGGTGCGCCTGGCGCCGGTATTGCGACGGTGCACGGTCGACGGCGCCGAACTCGACAGCGGCTATCTGATCGTGCGATTCCACCCGGACCCGGAAGCGTGGCCGGTATGAGCGAGCGAATCATGTCACAGCGTGCATCGCGCACGCCGGAGCGGAGCGCTGGCGAGGCGCGGGCATGAGCGATTCGAACGACTGGCCCGGCGCTGCCGAGCCCGGTGACGGCCTCGGCGAATTCGCCGCGGAATTGAAACTGCTGGCCGAGGCGGTGCTCGAACGGGTCGAACCCGTGCTGCGGCGCGCCGCCGACGGCGAGCCGGACTGGTCGAGTTGCAGTTGGTGCCCGGTCTGTGCCGCCGCGGCGCTGGTGCGCGGTGAGCATCACGATGTGCTCGCGGTGGTGGCCGATCACGGTACCGCGATCGTCACGGTGCTGCGCGAGGCACTCGCCGGGGTGCCGGTCGATCCGGTGATGCCCGAAGACGGTGTGCCGGATGATCATTCGTTCGCCCCCGAACAGTACGACGACCCACCGGACACGGAATCCACACCCGCCGACGCGGATACCCGCACGCGGCAGTCGAACTCGTCCGGCCGCAAGCGATCCCGCTATGTCGGCATCCCCGTGACGATCAAGGCATGACGGCGCGAGTAGCGGATCCGCGACCGCTGACCGTCGGAATCGACGTCGGCGGCACCAATATTCGCGCATCGGTGGTCGACGGCGACGGCGAGGTGCTCGACACCGTGGTCGCACCCACACCGCATTCGGCGCGGGCACTGGAGAACGCGCTGCACCGCGCGGTCCGCGAACTGCGCCGCAGACATCCGATCAGCGCGGTCGGCCTCGCGGTGGCCGGATTCATCAACGCCGATCGCTCGACGGTGCGCTTCGCACCGCATCTGCCCTGGCAGGACACCCCGGTCGCGCAGCGGCTCACCGAACGCCTCGAACTACCGGTGATCCTCGAACACGACGCCAATGCCGCCATGTGGGCCGAGTACCGCTTCGGCGCGGCGGCCGGCGGGCACAATTCGGTGCTCGTCGCAATCGGCACCGGCATCGGCGCGGCGCTGCTCATCGACGGCGAACTGTATCGGGGCACGCACGGCGTCGCACCGGAGTTGGGGCATCTGCAGGTGGTGCCGCAGGGCCGATCCTGTCCGTGCGGTAAACGCGGCTGCTGGGAAAGGTATTGCAGCGGAACGGCTCTGGTCGATACCGCCATCGAAATGCTGGCCACCGATCCGGTGCATTCGACGGTGCTGGCGCGCGAGGTGCTGCGCGATCCCGGTTCGCTGACCGGACGCCGGGTGGCCGGGGCCGCCCAGGACGGCGACCCGTTGGCCGTCGCGGTTATGGCCGATTTCGCCCGCTGGCTCGGGCTCGGGTTGGCCTTCGTCAGCGATATCTTCGATCCCGGACTGATCGTGATCGCCGGTGGCGTAAGCAGTTCGGCGCCGCAGTTTTTGGACGAGGCACGCGAGGAGTACGCGCGGGCGATCACCGGCGCCGGGCATCGGCCGCTCGCCCGGATCCGGACCACACAGCTCGGTGAGGCGGCGGGGATGATCGGCGCGGCAGAGCTCGCCAGGGCCACCCTCGCCGAGACCGGCCGCGGCCGTTCCTGGGCCGCTCGTTCCACCCACTGAGCGGTCCGTTATCAGTCCTCGAGAACATGTGGTGAGATACGCCGCTCAGCTTGGATGTGATCTGTAACCAGCGGTAAAGTCGGCAACAGACGGTTGTACTCGTAAACGATCCCGGCCGCGGGGGTTAGGACGCCATGCTCTACTGGATGCTGAAGTACCTGTTCCCGGGACCGTTCATGCACCTCTACAACCGTCCGACGGTCGAAGGCGTGGAGCATATCCCCGCCGACGGACCAGCCATCCTGGCCGGGAACCACCTGTCCTTCTCGGACTGGTTGTTCGCTCCGCTGATGAGCCCGCGTCGGATCAGCTATCTCGCCAAGGCCGAGTACTTCACCGCCCCCGGCTTCAAGGGTCGGCTGCAGAAGTTCTTCTTCAGCGCCACCGGCCAGTACCCGATCGACCGCAGCGGCGCCTCCGCGGCCGAGGACGCGCTCGACGCCGCACGCAAACTGCTCGACAAGGGTCACCTCGTCGGCCTCTACCCGGAGGGCACCCGCTCCCCCGACGGTCGCCTGTACAAGGGCAAGACCGGCTTGGCGCGGCTCGCACTGGAGACCGGCGTGCCCGTCATCCCGGTCGCCGTCATCGGCACCTTCGAGGTCTGCCCGCCCGGCCCGTTCCGCTGGCGCCGCCACAAGGTCACCGTCAAATTCGGTACCCCCATCGACTTCTCCCGCTACGACGGTATGGGCGGCAACCGTTTCGTCGAACGCGCCGTCACCGATGAGGTCATGTACGACCTCATGCAGCTCGGCGGCCAGGAATACGTCGATGTCTACGCCGCCAGTCTGAAGAAGGGCGTCCCCAGCGGCTCCGCCCCCGAAGCCACCCGCATCCCGGAGACGGCCGCCGGCTAGTCTCCCATTCACTTCCACGAGCCCGGTGCCGAACGCACCGGGCTCGTTCGGTTTTCGGCCAGGCATTCCGTTGCCTACCGAACTTGCTTGCCTCGCAAAGGTATTCACAATTGAGTGTGCCGGCGACCCGGAGCTCTTCCGCTGAGGGTGTTGGGTGCCGCATTCGCACCGGCTGGGGGAGCGTTCGATATCCAACGTGGATGACCGCATCAATCCGGCCGCCGAGGGCGGGCGCGGTGTTGGCCGAGCCGACGATGGGAGTTCACATGGCGTTGGACTCCCTGCGCCAAGGTGGGTCAATGACTGGTTCGGACTTCGGCATCTCCCGGCGCACCCTGCTGCGCACCTCCGCCCTCGGTCTCGTCGCGGTCCCCGCACTCGCCGCCTGCTCGAACGACGGGCCCACACTGGTCCATCCGCGCCCGAAACTCACCCACGGAGTCGCGGTGGGCGATCCGCGCACCGACGGCGCACTGATCTGGGCGCGCTCGGATCAGCCGGCGAAGCTTATCGTGGAGACCGCGGCCACCGAATCCTTCACCGACGCCAAACGATTCACCGGCCCGATGCTCACCCCGGACTCCGATGGCACCGGACGCGTGCGCGTCAACGGTCTGCCGGCGGGCCAGCAGGTGCACTACCGGGTCACCCTGGAAGGTGAGGACGGCGCCACCTCCGAACCGATTACCGGTGTGTTCCGCACCGTGCCCACCGGCGCGTCAGATATCAAGCTGCAGTGGTCCGGCGATGTGGTCGGCCAGGGGTACGGCATCAACCCCGAACTCGGCGGTATGAAGATCTTCTCCGCCATGGCCGCGCGCGACCCGCACCTGTTCATCCACTCCGGTGACTCGATCTACGCCGACGGCCCACTGCAGGAATCGGTGACGCTGCCCGACGGCCGGATCTGGCGCAATACCGTCTCCGAGGCGAAAAGCGCTGTCGCGCAGACCCTGGCGCAGTTCCGCGGCAACTACGCCTACAACCTGACCGACCAGAACTACCGCCGCTTCAACACCTCGGTCGCCCAGGTGGTCCAGTGGGACGACCACGAAACCGTCAACAACTGGTACCACGGCGGTCTGGTCGCCGAGACCAAGGGCTACAGCGAGCGCAGCATGGACGCCCTCGCGACGCGCTCCTGGCAGGCCTTCCACGAGTGGATGCCGTTAGAGCCCAAGGAGGCGGTCGACAGCCGCCTCTACCGCAAGATCTCTTACGGCCCGCTGCTGGACATCTTCATCCTGGATATGCGGACCTATAAGGACACCAACGACATCGACAACGGACCCACCGGTCGCATCTTCGGCCCGGAACAGACGAAGTGGCTCATCGAGGGTCTGCGCGATTCCAAGGCCACCTGGAAAATCGTCGCCAACGACCTGCCGCTCGGCCTTGTCGTCAAGGACGGTGAACAAAAAGTCACGGCCTACGAGGGCCCCGCCAATGGCGACAACGGCGCCCCATCCGGCCGGGAAACCGAAATCGCCCAGGTACTCTCGGCGATCAAGGCGAACAAGGTGGGCGGCGTGGTCTGGCTGACCGCGGACGTGCACTACACCGCGGCCCACCACTATTCGCCCGAGCGCGCCGCCTTCACCGACTTCGACGAGTTCTGGGAGTTCGTGTCCGGACCGCTGAATGCCGGTGCGTTCGGCCCGAATCCGCTCGACGGCACCTTCGGTCCGGAGGCGGTCTTCGTGCACGCGCCGACCGTTCAGAACGCCTCACCGCTGGACAGCTTCCAACATTTCGGTGAGGTGCTGATCGACGGCAAGTCAAGGGAACTGACGGTCAACCTGTGCGATGCGACCGGATCCGTCCTGTTCAGCCAGCGGCTCGCGCCGCCGGTCCGGTAACCCGTAGAGATCGAACGAGCATCGGAGGCCGCGCTGTGGTTAGCTTTCGATCCATGAGCACGCCGCACACTGTCGCCGCCGAAGAATATCTACCTCGTGACACCGCGGATGTCGTTCGTACGGTGCGGAACTCACGCGGTCGCGCGGAAAACCTCACGGTGCGTGGCGGCGAACCGATAGACGATGGTCTGTCGTTACCCGATCCGCGCGCGGTGGTATCGCTGCGAAAAATGAATGCGGTGCTCGATATCAACCTCGGCAGGCGCACCGTGCGAGTGCAGGCGGGCGCCAAACTGTCCGATATCGATCGCCGCCTCGGCGCGCACGGGCTCGGTCTGCCGATCGTCGGCGACCACCGCGATATCACCGCGGGTGGTTTCGCCTCGGTCGGCGGTGTCAGCACGGCATCGCACAAGTACGGCATGTTCATCGACCAGATCGTGGACCTGGAGTACGTCGATCCGGACGGACGCATCGGCACCTGCGGTCGCAACCACCACACCGAGCGTTTCCACCGGATCCTCGGCGCGGGCGGACGCGCGGGCATCATCACCGCACTCACCCTCGATGCGGTCGATATCGACAAGGACCACACCTGGCTCACCACCGACGCCGATCGCTTCCTGGACTTCGACTCCTTCGTCGAACACGCCTACGCCGAAATCGCCCGGCCGGGCAATGTCGCACTGCAGGTCGGTCGTTGGGTCGATACCGCGCCACTGAAGGTTTCGCGCCCGGTCGGCACCGGCCATGTGCAGTTGGGGACCGTGCGGTTCGGTCAGTGGTCGAGCCTCTACCCGACCACGCCCACCCGCTCGCTGCGGGCGCGCCGTGAGGTCGGCACCAAGACCAGGAAGTCGTTGGGCGTCATCGCCTCTGCCGCGGGCGGCCGCGCGGGTGCACCGGTGCGCAATGCCGCGGCGGGAGCACTCATGTTCGCCCCGAAGGTGCTGACACTGCGCGATGCGGAGTATCTGGCCGATACGGTTATCAGCTCCTCCGAGCGCGGACCCGCCTACCGGGTCGCGATTTTCGCGCCGCTGTCGACCTACACCTCGGTTTTCTACAGACTGCACGATTTGTTTGCTGGACACCGGGAGCGGACCGGATGCTTCACCGTCATCTCCGCGATGACCTACGGCGTGCGCTCGAAGTACCTGCGTGAGGAGGCGCAAGCGCGCGGGCTCGCGGTCGAGGACCACGGACTGATCACCTTCACCTGCCGTTTGCGGCCCTCGGCGCTGCCCTCAGAACTGTTGCGCGACATCGTTACCGGAATCGATGAGATCTGCGCGTCCGAACACGCCCTGCGGTACGACTCCACGGATTAGACTGTGTCGCGCCGCTTATAGTCGCCAGCAAATAGCTTCACCGTCCATGCGGCGGTTCGGCTATCTGTTGGCGACGGCGGTCGACTTCGGCACTGTCGGCGGGGTGTCGATGCGTTGGTTCAGCCCATCTACGGTGAAGGTTGCTCTGATGCTCGAATTCCGCACTGCCCCGACCCGTTTGCCGGATCGTAAGCGTCAGCGGCCCGAATCCGTCGATGGGCTGCGGGTTCTCGTGACGGACGCGTGTTCCGAAATCGGTCACGCCACAGCCACACTGCTTGCCGCACACGGTGCGCAGCTGCTGCTCGTCGCCCGGCGCGGGGACCAACTCGTCGCCGGCTGCCATCAGATCGTCGATGCGGGCGGCGCGGCGAGTTGGTTCCGCTGCGATATCTCCGCACTCGGTGATGTCGATCAGCTCGTCGACTGGGTGCTCAGCGATTTCGGCCGCGTCGATGTGCTGATCAATAATGCGGGCCGTCCGCTGCGCCGACCCGTATCGCAATCCCTGGACCGCTTCCGCGACTACCAGCGCATGATGGCGACCTACTACTTCGGTCCGCTGCGCCTGACGCTCGGCCTGCTGCCCGCCATGCTGGAATCCGGCTCCGGCCACGTCATCAATGTGGGCCCGTGGAGCCTGAAGACCGGTGCTACACCGAATTTCGCCTCCTACGCCAGCTCCCAGGCCGCCTGGACCACCTTCGGTCAATGCGCGGACGCCGAGCTCTCGCCACGCGGCATCCAGGTGACCGCTGTCCGGTATCCGGCCGTCCAACCGGATACCGGAACAATCGCGCACTACGTCACCGAGCCCGCCATGGAACCGACCGACGCCGCCCGGCTGATCGAAACGGCCATTCGCACCCGCCCGGCCCGCCTCCAACCCCGCTTCGCGCGCACTCTGCGCGGACTGGCCGGCGTCGCCCCCCGCTCCACCAACCGCATCCTGTCCCGCCTCGCCTCGCTCTGACCCCACGCGGCAGCACCGCCGACGGTAGTCGAATGGTGGCTTCGAGGCCCCTCGACAACCACCATTCGACTACCGTCGGCGACATCCCCAGGCCCGGCAACGCCGAAGCGTCCCACCGGAGTCCGGTGGGACGCTTCGGAAAGAGCTATTCGCTCAGTGCTTTTCGGGGCCGAGGTAGTACTCGAAGACCAGGCCCGCGGCCGCACCGAGGATGCAGACCACGCCGATGCCGATCAGCCAGAACTGGAAGAACGCCAGGCCAAGGGCGGTGATGGAGCCCGCGCCTGCCAAGGTGATGGGCCAGAAGCTGCCGGGAGAGAAGAAGCCCAGATCGCCCGCGCCGTCCACGATCTCGGCATCCTCGTAGTCCTCCGGGCGCAGGTCGAGGCGACGTGCGACGAATCGGAAGTAGGTGCCGATGATCAGCGACAGACCGGCGGTCAGCACTGTCGCGGTGGTGCCCGCCCATTCGACACCGGTCCGCGACTGGCCGGTGAAGTAGCCGTACACGATTGCCACGATGACGAAGAACACCGTGAGCAGTTCGAAAATCCGCGCTTCGATCTTCATGTCAGATCAGTCCTCACTTGCTCTCTACCGCGGACGCGCTCTTGGTGTCGCGCTTGGTGTTGAACGGCTGTGTGGTGGTCGCGACCGGGGATTCACCGATGGACTCGAGCGCCTCGGCGTTGGTCTTACCCGCCTTGCGCGCATCGATGTACTTGGTGAACTTCTCCGGCGATACCGCACGGACCTCGAAGTTCATCATCGAGTGGAAGGTGCCGCACATCTCGGCGCAGCGGCCGACGAACGCGCCTTCCTTCTCGATCTTGGTGATCTGGAAGACGTTATCCGAGTGGTTTTCCTTCGGGTTCGGCATCACGTCGCGCTTGAACAGGAACTCCGGCACCCAGAAGGCGTGCACCACATCGGCCGCGGCCAGCTGGAATTCGATGTTCTTACCGGTCGGCAGCACGAGCACCGGGATCTCGGTGCTGGAGCCGACGGTCTCGACCTTGTCGTAGTGCAGGTAGGACAGGATGTCGTTCTCCGGCTTGCCGTGCACCGGGCCCGGCTGCGGGTGACCGTCCTTGGTCCGCTCCTTGTACTCCTCGAGCTGCTCCTGGTTGGCGTCCTCGCGGGCCTTGTCGATGCCGTCGAAGCGGTAGCCGTCCTTGAAGTCGACATTGCGGTAGCCGAACTTCCAGTTCCACTGGAAGGCGGTCACGTCGACAGTCACGTCCGGGTTGGCGACCTTCTCGTGCACGTAGTTCTGCACGACCACGGTGAAGTAGAACAGCACCGCGATGATGACGAACGGCACGGCCGTGTAGGTCAGCTCCAGGGGAACGTTGTAACCGGTCTGGCGCGGGAACTCCGGGGAGTCCTTCTTCTTGCGGTGGAAGGCGACGGTCCAGAAGGTCAGACCCCACACCAGCACACCCATCGCCAATGCCGCGATGACCGACCAGGTCCACAGCTCCCGCATCCGGGTGGCCTGTGGCGTGATGCCCGAGGGCCAGCCGAATCGCAGCCAAACATTGTCGATCGAGCAGCCCGAGACGAGCATCGCGGTGATCCCCAGGGACACCGCCAGCCCGGCCCGCCGAAGGATGCGGCCCTGCCGACCCTTCACGGGGCGTGCCCCGATCTCGTCGCTCGCCTTGTGCGCCACGCTCACGCCTTCCTGGTCGCCACACATTCCGACAGTGCACCGCTCGGGGTGCGATCGCCCGGCGGTACGTCTTAAGCACGTTTCAGGGCATTCCGTCGGCCGCTTGCTTCGCGCGCGATCCAACTGAGAATGTCCTGAGTACTACGCAGCGTAGACCAAACCGGCGCCCCGTTTGACGTCGGGTCGTATTCGACACTCCGCCGCCCGGGGGTTGATCCGGTCACCCGGACATCGTCGCAGTACAAGGCGTGCGATGCGACCGGATCGGCCAGGTGCGATGCAGGCGGACACAACATTTCGCAGTGCAACTGTCCGGTGGGCGCGACACACGAATCCGTCCGGTGCGGCATACTCGGACACGAGATTTCGTCCTGTGCGCCCACCTATCGGGCGCAGCCACCCAATGAATCGGGCCAGCGCCCGGACCGAAGCGGAAACGAGGTTGCCGACGCCGTGTGTGGACTGCTCGGATTTCTGACATCTGATGCGGCAACCGACGACCGTCGGGGACGGCAGCCAGCGGAGCTGGCGGGTTGGGCGAACACAGTAGAGCGGGTGTACGACGCCCTGCACTGCGTGCGCCATCGCGGCCCGGACGAGCGCGGCACCTGGCACGACGATCATGTGATCTACGGCTTCAACCGGCTGTCGATCATCGATATCGAGCATTCGCACCAGCCGCTGCGCTGGGGTCCTGCCGAGAACCGGGAGCGCTACGCGCTGACATTCAACGGTGAGATCTACAACTACATCGAGATCCGCGAGGAACTCGCGAAGGCGCATGCCGAGGAGTACCCGGACGGGAAGATCTTCGAGACCGAGGGCGACAGCGAGGCGATCGTCGCGGCCTTCCACTACTGGGGTCCGGAGGCGGTGCGCAAGCTGCGCGGCATGTTCGCGTTCGCGATCTGGGATACCGAAACCCAGGAGTTGTTCCTGGCGCGCGATCCGTTCGGGATCAAGCCGTTGTTCCTGGCGACGGGGCCCGGCGGCACCGCGTTCGGCAGTGAGAAGAAGAGTCTGCTGGAGTTGCTGCCCGCACTCGGGCTGTCCGATGCGCTGGATCCGCGGGCTTTGGAGCACTACACGGTGCTGCAGTACGTGCCGGAGCCGGAGACCCTGCACAAGGACATCCGTCGCCTGGAATCCGGACACTACGCGACCGTGCGGGCGGGCGAGGCGCCGCAGGTCACCCGCTACTTCGATCCGCAGTTCAAGGTGCGGGCCTTCGCACCCGGTTCGGCGGCCGCCCGCTACCGCGATATCGCCGAGGCCCTGGAGGACTCGGTCGCAAAACATATGCGCGCGGATGTGACGGTCGGATCGTTCCTGTCCGGCGGCATCGACTCCACCGCGGTCGCGGCGCTGGCGATGCGGCACAACCCGAAGCTGATCACCTTCACCACCGGTTTCGAACGCGAGGGCTACTCCGAGGTCGATGTGGCCGCCGAGAGCGCGGAGGCGATCGGCGCGCGGCACATCGTGAAGGTGGTCTCCCCCGCCGAATTCGCGGCCGCGATCCCCGAAATCGTCTGGTACCTCGACGATCCCGTGGCCGACCCGGCGCTGGTTCCGCTGTACTTCGTCGCCAAGGAGGCACGCAAGCACGTCAAGGTGGTGCTCTCCGGCGAGGGCGCGGACGAGCTGTTCGGCGGATACACGATCTACCGGGAACCGTTGTCGCTCGAGCCCTTCGAATACCTGCCACGTGGCGTACGCAAGCTGGCGGGCAAGCTCTCGGAACGGATTCCGGACGGCACCCGCGGTAAGAGCCTGCTGCACCGAGGCTCGCTTCCCTTGGAGGAGCGCTATTACGGCAATGCGCGCAGTTTCAGCGATGCGCAGTTGCGTGCGGTGCTGCGCGAATTCCGGCCGGAATGGACCCACCAGGACGTCACCGCGCCGATCTACGCGCAGTCACGCGGCTGGGATCCGGTCGCGCGCATGCAGCATCTGGATCTCTACACCTGGCTGCGCGGCGACATCCTGGTCAAGGCCGACAAGATGACCATGGCGAATTCGCTCGAGCTGCGCGTGCCGTTCCTGGATTCCGAGGTGCTGAAGGTCGCCGAACAGCTGCCCTACGAGCAGAAGATCACCAAGCAGACCACGAAGTACGCGCTGCGCCAGGCACTCGAGGGCATCGTCCCGCCGCATGTGCTGCACCGCGCGAAGCTGGGTTTCCCTGTCCCACTGCGGCATTGGTTGCGTGGCACCGAACTCTACGACTGGGCGCACCTGCAGATCGCCGAATCACAGACCGATCACCTGCTGGACAAGGGCGCGATCAAGGGCATGCTCGAAGACCATCGCGCAGGCCGCGGCGACCACAGCCGCCGGTTGTGGACGCTGCTGGTCTTCATGGTCTGGCACGGGATCTTCGTCGAAAAGCGCATCACCCCCGACATCCAGGAGCCGGTCTACCCCGTCTCGTTGTAGCCCCTCGCGCCGCGCACATTGTGTGTTGCGCAGCACGGCGGCACCGTTGTCGCCGCGCAATGCGACTGTGCCGCACATCTTTTCAAACGCCGCGCATGGATGCGCCCAGCGAATTCGTGCGCGGCGCAACTAGCACGCGAATCAGAGCGACGCGCCGCCATCATCTCGGCGCGACGCGACTGTGCCGCGCATTTCTTCACACGCCCCGCATGGATTCGCCCAGCTAATTCGTGCGCGGCGCAACTGCTCAGCACGCGAATCAGAGCGGCGTGCCGCCATCATCTCGGCGCGACGCGACTGTGCCACGCTTTTTCGCACGACGCGGATGGATTTGCCGGCGAATTCGTGCGCGGCGCGCTAAAGCGTGCGCAGCGGGGCGTTGGCCGAGCGCGCCGTGGGCAGATGCGAACGGCCGCACCGGATGCGGTGCGGCTGGTCGGGATCGGTCAGAGGAGGGGCTTGATATCGGCGGCGGCTTCGGGACCGTAGGCCTTGGTAAGGCGCTCGAGGGCGTCGTCCTTGTTGAGGGTCCACTCCTGGGTGCCCATGGTCTCGAGTACGAGAACCGCGATGAGCGAACCCAATTGGGCGGAGCGCTCCAGCGAGAGTCCGGCGGTGTGGCCGGTGAGGAAGCCCGCGCGGAAAGCGTCGCCGACTCCGGTGGGCTCGACCTTGTTCACTTCGGGGACCACACCGACGATCACCTCGGTGCCGTCGCGGTCGACGATCTGCACGCCGTCCTTGCCGAGCGTGGTGACCCGGATGCCGACCTTGCGCGCGACCTCTTCCTCGCTCAGACCGGTCTTCTGCAGCAGCAACGCCCACTCGTACTTATTGGTGAAAAGGTATGCGGCGCCGTCGATCAGCTGCACGGCCTGGTCGCCGTCGAGGCGGGCCAGCTGCTGGGACGGGTCGGCGGCGAACGGAATGCCCAGTTCACGGCATTCGGCGGTGTGGCGCAGCATCGCCTCGGGATCGTTTGCGCCGATGAGCACCAGGTCCAGGGTGTGCTGCTCGGCGAGTTCGCCGATCGAGATGTCGCGGGCCTCGCTCATCGCGCCCGGGTAGAACGACGCGATCTGGGCCATATCGTCGTCGGTGGTGCAGACGAAGCGGGCGGTATGCGCCTGGTCCGAGATCCGGACGGTGGAGCAATCGACACCGTGCTTCTCGAGCCAGGCGCCGTACTCGGCGAAATCGGCGCCGACCGCGCCGACGAGCAGCGGCGTGCGGTTCAAAACGCCCATGGCGTAGGCGATGTTGCCCGCGACACCGCCCTTGCGGATCTGCAGATCATCGACGAGAAAGCTCACCGAGACGTGGTCGAGCTGATCGGCCAGCAGCGCGTCGGCGAACCGTCCGGGGAAACGCATGAGGTGGTCGGTTGCAATGGACGCGGACACGGCGATAGACACGAGGCTGAGCCCCTTCGAGTAGGCGGCAGACGACGAAAGGCGCGGGACACAAAACCCGCGCCTTCACCGTATCAACTACTGCATCCGCCGAGCACTAACGACTTCCTCGCCCGGCGACAACCGGCCGGGGGCGAGGTGTCAGTTGAAGGAGTCGCCGCAGGCGCAGGAACCCGTCGCATTCGGGTTGTCGATCGTGAAGCCCTGCTTCTCGATGGTGTCGACGAAGTCGATCGAGGCGCCCTGTACGTACGGCGCGCTCATCCGGTCGACGGCCAGCTTGACGCCGCCGAACTCGACGGTCAGGTCGCCGTCGAGCGAGCGGTCATCGAAGAAGAGCTGGTAGCGCAGGCCCGCACAGCCGCCCGGCTGCACGGCGATACGCAGGGCGAGGTCGTCGCGACCCTCCTGGTCGAGCAGCGCCTTCGCCTTGCTGGCGGCGGCGTCGGTCAGAGTCACACCGTGGGTGGTCGTCTCGTCTTGCACAGTCATGAACTCTCCTCAGGACAGCTGTGTTCAACCCGTGAACAGCGCACGGCTCGTGGCTACAACACCACTCAGCGGGCTGTTATTCCCGTTCAGGAAATGTGTAAAACAATTCCCGACCTGCCGGGTTGCCCCGACAGGGTTGGCCTGCAACTCACGTTACAGGTCTGCTCGTGGCAATACCTCCGCCCGCCCGGAACAACAGGTCTTACATGGTTTCCATCGAGCTTTTAACGTCCGACGCAACTCGCCTAGACGACTAGCCGAACAACGACCATCCGGCCCACGGCTCGGTTTTCGCCGAGGCCCAAGTCCGGCACAGATTATCACCGGACCTCGCGCTTCGACACACCCCTGGCTTACCGACCTCATTTCCCGCCGAGCAGGACATCGAATAGCCTGGTCGCGTGAAATTGTTCCGTCGCGGCGAGTCCAGCACCACCGACGAGGGCGCCGACCAGACGGCGGGCTCGGACGGCGGCTCGACCGCAGTCTCCATCACGAAAGCGGCCACCGCCACCGAGGGCAAGGGCCGACCGACTCCGAAACGCCGTGACGCCCAAGGCAAGCGGCGCGGCCCGGTGGCCCCGGCCCCGCTCACCGCGAAGGAGGCGCGCGCCCGGCGCAAGGCCACCCGCGGCAGCCGCGAGGACCGCAAGACGGCCTCGGCCGAGCGTCGGCTGGCGGCCCAGGACCGGCGCGCCAGGATGCTGGCCGGTGAGGACAAATACTTGCTGCCCCGCGATCAGGGTCCGGTGCGGGCGTTCGTGCGCGACATCGTCGATGCCCGGCGCAACCTGGTGGGGTTGTTCATGCCGATGGCGCTGGTCCTGATCCTCTCGATGTTCGTCGCGCCCGCGCTGCAGACGATTGTGACGCTGGCCATGCTGGTGATGATGTTCTTCATGATCGCCGAGGGCTTCCTGCTGGGCCGGATCGTCAACGGACGGGTGCGTGAGCGTTTCCCGGAGAGCACCGATTCCGGCTACAAGTTGGGGTGGTACGCCTTCGTCCGCGCCTCGCAGATCCGCAAGATGCGGGCGCCGAAGCCGCGGGTCGGCCCCGGCGACAGTGTGTAATTGCAGCGCCTTCGACGCCGCGTGTTCAGACTCGCTCCGTCGTGGTCGGGAGAGCGGTCGTGAAACCCGCCCCGAAGTGCAGCCTTCAATGGTGATGCGAGTGGGCGATGATGGCGGCCAGGTCGGACTGCAGGCGCTGGGCGTCGCGATCGGTGACATTCGCTGATCCGGCGTGACCGCCGCCTCGTGCGATGAGGACCGCGAAGCCAACCACGACTGCCATGCTTACGAGAAAAGTAATCATGGCAGTAATTTTGCGCTCGGTGATTTACCGCCGAAAGTGGCTGTTCTGACATTGTTCGTAAAGATTCAGCCAGGTATGCTGTCCGCATGCTGTCCAAGGTCGCGGTGGTGTTGTCGGAGCGCCTGGCCATGTTCGAATTCGGCGTGGTCTGTGAGGTTTTCGGGCTAGATCGGACCGCGGACGGACTGCCCGGATTCGATTTCAAGGTGTGCGGGGCCGAGCCGGGGAAGCCACTGCCGTCCACCACCCCCGGTATCACTGTCACACCGGAGTTCGGGCTGGAGGAGTTGGCGAAGGCCGATCTGGTGGCGATTCCGGCCTTTTCCGCATCCGCCTTGGAACAGGGGCTCGATTCGCGGGTCGTCGACGCGATACGGGATGCCTCGGATGGTGGGGCGATCGTGCTCACCGTATGTTCCGGTGCGTTCCTGGCCGGGGCGGCCGGACTGCTCGACGGTCGCAAGTGCACCACGCATTGGCGCTATGTCGACCAATTGGCGGCACAGTTTCCGCAGGCCACGGTCGATCCCGATGTGTTGTTCGTCGATGAGGGCAATCTGATCACGTCGGCGGGCACGGCCGCGGGCATCGATGCCTGCCTGCATCTGGTGCGCCGGGAGATCGGCAGTTCCGTCGCGAATGCGATCGCCCGCCGGATGGTGGTGCCGCCGCAGCGTGACGGCGGACAGCGCCAATTCATCGAGCGTCCGGTGCCCGAATGCACCTCCGACAGTCTCAGCTCCACATTGCAGTGGATGAACGAAAACCTGGGCCTGCCGCACACCATCGACGATCTGGCGGCGCGTTCGATGATGTCCACCCGCACCTTCGCCCGCCGCTTCGCCGCCGAAACCGGAACCACACCGGTGAAATGGCTGACCAATCAGCGCGTGCTGTACGCCAAGCATCTGCTGGAGGACACCGAGGAGGGGCTGGAACAGATTGCCACACAAGCTGGTTTCGGATCCGGTGCGCTGCTACGGCATCACTTCCAGAAGGTCGTCGGCATCGCGCCGACCGAGTATCGCCGCCGGTTCGGCGGCGCGGAGGCGACCGAGCAGCGCGCCTGAGCGAGCGAACAACCAATACAGCCGCTGACGCGGTCATGCCGGAACCGAGCGGCAGCGAGGTGCAGGCGTGAGTTCCCTGAGTCAACCCCTATGCGGCGATCGGCTGTTGAGCCGATGTGTGTTTGTCGGGTTGGTAGGCGATTTTCTCCCGCCAGCAGGCCCAGATGATGCGCAGCCAGGAGCGGCCGAGGGTGCGGATGGCGTGTGGATGTCGTTGTCCGCGTTGACGGGCGTCGGTGTAGCGCTGCTGGGCCCAGTCGCTGGTGCGGCGGCTGTTGTCGAACCAGGTGACCAGGGCTTGTCGGGCGTGGCGGTTGGTGGCGTGGCGGAAAGCGAGGTGCAGGCATGAGCGCGGCGGATTGATACGGTGCTGCTGTGTCGGATCGCTCATCTTCCAGCAGCCGCGCGCACCGCATCCTCGTGCTCGGCGGCGCGCGATCCGGTAAGTCGGCATTCGCGGAAGTGCTGGCGGCCGAGGGCGGCCCGGTGCGCTATATCGCCACCGCGATTCCCGATCCGGCCGATCTCGACTTCGCCGAGCGCATCGCCCGCCACCGCGACCGCAGACCCGCCGACTGGAAGGTCCTCGAAAGCGCTGATCCGGCAACGGTTCTCACCGCCGCTCCCCCGGCCGGAACCACACTGATCGACGATATCGGGACCTGGCTCACCGCCCACATCGACGCACGCGCGGCCTGGGATGCCCCGCGCGGCACCATCGCACCAGAGACGGACGCCTTGGTCGCCGCGGTCACTGCCTACCCCGGCCGCCTGGTGATCGTGACGCCCGAGGTAGGTATGGGCGTTATCCCCGCTACCCGCGCCGGCCGCCTTTTCCGCGACGAGATCGGGACCCTCAACCAGCGCCTCGCGCAAGCCTGCGATGAAGCCTTCCTAATCGTCGCCGGGCTTCCCCTCCGCTTGAAATAGGACCGCACAGCAGCCGCGGACGTCGCGACCTCGGCCAACTGCAGGACACCGCGGTCCAATGCGGTGCAGGCAACTGGTGCGGCGACCACGTACCGCGGATCACTCGCGAGAGCCGCGCCCCACCGCATGCGTCATGCGGAGGCCGAGTGGAGCCGGGAGCACGCGGGACGAGGCATCAGGTAGGGCGCGGGTGGTGTGCAGTCCGCGCGTGAAATACGAGCGCAGCGCTGCGGCGATCATGCCGCGTCACCAGCGCCCGCCGCGCCCTGCGGGGCGTCATGCCTGCCATGCAGGATGCGCCGTCGGACCATCGGGTCCGACCGCGAACACGCGAGACGCGACCATCAGGTAAGGCGCGGGCAGTGCACTCCGCCTGAAATACGAGCGCAGCCCTTGCCACGTCACCAGCGCGAGCCGCGCCCTGCGGGAGGTCATGTCAGCCATGCGGGATGCGCCGCCGGACCATCGGGTCCGACCGCGAACACCCGAGGCGAGACCATCAGGTAAGGCGCGGATAGTGCAGTCCGCGCGTGAAATACAAGCGCAGCGCTGCGGCGATCATGCCGCGTCACCAGCACGAGCCGCGCCCTGCGGGGCGTCACGCCAGCCATGCAGGATGCGCCGCCGGACCATCGGGTCCGACCGCGAGCACGCGAGACGCGACATCAGGTGCCGGGGTGGTGGTGCGGACTGGCGGGGGTGGCGGCAAGATTGGGCCCGGTATGGACTGCGCGGTGTAGGAATGAACTGCCCGACCCGGAAAGGCTCGATAGTGACAGACGGATTCGGACCGGTTGCGCCACCCGATGCGGGGGTACGGGCGGCGGCGGAGCAGCGGCAGGCGCAGCTGACCAAACCCGGCGGGGCGCTCGGGCGGCTCGAGGCACTCGGGAATTGGGTGTCGGCATGTCAAGGTGTGTGCCCGCCGAAGCAGTTCGAGCGGGCGCGGGTAGTGGTGTTCGCCGGAGATCACGGCATTGCGCGCCACGGCGTTTCGGCCTATCCAAGTGAGGTGACCGCGCAGATGGTCGCCAATTTCCTCGGCGGTGGTGCGGCGGTGAATACGCTGGCCGCAGTCGCGGGCGCGAGCGTGCGGGTCGTCGATATTTCCGTCGACGCCGATACCGATCCGCAGGTCGCCAAGCACAAGGTGCGGCGGTCGAGCGGGGCGATCGATCGCGAAGACGCGCTGAGCGAGGATGAGATCCATGCCGCGCTCGCCGCCGGCAAGGCGATCGCCGACGACGAGATCGATGCGGGCGCCGACCTGCTCATCGCGGGCGATATGGGCATCGGCAATACGACACCCGCCACCGTCCTCATCGCGACCCTCACCGATACCGAACCCATCGCCGCTGTCGGCCGGGGCACCGGCGTGGACGATGCGGGCTGGATCCGCAAGGTCGCCGCGATCCGCGATGCCATGCGCCGCGCCCGCCCGGTCGCCAAAGACCCGGTCGAACTGCTGCGCGTAGCCGCAGGCGCCGACTTCGCCGCCCTGGCGGGCTTCCTCGCCCAGGCCGCGACCCGACGGACTCCGGTCATCCTCGACGGCGTGGTCGTCACCGCGGCCGCCCTGGTCGCCGAGGACCTGGCCGCCGGTGCCAGCGCCTGGTGGCTCGCGGGCCACCGGTCCACCGAACCCGCGCACACCCTCGCCCTGCGCCACCTCCGTCTAGAGCCCCTACTCGACCTGGATATGCGCCTCGGCGAAGGATCCGGCGCGCTGACCGCCCTCCCCGTCCTCCGCGCCGCCGTAGCCGCCCTCGCCGAAATGGCCACCTTCGCGGAAGCCGGTGTGAGCACAGCAGATTCGGCCGCCGAAGCCGAAGCCGAAGCCGAAGCCGAAGCCGAAGCCGAAGCCGAAGCCGAAGCCGGGACCAGCATCGCCGCCGAAGCGACCGCGCAACCGGACTTGCGGAAATAGACCTTGGCTGCACGCGTCTCCAGCGACGAGCGAAACTCGCACCTCGAACCAGCGGCCCGCGCTCTCGGTCGGAAGCACCGCGACGACCGCCATCATCCGAAGACGATCCCGTATTGCAGGTCGATCCTGGCCGCTAGCGGCAACACACGCATCGAGCGACATGCGGACCTGGCACTCCGCGATAGAACGCTCGGCACGAACGGTGCGCGGCGTACGGCGGGCGCGGCGGCGGTTCCGCTGCGTGGATCCGACGATGGCGACGGTCGAGCGATTACAGGTCGGCGAATATGAACGGTGTGCGGCTTGCCGTGTCCTGGCTGACGGTGCTGCCGGTTCGGGGGCCGGACAGTGTCGATCGGAGCGCGGCGGGGCGGGCCATCGCGTTGGCGCCGTTGGTGGGCGTGGGACTCGGGGCGGCCGGGGTCGGAGTGCTCTGGGTGTTGGTGTGGGGTGGGGCGAGTCCAGCGGTCGCGGGGTTGGCGGCAGTTGCCGGGTTGGCGCTCATCACCCGGGGGATGCACCTGGACGGGTTGGCCGACACCCTGGACGGGTTGGGGTCGTATGGTTCACCCGAGCGGGCAAGGGAGATATTGAAGAGTGGTGACACGGGGCCGTTCGGTGTCGCGGCAATTGTGTTCGCCGTTGGGGTCCAAGCGTTTTCGTTCGCCGCGCTGGCCCACGCCGAGCGTTGGTTCGCGGTACTGCTCGCGGTGGCCGTCGGCCGAGTGGCGGTGGTCCTCGCATGTCGGCATGGCATCGCCGCCGCACCCGGCACCGGCTTCGGCGCACTGGTCGCCGGGACTCAGCACCCGATCACCATTGCATTCTGGTCCGCATTCGCCGTTGCCGCGGGCATACTCGCCGTCCCGGACCATCGCTGGCTCGGCCCCGCCGTTGTCCTTGTCGCCCTGGGCATTTCAGCCCTACTGATTCGACACTGCAGCCACCGCTTCGGCGGCCTCTCCGGCGACATCCTCGGCGCGACACTAGAGATATCCGTCGCCATCACCGCAGCCGGACTTACCCTGGGCACCTGAGTCGCATGCGGACGCACTCCCGCGACGAGATAGCTGGCACGGTGCGCGCATTGTCTGGGTCAGGCAATACAGTGGACGGTATGTCTTCCGAGCGTCTGTATTTTCGTCAACTGCTGTCCGGTCGAGATTTTGCCGTGGGTGATCCGATCGCGACGCAGATGCGAAATTTCGCGTATCTGATCGGTGATCGGGAGACCGGCGAGTGTGTGGTGGTGGATCCGGCGTATGCGGCGGGTGATCTGGTGGATATCGCCGAGGCTGACGGGCTGCGGCTGACCGGGGTGCTCGCCACCCATCACCACCCGGACCATGTCGGCGGCACCATGCTGGGGTTCACCCTGCGCGGGGTGCGGGAGCTGCTCGAAAAGACGAGCGTTCCGGTGCACGTCAATGCCGAGGAACTGTCCTGGGTCGCCAATGTCACCGGCATCGCGCCGAGCGAACTGACCGGACACGAGCACTGCGACATGGTCAGCGTCGGCGCCTTCGATATCGAACTGCTGCACACACCCGGCCACACACCCGGCAGCCAGTGCTTCCTGTTCGACAATCGCCTCATCGCGGGCGACACCCTCTTCATCGACGGTTGCGGCCGCACCGACTTCCCCGGCGGCGACTCCGACGCCATGTTCCGTAGCCTGCGCTACTTAGCCGACCTATCCGGCGACCCGGTCGTCTACCCCGGTCACTGGTATTCCCAGGACCCGTCCGCCGCGCTCTCCACGGTCAAGGACGCCAACTACGTCATGCGCCCGCAAACCCTGGAGGAATGGCGCACGTTCATGCCCAGCTGAACCACGAACGGCACAGCTGCGGCGTTCGCGAGACTGCCGCGGTCACATGCCGCGCATCCACCCGTGGATATCGGCGAAGGTGCCGCGCTGGATACCGGTGAGAGTGTCACGCAGCGCCATGGTGACCTCGCCCGGCTCACCACCACCGACGGTGAACTCACCATCGGCGGAACGAACCCAGCCGACGGGTGTGATCACGGCGGCGGTACCGCAGGCGAAAACCTCGGTGATCTCGCCGGATTCGGCGCCCTTGCGCCACTCCTCGACCGAAACCTTGCGCTCCTCGACCACATAGCCCGAATCGGCGGCCAGGGTGAGCAGCGAATCGCGGGTGATGCCCGGCAACAGCGATCCGGACAGTTCCGGGGTGACCAGCCGTGCCTCGGAACCGGAGCCGAAAACGAAGAACAGGTTGTTGGTACCCATTTCCTCGACATAGCGACGCTCACAGGCATCGAGCCAGACGACCTGATCGCAGTCCTTCTCGGAGGCCTGCGCCTGCGCCAGCAGCGAGGCCGCGTAGTTGCCTGCGACCTTCGCCTCACCGGTACCGCCCGGTGCGGCCCGCACGTATTCGGTCGACAGCCAGACCCGCACCGGCTTTACACCGCGCGGGAAGTACGCGCCCGCAGGCGATCCCAGCAGCAGGTATTTGTAGGCGGAGGCGGGCTTCACGCCGAGCCCGGCCTCGGTGGCGAACATGAACGGCCGCAGGTACAGCGACTCCTCACCACCGGCCGCGGGAACCCAGCCGCCGTCGACGTCGAGCAGTTGACGCACGGATTCGATGAACAGTTCCTCGGGCAGTTCCGCCATCGCCATCCGGCGCGCGGACTTGCGGAAGCGCTTCGCATTCGCGTCGATTCGGAAGCAGGAGACGCTGCCGTCGTTCTGCCGGTAGGCCTTCAGACCCTCGAAGATGGCCTGGCCGTAGTGGAACACCATCGTCGCCGGATCCATCGCCAACGGCCCGTACGGCTCGACCCTGGCATTGCCCCAGCCTTCGCCCTCGGTGTAGTCGATGGAGACCATGTGGTCGGTGAAGAAGCGTCCGAAGCCCGGTGCCGCCAGAATCTCCTGTACCCGCTGCGCCGGGGTGGGCGCGGGATGCGGAACATGGCTGAACTGTGCGGCGACGGTCATGAGGCAGATACTATCGGTCGTGATTTCGCCGCGGTGCGAGTGTCGGCGCGCCGCGAATGTACCAGCGTCACCTGCCGACATTCGCAGTGCACAGCGAGACGCCGACTACTTGGTTTTCGTGTCGACGAACGGCGGACGCACGACCTCGCAGCGCAGGCGGCGGCCACGTACGTCGACCTCGACCTCCGCGCCGGGTTCGAGGCCCGCCGCGGTATCGAGCAAGGCGAGGGCGATACCGATCTGCAGCGACGGCGAGAAGGTGCCGGAGGTGGTTTCGCCGACGGGCGCACCCTCACGCAGCACGGTCTGTCCCTGGCGCAGCACCCCCCGATCAAGTGCCTTCAGCCCCAACAGGATTCGACGCGGACCGGCCGACTTCTCCTGCTCCAGTGCGGCTTTACCCCAGAAGTCGGCCTTCTTCCAGCCGATCGCCCACCCGCAGCGCGCCTGCACGGGCGAAATCTCCAGTGACAGTTCATGTCCGTGCAGCGGATAACCCATTTCGGTGCGCAACGTATCGCGAGCACCGAGCCCGGCGGGCTGCCCATCGTGCGCCCGGACCTGCTCGGCGAGCGCGCGAAACAGCGGCTCGGCATCGGCCCACCGGGGCAACAGTTCGTAGCCGTGTTCACCGGTGTATCCGGTGCGACAGACCCGAATCCGGCGGCCGTCCCATTCGGCGTCGGCGTAGGCCATGTACTCCATATCGGTCGGCAGCCCGAGCGCGGTGAGCACCTCCGTCGAGCGCGGCCCCTGCACCGCGAACACCCCGTAATCGCGGTGCTCGTCAGTCACTGTGATGCCGTCGGGCGCGACCTTCCGCAGTTCCGCGACCACCGCGGCCGTGTTGGCGGCATTGGGCACCAGGAAGATTTCGTCATCGCTGACGTAATAGGCGATCAGATCGTCGATCACACCACCGTCGGGCGCGCAGCACAGCGTGTACTGCGCCTTGCCCGGCCGGATCCGACCGAGGTCGTTGGTGAGCGCCGCGTTGACGAAATCCGCCGCGCCCGCGCCGCGGACGGTGGCCTTGCCGAGGTGACTCACATCGAAGAGGCCGACCGTCGCGCGAACTGCCTGATGTTCGCCGACCGTCCCCGCGTATGACACCGGCATTTCCCATCCGCCGAACGGTGCGAACTTCGCCCCGAGTTCGATGTGGACACCATGGATCGGGCCTTGCAGCAGGTTCGCATCGGTCACCGGCCGAGCTTAGCCCGGCGGTGGCGTCGCGATGCGCCACCCGGAGCAGACCGAATAGCCTGTGCTCATGACCGCTGTTGCAGATCGCTCGCTCGGACCGGACCTGGACCTGGTCGACACCATCAGTGCGGACACCGATGTGTTGGTGATCGGCCTGGTGTCCGGTGACGACGGCCCGACGATCGCCACACTGGAGGACGAATTCGTCGACAACATCCTCACCCCGGAGGTCCGCGCGGCGCTGCAGGAACAACTGCGCGCCGTCGGCGCGAAGGGTAAGGCCGAGGAACTCACCCGGATTCCCGCCCCTACCGGCCTCGATGTGAAGAGCGTGCTCGCCGTCGGACTCGGCGCCGCGGACAAGATCGATGCCGAACAAATCCGCCGCTCGGCCGGTGTCGCGGGACGTGCGCTGACCGGTGTCGGCCGGGCCGTGACCACTTTGTCGGGTCTCGAGGGCGGCATCGGTCCCACCGCTGAAGGGTTCTTCCTCGGCGCGTACACCTTCACCGCGTTCAAATCCGACAGTGCCGACGGCAAGCCGGACGAGCAGCCGGTGCGCAAGGTCGAACTCCTGGTGGGCGATCCGAGCGTGTCCTACCGCAAGGGCTTCAGCCACGACTGGGTGATCGCCGAATCCATCGCCACCGCACGCGATTTCGTCAACACTCCCCCGAGTCACCTGTACCCGGCCGAATTCGCCACCCGCGCGAAGGCTTTGGCCGAGTCAGCGGGTCTGCAGGTCGAGGTGCTCGACGAGCAGGCGCTGGCCGACGGCGGCTACGGTGGCGTGCTCGGCGTCGGCAAGGGCTCCTCGCGCCAGCCGCGCCTGGTGCGCCTGACCTACAACGGCGGCGCCAAGAAGATCGCGCTCATCGGCAAGGGCATCACCTTCGACACCGGCGGCATCTCCATCAAGCCCGCCGCGAACATGGAAAATATGACCTCCGATATGGCGGGTGCCGCCGCGGTCATCGCCGCGACCATCGCCGCCGCCAAGCTGGAACTACCGGTCACCGTGATCGCGACCGTGCCGATGGCCGAGAACATGCCGTCGGCCACCGCGCAGCGCCCCGGTGATGTGCTCACCCAGTACGGCGGTAAGACCGTCGAGGTGCTCAACACCGATGCCGAAGGCCGCTTGATCCTGGCCGACGCCATTGTGCGGGCGGGTGAGGACGATCCGGAGTACCTCATCGACGTCGCCACCCTCACCGGTGCGCAGATGGTCGCGCTCGGCACCCGTACCCCCGGCGTGATGGGCACCGATGATTTCCGCGACCGGGTCGCGCGGCTGTCGCGGCTGGCCGGTGAAAACGGCTGGGCCATGCCACTGCCCGCCGAACTGCGCGCCGATCTGAACTCCAAGGTCGCGGATCTGGCGAATGTCGCATCGCACCGCTGGGGCGGCATGCTCTCGGCCGCGATTTTCCTCCAGGAGTTCGTCCCGGAGGGTGTGCAGTGGGCGCACCTGGACGTCGCGGGTCCGGCCTACAACACCGGCGGCCCGTTCGGCTACATCGGCAAGGGTGGCACCGGGGTTCCGGTCCGCACTCTGGTTTCGGTGATCGAGGACATCGCGCACGAAGACGCGGCGGAGTAATCGAATGCCGGTGCGGCGTCCGGATTCCCGGGCGTCGCACGGGCGGGCCGCGAACAAATTGAACGAAAGTCCTACAAATCGCCCAATTCACGTTCCAGCGCCCGCTGGCGCTCGATCCGCTTGCGCGCGTCGTAGTCGCGCATCCGTTGCGGATAACCGGTCTTGCTGACGTCGTAAACGGGAATCCGCAAATCTCCGGCTAGCCGCTGCGCGCCGCGCTCGCCGACGACGCGACGAGTCCACTCACCATCGGCCGCGACCAATACGACAGTGACATCGGTCACGGTCGTCTTGGGCTCCACGTAGCCCTCCACTCCGGAATGGGTACGCACCCACTCGGCGAGGTAGCGCGCATCGTTGCCGCTACCCGAACCCGCACGTAAAGCCTTGCCTCCCCGCGCCGCGCCGCCTCGGAAACGATCCAGCAAACCCAACGACGCCGACCTCCTTCCACCGGTGACCGAGTGCTCGGCATCGGTCATTCCATCTTGCCAGCCCTGTGTAGTTCGCTGCCCTGTGCTACATGTCTCGCGGGCGAGTGCAAGGATGGATCGCGGTACAAGAACCACACAGATCTCCGGTGCCACGCACAATGATCGGTGGCTTTCGGACACCCATCGCGACCCGCGGTGGGTGTTCGCAGTGAGATCAACTGTTGTAGAACCCGTCGAGCAGTCAGAGGAGTCAACGGACATGGCCTTCTCCGTCCAGATGCCGGCTCTTGGTGAGAGCGTCACCGAGGGAACGGTGACCAGGTGGCTGAAGCAGGAAGGAGACACGGTCGAGGTCGACGAGCCACTGCTCGAGGTCTCCACCGATAAGGTCGACACCGAGATCCCGTCGCCGGCGGCGGGTGTGTTGTCGAAGATCGTCGCCGCCGAGGATGACGTCGTCGAGGTCGGCGGTGAGCTCGGTGTGATCAGCGAAGCCGGCGAAGCGCCCGCGCCCGCCGCCGCACCCGCGCCCGCCGCCGCACCCGCACCTGAAGCCGCGCCTGCACCCGCACCGGAGCCGGAACCGGCCCCCGCGCCGGCCGCCGCTGCGGCCCCCGCCCCCGCGCCTGCGGCTCCGGCCGCCCCCACCCCCGCCGCCGCGTCGGGTACCCCGGTCAAGATGCCGGAACTCGGTGAGTCGGTCACCGAGGGCACCGTCACCCGCTGGCTCAAGCAGGTCGGTGACCAGGTCGCCGTCGACGAGCCGCTGCTCGAGGTCTCCACCGATAAGGTCGACACCGAGATACCCTCGCCCGTCGCGGGCACCCTGCTGGAAATCTCCGCGCAGGAAGACGATGTCGTCGCCGTCGGTGGACAGCTCGGCGTGATCGGCAGCGGCACCCCCGCGGCCGCCGCACCGGCCCCGGCAGCGCCGGCTCCCGCCCCGGCCCCTGCGTCCGAACCGGCTCCCGCGCCTGCTCCGGCGGCCGCCGCTCCGGCACCTGCCCCGGCCCAGGCTCCCGCCCCGGCACCCAAGCCCGCTCCGGCTCCGGCCGCCACAGCACCGGCGCCGACCCCGGACACCTCCGGCAACGGCGCGACCCCGTACGTCACCCCGCTGGTCCGCAAGCTGGCCGAGGAGAACGGCGTCAACCTGGCCACCGTCACCGGCTCCGGTGTCGGCGGACGCATCCGCAAGCAGGATGTGCTCGCCGCCGTCGAGGCCAAGAAGGCACCGGCTCCGGCCGCAGCAGCCCCCGCGGCGGCCGCACCGGCCGCGAAGGCGCCCGCCCCCGCGGCCCCGTCGCAACTGGCGCACCTGCGCGGCACCGTGCAGAAGGCGAGCCGCATCCGCCAGATCACCGCCACCAAGACCCTGGAATCGCTCCAGACCACCGCGCAGCTGACCCAGGTGCACGAGGCGGATGTCACCAAGATCGCGGCGCTGCGCAGCCAGTCCAAGGCCGCGTTCAAGGATCGCGAGGGCGTCAACCTGACGTTCCTGCCGTTCTTCGCCAAGGCGGTCGTCGAGGCGCTCGGCGTGCACCCGAATGTGAACGCCAGCTACAACGAGACCACCAAGGAGATCACCTACCACGCCTCGGTGCACCTCGGCATCGCCGTCGATACCGAGCAGGGTCTGCTGTCCCCGGTGATCCACAACGCCAGCGACCTGTCGCTGGCCGGACTCGCCCGCGCCATCGCCGATATCGCCAACCGCGCCCGCACCGGCGGCCTCAAGCCGGACGAGCTGGCCGGTGGCACCTTCACCATCACCAATATCGGCAGCCAGGGCGCGCTGTTCGACACCCCGATCCTGCTTCCGCCGCAGGCGGGCATGCTCGGCACCGGTGCGATCGTCAAGCGTCCGGTGGTGGTAACCGATGAGACCGGCAACGAGTCCATCGGCGTTCGGTCCATGTGCTACCTGCCACTCACCTACGATCACCGCCTCATCGACGGCGCCGACGCCGGTCGCTTCCTGACCACGATCCGGCACCGACTCGAGGAAGCGGCGTTCGAGGCGGACCTCGGTCTGTAGTCGGAAAGGGTCGTCTGTCGCGTATGAAAGTGGTGATCGCCGGTTCGTCCGGGCTGATCGGGACGGCACTCGTCGCGGCGCTGCGCCGCGAGGGGCACGAAGTCGCCAGATTGGTACGCCGCTCACCCAACGCGCCGGACGAATACCGCTGGGATCCCGCTCGCGCCGATCTGGACGAGCGGGCCCTACGGGGCGCCGACGCACTGGTCAACCTCTGCGGGGCGAGCATTGGACGGCGGCGCTGGAACGGCAGCTACAAACAGGAGCTGCGTGACAGTCGGCTCACCCCGACCGATGTCCTGGCCAATGCGGTCGCCACTGCTGGTGTGCCGGTGCTGGTGAATGCCAGCGGCGTGCACTACTACGGCGGCGCCACCGGCAACCGGGTGGTCGACGAAACCGCCCCCGCGGGAACGGGTTTCCTCGCCACCCTCTGCCGGGACTGGGAGGCCGCGACCAAACCAGCCGTCGATGCGGGTGTGCGCACGGTGCTGCTGCGCAGTGCCGTGGTGCTGTCCCATCACGGCGGGATGCTCGGCATGCTGCAGCCGCTGTACTCGCTCGGTCTCGGCGGCCGACTCGGCAATGGACGGCAGTACACGCCGTGGATCTCGATGGCCGACGAGATCGGTGCGATCATCTTCGCACTCACCCACGACAGCGTTGGCGGGCCGATCAATTCCGTCGGTCCGGCACCGGTGACCAATGCCGAATTCAATCGGGCCCTGGGCCGTGTGCTGCACCGGCCGGCCCCATTCGTGGTGCCCGCGTTCGCATTACGCGCGCTGATCGGTGAATTCGCCGAAGAGGCGATCCTGAACGGCCCGCGCGCGATTCCGACGGCGCTGGAGGAGGCGGGTTATCCGTTCCAGCACCAGACGATCGGTGCGGCCCTGGCTGCCGCCCTCGGCCGCGATGACGATCGCTGACGCCGCATCCGAAGACGCCATGGAGTAAATCGATGACCGAGCTGGACGCCCGACCCGCCACCGTCATCCGTGACGCGCGTGCGGGCGATCTGCCCGAGATCCTGGTCATCCACAACGCGAATATCGCTACCTCCACCGCCATCTGGGATCACGAGCAGGTCGATCTCGACGATCGGCGCGCCTGGTTCAGCGACCGCACCGCCGCCGGGCTGCCGATTCTGGTCGCCGATATCGGCGGCGAGGTTGCCGGTTACGCCAGCTACGGCCCTTGGCGGACCCGATCGGGTTACCGCTTCACCGTGGAGAATTCGGTCTACGTCGCCGACCGTTTCCAGCGCCGCGGAATTGCGGGTGCCCTGCTCACCGAGCTGATCGAGCGCGCCCGCCAGGCGGGTACCGTGCACGCCATGGTCGCCGCCATCGAATCCGGCAATACCGGTTCGATCGCGCTGCACGAGCGATTCGAATTCCGTACGGTCGGGGAACTGCCGGAAGTGGGCCGCAAATTCGGTCGCTGGATGGACCTGACACTGATGCAGCTCACCCTGCCGGTCGAGGGCGACTGAGCCGCACGGACCAGCGCACCCACTTGCACCGATGCCAAACCTGGCAACCATGTGGCATCGCCCACATCGGGTCGGTTTATCGAATCGACACACTCGGCGTACCGTCGAGGACGTGAACGACACGCGCACCACCTGGTCCGCCAGATTCGATACGACCCCGATCGTGGTCGAGGATCTCGGACTCATCGATTACCACAGCGCCTGGGAAATGCAGCGGTCGATCGCCGCGCAGCGGGCCGCTGGGGAGGGCTCCGACCATCTGCTCCTGCTGGAGCACCCGTCGGTCTACACCGCTGGGCGCCGCACCGAGGCCGAGGATCTGCCGATCGACGGCAGCCCGGTGGTGCAGGTCGATCGCGGCGGCAAGATCACCTGGCACGGACCGGGCCAGCTGGTCGGCTATCCCATCGTGCGGCTGGCCGAGCCGGTGGATGTCGTGCACTACGTGCGCAGGCTGGAAGAAGCGCTGATCACCGTCTGCACCGGCCTCGGCCTGGATTGCGGCCGGGTCGAGGGTCGCTCCGGTGTCTGGCTGGCCGCGACCCAGCTCTACTCCGAGCGCAAGGTCGCTCAGATCGGCGTGCGGGTACAGCAGGGCGTCGCGCTGCACGGCATTTCGCTCAACTGCAATTCCGCGCTCGACGGCTTCCAGGCGATCGTCCCGTGCGGCATCCGCGACGCCGGTGTCACCACGCTGACGCGCGAACTCGGTCGCGAGGTCACGGTGGCCGAGGTCAAGCCGCTCGTCGCCGATGCGATCACCCGCGCGCTCAATGGCGAACTCCCCGTGACCGCACGCGACATCGTCCGCGCCGCACCGGCCGTGGAGCCCGCGAAAGCCGAATGAGTCGGCTGCTGTCGCGTTGCCCGGGGCAGTGACAGACTGCATCCGACGGCGGCACGCGGCAGGCGTAAGGTCGATCGAGTGACCTCAGCTTCAGCACCGGCAGGACGCAAACTGCTACGCATAGAGGCGCGCAACGCGGAGACCCCGATCGAGCGCAAGCCTCAATGGATTCGGACCCGAGCCAAGATGGGCCCCGAGTACACCGAACTCAAGGGCCTGGTGAAACGCGAAGGCCTGCACACGGTGTGCGAGGAAGCGGGTTGTCCCAACATCTTCGAATGCTGGGAAGACCGTGAGGCCACCTTCCTCATCGGCGGCGAACAGTGCACCCGCCGTTGCGACTTCTGCCAGATCGACACCGGCAAACCCGCCGCACTCGATCGCGACGAGCCGCGCCGGGTCGCCGAAAGCGTCCAGGCGATGGGCCTGCGCTACTCCACTATCACCGGCGTCGCGCGCGATGATCTCGGAGATGGCGGCGCCTGGCTCTACGCCGAAACCGTCCGCGCCATCAAGGCTTTGAACCCGAACACCGGTGTCGAACTGCTCATCCCGGACTTCAACGCGGTCCCCGAGCAGTTGGCCGAGGTCTTCTCGTCACGCCCCGAGGTGCTCGCGCACAACCTGGAGACGGTGCCGCGCATCTTCAAGCGGATCCGCCCGGCGTTCCGCTACGAGCGCTCCCTCGCCGTGCTGACCGCCGCCCGTGAAGACGGCCTGGTCACCAAGTCGAACCTGATCCTCGGTATGGGCGAAACCCCCGAGGAAGTCACCCAGGCCATGCGCGACCTGCACGAGGCCGGCTGCGACATTCTCACCATCACCCAGTACCTGCGGCCCTCGCCGCGCCACCATCCGGTGGACCGCTGGGTCAAGCCCGAGGAATTCGTCGAGCACTCCCGCATGGCCGAGGAAATCGGGTTCGCCGGTGTCATGGCCGGGCCGCTGGTCCGCTCCTCGTACCGCGCGGGCCGCCTCTACGCCCAGGCAATGGCCCACCACGGCCGCGAAATCTCCCCTGCCATGGCGCATCTCGCAGCGGAGGGCACCGCCACACAGGAGGCCAGCTCCGTGTTGGCCCGCTTCGGCGGCTAGTCGATCAACATCCTGGCTGGAACGGGAAGCACTGCGGTTCGGGCTGAGCCGGAGCCTGCGGTGCCAGCGGAGCAGCTGGTTCAGTACTAGTAAGGGGGCGCGGCTGAACCGCGCTACCGCGCTCGTTCACGCCCGCGGAAACCAGGATCCAGATCGTGCCGATGACGACCGCGACGATCAGCAAGGTCGCGAGGTGTTGCGGGAGGCCGGGAATGAGTTCGGCTCCTTTCGCCAGCGCGGTCGAAGTACGCCTGCGCAGTGCGGACACCCGTCGGCGAAACAGGTCCTGGTTCGACCGCTCGGCGGCGGGCGGGGTCGGCGGCGGCGGGGTTGCCGACCGCAGGGGTTCCGGCTCCACCTGTGGTGGAGTCGGTATCAATTGCGGGCCGGAGTCGACCCACGACGACCAGGCGTCGGCGTAGGGCGACGACGACGGCGGTGCCGACTGCGTCTGATCGGCATCGACAGCGGCGATCGGTTCCGGCTCTGCCGGGAGCACGGATACGTGCGAACGCCCCGCATCCGAGCGAACCGCAAGCCGCGAGCGTTGCGCACCCCTCGCCTGAGCCCTCGCGATGTCGGCAGCGAGCCATGGCGGGTACGGAGCCGAGGGCGGCGGCTGCAGTCCGGCGGATACTGTGCCCGTATCCCCTATCGCGGACGAAACAGACTGCGGCCCATCGTGCTTCGACAGTGATACCGCTCCGACCAGAGCCGTCGAGTTGTCCACCGTCGTTGTCGAATGATCGTCGACAAGAACTTCGGTGATATCGGAAGGCCGCGGCAGGGCCGACTCGAACCGTGGTTCGGAAAGCCCATCCGCATCCGGTCGTCCGGCCGCCGCACTCGAACTGTCGACCGAAGCAGAGATAGCATCGGGCGGAGCAGATGCGCGGGCAGCGCCGACCAGCGTCCTGGATTCCGAACGCATACGACGTCCCGACTCTGACGGAAATCCCTCGGCCGCGAGATCCTCGACGGTGACCACGTGCGACAGGTGAAGCTCGCCGAGTAGCGCGTGTACCTGCTCCGCGGTCCAGATCAGCTTCCGATTCGCCGTCCGATGAAACCAAGCCCGCAACCCGGCCGAGGACCCGAGGACCACACAGTTGCCATGTTCGGACGCTTCGATATCCAGCACGACCGACGCGTCCCGAGGTGGCACAACCACGACCAATCCGTCGACGAAGGCATCCGGATGCCGCTTGCGCACCAACTCCTCGAGATCGAGTACCTGGCTCGTCACTCGGTCGAACGGACTGGTGTCGCAATCGCGGACAGGAACCGGATCGCCCTGGAACTCGAGGAGCCGCGAGCGCCCGTCGGCCGGACCCGAAACCCCGGTAGTCACCTCGGCGGCGACCTCCTCGGCTTCGATCACGACCATCGCGCGTGGCGTGAACACCACCAGGCCCGCCTCCCGCACAGTCTCCTCGGAGTTGCGGTCCGGCCGGGGGCATCCCGAAATAGCAAGCCCCACAATGACATATTGACCGGTCCACGTTCGCATCCAGTCGAGCACGCACTGCTCGGATCGCGTAACCGCCGCCCGTTCGTTGACAACCAGCATCGAGGTCACCCTCCCTCTCGTCCGCGCAGTCGACCCACCAACGGTATTCAGCGCGACCGCCCGACGAGAATTCGAAAGGCACCGTAAGAGCGTGGTTTTGGCGACAAAAGGTGTCACTACACGGGCGTGGCGGCGACAGACGCGAGTGTCGCGGCGAGCCGTTGTCGGTCAGGAGGCCGGATCCCCGGCGAATCGAGTCTTCTCCCCCGAAGACATCGTCAAGAGCGGCAGCCGCGCGGACGAGCCGCCGAATTCTGGCGAGATGCACGGAGTGGGCGTACCCAACCGCCCACCTGAACTGCCGCACTCGACTTTATCCGACAGCAGCGAGGATTCGGTGCGAGTCAGGTGGTTGCAGAGTGCGCAGCCTGGACGACACCGAGTTGCTGCATCATCCCGAGCGTGTCCCAACATGCCCAGTTTTCGACGATCTTGCCGTCCTGGAAGCGACTGATTGTGATTCCCTGAACGACCGCTGACTTGCCGGTCGGGGACATGCCCATCATCTCGCCGTCGTTGGTGCCTGTCCCCGTCCATCGGGTAGTGACGAAATCGCCTTCGGCGATCTGTTCGTTGACCAAGAACCGTTGATCCGAGAACGCGGCGAGATACATCTGCACGAGCCTTTTGAAGCCGTCGGGGCCATGGACCTCGGCGAACGGGTTCTGTGGATCGTGGTTGATGCAATCAGCCGCGATCACCTCGTCGAATACATCGAGATCTCGCGCATTCCATGCGTCGAAGATGCGCTTGGCGGTGGCCTTGTTCTGCTCTGACATGGCGCTTCCCTTTCGATTGACGGTGCCGAACTGGCGGAGGCCGTAGTCGCTACAGGCAGCATTCGCGATGCCCGGCATTGAGTGTGGTTTGGCGCGCGGCCGCGATGCCAGCAGCGGATCCAGGCGCCGCGACCCGGTATGTGGACGCTCTCATCGCGGCAGATGCCCGTCCGAATGTTGTCGGCGGATATCAGCTACCCGCCGATCACAAACCCTGAAACCGGTGTACCGCAAATATTGTGCGCCTCTTTCGTACGCGAGGTAAGGGGCAACGGAGCTGTCCGTGCTCGCATGATGTCTACCTGCGGGTGGATACCCCGGCGGTCACATACGCGCCTCACGTCACCAGCCCGTGCAGACTGGTCGGTAGACCGATTTGCCGGAACGGCTCGCGCCCTGAGCTGTAGTACCCGATTACGCGCAACAGCCGACCGCACCGTCCCATCGCACACTTACACAGCCCCTGGGCCGCGTCTGGCCGGATGCTGAACCCCACGTACACGCCAACTCAAACGCAAATGAACACATCGGATCGCCCGATCCGTGCACGCAACGCGACCGCTGGTGGGAAGCTCGAAGGACCGTAAGTGTCGACCGAGAAAGCGAGACACATGGTCGAGAAAGCGAGTGCGTCCGCAGGGACCAACGGTAAAGGTGTGACGGCACAGCGACCGGAGAACATCCGGAATGTAGTGCTGGTCGGGCACAGCGGATCGGGTAAGACCACGTTGGTGGAAGCGTTGGCGCTCACGGCGGGTGCGGTGAATCGCGCGGGCCGGGTGGAGGACGGGACGTCGCTGTCGGATTACGACGAGATCGAACACCGCCAGCACCGATCGGTGCAGCTGTCGGTGGTGCCGATGGTGTGGCACGGGATAAAGATCAATCTGCTGGATACCCCCGGTTACGCCGATTTCGTCGGTGAGCTGCGCGCGGGTCTGCGTGCGGCGGATGCGGCCCTGTTCGTTATCTCGGCGGCCGAGGGCGCCGAGGCCGTGAGCGGTGCCACCCGCGCGCTGTGGGAGGAGTGCGCGGCGGTCGGGATGCCGCGGGCCATCGTGATCACCCACCTCGACACCGCACGCGCCGAATTCGACGAGATGACCGAGACCTGTCGACAGGTACTCGGCGGCGGTTCCTCGGAAAACATTCTGCCGCTGCATCTTCCGGTGTACGGGCCGAAGAGTCCGGACGGTCATCGCCCGGTGACCGGATTGGTCGAGCTGCTGCCACACTGCATCGCGGACTACTCCTCCGGCGCGGAGGTTCAGTGCGAACCGTCCGACGATCAACTGCCGCTGCTCGAGGACGCGCGCAACCGGCTGATCGAGGGCATCATCGCCGAGAGCGAAGACGAAACCCTGATGGAGCGCTATCTCGGCGGCGAGGAGATCGAGCTGGCGGCGCTGGTCGAGGACCTCGAACGCGCGGTCGCCCGAGGCAGCTTCCATCCCGTCCTGTTCGGCGCGCCCGCCCCGGAAGGGGCCAAACAGGGCCTTGGCACCATCGAACTGCTGGAGCTGATCACCGGCGGATTTCCCACACCGTCGGAACATGCGGTCTCGGCGATCAACACCTCCGATGGTGCGGCGCCGACACCTTTGCACTGCGATCCGGACGGCACCCTGGCCGCCGAGGTGATCCGCACCGCCTCGGATCCATATGTCGGCCGGGTCTCGCTGGTTCGCGTATTCTCGGGCACCCTGCGACCCGACGACACCGTGCATGTCTGCGGTCACGGCCTGGAGGACCGCGGCCACGAGAGCCACGATGTGGACGAGCGCATCGGCGCCATCACCGCACCGTTCGGTAAACAGCAGCGACCACTCGGCCAGGCCATCGCCGGTGATATCGCCTATGTCACCAAACTGAGCCACGCGGAAACCGGCGATACCCTGTCCGGCACCGCCGCACCGCTGCTGATCGAGCCATGGCAGATGCCGGACCCCCTGCTGCCCATCGCCATTCAGGCACGCAGCAAGGCGGATGAGGACAAGCTCTCCAGCGGCCTGGCCCGGCTGGCCGCCGAGGATCCCGCGATCCGGCTGGAACAGAATGCCGACACCCACCAGATCGTGCTGTGGTGTCTGGGTGAGGCGCACCGCGATGTCGCGCTGGAGCGATTGCGCACCAGGTTCGGCGTGCAGGTCGACGTGATCGATCACAAGGTCGCCCTGCGAGAAACGTTCGCGGGCAAGGCGACCGGTAAGGGCAGGCACGTCAAACAGTCGGGCGGCCACGGACAGTACGCGGTCTGCGAGATCGAAGTGGAACCGCTGTCGGGCGGTTCGGGCATCGAATTCGTCGACCGGGTGGTCGGCGGAGTCGTACCGCGACAATTCATTCCGTCGGTGGAGAAGGGTGTCCGCGCCCAAGCCGGGCGCGGAGTGGCGGCCGGATACCCGCTCGTCGATATGCGTGTGACTCTCTTCGACGGCAAGGCGCATTCGGTCGATTCCTCCGATGCCGCATTCCAGACAGCGGGCGCGCTCGCGTTGCGCGAGGCCGCGGCCGCCGCCGGTATCGACCTGCTCGAGCCGATCGCCGAAGTATGGGTGGTGGTAACGGACGACTATGTCGGTCCGGTACTCAGCGATCTGTCCGGACGCCGCGGACGGGTCCTCGGCACCGAACCGCACGGCACCGGCCGCACCCGCATCCACGCCGAGGTTCCCGAACTCGAACTCACCCGCTACGCAATAGATCTGCGCTCCATCTCACATGGTGCGGGTGATTTCACGCGCTCGTATATCCGGCACGAACCGATGCCGAACGCCCTGGCCGGCTCGGTCCGCGAGCAGGCCAGGAAGTCGGGCTGATACCCAGCGCCGCAGGATGTTTCGCTAGCGTCGGAGGAGCCGGGTGAGCAGTCCAGAGCGTTTCGTCGTCGACACCGAGCATTTCGGCAAGATCGTGATCACTCGGACCGACGAAAGAGTGCTCGTCACACCGGTTTTCGACGATGCCACGGCCGTGACCATCGAACGGATCGGTCCGCGCACTCGTCAACGTGTTCCCATCGGTACGCGAAATGCCAAGCGGCTGCGGGCATCGATCAATGATCGCCCGATCAGGTTGACGGTCGGGCGCGGGCATTTCTACTACCGGCGGACCTATCGCGCGGTCGCCGAGGTCGATGGCAAGATTTTTCGGCTGATCCCGACGGATCTGCACTCCAGCACCTTGGTGGTCGGGCAACGGGATCGGGGCGAGCATGTGCTCGGCCAATTCGTGTTGACGGGAACGCACCACATCGAGGCCGGCTGGGCATTGCCATTCACCGTGCGCGATCCCGGGGTAACTGTTCGCCAGCCCACCGTGGAGGACGCGCTTATCGCGTACGCGTTGGTCACAGCCTTCGGTACCGGAGGCGTGTCACTATGGGAACTCGTCGAGATGGTGCTCCCGATCTGAACTTCTGCTGTCGCACAGAGCGTGAGGAGTTCGCACAGGGTACCGGTGCGCGCGATCGTGACTGGGTTGTGCGACGGCTCGCAGGTTCGGGCCGCCCCTTCGGAAAGAAGTTGGGCCCGAACGGTTCTCGCTAGCTCACCAGGTTCTTCCGAAGTTGTACGAGGGTCCAGATGGCATGAGGGAGGATCGGCAGCGGATGAGTTCGAGGCAGTTGTCCGACCGACCGCCCGGATCGCCATTGTTTCGCTTGACGGATGCCCGAGCACCATTGAGTCGAAAGCAACTGCGAGCATCGATCTAGTGGGACGGTTACGGGCGACAGAAATCCATCGACCATTTCGGTACGGTCTGGCTCCAACCCCTCGTCGGCGGCTGGGGACCATCACAAAGTTTTACGCAGACTATGCTCGACGTCTCATTCGAGAATATATGGTGCGGTCAATTTGCAGAAATGGAGTACATGGAGATATCGCCACAGGCGGTCGCAGGACTGATTGCCGAAACTCTTCGCTCTCGGTACAGGGACATTGATGGCGGATTTGAATTCGATTGCCGAGATTCGGAAAGATCGCCGGATACGGACGAATCCATCCGCCCGGTGATCGCGGATGTGATCACCGGGCGGATGGATTCGATTCCGTCTACTGCGTACCGAACGCCTAAATCAGGCGTAAAAACGCAGGTCAGGCTTACACGTCGAAGTAGAGTTCGAATTCGTACGGGTGCGGACGCAGGTTCACCGGCGCGATTTCGTTTTCGCGCTTGAGGTTGATCCAGGTCTCGATCAGGTCCGGGGTGAACACGTTGCCTTCGGTGAGGTAGTCGTGGTCGGCCTCGAGGCGGTCGATGACCGAAGCCAGGCTGGTGGGGGCCTGCGGGATGCCCTTGGCCTCCTCCGGCGGGAGCTCGTAGAGGTCCTTGTCGACCGGGGCCTTCGGCTCGATCTTCTTCTTGATGCCGTCCAGGCCGGCCATCATCATCGCAGCGAAGGCCAGGTACGGGTTACCCGAGGAGTCGGGCGCACGGAACTCGATGCGCTTGGCCTTCGGGTTGTTGCCGGTGACCGGGATGCGGACCGCGGCAGAGCGGTTGCGCTGCGAGTACACCAGGTTGATCGGGGCCTCGTAGCCCGGGACCAGCCGGTGATAGGAGTTCACGGTCGGGTTGGTGAACGCCAAGAGCGACGGAGCGTGGTGCAGGATGCCGCCGATGTAGTGGCGCGCCAGATCCGACAGGCCCGCGTAGCCGGCCTCGTCGTGGAACAGCGGCTTGCCGTCCTTCCACAGCGACTGGTGCACGTGCATGCCCGAGCCGTTGTCGCCGAAGAGCGGCTTCGGCATGAAGGTGACCGTCTTGCCCTCGGCCCACGCGGTATTCTTCACGATGTACTTGAACAGCTGCAGGTCGTCGGCCGCGCCGAGCAGGGTGCCGAACTTGTAGTTGATCTCGGCCTGACCCGCGGTACCGACCTCGTGGTGGCCACGTTCGAGTTCGAAGCCCGCGTTCTGCAGGTTGGTCGAGATCTTGTCGCGCAGGTCGACGTAGTGGTCGTACGGGGCGACCGGGAAGTAACCGCCCTTGTTACGGACCTTGTAGCCGCGGTTCAGGGTGCCGTCCGGGTTGAACTCCGCGCCGGTGTTCCAGGAGCCCGAGATCGACTCGATCTCGTAGAAGGCGCCGTTCATGCCCGAGTCGTAACGGATGGAGTCGAAGATGTAGAACTCGGCCTCGGCACCGAAGTAGGCGGTGTCGGCGATGCCGGTGCTCTTCAGGAACTCCTCCGCCTTGCGCGCGACGTTACGCGGGTCGCGGCTGTAGGCCTCCCGGGTGAACGGGTCGTGCACGAAGAAGTTGAGGTTCAGCGTCTTGGCCTGACGGAACGGGTCCAGGCGCGCCGTGCCGAAGTCGGGGAGCAGCAGCATGTCCGACTCGTCGATGGACTGGAAGCCACGGACGGAGGAGCCGTCGAACGCTAGCCCTTCCTCAGCGAGGTCAGCGGTGAAAGCCTTCGCGGGGATCGAGAAGTGCTGCTGCACACCCGGAAGATCACTGAAGCGGATGTCGACGTATTCGACTTCCTCTTCTTTGATGTGCTTGATGACCTCGTCGGCCGTGCTGAACGTCACTTGTTCTCCTTACGGATCGGTTCCCAGCCAGTGTCGATTGCATGGGTTCGTCGCGTCCAGACGCTATGGACGCGATGTTTCCCAGCAATCAAGGCCGTGTTTCGCCAGTGTTACACGTGCGGCTGGCCGGGTGTTGATGGCTACCCGGGCTCGAACAGCATCGTAATCCAGTCCATTTACCAGCGCACGCCGAGGTCACTCAGGGTTAATGCGGTGTCCTACGACCGGTCGTAGAGGCCTATTCTGGGGATTATGGCACGCATCAGCGGATCCTGGCTTTCCGGACCTTCGGCCGACCCGGGCGATCCGGCAACACCCGAGTTCCCCGGTCAGCACCTGGGTCTGCCGCGCTCGGGCGCGGGGTCACTGGTCGGCATGTTGCGGCGGATCGTCGCGCTCGTGGTGGACTGGTTCATCTCACTCGGTGTGACCGCGATCATCGTTCGACCGAACCCGGACAAGATCATCGCCGGCATGGATATTCCGGCCGGGAAGCCGCGCCCGTCGAACTTCGAGGCGATTGTGAGTGCGCTCACGACTCCCAACCTGCTCGTCTGGTTCGTGATCGGCGTCGTCGCGGTGTCGTTGTTCGGGTACACGCCGGGGCAGTACTTCCTGCGCCTGCGCGTCATCCGCGTCGACGCACCGGTGGCCGTCGGCTTCGTGCGCGCGCTGGCCCGCCAGGTGCTGCTTGTCTTCGTGGTTCCGGCGCTGTTCACCGACGCCGACGGTCGCGGCATGCACGACCGCGCCACCGGCACCGCGGTCGTCCACTCGCGCTAGCACCTCCCGGCGGGCGTCGGAACAGTACGCTCCGGCGGTGTCCCTGAATCCGGTCATGCTGGCGGTACGCTTGTTCCTCGAACTCGCCGCCATTTCGTCGTTCGCGGTCTGCGGTTGGCTCGCGTTCGATTCGCCTTGGCGCTATGTGCTGGTTGTACTGCTGCCCCTTGCCGCCGCCGTGGCTTGGGGGACGTTCGCGGTGCCCGGCGATCCGAGCCGCAGCGGAAATGCCCCGGTCGCGGTGGACGGCTGGGTGCGGCTGCTGGTCGAGATCGTGGTGCTGTTCGGTGGCGCGGCCGCATTCTGGCTCGCGGGGCTGCCGCGTTGGGCCCTGGTCTTCACCGCGGTACTCGTCGTCTACCACGTCGTCGGCTACGACCGGATCACCTGGTTGCTCGGCGTCGGGCGAACCGGAACGACTCCTTAGAAATTCGAGGCCCGCATCCCATGGGATGCGGGCCTCGAAACAGAATCAGCGCCGGCGGATGGTGCGCTGCACTCCGCGCATCTTGGCGCCCGCGGGCATCGGGCCCTTGGGCAGTGCGGGACCGCTGCGCGAACTCAGCGCGGCCAGGCGACCCTCGATGAGGTCCATCCGCTTGGCGTCGATATTGCGGGGCAGTTTGGTGAGGTGCTTCTGCAGCTCCTTCAGCGGGATCTGGCCCTCATCGTTGCCGATGATGATGTCGTAGATCGGGGTGTCGCCGATGAGTCGCGCGGTCCGCTTCTTCTCCTGCGCCAGTAGCGACTTCAACCGCTGCGGGGAACCCTCGCCGATCAGGATGACGCCCGGCAGACCGATTACCCGGTGCACCGCATCCAACTGAGTGGTGGCCGCGACGCCATTGCTGACCCGCCATTTGCCCTGCAGATTGTCCAGCACCCAGGCCGCCGCACCCGCTTGGCCCTCGGCCTTGGCGTAGACATTCCGCTGCACCCGGCGACCGAAAATGATGAACGCGACGAGCACACCGAGCAGCAGACCGAGCGGCAGCAGGAACCACTGCAGCCCGAAGATCAGGCCGACCACCAGGAAAACGACCGTGATGCCGACGACGGCGCCGATCATCAAAGGCAGCAGCAGCTTGTCTTCCTTGCGCTGCATCTGGAACGCCTGCCACAGCTGCTGGCGGCGTTCTTTCGACTGCTGCTTGCGGGCCGCCTTAGCCGCGGCCTTCGCTTCCTTCGACGGCGTGCCGCCCTTGCCTACTGCCATATTCACAGGATAGTGGCACGTCGGGTGGGTGCCCCCACCGCGTCAGTTGACGCCGCGACGCGCGATCTCACCCAAAGCGGTGAGATCCAGATCACCCGAGGTCTCGGTCCACCCCATGGCACGCAACTCCGCGGGAGTGCCGACACCGAGCGCGTCACGCAGGCCGACCGCGACCGAACGGGCGAGTCCGCGCAAAGTGTCCAAAGACAGTGGCCAGAGCAGGGTGCGAGTCCAATTGTCGATCTCGCGCCGTGCGACGGGTTCGCGCCAGCCGAGATCGCGCAGCATGCTTTCAGCGGTCGGCGAGATGGGCTGCGCGAGATAGGAATTGCCCGCCAGTTCGACGGACAGTTTGATGTCGTATTGCACGAATTGGACGTATCGATTGCCGGGCGCGGCGATGACCAGCGTTGCCCGCGAAGGTAGTTCCGATAGGCACTGTGCCAGCGACCGCACGAATAGGTCCCAATCCGTGGTCACCGGCTCACTCATGCTTCCCCCGGGGACTCGCACTGGGCCGATCATACGCCGCGCTGCCTGGGACACCAGCCGAATCTGATTGACCGAATGCGCCGTTCCCGCTGGGCGATAGCAAGAGCAAATAGCCTGCCGTTATCGCGAACGACAGGCTCCTGCCTCACGCGGTCGCGGCAATCCGCCCTGACGTCACAACTTCCGATTCCGGAACCCGGCCGAGGCCGCGGAAAACGGGCACGTCCAGCCTGCGGCTCGCAGACCGCAAGGCCCGAGACGCCACCACGCAGCGCGAAACGGCCCGTGTAGATCAGATGATTCGCGGCGGAACGATGCGCCATATGCGAGGCGGAATCCGCCGGTCAGATCGAAAACGCACCGGCACAGGCCCATTCCTTCACCCGCGGAAATCGCGGGACAGCAAGTGTCATGGCGCCGAGCACTTTTCCGGTGCTGGATCTGAAACCGGTGCTCGGTCCGACCGCTGAGCGCTGAGTGACACCCCCGTTCCGGGGGCTGGACTATCGACCAGTAGCGGTCGATAGTTCTCGGGTGACTGTGCTGTTGCGTGGTGTGGCCGGGGTTCTGTTGATGCTCGGATTGCTGGGGCCAGTATCGGCGGCGGACCCGGTCGGCGTGCCGTTCCAGTGGTCGCAGAGCTACATCACCGGACCGGACGGCACCCGGCTGCACGCCGATATCCTGCGCCCGCAGGGCATTTCCGCGGATTCGCGCACGCCCGTGGTGATGACCGTCAGCCCGTATCGCTCGCATACCGCCTACTTGAGCGTGCCACGTCTCGAGGGTGGGCCGTCCACCGATGACCTGCACGTCGCGATGTTCCTGAATGCGGGCTATACCTACGTCATCGTGGATCTGCGCGGCTACGGCGGCTCGTCCGGATGTCCGGATTTCGGTGGGCCGGGCGAACGCTCGGATGTGTCCACCGCCGTGGAGTGGGCGGCGGGGCAGCCGTGGTCGACCGGTCGGGTCGGCATGATCGGCACTTCCTACGAGGCGTGGACCGGGATGATGGGGCTGGCCGCCAAACCCGCGGGCTTGGCCGCCGTCGCGGCGTTCGGACCGGATGTCGACCCCTACGCGTACATGTACATGCAGGGTGTCGCGTGGAAGTTCTCCGGTAAACCGGTCACCGAGAGCGGCATTCGCCCAGCCGAAATGACGGGTTTCGAACATCTGCTCATCGCCTCCACACCGGGCCGACCCGACGACTCCCCCGAGTACCAGTCCAATGCCGTCCAGATTTCGGCGGGGTGCTACGAGCAGTTCGCGGCGAACACCACCAACCATGACGCCACTACTGCGTTCTGGCGTGAGCGCGATCTCGTGGAAGAGTTGCGCGGCAATACCATTCCGCTGTTCGTCGGCCAGGGCTTTCTCGATTACAACACCCGGGCGTACCGCATCTTCGACGTCTGGAATGCGCTCGGTCCCGGCGATCATCGCGCTTGGTTCGGCCAATGGGGCCACAGCGATTGCGACAGCAAATGCGGTGCACCGGATTTCGATACCCAACTACTCGCCTTCTTCGACAAGCATGTCGCCGACCGCGATATCGAGGTGCCCGGCCCGCGCGTGACGGTCGGCCAATTCGATGGCGGTTGGCGCTCCGAAACCGCATGGCCGCCCGCTGACTCGCACCGCATTCCGATCGGCCTGCGCACCGGCACCTATACCGATCGCGGGCTGCTGCCCGGACCCGATCGCGAGATCTGGTCCATTTCCGAGCCGCTGAGCACCACCCAGCACATCTCCGGAATTCCTACGGCATCGCTGCGCCTGTCCGGTCCGCCGACCGCGACGGTCGCGGTCGAACTATTCGATATCGCTCCCGACGTCCGCGGCACCATCATCACCCGCGGCATCGCTCCGGTCGCCGATACCGCCGAGATCAGACTGTTGGCGCAGGACTGGCCGATCATTGCCGGGCACCGCCTCGGCGTGCGGATCACCGATGTCGTCGACGACGTCTGGTCCCATACCGCCGCCGATGCCCAGGTCACCGTCGTTTCGGCGCGCCTGGACCTGCCCCTGCTCAGCACCCCGCGTACCCCCGACCTCACCGGCGGCACCAGCGAGGCCTTGGCGAAGTGGCGCGACCAGAAGGTTCGCGCACTCGGCCCCGAGGTGTTGAATGCAGTGGTGCCCATGAACTTGCCGAATGAGGCCGGCCCTCGATGACAGGTAACGCCGCGCAGACCCACCCCACGCCGGTGGTCGTCGATACGGACGTCGCCGAACGCCTCGCGCAGGCCTTGCGCTGCGCGACGGTTTCCTACGAGCCGTCGGATACCGCGGAGCCCACAGAACCCAGCGACGCGGCCTTCGTCCGGCTGGGCGCGCACCTGGAACAGTCGTTCCCGCTGGTCCACGCCGAACTGGAACTGGAGCGGTTCGGGCACAGCAGGCTGTATCGCTGGCCGGGCGTCGAACCGGATCGGGTGTCGGCGATTCTGCTCGCCCACCAGGATGTGGTGCCGGTCGACGATCTGCAGCGGTGGACGCATCCGCCGTTCGCGGGCGTGGTGGACGACGAATTCATCTGGGGCCGTGGGGCAATCGATGACAAGAGCCGGTTGATCGCCATTCTGGAGGCGGTCGAATCCGCACTCGCCGCCGGAATCCGTCCGCGGCACACCATCTATCTGGCGTTCGGGCACGACGAGGAAGTGTTCGGCGATGACGGCGCGGTGCGCATGGCGCAACGGTTGCGCGAATCCGGTGTGCACGCGGATCTGCTGCTCGACGAGGGCGGCGTCATCCTCGACGATATCGCCGACGGCATAGACCGGCCGGTGGCATCGATCATGGTGGGCGAGAAAGGCTATGCGACCGTTCGCCTTTCGGTATCGGCGGTGGGCGGACATTCGTCCATGCCCGGCAGACAGACCGCGGTCGGACGGATCGCCCGCGCGGTCGGCCGAATCCAGGACCATCCGATGCCGCTGCGGTTGACGCCGGTGGTGTCCGACATGGTCACCAGACTGCGCCACGTCATGCCCGAATATCGCCGCCGCCTGCTGCGCTTCGCCGGACTGGCCACACCGGTGATCATCCGGATACTCGCGGCCCGTCCGCAGACCGAGGCAATGGTGCGCACCACGACCGCGCCGACGGTCATCCGCGGCGGCGTCAAACCCAATGTGCTGCCGCAGCAGGCCGAGGCCATGGTGAATTTCCGCATCCTGCCAGGCGATTCGGTCGAATCGGTGCTCGCACACTGCCGCAAGGTGGTGCGCGACGCGGACGTGCGGATCGAACTCGTCGGCATGACCTCGGAACCCTCCCCCGGCAAACCGCCCGGCCCGGCATTCGACATGATCGCGGGCCTGGCCGAGTCCGTCGTGCCGGGCATCGCGGTGACCACCGGCATCGTTCCCGGCGCCACCGATTCCCGGCACTACGACGACCTCGCAGCCACCCGCTGCAACTTCGCCCCCATCCTGCTGACCAAGGCGGATGTGGAAACGATCCACGGAACCGACGAGCGCATCTCCCTGGTGAACTACGCTCGGCTCATCGAGTTCAACCGGCAGCTGATAGATCAGCTCGCGGCACCGCCACCTACCCGAGGAGCCGATGCATGACAACCGATCCGAAGGCCGGTGAGTCCGCCGAGCCGACACCGGTCACCGAGGGCGAATTCGACGGCATCGGCAGCCGAATCGCTTGGCGCGCATGGCTTCCCGACACCACCGCGGATGCGGTGATCGTGCTCGTGCACGGCGTCGCCGAACACTCCGGCCGCTATGCCCATGTCGGAAAGCGACTGGCGGACAACGGTTTCGCGGTTTACGCGCTCGACCATCTCGGCCATGGCAAGTCGGCGGGCAACAACGCGAATATCGGTTCGATGGCCGGCTCCGCCGACAATGTCGCCGAGATGCTGAAGATCGCGAGCCGCGAACATCCGGATGTGCCGCGGTTCCTGCTCGCGCATTCGATGGGCAGTCTGATCACGTTGTATCTGGCGGTCCGCGCGCCGATCGATGTCGACGGCATCGTTTTGTCGGCGCCGCCGCTGGATATCGCGGTCGGCAATCCGCTGCAGCGCCTGCTGGGTCCGCTGCTGTCCCGGTTCGCGCCGAATGTCGGTGTGCTGAAACTGGATTCGTCGATGATCAGCCGCGATCCCGAGGTGGTTCGCGCCTACGACAACGATCCGCTGGTCTTCCGCGGCATGCTCCCGGCCCGAACCGGGATGGAGATGCTCAATGCCACCGATTTCGTCAAGAGCCGTCTGGACAAACTCACCGTGCCGCTGCTGGTGTTGCACGGCACCGCCGACGCCATCGCGGCGCCGTCGAGCACCGATCTGATCGAGCGGGGCGCGGGTTCGAAGGATCTCACGGTGATCCGCTACGAGGGCCTCTACCACGAGGTCTTCAATGAGCCCGAACAGGACAAGGTGCTCGCCGATGTGCTGGAGTGGCTGCAGGCCCATGTAGCGGACCAGTGAGCCGCTAGCGGTAGTTCGTGAGGCAGGTCTGCTCGCCGTCGAGGACTCCGGTGCGGAACGCCTCCAACCGTTGGAAGCCGCTCGCCACCACTTTGCCGTCCACATCACTGGCGACCAGACCGTCGGCGAGCAGTCCGGAGACCGCCTCGTCGAGATCGTTCGCCGACAGCCGCGGATCGCTGGCCGGCTCGCTCAGCTTGGTCGTCACGACTCCGGTGAGGCATGCGGTGCGCAATCCCGCGGTTTCGGCCCCGGCGACCGAGAGCTTGCGTTCCTGTTGCACCGCAAGGACATACCGCGAGATGAAGACCGCGAATGCGTTGTAATCACCGTCCACCACCGCCGACAGCGGTTCGTCGTCGCCCTTCATCGCCCCGCCGCGTTTGGCGAGTTCGGGCACATCGGTGCCGATCTTGTTCGAACTCGGGCAGTACGAGACCGGCTCGGTGGCAGTTACTTTCGAGCAGTTCTTGATGATCCCGTTGTAGTCGTACTGCGGCGCCTGCTGCAGCGGGAAGATCTTCGCCAGCGCCTTGCTCAGACTGGTCAGCGACGCCACGTCGACCGGAAGCTGGGCGTCCTGTTCGCCGTCCTCATATGTCGTCGGCAGGGTGCCCCGACGCTGCTCGATCTCCTTCTTGTTGATCTTCTTGCAGCCCTGGGCGCCGTCGGTGTAGCCGATCTGCACCGCGGTCACCCGCTCGAAGGCCGAACCGTGCACATTCTTCGGATTATCCGGATCGGTATCGCGCACCGCGATGGTCGCGCCGAGGACCGCGTTGAGTCCGTCGGTCATATTCAGCGTGAAATGCGCCGAATTCCCTTCCGCCACATGGCGCAGGAACACACCGGCCAGGCAGTCGGCCTGCTGCTCCTTCACCAGTGACCCGGTGAAGAATCCGGCGATCTTGGCCTGCCCCTGGATGGAGTGACCGTATTCGTGCGCGAGCACCATCACGATCGCCATATCGCTGTACTTCTCCTGCAGCAGCGGCAGCAGCACACCGCGGTCCCAGCCGATGGTGTGGTCCACGCTGCAGTAGGCGGCGTTGACCAGGTGATAGGTGCTGGACTTGCAGAATGTGATCGCCTGCTCCTTGGCGGCCTTGGCATCCCAGGAGATGTAGCGGCTCACCGGCTGGAAGGTGCCGGGAAAGTTCTTGCCGTACTCGGTCTTCCAGAAATCTTCCAGGTCGGCGATGGTGTTGAGGGCGAGTTTGTCGACCGCGCCGCCGTCGCCGTTCGCCGCGGTGAGCGGTGCGTCCGGCACCCCCTTGCGCGGGCCGCTCGGACCGCTGTTGGAGACCGCGCCGGTCAGCTCCCACGGATTGTCCGCGGTCACCGCGCTCGCCCCCGGCTGGCCCGTCTTGCTGTCGCAGCCGACCAGCGCCGCGCCGACCAATAGCAATATCGCGACCACCCCGAACCGCAGCCGTCTAGTCCTCATCAGGTCTTTCCTCCCCGAACTCACTGCGGGTCCGTCCTCGGCGAACCCCGACCCGATGGGTCATACGCCTGCCCGTCGAGCGATCACATGGTAATCGCAGAAACCCCTGCGCGCGTATACGTCTGAGCGCATTCGCTCCGTCAGGCGTTCAACCGCACCTGTGCCAGTATCGCGCGGTGATCGGATCCGGGAATGGTGAGCGAGCGGACATCGGCCGCCGTACCATCGGCGACCAGAATGTGGTCGATGCCGATCACCGGACCCCATCGACGATCCGCCGGATAGGTCAGCAGCGGCCCGGCACCCGCCTGATCCGCCGCTGCGACGAACCGGCCGCGCAGCAGATCGCGGAATGCCGAATGATCGCGGGTGGCATTGAAATCCGCGCCGACGATCGCGGGACCCTGTTGCGCGTCCAATATTTCGCGAATCCTGTCCAGCTCCGAACTCCAGGCCGGGAAGTCGACCGACGGCGGCACCGGATGGAATGCGAACACCGCGACCGGTCCGCGCTGTGGATGCTCCATGGTGGCGGACAGATTGTTCATCCAGAATCCGTCGTATTTCTTGTTGTCCCGTAACGGATATCGGCTGTAGATCCCGGTTCCGTTGCCGCCATCACGTGGCTGTAGGAATTGATGTGGCAGCAACTCATCGATTCCGGCCGCCGCGAGTCGCTGCGCGACCTCCGGTGTCAGCTCATCGACGGTGAGCACCTCGACCCGGTTCGCCCGCACCGCCCGAACCACCGCCGCCGCATCCGCCTCTCCGAACAACAGATTCGATTGCATGACAGAAACTTCCGGCCCACTCGCCGCCCGACCCTCCGGCACGAACATCGGCACCTGCATCCACAGCACCGACGCGACGATCACCCCGGCCACCGCCGCACTCTTCCACCCCCGTGCGATCAGGAACAACAGCAACCCCAACACCGCCCCGAGCATCAAATACGACGCACCCGACGCCAACAGCACGAGAGCCTGCCGCCGCCATGTCCCGAAATGCAGCACGATCCCCAGAACACCCGCCGCCAAGGCGCACCATCCCAGCCCGAGCACCACCCACTCCACCCGTTTACGCATGCCCCGACCCTAACCGGCGGCCATGGAGGCCACGCGCGGCAATTGTGGAGATCCCGTGGAAATGCCTGCCCGAGCGACATCGCCGACGGTAGTCAAATGGCCGGCCGCCGTGCCCACTGAGAACCACCTTTCGACTACCGTCGGCGGGGGTCAGGCGCCGAAGACGCGCTCCACCACGGCTTTTGCGCGGCGGGTTATGCGCATGTAGTTGTCTAGGAATTCGCTGGCGTCATCGTTCGGCCAGCCGGCTACCCGTGCTACGGCCGATAGTAGACGGCCTGGGCCGGGTAGTTGATCGGCCGGCTTGCCGCGCACGAGCACGAGTGCGTTGCGCGCCCTGGTCGCCGTGATCCAAGCTTCGCGCAGCAGCGAAACATCTTCGATCGCAAGCAATTTGGTCTGCTCGATGACATCCAGGGTTTCCAGCGTCGAGGTGTTGTGCAGTGCGCGCACATCGTGTGCGTAGCGCAGCTGCATCAGCTGTACGGTCCATTCGATATCGGCGAGACCACCGCGTCCGAGTTTGGTGTGGGTCGCCGGATTCGCACCGCGCGGCAGGCGTTCGGCATCCACCCTGGCCTTGATCCGGCGGATCTCGCGCACCGCATCCGCCGATACCCCGCCCTCGGGATAGCGCACCTTGTCGATGATGTGCAGGAACCGGACACCGAGGTCCTGGTCCCCGGCCACCTGATGCGCGCGCAGCAGGGCCTGCACCTCCCACGGCTGCGCCCACTGCTCGTAGTAGGCGGCATAGGCGGCCAGCGTGCGCACCAGCGCACCGTTGCGCCCCTCCGGGCGCAGTCCGGCGTCGACCTGCAGCGGCGGATCGGTACTCGGTGCGCCGAGCAACCGCTGCACCTTCTCCGCAATGCCGATCGCCCATTTCACGGCCTTGGTCTCGTCCTCGCCGGGACGCGGGTCGCAGACGAAGAGCACATCGGCATCGGAGCCGTAACCGAGTTCCAGGCCGCCGAGTCGCCCCATGCCGATCACCGCGAATTCGGCCGGTGCCTGCGCCCCGAGTTCGACCTCGCTGGCTCGAATCACCGCGCGCAGTGCGGCTTCCAGCACCGCGACCCACACCGAGGACAGCGCCCGGCATACCTGCGGCACGTCCAGCATGCCGAGCAGATCGGCCGAGGCCACCCGCGCCAATTCGTGCCGACGCAGCGAACGGGCAGCGGCCACAGCACGTTTCGGATCGTCGTAGCGTGCCGCCGCGGTAAGGATCCCGCGCGCAACGTCTTCCGGCTGCGGGCTGAGCAACAGCGGCCCGCCCGGACCGTCGGCATACATCCGGATCGTGTCCGGTGCGTTGATCAGCAGATCCGGCAGATATTCCGAGGAGCCGAGCACGATCATCAACCGCTGCGCGATCGCGCCCTCGTCACGCAATTCGCGCAGGAACCAGATCTGATCGTCCAGGCCCTCCGAGACCCGCCGGTAAGCGAGCAGTCCGGCATCGGGATTCGGTGTGTCCCCGAGCCATTCGAGCAGGGTCGGCAGTAGCAGCGCCTGAATCCGGCCCTTGCGCGATACCCCGCCGGTCAACGCTTTCAGATGTCCCAGTGCGTTTTCCGGGGCCGCATAGCCGAGCGCCGCCAACTGGCGGATCGCCGCGTCCGGGCTCAGGCGCAGCGCGTCGGGATCCAACTTGACCACCGATTCGAGCAGTGGCCGATAAAAGAGCTTGGCGTGTAATCGCCGCACCCGCACCGCATTTCGGCGAATCTCATTGCTCAGCACGCCGACCGCGTCCTGCCGTCCGTCCGGACGGATATGGGCCGCGCGCGCCAGCCAGCGCATGCCCTCCTCGTCGTCGGCGGCGGGCAACGTGTGGGTGCGCTTGAGCCGCTGCAACTGCAGCCGGTGTTCGAGCAGGCGCAGGAATTCATAGGAAGCGGTGAGATTCGCCGCATCGTCGCGGCCGACATAGCCGCCCGCCGCCAACGCCGTCAGCGCCTCGATGGTGTCCTGCACATGCAGCGTCTCGTCCACCCGTCCGTGTACCAATTGCAGTAGCTGCACGGCGAATTCGACATCGCGCAGGCTGCCGTGGCCGAGTTTGAGTTCGCGTTCGCGCAGATCGGCGGGCACCAGATCCTCCACTCGGCGCCGCATCGCCTGCACATCGGCGACGAAGTCGGGGCGCTCGGAGGCGGTCCACACCATCGGCATCAGCGCGTCGCGGTACTGCTCTCCCAGCGCCAGATCGCCGGTCATCGGCCGCGCCTTGAGCAGTGCCTGGAACTCCCAGGTCCTGGCCCAGCGCTTGTAGTACGCGATATGCGAGTCCAGGGTGCGCACCAGCGCGCCCGCCTTGCCCTCGGGCCGCAGTGCCGCGTCGACCTCGAAGAAGGCCGCGCTGCCCACGCTCATCGTCTCGGCAGCCAACCGGGTGGCGGTGGCATCGGCCGGTTCGGCCACGAAGACGACATCGACATCGCTGACGTAGTTGAGTTCGCAAGCACCGCTCTTGCCCATGGCGATCACGGCCAGCCGCACCGGCACGGGCGCGTCCTTGCAGACCCGGGACACTGCCACCGCCAGCGCCGCGGTCAGTGCGGCATCGGCGAGATCGGTGAGATGGCGGCCGACCACGTGATACGGCAGCACCGGCTCGTTCTCCACGGTGGCAGCCAGGTCCAGCGCGGCCAAGAGCATCAGCTGATCGCGATATCGCTTGCGCAGCAGCGCAACTGCCTCGGGACCGGACAGCTCGGCCCGGTACAGCACGGCATCCGCGTGCGGACTCTCGGCCGGTACCGCTTGCACGGCCGCCAACAGATCAGCGATCAGCTCCTCGCGCGCGGGCAACTTGTCCCGCAGCAGAATTCGCCACGCCGCAGGGTCTGCGACCAGATGATCGGCGAATGCGCTCGATGATCCGATGAGCGCGAAAAGCCTGCCGCGCAAGGCCGTATCGATCCGCAGCGTCGAATCGAGTTCGGACCAGTCCTCGCCGAGCGCCGCCCGCAACCGCGTCAGCGTCAGCAGTGCGAGATCGGCGTCGGGCGCGCGCGACAGCGCCCACAGCACCGGAATGGAGTCGATATTGTCCCAAGCCAACTCTCGTAACGAGGCGGCGGCAGTCGGCTCGAGCAAGCCGAGCCGACCGACACCGGGGACAGCAGAACGAGCAGACGGCGGCCGGACCATAACTCCAACTTAGATGGCCGATCATCTCTTTCCACCCGGCCGGGGTGGAAAGAGTCGCAAACGTAGCCGACCGCGGCCGCCGGCGACTGCTTGCAGGCCGCTCGAAAGGGTCAGCTTCGACCAGCTAGAGGCCGAGGTACTCCTTCAGCTCGTATGGGGTCACCTGGCTGCGGTAGCCCGCCCATTCCCGGCGCTTGTTGCGCAGGAAGAAGTCGAAAACGTGCTCGCCGAGCGTCTCGGCGACCAGCTCCGAGCGCTCCATCGACTGCAGCGCCTCGTCGAGCGTGCCGGGCAGCTCACGGAAGCCCATGGCGCGCCGCTCGGCGGCGGTCAGCGACCACACGTCGTCCTCGGCCTCCGGCGGCAGCGTGTACCCCTTCTCGATGCCACGCAGACCGGCGGCAAGCAGCACGGCGAAGGTCAAGTATGGGTTGCAGGCCGAATCTGGGCTGCGGATCTCGACACGCCGCGAGGACGACTTGTTCGGGGTGTACATCGGCACCCGCACCAGCGCGGAGCGGTTGGACCGGCCCCACGACGCCGCCGTCGGCGCCTCGCCGCCGTGGATGAGCCGCTTGTAGGAGTTCACCCACTGGTTGGTGATCGCGCTGATCTCCGGGGCGTGCTCCAGAATGCCCGCGATGAAGGCCCGCGCGGTCTCGGAGAGGTTGATCGGATCGTCCGGATCGTGGAAGGCGTTGGCCTCACCCTCGAACAAACTCATATGGGTGTGCATGGCCGAGCCGGGGTACTGGGCGAACGGCTTGGGCATGAAGGTCGCGCGTACGCCCTCGTCGATTGCCACTTCCTTGATCAGGTAGCGGAAGGTCATCACGTTGTCGGCCATGGACAGCGCGTCGGCGTAGCGCAGGTCGATTTCCTGTTGCCCCGGGGCGCCCTCGTGGTGGCTGAACTCCACCGAGATGCCCATCGACTCCAGCGCGTCGATGGCGTGGCGACGGAAGTTGGGTGCGGAATCGTGCACGGCCTGATCGAAAAAGCCGCCGGAATCGGCCGGGGTCGGCATGGAGCCGTCCTGCGGGCCGTTCTCCAGCAGGAAGAATTCGATCTCCGGGTGCACGTAGCAGCTGAACCCGACGTCACCGGCCTTGTTGAGCTGACGCCGCAGCACGTGGCGCGGGTCGGCCCAGGACGGCGAACCGTCGGGCATGGTGATATCGCAGAACATGCGCGCGGAGTGCTGATGGCCCTTGCTCGTCGACCACGGCAGCACCTGGAAGGTCGAGGGATCCGGCCGCGCGACCATATCGGCCTCCGACACCCGGGCGAAACCCTCGATGGCCGAGCCGTCGAAGCCGATGCCCTCTTCGAAGGCGCCCTCCAGCTCCGCCGGAGCGATGGCAACGGACTTCAGATAGCCCAACACATCGGTGAACCAGAGACGCACGAAGCGGATATCCCGTTCTTCGAGCGTCCGCAGCACGAATTCCTTCTGGCGATCCATGTCGCCGAGCGTAAGCACCCGGCGTTAAATCCGTGTTACATACACGCTTAGGGATTGCAATCCCATCATTCGGAATGAATCGCACGGAGCGCAAGATCGCGTTGTGAGCGAGCGTCAGCGAGTGAACCAAAGGCCGAGTGCGCCGCCGCGCACGACGGAGCCGAGCGCCGGCCAGCCGCAGTCGTGAGCGGGGAATCAGCAGGTCAGACCGGCCTCAGGCACCTTCAGATCGGTAAGGTAAGAGATCACCGCGTCGTCAAGACACTGGTCACCCGCGACCAGCGCCGCGGTGTGTCGGGTGCCCTTGTAGGTGATCAGTGCGGCCCCCAACTGGTTGGCCAGATCGACACCGGCCTGATATGGCGTCGCGGGATCCTCGGTGGTCGACACCACCACCGTCTTCGGCAGACCCGGCGCCGAAACCTTGTGCGGTGTACTGGTGTTCGGCACCGGCCAGACGGCGCACAGTTCCAGCGGTGCGCTCCCGGTGCCGCGGCCGTCGTCCAGGAACGGCGCCGCCTTGCGGTATTCCGTGTCCTGTCGACCCGTCACCGCACGATCGTTGATCGGCGGATCGTCGACGCAGCGGATGGCGTTGAAGGCCTCCTGCGTGTTGTCATAGTTACCGTCGTCGCGGCGGCCGTCGTAGAGATCGGCGAGCTTCAGCAGCGTGTCGCCCCGCCCGTCGCGCAATTCGGACAGGCCGACGGTGAGCACCCGCCAGAAATCATCGGAGTAGAGCGCCTGCTGCACCCCGGTGATGGCATCGCCGTAGCTGAGTCCGCGCGAATCGGTGGTCGCGGCCGGTTTGGTCTCCAGCGGATTCACCAGCCCGCGGAACTTCGCGACCGCCTGGGCCGGATCGGTGCCGACCGGGCAGTCCGCCTGCTTGGCGCATTCCGCGGCATAGGCTTCGAATGCCTGCTGGAAGCCCGCCGCCTGCCGCAAAGACTCCTGCACCGGATCCTGGGATGAGTCCACCGCGCCGTCGAGCGCCAGCGCCCGCACATTGTACGGGAACTTCTCGGCGTAGGCCGAGCCGAGCTTGGTGCCGTAGGAGTAGCCGAGGTAGCTGAGCTTCGGATCGCCGAGGACCGCGCGGATCACATCCATGTCCTGCACCACCTCGCGGGTGCCGACGTGGGCCAGGAATTCGGTGCCGGTGCGCTCGACGCAGTGACCGACGAACTGACGGTTCTCGTCCTCGGCCTTGGCGATGCCGTCCGGAGTGTTGTCGGTGGGGGGTTCGGCGCGTTCGGCGTCGTTCTGCTGCGGGGTCAGACAGGCGATGGTCGGAATCGAGGAGCCGACACCGCGCGGATCGAAGCCGACCCGGTCGAAGCGCTCGGCCAGCGGCGTCTTACCCGCGATACCCGCCATCGACAGACCTGATACGCCCGGCCCGCCGGGATTGAGCAGCAGTGAGCCGATCCGCTTGCCGCTGGCCGGAATTCGGGCCAGCGCGATCTGTGCGGTGGCGCCGTCGGGCTTGGTGTAGTCGACGGGCACGGTGATGCGGGTGCATTCGGTATTGGGTGCGGGGCGGTCGTCCGGGGAGCCGAAATCGTCGCAGGAACCCCAGTTCGCGGTCTGGCTGTAGAACTTCTCGAGGCCCTGGGGAGGGGTGGGTAACGCATTGCCCGGCGCATCCTTGGATGCGCCGCATCCGGCCGCCACCACCGCCAACGTCACCGCGACCAGCACACAACGCGACCCACTCCGCACCACAGACATGGGAAAGATCCTGCCATTGCCGTGCGTCCGGTCGCCCGGCGGCGCGGATACGGCTGTGACCAAATGCACCGTCATCGCCCTTAAGTCGCGATCGAACGGGTGGCAGACTGGATTCGTCACACAACCCGGGGACCCGGACGGGCCTCGAGGCGACAACCACGAAAGGGACGATGATGTCCGTATCCGAATCGGAGACCCCTGCCTACGGCGCTGCCCCGGCTGCCAAGCCGGCCAAGCGCAAGACGCGGGTACCTCATCTGCAGCAGATGAAGGCCGATGGCGAGAAGTGGTCGATGTTGACCGCCTACGACTATTCCTCCGCTCGCATCTTCGAAGAAGCCGGAATTCCGGTGCTACTGGTGGGCGACTCCGCCGCCAACGTCGTCTACGGCTACGACACCACGGTGCCGATCACCGTCGACGAGCTCATTCCGCTGGTGCGCGGCGTGGTCCGTGGTGCACCGCATGCGCTGGTGGTGGCCGATCTGCCGTTCGGCACCTACGAAACGTCGCCGCAGCAGGCGCTGGCCACCGCGACCCGGTTCATGAAGGAGGGCGGTGCGCACGCGGTCAAGCTGGAGGGCGGCGAGCGGGTCGCCGAGCAGATCGCGCTGATCACCTCGGCCGGTATTCCGGTGATGGCGCATATCGGCTTCACCCCGCAGAGCGTCAACACCCTCGGCGGTTTCCGGGTGCAGGGTCGCGGTGACGGCGCCGAGCAACTCATCGCCGATGCCATCGCGGTACAGGAGGCCGGTGCGTTCTCCGTGGTGATGGAGATGGTGCCCGCCGAACTGGCCGGCCAGGTTACCCGCAAGCTGACCATTCCGACCGTCGGCATCGGCGCCGGCGCGGAATGCGATGCGCAGGTGCTGGTCTGGCAGGATATGGCGGGCTTCACCAGCGGCAAGACCGCCAAGTTCGTCAAGCGGTTCGGCCGGATCGGCGATGAATTGCGTTCCGCCGCAGCTGCTTACGCCGACGAGGTGCGCCGAGGGACCTTCCCCGGCCCCGAGCACAGCTTCTGAGTTCACGATGACCGGCCGAGCAGTGCACGCGCCAGCGGCACTGCTCGGCCAACCCGTGCAACCGATGCTCGATTGGGCCACGGGTGTTCTCACCGATCGCGGCGTGAAAATCGTCGGGACGCCGGAGGAAACGCGACGACGGGCGTGGTCGTTGATCGTGCGCATCCCGACCGACGCGGGTCCGACGTGGTTGAAGGCCAACGCTCGCGCCGGTGCACACGAGGGTCCGCTGCTGCAGGCATTGGCCCGGTTGCGGCCCGGCAGCGTGCTCGAACCGCTTGCGGTACAACCGGATCACGGCTGGTTGCTCAGTCCCGACGGCGGTGTCGCCGCGCAGGATTCCGCGGCCGCGTGGACAGAGTTGGTTCGCCGCTACGCCGACCTCCAGTTGGCGATGGGCAGTCACATCGATGAGCTGCGCGCCACCGGCACACCGTATCTGCCACCGTCCCAACTGATCACGGTGTATCGGCATTTCGAGCCGCGCGTTCCCGGCCTCGGCGCGGCGATCACCGAAGCCGGCGCGGCGCTTGCCGAATTCGGCAGGCTGAGCATCGAACACAATGATCTGCATCCGGGAAACGTGTTCACCGATTCGGACATGTTGTTCGACTGGGGCGATGCGGTAATCACCCATCCGCTGCTGTCCTGGCGCGTGCTGCGCGGTCCGCACCGCTCGGAATACCTGGATCGGTGGCGGCAGTCGTGCTCCGTCACCGATGCCGAAATCGCACTCGTCGACCGGCTGGCACCACTGGTCGCCCTGCATCCGTGGCGCACCATCGACGCGTCACCGCCGCGATTTGCGCGCTTCCTGCAGGGCTTGCTCGACGATCTGCGCGCGGGCTTCGGCCCGGTTTGATCGGCGGCGCACAGCAAACTCGCGCGGGCCAGGCGCGGCAAATAATGGCAGACTCGAAGCCGACAATGCCGACACGAGCAGAGGTACCGATGGCGCAACCCCGTTGGATTTCACGCAGCACGCTAGTGGTGGCGGGCCTATTCGCCGCCGCGGCGCTTACCGCCTGCGGGAGCGACACCAGCCCGGCCCCCACCGGCAGCTCGAGCTCCACCACCGGATCGGCGACAGCCACCAGCGCGGGCAAGACCACCACCAGCGCACCGACGACGACCCTGGAGATCTCCGACGCGTCGGCCACCCAGCTGTGCGACATGATCCGCCCGGAACTGTCGAACTGGCGGGTGCAGGGTCCGACGCTGGGCCGGATCGGGCTCAATGCGCTGGTGCACGAATGGGCGCTGCGCAATGGCGGCATCAACGGCCATGTGCTCGCCGATAAGGCGATGATCGACCGGATCACCGCCAAGAGCTGCGCCGATGTACACCAGCAGGCAATCGAGGCGCTGGAACTGCCCGATCTGGCTTCGGGAATCGCCTTCTGATGCGAACCCTCTACCCCGCGATCGAGCCGTACGAAACCGGCATGCTCGATGTCGGTGCGGGCCAGTCCGTGTACTGGGAGGTCAGCGGCAATCCCGACGGTAAGCCCGTGGTGTTCCTGCACGGCGGACCAGGTGGCGGCACCGAACCGTTCCACCGGCAGTTCTTCGATCCGGCCGCCTACAAGATCGTGCTGCTTGATCAGCGCGGCTGCGGACGGTCCACGCCGCATATCGCGGACGGTGCCACTCTGGAGACCAATACCACCGCACATCTGATCGCCGATATCGAAGCGCTGCGTATTCGTCTCGGCATCGACCGCTGGCAGGTATTCGGCGGCTCCTGGGGCTCCACGCTCGCACTCGCCTATGCGCAACAGCATCCGGAGCAGGTCACCGAACTGGTGCTGCGCGGGATATTCCTGTTGCGGCGCAAGGAAATCGACTGGTACTACAACGGCGCCGCGGGCAACATCTACCCCGACGAGTGGGAGAAGTTCCTGGCCCCGGTGCCGGTGGACGAGCGCGACAGCGATCTGGTGCAGGTGTACCACCGGCTGCTGCACTCCCCCGACGAGCAGGTCGCCGAAGCGGCCGCCATCGCCTGGTCCACCTGGGAGGGCGCGACGAGTTCGCTACTGCCGCACCCGGATCGGGTGCGGGACAGCGCCCAGCCACGGTTCGCGCTGGCCTTCGCCCGGATCGAGAACCACTACTTCGTCAATGGCGGATTCCTCGACGAGGGACAACTACTGCGCGATATCGACAAGATCGCGCACATTCCGGCCGTCATCGTGCAGGGTCGCCACGATGTCGTCTGCCCGGCGACCAGCGCATGGGAACTGCATCGCGCCTGGCCCGGATCGGTACTGCACATCGTGGACGACGCCGGTCACGCTGCCGCCGAACCCGGAATCACCCACCATCTCGTCGAGGCGACCGACGGATTCGCGAAAGTGAGCTGATCATGGTCAGGGCCGGAACCGCCATCGTCGCGGCACTGCGCGACGACGTCGACCGACTGCTGGCCGCCGAACCCGACGTCCGCGCCGACGCCTGGGATTCGGTGCACCAGATGCGGGTCGCGACGCGCAGACTGCGCAGCGTGCTGCGCTCGTACCGCATGCTCTTCGAGGCCACGCCGATCGCCGAGATGCAGGACGAACTGAAGTGGCTGGCCGACCTGCTCGGTGTTGCCCGCGATGCCGAGGTGCGGGCGGAACGGTTCGCGGCACTGCTGGCCGCACACGCGCCGCAGGATGAATTCGCCAGGCTCGCAACGGAATCAGCTGTGCCGAAGGCGGCGGGCAGCGCCTATGTGCCCGGCACCACCGAGTATGTGCGCACCGATCTGGTCGACGCGGAGCGAGACCGGTACCGAAGCGCGCATGCCGAGATCCTCGACGCCCTCGACCACCATCGCTATCACGCACTGCGCCACCGTCTTTCGGCCTGGCGCACCGACCCGCCCCTCGATGCCGACAAGTCGAAGCAGCCCGCCGCCGAAGTCTTCGAACGTATCCTGCGTAAGGACCGCAAACGCCTACAGCGAATGGTCTACGCCGAGCCCGCCGTCTCCCCCGCCGAACGCGTCGAACTGCTGCACGACATCCGCAAGGGCGCCAAACGCCTGCGCTACTCGTGCGAGGGCGCGACCGACGTACTCGGCAGTGCCGCAAAGGATCTCGGCACCGAAGCGAAACGCCTGCAAACCGTACTCGGCGATCACCGCGACGCCGTCGAATCCCGCGAAGCCATCCTGGCGCGCGCCGACCGAACCCACGCCACCGGCGTCAACGCCACCATCTACGAATTGCTCGCCGATGCGGAAGAAATCGCGGCGGGCGAAGCGCTGGCCAAATACCCCGCCGCGTCGGCGTTCGTATCGGGTTGACTCGTCATTACCGAGGCTTTTCTCGCCTCACGTCGAGAGCCTTGTTGATCAGCGCTCTCGCGGCTTCACCGGTAACCGACTGCCCGGCAAGGATATCGAACGCGCGTCCGTACAGCGCGATCTCTCGCGGCTGCGTAACTGTCAGCTCAGCAGTCACGGTTTCTATCATCACTCTGGAGTTGTCGAAGATGGTGAAGTTCGTCATCGATACCCGGTACGGCGCTTCGGTCGGAACAATGCCGAGAGCCACCCTCGGCATTCCGACAACGGCCAACAACCGGTCCAATTGACCGAACATGGCCTGATCATTGCTGACCGTGGTGTGCAACGCTTGTTCAGCTATGACGAAATGAAAACGATGGTCACGGCGATACAAGATCTGTTGCCGTTCCATCCGCTTGGATACGCCTTCGTCCACGTCGTTCGGCACTTGTTGAAATTCGACAACGCTTCGCAGAACGCCCTCGGCGTACTCTGCTGTCTGAAGTAGACCCGGTATCAGAAACGGGTGATACACCCGCATTACCCCGGTTTTCGCCTCGAGCTTGATAGCGGCTTGTTGCCTACGCTTGGTGCCGGTGCCCAGTACGCGCCGCCATTCGAGCCAGGCGACTTCGATATTCCGCAGGGTGGCTATCAGGTCGGGTATCTGGTTTTCGGTGTCTGTGTGGGTACACCAGGCCCGTATATCCTCGTCTGTGGGCTTGGTTTTGCCGTATTCGATCTTTGAGACCTTGGTTTGATGCCAACCGGCACGGTAAGCCAGCTCGGTACCGGTAAGGCCTGCATCTTGGCGAAGCTCTCGGAGCCGTGCTCCGAGAGCTTCCTTGGCCTGAGTCAGTGAACTCGTCACGACTCGCTGTACTCCGACAGCGGAACGGCAAGAGACCAGACCCGCTCTTTGACTGTTCGGATGTATTCGACTATGCGGGGATCGGTAGTGACAGCACCACCTACCCAGCGCCCGTTTTCGCCGGGCTCGAATACTGTGAATGCGACAACTGAGTCATCGAATATCCACCAATCGTCAGTCGTCAACTCATCAGTGTTGATCTGATAGCGCGGCAGATATCGCACATCTTCGCCGGCATCTACATTGAGGCGCGCAACGTGCCTCGCATACCGCGTGTAATCGTTGTGCGGCACGGTGACTACTCGTGCCCGATTGACCGCTACACCCCTGTCCGTGGTTTTCCTGACCTGGTTCAGCCAAGGCTGAAACCATTGGTAGTCCTCAGGTTCGTTGTTCAAAAACCGGACGAGTGGAGGGTAGTCAGGCGGGTAGTAGTCGTCCCTGACTTCGAGGTGGAACGCTTCACGCTCGGCCTCTCGGAACAGGACGTCGAATGCCTCACCCTGCACTAGCAGCATTGCCGTAGAACGTCCTTCCTAGCTTGGGCACTTCCACACAGGTTTCGTCAGGATAGATGTCCATCTGTGCCAGGACTTCAGCGTCCACGACCGGTGCGCCGGACAGAGTGAATGTGCCCCGGCCGGTGTCGATCATGTTGGCACCGATGAACGTGTCCGGCTCGGCGAATCCCAGTAGTAGATGTGGGATCTCGATTCGTTCCGGCGTGCCTGTCTTCCACCCCTGACAGATATAGGTGTCGCTGTCGGTGGCGTACAACGAGGGGCATCCTCCGCCCTCGGTGCCGCCTTTACCAAGGAACCTCAATCGCATAGCTTGGCCTCCGATCGAATCATGCGCATTCATTCTTGAACGCCTTCGATGATCCCTCAACTTTGGCACTTGGTGTCCTGATCAGCGAATATAAGCATGTTTGAGCATGAGCATGGCCACAGTCGATGGCGGCTTCGTAGCGTCGGTACTGGCGCTCGGGACCGGTGTCAGTCGTCCTGGGCTCGAGCTGCCTACCAACGACGAGATCAGGGGGCAACGAATGCCGCTTACCGAACCGCAAGCCAAGGTGCTTGGCATGCTCGCCGGGTTGACGCCCGCAGAAAGGTTGACTGTGCGAGAGCTTTGCAGCGCAACGGGTCTCAGACTTTCGCGGGCACGCGCCATCGTGAGCCGGTTGTCATACGACGGGCTCTTGCTCGGCACTTTCAAAACTCCGGCCGCGTATCGGATTACGGCGCACGGTCGAGCGATCATCCAGAAACCCGCATATCGGGAGTACGTGTGTCGGCATCGAGGCTCGGTAAAGGGAGCGGGTCGATGAGGCAACGACCGACGGCGATCGGGTACCTCCGGCGCGACGTGTCCGGAGTTTCACAGATGTGGGATGAGACCCAAATCCGCAGTCTTGCAAAGCGATTCGGATACGACTTAGCAAAAACCATTACCGCTGGTAGGCAGACCGAGCACCCGATCGCCAAGTTGCTGGAGACTGCGCGGCGCTTGGACGTCGACGCCGTCATCGTGCCCAGTGCCGAACACCTCGGCGGCGATGTGCCCGAACAATTGGTGAAGGTGTGCGATGTGATCACGGTGTCACCCGTGGAGACCTACGCCCGTTGGGCGGCAATCCGTTTCGTAGACGTGGATGGCGGGTGAAGCCGACGCGACGGCGTCAGATCGGATAGCCGAAGCTGATCTTGCGGGTAGTGGGGTCGGCGGCGATCAGGCGAACCTGGACTTGCTCGCCTTCCGGGGGTGCGCCGACACAGCGGCCGACTACAGGTGGGTCGGCGATGAAGACCTCGGCGGGGCGGGTGCCGTTGGCTTCGCGTACTACGACGGCTTCGAAGATCGCGCCGCTGCGTTCGGCGAGCAGGGTCGCTTCGGTGAGGTCGATGCAGGCGCGTTCCACTTTTCCCGCGATGCTGTCGCTGCGTTTCATCGACTCGGCGGTGGGGACCAGGCCATCGCGGACCCATTGCGGTACTTCGGTTCCGGCGCAGCGGGCCACGCAGATCTCGGTGGCGAAACGGTCGACGAGGCGGCGCAGCGGTGCGGTGACGTGCGCGTAGGGCGCGCCGATTGCGCTGTGCTGCAAGTTGTTCGCGGTCTGAGCGGCGCTCGCGGACTTGGCACCGACCCCAGACCCATTCACCCCAGAACCAATCACCCCGGCACCAGCCACCCCATCGAGCACCGTATATCCCGCACCGCGCAGCAGCCCGGTCGCCTCGGACATCAGCACCAACGTCGCGGGCGCATTCGGATCGAGCCCGGCAAGCATCCGACCGACGGACTGCTCCGCAGGCCAGGCGACCCCCAACGCCGCAGCGGTCCTGCGCATCGAATCGATCGCCGAAACAATGGGCGGCGGCATCGTCCGCAACAATGCGATGCGCTCACCAGCATTGGGCGCACCATCGGATCCGGTGCCGTTCAACATGATTTGCGCCGCGCACATGCCGGTCAGCAGGGAAATCTGCTCGTTCCAGTCGTCGGCGGCGGTGCGCGGTTCCACCACCAGACGCCAGTGGCCGACGGCCTTGTCGTCACGGATGACGCTCTGGGCGGGCAGGCGCAGCCCGATCGCGCCGCGTGCCAGCCCGGCCTCGATGCGCCGCTTGCCGAATTCCGGCAGGGCCGCGATCGAGGGATGCAGGCGGTTCGCGTCGGCGTCGGCCTGGACGCTCGCGTAGTCGAGTCGGGCGCGCGAGCGCACGGTGGCACGGATCACCGAGAATCGCTGCGGTTCCGCGTTCTCATCACATTCGATGGTCCAGAGGGCGGCCGGCCTGGTCTGCTCGGGCAGCAGGCTTGCGGAATTCTCCGACAGGATCGACGGGTGCAGCGGCACGGTGCCGTCGGGGAGATAGAAGGTCTGGCCGCGCGCCCCCGCTTCCTGAGCCAGCGGGCCTGCGGGGTCTACTACGGCGCCGACATCGGCGATCGCGTAATGGACGGTGAAACCGGAACAGGTGCGTTCGATATGCACCGCCTGGTCCAGATCCATGGCGCCGGGCGGGTCGATCGTGACGAATGGAAGATCGGTGCGATCGGCGCGAGTGCCCGCGAACGCGTCGATCGCGTCGCGGGCCGCCGCGGTGGCCGCGGCGGGATACGCCGAGGCCAATCCGAATTCGGATCGAATGGCACCGAAATCGACCGGCGCCGACACGATCCGCTGGTGGAGTTCCACGCTGTCGCAGTCGGTCTCTACTGCAGTGCCAACATGGTGCCGTTCAATTCATTGAGCGGGCCGTACACGGTAAAGGTCACCCGGCCACCCGGGACGCTGGTGGAAACGCCCGCGGCCGCGTCCAGCGCTTCGCCGAACGACGCCGCCGACGGATGCGGCAGACCGGCAATGGTCTGCCCGATGTGGTTCTGGTACACCCAGGCGGTGTCGGCCGGGCTGAGGTCGACCTGGACCCCACCCGCCAGCGGGGTGACCGCGACCGCCGAGGCGGATCCGGTGCCCAGCACGGCGAAAACCGATGCGGCCCCGGCGATCAGCGCACCGGCGACCAGTGAACGAACAATCCGCATAGAGTTGTGACCTGCTTCCGTGATCGAAGAATGTGATTTTCGTGGCGGACCGGCAACGGGTCTTACCAACGGCGCCTACTCTATGACGTCGCTCACGTTCTAGGCCAGTTCCAACCGAATCGCCATGCCGGACACGCCGAGCCCGGCGAGGTGACACCCCGACTGCTAGGGTTCCCCGGCGTGGCGGGATCGAGCTTTTCCCGCACATTCGCAAGTGACCTGTACGTCGACAATTGGGAGTTATCCACTGATGTCAACGATTCTTTTCGATTACCTGATGCCTCTGCTCGGTCCCGAGCAGGCGGCGTATTGGGCTCAGGTTTTCATGGTCAACCCGCTCTGACCTCACCGTCGACGATGCGGTTTTCGTCGCCTTCCGTTAACTAGACGGGAGGCGACGTTTCCCAAGTCCCGCTAGCATCCCGCTGCGTGACCAGAACTACCGCCGCTATCGCGGCCAGCTCCGCCGTGTTAGCCCTGCTCCTTGCCGGTTGCGGCGATGACAAAGACTCTTCCGCCGCTCCCGCGACGACCTCGGCGGCCAAGTCCGCGGCTGGCGAGACAATTGACAACGTCAAAGCGGGGACGTTCGTCGTCAGCTACCGCAGCGCCTTCCCCAAGCTCGCCGAGGGCAAAGACGACGTCAAGATCAGCGGCATTCTGGTCGACACCTGCAAGGACATCAAGGGCGGCAAGGGCGAGGACGAAGTCGTCCAGAACGTCATCAAGCGCACGAAGGGCACCACCGAGGCCTCCAAGGAAGAGGCCCAGGCGATCTATCAGATGGCGAAGATGCTCTGCTGAGCGAAAACCTTCAATCCTTCAGCCACGGAAAGTAATTGGGCAGGTATTTCAAGACATACCCCACGGTGATCATGAGAATGATCGCGATCACGGGAATCAGTATGGACATCGGCCCGGTTTCCTTACGTTGTGCTACCGATGTGGTGGTACGGCACGCAATAGCTGCCGTACCCGTATCGGTATACGCCTGTTGTGTTACGGGCGCGTTCCATCCTGTTCGACCGCTGGCGTGTTGCCCTGATCGAGCGCCTGTGTCGGATCGGGCGGGTTGATCTCCGGTGCGGATTCGGATGCGGTCGGGGTGGACTCAGCCGTGGTTGCCGCGGGCGGCGTGCCGCGTTCCAGGAACCGCAGCAATTCCACCGGGAACGGCAGCACCAATGTCGAATTCTTTTCCGCCGCAACCTGAACCACGGTTTCCAGCAATCGCAGTTGCAGTGCCGCCGGTGATTCCGACATCTGCGCGCCCGCCTGCGCCAACATCTTCGACGCCTGCAATTCGCCCTCGGCGGAAATCACTCGCGCCCGCCGTTCCCGCTCCGCCTCGGCCTGCCGCGACATCGAACGCTTCAACGTATCCGGAATCGAGACATCCTTGATCTCCACCCGATCGATATGGATACCCCAGGAGAGCGCTGGGCTATCGATCATGATCTCGAGCCCCTTGTTCAGCTCCTCACGATTGGACAACAGGCTGTCCAGATCGCTCTTTCCGATGATCGAACGCAAGGACGTCTGCGCCACTTGCCCGACGGCGAACAGATAGTTCTGCACTTCAACCACCGCGCACACCGGATCGATCACCCGGAAATAGACCACCGCGTCGACGCGCACCGTCACGTTGTCACGGGTGATGCCGTCCTGCGCGGGCACCGGCATGGTGACAATCTGTGTGGAGACCTTGCGCATCCGGTCGATGAACGGAATCAGCATGCGCAGTCCGGGATCTCGGGTTCCGACCACGCGGCCGAACCGGAACACCAACCCCTTCTCGTATTGGGCGACAATGCGTGCGCTCATCGCGGTGAGCACCCCGCCCGCGATCGCCCCCATCCCGAAAATCGCCCCGATAACAGAAAGAATATCCATGTCTACACCCCGTGCGAAGTGCCTGACCGCACCGAATTCCGGCTCAGCGGTCACTTCCATCATGGCACCGGCGAGCACCGGATTGCAGGGGCGGACGAGTTGGCCTGTAAGCCGGATCCTGTCCCCGGTTCACACCGGGTGACGGCCATCCATCTGGACACACCGTTGCCGGGTGCCTCGAGCGGTCCACCCGCAGGCTCGGGCGAGCAACCCTCGAACACCTGCGCAGCCGCACCGCGAACAGTGCGACCTTCGACCTTGCTCCGGGCGGGGTTTACCTAGCCGCCCCGGTCACCCGGGGCGCTGGTGCGCTCTTACCGCACCGTTTCACCCTCACCGCACGATCCCGAAGGATCGTGGGCGGTCTGTTTTCTGTGGCACTTTCCCGCGGGTCACCCCGGGTTGCCGTTAGCAACCGCCCTGCTCTGTGGAGTCCGGACTTTCCTCGGCGACGGGCGGCGGCACTCGCGTGCCCGTTCCCATCACCGCGGCCGCCCGGCCAACTCGTCCGCAGCGTTTAGCCTACTTTGATCTAGGGGTACGTTGTTGACTGGCCTGACCTGGCAACCGGTCGGGGGGCAGTAGTTCGGACCGAAACAGTACGGTGAGGTGCCATGGAACGTGTCGAGGTCAGTTTTCCCTCGGGTAGCGAGCACTGCGCTGCCTGGCTGTACCCTCCCGCCGGCATCCCCAAGCCTCGCCCACTTGTCGTGATGGGGCACGGACTCGGCGCCAACCGCGAGATGGGTCTGGATAGGTACGCACGGCGTTTCGCCGCCGCCGGGATGGGTGTGCTGGTATTCGATTACCGGCATTTCGGGGCAAGTCAGGGTGCGCCGCGTCAGCTACTACATATCGCCCGGCAGCGCGAGGACTGGCGCTCGGCCATCGCCTACGCGCGCACGCTGCGCGGCTTCGATGCGACCCGTATCGCGCTGTGGGGCACTTCTTTCGGTGGCGGCCATGTGTTGTCGGTCGCGCCCGACGACGACTACATCGCGGCTGTCGTCGCCCAGGTTCCGTTTACCAGTGGCTGGGCATCGGCCATGGCGAAGGGACCGACCAGCCTGACCAAGGTGGCCACCATCGCGGCCACCGATCTGCTCGTCGGTCCCATCCGGCGCAAGCCCGTTCGCGTTCGGTTGGCCGGGCGCAAGCGTTCCGCGGCGCTGATGAGCGCGCCGGATGCGCCGGAAGGCTATGGCAGGCTCGCCGACGAGAGCGAGACCTACGAACCGAAAGTCGCGGCCCGTGTGGCATTCTCGACACTGTTCGATTCTCCCGGCCGCCGGGCCAAGGCGTTGAAGATGCCGGTCTTCTACGCGGTGGCCGACAACGACACCATCGCACCGCCGAAGCCGACACTGCGCGCAGCCGAACGCACCAAGCACGCGATCGTAAAGCGTTATCCGGTAGGGCATTTCGATGTCTACTTCGACGATGTCTTCGAGCAGACCGTGTACGACCAGACCGAGTTCCTGGTGTCGGTGCTGCGGCCCTAGCCGCAGCGCGGACGGTATGCTGGGACGATACGGCCGGTCGGCAGGTGACCGGCGACGTCGATGGCCCCGATGCGCCGCGAAGCATCATTGTGATGGAATTCATTGTCCGCCAAGACTTCCGCTCCCTCGGGAAGGGTATTCCCGCGCGCCGGTGACGGCGGCGCGGGTGCGCACCCGCCCCGAAATTCGCCGTCAGCGCCGTCCGCGTTCGCATAGCTGTTGGAATCATCTACTCGCGGCACCGCTTTGGCCCAAGCACGGTGTCAATCTCGGCACGCTGCTTCGCACATGTGATGCGGTCGGTGCGTGCATGGCCGTGCCGCGACGGCCCTGGGTGCCCGATGCGCTCGACCACGGCAATACGCTGCGCCACCGCCAGTGCGTGCATTGGATCGATGGGCGGGTCGATCGATGGCTGCAGCGTCAGCGGGACGGGGGTTCGGCGATCGTGGGCGTAGAACTCACCGACGAATCCATTCGACTCGCCGATCTGCCCGTCGCCCGCAAACGCACTGTCGTCGTGCTCGGCCACGAGTCCACCGGGATTCCGCCGGAAGGGCTGGAACTACTGGATCTGGCCGTCGAGATCCCGATGGTCGGCACCGGACACAGTCTCAACGTGGCCGTCGCCGGATCGCTGGTGCTCTACAAACTCGCGGGGCTGTGCTGAGCCAGAGTTGTTCGGCATGCGGGCCGCGGTAGATTGCGATGGAATTCACGTCGGAAGCTGGGAGCGTGTGATGACCGATCCGTTGGCACTGGAGGCGCGGAGGCAGCAGTTGTTTCGTCGGCTGCGGGAACTGCGTGGGGAGCTGGCCGAACTCGATGCCGATTACGGTTCGTTGCAGGCCTCGGGAATATTGGTCGATACCGAAGGGATCGGGGCGCTCATCACCCCGGCATACTGCATTGCCGGGGCGCGAGAAGTCTTCGAGGAGACCATGATCGAACTCGATGCCGTCGCCGATGCGCTCGATCGCGCCGGGGTGTACACCACCCGGCTGCGCCCGGTCGTGCTCGAGTAGTAAATCTGTCGGTGCCTGCGGCTACAGTCGCCTGCCATGAACCTCGCGACCGCGACCGTCGCCGATATCGTCGACGCGATCACGCCGCTCGATGCGCTCGAGCGGCAGCACATCGAGGACACCAGGGCCTGGCTGGCCTCGACCGACGATGTGTTCCGTCGCGTGAAACCCGATACTCCCCCACAACATCTGGTCTCGTACGTGGTGCTCGTCGACCCGCGAGCCCGCAGCGTCCTGCTCGGCCGGCATCTCCTGGCCGGACTGTGGCTGCCGACCGGCGGCCACATCTCGCCGGGAGAACATCCGCTTGCCGCCGCCGGACGCGAGGCCGCCGAGGAGTTGGGCATCGATCCCGAATTCACCGTCATCGGGACCGAACCGTTGTTCCTCACCGTCACGACCACGATCGGCATCCACAGCGGACACCAGGATGTCAGCCTCTGGTACGTCATCCGCGGCGACCGCACCCGCGAATACACCTTGGACCCGGGCGAATTCGCGCAAGCACGCTGGTGGGATATCGACACCTTCGACCGCACCGACGCCGATCCACACTTCGCGCGCTTCCTCACGAAACTCGAACCGCTACTCCCCGAAAGGATTCCGAACCCTTGAACGACTACCGATCGCCCTCGTCCGGCCCTACGTACTCGATTCCGGTGACAATGTCGGGCAGGATTCTGGTCACTCGATCACCGGAACCGACCGTGCGAGCGGGCAAGAACTGTTGGTAATGCACGATTTCGTGCTGGTCGCGCACGGTGTCGGCGATACCGGTCACGATCACGCACCAGCCGAGCGAGGTCCGGTGGTCGATCGCGTCCACCTCGTACGCCACGACCTGACGATCGAGCGAACCGGTCGTCGCGGCGTCGGCATAGATGACCAAGTGGTCATCGACCAACGCATGGCTGACCGGGCGGATCGCGGGTAAGGCGTAGCGCGAGAACGCGACACGCCCGAATCCGATAGTGCCGAGCAGGTGCAGTGCGGTATCGACCGACAGTTCGCGTGACTCCCGCACACCGTCTGCTGCCATACCCCATTGTCCACCAGTTCGCGATGCGAAGCAGCCCGTATCGATCACCTCACTTCGGACAGGCGGTGATCATGTTGCCTACCAAGCAATTACACGGTACGAAGGATAGACAGGTATCGGTTTTCCGAAGGAGCCGTTCGTCGCCGCCGAAAACGGCGCACTAGAACGGCCACGTCTCCGGGGTCCCGAACGTGGCCACAAAATACGAAGCAACGACTCAGGAGGAATTTCGATGCCCGACGATGTGCGGTCGAGCTCCCGGACCGACGCCCGCGTGGGCAGCAGCCGAGGCACGTGGCGTAGGCCGCGACGATCATTCGCCCCCACCAAGGAGCTGTCCGGAACCGCCACCACTTTCGCCGATACCAGCGATCGGCTGGTGCGCCGCCTCTTCGACACCGGGCTGCGGCTGCACAAACTCCGCATGGTCTTCGATCGGCCGGATCCGAGCGCCGCCGAATTGCGGACAGCCAGCGATGCCATCGCCGCGATGCTCGACGACCTGGATGGGCTGATCCGCGAAACCGGACTCGCCATGCTGGATCTCGCCAACGAACGGGATACCGAGACGATCGAATCGCTGCGCGACCAAGCCGTACACGATGGGCGACTGACGAATCGTCGCGGACGACTACGCTGAGGCCGACGACTCAGCGCATATCGTTCCGGCCCGGCACGACCTCCAACACGGCCGGACATCCATGCGGAGTCGCGGCCTCGGCGGCAGACGTCCATGAACCGGGTATCCAGCGGGCGCTGTCGTTCTGCCGGTGCACCCGACTGACCCAGGTGCGTCGCGGCATGGGCAGCGGATGCGATGCGGCGGACATCGCAATCATGTCGCTGGAGTGCATATTTCGCCAACATACGAAACCGATCGGCAAGCCCGAAAGCATGCGCGTTGCGCGATACAGCGGTGTCGGTACACGATCGCCGGATGAGAGTGCGGCAGTTGGGTGCGGACGAATGGACGGTCGCCCAGGAAATCCGGCTCGATGCGCTGGCGGGATCACCACCGGGGACGTTTGCCTCGACATTCGAGGTGGCGTCGCGATGGGACGAGCCGCAGTGGCGGCAGTGGATGGGAACGCGGCTGCTGTTCGTCGCCGAGCACGACGGCCGGGTCGTCGGCTCGGCGGGCATCGTCACCGAGCCGGATGACAGGCCGCCGATCGTGGTGTCGGTCTGGGTCGATCCGAGCGCACGCGGCACCGGAGCCTCGGATCGACTGCTAGCCGCAACCATCGACTGGACCAGGGCAAATGGTCATGAGGAACTTCGGCTCTGGGTTGTCGAAGGCAACCTTCATGCCGAGTCCCTGTACCTGCGAACAGGTTTCGCCTTCACCGGATGCCAACAGCGGTGCGCAGCGGATGATCCTCGACTCGAAAGTGAAATGTTCCTTGCGGTGATGTCCGACATCATGCCGACGTGACCTTCCGACGGCACCGACCGTCACAACCCGGGCCGCCACACCCCACCCATCTCCAGCGCCGCGAATACCGCAACCCACACCGCGCCGATCAGCGGGAACGCGAACCCGAACCCGGTCAAATCGAGCACACCGCTCAGGCGTCGAGCATCTCGGCGCCGAGCTCCCGGTCCGGGTCCGGATCGACTGCCGCGAGCGCCGAGTCCAACTGCACCGCGACCTCGCGAACGTGCGGTTCGGTCATCATGTGCAGGTGGTCGCCGGGCACCGGGACCAGCGTGAAGCGCCGGGCCGCGTACTGCTGCCATCCGTTGTTCGCACTGTCGAACATGCTGCCGACGGCCTGGTGCGCGAAATCCACACCCGGTGGCAGGCCCTCCTCGGCGCGCAGCAGGGTGATATCGCGGTCGTAGGGTTCGAGCTGGTACTCCAGCAACGCCGTGTAGTTGGCGTAGAACACTTCGTAGAGCCGCCGGATCGCCTGCGGTGAACTGTCGGCAGGCAGAATTCCCGACCGGATCGCCTCGGCGAGCATCGCATCGAAGAGCTCCTCGGATCCGTGCACGCCGGGTTCGAAATCGACGAGCGCGGCCTGATTTCCGCGGGCGTACCACAGCAATTCGAGGAAGAACCAGCGAATGAGCTGTTCCTCGGCGATGGGTTCACGGGCCTGCTGACGCAATGCCATGGTGTCCAGCAGCGTCACACTGGCCACCTCCCACTCGGGCAGTTGCCGCGCCATCTCCAGCGCGACATTGCCACCGAAGGACCAGCCGGCCAGGTGGTAGGGACCCTCCGGATGCACACGACGCACCGCAGCCAGATAGGACTCGGCCATCCCGACGATCGTCTTCTCCGGCGTACTGCCCGCGTCCGCGCCCGCGGCCTGCAGGCCGTAGATCGCGCGATCCGGATCGAGATAGCGGGCAAGGGTCAAGTAGCACAGCACATTTCCGCCGATCGGATGCACCAGGAACAGCGGTGGCTTGTGCCCGCCGACGGTGATCGGCACCAGTGGGTCGAAGGTGCGCCCGGTATTTCCGGACCGGATCAGCGCCGCGAGTTGGGCGGCCGTCGGCGCGCCGATGAACATATCCAACGGTATTTCGGCGCCGAAGCGCCGGGACAACCCCATCACCACGCGCATGGCGCCGATGGAGGTGCCGCCCGCGGCGAAGAAATCGTCGTCGAGGCCGATGGAACGCAGACCCGCGTATTCGGCAAGTAGCTCGACTGCGGAGTGCTCGTATTCGTCCGCCGGTTCCCGTTGTGCGGTATCCGATTCCGGTGCGGATTCGATGATCGAGCGCAATGCGCCGTCGTCGCGTTTGCCGCTGGGAGTGCGGGGCAGTTCGTCGAGGAAGACGAATCGCGACGGCACCATATGCGCGGGCAGTACGCCGCGTAGATCGTGGCGCAATCCCGCCAGATCGGTCTGCTCGGGGTCGCCGACCAGGAAGGCGATCAGCGCACCGTCGATGCCGCCGAACCCCCGTGCCACCACGGCCGCCTCGGTGATGGCCGGATACTTCTCGACCAGTCCGAGGATGCACAGCTCCACCTCGGCGGGCTCCACCCGGAAACCGCGGATCTTCACCTGACTGTCACTGCGGCCGAGGCAGACGAGATCACCGGAGGCCAGCCGCACGCCGAGATCGCCCGTGCGATAGAGGATTCCGCCGCCATGGGTGGCCACGAACCGCTGTGCGGTCAGTGCCGCCCGACCCTGGTAACCGCGAGCGAGGGACCGGCCGCCGAGGTAGATCTCACCGATCACACCATCGGTCACCGGACGCAGTGCGCTGTCGAGCAATTCGACGGTATCGCCGTCGACCGGGCGTCCGATCGGCGGCAGCGCCGGGTAGTCGTCGGGCGAGCCCGCAAGGGTGAATACCGTCGCGACGTGGGATTCCGTTGGGCCGTACTGGTTTTCCAGCAATAGACCCGGCACCACTTTGCACAGCGCGCGGATCTCGTCGGTGATGCGCAATTGCTCACCGGAGGACGCGAGCACCTTGAGGTCGACCGGGAACTTGCGCCGCGCGACAACGGCCTCCGCGAAGGCCTGCAGTGCGACATAGGGCAGGAACAGCCGCTCGATACCTTCACTGACCACGGTATTGAGCAATTCCTGGACATTGGCGCGCAGGTCCGCCGAACTCACCCGCAGCGTGGACCCTGCGGCTAGGGTCGTGAAGATCTCCTGGAACGACACGTCGAAGCTCAACGGCGCCAACTGCAGTGTGCTGGCCAGATTCATGCCCGATGGGCTGCGGTTCTGCCAGTCCACCAGCGTGCTCAGGCCGCGGTGCGGCATGGCGACACCCTTGGGCTCGCCGGTGGAGCCGGAGGTGAACAGCACGTAGGCGAGTGCGTCGGGCGAAAGGTAGTCCGGGACAGCGAACTCTGTGCCACTGTCGGCCGTCGGATCGAACACCTCCGCCGTGTCCAGCACCAGTCGAACATTGTCGATGATTTCGGCATAGGCGGCGTCGGCGATCACCCGGTGCGGGCGGGCGCGGTCGATCATGAGATTCAGCCGGGCCCGCGGGTAGCTGACATCGAGCGGGACGCAGGCCGCGCCCATTCGCATGAGTGCCAGCACCAACAGCACCAATTCCGGGCGACGGCTCATCAGGATGCCGATCCGGTCGCCGGGTTCGACCCCCAGACCGTGCAGCCATCGGGCGAGTCGTTCGCTGCGTTCTATCAGTTCGTCGTAGGTGAGGCTGGATTCGTCGCCCTGAACAGCGATGGCGTGCGGATTGAGCGCGGCCGCGTCGGCGACGAGTGCGCCGACATCGCGCGCGGTCGCCGGACCGGTGCCGCGGTCGATCGCCGCATCCGGATCCGCCACGATCGCCGCCAGCATGCGCAGCTGAGTCACCGCGACGGTCTCGCACTGGTCCTTGGTCAGCGTGTGATCACCGTTGACCCGCACCCACATTCGGCCGTCGCGCGGATCATGGGCCACGGTCACCAGCAGCTGGAAATTGGTGTCCTCGCGAACGTCGAAGTCGCGCAGGGTGACTCGGTCCGTACCGAGGATCGGTGCGAAGACATGGTAGTTGATGAAGTTGAATGCCGTCTCGAACGCCGGCCCGCCATCGGCGAGGATCGACCGCAGTGGATAGCGTCGGTGCGGGTAGGCGTCACGATCCCGACGCACAATCTGGGCTACGGCCGCACGCCAGGTGGTGGCGGTATCGTCCAGCCGCATCGGCAGCGTGTTCAGGAACAGGCCCGCGACGCTCTCCGCACCCGCCCGATCCGGTCGGCCGTGGCTGACCACACCGGTGGTGATATCGGCGCGGCCGGTCACCGTACGCAGGGTCAGGCAGTGCGCCGCCAGATAGACCACCTTCTCCGGCACCTGATGTCGGGCCGCGAAGGCGGTGATCCGCTCGGCGAGCCGACGCGGCACCAGGGCGGCCGCCTGCGGGGCCGCCACACCCGCACCCTCGTGGACACCGAGGGCGGTCAGCGCGGTCGGCTCGGCTCCGGCCAGCGCCTCGCGCCAGAACTCGCGGGCCGAGTCATCGTGCGCCGCGGCGATTTCGGATTGGGCGTACTCGGCGAGGACAGTGGCCGCATGCGGCGTGTCATCGATTCCGGTTTCGATCAGTCCCAGCTTGTTCAGGTAGTCGACCAGCAGCTCGAGCACCGAGGTCGCGACACTCCATCCGTCGAGGATGGCGTGGTGGAAGCTGAGCACCAGGTCGACGGTCTGCAGGGTGCCCTCGGACGGCCGGAGGAATACCCGGACGGCATGCAGCGGTGCCCGTGCGAGGTCGTACCGGGCGCGCCTGCGTTCCTGCGTGTAGTCCTCGACATCCTGATCGGCCAGCACCGGATCGAGATCGGTGACATCGACAATGTCCATCTCGTACTCGATTGCGGTATGCACGACCTGCAGCGGGACCGAATACCTGCTCAGCTCGAACGAGGAGCGCAGTGCGGGCTGACGACGCACCAGCCGGTCGAACGCGGCGCGGAATTGCGCCGCGTCCCACGGCATTTCGAACCGGTAGCGGAATACGTCCTTGTAGGTAACCGAATCCGTGCGCTCGATGCTGTGGAAGAGCATGCCGAGCTGCAGCGCGGTGGCCGGGAAGGCGTCCTCGGCCTGATGCAGTGCGGCGCGGTCGATCAGCGGCACGGTCGCCAATGGATCGGCGATGCGAATCCGGTTGCCGTCCGGACCATCCGAGACTATCTGAGCCAATTCGGCGATGGTCGGATGCGCGTAGAAGGCATCCACATCGAAGAACAGTCCGGCGCGTTCGGCTGAAGTCCGTACCGATAGCGCGAGTATGGAGTCGCCGCCGTGGGTAAAGAAGTTGTCGTGTACACCAATGGAGTCGATACCGAGCACGGTCCGCCAGACCTGTGCCAGCTCGGCCTCGACCGGTGTCCGCGGTTCGATCGGCACGCCGACGAACTCCGCATGCTCCGAAACCGCCGCCGCCCGTGCCAGCGCCTTGCGATCGGTCTTGCCGTTGGGCGTCAACGGAATCCGGTCGACGCCCAGCAGCCGGGTCGGAATCATGTAGCGGGGCAGGCGAAGCGCGATCTGTTCGGCGATCTCGTCACCGGTGACGGCATCGCCGACAAAGTATCCGATCAGATGCAGTCCATGTGTTTCGGACTGCTCGTCGACGACGACCGCGGCGCGCACACCCGCACAACCCAGGATGGCGTTCTGCACCTCGCCGAGGGTGATCCGGTTACCGCGGATCTTGACCTGATCATCGAATCGGCCCAGGTACTCCAGGGTGCCGTCGGCCAGCCAGCGCGCCAGGTCACCGGTGCGGTAGCGGCGACGGCCGGGCACGGTCAGATCGTCGACGAATGCGGCCGCGGTCAGCTCGGGGCGGCCGCGGTAGCCGCGCGCGAGGCCGACTCCGGCGATATTGAGCTCGCCGGGAACGCCGATGGGCATGCGACGACCGGATTCGTCGAGCACCAGCAGGTCGGTATTGTCGATCGGACGGCCGATCGGCACCAGATCCAGCGAATCGCTTTGCGGGCAATCGAAATACGAGACGTCCACGGTGGCCTCGGTGGGACCGTAGAGGTTCACCAACTGCGGTGGTCGCTGAGCGACCGTGGCGAAGGCGGCGTGGAAGCGGCGGACCAGCGCGGGCGGCAGCGCCTCACCACTGCAGAACACCCGGCGCAGGCCCGCGATGCGCGGCACGATCGTGCGATCGGCCTCCAGCTCGTCGACGAAGGCCGGCAGCATGGACGGCACGAAGTGCACGACGGTCACCGCATTCGCCTCGATGGCCTCCGCGATGCGGCGCGGATCGCGCTCGCCGCCGACCTCGAGCAGCGCGACCTTGGCGCCGGTGATGGCCCACCAGAACAACTCCCACACCGAAACGTCGAAGGTGACGGGCGTCTTCTGCAGGATCACGTCATCGGCGAACAGTGGGTAGCGGCGCTGCATCCAGGTCAGCCGGTTGACCACCGAGCGATGCTCGACCATCACGCCCTTGGGCACACCGGTGGAGCCCGAGGTGTAGATGAGATAGCTCAAATCATGTGGATGCGAGACGTTTTCGACGGAGCCGGGCGCGATGTCGGCCACCGTGACAGGGGTGATGCCGAGGTCGTGATAGACCCGCGCATGCCCGCTTCCAGCGACCACGAACCGCGCCGCACAGTCCGCGAGAACCGTTTCGATACGCGCCGCCGGGTAGTCCGGATCGAGCGGGACGTACGCGCATCCGGCACGCAGGATGCCGAGCACCGCGATGAGCATGTCGGTCGAACGGGGCAGCACAACCGGAATGCACTCGTTGCCGGTGGCACCGAGCTCATGCAGCCTGGCCGCGAAACCGTCGACCAGACCGGACAATCGGGCGTAGGTCAGTTCGCGGGAGTCGGCGGATACGACCGCCACCCGGTCCGGATGGTCGGCGGCCTTTTCGGTGAAGAGCCGATCAATAGTGGTGTAGGGGAATTCGACACGCGGACCGGCCTCCAACGCCGCGACTTCGGCACTCGCCCGCGCCGAAAGCAACGGCAGCGCACCCACCGGAGTCTGCGGATTCGCCAGCGACGCGGTGACCATTTCGCCGACGCTGCGCAGCGCCGATTCGATCGGGAAGCTCGCGTCGAAAATGTCTTTGTCGTAGAACAACTGGAGGCTGAACGAGCCGTCCCGCCCATTTTCGGCAGTGACGATGGTGAGCGCGTTGGTCACCGAACCCGGATTGTGCACCGTCCATTTCGAGATCAGCTCGTGGACGTAATCGGCATCCGGCAGCTTCGTGTGGGAGAAGGCGACGTCGTACAGCGGGGGCGCGGCCGGATCCGGATTCAGCGCGCGGGTCAGCTCGCCGTACGGGAGGCGCTGATGCTTCTTGAGCTTCCGGATCTGCTGGGTCACCTGCTCGGCGATCCGCAAGAGCGACACGTCGCGATCGACGCGCACCGGCAGCGGAACGACATTGGCGCGGTGGCCCTGCGTGCGATAGGTCTCCGCCGAGTGCCGGTTCAGCATCGGGACGCCGATCACCACCTGATCGGTGCGGTGGATCGTCGCGAGATACGAAGCCAGCGCGGCGGTCAGATAGGCGAAGACGGTGACACCGGTGGCGCGGACACGATCGAGGTACTCCCCCGAGATCATCGTGTTGTAGTGTCCGCGGGCGATTCTCGGCGAGTTGGTCCGGTTGGGGAACAGGGCGGGTTCGACGCCGTCGAGGGCGGCGAGCAGACCATCGCGGTCCGCCGTGTACTGCTCGGAGGTCCGGTACGCCTCGTCGTCCTCGATGATCCGCCGATAGGTGGCAACGGAACGGTCGGTGTGCTCGTTGGCGGGCTCGGGCACCGCAAGCTGTTCGAGCGGGACGTCTTTCATCTTGTAGCTGGTATCCAGCGTGGCGATGACCGTATTCATGCCGTAGCCGTCGGCCAGCGCGTGATGGAACGACATGAACAGGAAGAACCGGTCCGGCCGGTCCACCACCGCGGCCAGCCGCGCGGGCCGATGCGGGCGCTCCGGCGCGCCGACCTCGTGCCACAGCCACTCCTGGGCCGCGGCCTCGGGGTCCGGTGCTCCGGTCAGATCGACGACCTCGACCGGCGGAATGTCATTCGAAATCCATTGGCGGAATTCGCCGTTCTCGAATACGAAGCGCAGTCGCAATGCGTCATCGCTCATCAGGGCGCGCTGCCAGCACGCCTGCAACCGCTCGATATCCAGCGGCTCATCCATGCGCAGGCTATAGGTCTGCTGCGCAACGGGTTCCGGCGCCAGCCGGAATGCCAGGCCGAGTACGTCGCGCTGATATGCGCTGACCGGCCATGCTTCGATCGGCCTTTCGGGATTTGCGCTGGTTTCCGACGTCACAGTCACTCCTATCGCGACAGTCGCGGCACAGACCGTGCGCGAACTGTCCAGGACCCACCCCTGACGACGCCGAAACGCATAGCCGTTACCACTTGTATCCAGTTTTCAGATAGCGCGTACTACCGGCATCGACATAGCTGCCGGGATTCGCCCTCGTTGATGGGTGTGCGAGCCCTGTCAGATCACCGACAGCAGCGCGCGCACACTCTCATCGGCAAGACGTTCGGCACGCTCACGCGACACCGCGGGCTCGACATAGCCGATGTTCAACGACAACTCGCCGTGCGTGGCATTGGCGGTGGCCATGATGAAGCCGCTCACCGACATGCCCGAGACGAATTGCGCGCCCGAGAGCTGCCACGCGCCGATCTTGTCCGGGAACGCGTAGCGCCCCAGATATGTCATACACAGGTGACCTGGACCGCGGGTGTCCATGAGCTTGACCGTGGGTGCACTGGCGGCCACCGATTTCGGTGCGGCGACCTTCATCAGGCTCAATGCCGCGAGATGGTCGCGACGGTCCATTCTTGCGCCGTACTCGCGCTCGATCTCGCCGGCGATCTGCCACAGCGAGGACCACGGCGCGTACTTCGCCGGGGTCGCGATCATGCCCTGGTAGGTCCCGACCTCGGTATCGGCGACCGCGCCGTCGAGGTGGCCGCGGAAGTTCACCGAACTGCCGACGGTGTACCAGGATTCGGTGTAGGTACCCGACTCGCGGGCCGCCGCGATGAGCAGCGCCGCCGAGAGTGCGGCCTGCAGGCCGACGCCTGCGCGCGCACAGCCCGCGGACAATGCGTCGAGTCGATCGGCATCCAGGCTGCGGTGCACGACCCTACTGCGTCGCCGCGACGGCGGTGCGAGTTCGGTCGGTTCGAGTCGGCGCGGCCGCTTCAGCTGCGACTTCTGGTCGCGCAGCAGCGATCCCACGGTGCGACCGAAGCCCCTGGCGCCCTGGAACTGTGCCGGGAACAGTTCCTCCGGACCCGGCCGGACCGGTGCGGGCTCGAGATCGACGCCATCGCCCGCGGCGACCTGCAGCACCTGCTTGGCCACCGACATCGCGCTCTCGCCGTCGGCGATCGCATAGTGCAGCGTGACGATCAGATCGCTGGTCTCACCGGTCGCATCCGTGATGAGCACGGCGCGCGCGAGCGGACCGGAGTGCCAGTCGAAGGGTTCGCGCAACTCGACCTCGTCGACCTCGGTCAACCAGGCATCCGGCTCGGCGGATTCGACCACACGCAGCGGAATCGGCGTGGGCACCGGCACGAAACGCGGTGCGGTGCCATCGGCTTCGGCCGCCACGGCGACACCGAGCAGCGGATGTCGGTGCTGTACTTCATCGAGACCGGTGCGCACCTGCTCGGCGGTAATGGAGCCGTGCACCCGCACCCGGCCCAGAATATGCAGCGGCGCAAGCTGATCCGCGATCCAGTGCCAGCGCTCCACTGGGGACAGCTGGCGCGGCAGCCGCGCGGTCGGTCCCTCCAGCGGCGGGAACGACATCGGCTTGCCCAATTCGCGCAGGAAGAATTCGGTAGGTGCGTACCGGAAGTAGGTGTCGCGCACCTTCACCAGCTTGGGGTCGGTCGTCTGCTCGATCTTGCCGAGCGACCACGAGCCGTTGACGAACATGGCGGTGCGCTCGGCACGCACCTGCTCGTAACGGCGCAGGCCCGCAACAGGATCCAGCGAGGACTTCAGTGTGTGGGCGAGCACGACCGCGTCCTCGATGGCCGAGTTGGCGCCCTGGCCCAGGCTGGGCAGCATGGGATGTGCGGCATCACCGAGCAGGGTGACCCGGCCGCGGCCCCAGCCGTCCAGCGGCGGACGGTCCTGGCAGGGCACGGCGAGCACATCGGCCCATTCGGTCTGATCGATGCAAGCGCGCACCTCCGGCGCCCAGTCGGCATAGAGCCGCCGCAGATCTTCCTTGGTGCCCTGCCAGTCGGCGGCCTCGTCGCCCGGCATCGTCATGGTGCCCCACCAGTACACCCGGCCGTGGCCGATGTCGTGGATGCCGAAACGCATTCCGGTGCCCCAATAGTGGGCGGAGTAGCCGCGCGGCACGGCGGGATGTTCGAACGGGATGCAGGCCAACCAGGCGACGAAATTGCCGGGGCGCGGTTCGGCACGGCCGTGCAATTGGGCGCGCACCACGGAGTGGATGCCGTCGGCGCCGATCAGCAGATCGCCCTCGGCGATGCGGCCGTCGGCGAATTCGACGCGCACGTGATCACCGTCATCGATGAACCGAGTCGCTTGTGCGCCAACATGAGTCGGGGTGTCGCCGATCGCGCGCAGCAGGATCGCGTGCAGATCCTTGCGGTGCAGGGCGACGCTCGACGCGCCGAGCCGGTCGTCCTGGCGGTGCACCGGAAGCACTCGGATGGGCGTGCCGTCCGGGTTGTTGAAGCGGAAGGTCTCGACCTTGCCACCGCGCTCGAACAGTTCCTCCTCGATGCCGAGGCCGATCGCGCGCACCGCCTTGATCCCATTGACCTGCACCGAAAGTCCGAATCCCTGGCCACGCAGCTCGGGAGCGGCCTCGTAGAGTTCGACCGCGAAGCCCGCCTGTCGCAATGCGGCGGCGGTGGTGAGCCCTCCGATCCCCGCACCGAGCACGATAACCTTGATCGGACTACTCATTCGAACCTGCGCTTCCATCGAATCATTCGACCGCACAGGACTACTTCATCGTTCGAAGCGACCACCGAGCAACGCTGCTCGTCAGCTCTCATCCCCCCGAGTAGCACTGTTCGAAGACCTTCGTTGTCCCCGACCAGACAGGCGGGGCGGGATGCCTGTGCCTGACCGATCCGAAGCCTACCGCTATTACCGTGTCTGAAACGTTACCGTGTGAGATTCAACCCAAACGGGTCGTTTCGAGAGGCCGAATCCATTGCGATGCGCCATAATTCACGGTTCGCGAAAAGATTCGGGTTCGGTCCGATGCCCAACTTCCTCAGAGGTAGGAGGTGTCGTTGACCAACCGAACCGACGAACCGCCGTCCGGATAGAACTCCGCGATCGATAGCGACGCCAGGTCCAAGTGCAGGCGATACAGCAGCGACGGACCGACGCCGAGCGCCAACTGCAGCAACGTCTTGATGGGGGTCACATGGCTGACCACCACGATGTTCTGGCCGGGATACAGGGCGAGCAGATCGCGCCGCGCCGCCTCGACTCGTTCGCGCACCTGGTCGAAACTCTCGCCGTTCGGCGCCGGAGTCGAGGGATCACCGAGCCAGCGGGCGTGTAGTTGCGGATCGCGTTGTGCCGCTTCCTGGAAGGTGAGACCCTCCCAGTCGCCGAAGTCGGTTTCGGTGAGGCCGTCGAGGACGCGCACCGGGATATCGAGTGCGGTCGCGGCGGCTTCGGCGGTCTCGCGGGCCCGGCCGAGCGGGGAGGTGACCACGGCGGCGATGCCACCCTTCGCGGCGAGCATTTTCGCGGCGCGGGCGGCCTGTTCACGGCCGAGGTCGGTAAGGGGCGGGTTGCCGCGGCCGGAGTAACGGCGCTGTATCGAGAGGGCCGTTTGGCCGTGGCGCAGCAGGAGCAACCGAGTCGGGCGGCCCGTCGCGCCGGTCCAGGCGGGCGGGTTTTCGGCGGCTCGGGTATTCGATGCGGTCGACTGCGCATCCCGGGCCGCATCGATCCGACTCGGCAAGTGCTCTTCGACGCCGCGCGCGGAGTTCTGCGGCTCGTCGGTCCAGCCGAGCAGCTGTTCTTCGGCCTCGCGCACCTCTTCCGCCAGGGTGGCGGCGGCCGCGCCCGCGTCGAGCAACTGCCGCTCGGCGGCGTGCACCTCGCCGATCAGCGTGGCGTCATCCATCGCCTCGTTCGCCAGCCGGTCGGCATGGGAGTTCTCGGCGCGCGGAATCCAGGTGAACGTCACACTGTCGAAGCCGGCGACGAGCCTGCGTGCCCGGTCGGCCAGCGGAATCATGGACGCGTGCTTGACCTTCCAGCGCCCGGACATCTGCTCGACCACCAGCTTGGAATCCATCCGCACCGACACCAGGCGCGCGCCCAACTCCGCCGCCGCCTCCAAACCCGCGATGAGCCCACGGTATTCGGCGACATTATTGGTGGTGATACCGACGTATTCCCTGCGCTCGGCGAGAATGCGGATGTGATCGGCACCGAAGACGACCGCGCCGTAACCAGCCGGCCCCGGATTGCCCCGGGAACCGCCATCGGCCTCGACGATCACCTCGTGCTCGGTCATTGTTTCCCTCGTCCTCCTCGACAGCCGACCATCCGTCGCTGGGAGTGGACCGACGCGAGTACTGATACCCGCCCCGGAAACCTCACAAACCCGACTCTTTGGTGCGCACCAGGACCGCACCGCACTCCGGACACCGCATGATCACATCCGGTGCGGTCTTGGCGATCCGCGCGATCTCACCGCGGTCCAGTTCGATCCGGCACGCGCCGCACCGGCGGGCCTGCAGCAGCGCGGCGCCGACGCCGTGCTGGGTGCGCTGCCGGTCATAGATGCTCAGCAGTTCGCCCGGGAACAGCGCGACCAGATCCTTGCGGTCGGAATCGCAACGGCCCTGCGCCACATCGAGATCCGCCAGCGCCTCGTCGCGCAGGCGCTGCGCATCGGCCAGCTCCTGCTCGGTTTTGCTGAGCCGTGCACCCGCGTGATCATGATCGGATGCCGACGCCTCGCGGCGCTCCATCACCTCGAGCAACTCGTCCTCGAGCACCGAACGGCGTCGCTCCAGGCTGCCCAGCTCGTGCTGAATTTCCGACAGCTGTTTGGCGCCCACCGAACCGGCGGTCAGCATGCCGCGGTCGCGCTCCTCGCGTTTGCGCACCGCGTCGACCTCGCCCTCCAGCTTGCGGATATCACGGTCGAGATCGTCGAGCATGATCTCGACCGCTACCGCCGCATCCTTGTGCGCATTCCGCTCACCCTCGAGCCGCGCCACCTCCTGCTGCTCGGGCAGCACGGTGCGCCGATGCGCGATCCGCGTCAGTTCGGCGTCGACGGCGGCGAGCTGGAGCAGCTTGGCCTGGACAGGTGGTTCGACATTCAACGCGGACAAACTCCTGGACGCTGTGGACGGATGGGGGCACGCGAGGTGGCGATGCCAGTCTTCAACCGTACCCCGGATGGTGGGTGATCCGGTCCAGGCCACGACCAGTGGCGGTGAAGTGCGTGGACGAGAGGCGGGGCGGGGATGCGGTGAACATGCCCCGACCCGCGTCGTGCATGCTCTCGGCGCGCCGGGTGCGGGCGAGATGCGATCAGCCGATCGCCACGGTGATAGCTAGCTCAGTCAGCTGCCGGGGGCGCGGGTCTTGATGGCGTCGCGGGAGATGAAGACGTCGTAGGTGCCGGGGGTGGCGATTACGGCATTGCCGTAAGCGGAGCGGACGATGGGGTCGGTCCACCATTTGTGGTTGCGCATATCGTTGAAGAAGTCCTGGTCGTCGCCGTTGACGAAGATCTGGTTCTGGGTGGTTGCGACGCCGTCGAGACGTTGGCCGTAGAGGCGGGTGACCTTGTAGCCGGAGTGGAAGCCGAGGGCGTTCACCCAGGGCTTCAATTCGACGATATTTGCCTGCAGCACCCACAGGTCACCCTCGACCTGATATTTCTCGTGCTTGTCGGGATGATGTTCGTCGCCGTAGAGGGTGAGGTCGACCTCCAGCCGGTGGTCTTGGCCCGCAACCTGATTCACCACCACGTGCGCGGCCTTGACCTCCCCGCTCAGTCCGAGGAATGTCTGCACGAGCGTGATCACCCACAGCAGCAGTACCGCGACGACCAGCAGCGCTAGTCCGCCCGCGCCGCGCCCGAGCAAAACCCGCAATCCGACCTTGCGCACCATGACGAGCGCCGATATCAGCAACGCGACCGCGACCAGGATGATCAGCATGAGACCGATCTGCACGATCCCGAAGTCCACCGGGTAGTTCATGCGGTAGTTGTACCCCGAGCGGGCGCGTCAACTCACCTGAACCACATACCAAGTCCGGCAACACGCCCCGAACACGCCGGGGCACTGGATGGTTCGGTATCGGATTACGGGGCGGCGATCGTCCAGGGGTCGGTGCGCAGCGTGCAGATGCGGGTGTCGAGGTCGGGCAGGGCGGTTCGGACTGCTTTCTGCGCCTGTGCGCACCAAGGGAATTCGGTGGCCCAGTGGGCGGCATCGATCACGGCGGGGCCGCCGCCGCGCAGGTGTTCGTCGACCGGGTGGTGGCGCAGGTCGGAGGTGACGTAGGCGTCGACACCGAGGCGTGCGACCGTCTTCAGATAGGAGTCGCCCGCGCCGCCGCACACCGCGACCGTCTTGATCATGCGGTCCGGGTCACCGGCCGCACGGACGCCCCAGGTGGTGGCTGGCAACGCGGCGGCGACCCGAGCGGTGAACTCGCGCAAGGACTCCGGTTCGGGCAGGGTGCCGACTCGACCGATGCCGAGCCCGGACGGCAACGCCGCGCGCTCGGTGACGTGATAGGCGGGATCCTCGTAGGGATGAGCCGAACGCAGCGCCGCCAGCACTGCGGCGCGCGCCGAGGGCGGTGCGATTACTTCGAGGCGGTCCTCGTCGACCTGCTGCAACTCCCCGATCGCGCCGATCGCCGGATTCGCCCCTGTCATCGGACGAAACTGCCCGACTCCCGGCACCCGCAAAGCACAGTCCCGATAGGCTCCGCTGCCACCGGCACCGGCTGCGAACAGCGCGGCCAGCACCGCATCCGCATGCGAACGTGGCACCTGGACCACCCAATTGTCCACGGCGGCTCGCGGTTTCGAATCCAAAGGTCCGGTGACGGTGAGACCGAGCGTCTCGGCCAGCGCATCGGAAACTCCTGGATCAGCGGAATCCGCATTGGTATGCGCCGCGAACAACGCACACCCGGACCGGATGAGCCGATGCAGCAGAGCACCTTTGGGCGTATCGGCGGCGACGGTGTCGACCCCGCGCAACAGCAGCGGATGGTGCACCACCAAAGCCTGCGCCCGCCAATCGATCGCCTCATCCACCACGGCGGCAGTGGCATCCACCGCGAACAGCACCCGAGTCACCTCATCACCGGGGTCACCGCACACCAACCCCACCGAATCCCACGACTCCGCCAACTTCGGCGGATATGCCGCGTCGAGCACCCCGATGAGTTCCGCCAGCGTCGTCACCATCCGCCTACCTCCATATCCCGATTTCCGCCCGCATCAAGATCACCTGCCGACGCCTGACGGCCCGAGACCAGCGCCCGATCCGGTTCGCTCGCACCGCACGCACGGCGCGGACGTACAGAAAGACAATCCGTCAGGGCCGACATCAAAGTCCTGCCGCACGGATTCCGGCTACCAAACGATCGACCTCGGCGGGACCGCGGACCGCGACGCGCAGGTAATCCACTCCGAGGCCCGGGAAGGTGTCCGCGCGGCGGACCGCGATTCCCTGATCTGCCAGATGCTTGCGCAGGAGCTCACCGTCCGGCACGCGCAGCAGCAGGAATGGCCCGGCGGCGGGGGCGTGTACGTGTATGCCCAGAGCCGTCAGTCGTTCGATCATCGAGCCGCGTTCGGCGGCGATCGTGTGTGCTCGCTGTTGTGCCGCGGCGACCGCGTCCGGCTCGGCGGTCGCGATGATCGCTTCCAGTTGCAGCGCGCCGAGCGGCCAGTGCGCGCGGCCGTGATTCAGGCGGGCCAGCAGGTCGGGGGCGCCGAGGAAGTAGCCGCAGCGCAGGCCCGCCAAGGCCCAAGTTTTGGTGAGGCTGCGCAGGACGAGGATGTCCGGGGTGGCGGCAGCGGCCAGTGACTGAGGTTCGCCGGGAATCGCATCGGCGAAGGCCTCGTCGACCACGATGATCCGACCCGGTCGGCGCAGCGCACGGATGGTGTCGGCGGGGTGCAGGACCGAGGTGGGATTGGTCGGGTTGCCGAGCACTACCAGGTCGGCCGCGGTGGGGACGAGTACCGGATCGAGGCTGTACGGCGGCTCGAGTACGACGCGGGTCACCGGGATATCGGCCTCGCGCAGCGCCAGTTCGGGTTCGGTGAACGAGGGGTGCAGCACGGCAGCCAGTCGCGGAGCGAGTCGAGGCAGCATCGCGAAACCCTCGGCCGCGCCCGCCAGCAGCAACACCTCGTCGGTGCTGCATCCGTGGCGAGCCGCCACCGCGGCGCGCGCGGCCAGTTCGTCGGCCGCGCTCGGATATCTGCCGAGGTCGCCGAGTCGCGCGGCCAGTCGGTTCCGCAACCAGTCCGGCGGCGCACTGCCCTGCACATTCACCGCGAAATCGAGCATGCCGGGGCGCGCGTCGACGTCACCGTGATGACGCAATTTCGCGTGATCGACACTCTCCGCTGACACGAGAAATCACCCTACGTGGCGGTCCATCGGGACCACCGGCCAGAATGGCTGTCGTGGGTGAGTTGCATGTGTCGTTCGTCTGTACCGGCAACATTTGTCGATCGCCGATGGCGGAGAAGATGTTCGCGGTGCACCTGTACCGCGAGGGGCTCGCCGACCGGGTGCGGGTCAGCAGTGCGGGCACCGACGGCTGGCATGCCGGAGCGGACGCCGACGCCCGCACCGATGCCACCCTGCTCCGCCACGGCTATCCGACCGGCCACGTCGCCGCGAAATTCGGCAACCAGCACCGCGACGCCGACCTACTGGTCGCCCTCGACGCCGGCCACGAACGCCGCCTCGCCACCCTCGGCATCCCATCGGATCGCCGCCGCCTACTCCGCAGCTTCGACCCCGCTGCCGACGCCCTCGACGTCCCCGACCCGTACTACGGCGGCACCGCCGACTTCGACCTGGTCCACGATCAGATCGCGGCCGCCATCCCTGGGCTGTTGGACTGGGTTCGTGCCACCCTCGCCGCGCGCACCGGCGACACGAGCCGAACCGCGGACCCGAGCGATGGCACCCGCTCGGCCCACTCCGACGCATCCGTTCGCAGCCTCACAGTCGACGCAGCCCGAGACGTCGTCGCATCCACGGACGGCTCCCTCGCTGTCGAAGAGCCACGCAAATCGAACCAATCGGTTTCTTACGAAGCCGTCCCCGACGGACGCTTGTGATGCGCCGACTGACCTTCCTACTGCGCCCGAGCTGGCTGATCCTGGCCGTGCTCGTGGCGGCCTTCGCCTACCTCTGCTTCACCGTGCTCGCACCGTGGCAGCTCGGCAAGAACACCACCACATCGCACCGCAACCAACTGATCGCCGATTCGGTGGACGCCGCCCCGATCGACATAGCCACTTTGCTGGACGACCAGAGCACCGATTCGCACGCTGAATGGCGACGTGTCACGGCGACCGGCAGTTATATGCCGAACTCGACCGTGCTGGTTCGCCTGCGCCACCTGGACGGCGCACCGGGCTACTCGGTGCTGGCCACCTTCAAACTCGGCGACGGACACATCCTGTTGATCGATCGCGGTCTCGTCGCGGCCGTCGACGGCTCCCGGCCACCGCAGATTCCGGACCCGCCCGCCGGGCCGCAGAAGGTCGAGGCGCGAATCCGGATGTCCGAGGGCGTTACCCCGGGTAAGGACCCGATGGTCCAGGACGGCTACCGCCAGGTGTATTCGGTGGACACCACACAGGAGATGAGCGTCCTGCAGCTGCCCCTCACCGTGATCCCCACCGGCGAACGCGGTGGCTACCTGCAGCTCAGCGAAGACCAGCCCGGCGCCTTCACCCCCACTCCCCTCCCGCAACTCGACGCGGGCCCCTACCTCTCCTACGGCCTGCAATGGCTGGCCTTCGGCATCATGGCTCCCCTCGGCCTCGGCTACTTCGTCTACGCCGAGATCCGCGAGCGCCGCAAGGGAAAGACCACCGCTACCCCGCAACCCGCCCCAGCCGAAACCCCAACCCCTGCACCGGCATCCAGCAACGAGCAACGCCTTGCCGACCGCTACGGCGGTTCTCGCTGAGCACTAGCCGCGCACGGCTGAGACAAGGTCCCGGGAGCGGATCCTCGGTCGGCCGGCCGAGGACTTCTCGAGGCCGATTTCGCCGAGCGAAAGGGCACGGAGCGAGCCGAGTCAGCGACGTGGAACTCTGCCCAGAGCGCAGCGGTCAGGACCGCCCCGACCTGGATAGCCTCCGACAAGCGTACAGCGCGACGAAGATCTGCCACCTGGGGCGCAGGGCCGTCGCCGAGGCTGGGACGCAGTTCGACGCCATGGCGGTACTGAGTCCGCCCGCCGAGGCGCACACCGAGCGCACCGGCCATCGCGGCCTCGACGACCCCGGCATTCGGGCTGGGGTGTTCGGCCGCATCTCGTCGCCACGTGTGCAGCACGTCGGCGGGATGACCGCCCACGGTAGAGGCCAGGACGGCGGTGAGCATGCCGGTGACGCGCGCGGGCAACAGATTCGCCAGATCGTCGACACGAGCGGCGGCCCAACCGAAGCGGAGGTACCGCTCGTTGCGGTAGCCGATCATCGCGTCCAGCGTGTTGATCGCGCGATACCCGAGCAAGCCCGGTGTCCCGGCGATCGCACCCCACACCAGCGGCGCGACCGTCGCGTCAGAGGTGTTCTCGGCAATGGATTCCAATGCGGCACGGGCCAATCCGTCCGCATCGAGCACCTCCGGATCTCGTCCGCACAGCGAAGGCAGCAGCGCTCGCGCACCCGCCACATCACCGGACTCGAGCCGGTCGGCCATCTCCCGTCCAGCGCGCACGAGGCTGCGCCCGCCCAGCACCGTCCAGGTCGCCAGCGCGGTCGCAACTACCCCACCGCGCCGCAGCCCGAAGCCGAACGCCGTTGTCGCACCGACCAACACAAGTTCGTGCGCGACTCCCGCCGAACGCCGATCGGCATAGGTAACCCGCTCCAGCGCACTTGCCGCCGTACCGAATCCGGCCACCGGATGCCACCGGCGTGGATCACCGAATACCCGGTCGAGGGCGAACCCGAGCAACAGCCCGGCCGCCGTAGAAGTCCCCGTTCGCACTCGGCGAGGGTAGCCCGTCGCCACCTCCCACCCATGCCCATGCCCATGCCCACGCTCGCATCCGCAACCGATGCGTACTGCTCGTATGGCCTCACGACCGATCCCACTGTGCGCCCTCGGTGCCGAACGCGGAATTGTCCAGGTAGCGCTGCGCTGCCAGTCGATCGCTGCTCGACCCGCCAACGCGCCCGGACAGCGGTGATGTCACACTCGCCTGCCCCACGTCGTCATCAGGGTGACGACGCATAAGCTCGCCCCTGACGGGGCCGTACGACCGAACGGCGAGACCAGTGACTGCAGACCACTCCTGCGAACCCATCGACCAGGCCGAGTTGGCTCGGCGTTTCGAGGAGCACCGGCCGTATCTGCGCAGGCTCGCCTACAGCACGCTGGGCAGTCTCACCGATGCCGACGACGTGGTGCAGGAGGCGTGGCTACGGCTGCAGCGCCAGTACGAGGCCGGGACCGCCGGCGAGATCGAGAATCTGCGGGCCTGGCTTTCCACGGTCACCGGGCGGCTGGCCCTCGATCAGCTCGGTTCGGCCCGCGCCCGGCGCGAGCAGTATGTCGGTGAATGGTTGCCGGAACCCGAGGTCACCACCTGGGACGATCCGGCCGACCGGATCACCCAGGACGAGCGCGTCACCACGGCGCTGCTGGTCGTGCTGGAATCCCTCTCGCCCGCCGAGCGCACCGCATTCGTGCTGCAGGATGTGTTCGGTATGAGCGGTCCCGAGGTCGCCGAGGTCGTCGGGCGTACGCCTGCGGCCGTGCGCCAGCTCGCCTCGCGCGCACGCAAGCGCGTCGAGGACGGCACGCCCCGCTTCCCCGCCTCACCCGACGAACAGGAGAAGGTTGTCTCGGCCTTCGCGGTCGCCTGGCGCTCGGGTGATCTGAGCGCGCTGCTCGGCGTGCTCGACGCCGATGTCAGCCTGACCGCCGACGGCGGCGGCAAGGTCCCCGCGATCCGCCAGCCCGTGCGCGGCGCCGAGCTCATCGCGAAGATGCTGCTCGGCTGGTACCACGCGCCGTCCGCGGCGGGCGCCTGGGGCCGCGCGGTCCTGGTCAACGGCGCGCCCGGTCTGGTCGTCTTCGACGGAACCCACACCGGCGTCTTCTCCTTCACCATCGACAGCGGCCGCATCGTCGCCATCAATGTCGTCCGCAATCCGGACAAGCTGCACGACCTCCCCACCGAAGGCGCCCCCGACTGGTACCTCGGCCCGAACGCCGAATAACCGCTGTCGGCTAGGCGGGTGCTCGGTCCACGGGCGCTTCTCGCTCGATATCAGTCCCGGATCGATTGCGCCGCAGCATGATGAGCCGGACCCCGCGAGCGAGAAGAACACCCGCGCCCGCCAACGCGGCAATGCCGAGGAATACGACGAGACCAGGCCAGACGTAGGTCACCTGGAGGAAAGTCGGGGCCCGGCCGCGGAAGACCAGACCGGCGAGCTGTGGTAGCGCGATGAGGATCGGGATCGGTGCGAGATAGGGCGATTGGCGCAGGGCGATCAGCCAGCTGGGCCGGGCGGTCTGCCGATCGGCCCAGCGGCGCGATCGCACCAGGCAGAGCACACCGAGAACGAGAGTCGCCAGCGTCAGCAGTGCCATGCCCCAGTCGGCGTAGATCCCCCACGGGCGGTGCACGTCCGGTGACTCGCCCCGAGTCAGCTCGACCAAGCCCTGCGCGATGATCCTGGGATCGTCCTCGAGCGCCATGCCGGTATCGGTTGTGACAGCGATCCCGTATCCCGTGTCGGGCACCAGGACCTGTGCGGCGGTGTAGGTGAACCAGTCACCGTAGTGCACGATCTGATCGGAGTGTTCGCGCTGCCAACCCATTCCGTACTCGTCGTCACCGACTCCCGAAGGTGTGTGCATCTCGGTCACCGCCGCCGCGGACACCACCCGGTGCCCATCCGGTGCCACACCACCGTTGTTCTGTGTGATCAGCCACGCGGCCAGGTCGGCGGCCGTGGTGATCACGCCATGGCTACCACCGACGAACCAATCGGGCTCGGCAACCGGTATCGCGATACCGTATGCCCGAATGTATCCGTGCGTCACATCCTCGGCCTCGCGTGGCGAATCCACCGTCGAGCTGTCGCGCATGCCGATGGGCCCGAATACATTTCGCCGCATATAGTCGGCGAACGGTTCCCCGCTGACCACCTCCACCAGCCGAGCGGCCACCTGGTAGTTCGGGTTGTGATAGTGGAATTCCGTCCCCGGATCGGCGGCCAGTTCCGCCGCGTGTAGCCGCTCGACCGCCCCGGCCAGTGAATCCGCCTGCGGCCGCCGCAGATCGGGAAATGCGGTATCCGACATTCCCGACGTCTGATTCAACAACTCCCGCACGGTGATCCGATCACCGCGCGAATCGGCCAACCGAAAGTCGCCGAGGTAGTCACGCACCGGCGCGTCGAGCCGAACCTTGCCCGCATCGACCAACTGCAGCACGGCCAACGCCGTCATGGACTTGCTCACCGAAGCGATCGGCATGCGCGACGTCGCGCTGATCGCCGCACCACTCGAATCGTGACCGTAGCCCGCGACATACACCACTCGATCGCCATGGGTAATGGCGATCGAAGCCCCCGGCAACCGTGTCCGGGAAAGGTATTCGGACATATACCGATCTACGTCCGCCGGATCGACGCCATGTGCCGGTGCCGCAACCGCCGTACCGACCGACGGCAACAGCACCAGCAGTAATGCGATCACTACTACCCGCCGCAGGTATTCCGCAGTCACCGCGTTCGACCTTCTCGTCGCGCGTCCGCGGAACCACCATCGCACCACCTCAGCCTGCCAACCCAACCGGCTCGGGCATCGAATATCCGTGTGCCGCCGCAACCTCCGCCGACAACAGCCGCCCTTTGTCCGCAGTGACCCCGTGGGCGAGATCGGGGTACACCGTGCACGCCTCCCGCCACCCGTGGTCGGCGATCGCACGCACATACGGCAGCGTGGCATTGGTGAGCGCGACGGTCGCGGTGTGCGGCACCGCACCCGGCATATTCGCCACGCAGTAGTACAGCGAACCAGCCACGCGGAAAGTGGGATTCGCATGCGTCGTCGGATGTGAACCAGCGAAGCACCCGCCCTGATCGATGGCGATATCCACCAGCACCGACCCCGGCCGCATACCGCCAACCAGTTCCTCGGACACCAGCTTCGGCGCCCGCGCGCCGGGCACCAGCACCGAACCGATGACGAGATCTGCCGTCAGCACGGCCCGTTCGACCTCGACCGTATTCGAGGCCACCGTCGAGATACGCCCTTCGAACCGCGCGTCGAGCTCGCGCAGTCGCGTCAAATTCGTATCCAGCACAGTAACTTTCGCACCCATCCCGGCCGCGACCGTGGCCGCGTTCGTCCCCGCGACACCACCGCCGAGCACCACCACATCGGCCGGAAGCACCCCAGGCACTCCGCCGAGCAATAGCCCGGCACCGCCGAGCGGCGCCATCATGTGATACGCGCCGACCTGTGGGCCGAGCTTGCCCGCGACCTCGCTCATCGGTGCGAGCAGCGGTAGCGACCCATCCGCCGCCCGCACCGTCTCATAGGCGATCGCGGTGATTCCGGACCGCAGAATCGCATCGGTGCACTCGCGCGACGCGGCCAGATGCAGATAGGTGAACAGCACCTGCTCCCGCCGAAGCCGCGGATACTCCAGGGCCATCGGCTCCTTGACCTTCAGAACCAACTCGCCCTCCCACCACACCTGCTCGGCGGCGGGCACCATGCGGGCACCCGCGGCAACATAATCCGCATCCGAAAATCCGGACCCCACCCCCGCACCGGCCTGGATCAGCACCTCGTGCCCGTGCCGCACCAGTTCCCCGGCACCGGCCGGGGTCAGCGCCACTCGAAACTCCTGCTCCTTGACCTCCCGCGGAACTGCGATCCTCATACCGCCATCGTGGACCACCGACGTTCCCGGCGCCATGACCGCCGCGCTGAGCGCACCGCTGGTTTTCCGGGGCGCTCACACGGTGAACGTCTCACCCCGCTTCGGAATGCGCAGCTGCGCGCCCCGCCCCGCGTACCCGAAATTCCGCTCCAGGCGCTCGAGCGTCTCACTGAAATGCGCCCAGCCCTCGGCATGCACCGGCACGATCACCGCATCACCCAACACCTCGGCGGCCTGCACCGCGGTACGGGCGTTCAGGGTGAGATCGATATCGCCGAACCGGCCGACATTCGCGGCACCGGCGAACAGGATCGCGATATCGATCCGGCCGATCCGCGCCACGATCTGCTCGACGACCTCGACCGAGGCATTGTCACCGGATACATACACGGTCGGCAGCCCCTCGGCCTGCAATACGAACCCGGTGACCACACCGGTCTGCGACTCGCACCCCTCGGGCCCGTGCCGCGCGGGCACAGCCGTCACACGCACGTCACCCAACGTGACCGTCTCCCAATTCGCCAGTCCCCGAACACCTTCGATGCGATCGGCCGCATCCGGCGTCGACAAGACGGTCGGCACGGTCGAGAGGAATTCCCGGCCGGAGTGATCCAAATTGTCGTCGTGCTGGTCGTGCGACAGCAGCACGACGTCCACCGGCCCCACCTGGTCCACCGAAACAGCGGGGCCGGTGAGCTTGTGCAGCGTGATCGGGCCGGGGTAATCACCCGGACCGTCGAAGGTGGGGTCGGTCAGCCAAGTCAGGGTGCCGTACCGGAAGCGCAGGGTGGGCCCGCCGATGTGCAGGGCCTCGATGGTGGTGCGTGCAATCGTCTCGGTCATGAGATCAATACTTATCGTCCCGATATTCGGCCAATAGTGGCCCGCGAGCCCCTTAGCGATAAGATCGGGCCATGCGTTCCGTCGCCGCCCTGGCCTTCGACGGGGTCATCCCCTTCCATCTGTCGGTACCGACGCTGGTCTTCGGCCGGGTCGGCACCGAGGGCACACCCGACTATCGCGTCGAGGTGTGCGCGGAAAACCCCGGCACGCTGCGGACCCCGGCCGGTTTCGACATCGTCGTGCAGACCGGACTCGACGCCTTCGAGCGCGCCGACATGGTGGTGATCCCGAGCTGGCAGCGCGATATGGGCATCTCGGCCGAACTGCGCGACGCACTGCATCGAGCTCACGCCAGGGGCGCCCGGATCGTCGGCCTGTGCCTGGGTTCCTTCGCGGTGGCGGCGAGCGGTCTGGCGGACGGTCGGGAAATCACCACCCACTGGGCCGCGGCCGCCGATTTGGCCGCGACTTATCCGAAGGTCCGGGTCCGCGCCGACACCCTCTGGACCGACCTCGGCGATATCGTCACCTCCGCGGGCGTCGCCGCCGCCCTCGACTGCTGCCTGCACCTGGTCCGCGACGACCTCGGCAGCCGGGCCGCCACCGAACTGGCCAGGTCGCTCGTGACCGCCCCGCACCGCAGCGGCTCCCAGGCTCAGTACATACCGGTCGCCGTACCAGCAGCCGCCGACGACGATCCGATCGAACGCGCAATGGTCTGGGCGCGAACGAATCTCGGCGAACCGATCGACCTGGACAATTGGGCTCGCATCGCGCTCATGTCGCGACGCACCTTCACCCGCCGCTTCCGCGAACGCACCGGAAACAGTCCACAGCAATGGTTGCTGCAGCAACGCGCCGACCGCGCCCGGCTGCTCCTGGAATCCACCACCGACACCATGGATCGCATTGCCGCCGAGACCGGCTTCGGCACCGCGGTCAGCCTGCGCCACCACTTCCACCGCATCCTCGGCACCAGCCCGGCCGCGCACCGCGCGCTGTTCTCGGGCACGCCGGTCCCGGCGCAGTAGCGCGGAGCCGGCTGCGTTCGTCCACCCCGCCGACTCCGCCGCTTTCGGTCCCTTATGTTTTCCGCATGAGGATCGAGGTAAGCGGACATACGCCCGAAATCGACGAGACCGCGTGGATCGCACCGAACGCCACCGTCATCGGACGCGTGCGACTCGCCGCCGAGGTGAGCATCTGGTACAGCGCGGTTCTGCGCGGTGACCTCGAGGCGATCAGCATCGGCGCGCGCACCAATATTCAGGACGGCTGCGTACTGCACGCCGACCCCGGCTTCCCACTCACCGTCGGCACCGGAGTTTCGGTGGGACACAATGCGATCCTGCACGGCTGCACCGTCGGCGACGATGTGCTCGTCGGCATGGGGGCCACGGTGCTCAATGGCGCGGTCATCGGCGCGGGCAGTCTGATCGCCGCCAATGCCCTGATTCCGGCGGGTGCGCAGATTCCGCCCGGCTCGCTCGTCGCGGGGGTGCCCGGCACGGTGCGGCGCGAGTTGAGCGAGGCCCAGCAGGACGGCATCCGACTCAACAGCGCTGTGTACCTACACAACATGGCCAACCACCGAGACGCGAAACAGGTGTGAGACAGAACACACAGATCAATTGACCAAACTAAATCGCTGATAGCATTCTGCCAGCGTGCCCGGTATCCCGGGGTCTCCCGCCGACACAGCTGTCGAGTGGCCTGTAGCGCGGAGGGCGAGCCCACCGGATGGTGGCCGCAGAGCGTGCAGGCAGGAGGTAACACGATGGCGTACGTGCAGCAGAGTATGCACCGGCCGTCGGGGCGGATCAGCGTGGCCGATATCGCGGCCCAGCCGGGCGGGATCGAGGCGCTACAGCGGCGAGTGCACGAGTTGCGCTCCAGCGGGGTGGATTTCGCCGCCAATGCGATCGAAAAGGAGATGGCGGAACTGGATCTGCCGCGCACATAGTCGCGCTTGCGCCTGTCGTCGGTCGAGCTCTGATGCCGATCCGCGGTCGAACCGCCGCGACCCGGTGAAATAATGAACGGCACGCACCCGCAGCGTCGCGACGCCCAGACACCATCGGCGTCCCGAGCCGATTCGACTGGAGCTTCGATGCCCACCGTTCCGCCCATTCTCCAGCGCATTCTGGAAAAGCCCGTCAGCGACGGTGAGAAGCTGCTGGAGAGCGCGCTGTCGGCGTTCCTGGACTTCGGCATCAAACGCACCAGCATGGGTGAGATCGCCCGGCGCGCCGGAATCAGCCCGGCCACCCTGTATCGCCGCTTCGAATCGAAGAACGATCTGGTCGAGGCGGTCAGCGTGCGCGAGGCGCAGCGTTTCGTCGCCGAAATCGATAAGCGGGTGCAGAAGGTCGACGGCGTCGAGGAACAGCTGATCGAGATCTTCGTCGCGGTCATCACCGAGATCGCGGGCAACGAACTGTTGCGGCGGCTGCTGCGCACCGAACCCGATCTCATCCTGCCCCGATTGACTACCGAGGCCGGACCGATCATCGCGGTCGGGCGCACCTATCTGGCGGAGAAACTGCGGGAACTCCGCAGCGGTGCGGATGACGACTTCGACTTCGAACTCGTTGCCGAGATCATGGCGCGGCTGGCACTGTCGCTGGCATTGACGCCCGACGGGCTCATTCCGATCGATGATGTGGCGGCCGGTCGGGATTTCGCGCGACGCACGTTGCTGCCGATGGTCGGTGTCCGAGCCACCGCATAACTCAGCGCATTTCGAACATCCGGATGCCGAAGGCGGCCGCCACCCATTCATCGAGCAGGCGGAGCGCATTCGCGTCGGGCTCCCTGCCGTCGTCGATGAATTCCCGCACCAGTTCGACGACGCCACCGGCCCGCATCGTGGTCGGATCCGGCAGCGGCAGCCGCGACACATACTGGGTGATCCACCGCCGCCGACCCGAATACAGCCGATTCCCGCACACCGCATCGTAGAACCGCAGGCCCAGAGCCGAATTCGCGACGCCTATCAGCAAATACGCCAACCGCTCCGCGGCGCGATCCACGCCGAGATCGGCCAGCGATATCCAATAGCAATCCCCGTTCACCACCGCACCGGACCGATCCAGGGCGAATCGCGGCCGCTCGCTGATATCGGGGAAGACCACCTTCGGCACCCGCCACAGATGCGGTCGCTGCGGCACCCAGATCTCGAACCACTGTCTGCCGCTGTCGGTCAGATACTTCCGGCCTGCCAACGTCTCCCGATGCGACTCCAAATATGCCGCGGCTCCGGGAAATTCTCGCAGGTCAACCGGCATCCGCGCGGGTTGCGCTGTGTCGTACGGATACAACACCTGTACGTCGCGCTCACGCGAGATCCGCCACGGATCGACATCCTGATGGGTGATCAAATCGAATAGCAACTCCCCCTCCGGCCGCGGCCGCACCTGCGCCCATTGATCGGAAATGAACACCCGATCCGCAGTTGTCTTGATCCCCACCCGAATCCGCCCCACGGCGCCGAAGGTCCGCCAGGTCCCCGCCTCCACCTCGGCCAACCACCTGTCGACCTCCGGCCGGGACATTCGCCACGCGCCGCTGTGCGCGTCCGCGTCACAGGCAACGGTTTCCGGCGCGTCCCCATCGTCACCACGACCGGAAGTGGCGACCCGCCAGGCGACTACCTGGCCCGATACCACCGGATCGCTGCGGTTTGCTCGATCACCCGGTGTCCGATCGCCGGATGGCCCACGGATCACAGCCTGATCGCCCGTCGCCAACGTACCGACCTCGACCGCGAACGTGCGCCCGCCGTGCTCGACACAGTGACTGTGTTCGGCCGCCAGCGCCTCGAAAAGATCTGTTCCGCCGACGATTTCGGCGGTATCGACCTCGTAGGCCGAAACATAGCGGCAGACCGCGCGGGCTGCCGTCCGGGTGGCGATGGTGACCGCGGGCAGCACCGCCGCCTCGAACAACTTCGTATCACCGAGGTCGTACAGCTCGACCGGAGCCAATTCGGTGCGCAGCAGGCTGCGAATATTCGCACCGGCCTTGGTCGTGAGAAACCGATTGGCACACAGCAACCCGAGCACCCCACCCGACCGCAGCAGCCGCGGCGCGACCGCGACGAACGGGTGGGTGAGATCGATCCGCCCCTGCAACCCGAATTGCTTGCTCAGCAACTGCGCGGTCGGCCCACCCAACTGCTGAGTCCGCACATACGGCGGATTGGTGATGATCGCATCGAACGACCCCGCCGCGATCCCCGCGGACTCGGTCAGGAAATCCCCGATATGCCACTCGATCGCGACCCCCGCGGCCGCCGCCCGCTCCCGCGCAACCGCCACCCCGGCCGCATCCAGGTCGTATCCCACCAATTCCACCCGCACCCCCGGCACCAACTCCCCCGCAACCTGATTCAGCGCGAGCAGCAGCTCACCGTCCCCACAGGCTGGATCGAGCACCCGGAGCACCCCCGCGCCCGGCGCACGGAACCCGGCGCCGAGGGCTGTCGTGTCCCGCACCCCTGCATCGGACGTCCCGGGCCGGGATAACGCGTCCCGTCGCGCCTGCTGACCAGGTCCCGACACTGCAGCCCGCACGTCCGGCGTCACAGCATGAGCGGCTCCCGACGCCCCGACGTCAGCCGGCAGCGGCGCATGTTCGAGCAGCCGCTGCGCGAGAAAGCGCGCCAGGGCGGGTGGCGTGTAGTGCCTACCGTGCCGTTTGCGGTCGCGCGCGGCCGGCTCACCGGGAGTCATGCCTGGGATTCTGCCTCGTCACGGCCCGACCGAGGCGGTAACGCGGTCGACCGGATCTCGCGTCGCCGCGGGCGGACGCACGGCGCGGCGGCCGGCTGCCGTCCCCCAGTGCTCGCCGAACTTCGCCAGCGCCAAGCCGAACAGCACCGCGAAGAACAACACCTGCAGCAGCGCATTCTCCGCGAATGCCGAAATCACCGATGTTGGAATGATATTCAGCAAGAAATCGACGGTATGCGGCAGCTCGCCGTTCTTGGTGGTCTTGGCGATCTTTTCGGCACCGGTCGCCAGGGTCTGCGCGTCGACATGAAAGCCCGCACCCGGCTGCACCAGGTTGCCGACCAGCAAACCGAAGAGCAGTGCGAAGGTGGTGATCACCTCGAAGTAGATCAGCGCCTTCACGCCGATTCTGCCCACCGCTTTCATATCGCCGACATGGGCAATGCCCAGCACGACCGTGCAGAAGATGATCGGCGCGATCACCATCTTGATCAGCTTGATGAACCCGTCGGCCAGCGGTTTGAGATCCACGCCGAAGCCGGGCCACAGCTTGCCGACCAGAATTCCGGCCACGATCGCCACCAGCAGTTGCAGGAATAGCGACCGATACCAGGGCGGTTTGCGCACCGGGTCGGTCGCGGCGGTGGATTCGATCGTCACGCTCATGCGCGCAACGTACGAGCTATCCATATCAACAAAGTTTCAACTACATTGCCGCGCGGAAACCCGATCGATGTATGCCCGTCACCCCAGGTTCGATATCCAGAACAATACGAACGAAACCGGGCCCCGGGAAATCCCGAAGCCCGCTTCTGCCATGGATTTACAGCGGAATGTTCTTGTGGTGACTCTTGCGCACCGGCGCCGCCGCCAATGCCGCGGCAATGGTGCTGCGGGTCTTGGCCGGGTCGATGACCTCGTCCACGACACCGATCGCGATGGCCCGCTCGACACCACCGGCGATGCGCTCGTGTTCGACCGTCAAACGCTCGTGCAGCGCCTCACGCTCTTCCTCCGGCGCGGCCGCGAGAGCCTTCTTGTGCAGGATGCCGACCGCGGCCTTGGCGCCCATCACGGCGACCTCGGAACCGGGCCAGGCGTACACCGCGGTCGCACCGAGCGAACGGGCATTCATGGCGATGTAGGCGCCACCGTAGATCTTGCGGGTGACCAGCGTGACCCGCGGCACCCGGGCCTCGGCGAATGCGTGCAGCAGCTTCGCGCCGCGCCGCACCACGCCCTCCCACTCCATGCTGACACCGGGCAGGTACCCGGGCACATCGGTGAGCACCACCAGCGGAATGCCGAACGCGTCGCACAACCGCACGAAACGCGCAGCCTTCTCGGCACTTTCGGAGTTCAGGCAGCCACCGAGGCGGATCGGATTATTGGCGAGCACACCCACGGTGCGCCCGCCGAGCCGTCCCAGACCGGTGACGATGCTGCGCGCGTAACCGCCCTGCAACTCCTCGAACGAGGACTCACCGTCTACGTTGTCGAGCAGTTCGTGGACGATCGGCTTCACGTCATAGGCGCGCTTGGCCGATTCCGGCATCATCGCCTTCAGATCGACATCACCGTGCGCGGCCGCGACCAGATCGAATTCGCCCTGCTCTGCGAACATCGACACCAGGCGCCTGCCACGATGCAGCGCGTCGGCCTCGTCATCGGCGACGATGTGCGTGACACCGGACTTCTTGCCGTGCGTCTCCGGACCGCCCAGGGTGGCCATATCGACCTGCTCACCGGTCACACTGCGCACCACATCGGGACCGGTCACGAAGACCCGGCCCTCGGGCGCCATGATCACGATGTCGGTCAGCGCCGGACCGTAGGCGGCGCCACCGGCCGCGAAGCCGAGCACCACCGAGATCTGCGGCACCAGGCCGGACGCGCGAACCATGGCCTCGAAGACCAGACCGACCGCGTGCAACGCCTCGACCCCCTCGGCCAGGCGAGCGCCGCCGGAATGCCAGATGCCGACCACCGGAATGGCGGAATCGATGGCGGTGTCGATCGCGTCGACGATGTGCTTGCAGCCCTCCACACCCATCGCGCCGCCCATAACGGTGGCGTCGGAGCAGTAGGCAACCGTGCGGACACCGTCCACCTCGCCGATCGCGGCGAGCACACCGGACTTGTCGCGCGGGTGCAGCGGTAGGACGGTTCCGGGATCGAAGAAGCGCTGGAGCCGCCCGAGCGGATCACGCGGATCGGTGGCAGTTTCTGGTCGGAACGCGGGCGCCACAATCGTCATCGCGTTTCTCCTCACCTCAAGGAAATGCGCCGCTACCCGCGGCTGCGTATGTCGAACACCGGTGGGGTCGACCGACTTCGGCGTTGGTCGACCCCACCGGGGATCGTCGTGCAGTCTGCCCGGTCTGTGCGGTCAAGCCGGAGGAGGCAGCGCGCGTATTACGGAGGGCTCCGCACAGACCAAATCAGATACCGTGCGGCTATGCCCGACCGAAGGCGAGCGCGACGTTGTGCCCACCGAAACCGAACGAGTTGTTGATCGCGTACTCGATCTCCTGGCGGCGAGCCTCGCCGTGCACCACATCCAGATCGATCTCCGGATCCTGGTTCTCCAGGTTCAGCGTCGGCGGAACGAGGCCGTCGCGGATGCTGAGCACGGTGAGCACCGATTCGAGCGCACCGACGGCGCCGATCGAGTGCCCGAGTGCCGACTTCGGCGCGTACACCGAAGCGTGGTTGCCCACGGCCTTGTTGATCGCGTTCGCCTCGGCGGTGTCACCGATGGGAGTCGCGGTCGCGTGCGCATTGATATGGGTGATGTCCTTCGGGGTCAGACCCGCGGTCTGCATCGCCCTGGTCATCGCCCGGGCGGCACCGTCACCCGTGGGATCGGGTGCGACCAGGTGGAAGCCATCGGAGGTGATACCGGCGCCGAGCAGGCGCGCGTGGATCGTCGCGCCACGAGCCTTGGCGTGCTCCTCGGTCTCGAGGACCATCAGCGCACCGGCCTCACCGAAGACGAAACCGTCACGATCCTTGTCGAACGGACGCGAGGCGCCCTTCGGATTGTCATTGCGGGTACTCATCGCACGCATCATGGTGAATGCCGCGATCGGCACCGCGTCGATGAAACCCTCGACGCCACCAGTGACGACCATATCGGCGTCACCCATGACGATCATTCGCCACGCATTGGCGATGGCCTCGGAGCCCGATGAGCATGCCGAGACCGGAGTGACCACTCCTGCCCTGGCCTTCAATTCGAGACCGACGACGGCCGACGGACCATTCGGCATGACCATCTGAACAGCCAGCGGCGAAATCTTGCGATAGCCACCGTTCTTCAGCTTGTCGACCGAGTCGATGAGCGCATCACCGCCACCGAGCCCGGTACCGATCGCCACACCCAGACGCTCCGGGTCGACCTCGGGGCTGCCCGCGTTCTGCCAGACCTCGCGACCGAGTACGGTCGCGAGCTGCTCGACGTAGGCCATGCGCCGACATTCGACACGGCTCAGCAGGGCCTCTGGCCGGACCTTCAGGTGACCGCCGATGCGGACCGGAAGGTCGTACTCCTCGACGAAGGGGTCCTCGAGAACGTCGATGCCGCTCTCGCCGTTGAGGAGTCCCTTCCACGTCGCATCGACATCACCAGCGATCGACGTGGTCGCCGCCATACTCGTGACGACGACATTGGGGAAATTCCCGTTCAAGGTGGAAGGAGTGGTCACGGTGTCGGCCCTACTCGGCGTCGAACTTGGCCTTGAGCTCCGCGGCCGCGTCAGCGTTCTCGGCCTCGAGCTTCTGGATGTAGCCGACGGCGTCGCCGACCGTCTTCAGGCTGGCCAGATCCTCGTCCGGGATCTTCACGCCGTACTTGTCCTCGGTCTGAACCGCGATCTCGACCATGGACAGCGAGTCGATGTCCAGGTCATCGACAAAGGACTTCTCGATCGTTACCTCGGAGGGCTCGATACCGGTCACCTCTTCGATGATCTTGCCGAGTTCCTCGACGATTTGTTCCTGGGTCAGAGCGGCCACTTCGTGGCTCCCTTCTTATCTACTTTGTAGGGCTTCACTGTTGTTTTTCGAATCGAGCGAGCCGATGGTTACCGTCCGCTCGGTCACGATCGCGTATTGGGTTACACGGTCGCGGGGGAAAGCTAACCGGAAGTGGTGAGCCCGGCCAACGCGGGGAGGTCTTCGGGGGTCTTCAGGGCCAGTGTTGGCGTGCCTTTCAATTCCCGTTTTGCAATGCCGACGAGCGTGCCCGCCGGCGGCAGCTCCGCCACTGCCGAGACCGCCGCTTGCCGGACGGTCTCGGTGCACAGGTCCCACCGGACGGGCCGGGTGACCTGCGCCGCGAGCTTAGCGACGGCATCGGCCCCGGAGGTAACCGGCTTGCCGTCGACGTTCGAAAGCAGGGTCCTGGTCGGCTCGTTCGGCGTGATCTTGGATATGGCGTCCGTCACCGCGTCCTGGGCCGGGGCCATGAACGCGGTGTGGAATGCGCCCGCCACGGGCAGCGCACGCACCCGCGCCTTCTCGGGCGCATCGGCGGCGAGTTCCGCGAGGGCCGTCAAACGTCCGGCGGCCACGATCTGACCCGCGGCATTGCGGTTGGCCGGGACGAGTTCGAGCTCTTCGAGCCGGGCGAGCACGGCGGCCTCATCGCCACCGAGCACCGCGGACATACCGGTCGGCTCGAGAGCACACGCTTTGGCCATCTCCGCACCGCGGATTGCGGCCAGCCGCACCGCATCGTCGGCGGAGATGACTCCGGCGACCGCGGCGGCGGCGAGTTCACCGACCGAATGTCCGGCCACGATTGTATCGGTCGGCAGGGCATCCGGCTCGATTTCCGCGAAGGCCAGCAGTGCGGCGGCGACGACAAGCGGCTGGGTAACGGCAGTATCGGTGATCTCCTCCGCCGTTGCGGTGGTGCCGAGTCGAACCAGATCCAGGCCGGAGGCCTTGGACCAGATGGCGAGGCGATCAGTCGCGCCGGGAAGGTCGAGCCAAGGCGCGAGCATGCCGGGTGTCTGGGACCCCTGTCCAGGGGCGAACAACGCGATCACACCTCTAAGAAAACACTGTGAGGTACGCCGCAGGAGATGTCGACGCGAATGAACCTTGCCTAGCGCTTTTGTGGGAGTCCCACAAAAGCGCATGTGGGTTGTCTCGATCGACCCATTCGCTGGATCTGTTACATGCCCTCGTGACTCACCGGGAATTGAGTGACTTCTGGGGTAGGAGTTGACGATTCGTTACGGGTTCGTGTCAAACGACCCACTGTGGCGGCGATCTGGAGCACGTACGCATCCCGCGGATTCATCGGATCACGGCCCGTTATCTCGGCTATCCGCTTAAGGCGGTAGCGAACGGTATTTGGATGAACGTACAGCTGACGCGCGCACGTCTCGACCGCTCCACCGCAATCCAGATAGGCCTCGAGAGTGTCGGCCAACGCCGATCCGGCGGCGGCCAATGGTAGGACAAGATACTCGTTCAACGCGTCGATTGCAGCTCGGTCACCCAAAAGAGCTCGCTCGGGTAACAATTCCGCAGCGTGCACCGGTCGCGGGGCCCCGCGCCAGCCGACAACGGCCTCCATTCCGGCCAGCGCCTCCACCGCGCTGGCATGCGCCGCGCCGAGGGTGCGCATGGTCGGGCCGATCACCACCGGACCGTCGGAGAACACCTCGGCCAGCAGATCCGCCAGAAAAGGGGAGGCATAAGAGGTATCGCCCAGATTCCCGCTGACCACCATCACCAGCCGTGAACCTTGGACCACGGCCAACGCGGCGCGACCGTGCCGCGCGGCGATCGTGTGCACCGCGCCGACCATCGAGACGCCCTGATCCCCCGGTGGCGTGCCGACCAGCACCGTCGCCGGTGCGGTGGCGTCCCAGTTCAGGGTCGCGGCCCGCGACAGCATGTCCGGACCGGTATCGCCGCGGACGACGGCGTCCACGACCAGCGCTTCGAGGCGGGTGTCCCATGCGCCGCGGGATTCCGCGGCGCTCGCGTACACCGAGGCGGCGGCGAATCCGAGCTCACGCCCGTAGCGCAATACCGCCTCGGTGAGTGCGACCAGCTGCCGATCATTGCGCGCGAGCGCGGGCAGCCATTGTTCGAAGAACTCCATGGCCACACGGACCATGTCCACGGTCTGGCGCAACGTCAACCGCCGCGCCAGATCCTGCGGGATCACTTGGAAGGCGTCCAGGCTGAACCGGATATCGCTATCGGGATCCTGTAGCCATTCCAGGAAGTTCACCAGCGCGGTCTGCACCAGCATCTGGACGCCTGCGCGTTGCGCGGCGTCCAGATCGGCGAAGAACGGCAACCGATCCTGCATCGACCCGACCGCCTCGGTGGAGAGGCGTCCGGAAAACTGCTTCACGCGTTTGAGCAGCGTGTCCGGCAGTGGGTCGCGGGTTTGCCGGTTCGGGGAGAGCGCGCCCGTCGGCAGATACACCTCGTGCTCGGAGGAGCCTTCGGAGATCCGACGCGGCCGCGGCGGTTTACGTTCCACCATCCAATCGTCCGCTATGCGAGTTCATCTTCGGTGCCGGGAGCCGACTTCGGCGCGGCGGCGACATCATGGATGCGGTACTTGGCCGCAGCCTCGACAGCCTTGGCCGGATCGATCTTGCCGGTGCGGCCGAGTGCGGCCAGGGCGGCGACCACGATCGACTGCGCGTCGACGTTGTAGACGCGGCGCGCGGCGGGACGGGTATCGGAGAATCCGAATCCGTCGGTACCGAGCGTGGTGAAGTCGCCGGGCACCCACTTGCGCACCTGATCCGGCACCGCGCGCATCCAGTCCGTCGCGGCCACATACGGACCCTCGACCCGGGCCAGCGCCTGGGTGATGTAAGGGACGCCCGCATCGGTGCCCGGATTGCGCAACTGGGCTACCTCTTTGTCGAGTGCCTCCTTGCGGAGCTCACCCCATGACGTCACCGACCAGACATCGGCCTGTACACCCCACTCCTCGGCGAGCAGCGCCTGGGCCCGCACACCGTCGGGCACGGTGACGCCCGAGACCAGGATCTGGGCGCGCACATTGCCCTCGCCGCCGCGCTTGTACAGATAGAGACCCTGGAGCAGTCCGGCGATATCGAGATCGTCGGGCTCGGCGGGCTGTACATACGGCTCGTTGTAGAGGGTGATGTAGTAGAAGATGTCCTCGCCGCCGAAGCCGCCCGCGGATCCGTGCGGATGCGTGCCCGGCAGTGCGCCGGGACCGGGCTGCGGTGTGCCGCCGCCGTACATCCGACGCAGACCGTCCCGCACGATGTGCGCGATCTCGAAGGAGAACGCCGGATCGTAGGTGACCACGGCCGGGTTGGTGGAGGCCAGCAGCAGCGAGTGGCCGTCGTTGTGCTGCAGCCCCTCACCGGTCAGCGTGGTTCGCCCGGCGGTTGCCCCGAGTACGAATCCGCGCGCCAATTGGTCCGCCGCCGCCCACAATCCGTCGCCGGTGCGCTGGAAACCGAACATCGAGTAGAAGATGTACAGCGGGATCATCGGCTCGCCGTGCGTGGCGTACGAGGTGCCCGCCGCGGTGAACGAGGCGGTCGATCCGGCCTCGTTGATGCCTTCGTGCAGAATCTGCCCGACGGCACTCTCTTTGTAGGCAAGCATCAATTCCGCGTCGACGGAGGTGTACAACTGCCCGAGGCGGTTGTAGATCTTCAATGAAGGGAACCACGAGTCCATACCGAAGGTACGGGCCTCGTCCGGAATGATCGGCACGATCCGCTTGCCGATCTCTTTGTCTCGCAGCAGCTCCTTCATGAGCCGAACCAGGGCCATGGTGGTGGCCACGTTCTGCTTGCCGGAACCCTTGCGCACCGACTTGTACGCCTCGTCCCCGGGCAGTTGCAGAGGATTTGCTGCGGCGCGCCGTTCGGGCAGGAAACCGCCGAGCGCCTTGCGGCGATCGAGCATGTACTGGATTTCGCGCGCCTGCATGCCCGGGTGGTAGTACGGGGGCAGGTAGGGATCCTTCTCCAGTTCGGCATCGGAGATCGGAATCCGCTGCAGGTCACGGAAGTCCTTGAGGTCCTGCAGGGTCAGCTTCTTCATCTGGTGCGTGGCATTTCGGCCCTCGAAGTGCTTGCCGAGGGTGTAGCCCTTGATGGTCTTGGCCAGGATCACCGTCGGCTGGCCCTTGTGCGCCATCGCGGCCGCGTACGCGGCATAGACCTTGCGGTAGTCGTGCCCGCCGCGCTTGAGGTTCCAGATCTCCTGATCCGAAAGATCCTGTACCAGAGCCTTGGTGCGCGGGTCGCGACCGAAGAAATGGTCGCGCACGTAGGCGCCGTCATTGGCCTTGTAGGTCTGGTAGTCGCCGTCAGCGGTGGTGTTCATCAGGTTCACCAGTGCGCCGTCCCGATCGGCGCCGAGCAGCGCGTCCCACTCCCGGCCCCAGATGACCTTGATGACGTTCCAGCCCGCGCCACGGAAGAACGACTCCAATTCCTGGATGATCTTGCCGTTACCGCGCACCGGGCCGTCGAGACGCTGCAGGTTGCAGTTGATCACGAAGGTCAGGTTGTCCAGCCCCTCGTTGGCGGCAACCTGGATCAGACCGCGCGATTCCGGCTCGTCCATCTCGCCGTCGCCCAGGAACGCCCAGACGTGCTGATCGGAGGTGTCCTTGATGCCGCGGTCGTGCAGGTAGTGGTTGAACCGCGCCTGGTAGATGGCGTTCATCGGGCCCAGGCCCATGGACACCGTCGGGAACTCCCAGAAGTCGTTCATCAACCGCGGATGCGGATACGAGGGCAGGCCGTGGCCCGGGCCACCATGGCTGTATTCCTGCCGGAAACCGTCCATCCGGTCGGTGCTCAACCGGCCCTCGAGGAATGCGCGGGCGTAGATGCCGGGCGAGGCGTGACCCTGGATGAAGATCGAATCGCCGCCGCCGGAATGGTCCTTGCCGCGGAAGAAGTGGTTGAAGCCGACCTCGTAGAGCGCCGCCGAGGACGCGTAGGTCGAGATATGGCCGCCGACACCGATACCGGGACGCTGTGCCCGGTGCACCATGATCGCCGCGTTCCAGCGGATCCAGGCACGGAAGCGCCGCTCCACCTCTTCGTCGCCGGGGAACCACGGCTCGTTCTCGGTGGGGATGGTGTTGACGTAGTCGGTTGACGTCAGGGATGGAATGGCGACCCTACGCTCACCGGCGCGTTCCAACAGCCGGAGCATGAGGTAACGCGCGCGGCCCGGGCCTTCCCGGTCGAGCATGTCATCGAACGATTCGAGCCATTCGGAGGTTTCCTCCGGGTCGATGTCCGGTAGATAGGACGCCACCCCTTCACGGATAACCCGCACCCGCCCGCCCGTAGGCGGCACCTGCGATCCGTTCGGATCGCGCGGCGCGGAGTCGGTGCCGGCGGATTTCGCTGGCGCGGAAGAGTGGATCAGGTCGGTCAAATCTGCTCCTCGTACAGGGGTGGACAAGCTGATAGGCGTCTGTTTCCCCGGGCGGCACACTTGGTTGGCGGACCACCCGTTTTACGAAAGATTCGGGCGCACCTCCATCCTTGCGGAAGTTGTGGCCCAGGTCATCATGTCAGGGGCATCTGCAGTACGGTTCCGCAGGGAACGTGAGTCGAGGACCGCCGGTGACACAGAGAGGCACGGAGGACAATGAAGGTGCTGGACCCACGCGGGTTCGGAGCGGTGTGCGCGGCAGCGGCGGTCGTGGTCGGGCTGACCATCGCGGGATGCGCGAAACACGTTGACGGCGTTGCCAATCCGAATGCCTCGGAGCTGGCCGCCTACAAGACCGAGGCGGCCGCTTCCTCCGCCGCGGCGACCTCCTCGCGCAAGGCCGCGGCCCAGGCGCAGGCGATCAGCGACAACTGCGGTCAATTCCCGACTACTACAGGCGTCGGCGTTTCGAAGTACAACGAATTCGTAGATGCGCACGACGCGAACGCCGCGGACTACAACGCCAAGCGCGATACCGCCGCCAAGACGCTCGAGGACGCCGCGACCAAAGTCGAGACCGGAGTGAACAACGCCAACGGCGCGCTGCCCGCCGATCTGCAGGCCAAGTTCGCCGAATACGTCGCCGCCGCGCGCCAGCTCGCCGCGGAGACCCGCAAGATGACCTACACCGCCCCGGTCGGAGCGCTCAACGAGGCGAGCAAGCGGGTCAACGACGCGCGCAACGCGGTCAAGGACGCCTGCCCGAAACGCTGAATTCGTCCCACCAACCGGGGGCGGGTCGCGAAAATCGGCCAATGACACGAGGTTGCAACGCGACATTCCATGGGTATTTCGTCCGATCAGCTTGCGCTCGAGGCGATAACCATGTTCGCTTGCAACTACCTATTGTCTGGAGTTGAGGAGGACACCACCGTGGTCGCCGCGGCGGACGCGCAGAACTACGCTCAGAAGCTTGGCATTACACACGGCATGGTTGTCCAGGAGCTGGGCTGGGACGAGGACACCGACGACGACCTGCGGGCCGATGTCGAAGAGGCCAGCGGTGGGGAGATGGTCGACGAAGACTCCGACGAGGTTGTCGACGCTGTCCTGCTGTGGTGGCGAGAAGGCGACGGCGATCTGGCGGATGAGCTGATGGAAGTCATCAGTCCGCTGGCCGACGAGGGCTTCATCTGGGTGCTCACTCCCAAGACCGGGCAACCTGGTCATGTCGATCCGAGCGATATCGCCGAAGCGGCGCCCACCGCGGGTTTGACGCAAACCTCGGCGATCAGCCTCGGTGCCTGGTCCGGCAGCCGCCTCGTGCAACCCAAGGCACCCTCGAAACAGCGCTGACCGCTTTCGATATGGTTTCGCCGGGCGGTGTTTCACCGCCCGGTGTAGCCCGACACGATGGAGGATCAGTGATGCCAGTCGAGGTTGGCCCGCTGGAAGTCGGCACGCTCGCGCCGGATTTCACACTCAAGGATCAGAACAATCAGGACGTCACGCTCTCGGATTACCGCGGCAAGAAGAACGTGCTGATCGTGTTCTATCCGCTTGCGTTCACCGGCATCTGCCAGGGCGAGCTGTGCAAGGTCCGCGACGAGTTGCCCAAATTCCAGAACGACGCCGCGGAAATCCTCGCCATCTCGGTAGGCCCACCGCCCACCCACAAGATCTGGGCCGCCGAGCAGGGCTACGTCTTCCCGCTGCTGTCCGACTTCTGGCCACACGGCGCCGTCGCCCAGTCCTTCGGTGTCTTCAACCAGAAATCCGGCTACCCCAACCGCGGAACCTTCGTCGTGGACCGCGACGGCGTCATCCGCTTCGCCGAAATGAACGGCCCCGGCGAGCCCCGTGACCAGGCGGCTTGGGAGAAAGCGCTCGCCGCGCTAGAGTCCTAGACCGGCCCGTCGGTCACCCACCGACGGATCCCGGGCGTATAGCTCAGTGGTAGAGCTCTGGTTTTACACACCAGCGGTCGGGGGTTCGAACCCCTCTGCGCCCACCAAAACAGCCCTACTCAAACCCCCGACCGAAGGTACAAAGAGGTCGGAAAGGCTGAGCCGGTCTGTATCGGTAGTAGTCGCAGGCGAAGCCTCCCCACCAGGGAGGCTTCCTTCGTATATCGGGCCGTCGTGCCCTTGTGGCGCTGTGGTGGCCTCTGCACCCTTCGATCCTGACTTTCGCCCCCGTGTGGCCCGATGTGGGGCATGTCCGGCCCGTTGTCCGGCCAGGGTGACCCCGGATGATGTCGTGCGGTGCTGTTGGTACTCCTGCTGGGCGTCGTGTAGTTCGGCGAACAGCGGAGTTTTCTTGTCATCGACTACTTCAAAGTGGTCGAGGTAGAAGCGCTCGTAGAATGTCTGGTTGAGCTGTCGCCGGTCGGTGGTGGAGGCATGGGCGTATGCCTCGGCCGGATCACGTACGAGTTCGAGCGCATCGTGCAGCACAACTGCTCCGACCTCCAGTTCTTCGGCAGTGTTGGCGAGGCCGGCTTGGGCTTTGGTGCGGTCGACGTGGATCTGGTGCAGTTTGGCTCGGATCTTGCCCTGGGGCAGCGATCCATCGGCGGCCAGATCGATCAAGTTACTTTCTTGTTCGTCCAGTTGCTTGAGTCGGTTGGTCAGACTGGCGTGGAGTGCCCGCACGCTGCCTTGTTCGTCGCGGATCGCGGCATCCAACTGGCCACGCACCGCCTCGATGAAGTCGCTCGGCAGTTGCAAGGTGCGGTGGTATTTGGTGATGGCGTGTTCGACGAGTTCGACCCGCAGGCTGGGCAGATCGCACAGGCCGTCCTGGTAGGCGCGGCAGATGAAGTAGTCGTATCGCTTGCCGGTGTGGCTGGTGACCCGAGAGAAAACCAGCCGTGACGTACGACCGGCGTGTTGGCACCGGCCGCAGAACAGCATCCCTTTGAGGTAGTGCATGTGGATGCGGTCTCGGTTGCCCTTGCCGCTCTTGGCGTCGAGCGTGTCCTGTACTTTTTCGAACAGCTCTTGGCTGACGATCGGTTCATGTCTTCCTGGGTAGACGTCGCCCTTATAGGGAACCCACCCGGCGTAGTACGGGTCGCGCAGGATGCGTTGCCATGTCTTGTGGGGAACCGGCTTTTCGACGGGCCGCTTCGGCGATGGACGAGTGGTGAGGCCGCGGTCGGCCATGGCAGCTTCGAGACGTTCTGTCGAGTAGTCGCCGGTGGCGTACAACTCGAACGCTTCCTTGATCAGTGGTGCGCGTTTCTCATCGAGGCCGATGGTGTTGACGGTACGGCCCTCCACGATGATGCGGATGTTCTCGTAGCCGATCCGAGCGGGGCCGATGCTGCCGCCATTGCTGGCCTTGTGGTGCATTTTGATGCGGATGTCTTCGCCCGACATCTTGTTCTGCATGTCGTTGAAGACATCGGTGATGGCTTCCATGGCTTCGGCAAAGATGCCGTCGCCGAAGTCCTCACGGGCAGAGGCCAGTTTGACGCCGAGTTTGTCGAGGAGGCGCTTGGTGAGGGCGGCATCGATGTAGTTGCGGAAGGCGCGGGAGCGGGCGTAGACGATGACGTACTTGATCTCGCGGTGCTCGCGTAGGTACTCGATGAGTTCCTGGAACTCGCGGCGCTTGTCGATGGACTTGGCCGAGATGCCGGGATCGAGGAATTCTTTGACGATTCGTGCGCCGAGGTTGTTGGCCTTTCGGTCGATGTGGATGCGTTGGGTGGCAATGGAGTTGCCGTCTGGATCGATGTCGCGGGCGGTGTCCATCTGCTTCTTGCTCGACACCCGTAGGTAGGACACGGCAAGGTCGAGTCCAGCTACGTCGACTCTGCTGTCGAGATTCATCGCCGTGTTCCTCCGAACGCAGCGGCCAGACGGGAGGCGGTCTCGGTCATCGGCTCGAACTGCTCGCCGGTCGGCAACAGCAGCACACCGACGTGGAGACGGTGGAATCGTTCGCGGAGATCCTGGGCGTGCGTGATATCGCGGGCAAACCTGTGTACGCCTGGGAAGATAGTGAAGCGAATCTCCGAGTGTTCCGCGAGATAATCCAGCAGCCTGCGTAGAACGGGCCGCTCGCTCAGCCTGGTGGCGGGTGCCCCGATCTCTACGAACTCTCTGCTGATCTCCAGTCCGAAATCATCAGCTACCCGCCGTTCCGCTTGGCGCTGCAGCGCGATGCCCAGCGGCTCGCCCTGGTCTGATGGAGTTCCGGCCGAACTGGCGACGGAGAGAAACAGGACTGCGCGATCTCGATTGGCTGGTGGGTGATGGGTTTCGTTCATACGAGGGTCCTCTCTGCATTGAAGTAGGCGCATGGCAATGGATTGCGTTGTGACCGTTTCGGTTTGAGTCCGGCCATCCAGAGCCGTAGCCGGATGATGTCTTCGGTGACGTCGAACAGCCTGGCGAGTTCGGTGATGGTGCGGATGCCTTGGTTCCAGGCGTGCATCAGATGGTGGATGGGTACGAAGAAGCAAGCGGCGAAGTGGATTCCAGCTCGGTCGGCTCGTTCGAGTGGGCTGAGGTAGCTGTTCATGTAGAGGCGGTGCAGGACGCCGGTATCGAGGATCGACTTGAATTCGACGGCCAGTGCAACTCGGCGTTCAGCGGATGACGCGGCGTGGGAGAGTTGGATGAGCCATTGCCGATGGCGCTTATCCCACACGTGGTAGCCGGGGATACGTTGTGAGACGAGTTCGACGCGGATCCGCGGGATGCGTATGAGCGCCGCCTCGGATACGGGCAGGAACGGTCCGTCGAGCTGGGCTGCTCGTTGCACCATCAGCTCGGCTTGCTGTTCGGCAATCCGGATCGACTCTTCACAGCTGACACGCCGTTTGGGCACCAGCGCTCTGAGCGGCGTGATGACGCCCCGGCGATGGTCGAACTGTCGAGGCCATGTGAACTTTCTTGTAAGTATTCGCTGCATATTTCTTCCCTCCTTTTTATTTAGTTGTGCGTGCTCAATGTGCGGTCCTTTCTTTGCGTATAGCGGGTGTAGATCTTCTAGGCTGTATGTCGATGGTTGCTGTCTTCGTTGGTTGTACCGTCGGCACTGCGGTTCCTGGTGATTCCGATCTGTCTGAAGAATGCTTCGACCTCGCGGGCAGTGGCATCGGTGAGGTCATACTTGGCCTTAAGGTATGTATTCAGGCTCGGTAATTCTCCTTTCGGCACCACTCCGGCTTCCGCCAGTAGGTCGATGAGCGGGATATCCAAGGCTTTTGCGATTGCTTTCAGGGTTGGTGGCGAAGGATGGGTGTGTTCACCCGATTCGATCCGGGTGATCGCCGATCCCGGCAATCCCGCCCGGTCGGCCACCTCCTTTGCCATGAGACCGAGGTCCGCTCGGCGCTGCTTGATGTACAAGCCAAGTTTGGTGGGTTTGATATCCGATCGTTTCGTCATATCACTTTTCTCCCGTTTATTAAATTTTCGTTTAATATTTCACCAAATTGACCATACCTCTATTTTTGCGTTTTCGCAATTGTTTGTGACGTTTTTACAACGCTTCTTTTCGGGGCCTCTGTTATTTATTGTTCCTTGTTTTCTTCGATGCATGGCGGGATCGAAGCCCGACAGGCAGGAGCAAAATGGCGGTAGCCATTTGCACTCCCAACCTGCCGAACCTTCGATTCCCTCACGGCTGAGCCATCAGAACTGTCAGAACCTGCGTGCTCAGAAATCGAGCATCACGTCCTGAAGAAAGTTGGGCTCAGTCCTTACGACGGATCTTGACTGCGCCGCGTTCGCTTCTGGGTCGAAGCCGGCGGTTCCGTGCTGCTGGGTTCGCTCGCCTCGGTGGCTACCGCAGGCTTGGAACGTCGCAGCCGGTTGATCGCATCGCGTTTCAGTGCTGCTTCGCGCTCTATCTCGGCTATTGCCTCTTCAGCGCGCTCCGCAAGGTCGGCTTCTTCTCGTGCTTTCTCGATGTGATTCAGCACGGCTTGCAGATGTTCGTCTGCCAGCGTATTGCCGCGCAACTGCGCCACAAGGCTCAGTTCCGCATGGATTTCCGGATCTACCCGGATTGCCATGGTCTTGCGTTGGGAGTCGTTGTCCGGTTGGGACATAGCAGCTCTACCTCCTCGATGGGTGCGACTGGTGAGTGCCGGTATGGCGCTCAAACGACCAGCCGCATGCCACCGACGAGGCTGACTCCTGGAGAGGGCTACGGCGGACCTGCCCGAACCGTAATTCTGGCCATTCTCACGCCACGCCTCCTTGTCTGAATTTCCGATCCGATGGCACTGGATAGCCCGGAATAACCAGATCAGAATCGACCTCGTTTCCCCAGATGTCCCAGCCCGGTTGCCGCCGCCGAGCAAACAGCTCCAAATATGGTCCGCTGCTTACCCTTTCAATAATCGCGTACTGTTCTTCGGGCTTCCTCGAATGCTCTTGCACTGGCGCGATAAACCAGGTCGGTTGCGCCCGGAAGTTGACGGGTGCTCTGCCGCGTGTGCCGAACAGACAGGTTTCGGTCATATTGCGCAGGTACTGTCCCAGCTGGAGGCGAGGCTTCATCCAGGTCAGTGGCGAGCGAGGAGTGAAGCCCCACGCTTCCAAGACGTCGTATCCGTGACGCAGTGTGGCATTTGTGGTCCAAAGCCAAATATGGCTATCGTCTTCGGCGAGATCGCCAACGGGAAGGGCTTTGATACGGTCGAGGGTCATAAGCGGATAGTGTCGCTCTGCACCGTAGCTGCCTTTTTGCAAAATATCCCATGGTGGATCGATTAGCAATGCGCGATAGCGGCGGATCGAGGTGGGTTGGGTCATAGATCGCCCCCTTTCTGGATGAGGTTAATATGGTTGTCAGGACTGGTAATTCGGAATAGCTCAGGGTCGAGCTTCCGGTCCTTCTGAATCGCGGCCAGTAGTTGCTTCCGGCGCCGTTCAGCGACGGCTGCGTCCTTGTGGGATAGGTGCCACATGATGAGCGGGAAACCATTGCCGTCGTCATCCTGTTCGGCCCCGGACTGCCAATATGTTTGGTAATCGTGGCATTTGCGAATCAGGGTGGGGATGCTCTCGGTACCGAGATCGACCTCGATGAAGAAGCCATCGAGGTAGGCGCTGCCCGGCTCGGCTGTGGTTTCGACGTACAGGTCGGGCTTGAGCTTGACAACAGTCCCCAGTCGGAAGAACCGCCGCCACGAGGCAGGTTCCAGCTGGCAGCAGACCAGCTCCAGAAGCCCGCGGTGCTGCGCTTTGACCAGTTCGGCGTGAACATCAGCAATCGCCAGCTGATGCTGTAAGTAGTGGAGCGATGGCTCTTTCCACTGATAGCGAACACGGTCCGGGACATCGGCCCGTAGCAGCCGATCGCCTACGGCATCGACGTAGTAGATCAGCTCGGGGCGTCCGGGCCGGGCACCGTGCCGCCGCTGAGCGCTCACCCCGATAACCCACAGCTCCCGCAGCTTCTTCAAGTTCACCTGAGCGAAGCGCAAGCCACTGGTCGGCGGCAGCTCACCAAAAGCGAGAGCCTGAACCTGGCGAGCGGTGAGCACGCGATGACCCCAGATCGCCTGCAAGACAGCAGCATCCCTGTCGGTCAGCTGGCTCCTGATCGCATCCAGGTTACGGACGGTGCGGCGCTGGTGTGTGGTGCCCGGCAGGGCACCATCATTCGGCAGCTTGCGATGCCGAAAAGCGGCGGTGACCTCGGATGATGCGGACATGGGACTGATTGTTTTACGAACACTATGACGAACTCCGCGCCCGGCTCCGCCTCCTTCCGAAGCTCCCTGCAGAGGCCGCCTCATCATGGGTTCCTCCGACGCTGATGCCGCCGACCATGCGCACCCGACTGTTCGCTTTGACGAGGCGTCGGCCCTTCCAGCAGCTGCCGAAATTCCGCCTCAATCTCGTCCCGTGGGCGGCCATACTGTTCCCGGCTGAGGCACCGGATCTCCTCCGGGTCGCTGGTCTTCGGCGGTGGCGGCAGTGTCTCGCCCGACGCCCACGGCTGGATCGAGTTGTTCCGAACCAACTTCACGTAGACATGGTGGGCTGGCAAAGCACTGAAATCCTCTGGGGACAGTACGTTTTGTCCGGCTGCCATGTCCTTGGCGTCTTCACCCAACTGGAACGCGATCTTGTTCCTGGCGTTGTTTTTAAACGCCCGAGCCATCGACGGCGGCAACTGGCTGGTGTACTGGTGCGCCAGATGGAAGCCAGCCCGTAGGCTCCGGGCTGTAGCCAGCGCGTCATCAAGATCAACCGGCAGGTTCAGGAACTCCTGCACCTCGTCCACATAGATCATCAGGTGATCGCGTGCAGTTTCGGGGACAGCCGCGCGTTCGCGAATAGCGTTCCAGAGTTCGGCCAACACCATCGCGGCCAGTAGCTGTGCCCGGTCAGGCCCAATGACACCCGGCTGCAGCGGCACCAGGAGCACCTTCTTCTGCTCCAACACCTGACGGACGTTGAAACGTGGATGCTGTTGTGCCAGAACACCTCTCAGGTAGACATCAAGGAAGGGGCGCACTTTGTTGGATAGAGGAGCGATGTTGTTCATCACCCCCTCGGGCGACAGCTGCTCATACCAGCCCCAGAACGTTCCTGCCGCAAAAGGATCTCGCTCGACTGCCTGCTGCACCAAAGGCCGACGGAACTGCGGAGTCGTCATGATGAGCGGCAGCATGATGAGCGAAGGATCGCTTCGCAGGGCAATTGCCTTCAGTGATTCCCGCAGGATGTCCCCGCTGCGCCGTCCCAAACCGTCGCCATAGAGCGAATGGAAGATATGGAAGATGTTGTCTGCTACCACTTCCGAAGGTGTGCCAGCCCGCAGCCGATCCAGAGGATTGATGCCGACCGGCTGATCGTCTAGCGGGTCGAGAATGACGATGTCCCGCCTTCGCTCCTGCGGAATCCGGCTCAGGATGTCCGTCACCAAGTCCTTGGGTTCGATGACGACAACTGGCCGGCCTGCTTCGAGATCATTGACGATCAGGTTGAGCAGCAGCGTGCTTTTGCCTGTCCCTGACGGCCCCAAGAGGTGCGTATGCCGCATGGCGTCGTCTACTCCATACCCGATAGTTCCTTCCACACCAGGCGCATTCGCCACGGCGATCACTCGTTCACCAGTCAGTAGCGCCGGAGTTGGCCGCAGTTTCCGAGGATGCAGCGAACCCTGCCCAGGGAAGACCTCTTCCTTCTCCGACACCGGCCAGGCTGTCAGTCGTAGCACCTCGCTGATACCCAACCGCTGACCACCGATCACCAGCGGCCACAACGCTCGCGGTGATCGGGCGCGTGGTGTATTGACCTTCTTTGGCGCTTCGGTGCGCAATTCCAGATGGACCCCGCTTGCATTCAAGGTGCCCAGCGCCGAGGCCAGTCCCAGCAGCAAGCTCCGGCGTCGGTCGCTTGTCGCTGCTTCCGCCCCGATGCGGACGGTGACCGAAAAGCCGTGCTGTCCAAGCTTCTTGCCAAGGGCTTGCTTGATATCCGACCGGGTTTCCGGCTGGATGCCTTCGAGCACCTTCGATAGCACCGACTGATCGTGCTGCGGCAACTTCGGGGGCACATTCTGCGGCCGACGCCGAGCACCCAGTTCCAGCTGCAAAACCAGCCGTTCGCTAGGGGCGACAGCCATCAGCGAAGACAAGAGGGTGCGTACCGAGGCCACCGTGTCGGCGGGTTCGATTAATCCGACTCGGGAGGAAGCCCGAACCTGCCGAGCGACCGAGATGGAATCGCGTTCGCCGGTGAACCCGCTGACTTGGCTGCCGGGTACCAGTTGCTCGATGGCGCGCTGAACGGCTTTGGCGTGACGCAGTTGGGAACCGATGAGGTACTCCACGCCCCCGGATGACGACCGGGCTTCCAGAATGAGCTGAGGTGCATGGGCCTGGGCCGCCCATTGGCGCAGCAAGCCGAGCGCTGACGCTTCTACGTACGGGCGAGGAAACCAAATTTGTTGCCAGACCAGGGATTCAGGAAAGAGAGGCAGTGCTTGTTGGTTATCTGGCGTCATGGCCATCCTCCTGGTCGGCGATGCCCTGACCGCGATCAACCGCGTTCGCCGGCAACCCGGCGATGGTGGCTGCCTCCGCAATCTCGGCTTGTGCGTCGGTCTTGTCTGCTTTGGCCCGCGCCAATCCAAGAGCGGCTTTGGCGAGCCTGCTGATGTCGTACGGCTCCTTGCGAACTCCCTCGACAACGACGCGGTATTCGGCTTTCTTCGCCCGGCCGCGTGCCCCTCTCCGATAGTTAGTACGTCCATTTTTCGACATAGCTATACCCTCCTTCGTTTACTGTGTTAGTTGGTGATGCGGCGCAATGACCCGATAGGGCCTCGCTGCGAATTGCGAACGCGCAATTTCCCCTGAGGTCTACTATGAATTGCGGGACCGCAATTGGTCAATGCGGTTTGTGTATTACACAACGCTGGCGAGCAATGCGATTATCGGCTTATTCTTCGTGTTGCAGAATTTCAGTACCGCTCTCGCCATGTCTTAATCACAACAACCCCCATCCATATCAGCACCCCGCCGCCAATAAAGAGCATCAGCGGCCACAGGATTGTCTGCACCAGGTAGACCGCCACATACAGGGCAAGCACCGCTCCCAGCACCCTCAGACATACCCCGACCAGACGGTCGATGAGTCCCGGCTGTTCATGTCCGCTCATGCCTGCCACCTGCGCACCCACGCCAGTACCTCATCGGCAAGGACGATGAGGAGGGTAGACACCTTTGTTGCCGTTCTCGGTGCCATTTCGGAATGCACCTCGTTCATATCGACAATCTCATGCAGTACGGCAACGAGCTTTGCCACCGTCGACTCCGCCAGGTGTCGCGTGACCTCTGGATGGTCGCCTTCGGGAATCTGCCCGTCGAAATCCCAGGGCAGCGGATCAGGTTTCGATTCATGCCGACCCGAGTTAAATGTATCGCTCATATCTGAATGGCTCCTTAAATGTTGTGCCTACTGGTGCTGCCGCCTGTTTTTGGCATGGCGGCAGCACCGCAGGAATTGAGTAGGAACGAGAGAAGAGAACGGAACGGATTACGCTGCGGCGCTGGTGGTGTCGCCAGCGATGTACTGATCTACTTCCGCCGCCGCGCCCGTCGATGGGGCATGTTCATTCGTAACGGTTCGCTCCTGGCTGCCCGATGCCTGGCCATTGCCGGCCTCAGCCGCATCCCGCCGCACGGCCAACCCCTCGAGGCGGGCCACCAGCTCGTCCAGCACCGAGGTATCCACCAGCGTGGCGGGAGCGAACAGCCCGAACGAATCTCGCTGGGCCGGGAGGAATTCCACGCCCCAGCCGCACCCCTGGTGCAGGCTGCGGGCGATAGCGCGCAGCTGGTCCGCCCCAGCGATGGGCCGGGCCATCTTCAATACCGTCAGCGTCCGCACCTGCTGTCCTTCGGCGATGAGCAGATCAATCCGGTTCGCGAGTTCATCCCGCTTCCGTTCCAGCCGTTGCCGCTGCTTCCGCACCGGTCGCAATTGCCGCGTCAGGTGCGACAGTTCGTCGGTCAGCACCGAGCCGTCGCGCAGGACCGTCACGGCCACCACGAGATTCAGGACCGCCACCACGCAGCCGAAGAACAGGCCCAGGATCACCGCGCCAGCCACGCCGACCTCGGCGGCCAAGGATTCCCGGATCACCCGGAACCCCATCACTACGCTGGCGCCGATGCTGATCACCGCAGCAGCGACGATCAGCAGGCGCGGCAGCAGGCCGTTTCGCCCCTTCGGCACGGTCGGCTGCCCCTGGGCATCCTTGGTACCGCGCAGGTCGAACCCCACGAAATGCAGCGCCAGAGCCAAGCCCGCGGTGGCCAGCAATCCGAACACCACGGCCGTAATTGCGGGCAGCAACGACCGTCCGGCGGCCACCTGATCCCACGCCACGTTGAACATGTCCCCGGCGAACAAGGTGAACACCGGCAGGTCTATGACGGGCACCAGTAGCGCGGCCAGGCGCATGGCCTTCGGCACCCGTCGGTGTTTCAGGCTGCTGGTGCCGGTTTCCTTCCTGACTTGGGCATCCACCGCAGACTGGCGCTGTTCGCCCTCCGTGGCCGTCAGCAGCTCGTCATGAACACCGGAGATGGGCCGCGACCCCAAACGGGCCATATCGGCCTCCACGACGGCGATAGTGCCCCGCAGTTGCACCGCCCGCTGAATGAGCGTGCCGAGACGGGCCACACCCTCGTCCCGAATTGTGGTGGCGGCCTGGACGCCTTCGCTGGTGACCTCGGCCTCCAGGTAGCTCACGCGATCGGCGGAGCGAGACTTGTTGATGCGCAGCTGTTCCCGGAACAGCGCCCACACGATCGGGGCAGCCTTACGACGGGCCAATGACCGGCCGCGCACTGCGGTCCGCACGTCCGCTTTGGATACCTGCGGCGGCGAATACGCCGCAGATGGCGGTGACGAGCTGGACGCTCGTGGTGTTGCGCGGGGATTTCGGTTTGGGGGCATAGGGACTCCTTGGGAGTTAGTTGGTAGATGCAAGTGGCGGGAAGGCGTTGCAGCCGAGGCGAATACCCGAGTTCACGACGAGGGCCAAGCGGTAGGCGTCACTGCCACAGCGTCACTTCCACCCGCCGGTTCAGCACGGCCGCCGATTCGATGAACCGGCCATCGGATGTCAGGTTGGGGATCACTGGCTCGTCTGCCCCGCGGCCAACCACGGTGCCGAGCAGGCTGGCTGGCAGCCCCAGTGCGACAAGGCGTGATGCCACAGCCTGAGCCCGCCGGCCGCTGAGGTTGCTGCTGTCCCGGCCATCGAGGGTCGTGCAGGCGATGTGCCCGGTAATGTCCACCTGTCGCACCTGGCAGCGTCTGGCCGACTCCACCAGGGGTTGCAGCACTTCATCGGCCGAGGCGGGCAATGCGGCACTGTCCGGGGCGAAATGCAAGGTTTGGTCATCCAACTGGGCGTAGCGCGCGCATCCGTCGGCGTCGGTGTAGGCAGCTGGTACCGGCACGACGGGGACGGGCAGGGTCGCCCGCGGCGGTGCCGCCACGGGTTCGGATTCGGCGATGTCGCAGCGATCGGCACCGGCCTTCTCGCAGATCCGAAGCCACAAGGCTTCCAGCTGCTTCCGGGCAAAAGCAGGCAGCCGGGGTTGGGTGCTGCCACCTACCACGCCGAGGCCGGCGAAGGTGACATGGTGGCCGGTCAGGTTCAAACGTCCCTGGCGCTGGATGGAGTCCGCTACTGGGGCGGGATCGAACATCCAGCCGTTTGCCGTCAGAGCAACGAGATCCACCGGGGCGACTGTGCTCAGGCCGGAGGACAGCACCACAATGCGGGAGCCGGGATGCTGGCTGGCGGCATCGAGCGGCCCAGCCACATCCAAGCCGGGTGCCGGGGCGTGAAGGTTGGCGAGATCCTGTTTCAGGGCCGCGATGTTCTCGTGGATCTTGCGATCTTTCGCATTGCCGTGTTCGACGTCCTTGCCGCGCAGGGCCGTCAAATCCCTCCCGATAACCGGGCTGTCGGCCGAGCTGACGATGTGCACGAGGGCATCGCCGGGCTTCTTGGCCGAGCTGGCATAGGAAGCCAATTCAGCTTCAAGGGGTTTGGGGATGCTGGGTTGCGGTTCGGCCGAGGTGGATGGGGCCACGATGACGACTGGGGCGGGTGCGGAAATGGTCGGGGTACAGGCGGTGAGGCCGAAGGATGCAGCCAGGACGGCGGCGCTGACGATCAGGCCGGTGATGTGGCAGTTCAGGCGATAGTTACGCCGAGAGGAGGGTGGAGGCATGGGTTCCTTCAGGAGAAATACAAAATGATTAGGACCGGGTGGGCACCAGGCTCGTCGCCTGGCGCCCACCCGAAACGGTTTGGCGGTGGATTTAGTCGCGGGGCCAGCTCACGAACCACTCAATATGTAGCTTGGCGAGAATGTCACTGAGATGCTTGGTGTAGCCCACAGCAAAGGGAGCCCTGTCTTCACACTCCGCCAGGACTGTATCCAGATCCTGGCGCAGCTGCTTGAGGCGACTATGCGCAAGGGCGAAGATCTCACTCGCCACCTTGACGTCATCACTGTCCGGCACGATTGGATACAGCGACCCGGCCATATCCAGGCCGGTGGTTTCGGGGGTCATTTTGGTAGGCATAGCACCTGCCTTTCACAAAGAGATGTGGAACAATACAAAGAAATCCGACATACGGGTGCGAGAGCAGGCCTCTCGTCCAGATGAAGGCTGTTGTTCCAGGGAGTTCAACGCACTGTGGAGTTATCAAGGAGCGGGTTGCGGATTCATCGGGGACCTGCTGCCAACCCGTCGAACCCGACCTCTAAATCATCTGCTTCAGCGTTGTGACCATGCGAGATGCGCAAGGGGCAAATCTGTGCCCCCGCAGCAGGGCGAGGGGCAAAGGAGGTTGACAGATCAGAGGAACGGTTCATAATCGGATATCTGAAGTATGGCCGTTTCATATGAATTTCATGGACGATTTAGAGAGGACATCCCGCAGCCGCGCGGCTATATTGTCGACCGCCCAGAAATACAAGCCGCGATGCAAGATGCGATGTTTGGCAGTTCAGCTGTGACCTGGGTAGACGGTCCGCCTGCGATTGGGAAAACAGTTGCTGTCGCGCGAGCGCTTGAAGAGAATGGTGAGGATGCAGCGTGGATTACCGGCATGCAGTGGCGCGGTTTTAGTCAAACTAGAAAGGGATTTAGCGTCGAAAAGATGCGCAGTGAGATGAGTGAGATGGCCTGTGCTATCGACGCATCCCTCACCGACACTGATGAAGGAGCGGAATCCCGTTTCACAGAGTTTCTTCGCACGCCCCGTGCGCCAAACCATGTCATCATCGACAACTACGACCCGGACGTCTTTCCGCAACTACTCGAACCGCAGTCGTCTGAGTTCGTCCCCCATATCACGATCATTTCTCGCGATCCGCCAACTGGCAGCATTGCGGATGATGTCTCGCGCGTGACTGTCGGCAATTTGACTATTGAAGAATCCCGCGAACTTATTGGTCTGTACCTGCCTGACTCGTCTAACGATCAGCGCGATCAATTCGCAGACTTGGTGGACTATCGGGCGCACCGAATCGACCGAGGATGTCGGCGGCTTGAACTGTCTGCATATCTTACAATCGACCGGGAGATTGGGCGGCTACGTGATGGTGGCCTACTTGGAATACTCGACAATCCCGATGATCTGTACTACTACGAGGTAAGGAACAACAACCTGGCTCGTCAAGCGTTATTCACTGTCCGGCGCGGCTACCAGAGTCCATACTGTCCTCGTGAGCAGCAAGCGTCCGGTCAAGGCAGCCAGCGAGAAGATCAAGACCCTGTATGACGAGATCTCCGGCCGTGATCTTGTAACCGTCTTCCTTCAGAATGAGGACTTTGTTACCTTCCCGAACCTGATGCGGGTGGCTAAAGCAGTGGTTGGCCCCGAGCGGTGGCACCACGAACCCACCTACCAGACACGCAAAGTCCTCCGACGAGCCATCCGCCGCCTTCCAACGGAGATGTCTGGTCGACACCCAGGTAGACCGCAATCGACAGCAGACAACAACTTTTGGAAGGGCAAGAAGGAGCGACGAGCCGCTGAAATGCTCTATGGTTACCGGCAAGAAGAAATCCGCGCGGCACATGGCTACTCGCCTGATGATCGCGATTACAAGCCGCGGTTAACCTATACAGCCGACTATCTTCCTGCGGCGCTGAAAATTTTGGAGCTTGATCAGGAAACTGATGAAAACCGCCGCAAGCTTCCGCTCCGAGTGCTTTGGCAAGACCTCGAGAAGGCACTGCTAACACTTGAAAAGGAAGCTCACCGCCGACGCGAGGAAGCGAAGCGTAAGAAACAGGTAGCCGAGTATGCTGTTATCCGCCCTCAACTAGAAGGTGAACTAGACGATGCGATCGCGGAGGGGAACGGCAATGAGCGCCTGACATGGGTGCACGGCGAGCCTGGCACAGGGAAGACGACCATCGTTAATCGCGTTCTCTCCAATCTGTCCGGTCAAGTTGTCAGGATTAAGTGCGCTGCGGTAAATGACATTTTCCAGTTGCGGTCAATGCGCAACAGCCTTATTTCGGCTCTTAGAAGTCATGGCCTGTCGGCTGATGGCGACGACGACACACTCAGGTACCGTTTTGTTGAGCTGCTTTGCGGCGACGACGCCCCTAAGTATGTAGTGATTGAGAACCACGAGGCCGGAACATTTCCCGAGATGGGGATTGTCCATCCCTATCAGGCGCAAGTGATTATCGAGTCACGTTTTCCACCTCCGGAAGAACTTGAGCGACAAGCGAATAACGTTGAGGTAGGTAAGCTGACGCCGGAAGAAACAAGGGAACTGGTTCGGCACTACGCGCCTAGTACAGACGATTGTGACTGCGACGAACTCCGGACAAGACTGGAAGGTAACGCCACACTCATAAAGCAAGCTGCAATCGCTGTGGCTGATGCCAACAGAACGATACGTGAATATCTCGAAGGAATTGGTATCCGCGGTGCAACCTACGAAAAATCTGATTACTTCCGAGAGCATTATGTCTACATAATCGAACAACTTCGATCACAAAACCCTGTAGCGTTTGACATATTTTTCACTGTTCTCGTCGTTCGAGAAGGTATCGACCTCTACAGCCTAAAGATTCTCAAGGCCGAAATGTCTTCGCCTAAGCAAAGACCGGACGAAGTGATGCAGTTGGGTCGGGATGCAATTCCGAGCGATCTGGCCGATCTTATCGATCGAATGGGTCATGTAGAGTCAATAGGGCCGGTGCCCGACAATTTGCGCCCAATACACGTTGAGCAAGCAGTTAACAAGGCGATTGATGATCTTCAGAGGCGCGGACTTCTGAAGATTGAGAGTGAATGCATCGAGACATCCTTCTTAACGAGGCTTCTTATCGCCGATTACTTTCCACAAGACGTCAGCAAAAGCGCACTTAGCGTAACGCTCGCACTTGTAACGAGAACCCAGAAATGGGGTTGGGGTCACCTCGATTCATTGCCCTACGAGGTGTTGAGCCTCACTGCGCAATCGGTCAGCGCAATTGCTATTGCCGTCGCAACCTATTCTGAGGAATCCGGTTACGTAGACAGGCTTGAATTCGCATCCGCAGTGCTGTGGCGAGCATCTCGCCAATATAAGATACTCGACGACCGTGATACAGCGTTTGAGATTTGCCTCACGGCCCTCGGTAATGACAATAGAAAATTAGTATTTGCTCCTCGGCCTGGGATTCTTGGGCCAAGCCCGATGGCGAATTTGGAGCCCTCCGTGGCGATTGCTCCCGCGTCGAGCAAAGAAGGATGCTCGCAACTTGTTGGAGAAATGCTTGCTGTCTATCCAGAGGATAGCTTTCCGACTGGTAGCGACCGTGATGAGATCAACGCCTTGTGGAAAAAGATCGGTATTTACATCGAGGCTGACTGGTGGTTTGGCATCAAGAGACGCAGCCTTGAGTTCGGAGTGTGGGGTTGGTTCGACGGAGATCTTTTACACAATTGCCGACTAGCACTATTGCGACAGCAATCCGGGAGAGGTGATGACGTACAGTTGGACCGGTCGACCGACTGTAGGTTACTGCTCCTATTCGGCCGATATCTTGCCGCAACAGGAAATATTGACTCCGCTGCTGCAATATTGCTTTTCAATGCTCGAACTGTTTGCAAAATAGCTGGTGTGCCGGAGTATGTGTGGATTGCGACAGAGAGTTATCGTATTTGTGGCGACTTGCTTTTGCGGGCTGGTAGACTATCCGAGTCGGAGGCTGTTCTTGCTGAAATGCAGCGTGAGCTGGCGCTGAGAACCGAGACACCAGATTTTCCTGATACGCGATTCGCGCTAATCGACGCTCCACTTAATGCGCGAATGTCCTTGACTATAGCAGAAGTGCGTCTATCCAGAGCAATTCTTGGTAGAGACTATACGAAGGTAGATGAGTTTGATGATGCCCTGCTGTCGGTTTGTGAGTGTGTGGCATTTTCCTATCGCATTGGGGTAAACTTTCTCGAACGTGAGATTTTGTTCTCGACATTCGAGTTGTCGTTTCGCCTCGCGACCATAATAGAGTTAGTACAGAACGGTACATTTGGGCCATTCAAAATTCCAAAGGCAGAAGCGGTCACCCTTCCTGCGATTACTAGGAAGGAACTCGACTATTGGAAAATTAGGTCCGGCCCTTATGAGCGCTTCTACGAATTTGTGGGTATGGTTTTTGCTCTGATGGAGGAACTGCAAGAGGCAGGTTCGTCGGCTTTTCGTGCAATTGTGGACAGAATGCAGGAATCAACTAGCTTCACTGGCACTCGGGTATCCGCCACAGATCGCCCTGAGTACAGAGCAGTAGCTCACTTCTCCGAATTGCTTACTGCGCTCTGTGACAAATTTGAATCCGAGCACATGCATTGGCACGATATTGCCAGGCATCGAGTCATTGCGGCATACGCGGCTGTCCATGCATTCGACAGCCTTGATAATGAGATCGTAAGTAGTGGTATTTCATGCGCAACCCGGTACGGGCGGCACGATTGGGTGGAAATAATAAAGGTCGCAAAAACCTACCCTCTTTCCATAGTATTGATGCTGCTGAAATAGCGAGTTGGTTTCAGATTCCTGTCGGCGATAGTTTCAGCCTGCCTGTTACTAATGTCAGCGTCTTGCCACCGCCATCCATGGCACCAAGTCTTAAGTTAGGATGAGTCCACCGACAATATTTTTCAGCTCTCCCCTGTGTTGCGACAGTCCTCGGCATTCTCTTCCCAGCTCACCTGAGCCACGGCGGCCGTCGAATCGGCGTCGCCCGCATCGGAGGCCGGATGTCCTGCAACCGCGGTAAAACCGCCGTGTCCTCATCCTCCTGCCGCCATCGTCCGGGTTTGTCTATGGCCGGCACCCGTTCTATCGGGTGGGTGGCAGCGTCCATCTCGGGTCGTGGATCGTCCGGATAGCCACCGCCCGCTTCATCTTCCATCCACCCCTCCGGCGCCGAGGCCGGCGGTCTCGGCAGCCAGGAGCCATTATCCTCGCTGCCGTCGCCTGATGCGTCAGTCGAATCCGTAGCGTCACTGTGACGCCGGATGAACGTGACAGTGTGGCGGTTTTCCTTCTGAACCCCCTGCCACCACCGACCAACCCGGAAGCCGAGCACCGCCGTGAAGAACACCGAAGCAGGCCAGAGGATAAAGACGAGGGACGAAGCCATCCGGATCAGCAGCCAGCCTCGACAAGCAGCTGCACCATCACCAAGCGTCCTCGCCGAGCAGCAGCAGGCAGGCTGCCTCCAGGTGCACCAGGCAGTCGTCTGGATGGTGCCCACGATGGATGTCCTGCAGCTCCCTGGCGCGTTCCGGTGTCAGTTCCAGTAGGTGCACCTGGCACATGAACTCGGCCAGCAGGCCATCGGCGTGGATGAAGGTTTTATGCTCCACGGGATCGGCCATCACTGCGCCGCCTGGTCACTGCCCGGATCGGGCGTGTCAGTCTGCGCGCTGCTCGGCCGGATCGTCTTCGGCGGAAAGACACCGGTCGCTTTCTCCGGCAAGCGAACTCGTCCAGCCTGTACGTCAACCACCAGCTGGTCGAAAGCTTCAATGTGGCTCACCAGTTGTGCCGCATCGTATTCGGCGTGGGCGGATTGGTTGTGGCGTAGCGAGACCAGGAGGTACTTCCAGGCCAGCCACGCCACCATTTCGCCGTAGGAGCTGGGATTGGTTGGGGCGCCGGGCTCGAACGAAATTGCCCTGGTGTGTCCGTTTGCTTCACGGTCGATCAGGAAGGTCAGCAGCGAGACGTGCTCGTCGACAGCTGCTTCCCGGTTGCGGCCATGCTCATACACATGCCGCCAGTTGCCGAGGTACTCCCGTGCGCAGCGCAGCAGCACCGTGCCTGGTTCGTCCGTCCCTGCGAAGACGCGCAGAAATGGCCCGGCATCCGGCAACGGGTGATCGGGTCTCGCTTCTACCGGCGGAAGCGTGATCGCAACGGGTGTGTTCGGGGGTATCCGGTAGGCGACCTGTTCGGTGCGTTCATGCGGCATAACGTGGCTTCCTTTCGGCTGTGGCTGCTGCAAGGTGGGTCACCGCGGTTTGGTCGTGGAGGCAACGACCCGGCCGGCGTCGACCAGCACCTGAAGTGCGGCAGCCTTTCTCGGGCAGCGCTTCGCCCGGCAGGCGACGTGGAACCGCATAATCTGGTGGGCTTGGCCGATGCTGAACGGTTCTGTCGGCGCCTGGTGATCTTCCTGTTCGATGAGCACGCTTAGCTGGTGGATGGCGAGCGAATGCATGGCGGATCCTCTTCCGGTTCGGGCTTCCCCGGCCGGTGAGGCCGAGGCGGTGGTACCCGGCACCGGGGGCGTTTGCTACCGAACCCCAGGCCGTCCAGGGGCCGATACGCCTTCCGAGGGGGTAAAGGCGTCACCCCGGTACCGGGTACCGGTCCCGACCGTAAGCCGCCCTAAAGGCCGTTGACCGGCGCAAATAGCCGAAGCTTCTGAAAAATAACTGAAACCGTATAAGGTGCCTTCAAGGGGCGAAAAGCGTTGCCGGGCAACGGGTCCGGATATCTGAATCGTTCTTGCAGATGCACGTTCATGAGAGAGCGGAGACGGCGGGATGCACATGAAAACGGGCGAGGTCATCCGCCGTATCCGCAAGTCCCTGGGTATGACGCAGACCGAACTGGGAGCCATTCTCGGCTATACCCAGCCCGCCATTTCACAGCTTGAACATGGCGGTGCTGCGGTGCACGATGTGCGGGTACTACGCCGAGTGGCGAGGGCGCTCCACGTTCCACTTGCCATACTGGTAGTGGAGTCTGACGAGGAGGCGGATGTGAACCGTCGCAACTTCCTACGAGCCAGCGCCTTCGGTGCTGGAGCCAACATGACCACCGGCGCCGCGGGACAGGCCGATGCCGCAGCATCATCAACCGGTAGCGTGCGGGTTGGGGCTGCTGATGTGGCTGAGATCAATGCAAGTACCAGCCAAATTCACGAACTTGACCTGATCGTTGGCGGTGACCGGCTTTGCCGGGTAGCAGCCAATGAAGTGCGCTACGTCGGGCAGCTGCTGGACAATGGCACCTACACCGACGAAGTGGGCCGCGCCTTGACCAGCGCCGCCGCTGAGATGATGACCGCCGCGGGTTGGGTGCACTTTGACGCGGGCCACTTGGATCAGGCACGACGGTATTACGCGGAAGCAGCGCAAACCGCCACGGCCGCGGGCAACGGTATTGCGGCGGCACACGCTCTGCTCAACGCCAGCGTTCTGAGCTACCAAGGTGGCTTTTCACCGTCGAAGCCCTCGAAGGACGCGCGCCCCAGGGAGGGTGTCAACCTGGCCGAGGCTGCCCAAACGGCATCCCGCCGGGACGGCGGACCGAAGCTGCGTGCCGTGGGCGCAATCTACGAAGCGGGAGCACACAGCGCCACAGGTAACAGCAACGCCATGGTGAATGCCATCAGCCGCGCCCACCGCGCGTTTGAGTCGAGCCGTGGTTATGATCCGGACTGGGTGTACCTCCCGCCAGCGGCACTCACCGGTATGACCGGCTGGGCGTACATGCGGATCGGTGACCACCGCACGGCGACCGGCTATCTGCAAGCGGCGGTTGATGGCACAGCATCGTGGCCACGGGAGAATGTCGGCTGGCGCATCAAGTTGGCCGAGAATTTCATCCAGGCCGGAGAGATTTCCGAAGGCTGTCAGCTACTGACCGACCATTTCGATCAGATCAACAGTCTGGCGTCGACGCGGCTGCAGGCCACCCTTGACGGCATCGTAAAGGACATCCGGCCGCATACGGCGGTGCCCGAAGTTCGGGAGTTTTTGGGATTGCGGGCGGAGTACGCCTCGTAGAGGCAGCCGGAAACTATCAGGTGCCAGGATTTTTCAGAGCTTGGCCCGATCGAGTGCTCGATGCATGACACTCGCGATGTGGAGCCATTCGACGATCTCGTCCTGGTCGAACTCGGGATCGGCTGGTCTGTGAGCGCGAGGGTTGCGCCCAGCGCGGAACAGCGCCATGCCGAGAAACATGTACCCCTCTTGTTCGCTGATATCCGTCTGCGTGACGCCCTCGTTCAGGGCAATTAGCTTCTTGCGCCCCAGTGTTTCTCCAACAAGGATGGCACCGTCTTGGTCGACGAGGCCGCTCAGCTGGCGGAGCCGGGCTCCAACGCTCTTGCACGCTTCCTCAAGCGCGTCATCACCGTGGCCGTTACGAAGCCTGGAAATAGCGCCTGCCTTGATGGCTGGATGGAGATGCTGAAGCCTGCTCTCTATAGTGCTTGGGCCGGACGTGGCTCCGCTTGTGGGGTAGTTGATGAGTTTAAGGATGTATTCCTGAAGCCGCCGGACTATTGAATCGCAGGTAGCCTGTACCGGGCCGCATACGTATATCCGCGACGTGTCGGTGCGATGCTTGCATAAATGGATCGACAGGTACCATTCGGACCCGTCATCGTCATTTCGTGAGAATCGGGTCATCGTCACTTGGGTGACGTCACGCACATCGTCGGCTAGCCCAATTCTGGTGTCCAGCAGTGAACTATAGCGGTCATCGAGTTGATTGATGCCTTCGATCTGGACTTCTGGCACGACGCTAGGCCATTGAGCCGTAACACGATCCATCTCCCGCTCAAGCTCCTCCATCAATGGCCAGTTCTGATGGTGGTTGTGCGGAAGTCGTGCACTGGAATCGTATTCACGTATCGCCACGGAAGCTCCCCACGTCGCCAGCACGCCTGTCTACGTGCGCATCTCAACCTCTTCAGCAAAGCAGACTGATCTTACGTCGCGCTGAGTCGCAGGTGCGTCCTTACGGTTGCCGCCGTCCCATCGCCTTCCCAATCAGCACCCGAGCAGCTTCACCGATCACCGCCTGCCCGAGGAGCGTTTGGAATACCTGCTCGTAGAGCACTAATTCCCGCGGTTGCGTGATAGTCAGTTCAGCCGAGATGGTTTCGACGTGGGCGACCCTGCGGTCGAAGATGACGAAGTTCGTCGTCGGCACCTGGTAATCCGACATGGTCGGGATGACGCTTACCACCACATTCGGCAGGCGCATCACGCTCAGCAGGTAGTCAAGCTGGCCGATCATGATGTCGTCCGATCCCACTGTGGTGTACAAAACCTGTTCGGCCAGAACGAAATTGAACCGGTGGTTGCCGCCGTGAAGCACCTGCTGCCGCTCGATTCGAGCAGCGATCCCCTCGTCGACCGGTTCATCATGGCCGTAGAATGCTGACACCTTGCCGAGCATCGCCCGCATGTACTCCGGGGTTTGGAGCAGGCCCGGCATGATGACCGGCTCGAACCACCGGGTCAGCCGTGTTTCCGATTCCAGCCCGTGCAGTTGCTGCTGCTTGCGCCGTATGCCGGCGATTCGTTTCCATTCGACATAGGCCGCTTCAACGTTGCGCAGCGTGGCGATCAGATCGGGCACCTGCGGCTTGGCCTTGCAGTGGCGGCACCAGATCCGGATGTCAGCCTCGGACGGTGCCTGCTTGCCGCTCTCGATCTTCGATACCTTCGAAGAATGCCACCCCGCCAGCTCGGCCAGCTGGACGCCAGAGAGGCCCGCGTCTTTGCGCAGCTCCCGGAGACGGGCGCCTAACGCCTCTCTGGCATCACGAACGCTGGAGCTGGTCACTTGGCAGCAGCGTAGTCGCTCTCCACATAGTCAGCGTGCGGGACACCGAGGCCCCACACTTTGTCACGAACAGCGACGCAGTGGGCCGCGATCACCGGATCTTCGGTGACGGCAAACCCACCGAAGTCACCATCCTCCTTGAAGGTGACGAAGACGACCAGGCGGTCATCGAACAACCAATAGTCATCGCTGGCCAGCTCAGCCGGGTCGATCAGAGGCCGAGGCAGCCACTTGATCTCTTCGCCTGCCGCGATATTCAGCGGGGCGATCGTCAGGCCGAACCGGGTGTAATCCACATGCGGAATGCTGACCAGCCGGACGCGATGAACCTGCTTGCCGGTCGACGTCACCTCCTTGATCAGGTCATCCCAGGAACGGCACCACTCGTAGTCGTCGGGCTCCCCGGCCAGAAACTTGCGGAACGGTTCATGCTCGTCCGCGACGAGGTACTCGTCCTGGGTTTCCAGGTGAAAGGCCCTCTTCCACGCACCCGCGCGGAAGAGGTCGACGAATTCCTCGCCCTGGATCAGCTTCATACGGGCCGGATTTCCTTTCCCATCGGCACTTCAATGGCGGTTTCGTGGTCGGGGAGGTTCATCTGCTGCAGGGTTTCCGGGTCGGTGACCGGTTTGCCGATCAGGGTGAAAGTGCCCCGTCCGGTATCGGTCAGCGGTGTGCCGAGGCAGGTACCCGGCTCCAAGAAGCCCAGCAGCATGTGGGGTATCTCGATCACGGAGCCGTCCGGGCCGGTGCGCCACCCCTGGATGACATACGTTCCCGTGTCGGAAGCGAAAAGCGTTGGGCACGTGCCGTTTTGACTACCGACACCGAGGCATCGTAAACGCATGGCGACCATCCTTGATCTCATGATGCGTGGATTTGCTCGAACATCGTCATCGTGGCTTGTCGCGGGACGGTCGGTCAATGGTCCAGGCATGCCGGAAGCAAATCCGAGCAAAAGCGTGGCAGCCAGCAAGCGTGCCGCTCTAGCGTCGATGAGCAGGCGCTCGGCACCAGATGAAAGCCCGCTCCGGACATCACCGCAGCGGGTCACCCCCTGGTGCCGAGCTGCCCTACCACGGGAGCGAGGGGAGTGAATCGCGTTGCGCCAGTACCTGGTCAAGGTGCACTGCTGCGGCAGCCGATGGCTAGTCCACGTGCCGGCCGTTGATCGCTGGACGCCGGTCGATGACAAGAAGGCCATCGCGCTGACGGCGAAGACGATGATCACTGCGCTCACCGGCGCCACTGCTGACACGTTCGGCATCGACCTCGCCGAAGCCCGAGTAGTCGGCAGCATCGAAGAATTCGCCGCAGGCGCAACAAGGCTTCAGCGCTGGCACGCGGATGTTCCGACCGGCCTTCCCCACGAGTGAATTACCGATAATTCAGCACATTGCCTGGACGATCTGGATACGCCGTCTGGGCTGCTGCCGTCCGGCTTCATAGACCTCAAAAAATAGCTCATACAATCGAAAAGGGCCGTCTATGTCTCACTTTGTACCGTCGGCGCGGGCAGAGCATGTCCTGCGAACGGGAAGAATTATTGACGCCGATGAGACAGCCGCAACGATGGTGCAGCGCGTCACCAAGGCTTTGGCTCGCCAGGAGATTGAGTTCTCGGGTCAGAAGGCAGGAGCGCAGTTTGCCGAGGCGTTTGAATCGGCGCTCTGTAGCAGAGAAATTGTCATGAGTACGCCGGTCATGACGAATGCGGGCCGTTACATAGATAGGCCCCTCACAGCGTGCACCGTACCGACCGTCGATTTCGATCCGGTCAGTTCAAGGCGACTCAGGGAAGAGATCATCAGGCTGCACGAGCAAGGCATGGGTACCGGCTTCAATCTTGATGAGACCGACGATCCGGTGGCTACGCTCCAGTTTCTCAACAAGGTTGCCTTTGAAAGTGCCAGCAATGGGCGAGAAGATCGGCCGGTGGGCAACATGGCGGTTCTGAGCGTCCGGCATCCGAAGATTTATGAGTTCATCAACGCCAAGGTCGATGCATCGTCGGACGGAACCGATTGGAAGTTCAACATTTCGGTCAACATCGACGGTGCTTTTATGGAGGCGGTCGAGGCAGGGCACGGCATCGAACTAGACGATGGGCGGCAGGTTGATCCCCGTCACCTCTTTGATGAGATTTGTGGCGCTGCAACCCTCTGTGCCGACCCCGGCCTTGTATTCCTCGATCGAATGAACGCACGCAACCCTATTCCCGCAATGGGCGCATACACGACGACTGCCCCGTGCGCCGAGGTCGGACTGATTGCTGGCGAGACATGCCAATTCGGCTACATCAACGTCCGGAAGTTCGTCACCACCGACACCGCGGGGCGGGCGATTATCCACTTCACGAGGCTCGCGCAAACAACGGTGCTGCTGACGCGCGCTTTGGATAACTGTCTTGAGATCAGCCAAGGGAAGCTCGGCGGCACTCGTCGAAAACATGTCTCGCAGCAGAAACGCAAGATGGGCATTGGCCTCTGTGGGGTTGCGGACGCGCTCAGTGTTACTGGTCTTCCGTATGACTCTGACATGGCCCGAACCTTGATGGCGGATGTGCTGTCCTTCGTAAACTTCACCTCCAAAGAGGAATCGGTGCGTCTTGCTGAGGAGCGCGGGCCGTTTGGGGCGATGCATACGATGGTTATAGGGAACCGGCATACGGAAACGCCTGGGCATATCGAGAGGCTGTATGGGCACCTGACCTCAGGCACGGTGGCAGCCGATGAGTGGTGCAAACTGTCTAGGCATATTGCGTCGACTGGCATGCTTCGCAATGTGTCGACAATCGCGCTTCCGCCAACCGGCCGGAGTGCTCTGATTATCGACGCCTCTACAGGTATCGAACCCCATTTCGACACCTTTTCGGCGAATGAGGAGGTGCTTGCTGCTTTGGAGCGGGTCGTACAAGCAAACTACGGCGAGTCAATCTATTCGGACTCTGCCACCCATTCACAACCGGTCAGCGAGATTCTGGCCTCCGCGTCTGACATAAGCCCTGCCGGGCATATTGGTATGGCGTCTGCCCTGCAGCGCTACACCGATGAAGCTATCTCGAAGACGATCAACCTACCACTCGGTTCGACGGCAGACGACGTGCGCGGAGTATACTGCGCGGGCTACAAAGCCAACATGAGTGGTGTGACTGTCTACGTCGACGGCTCGCGTAAGGCACAGCCCAGGAAATTGCGTCAACTGACACGATGAGGAGCGATATGAGCGACACCACCCACTTTCAATACTGCCAAAAGCTGGTCGTGATCGACCCGGCAACGGATAGCGTACTTCTCGCGCGCCGCAAGGGCGAAGCCGACTACGATGGTGTGTATTCCCTCATCGGCGGAAAGATGGAAACAACCGATGGCAGCATCCTCGATGCCATCCGCCGCGAAAAGGAGGAGGAGATTGGTACGAGCGCTATCGTACTGATTGCGGAAGATGTGTCGTACAACGTGCTCTTTCGAAAGAAGGACGGCAACAACATGATCTTGCCGCACTTCTATGCCGAGTACGAAGGCGGGGAGATCGAGCTGAACGAGGAGTACTCGGATTACGTGTGGGTTCCGAAGGATAAGCTGGATTCTTTCGGGCCGATGATCCAGACGATTCCCGAGGCGGTCCGTTGGGCGACTGAAATTGGTGAGTTGGTCAAGCGGATCCAGGGGCTCACGAAGCTGTAGCCAGCATGCATGTAGGGGCCGTGACCCACGCGCGTCCTGATGCAGGTGTTGACTTTTTAGGCTCGTTATTATTATCTATTTATAGCAATAATATGTAAATGCGGTTAGGCGCAACAGGCATCAGCCCAGCTTATACTTGAACTATCTATGCTCTATTTTAAACACGACGAACTCGCCACGAAGTACCACGTTTCTCTAAAGACCGTGCATAACTGGATCAGTGCAACGAAACTTGGCAAACTTGACCTAACTCTATACAAAGAGGGCAACAGGTACTACATTGCCAATACGCCTCAGAACACCTCGATAATCTGGCGGCTCATCGAGAAGGGGCGGAAATATCGCAACACGAGAGCCGTCAAGTCTGTTGAACCGAAATCTAAGTTTTATTCCATATACACTGAGGCGCAAGTATACGATATCGTCACAAGCCTCGAGATCCATCATGAAATACCAAGGCAGTACAACTACTTCCAGGGTGGCGCGGGATACTGGGACGAGTATACCGACCGACTTGTCGCAGATGACACTCCCAATATTGTCAATAGTACAATCAACCTACTGAGGGCTAATCAAGGATATCTCGACAGCTTGTTTGTCCAATACAAACAGATCAATGTAATTGATATCGGAGTCGGTAACGCTCAGCCAGTAAAAGAGTTCCTTAAACATCTTCTCGAAGAGCGCAAACTCGGACGCTACATCGCGTTGGATATCAGCCCTGACATCCTCGAAATAGCCCGACGCAACATTCAGGAATGGTTTGGTGATCAAGTCAGGTTCGAGGGCCACAAGCTTGACATCACTCAGGATCGCTTTACTGATCTGCTCATCCGCGAACATACCAAGGAAGATGCCAAAGATACCCTAAATCTCGTCCTGCTTCTTGGTGGAACACTCTCCAACATGCGCACACCGGATAGCGGGTTCAAGACAATTCACGACAGCATGGGCATCAACGATCTGTTGATACATAGCGCAAAGCTGGACACACAATCAACGCGACACTATTTCGACTTCGACCTACAGCCGGAGAGAAAACGACTGGCAGCAATCCACGGTCTGGTTGTAGATTTGCTCAACATCGACCCTGCTTTCTACACAGTAGAACTAGGATACGATCCTCATCTCAAACAACGCTTTGAACACATCCGACTGAAGGTGGCGCTGACGATTACGTTCACCTTTAAAGATGGTAAACGAACCATTGAACTCGAAAAGGATGACACCATCTTGACATGGCGTTACTCGCAGCAAACCGCCGCTGATGTGATGAGCCAATTTGATAGCGCTGACTTCTATCCGATTCACACGAGTCAAACCGATGACCACGAGTACATACTGACCGTATCGCGCGTCAAGCATGGCTAACCTTAGATCAGTTCTTCATGCCGGATTCAGGCCGTGCTTTTAGTCTCTACCGGATTATCCACAAACGCCTGCACTGTCCGATAGATCTGATCGGCGTGCTCAGCCGCGCTTCGCGTCAAATCGTGGTGCGAGGCAAACCACAGGATCATATCCTCCCTGTCCGGATGTTCTTCTGCTGCCGTAGCGACGGTTGTGCCATCGGGGGCTTTGAAGATTACCTCCAGTAATGCGCGAAGCAGCCTCTGTTGATCGGCCGGCGATAATGAGGAGAAAGTCACCCAGCGTTTTATTGGATTGTCGCTATAGTCGACAAATGCAAATATCCTCCAGAGCTCCAGTAGACCTCGGGCGTCATCAGCGGAGCAGCCGAGTGCCTCACTAAAATAGGAGGAGGATATCTCCCCCGCTGGCGCAGGGTGCGTCGTGAGACGTTCAAGTGCCTTCTGGAGTGATCCAATGCTAACTTTTCTAATGCTGTGGATATGTGATGATAATGCTTCCATAGGCCCTTCGTTGCCGTTAATGAGATATGCACCATAATTATAGCCACAATGACGCCATTTGCAAATGACGATCTTGCATGGTCGACGACACCTCTGTTACTTCTTGCAATAAATTCTAATCAGAAGTAATATGGAATAGAAACTTAAGGAGAGATTATTGTCATGAGTAAAGACTGTTAGTATACGCTTTTAGATACGGAGACGAGTCTTTCGCCGCAGTATCGACCGCTCGGGGTACTAGCAGGCAATCGCGAATGCGCGTCGACGTGGCGCTGTTATTTCGCCGGTTGAGGAAGTGACGGCCTGGTCTGTTGTGCTCAACGCCATCCCTCGTGGATGGTCGAAGCGCGATTCCTCGTCTCCGCAATGCCCTTTCGTACGCTCCGCTTTACGTTGCTGTTCGCAGTCACGGCACAGGGATTCTGACCAGTGACCGGACACCGATCAGCTCCCCGTGGCGATAGCTCTCCACCTTGGTGACGTAGCCGCCAACGGCATCGCGTATGACAACGCTTCGGTCGGCTCTTGAGATCTTCCACGGATTCGGGATGTGCTGCTCGGTCAACTTGCCCGACGTTTCGTACGTCAGGCCGGTGTCGCCGAACAGGACAGTCGGAACCACGAGCATCGGGCCGATGCCGAACTGATCACCAGCTACCGTGTCGAAGTCGTGAACGGCCTGTGTGGCGTAGAACGGCAGCGAGTACGAGACCACCTCGTCCGTGGCCTCGAGGTCTACTTTCGCGGCAACGTCGATCATGCCGCAGGTACTGTCGATCTGGACGTTCCCCGCGTACAGTCGCCGCCGGTTCCCAACCACATCCCGCAGGGCGATCATCAAGGTGTAGTTGGCATCCAGATGACCGCCGTGCAGGTCAACGTGATGGCCGCGAGTATCCGGCATGAGCATTCCCTCCCCGAAAGCTGTTGCTACTGCAAGGCTTCCACCTTGGCACGTCGAGCCTGACGAAGCAACGAATCGTCCACTGCCCACCAGCCGCCGAGCCAGTGACTCAATCGACGCGGACGGAATCCGGGTGCAGCGGCGCCCCCCAGTTCCACCGCTCCGACGACTAAATTACATCCCAATTCTTTACCAAATCTATTGATGTTCCTGCTCACGGGAGTTACAACAGGGATGTAAACGGAGACAACTCAATATGGATAAGACAACCCAGACTGAGCGAAGCAGCAGTGCCGACATTGAATATGCCGATGTACTGCGCACACTCGCGGAGCATGGCTATGACGCTGGCATCGCCGACACTGGCGGTGGCTGCGAGTCGATCGAAATACCACTTGATGATGGTGGTCGGCTGCTCGTTAACGATAAGAATGATCTACTCGCGTCGGAACGCGCCAACCATAAAGGATGGAGTGTAAGCCGATTCGACGAAGATGGGGAGATGGTGCAGTTTGAATCAACAAAAGTGGGATCTGTCGGTGGACTCCTGGTTTTGGTTGCGCAGCTGACATAGGTATTCCCTCCCCGAAAGCTGCTGCTACCTCAAGGCTTCCACCTTGGCACGTCGAGCCTGACGAAGCAACGAATCGTCCACTGCCCACCAGCCGCCGAGCCAGTGACTCAATCGACGCGGACGGAATCCGGGTGCAGCGGCGTGCATTCCGGTTCCACTGCTCCGAAGACAGAACTACATCCCATTCTTCAGCATAGCTATTGATGTTTCTCTCAGAAGGAGCTAAAACGGTAAGCAGGAGGAGAACAAAGAATGCCGGTAGCCGTCCCATTGATTAATGTCGTAAACATGTCACAATTAATAGTGATGGACTCCGACTATCCAAAATACGAACTCCTCGCTAAAGCACTCGATGCCCAGTTCGGCAATATCTACGAGTACAACTTTGCCGAAGGTGAGGACGCTGAAGGTAGAGCGGTTACGCTCGACTACCAGGAATGGACGGATGAACTCCGCACAGCAGTGAGGCAGTACCTCCTCCATGATCTACCAGCGGATGTTCGGGCTTCGTTGTTTCGCTCCAAGGACAGTGCCACTACTGACGTCGATGTTGACGAACGAGTCGATCAGTTGCTCCAACTGGAACCATGGGAAGTGGCCTTCGAGGTGCGCAACGCCGCGGTGGCCTCAGTTCCTACGCTTCGCGAGCTGATCGGCCATCTTGACACTTGGCCCTCCGGGGAAGAGTCGGCCGACGCCATCGTGTGGTTGGAGTCCCACTCCACTATGACCGAGTGGCGTGCAGTTGCGGAAGCAAGCAATCACGATGAGCTACAAAAGATCCTGGCGTCATCCCAACGGCGTACGCTGGCACCAGATGACTTGGTGCGCGTACTCTCGCCACCGGAACTCCTTGCCGCATGGCAGTGGCAATTTGGTCCGGCCGAATCTGATCTCACTGACAAGGAATGGGGTCTGCTCGCGGCGGCATTACGATCGCAGAGGATTGGGAGCCGATCGGGCAGAATCGTGTTTCGACCGCTGAACGAGTACGAGCTTGCCCGGAGACGGAAAAATCTCGATGGTATCCGCTACAAATTCGCTAAGGGCGTGCGTTGGACCGAAGTGCCATCACGCTATGGCAATCGTCTCGACCAGACGTGGCAAAACTACGCAAAGAGCGGGTTGCTCGTCCGTTTGCGCGATGCACTGCAAGACAATCCAGATGCCATAGCCCTCGTGGCATGGCTGGACCAGGTGATTGCCAATGCTCCGAAGAAGCGCACACCACGGCAGGAGGAAGAAGCAGCGGCATGAGGCTGCATTTACATCCATTTTCTTGGTACCCCGAGAAGATCGAACGTGCCTTCAGGCTTCCGATTGTCGGCGCTGGATTCAAGACAAAAGTGCGGTGCCGGAAATGTGGTCGAGTTCGTCGGCCCACCTATCTCCTCCCGTTCTTGATACTTCGCCTGACGCTTCGAGGTCTCGCCGATACGGCGTATCAGGAGAAGGCGTTAGCGCTGACTCGGCAGGCGGCTAAAGCGAGGCTATAATACGAACGTGGCAATAGACCCCAAAGACGCCTTCCTGCACGTAATCTACGATTACCGATGCTTAGCAACGGCCGGCTACGCCTGGAGCGTTACTGGCCCGGCTGGTGCGCATATCAAAGAGGCCAACCTATTGCTCCCTGAAGTGGGAACTATGATTCAAGATAGCATTCACGTTCATGCGCGCTCCCTCATCGACTTCTACACCAAGCAGGCGCCATGGCCAACGGACGTAGTTCTGTCGCGATTTTCCAGCAGTATATCGATCAGCGCTGGTCGGGCGACCTATCTGGAGAGTATGAAACACCCGATAGAGGTGCATTCGCTCCATCTGACCGAGTGGCGAGATGTTCCATATCGGACGACTAACGCAAACACCAGAGATGGCGCAACTAGAGGTCGACCCCAATGGGCTACCGAAAATACGGTCCTCGTAGACCAACTCATCGAAGCTCTGAAAGAAGTGTCGCAACAACAGAGTCGGTGGCAGAAACCATTCGCCGAGCTTTATAGCGCAGTCGTGGCGAGGCTTACTGATGGCTCATACGACTGGCCCACGAACCTGGGCGAGAAGCGCGATGTGGAGAACTACCTGGTGGGGCTTGGATTGTAACAACCACTGACCTGCTACACAGAGATCCCATGAGTCTGGCAATATTCTGCGATCGTCGCGAGCGCCGCCGCAGCATGCACGGCCTTCAAGGCGACTACGGCTGCCGGTTTACCCACCTTGGTGATAAGCAGTTTCCATACGTCTACATCCTGCGGATTGGCCGACGCTTGTTCCAGCAAAGTAGTTGCTTCGGGATCGTTGAGCCCCTGTACGGCTGTAATGAGAGCCGTCATATCGTCGCTGTCCACACCGTTGATGTACGTAATATCTTTGAACGAACTACCTTCCACGCTATCTGCGCGTATAGCGCCACCTGGGCTATTTACCACCAGAACTCGCTCGACAGCGCTATCCTTCACGTGACCTAATTCTACTGCTGCTGGTGGCCTTTGAACTCCTGCGTCATCGTTGCTCACAATATTTCTCCTGTTTACAATTCTGATTGTATCAGTTTATCGCCTTGCCCATTCGAGGATATTATCCTAAACTAAGAATAACTATGAGCAGACGTAAGAAGATCACACCTCTCCCACCGAGTGCCCTGGAAACCGTCGAGCGCTGGTGCATTGGAAAGGTTCCGGAGGCGGATCAAGACCGCCGTAGCCTCATCGCCAGGTCAATCGACAGTACGATTACGATCTTCGAAAGTCATATGCCGAGCAGTGCTGAAGAAGAGGCTATCGCTGTTGCCGCGAGATCCGGGGACGAAAATGTAATTCCGATCCTGATCGAGGCTCCTGAAGGAAGTCCTACCGAGTTTTGGACATTTCGTCCAGTGATTCAGCTGGCCTATAATCCGGAGGCCGATCCACTCCACGCTTGGTACTTGTTCTATGCGAACCTCGACGACCCATGGGAGGGTGAATGGAATTTGTACGGTGGCGGTTTCAGCGGAACATTGCAGGCCATACTGGACAAGATTGACGAAGATCCCGATGGGACCTTTAAGTGGATTGATCAGTTGAGGTGAGCCATCGCTCCGCCCCTTACCCCCACCTCGACCGAATCCTGACCCCATGCGCCACCAGGGTTCGCCGGATCGTCCTGTTATCGACATTGAATTTGTCGGCCAGCTGCGCCATGGTCCACTCCTCTTGGTAGAGGGCTACTACCAAGAGGGCATCGTCTTCGGTCAGTCCTTGGTGCCGTGTTTCTACATCATGCTCGGCCAGAAGCCGCAGGATGCTGGATTGGCTCAGTCCAAACCGGCGTCGAAGATCGGCGGTTGAAGCTCCTGCCCGGTAGGCCGCTGCCACTTGCTCTCCCACTGCGGGAGGCAACCGATGCTCCAACTTATGGATCCTGGGCAGAGAAGTAGCTCTGACCTGGCGTTTCTCCAACGACTTGACCAGTTCGACCAACCGAGCCAGCCGCCGCCCCTGTTCGACATCTTTAGAGTAGTGCCTAGCCCGCCCCACCGAAGAATATCCACGTCGAGACCTATTCCTATGGGACGCCTACGCCCGCGAATCGTGGGGCCGAGGGACACACTTCTCACCTTGTTACGCGAACCCGAGCGGTCGTACAGCATGGAGCACCGGTGACATGTGATGCCGACACACCGGTTCAATCGCATTGCCACGCACCACCTCGGTCGCAACTGAGCCGGATCGCCCGAACCTGATTGTCTGTCCCAGCAGCGACCATCTGGTCACCGCCGACGACGGCGGGCTAGCCATGCCCGCGCGAACATCGGAGATGCTGGTGTTACTCGATACTTCGAAAGCACCGCTGGGCGAAAGGCATTCCTTCGGCGGGTTTCGATGTCGTGTCGAAAACGACCGAAACCGGACAGCAACGGCGATCGGGCGACACGGGGACATTCCACGCCGGTAGCCCGGCTCGACGGGCCGTCGCGCATCGGCGAATGATTGCGGTGAAATAGCTGCGAAGCGTTAGGTGGGCCAACGATTTGCTTTGAAATGCGATATTGTCCGAGGGCGCGAAGATAGCCGGGAGCGATCCTGTTCAGTGCCGTTCGTCTGGGAATGTCGGAAAAACGGAACGGATGGAAGTGTGGTGAAGATCAAGAAGCTCCTGGCGACTGCGACCTTGGCCATCGCGGCCACCGGCACAACCACCGTCATGGCCTATGGTCAGGCCGGTGTGGCCTCGGACGTCACCGTCGGCGCGAACGCCGGTCCCGTCGCCTACACCACCGCCCTCGCCGCCGATCACACCAGCGCGCTGGTACGGCTTGCCTCCGGCAGATTCACACTCGGCCTCGACGCGGTCACCGTGACCGCGGACGACGGCAGCGTCGTCGGCACCATTCCGACGACGCTGCAGGCCCAGACCGGGCAGACATTCAGGCTCACGCCGGCGCTGGACAACACCGGCACGGAATTGACGCTGACCCCCGCGTCGGCCCCCGTACCCGGGCTGCACCAGGCACTGGGAAACTTCGCCGTCGTAGAGGTCGGCGAGATGATCGGTTGTGTTATCGGCATTCTCATCGGGATTTGGTTCTTCTTGGTGGGCGCCATCATCGGCTGTGCGGTCGGTGCGATCCTCGGCCAGCTCATCGCCTAGCACTCCAACCGGACTTTGTGATCTGTGGTGATGGTTGGTGGGGTAGCGGGTCAGCTGGTGGTGGGGCGGCCGCAGCATTTTTTGTATTTGGTGGTTGATCCGCACCAGCATGGCGAGTTTCGTGGGGGTGGCCAGCTGATGGTGTCGCCTTCGTCGATGATCTCGTTCATGCAGGCCAGACGTGTTTCGGAGTCGCGGGGATCGGTGCCGGTCCGGGTGGTGTATTCGAAGAGTTTCGCGACCGTCAGCGGCACCATGGTGATGTGGGCGATACCGGAGGCGGCCAGTTCGCGGTTGGCTCGGTCCCGGTCGGTGGCGAAGGTGTCGAAGTCGGTGTGTTCGATCATTCCTGGCCATTTTTCGTGTGCGCCGCGGAACTCGCCGCGAGGCCAGAACAGGATCCGTGCGTGGTGTGGTGTTGTGGGCGGTGGTGCCCAGGTCTGGGCGAGTTCGTCGATGCGTTCGGTGAGGTCCTGGACGGTTTCGTCCAGCTCGTCGGGAGGTAGGCCCTGTGCCTGGCGGATGCGTCGCCGTCCTGCGAGGATGTTGTTGGCGTAGGACATGAACCCGAATTCGGTGCCGGTCTCGGCCATTTCCTCGTCGGTGAGCCGGGAGACCGCCATGTTGAACCAGGTCAGTGCCTGTTGACGGTCACCGCGTTCTTCCAGCAGTTCGGCGGCCATGTGATACGGCGCCGGCGAGTTGGTTCTGCTGTGCCGCAACGCATCGAGCTGGGCGTCGGCGTCGGTGTGGCTGCCGAGGTCGAACAACACCTCGGCCAAGGCCACGCGGGCATTGCCGCCGTCTTCGCCGCCTGTCTCGATGGCTTGGGTCAAAAGGTCGATGGCGCGGCCGTGGTCCCCGGCCCGATGCCAGTGCTGGGCGGCCTCGAGCAAGATCTCGCCACGCTGGTCGGGATAGAGTTCGAGTTCGGCTTCGAGTTCCGCGGCCAGGGTCGCATCCGATCGTTTGCTCACACCAGCACTGTAGTTGCCGCGGATCGGTGGCGATCGAGAAGGCCGCAACAGGTGTGCGGCCGCTATTTTGTCGTGTTTGTGTGTGACACAACTGAATTGGCGACAGTCAGCTCGACCGAAACGACCATACTTCGACAGTACGGCGTGGAAGGCCCGTGCAGGTGGTCCATTCCGACGCCACGATCACTACCGGAAGGCTTCGAGCCATCGCAGTCCGGGACCGCGAAGCTGGCGTCGGCGGATCGACCCTGACCGATCTGCCGCACCCTCATGCCGCCGAGAACGACGTCATCGTGCAAGTCCACGCCGCCGGTTTCACCCGCGGCGAGCTGGACTGGCCAGGGATGTGGACCGACCGCGCCGGCCGCGACCGCACCCGAACGTCCCCGGCCACGAGCTATCGGGTGTAGTCGTCGAACTCGGCTACGGCACAACTGGTCTCACGGGTGGGGGCAGCACGTCTTCGGACCGACCGACTGGGCCCGCAACGGTTCGCTCGCGGAGTACACCGCCGTGGAAGCCCGCAACATGGCTCCGCTCCCCGCCGAGGTCGACCACGTCGCCGCAGCCGCGCTACCGATCTCCGGTCCGACGGCTTGGCAGGCGATCATCAGTGACCACGGACTGACGCTCGCCGGTCGAGGCCGGCGTGGTACCGGCGAAGCCCGCTGGCATTCCGCCACCTGCCCGCTCATCGACACCGGAAGCGCCGGCCCGAACAACCCGCCCACAACCGATTGCGGCACTGCTGGAATCGTGTCGGCCGGTCTGGGCGGTTCAGCCGACCGGGAGTTTCACCACCGGATTGGGGCCCAAGTCGGTGACGTACACGTTGTCGGCCGTGTCGACCGCTATATCCTGGGGATTCTTCAGGCCGGAGAACGGCAGCATGGTCGGCGTCGACGCGCCGGCCGCCAGCCTCACCACCCATTTGTTATCCCAGTCGACGACGTACACGTCTCCCGACGCGTCGACCGCCACACCCTGGGGGTCTTTGAGCCCGGTGAACGGCAGCGTGGTCGGTGCCGACGCGCCCGCCGCCAACATCACCACCCGCTCGGTACCCAATTCGGTGACGTACACGTTGCGCGCCGTGTCGACCGCCACACCGTGGGGACCTTGGAGCTCCGTGAACGGCAGCGTGGTCGGTGCCGATGCGCCCGCCGCCAACATCACCACCCGATCATTACCCTGGTCGGCGATGTATACGTCCCCCGCGCTGTCGACCGCCACCCCCTGGGGACTCTTCAGGCCGGTGAACGGCAGCGGGGTCGGCGTCGACGCGCCCGCCGCCAATTTCATCACCCGATCGTTACTCGTGTCGGTGACGAAGATGTTCCCCGCCGTATCGACCGCCACGCCTTGGGGATTCTTCAGGCCGGTGAACGGCAGTGAGGTCGGCGTCGACGCGCCCGCCGCCAATTTCACCACCCGATCGTTACCCATGTCGGTGACGTATACGTTGCCCGCGGCGTCGGCCGCCACGCCGGTGGGCAGGCTGACGCCGGTGAAAGGCAACGGAGTCTGCGACGAGTAGGCCGGGGCGATAGGGGTGGGCGAGTTGCCACCGCCGCCTGATTCCCGCTGGACGCCGACAATCACCGCTACCGCGGCCAGCACCGCAACCACGGCCGCGACGGCGAGCAGTCCGGCGGCCTTGGGCGACAATCTGATTCGCCGCCCAAGGCGCGCGACTACGCCCCCGCTGGTGCCGACCGCGGAATCGCCCACCGCGGCGCGTGCCGCCCCGGCCAGCTCGCGCACGGTCTGGTAGCGATGGTCGGGGTTTTTGGCCATTCCCTTGGCAATGACCGCATCGAAAGCAGCCGGTACATCGGCTGTAGTGGTGCTGGGCCGGGGCGGCGGGGTACGCAGGTGATGGGCGATCACACCCTCTATGCCCGATGTGCTCGCAAACGGAGGTCGGCCGGTCAGGCACTCGTCCAGCACGCACGCCAACGCATACACGTCCACTCGGGCATCGACCTTGGCCTCCGCGCTGATCGCCTCCGGCGCCATGTAGGCGAAGGTGCCGAGGGTCTCGCCGGTCTTGGTCAGCGTGCGGTCGTCGGCGGCGTGGGCGATCCCGAAGTCGATCAGGTAAGCGAAATCATCGGCGCACAGCAGGATGTTGGAGGGTTTGACATCGCGGTGCGCCAGCCCGGCGTCGTGGGCCGCCTGCAGCGCGCCGGCCACCTGGGCGATGATCGCCACTGCCCGCTGCGGCGGCATGGCCCCTTCTCGCGTGATCACCGTGCGCAGGTCGGTGCCCTCGATCAGGCGCATATTCAGATACAGCCGACCGTCGATGTCGCCGAAGTCGTGGATGGGGATCACATGCGGTTCGGTCAACTGTGCGACCGTCCGGCACTCCCGGCGGAACCGCTCGCGCAGCTCTTCGTCATCGGCGAAGCGCTCAGGCAACAGTTTCAGCGCCACCACCCGGTCGGTGAGAGAATCATGCGCCCGCCATACCTGGCCCATGCCGCCCTGACCCAGCAGTGACAACAGCCGATAGCGCCCGAATGCCTCCGCTGGCCCCGACCCCCGGACGGTGTTCCCGCCGCCTACTGGTGTGTCGTTCATTGTGCCGTCCCGTGACTACCTGTCTGGCTAACGGCCGTACTCGCTTGCATTCCACCCGCGCCCGCGAGCAGGTAGGTCCACACTAGTTGATTCAGGCAACCCAGATGCTCGATAGTCGAGCGCTATCGTCGGTAATCACGTGCGCGCAGCGGGGCGATGCCGGGCTGTTCCAGTTCAGGAGGTCGACAGCCAACGGCTTGCGCGCCATGACCCGACCTCACAAGGGGGGAGTCGGGCCTTGTGATAGCGAGTCCCTGGATAGCATCGATCTTCGTACAGATCGAGGAACGCCGAGGGGCTTGTGTTGACTACCGACCATCTTGACCGCTGGAACGCTCACGAGGCTTCGGCGGAGGCGATGATTCCGATCATTGGCAGGCTGTATCGCGAGAAGGGGGTGACCATCCTCCTGCACAGCCGGTCGCTGGTGAACAAGTCGGTGATCAGCATTCTGCGGACGCACCGGTTCGCGCGGCAGATCGAGGGTGAGGAACTGTCGATCGAGGAGACGCTGCCGTTCCTCGAAGTGCTCAGCGGGTTGGATCTGGGGCCCTGCAAGATCGACCTCGGCCGGTTGGTGACGGCCTATCGCATCGACGATCGCGGGCTGTCGATTCCGGAGTTCACCGCCGTAGTGTTGGCCGATGTCACCGACGGCAACAAGGCCGAGCCGCAGGGTCCGCGGGACGTGGTGCTGTACGGCTTCGGGCGGATCGGTCGTCTGGTCGCTCGGCTGCTCATCGAGAAGGTAGGGTCCGGCAATGGGCTGAACCTGCGGGCCGTGGTGGTACGCAAGGGCGGCGAGGGTGATCTGGCCAAGCGGGCGTCGCTGCTGCGGCGGGATTCGGTGCACGGCCAGTTCAATGGAACGATCAAGGTCGATGCCGAGAACGACACGATCATCGCCAACGGCAATGTCATCAAGTTCATCTACAGCGATGATCCGACGACGATCGACTACACCGAGTTCGGGATCGACGAGGCGATCCTGATCGACAACACCGGCAAGTGGCGTGACCGTCAGGGCCTGTCGCAGCACCTGCAGACCGGCATCGCGAAGGTCGTGCTCACCGCCCCGGGCAAGGGTGACGTTCCGAATATCGTGCACGGTGTCAACCACCGCGACCTCGATCTGTCCGAGCAGATCTACTCGTGCGCTTCGTGCACGACCAACGCGATCGTGCCGCCGCTCAAGGCGATGGATGACGAGTACGGCATTGTCCGCGGTCACGTGGAGACGGTGCATTCGTTCACCAACGATCAGAACCTGCTGGACAACTTCCACAAGGCCGACCGTCGGGGTCGCTCCGCGCCATTCAACCTCGTGCTCACCGAAACCGGCGCCGCATCCGCGGTCGCGAAGGCGATGCCGGACTTCAAGGCCAAAATCACCGGCAACTCGATTCGCGTTCCCACGCCGGACGTTTCGGTCGCGATTCTGAACCTGCAGCTCGAACGGGAGGTCACGAAGAGCGAGGTGCTCGAGTACCTGCGTCAGGTATCGCTGTCCGGACCGCTGAGCCGCAACCTCGACTACACCGCGGCCACCGATGTGGTCTCCAGCGATTTCATCGGATCCCGCGCGGCATCCATCGTCGACGCCAATGCCACCATCATCGACGGCGACACCGCGATCCTGTACCTCTGGTACGACAACGAATTCGGCTATTCGTGCCAGGTGGTCCGGACGGTGCAGTACATCTCGGGCATCGAGTACCCGACCTACCCGCAGGTGGGCGCGCAGGATCGCGCCGTCGTTCCCGCGGCCGCCGCACGATAGCACGCATTCGGCCGAAATCTGTTCGGCCATAGCGGTTTTCCGCGAGCATCGGCGTGGCTCACGCCGATGCTCGCGATCGCCCACGCCGCGACCGGCGACCGCAAACGGCCAGAATCCGCCGACGGTTCACTGGTCGTTACCCGACTTGGTCCGCGCAAGGATCTCTCGCAGGTTTCACCGTGGCCGTTCATGTCCGTGGATTCGACGACATGGCCAGGGCACCGGCCCGGCAGCCTGGGCTTTGCTCACTCGCCAGGCCGGAGAGCAGCGCAGACTCGATGGCTAAGTGCCGCAGGCGGCGTCGAGAAGCGTTGCCGCGGTAGCGCGGCCATGGGCGGCGGCATCAGGTTGCCCTGCGATCGCGGCGGTGGTCTGGGCCCCTTCGACGAGGATCGCGATCGTCGTGTCGTCAACCTAGCCGGTCCGCCACATCGGCGAGTGCTCCATCGCCAAAGAATGGATGCCGCGGACTCGGCTCGACGTGAGCGATAACAAAGCACTAGACAGCTGAGTCCTTGACACGGGGCAAATGTTCGCGCTAACAATGTTTGCGTTAACATTGTTAGGAGCGTCACAGTGGCGGACAGGTATGTGATCGGTGTCGACTTCGGCACGTTGTCCGGGCGGGCAGTGGTAGTCAGGGTGCGGGATGGGGCCGAGTTCGCCAGTGCGGTAACCGAATACCGGCACGGGGTCATCGATCGGAATTTGCCGGCGAGCGGCGCTGAGCTTCCTCCGGATTGGGCGCTACAGGATCCTGAGGACTATCTCGATGTGTTGCGGACGGCGGTGCCTAACGCGCTGATCGAATCGGGGGTCGATCCGGCTGACGTCATCGGAATCGCTACGGATTTCACGGCTTGTACGGTGCTGCCCACGCTTGCTGACGGAACACCGTTGTGTCGGGTGCCGGAGTTCGCGGCGTGTCCGCACGCGTACCCGAAGTTGTGGAAACACCATGCGGCACAAGCGCAGGCGGATCGGATCAACACCCTCGCCGACGAACGGGCCGAGCCGTGGATCAATCGGTACGGCGGCAAGATTTCGGCGGAATGGGAGTTCGCCAAGGCGCTGCAGATGTTGGAAGAGGATCCGGAGATCTATGCCCGCGCCGAGCGCTTCATCGAAGCGGCGGACTGGATCGTCTGGCAGCTGTGCGGCACAGAGACACGCAACGTTTGCACGGCTGGTTACAAGGGAATTCACCAGGACGGGAATTGGCCCAGCCGCGACTACCTCGCTGCGCTGAATCCGGACTTCGCCGACTTCGCCGTCGGCAAGCTGGTCCACCCGCTGTCCCCGCTCGGAGGCCGTGCCGGTGGCCTGACCGAGCGGGCAGCGGGATGGACGGGGCTGCGGCCCGGGATCGCGGTCGCGGTCGGCAATGTCGACGCGCATGTCACCGCGCCCGCCGCGCAGGCTGTCGAGAATGGGCAGCTGCTCGCGGTGATGGGCACCTCCACCTGTCATGTCATGAACAGTGATCACCTCGCCGAGGTGCCTGGGATGTGCGGGGTGGTGGATGGCGGAATCATCAGTGGCAGTTGGGGATACGAGGCTGGGCAGAGTGGGGTCGGCGATATCTTCGCGTGGTTCGTCGACTCGTCGCTGCCGGGGCGCTATCACGCCGAGGCCGCCGCGGGTGGCATGGATGCGCACGCCTATCTGAGCGAGTTGGCGCAGCGGCAGGGGGTCGGCGAGCACGGCCTGGTCGCGCTGGACTGGCACAGCGGAAACCGCTCGGTGCTCGTCGACCACGACCTGTCCGGGATCCTGGTCGGCCTCACCCTCGCGACGAAACCCGAGGACATCTACCGCGCATTGCTGGAGGCCACCGCCTTCGGCACCCGCACCATCATCGAAACCTTCAATGCCGCAGGCGTTCCCGTTCGCGAACTCGTGATCGCCGGTGGCCTGCTGAAGAACTCGTTGCTGATGCAGATCTATGCCGATGTGACGCGGTTACCGCTGTCGATCATCGGTTCGGATCAGGGCCCTGCGCTCGGCTCGGCCATCCATGCCGCTGTCGCCGCCGGGGTCTACCCGGATGTCCGTGCCGCCGCCGAGGCGATGGGCAAGGTGCACCGGAATGCCTACCTCCCCGATCCCGACCGCGCCGCCGCCTACGACGCCATTTACGCCGAATACCAAGCCCTGCACGACCATTTCGGCCGCGGCGGCACCGAGGTGTTGCACCGGCTGCGGCGCATCCGTAACGACGCACGATGGGAAGTCGCGACCGCATGAGTGAACGTAGCGAGCGAACAGCGGGCACAGCTGAGCGAACCGCCATTACCGGCCTGCGTGAGCAACTGGTCGATCTGCATCGAGAACTACTGCGCTGGGGGCTGGTGGTGTGGACCGCGGGCAATGTCTCCGCCCGGGTACCCGGGGAGGAATTGCTGGTCATCAAGCCGAGCGGGGTGTCCTACGACGAACTCACCCCGAATTCGATGGTGGTCTGCGATTTCGACGGCAAACTGGTCGAAGGCGATCTGTCGCCGTCCAGCGATACCGCCGCGCACGCCTACATCTACCGGGCGATGCCCGAGGTGGGCGGTGTGGTGCATACCCACTCGACCTACGCGAGCGCGTGGGCCGCACGCGCGGAGCCGATTCCGTGTGCGCTGACCGCGATGGCCGATGAGTTCGGCGGCGAAATTCCGGTCGGCCCTTTCGCGCTCATCGGCAACGACGATATCGGCCGGGGTGTGGTCGCGACGCTGTCGGGCCACCGCTCCCCCGCCGTCCTGATGCGCAATCACGGCGTCTTCGCGGTCGGGCCCGACGCCCGCGCCGCGGTCAAGGCGGCCGTCATGTGCGAGGACGTGGCTCGCACCGTGCATATCGCGCGCCAACTCGGTGAGCCGGTCCCCCTCGCGCAGGCCGATGTGGACAGCCTGCACGACCGCTACCAGAACGTATACGGCCAGCACTGAATTCCGGCCGCCGACAAAGGAGTACGTCCTCGATGAACCCGAAACCACGCATCGGCCTACTCGGCATCATGCAGGCCCTCTATGACGACATGATCCCGGGCATCGCCGAGCGCCAGGACCGCTACGCCCACGATATCTCCGAACAACTCGCCGATCTCGCCGACTGGACCGTCGGACGCCCGGTCAAGGACCGGCGTGACGCCGAGGCGGTCATGCGCGAATTCGTCAATGCCGATCTCGACGGCGTCATGGTGGTGATGCTCACCTACGGCCCGGCGATGCGGGTGGCCCGGTTGTTCAACGAGAACCGACTTCCGGTGCTACTGGCCAATATTCAACCCGAACCGACCGTCACCCCCGCCTGGGATATGGCGGACATGACCTATAACCAGGGCATCCACGGCGCCCAGGACACCGCGAATGCGATGGTCCGCGCCGACCGTCCGTTCACTGTCGTGACCGACGACTGGCGCACACCGGAATTCGCGGTGCGCGTTGATCGTTGGGCACGCGCCGCGCGCGCGGTCACCGCGTGGCGATCGCTGAAGGTCGGTGTATTCGGCTACGCCATGAACGATATGGGCGATATCCGCGTCGACGAGAACGCGCTATTGCGGGCGCTCGGCCCGGAGATCAGCTTCGTCGCACCCGGCGACCTCTACCGCGGCAGCCAGGCGGTGACCGATGACGATGTGGCGGCGCTGATGGCTTGGGAGGACCGGAAATTCGCGATCGATCCGGCACTGACCGGTGCGGAACGCGAAGACCACGCTCGGATGCAGATCGCCATCGAACGCATTCTCACCGACCGCGGCTACGGTGCGTACTCGACGCATTTCGACGCGATCGGCGAGGACGGCCGATTCCAGCGGCTGCCACTGGCCGCGGCGTCGAGTCTGATGGCCAAGGGATACGGCTATGGCGCCGAAGGCGATGCGATGGCCGCCGCCATGGTCTACGCGGGACATCAGCTGATCGGCGACGGCCATTTCACCGAGATGTACGCGATGGACTTCCCCTCCGACTCGATCCTGATGAGCCATATGGGCGAAGGGAATTGGCGCATCGCGCGCACCGATGAGCCGGTCCGGCTGATCCGGCGCGAGCTCGGCATCGGCAAGCTCGACGAGCCGCCGACCTTCCTGTTCCGCTACCGGCCGGGGCCCGCGACGCTGGCCTGTCTGGTTTCGCTCGGCGGCGAAAAGTTCCGGCTGGTGGTGGCCGAGGGCACCGTGCTCGACAGCCAGGAACTGCCCGCGCTGGAGATGCCCTACGGCCAGTTCCGCCCCGCGAGCGGCGTTCGGGCCTGCATGGACGGCTGGCTCACCGTCGGCGGGCCGCATCACCAGGTCATGAATATCGGCCACCACGCCGCCGACTGGCAGGTCTTCTGTCAGCTCGCCGGCATCGAGTTCGTCCAGGTCTAGTCAAGGAGTTGTGCCCATGCCCACTATCAACCGACGCGGACTCTTCGCCGGCGCCGCCGGTGTCGCCGCGCTGTTGGCCGCCGCCGCGTGTTCCGTCGAGGACAGCGGTAATTCGTCCGCGGCCAGCGGCATGATCGGCATCGCCATGCCGACGAAATCCTCCGAACGCTGGGTTGCCGACGGCAACAATATCGTCAAGCAGTTCAAGGACCTCGGCTACGACACCGATCTGCAGTACGCCGAGGACGTCATCGAAACGCAGGTTTCGCAGATCGAGAATATGATCACCCGGGGCGTCAAGGCATTGGTGATCGCGGCGATCGACAACAAATCGCTCACCGGCGTATTGCAGCAGGCCAAGACGAACAAGATCGCGGTGATCGCCTACGATCGGCTCATCCGCGACACCGCGAATGTCGACTATTACGCCACCTTCGACAACTTCAAAGTCGGTGTGCTGGAAGCGAATTACATCGTGGACCGGCTCGGCCTGCGGGATGGCAAGGGCCCGTTCTCGATCGAACTGTTCGCCGGTTCCCCCGACGACAACAACACCTACTACTTCTTCAACGGCGCCATGTCGGTGATCCGGCCCTATCTCGACTCCGGCAAGCTGGTGGTCCGCTCCGGGCAGACCGCCATCGATCAGGTGACCACGCTGCGCTGGGACGGCGCCACCGCCCAGTCTCGGATGGAGAACCTGCTCAGCGCCAACTACTCCACCACGAATATCGATGCCGTGCTGTCGCCCTACGACGGCCTCAGTATCGGCATCGTCTCCGCTCTCAAGGCGGTCGGGTACGGCCGGGGCGATAAGAAGATGCCGGTCGTCACCGGCCAGGATGCCGAGAAGGCGTCGGTGAAGTCGATCATCGCGGGCGAGCAGACCATGACCGTCTTCAAGGACACCCGTGACCTCGCCAAACGCGCCGTGCAGATGGTCAATGCGATCTTGACCAGCGGCACCCCGGAAACCAACGACACCACCTCCTACGACAACGGCGCCAAGAAGGTGCCGTCGTATCTGCTGCAGCCGGTCTCGGTCGATAAGGACAACTACCGAAAGGTGCTGATCGACTCCGGCTACTACTCCGAGCGCGACTTCGCCTGACGACCAGGGAATGCCCGCATGGCCGAGTCAGGGCCCGGAGGAGGCAGCCTGCGCAACCACGGAGGGCCCCTCGGGCATGCAGAAAAGGACACAGCCCATGACCGAACACATTCTCGAAATGCGCGGAATCACCATGGAATTCCCGGGTGTGAAAGCGCTCGACGCGGTGGATTTCGCGGTGGCCGACGGCGAAATCCACGCGCTGGTCGGTGAGAACGGCGCGGGCAAATCGACGCTCATGAAGGTGGTCAGCGGCGTCTACCCGCACGGCTCCTACAGCGGACGGATTCGCATGGACGGTACCGATGTGGCGTTCAAGGATATTCGCGGTAGCGAGGCGGCGGGGATCGCGATCATCCACCAGGAATTGGCGCTGGTGCCGCAGCTTTCGATCGCGGAGAATATCTTCCTCGGCAATGAACGGCTGCGCGGCTGGACCGTCGACTGGCACGAGACCAATCGGCAGGCGATGCTGCTGATGCGGCAGGTCGGTCTCGTCGAGGATCCCGAAACCCTGGTCGCCGCTTTGGGTGTCGGTAAACAGCAGCTCGTCGAAATCGCGAAGGCGCTGTCCGAACAGGTGCGATTGCTCATCCTCGACGAACCGACCGCGGCACTCAACGAGACCGACAGCGCGAGCCTGCTCGCACTGCTGCGGCAACTGCGCGAACAGGGCATTACCTCGATCCTCATCTCGCACAAGCTCAACGAGGTGCTCGAGGTCGCCGATTCGATAACCGTGCTGCGCGACGGCCGCACGATCGAGACCCTCGACGCGGCGGCCGCGGAGGTCACCGAGGACCGCATTATCAAGGGGATGGTCGGGCGCGATCTCGACCACCGGTTCCCGCCGCGGGCGGATCCGCAGATCGGCGAGGTGTTCTTCGAGATCGCCGATTGGAACGTCGATCACCCGACCATCGCCGATCGCCGGATCGTCCGGGACGCCGCGCTGAACGTACGGCGCGGTGAAATCGTCGGTATCGCCGGATTGATGGGTGCCGGGCGCACCGAATTGGCGATGAGTGTTTTCGGCCGGTCCTACGGCCGAAATATTCGCGGCATGATCCGCAAAGATGGTGCGGTACTGCGAGTTTCGTCGGTGCGCGATGCGATCGGCGCGGGGATCGCCTATGTCTCGGAGGACCGTAAGCAATACGGATTGATCCTCGATGAAGACATCCGGCGCAATATGACCCTGGCCAATCTTCCCGCTGTCTCCCGGTACACCGTCATCGACACCCACCGCGAGATCGTCGAAGCCGAGCGCCTGCGCACCCGGCTGACGGTGAAGACGCCGACGGTATTCCAGAAGGTCGGCAACCTTTCCGGCGGAAATCAGCAGAAGGTCGTACTCGGCAAATGGATCTTCACCGAGCCCGATCTGCTGATCCTCGACGAGCCGACCCGCGGTATCGACGTCGGCGCCAAATACGAGATCTACCTGATCGTTCACCAACTCGCCGCCGCCGGGAAGGGCGTGCTGATCATCTCCTCGGAACTGCCGGAACTACTGGGCTTGTGTGACCGCGTCTACGCGATGAGCCAGGGCCGCATTACCGGGGAGCTTCCGAAACACGAAGCCACACAGGAGGCTGTCATGAAACTGATGACACGCGGCACCGGCACAGCCGAGGCGGCACCCGAATGACATTGCTGGACAAACTGGAAGACGACGACTCCGCGGAGGTCATTGCGAAGGCCGTCGAGCAGAAACAGGTCGGCGCGCTCGCAGCGCTGCGTCGCACCCTGCGCGGCAATGTGCGCCAGTACGGCATGATCGTCGCGCTCGTGGTGATTACACTGCTGTTCCAAATCCTCACCACGGCAAAGCTTTCCGACGGCGTCAGCCTGTTGACACCGCTCAATGTCACGAATGTCATCCTGCAGAACGGCTACATCCTGGTGCTGGCCATCGGGATGATGCTGGTGATCATCAACGGGCACATCGACCTATCGGTCGGATCACTGTGCGCGCTGGTCGGTGCGGTGACCGGTATCGCCATCGTGCAGTGGCACTGGCCTTGGCCGCTGGTCGTGCTGGCGGCCGTCGCGATGGGCGCGGCCATCGGTGCATGGCAAGGATATTGGATCGCCTACGTCAAAATTCCGGCATTCATCGTCACCCTCGGCGGCATGCTGCTGTTCCGTGGTCTGGCGCAGTTGGTGCTCAAAGGCCAGTCGATCGGGCCGTTCCCGCAAGGCTTTGTGAATATCGCGGCCGGATATCTTCCGAATTGGTTGCCGCTGCATGCCGTTCAGTTCGCCGGGTTCAACGGAATCGCGATACGGCTGCGCGTCGGCGAGCTGAACGGTTTGACCTTGCTCATCGGCGTGCTCGCGGTGGCTGCCCTGGTGTGGTCGCAATGGCGGGTGCGGCAGCGCCGCCACTCCTACGGTCTGCCTGCCGGACCACGCTCGCTGTTCATCGCGAAGTTGGCGGCGCTCGGCGCGGTCATCCTGGCATTCAGCTTCGTATTGGCGTCCTACAACGGGATTCCGATAATCGGCGTCATCCTGATCGTGCTGATCGTGCTGTATTCGTTCGTCATGAACCGGTCGGTGATCGGGCGGCGGATCTACGCCGTCGGCGGCAATGAGAAGGCCGCACAACTGTCCGGGGTGAATACCAAAGCAAATACGTTCTGGGTTTTCGTGAATATGGGCGTGCTCGCGGCGCTGGCGGGTGTCATCTTCGCGGCCCGGCTCGGTGCGGCCACTCCGAAGGCGGGACAGAACTTCGAGCTCGACGCCATTGCCGCGGCATTCGTCGGCGGCGCGTCGGCCAGCGGTGGCATCGGCACGGTCGTGGGTGCGATCGTCGGAGCGCTGGTGATGGGCGTGATGAACAACGGCATGTCGATGCTCGGCATCGGCAGCGACTGGCAGCTGGTCATCAAGGGCCTGGTGCTGCTGGCCGCAGTAGCATTCGACGTCTATAACAAGAAACGCGCGGCGGCCTGAGGCTCCGTAGCGACTGCTTGCAGGTCGCTCGAAATGGTCGGCATTACCGCTGGGCCGGTGCCGCCGTGCTGTCGCGCGTGACCAGCGTCGGCACCACCGACGGCGATGCCGGTTCGACGGTGGTGCCGTCGAATTCCAAGAGCCGCAACAACATCTGCATACTGCGGCGGCCTACTTCGTCGAAGTCCTGCCGGACGGTCGTGAGCGGTGGCGAAAGGTAGGCGGCCTCCGGAATGTCGTCGAAACCGACCACCGAGATATCCGCGGGCACCCGGATACCGCGTTCGGTGAAGGCGCGCAGCATGCCGAGCGCCATCTGGTCATTGGCCGCGAATACCGCGGTCACATCGGGCTGCGCGGCGAGCAGCAGGCCCGCTTCGTAGCCGGAGCGGGCACTCCAATCCCCGCCGATCACCGGAGGGATCGGCGCGCCCGCGGCCTCCAGCGTGCGTCGCCAGCCCTCGATGCGGTCGCGTGCCTCCAGCCAGTCACTGGGTCCGGCGACCTGCCATACTGTGCGATGCCCCAGATCGAGCAAATGTTGCACCGCCAGCCGGGCGCCCTCGACCTGATCCACCGAAACCGACGGCAAGCCACTGTCCTGACCGGCCTCGACCGCGACGGCCAGCAGGCGTTCGGGCAGGTTGTGCAGTGCCGCGGCGGCGGCCATCTGCGGCGCGATGACGATGATTCCATCCACACCCTGATCGGCCAGACTGTTCGCGGCCGCCAGCACGCTGGAACGGTCCACCGTCTCCAGCGCGAAGATGTTGACACCGTAACCCGCTGTGCGAGCGGCACGTTCGATGCCGAGCAGGGTGCATGCCGGGCCGTACAGAATGGTGTCGAAACTGACCACGCCGAGCATATTCGAGCGCCTGCTGACCAGCCCCCTGGCCATGGCGTTGGGGCGGTAGCCGAGCTGTTCGACGGCCCGCAATACCCGCTCGCGGGTCTCCGGGCGCACGTTCGCACTGCCGTTGAGCACCCGCGACACGGTCTGATGGGAGACTCCGGCGAGTTTGGCGACATCGGTCATTACCGCCGGGCGCGCACCCGTCGGTCGAACCGCCGTTGAGGTATCCCCGGCGGCAAATCCGTCCCTGTCCCTCACATCCCACCTTCCAAAGCGTCGTCCCGGTTCCCCCAGGTTAACGCTCACACGGCCGGTGGCCACACCGCGGCCCCTGAACCACCGCGCTGACCTCGGCAACCTATATCCAGTCGTCGCCACCGGATTACGGCCGCGAGAGCTCTTGACTAGAGGAATGTGAGCGCTAACACTAACAGGACTATCGCACCTCGGTGCAACACGTTTCACAATTCAAGGGAGAGCCTGATCGTGTTGAAGAGGCTTCTGATTACCGCCAGCGCACTTGTCCTCACCGCAGCAACGGCCGCCGGCTGCGGCAGCTCGGGAAGCGACCAGACCGTACTCGGGTTCTCCCAGGTAGGCGCCGAAAGCGGTTGGCGCACCGCGAATACGAAATCCATCCAGGACGCCGCGGCCGCCGCCGGAATACAGCTGAAATTCGCTGACGCCCAACAGAAACAGGAAAACCAGATCAAGGCGATCCGCACCTTCATCCAGCAGCGCGTGGACGTCATCGCCTTCTCCCCCGTCGTCGCATCCGGATGGGATACCGTCCTGAAGGAGGCAAAGGACGCCAAGATTCCGGTGATCCTCACCGATCGCGCGGTCGACTCGGCCGACACCTCGCTCTATGTGACCTTTCTCGGCTCGGATTTCGTCGAAGAGGGACGCAGGGCGGCGAATTGGCTGGTCGACGCGACCAAGAACTCGAACGACCCCGTGAATATCGCTGAGTTGCAGGGCACCACCGGATCCGCGCCCGCGACGGATCGGAAGAAGGGTTTCCAGGAGGTCATCGGAGCCGACCCGAAGTTCAAGATCATCGCATCGCAGACCGCGGAGTTCACCCGCGCCAAGGGCAAAGAGGTGATGCAGGCATTCCTGGCCGCGCACCGGGATATCAACGTGCTGTACGCGCACAACGACGATATGGCGCTCGGTGCGATCCAGGCGATCGAGGAGGCCGGGCTGAAGCCGGGTAAGGACATCAAGATCATCTCGATCGACGGGACCCGAGATGCCTTCCAGGCCATGGCCGACGGCAAGATCAATGTGGTCGTCGAATGCAATCCGCTGCTCGGCCCGAAGCTGATGGAGATCACCAAGGAGGTCGTGGCGGGTCACCCGACGCCCAAGCGGATCGTCACCGACGAAGGCGTCTACACCCAGGACCAGGCCGCCGCCGCGCTGCCCACCCGGACGTACTGAGCCGGAGCAGTGCATGTCGGAACCGACTGTCACACCCGCACTTCGGATGTCGGGCATCGTCAAGCGTTTCGCCGGGGTCACCGCACTGTCCGAGGTGGACCTGCGGCTGTTCCCCGGTGAGATACACGCACTGGTCGGTGAGAACGGTGCGGGCAAATCCACCCTCATCAAGGTGCTCACCGGAATCCACGACGCCGATGCCGGAACCATCGAACTCGACGGTCGCCCGGTGCGCTTCACCGGCCCGCAGCAGGCGCTGCGGGCCGGGGTGAGCACCGTCTATCAGGAGGTGAATCTGTGCCCGAATCTGTCGGTCGCGGAGAACATCTACATCGGACGGGAACCGCGGCGGGGCGGTCTGATCCGCTTCGCCGCGATGCGTCGCGATGCCACCCGGCTGCTGGCCAGATTGCATATGAACATCGATGTGGCGGCCCCACTCGGCTCGTATTCGCTTGCGGTGCAGCAGCTCATCGCCATCGCCCGAGCCGTCGACCTGGATGCGAAGGTCCTCATCCTGGACGAGCCGACCTCATCGCTGGACACCGGTGAGGTCGAGCAACTGTTCGCGGTGATGCGCAGGCTCGCCGCCGAGGGCGTGGCGATCGGATTCGTCACCCACTTCCTCGATCAGATCTTCGAGATCTGCCACCGGGCAACCGTACTGCGCAACGGAACTCTCGTCGGGGAATATCCGGTCGCACAGTTGGACCAGAAGGATCTCATCGCGCACATGCTCGGCACGGCGCTGCGCGCGCTCGACGAGATCGAGCACGAGAAGCCGGATCCGGCGGTGGTGGCGCGCCACGATCCACTCTTGCAGGCCACCGGGATCGGCGGGCGCCGCAATTCTGTCGCGCCATTCGATCTCACCGTCCGGGGCGGCGAAGTCGTCGGGTTGGCCGGGCTGCTCGGCTCCGGCCGCACCGAGGTGGCGCGACTGCTCTTCGGCGCCGACCGCGCGTCCACCGGGAATCTCCGCGTGGCCGGCGCACCGACGGCACTGCGCTCGCCGAGCGCCGCGATCGACCACCGGATCGCCTTCTGCCCCGAAGATCGCAAATCCCAGGGTCTTATCCTCGACCTGTCGGTGCGCGACAATATCGTGCTCGCGGTCCAGGCCGCGCGCGGTTGGGCCCGACCGCTGTCGGCGCGCAAGCGCGACGAACTCGTCGCCGGGTACATCACCTCGCTGCGGATCGTCCCGGCCGATCCGGATACGCCGGTGAAATTCCTCAGCGGCGGCAACCAGCAGAAGGTGCTGCTGGCCCGCTGGCTGGCCACCCGGCCGAAACTGCTGATCCTCGACGAACCGACCCGCGGCATCGATATCGGGGCCAAGGCGGAAATTCAGCGGCTGGTCATCTCGCTGTCCGAGGAGGGCATGTCGGTACTGTTCATCTCCGCCGAACTCGAGGAGGTGCTGCGGCTCAGTCACAAGGTGGCGATCCTGCGCGATCGGCGGCTGGTCGCCGAACTCGTCAACGATGCCACTCTGACCATGGACCGCCTTACGGAAACCATTGCGAGCGGGGCGATTTCATGACGATTATCCGAAGCCACCTGTTCTGGCCCGCGTCCGCACTCATCGCATTGCTGATCGTCAACGTCGCGTTCACGCCCGGGTTCTTCTCGATCCGCATCCAGGACGGACACCTCTACGGCAGCCTGATCGATATCCTGCGCTACGGCGCACCACTGGTGCTGATCTCGCTCGGCATGACGCTGGTCATCGCGACGCGCGGCATCGACCTGTCGGTCGGCACGGTCGTGGCCATCGCGGGTGCGCTGGCTTGTCTGCATATCAGCAATATGCCGGATCAGGCCGATACCGGTGGCGTCGCCGTCGCGGTGCTGATCGCGCTCGGCGTGGCGGTCGCGCTCGGACTGTGGAACGGAGTGCTGGTGGCGCGCTTCGGGATTCAGCCGATCGTGGCGACATTGATTCTGATGGTGGCCGGACGCGGTGTCGCACAGCTGATTACGTCCGGCCAGATCATCACGATCAACAGTCCACCTTACAAGGTCATCGGTGGTGGTTATCTGCTCGGGCTGCCGGTACCCGTATTGGTCGCCACCGCAGTGTTCGCTGGGCTCGCGTTGCTGTTGCGGCGCAGTGCGCTCGGGCTGCTGCTGGAATCGGTGGGCGGTAATGCCGAGGCGGCGCGTCTGGTCGGTATCCGGGCCGGTGGTCTGATCGTCGCCGTGTACGCGGTCTGCGCGAGCTGCGCCGCGATCGCGGGACTGATGATCAGTTCGAATGTCTCCGCGGCGGATGGCAACAACGCCGGGCTGTGGATCGAACTCGACGCGATTCTCGCGGTCGTCATCGGCGGTACCGCGTTGACCGGTGGGCGATTTCAGCTCGGCGGCACCGTCCTCGGGGCGCTGGTGATCCAGACGCTCACCACCACGATCTACACCGTCGGCGTGCCGCCGGAGACGACGCTGGTCTCCAAGGCGGTCGTGGTGATCGCGGTATGCCTGATCCAGTCACCGGCGTTCCGCGCCAAGGTCTTTCGCCGCCGAACCCGACCGAGCATCGCATCGACAGCGACGGAGGCGACCAGATGAACGTGCTGACCCAGGCCCGTGCCGTCCGGCCGATGCTGCGCCGACCCGTGATGCGCGGGCACCGCAGCCGATACATCCCGGTGCTGGCGACTGCCGCACTGTTCGCCGTCATCTATGGCGTCGGGGTGATGCGCTATCCGGCATTCGGCTATCCGCAGGTTTTCGTGAACCTGCTCATAGACAACGCCTTTCTGCTCGTTCTCGCCGTCGGGACGACCTTCGTGATCCTCACCGGCGGCATCGACCTGTCCGTCGGCGCGGTGCTGGCCCTGTCCACGGTGGTCTCGGCGTGGCTGGTGACCGTCCACGGGTGGCCGCCGCTGCTGGTCATGCCGCTCATGCTGGTCAGCGGCACGCTCTTCGGCGCCGCGATGGGCGCGGTCATCCACTACTTCGAGATCCAGCCGTTCATCGTGACGCTGGCCGGTATGTTCCTCGCGCGCGGGATGGCGTATGTGATCAGCACGGATTCGATCACGATCACCGACTCCGTGTATACGGATCTGGCGCAGCGTCGCTTTCGGCTCGGCGGGGACGTATTCCTGACGGTGGGCATGATCGTCGCGCTGGTAGTTGTCGCCGTGGCCTTCGTCGTTCTGCACTACACCCGATTGGGTCGCACCGCGTATGCGATCGGCGGCAACGAACAGTCTGCGCTCATGATGGGCCTACCGGTGGCCAGGACCAAGGTCGCCGTGTACGCGATCAGCGGCTTCTGTTCGGCCCTCGCGGGCATCCTGTTCACGCTCTACACCCTGTCCGGCTGGAGCCTGCACGCCGTCGGCATGGAACTCGACGCCATCGCCGCGGTCGTCATCGGCGGCACCCTGCTCACCGGCGGCTCCGGATTCGTCCTCGGCTCAGTACTCGGCGTACTGACCCTCGGCGTAATCCAGACCATCATCAGCTTCGAAGGCACCCTGAGTTCCTGGTGGACCAAGATCTTCATCGGCGTCCTGCTACTCGCCTTCATCCTGCTCCAGCGCACCATCGCAACCCGGGACGGATAAGGACAGGTCTCGCAATCTCGAGGTTGATGCGATCAATGCCGCCGAAGCTCGCGCGGCGGTCACTACACAGCCCGCATAATCGGATCGTGGTCGGGTGCACTGTGACCGGCGCGCGCCGCGCCCGCGGCCGGATCCGACAATTGAATCCGACGTCAACTTCAACTAACCTCTGAGCCATCCGGCAACCGGCGCTCCATCGCGGACGCCCCGGTCAGCGCGCATTAACATGGAGGTTTCTGGTCGTGAAGAGCCGAGAGGTACATCTGGTGGCCCGGCCCACCGGCGAACCCGCACCATCCGATTTCCGGATGGTGACCACCGATGTCCCGGATCCGGGCAGTGGGCAGTTGCTGGTCCGCAACGACTGGATGTCGGTCGATCCGTATATGCGCAACCGCATGAACGACGTGAAGTCCTACATTCCGCCGTTCCGACTCGATGCCCCCATGGACGGCGGCGCGGTCGGCACCGTCGTCGCCTCGGGTGTACCGGGAATCGAAGTCGGCGCGACAGTGCTGCACGATCTCGGCTGGCGGGAGTACGCGCTGTTGAAGGCGGGGCAGGCGCGCGTCGTCGATACCGCGCTGGCACCGGCCGAGACCTACCTCGGCCCGCTCGGTATCCCCGGGCTCACGGCGTATGTGGGTCTGAAGGAAATCGCGCCGGTCCGTCCGGGCGATGTCGTATTCATCTCGGGCGCGGCAGGTGCCGTCGGTCTTGCCGCCTGCCCGGTGGCCAGGCACTTCGGCGCGGCCAAGATCATCGGATCGGCGGGCGGTCCGGAGAAGGCACGGCGGCTGGTCGAGGAGTTCGGCTACGACGCCGGGATCGACTACCGGGCGGGCAGTCTGGGCAAACGGTTGCACGAGGCGGCCCCGGACGGCATCGACGTCTACTTCGACAATGTCGGCGGCGACCATTTGCAGGCGGCGATCGGCTCGATGCGCGATTTCGGCCGAATCGCCCTGTGCGGAGCCGTCGCCGGGTACAACGCCGAAACCCCGCCGCCCGGCCCGAAGAATCTGGCGCTGGCGGTGGTTCGCCGACTGTCGTTGCGCGGCTTCATCGTCACCGACCATCCGGAGCTGGCACCCGAATACGCGGCGCTCGCGGCGAACTGGGTGCGTGATGGCAGCCTCCGCGTCCCCACCACGGTGCTGATCGGGATCGACACCGCTGTCGACGCCTTCCTCGGCCTGCTGCGCGGTGCCAATACCGGCAAGATGCTGGTCCGGCTGAATAGCGAGGCGAACTGATGCGCGTGCAGAACGCGGTCGCGATCGTCACCGGCGCCGCGGGCGGCATCGGCGCCGCGATCGCGCAACGCCTGCTCGAGCACGAAGGTCGCGTTCTGATCACCGACCGTGACGCGGACCGGCTCGCGGCGACGGCGAGTCGATTCGCTGAGGCATTTCCCGGCGCGGTATCCGGCCATGCCGGTGACGCCGCATCCGAATCCGATCTCCGCAAACTCATCGATACGGCCACAACCGAATTCGGCCCCGTCGACATGTTCTTCGCGAACGCCGGTGTCGGCGGCGGTCCCGGACTGGACGCCACCGAGGCGCAGTGGGAGCAAGCACTCGAGGTCAATACTTTGGCCCACGTGCGGGCGGCGCGGTTGCTCGTCCCGGGCTGGCTCGAGCGCGGCAGCGGCTACTTCGTGAGCACTGCCTCGGCGGCGGGACTGCTCACCCAGATCGGTTCGGCCACCTACGCGGTCTCCAAGCACGCGGCCGTCGGATTCGCCGAATGGCTGGCGGTGACCTACGGGGATCTCGGTGTGCGGGTCAGCTGCCTGTGCCCGATGGGCGTCGATACCGCCCTGCTCACCGGACTCGGCACGGACGGCGGATCCGCGGGCGACCTGGCCACCCGCGCCGTCACCGGAGCCGGCGCGGTGCTGGCTCCGCTCGATGTGGCCGATCGCGTGCTCGAGGCGATCGAGGCCGAACGCTTCCTCGTGCTGCCGCACGCGGAGGTCCGAGAATTCCTGCAGCGCAAGGCTGCCGACCACGATCGGTGGATCGCGGGCATGCAGCGCTATCGGAGGTCACTGTCATGAGCGGGCGCAGCGCCGTGCTGTTCGATTTCGGCGGTGTGCTCACCACCGCCGTCCTGGCCGCATTCGCCGAATTCGGCGCGGAGCTGGGCGACCCGCGGCTGCCGCTGCGACTGCTGACCCGCGATCCGGAAAGCAGTGCGCTGCTCGTGGATCACGAGGAGGGGCGCATCGGCGAGCGTGAGTTCGAGGTCGGGTTCGCGCGGCGGCTGCGCGCGCACGGCGTCGAAATCGACGATGCGGGCCTTGTCGATCGCATCCAGTCCCGGCTGCATCCCGACCCGGAGATGATCGAGCTGGTCGCGGGTGTCCGCGCGGCGGGCTATCGCGTCGGTCTGCTGTCGAATTCGCTCGGCGACAACTGCTACGCGGGCTTCGACCTGCCCGCCATGTTCGACGCGGTGACCATCTCCGCGGAGATCGGCACCCGCAAACCGTCGCGCCGTGCCTATCTCGTCGGCTGCGAACGGCTCGGTGTCGCGCCCGAGCAGACCATTATGGTCGACGACCTCGAACAGAACATCACCGCGGCCGAACTGCTCGGACTCGGCGGCATTGTGCACCGCGACGCCGCATCGACGGCGGCCCTGCTGTGGCCCGCGCTACGCACCCCCAGCTGATCCACCCACCTTGCGGCGCAGTCTCTTTCGACCACCCGCACCAACGATCGGAGCCTCGATGGACCTGTTCAGCACGTCCGAGCGCACCCAGCGGTATCAACGCGATCTGCGCGCCTTCATGGACGAATGCGTATACCCGGCCGAGTCGGAATACGAAAAGCAGATGGCCGCAGCCGGCGATCCGCACCACCATCCGCGGATCGTCGAGGATCTCAAGACCGAGGCCCGCGCCCGCGGCCTGTGGAATCTGTTCCATCCGCATCCCGAATGGGGTCCGGGCCTGACCAATCTGGAATACGCTCCGCTGGCCGAGATCATGGGCCGCAGCCCGCATCTCGCGCCGGAGGCGTGCAACTGTTCGGCGCCCGACACCGGCAATATGGAGGTGTTCACCCTCTTCGGCACCCAGGAGCACAAGGAGCGGTGGCTGGAGCCGCTGCTGAACGGCACCATCCGCTCCGCCTTCGCCATGACCGAGCCCGCCGTCGCCAGCTCCGACGCCACCAATATCCAGCTGAGCATGGCGCGCGACGGCGACGACTACGTGCTCAACGGCCGAAAGTGGTTCGCCTCCAACGCATTGCACAAGAACTGCAAGGTGCTCATCGTCATGGGCAAGACCGATCCGGACGCGCCCAAGCACCGTCAGCAGTCGATGATGGTCGTGCCGATCGACGCACCCGGGGTCACCGTCATGCGCAATCTGCCGGTCTTCGGCTACGCCGACCGCGAGGGCCACGCCGAGATCGATTTCTCCGATGTGCGGATCCCCGTCACGGATGTATTGAAAGGCGAGGGCGAGGGTTTCGCCATCAGCCAAGCCCGGCTCGGTCCGGGTCGCATCCACCACTGCATGCGCGCCATCGGTATGGCCGAACGCGCGCTGGAACTGATGTGCGCACGCGCCGAATCGCGAATCACATTCGGGCAGAAGCTGAGTGAGCGCGCCAATATCCAGGACTGGATCGCCGAGGCCCGCATCGATATCGAACAGGCCCGGCTGCTGACTCTCAAGGCCGCGTGGATGATGGACACCGTCGGCAATAAGGCGGCCCAGGTCGAGATCGCGGCGATCAAGATCGCCGCACCGGAGATGGCGCTGCGGATTGTGGACCGGGCCATCCAGGTGCACGGCGGGGCCGGTGTCACCGACGATTTCCCGCTCGCCAGCATGTACGCGCACCTGCGCACACTGCGTCTGGCCGATGGACCCGACGAAGTGCACAAACGCGCCATCGCGCGCGCCGAACTCGGTAAGTTCAGGACCGGGGCGTAGGACGGACAGGAACGTATGCAGACAAGTAGCGGGCTGATTCAGCCCACCGCGGACGCGACCGGCTTCGATATCGATGCCGCCGCATTCGCGGACTGGGTGTCCTCGCTCGGTTCGGCGTGCACCGCGCCGGTGCGTACCGAACGGGTGGGGATCGGCCAGTCCAATCTGACCTTCCTGATCACCGACGCGGCGGGGCGGCGTTGGGTGCTGCGGCGGCCGCCGCTCGGCCACCTGCTGGCGTCCGCGCACGATGTGGCGCGGGAGGCCCGAGTCATGTCGGCCCTTGCGCCCACCGATGTCCCGGTGCCGCGCGTCCACGATATCCGGCACGAGGGCGAGATCGCGCTCGTGCTCATGGAATTCGTCGACGGACTGGTCATCGACGGGGTCGAAACCGCCGAGCGAATCACCCCCGAGCTGCGCCGCAGCGCCGGGCTGTCACTGGTGCAGACACTGGCCCGCATCCATGCCGTCGATCTGGAAACCACCGCGCTGATCGACCTGGCCAGTCACAAACCGTATGCCGAGCGACAGCTCGAGCGGTGGTCGGCACAGTGGGAGAAGTCGAGAACTCGGGACCTGCCGCTGGTGGACCGTCTCACCGAGCGGCTCCGCACCGCCGTTCCCGAACAGCGCGAACTCGCGCTCGTGCACGGCGATTACAACCTCCGCAATGTGATCACCACACCGGAGACCGGTGCGATCGCCGCCGTCCTCGACTGGGAGCTGTGCACCCTCGGTGATCCGCTGGCCGATGTCGGCAGTCTGCTGGCCTACTGGCCGATGCCGGGCGAAGCGGCCATTCCGGGCACGGAAATGGTCATGCTCCCGGGTTTCCCGTCCCGTGCCGAACTGGTCGAGGAGTATCTCGCGATCACCGGACGTGACCGGCGCGCACTCGGGTTCTGGCATGCGCTCGGTCTGTGGAAACTCGCCGTCATTGCCGAGGGTGTGTACCGGCGAACCCTCGACGACCCCCGAAACCGTGCGGCCGCGGGTATTCCGACTACCGACCTGGTCGACGGACTCGCCGAAACCGCCGACCGGATCGCCACCGAAGCCGGTTTCTGACACGAAACGGCCCTGTCTCCCGATATTGCCAGGGAGACAGGCCGTTTCGCGTATTCACCCGAACGAAGTAACCGCCGGGCACAGAATGTCCGGCGGTACTTCTATCAGGGCACGAGTACCGACAGCGCTTCGGCGATGCAGGCGGGCTTGCCGATGCCCTCGCGCTCGATGGTCACCAGAGCCGTCACCTGGACCCCCGCTTTGATCGGCTCGAGGTTCTCCTTTCCGTTACCCGCCAAGCCTTCACGCAACGCCTCCGGTGAGGGTGACCCCGCCGTCGACGACGATCAGCTGGCCGGTCAACCAGGCCGCGTCATCGGAGAGCAGGAAGGCGGCGACACTGCCGATGTCCTCGGGTACGCCGAGACGCCCGAGCGGATAGGCCGCGGCCACCTGCTCCTCGCGGCCGTCGTAGAGCGCGGTGGCGAATTGGGTCTTGACCACAGCGGGCGCGATCGCGTTCACTCGGATCGACGGGCCGAGTTCGACCGCCAACTCCTGGGTGATGTGCACCAGCATCGCCTTGGTCGCCCCGTAGAACCCGATGCCGGGCGCGGGCTTGATCCCGGCAACCGACGCGACATTGACCACCGAGCCACCGTGCTCGCCCAGCCATGCCTTGTGCGCCTGCTGCACCCAGGAGATCGCCGCCAGGCAGTTCACCTCGAAGACTTTACGGGCCGCGGCCAGGTCGAGTTCGACCATCGGACCGTACACCGGGTTGATGCCGGCATTGTTGACCAGGAAGTCGACCGAACCGAAGGTCTCCAGCGTGCGCTCGATGGCCTCGGTCTGATGTTCGACGTCGTCGGCTCGTCCCGCGACGGCGATGGCGTGCTCGGGTCCGCCGAGTTCGGCGATGACCGCGTCCAGCGCGTCCTTTTTGCGGGCGGTCACACAGACCCGCCCGCCGTCGGCCACCAGCCGCTGCGCGATGGCCAGCCCGATACCGCGGCTGGCTCCGGTGACAATCGCCGTCTTTCCGTCGAAACGACCCATTACGTAAGCCTCTCCTGATGCTCGACCTGCGTGACCCAGACTCACCGAACTTGATTCCGACGTCAAGTTCAAGTGAGATCGCTCGTCACGTGATACGGGTCACATGAGTGATCGGTGCACATCGGCCGGCCGTGTCGCCGGCGCTCGGTCAGTCAGCTTCTTTCAGCTGAAGAGCGTTGAACCACAACTGATTCAGCGTTTTCACCAACTTCTCGAAGGACACCTTCCGCCCCTCGACGAATACGAAGTACGCCATGCGGCTCACCATGCTCGACAGCGCGAGCGAGGTGACCTCGGCATCCAACTCGGCGTCCACCAGGCCACGATCCTGCAGATTCCGGATCATCTCGGCATTGCGCTCGACGAAGGCCAGGGCGCGCTCGAAGCGCAGCACCCGGAACTTCTCATCGATCTTCGAGACCTGTTCGAGCACGGCCATCAGCCGCGCATTGCGCCGATACGACAGCAGGTACTCACGATTGGCGGCGGCGATCAACTCACGCGGGTCGTCGATGCCGACCCGCTCCCGGATGTGCGGGTGCAGCATTTCCTCGCGCACCTGCTCGACGACCGCGGCGAAGATCTCTTCCTTGCTGTCGAAGTAGGTGTAGAACGAACCGGAGGCGACCCCGGCTGCCTTGGAGATGTCACTGATCCTGGCGTCCAGGAAACCGTCGCGTTCGAACACCTCGCGCGCCGCGGTCACCAGTGCGGACCTGGTGCGCATGCCACGCTTACTCCGCGGGGGCACCCGACCGGGCTGGTCCTCGGTGGCTTCCTGGGCGTTCACTGCCTCACTCGCTGTCGTCCGGCTCGCTGACGTGGTGGATCGTAACGCGCCCGCCGCTCCCGCGACCCCACGACGCCGCTTGGCAACCTGTATCGGCACAACATATATTGAACATGACGCCAAATTCAAGTAACGTCCGACCCGCCGACGTTGCCTGGGTCACATCAGTTCGCGCTCACTCATGGAACCGGAGCAAGCCATGCCCGCGAATCCGGCTTCCCCGACCGCATCGGATCAGCCGACCGAGGAAGTTGAGGACCTCGGCGGGTTCGGCGATACGACCCTATTCTGCGGTCCGCGGGCATTGCAGTGCGGAAAGGGTGAGATGGATGAAAGCCGAAGCCGCTCAACGGTGTAAGCGCCGCAGGGCGCGGGCAGCGGCATTGGCTCCGCACATGCCATGGGCACCTGGGCCGGGTGGGGTGGCGGCAGAGCAGAGGTAATGGCCGGGGAGGCCGATATCATAGGGCTGCAAGGTTTTTCGCGGGCCGAAGACGAGTTGGGGAATGTCTTTGGCGCCGGTCATGATGTTGCCGCCGACGTAGTTGGGGTTGTATTCGGCGAAACCGCGAGCAGTGCGGACGACGGTGCCGACGATGCGGTCGCGGAAGCCGGGGGCGAAGGCTTCGATTCGGGCGCTGATCGCTTCGGTGGCGTCGCCGGTGAAGCCGTGCGGAACGTGGGCATAGGTCCACACCGGGTGCACGGCTCCGACCGAACGCTGGGGGTCGGCGAGGTACTGCTGTCCGACCAGGACGAACGGTCGCTCGGGCATGCGCCCGGCATGGATTTCTCGTTCGGCGGCCGCGATTTCGGCGAAACCGCCGCCGAGATGGACGGTTCCGGCCCGACGGGCGGGATCGGCGGTCCAGGGCACCCCGTCCTCGACCGCGAAGTCGACCTTGAAGGCCGCTGGCCCGTAGCGGAATCGATGATATGCCTTGGCAATTCGCGACGGAAGCCGATCGCCGAGGATTTCGGCGACCGCGGTCGGCGCCACATCCCACATGGTGATGTCGGTGGGCGGCAACTGCGACGGCGACCGCACGTGCACACCGGTCTCGATCTTCCCGCCGAGGTCGAGCAGCAGTGCGGCCATCGCATCGGTGATGCGCTGTGAGCCGCCGACGGCAACCGCCCAGCCGTGACGATGCCCCGCAGTAAGGATGCCGAGCCCGACGCTGGCGCTCAGTGGTCGGTGCAGCGGGTGGAACGCGTGCGCGGCGACGCCACCGAACAATGCCCGCGCCTGCTCGGTGCGGAAGATCTCCGCAAATAGTGATGCCGGCGCCAGCGCTGGAATTCCGAAGCGGGCCAGGCTGATCGGATGCCGGGGCAGCCGCAGCAGCGGGCCCATGATGTCCGCACCGAACCGGTCGTAGGCGGCGACCGGCCGGTCGAACAGCAGCCGCCAGGCCCGGCCATCGGTGCCGAGACCGGCGGCGGTCTCGGCGACCGAGCGATACAGCACCCCGGCGGTTCCGTCGTCGAGCGGGTGGGCGCAGTCGATCTCCGGCCACGCCCACCGCAGCCCGTAACGCTCGAGATCCAGACCACCCAGAAACGGCGATCCGACCGCCATCGGATGGATGGCCGAGCAGTGATCGTGCACGAGTCCAGGCACGATCGCCTCGCTCGAACGGGTCCCACCGCCGATCTCGTCAGCCGCCTCCAGCACGGTCACTTCGACACCGGCTCGTGCGAGAGTGATCGCGGCGGCCAGGCCATTCGGTCCGCTGCCGACGACGATGGCGGTTTTCATCGGATGTCCTTCCTGAAAACTATTGGAACACAGGCACTACGACACCATTTCCGACTCCGGTTCGGCCCTGCCGGACAAGGCGCGGAACGCCTCCTCCCGCCGCCAGGTGACCTGCAGCGGAATCGGGCCGTCCGGCAGCCACGGCTGGGCGGCCACCGCGTCGCGGACCCGCCAGGTGCCGCGTTCGATGACGCCGAGCGCGGCATCGATCACCTGATACTCCTGGGTTCCCCGATGGATCGGCTGTGATTCGACCCAGACGATGACCCATTCGCCGGGTTCGAATCCGATCCTCGCTTGTACGGCGTTGATCAGGTCCAGATTGTGCAAATGGCCATCGCCGAAGTTGAAGCCGATCAGCGAATTGCAGCCGAACTCGGCCTCGCGCACCGTCCAGCGGTCGATTTCGTGGATGTTCTTCAGCAGCAGGGAGAATAGTCCGCGGCCCTGGCTGTGCATGGACCGCCACGCGATGGTCTGCTGCATGGTGATCTCGGCGACCGCGGGCGGATAGCCCATGGCCTGCAGTTGGTCGATCTGGTTCTTCGTCGGCCGGTGCGGCAGCGCGTTCAGCTTCTCCTCCGCACCGGGTGCGAAGGCCCACAGTGCCGAAGCCCAGTTTCCGGCGTACTGGCGCATCGACGGCAGGAAAGACACCAGATCCGGACGCAGGTTGCCCAGAATCGGGAAGAAGACCAGAACCGCGACGATCGCGACGGTCAACCATGGCGAGGACATGTCGGTGACGGCATAGCCGTCCCCGGCGGGGAAGCCCAGGAACAGGAACACCGTCAGGTAAGCGAAGATGACATTCCATTCCTGCGGCACCGCCAGCGCGAACATCGAAATGATCGTCAGGTGGAACATCACCATGAGCACCACCGCCGCCAGGATGATCCACCGGTTGGTGGCGAACAGCAGCACGAGTGGGGTGGCGATCTCCACGGCCGAACCGCCGACATGCGCGGTGAGCGAGGCCAGCTTCGAGGGCCGGATATCGCGCGGGAAGTCGCGGTAGTACCGCCGCTTGACGCTCTTGAACGGCACACAGGGACCATTCGAGGTCATCGCCGACACGACATTGCTGAAGTGGTAGCCGTACTTGGAGATCCCCGCCCCGATCCACACCACGCAGATCAGCAGTTTCGCGGCGATGATCATGTCGACGAACGGCAATACCGCGAAGAACACCAGCGCGGGCAGGTACTGCTCACCACGGGCGGTGAGGAAGATCGTCTTGTCTCGCAACCCGCACAGGATGTACAGCGCAATCGGCGCGATCAGCAGCGCCGGCTGCACCAGGCCGGTGGTGTTGTCGGGCACCGCGTCGCTCAGCGCGGCACTCGGCACTCCCGGCAGCAGGATCGGCACCAGCAGACTGGCCAGGAATGCCAGATACAGCAGCACATCCACACCGGTGCGGCAATCGCCATCGGTGAACGGCACCCGCCGCCACGGCCGCAGCCGGATCGCGCCGCGCCGGGCATAGAACAGGATGCCGCCGATCATCGGCTTGAATTTGCCCGCGATCGGTCCCCACGATCCGGCGATGCCGATCGCTTCGAGCAGCACCGTCCACAGGATCAGCTTCTGATACACGATCGGCTGGTTCCACCAGTGCGCCACATCCCAGAACGGGCCGACGCCCGATGTCCAGGTGACCAGCGCGGTACCGCCCAGAACGTAAAGGATCAGCACCTTGACCATATAGATGGTGTGGATCATTTTCGGCGTGCCGAATCCGTATTCCACCCAATGCAGGGCCAGTGCTTTCATGCGCTCCATGAGCGGTTTGTCGAGAAATGTCTCCGGATCGACGGGCGGGAAGTCCGCCTCTTTGAATCCCATTGTTCGAACCTTTCATTGGCAGGATTTCGGGCAGGCACGAGCCGCATCCGAAATACCGGTGATTACGGATTGTGCGACCGGGCGGATCTGCTATGCACTCGCCGCGAGTGCACGGAGTTTTCGTTTATCGATCTTTCCGACGGCATTTCTGGGCAGTCCGTCGGCGAGGAAAATCGATACCGGCGCCTTGATGCGGGCCAGCGACCGCAGACAGTGCTCGATCAGCTCGGCCTCGGTGACTACCGAACCGGGCAGCGGGACGATATGGGCGACCGGGACCTCGCCGAGGACCGGATCGGGCGCGCCGACCACGGCCGCTTCCAACACGCTCGGGTGGGCATGTAGGACATTCTCGATCTCCTTGGGATAGATGTTCTCGCCACCGCGGATGATCATGTCCTTGATCCGGTCCACCAGCACCAGGTAGCCGTCGGCATCGAACCGGCCCACGTCCCCGGTGTGCAGCCAGCCGTCGACGATGGTGCCTGCGGTCGCGTCCGGCCGGCCGAGATAGCCGCGCATGACATTCGGCCCGCGCACCACCACCTCGCCGGGCGATCCGTCCGTGCGCAGGTTGCCGCCGGAATCCATGATCGCGACGGTCTGCCCGGGCAGCGGAAGACCGACGGTACCCGGCTTCCTTTGCCCCGCAGGCGGATTCAGCGTCGAGGCGCAGGTGCCCTCGGACAATCCGTAGCCTTCGACGATCGGTACACCGAACCGGGTTTCGAAGCGTGCGATCAATTCGGCGGGCATCGGCGCCGCACCGCAGATCACCCGGCGCAGCGACGAGGTGTCCGGGCGCAGCTGTTCCGGTTGGGACACCAGCATCGCGTAGATCGCGGGCACCGCGGAGAAATAGGTCGGCCGGACCCGCGCGACGACGTCGAAGAATGTCGATGCGGAGAACCTCCCGGCGATACTCGCGCGACCGCCCGCCAGCAGCGGCGACAGCACGCTCACCACGATCCCGTTGACGTGGAACAACGGCAGGATGAGCAGACTGTGATCGGACTCGTCCAAGCGCAGCGCGTCGATGATCATGCCGCACATAGCGGCGATATTGCCGTGATCGAGCATGACACCCTTGGGCCGCCCGGTCGTACCGCTCGTATAGATGAGCAACGCCAGACCATCTCCGACAGCTGAATCCATCATGACGTCCGTATTTGCCGACCGCCCGGCCATCTCGGCCACATCCAGCGTCCCGATGCCGCGCCCACCTTCGGTGATCACCACCTGCGCCGCGGCATCCTCGATTTGATAACGCGCTTCGTCGAACGTCAGGTCCGGATTCACCGGCGTGACCGCTGCCCCGAGACGCCATGCGGCGAACAGAATTATCACCAATTCCATTCTATTCGGCAGCGCCGCCGCCACGACATCTCCGGAACGAATTCCATGCCCATATAAAACGGCGGCGGCCGCGCGCACACGGTCCGCGAAGGCCTGATTATCCAACTGCTCACAATCATCCGCGATACAGGGACCGGTCGGATTCCGTTCGGCTCTGATATCCGGCAATTCAGCGATGTGGTGCACGATTTCCTCACCATCAGGTGTGATCGGTATTACATTCCCACGGTAGGCACCCAGCCGACCCTCGACTACGGGCCGGTATCCCAGAATTCACCGACGGCTTTGTACTGCGGGCACAAAGGGTTTCCGAATACGGCCGAACCCGACCATGCCGTCGGTTACTGTCCGGCTATGAGTGCCGGCGTGGACCCGATCGTGCGCGAGGTCGCGGGAAGTATCAAGGCCGATCTCGAGCGGCTGATCGTCGAGATGACCTCGATGTTCGTCGATGTCATCCCGGAGTTCCGGCACGACAGCGAGGTGCGGCGGCTGATGGTCGCCAGCACCTCGTCCAATCTCGTCGCCATTATCGACATGCTGGCCCTGAGCATCTCCATCGACGACATCACCGTGCCACCGGCCGCCGCCGAATACGCCCGCCGATTCGCCCAGCACGATATGTCCCTGGAAGCGCTGCTGCGCGCCTATCGCCTCGGTGAACACATGTTTTTGCAGCAGGCCATGACGATCCTGCGCGAATTGGATCGGTCCGCCGACGAGGCTCTGGTGACCATGAGCCGGATCGCCCTGCTGGTCAACAGCTACATCGACCAGGTCATCGAGGGCATCATCGACATCTACGAAAACGAACGCCGCCGCTGGGACACCCGCTCCGATGCCACGCGCGCCGCACAGATCCGTGCCGTACTCGACACCGACGAACTCGATCTGGCATCGGCCGAACAGATGCTGGCGACTTCACTGCGTGGCTGGCACCTCGCCGCCGTCATCTGGATACCACCGGGCTCCCCCGACCCGGCCGGTCTGCTGCGCGCGGGCGCGGCGACGCTGTCCGCGGCCACCGGAAAGACCGCGCTGACGATCACCGTCGATGAGCAGAACTGCTGGGCCTGGATCTCCTCCACCGGCAAACCAGATCTCGATGCCGATCGGCTCGACGGCGAGCTGCGCACGCGACCGACGCTGCGCATGGCAGTCGGGGAACCCGGCACCGGGCTCGACGGATTCCGTCGCACCTTTCGCGACGCACAGCGCGCCCGTGGCGTCGCCATCGCGACCACCCACCTCGACCGTCAGCTCACCCTACATTCCCGAATTGCCTTGGCCAGCCTGCTGATCGACCATCTCGCCGATGTCCGGGCCTTCGCCGATCGCGTGCTCGGCGACCTCATGCGCGACGATGAGGCGACCGCCCGGCTGCGAGAGACGGTACAGATCTTCCTCGATGCCCGCGGCAGCTTCACCGATGCCGCCACCCGCATGCACGTGCACAAGAACACCGTCCACTACCGAGTCCGCAAAGCCGAGGAAATCCTCGGCCACCCGGTATCGGAGAACCGGCTCGAAATCGAGGTCGCCTTGCTCGCCTGCGCACAGCTCGGACTGGATCGACCGGAGCGCCGACGCACCTGATCCTCACCCTCCCGCCAACTCCTGGGCGGCCTCTTGACCCGCCACCCCGGTTCGCTGCAGGAAGTCGGCGATCACCTCGAGTTCGGCTTCGGAGTAGCGCGAGCAGAGTTCATCCATGCGGTTGTTCATGCCGGAGAACAGCTCGAACAGTTCGGAATTCCGTTCGCGCACCGCATGCAAGGTGACCGCGCGACGATCCGTGGAGTCCGGGTCGCGTTCGCGGACGATCCATCCGCCCTTCTGCAGGCGATCCAGAATTCCCGTCATGGTCGCGGGATGCAGTCCGGCGCGGCGCGCCAATGCCGTCGGGGACATGGGGCCGTGGCGGTCGATCAGATCGAGGCAGGTCCAGTCGACGTCCTTGAGTTCGACCCGTCCGCCGAACCGTCGATTGAGTAGCGAAAGCTGAATATTCAAGTCACGCAATGCTTCCCGCACGTCGGCCGTCAATCGCCGACGGCTGCGCGTCGATGTACGACCTGCTGAACTCAATGTCCGCCACCTCGCCTACGTTCATACGGTTTTCGTATCATACGTAGGCGAGGGGCAGATACGGCTCACCGCCGTGTGCGATTCGCTCCGTCAGACCGACACGACGCGGAAGACCGCGATTCGATGCGCCGATGCGGCCACGCCATCCGGAGTGGCGGCATCGGCCAGTCCGGTGGTGACGAAACGCTGGCCGACGCTCTTCGGACTCGTCGACACCAATTCGTGCAGCAGCGGCGGGCGCTCGTCGACGGGCACCTCGACCAGGCGAGCCGTCGACGACTTTCGACCGCGCGTCAGCGTAACGATATCTGCCGCACGGGCATTCGCGACCCACGCCGCCTTCGGGAATGCCTGGAAGATGAAGCGTCCGCTGTCGAGCTGGTTCACCGCGATCGGAAAGGTCCGCAACTGCCCGCTGCGCCGCCCCGCGACCGTGAGCAGTTGCATCGGGCCGAAGGCGATGCCTATCCGCTGCAGCCCGACGATGACCTTGTTGATGGTGTTGGTTGTCCGACGGTAACTATCTGCACTCATGCACACAATCCTAGTTGAAGATTATATGAGTTTCATATCGTATATTTCACATACCAGCGCGGGTCGCTCCTGGACGAAGCGACCGACGTCGGCGATTATCACTGCCCGGACAGTCGGACGCGCCGGCGTTGGCGTATTCCATGGATGCGCCTCGCCGAACAGCACCTGGCAGCCGAGCACGTCATCTGCTGCTGCCCACCGACGATTCGTCGCCGACGTAGGACGACCACAGCTTGCGATAGGCGCCGTCGACTTCGAGAAGGTCGGTGTGGCAGCCGATTTGGAGCAGGCGGCCGTCGCCGACGACCAAATGAGGTCGGCAGCGGCGGCGGTCGCCAAACGGGTGGGCCACGACGATGGTGGTGCTGCCGGGTCTGACTCCGCGCTGGCCACATATGGCGTGGCCAGGCGCTATTCGGGGGGAACGACCCGGTGGTGTCAGATCAGCTCGAGCGCGGGGAAATGCGCTGCGAGTCGACTACCACCGGATAGAAATTCCGCTGAGCACAACCGGTGCCGACACTCGTGCGCCTCGCTAACGTTCTCAGGTCGGACCCTGTTGCGGAGGAGTGCGCGATGACCACCGAGTCGACCATCGACATCAATACCCCACTGCACCCGCTCGACGACCCGGTGCGAGCATCGCTGCGCGGTGAGCACCGCCGCTTCGCCAGTTGGGTGGGCCGCATCGGCCGCTACGACCCGGAGGTCGCCAGGTTCATCGGTCATCCACCGGTGCTGGACGAGCAGGATTGGGCCGATCTGGCCACCCTGCTCGGACCGGGTGGCAGCACCGCACTGCGTGGCAACGGCCATGTGCCGCCGGACGACTGGACCGTGCTGAACGAACTCGGTTCGGTGCAAATGGACGGCACCGCGCTTCGCGTCACCCACGATCCGGAACTCGAGGTACTCACCGCCGCCGATGTGCCGGAGATCCTGCAGCTGATCGCCCGCACCGAGCCGGGCCCGTATGCGCCTCGGACCATCGAGATGGGCACCTACCTGGGGATTCGGGTGCACGGCAGGCTGGTGGCAATGGCGGGCGAGCGCCTGCACCCGCCGGGCTGGACCGAGATCAGCGCGGTGTGCACCGACGCCGAATTCCGCGGCCGCGGCTTCGCCTCTCGGCTGACCCGTGCGGTCGGCGCGAGGATCCGGGCGCGCGGCGAGACACCGTTCCTGCACGCCGTCGCCCACAATGCGACGGCGATCAGTCTGTACGAGACGCTGGGATTCACCCTGCGCAAGCGTTCGTTGTTGACGATCGTGCAGGCGCCATCGTCTACCGGGTCAGCATCTACGCCGAACTAGCCGCCGACATCACTCCGTGCGGCTCGGGTAGCGCAGGAAGTTCCAGCATGCCCCCGGACACCTGTCGCGCCGATGTCCCTCGAATCCGGCCAGGCCGCCGATCTCGAGTCCACGCCGCACTCGGCCTCGCCTTCGGTCCGCAAGATGGTCGGTGGCAGTCCCGATGCGACGTTGCCCGCGAGGTCGCGCTACGGCAGCAACCGCGGCTCCTGGAAACCACCGCGCGGAGTGGTCGACGCCACGCATGAGCCGACCGTTCAGCACGACTTCGCCCTCGGTCGGCCCGTCCAACCCGGCGATGACCCGCAGCAGTGTCGATTTCCCGCTGCCGGACGGACCGACCAGCGCGATCACCTCACCCGGCGCGATCTGCAATTCGATGTCGCGCAGGACGGTATAGGGCGCCGAAACAGCGGCCGAGGACGCGCAATGCGACCCCGGCGGCACGACCGGCAGTGGGTGACACGTCGACTATTGAGCGGCAGCGAATCCGCCGCGGAGATCGGCGAGGATATCGTCGATTCCCTCGATGCCGACCGCGAGACGGACCAGGCCCGGGGTGACACCCGCCGCCAACTGCTCTTCCGGAGTCAGCTGGGAATGCGTGGTCGAGGCCGGATGGATCACCAGCGAACGCACATCGCCGATATTGGCGACGTGGCTGTGCAGCGTGAGCGCCTCGACGAAACGCTTACCCGCATCGACCCCACCGGCCAATTCGAAGCCGATCACCGCGCCGACGCCCTTGGGCGCGAGGGTGCGGCCGCGCTCGTACCACTGGGAGGACGGCAGCCCGGCGTAGGACACCGAGGTCACCTCCGGACGGGCCGCGAGAAAGTCCGCCACCGCCTTCGCGTTCTGCACATGCCGTTCGATCCGCAGACTCAGCGTCTCCAGACCCTGGCTGATCAGGAAGGCGTTGAACGGCGAGACAGCCGAGCCGAGATCGCGCAGCAGTTGCACCCTGGCCTTGAGGGCATAGGCGGGAGCGCCGAGGTCGGCGTACACCACACCGTGGTAGCTCGGGTCCGGCGTGGTGAAACCGGGGAACCGGCCGCTGGTCCAATCGAAGGTGCCGCCGTCGACAATGACGCCCGCGATGGCCGCACCGTGGCCACCCAGATACTTGGTCGCCGAATGCACCACGATATCGGCGCCGTGGGCGAGCGGCTGGATCAGATACGGCGTCGCGACGGTATTGTCGAGGATCAGCGGAACGCCTGCGGCATGGGCGATTTCGGCGATGCCGGGAATGTCGAAGATGTGGTTCTGCGGGTTGGAGATCGTTTCGCCGTACAGCGCCTTGGTATTCGGCCGGATCGCCGCGTGCCACTGGTCCAGATCGTCCGGATCGTCGACGAAGCTGACCTCGATGCCCAGTTTGGGCAGCGAGTACCGGAACAGGTTGTAGGTGCCGCCGTAGAGCCGCGGACTGGACACGATGTGATCGCCCGCACCGGCGATATTCAGGATCGCGAAGGTCTCCGCGGCCTGTCCGGATGCCAGCAGCAGCGCCGCGACACCGCCCTCCAGCGCCGCGATCCGCTGTTCCACGGCATCCTGGGTCGGGTTCATGATGCGGGTGTAGATATTGCCCGGCTCGGCGAGACCGAACAGCGCCGCAGCGTGCGCGGTATCCCGGAACGTGTAGGAAGTGGTCTGGTAGATCGGCAGCGCGCGGGCATTGGTCGTACCGTCCGGCACCTGTCCGACATGGATCTGCTTGGTTTCGAAGCTCCAGTCGGCGCTCGGGTCGGCCTGGGTCTGGTCGCTGGTGGTCACATCAACGGATACTAAGAAGAGCCGGGCGCGGCGTCGAGAATTACATTCAGCCGGAACCGAATCCGGGCCGCAGGCAGCGCCCTATGCGGTCACGGTTCGTCACGGGGTGCTACCCGATCAGGCGCGCAGACCGGTCGGATAGGCGTGAGCTGCGGTTATGACACATATGACGGGTTCGATCGGCCTACCCTGGGAAGTGGATTCACGAGACCGAAGGGAAGGCGAAATGAACCGCGGAGGTGACCCATTCGCCCACACCGAACAGACAGCGCGAATCTGGCTCGACACCGTTATGGAGTGCCTGGGGACCAGTGATCGCCGTTATGCGTACCGCGTGCTCCGCGCGTGGTTGCATACGGTGCGTGACCGTCTGACGGTGGATGCGGCAGCGCATCTCGGCGCGCAGCTCCCGGAGCTGTTGCGCGGCATTTACTACGAGGGCTGGCGTCCGAGCGACGTTCCGAAACGCTACGACCGATCCGAATTCGTCCAGCTGTTCGCCGCGGAGGCCACGATCTCCGATGGCGATGTGCCATTTACGGTGACCTGTTTGAGCGCGGCGCTGCGGGACCGGTTCTCCCCGGGCACGCTGGAGCACGCCCTCGAACAACTGCCACCCGCACTGCGCGAGCTCCTGTTGTCCCCCGGAACGGCCCCACCCAAGACGGCCGGGCACCGTACGGCCGACCGGTTGGATCGACTGGAACGGTCGGTCGAGTCACTCTCGGATACGCTCGCGCGCATCGATCAGCGGCTGGCCGGTATGTCATCGGATCAGACCGGTAAATACGAGGCCGTCTATTAGCCACGGTTTAACAGATAGTCCAGCGGTAACCCGCACATTGACGCTGCTCGGCGAGTACGAGATCAGCGTGAACCTCTCCGATTCCGAGGCAGCTTCCGAACCATCGATCGACCGGAGGAAACTATGGCGAATCCCACCAGCCAGCGATCCGACGTGCAACGGACGCCGGCCCGCGCGGACCTGCACAGTGCCGCGTTCACCGACCACGCGACGATTCCGGACCGCTACTCCTATGACGGCGGAAACGTTGTCCCGCCGCTCGAGTGGAGTGGCATCCCCGACGACGCCGAAGAACTCGTCCTATTGTGTGAGGACGAGGACGCACCGGGCGGCCCTTTCACCCACTGGCTGATGACCGGCATCGCGCCGAATGCGACCAGTGTCCGGGCGGACGCACCGCCGCCCATGGCCGTCGTGGGCCCCAATGACTTCGGCGAAATCGGCTGGAGCGGTCCGCGACCGCCGGCCGGCGACCAGCCACACCGGTACTTCTTCCGCCTCTACGCCCTGGACCAAAAGCCCGGATTCACCAAGGAAACCACGGCCGACGTGGTCCGCTCCGCCATCACGGACCACGTCATCGCGAGCGGCACCCTGGTCGGCCTCTTCGCCGCCTGATCCACCCGGACCGCGCATTCTTACGCCCCGATCGCCTCGGCGCGCAGGCGCGACTAGTCCTCGCGCGACAGCGGGGTGGCCGAGGGCTGCCGCGCGCCCCCGACTCCCCCAAACCTCGGCTGGCCATCACGCTGAAAGAGCGATCGGTCAGCCGACGTCGCGGCGCAGCCAGGTCACCTCGGCGCCGGATTCGGTGCCGTAGCGGTAGATCTCGAGGTCTTCGTCCCACGGAGTGCCGAGAGCGCGGTCGAGTTCGGTTGCCAGGTCATAGCCGGTGTAGTTGCCGAGTTCATTGTTGGCCTGCAGCATGGCGCGCAGACGCATTTCGCCGATGGTGACATCGCCGTTGGCGGAGGTGGAGCCGCGCCAGAGACCGAGGGTGGGCACGAAGCTGTAGCGCTCACCGTCGACGCCGTCACTGGGGTCCTCGGTGACCTCGAAGCGCAGAACCGGCCAGGAACGCAAGGATTGGGCAATTCGGGATGCGGTCCCGACCGGACCGATCCAGTCGGTGGTCGCACGCAGCTGTCCGTCGGCGGGTTGTGCGGTCCAGCGCAATTTCGCGGGTGAGCTGAGCGCCGAGGTGAGTGCCCATTCGATATGTGGGCACAGCGCAGCCGGCGATGAGTGGATATAGACCACACCCGCCGCCGCGTCCGCGAACTGACTCGATGCGCGCACCACTGACACCTCCAGCTTCGACGAGAAACGTCTTCCCCAACGATCCGTCGTACTGGCGTTGCCCGAGTGTACTGGAGTGCCCCGAGTTACACATGTTACTTCGGAGGCGTGTCCGACCTGTTACTTCGCAACCGAGTTCCGGGCGAGGATCACCTCGGCGATCACCGCATCGGAAAAGACGGGCCATGCCTCCCGAGCCCAGTCGCCGAAATTCTCGTCGCTCAAAGCGATACTCGCCACCCCTGATTCGGGATCGACCCACAGAAATGTGCCGGACTGCCCGAAATGGCCATAGGTACCTGCGGAATTCGATCCGCCGGTCCAGTGCGGCGATTTCCCGTCGCGAATCTCGAATCCGAGTCCCCAGTCGTTGGGACGCTGCGATCCGTAACCCGGCAGCACACCGTTGAGTCCGGGAAACGCGACCGTGGTCGCCTCGGTGTGGGTCTGCGCCGAAATCAGCTGGGGATCCAGCAGTTCCGCACCGAAGCGCACCAGATCCGCCGCAGTGGACCGGCCCGCGTGTCCGGCCGGACCGGCCAGCACGGACGCCGTCATGCCGAGTGGCTCGAATACCGCCTCACGCAAGTACTCCGGGAACGCGATCCCGGTCTGCTCCGCGACGAAGGCCGCGAGAATTTCGAATCCCGCGCTGGAGTAGATGCGCCGCGTCCCGGGCGCGGCAATCACCTCGGTGGTATCGAAGGCGATGCCGGAAGTGTGCGCGAGCAGATGCCGGACGGTAGCTCCCGGCGGACCAGCGGGTTGATCGAGTTCGATCGCGCCCTCCTCCACCGCGACGAGCACCGCGTAGGCGACCAGCGGCTTGGTCACCGAGGCGAGCGGGAATATGCGCTCGGTATCACCTGCCGTCTGCGCACCGTCGCGGGTGACGACGCCCGCCGCCGCATGCCGAACGGGCCAGTCCTTGATCTGCTCGAATGCACGCACGAAATGAGCGTACGAGACGCCCGTTCCCGGCGTGTCCGCACCGTCTGCATGGGAAAGTCGGTACCGCCGGTACCATCAACCGATCATGAGCGAACCCACCATCCACGGCGATGTCGCGGCCGGTTTCGGCCCCGTTGCCGACGCCTTCCGCCGCAACTTCACCCGGCACGGCGAAATCGGTGCTGCCGTGGCCGTTTACGCGGGCGATCGCCCGGTGGTCGACCTGTGGGCAGGTCATCGTGACCGCCGCCGGACCCTGCCGTGGGAGCGCGACACGATCGTGCCGGTCTTCTCCTCGACGAAGGGTATGGCCGCATTCGTTGTCGCCACGATGGTGTCGAAGGGGCTGCTGGACTACGAGGAACCGGTCGCGAACTACTGGCCGGAGTTCGCCGCGCAGGGCAAGGGCACGGTCACGGTGCGTCAGCTGATCGACCATCAGGCCGGACTTTCCGGACTCGACACCGTGGTGCGGCTGCGGCAGATCGCCGATCTCGACGGTCTCGCAACGATTCTCGCGGCGCAGCGGCCCGCGTGGCGGCCGGGCACGCGACACGGCTATCACGCCATCACCCTGGGCCTTTATCAAGGCGAACTCGTGCGCCGCGCCGATCCGGAACATCGCACACTCGGACGGATCTTCGCCGAGGAAATCGCGAAACCGCTCGACCTGGACTTCTTCATCGGCCTGCCCGCCGAACAGAGCATGGAAAGGATCGCCACCCTGGCCGCCACCGAGGGTGTGGACATCCTGCGCTACGAGCGCGATATTCCGGTGCGCATCGGCGCGGAGATCTTCGCCAAGCGCGGACTTTCCCATGCGGCACTGACCAATCCGCGCATCGGCGCACCGGTGCGGGCGCGCAGGCGTGCACTGCTCGAGTTGGAGATGCCGGGTTCCAATGGCGTCGGCAATGCCAGGTCGCTGGCCAAGACGTACGGCGCGGCGGCGGGGCGCACCGGTGCGCTGCCGATCGAGGATACGGTGCTCGATCGGCTCGCCGCCGCGGCCGCCGACGATGTGCCCGCCGATGATCTGGTGCTGCACACCAAGTCTCGCTATCACCTGGGCTTCCGCAAATCCCGCGGCTCGTTCAGCTTCGGCTCGGATAAACGCGCCTACGGCACCACGGGCCTCGGCGGCTCTTTCGGGTTCGCCGATCCGGCAACCGGTCTCGGCTTCGGCTACTCGATGAACCGCCTGGGCCTGGCCGTCCTCGACGACGTCCGCAGCCGCAACCTCCGCAACGCCCTACTCCGCTGCCCCGTCTGACCGAGATTTCCGCTGGGCAAGCCGGTTCGTCGCGGCCAGGCTCGCCGAGCGGTGACCCGGCGATTTACCAGTCGGCCTCGGTGTACTTGATGATGCCGCGAATGTTCTTGCCGTCCAACATGTCCTGGTAGCCCTCGTTGATCTGCTCCAGGGCGTACTGACGGGTCACCATATCGTCGAGGTTCAGCTGGCCCGACTTGTACAGCGACAACAGGTGCGGCGCGTCCTGGCGGGCGTTGCCACCGCCGAAGATGCAGCCCTTGACGGTCTTCTGCAGCATCGACAGCAGGAAGCTGTTCAGTTTGACGTCGTTCTCGTCCATGCGGCCCATGGAGGTGACGACCAGGGTGCCGGCCTTGGCGGTGAGAATGAGGCCCTCTTCGATGTATTCGCCGTGCATCTCACCCATGGTCAGGATGACCTTCTGCGCCATCCGGCCCTCGGTGGCCTCCATCAGCGGCATGATCGCGGCGGCCATGCTCTCGTAGGTGTGCGTCGCGCCGAACTTCTGCGCCTGCTCGCGCTTCCACGGATTCGGGTCGATGGCAACGACTTTGGACGCACCGGAGAGCACAGCGCCCTGCAGCGCGCTCATGCCGACACCGCCGATACCCGCGATCACCACCGTCTCGCCGGGCGCGACCTGGGCGACGTGGGTGGAAGAGCCGAAGCCGGTGGGGACGCCGCAGCCGACGAGGCAGGCGACCTCGAACGGAATGTTCGGGTCGATCTTGACCACCGAGGTGTGGTGCACCGTCATATACGGCGCGAAGGTGCCCAGCAGGCACATCGGGATGACATTCTCACCGCGCGCCTGGATGCGGTAGGTGCCGTCGCTGATCGCCTGACCCATCAGCAGGCCCGCGCCCAGATCGCACAGCGCCATATTGCCGCTCACACACGCCGGACAGCGACCGCAGGCCGGAATGAACGACAGGATCACGTGATCGCCGACCTGCAGATCGGCGGGGCAGTTCGGCCCGAGCTTGGTGATCACGCCCGCGCCCTCGTGGCCGCCCATAACCGGGAATGCGGGCATCGGCGTCGCGCCGGTCACGATGTGGTGGTCCGAGTGGCACATACCGGCGGTTTCCATCCGGATCTGTACCTCACCGGATACCGGATCGCCGACCTCGATCTCCTCGACCGACCACTGCTGGTCGGTCCCCCACAGGATCGCGCCTTTCGTCTTCATTCGTGTCGACCTCTCGCATGCACGGGCTTCTATGTGACTGCACCCACAGTACGAGAAAACTGTAACGCGTTCTAGTACTCGACCGAAAATTCGTCGACACGGATTGACACAACCCAGCCAGCTATCGGCAAGATCCCGACAGCCGCCGTTCACTCCATCAGACGATGCGCCCGCTCGAAGAGCTCGAGTGTGATGGCGTGCAGGAAGTCACCGACCTGCTTCGGCGCCTTGCCCGCGAATGCGCGAGCATGCGTGCCCTCCAGCACAATTCCCAGCTTGAAGCAGGCGAGCACGGTGTACCAGGTGACATTGCTCAGGTCGCGATCGGAGAACTTGCCGTAGTGCTCGATCATCTCCTCCGGCGTCGGCAGACCGCCGACCGCACCGAGCTTGCCGATCAACGCCGCGCCCGTGGTGCCGGGCTCCGGGCGGGTCGCGATCTGCCAGCCGAGGTCGAGCAGTGGGTCGCCGATGGTCGACATCTCCCAGTCGACCATCGCGGCCACCTCCGGGCCGTCGTAGGAGAACATCATGTTGGCCAGGTGGCAGTCGCCGTGCAAAATGCCGGGCGTCCACTGCGCGGGCCGATTCCGGTCCAGCCACTCCCCGACCTGTTGCACGCCGGGAATCGCGGGGCCCGGATACCCCGCATTCGCCGCATAGGACTCGAGTTCACCGAGCCAGCGCGGCACCTGACGTTCCAGGAAGCCGTCCGGTTTGCCGTAGTCCCGCAAGCCGAGCGACTGATAGTCGAGCGAGCCGAGGCGGGCGATGGCCTCCACCGCGGACAGGCCCATCTGCCGCCGGATCTCCGGATCACCCGCGTGCGGTTCCGGCAGTTCGTTCTGCGGGTTGAAGCCGGTAATGGGCTCCATCAGGTAGAACACCGCGCCGAGGACGGATTCGTCCGGGCAGGCGGCGATCACCTTCGGCGCGCGCACGCCGGTGCCGTCGAGCGCGCCGAGCAGCCGGGCCTCGCGACGGATGACGTCATTACTCTTGGCGCGCAGGTGTTTCGGGCCGCGGCGCAGCACGTAGTCCTGACCGCCGCGCGCGAAGCGCAGCATGATGTTCTGCGTGCCGCCGCCGAGCGCGGTCACTTCCTCGAACTCACCGGCAGGCAGACCCTGCTCGTCCATCCATTTACCGACGACGGCGAAGTCGACGGCTCCCCCGCCTTCCCGGACCTCTGGCCGATCGGTGAGCGCCCCACCAGTCGCGTCGCGGATCGGCGGTTCAGCGGGTTGCTCGGTTCTGGGCGTACCCGATGAGTTACCCATGTTCTCTCCAAATCAGTTGTCGCCTGAGAGCATGAATTTCAATAACCATCACGATCTCACCTCTGCGCCTCGCATCGGCCATAGTAGGGCCCAGTCACGCGCCGAACCTAACTGAAGGCACATGACAACAGTTTGCTTCGGCCGGCGCGGCGTAGGGTTCGGAGCACGATGCGCACGCTCTTGATCGACAATTACGACTCGTTCACCTACAACCTCTATCAGCTGATCAGCGAGGTGAACGGGGAAGAACCCACGGTCGTGCGCAATGACGGGGTGGACGATATCGCGCGGCTGCGGCTGGAGCGCTTCGACAATGTCGTCATCTCCCCCGGGCCGGGTCGCCCGGATGTCGGCCGAGATATCGGCATCTCGGCGACGGTGATCCGCGAGACCGAATTGCCGCTGCTCGGCGTCTGTCTCGGACATCAAGCCATCGTCGTCGTGGCGGGCGGCATCGTCACGACCGCGCCCACCGCGCGGCACGGCTATCTCGATCACATCGAGCACGACGGCGACGAACTCTTCGCCGGGCTGCCCGAGGGGTTCACCGCGGTGCGCTACCACTCGCTGTCCGCACAGCGGCCGTTGCCGGACAGCCTCGAGATCACCGCCGTCGCGGCCGATGGGGTGATCATGGGTGTGCGACACCGGAACAGACCGCAGTGGGGGGTGCAGTTCCATCCCGAGTCGATTGCCAGCGAGTACGGTGCGGCATTGCTCGGCAATTTCGCGAAACTTACTGCGGGCCGGCGGATTCGATCGAGCATCATCGCGCCGTTCGAGAATGCCGAGCCGCTGATGGGTAGACACGAGTTCCGCGAATCCCGGCGCTCCTGGCAGCTGCGGCACGCGGTGATCGAGCGGGCGATCGATACCGAGGCCGCGTTCCTCCGGCTATACGGCAACTCCCCCACCGCATTCTGGCTCGACAGCGAACATGTCGAACCTGGACTGGATCGGTTCTCCTTCCTCGGCGATGCGAGCGGACCACTGGCCGAAGTGATCCGCTACCGGGTCGGCGAGAGCAAGGTGACGGTCGAATCCTCGGACGGGAACCGGCGGACCGTACCAGGCGGAATTCTCGACTATCTCGCCGGGCAGCTACACCTCAGACATACCGAACTACCCGATCTGCCTTTCGATTTCGCGTGTGGTTACGTCGGATACCTGGGCTATGAGGTGAAGGCCGATTGCGGTGCGAATGCAGCGCATCGCGCCTCGACACCGGACGCACAGTGGATCTTCGCCGATCGGATCGTGGTCGTGGACCATGTCGGCGGGCGCACCCATCTGCTCGCACTCACCGATCCCACGCCGGAAGCCCTTCGGGCGGGCGCGGATTGGTTGCGCGATACCCGCGAGATCCTGGAATCCCTCCCGACGTGGGCGAATCCGCCGACACTCGAGGTGCGCTCGAATACCGCCGCCGTCGCACCGCTGTTCGCCCGCGGGCGCGAGCGGTATCTCGCCGATATCGCCGTCTGCCAGGAGCGGCTGCATGCGGGCGAATCCTACGAAATCTGCCTGACCGACACCGCATCCATGGCGGCCGCCGAAGCGGATGGACTCGACTTCTACCGCACACTGCGCCGCTGCAATCCCGCACCGTACGCGGCGTATCTGCGATTCGACGATCTCGAAATCGCCTGCTCCTCACCGGAACGCTTCCTGAAGGTGGACCGCGCCCGCACCGTGGAGAGCAGGCCGATCAAGGGCACCGCGCCGCGCGGGACCACGGCTGCCGAGGACGAGCGGCTGCGGCGCGAACTGGCCGACAGTCCGAAGACCAGGGCCGAAAACCTGATGATCGTCGACCTGTTGCGCAATGACCTGGGCCGCGTCTGCCAGGTCGGGAGTGTGCACGTGTCGAAATTGATGGCCACCGAGACGTATACGACCATGCACCAACTGGTTTCCACCGTGCGCGGCACGCTGCGGCCGAATGTCGATGTGATCGATTGTCTGCGTGCGTGTTTCCCGGGCGGATCGATGACCGGGGCGCCCAAGTTGCGGACCATGGAGATCATCGACGAGCTGGAAACCGAAGCGCGCGGTATCTATTCGGGCACCATCGGTTTCCTCGGTCTGGGGGGCACCGCCGACCTCAATATCGTCATCCGAACCGCGGTCCGCCACGACGGCCACTGGCGCATCGGGGCGGGCGGCGCCATCGTCCTCGACTCGGACCCGGACGACGAATACCGCGAAACCCTGCTCAAGGCCGCCGCCACCCACCGCGCCGCGCCCCACTGAGCCCGGTTATTTGCGGCGGCGGGTGCGCTTCGGGGGTGCGGGAGGCGCGGGAGGTTCGGCGGGTTTGCCGGTGAAACGACCGAGGAGACCGAGACCGGATAGCCCCGACGGCCCGGTTTGTGTCGCGTCGGCGCACACTCGCTCGCATCGCCGAAGGTATGGACCGCCGAAGTCGGCGTGTCGGTGGTTCGTGGCATAGTTCGAGCACGATGAAACTCAGTAAAGGGGCCAATGCGGCGGTGCCGACTTCCCTTCTTGCCGTGGTTGTTTCATGGCGGTCGGGGCATACGGTGGATGCGCACGCGCTGTTGCTGGCGGAGGCGGGGACGGTGCGCACAGATCGGGATCTGGTGTTCTTCAATGCACCCCGACATATGTCGCAGGCGGTGACGCTCGATCAAGAGCCGACACCCGGCACGGCGCGCCTGAGCGTGTCGCTACCGCGCACCGAATCGGATGTGGCGCGGATCGTGGTCACCGGATCGATCGACGACGGCACCTTCGGCGATATCGCGGATCTGACCCTCACCATCGAGGCCGCGCACGGGCCGATCGCCCGGTTCGAGATCACCGATCCCGACGCGGTCTCCGCGATGATGTTCGGCGAGTTCTACCGCCGCGACGGCCAGTGGCGCTTCCGTGCGATCGGCCAGGGTTGGGACAGTGGGCTCCCCGGTCTCGTCACCGAATTCGGCGTCACCATCGACGGCCCGGACGAGCCGACACCCGATCGCTCCCGCGCGGCACACGCGAATCGGCTACCCACTTTTCCAGTGCAGCAACGTGTCTCGACTGGCACGGCGCTGGCCGGATCACCCGGTCCTCAGCAGCTCGACACCGCGTCCTGGGAGCAGGACGGCACACACGCAGACCCGAATGGGCAGTATGATCGCCCCGACGAAGCACCGGCCCGACCACGGACGCTCGGCGCGCACCGCGGAGATCAGGCCGGCCACCGCACCGCCGCCACCGGCCCCCGAGACCGAGCCGACCATCGCGCCGACTTGGCCGACGACCGGCCTGCCCGGCCGCTACCGGGCAGGCCGGTCGACCTTCAGCGCCAGCGGCACGAGGTCGAACCGCCGACACCAGCACCGCCGAATCCCGAACGCGCGGACTGGCATTCGGATCCCGAGAATCCCTCGCGGCTGCGTTGGTGGGATGGGGCCGAATGGACCAGTGCCACATACGAACGGCGCCGACCTGGCCCACGCAGCTGTGAGCGATGCGGAAATCCCCGGCGCCGCAAGCTGTTCGGCGGGCTCGCGCCGTGTCAGAGCTGCGCGCATGAAATCGAGGAATTCCTGACCCACTGGCATACCCAGGCCTGGCGGGCGCTGACCGCGGCCGGACCGCGCGGTGCGGAGTGGAATGCGTTGTGGGCGTCGTTGCGGTATCAGCGAATCGATGCGGGCCTGGGCCGGGCGGCGCTGCGGGATGTGGCGCTCAACTATGTCGAGCGACTGGTCGCGTTCGCATTCGCCGATGGCGAGATCGAGCAGTCCGAGTTCGAGGCGTTCGAGTACGCGATCGAAGAGCTGGCGCTCGGCGGACCGCTGGTCGAGGATCTGCGCGGACGGATGCATCGCGGGCGCACCCTATCGCGGTTGCGCGGCGGGGATCTACCGGTGGTGCGCACGCCCGGCCTGCATCTGGATCCGGAGGAGAAGGTGCACGTGGATCTGCCCGCCGTGCACATCCGCCTGCTCGCCAAGGGCCCGAAACTCACCGATGGCAGGCTGATCGCCAGCAATAAGAAGCTGCGGTTCGTCGGTACCGATACCGGCACCGAATTGCCGTGGAACCGGGTGGTGTCGGTGCATGTCGAGCAGCGTTCGGTGGTCGTCGCGGCGACCTCGTCCCGCGGTGGCGCCATCTTCGACGTCGATGATGCGGATTACGTCGCGGCCGCGCTGGAGGGTGCGCTGCGGGTCGCCAAACGCCTGGTGCTGACGCCCGGGCAGCGCGACACGCGCAGCATCCCGCAGGAGGTCAAGGCCGAGGTGTGGCAACGTGACGGCGGCAAATGCGTCGAATGCGGCGACGGTCACTACCTCGAATTCGATCACATCATCCCGCTCAGCCGCGGTGGCGCGACGAGCGCGACCAATCTGCAGATCCTCTGCCGCGCCTGCAACCGCGCCAAGGGTGCGCGAATCTGATGCGGATACCGCACGCAATCACGCACCGGAACACCGATGTGGCGAACAATGCATATGCGAAGAAGCACGTTGAGCGGTCCGGCGTGTCACCGTAGCGTCCAATACCGAACAGAGCCGTTTGGGAGGATCAATGCAGGTAGCGGTAATCGGCGGAACCGGGGTACTGGGAGCCGGGGTAGTACGAGAGCTGAGCGCACGCGGACATCGGGTCCGCGTGGTGAGCCGAACCGCTCCGGCGGATCGAACCCTGGAGCACCGGTCCGCGGATCTCGCCACCGGCTCCGGCCTGGAATCCGCACTGGAGGGCTGCGACACCGTCGTCGACGCGGTGAGCGCCCGCAGCCGGACCCGATCGGTCATGGTGGACGGCGTGCGCCGACTACTGACGGCCGAAAAGCAGGCGGGCATCGGCCATCACGTCGAAATCTCCATCGTCGGTTGCGATCTCGTTCCCTTCGGCTACTACAACACGAAGGTGGACCAGGAACAGGTGGTCACTACCGGTGAGATTCCCTGGACACTGTTGCGCGCCAGCCAATTCCACGAACTCGTCACCGATATCCTGGCCTTGTCGGCGCGCTGGCGGCTCGCACCGCGCTCGACGGCGAAGGTACAGCCGATCGACGTCGACGCCGTCGCGGCAAGGCTCGCCGACGCGGTGGACAACGGTCCGGCCGGGCGCATCCCGGATATCGCCGGACCCACCGTGCACACCCTCACCGAACTGGCCGATATCTACCGCGAACACATCGGCCGCAAGCTGCTCCCGCTGCCCGTACCCATCCCGGGGCGCGCCGGACGTGCCCTGCGGTCGGGCGCTCTCTGCCTGCACGGAAACGGCGACGCGATCGGCATCGGCTACGCCGAATGGCTGTCTCGCCGAATCACTCGCTGATCAACCCGGCCGTGCGCCCGAGATCGGCCAGCATCGCCTCGAACAGGATCTCCGGATTCGACAGCGGGATCGGATAATTCCCGAACACCTCGAGCGTGACGTGCCCGTAGAGCCGGGCCCAGATCTGGATCATCAGATACGTCACGCCGAGGTCGAGCTTTTCGGCCGGAAATTTCTGTCCGGACTCCGAAAGCGCTGCCAGCAGCTCGGTTTGAAACAGCACGAGGTCATCGCGCAGCTCCGCCGGAATCACATCGGTCGGTGGCGTCACGACATCGTAGGTCGCCAGCAGTCGCCCGGCTGCGGCGAGGAAGATCCGGCCGAACGGTTCGTCGAACCGGCGCAGCATGCGCGCGCGGCCCGCGCCCGGCGAGGCGAACACCAGGGTGAATTCCCTGGTGTGCGCCAGCGCCCAGCGCCGAAACCCCTTGCAGATAGCGAAGAACTGCACCGCGCCGTCGTCGGGCAGCGTCGCGATCTGCTCGGACAACTCGGCGGCGAGGTCCGCACAGAACTCCAGGCGCAGATTTTCGAGCAGGTCCTCGCGCGAGTTGTAGTACCGGTACAGCGCGGGCGCGGTAATGCCGAGTTCGCGCGCGATCGCCCGCAGCGTGACCGCATCGGGCCCGTGCTCGACCAGCAGAGCGCGGGCCACCCGCCGGATATCCGCATCCGAAACCACCGGTGCCCGCCCCCGCGGCTTGGCGCTGTTCATGAAAGAATTCAAGCGTATTCGACTTCCCAGCGCTTGATGCCGTTCAACCAACCCGAGCGCAACCGCACCGGATCGGAGACCTGACGCAGGTTCGGCATCACATCGGCAATGGCGTTGAACATCAGATCGATCTGTAGCCGGGCCAGGTTGGCGCCGACGCAGTAGTGCGTGCCGGTGCCGCCGAATCCGACGTGCGGGTTGGGGTTGCGCAGCACATCGAAGGTGAACGGATTCTCGAATCCGTCCTCGTCGAAATCGGCCGAGCTGTAGAACAGCCCGAGGCGCTGTCCCTTCTTGATCTCCTGGCCGCCGACCTCGGTGTCCTGGGTGGCGGTGCGCTGAAAGGCGGTCACCGGGGTGGCCCAGCGCACGATCTCATCGGGCGCGGTGCGCGGGCGCTGCTGCTTGTAGAGCTCCCACTGCTCCGGATTGTCGACGAAGGCCTTCATGCCGTGGGTGATCGAGTTGCGGGTGGTCTCGTTGCCCGCGACCGACAGCAGGATCACGAAGAACGCGAATTCGTCCGAGCCCAGGTTCTCGCCGTTGATATCGGCATTGATCAACTGGGTGACGATGTCGTCGGCCGGGCATTTGCGCCGCTCCTCGGCCATATTCCAGGCGTAGCCCATGACCTCGGCGGTGGCGGTGTGGTGATTGCCGTCGAACTCCGGATCGTCATAGGAGATCATCTGGTTGGTCCAGTCGAACAGCTTCTTGCGGTCGTTCTGCGGCACTCCGAGCAGTTCGGCGATGGCCTGCAGCGGCAGTTCGCAGGCGACCTGTTCGACGAAGTCGCCGCGACCGGTCTGCTTGGCCTCGTGCACAATTCGAGCCGCACGCTCGGTGAGCGCCGCGCGCAGGCTCTCCACCGCGCGCGGGGTGAAGCCCTTGGCGATGATGCGGCGGGTCTTGGTGTGCTGCGGCGGATCCTGATTCAGCATCAGCATATTGCCGAGCATGTCGATCTGCTCGCGGGTGGTTTCCTCGTTGAACCGGATGATCGCGGTGTTCTCGTGCGAGGAGAACACCTCCGGATTCTTCGAGATCTCCTTGATGTGGTCGAGCTTGGAGATGACCCAGTAGCCGCCGTCATCGAAGCCGCTGGCCCGGCCGGACTGCGCGCACCACCAGACCGGGGCGGTCCGGCGCAGCTCGGCGAATTCCTGGATGGGCAGGCGGGTGGACAGCAGATCTGGGTCGGTGAAGTCGAATCCCGCGGGAATCGACGGCGTGGTCACGGTCACGGCTATCTCCTACCGGTCTGACTTGGGCTGCCAGCGGTGCCGGCGGGGCGGGCAAGAACTGTGTGGACACGTTCCGAAGCCGATAAAACCACACAACCCGTGTTTTGTGAATAGTGTTTAGTAAACCCCGTTAACTTCAGTGGCGATAGCCTAGAGGTGCCGCACTGGACCTGGGACGGCGACGACTGACCGCCGCCTATCCCGTCACACGCGCGACCAGAGCAAATAGCAAAAACGGCACGGTCGCGCTGACATCGGCCGTCTGATCCTCAGGTGTGCCGCGGGTATGTGCCGCGACCGCGAAAGTCTGGCCGAACGATGCCGAGGCCACCTCCAGCGGCCCGCTGTCGGACCAGCCCCACTTGCTGCCCTGGACGCCGGGCAGCCGTGCGGTCCCCCAGTCCTGTGCGGTGCCGTCGGCCGCCTGTTCGCCCGCCGCGGCCATCCAGCCGAAGATCGGCGACCAGGGCTCGGTGCGCTTCTTGGTCGCCAGGAAGTTGGCCACATCCGCGGTGCTGGTGTACGACATGCCCCAGGCCGGGCCCGATTTGGTAGCGGTCAGGCCGTACTCCGCCGCAATGGCGTCGAGCGCCTGCGGATACTTCGCGCCGAGTTCGTCGGCCGCGGAGTCGTCGGAATAGCGGATCATCCGCTCCGCCAACGCCAGATCCGTAGCCGACCCATCGCCGTGATGCAGCGCGTAGTCGACCATATAGAGCTTTACCAGCGACAATCCGGTGCGCATCTCGTGTTCGTTGCTGGTGCCCCACTGGACGCCGGGCAGCACCGAACGGAAGGAGAACGCGGTTCGCGACGGCACACCGTCCTCATCACCCACCTCGGCGGCGGCGACGGGCGCGGCGAATACCAGCATCGCAGCGGCGGCGACCGAGATCGGGAAAGCCAAGCGGCCCATAGTTTCTCGCTCCTATCGCAGTACGGTCAGGACGACGCCCGACAAGACGACCGGCTCAGCAGAGACATCGAGCGTTCGTACATCTCCTTCATCCGACTCGGTTCAGACTCGGCGGTTGCCAGTGACCATCGAGCGCCCGCTGCTCGGGCACATACAGCCGAAGCGCGAGCCGAAAGGTGCCGGTTTCCGGTATCGGCAGCCAATTGCCGTATGGCACATCACTTCCCGGGTCCGCCGCCTGGACGGCGAGTTCAAGCGAGCCGTCCGGCAGCGGCACAACCGGACGCTGATGACCGACCGAGAAGATGCCCGCCGGATTGGGCACCAGAAAGCGCTCCGCGGTGTAGGCGGTCAGCGACCAGAAGGCTCGCGCGGGCGGCGTCTGGCCCGAGGGAAAATGCAGTCGGTACGAGCGCGGCGCACCCTGCTCACCCGCATTCGCACTGATCTCCGGATAGACGGTGTCTTCCGGCAGATTCGCACCGAGTGCGGTCCACGCGGTCGAGGCACGCAGTGAGTAATCGGTGCCGTAGGTGCCGAGGTTCGTCGCGAAACCCCAGCCGTTCTCTCGTCTCGCTTTGGGATTGGCATAGTCCGGGATGCGCATCTGGCCCGCCGCCACCGCGGCGTTGAGGTCGGCGACCGGCGCAGCGCCGACCGTGCCGCCCGGCCGGATGCCGATCTTCGAAAACCGCTCCAGCGCGGGGGCATCGTCGCGGGCGGGCGGGTTCGTGAGCATAAGTGTGCAGAGCCGGTCGAAGAAGGCACGCCCGTCCATCCGCGCAACCTGCTGGGGCGGTGCGATCGGGGCGGCCATAACGGGATTGATCACCGGGTTCGGCCGTTCACCACGCAACCAGGCGCTCAGCGGTGCGAGCAGCACTTGCTGCTGCACGCTCTCCGCGGCGGCGAAATCGGCCTGGCCGCGCAGCTCGATGCGACCGATCAACCACGCGGTCGCGGTGGGCATCGCCAATCTGGTCAGGTTATCCGGCAGCGCACCAGACCAATTCGGGCCGGTGATCACGTAGCCGTACGGCGGGTCCTGACCGGCGCGCACCCGTGGTGCGACACTGCTGGGGTTGTGGGTGGTGTTGGTCCAAGCGTCCATGATCTGCATGAGCCAGTACCGGTCGCCGTCCATCGGCGGAACCTGTAGCACCACCGGTTCGGCACCCACATCGAGCCAGGCTGTGGCATACAGGGTGTCGATATTCGGCATGACCACCGTATTCATCGCGGGATTCACGGAACTGACGGCCCAGATCTGGTTGGCGGGCACGGCAGCGGTATTCGACTGCAGCGTGACATCCATCAGCACCAGCGGATATCCATAGATATAGGCGTCGGTAGCGATCGAACGCGGATCATTCGGCGGCGCACTGCCAGAACTCGCCACATTATCGGAATTCGTCGATTTGCCGCACGCGACCAGGCCCGCGCCCGTAACGGCACCGGCCAGCAGCACAGATCGCCGCGACATACTCATGCCTTCTCCCTACTTTCCCGATCAGGTCGGACAACTTCGAGAGAGATCAGCGGGAGTATAGCCACATATTTGCCGTAATTCGGGCAAGCGGCGACGCGGCCGGGTTTTCGCCGGTCAGCCGGTGCCGAGAATCGAATTCATAATCGTGCCCGCACTGGTGGCGACGACACCGCCGATCATGGCTCCCGCCACCATCTTCGGAGATTGCATCGCACCGCCGCTCCATTTCTCCCAGGCGAACCGGCCGCCCGCATAGATGATGCTGATTATTCCGGACAGCAGGGCAAACCAGGTCAGATAGCGCACCATCTGCAGCAGTTTGTCCGATAGCGGCGGAGCTTGCGGCGTCGGATTCTGGATCTGCGCCGACGTCGCATAGGCATCGCCGATCGACATCAGATAGATGTTCATCGTCTACTCCTCGACTATCACGCCCTTTCCATGATCCGCACATCGAGTGGTCTCGCAAGCGTGCAGGCATCGTGACTGCACGGTCGCCGAGAAACCGATACCATCTGTCGGAGAGCGCGTTAACCCCCTGTCCCGCATCCAGAATGAGCAACACGAGATGATCCTGGCCACCGTTTACGACACTTGGGCACAGATCGGCAATCCCACTCCCGAGGCCCCTCCGGTGTCCGACAAGATTCTTCAACTGGTCCGCTACTTCACCTGGTTCGTGCTGCTCGCAGGCATAGTCGCCATCATCTACGCAGGTGGCCGCTTCGCCTGGGAGAAGTGGAGCGGCGGCGGTCTGGAATCCCCGAAGATGGTGGCCGGAGCCATGATCGGCGGTGTCGTCGCCACCAGTGCGGGCACCATCATGAACGCCGTCATCGGCTGAGTCCGCGACTTCGACTGCGGACCGGCACGATTCAGCGCAGGATGCCAGCCAGCCCGGCCGCGCGCAGCCAGTCCGGGAATTCGCCCAGCAACCGGGCGTACAGCTGCGCGTCGTCCACTTGGTCGATGTCGTCGAGGGCGAAGAAGCCCGCATTGTCCACGACCCGGTCCGACATTTCGTCGAGAGTGCGCAGCAGGCCGTAGTTGGCTCTACCGAGGCCGACGAACTGCCAGAAAGCGGGCAGTCGGGACGCATCGCGCATGAGTGCGGCGATCTCACGCTTCTTCGCGAAGCCGCCGTCGGTGAAGAACAGCACCAGGGTCGGCGCATCGCCGGGCCGCAGCGAGGCGATGATGTCACGCATGATCGGCAGTTCGTCGTTGCGACCGCCGATCCTGGCGTAGTCGATGCCCTGGTGAGTGCCGGTGAGGTGCAAGAAGGTCTGGGCCCATGCCTCGCCGTGCTCGACAGTGATATCGGGCAGTTTCGCGAAGGACAGCGCGTAGAGGTATGCCTCCAGGGCACCGTCCTCGTCGAGCTGGGTCGCCACCGGGATCATCCGCTGCACAACGCGGTGCACGACCTGTTTGCTGTATTGCCTGCTCATGCTGAGGGTTTTGTCGATGACCAGGATGACGCGGGCGCGAATTCCGAAGGCGTTCTTGTTGATCAGGACCTTGGCGACTTCGCGTTTGCGCAGGTCCAGTACAGCGCGCTTCTCGAAGGAGAGTCTGGCTTCGCCCGGGACGGTGCGGACCTCCGCAGCGGCGGGAGCAGTGATCGGCACGGGCTCGTCGTCGACGCTTACGCCGTGATCGGTAATCAGTGCGGCGAATCCGCCCGCATAACCCTGCCCGACCGCGCGGACCTTCCACTCGGATTTACGCCGATATAATTCCAGTGCGATGACGACGGACTCGCTGTCGAGTCCATCGATTACATACTCGTAGAGCGCATTTCCGAATCCGTCGGCAACGGTCGCAATCGGCGGCGCAAATTGCCCGAAGGTTGCCCCGGATTCGTCCAATGTGATTACCACACGTATTTGGGCGATATCGGCGGGCACGTGGGCCGCGGAAACAATCAGCGCCGCAGGCGTTCCCGACCGCAACTCGACACCGGGCGCCTGGGGCTGATTGAAGAAGACGAAATCGGCGTCGGTGCGAACGCGGCCCGCTTCGGTCACCAGTAGTGCCGAGACATCGGCCGCGGCGATGGATCGCACCGAGACAACGACATTCGATGCCGCGAGCGGACCGTTCTGTCCCTTGACGAGTGATATGCCCACTGCGAACTCCTTGCAGTACCCGATCGAACCCGTACAGATCAGGCGTCTCACAAACCCCTGAGCAGTGTCAATACATCCAACGCCGTTTCGACGGAATCGTCGAGCAGCCGGATCTCCGCCGCGGTCGCGTCGTGCAGTCCGGGGTCCTCCAGCGCCAGGCCATTGCCGTAGATCACCACGTTGTAGCCGATATCGGCGGCCCGCAGCAGCGGACCGGTCGCCACGCCCGCACCGAGCAGCAGGTCCAGACCCTCGCCGACGAAATAGAACCGCCACAGCGGACCGAGATCGCCGTTGTAGATCTCCTTGGTCCGGTCGATGATCACCTGTCCGGAGGCCGCGATCGCGTCGACGATCTCGAAGTAGTCGGGCGCGTTCTCCGGCTTACTCTCGACCGTCGCTACGGAATGCGCGAGATCCACGCTCAAATGCGCGTTGTAGCCCGCCATGGCGACACGGGCGGGCGATACCTCACACCGGCGAGCGAGCTCGAAATACCGCGCCCACTGCGGCTCGACCGGCGCGCCGGTGAACGCCGCGTGCACATTGACCAGGAACCGCCGCAGCAATTCCAAGCTGATCGCGTGCGCGTACGCCGGATCCAGGAAAGCACTCGGATCGCGCTGCAACGGCATTACCGCCGACTGCTCCACACCGTCGAGCCCGAGCGGAAACAGCCCGCGTCGATCTCGGTGCGCGACCAGGATTTCGGTGATCTCCCGGTGGCGCGCTACCGCGGTCTCCAAGCGCTGCAACGCATCTCCGATCAACGTGCTGGTATCGGAGAGTCGAGCGATGGTATCGAGTTCGTCCGCCGACAGCGGTGTGCCACAGAACGCCGGGGCAACCGGCTCCGCGATGGCCATCGGCGTCGACCCGACGCTCATCGTGAATATCGCGGCGATCAGTCCGAGGACGGCCGCTCGCAAAGATGCTCGCACCGCCGAAGTCTAAGGGCCATTCAGGTTTCCGCCGACCAGTGACACGTCGACCCACGAATTCGCGGTCACCGTAGTGGACGGGCAATCACCACACCTCAGCGCTTCGAGCGGGACCAGCCGAAGGTCAGTGCCACGGCGCGTTTCCAGTTGTCGAATTCGTCCTGCGACTCGGCTGGGATGCCGCGAGCGCGGACCGCGAAATCACCCGCTACCGCGAGCGGGTCGAGGCCGAACTGGCAGCCAAGGCCGCCGACGACGAGTCGGCCAATGTGGCCCGATTGGTCGCCGTGGCCTGATCCGAGTCGATTCGGCCCGGTGCGCCCGCACCGGGCCGAATCGGCTCGACAAAAATGGGTTCATCCGAAAGGCGGACTGTTCCGAATGTAGGTAAGTAATCATCGATGTTCGGAATGAGGTAATCCATGGGTAAACATCGACCCACACGTCCGGTTCGTCTCATCCGTCGACGGACAGCCACACTGGTTTTGGCCAGTGCGCTTCCCCTGTCCGCCGCCCTGATCAGCACCACACCTGCTAGCGCCGAGTCGCAACCACTCGGCACCGCGACGCCCTCGTGGACTCCATATGGCCTGGCGCTCATCGCCGATCCATCGGCTCCGGTCGACGACCCCGCCGTATTCGCGGCCTTGCCGCTGCGCGACGCCACCGCATCGGTGGCCGAGCCGGACGCCACGGTGCCGGGCAGTCCGAACGCGGCACAGCCGGAACAAGTCCCGCAGGCCACCAATCACATCCGTGTCGGCAATATCCAGGTCGATCGCCCGGACTTTCTGCCGCCCGAACTGGCCACCCAGATCAATGACGCTTCGGCAGGCACCGAATCCGCGCTGTCCCAAGGCCTGCAGTCGGCAGGCGTCGAACGCGCGCGTTCCGACCAAATCGCCAGTGCTGTAGTGGGTGACGCGGTCGTAGGGGCGTCGGTGGGCTCCACCCTGGCGAGTCCGCTCGCCGCCACCAGTGCCGTCGTGGGCGCGGGCGCAGGTCTCATCGCCGGGATCCCATTCCTCCCAGCGGGCTTGGTGGTCGTCCCCATTATCGGCGCGGCCATCGGCTACGCGGTGATCGCCGTCCCGGCCGCCGCGGCCGGCGCCGCCGCGGGCGCGGCGGTCGGAGTTGTCCACGGTGCCGTCACCCCGATACCAACCGAGGAGCAACCGACGATCTCATGACGCGCGGCGCGCGGCGATTGTCGGAGATGACCGTTGCCGCAGCTACTCGGATCGATCGAGTCGGGGTGCCGCCGCGCGGCACCCCGACCACGATCTAGTCCAGAAAAACCGGCAGCGCCCGATGTCCGTTCGAAATGAAACTGCCGACCGGCGCCAATTCCGCCGGATCCACGGCCAAGCGCATATTCGGGAAGCGCTCGAAGATGGCCGGGAGAGCGATCGTCGCCTCCAGTCGCGCGAGCGGGGCGCCGATGCAGTGGTGTGCACCGTGCCCGAAGGACAGATGTTCCTTGTTGACCCGGTACAGGTCGAACGTCGCGGCGGTCGCTCCGTGCAGGTTCGGATCGCGGCCCGCGGCGGCGTAGGACGCCAGAATCGCCTCGCCCTTGGGAATTCGGATCTCACCGAGCTCGATATCCTCGGCCGCATAGCGCAATGGCAGGTGCGCGACCGGCGCCTCGTAGCGCAGCGTCTCCTCCACCAGATCCGACCACGGCACCCGCCCCTCGACCAGATCGGCGTGCTGCTCGGGATGGGTGAGCAGGATGAAGATCGCCTGATCGAGCAGATTGACCGTGGTCTCGTGACCGGCATTGATGACCAGCATCAGCGTGTCGACGAGCTCCTTCTCGCTCAGCTGCGAGCCGTCGTCCTCGTCGCGGGCGGCGATGAGGACGCTGGTGACATCGTCGCCCGGGGTCTCGCGCCGGTAGGCCACGAGTTCGCTGACGAGGCGGTACATCTCGAGGTAGTTGGCCTGCGCTTCCTCGGGGCCGAACGAGGTATCGAAGAAACCGTCGACACATGTGCGCAGACCGGGTCCGAGATGTTCGGGCACACCCATCATTTCGGTGATGATCTCGATCGGCACCGGATAGGCGTAACCCTCGCGCAGATCGGCCACCTCGCCCTTCGGAGTGGCCGCGAGCGCATTCAGCAGACCCTCGGTGATCGCCTCGATCCGCGGGCGCAACGCCGTGGTGCGACGGTGCGTGAACGCGGGCGAGACCAGCTTGCGCAGGCGGCGATGGTCCGTGCCGTACGCGGTGAACATATTGTCGACCGCGATCCACGGAAGCAGCGGCCACTCCTCGGTGATCTCGCCATTGATGAACGAAGACCAATGCTGCCGTGCGTCTTTCGATACTCGCGGATCGGCGAGCAGAGCCTTGAGCACGGCGGCATCGGTCACCGACCACGCGGGCACGCCGCCGGGCAGCGCGACCAGCGCGACCGGTCCGCGCTCCCGGATCCGCTCGTTCTCGCCTTGGATATCGGCGCCGGTCAGATCCAGGACCAGCGGTTCATGCTCCATCGTTTATCTCCTTCAGTAAACGGGCAGCGGAGGGGACTGAGGAAAAGCGACCGGCAGCGCGTACTGGGTGACCAGGTCGACCTCGCCTGCCTCACAGAAGGTGTTGATCACCGGGATGGCGATCTGCTCGACCGTCGAATGCAGTTCGTGCAGATCGATTCCGTCGATGCTGCCGGTGTAAGCCTGCCGGTAGCGAGCATGCGCCGCCCCGGCATTGCGTAATGCGTTCGGGTACCACATCATCATCGGCTTGACGGGTGAGTCGTCGGGAACCGTCTGTTCCCAATGCCGCGGATCCGCCGGAAAGTGTTCCGGATCATAGAGGATTCGCACCGCGGTCTGATACCCGACCACCAGGGTGGCGGGCACGCCAGGCGCCAACTCCATCGGCACCAGCGACCCGTACTGACTGCGAGCCTCCCGATAGGCCCGATGCGGATCGGCGGCGAACTCCGGCGTGTGCAACAGCACTCGGGGCTCATCTGGATCGAGCGGTGAGCCGTGCAGGGCGGGGCAAACTCCGGTCGCGGTGGCGTGAATTGACGATGGCGTAGTCAAGGGCGTGACTCCAGACGTTGGATCAGCAAGAAGGCCAGGATCAATGGAAGCACCGCGGCGATAACACAGCCTGCGGCCACAGCACTCAGTTCAGCCCTCCTCGCGACGCCGACCGTATGTGACCCCGGCCATGAGGTCCGCGTCGAGAACTCGGACCCTGGCCAGGCAACCACAGTCGACTGCGGTCACCCCACAGTCCCTGCAGGACAAGCGATTTCGGCGCGCAATCACTGGACGCCCCACCAGCCGCCCAGAACTCGACGACCCGGCCCACGTTATCAGTATCCGGAAGAACGCTCTCCAGATCCGACCGCAATGCCCGCATACCCCGAGCAACCGGCAAATATGTTGAGCTGCTATTGATTCACGTCTCTGATCGAAGGTCGGCTCGCAGCGCAGTCCTCGGGGGTTTACGCACTCCTCAAATGCTCGCTCGAGCCGGTGCGCGACGACGGGAGGAGTGGAGTTTACGCAGGTAGATGTGCGTGACGGCGGAGCGGTGGACGGGGCTTTCTGGGTGTGACGGAGATGCCGCGCCTGCGGCTCACAGAATGTGCCACGTGATCCGGGCATCGGCGCGTAACGCCTCGACCCGTCGCAAGACCTCGGCGGCAGCGGTAGAGCCTGGAGCCGACTTGCGGGCGTTGGTGGTGATCATGCGTAGTTCCCGAAGATCTCGCAACCATGCATAGCCCGACCATTCCCGGATATCGAGCCCATACCGTTGACAGAATTGCGTGTACTCATCAAGCGGATGATCGAAGCGTCGACAGTGAACTTCGATCGTGACGAGGTCCCATTCTGGCGGGCCGATTGCAGCGCTTTCCCAGTCGCACAGTACGGCTCGTCCGGATTGCTGATCCCATAGCGCGTTGCGATGATGCGCGTCGCCGTGGATCACCCCGGAGGACAGCTCATATCGGATCTCGGGTGCCTGCCGGGCCAGTTCTTCTCGTCGGGCGTGCAGCAACGTACGGTCGTCGGCCGACAGGATGGGACTGGTGTCGATCGAGTTACCGATTGCGACGAGCGTATGTCGAATTTGCTGGTCTGGCAGTTGGATCGGTGGTTTGGTCGGGCGTGAATGAAGCTTGGCCAGCGGCTCTGCAAGGTCGGCTGCGCTGACGATTCCGTTTTGGTCGAGATAACGCCAGAAGGTGACTGGACAGCCCGCGATCTGGAGAGGTTGATCGGTGTCGATCAGAGACACGGTCGGCACCGATTCCCGCTCGAGCCATCGCACAAGCCCGACGACGTCGATGTGCTCGTTGTGATCGGGTCTGCTGATCTTTACCACGACTGGCGAACTCGCGAGCGCATAAACGGCGTTGGTGTGGTGGCGAAGCAATGTTGCGCCGCTTGTGTCCAATCCGGCTATACGGCAAGAGGATTCGAGGACAGCTCGTGTCCGGGTGGGGGTGAAGTCGGACTCAGTGAGACGAGTGGGTTCGATGCCTCCCCGTGTCATTGTGCAGTCTCGGCACTGACGAGTTCGCGCAGGGAACTGGCTGCGCTGAGCTGTCGGCTCCCTGCGGGTAGGGCTTCGAGAACATCGGTGGCACGGGTGACGACGATGCGCGTCCGGTGCTCGTTCGGCAGTCGTTGCAGGACGTGCGCCGCCAATTGGCAACCGTCGTTTCCCGAGCCGCCCATGGCGTAGCCGACTGCGGCGTCGAGTTGGATCAACGCTGGGTCGATGACTACCGACGTTGGTTGGTAGAGCTTCAGCGCCTCGTCTTGAACGCGGCGAGCTCGAGCGATGCGCCCCATGTACGTCAGTGTTCCAGACATGTAGAGCAGCAGCCGCTTGGCGTTGAACCGGAATGCCTCGTCGCTGCTGTTGCTCGCTAAAGCGTCGGTGAGTCGTTGTGCCTTGGTCATCGCTTGTTCGGCACCGTAATCGTCTCCGATGCGGGCCAAGGCCCGCGCCTCGGCTGCCGCAGCAAGGGCAGTCTCGTCGCATGCGATATTCGGCAATAGCGCCTGCGCTGCCTGGGCCAGTGCAACGGTCTTGTCGATGTCGCCGTAGTAGTACGGCAACATTGCGTGCTGAGCACGAACTCGGGCGCGCAGTCTCAGGTTGGGGCTGTCATCTGCCGCGAGGCGCGCGGTGCCGTACCAGTAGTTCGCGCGCCCGATCTCGCCGAGTTTCATCAACGCGTCGGCAGTCAGCAAACCCAGTACCGCAGATGCCTCGGACAGGCGGGCTTGGATGGCTGCGGGTTGCCGTTCAGTGGCGAGCGTTTGTATTTCGAGCAGGTCCGGCGCAATATCGGCCAGCGCTGAGGCGGGCGGGGTAGTTGTGTATTCCAGCACATGATCGGAGACGCGCTCCTCGATCAACTCGACGCGCGCCGAGGTAACGGTGCATTTCGACAGGGTCTGGTCGACCACGACACGAACGTTGTCGAGAGCGGAGAGAAGATCGGCCTCGCCCGGCAGAGTGGGGACGGCTTGGATGATGCTCGGCAAGGCTGGTGCGGTCGGGAGGCGGCCAGCCTGCGACAAGGCAGCTTCGAAACGCTGTCGCTGGGCCTCGTCCAGTTTTCGGTATTCATCCTCGAGTAGGCGTTTGCTGCTCGGATTCAGCTGCGCGTGTGGACCTTTCGATTCCCAGTTTCGGATCGTTCGCGGTGCGCAACCGATCTTGCGTGCGAACTCATCGACGCCGTACAACGTCGCCTCGCGTAGGCACGCCACTTCGACACCCGTCCACACGAGACCGATCATCAGCTGCTCCCGAATATGTCAGTGAATCGTGGTGCCAGGCTACCCAGGGCGCAGGTGGGTGATCAGAAAATGCCGTGAGAATGCCGGTCCTATGCCTTATTGCTTCCAACATTCCAGCGCAGGCTGTGATCCAGTACCCGGCACGGGCAGACGGCGTTCCCCTCATCGGGCACCGACTCGAATTGCCGCCCGTTTGTTCGCGCCTGCCTGGCGTCGGGTGCTTACCAATGAGTCAGCAGGGAGGCGCGGGATGAGTTGGTCCGACGAGGACGGCGATGACGACAATACTGCGGCAGGTCTTCTACCAGCGGGCGGTGTCGCCATGAACGCTGAGGATTACCCGCATCGCGTTCCATTCGTCGGGCCGCCAGCAATGTATGTCGGCGCACCGGCCGATGTAGTCGAGCGCTTCGCGGGTGCCGTCCGAGAGTGGGCGGGCCAACCCGCGTTCGCTGAGTCGTCTCGGTGCCGGGGTGTCGACTCCCCCAGCACCGGGCGAACCAACACTAACCGCGACGATAAGAGGGCCTAATCCAATGGACCACAACACCTTTGGCGACACCCCGCTGTCGCGCTGCCACTTCTACCGGCGGGTGTCTGATCTGCCTGCGACCGTCGATCCGCCGCATCTGGGCCGCATTGTCATGAAGGCCGATCATGTGTGGGCGCTTATGCTTCCGGCAGACCTCGGACAATCGGTAAAAGTCCGTATGCAGCATCATGATTGGGATACTGGTCCGATTCTGTCGCATCCGCGCTCGAACCGGTGGACATACTTGGTCAGGCCGGACATCCCTGATGATGTCCGCTTGTTCGCGGAGATGTTCCGGTTGAATGTGTCGGTGGTGCGGACCGGTGGCACCGTCGCTTTGCCGTCGCCAGCCGACACGGGCGCGCAGTTCCGGCGCTGGATCGAACCGCCCCGGTGCACGTTCCGGCCGTCCGGGCTTGTGGTGGTCGATGCGATCCGCGCGTGTTCAGGACCGTATCGACCCGTGCGGAGGTGGGCCGCTCATGTCTGCATGTGATTGCGGGCCGTGGATCAAGCTGTCGATGTGCGGGATTGGGAGCTTCAACGGCGCGACCGGGGAGTTGGAGTCGGTGCAGTGCCCGTCGCGGTTCTGCATGACCATGGCACCGCTGGTCGACGGGAAGATCGGCGACCATTACGGCATCACGGACATGCTGTCACCGTTGCCGTGTCCGTGGATCGGGGTGCGGGTTGTGAACGACGTTGACGACTTCACGCCCGACGACTCGGCATCGGTCCCGCTGCCACAGGAGCAGCGGCCATGACTGCAAATACATTGGCTCCCAAGGCAATCGGTGTGCTGTCCCTCGATGTGACCGGCCCGCACCTGTTGCGGGGTGAACGGGTGATCACCGAGTTGGCGCAGCGTCGCGGCTACACCCTGACGGGGTTGGTCACCATCGGCGATGACACGTTCATGCCGACCGCGCTCATCGTGGGCACAGCGCGCAGCAAGGGGGCGGTAGTGGTTATCGCGCCGAGCATGGCCCATTTCAGTAGTCGTGTTCGGGCTATCGCTGTGGCGTGTGACCTGATCACGCCTCACAGATTCGTTGCTTGCACGGGCACCGACCGATCACGGAGCCCGCGCCATGAGTGAACAGAATTCGCCACTACCAGGTGATCCCGATGTCCACCTGTCAGTTTTCCTGCACGGTGCGCGGTTCGACTTCACGGCGTGTCTCACCGCCGCGTTGATCTTCGTGCACGAGCACCAGGCGCGGCATTTCGCCGATGCCGTCACAGTCGACCTGGGCGACACCAGCGGCTACCAGCGCCTTCCATGCGAACGGCTTTACCTGTCACCGTGAGATGAAACACTGACACCGATACGGGCCGCGACGAGAAGACCGGAGGCATCAGCGTGGGGAATGATGAACAGCTGGGTATGGATTTCGAAGTCGAACAGACCGAGTGGGGTAAGTGGGTCGACCCGGACCGGCGAGCAGCGCAGGTCCGCAAGTTCCTGGACTATGCCGGGTTGCAGCGCATTCCATCGAAGCCGTGGCCGGAAGACTCGGCGGAGGTAAAACGGCTCAATCCCATTGTTGCGGGCCTCTTCCCGGATATGGCTACCGCTATGGCCCCTGAGAACGCCGACATGGCTGATGCGTTCATTTGCTTCATCGGGGAATGTTTCATCAAGTTCGCTGGCGCGAAATGGGTCGAGTTCAAATGGTTCGGTCGCGAGAAATCGTTTTACGACCACGTCAATCCAGCCCTGCTGATGGACACCTACGACGAAGACGCGGATACGGTGTTCGGGTTGATGCGTCGAATGATCAACTATCACCCTGAAGTCGATGACGGCATGTTCTCCCACTTCGCGTCGGCGTTGCGTGAATACGCGACCTATCACGAGGAAAAGCGTCGCGAGGAGATCTCGTCCGCCATGTGACGGTTCGCCGCACGAACCATTAATTACGACGTTCCACACCTCGGGGGGTGGGTTCTGTTAGGCCGGATGGGTACTACAAAGACCGCGACAACATCGACAACAACACGCGCGGAAGGATATTCGAGAACGGGGCCGAAAGCTTCTTCCGTGATCGTGACAACGGGTATGTACAGCAGTCGCGCGGGTACGAAACAGACTCGGGCCGAACCGAGTTCGACAAGATAAGGGAACGCGACGGCGAGACTCACACCATCGAAGAGAAGTCGGGGAGAGTCGACAGTAAGAAAGACGTCAAGCAGCTGGAAGTCGTCCGAGACATCCTCGGAGAGGACGAGAATCACAACCATATACTGCGGACTGTCGAAGGCGAGTTCATTTCGAAAGATGTACAGGTACTGATCAGAGAACTCGAAGAACGATTTCCGGACCAGTTCACGCACCAGATCATCGCGCGAGATGATGCACGCGAGATTTGGGCGCGGGGACTGGAAAGGGAACCGGCTCCGCAACTTGAATTGCCCGGTGTCGGTGAGCAGGCGCGCCTGCAAAAGCAACGCCAGCGCGATGCGCGGCAGCTAGAGAAAGAGCGTCAGGAGCGGGAGAGAGCGGAGAAACCGACCCAGAGCAGAGCGGTCGAACGAGAACCCGCAGACGCACACGCCCGAGAAAACGACCCGGGCAAAGCGAAACCACCCACTGTCGCCAGAGAACGCATCGATCCCGCGCCGAAGGCACGAGAGGTCCGCGAGCGTGAGGAAGCGCAAGCGCGGGAGGTGGTCGACAGTGTGGGCGGCTACCTCAGCGATGCGCGGAAAGATCAAGTTCTGGCCGCGCGGAGGGACGAGCGAGACAACGAACGCAAAGGCGTAGTCCTCGAGATCAAACCCACCCGCGGCCACGAGCCCCCGGCACCGCCACCCCCACCGCAGCGAACCCCGGAGCACGAACGCGACGACGCCTTGGCGCGAGCGATACAGGAACGCGACAACGCGCGAGCGCTGGCGAAAGAGAATGGGCTATCGCCGCAGATGATGGGCATCCTGGGACTCAACAGCAGCGATCCACCCAAGATGATCGATGCCGCCCAGGCCCGAGCACACGCCGAGTCCGAACGGGACCGGTCGATACACCAGCAACGCGAACGTGAACGAGCCGAACGTGAACGCGAAGGCCGAGTTCGCGGCGAGCAGTAAGTAACCCACTACGTGACTTTCCGACATTCGAACTGTGGAACGCGATCGATGCGGGAAGGAATTATCTAATATATTCGGTGAATCGTTTATCATCCTTGTCGACTACGCGCGACGAATCCATACGACGATAGCCATCCGGCGTCCAAACGTCCCGCTCGTGACGCCAACCTTTTTCCGGTGTCTCGCCCCTTTGATGCGCCATTCCGTGATGGAAATGTTTAGCGTCTTTCCGACGTTGATCGTCGTAGTCGGACAAGGTTCAACCCGCCCCCGTAGGTCAAAGACTATCGAACAAACCCGGCAGTCAGCCGAGCACATGCCTCACATAGTTGAGATCATCGTGACCGGCCCACTCCAATATTTCGACCACGAAGGCTGTCTCGGCTTCGTTGCCGGGTTCCTGCACTGCCGGGCCGAATCCCTGATACAGGCCGCCTGAAGCGTGAGGGTGATTATACCACTGCATACCGCGACGATGTACGTAGCATTCACCGATCCAACGGACGAATTGATCAGCGATATCAGACTTTTCAGGATCTGTCACGGAGGCCTCGTCGGGAAAGAACTCGCTGAAAGCTGCTGCAACCCGATCTATTGCGGCGTCCGACCATATCGGTTCCGGCAAACCTGGAATAGCCTCGGTGGCGAATTTCTCCAGCTGTGCATCCATTTGTCGGAACCAGTGAACCCATTCCGGTGGCCCGGGTGGCGTCGGTGTTTTGACCTTGGCCAGGTCAACATCGCCAAAATCCATTCCGATCTGGTCCCCGCCGCCCATGCCGTTCTCCCTTTCGGTTCGTCCAAGAATTCCGTTGGCGCTCTTGCGATTCGCAACCCGCAGATCAGTGTCTCATCTCACGGTGGGAGGTACAGCCGCTCATTCGGGAGGCGCTGAAGGCCGGTGGTGTCGCCGGGGAGCACGTTTACCGCGTCGACGTAGTGACGCGCGCGATGCTCTTCGATGAACGTTCGTGCAGCGGTCACACATGCGGCGAAGTCCATCCGCACCCCGTGCACGAACACGCTCAGGTGCACATCGGGAAGGTCTGGTCGCGGGGAAGCCTGTTCACTCATGACGGCTCCGCAATCGGTCGGCGCTGGTACAGGCTACGAACTTGGTAGGCGTGATCAGGTCACACGCCAATGCGATAGCCCGGACGCGGCTGCTGAAGTGGGCCATGCTCGGCGCGATAACCGCCGCCGCTCCCTTTCCGCGTGCCGTCCCCACAATGAGAGCTGTCGGCATGGACGTGTCATCACCGACGGTGACCAACCCAGCCAGGGCGTAGCCGCGTCGCTGCGCCAACTCGGCGATCACTCGTTCGTCCCGCAACCGGTGCGGGCCACTGACATCAAGCGATAGAACACCAATTGCCTTGGGAGCAAATGTATTTGTGTTCATGGCTGTTTCTCCTGCATCGGCGGAACCGGTGTGGAGTCATCGGGCATCAAGGCGTCAACGTCATTCACAACCCGAACCCCGATCCATGGACACGGCAACGGTGACAGCAGGTCCGTGATGCCGTAATGATCGCCGATCTTCCCGTCGACCAGCGGCGCCATGGTCATGCAGAACCGGGACGGACACTGTACCGACTCCAACTCGCCGGTCTTGCCGTTGAAGCTCCCAATCCCACACATCGACAACTTGATCCAGGGCGCGCAGCCACACTCACACATGAGCCGTCCACCTCCGCACGGGCCGGTAGGGACTCGAGCAAGCACGTATCGTGTCGACCACCGCAAGTCCGGAGGGACGGAATGTGCAGCGGGGCGGTTCGATCCACCGCCGGAACTGCGCGCCTTGGTCGGCCGGCGACGGCAACGCGACGGTGCCACCGGTTCGCACTACCGAGACATCGAGGCGGTACAACTCGGCGAACAACCGGACGTCATCGGGGATGTCCGGCCGTATCAAGAATGTCCACCTGTTCCGGCGTGGATGAGATGACACCGGGCCAAGGTCCGAACCCTGTTGCTGCATATGGATTTTCACGGATTGGCCGAGGTGTGCGGGCATGGTCAACGCTCCGACATGTTCGACCTTCATCACGATTCGGCCGAGTTGAGGCGGGTCGATGTTCGCGGGCAGATCACACACCCGCCGGTAAAAAGTGCAGCGGGACACCGGAGTGTCGCCGAAAGGTATGTGGTTCATGGGGTTACAGCCTCTTGGTCGCGTTGCTCGGTACGATTCGGCTCGGTCGTAGCCCACTCGCGTAGGGCGTCTGCGAAACGCTCGACCACGTCGGCGGGGAAGTCGACAGCAACGAGGGCGGGCGGACCGACGAGCGGTGTCCGGCGCGGTAGTTGTTGTTCCGGGTTCAACATCGTGACCCTTTCGCGTTCGCTTCCTTGCGCAATTCGATTCGTGTGCACTCGACGCTGGAGGTTTTCGGCACCGCCATCGACGCTGCCGGGTCCAGGTGCCTGGACGAGGGTCCGGTATCGCTCGGCGTCGAGTGCTCTGTCAGACTCCGCCCTGGCGCGATGGTCTGGGAACGCCGAGAAGGGGGAGGTTTGAGGGAGATTCGAGGGAGAGCGCACAAGTTCGCGGTGGTCGCGCGGTCAAGGTGGAATGATTCGAGGATATTGCCGAACGAGGGGACGGCGGGGCGTGTCCGAACCGAATCACCAACTGAGCGCCGCGCGGACTCGGATCCGCTCCGCGACGACCGGGCATCCACTGAACCGGTCAGAACTCGCGGACGCGGTGAATGCGTGGGTGTATCGCCAGACCGGCCGGGTAATCCAGCTCTCCGGCAATTACGTGGGCAAGCTGGAACGCGGTGTCTTCCGCTGGCCGAGTGCTGATTTCCGCGCGGGGCTGCGGGCAGTCCTGGGCGTCGCGACGGATGCTGAACTCGGCTTTCGGCCCGCCGAGCGCGGCAGCGGCGTGGTTAGCATGGGGGCAGATACGAAGGACCCGTCGATGTTCCTGCCGAGCGCAGGAAAAGAGGTTGATGACGTGCTCCGCCGGACCTTCCTACTCAGCGCGTCAGCCGCTGGCGTGGGCGCGGTGCTCGGCTTGGAATCGGCGCGGCATGGATTCAACCGCACGATGTCGGATGGGGTGTCGGTTGATCTGGACGACTGGCATGAGGTGGTACGCGAATACGGATCCGCATACGTCACGCACACTGCGGCCGAACTGCACGAAATGCTCTTGGTAGATGTGCTGGGCCTCCAGATGGCGCTGAGCATGTCAGCGGGTGAGGGAGCGCGGCGGGAATTGTACAAAATCGGCGCGTTGCTGAGTCAGTACATGGCGCAAGCGATCGGTGACTGTGGACGGCGGCGTGAGGCCGTGCGCTGGTGGCGTACCGCGCGCAAGGCGGCTGACCTTTCAGGAGACCTGCACGCGATGGCATACATCCGGGGTCGCAAGGCAATCCGCGCCATCTACGACGGCGAGTCCCCACACGTCATCATCGAGAACATCGCAGAAGCTGACCAACTCATTGCCAACGGCCCAATTATCGGGCGGCCGAGTCTGCTCGCTGCTCGCGCGCAGTCGCACGCACTACTCGGCAACGCTGACGATGCCGAGGTGTCGTTGATTGCGTTACGGGAGACGTTCGCCGAGTTGCCAGCCACAGTGGCGAACGATCACGGCTGGCACTGCTGGGCGTATCCTGAGGAACGAGTCAGGTTCGCGGAAAGCTTCGTGTACTCCCATCTCGGTGAGACCGAAAAGGCCGAGAAAGCACAGTCAGCGGCGCTTGCCCTGTACCCGCCGAATAGTCGCCGCGGACCTGTGCAGATAGAGTTGCAGCGCGCGCTATGTCAGGTGTGTAGCGGCGACCTGAGCGCGGGAACGGCATACGCGACAACGACTTTGGATGAACTCCCGACCGAGCACCGTACGCGTTTCGTCATGGGTTTGGGAGAACAGGTGCTTGCCGCCGTGCCACCCGACCAACGGCGCATACCGACAGCCCGCGAGCTGCATGAACTCCTGTGCAACGATGCACTCGGTGCGCAGCGGGCGATCGAACAATGAAGGCCGACGCCGATAACAGCCCGTTGAGTATCGAGCGCCACGACGCTGCCGGGACGATGGCACTGGCTGACGAACTCAAGGCTGTCTATCTCGCCTCACACCGGGATCAGCAAGCCGACCCGTGGTACAGCCCCGCGAGGTTCTGGGAACGGTTGGAAGAACTGTACGCACCCATCCCAAGTTTCGAGCTTGTCGCCGGACGAGTTGGCGGCCGGATGGCCGGTTACGCATTCGGCACCCCGTATGGCAGACCGCAAGTGGTCTGGGACAAGGCCGTACACGTTTACCCCGAACTCCCGCTTGAAACGTCTGGGCCGGTGTACATCTTCCGAGAGTTCGCCGTTCACCCCGACTATCAGGGACACGGATACGCACGAATCATCCACGATGCGTTGCTATCCGGACGCCCGGAGCCGTTGGCCTATCTACTCGTCCGAGTCGGCAATCCAGCCAAAGCGGCGTACGAGTCCTGGGGTTGGCGAGTGATCGGGCAAGACCAGCCGTTTCCCGATTCGCCGATGATGGACGAAATGGTCAAGACGACGCGTTGAATCGTGCTATGGCGGTTGGGCTGTGGCGGTTTCCCGCGAGATGTACGGCAGTATCGGCGCAAATCGCCGTTTCGTGGCGCTTATTAGATCCCGGTCGCACAGGTCCGCAATCGGACGTACGCGCTGCACCATCGGCTTGTCGGCGAGCTGACCCGGTACGGGCGAACTCATCGCACTCCCGACGCACCGTCGTGCTGCGGTCTGGATCTGTTCGCCGCCGAGCCCGGCTCGGCATTCGAACAGGCGCTGTGGCAACTCGGGAATCGGTAGCCCGGCTCGCAGTTGGGACATTCCATTCGTTCAGTCGACTGTCCAGGGCCGCAGTTTCTCCGGATTCCGGATCGCCCAGATGCGAGTGATCCGCCCGTCGGCGATGTCGAAGGCGTAAACCGACACGATAGTGTCGGCGAGCTGCGCCACCAGGCCGGGCTGGCCGTTCACCGTGCGCTCGAGCAGCGTCACCTCGGGGCCTCGGGCGGCAATTTCGATCCAGGCGCGCGCGATCTGCTCACCGCCGATGATCGGTTGGCGGAAGGCCGGGGCCAGGCCGCCGCTATCGGCGGTCGCGGTCGCGGTCGGATCGAGCAAATTGATCAGGGCCTCGATATCACTTGTCTCCCAGGCCCGTTTGAAGTCCCTGACCACCTCGGAGCGCTGGGCGCTCGACGGGCCCCGCGATGTGTCGATGCGGCGGCGGGCAGAGGAGGCGAGCTGGCGGCAGGCCGCCGGAGTGCGGCCGACAACGTCGGCGACCTCGGCGAAGGAGTAGCGGAAGACGTCGTGCAGGACGAACGCCACCCGCTCGGCCGGTGTCATGGAATCGAGCACGACGAGGAAGGCCATACTGATCGACTCGTCGAGGGTGACCCGGTCGGCCGGATCGGTGGGGGCCGGACCACCGAACCATTCGGAGTGGCCGGGAATCGGCTCCGGAATCCATTCGCCCACGTACCGTTCCCGCCTGGCTCGCGCCGAGCCGAGCAGATCGAGGCAGATCCGGCCGGCGACCGTCGTCAACCAAGCGCCTGGCACCGCCACCTCATGACGCTGCCGCTCGGATAGCGCGTACCAGCGCACATACGTCTCCTGCACCACATCCTCGGCCTCAGCGAGCGAACCGAGCAGCCGATAGGCGAGATTGATCAGCTGACGGCGTTCACTGATCACCGAGCGCAGTTGCGGATCGGTCATGGTGTTCGGCTCCTTCGGTCGATGCTTCCCTCACCGAATCCGACGAAATAGCGACCCGAACTGTGAGACGACCTGACATTCCGACCGCCTACATCGTCGGGAGGTCGTGACAGTTTCAGCAGAGCAGGAGTTGCGGACATGATCAGAATCGCCATCATTCTCGGCAGTACCCGGCCCAACCGCAATGGTCCGCAGGTGGCCCAGTGGGTTCTCGACTCGGCATCGCGCCACAGCGATGCCGAGTTCGAACTGATCGACCTGCGCGACCACCCGCTACCGCATCTCGACGAGCCGGTGCCGCCGATGTTCGGCCCGTCGGTCCATGAACACACCCGCGCGTGGGCCGAGCGGATCGCCCCCTTCGACGGGTTCGTGATCGTGACCCCGGAGTACAACCACGGCCTCCCTGGCGTACTGAAGAACGCCATCGACCACCTATTCCAGGAATGGGCCGGCAAGCCGGTCGGATTCGTCTCCTACGGTGCGGGTGGCGGCGTCCACGCGGTGGACCAGCTGCGGCTGATCTGCAGCACGCTGAGCATGGCAGGCGTGGGCCCCCAGGTCACGATCTCGCTGCACCACGACTTCGAGAACTTCACCACCTTCACGCCCGGCGACCGGCACGTCACAGCCCTGAAGACGCTGTTGGATCAGCTCGTCGCATGGAGCAACGCACTCGCGCCGTTGCGGCAACCCGGCACCGATACCGCGCACACCGACGAAGGAGCCAATCGTGACGACACCGAACGACTTTCAGCCACTCGCTGACCGAACCGAAACGCGACGCGAGGTGGATGAGGCCAAGGTTCGCCAGCAAATCGACAAGATAGTCGCAGCACTGCACGCCAAGGATCTCGAGGCCCTCGAGCAGATGTACACAGCCGACGTCGTGTCATTCGATGTCGAGCCGCCGCTCCAGCATGTCGGCATAGTGGCGAAACTCGAGAATTGGACGAGGGTGTTCGCGGTCTTCGAAAGCGTGAGCTACGAGGTGCGCGACCTGACACTCACGATGGGCGATGAAGTGGCATTCGGGCACGCCTTCGCTCGTCTCAGCGGCACATTGCGAAACGGGTCGACGACGAGCGGTATGTGGGTCAGAGTCACCTACGGCCTCCGGAAAATCGACGACACGTGGCTGATCGCGCACGACCAAGTCTCGGTGCCGCTCGACATCCCGAGCGGGAAAGGAGTAGTCGACCTCGAGCCGGTGACGAAAATCTAGGACCTGCTCCCGACATCGACGAAGCCCCTGCGCGGGGCTTTCGTCAACGTCGAGGTAATCGGACCTATCCGCGGCAGTACCGCTCGATGAATCGGCGCAGAATCACGCTGGGCACCGTGATCGATTCCCGATGACCGAGCTCGATCAGATCCTCGGCCTCATGCGGTTCGAAATAGCCTGCGTGCCGATAAACTTCGATGCGCAAAGCCAGCCCATCGCTGTCCAATTCGGGATGGAATTGGGTCGCGTACACGTGCTGCCCGACGCGAATCATCTGGACCGGGCAATCGGCCGATACGGCCAGCAGCACCGCACCGGGCGGCACCTCCTGACAGGCCTCCTTGTGTCCGACGAACGCTCGGAATGTCTGTGGAATACCTGCTAGCAGCGGGTCCGTGCGGCCGTGCTCGGTCAGATCGATGGTCTGTGCGCCGACCGGTTCACCGTATTTCTGGACGCTCACCTCGCCGCCGAGCACATCCGCGAGGATGCCCAATCCGTAGCAGGCACCCAGATAGGGGAAATCCCGGCCGACGACCTCGGTCATCAGCTTCTTCAGCTTGGGTTCGAATGTCCGCTGGTACCCGTATTTCTGCTCGTCCGGACTGCTGACATTGCTCGGCCCGCCGCCGACGATGACCGCCGAGTAATCGTCGAGATTGATATCCGGGAATTCCTGATCCATCTGCACCCGGACCGTGTCCCCCTCGGCGAGGTCGGCCATGCGCAGGACGGCGCGGTATTCGTCATCCGCAGCGGGTCGCTCCGGCCGCAACTGCAGAACTAGACACGGCTTGGTCATGCTTCAGATTGTGGAAGATCGGCGGTCAGTTTTCATCCAGGACCGCCTGTAAGAATTCGCGAGTCCGATCCTGCCGGGGATCGGTGAAGATTCGTTCCGGGTCACCGTCCTCGAGCACCCGCCCCGCGTCGAACATCATTACGCGATCGGAAACCTTTCGGGCGAACTGCATTTCGTGGGTGACACAAAGGAAGGTGATCTCGGTATCGGCCGCGATATCGGCCAGCAGATGCAGAACCCCGGTCACCAACTCCGGGTCGAGCGCCGAGGTCACCTCGTCGAGCAGCAGCACTTCCGGCTCCATGGCCAGCGCCCTGGCAATGGCGACTCGCTGCTGCTGACCACCGGACAGGTGCGCGGGACGGGCGTCGATCTTGTCGGTGAGTCCGACCAGTTCGAGCAACTTTCGCGCCCGGTCCTCGGCGGCGTCCTTGGACTGGCCGAGACCGCGGACCGGGCCCTCGGTGACATTGCGCAGCACGGTCATATTCGGGAACAGATTGAACTGCTGGAACACCATCCCGATCTTGCGGCGCATCCGGCGCAGGTGCGCCGGGCCGGCGGGCACCAGTTTGTCACCGCGCCGCTGGTGACTGAGCAATTCCCCGCCCACCTCGATAGTGCCCGCGTCTATCCGCTCGAGCCCCATGAGCAGACGCAGAATGGTGGTCTTGCCGGAGCCCGACGGCCCGATCAAAGTGACGAATTCACCTGGCGCAATGGCGAAATCGAGTTCGTCCAGGCACACCGTGGCGCCGTAGCGCTTTTCCACACCGGTGAACCGGATCATCGGTTCAGACACGTCGTTCCAACTTTCGTACCAGGATCGAGCACGGATAGCTCAGCGCGAGGAAGGTCAGACCGGCCGCGAACCAGGCCTCGGGTCCCGCGCCGCCGGTATCGGCGGCGTATTCGGTTTTGACCTGATACACCATGTCCAGAATGACGATCGAGGACAGCAGCGGCACCTCTTTGAACATGGCGATCGTGTAATTGCCGAGCGCGGGCAGCACCCGCGGCACCGCCTGCGGCAGAATCACATCGACCCAGGTGCGCGTGCGCGGCAGATTCAGCGCCGTAGCCGCCTCCCATTGCGCAGCGGGCACCGCCTCGATGCCCGCGCGGAACACCTCCGAGGTGTAGCAAGCATAGTGCACGCCAAGTGCCGTCACACCGACCACCAGCCGTTGGGTGTCGATGGACAGCCCACCGAGCAGATCCGGACGCACCACCCAGTACAAGAAAAAGATCTGTACCAAAAGCGGTGTGCTGCGGATGAATTCGATGAATGCCCACAGCAGCTGATCGATCACCGGAATCCGCAGCCGCCGAATCACGGCGAAGATCAGACCGAGCACATACGCGACCAGCGACCCGAGCAGGGTGTACTGGATCGTGACGATCAGCCCGTCCCAAATGAAGGGAAAGGCGTCGAAGAAGCGGTCCCACCGCCATTTCTCCATCAGACCCCCACATGTGCCGAGAGTCGAATACTCGAAAGCTTCGGCCGCCGCCCGACCCGCCGCGCCGCCAACAACTCCAGCACCCGCATGATCACCGTGATCACCACCGCGATCAGCAGGTACACGACCAGCTGAATCCCGTAGATGACACCGAGCTCGCGAGAGAACGCTGGTACCGCACGCAGTTCATCGGCCTTCTTGAAAACCTCCGGCACCGCGATAAAGCTCAGCAGCGCAGTTGCTTTCACGAGCTGAATGAATAGGTTGTTGAACGACGGCAGCATCTCCACCACGGCCTGCGGCAGGATTACCCGCCACATGCGTTGCGCCGGTGACAGATTCAGCGCGATCGCGGCTTCGACCTGTGCCTGCGGCACGGATCCGATCGCACCCCTGACTATTTCGGCACCGTAGGCGCCGTGATTGAGACCGAGCACGATAATGCCGATGACCAGCAGCCCCTTCGCCGTCGCACCGAGCGATACTCCGAAAAAAATCGGTATCGCCACCGCGAAGAAGAACAGCTGCACCACCTCCGAGCTGCCCCGGAACCCCTCCACATAGATGCGGGTGACGAACCGCACCGGCAGATACGGCGACAGCATGGCGATTCCGGCGACGAAGGACAGCACGACGGTCAGCGCGATGCCGCCAACCGCCGCCCACAGCGTGAAAGGAAGACCCTGGAGAACCCGCTCGAGGTAGGTCGAGAAATGCGGCGACACGAGGTCAAGCCGTGCAGTACTGCTCGGCCGTGGCCGCCGGATCCGCCTCGTTCGCCTTGGTCAGGCCGAACGGCTCCACCAGCTTCAACCATTCACCGCTTTCGTGCAGTGCGCGCAGCTCGCGGTTGAAGTCCTCGCGGAACTTGTCGTCGCCGATGCGGAAGTTGAAGGTGCCGACATCCGGCTTATTGCCGAAGCGGAAGGACGGGCCGACCGCCAAATTGGCGTCCGGATTGTTCTTCACCAGCCATGCGGCCGTGACGTCCAGCATCGCCGCACCATAGACGTCCTTGTTGCGTACCGCGCGCAGGATGTCGTCCTGTTTGGCCATCGGCTCGATGAGTTGCGATGGCACGCCCGAGGATTGTGCGTAACCGTTCTCGACCGCGCCACCCAGCGTGGCTATCCGGACGTTCTCCCGAGTGATGTCCTCGAACTTGTTGATATTGCGTGGGTTGCCTTCCGGCACCAGGAATGACGAGCCGACTTGATAGTCGGGCGTGGCGAATGCCGAACTCGCACAACGCTTCGGATTGATGAACATGCCCGCCGCGACGAATGCGTAGTTCTTGGCCCGAACACCGTCGATCAATCCGTCGAAATCGGTTACTACGCCTTCGATTTCGTTTATGCCGAGTCGTTTCAATACCGCGCGGGCGACGGTCGGCGCATATCCGGTCAGCTGGCCGTCCGCACCGAGGAAGCCCCACGGCGCCTCGTTGGCGAAGCCGACCTTGATCTTGCCCGAGGATTTCGCATCCTCGTATGTCACGGCTGCCGCATCGTCGCCGCCCAATCCACAGCCCGCTACGACCACAAGGCTGGCCGCAGCCACCGCCGCGGCCATGGCGCGACGCAATCGCCTGCGTGCACCCCCGAATTCGAACTTCATGACCCAGTCCTTCCGCAGACACGCGAGTCGCCCCATGCTCTCGGATGAACTTTGCGATCGGCCTACCGAATTCTTTGCGGTCACATGACGATACGGATCTAAGGTTGTGCGAATACCGGCCCGATCTCGACCAATTCGGCCGCACGGTGCGCAATGGCACTGCCGAGTTCACCGGTCGTCGCGGTGCCGCCGAGATCCGGTGTGCGAATTCGACCTTCGCGCAGGACATCGCAGACCGCGTGATCGACTGCCGCGGCAGCCGCGTGTTCGCCCAAGTGCTCCAACAGCATTGCTCCGGCAAGAATCTGCGCGACTGGATTCGCAATGCCCTGGCCGGCGATATCGGGCGCACTACCGTGTACTGCCTCGAACATCGACGGTGCCGTCCGCTCGGGGTTGATATTGCCCGATGGGGCGAGACCGAGGCCACCTGTCACCGCGGCGGCCAGGTCGGACAGGATATCGCCGAAGAGATTCGATCCGACGATCACATCGAGCCGATCCGGATGCAGCACGATTTCGGCGGCCAGCGCGTCGACATGCAGCTGCCGGGTCTCCACCTGCGGATATTCCGAGGCAATGCGCTCGAAGATGCTGTCCCAGTACGGCATCGAGTGCAGCAGCCCATTCGATTTGGTGGCCGAGCACAAGCGGCCGTCGCGTTCGAGGGCCCGTTCGAAGGCGTACCGGATGATCCGTTCGCAGCCGACCCGCGTGAAGATCGATTCCTGCCGGACGAATTCATCGGTGCGGCCGGGATGGTGCATGCCGCCGATCGCGGAGTATTCGCCCTCGGAATTCTCCCGCACGATCAGGATGTCCAGGTCTTCGGCGGTACGGTCACGCAAGGCCGATTCGGTGCCGGGCAACAGTCGGACCGGACGCAGATTCACGTACTGGGCGAAGGCGCGACGCAGCGGAATCAGCAAACCCCACAGCGAAATATGATCGGGTACACCGGGAAAGCCGACCGCACCGAGCAGGATCGCGTCGAATCCGGCCAGTTGACCGGGCGCGTCGGCGGGCATCATCGCTCCGGTGCGCAGGTAATTCTCACAGGACCAGTCGAATTCGGTCCATTCGATACCGTGCAGCACCGCGTCCAGTACCGCTACCGCCTCGGCTGTGACATCGACACCGATGCCGTCGCCGGGAATCGTAGCTATCCGATACGTCGCCCGACCGCCACCCCGCATGGAAGCGCTCCGCGCTGCTGTACTCATATCCGCACTCCGATGTATTTGGTCTCCAGGAATTCGTCTATGCCGGTGAGTCCGCCCTCACGGCCGAGCCCGGATTCTTTCACGCCGCCGAACGGTGCGGCGGGGTTGGACACTACTCCCTGGTTCAAGCCGACCATGCCGGATTCCAGTGCCTCACACACCCGCAGTCCGCGCCGCAGATTTTCGGTGAAAACATAGCTCACCAATCCGTATGGCGTGTTATTCGCGCGTGCGACGGCTTCGTCTTCGGTATCGAATGCGGCGATCGCTGCGACCGGTCCGAAGATCTCGGTGTGGCACATCTCGGCGTCATCGGGAACATCGGTCAATACCGTTGCGGGATAGAAGTTTCCGAGACCCTCGCAGGCAACGCCGCCGGTACGCACGGTGGCCCCGCGGCGAACCGCATCGGCGACCAGACTGGTCACCTTGGCCACCGCATCGGCGTCGATCAGCGGGCCGACGACGACTCCCGGTTCGGTCCCACGCCCCATCGGCAGCGCCGTCAGCCGGTCCGCGAGCCGAGTCGCGAATTCGTCAACGACACCGCGCTGCACGAAGATTCGGTTCGCAGCAGTGCACGCCTGCCCGATATTGCGCATCTTCGCCGCGAGCGCGCCCTCTACGGCCTCATCCAGGTCCGCATCGTCGAATACGATGAACGGCGCATTCCCGCCGAGCTCCATCGAGGTGCGCATCACGGTCCGTGCGCACTGCTCGAGCAGCAACTTTCCGACGGCGGTCGAACCGGTGAACGACAGCTTGCGCGAACGGCTGTCCAGAATCAGCGGCGTCATGACCGCCGCCGGATCGGATGTGGTGATCACATTGACGACCCCCGCCGGGACGCCGACTCGATCCAGGATGTCGGCCAGCGCCAGCATCGAAAGTGGTGTCTGCTCAGCGGGTTTCACGATGCAGGTGCATCCTGCGGCCAATGCCGGACCGATCTTGCGGGTCCCCATGGCCATCGGGAAGTTCCACGGCGTGATGAGCAGGCTCGGACCGACCGGCTGTCTGGTCACCAGGAAGCGCGAACCACCCCCGGGTGCAGGCATGTACCCACCGTCCAGACGGACCGCTTCTTCGGCGAACCACCGGAAAAACTCTGCCGCATAAGCAATTTCACCGCGCGCCTCGGCCAGTGGCTTACCCATTTCCAGCGTCGTGATCAGCGCGAGTCGTTCGGTATCGGCGAGCAGTGCCCGGTGCGCGTCCATGAGGATGTCGCTGCGCTGCCTCGGCGTCGTTCGCGCCCACTCCGCCTGTGCCCGATCGGCCGCGGCCAGGGCGTCCAGTCCATCGGTCGCATCGGCATCGGCCACCGCACAGAGCAACTGGCCGGTTGCCGGATCGGTGACCGGGAGCGTAGCGGCTGTTCCGCGCCACCCGCCGTCGATGAACAGTCCGGTCGGAACCGTGTCGATCGCGGCGCGTTCGGCTGCGGTCAGGGCGGTTTCGGTGAGCATGTGAGCTCCTTTTCATTCCCGACGCGGCCTTCGGCCATTGCTGTGAACCCCGCGCCCATGTTATGCATATTGTCAACAATCCGACAATAGACAATCAGCGGATACGCGCCCGGGAGGCGGACCATGACCGAGTTATCCCCCGTTCTCAAGCAGGCCACCCCGGTAACCGTCGACCACGGATCGGGCTGCTACCTCTACGGCACCGACGGCCGCCGCTATCTCGACTTCACCGCGGGCATCGGCGTAACCAGCACCGGCCACTGCCATCCGCACGTGGTCGCCGCGGCCCAGGCCCAGGTCGCCAGCCTGATCCACGGCCAATACACCACCGTCATGCACCGGCCGCTGCTCGAACTCATCGAGCGACTCGGCACGGTGCTGCCCGAAGGTCTGGACACGCTGTTCTTCGCCAACTCCGGCAGCGAGGCGGTCGAGGCCGCACTGCGCCTGGCCCGCCAGGCCACCGGACGGCCGAATATCGTTGTCTTCCAAGGCGGATTCCACGGTCGCACCGTCGCGGCGGCGACCATGACGACCTCGGGCACCCGCTTCTCCGCAGGATTCAGCCCGCTGATGTCCGGTGTGCACGTGGCACCATTCCCCACCGCCCACCGCTACGGCTGGACCGAGGCCGAGGCCACCGACTTCGCACTGCGCGAACTCGACTACCTCTTCGCCACCGTCACCTCCCCCGCCGAAACCGCCGCATTCGTGGTCGAACCCATGCTCGGCGAGGGCGGCTACATCCCCGGCAACGCCACGTTCTTCCGTGGGCTGCGCGAACGCGCGGACCGGCACGGCATTCTGCTGATCTTCGACGAGATCCAGACCGGCTTCGGCCGGACCGGGAAGTTCTTCGGGCATCAGCACTTCGACGTCCGGCCCGATGTCATCACCATCGCGAAGGGCCTGGCCAGCGGGTTCCCGCTGTCCGGAATCGCAGCCCCACGCGAGCTGATGGCCAAGGCCTGGCCGGGCTCGCAGGGCGGCACCTACGGCGGCAACGCGGTGGCCTGCGCGGCGGCGATCGCCACACTCGAAGTGATCGAATCGGAGGCGCTGGTGGACAACGCCGCCGCGCGCGGCACGCAACTGCTGACCGGACTACGCGAGAGCGCCACCAAGGCGATCGGCGACGTGCGCGGTCTCGGACTGCTCTGTGGCACCGAATTCACCACCACCACAGGCGAACCCGATACCGCGACCGCCGTCACGGCCCAGCGGCTCGCGGTCGAGAAGGGACTACTGCTGCTCACCTGCGGTGCGTATATGAACGTGGTGCGGATGATCCCACCGCTGATCGTGACCGATACCCAGATCGACGATGCGCTCGCGATCTGGTCCACCGTCCTCGCCGAACTCCCCGCATGACCAGGAGCCAGAACCGATGCCCCGCTACATCTCGATCACACTGACCAAGGCGGGCATCACCTGCCGAGCCCGACTGCTCGACGCGGAGGCACCGCGGACCTGCGCGGCCGTATGGGACGCGCTGCCACAAGAAGGCGACGCCTTCCACGCCAAATACGCCCGCAACGAGGTGTACACCCTGCTGCCCAGGATCGTTGCGGCACCGCACCGGGAGAACCCGACCGTCACCCCCATTCCCGGCGACGTGTGCCTGTTCGATTTCGAAGCATGGGAGATCGGCAACCCGGCCTACGGCTACCAGCCCGGCACGACAGCACACCACGAGCAGGGCGCCACCGACCTCGCTTTGTTCTACGGCCGCAACAACTTACTGATCAACGGGGACATGGGCTGGGTACCCGGAAACGTCTTCGCCACCATCGAAGACAGCCTCACCGATATCGCGACGGCCTGCAACACGCTCTGGCTACACGGCGTCCAAGGCGAAACCTTGGCATTCGCCCGCGTCTGAGAATCTGGCTGCGCATCTGGTGGCCGGTGCGCTGAGGGGCAGCCGGTACGACTGGACACTGATGCCTTTCCGGTTAGCCGATCGGCTGGCATCCTGACCTGGCGACACACCGGAAGTGGTTGGGGTGCAACGAGAAAGCGCGTAACCCCGAATATGAAGGTGGTCGTCGGCGCGGCAAGGCCGAAGGGTGATAGCTTCGACGGCATGTCCAGCTCGGATGAGAAGACTGTCGGCTTGGCCTTGGTCACCTACCAGAGCGCTGAGGATTTACCTGGATTCCTGGAGTCGCTTCCGGCGGCGGTGCAGCCGTACGCGGTTGATGTGATCGGCATCGACAATGTTTCTACCGACGGCAGCGCAGACATCGTCGAAGGATTCGGCGGCCGAGTTATCCGCAATACGCGCAATGTCGGCTTGGCCGCAGCGATCAATCAGGGCGCCGCTGCAACCCGCGCAGAATGGATTCTCGTCGCCAATCCCGACACCAATCTCGTGCCTGGCTCAATCGCGGCTCTGGTCGAGACCGCGACGACGGACCAACGGATCGGGATGATCGGTCCGCGTATCGCACGGTTGGACGGCGCACCGTACCCGAGCGGGCGGCGGTTTCCGTCGCTGGCGGTCGGCATCACACACGCGTTGCTGGGTGGAATCTGGCCGGGCAATCCGGCGACTCGTCGCTACTTCGGTGCGCCCGTCACCGAAGTGAGCGATGTGGACTGGATTTCTGGTTGCTGCATGTTGTTTCGGCGCGAGGCGTTCGAAGCGGTAGGCGGATTCGACGACCGCTACTTCCTCTACTTCGAGGAAACCAAGATGGCCCTTGACATGCACCGTGGCGGATGGCGGGTCGTCCTGGACCCGAACGTGGAGATCCGCCACCGCGAGGGCGGCAGTATGCGGTCCGCGCCATTCCGAAAAGTCCGCTCTCACCACCGCAGTGCCCTGCGGTTCTACTGCGATTATCACAAGGGATCACCTTGGATCGTGTTCGCGCCGCTGGTCGCGGCCGGACTGATCGTTCGTGGTTTGGCGGCGGTGACCCGGACCGCGCTGCTCCAGTGGATGAGGAACCGCTAGACGAACGGCTGCTCGTCTAGGCCGACACCGGCCCGTAGGTCGTCAAGGAGCTTGTGGACGACAGTGTTGCCGGTGCGGGAGCTGGGCATGCACTGGTCGCAGTCGTCGTTGATCCGCATGTTCGAGGCGAATGCCCGTACCCTGCGTTTCCAGGGACTCCTGGATGATCGACTGCAGTCCTCTTCGGTGACCGATCCCGAGGACGCGACTCAGCCCAGGACGTGTTCGGCGTAGCGGGCGACCGCGAGGACCAGATCATCGGAGTGGCGCGGTCCGATGATCTGGAGTCCGACCGGCAGCCCCGCGGCGGTCTTGCCCGCGGGGATGCTGATCGCGGGCTGTTGGGTCATATTGAACGGATAGGTGAACGGCGTCCACTGCGGCCAGCCGTCGAGCCCGCTGCCGGGCGGGACATCGTGCCCCGCCTCGAATGCGGTGATCGGCATCGTCGGGGTGATCAGCAGGTCGTAGGTGTCATGGAAGGCGCCCATGGTGATGCCCAGTTGGGCGGCAACCGCGCGAGCGTCGAGATAGTCGACGGCGCTGACGGTTTCGCCGCGCTCCCACACCGTGCGCAGTCCCGTGTCCACCTTCTCGCGCGCGCCGTCCGGGAATTTCGCCAACATGGTCGCCGCACCGGCGGCCCACAGCACTTCGAAGGCGTCGCGCGGGTCTTCGAAACCTGGATCTGTGGCGATGACCCGCAGCTCGGCATCGGCCAGCCGCCGCACCGCCGAATCCACGATCGCGGCAACCTCCGGGTCGACCTGCGCATAACCGAGCGTCGGCGAGTAGGCGACGGTGAGCCCACGCACCTCACGCGATATCTGGCCGCGGAAGGTCGCCACCGTGGGCGGCAGCGCGGTCGGATCGCGCGGATCGGGCAGCGCCAGAATGTCCATGAGCAGCGCGGCATCCTCGACCGTCCTGGTCATCGGCCCGGCGTGTGCCAGCGGACCGAACGGGCTCGCCGGATACAGCGGGACCCTGCCGTGCGTCGGCTTGAAACCGACGATGCCGCAGAACGCGGCCGGAATGCGAATGCTCCCACCGCCGTCCGTGCCGACCGACACCGGACCCATCCCCGCCGCCACCGCAGCCGCGCTGCCGCCGGAGGATCCGCCCGAGGTTGTCGTGGGATCGACCGGGTTGCGGGTGATGCCGGTCAGCGGGCTGTCGGTGACCCCCTTCCAAGCGATTTCGGGCGTCGTCGTCTTCCCGAGGAACACCATCCCGTCCTCGCGCAGCCGGGCCGTGACCGGGCTGTCCACTTGCCACGGACCACTCGGATCGACCGACGTGCTGCCACGCCGAGTCGGCCAGCCCTCGGTCAGGAAAATGTCCTTGATCGAAATCGGTACGCCGTCCAGCAGCCCGCGGGCGTAACCCGAATTCCAGCGCGCCTCCGAATCTTTCGCCTGCACCAGTGCGCGATCCGGATCGACCAGACAGTAGGCATTCACCTCACCGTCGCGCGCCGCGATGGCTTCCAGAATTGCCTCGGTCGCCTCGACCGGGGACAGGGTGCCGGCCGCGTAGGCCGAGACCAATTCGACGGCGGTCATCGCGGCCGGTTGCGTATTGCTGTCCGGATAACTCATGGCAGGGCTCCTTCAGCCGGGCACGTACCCCAGCTCTTTATCGACCACGTTGTCCAAAGTCCGGCCGGCGATCCAATTATCGAAATTGCGGGTGAACGCCGTGACGACCTCGGTTCGCCAGCCGCTGAAATCACCCGAATTATGCGGAGTAATAAGCACGTTCGGCAGATCCCACAGCGGATGCCGCGCCGGCAGCGGTTCCGGATCCACCACATCGAGTGCCGCCCCGGCTATCGATCCGGTGCTGAGTGCGGCGAGAAGGTCGTCGGTCACAACGAGTTCCCCACGGCCGACATTGACAAACCTCGCATGTGGTTTCATCGCGGCGAATACCTTGGCATCGAACATTTCCCGGGTCTGCGGCGTCAACGGCGCGACCGCGACGACGTAATCGGCAATGGGAAGTTCGGCGAGCAGGTCAGTGCTCACAGTGCCGAAATCCGGGTCGGTGGCCCGCGCCCGGCGTCCCACCGCCCGCACGGTCATACCGGCCGCGCGCAATAACCGCGCGATAGCTCGACCGATCGAGCCGGTTCCGACTATCAGGACGCAGGCGCCCGAAATGCGTTCGGATTCGCGGTGCCGCCATTCGTGCCGTTGCTGCAAGCGCAGCGACCCGGACAAATCCTTGGCGAAACCGAGGATCTGCCCCAAGACGTATTCCGCGATGGCCGTATCGAATACGCCACGTGTATTGGTGACCACGACCTCGCTTTCCCGAAGTTCGGGGAACATCACCGGATCCACCCCGGTCGAACCCATATGCAGCCAGCGCAAACGATCGGCCGTGTGCCAGGCCCCGGGGATCGCGCGAGTCAGGAAGTCGTAGACGAACAACGCGTCGGCGCCGCGCAGTGCGTCGGCGAGTCCGGGCGCTTCCGTGTACCGTACTTCGGCTCGATCGGCCACGGGGGCCATGAGGTCCGCGTCGGGCACACTGTCACTGTGCAGGACGGTGACAATCGGGCCCTGTTCCACATTGACACACTAAAATCACATCGTATGATTGTCAACAATCCGATCGTTCTCGGAGGTCTGACGGCTGAGCGCGAGAGGGGCCGCATTGGAACTCGGCTTTCCCGATATCGAAGGGCCCGTTGCACAACGGGGGATCGGGATCATCGCACCGTTCGACCTCGCACTCGAACGCGAACTCTGGCGCTGGGCGCCGCTCGACGTCAGCCTGCACCTGGCCCGCACGCCGTATGAACCGGTGCCGGTTTCGATGGCGATGGCCGAACTGGTCTCCAACCCGGTACATCTGACGGCGGCGACGCGCGATGTGATGCATGTCGAGCCGGAAGTCGTTGCCTACCTGTGTACTTCGGGCAGTTTCATCCGGGGGCTCGCCTATGAGAGGTCACTGCGCGACACCATCTGCCGGGCCGGAGCGCAGGACGCCGTCACCACTTCCGGCGCGCTCGTGGAGGCGATCCAACATCTGGACATCAGCAGAGTCTCGGTCCTCACCCCCTACGACGAAATCCTCACCCACAAACTGCACGACTTCCTCGCCGAGGCGGGCTGCACCGTAATCCGTTCGGACCACCTGGGATTGGGCGGCGGCATCTGGAAGGTCAACTACCGCACCATCGCCGAACGCATCGTCGGCGCGGACGACCCGCAGGCCCAGGCGATCTTTGTCAGCTGCACCAACCTGCCCACCTACGACGTCATCGAGCCGCTCGAACAGGCGCTCGGCAAACCCGTACTCACGGCGAATCAGCTCACCATGTGGGCCTGCCTGGGCCGGATGAAGCTGCCGATGACCGGTCCGGGAAAGTGGCTACTCAACGTTTTCTGATTGGAAGAACATGCAGGCACCCACCGTCGGATTCATCTATCCGGACCACGCGGCCGAGGACGACTACCCGCTCGCCGCGTCGCTGCTCGGCGTGCGATTGCCGGTGGCCCACATCTACGGCACCGATCTGCACGCCATTCCGGAACTGCTCGATCTGGGCAGTCCGGACAAACTGCGCCACGGCGCCGCACTGCTCGCATCGGACAAGCCCGACGCCGTCGTCTGGGCTTGCACCTCAGGGAGTTTCGTATACGGACCGCAGGGTGCGCGGGAACAGGTGCGCGAGCTGGCTTCGGCTGCACGAGTACCGGCCTCGAGCACCAGCCTCGCCTTTGTCGCGGCAGCGCAGGCGCTCGACGTGCGCCGCGTCGCGATCGCAGCGAGCTATCCGGACGAGGTGGCGCGGCTGTTCGTGGAGTTTCTGGCCGATGCCGGAATCGACGTGGTCGCCCTCTCCAGCGCAGGTATCGACACGGCCGCGGAAGTCGGCACCTTGACCGCCGAGCAGGTGCGCGAGCTGGCGGCCGCCAACGATCATCCCGACGCGCAAGCGCTGCTGATCCCGGACACCGCCATGCACACCCTCGGGGTATTGCCGGAACTCGAGGCCCGCTTGGGCAAGATCGTGTTGACGGCCAATCAGGTCACCATCTGGGAGGGCCTGCGACTTACCGGCAGCACGGTGGCATCCGGGGTGCTCGGCTCTCTCTTCTCGGAAAGGCATATCCATGTCGGTCGTTGATTTCGAGCCGGTGAACCGGCAGTCGACGGCGGAAATGATCGCCGACCGGCTCCGCGAAGCGATCATGCGCGGCAATCTCGCCCCGGGCGCCCAACTCGGCGAGGCCGACCTCGCAACCCGATTCGGCGTATCGCGCGGCCCGGTCCGCGAAGCACTGCAGCGCCTGCTCACCGAGGGCCTGCTGTACAGCATCCGCAACCGCGGCATCTTCGTCATCGAACTGACCATCGACGACGTCGTCGACATCTACCGCGCCCGAACCGCCATCGAAGGCGGCGCCCTCGCCCTCATCCTCGACGGCCGCCGAGATATCACCTATGCGGCTTTGGAACACAGCGTCACCGCCATGTGCGCCCAGGCCGAAAACGGCGACGCCGCAGGCGTTTCCGACGCCGACCAAGCCTTCCACGAGGCCCTCGTAAACAGCGCGGGCAGCCCCCGCCTGGTCCGCGCCGCCCGCACACTTTTGATCGAAACCCGAATGTGCTTGGGGGCGTTGCAAACAACGTATCCGGACCTGCGTGAACAAGCACGAGAGCACGTCGAACTGCGCGATGCGATCGGCTCGGGGCCAGTGCGCAGGGCACGCACGTTACTGGTCGAGCACATGGATGACGCGGTCCAGCGCCTGCACCACCAGTACACCCTCGGTGAGCAGGCAACCTGAACATCTCGCCGGTGCTGCCCGGCTATCGTCACTGCCGCCGATCATGACCGCCTGCTGCGCGGTCCGCGCCGACATTCAGACGTTCTCGACCGTGATGTCCTCGTAGACGATCGTCACCGCTTCCCTCACCGGACTGTTCGCTCCGGCATCCAGCGACGGCCCCGCCGGTCGGACGCCCGAGCGCGCGCCAAGTACACCGCTTGACCGGCTTTCTTGTTCGGGTCCAGCACCATCAACGTGATGTCTCGGCGAGCATCATCCATATCTCGCATGGTCATGGTGGTACCCGCACCGTGGCACTCGCGCCGAAATCGGTGGCGCAGTTCTACACCGAAACTTTGCAAGCGCTGGACGAACTCGGGTTCGAGACCCGAATTCAAGGGCACCCCAATGAAGTCGAATTGTCGATCCCGTTCGCTGAGGACACCCAGCACGCCTCCTACGATCCGACGTCCGCGCGTGCGTACTGGCGGCAACTCGTCCATGCCAACCGCCCGCTCAACGAGTTTCGCTCCGAACTGTACCGGCAAGACCAGTCCGGTTCATTTCTATTGGAGCGCAATGGATCTTGCTTACACACGCTTTTCAGGACGGATCGCTCCCGAACACAGCGGCGGCGCACCGCACTGCGCCGACTGGGCCATGGTGGAGGGCGATGCACACGAACTCAGCAGCTGCGGATTCTGGCCCGGCGGCGCGGAAGGCGCGTTCTACGCCTATGCCTATCCTGAACCCGACGGCTACCGCGAACGCCGCCTGCAGGTGCCCGGCGCAATCTACGACCCCGACCTGGGTGAATTCGTCCTACCTATGAACGGTCCGCACCGCGAACGATCCGAACGCCCGAGTTCCTCCACGAAACATATGAGGCCGCAGCCGAACTCGGCCATCGGGATCGCCGCACACTCGAATGCGATCCACATCGGTGGGCTCAAAGCGAGCCGCCACGCCCTGGTCACTGCGCTGACCGTCCGCCACCGGAAACGCTCGAGCACCTCACGGCGCTTGCGCGGGTACGTTGTCGATCGCACACAACTTCTCGCCCGGCCCGTGCTGGCGCAAATGACTGCTGGGGCGCGAAACTCGGGCCAACGCTTGCTATCTCGGATCCGACGATAGGGCGGACCGACGGCCACATCAAAGGCGCCGAATAGACTAGCGTGGCAAGCATGGGCTTCGACAATGAAAAGACTCCGACCGTGGAACCCGGTTCTCCCGTCGACCTGCGGCAGAATCAGCCCCACACCGCCCGAATGTATGACTACTACCTCGGCGGCAAGGACCATTACACCGCGGACGAGGCGGCGGCTGAACAGGTCGTGGGCATCTGGCCGGGAGTGCGGGTGGCCGCCCACCAGAACAGGGCCTTCATACACCGCGTGACACGGTTCCTTGCAAACGCGGGCATTCGTCAATTCCTCGATATCGGAACCGGTATCCCGACCGAGCCGAACCTGCATCAGGTGGCCCAACAGGTTGCGCCTGACGCGCGAGTCGTCTACGTCGACAACGATCCGATCGTGCTCGTCCACGCCAGGGCATTGATGGTCAGTTCACATGAGGGGCGTACCAACTATGTCTCCGCTGACGTCACGACACCCGAAAAGATCCTCAACGCCCCAGGATTGCTCGAGACACTGGACCTGACCCAACCGGTCGCGCTCAGTCTCAACGCCCTGATGCATTTCATCCCCGACGAGCAGGATGCCTACGGCATCGTCGATACTCTGATGGCCGAGCTCGTTCCTGGCTCGTATTTGGTGATGACACACGTCACGCCCGACTTCGATCCGACGGCAATAGCTACCGTGGTCGAAATCTACCGTCGCAGCGGCCTGCCATGCCAAGTTCGAAGCCGAGACGAATTCATGCGGTTCTTCCAGGGACTAGAGCTGGTCGATCCCGGTGTAGAGGTGCCGCACCGCTGGCACCCGGACGGTCTCGCACCCCCGAAGAAAATGGACGCGCAGGTGTCCGCCTACGCGGGCGTTGCACGCAAGTAATACAACCCCCGACCCTGGAGACACCGACCCGGGACGAGGCACGGTTGTCGGTGATCAGCCAGGCATCGATACGGTCGCCGGGCTCGGCACCCGGACCGCCGTCGAACGTGATCCGCCGCCTGGACGAGAGCAACAGCAGCCCATCGGGACGGTACCGCGGCGAGTCGATACCCCTCGGTCCCAGGACGACACCGCCCTCACACGTGGTCGACCAAACCTTTGGCACCCTCGGACACGGCACAGTGCGCGCAGCAGAAGAATCGACCATCTGACTCCACTCCGTGGCCGATGATCTTGCAGTCGCAATGCTCGCAGATAGGTGCCATGCGGTGGATCGCACACTCGAAGCAGTCGAAGACATGCCGCGTTCCCTGAGCTTCGACGACGATCGGCATAGCGTAATCGTTACCGCAAACCTCACATGCGCTCATGGAACCGTAGGCTACTTCGCGGAACCGGCACCATGTTGCTACTTTCGGATTATGTGCGCCTGACCAGCTCGATCTGCGCGGTGGAGGTCATCGCCCCTAGGTCGCCGGGTCAACCTTTCTCCCGTAGACAAACTTGTTCTCGGTTCTGTTCGGGTATCCCTTCTCCTCCGCACCCAGAACACCGCCGGTTCGCTGTGCATGCCCTACGCCGTCTACAGCGACGCCGTGGGTCACGTCGAGCACGCGTTGTACGAAGTGGACGCGATCGTGGGGTTCGATTGGACGAATTGGGACGGTGTCCGGCGGCATCGAGGCGGCCAGGGTCTGGCCGATGCCCCGGTCGCCGAGGCCTGCCGAATACTGACCGCGATAATACGAGCCGAGCGATTCAGCGACGGAACGATCGGGCACGCGCTCGACGACGGCACGTTCCAGGCAGCCCTGCTGCGCCTTCGCAAGTGGTACGACGGCATAGCGACGATCCACGCCGAGCACATCCACGCACCACTAGGCCAGTCGTGGATCTCGCGACGCATCAGCGCGTTCCGCCGGTTCCAGGCGGTGCTCCGAGAGTGAGCTGACGGTTCACGTCGATACCTACACATGCTGCGACCTGCGCGGCTCGAAGCGACCAGACGCCAACACAGACTCCGAGTCGGAAGGACGGTTCACGAGGAGAAGACGTCAGTCCTGCTGGCGGACTACCGCATTGGGCTTTCGGCACGCACTCGCATGCCGCCTATCGCGCGGTTGGCCTGGATGCGCGCTCATGGCCGCTTAGCCCGTTTCCCGTGGATGCACCACCACACCGCGCCAGAGATCGTCAACGCGGAGGAGAACAGGAGTACCGCTGTGCCGTATCTGAAGTCAGCTCTGGTGATATGGCTGCGGGAGCCAGTCCATATCAGGATGAAGGCGACCGCGGTGGCGAACACGGATCCGACGACTTCGATGCATGCGAGGACGAGCAAAGCTGCAAGCTTTTGCGGGGTCTGGACTCTCTCGAACATCAGACACGCGGCGAGCAGCAGCAGAACCGCTCCGATGAGCAGCACCCAAACGCCTGGCGTGCCGAACTGACGCGACCCCATCAGCGAGTACGTAGCGTCGAAATGGGGGTCGTGCGCCAGTGGGAGAAAGAGCCCGAAAAGGACTCCGAGACCACCCAACCCCACCATCGCTCGGCCCAAGCCGCGCCCTGCTGCCTCATCGCTGGGGAGCTGGGGCAGCGGATGCACAGCCGCGGACTCATCGTTGCTCGACATGGTGATCGAGTCTGCCAGCTGGTTGGTCTGTTGCCGAGTTGTATTGAGCGACGAAAGCTGTATCTATTCAGCCCAATTGCGACCCACCGGTCTTGTCTGGGACATGAACGAACGTCCGTATACGCCGCATGGGGGCGCTGTACGAGGCGGCCGCGCGGCACGCCCAAAGATCAACGGACCGAGATCATCTCGGTAACCGCGCAAACCGAACTTCCGGAACTGCCAATTCGGGACGGATAGCCAGGGTGGCATGTGCGCCCGCTGCCCAGTCGAAGGCCCGGCGCGATACTCGAGTAGGTGCTGCACGAGTCGAGGAAAGCTCTACATAACCTCGATCCGCGCAGGCTCGGGGAGCGCCCGTGGCCGTTCATCCGTATACCAGGCGTACTCGATTCCGCTGAGCCTGCCGTTCTCGACCCACAGGATGACCTCACCGACGGGTGCCCCGTTGCGGTCCGTGACCGCTCCGCTGGCAAAGATCCCGTCCGTCGATCCGGACGTTGGCACCGCACCGGGCGGCACCGACAGGTCAACGCTGGGTGAACCGTCACCCCAGGTCGCCACGACCTGCGCGAACGGGATCTGCAACAGTAACTCGCCCGCACCGGCGGCGCCGGACGACAGCAGCTTGGTGACGACGCCGGACTCGAGCTCGGTGAGCGCCCGCGGCTGAATCGGTGTGGCACTCATCAGCCCTCCTGGTAGGTGGTGTTACTTGAACCGCTTGATCAAGACATCGGCCGGGTTCGGTAGCGACACTGGGCACTGGTCTGTGTGCCACGCGTACTCGAGCCCGTGTAGAAACCCATCCTCTGCCCAAAGGGTGATGAATCCAGTGACAGTCCCGCGCGGGTCGGTCACTTCACCGGATACCGGCAACTCGCCATCTTCGAAGCTCGACTTCGGCGCATCGGAAGAGACATGCAGATAGAGACTCGGCGACCCGTCGCTCCACTTGGCAGCCACCCGAGTGTGCGCGATTTGTGATACGAACTCACTCGCACCGGGAAAGTCGACCGACAACAATTTCCGAATGATCGACTCTTCCAACGAAGAGAGCGGGCGTGGCATTGTCGATGTTCCATTCATATTTCCTCACCTTCCAAAGCGTTAGGGAATTGCCGTACTGATCTTGAATACACCGTCAATCATCGCGCGCCCAATTGCGTCCGGAACTCCAGAATCGCGGAGCGATGGTCGCGGCAGGATTTGGCGAGGTCCTTGTATAGGGTGAGCACGCCCTCGGCGGACGCTTTCAGCTCCCGGATGTCCTCATCGGCGAGGGAGGCATCGGGAGCGGTTTCGCTCTCGAATGTCTTCGCCAGCTGGTCCAGCAACGTCGGCAGGTTGCCCACCCCCGATTCGGCGGAGGCGAGCTTGTCCCAGGAATCGGCGGCGGTCTGCAAGTCGTGGGGTTCCCCATCGGGCATCGACACGCCGAAATCCTCGAGCGCCGACACCGCGAACCCGACATCGTCGAACAGGCCACTACCCGGCCCGCCTGCCGAGGGCGGCGGTGTCACGCATACCGACCATGCCGGTAACAAATCCGCTGGTTTCGTCGGTTCCGGTCGACCGGTTCCCGCAACGTAATCCGCGAGAGCGTGGTTGTAGCCGAGCTGATTCAGTATGCCGGCGTAGTTGCCCATCGCGGTGACGAGCAGCTCGGTCATACTCCTCGCCGTGGTAACGGTCGAATCGTAGGACGTCGCCCATGCTTTGGATTCGCCCACATTGCCGCCCATATTCGCGGTTTCGCTCAGCGCGGCGATCTGTGTGGAGAAGATCCGCTGACACGCGGTGGCGTACGAATACGCTCGCAAGCCGATACGGCGCCAGTGCCGGAAATATCATCAAACTGCTCGCACCGATTCAGGTCGAAGACAAACCGGTTGTGGCGTGGTCGCTGAACGAGGTGCAACGCATCCGAAGCGGGCTCCGTGGCGACAGGCTCGCCGTCGCGAACGGTATTACCGATCTGGTCGATCTACCGTTGGCCACCGGATCCCGGATCGGCGAGACGACGGCGTTGAAGTGGAAGCACCTCGATCTCTACGCCAACAAGCCCACGGTGCTCGTTGAGGGGACCGTCGTCCGAATACGCGGCGGCGGGATGATCATCCAACCGCATCCCAAGGGTGGCCCGAATGGCAAACGCCGACTGCTGCTGCCTGAGTGGGCTGTGGAGGCTGACTGCCCGCCGCCAGTTGGATAACCGCATGAGCCCGAAGATCTCGTGTTCCCATCCCAACAAGGGACCCTGCGCGATCCTCGCAATGCCCGCAAGCAACTACAGCAGGCACTCGATCGGAGTCACCGGGATACCCCAGAAACCCCCCACGCGGCGCGCAAGACCGTCGGCACGCATCTGGCCGAAGGCACCGACGGCGGGCAATCCGATATCGGTGTAGCGGCCGCCCAACTAGGCAACACCGAAGCGGTGACACGACGGCACTACGTCCAACGCACCCATCAAGGTCCCGACGCCAGCAATCGCTTCGCGGCCTCCGCTCTGCCGGATGAGCAAAGACGGGATTGCCGCATCGAGCCGAACATGGCCATTGTGAGTGACCAGCGACGCCTGACATCGGTCATCACTGTTTAGCAAACAGCCAGCTCCCGATGCCCTGGTCAGCCAGGGCGTCGGGCGGCGGAGCCAGCAAGATGTACCCACAATTTGAAAAAGGTGAGTAACTGGTGACCTGGGCGACTAAGCACTCCAAACACCGTCCGCAAGCCCTTGACCTGGATATTTGTGGGGCGGGCGGGGCTCGAACCCGCGACCAATGGATTATGAGATCAAACACTCTCGGCGCTGTGCACACCAGCAAAGAACCTGCATGTCACAGAGCATTTCACCATAATCTATTGGTGTTCAAAGTCGCGATGAAACCACATGCCACAGGGGCCAGCGATCACGGCGAACTCTTCACGATTATGCCGATGCTCGCACGCAGGAACTGTACAAGCTCATGGCCTACGTCCCGCCCGCCGAGTAACCGCACCCAGCCCCGAAGCCCCGGCCGAGAGTTTCAGCCGGGGCTTCGTCATGTCCACCGCCGGTCGGCCACTGTCCCCTGACCGTTCCCCTGGGCTTTCCTCCACAGGCACAACGCGCTGGGCGTACGCTCTCCAGCCGAGGAAGGGCTTTGCCTGTCGTGAAATCGACTGCCCATCAGTCGATCTTGGTTCGGTGTGACATGGCCTGCGATGTGAGAAGCTGCGCAACTCGTGGAATGACCTGGGCGCTGCTCCAGGTCCCGCCTGCTCGCCGCAGGGACGGACCACCTAGAAGTTGGTGATCAGACTCTACCGATACTGCGCACCATGAACGATCGCGTCTTGGGCTATTGTGCGCACGAGCTCGATATCCGGCCCGAGGTGTCTAACTTCGTCGTCTGTAGGCAATAGCAGCTCGAGTTCCAATTGTTCGGAACTCTCCTTCGTGTGCACAATCCTGCATCGGATGTCGTAAATCCTCGCCGCAACAGAGTTGTACAACTCTTCGTCAGAAGATCTCAGATCGATGCCCTTTATTTTCGTCAACTTCTGATTTTTCGCGCAGACTGATCCTTTGATGTACGGCGTATTTAAAATATCGCGAAGCCTATCGGGTGGAGTGCAGCCGCGTATTGTCAACGTCAGCTGTTCTTTTTCTCCTTTGGTGCCCAGATGTGCGGGTCGAGCAATGTCAATTATAGTCCCTATTGATGCCGCATCATTTATGGAGAATCGGGGGCTCTTAACTCTAGTTTGAATCTGGCGAATTACTGACTCTCTAGTGAAGGAGCGGAAGTAGAATTCAAGTATTTGATAATAGGCAAGGAATTGGAGCAGTGGGAATTGTTGCGCGCTAAGTGCATACCAGTAAAGCGCATGACCTTGCGAGTCGTATTTCAGTGCAGGATACTCGGCTGGATGGGTGCCGACCTCTTTGCCCGCCGGGGTGATCGGCTGTACTCTGTGGTGAGCAAGGGCCACGTTGAGGCTATGGACCACATCCAAATCGAATAGGAAATCCCGAGCCGGACCGTCCAGCAGAGCCTTTGCTCGAGGTCCTGACACGCCATCTGGATGGCTTATCTTCAGAGTATACGATCGGGGTTTTTCTCCGCCAGCCTTGGTCAGCACGAACGATTTGCCGTGAGAAATCTCAATAACAGCGCCGTCCTGACTTTCAACACGCAATATGTACGCAGTTCGTTTCCGCGTATTAGGAGGGTCATCATCCGATAATTCAAGCCAGGGCACCTTGACTTCATACTCACGCTTCTCGATACCTGGGATTTTCTTGAGTTTCACATTCAATAGAGTCGGATAACGTCCGGTCGAGGCGGATACTAGAGCGGCCTCGACCGATCCGTCTCTCGTATCGACTACGGCATGATATGTTTCTGTAAAGCAAAAGTGTTCAAAGTTGGAGTTCAGTAGATCGTCCCAGTTGTAGGCATCTACTCGAACCACTTGAAAGTCCGACGCACCCCTAGGGATTTGGACTTTTATATAATCTGGAACGTTGACGAACTCGGAGTCTGGGTAACTGAATTCTTTAACCTCGACTCCCGTTTCCTTCGCGCGTTTCTTGATTTCATCCAGAAAGCTTAGGAGCTGTGGTGGGAGGGGTTCGTCTTCGCTTAGGTTGTACGGCTCATCGACCACGAGGAGAGTCTACGGACGAATCATGTTGTGGCTAGCGATTTTTGTGCCGGGCACACTGGCCGCGGCCTAGTTGTGCTGTCTCATGAGATTGGTGTCGTCGACAGCCGGGCGTTGCGGTAGGTCGTCGGTGTCGTGAACCAGCCAGCGCAGGAACACCACCACATGCGCATTCAGGTTGGAACCAACCTGCGCGACAGCTGCTTTGGCGCGAATACCCCCCCCAAACGCACCCCTGACCCCACGGCCGCCGACGACTCTGTGAACGCGTCGATGCTGCCCGACCGATCGCCCACGTCGCGGCCGAAGTCGGGATCTCGTGGCGCTGCCTGGCCAAGCCGCTGGATCCGCGGCATCGTCAATCTTGTCAGCGCCTTAACCTGTCGCCGCATTTCAGGAGGCTGACTTGGCAGGGCGTTCAGGGTCCGAGGATTGCCCGGATCTGGTCGGCCGCGCGGCGTGCGGTCAGCTCGTCGAGCGTTGCGATCGGTTCGTCCGCGCCCGCGAACCAACTCGGGCCGACGGTGAACGGGGCTTCGGTCAGGGCGGCACCGACGGGACCCAGATCGCAGATGATGGCGTCGCCGGACAACGGTTCGCTGACCACTTCGACGATCGCTGAGGTGCTGAAACGACTCCGGAAAGTGTGCGGCGGAGGTATGGATTTGCCCGCGAATTCGCCACGAAAAACCCGCGAAAAACCGCAGATTCGGCGGCTCCGCCTTCCTCGACAGCATCCCGACAGCAATCACCCCTGCACTCCGGATCAGGCCGGGTCGATAGGAACCAGTAGGGCAGCCTCCGTGCTGAACGGATAGCGGCCAGGCGCGGCTTTGTTGACGGATTCCACAACGGCACGGTCGCCGTCCAGCTCGAGGACCTCGAATTCCGATACGCCACCTGTCGCGAGCAGGACTCGGTCACCGATGTTCACCATGCCCGCAGCCTATCTTTTGCAACCGACCGGTTTGTGCAAGTATCGAAAGTATGTTCGATGATTGGCAGCCTGTGTATGAGGTCAACGGCCGGATCGTCACCGAACCAGAGCGGCTGTACTGGACCCGCAAGGGTTGGGTTGAACCCGCGCCGGTCAGCTGCCCGCGCGGGCACCGCTTCGGGCCAGGCCGAGCAACGGTCGGGGCCGCGCCCTGCTTGGAAGCGGGTGGTCACCATCGAGTCCACATCTGCAACTTCTGCCGATATGCGGTCTACACGCCACCGCTCACATCGAAGTGTGACCACTGATGCCTATATCGCTGGGCTGGCGCCGCTGTCGAGGTAGATCGTCGCGCGTAGCGGACCAAGCGCGGGGACACGACCACGTGCATGTTCAGGTTCGAATCGACCGTTGGCGACACATGCCGACGTGCTGGCCTTCTGTTGATGGCAACGATTCGAGCTTCATTAGGCCGCCCCCACGCTCGAATCCCCTGAAGTGTCAACGGCTTTGAAGCCCACCTGCGCCAGGACGTGTGTGTTAATCTGCCTGTGACCTGGTCATTGACCGGTTTTCAACAGAAAATTGAGGCGCGACGGAGGTATCACCACCATGAACCAGCCAATGCCGTTTCATCACCCGATCGTGATCGAACCTCCCGACGCCCCCGAGTATCTAAGCCACATGGGTATTGCCGTCCCGGACGTCACCGCTGCTATCCAGGCGGGCGATGTCTCGGCCCGGAACATGACCACGCATCATCCGGTCACGGCCGCGGGTCTCATGCGGTGGATCTATGTCGTCGGCACGATGCGTGAACGACTGGCCGTTACGAAGCTGTGGGTCGGAGACGATCCGAAAAATCGTCCCATCTCCCAACGCAAGGACGGCACATACACGCTGTCCGTCGTCGGCGGCAACGAGATCACCGGCATCATCGACAATCCGAGAGGCCCATCGGCTGCACGCCGCCGCGGCAAAGCCACTGAAGAGGCCGTGAACGACATGGTGCCACTGATCACGGTCCAAGCACTTCGCGGCAGCGCCCGCGCTGATGAGAGTGACGTGCGCAAGCAGCCACCGCAGGGGCCGTGGTTCCTGGTGTACCACCGAGACACCAACGCTGTGCGTATGGAAATATCACTGCCGCTCGGGTTCGAAGACGGCCAGTTCACAGGTTGGAATGTGCGAGTGATCCTCGATGAATGGAGGCCGGACAGTGACAGCGCGAGGCCGCGCGACATCGGAGGACAAGACGTCAACTTCAAAGTCGTCGAAGTCGGCTGAGACGTACCTGGACCCAGACAGGATCCGGATCGCACGGATGCGTCGGGGAATGACCAAAGCCGAACTCGCGCGACAGCTGTCGGTCATCCCCCGCACGATCACCCGGTACGAGACAAGTGAAGCGCCGCGGAATGTCGCCGCGGCGCTCGCGGGAGCATTGAACTTCCCCGTCGGGTACTTCGATCGCGATGGCGCGCCGATGTTCGACCCGAACGAGGTTCGTTTCCGTGCCGCACGACGAGCCAGCGCCCGCGAACGCGATGCCGCAGTCGCGGCCGGCATATCGGGCGTAGAGATCGACCGCTGGATCTCCAAACGGTTCGTCCTACCCGAGATGACACTGCCATCGCTGACCGGCAATGACCCCGAGACAGCCGCGCAGCTGCTACGCGGTATTTGGGGACTGGGAACCAAGCCGCTGCCCAACCTCGTGCAGCTGTGTGAATCTCGCGGCATCCGCGTCTACAGCTTGCCGCCGATCGCCGATGCGGTCGATGCGTACTCGATATGGCGATCCGGAACCCCGTACGTGTTCTTGGCACGCCGCAAATCCCCAGAACGGATCAGGTTCGACCTGGCCCACGAGATCGGCCACCTCGTCCTGCACGACGGTGAACCGTGCCAGACAGCTGCACTCGAGCGAGAGGCTGATGCGTTCGCCTCGGAGTTCCTGGTACCGGCGGCGAGCATCGTTGAATATCTGTCCTCGACCCCATCGGTCGCGGACATTTTGACCGTGCGTACCCAGTTCAAGGTGTCGGCGATGGCGCTGGCGATGGCGGCGCACAAAACCGACTGGATCAGCGACTGGAATTACCGTCAGATCTGTATCGAGTTGTCCACCCGAGGATTCCGGTCATCGGAACCGGGCGGGATGCCGAACTATGAGATGTCTCGGGTGTTCCCGCAGGTGTTCAGCCGATCGGGTTCGAAGGTCAGCGTCCGGGTAGTCGCCAACGAGTTGGATCTCCCTGTAGGCGACGTGCATGCGCTGACGTTCGGCGCCGAGCTGCGAGCCGCTCAAGAAACCGAGGTCACCAGCGACACAAGCCACCGCAACCTCACGGGTCAATACCGGTTACATGCGGTCTAGCTGTCAGAATCTCCTCGACAATGTGAACTCGGCTCTCCATATCCGGGAAATTCGCGCTTTTCATTCCGACCTGACCAGTTGGGTTGACGACGAAAGATCAGCGCGAATAGAACCGGTTACCAAATCGTGACTTTGGTCTGAGAGCCTTCTTACGGCGAAACCCTCAGTCCGACCTGGGTTTTCAACGTTCAGCACGCCCAACGGACGCTTAGCGGACAGCTATTTGTCATCGGTTCGCTGGGCGTTTCGCCTAATGTTCGGCCGAAAGAAACGAGTACAGTCCCTTACACACTGGGTTGGGTCGTGAGCTGGGTCACAACCCCCGCGCACGGTTGCTTGACTCTGTACGAGATACCGTATGGACGTCCTACTAAATGAAAGTGCCCGGGTCGTCAGGTTGCCGCCTGACGCCCGAGCACCAGCATCACCAGCGCGACGGTGGCCCCGAAACCAGCAGGCGCGCAAGTGATTTGGCAGACAGCCTGGTAACCGTTGGTGCCAGGCTGTCGCTATGTCAGAACCAGACACCACAAGGCGTCGAGTCCCGATACGACAATCGTGCACCAACGCAGACTGTCCCCACCCGCTCCGGCTACGAATGCCGTTACGAGGTGGTGTCCGACCGCGATGCGAATCACGATCCAGCTCATCTCCCGCACTGCATGCCAACCGATTGCGGCAGTCGGACAACGTCTTCCGAGGGGAGGGGAGACGACACAGCAGGGAGACTCGATGAACCGAAGGACGCACGAGTCGAACCGAGAGGAAAGTCTAGAGGCTGCCACCGCCAAGTTCGCAGAGCGCCATAACTTTCCACCTCGATCCGCAGGCTCGAAACGAACTTCCGGCCGATCGGACGATTCGCCGCCGAGACCGGGATGGTCACGACGGCGAGCCAGAGCTATTGGACCACATCACAACCGACAAAATCCCCGACACGCCAACCCGAATCACCGCAGATGCCGCCAACCCCTGCTAAGCCCAGTTCACTCCTAGCGAACGCAAGAACAATTGCAAGAACACGGGTTTCAGGAAGGAAGAACCGGAGAACTTGAGCTGGCGGCGAGACAAGCGAGGGGGCACCCCAGCCGGTAGCAGCTCGTCCCTTGAGAACTGCTCTGCTAGTCCGACTTCCGGCTGGCGTAGTACCACGCGAAGCTGGTGCCGAGCAGCGTGATCAGCGGCCCGAAAACGACACTGGCTATCGATTTGACGGCCTCGAGGTGGTCAGACGGCGCGAAGATCGCAGCACCGAGCAAGATAACCGTGGTCGCAGCGACCAACCAAAGCAGCTGGGAGGCAAGGGAAAAGCGGTGCCCATCCAGACGTTCTCCCACCGTGGCGACGCCGACCACCCCCTGCGGAGTCTCATCCTCAGTGATCGGCGTGACATCTATCAACCCGGACAAGGGCGGTTCGGCTTCATGGATCCCTGTTGGATCCGGATCCTCTGAGGGCATTAGACGGCGGCCTCGCTCGCACATTGATCACATACGGAATTCATGTCATGACCGCACGTCGGGCAGGCGTAGCCGTAAGACTTTTCGATGACGTCGCCCACTCCAGCATGGGGCGACTCATCCTCGGCGATCTCGCCCGCGGTCCAGTTGAGCGGCTTCTGCTCGGTCATCAGCTGCACGAACCCCCACACTGCCCCGTCGTGGATCACCACGATAACGCAACGCGACGGCCAGGAGGTGCCACTGCTTTCAAAGATCCGGCTCGTCCCCAAAGCTTTGCTACTCCCCTCGCTCGGCCGCGGTTACGGCCTTCGTACTGATCTTCAGTCGACGGCAAGGCTACCACCACGGTGCGTACCAATTACGTATCGAACACACCTAATACCAGCGTGTCATGCGTCTACATTCTTGACGAACTCAGTAATTCATCCTACTGTCAGGGACGTGATTGTTTGCCAAATGGCATAGGAGGGCGCTGTCTGACCTGGCACTTTGCCCGAAGCATGGCAAATGGTCTGCTGTGAGGTTGCGGCCTCGCAGGAACGAAGAACCGATGAAGAAGGCTCGACGCTTACAAGAGATCGGCCCAGCGAGGTTGCCGCTTCACTGGGCCGAAGTACCACACCACGAGATGAGAGCGACTCGGCAAGGGGGGAACTTTGCCGGGTCGCGACATCGTATCGATACGACGACAGCTCGAACCGTCGGGGAGGGCGGGTTCGCGTTATGCGTGAACACCGAGCTGATCGACTATGAGGGGAGCTCACGAAACATGGCTGTTCAAGATCGAGCCCATGACCCAGCCGGAACCACAACGGCAGGCAAGGCCGATGTAGTGCGGCTGTCGATCAACCTGGCCCCGGACGTCGCCGCGGTATTGCGTGACTGGGCCGAGAAAAAGCGGATCAGCGCCACCGAGGCCGTTCGACGCGCGATCGCAGTTTGGAACTTCATCGAGACGGAAAAGACCAACGGCAACACCTTCGCGGTCGTGGAGAAACTGCCCGGCGGCAAGCAACGTATCCGTGAAGTCGTCTTGATCGACTAGCTCCACACAAAACAAAACCGATGATTGTCGGAAGGCCGGGGCAGCCTACGCCCCGGCCTTCCGGCGCATCGGCAACCGCTCGTCCGCTTCAACTCAGGCCGCGATGTCGAAGAGGTCAGCTTCCGCGCATGCCGGGCCGATGCGCGCCGCGACCGATTCCGGTGACATGAGGTAAATGCCTACGAGCATCCTCAGTTCATGGTCCGTGGGATGCCAGGCGTCGACACCTGGCACCCCACAGCATGTTTAGGCAGCGTCCCGATCGCTCGGCGGAGTCCACTTCTGGTCAACGAACGCGATGAACCGTGCGATGAGGTTTTCCGCACGTTCCAAGGCGCGACGCGTGATCGACAGGTTGGTCGACCGACCTCGCGCGAGTCCGGCTTGCCGCTTGAGTTCCTCCTTTGAGGACTTCAGCAGTTTCCCGTCCAAGGTCACGGCCCGGTCTTCCTGCGCCCAGCTCAGCACAGTCGTCTCGTAGTATCGACCCGCCGACATCAGCAGGTTCTGCCGCACCCAGCCCTTCGGAACCAACAAGAGGGGCTTGCCGTCCGCAACCGGCAACTCCACGGGCTTCTCGACCCATCGACAATCTTCTGGATCCCACACCTGTCGTTTGACGGTGGTTATCCCGGACGGCTGAGCCTTGAATTCGGGGTATTTGGCCACCATCTCGGCCGTGAACATCACCAAGGCGGAGAAGATGATCCGCGTGGTCAGGTCGCTGGTGATGTCGCGGTCGATGCCCTCGACAAACAGCGGGATGGCCTCGATCTGACACAGGATTCCAACACGAAGCAGCAGTTCCATACTGGGGTCGCAGAGGGCTTCCCAGATCCATGTGCCAACAAGCTCAGCACCGCCATGCCCGTCGATCCCGGCCGCCGACATCCCGAGTCGCGTTTCCCGCGGCTCACCGAAGTGCTGCAGCAGGTCAAGTCCGCGGCGGTACTCCGACGGGCTGCCGGACATGACGCATCCGGCGACTTCGCCGAAGAAGCTGTCCATGCAGAACATCGCGTAATCGGCGAACGGCTGTGGCGCGGCCGAGACGCGAATCAGATGCGGATCGAGGAACAATCGATTGTCGATCTCGATCTTCACATCCGCGAAGGGCACCATGCCGGTGATCCCGTAGTACTCCGTGATTGTGGGCACGGAGTCTCCTCTCCACTCGCTGCCGCCCGAGAAGAGAGGGAGCCGAGGTATTGCCCTCGAACGAACTCCCGCTAGGCTGGGTAGCGACCTGCAAGTCACCGCCGCGCCCTCGAGCCGGCACCGGCCCGGTTCCGATGTCGCGGAACCGGGCCAGCTTGCTGTTGGGGGTCTTCCACCGCACGCCCGTTCACCGGGTCGCCCACGGTGGCCAGGCTTGTAGAGTCCTCCAAACCTGTGCGCCAGCGTACAACCAGCACATGACAGCGTCGTGTCTCACAAATCTGAAATGCGCACTACCAATAACACCGCACCACCAGTAGGTGAGTTATCTCACAATGATAACGGCGGGGTTACGGAATCACACAATCGTCATTTTCGCCTGATCGGACGGGGTGACCAGCACCGTTTGCGGCATTCGCACACCGGTGCGACGCAACTGGGCGTGTCGGACGGATTGATTCACTTTTCTATACAATGTGATACTCCCCACATTTGATCCTTACTGCTTGGTAAGATCTCGACTCGCACTATTGTGCGGCTCGATCGTCTGATCGACGCTGCCGCCGCAAGTAATTTTGTCAGGTACTGCCAATTGAGTTACCGGTTGGCAAGCTTGCTGCGATCCGCGAGAAGCGCGTCGATCACATTCCTGCATGGGGAGGCACGGTTCTGTCCGGCGGCTCGGTTGTGCGCCGATATCTGGTCCAGCAACCTGATCTATGCACACCCTCGCCTCACTATTAGCCTGTCAATCGCCATATTTCGTGCTGAATCGTTGCTGTCAGGATGGTTGCTCCGTTCTATCCGGGCTGCCGCCTGCTTTTTGGCCTTGGTGTGGGTCGGATTGCACAGATAGGCGGGCAGGCTCCGCCTGCCCGTTAAGGCCTGCCTTTTTCGCGTAGAGGCTCCGGCGTCAAGGGTGGCCGCAGGCCATCGGCGCAGCCGACGCCGCCAGGCGCCCTTGACGCTGGAGGGGCGCGGAAACACAATGCAGGCCGACCCACCACCAGGGCCACGCGGCCACCGGCCGCGGAAGTTCTTCCGCGAGCATCGCTCGTGCACGTGGACGTCCAGCGCCCACGTGCCAACCACGCGCTAACCAACCATGTACCACGCCAGCTGCGTGCAGTAGACCGCAGCATCCGCACCCGACGCCACCAGCCACCTCGTATGCCAAAGCACCACGTCGCAAACTTTCCGATACCACCCAAACGCAACCAATTTCTTTTTCTCTCTTCCACCACCCCAACCCTCCCCCCTTTTGATCTTTTGATTTCTGATTGCTCCCCCACCCCCACCCAGTCCGACATCTCGTTGACCACGAAGTGGGTGATGAGATGTCGGACTGGGTGGGGGTGGGGGAGCGAGCAGAAATCCCGCCCTTTGCCCAGCTCACGGGATGGTTGGGGTGGTGGTTGAGCCCACGAAAAGCTAGCACTACACAGGTGCTGGGTTTTCGCTAGAAAGTCGCGCGTCTTTCGCCTGCCGATCGACACCAAGATCGACTCCTGAAATGCTGCCGCCGCGACACGAAAAGGACCCTTCCTCAGCCGAATAGTGTGAGCCCGGCTCGTCGGTTGTTCAAGGGCGCTCCTACCGTCGCGTCGGCTGCGCCGATGGCCTGACGGCCCCCCTTGAGCAACCGCCGCTCCGGACTCGTTTCGCCTGCGGAGGAAGGGCCGGGGAACAGTCGGTGCAAAGCCTAACCACGGCACTCGAACGGCCGACCGGCTGAACACACGACGAAGCCCCGGCCGAAATCTCGACCGGGGCTCCGATGGGTGGTGCGGTTTAGTCGGCGGGCGGGATGTAGGCCACCAGCTCGTAGACGCGGCCGTAGCCGCCGCCCTCGACCGGGCCGACGTAGACCAGCTGATCGAGGCGACCGCCGATCGCGAAACCGCCGGCGCGAGCACGACGCACGCCCGCGGCGATCGCACGCTGCATATCGCGATCCAACGTGATCGAACGCAGACCCTCGTCATCGGAGTCGGCACGCTCGCCGGTCTCCAGGATCAGCGCGGAATCGACGACCGGGTCCCCGGACTGGGCGACCATCGGCTTGCGGTTGACCCAATACAGCGGCTGCCCCTGGCTGTTGTGACGGTGCCGCCGAACCACGGCCACGATCTCACCGGACACCGTTGTGTTCGGTTCGACGTCACGGCCGAACGGGTTGCGGGCGCCCTGGCTCATCAGCTCGGCGTTGATCTGGTCCAGGTCGGTCATTGCGTTGGTCATTAGATTCTCCTGCGTGGTTGAGGTGGTGAAAGGGGATGAAGGGGGCAGGCTCACTGCCTGCCCTCGAAGGGCTCTGCCCGTGTGGCGGTAGAGGTTCGCGGGTCCAGGGTGGCCACCAAGGCCATCGCCCGGCCGGGCGACGCTTGCGCCCTTGACGCGGGAGGGACCGCCGCACACCCTCCCGCACCACCAGACGAATGGTCGGCATGGTCAAGGCGTGATCTGGTACCTCCTCCACAGCTCGGGCAGCTGATCGACGCGGAACCGGAACCCGGTCTGGCGTCCGATCTCGTGGCCGGGGTGCTCATCAGCCAACTCCGCATGCGGGTAGTCGATCGCCCAGGTGAAAGACCGGCCGTTGCGCAGCCAGGCGTAGACGTCGAACCACCGTCCGTTCGCGTAGACCACAACGGCGTCGCTGCCGACGGTGTGCGGTAGTCCACGCACTGTCAGCTCGGCCCGCAGCAGCTGCCGTCTCCACCAGCGCAGATCGGAGATCTCACTTCTCACGCCTCGGAGTACACGACCAAAGAGCCCGTTCGACATTTCAGTTACCCCTTGGCAATGCGAGTTGAGTGGTTCCGCTCGCGACCAAGCGCAGGTTCTGGCCGGTGGCCGGTTCCTGCTCGGCCTTGATGCGGGCGACGATCCGGCCGACAGATCCGTGGTGCAGGCCGACAGCCGGAGCGATTTCGCGGTAGGAAAGCCCGGCCTTGTGCAGCCGCCACACTTCGCTGTCGCGCTCGGCAGTCGGGTCGGACTGCTCCGCTGTCGCCTGCGTCTCGCCCGGTGTCGCGCTGGTGTCGCTCGCTGTCGCATCGGTGTCGCCCGCTGTCGCGACATGGGCGGCATCTGTCGCCTCGGTTGTCGCGGCGCGGGGGACCTCCATCAGAGCCGTCAGAGCGTGAGTGACGGCCAGCGCGGCGACCGGGGCCGCACCCGCGACCGCAGCCGCGGCCAGCTGAGGCAGTTTCAGCCCGTCCGCATTCCAGGCGTGAACACCGTTTCCGGCCAAAGACACCAGCTCAGCGGCAGCGAGCTCGGCCCAGAAGAACCGGCGAGTTGCCGCCGGGATCCTCACGCCGATCTTCTCGCGCCGGTTCAGCGCGACCAGCGAGAACGCGGCTTGAACGATCGGCCCGTCCACGATGACCGGGGCACCCCACGCCAACCCGGACGGGATACCCGACATCATCGCGACCCCATGCAAAGCGATCGCGGACCAAGAGAACGCCGCAATGCTCACCGCCGCAAGCGACAGCAACGCGACAATCTCAGCGACATTCCAGCCCGCCGAGGTCGGCTGCGGCGACACGTCGGCGACAGCACGCGACGCGGCAGCCGTCTCCGGCGACAGAGTGTCGCCGTACTGCGACAGATCCTCGGTCATCGGTCATATCCCTCTCGGTCGGTTGACGCGGCCCACGGGCTCCACGCCGGTGTGCGGATCAGGCGTTCCTGCTCGGCGTGCAGGGCGTGCCCGTCGAGCTGATCCAGGGCGTTGTCCAGGTCGCTGGCCAACTCCCGGTTACGGTCTTCCAGCTGCGCCGCCTCGTGTTCGGCAGCATCGCGGGCCGCGACCGCTGCGGCGAGCTGCTCCTCCAGCTCGGCAGTGCGCTGATGCGCCGCGATCAGCCGCTGGGCCAACTCCTCAGCGCTCAGATCTGCCACCGACTCCGCCACCGAACTGGCCCGCACCCGCAGAGCGGGTGCCGGGGAGCCGGTCGGGGCGGACTCCCGCATCGGTGCCGGCCGGGCCGACGTCGCCAGGCCTGTGCCGACGGAGGCGGGCATGGTCGCCTCGATGGCCGGGGCGCTCACCGCTCGGCTCCATCACGCTCAGCGTTTGCCAGAGCCATCGCCAGTGCGTTGCCCGGCTGATAGTTCGCCAACGGCGACGCGCTGCTGGCCAGCTCGCGGGTACGAGCCGCGGCGAATGCCGACGACACCGGAACCGGTGCGCTGGTTCGGATTTCGGCCTGATTCGCCCACGGCATATCTCGTGCGGGCTCGCTCTGCCGTCCCTGCTCGGCGGCCCAGGTGCCGTGGCCGGTCAGCTCGGCGGCCTGCTGATAGTTGCGCCACCGGATCGGTTCCATCCACTCCGGATCGCGGGCCTGATGATCTGCGATCAGCGCGGTAGCGCTCCGCATCGCGTCCGGTTCGCGCTCCCACGCTGTGACCGCGCCGTCCAGGTGGTTCCACACATCCCGCCAATACCGCGACTCGTGGGTTTCCCACCGAGCGGCGATAGCGTCGGCGGCATCAGCGTGCCCCTCAGCCACGGGACCGTCACCGGCCGCGTCATCGGGGTCGATGGTGATCGCCGCGTTGTTGAGTTCATCGACGTGGCGGACGTAATCCGCGCGCAACTGGCGTTCCTCATCCGATTCGGCGGTGCTGTAGTACTGCGGATCGGTCATCGGAATCAACCGGTCATCCGAAGCCGACGCGGAGCGCTCGTCCACGCGCGTCACATAGTGAGATGTCAGCAGACCCCAGTCATCGCGCTCGATGCCATGCTCGGCGATGTAGCGGGCCTGATCCTCGCTGCGCGCCTCGATCGCCGACAGCACACCAACGCGCTGAATCATGCTCGTCTCGGCGCCGACGGGATCATCGCGCCACCGCTGCGTCGCGTCCGACAGATACACCCATTCGTGCATCCACCGCTGTTCACCGTTCAGCCACGGTGCCGCGTACTCGCGGTAGTCGAGCGTATCGGCCGGGTCGTAGTCCTCCGGCGAGCGCGCGACGCACGACTCGGCGTGCATGAAGTCCGCGCGCATCCGCTGCTCGGTCTCGGATTCGATTTCGTGCAGTTCGGGGCGGGTATTCTCGATCATTGGTTCGGCTTCCTTCTTGATCTGGTAGTTGAGGTTGGTGTCGGGCCAATCCATGCCGGGCGGTCGCACGCCCGGCATGGCTGTTTCGGCGCTCACCGCTCGGCCCCGTCCCGCTGGGAACCGTTGCGGGCCACGGCATCGGCCAACGCGTGACCGGGCTGGTAGTCCGCCAGCGCGGAACGTGGCGCGGGCTCGCTGGCCGATGTGGTCGCCTCGCGTGTTTGGTTGCGTGCCTGCTCGGCTTGGCGTTCGGGGCTGCCGTAGCGCTGCTCGGCCGGGGCGCGTTCGGCGAGCTTGCGTACCGCCTCGTCCCGCTCACCACGCAGCTGCTGGAGTTCCTGCATCAACTGGTCGTGGTCGACCAGCTCCGGGCGGCTGTAGGCGTCAATGAGCTGTTCTTTCAAGGAATCCCGTTCGGCGCTCACTGTGGTCAGCTGCCGTGTCAGCCGGGCGTTGTTGTCGGCCAGCTCGCTGTTGTGCTCGATCGACAGATTCAGCCGGGCCTTCAACGAATCCCGTTCCGCGCGTGGCGGCTCCTGATCGTTGTCCGTGCGGGCTTGTCCGGCGGGCCGCTCGTGTTGACCGGCCAGGGCTTTCTCCCGCGCGGCCAGCGACGCCCACACCGCGCGGTGTTCTCCGCTGTGGGAGTAGATCGGTGCCCGGTCGTCGCGGGTGTCCCAGGTCTGCGCGTGCGCGGCCACGCCGAAGGTGAGCATCAGGTCCGGGTTGCTGCGCATCCACGCCGTCGCGGCTTGCTCGCTATCGAACGACTTCGACCTGTTCGCGGTGACCCCGTTGCGGTCGGTCCACCCGACTACTGCCCGGAACCGAGCCGGGTCCTCCACCGCGCGTTCCTGCTGGTTTCTGATCTCGTCGGCCTGGCGGGCGTCGGCCTCTTGCCACTGCAAGGCAGCCACGGTGTCACGGTGAGGCAACGCGGCGGTCTCGCGGGCTACGTGCGCCCGATACCGCAGTGCCTCAATGCCTTTCACCTTGTAGGCGCGGTTGAACAACCGGCCTGTCTCGAATTCCGGGAACGCTGTGGCCGCGTCCAGGCCGTCGAGACCGATACCTTTCTCGACCTCGCTCAAGTGCGGGTTACGCAGCAACAGATCCCCCATATCGGCCCGATGTCGCGCCAGCACCTGCTGATCACGGAAACGGCGGCCGTGGTCGACGTTCGGGTCGTTCGCACGCTGCGACACCGCCAGCGCATGCACCCTGTACTTGTCGACGGCCTGCTCGGTATACACCAGATTCCGCTGCCGGGTGGCCTGCTGCTCGCGGGCCTCCTGGCGGGTGATCAGGCTGATCTCACGGCGTGCGCGGCGACGCTCCAGCCAATTCGATGCCTGCGCGTAATGACGCATCGCGGCTTGCATCGAGGCACTGAACTTGCGTGCCTCGGCGGCCAATTCGTCTTCGACACTGCGATCGGACATGATCAGATCTCCTTAAAGGGGTGGGGATTTTCGGGTTTGCGGTCAGAACGGGCAGTCATCCCACCAGGCCTCTCGCGCATGGCCCGCATGAGCGAACAGACTCGACGCCGGTGTCGTTTTCCTCATCCGTAGCCGGGTGGGCGGCCTCGTCTTCTTCGGCGCTGCGAATGTCACCGGCGAAGAAGACGCAGAAGTCGCGCCAGCCTTCTGGCCACAACCGCAGCGTCCGTTCGATCACGGTGTCGTGGTCCATGGCGTTGATTTCCTCGGTGTGCTCGGGCTCCCACAGCGGGTTCTGCTCGACACACGCCCGCAGGTAGCCACGCGCCACAGCCACCTGGGCGGTGGTCGCGAAAGGAATTTCGGTGTGATGCAAGGGATTTCCTTCCAATCGGGGTTACTGATTCACTGGGTGGCAGGCGCGGCCCGCCTGCCGAGGTCTGTGAGTTGGGTGTCTGTCGCTATGCCGCTTTCTCGTTGACTGGGAGCGGGGTACCGGATCGGCATCCGTACGGTGAGCAACCGTCTGGATCGCCGTGTTCGGCGAGGTCGTCGAAGATGTCGAGCTGCCGTTCGGCCCACTCCTTGCGGGTCACGCGGTCGATCGGTGCTTGATCGAGCGGAACGCGGGAGCTGTGCAGGAACGCTTCCCCGTTCAGCGGGGCCGCGCTGGCACCGTCCTTGCGGATCCGCCGGTCGAACTCGACGGCGTCAGCCCATTCGGCGGGCCGGTTGTCGCGCATATCGCGCCACTGGGCGTTGCCGTGAAACGGATACCCGATGCAGGCGCTTTTCGCGGTGTGCCCCCAGCCCGCCGCGACCAGCCAACGCTGACAGTCCTTGCGGGACATGCCCAGCTCAAGCAGCGGATACCGCTTGAGGGTGTAGGCGTTCTCCTGTCGGTCGTTGACTCGATGGATCTCATCGACCGAGAAACCGATCCACTGCTCGGCGACCTGCCCTTTCGGCACCCGCCGATACTTCGGTGCCGGGGCTCCCAGCAGAATCCGCACGGCACGGTTGATCGGCTTCAGCTTGTATTCACTCGTGCACTGCCGCCGACCCATGCCCTGGCGCTCACGCAGGGTCGCGGGCCGCGGTTCGCTGTACCTGACAATCACCGTGTGCCCGTTGTCGTCGGTTTCGGTGATCTCGTCGCGCACCATCGTTCCCTCGGGCGCGAGAGTGAAGTACGGAACGGACACGAACCGCCGATCCGGGTCCAAGGTGTCGACGCGCAGATTCCCGCTACTGACCCGATGCAACGGGATCCCGGCCCGCTCGAACTCGACAGCGAGCCGATCGACCTGGGCGTACACCGCCGGTGGTTCCCAGCCGGTATCCGCGAAGACCGCGCCGTCCAGACCCGGCAACTCACCGCTGCACGCCATGAGCGCCAACACGGTGGACTGCACACCCGCACCCAGCGACAACAGACGCATCGTGACCACCGCAATCACCGATCCTTCGGCGGCGTGGTGCGACGGGTCTCGTAGCGGGCGCGTCGTTGCGCCAGCTGCTCGATGTGGCGTCGGATCCAGGCGCCGGTGTCGGCGAGGGCGTAGGCGACCATGCGCACCGTCTCGACCGCCCCAGGTCGTCCGGCGCAGTGCCACCACGCGAACGCCGCCAGTGCCAGCACGTACAGCGCGAGCGGTCCGGGCAGAGGCAGCACAGCCACCGCGGTTGTCCCCGCCGCTGTGGCCGCGATAGCTGGTCCCCAGATCCTCAGTCCGTCACGGGTTTTGGTGATCCGGGAGACGTGCGGGGCGACGGCGCGGCCCACTGTGCCGCCGTCCGGAACGATCGGCACCAACAGTTGCGCCGCGAGCTTCTGCGCGGTGCTGCCTTCCATGTCGACGCTGAGTGCGTCGAGCATCTGTTGTTCGTGGGCTTGCTCGGCGGCGCTGCGTCCGCCCAGCTCTTCGCCGTGATCTTCGGGTTCGATCGGAGAAGCCATGTTTGTAACTCCTTGTCGTGTAGGTGGTTTCAGGCCGGACGGCGCTTGGTCAGGTCGATCACCGGCGCCAAACCGTCGGTGTCGTTGTCGGCTTCCGGGTCGGACATCGCGGCGATGCCGGGCAGCGGGCGCAGTCGCTTGAGCTCGTCATCATCGAGCGGGCTCACCCGGCCCCAGCGGGCGCGGCCGCCAGCGACCTGCACCACGTCGCCTTTGGCCATGGCGCGCAGCCGGTTCGGCGGAATCAGGAACTGGTCGGAGGACTGGATGTTGCCCTCATCGCCATCGCGGTTACCGCCGACGAGCTTGTGAGACAGCTCGAATTTCGGGCGGGTGCCGTAGATCTTGGCCAAGGTCTCCGGGTCAGTGGAGCGACCCAACAGAGAGCCACCCGAGGCGGCCGAGACCAAAGCCGTGCGGTTGTCGTCGTCGTGGCCCAAGCCCTGCCAAGACTGGGCGATCCACCACGAGCCGATGCCGGCCTTCCTGAGCCTTTCGACCCACTTCACCGCGCGGGTCTTGCCATCGGATACCGCGCTGAATTCATCGACCACCATCAGGCTGGTGCGACCGTGCTGCTTGTCGGCCAGCTGCTCGAACATCGTTCCCAGCGCGCCGAACTGCGCGCGAGCACGGTCGGGGGTCTTCACGCCCTCCAAGACGATGTAGATGACATCGAAGTCGGTGAGCTCCTTGTCGCCGTCGAACGCCGACCCCAGCGACCGGTACAGGTTGGCGAACTCGGCGCGAGCGGAGTTCATGACCGGCTGTTTGCCGTCGATGGTGGAGGCGATCTCCATGTCGACACCCATCACGCCCGACCACGGCGTTTCTCCGGCATGGCCGCCCCACAGCTTCGACAGCTTCTCCACGTCGAACCGCGACAGGAACTCCAGCCACGACCGCGGCGGGTTGTGCCCGATCGGAGTCGCCACGCCGTCGATCACCTCGACCCGAGCCGGGGCGTCCACGATGAGGTGGATGAGGGTCTCGCGGATCTCGTGGAAATACCGCTCGGTGTCCGTGGTCGGTGTCGAGCCGCCGGAGATCATCGCCGACAGGATCGAGCGCAGGTCATCGACACTCGCGTTCCACATGCCCAGCGACACATCATCGGGAAACACACCGATACGATCGGCCCGAACACCCATACCGCGGAACCACTTCCGCATCCGCGCCGCGACCTTGCGCGACTCCGGACCGCCGTTGCAGTCCACCACGATCACCAGCGGCCGCCCCGGACGATCCAGGCGCCACCACTGCCGATGCCGCGTCCACGTCGTGACGAACCACGACACCAACACCCGCACCATCAACGTCGTCTTGCCCGAACCGCTGGAAGCCACCGAGGTCATGTGCTCGGCCACGTTGATCCACGGCAGGATCAACCGGGTCTCGGTGCGGCCCACCAGCTGACGCAGCACCGACGACGGCGGGGCCTGATCGGTCTCCACCGCCAAACGCCCGATCACCAACTCCGGATTCAACCCACCCGTCGTGAACGGCAACCGCCGCCGCGACAACCGGGCCGCCCCACGCTGCTCACGCTGGGCCTGGGCCCACAACGCCCGCTCCGTGCGGGCCGGGGACTTCAACCCGACCGTGGCCAGCTGCACGCGCCGGTTGGTGTGGGCGATGGTCGCGGTCAACCACGACACCGGAATCAGCAGCGACGCCATCCCCAGCAGACCACCGACATAGTGACCCGCCATGAAATCGGTTGCGGCCTGCGCGAAGTCGTGCAGCGGTGCGAACACGTCCCACGCCCACAACGCCGCGGCACCGGGCATCGCCAGCACGCTGGCGAGCAGCCAGTTCCGGAGCCGTTGCGGTTTCCAGCCCAGCATGGTCGCCGGAACCAGGATCGCCACCGTGCCCAACAGGACCGTCACCAAGACCGCCGCACCCAACAGCGCACCATCGCCCACGCTGTCCCACGTCCACGACGAAAAGTCCGGCAACCAACCCAGCGGGTCATGATGCAACCCGATCGGCGGCATCTTCGGCTCGACATGAATCCCCGGATCCGGCGCCGGAGTCGGTGTCGGGGAAGCGGCTGGGGTCGGTGCGTATGGGGCGCAATCGACCGGGGTAATCATCGGAGTGCAGGTCATGATCAGACCGCCTTTCCATCGTTGCGGTCTGCGACCTGGGGAATTTCGTGATCAACGGCACCGCCCGCGATCACCCGGAGCCCGGGTCGCGAAGCGTTCGAGGACGACTCGGCGTGCTTCTTGGCCAGCACCTCGTCCAAATCGGTGAGCATCAACTTCGGCCCGTTCGACAGATCCAGACCGGCCGCCGCGGTACGGATCACGTTCTTGGTCGCCTCACCACGGCAGTAGAAGGTCAGGCCCGCACAGTCGGCGCGCTCGGCCACCTGCAGCGCCTGCGCCACCGAAGTACGCGCCGCAGCAATGCTTTTCGCGGTCAGCTCGACCTCGACCGCCCACAAATCACCAGCAGCGGTGACGTAACGGCCGTCGTGGATGTGCGGACGCGGCTGCCCGGCCTTCAGAAGACCGACCTCCGACCGCAGCTGCCGTTCAGAGATCCAGCGATCCAGATCCATCCCGGTCAACGTCAGGCGCAGCTGGAATACAGCTTTGGTGTGAGCGGCCATCTTCGGAGTGGGCACCCAGTAGCGGACCGGCCGTCCCAACAAAGCTTCCGCTGACGACTTCGTCGGAAAGATCCACGCCGGCCCCAACACCGGACGCAGCCGTTTGTCACTGATCATGCTGGCAGCAGCCCACTTCGAGACGATGCGATACGTCCGCGAGCTACTCACGCCCAGCATCTCGGCAACCACATCCATTGGTGCGCCGTACATCTCGGCCAAGATCGTCAGTCCGACCATGTCGCGCGGCGAAAATCGAATGCTCATCGATCCATCCCCTCTCGTTCGGCGCCACGCGCGAGCGAGTCAGCCAAGGCATTGCCTGTGGCCTTGTAGCCCGCGAGAGCACTGGTGGATGTGTTCCAGCCCGGACCCGGATCCCCGACCTGCTCGAACTCGGCGCGATCCACGCCGTGACGTTCCGCCGCGCGCAACTGGTGCTCACGAGTCGCCTTCTCCAAAGCGGCCAGCTGCGCGGGCGTCGCCTGCCGCTTGGTGGCGGCAAGATTGATGTCGTACAGGTGCGCCACCTGCTCACGCCCATAACGGCGGAACGGGATCTTGCCCGCAATGTCCTGACCGTTCCGGCGCAAACCCTCCGCCTCGAGCTGGCGACGAGTCCGCAAATGCGAAGGCGCGCAACGCCACTGGTAAACCGGGATACCGCCCTCGGTTGGCTGCCCGGTCATCGCCGCCACCCCGTAGGAGACGGAATATCCTGCGGCGGAACACAACCCAACTCCGAGGCATGCGCTACCTGGTCACGGCGGCACACATTCGGCGACGGCACGTAATCCTGGTAATCGATCCACGCCTTCCCACAAGCCGCGAACGCGATCAACAGACCGAACATCAGCAGCCCGAGCCGCACCAGCGGCGGCAGCAGCCCAAACAACTGCCCACCCGCGCGAGCGACCTGAGCATCGGTCTTCACCACCGGCCCGATCACCGCTCGGCCCCGTCCCGCTCATCCCGCTCATGACCATTGACCAGGTCCGCGAGAGTGTGTCCTGTGCCCGTGGCGAGGGCCGAGGTCGGTGCGGTCGTCCCAGCGGGCTGGTCTCGCTCCGGCTGTGGGTACTCGCGGACCTTCTCCGCCAACCCACGAGCCGGATGCAAGTGGAACTCCGGCACTCCGGCCATGCTGTCGACCGCATCGCCAAGCCGGATCGCGGTGTACTTGACGTTGACGCTGCCGTACTCCTCGATCGGCCTCCGATCGGCGCTTGGTGGCGGATTGTTGTACCGCTCCGCGTGAGGCTCCAACGCCCGGTAGCGGGCCTGCAATGCGATCGTGCGCTGCCGCAACAGCTCATGTGCCTGGATGATCGAATCCAACTCATCCAGCAACTCGACCGGATCATGGAACGGCTCGTTCATCGCCGCACCCCCATCCGCGGACGGAATCGCCACACGGCCACCAGGACCAGGAGCATCACCGCAACCCCGACAACCTCGGGCTGTGTCAACAGCAGATAAGTGATCGATACGGCCGCGACCGCGAAGCCAAATGTCCTGGCGCGCATCATGAATCACCGCCCTCGATGACACGCACGACCCGGTCGTCGTTATCGGCGGCCCCAAGTCGCATCAGCTGCTCATCGACCTCAGTGATGTCGATGGCCCTCTGCGCAGCGGAGAGAACTACATCCGGCGCCCAGCCACACACGAAACCCATTGCGTAATCACGCTGCTCAGCCGTCAGCGATTGCCATACCACCAGTGCTTGTCGCACGAATGGGTCAAGACCCTCGAACGGATCGGTGACTACGTCCGGTGCGACACCAAAACTCCGGGCGCGCATCATGATTCACCGCCTTGGCGGCGGCCGCTGCTACCACGACGCCGACGAGCCTGAGCCGACCTCAACGCCAGCCGGGTGTAATGAGCCTTCCGCGCCTGCGCCGCTCGGTAAGCCCGCTCTTCCGGGCTGAGCAGCCCATCGGGATCAACGAGGCGATCGAATTTGGTCAGCAGCGCATCGCGGGCCTTCGCCGTCCGGGCGGCTCGATCCGATGTCTTTGCCCAGGATTCGTGCGCGGCGATCCGCGCCTGCAATGTCCTCTCGACCGGGGTGCTCATGCCGCACCACCAGCGACGGAAGTAGGCGCATCAACCGGTTGAACGAGAGCAAGCACCGCCGCGCGACGAACGCGCCACCGGCGACCGTTGACCAGCCATCCCTGGAGGTCACCAGCCTTGATCCAGTTCTTGATGGTTTTGGCGTCGACGTCGACAAGGGACGCCGCGGTCCTGACAGTGATGAGGTCCTCAGGGACCTGGATAGAAGGGAGATTGATTGTCATCGAGAGTCCTCCTGGTAAATCCGGAAAGTTCTTCCAAGACAGACTCTCTCGACACAAAGTCCTATTAAAGGCCAAAATATGGGCCATTGATGGGACAAATCACGGCCGCTTTTGCTGCAACGGCCGCTCGAAGGCACTAGACTGTCCTCATGTCAACCGCAGGTAACGCAGCACTTCGCGCCGCCAGGCAGGCCCTCGGCATCAGGTCTCAAGCCGATCTGGCGAAGGCGCTGACTGACACGGCCCGCGAGATCGGGCTGCGGGCCGAGGTCGCTCCCCGGACCGTGCGTAGATGGGAATCGGCGGAACCGCCATGGCCTCACCACGATCACGTGTCGGCCCTTGAGGCGCTGTTTCGACGCCCGATCACCGAGCTTGGATTCACCCCTCCATGGGCAGATGAACGCCAAGCAACCGATCGCAGTGGGCTGCCTGAGCCCCGAGTCTCAGCCAGTCAACGCCTACACAACGCGGCGTCGCATCAGCTTCCACCTTCTGTTGCAACGGATTTCGCAACCGTGACTGTCTCGCATCGCCACATGTATTGGTCCATCCCCGCAGCGCGCCTTCATCGGCTTGTTGCTGAGCACGCGCAGCTCGGGATCGACCTCCTGCCACAGGTGCCTGGCACTGCGAAAGAGGTCCTCGCCCGTGCGGTTTCAGAATCAAACTTGCTCGCTGGCAGGTTGGAGTTCTTTGACCTTCAGCAGCCAGAGTCAGCGCACACAAGCCTCGTTCTCGCTCTCCAGGCCGCGCACGAGGCGTCCGACTCCCTCCTCGGCGCGGCGGCGCTCGCACACATGGCATTCGCGCCCGCCTTCTCCGGCGAACCGGCACGCGCGGAGGAAGCGCGTGAACGACTCCGCGCTGCCCGAGCCTTCGCGCGGCGCGGCGGCGCGAATGCCGAATTCACAGCATGGCTTGACGCTGTCGAGGCTGAGGTTGAAACCCGGTTCGGAGATACGCGACGCGCGCTGACGCTGATTCACCACGCCGAAGATGCATACAAGAGCTACAGCTCCGAGACTGATCCGTCTCCGTCGTGGATGGACTGGTTTTCGCCAACCCGACTGGCTGGCTTCAAGGGCAACACGCTACTGACTGCCGGGCGAGGCCGTGAAGCGCGCGAGACGCTGGTGAGCGTCATCGGCGATCTGCCTCCGGAAGAGGTCAAACAGAAACCGATCTACCTCGCAGATGCCGCTGCTGCATATGTTCTGGAGAAGAACCCAGAAGCCGCGTGCGGACTTCTCGAGGAAGCACTCGACCTCCTCGCCCGGAATTGGTACGCCACCGCGCTTGATCGAATCAAGGCTGTGCGGCAGTCACTTCGTCAGTGGGACTCGTTGCCCGCGGTCCGCGCGCTGGACGAACGTCTATACGACTGGCACACAACGGTGAACTCACTGATCAGTTAGTTGTAGTGCTACGTCGCCACGTTCTCAACGCCGACGATTCCCGGAAGCTCGTTGAGGTCACGGATTCTCCAATCGGAGAGGTCCGTGACCTCTTCTTTTTCGCGATGGATCCAACCCCACGGGCCGCGCTGTATGTACGCAGTCCGCATCCCGACTCGCTTTGCTGGTGCTACGTCGTTGTCGATCCGATCCCCCACATAAACAATTTCAGCCGCGGCGCAGCCCGCCGCCTCGATTACCTTGTGGAAGAACTCGGGGTCTGGCTTCTGGATTCCCCAATCATCCGACGTGGCAATGAAATCGGTGGGTAGATCCAGCCCGCGCAGTAGACCCCCGGCGCGGACTGTCTGATTACCGACGACTCCTACCCACACGCCCATCTCGCGGAGCTTCGACAGTGCAGGCCTCACGTCGGGGTACAGGTCGTCTTCTCCGAACCACTCAGGCTGGCCAGCATCAGCCCGCGCCTGCCGCTCGAGGTCGAGATCGAACCCAGGACGAAATACCTGGAAGGTCTCGCGGTAGTCGAGGCCGGACGCAATGACGGCTCCGAAAACTGCAGCGAACGTGTGCCGCGGCACCCCCAACCAGTCAGCCCAAGTTCCATATTCCCGGGTTTCGTCGATCAGCGTTTCGCCCACATCGAAAACCACAGCACGGATCACGTCTCTACCTGTTCCTTCCATCGAGTTCGAACTCCCACGATCTCATCAATCCTGACGTATGGCCCTGCCCGACCTCGTCCTCGCGCTCCGCGGTGACCATTTACCGGAGCGATGAGCAGCCTCCATGGTCCGCGCGCCTGCGGCCAACAGTTCCGGCGCAGCCTCGGTTACGGAACGCGAGACGACGTGGTCTGGTCCATAGCGCTCGCACACTTCGGCGAGGCGGCTTGAAATATCGGTAGTATCGCCAGTCGGCGTGGTGGTCATGTCAGCCCACCAAAGGGCATCGCGAAGCGGACTGCACTCGTCCGACCACGGCAAGGGAACCTCGCGGTTCCGCGCCTCGACTCGTGCGCATGAGTGATGTGCCACGAGCGCGCACAGCCGGGGTGGCGCCCCCTGGTCCCGAAGAAACTCCGCACCGTCAACAGGATGAAACCCTGTGCGCACCAACTGCGGCGAATAACCTACATCGTGCAGCCAAGCGGCGGCGATAAGCAGGTCGCCATCATCGACCAAGCCTGCAACAAGCTCAGCTTGACGCGCGACGCCCGCGACATGCGCGAGTCGTGTGGGGAGGTCGCTCAGCAGGTTTTGCGCGGTCCGTTCGGCCCATTCCAGAAGCTCTGCAGCCATGTCGCCACGGTAGCCGCTCTGAGGGCGATGGCCAGTCGTCAAACCCAACTCGTACCCGTCGCTGTACGGGTATCTCATAGCTTGTCCCCGAGACGCGCTCGGCGGTGGGCTGCTTTTGCGCGTTCGTCGGCAACGGACTTGCCGTATCGATCGAGCATCTGCCTCGAGCGCCATCCGGCCAGCATCATGAGGTCCTGCTCCTGGCCGCCGTTGGCGAGCCAGTTGTGGGCGAACCAGTGGCGCAACATGTGTGGGTGAATGTGGTCGATGCCCGCGGCCTGGGCGCGGCGTTCCAACATCTGCCGTATGCCGTGGTCGGTCATCGGCCCCTGCCGACCGAGCCACAACCGATCGCTCTTCTTCGCGAACGGATGCTGGTTGCGGGCCCGCAGGTACCGCCGCAGCGCGATGCGCGTCTTGTCGCCGAACGGTGACGATCGCGGCCGGCCACCCTTGCCGACGACCAGCGCACTGTCTTCCTCGAAATCGAGATCGTCCAGACCGAGGTTGGCGACCTCACCGCAACGACACCCCGTGTCCGCGAACAGACGGATGATCGCGTTGTCCCGCCGCGAATCGAAGTCGGTTCCGGCGCACTGGTCGAGCAGGGCGCGCAGGGATTCGAGACTCGGTACCGGCACGAGCTTGTCCGGAGCGTCCGGCAGACTCAGCTTGTCGAACGGGTCGGAGTCGATGATCTCCTCGGCCGCAAGGTATTTGAAGAACTGCTGAAGGCTCCGATATTGACTGCGCGCGTACTGCGGTGACAGCGGTTCACCGGTGCGGCGGTTCGTCCTCGTCAGCAGTGTCTCGATGTACCCGCCGATGTGGTCACGGGTGATCTCGGGTGCGTCCGTCGGGAGACCTTCGGAGATGAGGTAGTCGGCGAAGTAGCCGATGTGGACCAGGTAGACGTCGACCGTCTTCTTGGCGCGGTTCTTCCGCCTCAGCTCCGTCGCGAAGTCGTCGCGCAACTCACGGATGTCGTCGAGCGAAACGGTCCCCATACCGCCCGATGCTACCGCAATAATCTATTCGTGGAAGAGCGCTGTTCTAGATCGAAACCTCTCCAGAAAAACAAAAACCCCCTGCTCAGAGGGGGTTTGTGGGGCGGGCGGGGCTCGAACCCGCGACCAATGGATTATGAGTCCACGGCTCTAACCGACTGAGCTACCGCCCCGTGTGTGGTGGATACCGACAGCGTTGGGGATGGTACCGGGTGGGGTTGGGTGGGCACCACTCGGATGGGGGCGGCGTGGTGGCGGACGGTGGGGATGCGGGGTGGATAGGGTGGGGGTGTATCCCGGGAACTGGCTGGAGGGTGGGCTGTGGCAAGTTTGTTTGCGAATGTGCTGAAGGTGCATCAGTGGGTTTATGAGAAGAGTGGCGGGGTGGTGGGGCATCGGGTGTTGTTCGGGAATCCGACGTTGTTGTTGCGGACGGTGGGGCGAAAGACAGGGCAGGCGCGGACGTCGGCGCTGACGTATGGGCGGGATGGGGCGGATTATTTGGTGACCGCGTCGAATGGTGGGTCGCCGCGGCCACCGGGGTGGTTGGCGAATGTGAAGGCGAAGCCGGGGTGCGAGATTCAGGTCGGGCGACGCAAGGTAGCGGTGATCGCGCGGGCGACGCTGCCCGACGATCCGGATTATGCGCGGCGCTGGGCGATTGTCGACAAGGTCAACCAGGGGCGCTACAGCGAGTACCAGAAGATGACCAAGCGGCCGATCGCGGTGGTGGTGCTGACTCCGGTCCGCTGAGTTCAGTCGGCTTCCCAAGCCTCGTAGCCGTCGACATCGCCACGGTCCCAAGCGGACTCGCTCTGCGGCGGGCGGCTGGCCCACTGCACGATGAGAGAGACCAGGCCGAGCACAATTAGGACGACGACAACGATAACCAGCGTTTCCACCCGGGGGACGCTAGTGCTCAAAATAGGTACTCGCAGGTACCGAGACAATTTGTCTCGGTAGGCCGTTCAGACCGTAAGAAGTGTGCGTCCGATGGCGGTTCGCGATTCAATTGCCACATGCGCGCGATCGGCTTGTTCGAGCGGAAAGGACTGGCCGATAACGACTTCCAGGCGACCGGCCGCCGCCTCGGCGAGCGAACGTCCGGTCAAGGCGAGCCAATCGATATCGCCTTTTCCGGTCAGATCGAACAGCCCGAGCACGTCGATTCCACGCGCCGCCACGGCTTCTCGATCGAAGTCGGCAAATTGTCCTGCGGCAGCGCCGTATCCGATGAAACGCCCGCCGTCGGCGGCGGCTTCGATCGCGCCGGCACCTAATTCGCCGCCCGCACCGTCCAATACAACGTTCGCACCGGCTCCACCGCTCGCCGCGCGGGCCTGCGCAGGCCAATCGGACTCGGAGTAGTCGACGACCGCATTCGCGCCGAGTCGTGCCGCGAGCTCCAGTTTGGCGCTGCCACGAGCCGCGGCAATGACATTTGCTCCGGCCGCGCGGGCGAGCTGAATCAGCAGGGTGCCCAATCCCCCACCTGCCGCGGTGATGAGCACCCACTCACCGGATTGGATCGCGGCTCGGTCGAAGATGGCGAGCGCGGTCTTTCCGTCGTGGGCGAGCGCCACCGCCGCCGACAGGCTGAGTTCCTCGGGCACAGCGACCAGGGTTTCCGCCTTGGCAAGTGCCCGCTCTGCATAACCACCTACCGGCTGACCGCCTCCGATGCCGCTCGCGGCGGTATCGGTGACAACGCGCTTGCCGACCCAGCTCGGGTCGACCTCCGGACCGACCGAAGTAACTACCCCGGCGACCGCGCCACCGGGCACATACGGTGGTTCGAGCTGGAAAAACTCGGTGCCCCAACCGCTTCGGAGCTGGACATCAAGGAACATGACATCAGCGGCCGCTACATCGACGACCACCTGTCCCGGTCCGGCAACCGGCTCCGGCACCTCACGCACCGAAAGAACCTCGGGCCCACCGAATTCCGCAGCATGTACAGCGCGCATGACAACCTCCATCAATTCCTGACTCGATCCGACATGGACCAGCCTGGAACCTCGAGCAGAGTTGAGGTCAAGTCGAGCGCACCAAATTGCGCTGAGCGCGGAATTGCGGCCGACCGGGAATCGAACTCACCCACGGCGCCAACATATCCGCAGACCAACCGACGTCGGCGCGAGGCCAGGGCCTCGCCTGTTGCGGCACCCCCGACTGCCGCCGTCGCGCAAATGACCGATAGCCACTCGCATCTCCGACCGCACCGCGCGGTGCGATCAGGAACCTCCCCCGCCGCAGCTGCCACCACCACAGCCGCCGCGACTGCTGCCCCGCCCCGCCACAGCTACCCCACTTTCCGAGTCATTGCCGCCCGCATCACCGGCATCCTAGGACGAAGAACTGGGCCTCCGATCCACCCGACCCCGCGCCGCGGCGTCCGACTCGGCAAGCTGGTCACCAGCAGCACGAACCCGGCGAGCCCGCAGGACCGTAATCAGGAAGACCAGCAGCCAGCATTCAGGACCCGCCACCGCCGCAGCTGCTCCCGCCGCCACCACAACTGCTCCCGCCACCGCCGCAGCTACTACTCCCGCCACCGCAGCTGCTACCCCCACCACAGCTGCTGCCGCTGCCACCATCGTGACCATGCCCGTGCCCGTGATCATGGCCGTGACCGTGGCCGTGCCCATAACCGCCACCACCACTGCCCGGATCGAAACCCATCCCCGAATCGAACCCGGCGGCCCCGTAAGCCCAGGGCGAGTCGCCGGAGCCCCCATACCCCCGCTGCCCCCGCTGCCCGTGCTGCACTGCCCTGTTGGTCGCGCGCGTGATCAGAAATACGACCAGTGCCGTGATGCCACCACCGACCAAGAGGATGATCAGCAGCAGTACAACGAGGAAAACCGCCATTCCGAAATGGTATAGGCCTACTCCCCCACACTGAACCCACGAAAAGCAACGGCTCGCCGAACAATCACCCATTCGCCGTAGGGTGAATCGTGGCCTTCTTACGAAACCGTACCCAGCGCCGAATCGACCTGAGCGATGTCGGCCGGATGGTGGCCGCCCTCGAATTTCCCGACGCGGTTTACAAAACCAGCCCATGGCAGCCGCGGGAACTGGTGGAAACCGGGCTGCGCCAGTGGCTGCGCTGCTGCGGCGCGGCCATGCGCGACGGTCAGGTCATCGGTATGCCGTCCCATGCGGTCGACGAGGCCTGGCACGGATTCATTCTTTGCACAGAAATGTATGCCGCATTCTGCACCGCGGCGTACCGCCGTTTCCTCCACCACTTCCCGGAAGGCGTTGCGACGAAGGGTATTTCGCACGGCTCCATGAGCGAGCAACTCGGCCGCACGGTCGTCGCGTGGTCGATGGTCGCAAAGCCGGGCGAGACGTGCGTGCTCTGGGATCTCGACAGCAAGGTGGGCGTCGAGCACCCGTGGGGTATCGGTGCCGAGCGAGTTGCGGCGATCGAGGCCGAAATCGCAGGCACACCTCAGACGCTCAGGTGAGTTTCACACGTGCGGCGCAGAACATCCGCTCGCCCTCGGGCAGCGTAGCCAGCGGGGTATGGCGCCGAAAGCATGCTTGACAATAGAAAGCTCCACTGCGACCAAGATCCCCGCGATCCGGCAGTATTACTAGAACGCGTTCTAGTAGTCTTTGGCTATGGAGCGACTCACCGGATTGGATGCCAGCTTCCTGTACCTCGAGACCGGGACCCAGCACCTGCACGTCTGTGCACTGCTGATCCTGGATCCCGCCGCAGGGGGCGCGCACTACACCTTCGAAAAATTCAAGGCAGAACTCGGCCGCAGGCTGCCGCTGATCCCGCAGATGCGGCGGCGAATCCACGAGGTGCCGTTCAATCTCGATCATCCGGTGTGGGTGGAAGACCCGGATTTCGACCTGGACCACCACATCCGACGCATCGAAACGCCGCGCCCATTGGAACGCAGGGAAGTCACCGACCTGGTCGGCGAGATCGCCAGCGTGCCGATGGATCGCAGCCGCCCGCTGTGGGAGATGAGCGTGGTGGAGCACCTGACGGACGGCAAACTGGCGGTGATCTGCAAGTACCACCACGCTGCCGTGGACGGCATTACCGGCGCCAACATGATGATGCATCTGTGCGATCTGGTGCCAGGTCTCAGCGAGCCCGAACCGGCCGAGGAGTGGCATGCCGAGCCGCAGCCCAGTGACTTGAAGCTGGCGACCGAGGCGGTACTGAACCTGCCCAACAAGCTCGGTCTGGTCGGCATGGTGCCGAAAACCCTTGGCATGGTTGCCGGTTTCGCGAAGCGACGCCGAAACAGCCAGGCGGGCATGGCCTTACCGCTGACCGCACCACGTACCCCGTTCAACGGCGCGATCAGCCCGGATCGTGTGGTGGCCTGCGCCGAGGCCGAGCTCGCCGCGATCAAGGAAATCAAGACCGCCTTCGATGTGAAAATCAACGATGTCGTCCTGACCATCGTGGCGGGTGTGCTGCGCACCTATCTGGAGAAGCACGACGAGCTGCCCGACAAATCGCTGATCGCCTCGGTGCCGGTGTCGGTGCACGATGCTTCCCGGCACACCGCGGGCATCAACAAGGTCTCCTCGCTGTTCACCCAGCTCGGCACCGATATCGCCGATCCGGTGAAGCGACTGCGGCAGGTGTCCGAGGCCAACCGCGACGCCAAACAGGAACACGAATTCGTCGGCGCGGATTTCCTGATGGACTGGTCGAAGTACGCTCCGCCGAACACCTTTCAGTTGGCCGCGCGCGTCTACTCGTCGATGAAGCTGGCCGAGCTGCATCCGGTGGTGCACAACCTGGTGGTGTCGAATGTGCCGGGCCCGCCGATGCCGTTGTATTTCCTCGGCCTTCAGGTCGAGGGGATGTATCCGTTCGGGCCGGTTTTCCACGGCGCGGGACTGACCGTGACAGTGCTGTCCAATAACAGTGATCTGGACTTCGGATTCATCGCGTGCCGAGAACTGGTGCCCGACCTGCAGGCGATCGCCGACGCGGTCCCAGGTGTCGTCGATGAATTACTGACCGCGGCACGTGATCTGGGCTGATGCCCCCCGCTGCCTGTTCGCCATCGCCGCCGGGCAGGGCCGCATTCGAAGTCTATTTCTGCCTTGCGGCAACGGCGGCGCAAGCCTCCAGCAGTACCGGCACGAAGCGATCGGCCTCGAGCACGCAGGATGCGTGACCGGCCTTGACCAGATGCATGCTCGCACCGGGAATCGTGGTCGCCATCTCCAATTGCCGATAGACCGGAATCGCACGGTCCCGTGTCGTGATCACGACGGCGGTCGGCATCTTCAGCTCGGAAAGCCAAGCGGTCGCATCGAATCGGCCGACCTCGGCGATGACCTGCGCCATTGCCCAACCACTGCTGCTGCGAAATTCGGTGAGCGCCCAGCGATTCAGCTTTCCCGGGGCCCAAGTGTGCTCCGGTAATTCGGGTAGCCGGCCCACGTACTCCGCGGCACGGCGGTACGAATAGGGACCAATGGCTCCGGCCAATGCGCCGAAGGTGAGATGAAATGCGCGCTCGCGCAACTTCTCCTGGAACCGATACGGCGTCGCGCACAGCACCAGACCACTCACCCGATCCGAATGCCGTTGTGCGGCAAGCAATGCCACGACACCGCCGAGGGAGTATCCGGCCAGGATCGCCCGCTCGATATTGAGCGCATCCGCCACCGCGACGACGTCGTCGGCACAGTCCTGTACCGAGAACCGCTGCGAGCGGATACCGCGGCCGTGCCAGCGCTGATCGAAGACGATCACCCGGTAACGTTCGGCCAGCGCGTCGAGCGCCGGAAACCAGGTCAGGTAGCCCGTGCAGGCAGTGGCGTGCAGCAGGATCAGGGTCGGTGCGCCCTCGGGGCCCGGAATATCAACGACATAGGTGCGCCCGCGCCCCGGCAGCTCGACGAGCCGCCCGCCGGGCACCTGCGCGATATCGGGTACCCCCGAACGCCGGGAGAACCGCCGCATGGCCACCACCGCGGGATTCGGATTCGTCATCGGCGGCCTCCTCGCGCAGCATTATTAGAACGCGTTCTACAACGATGATGCCACAGGACTCGGTTTCGACCGGCAATTGTCTGTAACGTGTTTCCGCAAGTCGACGGGATCGAGAGGAGGCCGCGATGCGGCGGTTGACCGGCAAGGTGGCACTGATCAGCGGCGGTGCGCGGGGCATGGGCGCCGCGCACGCGCGGGCACTGGTGGCCGAGGACGCGCGGGTGGTGCTCGGCGACATTCTCGACGAGGAGGGCGCGGCCCTGGCCAAGGAAATCGGCGACAATGCCGCCTACGTCCACCTCGACGTGCGCGAAAAGCAGCATTGGCAGGATGCGGTCGCCGAGGCCGTGCAGCGCTTCGGTGCGCTGAATGTCCTGGTGAACAATGCGGGGATCGTCAATGGCAACCTGCTCGTCGACTTCGAATTGTCCGAGTGGCAGAGGATCATCGATATCAATCTGACCGGCACCTTCCTCGGCATGCAGGCCGCGACCCCCGCGATGATCGAGGCGGGCGGGGGTTCGGTCGTCAATATCTCCTCGGTCGAGGGGATGCGCGGCAGCCCCGGCCTGCACGGGTACACCGCCACCAAATTCGCGGTCCGTGGACTCACCAAGTCGACCGCACTCGAGTTGGCGCAGTATGGAATTCGAGTGAACTCGATTCATCCAGGGTTGATCCGCACGCCGATGACCGACGGCATTCCAGAGGACTTCCTGCAGATCCCGCTGGGGCGCGCCGCTGATCCGTCCGAGGTGTCGGCACTGGTGACCTATCTGGCCAGCGATGAGTCGTCCTATTCGACGGGGGCTGAATTCGTCATCGATGGCGGTCTGACCGTGGGCGTTCCGCACAAGACGTTCTCTTGAACTGCTGTCGGGCGTGTAGAACCACGGAGCAGACACCTCACTCGGCCAGGGTGCACGGTTGGTCGGGCGGACCGCACGTCCACGCCTTTCGCCATTCGACCGGACGCGAGCGGCAGCGTTTCGCGGCGGGACCGGTGGCGCCGCGGCCGATCGACCGGCCACACACGCCACCCCGACCATCGCAAACGCGCCGCCCCCGATGACAGCGAGCACGCTATGCACTACTTGCTGTAAATGGCCGCAGTTTGAGACGACAGGATAAGTCGCAGGTCACGGAGACTTGGTGGTGGCCACGAATTTCGAGACCCTACAGTTCCGGCCGCTCCTCAGGGAACCCGACTCGCCTGTTCCAGTGCATCGACCGACGCAAACCCGGTTGACGATGCACTGCAAACTGAGCGGGGAGGGAGCCAGTAGTCTTGTCGTCACCAGTGGGGTGCGTACCGGGGGAGGCCATCAAATTGTCCAATCCAGTGACCGATTCCCCGCTTCCTGAACGTATGACGTGGGACGAGCTCAACGCACTACCCGTCGGACAGGCAGAGCGAATCGAGCTGGTCAAGGGCAAACCGGTCTGGGTCAGGACAGGACCGCCGGAGCACCGGCGATTCGCCACTCGGATGCGCAACGCCCTCGAGGTATGCGCACGCGACAGCATGCGGGCGCGGTCGAGTGAATGCTGGCAGGTGGACACTGAAACCAATGTCTTTCTCAGCCACACCAAGGATGACTTCCTCGCCCCTGATTTCATGGTCTACCGCTGCCCGGAAGAGCCTTGGAAACCAATCTTCGCCGAGACCGTGCTGATCGTCGGCGAAGTCCTGTCGCCGTCCAATCACATCGGCCAGATGCTCGCGAAGCAGGCACGCTACGCCGAAGCGGGCATCAGTGAATATTGGGAAGTCCTGCTGGACCGAGAAGGCCGCCGGATCGATACGATACTGACCTACGTGCTGGCAACTCCGAGCGACCTTCCCGAGGGCGTCACACCCCTGCGGCCACGCCAATACGCCCAGGTTGGTGAGTGGTCGCCGAAAGTCGACCCCGAGATCACACTCCCGTACCCCTTTCCCATCTCACTCAGTTGGACCGACCTCGAGTACTGATCCCGCCGTTACTGGTCCCACCGTCGGATAGCCGGTCCCGTTCCGATACCCCCACCAATTGGCTACCAGGTTCCTGCCGCTGGATGGAGTTCCACCGGACGCCCTTGCCGACGCCCTCGACGGTGCCTCCGCGGCATTCCTGCACCCACGCGCCGTGGGCGATGCGGTCTTCGCATTCGCGAAACTGGCAGGTAAGCGTGATATGCGACGACTCGTCGCCCTCTTGGCCATCAATATCGACGACCCGCTCGACGCACAGCCGTCCCGATTCCGCCGCGACCGGAACAGGTAGGCCGAGCAGGCGGTGGTCGGCAGTGGTTTGGCGTGGGTGAGCCTGCGTACCAGCAGCTTTGCGGTCAACGTGCTGCAGAGCGACTGGATCGTCACCATGCCGCCTGGTGGCTGGGCAACCATCCGTGGCCGTTGGCAGATCTCCCATGCGGTGCGCACAGTGGCCGCCACCCGCGCCTTCACGGCGCTGTGCACGGCTCAGGGCACCCGCCGGTTCGCCACCGCCCACTCGGCGACGGCGTCGGGGGACACGTCTTCGCCGAGCACGTTATCGATGACGACCCGCCCGACGCAGATCGAGCGCAGTATGCGATCGGCGAAAGCCTCCACATCTCCCCACGGCAGATAGGGTTTCGCGATCAGCAGCGAGGCGACGCCGTGCGCGGTCGACCACAACTCCAAGACGACCGGCACCGGGTCACCCGGCGTGACCACGCCGAGGTTCATGCACTCGGTGACCGTGGCCGCGAGATGGGCGAAGGCGCTGCTGGTCAGCACCTGGTCGACCGCGCCCGCCGTCTCGCCGGGCGTCATGGCCAAGCGGTACTGCTCCGGATGCTCCCTGGCGAAGCGGACATATGCCAGGCCCTGTTGACGCAGACGCTCCATCGGCGAATCGTTCGGATCGGATACGGCCAGCATTTCCGCGTCCAGATCTTCGAAGACCTGGGCCACCACCGACTCGATCAGCTGATCCTTGTCGGCGAAATGGCGGTAGATCGACGGCGGGGTGACACCGACGATCTTGGCGATCTCCCGGATCGAAACCCCGTCGACGTGACCGGCATCGGCCAGCAGTTTCTTTGTGGCGTCAAGGATTTCGGCGCGTAGCTCCGCACCGGAGCCACGTGCCGAACGCTGCCTGCGGGTAAAATTCACCTTCGTCCGGCTAGTTGGTGTTTATCGGATTCGGTTGTGCCAGGCACGGTTTCGCCCTCACTCAGGCCGATCTTGGTATGCAGCTCAGCGAGTGGCGCGGGGGCCCACCAGTTCGCGGTGCCGAGCAGCCGCATGAGTGCGGGCGCGAGCACGCCGCGGATCAGCGTTGCGTCCGCGAGCACCGTCAAAGTCAGCCCCAGGCCCATCATCTGGATGAACGATACCTTCGAGGTCACCATGGCGGCCATCACGATGGCCATCAATAGTGCGGCCGCGGTGAAGATCCGGCCGGTGCGCGCGACACCCAGCGCCACCGCGCGAGTGTTGTCCGCGGCGGTGCGTCCCGACGCCAGCCACTCCTCGCGAATGCGCGAGAGCAGGAATACCTCGTAGTCCATCGACATTCCGAAGGCGAGACAGAACATCAGGATCGGCATGGTCGGAACCAGATATCCGGTCGCGTCATTGCCGAAAACGCTGGACAAGTGACCGTCCTGGAAGATCCAGACCATCGCACCGAATGCGGCGGTCAGCGAAAGCGTATTGAGGGCAAGAGCTTTCAGCGGCAGCAGCACACTGCCGGTGAACAGGAACAGCACCACGAAGGAGGCGAGCACGATCAGCCCACCGGCCAGCGGCAGGCGCGCACCCAGTGCGTCGAGGGAGTCGCGGTTGATCGCGGCGCTACCGCCGAACAGCCCCGGTCCCGGGCTCGGGACATCGCGAAGCCGGTCCAGTTGCGTCTTACCCGCGGAGGTGAAGGGATCGACTGTCGTCGCGATCGTGAGGAATGCGCCGGTGTCGTTCGTCATCTGCGGCGATCCCGTCGCTACCCGTATGCCGCCTGCGTACAGGCCAGGACCCGAGAGCACTCCGGACACGCCTTCCACCTTCGACAGCGCTGCGGCGTAATCGCCGATGGCGGCAGGGTTTCCGTGGTAGTCGTCGAGCACCACGCTGACATTGGTCGCGGCATTGGACTGGAAGTCCGAACGCAGCGCGTCGCCGACCGTGCGACTGCTGGAGGCGGCGCCGGCATTGAGTACTCGATCGTCCGGATAGCCGAATTTCACGCCGAGGAACGGGGACCCGATTGCCAGCATCAGCACGATGATCGCGATGGCGACCGGTGCGGCATGGCGCATCACCCACTGGACGGTGCGGTACCAGAAGGTCCGCTCGGGTGCGTGCTGGGCGTGCAGGTCCCGGCCGAGCAAGCGCCCCAACGGCTTTCGCAGATCCAACGCATTCACGCGGTGTCCGAGCACCATCAATACCGCGGGCAGGATAAGGATCGATGCGGCGGCGGCCGCGACGACCACCGCAACGCCGGCGTAGGCAAAGGATTTCAGGAAGTACAGATTGAACACGCCCAGCGCGGCCACCGACAGCGCGACGGTCAGCGCGGAGTACAGCACCGTGCGTCCCGCGGTCTGCACCGCGCGCACCACCGCCGCCTCCACATCGAGTCCATTGCCGAGTTCCTCGCGGTAGCGGCTGACAATGAACAGGCTGTAGTCGATCGCGAGGGCAAGACCGAGTGCCGTGGTCAAGTTCAGCGCATAGATCGACACATCGGTGAAGACCGTGAGGGTGCGCAGGATCGCCAGGGTGGTCAAGATCGCGAAGATGCCGACGGCCAGCGGCAAGAAGGCCGCCACCAGGCTGCCGAACACCAGAATCAACACGATGAACGACAGTGGGATGGCCACGCTCTCGGCGACCGCGAGATCGTGGGTGATCTGCTCGTTCGAGTCGTGGTAGATGGAGCTGAGGCCGCCCTGATCGACGCTGACGTCGTCATAGGTTCCGGTGACATCGTCGGCGATCGCACCGGCGGCCTTTTGGGCCACGGACTCCTCGCCGGTGATGTAGCCGAGCACCAGCGCGCTCTTACCGTCCTTGCTGCGCAATGCGGACGACAGCGACTGCGGCGCGTTCCAATAGGACTGGATGCCGATCACATCGCCGCGCGAGCGCAGGGTGTCGACCACTTTCGCGCCCGCGGCCTTGGCAGCCGGGCTGTCCGCACCGGCATCATCGCGAACCAGCAGAATGAGGTTGGGTTCCGCGCCGCCGAAGTTATCGGCGATCAACTTGGCGACCTGCGACGATTCGGCATCGTCGGGGGTGAAACCACCGGTCTTCATATGCGAGGTCACGGTGGCGCCGAATGCGCCGCAGAGTACGGCCAATAGTGCGGCGGCGAGCAGGATCGTCCGCGGATGCCTGGTGGCCAGATGTGCGATCCGTACGAGCATCAGCCATCTCCCCTAGTTCGACTGCCCGGGTAACAGCGTTAGCGTAACGCCGTTAACTCAGTGTCGATAGGGGCGCACAGCTAACAGATAGTGATCTCGATCACGGTTTAGGCGACTACCCCAGGAAGGCGACGATCGCATCGGCGATGGCGGCCGCGTACCTCGCCCTACCGTCGGACGATTCGATCAGCGCGGCGTCACCCGGATCGCGCATATTTCCACACTCGACCAATGCGACCGGACGTTCGGACAGGTTGAGACCCGCCAGATCCGCGCGCGGGTTCATGCCGTCGGAACCGACATAGGTCGACGGCACGAAGCCGGACCCGATCATGGTGTCGCGCAAGGTCGTTGCCAGTCGCTGCGACGGCTCGTGCTGCGCCGCGTTCAGTGGCGGCGACGAGTACGCGACATGGAAGCCGTGTGCGCCCGCGGCGGCGCCGTCTGCATGGATCGAGACGACAGCCGCTGCGCCACTGCGATTTCCGATGGCGGCGCGTTCGTCGACGCACGGGCCTACGCCCGCATCGTCGTCGCGGGTCAGCACGACAAGAATTCCGCGGGCGGCCAAAGCATCCCGGACACGGATTGCGACATCCCAGTTGAATTCGTGTTCGGTATAGCCATTGGTGGCCGACGTGCCGGTGGTGTTGCACGCTTTGGTATTTCCGCGACCGTCCGGCACCTGACGGTTGATCTCGCCGGGCTGTGCGGCATTGCCGCCATTGTGACCGGGATCGATGACGACCACGCGGTCATCGGCGATGACGCGCGGCGGGGATGTCGCCGGTTCGGCGCCGACCTGCGGCGCCGTGGTGCGCGCCGGTGACCCCGATGCGTCGTGCGCGCATCCGCCGAGCAACATGCCCCACGCGCAGATCGCGGCGGTCGTCTTCCAGCTTCGCAATGGCATGACATCGACACTGCCACAGGCTTGCGGCCGGTTCATGGCTAGCGGAAGGCCAGTGCGCCGAGCGTATCCGCGTGCCGATACTGCAGGTACTTCTTGACCGTGTCCGCGGCAACGCCGGCGTTGGCGGTGGCCACCGTGACCACGACGAACTCCTTCTCGGTCCCGTCGCGCCATTTGCCGGTGACGAAATTATCGATATAGGTGCCCGGACGCAGGTGCAAGTCCTCGTCGGTGAACTTGCCGAGCGCGGCGGTGGCTTGGCCCTCGGTCGACATCGCCATGACGAATTGGGTGATCTTCAGCCCGCCGCCCTCGGCCCGGTACACCAGTTCGGCGGCGTACTCGCAGCCCAGGCCGCTGAGCTTGCCGTTCACCTCGAAATCGCGGCAGTTGGCGTGGTCGCGGCCCTCGACCCAGTCGGCGTGCAGTTCCACGCTGTCGAACTTGAAATTCCAGTCGTGGGCGAAGTCGCTGTAGGTGAGCTTGCCCGAGGACGGCTGGCCCGGGCGCGGCGTTGCCGTGGTCGTTCGCGGGGTGCTCGTGCGCGGCGCACTCGTCGCCGGTACGACGGTGGCGGTGGCATTCGAGGCCTGCGGTCGGTCCGTATTTCGCGTGGTGATGACGACCAGGCCGACGCCGACCGCGGCGAGTACCGCGACCAGCCCGAGCACCACGGCCACGATCGCCCCGGTCTTCGACTTCGGCGGTGGTCCCGGTGTCGGCGCGCTGGGATACCCCATCGGATAGCCGGTCTGAGCCCAACCCTGCTGAGCCGGATAGTCCACCGGCTGCCCCCACGGTGCCGGATCCTGCCGCGGCTGCTCACCGTATGGATAATTCACTGCCTGCCCACCTCTCCCGCCGGGGCGGCGACCCCCACCCTGCTTCGGCCGAACCAGTCAGGTACTGATCGCGAGCCGATCCCCCGGCGTTGCAGTTATGCCAGCTCAGCCGGTCAGCAAGCGGCCCAGCGCAAGGCAGGACATTACGGCCGCGATCACCGAATCAAGCCCAGGATTGTCGCCGACCCGGGCAAATCTACGGGAAACGTCAGACGGACAACGAGGCCCAGGGGCATCACCACTCGGCGAAGGAACCGTCCTTGCGGTACCAGATCGGGTTTCGCCAGCGGTGGCCCTGTTCGGCGGCGGAAGTCACCGCAGTTTCGTCGATCTGGATGCCGAGGCCGGGGCCTTGGAGCAGGTCGACATAGCCGTCGCGATAGGCGAAGACCGTCGGGTCGGCGAGGTAGTCGAGCAAGTCCGAGCCGGTGTTGTAGTGGATGCCGAGGCTTTGCTCCTGAATGAGCAGATTGGGGGTGGCGAAGCCGACCTGGAGGCTGGCGGCGAGGGCGATGGGACCGAGGGGACAGTGTGGGGCGAGGGCGATATCGCGGGCCTCGGCGAGGGCGGCGATGCGGCGCACCTCGGAGATGCCACCCGCGTGGGAGAGATCGGGTTGGACGACGGCGATGCCCTGATCGAGCACCGCGTTGAAATCCCAACGCGAATAGAGCCGTTCACCGGTGGCGATGGGAATGCTTGTCGCGCGGGTGATCTCACCGATCTGGCCGCTGCACTCAGGGACGAGCGGTTCTTCGACGAAGAACGGCAGAAACGGTTCCAGCAGCGGCAGCACCCGCCGCGCCATCGGAATGGACAGGCGGCCATGGAAATCGACGGCGATATCGAAATCGTCGCCGGTCGCCTCGCGCACCGCAGCGACTCGATCGACAATGCCCAGGGTGGCGCGCGGGGTATCGATCAGCTCCAATTCGGCGGAGCCGTTCATCTTGATCGCGGTGAAGCCCTGCTCTTTTCGCTCTACCGCCGCCCGCGCGACATCGTCGGGACGATCGCCACCGATCCAGCTGTATACCCGGACCCGATCGCGCACCGCACCGCCGAGCAACTGCCAAACCGGAACGCCCAACGCCTTTCCGGTGATATCCCACAGTGCCTGATCGATGCCCGCGACCGCACTCGACAGGATCGGTCCGCCCCGATAGAAGCCGCCCTTGGTGAGCACCTGCCAGTGCGCTTCGATGCTCATCGGGTCCTTGCCGACGAGGTAGTCGGCCAATTCGTCGACCGCGGCGGCGACGGTGTGGGCGCGGCCCTCGAGTACCGGTTCACCCCAGCCGGTGATGCCCTCGTCGGTCTCGATCTTCAAAAAGCACCAGCGCGGCGCGACGAGGTAGGTGGTGAGTGCGGTGATCTTCACCGGGACTCCTTTCGCACGCTCCAGCCGCCGTCGACGACCAGGTTGGCACCGGTGATGAAGGAGGCGTCGTCGGAGGCGAGGAAGGCGACCGCGGCGGCAACCTCCTCGGGCGCGCCCATCCGGTCCAGGGCGGTGGCCTGGGCGGATAGCCGTCGACCTGCCTCGTCGACGTCGTCCCAGACCGGTGTGAGAATCGGGCCGGGCAGCACGGCGTTGACCCGCACGTGGGAGCGCCCGTACTCGACGGCGAGTTGCCGGACCAATGCGGTCAACCCGCCCTTGGCGGCGGCATAGACCGGGTATCCGGGCAATCCGAATTGGGCGTGCACGCTGGACACCGCGACCACATTGCCGCTGCGGCTGCGCAGATCGTCGATGAAGGTGCGCAGGCCGAGGAACAGCGGCGTCAGGTTGACCGCGAGGCCGTCATCCCATGCCTGCCTGCTCAATTCATGTGCCGGGATGGTGGCCTGCCGGGATGCGTTGCTGCACAAGAAGTCCAGCGGTCCGAACAGCTCGTTGACGCTGTTGCGTAGCTCGATCCAAGAATCCTCCGCGGACACATCACAGCGGATGAATTCGGCTCGATGACCGGCCGCACGGATCTTGGAGGCGACCTCGCGGCCACTGGGCTCGGCGATATCGGCGATGACGACCGCGGCGCCATCGGCGGCGAGCCGATGTGCGGTGGCCGCACCGATGCCGGATGCGCCCCCGGTGACGACCGCGACCCGGTCTGCCAGACGACTCATGCTGTTCCCTTCATCGGTTGATGTCGGCGCCGGTGAGCAGGCCGAGTTCGTGCCGGAACGGCAGGCCAGCCCAGTCACCGGGTACGGATACGGCGAATGCGCCGCAGGCGGCGGCCAATTGCAGGCTGTGCCTCGGGGCCCCTTCGTCGAGCACGCCGGCGAGATAGCCCGCGACGAATGCGTCGCCCGCACCAACCGGGTCGACACTGCGAATCTCCACCGCAGGCTGCGGGATCAGCTCGCCGTTGTGCAGTGCGAGCGCGCCTTCGGCTCCGAGTTTGATCACGACTTGCGAAGGCCCCAGTGCAGCAAGGGATTTCGCCATCTCAGCGGGGTTCGCGGCTGGAACCAGGATGGCCGCTTCGTCGGTACCGGCGAAGAGGATGTCGGCGCGCGAAGCCAGCTTCGAAAGTTCCACGGCCGCATCCGATTCCGACCACAATGCGCGGCGGTAATTGATGTCGAGGGACACGATCGCCCCGGCGTCGACGGCGGCGTCGAGTGCTGTGTGGACGGCGTCCCGGGCGGATGGGCTCAGTGCCGGGGTGATGCCGGTGAGATGCAGCACCCGTGCGGTGGAGATCTGGGCAGTGTCGATATCGGCGGGCGCCAGTCGAGAGCCCGCGAAACCCTTGCGATAGTAGGTGACTCGCATGTGTGCGGCGGTTCGCCGCTCGCGCAGCATCAGACCGCTCGGCAGTTCTGGATCGATTCGGCACCGCGAGATGTCGACCTGTTCGGCGCGCAGTCGGTCGAGCACCATGGTGCCGACCGCATCGGCACCGACACTGCCCACCCACGCGCTCTCGTGGCCCAGCCTGCGGACGCCGATGGCGACCGTGGCTTCGGCGCCCGCGAAGTCCATCCGCATTGCCGCACCGGGAGCCAATGGGCCGGGCGCAGTGGCGGCGACGACACCGAGTGCTTCGCCCAGGGTTACCAATCCGCCTGTCATGGCCACGACCTTCGCGCAGTGAGGTCCTCAGCATTCGAATCCCGCGACTCAGCCCTGATAGCAGGGTATTTCACACGCATCGCCGCCCGCCCGCACATCCGGCGAGTGCCGGCGCGCACAGGTAATCGGGGCGGCCACGGCGCGGCCGACCTCCCGGAAGGCCCGCAGCGCGGCGACCTTGCCCGGTGCGTCGATCTCGATTCCGCGGAACGCCACCTATGGCAACGCCCCTCGCGCACAGAGACGCGACCGGAATCAGGTCGCGCGAAACGGCTTTCATAGCAATGCCTTCCGCACCGCAGACGCGCGCTCACGCAGCGCATCCAGATCACCGCCGATACACGCATCACCGACGAGCGGCGACCCCATGCCGAGTGCGCTGGCCCCAGCATCCAAATACGCTCTGGCATCGGCGAGCCCGATGCCGCCCGTCGGCACCAGCGGGATCTCGTTCAACGGGCCCCGAATCGCCTTCAGATAGCCGGGACCGCCGACCGAGGCCGGAAAGACCTTCACCATGGTCGCGCCCGCCTGCCACGCACTGTGGATCTCGGTGGGCGTGAACGCGCCGCAGATCACCGGGACACCCAGGCGGCGGCCCTCAGCGATCACCTCGGTGCACACCGTCGGGGTGATCAGATATGCCGCGCCCGCAGCCACGGCTCGTGCGGCGTCGATGGCGGTGAGCACCGTGCCCGCACCGACCGGGTGAGCCGATCCCGCGCAATCGCGCAATGCGTCCAGTGCTCCCGGCGAGTTGAGCGTGAACTCCACCGCCGTGACGCCCGACTCGTGCAGTACGGCGGCCACTTCGGCGAACCGAGCGGCCGTCGGGGCGCGCAGGATCGCGATTACCGGCGGATCCAGGATCAGGCCGTGGTCGGTCATGGGTTGCTCACCAATCTCGCATCGGAGTAGGTATTGGTCGGTAGACCGGTCACACCCGGCCTACAGGTGAACAGCCGCCCGGCATCCGGATCGGCGGAACCTTCCGCGGCCGTGGTGATTACGAGGACATCCAGGTCCGGACCCGCGAAGGCGCAACTGGAGACCTGCGCCGGGCCGACGTCGATCACCGCATGCGGCCGACCCGATGGATCGAATGCCCGGACCTGCCCGGCACCCCACACCGCGACCCAGACGAAACCCCGCGCGTCCACGGTCAACCCATCGGGCAGACCGTCCGGGAATTCCGCAAGCGTGCGCTCTCCGCTGAAGGTGCCGGTGGCCGGGTCGTAGTCGAATGCCTCGACTCGATGCGTCGGGCTGTCCGCGTAGTACAGAGTGGTACCGTCCGGGCTCCAGCCGAGTCCGTTGGAGATCGTCACCTGCTGCCGCACGGTACTCAGCTTGCCGTCGGGATCGAGTCGATAAAGCGCTGCGGTACCTCGGATTTCGTCTTCCGACATGGTCCCGGCGAACAGTCGCCCCCACGGGTCTGCCTTGGCATCGTTCATGCGCCGCCGAACCCCGTCATCGGGCAGCGACAGCGCCGCGACCTGGGTAATTGTGCCGTCGGCGATATGCAGGAAGGTGTCGACGGCAGTCGCGATCAGCCCGCCCGATGCGCACGGCACCACCGCGCTGACCCGCTTCCCCACCGCCACGGTGGACCGCTGCACGAGATCGCCGTCACGCAGTGTCGCGCGGTGGATACGCCCCGCCGGAATGTCCACCCACAGCACCTGATCGGTGCGGTCATCCCAGACCGGCCCCTCGCACAACCTGCCCGGCCTCGGCGAGCACCGGTCGGCTTTCAGTTCGATCATCATTCGCTCCTGACGGGTGCTAGGTCGGCAATCCGACCGCACGTTCCCCGCTGCGCCGCTGCTGAATAACAACCGCCGCCACCAACAACGACCCTTGAGCGACGTTCTGCCAGAACGTATTCACACCAACGACGTTCAGCCCGTTGTCAAGCGCACCGAGCAGCACGACGGCCAGCAGCGTCCCGCCGATCGTGCCCTTACCGCCCTTCAGCGCACAACCGCCCAAAGCCGCCGCGGTAATCGCCTTCAGCTCGAGCCCCTCACTACCCGAGACCGGCTGCCCGGAGCCGGTCCGCGCGGTCAGGATGATCCCGGCGATCGCCGCCACCGCACCCGCGAGCACGAACACCGCGATCAGGTACTTGTTGATATTGATGCCGGAAAGCCTTGCGGCCGTGTCATTTCCGCCGATGGCATAGATATTGCGACCGATATCGGTGTACTTCAGCAGTACATGCATACCGATCGCGACCACCGCGAGAATGACCACCGGCACCGGCAGACCCAGAATCTTGCCGCGAGCGATGAAGATGAAGACATCGTCGCCAAGTACGAAACCCTGCGCTTTACCACCGGATATCAACTGCGCGACGCCCTTGAACGCCGCCAGGGTGGCCAGTGTCGCGATCACCGGATTGACGCGTCCGTAGACGATGATCAGCCCATTGATCGCCCCGAGGACCAGCCCGACACCGATCGCGGCCAGAATGCCCAACCAGGCATTGCCCGAGGTCGCGGTGAAGGCCATCGCGCTGATCACCGAGGCGACTCCGGCCTGCGAGCCGACCGAAATATCGAGCGCACCACAGATGATCACGACCGTCTGCACCACGGCGAGCAGACCGAAAACCGTTACCGCTTCACCGATTCCGGCCAGATTCGCCGGATCCAGATAGCCGTCGTTGAGCCAGGCGAAGATCGCGACGATCACCACCAGTGCGCCGATGAGGCTGAGGTTGCCGGTGCCGATCGCCTGCACCAGACGACGGGCGGCTGCGCCGGGAGCCGACACCGAGGGCGCGGCGGTCTTCACCGGCATCGAAAGTTGTTGGTCTGTCATGTGTTTCCTCGCGATGTATGCGACAGGTCGGCGGCCATGGCCAGCGCCAGAATCGCCTCCTCGCCGGCCTCTTCGCGGTCCAGCTCGCCGGTGACCCGGCCGTGCTGCATGACCACGATCCGGTCGGCCAGCCCGAGCACTTCGGGCAGCTCCGAGGAGATCACCAGCACCGCGACACCGGATTCGGCCAGTTCCTCGATGATGTGGTAGATCTCGATTTTGGCGCCGACATCGACGCCACGGGTGGGCTCATCCAGGATGAGCACCTTGGGTTTGCGGGCGAGCCAGCGGGCCAGCACCACCTTCTGCTGATTGCCGCCGGAGAGCTTGCGCACCTCTTGCTCGATGGAAGGCGTTCGCACCCTCAGTGATTCGACGTACTGACGAGCGAGCCGCCGCTCCTCACCGCCACGGACGAACCGCAGCCGGCGTAAGCGGTCGAGCATCGCGAGCGAAATATTGTCACGCACACCGCGATGCAGCAGCAGGGCTTGCGCCTTGCGCTCCTCGGGCGCGTACCCCATCCCGGCCCGCACCGCGTCCCGCGGTTGCCGCAGACGCAGTTTCTTGCCGTCCACCCGCACCTCGCCGGAGCGGATAGGCAGATCACCGGCCAGCGCACCGGCCAGTTCCGAGCGACCCGCACCGACCAGCCCGGCCAGCGCGACCACCTCCCCGGCGCGCACCTGCAGACTCACCTCCGTTACCTCGTCGGTGGTCACCGCATCCGCGTCGAGCACCACCCGGCCCGGCGTATTGTGCTTGCGCGCGAACAACGTCGACAGATCCCGGCCGACCATCATCCGGACGATCTCGCGATCGGTGGTGTCCGCGGTCGCGCGTTCACCGACGAGCGCGCCATCGCGCAGCACCGCGACCCGATCGGCCAGCCGGAAGATCTCCCGCATCCGATGCGACACATAGATCACCGCGAGGCCCTGCTCGCGCAATCGACCGATCAGCGCGAACAGCGATTCGGTCTCATGGTCCGACAGCGACGAGGTCGGCTCGTCGAAGGCGATCACCTTGGCATCGGTGGTCAACGCGCGCATGATCTCCACCAATTGCCGTTGCGCCGCAGTGAGTTTCGATCCGATGGTGTCCGGGTCGAGGTCACGGTCGAAGCCGAGTCGGGTGAGGTCGGCGCGCATCCGGTCGCGCAGGGTGGCCCGATCGAGCAGTCGGCCCGAGCGCCGCGGCAGCGATCCGAGATAGACGTTCTCGGCGACGGAAACGTGCGGCACGATCTCCGGCTCCTGGCCGATCACCCGGATTCCGGCCGACCGCGCGTCGGCGGGGGTGGCCAGCTCGAGTCGCACACCATCCAACTCGAGCCGGCCACCGTCCGGGCGGTGATCGCCACCGAGGATGCGGATCAGGGTGGACTTACCCGCTCCGTTCTCACCCATCAGGGCGGTCACCGCGCCAGCGGGAAAATCCAGGCTCACTTCGCGCAGGGCCGGCACCCCGGCGAAGCTCTTGCTCAGCCCGGATACCCGCAGTCCGGTCAGCTGCATGTGACGCCCGCCTGCTGCCAGTTGGTCGAGTCGACCATCTTGGTCGGCGCGTAGGCTTCGGGCGGCATCTGCTTGCCGTTCTTCAGGTAGTCATAGATCGTCTGAACCGACAGTGCGCCAACGTCTTTGCCATTGATGAACAGTGCCGCCTTGAAGCCGGTCGGCTTGCCGCCGCGCCATTCCTTGCAGGCCAGGTAGGCGCCGAGGCCGACACCGAGCACATTGTCGGCGGGGTATCCGGCGTTCTGGATCGCCGCGACGCCGCCGCTGACGTTCTCGTCGTTGCAGCCCATGACAATCCAGTTCTTCACCGACCGATTGCCCGACACCGTCGCCGAGATCTTGTTCTGCGCGTCCGACGGAGTGTTGTCGGTGCCGACCTCGATCACCTTGACGTCCACACCGGCGGCATCCTTGAATGCCTTCTGGTTGGCCTTGACCCGGTCGGTGCACACGGTCACGTCCTGTTTCCAGGCGTCGATGATCGCGGTCTCCTCCGGCTTCCATCCGGCCTTCTTGAAGTCCTGACCGGCGCGGGTACCGACCTCGGTGCCCATCTGAGTGCCGCTGAAGCCGACCCGTGGCACCAGATTGTCTTTCGCGCACGACGAGGGATCCGGCCCGTTCGCGCAGACCTGGTCATCGGAGGTCAGCAGCGCGACACCACCGGCCTTCGCGAGTTGGGCGACCTGCGGACCGACCGAAGGATCGGGCACCACGACGATCACACCGCTGGCCTTCTGGTTCACCGCGTTCTGCACCTCGGTGACCGCCTTGTTCGCGTCATTGCCGAGGTTCACCACCTTCAGATCGATGCCCAGTTCCTTGGCCTTGGCCTTCGCGCCTTCGGCCTCGCCGATGAAGTACTCCTGATCGCCCTGCTTCTGGGCGTAGACCAGGCTGATCGCGCCGGTGGTGTGCTGCGGTCCGGTCGCCTGCGAATCGTCTTTGCCCGATGAACAGGCCGACGCGGCCAGTGCGAGCGATACCCCGCAGAAAACGGCTCTGGTCCAACGGCTTCGGCGGGTCCAGGACATGGGGTGCTCCTCTGATGCTGCGCCGGGCACTCGGCGTCTTATAGTGACCTGGGTTACAGTATGACTTCGGCTAACTGTTGTAAATAGTGTTGTCAGAACTGCTCGGGTAGCGTCTGCGAATGTCCATCGGAAGGAGATGGCCCGACCGTGTACCAGCTGACCGCGCGCGACATCCGACGCCGGAATCGGTTCTATGTACTGCAGGCGGTCTATGCCGCCGAGGGCCACACCAGCCGTCAGGAGATCGCCCGCGCCACCGGGCTCTCGTTCGCCACGGTGGGCAATTTGCTCGCCGAACTACTGGATGTGGGGGTGCTCGCCGAACTCGGCTACGACGCACCCGGCATCGGGCGGCCGCGTGCACAGCTGGCGATCAATCCGGCGCGCGGCACCCTGGTCGGGGTCGATATCGCCGAAACCAGTGTTCATTTCGACCTTTTCGACCTGGCGATGACGGTGCTGCGGTCGGTGGAGATTCCGGTCGATCCCGCGGCCACCCGGCCCGAGGATGTCGCCGAGCTGATCGTTCGCGGCATCGGCGAACTGACCGCAGACGATGCGGAGCGGGTGCTCGGGGTCGGATTGAGCGTGCCGGGACTGGTGGAACCCGAGGGCGGCGTCTCGGTGTTCTCGCCGTACTGGGACTGGCACGACGTGTCGTTGAAATCGCTGCTGCAACCGCGGGTGCCCCATCCGCTGTATCTCGACAATCCGCTGAAAGCCAGTACGGCAGCGCATCTTTGGTTCGGCGCGGGGCGGGATGTGGACGATCTCATCGTCGTCACACTGCGCGGCGGAGTCGGCATCGGCGTCGTCATCGATGGCGCGCTCTATCGCGGCGTCACCAATAGTGCGGGCGAATGGGGCCACACCAACCTCGTCATCGACGGACGCGAATGCCGATGCGGGCGTCACGGCTGCGTCGAGGCCTATGTGAGCGCCCGCGGCATCGCGCAGACCCTGCGCGAAATCGCCCCGGACAGCCCGCTACTCGCCGCCGACGATGCCACCACCATCGCGGCCATAGGCGCCGCCGACGACCCCATCGCGAGCGAGGTCATCGAAAAGACCGGCAATTACCTGGGTGTCGCCGTCGCGAACCTGGTGAACCTCTTCAACCCCCGAACCATGGTCTTCGGCGACCTCGTCGCGAACGTGCTCGGCGACCGCCTCCTCGACGCGACCCGCCGCGTAGCCGCCCACCACGCCATGTCCGACCCCTTCGCCGCGGTATCCCTGCAACTGTGCACCCTCCCCCACAACCCCGTCAGCCTCGGCGCCGCCACCTTCGCCCTCGAAGGCTTCCTCGCCGACCGCGAAACCTTCGGCTCGATAGCCGCCCGCCGCGCCATCCGCTCCACCACATAGCGAAGACCCCACCCGGGGTGAGGAACCGGGCGGGGTCGGGTGTCCCCAACGAACGCCGTTGGGATCTTCTTCGCTATCTACTTCGCCGGCGGGAACGGCGGCTGGTTGATAGTGGAGAAGTACTGAATCGCCGCGCCGATGGCGACCGGGGCGGTGATGAAGATCTGACCGACCAGGGTGCCGAGGGCGCCGACCGCGACGATGCCACCGAGGCAGCCGACAGCAGCGGCCGGGATGAACGCGCCGAACAGGCCGACGATGGCGGCCGAGGCGACCGTCGCACCGGCGATACCGCCGAGGACGCAGCCGATGGCGCCGCCGCTGAGGCCGCCGATCAGGGTGCCGAGGTTGGCGCCCATGGTGATCGTGGTGGTCATGCGGGACCAGGCGGCCTGCTCACGGTCGTATTCGTTCTTCCACGGCGCCTTGTCCTCGAACGGCAGCGCGACCGGCTTGTAAGCCGCGTGCGCGATGTCGAACTGCGGGGTGAGGGTGGCGGAGTGGTCGGCGATATCGGCCACGATCGGGAATTCGAAGTCGTCGACGCGGAACTTCAGCGGCATGCCGGTGAGCACGGTGCCGTTGCTCGCCTTGATCTTGAAGACGTTGTCCTCGATGACCATGGAGCCGCCATCGGTCTTGACAATGGACTGGGTGTCGGTGGCGTAGGCCGTGAATCCGACCGCTTCGTCACCGTCGGTCTGGGCGCCGGCGGTACCGGCGGCGATGCCGACTGCGGCGACCAATCCGGCGGCCACCGCAACGATTTTCCTCATCCTTACTTCTTTCCTCTCGATTTTTCGGGGAGGTCGGGCGCGCGAGCGCGCCGTATGCCGGTCGCCGATAGCGCCGACAGCTCAGGGTTCGCCGGTCACAGGTCCAGGACGAGCACGTCCGATCCGGCCCGCGAAACGCACAGCATCATGGTGTTGCCGCACGCCTGCTCTTCGGCGGTGAGCACCGAATCGCGGTGGTCGATTTCGCCTGCGAGCACGGCGGTTTCGCAACTGCCGCAGGTGCCTTCGCGACAGGAGGTGATGATGCCGATACCGGCGGCGTCGAGAACATCGGCAATGGACTCGTCCGCACCGATGTGGAAAGTAGTTCCACTGCTTGCCAATCGGATCTCGAACGAGCCCTGCGGCGCGGTAACCTTTCGCGGCACGAAACGTTCTACGAAAACAGCCGAATCGCGCAGAGCCCCTTCGGTTTCCACGGCCACGAGTAGTGGTTCGGGTCCGCAGCAGTAGATCGCGGAATCAGGGCGTTCGGCGAGGATGTCGGCGATCGGGAGCAGTCCGTGCTCGTCCTGCGGCAGCAGTCGTGCGTGCGGGTGGCGAACGATCTCCTCGGCGAAGGCCATATGCGCCAGGGTCCGTCCGCCGTAGTACAGCTCCCAATCAGCGCCGGCGGCCTGCGCGGCGGCCACCATCGGCATGATCGGAGTGATTCCGATACCACCCGCGATGAACACGTAACTTGCCCGCTCGACGAGCTCGAAATTGTTGCGGGGAGCCGAAATACGCAACTCCGAGTCCACCAGCGCCGTCCGATACAGATATTCGGAACCCCCGCGCCCATCGGGCTCGCGCAGTATCGCGATCCGCCAGTGCAGCCGATCCGCCGGATCACCGCAGAGCGAGTACTGCCGCGCCCCCGCGGCGCCGACCGCAACGTCGATATGCGCGCCCGGCTCCCACGACGGCAGCTGACCGCCCGCAACCGGGGTCAGCTCGAGCGAGAACACACCCTCGGCCTCGTCACGGCGGGCCGACACCCGTACCGGAATGTCCGTCATCTGGTCCCCTCGGCTATCTCGTCTTCGCGACTACCGTCGCCGAGAGACCGCCGCTGCGCACCGGACGAATGCGCAGTCGATTCGCACAATCGACGTTGACTATCGACCCGACTCAGACGCCGCCCGCCCACCGAAACTGACGCCATGACCACTGTGGCGCATTTGGTGGACAAGACCACCCAGTTCATACGTGACCAGGTAATTCCGGTGGAACGCGAGGTCGTCGTCGACGGGCGCGTCATGGACGACGCGCTGCGGCTCGAATTACAGAAGAAGGCGAAAGAGGCGGGCGTATTCGGCCCGCTGTCGGCTCCGGAGTACGGCGGACTCGGCCTGGACACCCGGGCCCAGGCGCGGGTGCTGGAAGCAGCCGGAGCCAGTCTGCTCGGCCCGATCGCGGTGAACGCCTGGGCGCCCGATGACGGAAACATCCACCTGCTCGCGCACGTGGCCGATGCCGAACAGCAGCAGCGCTATCTCGCGCCGCTGGCCGCCGGTGAGGTGCGTTCGGCCATCGCGATGACCGAACCGGCCCCCGGCGCGGGATCCGATCCCGGCATGCTGCAGACCGTCGCCGAGGAGACCGACGATGGCTGGATCATCAACGGCGCCAAGCATTTCACCACCGGCGCCCAGGGTGCCGCCTTTACCATCTGCGTCGCACAGACCACCGACGGACCCACCATGTTCCTGGTGGACCAGGACAATCCGGGTCTGAAGATCGGTCGCCGGATGCCGACGCTCGACCATTCCAGCGCGCCGGGCGGACACTGCGAGATCGCCTTCGTCGACTGTGTGGTACCCGATTCCGCCGTACTCGGCGCGGTCGGCCAGGGACTCGTGCTCGCCCAGGTCCGGCTCGCGCCCTCGCGCCTGGTCTTCTGCATGAACTGGCTCGGGCTGGCCGTGCGTGCGCACCACCTCGCCATCGAACACATCAGCACCCGACAGTCTTTCGGTGTGCCGATTGCCGATCACGGTCTGGCGCAGGGACTCGTCGCAGACAGCGAGATCGATATCGCCGCGGCCCGTGGCGTGATCCGCACGGCCGCCGAGACCATCGACGAGCAGGGGCCGACATCCGCGCAGGCGCGCCACGATGCCTCGATCGCGAAAACCTTTGTCTCCGAGGCAGTCTGGCGAGTACTCGACCGGGCTGTGCAGCTGCACGGCGGACTCGGTGTCTGCGAGGACTATCTGGTCGCCCGGTTCCTGGTGGAGGCCAGGGCCTTCCGCATCTATGAGGGGCCGTCCGAGGTGCTGCGCTGGTCCATCGCCCGTCGCGCACTGCGCAATCGCTGAAGGAGACACAATGACAACGCGTGAAATCGTCGGATTCGCCGCCGCCTATCCCGGACTCGATTGCGATGCGGTCGATTACGAATATCTGCGGGTGGTATCGCAGGATATGGTGCCGTTCGGACGGCACGTCGGCACGCTGATCACCGAGATCTCGCCGGAACGCGCGATCGTGGAGATTCCCGCCGCCGACACCGTGCGCAACCACATGGGCACCGTGCACGCCGGTGCGTTGTTCACCGCCGCCGATATCGGTGGCGCGGCGGCCTTCGTCGGTGCGGCCGCGACTCGCCTGGACACCGTCGAGCGGCTGGTGCTGCGGGCGGGCACGGCGTCCTATCGCAAGCCGGCGGTCGGGCGGATCCGCGCCATCGCCACCGTCGACCAGCGTGAACTCGCCGAGGTTCTGGCCGCCACCGCCTCGAACCGGTTCGAATTGTCCGGCAAGGCAGTGCTGCTCGACGACGCCGATGTCGTCGTCGCCAAATTCACCTTCGACTACGTCTGCGATATCGCGATCACGGAGGCGGACCAGTGACCAGCACGGCACCCCAGAAAGGTTCGGAATTCCAGGCCTTGGAGTCGACCGCGGTCTCGACCGCCGATGGCGTCGAATTCACCGTCCGCTTCCTGCCCGCCGAGAAGGCCGACGCGCCGGTGGTGCTGGTTCTGCCCGCCATGGCGATGAAGGCCAAGAACTATCTCGCCCTCACCAAAGAACTGAATGCCCAGGGGCTTTCGGTCGCCACCTGCGACCTGCGCGCGCACGGTGAGGCCAAGCCGGAATTCGGGCTGCACACCGATTTCGGCTATCGCGAGATGTTGGAAATCGATCTGCCCGCGATAGTTTCCGCGGTGCGCACGCGCTTTCCGGAAGCGCCGATCCACTTGTTCGGGCACAGTCTCGGCGGCCAGCTCGCGCTGCTGTTCGCCGCCGCCGAACCCGACCAGGTCGCCGGAGTGACCGTCATCGGAACCGGCACCGTGTTCTGGTGGGCATTCGGACCGCGCCGCTGGTACGAGGCGCTGAGCCAGATCCAGTGGATCGGCTTGGTATCGCGCTGGAAGGGGCACTGGCCCGGCGGCGTGCTGATCCCCGCACCGATGCCGGGCCGGGTGATGCGGGACTGGTCGATGCACTCGCTGACCAGCTACTACCGTCCGAAAGGCACAGCGCGGCAATACAACACGCTGCTGCGCCGGATGACGTTGTCAGTGCTGGTCATCTCGCTGTCCGAGGATGTGCTCGGCCCGAAGTCCAATGTCGACTTCCTGGTCTCCCGGATGCCGAACGCCCGGGTCACCCAGTGGCATATCGACGAGAACGCGCCGGTCGACCACCGTGACCACTTCCAGTGGGTCAAGGACGCACCGGCGATCGCGGCCCGGGTGGCGACCTGGGTCCTCGCGGGCGAGCTGCCGGTCTAGGAGATCTGGTGGCACGACTGCGCATCGAGCAGGTATCCAAGCATTTCGGCACGACCTATGCGGTGCGGGAGGTGAGCCTGGATATCGCCGACGGTGAGTTCATGGTTTTGCTCGGACCGAGCGGCTGCGGCAAATCCACCCTGTTGCGGATGATCGCGGGACTGGAGGATCCGACCGGTGGCCGAATCCTGTTGGACGACACCGATATCACCCACCGGGCGCCGCAGCAGCGGGACCTGGCCATGGTGTTCCAGAGTTACGCGCTGTATCCGCATCTGACGGTGGCGAAGAATATCGGCTTCCCATTGCGGGCGCGGCGCATACCACGCGCGAAGATCGCGGCCCGGGTCGCGGAGGTGGCGACAGCGCTCGGGTTGGACGAGTTGTTGCGCCGCAAGCCTGCCGCCTTGTCCGGTGGGCAGCGACAGCGAGTTGCCTTGGCCCGCGCCATGGTTCGCGATCCAGGTGCGTTCCTGATGGACGAGCCACTGTCCAATCTGGATGCGAAATTGCGAAGCGCCACTCGGGCCGAACTGATTTCGCTGCATCGCGGGTTGGGAGCGACCTTCCTCTACGTCACCCACGACCAGGTCGAGGCAATGACCATGGCGGACCGGATCGCACTGCTCAATGACGGTCAGGTGGAGCAGGTCGGCACGCCGACCGAACTCTACGACCGGCCCCGCTCGACCTTCGTCGCCGGATTCCTCGGCGCCCCGCCGATGAATCTGTTCCCCGCGGCCGTGACCCAGCGCGACGGCCGCCTGTTCCTGATCGCCGATGGCATCGACACCGAATTGGACATAACCGCAGCGGATTTCGATGCCGACATCGAAGTCGTCGCCGGAATCCGCCCTGAACAATTGCGCATCGACTCGGCTGACCCCGGCATCCGGGGGCACGTGACGATGGTCGAGAACCTGGGCAGTGAGGAACTGATCCATTTCAGCACCGGCGAGCAGACGCTGTGCGCTCGCGCATCGCGCCCGGCCGGCGTGTGCGCCGACGAACCGATCGGGCTGCGCGTCGATCCCACACACCTGCACCTGTTCCACCCCGAATCCGGACTGCGCCTGACTTGGCGAGAGCCGCACCAGGATTCCGCCACCGATAGCGCCGTTTTCGCCGTCGCCTGATTCGTAACAACCACCCTTTCATCGATGAGGAGAACCACCGTGAAACGCACCGTGCCCGTACTGGGCCTGGTGTTCGCAACCACCGTCGCGCTCAGCGCCTGCGGCGGCCTCGGGAGCACCACCACCGATTCGAATGCCGACACCGCCCAGATCCCGGAACTGAAGCCGGATCAGCAGGTGTCCATCGTGTTCGAGTCCTACAACTACGGACTCGCCGGCGCGTGGACCGACACATTCAACTCACTGATCGCCGATTTCGGCAAGAAGTACCCGAATATCAAGGTGACCGCGCAGAAGCCGCAGGGCAACAGCCCGAACCCGGCCACCGACACCATCTCCAGCATTCAGAACCAGATGGTCGCGGGCACTCCGCCCGATGTCGCGCAGCTCGGCTTCAGCGATCTGGACTACACCATCCACCAGCTCGGCGCCAAACCGCTGGACACGCTGGTTTCCAAGCAGGAAGTGCAGCACAACTTCGACGGCGCCAAGTACCCGTACGCCCCGAAGGCGCGCACGCTCGCGGATTGGGACGGCCACACCTACGGTGTTCCGTTCGTATTCTCCACGCCCGTTCTGTATTTCAACGCCTCGCTGTTCAACGAGGCCGGACTCGATCCGGCCAAGCCGCCGGCGACCTGGCAGCAGGTCTCCGATGCGGCCGCCGCGATCACCGGCAAGACCGGTAAGGGCGGTGTGTACATCGACTGCCTGACCAAGACCGCCAAGGACTGGTGCTTCCAGTCGATGGTGCGCTCCAACGGCGGCCGGGTCATCTCCGAGGACCGCAAGACGCTGTCGTTCGCGGATGCGCCCGCGGTCGAGGTGACCCAGATGAGCAAGGCGCTGGTCGATTCGGGCAGTATGCCGAAGTTCAACCAGAAGCAGGGTTATGAGGCGTTCGCCCGCGGTGAGATCGGCATGATCCTGGAGACCAGTGCGATCCAGGGCACCTTCGTCACCGGCGCCAAGGACAAGTGGGATCTGCGCGCGGCACCCATGCCCAGCTTCGGCAGCAAACCGACCGTGCCGACGAATTCCGGTGCGTCGCTGCACATTCTGTCCAACGACCCGGCCAAGCAGCGGGCGTCGTGGGAGCTCATCAAATTCCTCACCAGCGAGGAGGCCTACACGAAGATCTCGCAGGGCATCGGATATCTGCCGTTGCGTACCGGTTTGATGGACGACCCGAACGGGCTCGAGACCTGGTCGAAGCAGAATCCCCTGCTGAAGCCGAATGTCGCGCAGCTGGCGAATATGGAGCCGTGGATCTCCATGCCGGGCACCAACTATCTGCAGATCCGTGACGGCATGATGGACGCGGTCGAGTCGATCGTATTCCAGGGCAAGGATCCCCAGCCCACGTTGACCACCGCCCGGGAACAGGGCGCCAAACTCCTGCCCGCGTCATGAGCACGGTGACCGTCGTTCAGCTGACCGATACCCACATCCGGGCCACCGGGGAACGGGTACACGGCATGATCGACACCTACGCCAATCTCACCCAGGTGCTGCAGCAGCTGCGGGCCTCGCAGCAGCGCATCGACGCGCTGGTGTTGTCCGGGGACCTGACCGATAACGGGTCGCCGGAGGCATATCGGCGGCTGCGTGATGCGGTGGAGCCGGTTGCCGCCGAACTCGGCGCGCGGACGGTGTACACAATGGGCAATCACGACGAGCGCACGGCGTTCGGCATCGAGTTGCTCGGTCTGGATTCGGTCGACCCGGACGTCACCCATGACCAGGTGTTCGACATCGCCGGACTCCGGATCATCGCGCTGGACAGCAGCACACCCCGCAGGCACGACGGGCGGCTCGAGCCAGAACAGCTGGACTGGCTGACCGATCAGCTGCGCGAGCCCGCACCACACGGCACGCTGCTGGTGCTGCACCATCCGCCGATTCCGTCGCCGGTGGCCGCGACCGAATATCTGCGGCTCGAGCAGCCGGAGTTGCTCGAAGAAGTGCTTGCCGGATCGGATGTGCGACTGATCATCTGCGGGCACAACCATTTGACGGGCGCGGCCGCGCTCGGCGGCATTCCGGTGTGGATCGGCCCCGCGCTGGCATACCGAATCGATACGATCGCGCCGATCGGGCGGCACCGCGGCCTGACCGGATTCGGTTACAGCCGGATCGATCTGCTCGGTACGACATTGGTCGCCACCGCGATCGAGGCGACGCCCGCCGAAACCGTCTACGACCGAGCCGAATCGGATGTGCTCGAGCAGTTGGCCGCACTGGCCGTCGAGGCCGGGTAGATGTTCGTAGTCGAAACACCAACTGCGGCACCGGATATTGTGCCGGTGCCGCAGACCCGCCGCCTCGCCCGGTTCCGCCGGGCGGGGCGGTTCGTGGTGCCCTACCTTTATCTCGCGCCCGCGCTGTTCCTGCTCGTCGTGTGGATCTATCGGCCGCTGGTGCAGGCGTTCGAGTTGTCGACGTACTCGTGGAATCTCTTGCCGACCTCGCCGATGAAGCCGGTCGGCACCGGCAATTACGAACGGCTGGTCGAACTTCCGGCGTTCTGGGATTCGGTCGGGCGAACGGGGGTGCTGATTCTGGGCATGCTTCCGTTCACCGTTGTGCTGCCGGTGTTGATTGCCTTGGCCAGCAGGCGGGTGCAGGGCCGGACCATCTATCACGCCTTCATATTCGTGCCGTTCCTGGTGGCTCCTGTTGCGGCGGCGGCGGTTTGGCGGTGGCTGTTGCATCCCGGCAGCGGCTTCGTCGACCAGCTGCTCGGCTCGAATCGCAACTGGGTGTACGACGCAGGCACCGCGCACGCCGTCATCATCGGGATCACCGGCTGGCAGCTGCTCGGTTTCGCGGTGCTGGTGGTGTGGGCCGGATTGGCAGGCATCAGTGGCGATTACGACGAGGCCGCGCAGGTGGACGGCGCGAGTCCGGGACAGATCCGGCGCTGGATCACCATGCCGCTGCTGTCCCCCACGCTGCTGTTCCTGGTGCTGACCACTGTGCTGCTCAGTCCAACACTGACCTTTCCGCTTATCGACTCGATGACGCAGGGCGGCCCCGCACAGGCCACCACCAATATCTATTACCTGCTGTGGGACTACGCCTTCCACAGCTTCGATGCCGGACTCAGCGCGGCGGCCGGTGTGCTGCTGTTCGCCGGATTCGGTGTGATCGCCGGGATTCTGGTGTGGATCTCGGAAAGGGTTGCCTTCCATGATGATTGACCGTCTGCGGACCGCGAGCAGCCATCTGCTGCTCGCGGTCACCGCCGTGGTGTGCGTATTCCCGATCTATTGGCTGTTCGCCACCTCGCTGCGGCGCCCCGAGGATGTCACCTCACTCTCGCCGTTCCCCTGGCCGATCTCCTTCGCCAACTACACCGATGCCGCCGAAAAGGTCGATGTAGTCGGCTTGATCGGCAATACCTTCTTCGTGGCGGCCCTGTCCGCGGCCGGACAGTTGCTGGTGGCGCTGCTCGCCTCCTACGCGTTCGCGATGTACACCTTCCCGTTCCAGCGGATCCTGTACCTCGCGTTCGTCGGCACCTGGCTGGTTCCGTTCCAGGTGACGATGCTGCCGAACTACGTGCTGCTCACCCGGCTCGGACTGGTCAACTCCCTGATCGGCGTGGTCCTGCCGACCCTGTGCTCCGCACTCGCGGTGCTGCTACTGCGCCAGCACATGGCAGGCTTCCCCAAGGAACTCGTCGCCGCCGCCAAAATCGACGGCCGCTCCTCTTGGTCCATCCTGTGGACCGTCGTCGTCCCCAACCTCCGCCCCGCCCTCGCCGCTCTGGCCATCCTGCTTTTCATCAACGCCTGGAACGAATACTTCTGGCCCGCAGTCGTTCTCCGCCAATCCAACAGCGTGCTCCAGCTGGGTTTGCGCAGCTTCATGGGCACCGAAGGTGATCAGTGGGGGCCGATGATGGCCCTGGCCAGTCTGGCCTGCCTGCCGGTTCTATTGATGTATCTGTTGTTGCAACGGCACATCGTGAATGCGTTCGTGCGGTCGGGGTTGAAGTAGCGCAGCGACCTCAGCTGGCAGCTCTTCGCCGAGTTCGATGCCGTGGTGTGCCCCATCACGCCCACGCCCGCCCACCCGCACAACCACGACGGGGGTCTGGAGGATCGGCACATCGACATCGACGGTGTCGAGTACCCGTACTTCGACCAGCTCGTCTGGGCCGGTGTGGCGACCATGCCCGGCCTGCCCGCCACCGCCATACCTGCGGGCCGGTCCCCCGAGGGCCTGCCGGTGGGAGTGCAGCTCATCGGTCCGATGTTCGAGGACCACACCCCGCTGAGTTCGTGCTCAAACCTGGGATCGGTAGGAGGCGCGCACGGCGTCTACTTGCCCCATGACATCTTCTCAACCTCCCACGAACCAACCACAGCCCACCGGCTTGGACAAAAAGACCAGCGCCATCCTGTCCTACGCACTGGGATGGCTCACCGGAATCATCTTCCTATTCGTCGGAAAGAACGATCCCGACGTGAAATTCCATGCCTCGCAATCGATCATCTTCTTCGGAGCGATCTCGATACTCAATATCGTCCTGAGCATCCTCGCCTCACTCCTGGGAGCCCTGGGGATCATCTTCAGCCTCGCCGGACTCGCAGTCGCGGTCTTCGCGATCGTCGTCTGGATCATGGCCATGCTCCAGGCGAACAACACCGGCGGTGCCCGCGCAGAGCTACCCATCATCGGAAAATTCACCACCCCCTACGCCGACCAGCTGGCCAACTCGATCAAGTAACGGCATATTCCCGCTAGATTTCCTAATCGACAACGCTGTCGGCACCCCTACCGGCAGCCAGATGCGACAGTCCGAAGATCAACGGCCCGAGGCAATCTCGGGCCGTTGACATCCGCGCGGAATATGCGGAATGGAGGGCATCTGAGTCGACACCTGCTCTGAGTTTCCGCCGTAAGTGCGAGCCCTAGAACGGTCGCGGCACGAAGCGGGTGCATTCGGCAGGCAGGCGGACGCCTGCGGTGCGGAGTTGGGCGATTCGGGTGAGATAGGCGGCGCCCAGCATCATTTGGTCGGCGATATCGGCTGAGTGGCGGTTGTCGAGGGCGGCGAGGTAGGTTCCGGCGACCCAATTGTTGAAGCCGCCCATGGCGGGGCCGCACCAGATCTGGTAGTCGGCGGTGCGGTCGGCTTCGCCGCGGATGCTCCAGCCGGAGGACAACCCGAGATACCACCGGAATACCAAGGCCATCTTGCGTTTTGGATCTTCGTCCGCGCCGACCAACTGTCCGGGGTCGCGTTCGGTGAAGTAGGTGACGCAGTCCTGCCATATTGTTTCCAGCGGCCGCCGGAACAGGGTTGCCTCGAGATCGCGGCGTAGGTCGGCGGGGATATCGTCCAATCCGGCGTATGCGCGGTAGGTGTCGTACAAGCGCTGGGCGCGGGCGGCGAACATGGTGCCTCGGCGCAGGACCTGGACCTGCACACCGAGTTCGAACATGTCGGAGGACGGCGACATGGTGCAGTCGGCGAAATCTGCTCGGGCCAGTAGCTGTTTGGTTGTTTCGCATTGGGCCGCCTCACGGGTGGCCTGATTGATCGAACCGGTCACTACATAGGCGGCACCCAGTGCGAAGGCGGCGGCCGCAGCGGCGGGTGTGCCGATACCGCCTGCGGCACCGATCCGTACCGCTGCCGCTGCGGGCACGGTGGTGGCAATCCGATCGCGCGCGGCGACCAGTTCCGGGAACAGCACGAGCAGTGGCCTGCGGTCGGTGTGGCCGCCGGAATCGGCTTCCGCGGTGATGTCGTCGGCCATCGGCACGTGCTCGGCCAGGCGGGCCTGTTCCGGCGTCAGATCACCGGATTCGACCAGTCGGCGGAGCAGAGCGATAGGTGCCGGTCGCAGGAAGGGTTCGGCGACCTCGACTCGGGACACCTTGGCTATCAGGCGATTGCGCACCTCGATCTGGCCGTGCCGATCGATGCCGAGGCCCGCCGCCCGGTATCGCACGACCTCGGTGGTCAGGCCCATGAATGCCGACGCCTCTACGCAGCGCACGCGGTGGCGCAGGCAGGAATCGACGATCGCGCGTTCCAGCGCCGGCTCCGACGGACTGTGAATCAAGTTGCAGGCGAAGGGCTTTTCCAGCGAACTGAGTTCGGCCAGCGCCGCATCCACGGCCGGGGGCGTCACCCCGGCCGCACCATACGATGCCAGGTAGCCCGCACGCGCCATCGCCGCAACCAAGGCCGGAGCGGCGATGCCATTGGCCATCGCACCTGCCGCGTAGGCCGCCCGCACGCCGTGCGTCGCGTGGAACTGTTTGTCCCCGAGCGACTCCGGCGGCAGCGGCGCCACCGCAGTGAGCACCTTCGATCGTGCCGCGACCGCCGCATCCGAGGTAGCGCCCACCCGGCCGTCGTGCCGCACGATCCAGCACGGTTGCCGCACATCCAGTAGTACGGCCGTGATGTCGTCGGCGGTCTCCGCGACGACGGTGGTTGTCGATGCGGTCACGGCCGCTCCTCTCGCTCACCGAGTTCGATTGCCAGGTCGACCAGTTCGTAGATGCGCAGACCCGGTTTCCACAGCGAACCGTCCGCGATGACGGTGACACCGTTCGCGCCCCGGCGGATTTCCTTGATATGGGCCTCCAACCGCACCGTTCCATCGGTCGGCAGGAATTGGCCGCGGTAGCGCCAGCTGAAGGCGATATCGCTAGGGATGCGGAAGACCGGATCGCCGATGGTGTCGGCGAATCCGGCGTCGAGCATCCACTCCTGGACGGCGTGGATGACCGACTCCACTCCGAGCGATCCCGGGATCACCGGGTCCAGGTAGAAGTGGCGGGCGAAATACCAGTCCGACGCGTCGATTTCGCGCAGCGAATGCAGATATCCCGCGCTGTATTTTCCGCCGCCGTCGACCACGTCGATCCGGTCGATCAGTGCCAGCGTGCGGCGGGCACACAGCCGGGCATTCGGATCCGCTCGGCGACCGACGACATCGATGGTGCGGGTGGCTTGTGGATGCTCGTCCAGCCAGGTCGGGACGGACCGTCCGGCGTCGAGGCCGGTCTGGTTCGCCAGTGCTTCGTCGCTGAAGTACCCGAACATGGTCTCGCCGGTGTAGAAGGGTGCACCGTCCACGCTCAGCGTGTAGTCGAAATTCTGCAGTGACGAGCCGGGCAGGATCGTCGTCGACAGCAGGCGCGAGGTCTGCTCGATCGTCTTGTCCCGCAGATCTACCTGGCGCAGAACGGTTGCGGTGCCGCCGAGGTTGCGCAGGCTCAGGGTGACACCCGGCTGGGTGAGGGTGGGACCGGCGTAGTAGCCCATCAGCAGTGCCGCCTGCAGCGAGGTCTCCATGTACACGAAATGCGGCATGGATTCGTTGGCGGTATCGCCGTAGTACCAGGAATCGGCAGGTGAATCGTATTCGGTGCGGTACGTCGCGCCATCCAATTTGCCACGGGCACCGTCGAATTCGAGGACACGGTCGACCAGGAGCAGCCCGCCCGTCGGCAGGCGGGTGGCTCGGACGCCGGTGTATTCCGCGAATTCGGGGCCCATGGCGATGGCCTGATCGCCGCGGGCGAGATGGGTCATGTGGAATTCGTTGAGCAGTAGGCCAGGTACGGCGGCACCTGGGCCGACGCCCGCGCCCGTCGGTTCGGCCACCGTCACGGTGACCTGCAGCGGAGCAGTACCCGCGATGGTCGCGATGCCGGTGACATGCGGTCGGGGCACCAGGTCGATTTCCGAGACTACGAATTCGACTGTGCCAGTTCTGCTTTCGGTCGTCCCCGGCTCACTCACCAGCGTGCTCCGCGAGAGGCACAGCTGTATGCCGGTGAACAGTGCGAATACCTCCGCCGCCTGTACTGCGGCCGCTCGGGTATCGCCGTCGAAATGCGCGACCAAGCGACCGTTTCCGGTCCCACCGCGCAATTCGATGGCTACGACCTCGGTGAGCACCAACAGGCCCGCCGCCGCGAGTCGCGCCACGGATTCGACGCCGGCGCGCCGATATCCGAATACGCCGGCGGCATCGCCGTCGGTGAGGCGTGTCAGCGCTGCTCTATCGAGGCTGGTGCGGGTGGTGCGGACCAGCGGCTTGAATGTCCACTCCGGTGCGGCGATGATGCGTTCGCTCGAAGTGGACGAGCCGCTGTGGCCCTGGTCCGCCGCCGGGACCTGGTGCACCGTCCGCTGCCAGATCGCCAGTTGCAGTGCGACCTGGGCGCTCAGCGCTGCGCGGTGGGCGGCGACAACACCCGAACGGATCTCGGTGAGCGGACCCGGGGTTTGCGTACGTGCCTGCGCTGCGGCCGTCGAGATTGCGACTTCCCGCACCGCAGGCAGTTCATGCGCCCTCGGCGTTTCATTGCCCGCAGGCGTTTGATGCGTGGCCTGGCCTTGGTGCACCTCCCGGCTCTCGCGGACGGCAGAGCTTTCGCGTACTGCCGGGCTCTCGTGCGTCGCCGCCGACGTGCCCCGGACGGCAGCAGTGCCGACCGGATCGAACGGCACTCCGTCGAACTCGATAACCGTCATGCCAGCCACCCCCGCACGGAAGCCTGGAATTTCGCGGTCAGATCCGGTGTCGTCACCACGGTGACATCCGAGAAGCGTTGCAGCACTGTCCCATCCGATGTGGTTGCGGTGGCGTCGATCCGGACATCGAAGCTGCTGGCCCGCGGGTTGTCCACGGTGAGCAGGAACGGCTCGTCCGTCGGCAGCTGTCGGTAGTAGTCCACGCGGCCGACGCCCAGTGGCAGACAGGCCGCCCCGAGGAGTCGGTAGCCGAGCACCGGCGGTCCCTGCAGGATCAAGTCGGCGAGGACCGGGTCGTGCAGGCGACCGGCGTAGGCGCCGTCGGCCACCCGCGCGGCGGGCAAGGCGCAATCGAATACGATCGCCTCGTCCGATGCCGCCAATACCGTGCGCAGGCCCTGCAGGGCGGGCGCGTGGAACTGGATGGCATCGCGGTAGATATTCGCGTCGCTGACCGATCCGGTCGGGATCGACCTGGTCGGCGGCTGATCGGCTCCGGCAGCCAGCAGCAGCGTCGCCCGGAAATGCAGCGCATCGTCACTGCGGACAGTCGCCTCGACGAACGCAAGGCCATCGACCGACTCGCCGGGGACGAGTTCGAGCTCGAGCTCGTCTACCGGATGATCGAACACGATTCCCTTGAGGACCTGGAAATCCCTGGCACCGACGACCATTCGGCCGGGCAGGCTGCGCTCGGCCAGATTCACCATCGCACCGAGGCCGAATGTGGCTGGAAGCACGATATGTTCGCCGATTCGGTGCGCCTGGATGATCGGATCATCGGTGAGCCCGGTGATGATCCGCCGGGCCTGCGTCGCGGGTGGAGCGACTGTCGTATCACCCGTGAGACTTTCGGCTGGACCGATCAGTACCACCGCGTCGGCGTGCCGGTCCGCAGTGAACTGTTCGGTGAAGGCCGCCGCACCGGTCTCGGGATCCAGCAGGGCGATGCCACGAGCGTGGAAATGCTCACGCAGTTCGGGCGTCACCATGCCGCCGTCCCAGGCACCCCAGTCGATCGCGGTGACGTGGCAGTCGGGATGGCGGCGCCGATAGCTCACCGCGAATCGAGACAGTGCCTCGTTCGCGGCGGCGTAGTCGGCCTGACCCGCGTTGCCGAACAGTCCGGCCACCGAGGTGAACAGCACCAGATGCCGTAGTTCGCCGAGTGCGGCCAGCACGGTGGCCAGCCCGGAGATCTTGGGATCCAGTACCCGCTCGATGGATTCGGCCGTTTTGTCGGTGAGCATGGAGTCCGCCAGCACACCTGCCCCGTGCACGACGCCGGTTATGGTGTCGCGCCACGGTGCGAGTGCGGTGCGCACCGCCGCTTCGTCGGTCGCGTCGACGGCCAGATACTCTGCCCGCGAACCCAATTCGGTCAGCGTTTCGCTGATTTCGCGGCTGGCCCTTACCTGGGCGCACGCACGCTCGATATCGCGCGGCTTTGCTCCGGTACCGGCGAGTGCGCGCACCGCGGCGGCCTTGAGCTCGGTATCGGAAACGCCTGCGGCCCAGTCCGGTTCAGGCGCCGACTCGGAGCGACCGAGGAGCACGAAGCTTGCCTCGCTCCGCTGTGCCAGCGCCCGGACGCACGTGGCGGTGACGCCACGCGCACCGCCCGTGACAAGCAGAACATCCTGTGCCGTAAGCACACTCGGCCGCTGCTCGTGACGCACGATGCTGACCGAACGGGCAGGCGCATGCGCACTGGGCACCAGCGTCCTGCGCTGCTCCGCCGTATCGATCCCGACCTCGAGCGCGTCACGTGCGCCATCGTGCAACTCCGCGGTGACCAGCTCGGCCAGTCGCACCGGTGTGATTTCCGGGTCGAAATCGAGTGCCCGGCAGAACAGCGCGGGCTGTTCGGCCGCGAGGGTTTTCACGACGCCGCCGACCCCACCGAGCAAGGCGGTGATCGGACCCGCCGTGCCGAGGAAGCCGAGGTGACCGTCGAGCCGGGTCACCGTGACGAACGCCGCCCGACCATCGGCCTTCGCCAGCCGCGGCACCGCATGACCGGCGGTCAGCACGGCCGCGCCGAGCCACCGCTGCGCGGCCTCCCAATCGGCGAACTCACAGCTCAGCACCGCGAGGCAGACATCGACGGAATCGAGATCCGACAGGCCTGCCGAATCCGTCCGATGCACCGACCAACCCTGCTCGGTGAGCACCGATTCGATGGCGGCGCAGTCGGCATCCGCTTGACCGGTGAGGTCGATCAATGCGACCGCACCGCCCTCGCGATACGGAGCGACGGCCCGGTCCGGCGACGGCAGAGTGATCAGTTCGACGGCGTACCGCGGCGTTTCGGCCGCGGCCTCAGCTTTTGGGTGGACATCACCGCCCACCGACGTCGCGAGCTCGTCGACGATCTGATCCACTGTGCGTAGTGTGCCGAGCTGCTCCGGACCGAGGCTGGGTAAGTCCGGAAACCGTTCCTGGAGTGCGCCGATCACCTGAACTCGCTTGATCGAGTCGACGCCGAGGTCGGCCTCCAGATCCATCGACGGATCCACCATTTCGACCGGATAACCGGTCTTCTCGGCGACGACTTCCCGTAAAGCGATCCGCAGGTCGTCACCCGTCGGTGCGGCCGCCGAGGTGGTTCCGGCACCAGCCGTGGGTGCCGCTGCAGCAGCAGTTCCGGCAGCACCCGCGGGTACAGGAGCTCCGGCACCAATCGCAGTCATCCCGGCAGTTCCGGCAACCGCAAGTCCGGTCGCCCCAGCAGTTCCAGGCGCAGCGGCAGTTCCAGGCGCAGCGGCAGTTCCAGGCGCAGCGGCAGGCACGCCCGGCCCCTCCGCGGCCGCCCCACCCGCACCCAGCAAATTCGCGATCTGATCGAGCGTGCGCAGCGTCCCCAACTGCTCCGGCCCGAGGTTCGGCAGCTGCGGAAAAAGCTCCTGCAGCGCACCGATCACCTGAACCCGCTTGATCGAATCCACGCCGAGATCGGCCTCGAGATCCATCGACGGATCCACCATCTCAACCGGATACCCGGTCTTCTCGGCGACGACCTCCCGCAACGCGCTCAGCAGTGCGTCGGTGGATGCCTGAGAGCTGGATGCCGCGGACTCCGTAGCCGCCACGCCGCCATTGGCCTGGAACTCGGGAGCAGCGGCAACGCCACCGTTGAACTGGGCGGCGGCGCAAGTGCCACCGTTGAACTCCGGAGTGACCGGTCCACCATTGGTGGAGATCCCCGAATGCGTCGCGGTTTCGGCAGCACCAGAGGTACCGACGCCTCCGGAAGCCAACGGCCGACGCTCAGGCGCCGACTCGATCGCGGTCTGCCGAGTGGACTCCACCCGCCGCGTCGCCGTCGTCCGCGCAACAGGCGCGAAGCCTCCCTCCAGCTCGGCCAACTGCCCGAGCACTTCACTTGCCCGCGAATGACTTTCACTGATCGCCACACCGTGGTCCTTCACGGCTTCGATCGCCCGCACGGTCGCCTCGTCGAGCGATCCGTTGCCGAGCGCCCCGGCCAGGTTACGGGCCATATCCAGCTGGCCGTCGAGGAACTGACGGTGGGTCTGTAGGTGCTGCACGAGCGCACTGCCGAGTGCGTCCGAGCCCGAGTCGTAGGGCTGATACACGGTCGTCTCCGTTGGTTCGGCGAAAGTTGCTGCCACGGGCAGCGTTTCAGGCTGAGGATCGACGACGGTGTCGACAGGAGTTGGCGCGGCGACACTGACGCGATAGCCGTCGTCGAGTGCGGCCGCATACGCCGCACGCCGGCTCGCGGGCACGTACTCGGGCGCCGAAATCGTCACGGTCATCGCACGATTCGCGGTGCGCGAAGCGGGCAGAGGCGCGGCGTGCCGGTTGATGCCGTGCAGGCCGAAGCCGAGCACGGCCAGCCGCACCGCCGCCCGTCCCAGCGCGAGATCGCTATTTCCGATAGGCCCGGAATCCGTGGGAATGGCGATGACGTCGTCACCGAGGGTGCGCCGCACCAATGAGGTCAGCACCTGCTTCGGCCCGAATTCCACGAATACCGTGCAGCCGTCCGCACGCATCGCGGTCAGCGCGGCGACGAATTCGACCGGCTTACTGAGCTGTCCGGTGAGCAGCGCGCGATTGGCCGCGACATCATCGCCATAGCGGGCGTCGGGGGTATTCGCATACACCGGCGCGTCGGGCGCACCGATCGTCACCGCCGCGGTCGCGTCGGCGAATGCGTCCACCGCATGCGCCACATAGGGCGTGTGGAACGCACCGGACACCGGCAGTGCCCGAGTGGCCACCCCACGCGAACCGGCCCGCTCGACCACGGCGGCGATCCCCGCCGGCCCGCCGCCGACAACGACCTGATCGGGCGCATTGTGGTTGCAGATCCACACATCGTCGACACCGGCGAGCAGTTCCTCGGCGATCTCCCTCGACGCGCCGAGCGCCACCATGGTCCCGGCCTCGACACCGGCTGCCGGCGTCATCGCCGCACCGCGCGCCCGGGCCAGGGCGAAGAAGTCCTCGGTGCCGACCGCGCCGGAGGCCCACAGCGCGGTGAGTTCACCGAAGCTGTGGCCCAGATATCCGTTCGCACGGAACCCGCACTCCGCCAGCGCCCTGAACTGTCCCGACGACAGCGCGCCGATCGCGGGCTGTGCGAATTCGGTTCGGCGCAAGGACTTTTCCTGCTCCGACGAGGTCTCTTCGTCGAAGGCGGGCGGCGGGAACACCACTGAAGACAGCCGCACCGGCGCGCCGGTGAATGCGACATTGGCCGCATCGAAGGCCGCGCCGACCGCCGGATTGCTCAGTGCCGCATCCGCTCCCATATCGACGTACTGACTGCCCTGCCCGGCGAACAGCGCACCGATCTTGCGCTCCGGCAATGCCGCCGCCCGGAAGTACACGCCCTCCGGGTGATCCCAGGCCACGGCCTCGGGATTGCGCACCAGTTCGTCCACCGCGAGCGCCCGCAGGTGCGCGGCATTCTCATCGTCGACCGAGACGAATCCGATGCGCGCGTGGTCCTCCGGAATATCGCCGCCGTCGACGCCATCCACGCTGCGGACCGCATCCACCAGCCCGGCCACATCGGGCGCGTGCCACAGATGCGCCTGCGCGGTGCGATGCAGTATCGGCTCGGTGCGACCGGAGTCGGCCTCCTCCAACACGACATGGAAGTTGGTGCCGCCGAACCCGAATGCCGAGGCCGCCGCCCGGCGCACCGGACGCTGCGGATCTAGGATCCACGGCCGCGTCCGAGTATTCACGTAATAGGGCGCGTCGTCCGGCGCGATCTCCGCATTGGGCGCGTCCACATTGATGGTGCCCGGCAACACCTTCTGGTGCAGTGCGAGCGCCAGTTTCATGACCGATGCGGTGCCCGCGGCACCTTTGGTATGCCCGATCTGCGACTTCACACTGCCCAGCGCCGCGAAGCGCGACTCCGAAGTCGCATCGGACAACAGCGATTTCAGCGCGGTGAGCTCGGTCTTGTCGCCGACCGGCGTACCGGTCGCATGCGCCTCGATGAGCGCGACATCCGCCGGTGAGCAATCGGCGTCGGCATAGGCCCGATCGAGGGCGACCCGCTGCCCGCCCGCCCGCGGCGCGTAGATGCTCTTCGCCCGGCCGTCACTGGAGGAACCCAGGCCGCGGATGACGGCATAGATCCGATTGCCATCGCGACGTGCGTCTTCCAGCCGGCGCAGGGCGAGCATAGTGATGCCCTCACCCAGCAAAGTGCCGTTCGCATCGGAGGAGAACGGGCTGATCTGTCCGTCCGCCGACAGCGCCCCAACCTTGCTGAAGCACATGTAGATGAAGATGGTGTTCTCGGTATCCACACCGCCGGTGATCATCATGTCGGCCCGGCCGTCCTGCAGTTCGGCGATGGCCGTCCGCAGTGCGGCAAGCGATGCCGCACACGCCGCGTCGACGGTGCAGTTGATACCGCCGAGGCCGAGTCGATTGGCGACCCGGCCCGCGGTGATATTGGCCAGCAGACCCGGGAACGAATTCGCTTCCCACGGTGCGAACGCCGCGACGAACTTATCGGCGATCGCATCGGCGTCGCTGTCGGAGAGGCCGACCGAGCGCGCCGCCTCCTTCAACACCGGTGTCGAAAGTCGTGCCGCCAGCGGATGCATCAGCGGTACAGGCCCGGTGGTGCCGAGCACGACGCCGGTCTTGCCCGGGTCGTACCAGGCCGAATCGACCGCGCCCGCATCGATCAGCAGATCGCGCGCCACACCGAGGCTGAGTGTCTGCATGGTGCTGGTGACTTCGAGCTGATTGGGCGGCAGCCCGAATTCCAGCGGGTCGAAGTCGATATCGGGCAGGAACGCGCCGCGACGCGAGTAGGTCTTATCAGGCGCGTCCTGATCGGCGTCGAAGTAATCGTCGAGGCTCCAGCGCGATGCGGGCACCTCGGTGGTGCAGTCCACGCCGTCGACGATGTTCTGCCAATACTCTCGATGGTTGTGCGCGTTGGGCAGCAGCCCGGACATCCCGACAATAGCGATCGGGTTGCGCGCCAGGCGTCTGTCGTCTGTCACGAAAGTTCCTCTCGAACCGGGTGGAAAATCAGGCGGCGACGGTCGTCGCGGTACGCGACGCGATGAGTTCGGCCGCATCCGCGGCGAACATGTGATGACCGAGCGAGCTCGGGTGCAGACCATCGGCGGTCCACACCTCGGGCCGCTCCCACTCGGTCTGGGCGGCGATATCCAACAGCAGGGTGCCGGTTTCGGCGGTGACGGCGGCCAGCACTATATTTGCGAAGTCGAACCGCTCCCGCAGCAGTGCACGGAAGCCGTCCGGCACCGGCAGCCGGGCCGGGATGTCGGGGTAGCTTGCCGTGAAAACCGTTGCGCCAGTGCTACATAACGTGCCGAAGAGGGTTCCGAGGTTGCGCTCGAAACGATCCGGGTCGAAGTCACTGACCAGATCGTTCACGCCGACGACGACACCGAAGAGGCCGGATCGCGCCGAAACCGCCCGGCGCAGTTGCTGTTCGAGCACAATGCTGGTCGTGGCCCCGTGCACACCGAAGTTGCGCACGGCGGCGGGCCGCAGGCCGAGCTGGCCGCCCAATCGGGGCACCCAGCCGCGGTAGCCGCCACCGGCCGCGGCGTCACCGCGACCCTCGACGAAGCTGTCCCCCAACGCGGTTAGGCCGGGGCCGTTCATGCCGTCACCCCGTCATTGGTGACATGCCGCGCGTCGACCGGAAAGTCGACCTTCTCGTACAGCTCGGTGAGCTCCTGCTCGCCGAAGTACTTGTCCGGCGAGTAGATTCCGGCGATCAGCCCGAAGAACTTCTTCGAGTAGTCCTCGTCATAGCTGGTCGCACGGAATACCGAGTCGTAGTACGGCGTCAGCGAGAGCTCCGAAATACTCTGTGTCAGTTCGTAAGTGCTCGCGCTCTGGGCATCGCGCTCCACCTGGTACTCGGCCAGTGCCTCGTCGAGTGGCCGGGCGCCGGACAGGCCCGCGTCGACCAGATCGGCCAGCAGCTGGGCGTACTTGAAGGCGTCGGTGATGCCCCAGCCGGTGAACGGATCCTTGTGGTAACCGGCGTCTCCCACCAGTGCCCAACCGGGCCCGTAGGAGCGGCGACGGTAGTTGTCCGGGTAGAGCATGGGCCGGAACTGCTCGACACGCTTACCCGTATCCCGCAGGCGCGCACCGATTTCCGGGTCGATCTGGTCAACGATCTCCTGCACACCGGCATCCGGATCGGTGCGGAAATCGCGGAACCGGTCGCGCTTGCGCATCACTGCGACCAGCGCGAGTCCGTCGTTGGTCGGCCACGACGCGAACTGCTGCTCACCGAATCCGGTGCGGTGCTGCATACCCCAGTCGACGCCCTCGTAGTACGAGTAGTAGACGAAGCACGCCGCCGGGGAGCCCTCGTACACCTCGGTGCCGACCGCCTTCGCCACGGTCGAATTCGATCCGTCGGCACCGATCACCAGACCGGCACGGAACTCCTGTTCCGCACCGTCGCGGACGCGCCCGCGAATGCCGACCACCCGATCCTCGTCGAACACCAGCTCGGTGACGGAGAATCCGTGGATCACCTCGACGCCCGCGTTGCCTGCCGCGTCGACCAGGATCTTGTCCAGCACGGTGCGGCGCGGGCAGTACACGGCGTCGATGCCGTCGGCCGCGACATCGGCGAAGCCCTTGATGACGATGTCGGTGTAGGAGAAGTTCAGGTGCCGGATGGGCGGGCAGCCGGAGGCCACCACCTCGTCCAGCAGACCCCACGACTTCAGCATTCCGAGTCCGGCCTGGTGAATGTAGTGGGTCGAGGGGGTGTCGCTCGGGAAGGTGGCGCGGTCCACGGCAAGGACCCGGTAACCCTTCCTGGCGAGCAGCATGGCCAGCGGGGAACCCGCAACCCGAGTTCCGACAACGATGACGTCGTACATGTTCGCATCACTTTCCGGTAGTCGAATTCGATTTCGAGATCGGCCGCGCTTATCGCGCGGGTTGGCGTGCCGGGTAGAGGTAGTCGATATCGGCGGCATAGGCCGCCGCGATCGCGGCTCGACGCAGTTTCCGCGAGGAGGTCAGCAATCCGTCGTCAACGGTGAAGTCGCCGTCCACAATTCGGAATGCGCGGATCGATTCCGCGCGGGAGACAAGGGAATTCGCGTCGTCGACAGCGGCCTGCACGGCGGCTTCGAGATCACCGTCGGGATGGTCGCCGCGCCAGCGCTGCACCTGTACCGGATCCAGCGTCACCAGTGCGGTGACGTAGTCGAGGCCGTCACCGACCACCATGCAGTTGCTCACCAGCGGATGCAGCCGCACCCGATCTTCCAGCGGCGCCGGCGCGACATTCTTGCCGCCGGAGGTCACCAGGATCTCCTTCTTGCGGCCGGTGATGCGCAGGTAGCCGTCGGCGTCGAGTTCACCGATATCGCCGGTGTGCAACCAACCTTCGTCGTCCACGACGGCCTGGTCCGCCGCCGCACCCCAGTAGCCCGGTGAGACGTGCGGACCACCGACCAGCACCTCGCCGTCGGCGGCCGCGATGGCGACCGAGGTGCCCGGAATCGGTCGCCCCACGGTGCCGAGCCGATTGGTTTCCGGGGCACTGACCGTCACGGCCGTCGCCGCCTCGGTGAGCCCGTAGCAGTTCAGCAGCACCACACCGAATCCGGCGTAGAACCCGATCGTCGACTCGTCGAGCGAGGCGCCGCCGGAGATGACCGAGCGCAGCTGCCCACCGAGCGCGGCCGCCACCGGATGGTCGGACGGGTCCGGTGTCGCCTGGTCACGCAACACTGCCAGACCGCGTGCCACCGCCTCCTGCTCCTCGGTACCGGAAAGCAGCGTTCGGCAGTACTTGCGAATCTTCTCCAGGCCGTAGGGAATCAGCGCCAGGAAGGTGGGCCGTAGCGTCGGCAGCACAGGCACCAGGTCCGGGATGCCGGGCAGCAGATGGGTGCGGCTGCCGCCGAACAGGCAGGCGAACAGGATGGTCTGGCCGAAGACGTGCGACAGCGGCAGCGCGAGCACGGTTGTGCCGTCGAACAGCTCGCCGGTCTGGCGCACGGTATTGGCCGAGGATACGAACATATTGCGGTGCGTGATCAGGCATCCCTTGGAGACGCCGGTGGTGCCGCTGGTGTAGACGATCATGGCCAGGTCATCGGCGTGCACCGCGGCGATGCGGGCTCCGAGATCAGCGTCGATCTCGCCGGCCGTCCACCCCGCGATCAGCGCGAAGGTCCAGACCTCGCCCGCACCCGCGGCCCGCAGGCGCGCTCCATCGGACTCGTCTTCGGCGACGAAATAGGCACTGCCGCTATCGCGCAGGATGTGCTCGATCTGCGTCGCCGAGGAGGTCGGATACACCGGCACGACCACCGCGCCGAGGGCGAGCAGTGCGCAGTCCAGTAGCGCCCACTCGAGGCTCGTGCGGCCGAGGATCGCGACCCGATCCCCGGCTTGCACGCCACGCCCGGCCAGCGCCGAGGCCAGCGCCCGGGCCCGCCGGTCCACTTCGGCGCAGGTGAGTTGGGTCCCGTCCGCGCCGCACAGCGAATGCCGTTGCGGATGTGCCGCGGCCGCACCGGAAATCACCGAGTACAAACTCGCGTCGTCCGGGAGGTCGATTCCGTTCTCGGTCACTGACACTGTATTCACAATGTCGAATTCTGGTCGGCGGCAACGGATTACGTCGCCGCCTATACAGAGGTTCCTACCGCGCGAATGTCATGGCCTATCGAAGGACTCAAGCCGATAGCGCGCGGGCAATATCTATACGTGCCGGTTCGGGGGAATCGATGCAATCCAGGAAAAACGAAACCGCCGGATTCGTCTCATCCGTACGCCACACCGCGTACAAATCCAATGTCGGCACCGGATCGAACAGCTTGACCGCCACCGAGCTACTGCCCGGCGCACCCATACCCATCGAGATCGCGCGCGGTAGCGAGGCGAATCCGACGAACGGACGCACCGAGACCATATGCGCGGTCGCACCGGGATCATCCGCGGTATGCGCGACCGCCAGGCTGATCCTGGTGTCCGCGGCCGCGCGGAAGATGGAGTCGTACATGGCCGGACACTGTTCGCGGGCGAACAGTACACACTCCTGCCCGGCCAGTTCGGCGAAGGGCACACCGGGCCGGTCGGCCCAGCGGTGTCTGCGCCCGACCACCGCTACCAGCGGAACCCGGTGCAGCAATCGCCGATACGAGAAGTCCGGGGTGCTCGGGTGGCCGTAGACCAGCGCCACGTCCAGCGAGCCGTCGGCCAGCGCCGCCAGCTGCGGGCCGGTGCGCTTCTCCCACAGCGACACCACGATATCGGGATGTCGTTCGGTCATTCCGGTGAGCGCCTCCGGCAGCACATGTCTGCTGGCCGGAAGGTTGTAACCGATATTGAGGGTGCCCGCGCGCCCCTCGGCGGTCGCCTTGGCGACCTGGGCTGCCCGGTCCATCTGAGCCACGATGATGCGGGCTTGACTCTCGAATTCTCGGCCCGCCGGGGTCAATTTGACCTCGTGGGAGTTACGTGCGACCAGTTGCACGCCGAGTGATTTCTCCAGCTTCTGCAGCTGGGCACTGAGACTGGGCTGCGTGAGATGCAGGCGCTGCGCTGCGCGGCCGAAATGCAGCTCTTCGGCAATAGTGATGAATGAGACCAGGTGTCGGAACTCCATACCGCCGGCTCCTTATTCCGCGTATCCAAAACGTTAGCGGAGCCAGGTAACCGAGGATGAACCGCGGTCGGACGGCTATTGCCGAGACCGTTGCTGCCGGGTGAACTGACTACCGAACGTTTCGCTGACGTGCTATATCGGAGCCGCGACCATCCAGCATGCCCGAAACGACAGGCCGAGGCAATAGCGGACCCGGTGCGCTATCACACCGGGTCCGAGCGCAACTCACTTGGCGGTGAACCTCGTCGGCAGTGATTCCAGCCCGCGAATGACCACATTCGGCTTATAGGGGGGTTCGTCCGAAAGCAGTTCGATATCACGCACTTTCCGCAACAGCACGTCGAGCAGCACCTCCATCTCCAGCAGTGCCAGAGGTGCGCCGAGGCAGTAGTGGATGCCGAGACTGAAGCCGAGGTGCTTCTTGGCCGGACGCATCGGATCCGAATACCTGGCGACGTCGACCCGGTCCGGATCGGCGAAGACGGCATCGTCGCGGTTGGCCGAATTGATCAGCACCACAACCCCTTCGCCGGTTTCGAACTCATGGCCGGCGACAGTAATCGGCCGGGTGGCGGCGCGGGTGGTGATCTGCACCGATGGCTCCAGCCGCAGCAGCTCGTCGGGTGCGGATGCGGTCAGCTCGGGACGTGCGCGCAGCGCCGCGATTTCGCCCGGATTGCGCATCAGCTGCAGCATGCCGGTGCCGATCAGATTCGCGGTGGTCTCGTGCCCCGCGACGAAGGTGGTGATGCAGGTGGCCAGCAGTTCCTGTTCGGTGAGCACATCGCCGCGGTCCTCGACCTGCGACAGCACGCTCAGCAGGTCGTCCTTCGGATCGTGGCGCCGTTCGTTCAGCAACTCACGGAAGTAACCCATGAAGCCGCGCGAACCGGCGCTGCGGGCCTTCAGCGCCTCCTCGGGCAGCGTGTAGTCGTGATCGAAGCCGCGCGCCAGGTCCTGGGACCACTGGTGCACTTGCTCATAGGCCTCCGGCGGCACGCCGATCAACTCACAGGCGATGATCAGCGGCAGCGGGTAGGCGATCATCTCGACGAGATCGAATTCGCCCGCGGCCAGGGCATTGTCGACGAGTTCCTCGGTGAGCTGCGCGATGCGCGGGCGCAGCCGGGTCACCATGCGCGGGGTGAAGCCCTTGGTCACCAGATTGCGCAGCCGGGTGTGGTCCGGCGGCTCCATCCACAGGAACGAAGTGGGCAGTTCCTCGGGCGCGTCATCCGGCGACACGGTGGGATGCATCATCGCGGCCTCTTCCGCATGACTCCACGCCGTAGTCGAAAGAACAGCCGTGCAGTCCTCGTAGCGGGTCAGCAGGTGATGGCCGAGCGGGGTCTGATGCAGCGGGCCCGCTTCGCGCAGGACCCGTGCGGGGGTGTACGGGTCGGGCCTGCCTTCCGGGCCGAATAAGTGGGCGATGGCGGTCTGGATGGCGGAATCCTGATCCGCCACCGCCGTATTCGCTTGCGACATGTCGGGGTGGTCCCTTCTGTGCGGTGCACCGCCGAACTGGCGGTGTGGCCGGTCGGAATGTGGCGGTGCGGGGCGCGACATTGCGGACCCGTCACCTCGTCGGTTCGATGAGGATCGGTGTGCGTTCGGCTGCTGCGGCCGGTTTTATGTTGCCGCGCAGCAGGATTCGGCCCGCTATCAACGGGTGCAGGAGCGCCGCGGGCGGTTCGACGAGGTTGGCTACCCGCAGAAAGGTGCGAGCGACCCGCGGGTCGACATGTGCGGCACGATGTGCCCGGGCGACATAGGCATTGGTGAGGCGCGTGCGCGTCGTACGCGGGCCGATGACGCCCGGATGGCTGAGGTCGGCACCGGCAGCGAGCTGCCACGCGACATCGACCACTTTGCCCGCGTCGGAATAGAACCGGGCGGGTAGCCCGGCCTCGGATCCGGCGCGCAGACAGTCGCGCAGGACGAGAGCTTGCTGGGCGGCCACCGCCATGCCCTGCGCGTACAGCGGATTGAAGCTGCACAGCGCGTCGCCGAGTACCAGAAAGCCTTGCGGCACAGTGGAAAGCCGCTCGAATCGGCGGCGCACCGGTGAGCGGAAACGATGCGGCACCAACTCATCGAGCGGTTCGGAGGTGGTGACGAGTTCGTGGATATCCGGTGCGGCGATGGTGGCGGCGAATTCGGCGAAGCCGTCCGGATCGGTCGGCGGATGGTCGCCGAGCATGCCTGCCAGCGTGATGTGCCAGCGGTCGCCCTCGACCCGAATCGCGCCACCACCACGGCCGTTCCGGCCGGTGGAGATGATCACCGAGGATTGGCCGCCCAATTGTCCTGGCCGCCAGCGGAAGAATCCGGAGGTGTAGCCGAGATCGACCTCGAGGCGTTCCTCCAGTGGGATCCGCGCGCCGAGGGCCGCCAGCCATACGCTCGCCCGGGAGCCGCGGCCGGTCGCGTCGACGATGAGGTCGGTGGCATGCGCCTCCGCACCGTGGCCGCCGGAGACCGATACCGCACGCACCCGCGCCGCATCGCCGATCAGACCGCGCGCCATCCCCTCGCACAGGCGCACGCCGGGTGTGGCGAGCGTCCGCTGCCGTAGTACCTCTTCCAGTAGCGGCCTGGTCGCGATTACCGAAGTGAGTCCGGTCGGGGTCGGCGCGGCCCGCAATCCGCCTACGTACCAACGCGTTCCGACCAAAGCCTCCGCGGTGGTCGCGCCCCGGTCGGCCATTTCGGAGGTGAAACCCGGATACAGCTGTTCGATGATGGTCCGGCCGCGATCCAGCAACCCGTGCAGGTGTCGTGCCTGTGGTACACCGCGTCGCACGGCGGTGCCCGCCACCATGTCGCGATCGAATATGGTGACCCGGGCATAGTGCTCGGAGAGCACCCGGGCGGCGAGCAATCCGGCGACGCCCGCGCCGAGCACCACCGCGTGCCGCCGCTCGCTCATGCCTCCGCCTCGCTGGCACTCGGCTCCGCCATGACCGAGCGATGCCCGGCTGAGTCTTCGGTTCGCTCGCTACGCTCGCTCACAGCGACACCGGCAGCGACACGATGCCGCGATGGATCAGGCTGGGCCGGTATTCGACGGTGTCGGTGGCGAGTTCGAGTTTCGGCGCCCGGTCGAGCAGGGTGCCGAGAGCGGCCTCCGCCTCGATTCGCGCGAGCGGCGCACCGACGCAGTAGTGGATGCCGAGGCTGAAGCCGAGATGCTTGCGCGCCGGGCGGTTTCCGGAGTAGCGGGTGACATCGAAGGTGTCGGCGTCCGGGTATACCCGATCGTCCCGGCTGGCCGAGGCGGTGAGTACGACCACGCCGTCGCCGCGACGAAATTCGTGCTCGCCGACGGTGGTGTCGGCCAGGGCGACGCGGATGGTGAACTGTGTCGGAGCGTCGTAGCGCAGCATCTCGTCCAGCGACGGGCCGATCAACTCCGGACTGTCCCGAAGCAGTTGCAGCTGAGCCGGATTGCGCAGCAGCGCGAGCATGCCGTTGCCGATCAGGTTGATCGAGGTCTCCATCCCCGCGACCAGCGTGAGCAGCGCGATTCCGATCACCTCGGGCTCGGTCAGCTGCGCACCGCTCGCGGCCGCCAGCGCGCTCAGCAGATCCGGTGTCGGATTCGCCTTCTTCTGCTGGATCAGCCGGGCGAAGTAACTCATGCACTCCATTGCCGCGGTGCCACGTGCGGCCACCTCGTCCGAGCCCAGCAGCGAATCCGGGTCGCTGCCCCGCGCGATCGCCAGCTGCCACTCGCGGAACAGTGCGCCATCGGCCGAATCGGCGCCGAGCAGCCGCACCGGCACCATCGCCACGGCGAGGGGTACCGCGAGATCGTTGAGCACATCGAGTTCGCCGCGCCGCACCGCCGCGTCGACCAGGTCGCTGACCACCTGACCGGCAACCGGAACCATCTCCGCCATCAGCCGCGGTGTGAACGCCTTCGCCACCAGCTTGCGGTAGCGGCCGTGCTCGGGCGGATCCATTCGGACGAACGAACCCGGAATCGCGGCGGTGGTGTCGCGGAACGGGCTGATTCCGGCGGCGTAGCCGTGACCCCAGTCCGAGCCGGTGAGGATGGCGGCGCACTCCTCGTATCGGGTGATCAAAGTGACCGGCACATCGCCGAATTCGTACGGGAACAGGGCGGCGGCATCGCGCACCCGACGGTATGCCGGATACGGGTCCGCCCGCTCGCTGGGATCGAAGGCATCGAAGGTAACGGGAATGGCGGTATGCCCACCCGTCACCCGGCCGCCGCCCCCCACGGAATCGCTCCGCGATGCTGTATTCATTTTCCCTCCAGCCGCACATGAAGTTCTGACATGCCGCGCACGACCACATTCGGCCGATACGGCGGTTCCTCGAGCAGGGTCATGGCCGCGACCCGATCGGCGATGGCACGCAGCACCACCTGCATCTCCAGCCGGGCCAGCGGTGCGCCTAGGCAGTAGTGCAGGCCGAGGCCGAAGGACAAGTGCCGCTCGGCCTTTCGGCCCCTGGCGTATCGCGCGATATCGAACTTGTCGGCGTCCGGGAAGGCCAGCGGGTCGCGGTTCGCCGAGGCCAACAGGACGATCACCGCATCACCGGGTGCGAAAGTCCGTCCGGAGACGGTGATCACGTCGTGCGCGGTGCGGGTGGTGAGGTGCACCGGCGCGTCATAGCGCAGCACCTCGTCGACGGCGGATTCGCACAGTTCCGGGAATTCGCGCAGCCGCTCGAACTCCTCGGGATTGCGGATCAGCGCGAGCACCCCGTTGCCGATCAGGTTGACGGTCGTCTCGTGCCCGGCGACAACGAGAATCAGCAGCGTGCCGAGCAGTTCGGTGCGAGTCAGGCGGGCACCCGCATCATCGGCCTGCACCAACGCCGTGATCAGGTCGTCGCGCGGGGATTTGCGGCGCTGCTCCACCAGATCGCCGAACAACTCCAGGAAGGCGTGCACCGCCGTGGTGCGCGCGGCCAATTCCCCGGGCGAGAGCAGCAGATCCGGATCGAGGCCGCGGGCGATGCCGGTCGAGATCTGACGCACGTGCTCGTGCGCCTCGGCCGGAACGCCAAGCAGTTCGCACACCATGGTGAGCGGGAGCGGATAGGCCAGCGCGTCCAGCAGATCGACCTCACCCGCGGCGAGCATCTTCGCCAGCAGCTCGTCGACCAAATGTTCGGCCCGGTCCCGCATGCCGCTGACGGTGCGCGCGGTGAATGCCTTGCTGACCAGTCCGCGCAATCGGGTGTGCTCCGGCGGCTCCATCCAGAGGAACGAGCCGGGCAGTTCGACATCGCTGTCGCCGTGCAGCAGTTGCGGTTCCTCGGCGTGGCTCCAGCGCGGGTCCTGCATGATCGTCTGCGCCTCGTGGTGACGGGTCACCAGGTGCATATCGTGCGGTCCGGGCACGAAGGGACCCGCGCCGCGAAGCACCGCATAACTGTCATACGGATTGTGTCGCGTATGCGGTGCGACGCTCTCGACGACCGCCAGCTGCACCGGGGTCGACTCCTCGACCGCGGAATGGTCGGAACTCACCGGCAACTCCTGAATGGAATACGAAATGGACACCGGGCGAAAACAATTCCGGTCCATCGTGGTGCCGTCGCACCCGGCGGTACGGCGACGATTGTCCGTTCCTATCGCGCCATAGCCCGAATACCTTATCGGGCAACGCGATTGAATGATCGCGGATGTTTATCGCAGGCCGTAATTCACAATGCGTTCAAGGCGTTGTCACAATTCGCTGTTGTCGTGGCAGACATGAATTCTGCGGAATCGGTCGAAACCCTGCCGGGCCGGCTGGCCCGGATCGCGGCCGAGCACCCCGAGGTGGCCGCCACATTTTGGTCGGTTTCGGAAACGCTGACCTACGCCGAACTCGACCGGCTCTCCCGCGGAGCTGCCGCTGCGCTGGTCCGGCGCGGAATTCAGCGGGGCGAGCCCATCGGCATCCTGTGCCCGAACGCACCCGAATTCCTGATCGGGCTGTTCGGTGTCGCGGCGGCGGGCGGTGCCGCGACTCCCCTGCCCCTGCCCGCCGGTTCCGCGCAGCTGAGCGGATATCCGCAGAAACTCGCGACGATCGTGGCGGCCGCCGGGATGCGCACGGTGCTGGTGTCGCACCGCTTCGCCGATCTGGCCGCGCTGCTCGACACCGTGGTGAACGTCGAATTGGTGGACACCGCAACACTATTCACCGAGGACAGCACCCCGCTGCCCACCATCGACGCCGACGACCTGGCCATCGTGCAGTTCACCTCCGGCAGCACCGCCACCCCCAAAGGCGTTCGCCTGACCCATCACAACGCCCTCAGCGGGCTGGCCGCGATTCGCACCGGCATCGCGCTCGACCTGACCGATCAGGGCGGGTTCTGGCTGCCGCTGTTCCACGATATGGGCCTGTTCGGTACGTTGTCGGCGATCCTGCGCGGAATTCCGGCGCACGTCTGGTCGCCGCTGGCGTTCGTCAAAGATCCGGCTCGCTGGCTCGCGGAATTCGCGGCCAGCGGCATCACGATCACCGCCATGCCGAATTTCGGCTACGAGGCGCTGCTCAACGCCATCCCGGCGGACGAGGTCACCGACTACGACCTGCGGCGCTGGCGCATCGCCTGCAATGGTTCCGAACCGATCTCCCGCGATGTGGTCGAGGCGTTCTGCGAGCGTTTCGCACCCGCCGGTTTCGCGCCCTCGACGATGTTCGGGGTGTACGGCATGGCGGAGGCCACCCTCGCCGTAGCCTTCCCACCGCTCGGGCGCGCGCCGCTGTTCGAGTGGGTCGACCGTACAGCGCTCGCGGAAGATGCTCGGGCACAGTCTGTTTCGCCCGATACACCCGGTGCGCGCGCCGTTGCCGGTGTCGGCTCCGCGGTAGCCGATCTGCGACTGCGGATCGTGGATCTCGGTACCGGCGCGGAACTTCCGGACGGCGCGGTCGGTGAAATCCACATCCAGGGCCCCTCGGTGACCGAGGGCTATCTGACCGCCGACCCGTCGAGCGTCGCGGGACTGCATACCGCAGGTTGGCTGCGCACAGGCGATCTCGGCTACCAGCGCGATGGTGAACTCTTCGTCACCGGCCGCTGCAAGGACATGATCACCGTGCGCGGCGTCAATTACTACGCCCAGGATGTCGAGGCCGCCGTGCGTGACCTCAACGGCATCTATAAGGGCCGCTGCACCGCCGCGACCGATCCCGACGGCGCGGATGTCATCGCGCTGATCGCCGAATCCGAATGCACCGGCGCCGCGGCGGAGGCACTCGCCGATCAAATTCGCGGCCGCATCTCCACCGAGCTCGGACTGGCCGCAGTCCAGGTGTATCTCGTTGCACCACGCAGCATTCCACGCACCAGCAGCGGCAAACTGCAGCGCCTCGCGGCGCGCGACCTCATCTCCCTACGGCAATGACCTTCGACCGAACTGGAGCCTCCCGTGCACAGCTATGAAGTCTTCCGTCACTACGAGCGCCTGCATTGGCGGCTGACCGATCTGGACCTCGACGCCGTCGACCACGCATTGGTCCGTCCCGAATACGTGACCCTGGCCAAGAGCGCGACCATGGGCGAATCCAATGTCATCGCCGCGGTACACGGCTTCATGAACGAATTCGTCGACGACTACGACTTCTCCACCTTCGCCGTGGTGTGGGGCTACCAGGAAGTGCAGCACCACTATGCTTTTCGCTCCTGGCTCGGCGCGGTCGGCGAGAGCGTGGACGAGAAGGCCGTCGACTCCATGCGCGAGCCGTACGCGCCCGGCAGCACCCCCTCGGCCACCCTGGCGACCAATGTCATCTCCGAACTCACGGTGAACCACATCTATCGCGCCGTCGCGAGCTGGGTGCAGGAGCCGGTGCTGAAGGACCTGCTGCTCAATGCGAGTCGCGATGAGGCCGGACATGCCCGCGAATTCATCCATTACACGACCGAACGGCTGGAGCGGCGCCCCGAGGAGCTGCCCTCGGTGCTGGAGACGCTCTACGTCTACAGCTCCGAGGCCAAGATCAAGCATCCGGTGAGCACCTTCAAGGCGGGCATCAGCGAACTCGGCGACCACGAGACCATCGACACCGGATTCGATCTGTTCCTCGAACAGGTCGCCGCCGAGGGTGAGCTGGAGGTGCTGCACGACAAGGTGCGCCGCACCTTCGCCAATATAACCGGCTTCGACCTGTCCTCGAATGCGAAGGTGCGCCGCGCCCTCGCCGACGCGATCGCCTAGCTCATGGAGCGACACAGCTCGGTTCAAGTGCCGTGGTCGGTGATTCCGGACTACCACTGCTTCGGCTGCTCCCCGCACAACGCGTCCGGGCTGCGGCTCGAGTTCGAACCGCATCCGGACGGCCTCCAGGCCCGGTTCCGGCTCGGACGCAGCTTCGAGTCCTACCCGGGGGTTGTGCACGGCGGGCTCATCGGCGTGATCTGCGATGAGGTGATGGGCAACCTCATCGTGCTGGCCCGCCACCATCCCGCATTCACGGTCTCGCAGCGCACCCGCTTCATCTCCCCGCTGCTGATCGACCGCGAGTACCACTGTGTGGCAACACTATCCGAATCGCAGCACCCGATTCAGGCGTCCGCCGAGATCCTGGACGCCGACGGCACCGTCTGCGCCACCTCCAGCGCGGCCTATCAGCCGTTCGAACTCGATGCGGTCCGCCATCAACTCACCCTCCGCGACGATGAGGTCGCCCTGCTCTCGCACGCTCTGACCACCGCGAATGCCCTCTCTTCGAATGGAGTTCAGCAATGACCCACACCGCCGACGACATCCTGCGCACCGTCACCGATATCGCCGCCGCCGAGACCGGCATCGCCGAGGCCGAACTGCGCCCCGATGTCGACCTGCGCGGCATGGCGGGCGTCGATTCGGTGCGCGTGCTGCGCATGGTCGCCAAGATCGAACGCACCTACGACATCGAGCTGGAGGACCAGGACGTGTTCGGTCTCTCCACGCTCGCCGATGTCGTCAGGGTGGTCGATCGGGCCCTGCACGAGGCGGCAGCGTGACTGTCACCGCCGATACCAACCAGCACTACGACCTGGATCCCGATATCTTCGGCCAGTTCCTCGACCCGCTGCGCAAATACAGCTCGGCGTTGTACAACTCGCCGACTGGGGGATGGCAGCCGACGGAGTCGGTGGGGCGGGTGAACACAGTCACCCTCGAGCAGGCGCAGCGGCAGAAGTTGCGCTTCGTCGCCGGTCGGCTCGGGCTGCGCGGCGGGGAGCGACTGCTCGATGTCGGATGCGGCTGGGGTTCGCTGCTCCTGTTCATGGCCGAGGAATTCGGTTGCGACACAATGGGAGTCAGCCCGGCACCGCGGCAGCACGAGTACATTGCCGAGCAGGCTCGCGCGCGTGGTGTCACCGAGCGGGTGCACACGAAGGTCGGACACTTCGAAGAGCTCGACCTGCCGGTGCGCAGCTTCGACGCGGTTACCCTGCTCGGCTCGATCGTGCATATGCCCGACCTCGGCGCGGTCTTCCGGCGCGCACGGGCGGTACTGCGGCGTGGTGGCGCACTGTATGTCTCGGAGAGCTGTTTCCGAAATGCCTCCGCCCGCAATGCCTTCGACACCCGCGTCGGCACCGAATTCGTCCGCGAGGACATTTTCGGCTGGGGTGATCTGCGCCCACTGTCGGAGCTGCTGACCGCCGCCGAGGACGCCGGTTTCTCGATCATCGCGGTGGACGACCTCACCGAGCACTACCGCCGCACCATCGATGACTGGATCGCCAATGTCGACGCGGCCGCCGAGCGCATCGACGCGCACGGCCCCGGGCTGGCCGCGAAGCTGCGGCACTACCTGGAGATCGCCAATGCCGGATGGGGTTATACGACCAAGCATTACGCGCTGACCTGTCGCAATGCCCGGTAGGAGACGCAGATGAATTTGGAGTCAGCTCTGATTCCGGTCGACGAGGTGGCCGCCGCGGTCGACGGCTTCCTCGCCGCTTCCCCGGCCACGCGGGCCTGGGATGTGGAGACCGCCTTCGACTGGTCGCTGGCCGATGCGGGCCGGCTCACCGAGGGGCAGCGCTCGGCAGTGCAGTTCGTCACCCTCATCGAGGATCATCTGCCCGGCTATTTCGATGTGTACCACCGGCATTTCCCGGTGGACGACACCGTGGACCGGGCCACCTTCGTCCACAACCGCGAGCTCTACCACTTCACCGTGCGGTGGGCGCTGGAGGAGGATACCCACGCACGCGCGCTCACCCGATACCAGGAAGCCTCCGGGATCGCTGAACGTGGGTCTCTCCGTGAAGAATTGGCGATCGAAGGACAGAAGCCGTTCGATCTGCCCTACGACCATCCGGTGCAGTTCTTCGCCTACGCGCTGGTGCAGGAGAAGGCGACCCAGATGTACTACCAGCACCTGCGCGATGTAGTCGACGACCCGATCCTCGCGGCGGTGCTGGGCCGGTTATCCCGCGACGAGGCAAGGCATTTCAGCTTCATGGCCGATGTGGTCGGACGGTATCTGCGGGTGCAGGGCGATGCGACCGTGGAGCCGATCCGCGATGTCATCGCCAATTTCCGCATGCCACTGGCCGACACCATGCGCGGCTACTGGCGGTGGGCGCTGAAGATCGCCGATGTGGCCTCCTACGACCACACCGAGGCCTATGAGCATCTGGTGAAGGTGATCGACCGGACGGTGGATGCCAGATCCGACCGGCTCGACGAATTGGTTCGTTTCATCGGCGAGTGCGACGCGCTGGCCTGACAAATAGCCCTGCCTCCACATGTTCGGAGGCAGGGCTATTTATTTCACTGCTCCGGATTCAGCACCAGAATCGTGGTCGAGCCATGCGCGATCAACTTGCCGTTCGCATCCACGATCCGCCCCTCCGCGGTCGCGGTGCGGCGTCCGACGTGAATCGCATTGGCCTCACACGTGAGCCGCGATCCGTCCAATGTCACCGATCGAATGAAGTTCACCTTCAGCTCCAGCGTCGTATAGGCCACGCCGTCACCGAGTTTCGTGAAGACCGCGCTCCCCATCGCGGTGTCCATGAGCGTCGCGATCACCCCGCCGTGCACCGTGAACATGGCGTTGATGGTGGCCGGATTCGGATCGAGGTAATACCGGGTGTACCCGTCCCCCGCCGTCTCCAGCCGAATCCCCAGCGACGCGCCGACCCCCAGATTCTCCTGCAGCCCCCGCTCGAATACCGTCGTCAATTCCTCGACGCGGGTGGCGACGGTCCCATTGCTGTGAGTATCGATGCTGGTCATAGCCTCTTCCTCCCTGGCGAACAATGCCAGCCCATTCGACCAGCGCCCGGTGAACTCCACCTGGCCACGACCCACTGCATATCCAGCTTCGATCGGCTGATCGAAATCAGAGGTCGGCGACCGCGCGCACCAATTCGGTGATCTGCTCGAAGTCCTCGTCGACGAACCCGGACTGATCGGCGGCCCGCACGATCCGGTCGACTCGCGGGCCGATCGCCCCCGGTGAATCGGGCCAGGTGAAGTCGGCAAGAGAAATACTCAGTCGCATGATCCGAGCCTGGCACGACCGAGGCGCGCCAGGGAGGCACTGTCAGTCCTAGGACATCAGCGGCGGGGCTGGTGGGAAGGTGATCGGGAGTGCGGTGAGTGCGCGGTGGAAGGGGCCCGGCCGCCAGGTCAGCTGGTCGGGGGGCACCGCGAGGCGGACCTCGGGTAGGGCGTCGAGTAGTTGGTCGATGGCGTCCTGGGCGATCATGTAGGCCATCGATTTCGCAGGACATACGTGTGGTCCGGCGCCCCAGGCCAGATGGGAGCGATTGCCCACGTACTGATTCGCGACGATCGCCGGATCGGTGTTGCAGGCGGCGATGCTGATGACGACCGGCTGGTGGGCGGGTAGCCAGACATCGTCGATCAGGATCGGCTGGCGCGGAAATGTGATGCAGACATTCGCCATCGGCGGATTGTTGAACAACACCTCGTCGAGCGCGTCCCTGGTCGACATGGTTCCGCCGAGCACGCTGCCGCCGAACCGCTCGTCGGTGAGAATCAGCAGCAGGGCATTGACGATCAGATTCCGCTGCGGTTCGATGCCCGCGCCGTACAGCGTGCCCAACTGGTGCACCATCTCGGTATCGGTCAGCGCCGCCGAATGCCGCAGCATTCGGGTGGTGATGTCGTCGCCGGGCTCGACGCGCTTGAGCTGGGTCAATTCCAGCATCGCGCCGACGAGCAACTGATTGCCGTGCTCAGCATTGATCGCCTCGAAGATCGCGGCCATACCGGTCGCGGCCTGCTGCGCGATATCGTCCGGGCACCCGAGCATCGCGTTGAGCACCGCGAAGGAGAGCGGAAACGCGTACTGGCGCACCAGGTCGGCCGACCCGTCGCCGCAGAACGAATTGATCAGCGGAACAGCGAGTTTCGCTACCGTATCGCGCAGGTGGTACTGATCGACCTTCTCCAGACCCGCGACATTTGTCTGCCGATACCTGGCGTGCGCTTCACCGGCATTGCGCAGGGAATTCGGTCGCCACTGCATCATCGGCAGCACCGGGCAGTCCGCGGCCACACTCTGCTGCCAGGTGCGCGGATCGGCCGGAAAATGATCCGGATCATTGAGGATCTGCAACGCCGAGTAATAGCCGACCACCAATGTGGCGGGCACCCCCGGTGCCAGATCCACCGGCACCAGCGCCCCGTACCGCTCCCGCATATCCCGATACACCCGATGCGGATCCGCCGCGAATTCCGGCGTGTACAACGCCACCCGCGGCCCATCCGTGTCGATCGGCGAAGTGAACGGTGCACGGCTGTGCGCCGGAGACGGCAACGTCATCGAGAAAACTCCAGGCAATCGAAATACAGGCTCTGTGAGCCTATGCACCCACCCATCGCCACGCATCCCGAACGCCGATAACACCCGCACATTGCTCAGACGAATTCGACCGAATCGATGCGCCAGTCCCGGCCGGAGCGCTGCAGGGTCACCTTGACGGTGAGCGCATCGCCCGACGAAGCCGATACCGAAATCCGAACCCTGCTCGCCAACCAGCGATTCGACCTCGTCATGATCGGCGGTGCGATACGAGCCTTCCCCGACCACACCTTGCTGTTCGAGCACATCATCAACGCCGTAATCGAGGCGGCCCCGCGGAATTCGATTCTGCTTCAACACTTCCCCCCGCGACCACCCTCGACGCCCTCCACCGAGCATCCGCATCCATGTGAACTCCGCCTGGTCGAAATGACCGTGCTTGGGTGACACCTGCCATGCTTGGGTCGCCAGCCGATACGGTAGGACGTACCGAGGGAGGGCAGTCATGGAGTTGGTCAAGGGTGCGAATGCGCCGATTGCTGCGGGTGAGGTCCGGGTCGCGGTGGTTGCCGCGGCGGCGGTGGATGTTGCGGCGCTGCTGCTGACGCCCGCCGGGAAAGTTCGCTCCGACACTGATTTCGTCTTTTACAACCAGCCGACCGCGCCTGGCGTGGAGGTGCATCCCCCGGACGCCATCCGCATTGTCCCGGGCGCGGTGCCCAGCGATATCGACAAGATTGTCGTCACCGCCAGCCTCGACGGTTCCGGGCCCGCCGACTGGGGACAGGCTGGCCCGCTGCGGATCTCGGTGACCGACGGTGCCACCGGGGCGGTCCTGGCCACCTTCGTGCCGACCGGTTTGGGCCCGGAGACCGCCCTGATCGCCTGTGAGCTCTATCGACGGCAGGGTGCCTGGAAGGTGCGTGCCGTCGGCCAGGGGTACGACAATGGATTGGCCGGTATCGCAGCCGATTTCGGGATCACTGTCGACGACGCCCCGCCCAGCACCAGCCAGCCGGTATCGCCGCCTGTCGCGCCGGGCTCGGCCCTTACCGCGTCCTCAGGACAACCGCACGCCGGGCAGCAGCACGCCGCGCCACAGCCAAACGCGGCGCCACGGCCGCACATCGAACAACTGCCCGCCGCACCACAGCCCTACGCCCAGCAACCACCCGCCGCACCCGTCGTCGCACAGCACCCGGCCGCAACGCCGTATTCGGCCCCAGCGCAGCACTCCGCCGCAGCATCGCAGTTCGGGCAGCCGACGCTGAGCCTCGACAAGGGCCGAGTCTCGTTGCGCAAGAACGAAACCGTCTCGCTCACCAAACACGGCGCGCCGCTGCTGAGCCGGGTACGAATGGGTTTGGGGTGGGACCCGGCGGTACAAGGCCGCAACATCGACTTGGACGCGTCGGTCATCGCATACGACAACCGAGCCAAGAAGCTGGTCAATGTCTGGTTCCTGAAGCAGGAGGCGTTCAAAGGCGTCATCCGGCATTCCGGCGACAACCTGACCGGTCACGGCGAAGGCGACGACGAGGTCATCACCGTCGACCTCACCGCCCTGCCACCTGAGGTCTACGCACTGGTCTTCACCGTGAACTCGTTCGCGGGCCACAAGTTCGACCAGGTGAGCCGGGCGTACTGCCGCTTGGTAGACGATCAATCCGATACGGAGCTGGTGCGTTTCGAACTATCCAAGGGCGAGCCGACCACAGGTGTGTTCATGTGCATGCTCACCCGCGGCACGCACGGCTGGAACATGACGGCCCTCGGCGAATACGCCAAGGGCATGACCGTGCGCAAGATGATCGATCCTGGCAAGCGGTTCGTGCTGACGACCCTCTGACCGCCCGCCGAGGGGACAGGCGCACCACAGCCAGCCACTACATTCGATGCAACGTAGCCGCTTCGTGGACGAATGCTCCATACCTTGTGCGCGCGGTACGGGGAATTCGCCGGGTCCGGCTTAGTGATTCGCGTCACTTAGAAATAGTCTTTCAGCATCTCGGTTGACCATGGAGCCTGGTGGATCTCGCCACGCGGCCCGAACTCCGCAAACCACGGCTTGATGTCCAGCACAGGAGTACCGTCTACTGCGTCCAGCTCGGCTACGTGCAGGTCCAAGCCGTCGACGCGAAGCAGTCGAGTTCGGGAGACCCCGAGCCAGTTGACGCGCCGCATATTTCGATGTCCAAAGATCCCGACTCTGGGCCATGCCGGGTTGTCGCGGGCACTGCGTGCACCGAAGTGCAGGTCTGTTGGATCGGTCAAGTGGAACCGGAAGACGATTTCGAGGTGGCTGAACGCGTCCAAACCCTGCACGGACTCTTCGGTGAACCGAGGGTCATCTATGCGGATGATTGCCTCGGTACCAGCCCAGTGATCGTCTGTCGGTTCGCTTCGGCCACCGATCACATGCGCGACCGGAACAACTTCGAACACTTCGTTTGCCATATGACCCCTGTCCTACATTCCACTGGAGGCTAGATATTCCGCTGCCCGCTCATCGATCTCACTCGCACCCGCAATATGCCGATACGGTGCCACCGTTGCGCGTATATCGCGGGCGACATTCCTGGTGCGCCCCGACTGGACGCCGTCCATTACGTCGAGCGCGGACGTCCATGTTGTGCAAGCCTGTTCGAGTTCGCCGCTGCGGGCCTGCACGGTACCGAGGTAGCCGAGGGTTACCGCGTGGGTCCGGGTAAATGTCGTGGCTTTGCGTTTGCGGACGCTGAGCTGGAATTGTGCGGCGGCACCGGCCATATCACCCGAATCGCGTAGCGCGCACGCGGTTTCGTGCGCAAGGCTCGCTTCAGAGAAGAAGAACACCCGAGCCGGCTCATGATCGGAGGCGGAGGCGGAGGCAAGATCACATTCGGCCTCGAGCAGGGCTTTCGCGGACTCGGCTTTCTGCCCTGCCGCGCTGAGTGCTTTGCCGTGCACAACCTTTAAGAGCGCGCGTTCACGTGGGCAGGCGCCTTGGTATCGGCTGCCGCTTACTGATGCTTCGGCAAGCTGTAGTCCTTGTTGGGGTTGGCCCAGGTCGATGGCTTGATGTGCCATGGCGCGCAGTACATGACCGGTAAGCGGGGCGTCATTTACTTCGGCGGAAAGCTTGATCGCCGTGGCGAAGTAGCGCTGCGCGGCTGCATGCTCGTCGTTGTCGAAGGCCATCCACCCCGCCAAGTATGCCAATTCGCCTGCCGCTGCGAACATTTCACGACGCACCGCATCGCTGGCAAAGGACCCTTTCAGGTACCTGGTCACCTCATTGGTCAAGTACTGGACAACAGCTGTCCGTCCATGCCCGCCGCCAAGTCGCTGGTCGATCCGGGAGAATAAGACCATCACGTCTCGCACCGCGGCTACATCGGCTTGCCCAACGTGCCGAATACCGGGCGCCTTGCCCGGCGCAACAGATGCCACCCCGTCGAGCCCCCCAGGAAGCAACACGGATGCGTTGATGGCTGTCGAGTATCCGACACGTAGGAAGGAGCGCCGTTCCACATCAGCCCTTCCGAGGTTGAGCAAGGTTGTTACAGGGTCCTGGATGGCACCAAAACGCCTTTCGTACCACGCTATGACATCGGGTGTCGGCGTGCGCTGTCCGGTCTCGTAGTAGAAGAGCGCGGACTTGCTGTAGGGGATCTGAGCAGCCAGCGTGGCCAGGGAAACGCCAGCGGCTTCGCGGACCGCTCGGAGCTGTGCGCCGACGACAGCGGCGGGACCGTCCATACCGTCGAATCTAGCCGGTCTGTGAGCGCGTCCAGCCGTTTTGTGAACGCGCTGTGGATGTCGACTCGTATTTTCCGGGCACCTCCCATGGTCAGCTGGATATGTGCCCGGAGAGACGACCCAATCCCCGTCATTGAGAGTTTGTTCCAGGGGCCGGGCGCACCTAAGCCGCAGTCGACGCACCGGAGGTCGGCAGATGCCGAACAACGAGCTTCAACAACGCGATTCGTTCGTAGGACCACCCCGCAAGTACACAGGAGCATCGGCCGAAAAGGTCGAACTCTTCGCAGAAGCGGTCCGGCAGTGGGGAACTGGTCCAGCGTCGACCGAATCGTCCCGGTGCCGGGGTGTCGAGTCCCCCGGCACCGGTGACTACGAACCACCGACAGGGGTGCGGCATGGCGCCCAGTGAGCCGAAAGCGAAGCTCTGCCCCCGCTGCACCCATGAGGACACCGGCATTTGCCACAACTGCACCACCGATATCGAGCGTGCAAGCCGCGCAATCGTTCTCGCGCTGCGCGACGCCAATTCCGGAACCGATCGCCCGGCGGGGTGGTTGCAGCGCGACGACGGATCTTGGGCACCCGTTGACGATCACGGGTTCGTCGGCCAGACATTCGCATTCGCATCGGACGACCATCACGAGTTCGACGAGCACGCCGTGATCACCGTCGAACCGATCTCGACCAACGACACCGAGGCCGACTAGCTGTGTCGACTACAGGAGTTGTATGCGCAACCGTCGCCGGGGTTGTGACATTGGGTGTCGTGGTCTTCTACGTACTGCCCTACCTCCTCGACCGCCCGGTGCACGTCGACGGGGAACGCCCCAGCACCGAAATACTCGCCCGCATCGCCCGCGACCAATGCCACCGCGCACCGGACTACCCGTACAGCATCGAGGAAGCGCGCCGCGTATTCCGTGCGCGCATCAACTGCGACGCCGACTCGTGCGGCGCCAAGCACGAGGCTGTCTGGACTTTGATCGACGCGGGGGTGCTGCGACCGAGCACACGTGTCGAACGGTGATGAGACACTGACACAATGGCAACGACGATCATACGGAGGCATCGGCGTGGGGAATGACGAACAGATCGGTTTCGATATCGAATTCGATGAGAAAACGCAAGCATGGCTGGATTGGTTTGCACCCGAACGCATCGAATCACAAGTGCAGGCGTTGCTTACCCGAACCATCTCCGACATGACCAACGATTCGCCATGGTGGAGACCGCCGATGTCGACTCGGATCATGGAAGCGGCGAAAGAGTTGTTCGGCGACCGGGCCGGATTCTTCGCCATAGAAAACCGCGACTCCGCAGACCAATTCATCCGGTTTCTTGGCGAATGCTACGTGCGCCGCGCGGGTTATGGATGGATAAACATACCGGAATGGGGTCCGCCACTGTACAACGATTTCGGGCCGTCCGTGCGGCTCGGCGACGACCGGATCTCCGACGTGTCTATGGTGTCGATAGCGAAGCGTCTTTTCGATGACAGTGACGGACCCGAGATGATCGAATACAACATCACCGAAGCTGTCCGCCGGGCACGGAGAATCCGAGCCGTCACGTAGCAGCACGCACCTGATCTAATTCTTCGCGTAAACGTAGACGGGGGTGGGTGCTGACGTGCCCGACGAATATGACGCTGTTAGACGCGATCTGTCCAATTACGAAAAGGGTGTGTATTTCGAACTGGGCAGGGCGCACGAGCGGGGGGAAACCCAGGAGAAAGGGTGGGTCCGTCAATTCGAGATCCGGACCAGTGAAGGTCCACGGGTCCTGGATTCAGCACGGACCGACGGCCGAGGAACCCGAAGTGTCGAGCGCAAATCGGGTCGGGTCAATGAGCGGGGTGCACACGAGCAGTTAAAAAAGGAGCGGGCAGGGCTCGAATCCCAGCAGTTGACACACAGCACTTGGGAAACGGTCGAAGGTGAGCAGCTTCCGGATAAAGTACGCGAGGACATGCACGAACTATCTCGCGATTTTCCTGGCAGGTTTCATCACGAGATAGTTTCCCGCACCGATGCGGCGCGAGCTATCCGGCTCGGGCAATCCTTGATGTCCAAACAACTCGAATTGATCAGGGCGTACGAGCTGACTCGTGCTGATCGCGCGCGTAAACGGTTGGAGAAGATCCGCGAGATTGTCCGGGCGCGGGAGCCGAAAGCACGGCAGGAACCGGCTCGGGAGAAACGGCGTCAGCATCGGGAGAAAGAGCCCAAGACCAGAGCGGTTGAACGAGAACCCGCAGACGCACGCAGAGAAAGCGACCCGGATAGGGCGGAACAGCCCGCCGTCGCCAAAGAGCGCACCGACCGCACTCCGAAGGGGAGGAAGGTCCGCGAGCGTGAGGAAGCGCAAGCGCGGGAGATCGTCAATAATCTCGGCTCCTTCCTCAGCGATGCGCAGAAAGAGCAAGTGCTAGCCGCGCGGAGGGAAGAGCGAGAGAACGAACGCAAGAACATAGTCATCGAGATGAAACCCACACGCGGCCAAGAACCTCCGATGCCACCACCCGTACCGCAACGGACACCGGAGCAGGAACGCGAGGACTCCCGAGCGCGAGCTAGAGAGGCCGGGCTATCGCCGGAGATCATGGGAATTATGGGACTCAACAGCGACAGCCCACACCAGATGATCGACGCTGACCAGGCAAGGGCACGCGTTGCGGCTGAAAGGGACCGTTCTCAGCAGCGTGAACGAGCGGAACGCGAGCGCCAACGCGGGCTCGGACGGGAACAGAACTGAGACGTACCGGTGAGCAATCATTACTGTACTTACCCAGTTCGCCGAGCCGGGTTGGTATGTACATCGGGCGCACGAGCCTTCGCGGCGTGACGGCCTTCATGGTCGATTATGACCAGGCCGCCCGCCGCTATGGTGAGCCGGGGCTGGACGGCTATTTCACCTGCCCGTGATCACGGCTGGCCGGTGGCGAGGGCCTGTACGGCGTCGAGGAACTCCGGGCCGCCCATGACGTATCCGCCGACGGTTCCACCGATCAGCGCACCGGCGGGGATGCTGATCCCCCATATCAGGGGCAAGCACGCTCCGAGAAGGCCGCCCACGATGGCACCGCCGACGACGCCGGGCAGGTTCTTGTTGATCTGCTCCTTGAGCCGGTCGTAGGAGCTGATGTCCTTCAGTTGCGCAATGTCTTCTGCTGTCGGGGTCGGTGTCACCGCCAGAGTGCGACCGTCCGCACCGATGTGCTGCGCAATCGCGATCGAATGCCCGTCGACGGCGAACCACTGCGGTATTTCGGTCACCGCCGCTCCGTCGCCGGACTCGAGCACCACCGCACCGTTCTGCGCGATCTCGAACTTGCCATTCTCGACGGTGGCGGTAATGACCCTGTCGACCGGCGAAGCGGTGATCTGGTAGTTGATTCCGTGATCCACACCGGAAGTCGTGTCCCCTACAGTCACCGCAGTCGGCTGCTCCGTCACGGCCGGCTCTGCATGGGCGGTTGCCGCAGTGATACCCACGGCCGAGACGGCCATGAAAACGGCAGCAGTGATCTTCTCGAACTTCATTCTTCGAATCCCTCCACTCAACTGCCCCTGATGGGCGGACCGAGTCAGACCTTATGCGTCGAATTCACTGGTTGCGGTACGCCACACACAGAAGACGACAGATTGCGCATCTGGCTGCAGGGCAATCGCCGTACCCCATCGGCTCACCGCGTGGGCGTACCGCGGGACCGGCGGTCATACAACGCTAGGCGGAAACAGCCAGCTGACTCGCGCGAACCTACCTCCTCCAAGCTGGACAAACGATCACCATGTGTTCGTGGCGGCATCGGGCGAGAGCCACCGACACCAGCGCATGGTGGTCATCAGTCCAGTTATGGGAGGGGGAAGCGGAGGGTGAGGAGTTGGAAAGGGCGTAGTTGCAGGCGGATTCCTGTGCCCTCTGGGGTTGCGGAGGTGTCTGGTGGTAGGGGGCGTTCCAGTAGGTCGCAGGTTTGGAATCCGGCGTTTTCGAAGCCTGTGGTTACCAGCGCCGATGCTCGGCCGCCGTGGGCCTCGTAGACGCGGAGCACGACATCGCCGCTGCCGTCGTCCGCGAGTTTGACGGCGCTGGTCACGACGGCGTCGTTGTCGATGATGACCAGTGGCGCAACGGGTTCGGCGACACCGGGGCGCGAGGTGGTGAGGTTGATGCGGTAGCCCGCGCGCACGGCATCGCCGATCGAAGCTCCGGGAATCAGGGCGTGCCGGAAGTGGTGCGTACCGTGGTCTGTCTCCGGATCAGGGAACCGGGGTGCCCGCAACAGCGAAAACCGCAGCGTTGTCGTTGTTCCGCCATCGACGCGAACGGTGCGGGTGACGTCATGGCCGTAGGTGGAGTCGTTGACGAGCGCCACACCCCAACCGGGCTCGGCGAAGTGGACGAACCGGTGATTGCAGGCTTCGAACTTCGCGTACTCCCAGCTGGTGTTGGTGTGGGTAGGTCGGAAGACGTGCCCGAATTGGGTTTCGGACGCATAGCGGTCGGCGTGGATGTCCAGAGGGAAGGCAAGTTTGAGGATTTTCTCGGTCTCGTGCCAGTCGACGGTGGTGTCGATATCCAGACCGCGCGCGCCCGGCCGCAGTGTCAGGGTCTGCTCGACCTCGGACGACCCGAATGAGCGGCCGATCCGCACCGCCGCTTTGTCCTTCGAACCTTGTTCTGCCGCAACGAATTTCGCCTCGGTCAGGTCGGTGACCCGGTTTCGATAGAAGAGATCGACATCCCAAGCGTCCCAAGAGTTCGGGAAATCCGGGTGTAGCTGTAGGAGATTCGCGACCGAACCCGGTGGCAGCGTCTCGCGCCGATGCTCGAGGTCGAACACCGATGCGACGAGCCCGCGCGCGTCAACTTCTACCCGCAACAGACCGTTGTCGAGGACGAACCCGCCACCCGCACGCTCGACCACCGAGCATGAATCACCCGAATCCACTGGAGCAGCCGCACCGGCTGGAACCGCGCGCCAGGTGTGCGGCGTCGGATTGAACATATTCGGTCCCACCCGCTCACCGCCGAGCACCCATTGCGCCCGCTCGATAATCGCCGTCAACTCCGCTGCCACCGCCGCATACGTCTGCTCCGCCTCGCGGTGCACCCACGCGATCGACGAGCCGGGCAAGATGTCATGAAACTGGTTGAGCAGCACCGTCTTCCAGATTCGGTCCAATGCCGCGTACGGGTACTCGAGGTTCTTCCGCACCGCCGCGGTGGCGGCCCACAGCTCGGCCTCCCGCAGCAGATGCTCGCTGCGGCGGTTGCCCTGTTTGGTCTTCGCCTGCGTCGTCAATGTGCCTCGGTGCAACTCCAGATACAGCTCCCCCACCCACACCGGCGGGTTCTCGTACTCGGCCTCGGCCTCGGCGAAGAAGCCGGATGGGGAATCCCACACCACTTTCGGCGAACCCTCGAGATCGGCCATCCTGGCGGCCTTCGCGATCATCTCCCGCGTCGTGCCGCCGCCACCGTCACCCCAGCCAGTCGGCGCCAGCGATATCGACGTACGGCCCTTCTCCTTGAAATTCCTTGCGGCATGGGCGATCTCACGCCCGTGCATCGAACAGTTGTAGGTATCGATCGGCGGGAAATGGGTGAAGATCCGGGTTCCGTCGATCCCCTCCCACAAGAAGGTATGGTGCGGAAACCGGTTGATCTGACTCCACGAAATCTTCTGTGTCAGTAACCATTTCGAACCAGCCGCCTTGATGATCTGCGGCAGCCCGGCGGCGAACCCGAAGGTGTCGGGCAACCAGGCCTCTTCGTTCTCCACGCCGAATTCCGTCAGAAAGAACCGCTTACCGTGCACGAACTGCCGCGCCATCGCTTCCGAGCCTGGCATATTCGTATCCGCCTCGACCCACATCCCGCCGGTCGGCACGAACCGCCCCTCCGATACCGCCTGCTCGATCCGCGTGTAGACCTCGGGACGGTGCTGCTTGATGAAGTCGAACTGCGCGGCCTGGGACATCGCAAAGATGAATTCGGGCTCCTCGGCCAGGAGGGCGGTCATATTCGAGGTCGTACGCGCGACCTTGCGCACCGTCTCGCGCAGCGGCCACAGCCACGCCGTATCGATATGCGCGTGCCCCACCGCGGAAATCGTGTGCGCGGACGGCACTGCGGGCTTGGCCAGCACATCGACCAGGCATTCGCGCGCCGCCGCGGCGGTGGCGTTCACATCCTGCAGATCGACGGCGTCGAGCGCGCGCTCGATCGCACGCACGATGTCGTAGCGGCGGGCAGGTTCCTCGGGCATCTCGTGCATCAGCTCACCGAGGACTTCCAGATCCTGCACCAGCTGCCAGACCTCGTCATCGAAAACCGCGAGATCTATTCTGCCCAGCCGGTATTGCGGCTCGGCACCAGCGGTGAGCTTGTCACCGAGAGCGTTCGGCGAGAAGAAGGGGATGATCGGGTTCGAAGCCGCCTCGACATGCAGCAGTACCTGCTCGCCACCGACCGCCGGTGAGGCCACCCGCACCCACTGGTTACGCGGGTGCAGCCCCTTCACCGGCGATCCGTCCGACCGATAGACCAGGCCCTCGCACTGGAAGCCCGGCATATTCCGGTCGAAGCCGAGATCGATGATCGCCTCGACAGTTTTGCCCGCCCACTCGGCAGGCACCGTTCCCTCGACCGTGAACCAGCTCGTTCCCCATGGCGCGCCCCACCTGACACCGGATTCGATGGGCGTCCGGGGCGCGGCCAATCCCTCGGCAACCGGCACCGGCTCATCCGGGGCAACCCAGACCGATGCCCGCAGCGGCACCGACTCCGGATAGATCGCCGGAACGATCCGCTCTGCGAGGACCCGCCCGAGGCGGTCTTCGATCAACCGACGGTCATCGTGCACAGCGCTGGCTCCCATCGGCCCGGAGGAGTGATCACCGACCGCCCCATTGTCCGACAGCTCAGTGAATTCCGGGTGACACCAGCCCCTTTCATCATTCCACCATTTAATGTACCGTTATTTAACGGCTCAATAAATGCGGTTTACGCAATCGGCGGACCGGACTTCGGTAACGCCGACGGACATGCAGCTGTGCGCGCTCGGGAGGCGAAATGCTCAGTCTGGAAGGTCGACTGGCCCAGCTCATCAAGGAAGCAAGAAACCTGGGCACCAGGGCGACTGTCGAGACGGTAGGTGACTTGCAATCCGCCCTCGGCTCCCTGGACCAGGAACTCGAGAGCACGGCCCCCGACGCCGGGCAGCGCCGTCAACTCGGGAGACTGCGCCGAGAAGCGGGCCTGCTTCTGGCCGATGCTCGCGCCCGAGCTGTTCTTGCGCGCGATTTCGGGGTGACGCCCTAGCGCGGGTGATGATCGACCTGGCCGCTCGAGGTTGGGAAACGCTGTGTATCGAGATGGGGAAGACTCGACCCCATGGCCACCATCCGCACCGAAATCGTCATCGATGCTTCCCCACAACATATTTGGGACGTCGTACGTGATGTCGGGGCGGTGCACACACGCCTGCTCCCCGGCCGAGTCGCCGACACCCGCGTCCAGGGCGTCGAGCGCTTCCTCACATTTCCCGACGGCCACATAATCCGGGAACTGATCATCGCCATCGACGACGAAGCCCGCCGAATTGCCTACTCCGTCGCGGAAGGCGCCAGGCCATCCCTGGACTACCACCACGCATCCTTCGAGGTCCGAAGCGAAGGCGAGCGCGGCCGCCTGATCTGGATAACCGACGTCCTGCCCGACAGCATCGCCCCCGAAATCCGAATCCGCACCGAGTACGGCATCAAGGAAATGAAACAGGCAATAGAAGCATCGGCATGAGCACCTCGATGTCCGAGGTACACAACCGATCAGCGGCGGTTTCGGCAATTGTCCTCAGCTGCGTAAAAGATCAGCTGACCTCGGACTAGGATCGCAGGGCAGTCATCACACGCGGACAACGCCCAGGCAGGAGTCCCATGTGTCGCTTGTTCGGATTGTCGGCCGCGCCGCGGCGCGTGCGGGCCACGTTCTGGTTACTGGATGCGCCGGACAGTCTGTCGATACAGAGCAGACGTGAACCCGACGGCGTCGGCCTCGGCACCTTCACCGCCGACGAGACCCCGCTGGTGGAGAAACAACCGATCGCCGCGTACCAGGACGTCCAATTCGCTCGGGAGGCGCGCGAACGAGAATCGGTGACGTTCGTCGCGCACATCCGTTACGCCACCACGGGCGGGTTGCAACCCATCAACACCCACCCGTTCGAACAACGTGGCCGCCTGTTCGCCCACAACGGTGTGCTGCACGGCCTCGACGAACTGGACGCCGAACTCGGCGACTACCTCGACCTGGTACACGGCGACACCGATTCCGAACGATTTTTCGCCCTGATCACCAAGCGCACCGACCAGCACGACGGCGACGTCACCGCCGGTATCACCGACGCGGTCAGGTGGATCGCGGACCGACTGCCCGTCTACGCCCTCAACCTGGTACTGACCACGGCAGCAGACCTGTGGGCACTCCGATACCCCGACACACACGGCCTCTTCGTCCTCGAACGCGAGCCAGGCGGTCCACAGGGCGACCGGCACCTGGACCAAGCCGGACGAGCCGGAATCCGGACCCGAAGCGGCCACCTGCGCGAATTCCCCGCGGTCGTGGTGGCCAGCGAACGCACCGACGAGGACCCACGCTGGCGAGCACTCGCACCAGGCGAACTTCTCCACGTCGACGACCACCTGCGCGTCCGATCGACCACGGTCCTGGATTCCGCACCGCGCCACCCACTCTCGCTCGCACAACTCGACACCCGCGCGGCGGCAGCACAGTCGGGTCGGTGACCAACCCCCCGACCCCGAGCCCGCTACCGCGGTAGATGTCCGACCCCACTGCAAGACTCGGGAAGGTGAGATGGGCGGTGGCGGAAGCGGGCGACGGAGCCGGTGCGGTTCCCGTTCACGACCGCGGTAGTGCAGTGCTACTGGGACGCCAAGTGAGGTTCCCACGCGAACCCGTCCGGATCGGTGATTGCTCCGACACTGCCCTCGATGACGATCCGATGCGACCCGGTTCCCTCCGGCGGCACACCAGCATCCTTGGCGGCGGCACGGCGCCCGTAGAGCGCCAGCTTGATCGAGGACGCCGGGGTTTCGAACTCGACGTACTTGCTACCGAAGCTTTTCGCAACGGCCAGGCCGTGATCGACGTAGAACTGCTTGGTCGCCTTGACATCGTCGACTCCGAGGAGGACCACGAAATCATCGATCTCGCGGGTCGCCGGACCGGTGTCCTTCTTCGACGACGTCGCGATCTTCCAGATCGCCCCGTCCGGCGCCTGGACGACGCCGCCGTAGCCCCAGAAGCTCTTCTTGGCGGGCTTCGACGTCGTCGCGCCCGCGGCGACAGCGGTGCCGATGAGGCTGTCGACGGTACTCGGCTGCGACACCACGAGCGAGAGGATGAAGCCACGGAAGCCGGTCGTCGGCGCCTCCGAGGTACGGACGCGCAGCTTGTCACCGAGACCGAACGCGGCGGTGTAGAAGGCCTCCGCGGCCACAGCGTCGGGCACCTCGAGGACGACGGATTCGATAGCGGCTTGGTTAATGGTGATGTTCATGGCACTAACGCTATTTTCTACCCGGCGACCAGCGCTTCTCGATTCCTGATCGCTTCGGCCGCGGTTGAAATCAGCCCGTCGAGGCGAGCCACCCGGCGCCTCAGGAGTATCGCGCGAACGGTGTTGTCGTTCGCCGCGCAATCGTCTCGACACCGGCCGTTGGTGAGCCGGCCGCGGTCACCACATGATGCCGTGACGCACCACCTGGAGACCGCCCGGCATCTAGGGTCTGAGCGTATGAGCTGCCGCCTGTCTGAACTGATCGTCAAATGCACCGACCCCGTTGCCCTGTCCGGTTTCTGGTGCGCGGTGCTCGACTACGTCGAGCTGAGCAGGGAGGAACCGGAGGACGGCATCGAGATCGGGCCGCCGTCCGGATTCGGCGGGGCCGCTCCGACGCTGGTGTTCAGCCGGGTCGCCGAGCCGAAGACCGCGAAGCTGCGGCTGCACTTCGACGTGAACCCGGTCGACCGCGACCAGGACGCCGAACTGGAGCGGCTGCTGTCGCTCGGCGCGCGACCGGCCGACGTCGAGCAGACCGGCGACGAGCCCTGGCATGTACTGCAGGATCCGGAGGGCAACGAGTTCTGCCTGCTGCGTCAGCGGTTGCCGGAGCTTTGATTCGCGAATAACCGAGCGCCCCATAGCGGCCCAACCGCTGGGACCCGCGAAATCTGCCCGGCATTCTTGATTCGTCCATCGCCAGCGGCGATCGAGTTACCCTGAATTGATGCGTTGGTTCCGTCGGTACGTCCTGGCCGCGCTCGCCGCCGCGGCGTCGACCTTGCTGCTGTGCACGAACTCCTCGGCTGTCCCGCCGATCCGGTCGAACGCGCTACCGGTACTGGACTCGGATTTCCTGTGGGGTGTCGCGTCATCCGGTTTCCAGTCCGAAGGCCATGCGCCCGATAGCAATTGGACGCGTTACGTCGCGGGCTCCGGCGCCGACGAACTGCGCGATTCGGTCGACTTCTACGACCGGTACGCCTCCGACATCGACCTGGCGGCCGAGCTGGGTGTGAAGGTGTTCCGGATCGGGATCGAATGGGCTCGCGTACAGCCCGCACCGGGCGCCTGGGATGCCGGCGCGTTCGGTTTCTACGACGCGGTGATCGCGAAGGTCGTGGCCGCCGGGATGCGACCGATGATCACCCTCGACCACTGGGTCTATCCCGGCTGGGCGGCCGACCGCGGCGGCTGGCGCAATCCGGGCATGGTCGGGGATTGGCTGGCCAATATGCGCACGGTCGTCGACCGCTACGCCTCCCGAAATCCGTTGTGGGTCACCATAAACGAGCCGGTCGCCTACATCGTGCACGAGACCAGCCGGGGCGCGGCGAGCGGACCCGAGATGCTCGACCGCCTCGCGCAGACCCACAACGCCATATACGACTACATCCACCAGGCCCAGCCGGGCGCCCAGGTGACCAGCAACGTCGGCTATGTGGCCGGCTCGGAAGCACAAGTCAACGGCGAGTTCATCGATCGCGTCGCCAACCGGCTCGACTACGTGGGCGTCGATTACTACTTCGCCTACGATCCGGTGCAGTCGCTGCTGAGTTCCATCACCAGGGCCATCGGGTCGGCAATGCCGCAGCTGCCCGGACAGCGCATTTGGGAACTGCCGGTCCGCACCGAGGGCATCTACTATGCGCTGCAATACTATTCGCGCCGCTTCCCAGGCAAGCCGTTGTACATTGTCGAGAACGGCATGCCCACCGAAAACGGTATCCCCCGCGGCGACGGCTACACCCGCAGCGATCACCTTCGCGACACCGTCTACTGGATCCAGCGCGCCAAGGCCGACGGCATGAATGTCATCGGCTACAACTACTGGAGCCTGACCGACAACTACGAATGGGGCAGCTACACACCACGATTCGGCCTCTACACCGTCGATGTGCGCTCCGACCCGACCCTCACCCGCCGCCCCACCGATGGCGTCGGCACCTACACCCAGATCATCGCCACCGGCGGTCTCCCCGCCGACTACCGCCCCACCCGCGGCCCGTCGATCTGTGTGCTCGTCGACCCACCGGCCAGCTGCCTCAGCCCTGTCGCAAACCCGTAGCGTGCGCCGCAGTGCAGGGACGAATCTGATCACGCAACGTGGTGCGTGATCAGCGGCTCGAAGCCGCGGAGTGTGGAACTCGTTCAGCGGCCGGCTCGCCCTGTGCGAGCAGGGAAGCCCAGGCCGAGCCGTCGACACCGGCCGGGCAGCACGGCACCGACGACGTGCACCGCGGGCCAGACCCAGTCGAATGCCGATCGCGCGATCGCCTCGACGGTCTCCGCGCCAGCCGACGCACATCACATCATCGGTTCGGTCAGGAGTCGGCGGGTGACTCCACGGCGATTTCGCCACCCAGCTCGTAACCGCCACTCAACTGCAGCCCGTCGCCACTCCAAAACCGTCCGGGGTCATACCAATTCGGGCTTCGGTCCTGCGACAACAACCCCATCGACTGATAGGTCGCGGCAACGATCTCCGCGCAGTACGCGCTTTCCAACTCCTGGACGACCGTTCGGCGCGACCAGCGGCTCGGCAGGCGGGCTCGGCCGCGTAGCCAGCGTCCAGCGAGACCGGCAGTGGAGGGAAAGGGGGTTCCGTCGAATCGGGCGACGGTGCGCAGCAAGCTGTCTTCCATCTCTTTGGTTGCCGGACGGTTCAATTGGCGCAACCAGGCCTGCTGACCGTAGCGGTGCGTCCACACCAGTACCGCATCACGCAGGTTGTGCAACTGGACGCCGCGGTGCGCGACACCCGACCACATGTCGGGCAGTGATCGGCCGAGCTCCGCATGCCAGATCAACGCGGGCAGATCATCGAGCACAACCGACATTCCCACATGGTTCACCGGACTGTTCGTCGTCATCCGAATCGCACGATCGGCCGCCGAATGCCCACGGAACAACCAGATATCGCCGGTTCTGGTGAGCTCGAGCGCCCGATCGAGACTGATGCTCGTCCCCGTCATGGAAGTAGCCTATGCGGTATGAGGTGGTGGAAGGCAGTGGGATTGGCAGGTGCGGCCGGCGTGGTGGCCACCGGCGTGGTGGTCGTGCGCGCTGAGCGCCGCCGCCGCGCCTACACCCCGGACCAGGTCCGCGAACAGCTGCACATGCGATTCGCGCAGGCGGCATCGGCCGAGCCCACCACCGAACCCGCCACTCCCCTAGCTCGGAACACCCCCGGTATCCGCAGCCGCATCCGCCGCCTGTTTCACCGTTGACTCGCGGATCGAAAGCGTGTCGTTCAACCACGAACAGGCAGAATCAAGTGATGCCGCACCGTTCGATGCCTGCTCCGGACCAGGCCCGTTATTCGGTCCGCACGGCGGCGAGCGGCTCGGGATCCCGATTGCGACGCTGCGTAGCTGGAATCGCCGATACGGAATCGGGCCGCAGCCGGAGCCGCGCTGCATGACACGCTCACCAGGTAGAGATTTTTTCGGCGGCGCGTCGATCTTCGGCATTCCCCGTTCGACTCATGGGTGAGAGGGTCCGAGAGGGACCCGGATACTCGAGGAGACAGAACCATGAAGTACATGCTGATCTGGCGCGCCACCGACGAGGCCTACGCGGGGATGGAGAATTTCGACTTCGAAAAGATGCTCGAGACCGTGGGTCGGTACAACGAGGAGATGATCCGGGCGGGCGTGCTGGTCGCCGCGGAGGGTCTCGACGATGCCACCGATGGCGTGGTCGTCGACTATTCCTCCGAAACGCCCGTGGTCACCGACGGACCGTACGGCGAGACCAAGGAGCTGTTCGGCGGGTTCTACATTCTCAATGTGGCGTCCAAGGAGGAGGCCGTGGAGTGGGCCAAGCGGTCGCCGATCACCGGTCCCGGCTTCAAGACCGAAATCCGCCGGGTCACCACGATCGATGAGTTCCCGCAGGACAACGAGTGGATCCAGAAGGAGCGCAAGTGGCGGGAAGCGACCGGTCAGCTCTGAGCGAATCGAATGGCTGAGCACACCGGCCGCGCGGCCGTCGCCGCCATCTGGCGAATCGAGTCGGCACGGATCGTCGGTGCACTCGCGCGGTACACCGGCGATTTCGCGCTGGCCGAGGATCTCGCCCAGGAGGCGCTGGCCGAAGCCCTGGTGACGTGGCCACGTGATGGCGCGCCCCGCAATCCCGCGGGTTGGCTGCTCACCGTCGGCCGGCGGCGCGCGATCGACGCGTTCCGCCGGCGCTCCGCCCTCGATGAGAGATATGCCGCCCTTGCCCGTGATCTGGGCGAGGGCGGTGTGCTCACCGGGCGCGAACCCACCCGCGAAGCCGAGGACATGCTCTGGGATCCGGATCGCATCGATGACGACGTGCTCGCATTGATATTCATCTCGTGCCACCCTGTGCTGTCACGGGAGGCGAGGCTGGCGCTCACCCTACGGGTGGTCGGCGGTCTGACCAGCGATGAAATCGCCAAGGCGTGCCTCGTACCGACCGCCACCGTCCAGGCCAGGATCACCCGCGCGAAGAAGACCTTGGCGGCGGCGCGGGTGCCGTTCGAGGTGCCGTCGGCACAAGAACGGGCCGAGCGCCTCGGCTCGGTGCTCAGCGTGATCTATCTGATCTTCACCGAAGGCTCGACGGCCAACTCCGGTGACGAGCTGATCCGATTCGAGCTGGCGGGCGAAGCTCAGCGTCTCGCGCGGGTCCTTGCCCGGTTGGTGCCGAACGAGCCCGAGGTCTACGGCCTGCTCGCGCTGCTCGAACTGACCGCGGCGCGCTTCCCGGCCCGTACCGGACCGGACGGCGAGCCAGTGTTGTTGGAGCAGCAGGACCGTCGCCGCTGGGACCGCGCCGCGATCCGCCGGGGACGGGCCGCCCTGGTCCGCGCGGAGCAGGTCGGCCGTGGCCTGGGCGCCTACGGCTTGCAGGCGGCGATCGCCGAATGTCATGCCGTCGCAGCCTCGGTCGAGACGACGAACTGGGAGCGCATCGTGCTCATTTACGAGGCGCTCGGCAGACTGGCCCCGTCGCCGGTGGTGGACCTCAACCGGGCGGTGGCAGTCTCCATGGCCCAGGGACCGGCTGCGGCGCTGCCGATCGTGGACACGTTGGCGGCTGGGGCGCTTGCGAATTCGCATCTCCTGTCGAGCGTCCGCGGTGAGCTGCTCACTCGTCTCGGACGCACCGATGAGGCGCGCACCGAGCTGGAGCGCGCGGCAGCGTTGTGCGGCAATGAGCGCGAGCGAACGGTGCTGCGGCGCAAGCTCGCTGCGCTCGGCTGACAGGCGCACACCCGCTGCCTCGGCGCCCCCGTGCTCGACCATCACGGTGTGCCGGTCGGCGGAATCAGGGTGTCGGCCCTGGCCTTCCACCTCGATCGCGCGCAGGTGCGCGCCTGCGCGCCGCTGCTGATCACCGCCGCCCGCGACGCCTCGCACGCACTCGGCCTTCCCAATTCGGCGCCACCCGCCTCGGTGCCGCGCAAACGCCGCTGATAGCTCTATCGGACGAGAAAGTGCCAGCCGACCCATGCCCATACGAGCACAGCGACGATCCTCGCCACCTGATTGCGGGTGAGGTACGCGATCGTTTCCCCCAGGGGCGCGATCTGATCCCGGCGCACATGCGTGACCACGACCACGCCGAGCGCGACCACCAGCATCACCACGAACCCGACGATGACGATCAGCCGATCGCTCATCTCACCACCAGCCACCAGCCGGCCCCCAGCCACACGAACCATCCGGCCAACCGCAGCGGCAACTGCTCTAGCGCCGGATCCAGCAGCGTCGACAAGGTCGGGTGCAGGTCGCTGGCTTGCGTCCAATTCGGTTGCCGCACAAAGGCATACATTTCCCACACCGATGCGACGACCACCAGCGTCGCCCAAACGGCTACTCCGCGCCGCAGCCGGGCGGTGCGTGGAATCTGCTCGGGTCTCGTGCGGAAGGCCAACACCGACACCACGATCACCGGCACCAGCACCAGCACGGCTGCCTGCCAACTGAACGGCCGGGTCGCGGCGCCACCCGCCGCCAGCACAACACCGACGACCAGCAGCAGCATCCGCCGCCGAAATGGTCGCGCCGATTCCCGTGTCACCTGGGCAGAATAAGCCCCTGAGCACCGAATTCGGGCGTTCGACGCCACCGACACTGTGGCTGGTCACCGGTATGCACAGCACCGACAAGCGAATCCACCGCGGTGCGCGGCAGCATCCTCACCGCCATCACCGACCACCTGGCGCCGGATTCGTGCTGTCGGTCGAGGCGATCCCGCCACGGTCGGTCACCTCGTCGCCGGCGAATTGTCAGCAGCGACGCCGCGGGTCCGCCGATCTCACATGCGACGGCGCGGTTCGAGTCCCGCATCACGTGCCGCCAGCACGGCCTGCGCTCGATCACGCAATTGCAGTTTGGCGAAGATGTGCCGCACGTGGGTCTTCACGGTCGCCATGCTGATGAACAGTTCCTCCGCTATCTCGGTGTTGGTCCGTCCGGCGCCGATCAGCGCGAGAATCTCGGACTCGCGACCGCTGAGATCGCCGAAGCCCGGCGGCAATTGCGCCGGCGCGGGCGGGCGGGCCGAGAAGTGATCCATCATTCGGGCGAGGACAACTGGCGACACCACCGGTTCGCCCGTGGCAGCGCGACCGACCGCGTCGACAAGACCGTCTGCGGTGACATCTTTGAGCAGAAATCCGCATGCGCCCGCGCGCAAGGCGTCGACGACATGCTTGTCGTGGTCGAACGTGGTCAAGGCGAGCACCCGGATACCCGCGCCGAGTCCGACGATCCGACGCGTTGCTTCGACCCCGTCGACACCGGGCATCCGCAGATCCATCAACACGACATCCGGCTGCAATGCGGTCGCCGCCGCAACCGCTGCGGCGCCATCGGCCGCCTCACCGACCACTTCCACGCCGCCGAGTTCGAGGATCGTGCGCAATCCCTGGCGCACGAGATCCTGGTCATCGACCACCAGCACGCGGGTCATCGCACACCCGCATCGAACGGGATGGTGACACTGACATCGAACCGGCCACGTTCCGCGTGCGAAGCGAAGGTACCGCCCAGCAACTCCGCCCGGTGCCTCATGCCGGTCAATCCCCGGCCCGGGCGCGGCTCGGCGTTGCGCGTCATCCGGTTCGTCGAGCGCAGCGCGACTCGATCCGGCAGCCAGTCGACGGCGATATCGACCTGTTCGCCCGGCGCGTGCCTGCCCGCGTTGGTGAGACATTCGCGCACAATGCGATTGACCGCGAAGACCGCGTTCCTGCACTCGGGCGGCGGCGTTCCGGTGACGGTGAGACTGTTCGCGATCCCGACCGATCCGGCGTTGTCGGCCAGCTGCACCAGGTCCGGATCATCTTGCACGCCTTGGTCATTCAGCGGAGCGAGCACGTTCAGGACTTGACGGATCTGCGCCAGCGTGTGATGCGCGGTCGAGCGGATCGCCTCCACCGGCACGACCGCCTTGGCGGGTGCGATCTTCAGCGCCGACGCCGCCGCTTCCGCCTGGATCGCGATGAGAGTGAGTTCGTGGCCGACCACATCGTGCAGCTCCCGGGCGATACGGGCACGTTCGGCGGCGACGGCGGCCTCCTCGGCGCGCCCGCGCTCGTACCGCAACTCCCGGGTCAACGCGCTGATCTCCGCGTTCTGGCGACGCTGAAACGCGACCACCCGGCCCGACACCACCGGGGCGACGACAGCGAGCACTCCGCCGATGGCCGCTACCGGCTGCTCCGGGCCGAGCAGTGTGCCGACGACCGCGGCCAGCGCCGCCCATACGGTGACCGCGGGCACGGCGATACCCCGGCGGCCCCAGGACCCCAAGGCATAGAACTGCAGCACCACCGCCACGAATCCCGGCACCGGGAAACCGTCGAGCGGGATCAGCCAGGTCAGCGACGAAACCAGCGCGGACGCAATCGGATACGTTCGACGCCACGCCAGCGGGAGCATCGACCCGACCACATACACTTCGCCGACACCGCGGCCCGCGATGGGAAAGATCGCGGTCTGCACCAGCCCGGCCACGACGAATACGGCCGCCAGCACCGCATCCGACGGCGTAGTGCGCAATCGTTCGGCCAGTCTCACCGACCGAGCGTAAGTGAGGAAGGAACCCGGCGTCGTCATCCCACGGGGTGAGCGTGGGACCAGCCCGCACGCCGAGCCCCTTCCCGCCCGCGGGTCGATGTGTGTCCGGGTGGCGGTTCCTACTCTTCGGTTGTCCAGATCTGTCAGTGCGAGAGGGAAAACCCAATGGACGCAATGCATCTCGATCCAGCAGCGACGCTCTCCGAGCCACAGCGCATCGGGGCCCGCTTCGGACTGGCCTTCACCGCATCCCAGCTGACGGTCATGGCTGCAATGGCGGTTTTCGTGCTGCCCCGAGCCGGTGCACCGGGCGCTGCCCCACTCGAACGCGGCGCGAACGTGCTGGACGCCCAGCTGCTCTATCGGCTCGGCAACTTCGCCCTCATGATCTCGGGAATGCTGTTGCTCGGATTTCTCGGCGTGGTGCACACGCGTCTGCGCCAAACCGATGGATCGGCAGCACTGGCGACCGTCGCGGTCGCGTCCGGCACGCTGGTGGCGCTGATCTGGCCGCTGGCAGGCATGCTGCACGACGTCGCGATCGACGCCGCCGAAGCAGGCGCAGACCCGAGGATTCTCGCCGGATGGGACTCCGTCGCGCCTTTCGGTCTAGCGCTGTCGGCGATGCCGCGACTGCTGTTCGTCGGCGCGATCGTGCTGTGTCTGCGCCGCACCCGCGCGCGCGGCGCGCAATGGCTGCGCCGCGGTGGCATCGCAGTGCTCCCGCTGAGCCTGGCGGGCAGCGCCACACTCGTCCACTCCGCACTGTTCCCGGTGTTGGCCGTGAGCACGCTCGCCTTCCACCTGTGGCTCGGTGCCGTCGCCTGGCACTGGCTGCACTCCGAGTCCCCCCGTTGATCCCCACCTCGAGGAGAAACCAATGCACCACAACGCCGCTCAGATCGATTGCCGGGCCAGGCCTGTGTCGCTGACGGACCGATCGACCGCACCGGCATGTGCGTCATGCATTTCACGCTCCGACGCGATATCGCCGACCTGGTCTCCGCAACCGCGCTGACACCGCCGACGGATACCGTGACATGGCGCTCGCCCGCTGCTGGGCGCTGTTCGCCGAACTCCTGCACCACCATCACACCGCCGAAGACACTACTGGCCGGTGCTCGCGACAGCCGTCCGGCAGCGCGGCACGGCCGCCGATCGAGCCGTCATCGCCGCCATGGAACACGAGCACTCCGAAATCGGTCCCGCCGTCGCCGAATGCCACGCCGGATTGGCGAATATGCTCGCCAGCCGAGCCGAGACAGCCGCAGTCCTCCATAAACACCTCCATCCGGCGCCATCAACCAGCCCCGCCGACTGAGCATCGATGAAACCATGCAGTCTGGAGTCCACTCACCCTGAGGAGAACCATGCTCGCAGTAACCGCCGCTGTGACCGTCAAGGACGGGTCCGGCCCCGAGTTCGAATCCGTCGTCGCCGATCTGGTCGCCCAGGTCCGGGCCAACGAACCCGGCAATCACGCCTACCAGCTGGTCCGCTCCCAGGCCGATCCCAACAATTACCGCTTCTTCGAAATCTATTCCGACAAGGAAGCTTTGGACGCCCACACCCGCTCGGACCACTTCCGCGCCGCCGGCAAGCTCATGGCGCCACTGCTGGCCGCGCCCCCGCAGCTCGAGTTCTTCGACACCCTCTGAAAACCCCACCCTCTGCGGGCCAGATCGGTCCCAGAGGGTAATCCAGCTCGCCGCACATACACCTGCCGAATGAATGCTCCGGCGGCCGTGATGGACGCAGTGGCTCAGCGAGGGCTGATACCCGCTGTGTGTCCGAATCAGTTCCGCGAGTTGGCCGGTAGCAGTCGTAATTCCGCTGTTCCATGATCACGCCCGTCCTGGACGGTGTGGAACATGGCGATCCCGGCAGCAGCACCAGCCCGTCAGCGGAGCTCGATGGGGCCACGGATCTGGCGCACCGCCGCAGTGGCCCAACCGAGGTGGTAGTGGCCGCCCTCGTCCAGGAACTTCGCACGTAGCTCGTACCAGCGCAGACCCGGATGCCGGTGGTGCACGCCGTGCAGGTTGAAGCTCAGCGCGAAACGCTCCAGCGATCGAAGCGTACGCAGGTTCATCGCCTCCAGCGGTGCGTCGAGTGCGGTGCCGTAGTGATAAGCGTTGTCCGACAGGGAGATAACCAACGCACGCCCGCCCAATGCCGCCAAAAGCATCCAGCCGTCCGCACCGTAGGCAGTAAACGCGGCGGCGTAGAGCACAACGATCGCAGCCGCGTCGACCCGGAACCGACCCAGCACGCTGGCCTGCGCGATACGTTCGAAAAGCAGTCCCGCAACGGAGTCCGGTGCGTCCATCAGCCGACCGAGGCGACGCAGCACCGAGGCAGGCAGCACGGCCAGCAGCACCGCCGCGACCTCGAGCAGGTACAGACCACCGAACAGCCGCAGGTAATACCCTGGCGCGGCCTTCAGCCAACTGGATGTCGCCGGGTCGTAGATCTCGGTGCGCTCCCTTGTCCTGCTGTACCGGTGATGCAGCAGATGGCCGGCCTTGAGCATCGCAAACGGTGCACCGTACAGCACTCCGAGCACACGCCCGAAAGCGTCGTTGCCCGCACGCGCGCGAATCAGGCTGCCGTGGATGGCCTCATGGATCAGCGACCAGAACGGTGTCGTCGACAAAACCATGATCACCAGCGTCCAGCCCCACATCGCGCCGCGTGGCAGCAGCGCCAGCGGCAGCAGGAACATCTGGAACAACCCGAGACCAATAGCGATGCCGATCAACCAACCATTGATGGCCCGAGCCGGTCGCACCGGTCTCCGGGACCCGCGAATCCTGTCACGGGTACGCACGTCGGTCATATGCTGCCCTCGTTCACATCGAGCCTGCCACGGCTCATCGTGCCACCCCCGACAAGAATCGGCCGAGGTCGAAATATGCTGCCGACCAGGAACACTCGATCTTTTCATCGAATGTCCGGACACAGTTCACCTTGCGCGGCAGCGGCAGCGGCAGCGGCAGCGGCAGCGGCAGCGGCAGCATGCTTCGGGCCGGCCGGTGTGAGCGCGACGGCCGGGCACACTACCGACGTTTCGATGGGCCGGCTTCGGGATGTCGGTCGAACAGCCGACAGTCCGATGCGACGCACGTGCCATACACTGGTCATCTCGGGAAAAGTCTCGAACAATTATGCGAACTGCTTCGAAACTCACGGTGGATTCATCGACAGGTCATGGATATTCAGCCTTCTCAACTTTTCTCAGCGAAATCTTCCGGCAACGCGCCGAGCGTGAATGCGATCCCCGAGACGTGACCGATCAAGATTGCACCACACACGGCTGGAGCATCATCACTTCAGCGGCGACACACTCCCAACTCGCCGGCGTGCTGGCCGGATTTCTCTTCACCGGAATAGTATTTCTGTTCACGCGTAGCGGTCGAGACCACACCCAAACTATCGCGCTGTTCACGGCTACCTTTTTCGTATTGGCGATCGACAGCTATGAATACAGCGTTATTGCGGGTAACAAACCTGCCGAGGGCAGGTTCGAGGAGCAATGCCCTTTCATCTGGAGTCAGATGATGCCGGCGGCCGGCTCGCTCGGCGTCGGCGGGGTCGCCCTGACGTGTGGCGTGACCTGGCTATTGGCTGATCATGCGTCGACCTCGCCGCATGTTCCTTTTTCCCCTCACCGTTGGCGATTCTGGCGCACGCCCCCGCCCCCTTCATCTCCATTGCCGACCCGCCCCGACCATACGCTGAGCAAGCTCGGCGGATTGGTGGTCGCCGCAATGGTTGCCGGAACAATATTGCTATTGATCGCAACTACGCTGGACTATTTCGAGTCCGTCTATGGCCACCGATCCGGTATCCTTTTCGCGCTCACTCTCGTCGTCGGCATATCTTTTGTCATTTCGGGTGTTACATTGACGTTCCGACGCACGTATAAATGGGTAAGAAATTCCACGCTCGGACATCCGAAATTGTTGTCGTGGGCCACGTATGTAACCATTTTGTATGGATTACTTTCCCTCGTTTATACGGGGATAGTAACCTTGATCGGAGTTGATGTCGCCGGCGGACCCGGGAATGTCGTAGTCTCGATCAGCTTTGTTCTCGGGCTACTCGGTCCCGGATTCTTGATCGGCGTTCTATTAGCTGGATCCGTGCCGAGTTCTGACTGAAATAGCTCGTCGACGCTCCTCATCATCTGGTCTGTTTCTTCGCCTTGTTCGGCTTCTTCTTCGTCTTCGGCTTGTCGTGGTCGGGCTCCCACTCGAAGCCCGCGAGGTTCTGCTCGCAGTGCCAGTTTTCGACTACGACATCGTCCTGGTCTCGTTCGCACCAGCGTTCCGTCTTGCCGCAAGAGGTGACACCGAGTCCGGCGGCTACCGCGATGGCCAAGGTGATCACAGCGGCGCGGAAGCGGGTGTTATGCATTGGGGTTCTCCGATTTCGGTGATTACGTGCAACTGCCGATTCTCGCCGGTGCTCTCGGCGACCGCCAGCCAGGCCAGCGGTCGCGGACGTGCGGTAATCCGTTGGTAGATCGACGGTTTGGGCACTAATCCTCGCCAGTCGGCCTTGCAGGAACCTTAACGATTGGTAACCGAATACCGGGGCACGGGCAGCCCGGCCGCAGGCTGCCGTGAACACCGAGGTGCCGCTACAGAGTCCGCCGCATCGGACGAGCCACATGGCTTCCCGCCCGACATCTCGTCACCGTGATCACATCCATGATGATGCTGCGGCCGTCAGCGACAGCGAGCATTCGACTTGGCCCTGGCGTCATCGAACGTCTCCGGGCAGCGAGAGACACGGCTCCGCTATTCGCCGCAGCCTTGGCACGCTACGACGGCTGGGCAATCGAGACACCGCACGCTACGAGCTCGAGAAGCAAGGCGGTACCACCGCGCAGATGCTCAACGGCAGGCGTGCCCGTGCTTCGAGTTCGCGATGCTGCCGTGGGCCGATACGGACGTACGTTCGACGCCTCGGCCCACAAATCACCGCGCCGGCCGGTCGGGCTTGGTCTGGTCGGGCGGCTGCTCGGGCTGGGTCTGCTCCGGAGTGGTCGGCTGGGGGTGCTGCTGCTCGAGCAGAGGCTCATCGGGCGAAGGCTCATGCGGCGGAGGCGGCTCGGGCAGTGAGTAGTCGGACCGGGTCACTGTGGCCGACGTAGCGCCGGCGTTGGCGATCGCAGTTCCCCCGAGCACGAGCGCCAGTGGAACCGCTCCCGCCACGACAGTCGAGACCATCTTCTGTCGACGTGGGTGGCGTGCCCTGTGCGTGCTTGTGCCCATAGATATATCCCCTTCTTACGAAAAGAGATTTGGACTCGAATATTTATATCCGACAGTATTTGTATCCGACAGCCGTATAGACGACCTCGGATTATCTCCGAGCATAGGTGACAGTTCGGCGCATGTCCATGGCACCTGTTCGATCCGTATGAGTATTCCGGTCGATGAATCAAGTGATCCGCGACTCTGAATAAGACGGGTGATTACCGAGGCAGTGGCAGTACGAGATGCTCGCATCTCGTACTGCCACTGGACTTCGCGATCAGGTGACCAGCGACGACGTGCGCGTTCACAGAAGCCGACGGTGGCATATCCGTCAACCGAGAACCAGATCCCGCCCGCGCAGGAACTTGCCTCTTGGTCTACCCCGGCATCCGAAATTTCGATTCGCACGGGTACCAGTTAATTGTTCGAACTATTTTTCGGTTCGCCACCGGGCCACCGTCGCCGGTAGCAAGGGACCAATCGGCTATTACCTCAGCCAGCTCCTGCGGCACCGTCACACGAATTACAGCCATGCGCCTCTCACTACATCATGAATCTCAAACGCCCCGGACAGTTCCGGTATCGACACACACAACGTGCGGGCACCAGCAAATCGATAGACTCGCCACCACGACGCGCTGGCCCGTTCCACGTACTGCCACATCGCTGAATCCGACCTCGTCAGTTGCCAATTCGGCGGTTCACATGCGGGACGGCCCGTCGAGGCCAGTGACGGTGAACGCCGTCGTGGCGAGATACAGGACCGGCAGCATCGATGTTTCGGCTCGTGCGCCGGCCGACGCATCACGTGAAGTGCTCACAAGCTCAGGTGCCCGAACCTGATCGCCAGCAGATTCGCTACCAGGACAGCGACGAAGACGACCGCGACCGTGCGGTAACCCACGGCCCACAGTCCGACCGCAGCGCTGCCGAAAACCACGAACTTGGTCACGACCGCGAGCACTGGGTTGTGGAATGTCGCATGCGGCGCCGCTTTTCGGCCAGACCGTTCCCTCCGCCACGGGTTACGCGGACATCCTCGGATTGGGCAACGGTGCGGAACGGGCGCGCATTGTAGATGAGCCAATGCCACGACTTCTAGAGTTCGGTGAAAACGCGTAGAATCCGAGCAGGTCGGGACAGCATTCGGAGCCCATCATGACTGAGAGAAAGAATTCACATACGAAGTTCACCCGGTTGGCCACGGCCGCCGGTATAGCCGCAGTTGCCGCGATTCCGGTCGTCGCAGCCGCGGCGCAAGCGCCTACCGCGCGCGCAGCGACGCCCACGTCCGCAACCCAACTCGTCGACAGCCCCGGTTGGGGTCACGGCGGCGGTTGGGGTTGGGGCGGCGGCGGTTGGGGTCACGGCGGCGGCTGGGGTTGGGGCGGCTGGGGTCACGGCGGCGGCTGGGGTTGGGGCGGCGGCGGCTGGGGTCACGGCGGCGGCTGGGGTTGGGGCGGCGGCGGTTGGTGGAACCCATTCGGCTGGGGTGGCTGGGGTAGCTTCTAGCGCCGGTGACCGAGCCCGGACACGCACGGCGTGCCGGGCTCGGTTGCATCAGTACCGATCATGTGAAGCCAGGTTCGACCAACCCGGGCCGGCGCTGGTGACGAGATGAAGATTGTTTGTATCGGTGGCGGGCCGGCCGGGTTGTACTTCGCTATTTCGATGAAGCGGCGCGACCCGGCCCACGACATCACGGTGATCGACCGCGATCCCCCCGGGTCCACCTATGGCTGGGGCGTCGTCTACTGGGACGACCTGCTCGACATTCTGTATCGGAATGACCCCGACAGCGCCCAGGCGGTGCGCGCCGGGTCGGTCCTATGGCGTGAACAGGCAATCCATGTGCGCGACGACCAGATCGCACATTTCGGGGGCTACGGGTTCAGCATGGGACGCGCGGCATTGCTCGACGTTCTTTCCCGCCGGGCGAGCGACCTGGGCGTCGATATCCAGCACGGGCGAGAGGTCCGCGATCTGTCCGGCTTCGACGACACCGATCTCATCGTCGCCTCCGACGGCGCGAACAGCCGGGTACGGCAGCTGGGCAATCACCGTTTCGGCACGTCCGTCACACTCGGCGAGAATCGATATATCTGGCTCGGTACCGACAAGGTCTTCTCCCGTTTTACCTTCGCCTTCGAACACACCTCGGCCGGTTGGATCTGGTTCCACGCCTACCCATCGGTTGCCGAAAAGATCAGCACCTGCATCGTTGAGTGCCAACCGCGTACTTGGCACGGACTGGGATTCGATGCCATGGACAACCTCGAGAACCTGCGTGTTCTGGAGAACATCTTCACGCGCCTTCTCGACGGTCACTCGTTGATCAGCAAGACACGAGGCGAATTCGCAAGGTGGAGCCGCTTTCCCGAGATAACCAACACGACCTGGTATCACGACAACGTGGTGCTGCTCGGCGATGCAGCGCACACGACGCACTTCACCATCGGTTCGGGCACCCGGTTGGCGATCGTCGATGCCGTCGTACTCGCGCAGAACCTGTACGAACATGCCGAGGTCGCCGACGCGCTGGAGAACTACGATGCGCAAGGGCGCGCCGCGCTGCGCCCGATACAGGCCGCCGCCCGTGCCAGCATGATGTGGTTCGAACACGCCGACCGGTATCTCGACCGCAGCGCCGTGCAGTTCGCCTATGCGATGGCGGCTCGGCACGGGCTGCAGATGCCGTGGCGATATCAGCTACACCTGCTCACACAGGTACCCACTGTGCGCAAGATCCGGCGCGCCATCGACTCCGGACAGCGGTGGTGGCGGGCCGGCCGACGGGGGGAACTCGCGATGACACTGCCCTCGCCGCGGCGCCCACCCGAACCGATCCCGACCGATCAGTCGATGTTCTGATCCCCGCACAAGCCCGGGTCAACCGGTCTGCCGCCGGAAGACCGTCGCATTCCGAAACGGACAAAACCAGGGTCGAACTGACTGTGTCCGATCATGTTGCACGGCAACAGATTCAGCGTCAGCTTGATCGAGCACCGCATGCAGCAGGACCCAGGACCACGACGAACTCTGGCAGACCGTGAGGTCGACGGTGCAGTGAGTGCGGCAGCGCCGGCATCCGAGTGAACATTCGAGGAGTCGTTTGCACAGAATTAACGTGCAGGGCACATGACCGCGGCCGACAGCACTCCACCGACCACTAAAATCAATGACGCGTCTAAAACACGACATCGGCGTCACCGCAAGAGCGCAGCGGCTCTATCGGTTCCTAGCGCCCGCAGATTCCGACAGACCATACAAGCGTCGCGGCACCATCAACCGCACGCTGAACTGAATCGGCAATCTGTCCTGAACCCAGCGACAACGCGGAGACCCTTATGTCCCACGCCGACCTGAAACCCGCCCGCCACCTGAACGTCCGCATCATGACACCGGGCCAACTCGGCAGCGACACATCCGCTGACCCGGCAACGCTGTCCCGAAGAATTCCGTTATCGGGCGACACCGGGCCATCTCGGCAACTCAGCTCGCTCGACGTCGTGCTCCTCGATGCCGAATCACCCAGCATGCTGCTCCACGTCGGAGCGGTGACGCTGCTGGAGCCACCCGCGACAGGTAGCCCGCTGAACGTCACGATACTGCGGCAGTTGATTGCGAGCCGACTACATCTGGTCGCACCCCTGAGGTGGCGATTACGCACCGTCCCATTAGGTCTCGACCTCCCCTACTGGGAAGACTGCGACACCATCGACCTCGGATATCACGTACGCGATACACGCCTACCCGAAGGTTCGACCGATGTAGCGCTGGCCGATCTCGCCGCCCGCCTACACGCCCAACCCCTGGACCGAAATCGACCGCTGTGGGAATGCCACCTGATCTCCGGGTTGACCCAAGGCCGCCAAGCCATCTACACCAAAGTGCACCACGCACTGATCGATGGCGTGTCCGGAGCCGAGGTCATGGCGGCAGTCTTCGATATCGTGCCCGAATCCCAGCCCGTACCGCCACCGCCCGAAGGGCTCCGCTTGGGACGAACACCCAATCCCGCCGAAATACTCGGCCGCGGCATCGCACACACGATGACCCGACAAGCCGATCGGATGCGCATACCGCTGCGCCTGGGACCGATGCTGCCGAACGCACTCACCGACATACCCAAAGCCAATCCCACACTGCCCGGCAATCACCCCAACGGCCCCGACCGGTCCTTCGCCTTCGCCTCGCTATCACTCGACACCGTCAAACAGATCAAGAACAGCTTCGGCGGCACCATCAACGATGTGGTAATGACATTGTGCACCACCGCATTTCGCCGCTGGCTACACGACCACGACGCAGCAGCCGACGACCCCGCCGTGGCCGCGATCCCGGTATCGGTGCGCACCCAGGAGCAGCTCGGCACCGCGGGCAACCAATTCTCCATCATGTTGTGCGAACTACCGATCGGCGAACCCGACCCACAACACCGCATGAAACTCACCCACGCCGCGATGCTGGCCGCCAAAGACCGCTTCCGAGCCACCCCACCGACCTTGCTGCACTACGCCACCGCGGCCCTACCTCAGATCCTGCACGGCCTGGCGACCCGCCTGCTCCTACGCGTCGCCGCCCCCGCACTCCCCCTGGCCAACATGATCGTGTCCAACGTGCCCGGTCCGCAGATACCGTTGTACGCCGCAGGAATTCGAGTGACCGGGACCTACCCCATCTCCGTACTCACCGACCTTTCAGGCCCACTCAACATCACCGTCATGTCCTACAACGGCCACCTCGACTTCGGCATCCTCGCCTGCACCGACACCATCCCCGACGTCTGGAACATCGCCGCCTACCTACAAGACGCACTCGACGAACTAGCTCCATAACAGCTCACCCACCGGCAAACCCTCGTGCTCGAACCTCTCAGCCCTGGCAATCGCCGGGGCTTTGTGGTGGATGCGCTACCTCGGCTTCGCAACGAGCAGCGCCCACGCTTCGGTTACGCCTGACATGACCAGCCAAATACACAGGCTAGCAATGAGATACAGCCCAAAGTCCTGGGTCACGAATCCGAACACCGGAGCTGTTCGCCCATTCGGCCACCAGGTCACGCGGTGGAATCCTCCCACAATCAAGCCCGCGTAGACGGCGAAGCTGAGCCAGCCGAGCCACGCCTGCGACTTATCGAAAGACCCAGGGGCTCTGTACTTTACGTCGTACTGTGGCTGAGAGAACGTCCGAAGATGGCCATGCCACGATCTCGCCTGCACCGATATCCCGACGCATCCGACGATGACAGCACCCAACCTCCACGGATTGCCAGGGATAACTGCGATCAGGCCGACGAACAGAGGCGCGGCCAGCTCGGTCAATGCCGATTCGGCTGCGAGCTTCCGCCGGGGATCATCAAACCATCGCCCATGCCCAAGCTGGAGCCCGACGAACAACAGCGCAAAGATCGCGCCGGCGATGCCTACGACCGTCGTGAAGAACCCCACCCACTCGCTGCGCATGGCCCAAATCATTCCGAAGTTCTGACGCCTTGTCACTGCTCCTCAGCGCGTCTCAGTACGCCTGCCGAACGTCGACTCGAGTGAACACGTGCCAGTCCCTCTGGAGACGAATCAGGGACGGATACGGTAGCGCATCACATCATGCGTCGCACGATGTCATCTCCCGGATCGGTTGCGGGTCCGTTCGGCGGTGGTGACACTCCTGAACGTTCGTGCCGTAGTCATCACCAGCGCTGGCGCTCAACATCTTTCGGCCATTGGCAGGTGGTCCGTCGCCGAGCGTCCCCTGACAGCGAATACACCGATCCGTTCCGGACGACCCATACATCAGCACTCGACAGCTTCCGCGTGCACTGCATGATGTTTGCCCCAACGCACACCAGCCCGCCCGGAGCAGTGACCGCGTATGTATCGGCCGATGTTTGTCGACGGACTGTCAGCCCGCCTCCCGTGCAGTCCGGGCAGTAGCAAGACCACGCACTCGCTGATCTCGTCGTGCCTCGGAACGCGGTGGGCAATCATGGATCCTGCGATTCTTCACTCGCCGCCGACAGAGGCGCGGTCCGAGTGGTTGCCGGTCTCGGCGATGAGCCCATCGATCGAGTTCAGCAGCTCTCGTGGAGGCAGTCTCAGCTCGAGCGCGTGGCATTGGATGGTGATATCCGCGCCGATGATTGCGACGGTGCGGGGCTCGACCTCACCTTTCGCGTAGATCAGATGACCTGTGCGGAGATGAAGTGCTGTGCAGTAGGCGGTGAGCTGGTACATGTCGGCGTTCGGGCCGAGGTTTCCGGCGTTGAGTGTCTTGTATTTTGCGTCGATCACCGTGACCGGTCTTCCGGTCGTATCGAGCCAGGTCAGGTCCGGCTCGATCGTGATGGAGCCATCGCGGTCGAGGTGCCACGTGCTGCTGTCCGTTCCTGGGCGCACCGCTTGTCCGCCTCGGCGGGCAATCGCCTCGCTCGCAGCCGTCATCAAGAAGTCCTCGAACACCTTCCACATGTCGACCACGAATCCGCGGATGGTGACCCCACCGATTCGGTGCTCGACCGAACAGTGTTGGATGATCAACTCCGCCAGGTGAAGTGCCCAGTGGTATCGACTGTTCAGCCGATTCAGCACCCAGTCAGGTTCTGCGCCGCGAGTTGGTGCGGTGACATCGGCGAGTGCTCGACGGATTCGGGCCAACCGTGTACGCAGGCGAGTTGAAATGCCTGCGGTATCGAGAAGTGCGAGGGTGGCGGCCAATAGGAGTTGATTCTCGGCGATATCTTCGTCGTACTCCTCGTAGCGGACCTCCACCGGGACTGGAAGGCCGAATCGTCGAGTCAGCTGGTCGCCCGCCCGGAGCCGACCGCGCAGAACCGCGGAGGCCTCCTCGACCTCACGGTAGCCCGACAGCAGACCTTTCGATGTCGCCCCTTCAGTGGCGACGGCGAACGCTTCGGCGAGTGCCTCGACGAAGTCGGTGGCGGTGTCGACCACCGTGGTGTGTCGGGACCACCAGGACGGGTTCTTGGCGTAGCCCATCATCCACAGTATGTTGCTGATCGGTGTTTTCGGCTCGACACGGACCGTGAGGCTACCGATGGTGACCGAGCCGACCTTCCTGGTCACCGACAGCGCGAACACCCCGGGCTCGACGGTCGGTGTGACCGCGACGAGCGAAGTCGCGGCGAGCGCAGCGGCAAGGTCGGGCGACAACCGCAGCCGTGGCCGACACAAGTGACATCCTCTGCAGCCGTACCCACATGGTGGGCGCTCGGACAGGATGACGGTTATCGGTTCATTCACCGCTGGCCAAGGCCTTCTCCAGTGCCGCGAGACCGTACCGGGCGGTGATGTCCACAGCGTGGTCGCCGAAGTGGAACTCCTCGAGCAGCGGAACGATCGCGGTTTCCCACACTTGTGCGAGTCCCCCTTCGCTGTGGACTGCGGGGCGCATGAAGTACGAAGGACCGATCTGGAAGTCGGGATCACCGATCGCGGCGTTGAGTGCGGCGTGCAGGTCCGCCACCCTCGACGGGTAGTTGCGGGCCGCGAGCCACCGCCGCAGCATCGATCGTGTCGGCTCCTGCTGCGGGTGCAGCGGAACGAACGCGAACCGCCGACGCATGGCCGTGTCCACCAACGCGATCGAGCGGTCGGCGGTGTTCATCGTTCCGATGACAAGCACGTTGCGCGGCAAGTAGAAGGGTTCGTCCCCCTGGGACGAGTACATGAGATCGATCGCCTCGTCGCGGTACTCGAGCAGGAAGTACAACTCCCCGAAGATCTTGGCCAGGTTGCCACGATTGATCTCGTCGATGATCAGCACGAACAGCTGATCAGGATGCTTGCGCGCACTTTCGCTGAGCTGACGCATGGGCCCGGACTTGAGTTCGAAGCCGACCTGCCCGTTGCCTTGCGAGGTGGGCCGGAAACCCTCGAAGAAGTCCTCGTAGCTGTACGCCGGATGGAACTGCACAATCTTGACGTTGCTGGAGTTGCCCGGGCCAGCAATATGTCGCGCCAGCGACCTCGCAATGTAGGTCTTCCCGGTGCCCGGTGGTCCGTAAAAGATCAGCTGCGGCCGATCTCGAAGCAAGTCCACGCACCGAACAAGCCAGTCGAGATCGACGTGCAACGAATCCGCCAATTCCTGGTCCGGATCCGCGATCTGGAATTCGGTGGCCGCAGGAATCAGCCCGCCGCCTACCTCGGCGATAACGTCATCGGTGGCCGCGGTGGCTGAAGACGTCGCCGGCTGCCAGATGGGCTTCCACCGGGCACTGTAGTAGTCGATCGGCTCGTTCTGCTCGGCCTCGAGCGCACGACTGATCTCGTCGAGGTCTACGTCGACATCATTCGACGTAGAACCGGAAAGGTAGGACGCGAAGGCATCTCGAATCAACCGACGGTGCGTCGTGTTGACGATCGGCCGGAAGAACTTCGGGAAAGCGAGGTATTGCAACGCGACCCGCTGCACGGGCTCCTTCGGATCCGGAACCTCGGCCAAAGCCGCCCGGAAAGCCAACGGATCCTCGGCGAGCGTCCTGCGGTCGGCATCGCTCAGCAAGTGCACGTGCAGCCCGAAGTAGATGAGAAGTTGCAGTTGTGACCACCGCCGAACACCGAAAGCCGTCCCGCCGTTGAAGGCACCGACCTGCACGGCCGCTACGACATCATCAGGAACCGCGACCGGCTCCGTCATCATGTTCAACACCTGCTGCACATGGGACGCCTTCGTTCGACCGAGGTAGTTCGACAGCGGGAGCACGTTGGTCAGTAACAGCTCAGCGAACAGCTGGATCGCCCCGTCGCTCGCATCGCTGAACTGATCCGTCAGCTTCTCGAAAAAGCCCTTACCCGAACTCACGTCCGGACGATCGACGTAGACCTCCTTCAGCTCGGCGAAATGAGCCCGCGACCAGATCAAACGACCGGGCATCAGCACCGAGCCACCCCGCACATACCCATCGACGATCAATCGACGACCCACTGCTTCGAGCTCGTCGAGGCCAGCTCGGCCCTTGGTCGTGTACTCACTCATGAGGCATCTATACCCGACCGAACGGGGCTGCCGCACAATGAGAGTCAGTAGTCATGCAGCCTGATCGCGCGCATCGAGGTGGACGAGGCCGCCGCCCGCCGGATCGTGGAGGAAGTCCTGACCGCGGCAGTAAGGGGCCGGACCGACGAGTTGGTGCGGTTGCTCACCGATGACGCCACCATCATCGGCGGCGGCGCCTTCTTCGCCACCTTGAACAGGCCGCTCGTCGGCGCCGAGCGCATCGCGTTGTTCGTGCGGCTCGCCATCAAACCTCGGGCGCCAAGTGGGACAAGCTTGGCGACAAGCCCACGCCGTACGCCCGCGCTGCGGCTGCGGGAACGCCTGAACCAGCTGCGGGCGGACGAGACCTTGCTGATCGTGGGCGGCGGCATGACCAGCATCGAGGTCGCCACCCAGATCGCCGAGACGCGCCCGGATCTGAAGGGCCAATTGCAGGAAATCGACGCCCGTGCGATGGCAAACTGCACTCTTGTCCGATCGCTCAAAGTCGATCGCCCATACGCGGTTCGGTGCATTCGCGGTGTCCGTTTCCATTCACCGGTGCCTCTAGTCAAGCGACGGGGTCTGAGCGATCGCGACCCACAGTCGTACACGTCGCCACAGACAGGGCCGACGACTCGCAGATCAACCGCAACCGCCGACTTGCTCTAGGAATGTCCACTCGATGTGGACCGAGTGGACCAACTGACTGTCACACTGAAATTTGCCTCACTTGCCGCTCGCGCTATAACTACGCCAGCTTCGGCAGTCAGTTTGATTCCAAACTCCACGGAAACGCTGTCGGGGGGCACCGCCATCTCACGAACGCCATTGAGGACAGCCATCGCCGCAGGTCTGATCCGCGCCACGGCATCTTGCAGGTTCTCTGCCGCATCGCGCACGATGTCACCGACGCGGCCCACCTTCTGCGGCCCCCCGATATCATCGGCCACCTCGACATATATTGTTGTATCGTCGTCGACGGGCATGGTCACGACTTTACTCATCATTTGTCCTCGGGTTGTGGTTCTACTTCGCCGTCTATTGGATCGGTGCGATCAACATATAAGCTCGTCACCGATCGCCGCTGCTATATTCAGATAATTCTGGGCGAAAGCTACATCATTCACGGATTTCAAGGGCATATACCCGCTCAATGCACTCGGACGGGGAGCGCGAGAAGTCACGATCGGAAGCACGTTCGTTAGAGCACGCAGTATTTCCCCGATCGGCTGATAAAGTTGTACGGCATCTACACTATCCCCTCCGATCGCTACAGATTTACGCTCAGCATAAATTGGGAATGACTCACGAACAGTCGACAAGGATTCCGGCTGATCAACGCGTTCGGCACCGCCAAGCGCCTGGACCAGAGACCGCGTTCGGAAATAGAATTGATTTGTATTGAGGTAACGGAATTCACCGATACGATCCGAAACTACGGCATGTTCGACGACAATGGTTCGCGTAACACAATTTCGTAAGACTCTCCCGAGATACCCACCCTTCTCCGTAGAAGTCTCACTGAGGACTAGCATATCGCCGGAGACATCGTGTCCCTCACTGTCGACACACCATCCGGACATATCGCCGCGAATTAGAGTTTCCCGACCGTTCCGGCTTACCGAGCCGGTGAATCCGACCGGCACAACCGACAGTATGGCGTCGATGTCAGAGTTCCGCTTGAGAAGGCCCACTAGAGCCGGATCTATTCGAAATCCCACGTCATCGGAATTGCATACAGCGACGAATTCGACCCCGCGTGACACCCACTCACTCAATAGCCCATTGATGGCGAACTGCATAATCAGCCCGAGCGGACCTGCAGACTTTCCGTTCGGGGTACCATCAGAATTTCTTAACAAGAAATCCTGTGACGCGATCGAGTGCTCCCCGCCTCGGAATATATCGGCCCGGAACCGGGGAATAGCTGGAAGGTCCAGAACAGAAATTTCCGCAGCGCGAACAGTCGAAACCCATTCATCGATTCCAGGCCGGGTATTGTGTGAAGCCGCGACAACGATCGGAATATCGCCGCCCGTTCGCTCGATCCAATATCTTGAATTTGCGATTCTGATATCCAGCCCGCTCATCGATCGACCGTTCACTTCGAACACTTTTGCGAGGGATTTATGCCGTCGCACATCGGACTCGGCGAGGTGGTAGCCACCGAATCGCCCACCGGTGCCCGCCGCCGGTAATAATACGCCGAGTGAACCACCCGCTATCGCATCCAGCCCGAGCGACTCGTCCTCTGATCCGATTTCCGGGTAATCCAGATCTTCTGTTACCGGAAAAATCTTCTCGGTACTCCGCGAGAACTCGGAAACGTCCCCGTGCAACGAATACAAGACCGCCGCACAATCCATGAACTTCTGCGCCGAAAGACCACCTCCGAAACCATTCAAGGGACCGAATGCCGGTGGACAAAACCTACGGATCGACTCGATGCACTCATCGATACTCTGGCCACAAGTGATCTCCGTCAGACGACGTTCGGCTCCTCGAACCGTGACAACCGGATCACGAAATAGAATTTCGGTAACTTCTCCTCGACTGTAGCCGAATTCCTGAAGCTCCTGCGGTAACCGCCCTCGAAGCGTTCCGCCCAGGACCAGCATCGTCTCCAATAGACCCGCAAGATAGCCATCACTGCAATGGACTAAATTCGCCCAGGCGCTGACCGGAATATCAGAAGCAGCTGTGGGAAACTGCCCTGAAGCGGCGTCACCCCGGACCGTCCCCGGGAGACATTTTTCGGGCCGATTGTCCGCTCCGATGATCCATTCCCGCACGGTACGCACTGTAGGACCATCGGCCTGCAAACCGAGTTCCACGAGATACGATCCGATTCCGCTATCACTATGAAATCGGGCGGCCAGCGCCAAACAGTGCCCGTTTATCACGACACATGGATTTCCGCCAAAGATTTTCGGATGCCGCATAGCGAATGCGACCAGCCCCGACGATATCTGTTGGATCCCCAATGGGAACGAACTATGGAACCAATCGATATCACGCCGACCATCAGACACCAGTTGAGCGGCTCTATCACCATAGCGGCGAGAAAACTCGTCGGCGCTGATCGGAGCGCGACCTTCGTTCCAGATCGACTCCAACTCGGTGGCAGTAAGATGATCCGACTGCTCCAGTACCCTGCTGGCACTGAGTACGAGCCCTCGATCGAAACTCTTACCGAATATTGCCTCGAATTCTGGCCTATCAAAGCGGGCATCGATCTGCTCCCATGACGCTTCCGACACCGGGCCACGCTCGAAATTCAGCCAGGCAGTGCTGTACAAAATCTTGGCGATATTATCGGCCTCGCCAGTCGATAACCGCCGGATACGATGGACTTCGATCCCGAACGCAATACATCTCGCCAGAATACTCGCGAGACATTCTCCGGAGCCTGCATGTGGGTTCTTGGTGGCGAGCAGAAGGCGCGCCGATGAGGCTGATGCACCGAGCCCGACAGCGACTCCGCTCCCATCCAGCGCTGCCCGCACCACCGCGCACGCAGTTTCGGCGGCCTCCGTGACCAAGGACTCCCCGCCATCCGACTCGTCGAGCCAACGATGTCTGCCGGACGGTGGCCCCTGGAGCCGAGCCCTGGTTACCCAATTGCCAATGGCCGCAGCAACATTCGAGCGGACCACTTCGGCGTTAAGCACATGAGACATCGGCTATCGGCTCGATGCGGCGGCCGACGCGAAATCCGGCTTCAATCGAACACAACCCATCGCAGTATTTTGTCATGAACGGTCCACGGCCGTGACGGATCGCCGGTCACCGGCGGGCTCATCGCACGTCGCACGCCATCGTTGCCGCGACAGACGTGGTCGACCGGAGCGAGGCAACAACACCACCGAAACCTTGGCGTGCCAATACAATCAGCGCTATGTTCTGACTGGTGCAGAGTCAGAACACACTTGAGTCCAGGGGGTGGCTCGCACGAGTCAGCGGATCACCGGGCGGTCCGATCTGCGGGGCAGGCGTCGCGGTCGACAGCCGCCACGTGCTGACTGCGGCACACGTTGTCCAAGACGCGGGAGCGACGGGCCCAGGTGAGCACGTTTTCATCGACTTTCCCCTACTCCAGTCGAGTAGATCGTCAGGCCGGAGCTCCCAGGCGGAAGTGCTTCCCGAGGGGTGGGCACTCCCAGATCTCGGGGACCACGCACTACTCCGGCTCGTCGATCCCCCAGCCGACATCACGCCGGCGCCGCTTTCCACAACCATCAGTCTGGACGGACATCCTTTTACCGCGTATGGGTTTCCCACCGGCTATGACTACTCCGTCCCATCTTCCGGCACCATCGGCAAAGCATCATCGCTGATGTGGGTGGCTCTCAACGTCGAGAACGACGTCATGATCGACCCCGGTTTCAGCGGTGGAGCGGTCTGGTCCGAACGAGAGAACGCAGTAGTGGCTCTTGTCGTCACCAAGGATGTGGCTAGCCGTGGCAAAGTCGGCTTCGCGGTGCCGATAATCCGAATAGTGCCACACAGCCCGGTGTTGTCTCGCGCCGCTTCAGCGCCTTTCGCACTATCGGAATTTCCCGAAGAGTCCGCGATCGGTTGGTTCCCGACGGCCGCACAGGACCAGAATCTGGAAAAGATACGCGCCGCATTCACAATCGCGAACAACTTAAATAGCGCGATGCTGTCTACACGGGACCGGCTCGCTATCCATACGATATTGAGCTCACTGGACGATGCGGCCGTGGATCTACTCCGCGGCGAACGCAGATCGTCATTGGCGCTCATAGAATCGGCGCTTGCCACGATGCGCGAAATGCAAATACGACCCGATGAAAATAAGCACCACTCCCAGGTGATGACCACCAATACTCGCGGCTCAGGCGCGATCATGGTCGTTAAATTCATGAATTTACACGCCGAACAACTGGTCGATCTGTATCATACGCCTATCGCACAGGCACTCTATGCAGTGCATCAGCTCGAATCCACATCGAAGAGAAATGTGACAGTCGACTTCAGTGGATCGACGATGAATGTTGCGATGCTGGATGTCGAAGGCGACCTCAGATCCAGTGTACAAGCATTGTTTGCTCTAGCGATGAGTTTTCATTTCGCAATGCTGAACAACTCATCTAGAATTGCGACTGTCATCGCATACGCCGATAGTCTGTCATTTATACAGTCGCCGGTCCTATCCGGAAGTTCTATCAGTTGTCCGGCGGTATCAGAAGCTGCGGCAGCTCTGGCGACTACCTTCGAGCCGGCCTTTCTCGTGACAGAACATGCTTTTCTAAAAATGAAAAGAACTGGCGCTATTTCAACTGGCATAGATCAGAATTTCGACTCGCTTTCAGCTATCTGTGGAAAATTCATCCCCGGCGCAGACTTCACAAGCATCGAGAATATTTCTTTGAAGTTCAGCTGCGAACTGCAGCCTTCCAGGCGGCTGAGCTTTCCCGTTATTGAAGCCTACTCTGTTCGAATCTTCACTTCCGATAGCGGACAACCGATTATAGGAACCGGGTCAGCGCGGATCGGAAACCCCAAGCACGACTATCTACATGTCGATGAAAGCTATCCGTTCGAGCGTCCTTACATAGACGAGCTCGCTCAATTCGATAATATCGAGATTGTCGGTGTGACGAACTATCGCCTCGCCGACTCGATCGACCGCGCCTGGGCCATTCGAATGTCACGGGGGCTCGGGCCGTGGCACACTCTACGCATCTACTACGCTGCCAGCGCGATACTCGAGACCCTCCTCCCCGCAGACTCTGACGTCGGGCAGTTCAGACACCGCTTGAACGCGGGCTCGCGAACGATGCAGATGCTGTTGAACTCTCGCGGACAGGCGATGGCCAAGAATTCCCGAATATCGGAGTTTTCTTTTATTCCTCCGTTCATCGGCACTTGGTTTCATTCGGACCGAAAGAGTTACTTTCGCGTCTCGCCACGGTTTCCCGATAAACCGCGTGAACAGCGAATATTCTTCAAGGTAAACGCAGAATCAGAGCTCGGACAAGATCTACTCGATTTACATAGTCGGCTGAAAGAATCTTCGCGCGACCTGTTCGAACGCACTTTGTGGCTTCGACAATTGCCTGGCGCACGTCATATTTCGGTCAGCGGATTGCACTCTTCTTCACCCGCCGTCGACAACCTACGCCTCGCAACCTCGCTGGTCATACTGCACGCCGAGACGGCAGGTGCACGTCGTCTGATACTTCAGGAAAGAACGGTCTTCAATTCGCTCGACTCCGCAGGAACTCTATCCAATCTCTCCGCCCGCGTTTTCGAAAGTGATCTATCCGCCTTCGACCCATCCGCAACTCTTACGATTGCCCCACGCGAGGAGGATGATGAAGCGGTAACTACTCGTGCGTTTCGAGCTGTCGGCATCGGCCCGAATTCGACTCCCCCGCGAGGTCTTTTTACCATCGCTTCCGCGCGAGAATGCCTGGGCGGACTCGGTCTCGTCATCGACCCGGCGCGGTTTGTCTGGCGGACTAATACCGAGCTCACATTGGGATCGAAAAGACTGTATTTCGAAATATTCACTCTCGCGCTGGAAAGGAGCCCAGTCGACGAAGTATCGCTGATATCGAAAACCAGACCATATGCCAACATGCGATTTATCGCCAAGGACGAGATAGTCCGATTGCGGCGGGATACACCAGCTCGCCTTAACACGCTTCTGCGTGAAAGACTGCACGACATATTCATGCCGATATTTCACGAACTCGATGTGGAATAGATATCCCATCCACTTATGGAGAAATTATGCACTGGGCTTGCTTGGCGATCGATCTTCAAATCGACTTATGCCGAGAAGAGCGGCGCAGAGCTATGGTCGATGACGCGATTCCGCGCATACTGCGTCTAATATCCGAATTCGATCGTCGAGCGATGCCCATATACTACACCAAATTTGAGCTGGATCCGAATGACGTGCAGTTCTCCCGTTTCGGGGATCGATACTGCATCAAGGGAAGCAATGGCGCCGAGCTAATCGATGAGATATTACCGATTCGCGGCGAGGTCATCGTTAAGGAAAAGCATTCGGCATTCTTCGGCACCGATTTGGAGGAGCGCCTCAAAGACAATGGGGTTTCAGGTATTGTCTTGACCGGGTTGCAAACTCAGATATGCGTTCTGACAACCGCCGCCGACGCGTACTATCGTGGGTTCGAGGTTATCGTGGCCTCAGATGCCGTCATCTCCACCAGGGATGATGTTCGACTTGAGGCAGTCGAATGGATCGACAAATACGTCGGCGCCGCAAAAACTGTGGAGGAGTTCATCTCCGAGCTATGACCGAGAAACAAGATTTCCATATTCCGGTCGGCATCGGGGCCGGGGACGGCCTCGGCGCCACAGCAGATCTGTTGACTACGTTGATTTTTCCAGCGTTGGGGATAGAGGAACTATCGGAGGACGGCACGCGAATCGCGGTCGATTTCGATGAGCAAGTCGTCACGACCGACATGTACACCGTCGATCCCCTCGAGTTCTCGGGTGGCGACATAGGACGACTCGCGGTATGCGGCGCGGTCAACGATCTCGCGGCCAGCGGTGCGCGGGCGCGGTTTCTCACAGTCGGTCTGCTCATCTCGGCTTCACTCGGACGAGATGTCCTGTTCCGCGTCCTGACCTCATTCGGACAAGAGGCGGAAGCATCGGGCTGTACCGTTCTCTGTGGCGATACCAAAGTTCACACAGGCCATGAGCCTCAGCTCGTTATCGCTGTGAGTGCGGTAGGGCAGCCTTTCACACCGTCTCTGTTGAGCTTGAAAGACACAAGGCCTGGAGACGTCATTGGGGTCACAGGACCGTTCGGTAACCATTCGATCGCCGTCCTGTCTGCACGGTTCGGCCTCGGTTTCGACAAAGTTGTCACAAGCGACGTCTGTGCACTCGCCGACCCCATCGAAGCGGTCGTGTCAGTGGTACCGCTGCATGGGGCACGTGATCTGACACGGGGCGGGTTGATCGGAGCTCTCTGGGACGGCGCACGTGCGACAGGACTCCATTGGGAGATCGAGGACGACACACTCGATCTGGATCTGCCCGTCAGCGCAGCGGCACAACTGCTTGCGCTGGATCCCCTGGCTTTGACGAACGAGGGGAACATGTTGTTCACCTGTCCACGTGAGTCCGCCGATCGTGCGCTCGAGATCTTGCGTGGATTCAGCCAAACGGCTAGGTCGCGGCTGATCGGATACGCCAGCACCGCTGATCGGCTTGGACCGCTCGTCAGCAAGCGCACCCCAGAAGGCCGTCAGATCTTGCTCGACTACCCGGAAGCCTTGGGTATACCGCGACTCTGCTGACCTCGAAAGCCATCCGCGCCATGGTGTTGTTACCACGCTGCCCCACAACTGCCGGAACTCCCACTGCCGCAACATTCCATGCGCGCCGAACCCAGGTTCCGGCCTGAGTTGGCTCATTTCGTTAGTGCGCGAGTTCGGGACCTCGAATCCGGTCGATCAGGGCCTTTATATCGGCGCTGACCTGCCGAGTTTGGTCAAACGGCTTAGTGCGTGACGTCAACCCCGCAACGCGCCGAGAATCTGCTGCTCGACCGGAATGTCGGGCGTGAAGGTCACCACCTGGGTCGATCACGTGGACGCGCTGGTCGAACGCCTTACATCCGCTGGATGCGACACTTCATCACGCTCGAGGGCGGCATGAAAGCCCGTGAGCGCCAAGCGATCACCGACAAGATCGCCAGACAATCCGCCGATAACTTTCCGCTGCTTCTTATCGGCACCGGATCGTTCATCGGCGAGGGTTTCGACTGCCCGCCCTCGACACCCTCTTTCTGGCCGCACCGGTCTCTTTCAAAGTCCACCTCATCCAATACGTCGGCCGTATCACCCGCTCCCATACCGACAAGACCACTGCCGCCGTCCATGACTACCATGACGTTCTCACCCCCGTGATCGCCTCATCGCTGCGCAAACGCGCCGCCGGATACACCGAACTCGGATTCCCCGGACCCACGCAGACTCGGAAACTGACGGACCACCGTTCGGCAATACCGAGCTGAGGAATCACTCCTGCGACCACACCTATCGAGCCGCCCGCCGCACCCTCGAGTCCGCCAGAACCGGTCGCCGCTGCTACACCACGGCGTAGACGGTGTTCAAGTCGACCAGCATCGGGCTGTCGACTTTCTGCGGGCGATGCCCGAGGCCTGTGCCGACAACCTGCAGGTTCTCATCGAATCCCGCTCCGCCGTAGCAGGTCAGGATGGTTTGGCTGGTGTCATATCCCTTGGCCGCCAATAATTCTCGCGCACGGCGCAAGCGGTCCACATGCCCGACGGTCATCGTGCGGTCCCATTTGACCTCACCCAGAGACAGGATGCGTCGCGGCTGCCCGGTCTCCTCTGGCGCCAGCACCGCGACATCGACCTGAATCTGCCGCTTCTCACGCGGGTCGCTGACTGTCGCGGCTGCCACATGCCCGGGCAACTCACCGAACACCTCGGGCCTCACCGACATCGCCCAGTCCCGGCAGATTCCCTCGAAATGCGGGCCCACCACCTGCGACAGGAACGTGGCACGCGAATTACGCCATGCCGCTTCGTGATTCCCACGCTCCAACCGGGTCCATTCCCGCCGCATGATCGCCTCGTAGAACACGATCAGCGGCTCAGCCACCCGATATACAGATTTGCCCCGATTGAACGGATCCGCCTCCCGGATGACCAGCTGCGCATCCTCGAGCACCGACAACGGATGCCCGATGTCGGTGGAACTGCGGCCGATGGTGTTCGCGATACCACCGCGTGTCGTGTGCCCGCCCGCGATCGCGCCCAGCACCGCGTGATACAGCGCCACATCCCGGATGTCGGTCTCCTCCGCCAACAGATACCGCGCCTCGCGGAACAGCGGCACCTGCGGATTGAGCACCGTCCGCAACACCCAGGAATCGAAATCCTGCAGAGACGCCGGTGCATCACCCGCGACGAACTCACGCCGATACGCCGGCGTCCCACCCACGATCGAATGCACCAACACCGCCAACCGCGGATCCTCGATCCCCCAGAACCGCGCCGACTCGCGATAATCGAGCGGCTTGACGATCAACTCCAAACTCGCCCGCCCACGCAACGGCGCACTGCCGGCCAGCAAGCGCCCCATCACCGACATCGCCGACCCGCACAACAACACCCGCGAACCCGCCCGCCGCGCATAACCGCGAGGGTCGAGCGCACGCTGCAACACCGACGGCAACGACGGACTGGCCTTGGTCAGATAAGGAAACTCATCGATGACGACCAGCCCATCCCCCACCACCGCGAACAACCGCTCCAACGCCTCATCCCAATTCCGAAACGCATACCGGCCACCACCGGCATGCGCAGCCACAGCCGCGCCGAAACCCTCCAGCGCCTCGACCTCAGTCGCATCGGTCGCCGTGAAGAAGAAACCCCCCACCGCGTCGGCCAACGCATCCAGCAAGAACGTCTTGCCCTGCCGCCGCCGCCCGCTGACGATCCCCAACCGCACATCCGGACTCTGCGACGTCGCGAACCGCGCCAATCCGTCCCATTCGCGGTCACGGTCGAACACTCGGTCCGGCTTCACTAAGGCGGACATAGATGGAAGTATACTTCTAAGAACTATACTTCTACATAGTGCCACTTCGGCGAGACCGTGCACAAGTGATGCAGTCGTGCACGACATCACCGTAATCGCTGCAACCGACGGGCCAAGCCGCTACAGACTGGCGCCGAGCCAGTGCGCGAAGCCGAGCAAGCCCTCGGACTGTCGGCGCCGAATCGCCCACCACGCGCCTTCCCTGCGCTGAATCTTCAACCGAGGTACGGCGCGGGTCGCCCCTCCAGGTAGTGGGTCAGCCTGAGTCGCTGCGTGTGGTGCATGTCGAGGCTGTCCAGTTCGGCGGGGGCTACAAACCGCAGTTCGGTGGACTCATCGGAGATAGCGAGGTCGCCCCCGACGACCTGGGCTAGGAAGCACACGTTGAACTGGCGTCGGACCTCCCCGTCGGTGTAGGCGATTACGTGGCGCGGATCGGTGTAAGTGCCGACGAGCCCGGTGATTTCGATGTCGAGACCAGTCTCTTCCTTGACCTCTCGCACAGCGCAGCCGGGGAGGCTGTCGGTCATCTCCATGCCGCCACCGGGCAGTGCCCATAGGCCGCTGTCGGCGCGCCGCTGTAGCAGGATTCGGCCCTGGTCGTCGCACACCACGGCGGAGGCCGCCACGACGAGACTGTTCGGCTGGGGTGCGGCGGGGTCGTCGTAGAACTCGTTGCGTGCCATCGCCTTACCCTTCCACCGGTCGGGCCGTGCGCCAGACCGCGTCGAAACTGTCGGTGTAGGTGTCGAACAGGCCACCGTCGAGGGTACGGCGCAGATGCCAGACGGGCGCGCCGTAGGCATTCACTCCCCACACGTGGGCGTTGACCATCATTTCGTCGTCGGCGCGGTAGATGCTGTTGTAGAGGGTCGTGTCGTGCGTGCGCAGCTCGACACCGGGCGTTGCATGCAGGGCCTGGTAGTGCATCAGGGCGAGACGGCAACGGGATTCGATGCCGTGCCCGAATTTCTCTTCCCTGCCCCGTTGCTGGACGTTGGCGGTATCGGCATCACCGACCGCTATCCGGATCGCGCAGCCCGCCTCGGCCCGTTCGATCAACAGATCATTGAGCCGGGGGTACGCCTCGTGAAGGAAGACCGCCGCGTACACCAGGATGTCGATGTGGTTGCGTGCTGCCGCGAACAGGTTGACGAACATCGACGCCGGGACGTCGGCCCGCTGGTCGTAGAGGGCAACGAGTTCGGGGCTGACAGCGCGGGCGCTACGCGCCTGCTGTAGGGCGGGCCACAGGGCATGGACGTCCTCACCCAAACACTCGGCAGCTTGGATTGCGGTGCGCCGCCGAGGGACTCGACCGAGGTTTACCCAGCGTTCAACCGATTTCGGGTCCACATTTGTCGCCTCCGCCAATCTCGCGTGAGTCCATCCTCGCGCCGCTATCGCGGCGCGCAACCGCTCATTCGACATACGGACGTTGTACACCCGTCGGGACGTCCCGAAGTGGGAAACGTAGGAGGTTCCCTCGTCCCGATGATCAGCGAGACGCTGATTCCAGGCCGCGCCGCCGGGTCGACCATAAATCTCCGGCGGCGGGGCACCTCAACGGAACGAAGGGGAGTAGTCGAGTGAAGCCGATCGCGCTCGGATGGATCGACTACGACCACAGCGCCGCGCCGGACTGGGACGCCGCGCAAGTGCAGCGGCTCGCGCGGCGACTCGGCTACCGGCTGGTGTGGCCCGAGCGGCCCGACCTATTGCCGTTGGTCGATCAGGTACGCAATGCCGAGGCCGATGCGGTGATCCTGCCCGCGCCCGATCACGTCGGCGCGCTCGAATTAGACGGGCTCATGCATGTTGCGGACGTTGAAACTGCTTGCCCGCGTTTGTCATTCGCGCGCTGGCCAGTACTCGGTGGTGCGTTGTGAGCACGTGGAACGTCGCCGGGTACGCGGTCGCGACCGGTCTGCCGTTGCTGGTGATAGCGGCAGCGATCTTCTGGCCCCACGACAAGGGTGGCGAGTAGGCCCCCGTCGTTGCCCCGGACCTATGCGGCTGCGGGGGCGATCTTCACCGCGCCGAGCGACTCCTGCATGTCGACCGCGAACCGGCCTAGATACAAGTCAATCCCCTACCGGTTTGCACTGGTAGGGGATTGTTTCGCGCTCCCCCATCTGGACTCGAACCAGAAACCTGCCGATTAACAGTCGGCTGCTCTGCCAATTGAGCTATAGGGGACTATCCTTTGGCTCGTCCGTACTGGGCGGGCCGAGGTGAAACTTTAGCGTATCCGCGCTCGCCTACCCAAATCGCGTCTCTACCTGGAGACATGCGGGGGCTTCGGCGTGTCCGGGGGTGGCGCGCGGTGGGGTGGATCCGGATCGACAGGCGCACTGGGCGTCGGGCAGGATGGTAGCCGCGCACAGGCACTTTGGGAGGAGCTCTACGAGATGCTGCGGTTGATCATCGGTGTTGCGGCCGGATACGTGCTCGGCACGAAGGCCGGGCGGGGTCGCTATGAACAGATCAGTGCGGCGACCCGCGCGGTGACCGGGAGCCCGGTGACTCGCAAGCTGGTTCTCATCGGGCGGCAGAAGCTGTCGGACAAGCTCAGCACCCAGGCGAAGTTGGAGCCGATGGTGCCGCTGGATGAGCGGACCACTGTTCTGGTGCCGCAGGATCAGCTGCGCCGCTGAGTTCGCGCTATTCGTTCGAGCGCGAGCCTGCTGATCGACCCGTTGTCGCGGCCGCCGCGAGAGACTTTCGCAACCGGTTGCACGACCGTTGCGACCGTTGAGCCTGCATTTCAGCCAGCGGCGAAGTCGTCGTGATTACCCATCACCTGGGCCTCCAGACTCTTGCGATACTGCTCCAACGCAACGAGGTCGCCGAACAGCTCCATATACGCCTCCTGTTGTTCCGTTGAGGAGACACGGTGGAGTTTTGATTTGAGCTCGGCAACCTGGCGCCCGACCCAGGCTTCCTGAACTCGAGCCAGGAGACCGGTAACGACGCGGGGAACGTCGTGGGCGGATTTCATCGGAATCTGTTCGCCGGAGAGTTCGGAGACCAAAGCACGCAGTGTCAGATCGTCTGTGCTGTCGGAGACGGCGTTGACCCATTCGGCACCGCTGAGTCCGGTTGCCGTGCCGCCCGCCTGGGAGATCAGGGCGCGGACGGCGGCGTAGGCCGGATGCGTGAAGGCCTCGGTCTCGATCGAATCGAAAACCGCACCGGCGATCGCCGGATACTGCAGTGCCGCACCGAGTGCTTGCCGTTGCGGCAGCAGAGTCGGGTCGTTCGGGTTGGGCCGAGCGGCGGGATGTTCGGCTACAACCGCGCTGCGCTGTGACGCGCCGCCCCTTGTGCCACGGCCGCCCGGACTCCCACCGTTGCGATTGCGCTTGGCTTCCTCACCGACCCGCCGCACCACGGTCTGGATATCGTCCCAGCCGACCCAGCCCGCGAGCTTGGTCGCGTACGCCTTGCGCAGCGCGTTGTCCTTGATCTGCGCCACCACCGGCACGGCGCGGCGCAGCGCCTCGACCTGCCCCTCGGCGGTGTCCAGGTTGTGGTCGGCGAGCAGGCCGCGAACCACGAACTCGTACAACGGGGTTCGCCGGGCAACCAGATCGCGCACGGCGCCGTCGCCGGAGCGCTGGCGCAGTTCGCACGGGTCCTGGCCGTCGGGCGCGATGGCGATGTAGGTCTGCCCGGCCAGCTTCTGGTCGCCCGCAAAGGCTTTCAGTGCCGCGGCTTGGCCGGCCGCGTCACCGTCGAAGGTGTAGATGATTTCGCCGCGCCAGAAGTTGTCGTCCATGAGCAGTCGGCGCAACAGGGCGAGATGTTCGTCACCGAAGGCGGTGCCGCAGGAGGCGACGGCGGTTCTCACCCCGGCCAGGTGCATGGCCATCACGTCGGTGTAGCCCTCGACCACCACCGCCTGGTGGCCCTTGGCGATCTCGCGCTTGGCGTGGTCCAGGCCGAAGAGCACCTGAGACTTCTTGTACAGCAAGGTTTCCGGCGTATTGATGTATTTGCCGGGCATGGTGTCGTCGTCGGAGAGCTTGCGCGCACCGAAGCCGATGACGTCACCGCCGAGATTGCGGATCGGCCACAGCAGCCGCCGGTGGAAGCGGTCGATCGGGCCGCGCTGACCCTGGCGCGAGAGCCCGGCTGCCTCGAGCTCTTTGAAGTCGAAGCCCTTGCGCAGCAGATGCTTCGTGAGCGTGTCCCAGCCCGCAGGGGCGTAGCCGCAGCCGAATTGCTGGGCGGCATTGCCGTCGAAGTTGCGGTCGGTCAAATATTTGCGCGCCACCTCGGCGTCGGGCTCGCGCAGTTTGGCCATGTAGAACTCGTGTGCGGCGGTATTGGCGGCGACCAATCTGGCCCTGGTGCCGCGGTCGCGCTGCACCGAGGTGCCGCCGCCCTCGTAGTTGATCTGGTAGCCGATCCGATCGGCGAGTTGCTCGACCGCCTCGACGAAGCCGACGTGCTCGACCTTCTGCAGGAAGGCGAACACGTCACCGCCCTCGCCGCAGCCGAAGCAGTGGTACAGGCCGTGGTTGGGCCGCACATGGAACGACGGCGACTTCTCGTCGTGGAACGGGCACAGGCCCTTCATGGAGTCCGCACCCGCGCGCTTCAGCGCGACGTACTCCCCCACCACATCTTCGATCCGGACGCGTTCGCGTATTGCCGCGATATCGCGATCTGGGAGTCGTCCGGCCACGGCGGCCAGTCTAGGCTAGTCCGGCCTCGACACGCCCAGCGGCTGGTCACGCGTCTACTCGCTCCAGTCGACTCTCGGTATAGGACGCGATCTGGTCGACGATTACCCGGACTCGCGCGGTGTCGTCGGTCGCGGCGTGCCACCACGGGAGCAGCAGCGGGTCCAGCCCGTTCGGTGCCGTCGCCAGCAGTCGGGTCGCGACCGCCTGTATCCGCTCGCGCTGCACGGCCTGACGCTGCTTGTGCACGAGATCGGACATTACGTAGCGCAGGGCGACGGTTTTGAGCATCGCTACCTCGGCGGCGACGATCGGCGGGACCTCTAGATCCGCGGCATACCGGGACAGCACCGCGCGCCCGGCGACCTCCCGCGTGGCCATGATCGCAGCCGTGGCGAACCGGCCGACCAGTTCACTCGTGAGGCGCTTCAACGCGACCGAACTGGCGAGGGTGCCGTCGTAGCAGGCGGCGTCGGCGACCACCGGCAGTTCGGAGAGGCGCTGGGCGGCACCGATCAGGTCGTCCACCGAAAGCGTCGGGTGCTGGCCGTGCCCGAGTTGGGCTAGTGCCGCCTGTTCGGACGGATCGGCGAGGGCCCGCAATTCGATGCGCCCGGCGATTACGCCGTCCTCCACATCGTGCACTGAGTACGCGACATCGTCGGACCAGTCCATGATCTGGCATTCCAGGCTCTTGCGGTGATCCGGCGCATTCTTCCGCACCCACTCGAGCCGATCCAGATCGATATCGTAGGCGCCGAATTTGGTGCCCGAACCTGTTCTACCCCAAGGGTATTTGATGGCGGCGTCGAGTGCGGCGCGGGTGAGGTTCAAGCCCGCGCTCGTGCCGTCCGCATCCAGAACCTTCGGTTCCAGCCGGGTGAGGATGCGTAGATTCTGCGCATTGCCCTCGAATCCGCCGTACGCGTCGGCGAACATGTCGAGGGCCTTCTCGCCATTGTGGCCGTAGGGCGGATGGCCGATATCGTGCGCCAGTCCGGCCAGGTCGACCAGATCCGGATCACAGCCGAGACCGTCGGCGATACTGCGCCCGATCTGAGCCACTTCGATCGAATGGGTCAAGCGTGTGCGCGGGGTATCACCGTCACGCGGCCCCATGACCTGGGTTTTGTCGGCGAGTCTGCGCAGGGCCGCGGAATGCAGCACGCGGGCCCGGTCGCGGGCGAATTCGGTGCGGTGGCCGGTTTCGAATTCACTGCGCGGCGGGCCGAGTCCGGCGGTCTTGGCTCCCTCCACCACCATTCGCTCGCGGTCGTGCTCGGTATACATCGAATCTCACTGCCCCGCTGAGTATTTGAAGTCCGACGAAAAGTGCGTGAGCTGATACCAGAGCAAAGCGCCTGTCTCCCTCGCGATTCCGTGCGCCTGCGACTCCCTGGTGTAGACGGCCGGGCCGGTCCGGGTCGGCGCGGTCCAGGCTTCGAGTCCGGCGTCGCGGGCCATGGTTCTGGTGCGCAGCGAATGCCACGGATCGCTGACCAGCACCGCCGAGGACATCTCGCGGGCACTCATGGCGGTCGCGACGGCCTCGATGCTACGCAGGGTGTCCGAACCCGTTTCCACCGCGAGGATCCGGTCGCTCGGTATGCCGCGATCCTCCAGATAGTTCTTGCCGGAGGCGGCCTCGGTGTACAGATCGCCCTCCTGCTTGCCGCCCACGGTGATCACCCTCGGTGCGACACCGGCCTTGAACAGTTTGTAGGCCTGGTCCAATCGCGCCTCGAACACCGTCGACGGGGTGCCCGAGTATTGTGCGGCGCCGAGTACCACGATCGCGTCGGCCTTGGTGTAGTCGTCGATTCGCGCGACCTGCCAAACCCGGAATGCCGTGCCGCCGACCAGCACCGCACCCATCACGATCGCTCCTATGACCAGCCGTCGCGCCCAGCGCACCAGCCCGCCTCCGACGCCGCGGGATGCGCCGGATCCGGGAGCCGAGGCCAGGGTCGCCGAATTCATCTCACCAAGTTTGCCAGGTCACCCTCGACGAGAACGTAACCGACGCATATCGATCCGCCCACACTTACCTTTCGGTTAGTACTGAACCTATTAGTCAGTACTTGTCGGTAGTGCAGCGGGTATCGAGAATGAATTCCGGCGCCGAACCAGCATCTCGATACTTTGAGGAGTGGATACATGACGACATCCGTGACGGTCCTCGGACTCGGCGCGATGGGACAGGCGCTGGCCGCGGCGTTCGTACGGGCCGGTCATCCGACGACAGTCTGGAACCGCAGTGCCGGTCGGGACACGGAACTCGTTGCGGCAGGCGCGAAATCGGCGCAGACCGTGGCCGAGGCGGTGACCGCGAGCGATCTCGTGGTGGCCTGCCTTTTGGACCATCGATCCGTGCACGCGGTACTCGACCCGGTGACCGATGTCCTGGCCGGACGCGCATTGGTCAACTTGACCAGCACCGAGCCGCGCGGGTCGCGTGAACTGGCCGAATGGGCCGCGAACCGGGGCATCGACTTCCTCGACGGCGGCATCATGGCCGTCCCGCCGATGATCGGCCTGCCTGGCTCGTCCGTGCTGTACAGCGGCTCCCGTGAACTCTTCGACCACCATCGCGCAACCCTCGAATTACTCGGCAGCGCAGAGTATTTCGGCGCGGACGCCGGGCAGGCCGCACTGATCGACTTCGCCCTGCTCGCCGGAATGTACGCCATGTTCGCGGGTTTCTATCACGGTGCCGCCATGGTTCGCACGATCGGCATGTCGGCCGAGGGCTTCGGCCAACGCGCGTCCGGCTGGATCGCTGCGATGACCGGATCACTTCCGAGGGCCGGAGCCACCATCGACTCCGGCGACTACTCGAAACCGTTCCAGCCCTTGGATTTCACCAAGGCCGCCGTGGAGGCCATCGTGTCGGCCAGCCGCGATGCGGGCGTGGCCCTGGACATCGTCGGCGCGATCAAGAATCTGGTCGATCACCAGGTCGCCGGCGGCCACGGTTCGGACAGCAGCGAGCGGATGTTCGAAAGCCTCAATCCGCGCGCCGTATGAGACCTACCAGCCGCGTTCGCGCCATTCGCCGAGGTGCGGGCGTTCGACGCCGAGCGTGGTGTCATCACCGTGACCCGGATAGACGACGGCGTCATCCGGGTAGCGATCGAAGAGCTTGGTGGTGACATCGGAGTAGAGGGAGTTGAAGTCTTCCGGATTGGTGGTGCGGCCGACTCCACCCGGGAAAAGGGAGTCGCCGGTGAACAGATGCACGCCCGGACCGTCTACCAGGGCGAGGGCGACCGAGCCCGGAGTGTGTCCGCGCAGGTGGACGACCTCGAAGGCAAGGTCGCCGACCTCGACGAGGTCGCCGTCGGCGAGTAATCGGTCGGGGCGCACCGGGAGCGGTTCGGCATCGAGCGGATGCGCGGCGGTCGGTGCACCGGTGGCGGCGGCGACCTTTTCCAGGGCCAACCAATGGTCCCGGTGCTGATGGGTGGTGACGACCAGGGCGACGCGGGCAGGCGTCTCCTGGTTGACGAGTTCGATTATCCGGTCGGCTTCGTTGGCAGCGTCGATCAGCAGTGCCGCGCCGGTGGCGGTGCACTGCACTAGATAGCAGTTGTTGTCCAGGCCACCGACGGACATTTTGATTACGCGAGCACCGGGGACGTCCCGCTGTTGCGGATTCGATCCACGGGACACGTGACCGGTGTACGGCAGGTCGATCGTGATCACAGTTCGATGCTAGCCAGCTAGATTCATCCCATGCCGTTGATAGCGCCGATTCGTCGAATCCGCAGGTTCGCCGCGGTGGTCCTCAGCGTGGCGTTTCTCTGTGTCGCGCCGGCCGGTGGCACGGCGGGCGCTGAGCCACCGCTGCGGATGGGACCGTATGTCGTCGACTCGGCGCAGGTGCTCGATCAAGGACAACTCGATCGGGTGTCAGCGGCGGTCGACGATCTCTACGCCGATCAGCAGATGCGGCTCTGGGTCGTCTACGTGCACGATTTCAACGGGATGAGTCCGCAGACGTGGGCCGACCGCACCGCGACCATGTCCGGATTCGGTGGGCGTGATCTGTTGCTCGCCGTCGCGACCGAGGATCGCGCCTATTGGTTCAAAGGCGAATTACCCAGCAGTGTCAGCGATTCCGAGTTGGACACTGTGTTGACGCGCGATGTGGAGCCCGAGCTGCGCAACGCCCGGTGGGCCGACGCCGGGGTAGCGATGGCCGACGGGCTGGATTCGGCGATGCGCGGTGGTGGGGTGAACGGACGGACGCTGCTGATCGTCGCCTTCCTGATTGTGCTGATCGTCGTTGGGCTGGTGTTGTATTCGCGCAAGCGGCGCGCCGACCGCAGGCGGGCCGAGTTGGCGACAGCACGGCGACTGGATCCCGATAATTCCGCCGCGCTCGCGGCATTGTCAGTGGATGCATTGCAGGACCGGTCGAAGGAGGTGCTGGTCGAGATCGACAATGCCGTGCGGACCAGCGCCGAGGAGTTGGCGTTGGCGACCGGTGAATTCGGCGATACCGCGGTCACCACGTTCAGCACTGCCTTGGCGAATGCGAAATCGGCTGCTGCCAAAGCATTCTCGATCAGACAGCAGCTCGATGACGATATTCCCGAGACACCGGATCAGCAGCGCGTCATGCTGGTCGATCTGATCGGCACGGTCGGGCGGGCCGATCGGGAACTCGACGCTCAGGTGGCCGAATTCGATGCGATGCGGGATCTGCTGATCAACGCATCCGCTCGCTTGGACGGGCTGACAAGGGATTTGGTCGAATTGACCGGACGCGCGCCGGGTTCGGAGACCGAACTCACTCGGCTCACCACCGCGTATCCAGCCAGCGTGCTCGCACCGGTTCGAGACAACGTGACCATGGCGCGCGAACGAATCACCTTCGCCGAGCAGAACATCGAGACGGGACGTACTGCTCTCACCCAGCCGGTCGGCAAACAGGGCGGTGCGGTCGCCGCGATCCGGGCCGCGGAAGGCGCGGTGGGACAGGCGCGCACGCTGCTCGATGCCGTCGACAATGCGGCCACGAATATCCAGCAGGCGACCGATGGACTGCCCGCCGTACTCGCCGAGTTGCGCGCGGATATCGCCACCGCGAAGGAACTGTCGGGCTATGGCGGTGTCGATCTGCACGCCGCCATCACGGCGGCGGAAACGGCCCTGACCATCGCAACCGCCACCGCGACCAGCGACCCATTGGACGCCTTCCACGACGCCGTCGCGGCCGATAACGCGCTGGACCTGGCCAATGCCGCCGCCACCGACCGCAAGCTTGCCGCCGAGGATCTACAGCGCCGGCTCGACCGGGCGCTGATCGATGCCCGCGCCCGGATCGGCGCGGCAGCCGACTACATCAGCACCCGACGCGGCGGCATCGACGCACAGGCACGTACCCGCTTGTCCGAAGCACAGCGCAATCTCGATGCGGCACAACAGCTTTCCACCAGCGATCGGGCGCAGGCCCTCACCAGCGCACACACCGCCGCCGACCTGGGTGCTCGCGCATTGCAGGAGGCGCAGGCCAGCGTGCGGGCCTGGGAGAACAGCCAACCATCATCGGGCACAGCGCAGGCCGGTGCGGTGCTCGGCGGAATTCTGATCGAGGGACTGTTGCGCGGCGCCACCCATCAACGCTCCGGCGGCTACATCCCCGGTTCGTTCGGCGGTTCCAGCGGATCCCGCCGCATCAGCCGGGGCGGCCGATTCTGAGGGGTTGACCCTGACACCGTGTGAGGCCATATACCAGGAGTCGTCATGTTCAGTATCGGAGACTTCGCCAGACACGGACGGGTATCGGTACGAATGCTGCGCCACTACGACGCGATCGGGCTACTGCGGCCCGACCGGGTCGACGCGGCGACCGGCTACCGCTACTACGAGGGCGGCCGGCTCGCTCGGCTCAATCGCATTGTCGCACTGAAGGATCTGGGCTTCACCCTCGAACAGGTGGGCCGGATCCTCGACGACATGGTTGACACCGCGGAACTGCGCGGCATGCTCGCGCTGCGCCGTGCGGAGTTGGAGCAGCAAATCAGGGGCGATCGCGCCCGGCTCGTCCAGGTCGAAACGCGACTCCGAATTATCGAGAAGGAGGGCGCTATGCCCGCCAATGATGTGGTGGTCAAATCCATCCCGGCCGTCCGGGTCGCCGAATTGACCGGCATTGCAGCCGATTTCGAGCCGCAGACGATCGGCCCTGTGGTCGGGCCGCTGTTCGACCAGCTGTGCACCCGCCTGGAACAGGCAGGCGTCGCCATCGTCGGACCCGCAATCGCCTACTACGAGGAGCAGCTGGACGGGTCCGTGCATGTGCACGCCGCTATGCCGGTCAACGTCGAACCCGCCGCGTCCTACGAATTCGCGATCTTCGACCTACCCGCGGTGCCGCAAGCGGCCACCGTCGTACACCGAGGCAGCATGGACGAGGTCCTGGAACCGTGGCAGTCCCTCGGCAAATGGATCGATGCCAACGGATACCGTTCCGCAGGCCCGGCCCGCGAGGTGACCCTCGAACACACCAAGGACCCTTCCGGCTGGGTCACCGAACTCCAGGAACCCATCCACACCTGACAGCGCGGTCAAACCTCGACGGTGACGGCGTGGTAGCCGGTTGGGCCGGAGGGGAAGGGTGAGCGTGGGGTGCCATCTTGGACTTCCCCGGAGCGGCTGATGGCCCGGGCCTGGATGGTGTGTTCGCCTGCGAGCAGGTCGAGGGTGGTGCGCCAGCGGCGCCAGGCGGTGGGGGCGAGTTCGGTGCCGAGATCGACTGGGCACCAATCGCCTCCATCGATGCGCAGCTCGACGGACTCGACGCCGTGCGGCGGCGCCCAAGCCACCCCGGCTATGCTGGCAGCGGCACGGCCTGGCGTGGCAACGTCGATGCGGGCCTGCGGCGTCACCCAGATCGGATCCGACGGCCAACCGCGCCCCGACACCGATGGCGGCGGCACCGAGCACACCCCCGCGTTCTCTGTTGGTCCGCACCGTTCGAACACCCGCTTTCCTCGATCACAACGTTTTCGCTACGAACCTACCGGCCCCTCACTGCTGTAGGGCACCGGTGAACCGGGCCAACAACTCTCGCAACTGTTCACGCTCCTGCGCACTGAAGGCGGCGGCCACGCGGCGCTCGATGGCGGCGGCCTTGGCATCGGCCTTGGCGAAGGCTTTGCGACCGGCGGGGGTCAGGCGGGTTTCGAGTACACCGCGATGCCAGGGATGCGGTGTCCGCTCCACGAAACCGCGCTCCTGCAGGTTCTTGAGCACCACTGTCATCGCCTGCGGCGTCACCATGCATTCCCGGGCGAGGGCGGCAGCGGAGATGCCCGGGTTCTCCGACAGCGCGTAGAGCGCCGCGTACTGCGGCACCGTAAGCGGTTTGACCGCCTCGTGTTTGACGGCCATCAGCTCCTGCTCGGCGCGCTTGAGGTCCAGACCGAGCCGCTGCTCCGCAGGCAATTTCATAAGTGTCAAAGATAGCTGAACTATCAAAGCCTTGATAGTCTTTGAAACATGGACGACCCCGTAATCCCCGAGAGCCACGCCGATTTGCTATCGCGACCGCTGTTCGCCCATCTCGCAACGCTCAACCCGGACGGCACTCCGCAGGTGACACCGGTATGGCAGGTGTGGGATGGCGGGCGCCTGCGCTTCACGACCACGATCGATCGACGGAAGGCCGTCAATACCAAGCAGAATCCCGAAGTCGCGGTGAGCATCAACGATCCGGACAAGCCATACCGCTACCTCGAGGTCCGCGGCGTCATCGAGGCCATCGAACCCGATCCGAACGGCGAATTCTTCGATGTGCTCGCGCGGCGCTACGACCTGCCGTATCAGCGTCCGGTCGCCGACCATCCGCGCCGGGTCGTGCTCGTCATGCGCCCGACACACGCAACCTACCAATAGCAGCAGGCGCCCTCAGGAGCTGACGGCCTCCTCCGCGAGGGCCGTCAATTCGTCGCGCACCGCGGGCACGAGCCGGTCGGCATCGCGGCCGAGCACACCGACGGTCAGTCGGCCCTCGAAGGTATAGACCAGGAAGGTGACTGCCGCCGAGGCGCCCGCGGAGGGACGCGGATGAGCGGAGACGTAAACGATCTCATAGTCGGTGAGGGCGATATTCGAGGGGATGCGGAAGGCGGGCACGGCACCGGTATTCGTCACCGCGACATGTCCGGCCAGTGAGTGGATCCGGGTTGGGCCGAAGTAATCCGGGAAGTGCAGCACCGACTGCTGGACGATGCCCTCGGCCAGATCATGCCGCAATCGGGCCGAAATGTGTTGGGCCAGTTCGAGGATGTCCGCGGAGAGGTCGACCGCCGCGGCGAAAGAGGCCAGACCCGCCATATTGGTGCCTTCCGCACGCGCGACCGGCGGGTCGAGGCGGGTGCGCATATCCACCGGATACAGACAGCCGAGCGGCACGGGATCACCGGTGACCCTGGCCTTTTCCGAGGCGAAAGCGCGCAGCAGGGCGGCGGTGACCACGCCGTTGACGGTCACTCCCGGATAGCGCCCGAGGCCGATGATGCGGGCGCTCGCCTGCTGGTCCAGGGTTATGCGACGCGGCTGGACCAGTGCGGCGGGCGCGGGGATCGCGGGTGCGCGCGGAATGACCTCGGGCTCCAGCGGCTTGGTCACATTCTCCAAACCGGAGATCGACGAGCGGGCGATTCCACGCGCCGAGGTATGCCATTCCAGCGATTGCGGATAGTCGTGCGGCACAACGGTTGTCGTCCCGGATTCGACGTAATCGGTGTAGAAGTCCCATAGTCGGGTGAGGAGTTCGACACAGTGGCCCGCGTCGGCGACGCTGTGGTGCGCGAAAAGTGTCACGCGCGAGCGGCCGCGCTCGGAGCGCACCACATCCAGGTACGCCAGCTGTCCGGCCGGATCGATCGGCTCCGGAATGCGGATGGCGTCCGGATCACCGAGGCTCGCCGTCATGCCGATCTCCGGAGCCTCGCCGCGTCGTAGCAGATAGCCGCGGCCGGTAGCGTCCTCGGCGATCCGGCAGGTCACCACCGGATAGGCGCGCTGCAGTGCGGTGAAGGCCGCCCCCAACGCATTCGTATCGAGATCACCGACGACCGTGACGGATCGCCCGGTGTAGGTCCCCGCGCGCACGAAACGTTGTTCCGAGGCACCCAACACCCGCACCAAAACCTCCTCATCCCACAACACATCGCTCAGGGTGCGGCAACTACAGACCGGGGCGCAAACCCGGAGCCGCTCCGACTGAGAGAGACTGCCCACATGAGTCCCGCGGCACACATCAGTCTTACGACGCATCTGGAAGAGCTGGGTTTTCCGTTGGTGGTAGGCCAGTTGGCGCATCCGACGGTGGCGGGCATCGCCAAGGGCGATCTGCCCGAACCGGTCTTCCGGTCCTGGCTCGAACAGGACTATCTGTTCCTGCTGGACTACGTGCGGGTGTTCGCCCGACTGGCCTGGCAGGCGCCTGCGTCACATCTGGGCGATCTGGTGGATCTCGCGCACGCGACGTATCACGAGGAGCTGTGCCTGCATCGGTCGCTGGCCGCCGAATTCGGCGCGGATCTCGATGGTGCGACGAAGGGTGCGCCGTGCGCGGCCTACACCGCATTCCTGCTGGAGTCGGCCGCGTCCTACGCCGACGGACTGGCTGCGCTGTACCCGTGCATGTGGGGCTATTCGACGCTCGGCACAATCCTGGCCGAGAATCCGCCGTCGGAACCGCGCTACCGTCGCTGGGTCGACACCTACGCCGACCCCGGATTCGCGGCGCTCACCCGCCGCTGCGGGCAGATGCTCGACGAGGCGGGTGGCGATCCGGCGCGTGCGGAAACGCTATTCCTGCAGGGCATGCGCCACGAATACGAATTCTGGGAGGTGCCCGGCTAGGGGTGCAGCACGATCTTGCCGCGGGTGTGGCGCTGCTCCAGTTCGCGATACGCCCCCTGGACCTTGTCGAGGGGATACACCGCCGCGACAGGTACCTCCACCGTGCCCGCGGCAGCCAGATCGGCGAGTTCGGCGAGTACATCGATGGTGCCCGCGGCGGCATTGCCGTCGGTCTTCACGCCGTACCTCTCGGCGGCCTCCCAGTTGACTATGGTGTCGATGCGTTCGACCGCGACGCCGAGTTCGATTGCGATATCGACATATTCGGCACCGAACGTGTCGATGAACGCGTTCACGCCATCGGGAGCGGCCGCGCGGATCCGGTCGATCAGCCCCGCCCCATAGGCCACCGGAATCACCCCGACCCTGCGCAGCCAATCGTGATTGACCTCGCTCGCGATGCCGAGAACCGTTGCGCCCCTGGCCCGCAGGAGTTGTACGGCGATCGAACCGACGCCGCCCGCCGCACCCGAGACCGCGACCGTATCGCCCGCTTGCGGATCCACGGCCCGGACGGTCGCGAAAGCCGTTGTCCCGGCGACATACAACGATCCGGCGACATCCCAATCCAGTTTCGAGGGTTTGAGCGTCACCTGCTCGGCGGGCACCACCACGTGGGTGGCATGACTGGCCCGCTCACCGGTGAATCCGAGCACCTCGGCCCCGATCTCGATCCCGCCGACACCCGAACCGATCTCGACGATGCGACCCGCGAAATCGGTCCCCTCACCCGATGGGAATGTCGCGGGCCAACGCTCGTGCAGCGCGCCCGAACGGATATACCCCTCCCCCGGATTGATACCGGCCGCCACGACCTCGACGACGACCCGACCGGGTCCCGCCTTCGGCATCGGCACCTCGACCACCTTCAGCTCTTCGATTCCGCCATAACGATCGAACTTCACAGCTCTTGCCATATCCGGCTCCCGCCTACTCGGTGACATACGCCGTCAACCGAGTAACCCCGCAGGAAATTTCCATGCACCGACGATCTTCGCGACGCCCTGCCATGGACGGCACCAGGCTCTAAGCTGATACCCGTGGGTGAGGAAAGGCTGCGGGCATCGGACGCAGACCGCGAGAAAATCGCCGAACAATTGCGGATGGCGATGAACGACGGCAGATTGTCGCTGCACGAATACGACGAGCGACTCGAACAGGTTTACGCCGCCAAAACCTATGGCGAGCTGAACCCGCTGCTCTCGGACCTGCCCGTACCGCGCAAAGCGGCGCCCGCGGCACAACGAGTGCCGCAATGGGTCATCATCATGTGGATTCCCTGGGCCGCGGTCAACGCACTGTGCATCACGATCTGGGTGGCCACCGGCGCGGGATACTTCTGGCCGTTCTGGGTCGCGGTGCCGTGGGGGTGCGCGCTGCTGATCCCGAGCGCGATCGGGATGCTCGTCCAGTCGAACCGGAAACCTGGTGCCGAATTCACCTCCGGCGCAAGAAATCCGCGACCTCCGGAATCCACTTAGCGGATACGGACCCCAGCGGCACGCCGACATGCGAAACGCCCTGCCGCGGCGCGACAGGGCGTTGATCGCCATCGAATTCAGGCGCCTATGAGATGCTGCGCCAGGTAGCCCTCGACCTTGTCCAGCGCAATCCGCTCCTGTGCCATGGAATCACGCTCGCGGACGGTGACCGCCTGGTCTTCGAGGGTGTCGAAGTCGACGGTGATGCAGAACGGCGTGCCGATTTCGTCCTGGCGCCGGTAGCGACGGCCGATGGCGCCGGCATCGTCGAATTCGACATTCCAGCTCTTACGCAGCTGTGCGGCAAGATCTTTCGCCTTCGGCGTCAGATCCGCATTGCGCGACAACGGCAGCACCGCCGCCTTCACCGGCGCGAGCCTGCGGTCCAGCCGCAGACTGATGCGCTCCTCCATGACGCCCTTGGCATTGGGCGCCTGGTCGACGGTGTACGCATCGACCAGGAACGCCATCAGCGAGCGGGTCAGGCCGGCCGCGGGCTCGATGACGTAGGGGGTGTAGCGCTCATTGGTGGTCTGGTCGAAGTAGCTCAGGTCACTGCCGGAATGCTCCGAATGGGTCTTCAGATCGAAGTCGGTGCGGTTGGCGATGCCCTCCAGCTCACCCCACTCGTTGCCCTGGAAGCCGAAGCGGTACTCGATATCGGTGGTGCCCGCCGAGTAGTGCGACAGCTTGTCCTTCGGATGCTCGAACAGTCGCAGGTTCTCCGGGTCGATGCCGAGATCGGTGTACCAGGCGAACCGGTTGTCGATCCAGTACTTGTGCCATTGCGCGTCCTCACCCGGCTTGACGAAGAACTCCATCTCCATCTGCTCGAACTCACGAGTACGGAAGATGAAATTGCCGGGGGTGATCTCGTTGCGGAAGCTCTTGCCGATCTGCGCGATTCCGAACGGCGGCTTCTTGCGCGCGGTAGTCATCACATTGGCGAAGTTGACGAAGATGCCCTGCGCGGTTTCCGGGCGCAGGTAGTGCAGACCCTCTTCGGACTCGACCGGGCCGAGGTAGGTCTTGAGCATCATGTTGAAGTCACGCGGCTCGGTCCACCGACCGACGGTGCCGCAGTCCGGGCACACCACCAGCTCCATCGAGACCGAGTCCGGATCGTCGATCTTGTGCTTGATCGCGTAGGCCTCCTGCAGGTGGTCCTGCCGGTGCCGGTGGTGACAGTTCAGGCATTCGACCAGCGGATCGTTGAACACGCCGACGTGGCCGGAGGCGACCCACACCTGACGCGGCAGAATCACCGACGAGTCGAGGCCGACCACATCCTCACGGCTGGTGACCATGGAACGCCACCACTGCTTCTTGATGTTCTCCTTGAGTTCGACACCCAGCGGACCGTAGTCCCACGCCGATTTGGTGCCGCCGTAGATCTCACCACACGGGTACACCAGACCCCGGCGCTTGGCGAGGTTGGCAACGGTGTCCACCTTCGACTTGGGTGCCACTCGAGAATTCTCCATCCACTACGAGTCGGATTCGATTGCGCCGAGTCGCTCGACTCGGCGGAAGATTGCCCTCCAGCCTATCGGCACCGGCCAACCGGTTTTGCACCGCACACGCCTAGTCGTCGGCGCGCTCGTTTGACATGCGCAACTGTGCATATCAAAATGGAATCGCTTTCCAATAAGGAGTTGGTTCGATGACCGCCGAGACCACTGCCGCCCACCCGCACAACCCGTACCGATCACCCGCGCCGGTGCCGGTGCCGACGCGGAGCGTCCTGGAGGACGCGGGCGAGTTGCTACGCGCCCTCGCCGCCCCGGTGCGCATCGCCATTGTGCTCCAATTGCGTGAATCTCCGCGTTGCGTACATGAATTGGTCGATGTTCTCGGTGTCACCCAACCGCTGGTCAGCCAGCATCTGCGGATTCTCAAGTCCGCGGGCGTAGTGCACGGGGAACGCTCCGGCCGGGAAGTGCTGTACGAACTCGTCGACGACCACCTGGCGCATATCGTGGTCGATGCCGTGGCCCATGCCGAGGAAGGGTGATCGTGCCAGACAAGACGGCCTTGCCGGAAAAGCCGGTGGGCATTCGCAGTACCCGCCAGCGCAGTGCGATCGCCGCACTGCTCGGTGATATCGAAGAGTTCCGCTCCGCGCAGGAGTTGCACGACGAATTGCGCCGCCGCGGCGAGGGCATCGGGTTGACCACCGTCTACCGCACCCTGCAGTCGCTGGCCGATGCCGGACTCGTCGACGTATTGCGCACCGACACCGGCGAATCCGTGTACCGACAGTGCTCCACCGGCCACCATCACCACCTGGTCTGCCGACACTGCGGTCGCACCGTCGAGGTCGAGGGCCCGACGGTCGAGGCATGGGCCGAAACCATCGCTTGCGAACACGGATTCACCGAGGTCAGCCATACCATGGAGATCTTCGGAACCTGCTGCGAATGCGCGAAGGTGCACCGCACCAAAATGTGATGGCGGTCACATGGTTAACGGCGCTGGCGCCGAGGAAGATTTCATTGCGAATCACATAACGTCCGGGGGTTCCGGGCGTCGCGCACTGAGATCGAAATCTTCTGGGAGGCAGCGTGCGATCGACCACTTTTGCGGCGGACAGACGCCGGAAAATCACCACAATCGGAGCGGCCGTACTCATCGGCAGCTCCGCCCTGCTCATGACCGCGTGCAACGACAAGGACACCAAGTCGGGACCGACCACGACGGCGTCCGCGCAGAACACCGTCGGCCAGGGCCAGCAGCCGGGGGCGAAAAACGGCCAGTCGACCGTCCGCAATATCGGCAGGACCGGATGGTACGAGGGCTTCGATATCACGGTGGACAAGGCGACCGTGGTGCCCGACGAATACGGCGGCGCCAAGGTGCTGATCGATATCACTTACAAGAACACCACCCCCGACAACAACACGATCAGCAATAACACCTACCTACAGGTCGACAAGGAAGTCGATGGTGGTGCGAGCTTCGACTCGCCGACCGTGCCCGGAAAGGGTTCGGCCACTGGCAAAGTCACCACGTCGGTCAAGACGCTGCACGATGCCGAGCACCTGCTCGACACCATTACCGTGATCTATGGGCAGGCTTCGGATAACCAGACCAAGATTCCGCTGAGGGCCTCAGCTCAGGTCGAAGGTGTCGCGCCGAAGACTCTGAAGGTCACCGGCAAACTGGTGCAGGATCAGACGACGATCGAAATCACCGGCGGCACACTGGCTCCGAGCTACACCAAGAACGAGCGCGACAAGATGGATCTCTCGTTGCACGTCAAGATCATTGGTGGACCCGGGATCGCCGCGGGCGGACTGAATGTCTTCTACGACTACTTCACCGTGAAAACCCCCGGCGGCCAAACAATTCCGGCCGATATCCGCGGGCCGATCAACGAACTGCTGAATGCCAACGAAACCATCGACAACGCGAAGAATTACGTCGTTTTCGTGGTTCCGTCCCCGGCCACCGGCACCTACGTGGTGACCTACGACGCAAACAAGGGTGAGGGCGCCGCCCCGAACTTCTCCTTCACCATCTCCTGACAGACCGACCGACCACAGGCCACCACTGCCGAGCAGTGGTGGCCTGTGGTCGATTTCGGGATCAGACGGCGACCTGTGTGCGGACCGGGGTGGAGTCCGCTGCCGGACGCCGTCCGCGGAGTGCGCCGACACCCAGTAGCACCAGGGCGGCGAGCGCCCAGACGGTAAGGACCACAAGGGGTTTGGTGGCGGCGGCACCGTCGAAGAAGGCGACCGAGCGCAGCAGTGATGCGGCGGCGCCCGGTGGCAGCAATTGGCCGATGGCGCCCCACGGCTGCGGCAGCAGTTCCGGAGCCGAGGTCGCGGCCGAGAACGGGTTGCCGACCAGGAGCATGGTCAGCGCGGCGATGCCGATCCCCGCGCGGCCGATCGCGCTGGACAGGCCGACGACCGCGCCGGAGACCGCGAAGGACACCAGACCGGCGACGGCGGCCAGCGTCAGATAGGGACCGGGAACCACCGACATCCAGGTCTGGATGATGACGATACTCAACAGCCCACCCGCGATGCCGAAGGTGATCAGTCCGATCGCCCTACCACCGACCGACGGAATCAACAGGCTGAGTACCACACCCGCCGCGATACCGGATATGACCAGCGGCAATACCATCGCACCGAAGGCGGTGCCGCGCGGATCGTCCGGATCGGCGGCCACGACATCCTCGACCGGCGTGGCCGGCACACCGGACAGCTGCTGGGCGATCGCGGTGAGCTGTTGCGCCACAACGGGACTCGCGCCGGAGGCGACCAAGACGCGCGGGGCGCCGCCGCCGGTGATGACGGCGCCGTAGACGTCCCGGTTCTCGATCGCCTCGCGCGCCGCCGCTTCGTCGGCGGGATTGCTGATATCGAAGGCATCGGGATCGTGCTGGGTCAGTTTCTCGGCGACCACCGCGGCCTGCGGGCCGCTGACGGCGATGGGCAGATCGCGCGGCGCGATATGGGCCGCGGGCCAGGCGAAGGCGGTCAGCATCAACGCCTGGAGCAGGGCCGCAGCGACGCCGACACCGACTGCCCGCTGGATCGTATTCATGACGTTCTCCCCAAAATCGAATGACCGTTCTCTTTCGATGTGGATACCGTCGCACGATCACGGGAGCTTGTCAAGAACGAGCATTCGCTTTACTTTGGAGCCATGCCCAGAGTCAGTGAGGAACACCTGGAACGTCGCAGGCAGCAGATCCTCGATGCCGCGCAAGTCTGTTTCGCCCGCAAGGGTTTCTACGAGACCTCGATGCAGGACATCTTCACCGAATCGGGCCTGTCCGCGGGGGCGGTCTACCGGTACTTCAAGAGCAAGAACGACATCATCGCCGCCCTGGCCACCGATACCATGGTCGAGCTGCGCGCCACCATGACCAGGGCGATCCGGTCCGATCCGCTGCCCACCCCGGCCCAGTTCGTCCAGCTCATCGCCGAGTACATAGTCGCGCACAGCGGTCCGGCTGGTCCGGTCCGGCTCGCCCCACAGGCGTGGGCACTGGCACTGGTGCACGAGGAGGCAGCCGTATACATCAAGGACGCCGTGCGCGCGATGCGCGATCGGTGGTTCGAATATGTCGAACGCATGGTGCAGGTCGGCTGGTTGCCGCCGGACGCCGATGTCCGCGCGGTCGCGATGGCGCTCATCGGCTTGGTGCCGGGATTCATGTTGCAGCATTTGATCGTCAGCGACGTGGATCCGGAAACGCTGGCTCGCGGCGTGCAGACCCTGCTCCCCTTCGACCGGTCAGCCGCCCACTCCAGCAACATGTAGTCCGAGCGCACTCCGGTCGTCCCAACAACGATCGCACACCCAGTCGCTACCTCGCACAAGTTGCATGTGAGGTAGGCGCTGGTTTTGCGGCAGCGAAGTCCCGCCGCGGTCGAGCGCTCAGAGCCAGCCGAGACGTTCGGCGGCGCGGACGGCTTCGGTGCGGGTGCTGGTCATGCGGTCAGCGGTTCAGGGCAGCAGTCCCTGCCGCGCTTTACCCGCGCCGGAGAGCACGAGCAGCAGCATGGTGGCCAGCGCCTGATCGTCCAGACCGGCGGCCGGAAAGGTGTAGCGCAGCATGACATCGGCCTGGTTACCGCGGGTGATCAGGGTGATCGAACCGAACTGAATCGCGCTGTTGCGCTCGGCGACTCGCTTGTGCAACTGCGGCTTGAGCGGCCGGTCCCAGGCGAGCACGCAGGTCAGCGTCAGCACATCCAGGCCGGGTGCCAGCGTTACCGCGCGCAACGAGCACAGCGCGCCCTCGTATTCGAAGCCGATCGAACCCTCCGGGTCGACGCGCACATCGACGTCGTAGAGCGATAGGCAGGCACCGGCGCGGGCCTGTAGCTCTTGTTCGGGGGTGACTGCTGCGTCCATGTCGGTGCCGCCGTTCATTTGCTGCCGCCGTTCACTTGGTCCCCCCGAAGCGGCGATCACGCGAAGCGTACTGGAGACAGGCCTCCCACAAGTTGCGCCTGTCGAAATCGGGAAACAGGGTGTCCTGGTAGACGTACTCGGCGTAGGCGGACTGCCAGATAAGGAAGTTCGAACTGCGGAATTCGCCGGACGGGCGCAGGAACAGGTCGACGTCCGGCATATCCGGCTCGTCCAGGTATTTGGCGATCGTCGCCTCGGTCACCCGCTCCGGATCTATCTCACCCGCGGCCACACGACGCGCGATTTCCCTTGCCGCATCGGCGATTTCGGCGCGACCACCGTAATTGACGCACATGGTGAGGGTCATCACCGTGTTGTCCTTGGTCAGCTCCTGCGCGGTCTCGAGTTCGTTGATCACGCTGCGCCACAGGCGCGGTCGCCGCCCGGCCCAGCGCACTCGCACACCCATCTCGTGCATCTCGTCGCGACGGCGACGGATGACATCCCGGTTGAACCCCATCAGGAAGCGCACTTCCTCCGGGCTGCGCCGCCAGTTCTCGGTGGAGAAGGCGTAGGCCGAGAGCCACTTCACGCCGATCTCGATGCAGCCCTCGACGGTGTCCATCAAGACCGCCTCACCGCGCTCGTGCCCCGCGGTGCGCGGCAGCCCGCGCTCCTGCGCCCAACGACCGTTGCCGTCCATCACCAGCGCCACATGCTTGGGCACCAACTCCGCGGGCAGTTCCGGCGGCGTCGCCCCCGATGGATGCGGCGACGGCGGGCGGACGGTGCGTTCGGCACCCGACCGTGCGCTGGTCGACCTGGTCGGCGCGGCAGAGTCTCGACGGAGGATCACGGCACCTATCCTGCCTGATGGTTGTGGAGGGATTGCGACGACGTCTCGCCTCCTCAGCCCGCCTGTGCGGCGGTTGACGGCTCCAGCCCGGTCGCCGCGTCCGCCGAACGTGAACGCTCGATCAGCGGAAGGGTGCGCAGCTGACGCTCGAGATGCCACTGCAGATGCGCCGCGACCAGGCCGCTGGCCTGTCTGCGGATCTGATCGGGGACCTGCTCGACGTAATCCCACTCGCCTTTCAGCAGAGCGACCAGCAGATCGAGCACGCCCGGGGCCGGAGTGGCCGACCCCGGGGGGCGGCAGTGCACGCAGACCGCACCACCCGCGGCGACATGGAACGCACGATGCGGGCCGGGTGTCGCACAGCGCGCGCATTCGTCCAGCGCAGGTGCCCAGCCCGCAAAACCCATGGCGCGCAACAGATATGCGTCGAGAATCAGCTCATGCGGGCGCTGTTTGGCGGCGATCGCCCGCAGCGCGCTCGCGGTCAATGCGTGCAGCTTCGGTGCGGGCGCGCGCTCCTCACCCGCCAGCCGCTCCGCGGTCTCCAGTACCGCGCAGGCCGTGGTGTAGCGGCCGTAATCGTCGACGATATCGGCGGCGAATGCCTCCATGGTGTGCACCTGGGTGACCGTGTCGAGATTGCGCCCCGGATGCAGCTGCACGTCCACATACGCGAACGGCTCCAACCGCGCCCCGAACCGCGACTTGGTCCGCCGCACCCCCTTGGCCACCGCCCGCACCAACCCGTGCTGCCGCGTCAGCAACGTGACAATGCGATCCGCCTCCCCCAGCTTATGCTGGCGAACCACCACCGCCTCGTCCCGATACAACCGCACCTGCCCATCCTTTCACGAATGGCCGACGCCCACCGTCGGGCACGAGCTCGAATCGCACTCTACGAGAAGTCGTTGATCCGGCGTAGCAGTTGAGCACCGGGGCTACCCACCGCGACGGTGTCGAGGAGCGCCACCGGATAGGCGGTGCGACGCGTTGGCACCTTGGGCAGTGACCTCCCCCGTGGTTCCGTACTACGACGGTACAAGACCTTTACGGTGCGGTTTCGCCACCAGCGTTCGAGGAGGCCCCCGTTTCTGGGGGCTTTCCTGCGTCAGAACCCGAGCTTGCCGAGCTGTTTCGGGTCGCGCTGCCAATCCTTGGCGACCTTGACATGCAGGTGTAGGTAGATGCGGACGCCGAGGATGTGTTCGATTTGCTTGCGGGCGTTGGTGCCTACCTCTTTGAGGCGGGCGCCGCCCTTGCCGATGACGATGGCCTTCTGCGAGGGGCGTTCGACGTAGAGCAAGGCGTGCACGTCGAGCATGTCTTCGTTTTCTTCGCGCGGGAGGACTTCTTCGATGACCACGGCGAGCGAATGCGGGAGTTCGTCGCGGACGCCCTCCAGGGCGGCCTCGCGGATGAGCTCGGCCATGAGGGTTTCCTCGGGCTCGTCGGTCAGCTCGCCGTCGGGGTAGAAGGCCGGGCCCTCAGGCATTTTCGAGGCGATGACGTCGACGAGGACCTCGACCTGTTCGCCTTTGACGGCGGAGACCGGTACGACGTCGTGCTCGGGGCCGAGCAGTTGCGACAGCGCCATCAGCTGTTCGGCGACCTGGTCGCGACTCACCTTGTCGATCTTGGTGACCACACCGAGCAGCGTGGTCTTCGGTGCCATCTGCTTGATCTGCTGCAGAATCCACTTGTCGCCGGGTCCGATTTTCTCGTCGGCGGGAATGCACAGCGCGATTACATCGACTTCGGAATACGTATCGCGGACAAGGTCGTTCAGACGCTGGCCGAGCAGCGTGCGCGGGCGGTGCAGACCCGGGGTGTCGACCAGGATGAGCTGGGCGTGCTCGCGGTGCACGATGCCGCGGATGGTGTGGCGGGTGGTCTGCGGGCGCGAGGAGGTGATCGCGATCTTCTGGCCGACCAGCGCATTGGTCAGCGTCGACTTGCCGGTATTCGGGCGGCCGACGAAACAGACGAAGCCGGAACGGAATTCGGTGGACTTATCAGCCACCCTGCACCTCCGCGCCCGCGGCATCGTCGACGATCTCGAAGACCGCACCGGAGCGGTCGGTGAAGACGATGCGCGCCTCGGGCGAAACCTCGCGAACCGCGGAGACGCCCGCATCCGACAGTTTGCCGCTGACGACCACGGCGGCTTCGAATCCCTCTGCGCCACTGGAGATCGCGGCCGCGACGGCGGCTTGCAGGGCGGTCAGTCGCAGGGACTGCAGGGCGACATCGCCGGCCGCGTAGGTGCGGCCGTCGGTATCGCGGATGGCGGCACCCGAGTTACCGCCGGTGCGGCCGAGCGCACCCTTGGCCAGCACCACGAGTTTGGTGTCTTCGGCGTCCAATTCGGTCATTCGCTGTCTCCGTTCTCATCACGATCGGTCGGGACTTCCCGCTCGGATCCGTTACTTTTACGCTTGCCGTTGGCCTTCTCGGCATGCGATTTCTCCGGTGCCTTGCGCACCACGACGGTGTGCACCCGCACCCGTCCCCGCGCGTCCGCACCGCCTTCGCCGCGCAGCACCAGGCCGTGCGCGACGGCTTTGGAGCCGGGCAGCGGCACCCGGCCCAGTGCGTGGGCGAGCAGGCCGCCGACGGTATCGACGTCCTCCTCCTCGATTTCCAGGCCGTACAGTTCGGCCAGATCGTCGACCGACAGTCGTGCCGAAACCCGGTAGCGGCCTTCGCCGAGGTCTTCGACGGGCGGGGTTTCGTCGGTGTCGTATTCGTCGGCGATCTCACCGACGATCTCCTCGAGCACATCCTCGATGGTCACCAACCCGGCAATGCCGCCGTATTCGTCGACCAGTAGCGCCATATGGTTTCTGCGGCGCTGCATTTCGTCGAGCAGGCTGTCCAGCGGTTTGGAGTCGGGCATGAACACCGCAGCGCGCATGGCATCGCGCACCTGCACCTTGCGGCTCCTATCCGCGTACGGCACAAGGTCTTTCAGGTACACCACGCCGAGAATGTCGTCGACGTTCTCGCCTACCACCGGAATGCGGGAGTGACCGCTGCGCACCGCGAGCGACATCGCCTGCGCCGCAGTCTTATCCGCCTCGATCCAGACCATTTCGGTGCGCGGGACCATGACCGCGCGCGCCGGGGTATCGCCGAGCTCGAAGACCGACTGGATCATGCGGCGTTCGTCGTCGGCCACCACACCGCGCTCACTGGCCATCTCGACGACTTCCCGCAGCTCGATCTCGGATGCGAAGGGGCCGTTGCGAAATCCCTTACCCGGGGTGATCGCATTACCGATGAGGATCAGCAGCCTGCTGACCGGACCGAGCACCGTGCCGATGAACTGCAGCGGCAGCGCCGAGGCCAAGGCAATGGAGTAAGCGTGCTGACGGCCCAGTGTGCGCGGTCCGACCCCGATCACCACATAGTCCACCAGCACCATGACGGCCGCGGTGAACAGCAGCGCCCAATTGTCGTCCCACAGCGGAATCAGCGCCGCCGCCAACAGCACCGTCGCGCAGATCTCGCACAGAATACGAAGCAGCACAAGCAGATTCACATATCGCGGCCGATCTGCCACGATCCTGGTCAGCCGCACCGCGCCGGGCCGCTCCGCCCGGACCATATCGTCGAGACGCGCGGGTGAGATGGTGTTCAACGCCGAATCGACTCCGGCGAACACTCCGCCGACCGGGACGAGCAGAATCGCCAGCAGGATCAGGGTCAGCGAATTCACGCGGGGCCCAGCGCCTCACCGGGCGTTGTGAAACCGGCCTTCCCCAGCAACCGGGCATCGCGCTCGGCCAATTCGGCGCGCCGCTGAGCCTCGCGCAGGCTCTCGTACCACTCCTCGAGCAGTCGTGCCTGCAGTGCGAACATCTCCTTCTCCTCCTCCGGCTCGGCGTGGTCGTAGCCGAGCAGGTGGAGCACGCCGTGCACGGTGAGCAGCGCGAGTTCGTGATCGAGCGAGTGACCGGCCTTACGGGCCTGGCCTGCGGCGAAGTCGGGGCACAGCACAATATCGCCGAGCATGGACGGACCCGGTTCGGCACTGTCCGGTCGACCACCGGGCTCCAGTTCGTCCATGGGGAAGGACATGACATCGGTCGGGCCGGGTAGGTCCATCCAGCGCATGTGCAGATCCGCCATGGTGTCGAGATCGACGAGCACCATCGACAACTCGGCCGCCGGATGCACGTCCATCCGGCCGATCACGAATCGCGCGACGCTGACCAGGTCTTCTTCGGGTACGTCGACACCCGACTCGTTGGCGATCTCGATGCTCACCTGATCAGGGTATTCGGTGTGTCCGGGCCCGCACCGCGCGGCTGGCCCGGACACGTCCGACGCACTATCGCCGATCTCCCCGGCTCGCGGCGCGGCGCTGTGCGCGATTGCCCGGATAGTGCGGTCCGACCTGGGTTACCCGCTCGGCCTCGGCCCGCTCGTAGGCATCGACGATATCGGAGACCAACCGGTGCCGAACCACATCGCTGCTGGTCAGCGTAGCGAAGTGGATGTCATCGATACTGGTGAGAATCTCACTCGCGGCACGCAGCCCTGAACGCGCGCCATTGGGCAGGTCGACCTGGGTGACGTCACCGGTAACTACTATCTTGGAACCGAACCCCAGGCGAGTGAGGAACATCTTCATCTGCTCGGCGGTAGTGTTCTGTGCTTCGTCGAGAATGATGAACGAGTCGTTCAGCGTGTTGTGCGTAAGAAGAAAGTCCTCGGTCACGTAGAGCGAATCCGCTGCCGCGACCTGGATACAGACAGCTTCCTCGGTACCTGCGGGTTCGATCCGATCGATGTAGCGCACGGGGGCTCCGCCCCCTGATTCGCGATACTTCGCAAGTTTCCGCGCCATCCGGAAAGGCTCGACATCCGCCGGAAGACGCAGATCGAGGATGTACGCATCATGCCGGTGGTGCAGGCCACGCACAGATCCCGGCAAACGACCAGCCGCAGCCCGCCTACGCCAGTAGGCGATCCCGCCCAATGAGCGGACCAGGAACAGCACATCATCGCGCAGTTGCGCGGATGTTGTCGTGTACTGGACGCGACAAGTCCGATCACGCTGTGCCACCTGGCCTCCGTCGGAGTCCAATAGGCCCTGCAGAACCGCCAGGCGCACCTGCGACGAATTGAACAGGTAGACGGCTGGCACGAACTTGGTCTCCGACTTACATCCCCAGAGCCCGAGTCCGCGCATCACCGCTGGCACTGGGTTCTCCAGTGTGATGACATCCCCAGGCGCCGTGGTCCGGTTGAGCACATAGTCGACACTTGATCTGCGCCGTACTGTCACACCAGGCATCACGTCTTGCGGGAAAGTCACCGGCTGACCGTCCGCAGTCGTGAAGCTGGGCATCGTTCTGCCGGATGTGCAACCGTCACCGAGTAGCAATCCCAATGCATAGGGATCCATCGGAACCGGCTGCGGTTCGAAGCAGACGGGCTCACTCAACAGCGGTAGTTCATAGCGGTGGTAGTGCGCAGCCCGGAGATTGCCGATCATCTCCTTGGTCTCTAGCACACGCGCAGGCTTACCTCTCCGACGATCGGATCGGGTGTACACCGACCACAGATGGTCAGACGAAGCCAAAACAGAGGCACCGTCTTGGGTGTGAACACGGTAGATCTCCTTGGGCCCTTGCGGATAAACGCCCAGTACCGGCGTCGGGCGCCCATTCGAGCCTATGACGAAGTCGCCGACCTCGAGTTCACCGATCGGCCGAAACCCGGTGGGCGTCAAAACGTTGGTGAACACCGGTTGTGCACGACCTCGCATGTACGCCAGCGGTGCCACCTCGATGACGCCGGCCGCCATCAGCTTCGGAATGGCCTCCGGATCCATCATGTCGTGTAGTGCGTCGTAGAGCGGGCGCAGATAGGGATCGATCTTCTCGTTCAGCGTGCCGGGCAGGAAGCCGAGCCGCTCGCCCGCCTCGACCGCGGGACGGGTGAGGATGATCCGGTTGACCTGCTTGGACTGCAATGCCTGCACGGCCTTGGCCATCGCCAGATACGTCTTGCCGGTACCCGCGGGGCCGATGCCGAACACGATGGTGTTGGCGTCGATCGCGTCGACATAGCGCTTCTGGTTGAGCGTCTTGGGCCGGATGGTTTTACCGCGCCGGGACAGAATGTCCAGGCTCAGCACCTCGGCCGGGGATTCCGAGGAACCCTCGGTGAGCATGGATACGGTGTGGCGCACCGCCTCCGGGGTCACCACTCGATTGCGACCGGTCAGCGCGACGAGCTGTTCGATCACCCGCTCGGCGAGCGCGACATCGGCCGCCTTGCCGGTGAGGGTGACGGAATTGCCGCGGACATGTATATCCGCATCCAGCAACTGCTCGAGTTCACGCAGGTTCTGGTCGGCCGAACCGAGGAAGGGGAACACGGATTCGGGAGCGAGTTCGATGCTGGAACGCACGGTGCGCGCTGCCGGGCCTGTACCGTTGTCCGCACCCCGGGGGATGGAGGCCGACGAAGTCGGTGGGGTGGGTAAACTCCCGCCTGCAGTGGGGGTAGTCGGGTCGCCGATCTCGCCTTGTGTTCTCAAAAGTGGCTGTAGCCTGCTTTCCGGTCTCGAATTGCTGCGTCGTTGATGAAAGTTTAACGCGCCCCACTGACAACAGGCAGTGAATAAACGGCTACCGCGGCAGCACTCGGAGCAGCGATTGCCTGCTGATCGCTGCTTCGGCGCATGCTCGGACACGCGGCGGCGGGAACCCGGCAGCCCGCATCCGGCACGCCTCCTTCGGCACCCGTGAGGACATCTTGTTCTCGATGAACCACGGGTAGCGCTGCTGATGGGCGGCCCGCCACAGCTTCTCCAGCAGCAGTACCGTCCAGGAGGTAGACGCCGAGGCTCGCAGGATCGTCTGCAGTACAGACCCATGAACCCGTGACCGGACAACGGGTCAGCCCCCGCGTCGTCCGTCCACCCTGGGTTGGGCGATGATCGCGGCTCCCATCCAGCGTCGTAGATAGCGACGAAGTTCGTCTTCGCTCCGGGGCGGATTGCCCGGAGAAATGAAGAACGACTGCATCGTTCGCAGGATGTATTCGACGAGTTCGTGCAGCGACGCGTCGTCGTATCCGTAACGCGCCCAATCGACATCGAAGCGTTTGATCATCGTCATGCCGAAGGTTTGTGCCGCTTCGGAGGTGAGGCCTTCGGGGTGCACATTCGAATATGTGCTCGACAGCAGAATGCCCAGGTGAGGCGTTCGACGCACATCTGAAAGCGTGAAGACCACGCCCTCGGTCATGGCTTCGACCGGATCCTCGATACCGCTGACCTGCTTTGTCAGCCGGTCCAGAAAGCCGTCGACCGAAGCGATGGCCGCGGCCTGCATCAGCGCGTCCGCACTGGGGAAGTATCGATACACCGTCTGACGGATGACACCGAGCGACTCCGCGACGTCGGCGATGCTGATCTCCGCACCCGTCCGTCCGATCAGATCTACCGCGGCGGCGACTATTCGACAGGACGCTTCTTCATCGCTGTTCGGCGGACTCCCGCCCCACCCGCGCCTTCCTGCCAATGCTCGCTTCCTCGGTTCGAACGATGTCCCTCGCATGCGAAACCGACAGCGGGACATCCCCGCCGACCGTCCAGTTCAGGGGCTCGACGCTACCACAGGGGCGTCGTTGTCCCAGCTCGAGCAATATCATCATACACTCGGACCGACATGTGTATGATCACCGATATCGAGGCTTCGGCACGTCCGAACACGGCTACAGTCCCCTTTCGAAATACGAGGTACAGCCAAGTGACCGATCTGCAAGTCCGGAAGATGCGATTCGCATTCGCGGACTACGACGTACCGTTCCTGTGGAACGAAGAGAATCCGGCCTTCTCGTCCATGGCGAACGCGGTGTCCTTCCTGGCCATCGGCTTCGAGAAGATGATCGTCAATATGATTCGCGAGGCCATGCCGCGGATAACCGATCCCGCGGTCGCGGAGGAAGCGGACGCATTCGTGCGTCAGGAGGGCCAGCACTCGACCGCCCACCGCCAGCATGTCAATGGCCTGATCAGGCGATACCCCGGGCTCCAGGAGACCCTCAACGAAGTGATCGCGGAATTCGACCGCCTCACCGTGCGCACCTCGCTGGAATATCGGCTCGCCTACACCGCCGATCTGGAAGCCACCTTCACCCCGGTATTCAAACTGATGCTCGACAACGATTCGACCCTATTCCGGCCGGGCGACGACCGTGTCGCATCGCTGTTCATCTGGCACTTCGTCGAGGAAGTCGAACATCGAAGTTCGGCTTTGATCATTTTCGATTCGATTGTCGGCAGCGACGGCTACCGGATGCGCATGGCTCCGTCGATCTTCCGGCACGTCATGAAGGTCGTCAAGGTGGCCTGCGCAGGCTTCAATAAGCATGTGCGGCAGGAGGATCGGCGCATCGATGCAATGGCGATGTTCGCGATGCACCGGGGTAAGCAGAAGGTGCGGAAATTGTTGCGGCTGCCCGTCGAGGACAACGGTCCGATGTCGCGCGCGTTCGACGATCTACGACTCGGCGAACAACTGATCGCGCTGGCGGGCATCATCCGCAGTCAATTGCCCAAGCACAACCCGGATCACGAGAAACTGCCCGCACTCGCCGACGTGTGGTTCAAACGGTATGACGCCGGTTACGACGTATCACATTGGTATACCGCCGATTCCGTTACAGCGCAGGGGGACTGATGGCCGATCATTGTGCACCCACCTTCGACGAACTCGCGAAGGCGCTCGGCTTTTCCTGTCAGGAGGCCGGTGGACTCGTCGAGGTGCGAAACCCCTTCGCATTGGAGAACTGGACGCTTCCGGTGCTCGAGTTCACCATCGTCCTCGGCGCGGTGCTCGCGCTGATCTACGCGATCGTGCGCCTGCGACGTCACGGCGATCCCACCGATCTCGTGGTCTGGTTCGGCGCGACCGCATATCTGTTCATCATCGAACCGCCGCTGTACTTTCCGGCGGCCTTCGGTATCGACGCACACGTCGACACGATGTTCGCGCACAATGTCTTCACCGTGGATTTCCTCTGGGGTCGGCTCCCCCTCTATATCGTGGCGATCTATCCATTGATGGCAACGTTGGCCTTTGAAATCGTCCGAATGCTGGGCGTTTTCCGTCGATACGGTGTTCTCGTCGGCGCCGTCTGCGTAGGCTTCGTCCACCACGGCTTCTATGAGATCTTCGACCATCTGGGACCGCAGTTGCGCTGGTGGGAGTGGTCGACCGAAAATTCGCTCAATCAACCGATGTTCGACTCGGTTCCGCTGCCGAGTGTGGTGGTATTCGCCGCGCTGTGGCCGATGTCGCTGGCGTTCTTCGTCCAGTTGTTCGTCGGTCGTCATGTCGACCATGGGCACGGTTTCACTGGACTGCAATTGGTGTGGCGCACTGTCGTCATCGGCATTCTCGGATCTTTGGGTACGGGCGTATTGCCGATCCCGGCAACGGTTTTCGGCGCCGGGAGCACCACGTTGCGGGGATTCCTTTACGCGGCCGAATTGGTCATCCTCAGCATTGTCGCGATTCCGATTCTCACGCGCCAGTGGCTGCGGCTACGGCGAGACCATTCGGACTACACGAACCGCTTCGTACGGATTTACAGCGTCGTGTACCTCGGTGTGATGGCATTGCTCTGGATAAGCGCGCTGCCCGATTACTTCGCTGCCGTCGACGGTTCGACGAGCAATGGCGACCCCATCGGGAATCTCTGGTACACGCTGTCGTGCTTCGCGGTCGCAGTACTTTGCGTGCTAGCGATCTTCACGGTGCCGTACCGCGCAGCCGAGTCGCTACCAGCGGGAGGTCAACGCCCCCAAGGCGCCGAGAGCGACGGCGGCGGCGGTGGAGGTGCGCAAGACGGTGGGGCCGAGCAAGGTTACGTCGGCGCCCGCAGCAGCGAAGGCGGTGAGCTCGGAGTCGTCTAGACCGCCTTCGGGGCCGACGATGAGCAGGATTTCGGTGGCCTTGTCGAAAGGCAGCTCGACGAAGCGGGCGGTGCCCGATTCATGTAGCGCCACCGCGATGCCGCCCGCGGCGACGACCCCGCGGATCTTGTCGAGCAGGTCACGGGTGCGGTGCAGATCGGCGACCTCGGGGATGTAGGCGCGGCGAGACTGCCGTGCGGCCGAGCGGGCGGCAGCACGCCATTTCTCAACGGCCTTGTCCGCCTTGGCTTCCCAGTTGGCGATGCAGCGCGCGGCCTGCCACGGGATGACGACATCGGCGCCCGCCTCGGTCATCAGCTCGACGGCCAGCTCCGAGCGGTCGGACTTCGGCAGCGCCTGCACGATGGTCACCCGCGGCGTCGCGGGCGCGGCGAGCACCCGATCGAGCACCTGCAGCTCGAGCCGATCCTTCTGCGCCGCAACGACTTCCGATGCCGCGAGCAAACCGGAGCCGTCGGACAGTGTGATCGGCTCACCGACCCGGATGCGGCGCACCGTCGCGGCATGGCGTCCCTCCGGACCGTCCAGCACCGCGATGCCACCCGGCTCCGGAATGTCGGCGAGATAGAAGACCGTGGCGGCCAACGCCTATCGCCCGCTGAACGACGCTCGCAGCCGGGCGAACAGGCCGCTGCTGTGCTCGGACTGCGCCGACATCACCTCGGCGCGATCACCGGTGCGCATGCCCTTGTAGTTGCGCAGCAGATCGGTGGTCTTGGCGTCGAGTTTGGTCGGCACCACGATGTCCAGATGCGCGAGCAGATCACCGCGCGCTCCGGAGCGCAGGCGCGGCATGCCGTGGCCGCGCAGCACCGAGATCTCACCCGGCTGGGTGCCCGGCGGAATGGTCAGCTCGGTCGGGCCGTCCAGGATGGTGTCGATGACGACGGTGGTACCGAGTGCGGCATCGACCATCGGCACGCGAATGGTGCAGTGCAGATCATCGCCGTCGCGAACGAAGACATCGTGCGGCTGCTCGACGATCTCCACATACAGATCGCCCGCGTGCCCACCACCGGGACCGACCTCGCCCTGCGCCGCGAGCCGCACCCGCATGCCATTGGCGACACCGGCCGGAATCGGCGCGGCGATCTCGCGCCGCGCCCGAACCCGCCCGTCGCCGCCGCACTTGTGGCACGGATCGGGAATGGTCTCACCCGCGCCGCGACAGGTCGGGCACGGACGTGAGGTCAAGACCTGACCGAGGAACGAACGCTGCACGGACTGGACCTCACCCGCACCACCACAGGTCTCGCAGCGCACCGCCTTGGACTTGCCGTTGGTGCCCGCGCCGTGGCAGATATCGCAGAGGATGGCGGTGTCGACGGTCAGATGCTTGGTGACACCGACCGCGCATTCGGCCAGGCTGAGCCGGGTCCGCAGCAGCGAATCCGCACCGGGCTGCACCCGGCCGCGCGGCTTGCGCGTCCCGCCGGAACCACTCATACCGCCGAAGAATGCCTCGAATACGTCGCCGAGCCCGCCGAAACCGGCGCCGGAGAACCCCGCCCCACCACCACCGGCCTCCAACGGATCGCCGCCCATATCGACGACGCGCCGCTTCTCCGGGTCCGACAGCACCTCGTAGGCGGTCGACACTTCCTTGAACCTGGTCTGCGCCGCCTCGTCGGGGTTGACGTCGGGGTGGAGCTCCCGCGCCAGCTTGCGGTAGGCGCGCTTGATCTCCTGGTCGGTCGCGTTCTTCGCAACGCCGAGCAGTCCGTAGTAGTCCCGTGCCACTTTGAGTTCTCTAGTCCTTGGTTTGCAACAGCATTAGTCGGATGCACTCAACTTTATCCGCCGGAGGATCGAGCGTATCAGCGACGGTGGCCCTCAGCGCTCCGCGAGCACCTCACCGATATAACGCGCAACGGCCGCGACCGATGCGATGGTTCCCGGATAGTCCATCCGGGTCGGACCGAGCACGCCCATACCGCCGAGCACCGCACCCGCAGCACCGTAGCCGGTCGACACGACCGAGGTTCCGCGCATCTGCTCCACCTGGGTTTCCTCGCCGATGCGCACCGTGATGGTGCCCGGATGCTGGGCGGCCGCGAGCAGCTTCAGCACGATCACCTGCTCCTCCAGTGCCTCGAGCACATCGCGCAGCGAACCGGGGAAGACAAAGTCGGCGGCATTGCGGGTCAGGTTGGCGGTGCCGCCGAGCACCAACCGCTCCTCCGGATGCTCGACAAGGGTCTCGACGAGCACGGTGGACACGCGCACCAGCACATCCTTCAGCCGCACCGGCGCCCGCTCGGGCAGTTCGGCGACGGCCGCGGAGGCCTCGGACAGGCGCTTGCCGTCCATCGCACCACCGAGCATGCCGCGCAGCGCGGCGAGGTCCTGATCATCGACGAGTGCGCCGAGTTCCACCAGACGCTGGTCGACGCGACCGGTATCGGTGATCACGACCAGCAGCAACCGCGCCGGATTCAGCGCAACCACCTCGATGTGGCGGACCGTGGAGGCCGACACCGTCGGATACTGGACGACCGCGACCTGACGGGTGAGCTGAGCAAGTAGCCGAACACCGCGGCGCAGCACGTCGTCGAGATCGACGCCGGACTCCAGGAATTCCATGATCGCCCGGCGCTCGGCCGGCGAGAGCGGCTTCACCTCGGAGATGCGGTCGACGAACTGCCGATAGCCCTTGTCGGTCGGAATGCGACCGGAACTGGTGTGCGGCTGGGTGATGTAGCCCTCTGCCTCCAGCACCGCCATATCGTTGCGAACCGTCGCGCTGGACACCCCGAGGTTGTGCCGCTCCACCAGGGTCTTCGACCCGATCGGCTCCTTGGTCGCGACATAGTCCGCGACGATCGCCCGCAGGACCTCGAAGCGCCGATCCTCGGTGCTCGACATGGGCCCCACCTCCTCGCTCGTCCTCGGGTACGTCGTAACGGTCACGTGCGCACCGTCCGCATCGACCCGAATTCGATGCAGGCTACTAGGTACGTCTGTTTATCCAGTCTAGTTGGCTATTCGACAATTGCCCGTTCGCACACCCTGGACGCATGTGACCCAGATCCCCTCGACACCGACAGACGTTGTGCCGGAGCGAGATCCGACTGCTGACCGCACCGCGCAGCCAGTGTGAGAGGGGATTCGAAAGCCATGAACAAACCGGACTATCCGCAAATCCTCGCGCCCGCCCGCGACTCCACCGATCGGCCTCCGCCCCTTCGGGTTGCCGCCGCAAGCGCTGGACTACCACGTACTGCATGTGCCACAGAAGGTCGACTGGGGCGTCACCTTCATCCCGGCCGAACCGGGACTACACCTTCTGCGCATCGGACCACCGCCATGGCGAGCGCCTTGGTCCCGCTTCGGCGGCCACCCATGCCCGCGCCGACATCATGGCGCGGGTCACCGCAGGCCACCAGACCCGCGTCTACTCCCGGGCATCCGTGGCCGTCGGCACCCAGGGCCGACTCGGACCACAACCACGGCGCTGGATCCCCGGCATAATCGGCTGGCTGTTGTTCACCTCTACAGCGATCCTGGCCATGGTGCTCGGCGCGTACCAAGTGCTCACCGACTAGGCCTGGTGATCGGACCCTGGTTATCGACCGGCGGCGGCTTCTACTACGGCGGCCACCTCGGTGGGGCGAGAGACCAGAGAGGCGTGGGATGCGTCGATTTCGCTGGTGCGGGCACCCATGCGGTTTGCCATGAAGCGTTGGGAGGCAGGGGGAATTACGCGGTCGTCGGCTGAGACGAGGTACCAGCTGGGGGTGGCGGACCAGGAGGGGGCGCCGGAGGGCTCGAGGTTGGCCGATACGGCCAGGGAGTGTTGGTGGGCGATCATGTCGGCGGCTACTTCGGGGGATACGTCTTGGGCGAAGACGGAATTGAAGTAAGCGGGGGCCACATAGCCGTCGATGTTCTTGCCTGCCAAGCCATTTGGATCGTCGACGACGCGCACCTGGAGCGCCGGGGGCAGCAACTGGCTGCCGGGGAAGCTGATCGGGTTGATTTCGAGAAGGGCGGATTCGCCTTGCACTGGTGCGAAGGCCGCAATGTAGACCAGCGCTCGGACTTTCGGATCGTGGACATTGGTGATGACGAAGCCACCATACGAATGGCCCACCAGGACAACAGGTCCGGCGATGGTGTCCAGGGTTCGCTGGATTGCCGCGGCGTCGTAGGCAGGGCCGCGCAGCGGGTTGTCTGGAACAACCACTTGATAACCATGGTCGCGCAGCGTCGCGGCTACGCCGTTCCAACTCGTGCTGTCGGCGAAGGCGCCGTGCACGAGCACGATCGTCGGGAGGGGTTCGGCAGTCGCGGGGGCCACCGCGAGGACGGGCACGAAAGCCAAGGTGAGCGCCGCGATGCAGGCGCGGAGACTACGGGTGAATTTCATCAGAGTCCTGCCTGTCGTCATTGATGTTGTCGGCTCATGATGTTGTCGGCTCATGATGTTGTCGGCTCATGATGTTGTCACCTTTTGCCGAGCCTCGACATGCAGACGGACTGATCAGTCGGTTACGGCGCTCTGCGTGAGCACCGACTATCGCGCATCAACCCGCCCGAATTGGTGCACGACGACGCGGAGCCCAGAGCGCTTGTGACGCCAACTCCGCGCTGCCGCAAAGGCTCGAGCACCTCGCATCGCCGTTACTATCTCGCCCCCAGTCGACGTTGTGTGAGGTAGTAACGGCTTGCGCGGGAGGCGTCACCCGAGGCGGATGCCGTTGCGGCAGATGGCACCCCGAGGCGACACGGAGCGAGAGCGAACTAGCCCGCTGCTAGAGCTCGGACGCGGTTTTTGCCATCTTGCCCGCCAGTGCGTCGAGGCCGAGCATGGCGAGTAAGGACTCGCAATCCGTTGCGTTCTCGGCGTGGCTGGCGACCGTCCTGGCGGCTATCGCGCACTGTCTCGCATTTTCGGCCTTCTCGGCGGCGCGCGCCTCGGCGAACTCGCTCTGCTCAGGGATCAGGGTGATGTGTCGTGCCGGTGGCATAGGACTCCTTGGGTTGGTCCGAAGCCTACGCGTCTTTACCGATCTGTGATAGCGCAACGGCCGGTATCCATGAACCCGGCCGTGAAGTGGTGATAAGTCGGAGTCAGGTCAGGAGGTCTCGAACGACGCCGTCGGCGAGTAGGCGGCCGCGATCGGTGAGGACCAGACGGTCACCGGAGCGAACTGCCAGACCATCGGCAATGATTCGGGTTGCGGCGGCGGATTCCGTCGAGGCCAACTCGTTCAGCGGCAGGCCGGTGCGCAAGCGAACGGCGAGCATGACGCGTTCGGTGTGCTGTTCGTCGGCAGTGAGCGTTTCCCAGCCTGCCGCGGGAAAACCACCGCGCGCGACGGTATCGGCATAGCGCGCAGGGTGTTTGACGTTCCACCAGCGCACGCCGCCGACGTGGCTGTGCGCGCCGGGTCCCGCGCCGAGCCAGTCGCCGCCGTCCCAGTACCCGAGGTTGTGCCGACAGCGCGCGGAATCGCCTGCGGCCCAATTGGACACCTCGTACCAAGTGAGGCCTGCCGCATCGAGACGAGAGTCGATGCGCTCGTAGCGGGCCGCGAGCACATCGTCATCGGGAGCGGGCAGTTCGCCGCGACGCACGCGACGGGCAAGTGCGGTGCCGTCCTCGACGATGAGCGAGTAGGCCGAGACGTGGTCGACGCCCGCGCTGAGCACCGCATCCAGACTCGCGTCCAGATCGCTGTCGCGTTCCCCGGGCGTGCCATAGATGAGGTCGAGGTTCACATGGTCGAATCCGGCAGCGCGAGCCTCTTTCGCCGCGGCGACGGCTCGGCCCGGCGTGTGGGTGCGGTCGAGCACCTTCAGCACATGCTGGGCCGCGGATTGCATGCCGAGCGACACCCGGGTGAATCCGGCCGTGCGGATGCGTTCGAAGAACTCCGGTGCGGTCGACTCCGGATTGGATTCGGTCGTCACCTCGGCATCGGCGGCGAGGGTGAAGTTCGCACGCACCGAGTCCAGCACGTCCGCCAAACCGTCACCGCCGAGCAGTGACGGCGTGCCACCGCCGACGAAGATCGTCGCCACGTCGGGCGTGGCGGTCGGCAGCGCAGCGAACCGTTCGGCCGCCGTCGCCAGTTCGCCGCGCAGTGCTTCGAGCCAGGACTGCGGCGATGCCGAGGTGCCCAACTCGCCGGCGGTATAGGTGTTGAAATCGCAATATCCGCAGCGTGTCGCACAGAACGGCACGTGGATGTAGATCCCGAATGGCCCGCCGCCGAAGTCGCGCAGCACCAGGGTTGGCGTCTCGGCTTCGATCGGGGCGGCGGCGGAACTCACCTCTCCAGTGTGACCGCCGCTCCCCCGGGGCGTTGCGGTCGGGTTCAGTCGGCGACCACGGTGTTCTGATTCGGTGAGCAGCCAGCGGCCCGTCCTCCTTGGCTATGACGTACATCGGTGAGCCCTGACCGGACAGTCGGCCCGCGCCGTCGAAGTACAGCTGGACCACCTTGACCGCGCGGCCAGGGCAAACGAGCAGCACATACCCGACCGCGTAGGTCGCGGCACCGTCCTGCATCGCACCCGGCAGCACCTGTGCGGTGAACTCACCGATGGCCGCGCGGCCGAACAGCACTTGCCGCCACCGGTCGTCCGGACGGCGTCCTCGCGGAACAGGCCGACGAACTCGTTCTGCTGGGAATGTTGAATGGTGGCGAAGACCTCGCGGATGGCGTCCAGATCGGTATCGGTACTCATGCCACCGACACTCATGCCACCGAACTTGCTACCTCGACCTAGCTCGAGGTCAACCCGAGTGACTCGCTTCACCGGCGATGATCTTGACAATCGTGCGACGCATTGCGGCCGCTAACTATGACAGCCATCACAATCGACCCGCATAGTCCAGGGAATTTCCCTCGATTTCGCGGGAAATATGGCCGCGAGGTCGGAAGGGCCACCCTGACATGGCACAATGGGCCGCATGCGCGGATCTGGAGTACGACTTGTGGCACGTCGCCACGTCGACTACAAGCGCGTCTGTAGCGCCTGCTGTCTGCCCGGTTCTCTTCGGTAGCTCAGCGGCGCGCATTCCCGGGTTTGCCCGGTGATTCCCGATTTCGACGGACATCGGCCCGCTGACACCGCAGGCGTGAGTCAGCCCCTCACGCCTTCAGCACGGATGTACCCTCACCCAGCAGGAGCGACCCCCATGACGTCGAGCACCGACGCCGGTCCCACGGATCAGCCCCAGCCGGAATCCCGGCCTGGGCAGCACGCGCGGCCGGTCCGCCCGGCCTCCGAACGACGGGTCCGCCCGGACCGTCCCCGGTCCGAGGCAGCGGCCGGCCCGCGGGTCCGCACGGGTAAGCCGGTGCGCCGCAAGGCCGAGGGCCAGTGGGCGCTCGGCTACCGCGAGCCGCTGAACCCGAACGAGCAGTCCAAGAAGGACGACAACCCGCTCAATGTCCGGGCCCGGATCGAGAACATCTATTCCAAGCAGGGCTTCGACAGCATCGACAAGGGCGATCTGCGCGGCCGGTTCCGCTGGTGGGGTCTCTACACCCAGCGCGAACAGGGCTACGACGGCACCTGGACCGGTGACGAGAACATCGACATTCTCGAGGCCAGGTACTTCATGATGCGTATCCGCTGCGATGGCGGGGCATTGAATGTCGCGCAACTCGAGACCCTCGGCGGGATCTCCACGGAATTCGCCCGCGACACCGCCGACCTGTCCGACCGCGAGAACGTTCAGTACCACTGGATCGAGGTCGAGAACGTCCCCGAGATCTGGAAGCGGATCGAAGGCGTCGGCCTGAAGACCACCGAGGCGTGCGGCGACTGCCCACGCGTGGTGCTGGGCTCGCCGCTGGCCGGTGAATCGCTGACCGAGATCATCGACCCGACGCCCGCGATCGACGAGATCGTGCGCCGCTACATCGGCAAGAAGGAATATTCCAACCTGCCGCGCAAGTTCAAGACCGCGATCTCGGGCCAGCAGGATGTGGTGCACGAGATCAACGATGTCGCGTTCGTCGGGGTGAATCACCCAGAACACGGCCCGGGTCTGGATCTGTGGGTCGGCGGCGGTCTGTCGACGAATCCGATGCTGGCCCAGCGCGTCGGCGTGTGGGTGCCGCTGGACGAGGTTCCCGATGTCTGGGAGGCCGTTGTCTCACTGTTCCGCGACTACGGCTACCGCCGCCTGCGCACCAAGGCCCGGCTGAAGTTCCTCATCAAGGACTGGGGCATCGAGAAGTTCCGTCAGGTGCTCGAGGACGAGTACCTGAAGCGCAAGCTGATCGACGGCCCCGCGCCGGAGCAGCCGAAGAAGCCGATCGATCACGTCGGCGTGCAGAAGCTGCGCAACGGACTCAATGCGGTCGGCTTCTCCCCCATCGCGGGCCGGGTTTCGGGCACTGTCCTGACCAAGGTCGCCGAGGCGGCGCAGAAGTACGGCTCGGACCGGATCCGGTTCACCCCGTACCAGAAGCTCATCGTGCTCGATATCGCCGACGACAAAGTCGACGCGCTGATCGATGAGTTGGAACCCCTTGGCCTGCAGGCACGTCCGTCGCTGTGGCGCCGGAACCTGATGGCCTGCTCCGGAATCGAATTCTGCAAGCTCTCCTTCGCCGAGACCCGCAAGCGTTCCCAGGCGCTGGTGCCTGAGTTGGAGGAGCGGCTCGCGGATCTCAATGCGCAGCTGGATGTTCCGGTGACCATCAATATCAACGGCTGCCCGAACTCCTGCGCGCGCGCCCAGGTCGCCGATATCGGCTTCAAGGGTCAGCTGATCGATGACGGCGCCGGGAATCATGTCGAGGGTTTCCAGGTTCATCTCGGTGGCAGCCTCGGCTTCGACAGCGCCTTCGGTCGCAAACTGCGTCAGCACAAGGTGACCACCAACGAACTCGGTGACTACATCGAACGGGTGGTGCGCAATTTCATCAAGCACCGCGAGGACGGCGAACGGTTCGCTCAGTGGGCGGTTCGTGCCGACGAGGCCGACCTTCGGTAAATGGGAGAACTAGCGTGACAACGGATCAAGTAACGGCGGACCTGCCCGCGAAGCTGTCGGAAGACGAACTGCGGGCGATCGCCGAAAAAGGTGCGGCCGAACTCGGTGCCGACGCGACGGCTCTGGATTTGCTGCGGTGGACCGAGGACGTCTTCGGCACCGGCTACATCGTCGCCTCGAATATGCAGGACGGCGTGCTGGTTCACCTTGCCGCCCAAGTGCATTCGGGTGTGGACGTGCTGTTCCTGGATACCGGCTACCACTTCGCCGAGACCATCGGCACCCGGGATGCGGTGGCGGCCGTATACGGCATGAATGTGATCAATGTGCGGCCGGAAAGCACTGTGGCCGAACAGGATCAGCTGCTCGGCAAGGATTTGTTCGCGCGCGATGCCGGTGAATGCTGCCGGTTGCGCAAGGTTGTGCCGCTGAAGCGCTCGCTCGGCGGTTACAACGCCTGGGTCACCGGCATCCGCCGCGTGGAGGCCCCGACCCGGGCCAACGCCCCGCTCATCTCGTTCGACGAGGCGTTCGGACTGGTGAAGATCAACCCGATCGCCGCCTGGTCCGACGATGAGATGCAGGCCTATATCGAACAGCACGGCATCCTCGTCAATCCCCTGGTGGAGGAGGGATATCCGTCCATCGGCTGCGCTCCGTGCACACGGAAGCCGGAGCCGGGCTCCGATCCGCGAAGCGGCCGCTGGGCCGGCCTCGCCAAGACCGAATGCGGGTTGCATCAGTCATGACCGAAACCATCAGCGCACGTTCCTTGGGCATCACCGATTTCGACACCCTCGCGGCGTTGGAGTCGGAGTCGATCCACATCTTCCGTGAGGTGGCAGGCGAATTCGAGCGGCCGGTGATCCTGTTCTCCGGCGGTAAGGATTCCACGGTGCTGCTGCACCTGGCGCTCCAGGCCTTCTGGCCCGCGCCGCTGCCGTTCGCGCTGCTGCACGTCGACACCGGGCACAACCTGCCCGAGGTGCTCGAATTCCGCGACAAGGTGGTCGCAAAGTACGGTCTGCGACTGCATGTCGCGAAGGTCGAGGACTACCTGGCCGACGGCCGTCTCACCGAGCGCCCGGACGGTATCCGCAATCCACTGCAGACGGTTCCACTGTTGGACGCCATCACCGAGCACCGCTTCGACGCGGTCTTCGGCGGTGGCCGCCGCGATGAAGAGCGTTCGCGCGCCAAGGAGCGTATCTTTTCGCTGCGCAATGCCTTCGGGCAGTGGGATCCGAAGCGGCAGCGGCCCGAGCTGTGGAATCTGTACAACGGCAAGCACGCTCCCGGCGAGCACGTCCGGGTGTTCCCGCTGAGCAACTGGACCGAACTCGATATCTGGCGCTACATCGCGCGCGAGGACATCGATCTGGCGAGCATCTACTACTCGCACGAGCGTCCGGTGTATCAGCGCGACGGCATGTGGATGACGCCCGGGGTCTGGGGCGGCCCGCGCGATGGTGAGGTGCTGGAGACCCGTTCGGTGCGCTACCGCACCGTCGGCGACGGATCCTCCACCGGCGCAATCCTTTCCGACGCAGCCGATAACGAGGCGATTCTCGCCGAGGTGGCCGCGTCCCGTTTGACCGAGCGCGGCGCGACGCGCGGCGACGACCGAGTGTCGGAGGCCGCGATGGAAGACCGCAAACGAGAAGGCTACTTCTGATGCGTCCCGAACTACTCACCGGACCGAGCGCGGCGCACAGTGTCCGACCCTGGGCAAGCGACGACCGAGTATCGGAGGCCGCGATGGAAGACCGCAAACGAGAAGGCTACTTCTGATGCGTCCCGAACTACTCACCGGACCGAGCGCGGCGCACAGTGTCCGACCCTGGGCAAGCGACGACCGAGTGTCGAAGGCCGCGATGGAAGACCGCAAACGAGAAGGATATTTCTGATATGTCCGACCTACTGAGGCTGGCCACCGCCGGTTCTGTCGACGACGGTAAGTCCACCCTGGTCGGACGCCTGCTCTACGATACGAAATCCGTACTGGCCGACCAGATCGACGCCGTCACCCGCGCGTCGGTGGACAAAGGTCTTGCCACGCCGGATCTTTCGCTGCTCGTGGACGGGCTGCGCGCGGAACGCGAACAGGGCATCACCATCGATGTCGCCTACCGCTACTTCGCAACGCCCAAGCGGTCTTTCGTGCTCGCGGATACACCCGGGCATGTGCAGTACACCCGCAATACCGTCTCCGGCGCGTCCACCGCGCAGCTGGTAGTCCTGCTCGTCGACGCGCGCAAGGGTGTCATCGAGCAGACCCGTCGCCATGCCGCGGTCCTCGCGCTGCTCGGCGTGCCCAAGCTGGTGCTCGCGGTGAACAAGATCGACCTGGTCGATGATCCTGCGACCGTCTTCGCCGCGATCTCGGCCGAATTCAACACCCTCACCAGCACACTCGGCTGGGCAGCCGAGGATGTGTTGGAGATTCCGGTGTCCGCACTGCACGGCGACAATATCGCCTCACGCTCGGCGAACACTCCGTACTATGACGGACCTTCGCTGATCGAGCACCTCGAATCGGTGCCGGTGGATGCCGACAGCTCGGGCGAGCACGCGATCGGCCTGCGCTTCCCGGTGCAGTATGTGATCCGTCCGCGCACCGCCGAATACCCGGACTACCGCGGCTACGCGGGCCAGATCGCGGCGGGCTCGGTTTCGCCGGGCGACGAAATCGTGGTGCTGCCCTCAGGTATTCGCTCGACCGTCGAGCGGGTCGATACACCCGACGGTGAGCTCGCGGTCGCACAGGTCGGCCGCAGTGTCACGCTGATCCTGACCGACGATGTGGACATCTCGCGCGGTGACATCATCGCCTCCCCGGCCGATGCTCCGGAGCCGATCGACACCTTCGACGCGACCGTCTGCTGGCTCGGCGACAAGCCGCTGCTTCCCGGCGCACGACTGCTGCTCAAGCACGGCACCCGCACCACGCAGGCGATCGTCGGCGCACTCGTCGAGCGGTTCGACGAGCAGAACCTGACCGCCGAGGCGAGCCCGGAGTCGTTGGCGCTCAACGATATCGGCCGCATCTCCGTGCGCGTCGCCGAGCCGATCGCGGCCGACGACTACCGCGTCAACCGGCACACCGGCAGCTTCCTGCTCATCGATCCGGCGGGCGGCAATACCCTCGCCGCCGGTCTGGTCGGTGACGTGCTGACCGCGGTCGAGGTCGGAGTCTGACAGCGTGTCTGAAACCCTTATGGGTATTCGGACACCGCCCTTCTCGGGTGTCGCCGGTTCACGCCACAGTCGAGGTGTGAACGTCGGTTCGCGCGTCACCCGGACTGGTTTCACCGGCACCTGCGGGGTGCTGGTCAGCGCCTTCCCGTCGGCGGGCGTTGGTGTCCCGGCCTCCCGCTCGGGGGTCCGGGGATCAAGGAGAGTCTTCGTGTTGGATCGTCGGCCATGCTGCGAGGTCGACCGCCGCGTTGTGGTCGCGGTCGCCGCGATATCCGCAGGCGAACACCCGATCCGACAAAGTCAGTTCGGTGTTGACCGTTTCGCATTTCGAGCAGCCTTTACTCGACGCGAACCAGCGGTCGGCGGTGACGCTGCGCCAAGATTGCTTGTCGCGCAACAGTCGTGCCAAGTCGGACCATCCGGCGTCATTGACCGCGCGCGCCAGACGATGGTTACGGAGTTTCCAGATGGGTTTTGAGGTGAATTCGCCCGGTGGTATCGGCTCGGTGGCGCGGCTGCCGGGCGGATCCATGTGGGCGGAACTGGAGCGATTGTCCAAGCACGGACGCGGACCGAGTAGACCGATGTTCGGGCCTGTCCGGGTCACGGCTGCCACACCGATCGGCGGACACGCGGAGCCCAGGCCTGCGCTCATCGCGGTGGCGCACGGCAGTCGGGATCCGCGCTCGGCCGCGACTATGTCGGCGGTCGTCGCCGATATTGCCGCCGCCCGGCCGGATATCGATGTGCGGCTCGCCTTCCTCGATCTGAATGCACCGTCGGTCGAGCAGGTGGTGAATGCCGTTGCCGCGCAAGGGCACACGCATGCGGTCGTGGCACCGTTGCTGTTGGGCAGCGCACATCATGCGCGAGTCGATCTACCCGGACTGCTTGCTGCCGCCGGCACCGCCCACCCCCAACTCGCGCTGACGCAAGCCGACGTTCTCGGGCCGGACCCCCGACTCATTACTACCCTCCGCGACCGCACCCTGACCGCACTGAGTCCGGCTGCGGGTGACCTACGGCCGCGCCAACGACTGGGGGTCGTCGTGGCTGCAGTTGGGGCGGCATCGACGACGGCGAATGCGCGGACCAGCGAGGTTGCGCGACAGCTCACGGCGATGACCGGCTGGCTTACCGAGGTCTGCTTCGCCACCACCGAACCTTCTGTCGCCCAGGCAATTTCGCGTCTGCGCGCCTGGGGTGCCGAGCAGGTACTCATGGCGCCGTGGTTCCTCGCGCCGGGGCTGTTGACCGACCGTTTGGTGGCCGCCGCGCCCGATGTGGTGCATGCAAAGGTCATCGGGCCGGATACAGCGTTGACCGGAATAGTTTGGGACCGCTACGACACCGCGCTCATCGGCGCGTTGAGCCTCTCTGCCTGATCTTCGGCCGCACAGCCTCCGAATAATTTTGCACAGGAGGCGACCTGAATTTCGACGAGCACGGCAAGATCGACGACTTCATGGTGATGGCGCATCCGCTCTCGGCCGCACAGGCATTGGCCCCGCGCATGGGCGAACAATTCGAGCAGATCAAGGCCGAGGCCACCGTGCAGATTCAGCGTGCGGCGGCGCAGGCGTGACCGATTACGACGCCCTTGCCGCGATTCAAGGCACCCGCTCCGGGTGATTCTTCACGCGTGGCTGCGTCACGACGCGTAAGCAGAGGATCTCAGCCCAGCAACCCGTTCACGATGGTGCGCGCGGTGGCGACACCGCGATCATCACCCATCTGCAGGGCGGTATTGGCCGCACTGATCACCGCATCGAATTCGAATGCCATGGCATCGGCGTCGCGGCCGGCGAGATCGCCCTGGTCCTGCGCGTGCCGAATCTGCTTGGCCAAGAAGTCGAGCCATTCGCCGCGATCCTCGGCGATGGCATCACGGACCGGGCCGGGCTTGCTGTCGAATTCGGCAATGGTGGCCACGCGGAAGCAGCCGCCCGGAAAAGTCGGGTCGGTGATGTGGTCGAACCAGCGGTCCATGATGGCGCGCAGCCGGGGTAAGCCGCGCGGTTCGCCGAGGTTGGGCGCGATCACTCGTTCGACGAAGGCCTCGCGGGCCACCTTCACCGCGGCTACCTGCAGCGCTTCCTTGGTGCCGAACAGAGTGGCTATCCCGCTTTTGCTGATGCCGAGATCGGTCGCGAGACGACCGATGCTCAGGCCGGTCAGTCCCTCGACCGAGGCCACGTCGGCGGCATGTCTGGCAATCGAGGCCCGGGAGCGGGCGCCCTTCGCGAGACGTTGATCGGTGCCCTGCGCGGTGGTTGTCGACTCGGCCATGAGGCCATTCTTCCACTTCCGGGTTGCAAATACGAACGTACGGTCGTACGTTTATTGCACGAACGGTCGTACGTTTAGATTTCGCCTCACCGAAGGATCTCCCTCATGACCGAAGTGTCCGAGCGGACCGACAGTCCGCCGACCTCGAAGGCCGCCGTGCGCACGCTCGTCATCGCCTGTGGCGCGGCGTTCATCGCCTTCCTGGATCTGTCCGTCGTCAATATCGCGTTTCCCTCGATCGCCCGCGACTTTCCCGGGACCGCGACAACCACGCTGACCTGGGTGGTCAGTGGATATGCCATCGCCTTCGCGGCACTGCTCACCCCGGCGGGCCGCTTCGCCGACACACTGGGACGGCGCAGACTGTTTCTGATCGCACTGGCCGGTTTCGCCGTGACATCGCTGCTGTGCGGACTCGCGCCCACCGCGGGTTGGCTCATTGCCGGACGCCTGCTGCAAGGTGCGACGGCGGCGCTGATGGTGCCGTCCGCGCTCGGACTCGTCCTCACCGTCACCCCGCGCGAGAAGATCGGTGCGGCCATCGGAGCCTGGTCGGCCGCAGGCGGTTTCGCCGCGGTGGTCGGTCCGGCGATCGGCGGCGCGCTGGTCGAGGCCTTCGGCTGGCGAGCGGTATTCGTCATCAATATCCCGGTGGCGATCGTGCTGATCGCGCCCGGGCTGCGTATTCCCGTGCCCGATATCCGTCAGCCCGGCAGCGCGCTGCCAGACCCCATCGGGACCATCGCCATTGCCCTTGGACTCGGCGGCGTGGTCGCCGGGGTGACCGAGGGGCAGCGATGGGGCTGGACCGCACCCGGCACACTCGCTGCACTCGGCGTCGGCGCACTGCTGATCGTGGCCGCGCTGATTCGCTCTGTGCGACACCACAATCCGGCCATCGCGGTCGAATTGTGGCAGAGCAAGCCGTATGCGCTGGCCAATGCCGCCTCGTTCGTCTTCGGTGCGACCATGTTCGCCTGGCTGCTCGCCGGACCGCTGTTCCTCGATGCGATCTGGCAGTATTCGGTGCTCGGCTCGGCCGCGGCATTGACGGTGGGCGCGGTGTCCTCGATGGTGACCGCGACGATTGCCGGTCGCGTCACGGCGGCGAGCACGCGGCGCTGGCTCGGTGTTCTCGGGGCGCTGATGTACACCGGCACCAATGTGTGGATGAGCACCGATACCTTCGGGCCGACACCGGCGCTCTGGTCCGCGTGGGTACCGGCCGGGCTGTTCGGTGGCGGTGGCGTCGGGATCGTCGTGACGGTGCTCGGCACCGCCGCCGCGAGTTCGCTGCCGCCGCAACGCTTCGCGGCCGGAATCGGGATGAATCTGACGGCCAGGCAGGTGGGCGGTGCGCTCGGTGTCGCGGTACTGGCCGCGGTCTTCGCCGCCAATGCCGAAGATGCGCTGGCCGCCTTCCACACGCTGTTCGCCATTTGCGCGGGCATCGGTATCGCGTCCGCAATGGTCATCGCGATTCCGGCGCGCATTCCTGCTGCCGTTACTAGCTAGGAGTCACCTTGACGCACAAGGATATTCGTACCGAAGCCAACGACCCGATGCTGTTGTCGAACACCGCCGCACTCGAACTGCTCGCCGACGCACCCTGGCAGCGCTATGCGGTAATCGGGGATTCGATAGCCCATGGCGTCGGCGATCCGAGTCCCGGGTACGACACCACCGGATGGGCAGATCGCGTCGCCGCGGTATTGACTGCGACGAATCCCGCTCTCGCATATCTGAATACCGGCCGGATCGGCGCGACGTCCGCGCAGGTACGCGCCGATCAGCTGCCGCAGGTACTCGAATTCGCACCGGACCTCGTGCATATCAGCTGCGGCGGAAACGATCTGTTCACTCCCGGCGGCAATCTCGACGCGTTGCGCACGAATCTCGACACGATCTTCGGCGCGCTTGCCCGCGGCGGGGCGCAGGTGAGCACCTTCACTCTCGCCGATGTGTGGGACGCGGAACGGATGGCGCCGATGCGTCCGATGCGGGACCGGATGTCGGCGCTCAACGACATCACCCGCGAGTTGGCCGCTCGTTACGACGCCGTGCTGGTGGAGTTCTGGGACCATCCGCTGCGACTGCGGCCGGATGTGATGAGCGCCGATCTCATTCACTTCACGATGAGCGGGCATGCGGTGGTGGCCACCGAAATGGTGCGCGCACTGCACGGACTGCTGCCCGAACCCGCGCATTGATCGAAACCAGGCACCAGGGCCGCGTTCGAGCTTGTCACTCGGACGCGGTCCCGTGGTCTTCTTTCGACGCTTATGCCCCGAGGGCGACATCGTCTCGGCGTACAACCGCCGAGCCGGATACCTGATCGACGTTCGCGAACGCCGAATCCCACCAGCCCAGGTCAATGGCCGAACCAGCACTCCAGGATTTGGCCGAGCGGGTACTCACAGGGTCGACCCGCCCCTTCGCGACGCCACCCGACGCATACCCCGCGCCGAGAATGCGTTGGTGGAGAGGCACTCTCGACAATTGCCGCCACCAACGCATGGTGATCACCAGCCCAGGCCAATAGCCAGGCCAGCGCTCCAGGAGTTTGACGGAGCGGGTAGTCACAGGGTCGCCCCGCCCCTTGGCGACGCCACCCGAGGAATGCGTGGCGGCGCGGCGCTCTCGAGGGAGCATCCCGACCTTCGCCGTGCCCTGAGAATCCAATAGCGGCCGAGTCCGCACAGCGCCCGCCCGCCCCCATAACATCACAAACGGCTTACCTTGCCCGAGAATGCGTTGGTGGAGAGGCACTCTCGATACTTGCCGCCACCAACGCATGGTGATCGTCGGTCCAGGTCAGTGGCCGAACCAGCGCTCCAGGATTTTGGCGACGCCGTCGTCGGCTACGTCGTCGGCGACTTCGTCCGCCCAGTTGCGGACCTCGTTCGGTGCGTTCGCCATCGCTATGGAATGGCCTGCCCAGTGCAGCATTTCGCGGTCGTTGTAGCCGTCGCCGATGGCGAGGGTGGCGGAGCGGGGGATGCAGAGTGCGGTGCGCAGGCGCTCCAGTGCCCAACCCTTGGAGACGCCACGGCGCGAAACAGTAAGCCACGGACCGAATTCGCCGTGCACCCAGCTCGCATCCGGTACCCGCAGTTGGGTGAGCAGGCGCAGCATCTCTTCCAGGGAACCGTCGGGCCACCAGCCGTTCAGTCGCGGGGTCGGCTCGCTGCTCAACGCGCCGTCATCGACGAGAACGTATTCGCCGATGGAGAATTCGCCCGGACTGACACCCGTGGCCCAGGTGCCGATGCCGACCTTCTCCACCGCGAAGATCATCTCCGGAAACAGAGCCCGCAAGGCGACCACTGCGGGCCCCGGATCGAAGGTCTGCACCGCCACCGGCTCTCCCCTCGCCACATCGATGTGCACCGCCCCGTTGGAACACAACGCATGGCCATCGATAAGCCCGAGCTCCTCCAGCACCGGCCGCGTCGTCATCAACGTCCGCCCGGTCGTCACAACCACATGCGCCCCCGCCGCCACCGCCGCCCGCACAGCGTCGATCACCCGTTCACTGACCGGCGATCCCGTCTGCAGCAACGTTCCATCGACATCCAGCGCAATAAGCCGAGGTCCCCCTTGTGCCACCAACCCATTGTGCATCGCTATGGCACTCGGCGTCATTGAAATTCGACCGGTCCGAATGTGCGTGGCGCTCGCTGACAGACCAGCGAAACGAACAGTCGCAATCCTTCACGGAACTTGCGCCCTATATCAGCGCCCAGAAGACGTGCGAATTCTGACAAATGGTGTGGATCTCTGCCCAGGCATGACAGGCCGTCTCGTCACCAACAGCCATGCGGACCAGCGACTTTCACCCAACCGCAGATGCTGCAGCCCGTGACCATTCGCAGGCGCTGTCCCGTCGCTATGCTGTGGTCTCCACTCAGTGCCCACCCCCAGAGCCGCCACCCAATGATCCGCGGGATCTCGGCACGAAGTGCCACCTGCACCAGTGCAGCCAAAGCAGCGATGGCGGCGGCGCACGGCAGCACTCCATCTCGGGGGTCGTGGCGGTCGAAGCGGATGGTCGCCACCGTCCTCGGTCGGCATGGTGTCGAGGTCGGTGCACACTGCACGCGCATCTTGTATTCGACGCTGCGCGGCAGGCGAAGAAGTCCGCGACCGTGTCCTGGGATCCTCCCGAACGCGCAACCGCGGACTACCTGCGGGCACCGAGCACCAAAGGCCAACATCGTTCCACGGACCGACGCAATCGCAAGCTCAAACCCCAGCCCGCGCTCAGTAGACGATCGCCCTCCGCCGCCAGCCTCCATGCAGGCGATGCGCTGCGCGGCACACCCGAGGAGTACTACCGCGGATTACCTGCGGGCACCGCCGCCACCACCGGAGCCCCCCGAACCGTGTGAGGTGATACCACCGGTGGAAGCGCCGCCGGTGCTGGTGCTGCCGCCGGAAGTGGTTCCGCCGGAGAACTTGCCGTTGGAGGAGGGGCCTCCGGTCGAGCCGCCCGACATGCCACCGCCCGTCGATCCACCTGACATACCACCGCCCGTGGAACCACCCAAGGCACCGCCACCCGTGGAACCACCTGAAGTACCGCCACCTGTCGAACCCGATCCACCACCACCCGTCGAACCACCCGACATACCACCGCCCGTCGAACCACCCGAGGCACCGCCACCCGTGGAACCACCCGAGGCACCGCCACCCGTCGAACCACCCGAAGCACCACCACCCGAGGCACCACCCGAGGCACCACCACCCGTCGAACCACCCGAAGCACCACCACCCGAGGCACCACCCGAAGCACCACCACCCGAGGCACCACCCGAAGCACCACCACCCGAGGCACCACCCGAAGCACCACCACCCGTCGAACCACCCAAGGCACCACCACCTGTCGAACGACCCGACATACCACCACCCGTCGAACCCGATCCACCACCCGTGGAGCCGCCCGAGGCACCCCCATTCGCAGCATCGCCCGAGGTACTGCCCGACGAACCGCCACTATGGGAATTTCCCGACGTCGAGCCGCTGGTTCCCGAAGTTGTACCGCCGGACGCATCACCCGTGCTGCCATCCGACGCGGCTCCGCCCGATGCCGCAGTCCCGGTAGATGTTTCGCCGGTGCCCGGTACACCGGTGCCCTTCGAGGGCCCACCGGTACCCGGAGTCGTCGTGGTGCCAGCCGGAAGGGCGGGAGTCGAATTGGTCGGGGCGGGAACCGAACCCGGAAGGCTGACGCTCGGGATGGGCGTACCAGCGGGAGGCAGGTACGGCATGGCCGGGATCGTTCGCGGGCTTCGGTTGAATGGCAGCGGGTTCAGGAACTGAGCGGGGTTGGCATAGGTGACGCCACCGGAATGTGCTGTTCCACCGCCTTCGCTGTGGCTGCCGCCGTGTGCCTCGGCCACGGATGGACCGATCGTTGGTCCGCTCCGCGTCGTATAGGCGACGGGAGCGATCCCGTAGGCCGGTCGACCGGAATAGCCGAAGCCCGCCGTCGTGGTCGCCCAACCAACCGCTGCGGAACCGGCCTCCGCGAGCGCTTCGACATCGGGCTCGAGCAGCAGGTTGTCTATCGGGAAGCTGCCCGGCAAGGCATCCACCAGGGACGGCATCTGCGAAGTGTGCGGGCCGCCGAATACCGTGACAGCCGATACGGCCACTGCGGAAGCCACTGCGGCACTGGAGAATACCGCCACCTTCGGCGCTCGATGCCGGCCACCGGTCGACAGCGGTGCGAAGCTGCGGGCCGCATAGCCGGCGGCGCCTACGGCGACGGTCTGCCCCGGATCGCTCGACATCACCACCGGTCGGCCGAGTTCGGCAAGGATGCGCGCGACCTCGACGGGACGGGTGGCGCCACCGACCAGCAGGATGCAGCTGACATCGGACAGGCGCCGTCCCGTCGATTCCACACATTCGTGGACCACATCGAGGGAATCCCGGATGTGCTGGGCGCGCATAGTGGTGATATCGACAATCGAGGTCATCTGCAGCATCGACCCGTTGTCGCCGGGTTCGGCGACCCGGGCATACCGAGCGATCATCGAACCGAGCGGCCGACCGCCGAAATCATAGGAGCGCACGGACTTTCCGACGATCGGGTGATCGTCCCAGTCCGGTCCGACCCGGACCATCGACACATCGAGGCAAGACCCGCCGAGGTCGTACACCAGCACGAACCCGGACTCGAGCGGTCCGCGTTCCTGTTCGAGCCACTCCGCGGCCGCGACGGGTTCGGGTATGAGCAGCACATCCGCGGCACCGGCCAGATTCAATGCCTGCCGCAGCAGCGACAGCTGCTTATCGGAATAGCATGCGGGATAGGTGGCCACGGCTCCAGCGGTCGGCGGGAAGGATTCGAGCAGGCCGTTCACCACGGCGGCGACCAGGTTCGCAGGTGACCAGAGCCGACCGCCCACGACAATCGACTCCGGGTCTCGCGCCAGATCGGCGAAATCCGTTACAGCCATGTCGAATTGGGGGATCCCCCCGATTCGGATGTCACCCCCACTGTCGAAGGTCACTGCCGTGCGGCGTGTCCGCACCGACGACAACGGTCGCTCGCCGGTCACCATAGCGGATACGGAGTTCACTGAACCGATGCTGAAACCCAGACCTGTAGTCATTCGCTATCCCGTCAACGCACCGAGACCACGTCCATCACACAGGAGATCCATGTGGCCGCGGTCGCTTCCCAAACAGCACCCACAGGTTAGCTGCTGCTGGATCGATTCGGATGTCGAATTGATATGAAACGTTCGACTTACGTTGACTCCGTTTAGAACTCCCAGCTAGATCGCATGAAAAAGATTCATCCAGTCCTCTGGACGTCCGGCGTTTCGCGACCGATGGCCCGATTCCACTGCGGTAAACCAAGTTCCGCTACGGTGCAGTAACTCGAAACGAGCCCCAGATCCGCCAAGCCGAACAGAACTACCCAGAACCGACAACACACACCAACTGGTCGGTAACCAATCCGTTGCCAGCACTGCGGATTTCATAGGACGGGCGTATCGACTGCCAGAATATGATGCGTCAAATTTCACAGCTGATTTCCGCTAGCAGCACCGTTCCCCGACCGCTTGACTGGATTCAGTAATGAGCAAGCGCACGGACGAACCTAGTTCCCGCGCCGGCTCATCGCTAGTGAAATCGCAAGAACTAGAAGGGAATTCGAAGACGATGTCGACACGTTTCGCGGACAAGGTCATGCTCATCACCGGCGGCAGCTCGGGTGTCGGCAAGGCGGTGGCCATGCGGGCCGCAACCGAGGGCGCGGCCGTGGTGCTCGGCGCACGTGGCAAAGACGCGGGCGAGCAGGTCGCGGCCGATATCCGCGCGGCGGGTGGCCGGGCGATCTTCGTACCGACCGATGTCACCGTCGAGGATGAGGTCGCCCGGCTGACACAGGCGGCCCTCACCGAATACGGTCGGCTGGACGCGGCATTCAACAATGCGGGCGCCGTCAATGCCTTCGGCTCGATCGACCAGATCGACGAGGCAGGCTGGCGCGCCGATCTCGAACTCAATCTGACCAGCGTGTTCTACGGTCTGCGCCACCAGGTTCCGGCAATTGTCGCCTCCGGCGGCGGCGCGATCCTCAACAACGCCTCGAACCTGGGCGTGGTCGGCATGGGTTCGGTGGCACCGTATGTGGCGGCCAAGCACGGCGTCGTCGGGCTGACCCGCGCGGTCGCGCTGGAGGCCGCTGAACAGGGTGTTCGTGTCAATGCGCTGGTCTCCGGCGCCGTCGATACGCCCGCTTTCCGCAACTCGATGGGTGCGACGCCCGAGGGTGAAGCGGCCATCGCCGCACTGCATCCGCTCGGCCGGATCAGCAAGCCGGAGGAGATCGCGTCGTTCTGCGCCTACCTGCTGAGCGATGAGGCCAGCTTCATTACCGGCGCGGCGCTCGCGATCGACGGTGGGTTCACCGCCAAATAGTCGCCAATCGGCACCTCGGCCCGACATTCGCCCTCATCGCGTCGCCGTGCGCCGAGGTGCCGACCGTCGTCACGGACCCTACCGTGTACACACCATGTCGGCGGACGGCGAAAACCGTTACACAGCGCGAATACGACATGGGCGCGTTTGCGACGCTCAGGCGCGGGCGAGCAGGCTGCGCACGATGCCGGTTCGCACCGCGTTGCGGTGGGCCAGGACCGAGGGCCGACGGCGGTGCACCAGTTGATCGAAATCCTCCGCCTTACTCGCCGGTTCACGTAACCGACCGGCATTGAAGTCATCGGCCAACTGCCGAACCGTCTCCTGCGCGCAGGATTTGTTGGTACCGATGAATCCTGTGGGTCCACGCTTGATCCAGCCGGTGACATACACTCCGGGCAGCACCGCACCACCGGACTTTTCCAGCACGCGGCCGTTCAGATTCGGGATCACGGCGGCTTGCTCGTCGAACGGCAAGCCCGGTAGGGCCACACCGCGGTAACCCACCGAGGTGAGCACCAGTCCGGTATCCAACCGCTCGGTCTCCTCCGTCGCCACCGCACGAACGCGACCATCCGGATCGGTGACGAGTTCGTTGCGGCTCAGCTCGATGCCGGTCACCTCGTCGGCCCCCAGCATCGCGGTCGGCGCGACCAGATACCGGAAGACGATCCGCTTGCGCGCACCGAACTGCCGCCCCGCTACGGAGTGCAGCAGCCGCAGCTTCTGCTCGACCTGATACGGCAGTTCCTCGGTTACCGCGGGCAGTTCACCCTCGATGGCGATATCGACATCCGCGCCGAGCAGCCCGACGAATTCCGGTACGGTAAAAGCGGATTCGACCGGACCGCGCCGACCGAGCACTACCACTTCTTCGATCTTGCTCTCTCGCAAAGCTTTCAGCGCATGGGGTGCAATATCAGTGTCCGACAACGCTTCCGGATCGCTGGTCAGAATGCGCGCCACATCGAGCGCCACATTGCCATTGCCGACGATGACGGCCCGGCGCTGCGACAGATCGAAGGTGCGCCCGGCGTGATCCGGATGCCCGTTGTACCAGGCGACGAAGTCGGTGGCAGATACATTGCCCGCCAAACCTTCGCCAGGAATATCGAGCTTACGATCCGAGGACGCACCGACCGCATAGATCACCGCGTGGAAGTGCGCGAGCAGCTCCTGATGCGAAATATGCTTACCCACTTCGATATTCAGGTACGAATCGAAACCAGGTTGCGCCGAGATGATATCGAAGAGCTTGTTGACCTGCCGGGTCTTCGCGTGGTCCGGCGCGACGCCGTACCTGGCGAGTCCGTGGGGTACCGGAAGCCGGTCGAAGACCGTCACAGTGACGTCGGGCTGGGTCAGCAGTTCATCGGCCGCGTACATGGCCGAGGGACCGGATCCGATTATCGCCACCCGCAACGGCTTACGCTCAGTGTGGATCTCGGCCACGGGCACCGGCTTGGCCAGCAGCGGCCGCGGCCGCGGCCGCCGATAGAAGTCGGCATTGATCTCGATGAACGGCTTCTGCTCGTCGGTCAGCTTCTTCGACGACGTGATTGCATCGACGGGGCACGCACTCGCACATGCGCCGCAGTCCACGCACGCCTGCGGGTCGACATACAGCATCTCCGCCGTCAGGAAATCGGGTTCGTCGGGCGTGGGATGGATGCAGTTGACCGGGCAGGCGTAGACGCAGGACGCGTCGCTACAGCAGGACTGCGTGACGACGTAGGGCACGTCAGCCGGCCTTGGCCGTACGCAACGGCTCCGAGCGGTAGCGGGTGGTGTGGCCGTCGATATTCAACAGCTTCCAGACCGCCTTGCCGATGGGGTTCATCAGGCCGATGTCATTGGCCAGCGTGCGCACATCGCCGAAGAAGTCGCTGAACTCCTGCTTGGCCTGCTTCGAACCGTAGAACAGCTCCTTGCGTACCCCGTCCGGGATATCGAACTCCTTGAAGAACGACCGGGGCGGGGTGTAGATGGAGCGGCCGAGGATGAACATGACGATCGGCATGACGATCGAGAGCACCAACTTATTGGCCGCATTCTTCTCAGGCACATGCTGCTCGAGGAATTCGTGCGCGAAGGAGATGTGGCGCGCTTCCTCGGCGACGTGAATCGCCATTACGCCGCGCATGATCGGGTGCACGTCCTCGCCCGAGCGCAGGATCGCCTTCTGGATGTGGTCGATCGGCTCCTCACCCGCGAGCACGGCCATGAAGAACAGATTCGGGAACAGGGCGGCCACCGGCGCACCGATGTATTTGAACTTGCGCACGAGCGGGCCCATACCGGGAACGTCGAGGCCGATCCGGTTGACCATCTCTTGGAACATCAGGGTGTGGTTGTGCTCCTCGATCATTTCGTGGGAGCAGTAACGGAATTCGGGCGAACCGTTGGGCAGACCGAAGCTGTGCGTCACCATGCCGCCGATCAGAATGGATTCGAACTGCAGACCGACCTTGGCGACATTGGCTTGGCGGTACTTGCCGATCGCGATCTTCCGGTCCAGCGGCAGCGCCTGGTACCAGGGGTGGCGACCGAGCGCATCGCCGGATACCGGGAGCACCCAGCGCTCTTCACCGGCATCGGCGGCGAAATCCGGATTGTCCCAGTCGATGTCCTCGAAGGGGTCGAAGTGCTTGTTCACCGAACCTTCGGAGAGCAGCAGCAGCTTGGCGGCATACTCCTGCGCCTTCGCCAGATCGGGATCGACTGCGGGCGTCACGGCTGTAGACATCGTCGTCACTGCCTCTCCTCATGGGACAAATTTACTGTATCCCATGGTTACACCTACGAGGAGTCACGTCAACCTGGCCCATGATCGGCATTCCCGGCGACGATGCGGTGCGCCGCCGGTGCGCCTTTACCGCAGCCCGAGTTGCGACAAGCCCGCGACCACCGTGTCGGCGGGCAACGCCAGCGCGAGCACTACTCCAGCGGCCGACATCCCCGCCGCGATCGCCACCCGGGTCAAGCGGCGCTTGGTGCGCCGTGAAAGTAAGAGAGCGCGCGTCTTTGCTCTGCGCGGTCTGCGCCGAGGGTGATGTCCGGTGACCTCCTCGTCCGCGGCGGCCGCGCGACGCGCCAAGATGGCGGCGCCGTCGGCGATCGTGCGTTCCGGATCCGGGGCCGTGATCACCGGACGCGCCAGTTCACCGGCGAGCACCTGGGCTACCTCGACCGGCCGGGCCGCGCCGCCGACCACCAGCACGCAGTCCACATCGGCCATGGTCACATCCGCCATCCGCAGACAGCGATAGACCAGCTTCAGCGACGATCGGATATGGATGGTGCGCAATTCGTCGGCGGTGGCACCGGTGACCGCGCCGGAGATGGCGGCGGGCACGGTCCCGTTCCCGGCCCGCGCGGCGACCAGCGCGCCGAACGCCCGCCCGCCGAATTCCGTCGAACGGATCGGTACGCCGACAATCGGATTGAGCGGACAGCCCGCGCCGACTCGCACCAGGGTGACATCGAGACTTGCTCCCCCCAGGTCATAGACCAGGGCTAGGCCCGGCATCAACGGTCCGCGTTCGACCTCGAGCCAGGTGGCCGCCGCGACGGGTTCGGCGACCAGCGCGACATGAGTCAGGCCGATCCCGTCCAGCGCGCACGCAACTCCTCCAACTGGCCTTCGGTGTAGCCCGCCGGATGCGTCAGCGTGACCCCCGCATCGACCGCACGACGATCGCGACGCGCCTCGGTGATCAGACAATCCGTGACGACCGCGATCAGATCGGCCGCGGTCAGCGCGCGGTGCCCTACCCTGGCCTGCTTGGTCGTGCGTTGACTCAGATCGGCGAATTCGGTGACGGCGCGCCCGTGTCGCGGAATCATGCCGACCCTGGCCATTCCGGTGCTGTCGAAGGTGAGGGTGGTGCGGCGGGTGACCGCGCGCGAGCGTTCGGCGGCGGAGCGGCGACCGGGTGGAGCCTTGGCCGAACCCTCCTCCGCCAGAGCGGAAACCGTGTTCACCGTGCCTATGCTCAAACCGAGACCAACCGCCATCGCAATCCTCTGATCGCCGAGCCGATTTGCTTCGAACCTTGTTCACGCAACCACTCCGCGACCGGCCTGCCAACCACCGGACACACGGTTGTCCGCATGCCGCCGCCACTGACACAGGTTGCATCGCAATAGCGCCGATCCCGGCCGACCTGGCACGGGAGCTGACGCGCCGATTTCTCGGCCGGATCTTTTACGGCGCGCCGAGATTCAACGATGCCCTGTTGCTGTTTGCCAGCAGGCAGCCAGCCCGGCGCCCCGGCTTCCGATACACGTTCTCACATGCGCAAATAGCCACCGATCTCCCCGCAATCGAGATTGCCGAACAGGTCACAACACGCCGATCCCGAGCCATATCGAAACCGAACCAGTCCGCCACCGCGCGGACGGACCGATCCGGCAACGAGTTCCGATCTCCCGCACCGGAATTCGCGAGCGATTCCAGTGTGGGAAATCAAAACCACTACACCCATTGGCAACTCATCAGCAACAGCCCAGCACTGCTTGGGCACTCACCGCCCGCCGCACCGGTCCTTGCCGTGGTCCGAGCAATCGCGACACCATCTGCGCGGCCTGCTCCTGCCACCGCGCATACGCTATCGGAAAGCCGGAGCGCTGCGCGGCCTGCGCCGCCTGCCACAGCGGCATCGCGTGGTAATCAGGCGCGTGGACCAGCAGCGCGTCCAGGAATCGATCGGTCGCGTACCGCGGATCGGTGAGTTGCTCAGGCGGGCCCCAGCCGGCGGACGGCCGCTGCTGGAACACCCCGAGCGAGTCGTGATCGACCGCCGCGGTCACGTTGCGCAACAACGATTCCTGCATTGCGGTGGCCAGCGCGACCACCGCCGCATAGGCGGGCAGATCACGACGCAGGACCACTTCGACAATCATTCGCGCGTTATCCCACTGCTCCGGATTCGGCGTGAAATGCCGTTGCTCGCCCTCGATTCCGCGCGGTATCAACTGTGCCGGAGTGAGACCGACATATGAGTTCGGGATCGGCTTCCCCACCGATTCCGGACCGATTGCGGCCACTTCGGGCGAGTCCGCGGGAATCTCGGTAATGACCGGACCATCCGGTGCGCGCACGGCCGGCGTTCCGGGTGGTGGTGCGGCGATCGCCGAGCCGGATTGGATCAGCACCGCGACGCCGGCAACGGCCAGCGCCAGAAATATCTGTCTTCGAATCGACATGGTGATCGTTCAACTTCCCGCCGCCCGCATACGGGCCGCGTTCGACGACCATTGCGAATGCTCACATCGGATTACGTTCCGATAATTCACCGGAACCCACTAGCGGGTGTTTCGCATTCAGCACAATATGACGTGGAAACCGGAGTTCGGTTTCGACACGCCAGGAATGGCCACGGATTTCGCAAATGCGGAATCCGCAGCCATAAAGCGGAGTCGAATTCGCGCTTATCCCGCAGGCAGTTCCGGAATACGGGTGGCGCGGGCGTAGACGGTTTCCCCGTCGCTGAGCTGCAGCGCCTCGGCGTCACCGCGGGTCACCTGCGCGGCGAACAGATCGCCGGTGGCGGCATTGCGCAACTCGACGCGCACCTCGAATCCGAGGTGCACAACGCGTTCCACGGTGGCGCGCGTGACGCCCGCCGATTCGGCGGTTCCCTCGTCCTTCGCCAACGCCATACTGGCGTCGCGGCCGACGCGAATATCGTGCGGACGCACCAGATGTCCGTTGAGCCGGGCCACCGCACCGAGGAACGACATCACGAATTCGTTGGCGGGCCGGTCGTAGACGTCCTCCGGGCTGCCGACCTGTTCGATGCGGCCCTTGTTCATCACCGCGATCCGGTCGGCGACGTCGAGCGCCTCCTCCTGGTCGTGGGTGACCAGCACGGTGGTCACGTGGACCTCCTCGTGCAGTCGGCGCAGCCAGGTGCGCAGATCGGCGCGCACCTTGGCATCGAGCGCGCCGAACGGCTCATCGAGCAGCAGCACCTGCGGGTCGACCGCGAGCGCGCGAGCCAGTGCCATGCGCTGACGCTGACCGCCCGAGAGCTGAGCCGGGTAGCGATGCTGGAAGCCGTCGAGGCCGACGATGCCGAGCAATTCGTCTACGCGCTTGGCGATTTCGCTCTTGGGACGCTTGCGGATCTTGAGTCCGAAGGCCACGTTATCGCGCACGGTCATATGCTTGAACGCGGCGTAATGCTGGAATACGAAGCCGATATCGCGCTTCTGCGGCGGTATGTGGGTGACATCGTTGCCCGCGATGGCGACGACGCCGGAGTCCAGCGATTCCAGGCCCGCGATCGAGCGCAGCAGCGTCGACTTGCCCGAGCCCGACGGGCCGAGCAGGGCGGTCAGCTCCCCCGACGGGATCTCGATGCTGACATCGTCCAGGGCAGCGAAGGAACCGTAGTTCTTCTTCGCATTGGTCACGGTGATCACTTGGTGCCCCGCTTACGTTCGAGGAGGGTCATCAACAGGAGGACTACGAGGGCAAGGCCCATCAGCAGGGTCGCGGCGGCGTAGGCGCCGAAGGTGTTGTGGTCGTTGATGTATCGACCGTGTACGAGCAGGGTCAGCGTCTGCGATTTACCCGGCAGCGCGGAGGACACCATGATCACCGCGCCGAATTCGCCGAGCGCACGCGCGACGGTCAGCACGACACCGTAGGTCAGGCCCCAGCGGATCGCGGGCAGAGTGATCCGCCAGAACGTCTGCCAGCGGGACGCGCCGAGGGTGGCCGCGGCCTGCTCCTGATCGTCGCCGATCTCGTGCAGCACCGGCTCGACCTCGCGCACCACGAACGGCAGCGTGACGAAGATCGTCGCGATCACCATGCCGGGCAGATTGAAGATCACCTTGAAGCCGACGTCTTCGAGTCCGCCGAACCAGCCGCCGGCACCCCACAGCAGGATCAGCGCGACACCGACCACGACCGGCGAGACCGCGAAGGGCAGATCCACGATGCCCTGCACCAGCGTGCGGCCCGGGAACTTGCCGCGCACCAGGGCGATCGCGGTGACGATGCCGAAGATGACATTCACCGGGACCACGATCACCACGATCAGGATCGACAGCTGGAATGCCGAGATCGCCGCGGGAGTGGAGATCGAGTCGATGAACGCACCGATCCCCTTTTCGAAAGTGCGCCACAAAATGATGATCAGGGGTAGGACCAGCAGGACGAACAGGTAGCCGAGCGCGACCACGCGCAGCGAAATACGAGTCGGCCAGGACAGATTCATCGCGCCTCCTCCTCCTTGCGCGCCGTGCGCTCGGCCCACAGCCGCAGCACCAGCAGCGTCGCGAACGAGATGACCAGCAGTGCGACCGACACCGCAGCCGCATTCACCGGCCGATCGATCTCGATCTGCTTCTGGATGTACTGCGAAGCCATTTCGGTCTTGCGCGGAATGGCGCCGCCGATCAGCACCACCGAACCGTATTCGCCGATGGCGCGGGCGAAAGCGAGCCCGCCGCCGCTGATGATGGCGGGCGCCAGGGTCGGCAGGACGATGCGGCGGAAGGTGGTCCAGTTGTCCGCGCCGAGGGACAGTGCGGCTTGCTCGACCTCCCGGTCGGCCTCGATGAGCACCGGCTGTACCGAGCGCACCACGAACGGCAGCGTGACGAACGTCAGTGCCACCACCAGGCCGGGCTGGGTGGCATTGAGGTGGATATCGATCGGACTCTGCGGACCGTAGAGCGACAGCAGCACGATGCTCGCGACGATCGTCGGTAGTGCGAACGGTAGGTCGATGAGCGCGTTGACGATGCTCTTGCCCGGGAACTGGTCGCGGACCAGCACCCAGGCGATCAGCGTGCCCATCACCACATTGATGACCGCCACCACCACGGAGACGAGCACCGTGATGCGCAGCGAGTCGATGGCCGCGGGTGCGGTGATGGCATCCCAGAATCCGGACCAGCCGTCATCGAATGAGGTGACGGTCAGCGCGGCCAGCGGTAGCAGCACGATGATGCTGAGCCAGAGCACCGCGGTGGCGATGCCGAGCGGACCCACCGAACCGGTTACCCGCAGCCACGACCAGGTGCGACCGGCTGCCTTGGGTGTGGCGTCTTCGGAGCCACCGGGAGCGGGCGCATGCCCGATCCCGGTGCTGCTGCTGTCAGTCACGATCGTCCAATATCCTGCTTCGATTTGCGGTGCGTGCGGTGCCCTTCGTGGTTACGCAAGCTGCCTGCTCCGGGCCCGTCGCACACATCACGGGGTGTTTCGGATCACCGACCTACTTGGTGGCCTTGTCGTAGATCACCGCGACGGAACCGGTGTTCGCGGTGAACAGTTCCTTGTCGACGGTCTTCCAGCCACCGAGATCGGCAATGGTCCACAGCTTCTGCGGAGTCGGGAAGTCCTTGGCGTAGTCGGCGGCCACCTTCGGGTCGACCGGGCGGAATCCCGCCGAGGCCCAAGCCTTTTGGCCCTCGGTGGTGAACAGGAAGTCACGGAAGGCGTTCGCCGTATCCAAATGCTTGCTGTTCTTCAGAACCGCGACCGGGTTTTCGATCTTGAAGGTGGTCGGCGGCACGATGTGCTCGATCGGATCGCCGTTGCGCTCGGAGAAGATCGCCTCGTTCTCATAGCTCAGCAGCACGTCACCAGTGCCCTGCAGGAAGGTCTCGGTGGCCTCACGGCCCGACTTCGGCTGCACCTGCACATGCTCCTTGGAGATGAGCTGGCTCAGGTAATCCAGACCGGCCTGCGGGTTCTTGCCGCCGTCGCTCTTGGCCGCATACGGCGCGAGCAGATTCCACTTGGCCGAGCCCGAGCTGAACGGGTTCGGGGTGACGACCTGAATGCCCGGCGCGAGCAGATCGTCCCAGTCCTTGATGCCCTTCGGATTGCCCTTGCGGACCACGATCGCGACGACCGAGCCGAACGGAATTCCCTTGGTGGCGTCGGCATTCCAGCTCGGATCGACCAGGCCGGCGTCGACCAGGCGGGTGATATCGGGCTCGACCGAGAAGTTGACGATATCGGCCTCGGCGCCGTCCTTGACCTTGCGGGACTGATCGCCGGAGGCGCCGTAGGAGCCGTTGATCTGGACGCCCTTGCCCTTATCGGTCTTGTTGAACTCCGGGACGACCTTGTCGAAACCGGGCTTCGGGACGGCGTAGGCGTAGAGGTTGAGGGTGCCGCCGCTTCCGTCCGGCCCACCTCCGCCCACGGTGTCACTCGCTCCACCACCGCACGCGGTGAGCACGACGGCGGCGACGGCCGTTAGCGCGGCGATCACCGGGCGACGGTGCAATCGGGAGGATCCGAGGAGCAAGGACCTGGGTGACATGGGTGGAACCTTTCCTATGCGCTCCGCCGCGACGTGGACTAGTTGTCGCGGCGGTAGAACTGCGGCGCGACTTGTCGACCGAAGGTCGGGATACGGACACTGCTGCGAAAAAGTTTGCGCGCCAGTCTAGAGAAAGATGGGTGCGCAGCAGCGCCGGCGCCGATCAGCGACAGAGAATGTCCGCGACCGCGAGATTGCCGACAGCGATCAACGCCAATTCATGGCGGACCCGCGGGACGGCAATCGAAGACACGGGCAGACTGTATCAGAGGAAACGTCACCAGTTCGAATCAACGCTAGCTATCCGCTTGCAGGCGGCAAAAACCGACAAAGTTCCTGGAAGAGGGGGGTTTCATCCCATGACTACCAGCCCGGACCGCGTACGCACCCGGTTCCCCGATATCAGCACTCGCGCGTGGGAGCATCCCGCCGACCGAACCGCGTTGGTGACGCTGCGTTCGCTCGCCGGGTTCGACACCGTTTTGCGAACCTTGTCCGGATTGCTGCAAGAACGCCAGCACCGCCTGCTGTACCTCGCGACCGCGGTCCGGGTGGACGAGCGCCAGTTCCGTTCGCTGCACCAGTTGCGTCACGACTGCGTGGAAGTCCTGGACGCGCGCATCACGCCCGAGATGTTCGTCTTGCAGAGCCCGCACGTGAATGCCTTCACGATCGGCATGGACCAGCCGTTCATCGTGCTGACGACCGGGCTGATCGATCTGATGGACACCGAGGAACTGCGCTTCGTCGTCGGTCACGAACTCGGGCACGCGTTGTCCGGGCATGCGGTATACCGCACCATGCTCATGCATCTACTGCGCATTTCGGCCAATCTGGGCTGGATGCCGGTCGGTGGCTGGGCACTGCGCGCAATCGTCGCCGCACTGATGGAGTGGAGCCGCAAGTCCGAGTTGTCCGGCGACCGGGCCGGACTGCTGTGCGGTCAGGACGTCGAGGCGTCGGTGCGGGTGCATATGAAGACCGCGGGCGGCACCTGGATCAAGGAGATGAATCACGGCGCGTTCCTGCAGCAGGCCGATGACTACGAGCGCTCCGGCGATCTGCGCGACGGTGTGCTGAAGCTGCTCAATCTGGAACTGCAGAGCCATCCGTTCTCGGTGCTGCGAGCCGCCGAACTGCGCCGCTGGATCCAATCCGGCGAATACAACCGGATGCTCGGCGGCGACTACCCACGCCGCGAACACGATAAGCACACCAAGATCAGCGATGAGATCAAGGAGGCCGCGCGCACCTATCGGACGAACTTCGACCAGTCCGAGGATCCGCTGATCCGCACCGTGCGCAATCTCGGGCGCGATGTCGGATCCGCGGTGAGCACGGTCGGTCAGGAGGTCGGCGAGACGGTATCCAAGATCGGCAAGCGGTTCAACGACTGGCGCACCGGCACGGACCGGGAATCGGACGAATAGCAACCGCTCTCGCCAAGCCTCAGGTCGGAATGCTCGCCGGTGTGTGTGCCGGCTGGAACGCGCCGGAGGTGTGCGACTGCTCGGCCCTGATCACGTGCGTCACCGCATTGATCAGCGCCAGATGGGTGAAGGCCTGCGGGAAGTTGCCGAGATGACGTCCACTGCGCGAATCGATCTCCTCGGCATAGAGTCGCAGCGGACTCGCGTAGCCGAGCAGCCGTTCGCACAGATGCCGGGCCCGCTGCAGTTCACCGATCTCCACCAGTGCCGACACCAGCCAGAACGAGCAGATGGTGAAGGTGCCCTCCGCGCCGGTCAATCCGTCATCGGTGGTTTCGGTCCGATAGCGCAGCACCAGGCCGTTCTCGGTGAGCCGGTCGGCGATCGAGAGCACGGTGGCGCGCACCCGATGGTCGGTGGGCGGCAGGAAGCGGTTCAGCACCACCAGCAGCAGTGACGCGTCCAGGGTGTCGCCGCCGTAGGTCTGGGTGAAGACACCGTTGGCATTCACGCCGTTGGTGAGGATATCGGCCTTGATCTGGTCGGCGATGGTATACCACTCGGTGGCGCGCTCGTATTCGCCGTGCAGTTCGGCCAGCTTCGCACCGCGGTCCAGCGCCACCCAGCACATCACCTTCGACGAGGTGAAATGCTGTGGCTCACCACGCACTTCCCAGATGCCGCGGTCGGGCTCCTGCCAGCGCGCGATGGTCGCCTCGACCTGGCGCTCCAGCAGCGGCCACAGCGACTCCGGCACCTGTTGGCGGGATTTCACGTGCAGGTACACCGCGTCGAGCATGGTGCCCCAGATATCGTGCTGGTCCTGGTTGTACGCGCCGTTGCCGATGCGCACGGGTTTGGCGCCGTCGTAGCCGGTCAGGTTGTCGAGTGTGGTCTCGGTGAGGTCGCGCTCACCGCCGATGCCGTAGAGCACCTGCAGCGGAACGGGTTCGCCGTTGTCACCGGTGGTGGCGTCGTTGAGGAAGGCGAAGAAGTCGTTGGCCTCGCGGTCGAGACCGAGGGTGTACAGACCCCACAGTGCGAAGCTGGAATCGCGCACCCAGGTATAGCGGTAGTCCCAATTGCGTTGTCCGCCAGGGGTTTCCGGCAGTGAGGTGGTTGCTGCGGCCATCAGCGCACCGGTCGGCGCGTAGGTGAGTCCCTTCAGCGTCAGCGCACTGCGCTGTAGGTAGTTGCGCCACGGATGATCCGGGAAATCGCCGAGGGTGATCCACTGCCGCCAGCATTCGGTGGTCTGCCACATCTTCTGCGCCGCCTCTTCGAAGGTGCGCGGTGCGGGCAGTTCCGACCAGGTCAGCGCGACGAACACCTCGTCGCCCTCCTTCATCCTGGTCCTGGCACGGGCCTCGCGGCCCTCGAGTCCGAGCCGCAGGTCGGTGGTCAGCACCAGCGTCGGGCCCACGCTCGGGTCGGTGGTGCGCACCGCGGTGGCCTCCTCGTACACCTTGCCGGTGTACTCCCAGCGGGCCGGGGCGCGGTGGTAATCGAAGGCGGGTTCACAGCTCATCTCCAACTCGACCGTGCCGTTCACGCACTTCACCGTGCGCAGCAGGACGTGCTCGGCGTCCCAGTCCATCGGCGTGCGGCGGTGCGTTTTGCTGCGCTGATCGTTGTTGTGCCAGGGGCCGAGTACCAATGCGTCACGCACGATCAGCCAGCCGGTCTCGGACTGCCAGGTGGTCTCCAGGATCATGCCGCCGGGCAGATACCGTCGCGCCGCGGGCACATTGACCCCGTACGGGCCGATCCGGAAATGACCGGCACTGCGATCGAGCATCGCGCCGAAGATGCTCGGCGAATCCGGCCGTGGCACGCACATCCACTCGACGCCGCCATTGCTGGCGATCAGACAGCTGGTCTCACAATCGGACAGGAATGCGTAATCGTCGATCGGCGGATAGGTGGCATGCTGACGCATGTCACTCAGCTGACTGAGCACGGGCAGGTCGGCAAGTTCTTCTACGGTCAGATCATCGGAAGACGCCATACCTCATCTTCGGTCCGTCTGCCCGCGTCGTCCACCGAGCGCGCCGAAACCCGGCCCCCACGCGGTGCCGACGGCGCGGCGAATTCAACACGGCTAGGCTGGTGCCGTGCATCAGATTGCAGGGTGGTGGGACGGCTTCGAGCTGTGGGTCGCGGGATTGCCGTTTATCCCGCAGTTCATCGTGGTGTTGGTCGGCATGGTTCCGGTCAGCTTCGCCATCGCCTACCTGCTGGACCGACTGCTGCGGGTCTCGCTGCAACTGCTCGGCCGTAATCGCGCGACCTCGACGCCGCTCACCGCCGAGGATGTGGTGGGTCCCGAGCCCGCCCTGATGCCCGAGCCGATCGCACCACCGGTGGTGCGCGAGACCGCGCAGAGCGGGGCACGTTGATGCCGCGTTCCCGCGTCCAGCTCGCCTTGATCGCCCTGCTCGTGCTCGTCGTCATCGCCTGGCTCGTCACCCGCTAGCCGAGTCGTCCGCACCGGTCGCTTACTGCTCAGCCGACCTTGGGATGGCTCGACTTAACACAGCCCGTATCGCGCTCTGGATTGCGTACGGTCCTCCCGATGCGGTCACCCCGCGACTGGCTGAGCGGCCACACCGCGATCTGTTTGTGCGGCACCCTGCGTCCTGCTGACGTGCCCCCGCCGCGACTTGCTTACGCGGCCGCGCTGATCCCATCGGCCTCGGCGCGCAGCCCGCGCAATCTACCGAGTTGCACATCGAGGTCGGCGATGCGTTCCTCGCGGTGATCGCCGTATTTTCCGTAGGCCACCTCCGCGACGCGCAACCGTTCGTCGGCGGCGCGGAGTACATCGGTGGCGATATCGGTGAAGTGATCGCGCAGCGTGCGCTGCATGGCGCGCAACCGATTTCGCGATTCCTTACCGACCTGGAAGATCACGTCGTCCATGAGTCTGGCCACCGAAACCTTGGCCTCGGCCTGGCGGCGCTGCTTGCGTGCCTTGCGGTCGTCCCACAGCGCATTCGCGCCGAGCAGCAGCGCGGCGGCGGCCGAATACCAGTTCACCAGTGGCATTTTCAGCAAACTGGTGAGCACACCGACCATGAGCAGACCGCCGTAGGACCCGCGCATGACGGTCAGGAATTGGCCGAGCACACCGGCTTTGCCGCTGGTCAGCGGATCCAGCGACGCGACATGGTCGAGCACTTCACCGGGATTTTCCAGGCGTAGGTCCGGTAGCGGCGGGGTGCGGTGATCGGCGGGGAATTTGGCGGCCACCTGTTCGGACAGCTCCACCACCCGGTAGTGCGCCACCACGAAATTCTCTTCGACGGCCTCGCAGATGCGCGCATCCAGATCCGCGCCGAAATCCTGCCAGCGGCGGGCCGGATCGGTGTTGGCGATCTCGGCCTCGGCATCGCGCACCAGACTGCGCAGCCGGTGCCGCAGGTCGTGTTCGATATCGGCCATCAGCTCGGTACTGCCGTCACCGAGGGTGACCTGCCAATTGGCCGAGCGCTGCCGCAGTTGGTCGGCCTGGTCGCGGGCGGCGACGAGTTGTTCGGTGATCTCCACCCGGCGGCGCGGATCGCGCAACGCCTCGGCCTCGGTCCGCAGGGTCACGGCCAGGTGGTCGGCAACCAGACGGATGTCGTTGGCCGCGGCTTCCAGGACCAGGCTGTCGGCCCTTGCCAGCACATAGTCACGCAGGTGGTCGACCAGTTGGGGTACACCGGATTCGATATCGCGCTGATAATTGCCCGCCTGCAGGTGCAGCAGCGCGGAGACCGGCGCCACCGCGAAACCGAGACCGGCCGCGTCCAATAGCTCACGATTGCGCTGCTGGGTGTGCTGCCAGTGCGGGTGCAGGTCGATCTTGTTCAGCGCACAGATGACCGTCGGACAGAGCTGCTGGATTTGCTCGAGGTAGCCGATCTGTTCCGGGCTGAACTCGGATCCGGCATCACCGACGTAGAGCACGGCATCCGCGGCGGCGATCATCGACCAGGTGGTGTGATCGTCGCCGTCGCCACCTGGTGCGTCCATCAGGACCAGGCCCTCGGCGAGCAGCGGGCTCGGCTCGGTGAATTCGGCGCGGATCACCCCGTCGGCGGCCAGCGCGGGCCCCGGGTCGAGCGGATCGACGGGCTGGCGTTCGATCCGGCCCGCGCCCAGCGATTTCACCAGCACGGCGGTCGGCTCCGGTCCGAACTCCGCGATCACCGGAACGCTCAGCGCACTCTCGGTGGCGCTCAGCTGCGCCCCGATCAGACCGTTGACGAGGGTGCTCATACCGTTCTTCGCGGCGCCGACGACCACGAGGCGCAGCCGGGTGTCACCGACCCTTGCCCGGACCATACTCAGTCGGCCATCCAGGTCTTGCCGCCCCGCGGAGCGGGTCATCTCCTGCAGTTGATCGAGAATTCCGATCACTGGCGCCATCGCCGCCGGATGTTTCACCGTGGCGGCCTCCAGCCCAGCTGCGGCAGACAACCGCTCCTCCTAACTGTCGTACGAATATCGCGTTCGACGATGACATGCGCCGGCGCGACGGATGCGCGCGACCCCCGTGCGGCTCCTAGAACAGGTTGATATCCAGGCCCGCTACGAAGTGGTGGCCGTCGTCCACACCCGGATCGGGCAGCAACGGGGTGGACAGCCCGGCCGCCATGAGGGTCAGTGCCGTGTGATCGGGCTCGTATACCGGGTGCGCGAAATCGGCCGGATCACCGAGGTCGGCGGCGATCGGGTGCGCGGGCGGCGTCATCGGGGTGACCGGTGCGGGCATGGTCGGCGCGGGCACATGCGGCTGCTGAGTCGGGATCGGCGCCGGGGAGTGCGCGGTCGGGATATCGATGTCAGGGGTCGGCTGGACTGTCGGGGCGGAGTGGGTCACTGTCGGCACCGAGACGGTCGGGACGTCCACGGTCGGGTCGTCGATGTCCGGCTGGGTGGTGTGTGTGTTCGGGGTGGTGCCGCCGTTGTGACCGGTGCTGGTTCCGCCACCGTTGCCGGCGCTCGGGATCGTCACATCGTCGTCCGGAATCGTCGGCGTCGCGGTGTGGGTCGGCGCGTGCGTGGTGGGAGCCTGTGTGGTCGGCGCGTGGGTCGCGGTCGGGATCTTCGTCGTCCCCGTGGCATCCGTGTCCGGAACAGCGGTGTGGCCGGGCTTGGTGCTGCCCGTATCGGAGGTCTTGGTCGGATGCCCGGTGGTGTTGTCGCCGGGGATCGGCACTGTCTTGGTGACAGTGGTCGGCGTGTTCGTCAGAGGTGTCGTGGTCGAAGACGAATCGTCGACCACGACCGGATGCTTCGCAGGAACGGGCCTCGGCTCGAACAGCGCGGGCACCGTCGCGGCGGGCGCGGTCAGCGGCGACGGACCCGCCGGGGCGACGAGGACATTGGCGACCGGGGTGCTCGCCACATCCGGCTGAATCGTGGTCTGCAGTGGGGTGGCCGCAACCGGCGCTGCCACCGCTGCGGGCGCTACGACCGCAGGGGCCACCGCTGCGGGCGCGACGGCTGCGACCGGAGCGGGCAGCGGCGCCGCGAACGGCTGCCCGGGCTGCACCGCGACGGGCTGCACGGCCGAGTACTGCGGGACGGATCCACCCACGGGCTGGGCGCCGACCGGGTTGACCGTGCCGTTCGTGCCGGCATTGTCGAGGCCGGAACGTCCGGTGGCGCCGGCGGTTTGGCCGAGCCAATCGGAGTACTTGTCGATATTGTCGCCGACCCGGCCCCGCCCGACCTCTACCTTCAGCGCGCCCTCGACCTCGACCTTGGACTGTGTGGCGAGGAACACCCCGTTCGGGCCGGCACTGAAGTTCACTCGGAGTTCGGTGTGCACGCTGAAACCGGCTTCGGCATTGATGAATACGCCGAGAGCATCCGGGCTGCCGACACCGTGGTACATGTCGGCACCGTGGTACATGTCGGCACCGTGGAATGCGTCGCCACCGTGGAGCGCGTCGTTGCCATGGAACAGCTCACCACTGCCCCCGGTCGCACCGCTGTGAAACATGTTGCCGCCGTAGAACGGAACGTTGCTCGCGACCGCATCGCCGTCGTCGGAGTTTTCGGCATCGCTGCTCACCGACTCGCTGATGGCCGTCCCCGACGTCGGAACACGGGGCAGGGTGAAGGGATTCGAACCCGGGGCGAGCAAGCCGTTCGGGCTGGGGAGATTCGGGCTGGGGAGATTCGGGCTGGGAAGGTTGAAGCCGTGGCCGCCCTGACCGAGGTCGAGTCCGGGCACGTTCCCCAAGCCGGGCACGTGTCCGGTACCGAGATCGAGGCCGGACTGCGGTGAGTCGCTGTGTAGATCGAGGCCGGACCGTTCGCTCTCGGTTCCGAGCGCGAGGCCGGGCTGATAGCTGCCGTACCCGGTGTTCTGCCATGGCTGCGGTGAATGCTGCTGCGGCACAGGCCCGATGTACACACCCGAATTGGGCACATTGGGAATGGTGAAGGGCGCGTTGACGCTCACATCGCGCGGGGTCGGCGTCGACGAATGCAGTGGTGCGGGCGGTGTCGCATTCGGGTCCGGATCCGGGAAGGTGACCACGGGACTCGGCACATCCGCATCGGGGTCGCGGGTGTAGGCCGAAGTCCAACTGTCGAGCCGTTGCCCGCCGGGATGTACAGGTGCGGTACCGCCATTGGCGGCGACCAGCGCGCCGCCGGTCACATACGCGCCCGCCCTCGCTACCCGCGCGACGCCGGTGGCAACGCGATAGGCGGTGTCGCCCGCACGGTCGTCAGCGTCGGTGGCATCGCTGTCGAAGGGCAGGTCACTCGTCATGCAAGCTCCACTCTCAGGTTTCCAGCATCCTCACCACGCCGGGCAGACCGAGTGAAGATCACCTAACGATATTCCGGAAAACCCAACTGTCACATTCTGCGGGTCCGCAGAGCATACGACTGTGACGAGCAACATAACCTTGCCATCGGAGAAACCAGAACGGAAGCCCCGCTTCTGCGGGCATCCGAATCGAGGGCCGGTGTTGCCATCGGACCTGTTCGAGCGCTCCGAGCCAGCGCCACGCCGCGGCCCCGAAACCGTGTCGACGAGACTAGCTCGTCGACGGCCACGCGTACAGCCCGAAGTCGGTGCGCCGCAAGAGATCTCTAATAATTGCTCGAGAGATGGTGAAGTTCGGCTCCCTACCGTCGGTCTCGCCGGGACGAACCGCACCGACCGGATGGTGGCACCCGTCTGCTGGTGCGCAAATCCGAACGAACAGGCTGAGCTCAGCTGATCCAGTCCCGCAGCGGTGCTGTGTCGAGCGTGACACCAACTGGGAGGGGTAGCGTCACCTCGAGCCCGACGACATACCGGTGCACGTCCAGGTATCGGCCGTTTTCCGGCTTGCTGTACACCACAACCTCGGCTGAGTCCCGGTCGATGAGCAGATAGATCGGGATTCCGGTCTCGGCGAAGGCCGTGGGCTTGTCCACGCGGTCACGTTGGTTGGTATCCGAGTCCCACGACGTGACCTCGACGGCCATCAGCGCGGCATGAGCCGACGCCCACTCTCCTTGTCCCAAGAACGCGTCGATTGGTGCAAGTACGGCATCTGGGCGTGCGCGCCCTTTGCGGTAGGCGCCCACCTCCAAGCCCTGCACTGCAAGATGTAGAAACAGACGAGGACTCAACGGCATAAGCGCGAGAAGCAACCAGTGCAAGATCCGGTTGTGCTCAGCATCGGGCACCGGTTTGACTCCCAGTCGTCCGCCGATCAGTTCGACACGCATACCTTCGGTCTCGCGTTCGACCGCACGGGCGATCGCCTCGAACTCGGACGTGAGGATTGGGTCCTCGTGCACTGCCGTCACCGCCCACCTCCCCGGTTTCTGCCGACCCGACAATGAATCCTGCCTCATAGCCGTCCCCGCTGAGGCATTATCTCCCGGTTTTCCGATCGACGCCCGAGCGGCTTCCCCCTACTTCTGCCCCCTCGGCTTATCGGAGGCCGCGTCGGAGGAGAGGGCGGCTACGAAGGCTTCCTGGGGGACGTCCACACGACCGATGGTCTTCATGCGCTTCTTGCCCTCCTTCTGCTTCTCGAGCAGTTTGCGCTTACGGCTGATGTCACCGCCGTAGCACTTGGCGAGCACGTCCTTGCGGATGGCGCGAATGTTCTCGCGGGCAATGATTTTCGAGCCGATGGCGGCCTGGATGGGCACCTCGAACTGCTGGCGCGGAATGAGTTCGCGCAGTTTGGTGGTCATCTTGTGGCCGTAGGCCTGCGCGGCGTCGCGGTGCACGATCGCGCTGAACGCGTCCACCGCCTCGCCCTGCAGCAGGATATCCACCTTGACCAGCGCCGACTCCTGCACACCCGACTCCTCGTAGTCGAGGCTGGCGTACCCGCGGGTGCGCGACTTCAGCGAATCGAAGAAGTCGAAGATGATCTCGGCCATCGGCATGGTGTAGCGCAGTTCGACTCGGGTCTCGGACAGATAGTCCATGCCGCCGAGCTCACCGCGCCGGGCCTGGCACAGCTCCATGATCGAGCCGATGAATTCACTCGGCGAGATGATCGTGCACTTGACCACCGGCTCGTACACATGCCGGACCTTGCCCTCGGGCCAGTACGACGGATTGGTGACGACGTGCTCGGCCCCGTCCTCCATCTCCACCTTGTAGACCACGTTCGGCGCGGTCGAGATCAGGTCCAGATCGAATTCGCGCTGCAGGCGCTCGCGGGTGATCTCCATATGCAGCAGGCCGAGGAAGCCGCAGCGGAATCCGAAGCCGAGCGCCACCGAGGTCTCCGGCTCATAGGTCAGCGCGGCGTCGTTGAGCTGGAGCTTGTCGAGCGCGTCGCGCAAATCCGGATAGTCCGAGCCGTCGACCGGGTAGAGACCGGAGTACACCATCGGCTGCGGCTCGCGATAGCCGATGAGCGGTTCGCTCGCACCGCCGCGCGCGGAGGTCACGGTATCGCCGACCTTCGACTGGCGCACGTCCTTCACGCCGGTGATCAGATAACCGACCTCGCCGACGCCGAGGCCCTGGGTTGGCTTGGGCTCCGGGGAAACGATGCCGACCTCGAGCAACTCGTGTGTCGCGCCGGTGGACATCATCTTGATCTTCTCGCGCGGAATGATCTTGCCGTCCACCACGCGAACGTAGGTGACCACGCCGCGATAGGTGTCGTAGACCGAGTCGAAGATCATGGCGCGCGCGGGCGCGTCCGGATCGCCGACCGGCGCGGGCACCTGCTTGATGACCTCGTTCAGCAGCTCGGTGACCCCGACACCGGTCTTACCGGAGACCCGCAGCACGTCATCGGGTTCGCAGCCGACGATATGTGCGATCTCGGCGGCGTAGCGGTCCGGATCAGCGGCGGGCAGGTCGATCTTGTTCAGCACCGGGATGATCGTCAGATCTTTGTCCAGCGCCAGGTACAGATTCGCCAGCGTCTGCGCCTCGATGCCCTGCGCCGCGTCGACCAGCAGCACCGCGCCCTCACACGCCTCCAGCGCGCGCGACACCTCGTAGGTGAAGTCGACGTGGCCGGGCGTATCGATCAGGTGCAGCACATAGTCGGTGCCGTCGACCTGCCAGGGCAGCCGCACATTCTGTGCCTTGATGGTGATGCCGCGCTCGCGCTCGATGTCCATCCGGTCCAGATACTGGGCGCGCATCGCCCGCTCCTCGACCACACCGGTGAGCTGCAGCATGCGGTCGGCCAGCGTCGACTTGCCGTGGTCGATGTGCGCGATGATGCAGAAGTTCCGGATCCGGGCGGGATCGGTGAACGTGGTGTCGGCGAAGCTGGCGGGCACTCCACTCCTCATGGGTATCGGCAAACTGCCATCCATCGTCCCATGGGCGAGGTAGCGGCATTGTCAGCGGTTCACCGTTCCGCGTTCTGTACCACTTTTCAGCCGCGGTAGCCGGTGCCGGGAATGCGGAGCGTGTAGTCGGCGCACAGATAGGTCTCGGGTACCTGCTCGGTCACCGGCACCGCCAAATAGTCGTCCTTGGTGCGGACCGCGAGGTACTGATCCTTGGCATCGCGATGACACCACATGCCGGTGAGGCCGTGGCCGTACGGCGAGTAGTCGGAGAACAGGCAGGTAATGCAGGAGAGCAGGCGAATGTCGTCCGGGAACTGTTGTCCGAGCCGGAACAGCGCGTCCTCGAAGTATCTGTCGGTGCGCTGGTAGGTCAGCCCTTCGATCTCGATGGCGAGTTCGAGCGAATCCCCCGCCCCATCGGGCGGCAGAGTCAGCCGGAAGTGGATCACACCGGGTCGGCGCTGGTCGTGCACCTGGACCGAGCAGGGCAGTTCGCCGGAGAATGCGCAGCCCGACAGGACATCCCACTGCTCGACGGGCAGTCCGGCCCGCAGTGCGGCGCCCTTGTCATAGGGGCCGAGCGCGTCGAAGTCCGGGCCCGCCACCGGAACGCCACGGATCACTGTCCGGATATCGAACCGGTTCGCACCCCAGTGCCGTGATGGCCCGAGCCGCCACATGATGCGCTCGGTGCCGTGATCGTCGGTGTAGGTTCCCGGAAAAACCTGCGGCTGCACAGCTGGATCCTTCTTCCACGACGAATTGCCCGACTCTAACGGAGAGTTCGCCGTATTTTCGGCGGGTGGAGAAATTGGTTTTCGTCCTGCGCCGATCCGATGCCGAGGCGACCGAGTCGTGGTGCGAATCGCTGCGTACCACGGTGGCCGCGCAACTGGTCGACCTCGGGGTTGCGGGTGCCACCGTCTATGTCCGTGATGCGGCGGTGCAGGCCGCGCTGATGCGAATGGTGACGCTCGACCCGCCGATCGCCGCGGCGGTCACGGTCTGGGTCGAGCAGAGCTACGGTCCCGCGGCCACGGCCGCGGCGGAAATCCTCGCCGACTTCGCGACCGCAGCACACGGCTACCTGGTCACCGAGTCGGTGCCGCTGCGGCTCGACGATTCGGTCCCGACCCGCACCGAGGGCTTCGGCAACCTCGCCTTCCTGCGTCGGCCCGCCGAACTCACGCAGGCGAATTGGCTGAGTGACTGGCAGGGACGACACACCGCCGTGGCCATCGAGACGCAGTCGACGTTCGGCTACACGCAGAACGTGGTGGTCCGGGCGATCACCCCGGACGCGCCCGTCATCGATGCCATTGTCGAGGAACAGTTTCCGGCCGCGGCGCTCACCGATCCGCTGGTCTGGTACAGCGCGCGCGACGCGGCCGAGTTCCAGGACCGGGTGCGGCGCATGCTCGACTCGGTCGCGCGGATCGGTGCCGATCGCGACCTCGATACCGTCTCCGCCAGCAGATATCCAGTGCTGCAACCGTTTTCGACACGGACAACGCAGCGGGCCGGCGCATGATGCGCGAACTCGCCCTACCGGGCGGTAGGCAGTGCTGATGAGAACGCGAGATCGCGCCGTTACCATCCAAGGATGGCCCGAACTTGGAACACGATCGGCAAGCAGCTAGGCCTCATCGCGAAGGAGCAGGGTCCCAAGATCGTCAAGCAGCAGGGACCGAAGCTGGTGGACAAGCTGCAGCGCTCATCGCTGTTCGAGCGCGCGGTCGGGTCGCTGGCGACACGTAAGGCGCCCACGGTCGCGATCCGGCCGACCGCCTCGACCCCGGTACCGACCACCGAGCGGGCCAGGCAGATCGTCTACTGCCCGCAGCTGGACGGTCGGGCCGATCCAGGCGAGATCGTGTGGACCTGGGTGCCCTATGAGGAGGATCCGAACAACGGTAAGGACCGCCCGGTGCTCGTCGTCGGGCGCGACCGCCGGACCCTGCTCGGCCTGATGCTGTCGTCGAATCCGGAGCGCGCGCACGATCGCGACTGGGTCGGAATCGGCAGCGGCAGTTGGGATCACGAGGGCAGGCCGAGCTGGGTCCGCCTCGATCGAGTACTCGACGTCCCGGAGGACGGCATCCGTCGCGAAGGCGCGATCCTCGCCCGCAAGACCTTCGACCTGGTCGCCCACCGCTTATGCGCCGAATACGCCTGGCACTGACTGGAAATCGGGCGACTCCCGCGGCACTCGCTTGTCGGCCTGAGGGCGCAGCGAGGCGGTCAAGACACCATCTCGCGGGAACGTCCGTAGAGCAGGCCGTAGACCAGCGCGCCGAGTACGCCACCGATGAGGGGGAACACCACGAAGACCCAGACCTGGGGTCCCGCGCCGTTCTGGTAGAAGGCGACGGCGAGGCTGCGGGCCGGATTCACCGAGGTGTTGTCCACCGGGATCGAGATCAGGTGGATGACCGCGAGCGTGACGCCGATCGACAGGCCGGCCAGCGGAATATCGGAGATCTGGTCGGTGGAGGCCAGCACCACGAATACCAATAGCGCGGTCAACATGACCTCGATGATGATCGTCGCCGACAGGCCGTATCCGTTCTCTATCACCACCTGTCCGAGCGGACCGCGCACAGCGGACGGACTGTGCTTACCCCAGCCGTTCGCCCCGAGCCCGTTGACCGAGCGATCGTAGGAGGGGAGATTCTTGGCGATCGCGAACAGCACGATTCCAGCCAGGAATCCACCGATCAGCTGCGCGATCCAATAGCCGACCGCGGAGATCACCGAAAGCCTGCCGAGCAGCAACTGCCCGAGGGTCACGGCCGGATTCACATGGCAGCCGGAGATCGGCCCGATCGCGTAGACCAGGAACAGCAGAGACAGGCCGAAGGCCAGTGCCACACCCAGCGGCCCGACGCGCTCACCGGCCAGTACCGCGGTGCCGACACCGCTCATGACCAGAACGAACGTGCCGAGCGCCTCGGCGGCCCACTTCTTGGCCTCCGGCGTCGGCTCCAGTTCGGTGACTTCCTCGACGACTTCCTGAGCAGTGGGAGACATACGCGCCACCTTCCGAGAGGATCTTCCCCGTATGCACGGGGTTTGCCTTGGACCTGCTACGAAAATCACGGCTGATGTGAAATTGGACGTTACGCGAGACGGGTGAGCACTACAACGCTGACCCTTTCCAGCGACCCACAAGCGATCGCTACTCCGGGCCGGCCTAGGCGAGCCGGGTGATTTCCACGACAACCTCCAAATCGGTCGAACCGCCGCCGGAGAAGATCCCCTTCAGCGGCGGCACATCCGCATAGTCGCGACCGACGCCGACGGATATGTGCTGTTCGTTGATGGCGATATTGTTGGTCGGGTCGTAGCCCCACCAGGCACCGGTCCAGGCCTCGATCCAGGCGTGCGACTGTCCGGCGACCGTCGTATTGATCTCGGCGGCCGGATTGGGATGTAGATATCCGGAGACGTAGCGGCTGGGAATCCCCATGCTGCGCAATAGAACCAGGGTCAGATGCGCGTAATCCTGGCATACGCCTTGACGTTCGGCGAAGGCCTGCACGGCCGAGGTGTGCACCGAGGTGGTACCCGTGATGTAATTCATTTCGCCGTGCACCCATTCGGCCGCGCGCACAACGGCTTTCGCGGGCGGAACACCGCGCGCGAGCTGTTTCGCGATCGCGGCCAGTTTCTTGTCCCGCGGCACATATGCGGTGGGCGAGAGCATTTCGTCGAAACGGTCAACGATGTGATCGGAGTTCAACTCCTCCCAGGACAGCTCCTCGGCCGGACCGGCGAACGGTTCGGTCTCCACCACCGATGATCCGGTGACCTCCAATTCGGTATGCGGCGCGTGCAGATCGAAGGAGGTGACCGCGGTGCCCCAGTAGTCGGTGTAGCGATATGACCGGGTGGAGGGCACCGTCTCGACCCGATTCAGGATGACGTTCTGCCTGCCGTCCGCGCGCGGAGTGAGCCGAGCCTCGTTGAACGACCGGGTAACCGGGGCGTCGTAAACATAACCGGTAGTGTGCACCACCCTGATCCGCCAGCTCACAGCTCTCCCTCCACCTGCGCATGGTTATCGTGACTGCTGCGCAGATCGGTCCAGGCCACCCACGGCGCGGCGTGGAAGTATTGCAGTGCGATCGCCTCGCTGACCTCGCGACAGGTCTTCTGCAGCGAAAGCAGGCGATTCTGCAGATCCTCCAGCAGCGCACCCGGCGGCAGGAATTCGAGTTCACTTCGGGCCCTGCCGAGCAGCCGCTGCGCCTCGTGTCGTGCGCCGACCCGGCTGCTGGGGCGCTGATCGAGTTCGGCGAGGCAGGCCTCGGCCACCCGCACCGAATGAAACACCGAACGCGGGAAAAGCCGGTCCAGCAGGATGAATTCGGCGACCAGATTGGCGTCGAGAGCGCCGCGATGGGTGCGCAGATAGGTGTCGTGCGCGCCCGCTGAGCGCAAAACCGTCACCCAAGCCGGTGACGAGGTGCGGTCGCCCGCGCGCGAAAGCAGCAGGCGCACAGTCATATCCACGCGTTCTATGGAGCGGCCGAGCAGCAGGAAGCGATAGCCGTCGTCGCGGCTGAGGGTGGAATCGGAGAGTCCGGCGAACATCGCCGCCCGATCCTTGATGTAGTGGAAGAATTCGTGCGGGCCGAGACCACGGGCGGCCTTCTCGGTGGCCGTGAGCCCGATGTAGGTGGCATTCAGGCACTCCCACATCTCGCTGGAGGTGACTTCGCGTGCGCCCCTGGCATTTTCGCGAGCATTGGCAATCGAGTCGACAATGGAGTTGCCATGGTCGTGACTGAAGGCCACCAGGTCGGTGACCGACCAGACATCGAGTTCGACGTCGGGCGGTTCGATTCCCAATACCCGCAACAGGACTCGCGAGGTGCGGTCGGGATCCACCGTGGCGTCCTCGAGCAACTGATGCACCGCGACGTCGAGGATGCGGGCAGTGTCGTCTGCGCGTTCGACGTATCGTCCGATCCAATAGAGGGATTCGGCGTTGCGGGCCAGCATCAGCGCGTCACCCCGCTCTGCTGCTGACCCGCACCTGGTCGCTGACTCTGTCGCATCGATCCCAGCCGCTGCTCCTGTTGTTGCTGCTGCTGTTGCTGATTCGACTGCGCCGCGGTCAATTCCCGGCCGAGTTCGCGCTGATCGGATTGCGGCGGGTCGCTCACCAACTCCTCGCCCGCGAGCTCACGGTCGGCGGGTGAGGCGCGCCCGGCCAGCACCCAGGTGTCCTTACTGCCGCCGCCCTGACTCGAATTGACGACCAGTGAACCCTCCGGCAATGCCACCCGCGTCAAACCGCCCGGCAGCACCCAGATGTCGTCGCCGTCATTGACCGCGAAGGGCCGCAGGTCGACATGACGGGGCACCAGCTCGTTACCGATCTTGGTCGGCACGGTGGACAGCTGCACCACCGGCTGGGCGATCCAACCCCGCGGATCCGATTTGATCTTGCGCCGGATCGTATCCAATTCCCGTGGCGTCGCTACCGGACCGATGACGATGCCGTAGCCGCCGGACCCCTCGACCGGTTTGATCACCAGTTCGGCGACGCGATCGAGCACCTCCTCGCGCTCGTCGTCGAGCCAGCAGCGATAGGTATCGACATTCGGCAGCACCGGTTTCTCGGCGAGGTAGTACTCGATGATCGTCGGGACATACGCGTAGGTCAGCTTGTCGTCGCCGACGCCGTTGCCGATCGCGCTGGCGATGACCACATTGCCAGCGCGCGCGGCATTCACCAGTCCGGCGACGCCGAGCACCGAATCGGGCCGGAAGTGCATGGGGTCGAGGAAGGTGTCATCGATGCGGCGATAGATCACGTCGACTTGACGCTCCCCCGCCGTGGTCCGCATGTAGACGACATTGTCGCGGCAGAACAGGTCGCGCCCCTCGACCAGTTCCACTCCCATTTGCCTGGCCAGCAGCGAATGTTCGAAATAGGCCGAGTTGTAGACGCCGGGCGTGAGCACGACGACCGTCGGGTCGGCCTCGTTCGGCGCGGCCGAGGCGCGCAGCGCGGCCAGCAGATGCGTCGGATAGTCGCCGACCGCGCGCACCCGGTGCGAGGAGAACAGATCCGGGAAGACCCGTGCCATGGTGCGCCGGTTCTCCATGACATAGGAAACCCCGGACGGTGAGCGCAGATTGTCCTCGAGTACCCGGAAGTCGCCGCGCTCGTCGCGAATGAGATCGATCCCCGCCACATGGATGCGCACCCCGTTCGGCGGCACCAGTCCGGCGGCCTCGCGGTGGAAGTGCTGACACGAGGTGACCAGCCGCTTCGGGATGACCTCGTCACGCAGGATGTTCTGCTCACCGTAGACATCGGCGAGGAACAGCTCCAGCGCCGTCACCCGCTGCTTGATCCCGCGCTCCAGCTTGGCCCATTCGGCGGCCGCGATCACCCGGGGCACCAGATCGAGCGGGAAGGGCCGCTCCTGTCCGGAAAGCGAGAAGGTAATGCCCTGATCGATGAAAGCGCGGTCGAGCGCGTCCGAGCGGGCCGCGAGATCGGCCACGTCGATCGGCGCGAGCGCCGAGAAAATTCCCCTATATGGCTGACGCACCCGGCCCTGTCCGTCGAACATCTCGTCGAAGGCGTCCGCGTACCGGCCGGGACGATAGCCCGCGAATAGTCCGGATGTTGTTGCTCTGCAGTTGCCGTTCGCATGCCCGTTCGACCGGACACTGGTCAGCGCAGGAGATCGTGCCGAACGTGGCGGCGAGGCGGGAGTCATGCAAAAATCGTGCTACACGCAGCGTTGATGCCGTGTGAGACGCAGGTAAATTTCTTGCATCACGCTGGGTTTACGCCCCCTTACAGCGGTCGGTAGCGTTGCCGGTCGAGCCGTTCGCGCGGTTGCGATTTCGCATGCCGCAGCGGTGGTGATTTCGTGTGCGACGCGGCGGCTGGTACCCTCGATCTTCGGCGTCGCGTTACCTGATCACTCCGGTTTCCAACGCGCGCTCGCGAACTTTTCAGCACAGTCCACCAGCGACAGGAACACGAGGAAACAGGCGTGGCCAACATCAAGTCCCAGATGAAGCGGATCCGTACCAACGAGGCGGCGCGCCAGCGCAACCAGTCGGTCAAGTCCGAGCTGCGCACCGAGATCCGCAAGGTCCGCGAGGCCTTCGCGGCCGGCGACAAGGCGAAGGCCACCGATCTGGTTGTCAGTGCCAGCCGCAAGCTGGACAAGGCCGCCTCGAAGGGCGTCATCCATGCCAACCAGGCCGCCAACAAGAAGTCGGCGCTCGCGCTGGCGCTGAACAAGCTCTGATCGCACCGGTACCGCCCGCGGTACCACCCATACGTTGACGCAGCCGTCGTGGCCTCGATGATCACGGCGGCTTTTGTCGTCGCTGATCGACTATTGCGAGGATCACTTTCGGCCCGGCAGCCGGAAGTTAGGTATTCGTTGAGCAATACTTCAGCAATCACTCGCTGCGGCGTCTATGCGGCCTCCTGGGCGTTGAGCGGAACCGTCTCGACAGGAGCCAGGTCATCGAGAGTGCCCTGGGCAAATCGGCAGGAAAGCGGCGACCCCGCCCACATCCCCAGGTCATCCCCGCATCCCATTCCTGAAGCCGAATTCTGATCGGGCACCACAGGTCGGAGGTTCCCGCTACGATTCGGCGCATGGTTACCGTGTACGCCAATCAGACGCCGGTTCGCTCCGAAGATCTGCCGGACATCATCCGCGCAGCCGAGGTCCTCGGCATCGGACTGAAGATCGAGAACGTCATGGTCCCCGATGAGGAAGGCGGCTACTCGCTGGAGTGGATCGTCACCAGGGACGAGGAAATTCCGGTCTACGAGGAGTGGGAGGGCCGGTACGAGGAGTCCGAAGAGGACATCGAACTGGTTCTCAGCTCGGTCGAATAGATCCCCGTGAATCCGCACCCGCACCGAGCGGGTGCGGATATCTGAGTGCTCAATCCAGGTCGGCGTTCAAACGATCCAGCGCGGCCTGGGACTCCGCATCGGCCGCGCGATAGATGATGATGCGCTGGTCCGGATCCTGTAGCGGCATGAGCACTTCGAAATCGACCACCAGCGGCCCGACCTCTGGGTGGTGTAGCGGCTTCCTCCCGCGCCCCTGCACCCGGACGTCGTGTCTGGCCCACCCCTGCGCGAACTCCTCGCTGCGTGCGGTGAACTCGGCGACCAGATCGGCCAGTTCCCGATCATCCGGATGGGCCGCCCACGCGGCGCGCAGATCGGCGATGCCCTCGCGAATGATCCGATCCCGGTCGCGGTAGAAATCGCGCATCGCGGGATCCAATAGGCACAGCCACATGGAGTTGCGCTGCCGTGGCGGCAGGGCACCGAAGTCGACGACCAACCGCGCCATTTCCGGATTCCACGCCAGGATGTCGTAGCGGTGGTTGACCAGCATCGCGGGCAATGGCGACAGATCACGCACCAGCAGCTCCAGTGCGGGCGCGGGGACGGTGCTCGGTTTCCCGGCATTCGGCTGGCGCTGCTGGGCCAGATCGAAGAGGTAGGCGCGCTCGTCGGTATCGAGGCGCAGCGCGCGTGCGAGCGCCTCCAGGACGTCCGCGGATGGGCGCAGGCCGCGCCCCTGTTCCAGCCGCACGATGTAGTCGGTGCTGACGCCCGCCAGCTCGGCGACTTCCTCACGGCGCAAGCCGGGGGTGCGCCGAGCCTGTTTGCGCGGGGGCAGCCCTAAGTCGCCGGGATTCAACCGCTCGCGCCGAGCGCGCAGAAAGGCCGCGAGTGCTTGTGCCCAATTCGCGGAGCTCCCTGGCCCGCCGTGGTCACGTAAGCTACCGCCTCCGGGCCTGAGCTCGCCCCGCTGTGTCGCATTCACCGTGCTCGTCATCGCCCTCGATCTTACGGCTGACTAGGACTGGCCTTCCCAGGAAAAACCTTCCCTTACCCACACTCTCGTGCCGTTCCAGACTCGATGACACCGGAAACAAAGTACGAACGACAGGAGTACGACATGTCCGGAGCCCGCACCCTCGATACCTACCGGTTGCTCGGCCGCTCGGGTCTTCGGGTGTCTCCGCTGTCCCTCGGGACCATGACGTTCGGCGCCGATTGGGGTTGGGGCGCCGATAAGGACGAGGCCCGCAAGATCTTCGACACCTACGTCGAGCGCGGTGGCAACTTCATCGATACCGCGAGCCAGTACACCAACGGCACCTCCGAGCAGCTGCTCGGCGAGTTCAGCGCCGCCAACCGCGAAAGTCTGGTGCTGGCAACGAAATACACGATGCTGCGGCGGCCGACCGATCCCAACTCCGGCGGCAATCACCGCAAGAGCATGGTCGGTTCGGTGGAGGCCAGCCTGCGTCGGCTGAACACCGACTACATCGACCTGCTGTACCTGCACGCCTGGGACTTTTTGACCCCGGTCGAGGAGATCCTGCGCGCCATGGACGATCTGGTCCGCGCCGGGAAGGTGCTCTATGTCGGCATCTCCGACGCACCAGCCTGGCAGGTCGCACGCATGCAGACCATCGCCGACCTGCGCGGCTGGTCCCCGCTGATCGCGCTGCAGATCGAGTACAGCCTGATCGAGCGGACCGTCGAACGCGATCTCATTCCGATGGCGCAAGAACTCGGCCTCGGCGTGGTGCCTTGGTCACCGCTGGCCAGCGGGGTGCTCACCGGCAAGTACAGCCGCGCCGATTTGGCGCACGACGCGGAACGCTCACCCGAGGGCACCCGCAAGAACGTGGCGGCCGCCAACGGGTCGCTCACCGAACTCGGCCTGGTGATCGCCGACGTAGTGAAAGATGTTGCGGCACAAGTGGGTAAGACGCCGTCACAGGTAGCGCTCGCCTGGACACTGCAGAATCCTGGCGTCACGGCGCCGATCATCGGCGCACGCACGGCCGCGCAGTTGGAGGACAACCTCGGAGCGCTCGAGGTCGAATTCGACACCGCGCAGCTGGACCGGCTGCAGCAGGCCAGCGCGATCGAGTTGGGTTTTCCCCACGACATGCTCGCCCGCCCGATGACCCGCGGCGTGACCTTCGGCGACCTGAAAATCGAAGGCCGCATCTGAGTTTCACCTCATGCGGTGGGTGCGAGCGGCGCTCGCACCCACCCCATCGGTACGTCGGCGACCTATCAACAAGATTTCGCTGAACTCGACCCAATCTCAGCGGCTATCCGCTGCGTAAATGTTGTCGCGGGCCCGCGTCAGGTTGCGGAGTGCAGGTCCAGGATCTGTGTTAGTGCGTGTTCCAAGGCGTAGTTGGCGTCGGCGGCACCGCCCTTTACGTCGGCATTCAGTGTGGCGACGACTTGCAGGGCCGTACCGATGCTGGCCTGGTTCCAGCCCCGCGCTTGGGCTTGGGCCTTCTTCACCTTCCAGGGCGGCATGCCCAATTGCTGGGCCAGCTTGAACGGATCGCCGCGGCCCGCGGATCCGACGCGGGCAATGGTGTGGACGGAGTCGGCGAGTGCGTCGGCGAGCAGTACATGCGGTACGCCGCGGTCATTGGCCCAGCGCAATGCCTCCATGGCACCGGGGCGATCGCCGGCCACCGCGAGTTCCGCGACATCGAAACCGGAGATCTCGGCCTTGCCGGAGTAGTAGCGGCGTACCGCCGCGATATCGATCTTGCCGCCGGTATCGGCGGCCAATTGCGAACAGGCGGCGGACAATTCCCGCAGATCCGAGCCGATCGCCTCCAGCATCACCTGCACGACCTCGCCCGAAACCCGCACCCCGGCATTGCGGAATTCCCCGCGCACGAACTCCACCCGCTCAGCCGCCTTCGTCAACTTGGCGCAATCATGTACCTGTGCACCCGACTTCTGCAGCGCAGGGGCCAGCGCCTTGGCCCGGCCGCCCCCGGAGTGCAGCACCACGAGCACCACACCTTCGGGCGGATCCGCGGCGGCGTCGGTGATCACCGCGACCGCCTCCTTACCCGCCTCCGCCGCCGACTCGAGCACGATCACCCGATCCTCGGCGAACAGTGAAGGGCTCAATAACTCCGCTAGCTCCGCGGTGCTGGCATCCCCGGCCCGCAGTCGATCAACGGGTACCGCGTCGGGGTCCGGCGCATCGGCCCGCACCTGCGCCGTAATCCCCGCGATGGCCCGTTCGACCAACAGCTCTTCATCGCCGAGCACCAGGTGTACTGCCGCAGTCCGTTCGGTCACGATTGCACCTCGCTTGGCTCCGTCGTGCCCGACGGTGCTGTGTCTCTGGTTCGCTCGCTGCGCTCGCTCACGCGAGCATCCTACGGTTCGTCACCGACACGTCCTCACACCTCACCGGCACCTCCGATTTATCACCGTAGGTGTTCGAACTCGGACCTCCCTGTCGTCCGGCTGTCCCTTCGTCATCCAGAACCAGACGCTGCAGTCGGCAGTCGTCCGGACGCGGGGTCCAACCAAGACCTGCGCTCGGAAGCTGCCCCGAGTCGATCAACTTTGTCCAGATCGGCGCACGGACTATCGGGACGGCGATCTGGCTCGTCGAGCCGTCAGGGTTCGCAGCTGACGCCCCTCACCTAGAACCAGGACGTCGCCTTGTTGATCGGTCCGGGCGACTGTGACACCCAGCTCGGCCAGATCCGCGAGCACACCGGGGTTCGGATGGCCGAAGGTGTTGTCGGCACCGACGCTGACCAAGGCGAGTCGAGGGTGGACGGCGGCGATGAATTCCTTGGTGGTCGTTCGGGATCCATGGTGTGGCAGCTTCAGCACGTCGGCCTGAAGAGAAGCACCCGAGTGAAGCAGTCGTTGTTGCGCCGGCGCCTCGATATCGCCGGTGAGCAGAATTCGGCCCGCGGGAGTGGTGGCGGCGATGACAATCGAGCGGTCGTTGGCATCTTCGGTGCTCGGTGGGTCGGTCGGGCGGTGCGCGAGTGGGGCCGGGGCCAGTACGTTCAGTTCGACAGCGCCGAAACGCAATACCTGTCCCGAGGACAGCTCCAGCACCGGGATGTGGGCCTGTGCCGCGAGACTGGCGACTTGCTCCGGACCGCTGACCGACGCGCCCCGATCTCGCGAGGAACGCGGTGCATTGGACGTGCCTGTCGACTCGACTGAATCCGCCTCGGATCCGTTCGAATTCGATATTCGCACCTCCCCGGTGCTTGCGGATTCGGCGTCGACCGTTGTTCCGGACAGCTCGCCAGGCCCGACACCCAGGGCGTCGACCGTCCGGCCTTGTAAGGCACCGGCCAGACCAGCGATGTGGTCGGCGTGCGGATGCGTCAGCACGAGAAGCGAGATCCGGTTGATGCGCAAGCGATTCAGACAGGTCCGCATGATGCGCGAGTCCGGACCGACGTCGATGACCACCGCCGTGTGATTACCGACAGACAATGCGAGTCCGTCACCCTGTCCGACATCACAGACAGCCAACACCCAGCCGCCGGGTGGCCAGCCCGGATGCCATACCCGCACCGGAATCAACACGACCGCGACGCCGAGCAGAATGACAGCGGCAAGACGACGCATTGCCGCCGACCGTAATGCCAGCACAACGAGAACTACTGCCGCACAGGCGATTGCCCCGCCGGTGAGCCCACCCCGCACGGAGATCTCCGCGCCGGGCACATTCGCCGCGTGTTCGGCGACGAACAGCAGCCACCACAATGGCGGTTGCGCGCAACGCAGTATCAATTCGGCCAGCGGAGGCCAGGCCGCGGCGAGCGCGGCGCCGACAGCCCCGAACACCGTGATCGGTGCGATTACCGGTTCGACCAGGATATTCGCGACGATCGCAACCAAACTGAGCCGTCCGGTCAGCGCGATCACCAGCGGTGTCGTCACCACGAACGCGGCGGCCGATACCGCGACGATCTCGGCCGGCACCCGCCACCAACCGCGGGCGCGCAACCAGTCCGCCCAACTCGGCGCCAACAGGATCAGTCCCGCGGTCGCCAGTACCGACAGTCCGAATCCCGCGCGCACCGCCAGTTCCGGCCACAGCGCGAGCAGACCGATAACCGCCGTGCAGAGCGCGGGCAATGCCTGCTTGCGGCGTCCGGTTATCAAGGCGAGCAAGGTAATCGCCCCCATTGCTCCCGCCCGTAGCACACTCGGATCCGGACGTGCCACCACAATGAACATCAGCAGTGCCGCCGCCGCGACCGCCGCACCGACGCGCGGGCCCAGGGTGAGCAGCCGCACCGCACCGAGTACAACCGCCAACAAGATCGTGAAATTGGCCCCGCTGACCACGCATATATGCTCCAGCCCAGCGATTTCGAACTCCTCGCGGACTTCGCCGGACAGCGCGGACGTGTCGCCGACCACCAGCGCGGGCAGCAGCCCGGCCTGTTGTTCGGGCAGTACGCGTGCGGCCGACGCGAGGTCGGTGCGCACTGCTGCGGCTATCTGTTGCCACCAGGGCAACGCGCCGACCACCACCGGCCGTCCCTGGGCGCGCAGCGTGGCGACAGTGAGATCGCGGTGCCACGGCAGCTCCGGCTTGGCCCGAAACTCCACCGCTCGTCCGGGCAGCAGCTCGCCCCAATCCGCACCGGATCCGAGAACCACCACGGTGCCACCCGCCCGTACCGTCGAACCGCCCTGGCGGTAGTCGCGTAAGTGTGCCCGCACCGTCCACCGTTGCTCACCCCCAAATGCGCTGGACCGGACCGGTTTCGGATCATCGAGGGGTGTGACGACCACACGCACCGAAGCCGCCGTGTTCCGCAACGGATGCGTCGCCACCCGGTGCTCGCGCCACGCCCCGGCCACCGCGAACCCGGCACCGAGCAGCAGCGCGGCAAGTGTCGCAACGGCGACTACCCGCCACCGCTCGCTGGGATGGGCCACCGCGCGCAACAGCGCCACCCAGAGCCCGATCGCGAGCAGTACCAGCACCGACGCCAGCACCAGACCGGCCACCCATCCCACCGTCAGTGCGACAATCATTGCACCCCAACAACTCAGCGCCGCAGGCAGCAACCGTGCGTCGAGCACCGGTACCGCCTCCATCGACGGCTCGCCATCCTCGGCAGCCCGGCGATCGATATCGCCCTGTCCGTCCGACACACCCTCGAATGCGGTCATATCGTCACCAGATCGCGCAGACGGGCGAGGCGGGCCGGGCCGATGCCGTCGACCTCGCCGAGTTGGGCGACATCTGTGAATCGTCCATTCGTGGTGCGCCAGGTGACGATGGCGCGGGCGGTGACCGGCCCGATGCCGGGGAGGGCATCCAGTTCGGCTTCGGTTGCGGTATTGAGGTCGACTTTGCTCGATGGACGTTGCGCCGCAGCGGAATTCGAAGGCACGGCGCCTGGCGGCCGTCCGCCTGCACTGATCGTGGCGCTGCCGAGTTGCGGTCCCGCATTCGGAGCACTTGGACCAACGAGAACCTGGTCGCCGTCCTGGAGACGCTGGGCGAGATTGAGTCCGCTCAGATCCGCGCCGTCCTTGGCACCACCAGCGGCGTCGAGTGCGTCGGCGACCCGTGCCCCGGCGGGCAGTCGAACCAGGCCGCCGCGATGCACGAGGCCGACCACACTGATCACTAATTCCGTTGTGGGACTGGTGGTTACCGGAACGGCGGACGGTCCAACTCCGGATGATGCCGCCATGCCGGCGCCGGACAGCCCAGCCGGTACTGTGCCGGCGCTGACGCGCACCGCCGACGGCAGCGGCACCGTCTGTGCGACCGGTCGCTCACGCAACACCACGACGGCAGCGACGACCACCGCGGCCAGTCCGACCGCGACGAGCGTCACCAGTCCCCGCCACCCCGGATCCAGTCGAGTGCCCCGAAATCGTTCCGGCACAAGCCGATCCCGCCAGGCCGCGCGCCGCTGCGGCACGTCCAGCCAACTCGGTGTCCGTACCTCGCCGACCCCGTCGTCATCATCCTCGAGATCGGACCCGGCCGCCTCGGTAGACGAAACCTCGGGATCGGACTCCACCACCTCGGATAACTCCTCGTCATCCCACCGCCCACCGCGAACCGGCGGCTTGCTTCGCCCCGATCGCTTTCCGGACCTCGACGAACGCGGCGAACTTCGGCACAGCTCGGCGTCGGTACGCACCGGACTTCCGGCGCCGATCGTTCGGCTGGCACCGACTCGCTCGGTCAACACGCTCAGTCGTCGGCGAATCCGCTCGCGCTCGTCATGTCGGGACATGGCGGCGACGCTAGTCCCGCGGCGAGGTCGGGAATCAGTGCCGACCAGGCGAAATAAAAAGTCTGTTGATAACTCCGAACCTGTGGATAACCCCGCCGCTGGATCAGGTTCGCGAGGCGATGAGTACCGTCGTGGTGAACCGAACCATGAAGGAACCGCCCGCCGCATCAATGGCAGCCCGGACACCTTCCAGCACCCATCCTCGCGCAGCTCCGTGATACTTCCCGGAGCAGCATGGAACCGGGCGTAACCGAGTGATTCGATCGGCAACATCGTCCACGCCGCAATGACGAAAGTGATTGCGCCACCGTGGGTCACGACGATCTGACGGTCGCAGTCGCGCTCCCGGATCGCGTCCATCGCCGAATAGATGCGCCGCGCGAATGCGGCAATGGTCTCCGATTCCGGTATGCCTTCATCGTGGCCCATTCGGTCCCCGACGGCGGGCGGCGGCACGAATCGCTGATCCAGCCAATGCTGGGGACGTCGACGTGGTCGTGACTTCGCTGGCCGTGCCAGGCAGGGGCGGAGGGGACACCGACGACAACAACAGGCCGAGCCGGAAAACGGGCAGCGATCAATCAGCTATCCAGACCAATCGGTACTATTCAACTGATCTTCATCTCCGGCGGAAGGCCAGGCGATGGTGTCGAGGCGAATGTGACAAGGCTGCCCCGGTATGCGGCGATGCTGGCGCTCGCGGGCCGCCTCCCCAGCGGTGACCAACGCTGGGCATACGAGGTGAAATTCGACGGTATTCGCGCCATCGGGTACATAGACCGCGATCTGCGCCTGATCTCGCGCAACGGCAACGACATCACTGCCGCGTGGCCCGAACTCGCCGATCTCGCCCCGGCGACCCCACCCTTCGTCATCGATGGCGAAATCGTCACCTTCACCGCCGACGGACGCAGCTCCTTCGAAGCACTGCAACCACGCATGCACCAGCGCAATCTCGCAGCGATTCGAAGCCTCGCCAAGTCCGTGAAAGCGACTTACCTCATTTTCGATCTACTCCATATCGGCACCCACTCTCTGATCGATCTGCCTTACGAACAGCGTCGACAACTGCTGGAACAACTCGACCTCCAGGGCCCGCACTGGCGGGTTCCGCCGCGCCTGCACGGCTCCGGCGCCGACGTCCTCGCCGAATCGCGACAGCTCGGCCTCGAAGGGATCGTGTGCAAGCGCCTCGACAGCCCCTACCTGCCCGGGCGACGCAGCCCGCTGTGGACCAAGGTCAAGAACGTCAACGACCAGGAAGTCGTCATCATCGGTTGGCGCCCGGGTGCCGGCAGACGGGCCGGGCGCATCGGCTCATTGCTCATGGGCATCTACGACGACGCAGGAAAGCTGACCTATATCGGCAATGTCGGCACCGGATTCACCCAGGCAATGCTCGACGAGCTGAAGGCGAGACTCCAACCGCTGCAACGCAAGACGCCCACCGTCGACACCATTGTTCCCGACGCCATCTGGGTCGAGCCCCAGCTTGTCGGTGAGGTGTCGTTCGCCGAATGGACCGGTGACGACCGACTTCGACACCCGTCCTGGCGCGGACTCCGTCTCGACAAGCAACCACGACAAGTGACACGAGAGTATATGTCTTGACAGTTATATAACTGATGAGGAATAGTTGGTCGGGTGACGACACCGAAGGCATTTCAGGCGCTGGCCGAGCCGAATCGACTGGCCATCCTCGAGGTGCTGCGCGAGGGAGAGCAACCGGTGGGAGTGTTGGCGCAACGGTTGAGCCTGAGCCAGCCCGCGGTGTCGAAACATCTGCGCATGCTCAAGGATGTCGGGCTGGTCGAGGTGCGCTCGGATGCCCAACGTCGCCTCTACCGCATCAGGCTCGATCCGCTGCTCGAACTCGACGACTGGCTCGAACCCTACCGCCGGTTGTGGAGCGCGCGCCTGGACCGACTGGAAGAACATCTCAACCGACGGAGGCAATCGTGACCGACGCTCAACTGATTACCGATGGCGCACGACCGGCCGTACGACTGGAGCGGCGGCTACCCGACCCGCCGAAAGTGGTGTGGCAGGCCATCACCCAGCGAGAACAGCTCGAGTCCTGGTTCCCCTGCGACGTCATCGTGGACGGCGGGGTCTGGCGAGTTGGCGCTGCGATAACCTTCCGCTTCCCGAGCGATGTCATCGACATGACGCTCAGCGGCGAGGTGCTGGCCGTGGACGAGCCGAATCTTTTGTCCTTCACCTGGGGCGAAGAGACCCTGCGCTTCGAGCTGACCGAGTACGAAGGCGGTACCCGCCTGGTGCTGGTCGACGAACTCGCACCGGGCGCGGCGGCACGCAATGCCGCGGGTTGGGACGAGTGCCTGGACCGTCTTGTCGGGGTTGCGCCGGCACCCGATGCCTGGAAATCCCGCTTCGCGGTCTACTCGGCGGCATTCGAGTCGGCTCTCGGTCCCCAGGAAGGCCCACCCGCCGATTACCAGGGCTGACCCGAAAGAGTGATTCCTCTCCGGATGAGTGGGTCCGGACCGGATCCGGGCCTGCTCAACCGGAGAGGAATCGTGGGCATTCCGAGTTCTGTTGAGTGTCGGCACATGGCATCTACCTCCATTTCATTGCTGGGACCGAATAGATGGATTAGGTGAACAGCCTGGTGACGAAGGCGTTCATGTTGACTCGGACCCGGTCGATTTTGGTCTCCTCGGTGATGAGATCTTCGCGGTACCGATTGCCGAGCGCGGGCGTTCGCTTACCGCGCGCGTAGAGCGAACACGCCAGATCGGTGCACATGTAGGTACCGACCGAGTTGCCCCGGCGTCCGGATTCGCCCGCCTTGTGCGCGGTCATCAGCGAGACGCCCCCACCGGTGTGCGAGGTCAGACAGATCGCGCACATCTGGGTCCGGCCGGATCCGCCCGTTTCGTAGCGCAGCGCGACGCCGATGATGCGATCGTCCTGCGGCACAACGAGATAGCCGCGGCCGGGCAGCGACGGATCGCTCCAGCCGAGGAAATCCAGGTCATCCCAGGGCTGTGCGTCCAGGTCCCGAGGCACCGGCAGTTTCTTGGCGGTCGTCTTGGAACAGTTGATGAACGACGACCTGATGTCGCGTTCGGTGACGGCTTTCATGACGGCATCGACTCCTTCGATAGATCGGTTGACAAACCGAAGGAACGCTACAGCTGGTCATTAGCCCAGGCAACGGATTTTCGCGCTCACACGCGGCGCATCACCGACACGACCTTCCCCAGCACAACTGCCTCGTCACCATCGATCACGTCGTAGGCCGGATTGCGCGGTTCCAGATAGACATGGCCGTTGCGACGCCGATAGACCTTGACCGTCGCCTCCCCATCGATCATCGCGGCGACGATGTCACCGGAATGCGCCTCGTGCTGTTTGCGGATCACCACCAGGTCGCCGTCGCAGATCGCCGCATCGATCATCGAATCGCCGCGCACGCGCAGCCCGAAAACCGTTCCGCGCCCTACGATTTCACGCGGCAACGTCATCATGTCGTCGGCGTGCTCCTCGGCGAGGATAGGCGTACCCGCCGCGATATCACCGACAACCGGAACCGCGACCGAATCCTCGGCCTGCTCCGGAGCCACCGATGCTTGCAGGAACATACGCACATCGATCGGCCGCGACATGGTCTCGCTGCGCCGCAGAAATCCCCTGTCCTCCAAGGACTTCAGATGCTTGGAGACCGAGGAAGAGGACCGCAGGCCGACCGCATCGCCGATCTCCCTGGTGTTCGGCGCGTACCCGTACCGCAGCACCGAGTCCCGGATCGTGGCGAGGATCCGCTGCTGACGCGGCGGCAGGGTCGAGGTGTCGAGGTGCTCGAAGGCATCGTGGTCGTATCCGGTCACCCAGAAATCCTAGAGGTGCGCGCGGACAATTCCCCGCTTTGTCACATCCGGCCCGCCCGCGTCGTCATACCGGTGAAGAGCAGCACATGCGAACTTTGTGGGAATCATGGCGACCATCCACGCCATTCGACCGGAGATGCGGCACACTCGCGAGTGCTGGACCGTGGCCGATCAGGCGCAGCCGCCGGGGACCACCAACACACCGACCGCACCGACGCCGAGATGGACGGCCAGCGTCGGCCCGAATTCCGCGACGATCAATTCGCGGATGCCGGGCAGCGACTCGCGCAGTTGGGTGGCGACGGTATTCGCGGCATCCTCGGCACCCAGGTGTTGTACGGCGACGGCGGCGCCATCGTCACCCGCCGCATCCACCGCTGCCGCAACGAGTTTGGCGTAGGCCTTTGTGCGAGTACGAACCTTTTCGCGCAGTTCCAGGCGACCCTCGACGATCTGCAGCAGCGGTTTGCTCACCAGTTCGCTGCCGAAAAAGGCTGCGGCGCTGCTCAATCGGCCGCCACGGCGCAACTGCTCGGTGCGGTTCACCAGGATGAAGGTGCGTGATCGACTGGCCGCGGCGACGGCCGTGTCATAGACGACATCCAATGTCGCGCCACTGTGCGCTCGGCGCGCGGCGGCGAGCACCGGCAAGCCGGTAGCCAGGCCTGCACCGAGTGAATCGACCAAACGGACCTGATCGGCGGCATCCATATCGCGGACCGCCTGCCGTCCCGCCTCCCAGGTACCGGAGAGTTGGCGCGAAAGATGTACCGCGACAACGCCGTCCCCATTGCTGCGCTCCAGCGCCTGCTCGTAGACGGCACGCAGCTCACCGGGTGAGGCCGCCGAGGTCGTCACGGTATCCGAACCGTAGTCGATATCGATGGCGTCGACGCCTTCGCGGATGGTGCGGTCGCCGACCAGCACATGCAGTGGGACAACGGCGATGTCCAACTCAGCGACGAATTCGGCAGGGAGGCTGGCGGACGAATCGGTGACGACCACAACGGCCACGGACTACCGAACCTCCTGCAAGGTCTTCACCATCGAATTCGCGACCGCGGTATGTCCGGCCCAGCCCCAGTGGATGCCGTCCGGATTCGCGTCGCCGGAGAAGATGTCCTCGCGCACCGCTTCACCGAGATCGACCAGCGGGACAGAAGTCTTGTCCGACCATGCGCGCAGTGCCTTGACCGCGGGCTCCCGGCCACTGTGCACATGCCCGTAGGCGGCGCAGTTGTGCACGGACGGCAGTACCGCGACGACCGGCAGATCCGGACGCAACTGGGCCAGCGCCTCGCGCGACTGCTCCAGGTAGTCCACGCTCACCTTCGGCGGCAATGCCACGGGGCGACCGAGTTTCGACAGCTTGGGCTGCAGCCAGTTGTAGGTGGCGCGGACCCCACGACGCAGCACGGGCGGACGTACATAGCGGATCAACTCGCGCAGCGCGGTCGGCAACGGCGAGGGCAAGGTATCCATGCCGCCGACCGCGAAGACGACCGCACCCGCGCGCGGCACCGCGGCCCACACCCGGGGGTCACCGATCAGTGCCCAGTACGCGTCCCGGCAGGTCCAGCCGATCCGCCCGATCAGCTCGACGTCCCAATCGAGTTCGGCACCGACCAGATTCGGCCAGATCTTCGGATGGTCCGCGGGCAGGCCGCCCTTCGGACCGAAGTAGGACAGCGAGTCCGCGATCACCAGCAGCACCGAACGATCCGATTCCTCGGTCGAAGCCGGTTCGGCCGTAACCGCATCGGCAACCGATTCGAGCGAGGGATCGTCGACGACCGAATCCACTGTGGATTCGTCACCGCTCACCGAAACCGCAACGGTGATGTCGGGCTCGGATTCCGCTGCGGAGCTAGTGGATTCGTCTTCGGATTCAGCGCCGATCGTCGACGCCGCGATATCCGTATCGGAAGCCGCCGCAACACCTTCCGGTGGTTCACTTGCTGGTTCCGCCGGCTCCGCGCCGGTTCCGAACTCGGTCGTGTATGCGGCGGGCTCCTCGTCACCTTCCCCGGAGTCGGCGGCGGCAACCAATTCGTCGCTGCCGGACTCGGCCGACTGCGACTCGGCTGGTTCCTCCGGCTCGACCGTCTTCACCAGGGGAGGTCCGAACAGCGCGTCCGGGATCGCCCGTTCGGGCTTCGCCGAAACCCGACGGAACAATTCATCCGGTACCTGCCGAACCGGTTCTTCAGAGGACATCCGGGGCCACCTTCGCCGCTGCATTCCACACATCCAGGCGCCAACCGGGCTGATCGATGCTCGGACCGTGACTGCTCAGCTGCACCCAGCTGGTATTGGCCAATCCCCCTAGGGCAGGCCAGTTTCGCGGCGGCAGGTCGAGCAGCGCGGCCGTCAGGGCGGCGATCAGCCCGCCGTGCGCCACCAGGATGATAGTCCGGCCTGGCCAATCCTGCCGCTCGGCGAATAATTCTCGAACAACCGGTAGGGACCGTGCGCCGACCTCGAGCTTGCTCTCACCGCCGGGCGGGGTATAGGCCGCATCCAAGCGCCACGCGATCCGCGCGCCCGGATAGTCGGCGTCGAGCTCCAGATGGGTCAACCCCTCCCAGTCGCCGAGGTGGGTTTCGCGCAGCCGCCGATCCGGGACCACCGGAACATCGGTGTGGTCGGCCAGTGCCGAGGCGGTATCGAAGGCGCGCCGCAGATCGGAGGAGACGATGGCGATCGCATTGCGCGAAACCAGTTCGCGCGCGGCCTCTTTCGCCTGACGACGACCGAGCTCGGTGAGATCGGTGTCGATCTGCCCCTGCATCCGGTCGGAAGCATTCCACTCGGTCTGCCCGTGCCGCAGCAGGATCAGGTTGCGGACGCCGGCATACTTGCTCACAGCTGCGCCTCGCTCCGCTCGGCTCCGCTGCGAGCAGGCTCGCAGTATTGATGGTTCACTCGCTACGCTCGCTCACGCGTTCTTCCCCCGCTTCACCACGCATCACGACACCCCGGGACTCGGTGTGCTCGAACACCTCGGTCCCGGCCGCGATCCCGTCCACCGGAACCGCCGGACAATCCTTCCAGAGCCGTTCCAGCGCATAGAAATTGCGTTCGTCATTGTGCTGGATGTGCACGACGATGTCGACGTAATCCAGCAGTGCCCACCGGCCCTCACGGGTCCCCTCGCGCCGGACCGGCTTGTGCCCGGCGTCGCGGAGCTTCTCCTCGACGTTGTCGACGATGGCATTGACCTGACGCTCGTTCGGCGCGGAGGCGATCACGAAGCAGTCGGTGATCACCAACTGTTCGGAGACGTCGAGCACCACGACGTCGGTGGCCAGCTTCTCGTCCGCCGCGCGCGCGGCGACCTGCGCCATCTCCACCGATTCGACAGATGCGCTCATGCCGCCACCTGGCTGCCGCTCGACTCCGGCACGACCGCAAATGCGACTGTGTCTTCGGCTCGCTCGCTCTGCTCGCTCACGCCTTAATTACCTTCCACTCCTACGGACACGTATAAATGCCGCTTCGATATGTACTGCACGACGCCGTCGGGCACGAGGTACCACACCGGCCGGTTCTCCGCGGCGCGACGACGGCATTCACTCGATGAGATCGCCAACGCCGGGATCTCGATCATGGTCACCGCATCGACCGGCAGGTCACGCAGATGCTCCTCGAGATGATCGGTGTTCAGCTCGTACCCCGGTCGGCTAACTCCGACGAATTTCGCCAGTTCGAACAACTCCGCCCAATCCTGCCACGTCAAGATGTTGGCGAGCGCGTCAGCTCCGGTGATGAAGTACAGCTCGGCATCGGGATGCTTGGTGCGCATCTCACGCAGGGTGTCGACGGTGTAGGTAACCTTGCCCCGGTCGATATCGGCCCGGCTGACCGAGAACCGGGGGTTGGAAGCGGTCGCGATCACGGTCATGAGGTAGCGATCCTCGGCCGGGCTGACCTGCTTATCGGCCTTCTGCCACGGCTGTCCGGTCGGGACGAAGATCACTTCGTCCAGTTCGAACCGGTTCGCGACCTCGCTGGCGGCGACGAGGTGGCCGTGGTGGATGGGGTCGAAAGTGCCACCCATCACCCCCAGCTTGCGTCGACGCCGACCGTTCTCCTGCATGAGAGCCGAGCTTAACCGGTCGGTTCGGTCCGAGCCGGGGCCGGACGGTCAACTGCTGACGACCGCCCGCAGACCCGGCTTCAGCACGCCGTCGAGTTCGGACCACGGGATCGTGATGTCGATATAGCCCAGCGCGTGCGAGGCGATCTCCCCGAGATAGACGCGCAGACCGTCGGGCATGGCCAGCCAGTCCTTGAAGTTCTCCACGGCCGGTGCGATGCGCTGCTTGTCGTAGGGGTTCGTACCGACGCGGGTCTTGGGGATCTGCGCCTCTGCCTGCGCCGACAGTCGATCGAGGGCCTTCGGCAGATCGGTGAACAGATCCGGCAGGGTGAGCGCCTTGCCGGTGTCGATATCCGTCACGTGGGTGCGTTTGAAGGTGGTCGGATGCAGCTTGCCGCCGTCGACCTCGACCTCGATGCCGAGCACACCGCTGAGCACATGGCGGCCGATATGCGCGACCTCACTCTTGTAACCCTTCACCGCCCGGTCCTGCGCGGCGGCCCGCAGGTACGGATCCAGCTCGGCGCGCAAGCCGTCGTTGAATTCAGTGCGCGCATCCTCGGTTCCGCCTTCGACCTGCGGCAGGTCGAAGGAGTACCAGGGGCCCTCCAGCCGAATCGAGGTCGCCGTGAAGGGCGGTGCCGGGGGCGAATCGGCCCGGTCGGCGGCCCCGCACGCCGTCAGTACGGCGAACAGGACGCCGACCAGGACAGCGGCGGCGGTCTTCCTCATTTCGCCTCCCCGAATAGCTCGCGTTCGTGCCCGAGAACGTACCACCGCGAGCTGTCGGGGGTTCGTCAGCTGCTGACGACCGCGCGCATCCCCGGCTTCAGCACGCCGTCCAGCGCGGACCATGGCACGGTGACATCGATATTGCCCGCGGCGTGCGAGGCGATTTCACCGAGATAGATCCGCATACCCTCCGGCGTGGCGACCCAGGTCTGGAAGTGTTCGGCGACCGGGGTGAGCAGGCTCTTGTTGTAGCCGGTCGCGCGCGGATCCTGCTGCACCTGGGCCTCGGCCTGTGTCGAGAGCGTGCTCAGGCCCTGCTGCAGATCGGTGAACAGGTCGGGCAGGGTGATGGCCTTGCCGGTATCGATGTTGGTGACATGCGCGGCGTGGAAGCTGTTCGGGTGTGCGGCGCCCTCGGAGTACATGACGACGACCAGATGCCCGCTGAGCACCTGCGAACCGATGCGGACGACCTGACTGTCACCACCGGTGACCGAATCGCCCGGACGGCTGATGCGGCCGATCCACTCCTGCGCCGCGGCCTGCACAGCCGCGTTGAATTCGGCTCTGGCATCGGCCTTTCCACCGCTCACCTGAGGCACGTCGATCTTGTACCCAGCACCCTCGAGATGAACTGTTGTCGCGGTGAAGGTTTCGGCGCGAGGCGATCCGGCGACCGTCACCGACGTGGGCGGCGTCGACGACGCCGACGATCCGCCCCCGGTCGTCGGCGATTCGTCCGGCCCACATGCCGTGAGTACTGCGGCGCTGGCCAGCGCGCCGATAACAGCAGCGGTCTTCTTCATCCGGAGCTCCGAATCGACAATGCACCGAGCCGATCTCGGTGTCCTCCCCAACAATGCCGATGCCACCTAACAGTTTTCTTATCGTGCGCAAATCATCGCGAGCTGGTCGCTGGGTGGTCAGTGGTCGTCGTCGCGCTGCATGTCGGCGAGTTGGATACGGGTGTTGAGGAGTTCGGTGGCTACCTCGGGCGAGGGGGATGTTTCGGCGATGTTCTCCAGTTCGGCGAGTAGGTCGCGCATGGTCGTGAGCCAGGGGCGGTCGGATTCCAGGCCGGCGCCGTAGAGCTGTAGCCAGGCGGCGGAGCGTAGGCATTTGGCTCGGGGGCCGATGCGGTCGAGGATGCCCCAGAGGTGGGCGGCACGGAGGAAGGCGACGACAGCTTGTTCGTCTTCGCCGCAGTAGTCCAGCACCGAGGCGGCCGACCCGGCGAGCTCGGCTTCGAGTTCGACGCGGTCGGGGTCGTTGTGGACCAGACGGGCCGCCTCGACGAATTGCTGTGCCGCATCACGGAACCGGTTGATCTTGCGCAGGGATTCGCCATATTGGCGGCGCACGATCGCCAATTCGGCGGGCGGGTACGGCTGCGCACCGGTCGCGAGGGACTGCTCGAAGAGGGCCGCCGCCTCCCCGTGCCGTCCGGCCCGGTGGCAGGCTCGCGCGGCGACGAAGGTGAGGTGTATCGCATCCGCCGCCGAAATCGGTTCCCACCGTGCGGCCGCCGTGAGCGCCGCATCGGCCAGTTCGTATTCCCGGCCCTGCTGTCCGGAGAGCACCATGACGAGCTGAGAACTCAACCGAGCGATATGTTCGGCGGGCAACGCGGTCGCGCCGACCGAAAGTGCTCGGCGCAGATACTGTTCGGCATCCTTCGGATTGTCGACGAGGCGTACTGCGGCGAGCTCGGCCAGCTGCAACGCATCTTCGGCTTGTTCCTCGACGGAGGCGGTCTCCGCAGGCACTACATCGGCAACCTTGCGCGGCAACGTCTTTCGCGCACCGAGCGGAAGATGTTCGACCAGCGGTTGTCGCGCGATCCGGGCCGCGACGCGCTCGCTGAGCACCGTATTGCCATTGCGCGCGTCATAACGTGCGGTGAGCTCGCCGATTTCGACGCTCAGCTTGTCACGTACCGAATCCACCGTGCCCACACCGACTTCGAGTGCACCGAGATCCAGCTCGGTCAGCCGCCGCAACAGCACGCACACTCCCGATATGAAGGCCAGCCGAATGGCGGCGTCCGCGCCGGGATCGGTCAGCCACACCGCATGCTCGGCCAGCATCTCCAGACCACGCGCCTCGTTTCCGGTCAGTGCGCAGAACTCGATGTGCTCACCTACCGAGCGACGCAGATCCGGAAGGTGGCGCACCAGTGGATAACCCGTCAAATGCGCACTGCGTGCCTCGGCGGTGCGCCCGGTGCGCAGCATCGGCAGCAAGGCCTGCCCGAGCACCCGATGCGGCTCCTCGGCACAGCTGCGCGCACCGTCGATGACCGGACGCCAGCTCTCCAGTGCGGACTCGTCGTCACCGGCCTGCGCGTGGTTCGCACCCCACTGGTTACGTTCACAGGCATCGCAATCGGACATGCCGTCGCGCGGTGCCGCACGGGCGGCGTCCAGCAGTTCGGCGGCCAAGCCGTCCTGACCCAGTTCCCGCGCCAGATCGGAGCGCAAGGCGAGCACCGGACGCGCACTGTATCCGCGCTGCCGGTAACGACTTTCGAGCTCGTCGAGCCAGCGGTAGGTGGTCCGCAGCGGCACCGCGGGATTCTCGATCAGGCCCCAGGTCAGCCATTTCAGATACCAGTGCACCGAATGCGTCATCGGGCCGAGTTCGGCCGGGAAATCATCGTAGATCCGCAACAGCCTGCCGTAGGCGACCGGTGCCAGATCGCGTTCGCCCGCATAGGCATACGCCTGGGCAAGCTCCAACAGGACACTCCCCTCCAGTGCTCGGTCCGCACCCGACTTCGCCTCGGCGGCAAGCATTTCCAGTCGTTCGGTGCGACCGCGCCCGGGTGGCAGCGAACGGCTCTGCGCCAGCGCGGATCGGATCTCGGAGGTATCCATTTCAGGCCTCCTCCGCGGTCTCGCCCGCCGCACGCCGGGTCGCCCAGCTGAGGAATTCGCCGAAAGCGCGATTGAGCAGCGCGGTATCGGCCGGTCGCAACGGCCGGTGCGTCATCAATAAGGCTTGGCCGTAGAGCGATTCGACCGCGGTCCGCAGGAAGGCGGGGTCGTCGATCCGGCTCAAGCGTCGGACCACCGGGCTGTTGTGGTTCAACACCAGTTGGGCACGGGGTGTGCTCGCCTCCAGCGCGCCGAGGATTTCGGTCCAGAGCTCATCGGCGCCGACGGTGGTCTCGACCCGTGCTCGCTCATTACGCGCATCCCGACTGTCCAGATGCAGTGCGGGCACCGAAACCGGATGGAACGCACGCAGAATCACATCGCAGGACAGCGAATCCAGTGCGGTGCGTGCCGCGGCGAGTACCGGAGCCGACAAGAGTTCCTCGGCGGGATCCACCAGGTCGAGGGCGGCCGTAACCGCGGCCGCGTCCAGCTCGGTCACCGTGACACCAGGCAGGATCGTCGGCAGCAGCGCGACGAGTTCCGCATCGTAGGTATAGCCGCCGTTGACGACGCTGATGCCTTGCGCGGCCGCGGTGGCGGCCACTTGACGGAATTCCTCCACCGTCGCCGTCACACGCACGGTCGGGTGGTTGCGCGCGAATTCGGTCAGCGGTACCCGGCCGTCGGTGGTCTCGAACAGCAAGTGCGGCACCATGATCCGCAGCATGTCCGGCGAATGCCGCGCCATTGCTTTGACACCGAGCGCGTGCACGGACAGGAATGCGGCGAGCCGCTCGGGCTGTTCGGCGGCGATTTCGGTGAGCCAGTCGCGGATACGGTCACCGAGGCTGTCGCGGACGATGGCGAGGCGTTCGTCTTCGTAGAGGCCCTCCCGCGAGGCGGTCGGGCGCAGGCTGTCGGTATCGATGACACAGCGCACGAAGAAGGCCCAGTCCGGCAGCAGTCCGCGCACCGCGTCACCGAGCAGCATGCCCTTGAGATACACCCGGTGTGCGCTGCTTTCGGCGGGATTGCCCGGCTGTGACAGCACGAAGGCGACCCCGCTGACCCCCGCCAATTCGGCATCGAGATCGATCACATCCAGCGGGGTGAACCCGAGGACGCGCTCGCCGTACTCGAACAGCGCCGCACGCCGCTGGGCCGGGGATGCGTAGGCGCGCCGCCACATCGGCGGACCGTCGGTCGCGCGCAGTCCGGCACCATTCGCCTCGACCGTCACCTCGTAGGGCAGCAGCGAACCATAATCGCGGACCAGGTCGAGCACCCGCCCCGGTGTGAACCACGCCTGCGCACCGGCTCGAGGCGTGAGATGCACCGTGGTGCCCGGCTCTTGCTGACCTGCCGGATCGAGCAGACGCAGCGAGTAGGTGCCGTCGGCGGCGGCCAGCCATTCCACGGGCGGAGCGGCCGGGTCGATGGCCGAGCGGGTGACCACGCGGATCGTTTCCGCCACGGTGAAGCACGCCAGCAGCCCGATACCGAACTGCCCGAGGAACTCTCGGCGCGCACCCTCGATTTCGTCACGCTTCGACGAATGCCCGATGGTGGCGAGGAAGCGGTGCACGTCCGCCTCGGTGAGACCGATGCCGTGATCGGTGATCCGCAGTCCCGATTCGTCGACGACCAGCCGAATCGCGGTGGGCGCCAACGCATCGCGCTGCCTGCGCGCGGTGACGGCATCGACCGCGTTCTGCAGTAGCTCACGGATGTAGACCCGGGGACTCGAATACAAGTGGTGCGAGAGCAGATCGACGATTCCGCGCAGATCGACCTGGAACGAATATTCCCCACCACCGCTGCGGCCAGACCCGGCCGGCGCGTTGTTCACCATGGACCGAATCCTGGTGCGCAGCGCCAATAGTTCCCTTAACGAATGCTGATGGCGTTAACGGGGACCGATAGTGAGTTCGGTCACAATCGCGTCACACCGGTAGCAGCCGGGACACCACCGTGGTCAGTTGTTTGGCCGAGCGGCACTCGTGCATCTCGATCACTTCGCGATACCTGTCGGCGGCGGAATCACCGGTGCCCCAGTTGCTTTCCTTCTCCGGATTGAGCCAATGCGCGTGCTTGGCGGTGCGCACCAGCCCGCGCAGCGCATTCAGATCCGGATCACGGTAATTGGTGCGGGCATCGCCGAGAATCAGCAGCGAGCTGCGCGAGGTCACCGCATCGGGCCATTGCTCGACGAAGGTCGACAGGGCATGGCCGTAGTCGGAGTGCCCGTCCAGTCCGACCACCTTGCCCTCGGTGAAGATACGGGCCATGGACTGGTGCAGCTGGGTGTGCGGATCGAAGAACCGGGTCACCTCATCGGTCCGGTCCACGAAGGCGAATATCCGCACCCGGGAGAACTGTTCGCGCAGCGAATTGACCAGCAAGAGAGTGAAGTTGCTGAATCCGGCCACTGACCCGGATACATCGCAGAGCAGCACCAACTCGGGTCGACCCGGTCGCGGTTTGCGATTCACCAGGTCGATGGGCACGCCGCCGGTCGACATGGATTTACGCAGCGTCTTGCGCAGATCGATCTCACCGCGACGAGAATGCCTGCGCCGCACGGCAAGTCGGGACGCCAGGATTCGGGCCAGTCGCTGGGTGCTGCGCCGCAACTCCGCCAGCTCGGTTTCGGAGGCACGCAGGAAATCGACATCCTCGACTTGGCGAGCGACGGCATAGCTCGCGACGCGCTCCTTGCCGATATTCTCGGCCACCCGCCGGTGCGTTTCGGCCTCCACGATGGCGCGGAATCCGGCGATGCGCTGCCGGCCGATGCGGCGGGCGATCTCGGTGTCGAATTCGCTGGTATCCGGTCCGACGGCCAAACCCTGCAGAATCCTGGCCAGCAGTGTTTCCGGCTGTACCTCGCGCAGCGTCCGGTACGCGGAGAAGGAGGGTCCGCGCGAAGATTCGTACCGACCGAGCTGTTCGACCAGCTGTGCGGCGATCATTTCCTGCTGCTGCGTCGATTCCTCCCTGGTCAGCAGTTCCGCGAGTAGTCCGCGCAGCACGGGAATGTCGATCTCACCGGACGGCGTGCGCGGAACATCGAGATCATCCGCAGTGCTGCTACGCGCGCCGAGGGCCGCCGGGAACCACAGGTCGAACAGGCCGTCGAAAGTACTGCGATGGGTGGTGCGGCGCAGTAGCGAGCAGGCCAGACCCTCGCGCACGACCTCGCGGTCCATCAGATCCAGCACCGACACCACACGGCCCGCGTCCACCGTCTCCGACGGACCGACCGGGATGCCGCGCGCCCGCAGTGCGTCGACGAAACCGACGAGATGTCCCGAAATCCCGTGCGGCGCTTCGAGTGTGGGCTGCGATCCGGCCGCCACGGCTCAGGCCAGCTTCAGCTCGGCCAGCGCGCGCTGGTGGTCGGCCTGGTGCTTGAGCACGACACCGAGGGTGGCGCGCACCGTCGTTTCGTCGAGATCCTGCAGACCCAGCGCGAGCAGGGTACGTCCCCAGTCGATCGATTCCGCGACGCTCGGCAACTTCTTCAGCTGCATCCCGCGCAGCACGTGCACGATCCGAACCAACTGGGCGGCGACCGAGGCGGACAGCTGCGGAACACGGCTGGCCAGAATGCGGCGCTCGAGTTCCTCGTCCGGGAAGTCCAGGTGCAGGTAGAGGCAGCGGCGCTTGAGCGCTTCGGACAGTTCGCGCGTCGCGTTGGAGGTCAGCACCACGAACGGTTTGCGGCTGGCGGTAATCGTGCCGAGTTCGGGGACGGTGACCGCGAAATCACTGAGCACCTCGAGCAGCAGACCCTCGATCTCGACATCGGCCTTATCGGTTTCATCGATGAGCAGCACGGTCGGATCGGCGCGGCGGATCGCGGTCAGCAGCGGGCGCGAGAGCAGGAATTCCTCGGTGAAGACATTTGCCTTGGTCTCTTCCCAGCCGTGCTGCGCTGAATTCCCCGTCGCTTCGCTCGCCCGACTGGACGCCTGGATCCGCAGAATCTGCTTGGCGTGATTCCACTCGTACAGCGCGCGGGCCTCGTCGACGCCCTCGTAGCACTGCAGCCGCACCAGCTCCGCATCCGCGGTCTGCGCGACCGCCCTGGCCAGTTCGGTCTTACCGACACCGGCCGGACCCTCGATCAGCAGCGGCTTACCGAGCCGATCGGCCAGGAATACCGAGGTCGCCGTCGCCTTATCGGCCAGGTAACCGGTCGTGGCCAGCCGCTCGATCACATCGTCGACCGAGGTGAAAATCGGCTCCTGCACTGCGCTTTCGGTACCCACGTAGCGTCCTTCCATTCATTCCCACCCGTAACGCTACGGGAGTCCCCGAAGCAAGCACTCGCCGGTTCTTACACCGAACGAAATCTAGACCGGCCGGATCTGGCCGTCGCCCCAGACAATCCACTTGGTCGAGGTCAGTTCCGGCAGCGCCATCGGGCCGCGGGCGTGCAGCTTCTGCGTGGAGATGCCGATCTCCGCGCCGAAGCCGAACTGCTCACCGTCGGTGAAGGCGGTGGAGGCGTTCACCATGACTGCGGCGGCATCGACGCGGTTGGTGAATTCGCGGGCCGCGGCCAACTCAGCGGTGACGATGGCCTCGGTGTGGCCGGTGCCCCAGGTGTTGATGTGCTCGACGGCCTCGTCGAGATCCTTGACGACCTTGAGCGCGATATCGAGGGTGAGGTATTCCTCGCCCCAGTCCTGATCATTGGCGGGCACGAGTCCGGGCAGGTCGCCGTGCACGGTGACGCCATGACGTTCCAGCGCCTCGATCAGCCGGGGCACGGCGGTGGTGGCGATCGCGTCATCGATGAGGACCGTCTCGGCGGCATTGCACACGCTGGGACGGCGGGTCTTGGCATTGATCAGGATCTGCTCGGCCATCTCCAGATCGGCGGCTTCGTGCACGTAGACGTGGCAGTTGCCGGTACCGGTCTCGATGGTTGGCACCTGCGCGTCGCGGACCACCGCATTGATCAGGCCCGCACCGCCGCGCGGGATGACCACGTCGACCAAGCCGCGAGCCTGGATCAGATGGGTCACGCTGGAGCGATCGCGGCTGGGCAGCAGCTGTACCGCGTCGGCCGGAATGTCCAGTGCGACAAGAGCTTCCCGCAGCACGGTGACGAGTGCGGCGTTGGAGTGCGCGGCCGAGGAAGAACCGCGCAGCAGCGCCGCATTACCGGATTTGAGCGCGAGTCCGAATGCGTCGACGGTGACATTGGGGCGGGCCTCGTAGACCATGCCCACGACGCCGAGCGGCACCCGGACCTGACGGATCTCCAGCCCATTCGGCAACGTCGACCCGCGCACGACCACGCCGACCGGATCGGGCAGCCCGGCCACCTGACGCAGCCCGGACGCGATGCCGTCGATGCGCGCCTTCGTCAGCCGCAGCCGGTCCAGCAGGGACTCCTCGGTCCCCGCCGCCTGCGCGGTCGCGATGTCCTCGGCATTGGCGGCGAGCACAGTATCGGCCGCCGCGAGCAACGCATCCGCGGCCGCATGCAGCGCCTCGTTCTTCTGCGCCGTGGTCAGCTGTGCGAGCGTGCGCGAAGCAACCCGAGCCTTGCGCGCGGCATCGTGCACCGCTTCGCGGATATCCTGGCCGGTCGTCGTCCCTACCGTCATAAGTGACAGCCTACTGACCGGGCTCAGCACCCATTCCCGCGAGTGCGCGGAGTCGACCAGCACGTTCGACATCCAACCGCCCGGCACCGAGTTCGCTCAGCAACTGATCTTGCAGCCGCTGCCAGTGCCCCGTCCAGATAGGCCGCCGCACCATCAGGCCGGCGCTCGCCGAGCGCAGTCGAAACGCGGCACGACACGCTCCGCGGCCCCGCCATATGACTACGCTCGACGGACCTCGATTACCGTCGATCATTAGCCGCGACGACGGGAGCGGCGTGCCTGCCGTCGAACTGGCCGCGATGAGGTGGGCCGAGTCCGTCCCGAAGCGGGCGAGGGCGGATTATCTTGGGACTCATGCCCACCATGCCGGATCGGATACCGGCCGAGGGTGCCCACGATGCGTTGATCGGGCACCTCGAGGCCCATATGGTTGCCATGACATTTGTGGATAATGCCGGGATAACCAGGGTGAAGACAGTGCCGAAGGGGCGGTTGGCACAGGCCGCCAAATTCGGCATCGGGGTGTCGCCCTGTTTCGAGACGTTCACCTTCGATGATCTGATGTCCGTCGGGCGATATCTCGGCGGGCCCGATGGTGATCTGCGGCTGATTCCCGATCTGTCGCGATTGACCGAACTCGCCTGTCAGCCGGGGTGGGCCTGGGCGCCCGCCGATAAGTACACCCAGGACGGCACCCGCTTCGTCGCCTGTCAGCGCGCCTTCGCGACCAGGCAGGCGCAGGCGGCGCAGAAAGCCGGGCTGCGGATTTCGATGGCATTCGAGACGGAGTGGTCGGTCGGGCGCGGGGATGTCGAAAACGATTTCGTCCCAGCGGTATTCGGACCCGCCTACAGCTTGATCCGGTTGAGTCAGGTGGGCGAGTACGCCAGTGATCTCATCGCGGCGCTGGAGCGTCAGGAGGTCGCTGTCGATCAGTTCCATCCGGAGTACGCGCTGTCGCAACTGGAACTGTCGGTCGCACCCAATGATCCGGTCGCTGCCGCGGATGACGCGATCCTGGTGCGGCACACCATCCGGCAGGTGAGCGCGCAATACGGTTGGCGGGCGCTGCTCGCGCCGTGTATCGAGCCAAACGGTGCGGGTTCCGGTGCGCACCTGCATTTTTCGCTGCACGACGACGAAGGACCGCTCTTGGCGCAGGGCGAGGGACCGCATGGCATGCGCCACGCAGGCGAGGCGTTCCTGGCCGGTGTGCTGCGGGAACTGCCCGCATTGGTCGCGATCGGCGCGGGCAATCCGGCGAGTTTCCTGCGGCTGCAACCCTCGCGGTGGGCCGGGGTCTGGCAGTGCTGGGGCCGCGAGACGCGGGAGGCGGCGCTGCGCTTCATCACCGGCGTGCGGGGCACCGAGGAATGGGCAGCCAACGCCGAGGTCAAATGCTTCGACGCGACGGGGAATCCGTATCTGATCGTCGGTACGGTCATTGCCGCCGGACTCGCCGGAATCGCCGAGGAATTGCGCCTGCCCGCCGAAATCAGCGGCGATCCAATGGGATTCGATGCCGAACAACTGATGCTGTCGGGTGTGCGACGGTTGCCGACCAGTTCGATGGAGGCCGCCGACGCACTCGCGGACTCCAAGGTGCTCGCCGAGGCACTCGGCGTCGAACTGCACGACGCGCTGCTCACGGTGCGCCGCGCCGAAGCCGAACGCTATCGGGATATCAGCCCGGCCAAGGTGATCGAGATGACCCGCTGGCGGTTCTAGCGTGCTCACCGATGGTGTCGCACTCACCGATCACCATTGTCACGGCGTCGTCGCCACGGATCTGGACCGCCCCGGCTTCGAGCGACTGCTCGGCGAAGGGCAGCGCGGCACCTTCGATTCCGCTATCGGTCTTGCCGTAAGACGTTGGTGCGCACCGATTCTCGACCTGGAGCCACATGCCGATCCGGAAAGGTATCTGGCGCGCAGGGCCGAACTCGGCTGGCGTGAAACGACCACCCGACTGCTGCGCGCCTCCGGCACCACGCGATGGTTTCTCGATACCGGATTCGGCGGTGGCCGAGCGGAATTCGCCGCTGTCGCTCCTGGCGAGGTGCGCGAGATCGTCCGGCTCGAACAGATAGCCGAACAGGTGATCGCCGAAGTCAGCATCGCGACAATGCCTTTCGAGGATATCGAAACGACATTGCGCGGTCGGGCCCGAAATGCGGTCGGCCTTAAGACAATCGTGGCCTACCGCTATGGTCTGAACTTTCCCGTCACCGATGCCCTGCCATCGACGATCATCCACGAACTGCGCCTCACCGATCCGGCGACGCTCGGCTGGCTGGTCGGACTCGGTGCCCGCATCGGAGCGGAATTCGGCCTGCCGCTGCAGTTCCACACCGGATTCGGCGACACCGATCTGCGGCTCCAGCACACCGATCCGCTGCTGCTCACCGACTTCCTGCACGCCACCGCGGGCTCCGGACTATCGGTCATGCTGCTGCACTGCTGGCCCTTCCACCGCAATGCCGCCTACCTCGCGCACGCCTTCGACCATGTGCACCTCGACCTCGGCCTGACAATCCCCTACGTGGGACAACGAGCCACGGCGGTACTCGGCGAAGCCCTCGAACTCGCGCCGTTCCGCTCGATGCTCTACTCCTCCGACGGCTACGGACTCCCCGAGCTGCACTACCTCGGCGCACTGCTGTGGCGGCGCGGTCTCGGCCGACTACTGGACGAATGGATCGCCGACGACGCCATCACCCTCGCTGATGCCGAAGGGCTCGTCATCGCGATCGCCCGTGGCAACGCCGTGCGCACCTACCCCTAGCGTGCGGCGGCGATGGCGGCGGCGAGTCCGTTCGACAGCTGGCTGGAGTCGAGTTTCTTACCGTTGACGAAGACGGTCGGAGTGGCGTTGACGTCGCCATTGAGGACCTGCTCGGTCTTGTCACGGAGATAGGTGTCGTATTTGCGATCGGTTATGCACTGGGCAACCGACGGGTCGGTGTAGCCGGCATTCTTGGCGATCTCGACGAGTTTGCTATCGGGCAGGCCACTGCCGCCCTCTGCGGGCTGCTGTTCGAACATCGCGGCGAACCAGCCCTGATACTTCGAACGGTCTTGTCCGGCAACACAATACGACGCGTTCGCGGCGCGCGAGGAGTACTGGGTGCTCGAGGCGCGGTCCAAGAACGAAATGATGTCGTATTCGATGATCGCCGTGCCGTTCTTGGCGGCGTCTTCGAGCGTCTCGGCGTTGCGTTTTTCGAATTGTTTGCATGCGGGGCACTGCAGGTCCGCGACCACGCGAACGACGACCTTCGCATTCGAATCGCCGACGCGGACCGCACCGGTGGCGGTCACGCCCGCCGGGGTCGTCCCGGAACCGGCGCCCGCTGCCGTCGCGGCGCCCGAAACGACGTTGCTCTTCTGCACCACCACGACGCCGACCACGCCCACGACGACGAACAGCACTGCGGCGACCACCACCAGAACGACGACAGCGCGGTTGCTGGACCGGGACGGTGATGGCGGAACGGCCCATCCCCCCTGAGGGTTGCTCACGGTACCTTCACCACGCTTTCGCTCGCCGAAAAGTTCCGTCCCGCACGATAGCCGGTCGCCGAGCGCGGCATGCACGTCCGGTCGCGCGCTGAGGACGCCTGACCGCCGAATCCTGCTGTCTGGTTCTCGAATATTGAAGTGCGCACAGCCCTGCGTGAATCTAGCGTTGACAGGGAACAGACCGAACGAGAAAGGACGCTTCCCATGTTTCCCGTCGAGCTGCGTGGCACCAGGGCGCAGACGCTCATGTGGGCCAACGAGCACGAAATCGAGCAGTCCGCGCTGCGGCAGCTGCGGAATATCGCGCAACTGCCATGGGTCCACGGTGTCCGCGTCATGCCCGACGTGCACCTCGGCAAGGGGGCGACCGTCGGCTCGGTGATCGCCATGCGCGACGCCGTCGCACCCGCGGCTGTCGGCGTGGATATCGGCTGCGGCATGGAGAGCGTGAAGACCGACCTCACCGCGGCCGACCTGCCGGACAATCTGCATTCGCTGCGCTCGCGCATCGAGGCGGCGGTGCCGGTGGGGTTCCAGGCGCACAAGAACGCGGTCGACGTTGCGAAGCTTGGCGCACAGTTCGTCGCCTCACATGGCGAGTTGGCCAAGCACGTCGGCGGCTGGAAGCGTTTCTGGTCCGAGTTCGGCTCGCTGAATCCTGGCGTACAGGCGCTCGAGTCCAAGGCACACAAGCAGATCGGCTCGCTCGGCTCAGGCAACCACTTCATCGAAGTCTGTCTGGACGAACACGATTCGGTGTGGATCCTGCTGCACTCCGGTAGCCGCAATATCGGCAAGGAACTCGCCGAGCGGCATATGACGGTCGCGCGCGCATTGCCGCACAACCAGGACCTACCCGATCGCGATCTGGCCGTATTCCTTTCCGGCACACCGGAAATGGAAGCCTACCGGCGCGATCTGACCTGGGCGCAAGAATACGCCGCACGCAACCGCGCGGTCATGCTGTCGCTCGTCTGCGGTGCCGTGCGCGCGGAATTCGCGGGGCGCGAGGTGCGTTTCGACGACCCGATTTCTTGTCATCACAACTACGTGGCGGAGGAGGAGATCGACGGTGTGCCCATGCTGGTCACCCGGAAGGGTGCGGTGCGGGCGGGCGCTGGCGATCTGGCATTGATTCCGGGTTCGATGGGCACCCGCTCATATGTGGTGCGCGGCAAGGGAAGTCCGGCCTCGTTCCAGTCGGCGTCGCACGGTGCGGGTCGGCGGATGAGCCGGAATGCGGCGAAGAAGCAGTTCACCGTCGCAGACCTGATCGCGCAGACCGAGGGCGTGGAATCGCGCAAGGATGCGGGTGTGGTCGACGAGATCCCGGCCGCGTACAAGGACATCGACGAGGTCATCGCCGCGCAGAGCGATCTGGTCGATATCGTCGCGACGCTGCGTCAGGTGCTGTGCGTGAAGGGGTGAGACGTGGCCGAATTGCGGTGATTACAACCGCAATTCGGCCCGAGCGAGCTCCGCGATATCCAAGGTGCTGCGTTGCCACATTGCGGAGCCGCCACTCGCGGACCGGCACGCTGAAAACTGTGCGTCCCAGAAATTCGGGCAGAGCCGAATTACGTTTAACAACAACGCAATTCGTCCTGAACGTATTCAGCGCCGCCGCATCGTACCCGCGACGCCCGCACCGAGCAGCAAGACGCCGAGAATGAATGCGTATCCACTCGTCACCCAGGTGATCAGCGCTAACCGCATCTCATCGGACAACATCGGCAGGTCGTCGTGAATGATCCGCCAGGTGTCATCCGGGAACAGGAAGTACACGAATCCCGGCACCACACCCCACACCAGACCGGCCAGCACCGTTCCGGCCGGTGCATATGCGGCGAGCGCCGCCACGAAGAGCAATAGAAGCGCCCCACCGACGATCTGGAACGTCGACCCCGCCCGATTGGCCGCGGACCCGAGAATTACCCACTGCCGGGTATCCAGTGCCGCATGCGCGGCAAGTCCGATCCCGACCGGGGTCACCACCAGACCGGTCAGTATCCCGAAAACGGACCGCCCGAATCCACCGGTACTGCGGAATTGAGCACCGGGTGGCGCCCATCCCGGCGGCGGCTCGTAGTTGGTCATGACTGCCTCCTGCGCGGTCCCACGGTGCGGAGCAATGATCTCACTCTATTGTCCTTTGCCCAGGGATATTTCGCCCTTTCGGCTGCGGTGCCGGTCGCCGGAGAGTCGTGACTCGCCGCCCCGGACTCGCCTGTCACTGTCGCGGGCATGCCCGTCGGCGTCGAAACGTTTCGTCGCGAATACAACAGGGTGCGCCGCCCTGGCGAGGCCGGAGACATCGGGTGTCTACCGGTAGCGCGGACGGACCTTCGATCCGCAGAGCCTTTCGTCGAACGGATACCGCGCGGCACGGTCGTCAGCATCGGTGTCGGTGGCATCGGGCACGATGGAGCGCATGACCACCGCGGCCGGTACTTCAGCGATCGACCTCACCGCGCCCGATCTGCGGGAACGGGCCGAAGAGTTGCTGCGCGACCTCGCGGGACCGCGGGCGAGACTGCGCGAGGATCAGTGGACGGCGATCGAGGCGCTGATAGTGCGGCGGCGGCGGGCCCTCGTGGTCCAGCGCACCGGTTGGGGTAAGTCGGCGGTGTATTTCATCGCGGCCAAGCTGCTGCGGCGGGCGGGGCGCGGGCCGACGGTGATCGTGTCGCCGCTGCTGGCGCTGATGCGCAACCAGGTCGCGGCCGCCGCGCGGGCGGGTGTGGTCGCGGCGACCATCAACTCGGGCAATGTCACCGAATGGGATGAGATCCACGATCGGGTGGCTGCGGGCGAGGTGGATGTGCTGCTGGTCAGCCCGGAGCGGCTGAACAATCCGGACTTCCGCGACCAGGTATTGCCCAAGCTGGCCGCCGACGCCGGACTGGTCGTGATCGACGAGGCGCACTGCGTCTCGGACTGGGGTCACGACTTCCGGCCCGACTATCGCCGCATCCGCACCCTGATCGCCGATCTCGGCTCCGATGTGCCGGTGCTCGCCACCACCGCCACCGCCAACGATCGGGTGGTCACCGATGTCGCCACCCAGATCGGCACCGACACGCTGGTGCTGCGCGGAACCTTGGACCGCGAATCGCTGCACATGTCGGTGGTGCGTTTCGACGACGCCGTCGAGCGCACCGCATGGCTCAGCGGACACCTCGGCGAGTTGGCAGGCTCCGGCATCGTCTACACGCTCACCGTCGCCGCCGCGCACGACCTCGCCGACGTGCTGAATTCGCACGGACACAATGTCGCCGCCTACACCGGGCAGACCGATACCGCCGAACGCGAGGCGCTGGAGGCGGCACTACTGAACAACGAGGTGAAGGCGCTCATCGCCACCTCGGCGCTCGGTATGGGCTTCGACAAACCCGATCTGGGTTTCGTGGTGCACGTCGGTGCGCCGTCCTCCCCCATCGCCTACTACCAGCAGGTGGGTCGTGCCGGTCGTGGCACGGATCGCGCCGAGGTGGTGCTGCTGCCCGGTCCGGAGGATGCCAGGATCTGGAGTTACTTTGCCTCCGTTGCCTTTCCGCGCGAACACATCGTGCGCTCGGTACTCGACGCACTGGATTTCGACCGGGCCATGTCGACCGTCGCGCTCGAGCCCATGGTCGAGCTGAACCGCTCGCGCCTGGAAATGGTGCTCAAGGTGCTCGATGTGGACGGCGCGGTGCGGCGGGTGCGCGGCGGCTGGATCGCCACCGGAGCGCCGTGGGTCTATGACACCGAACGCTACGAACGTCTCGCCGCGGCCCGCGAGGTCGAACAGCAGGCGATGATCGACTATCAGCGCACCACCGGCTGCCGGATGCGATTCCTGCGCCGTCAACTCGATGATCCCGGCCTGCCCGCACTCGAAGGCGACGCGCCCGGCTGCGGCCGCTGCGACAACTGCACCGGCACCCGCCTCGATACCACCATCGACTCCTCGGCCATCGCCGCGACCCGCGCCCGGCTGGACCGTCCCGGCCTCGATCTCGCCCCGCGCAAGCAGTGGCCGACCGGGATGGCGAAACTCGGTATTCCGTTGTCCGGCAAGATCACCAACGGTGCGGAGACCGGACGTGCGCTGGGTCGGCTCACCGATCTCGGCTGGGGTCAGCGCCTGCGCGCGCTGCTGGACGCGCCCGACGATCCGGTTCCGGATGCGGTCTTCGATGCCTGTATCGCGGTGCTGCGCGAATGGAATTGGACCACGCGACCCGCCGCGGTCATGGCTCTCGAATCGCACCGCTATCCGGTGCTCACCGCCACCCTCGCCGCCCGCCTCGCCGAGGTCGGTCGTCTGCGTGACCTCGGCACCTTGCAATTGCGTCCGGACCGGCCGCCGGTGTCCGCCGCGAACTCGGCCCACCGGGTGGCCGGACTGTTCGATTCCTGGCTGATCCCGAACCTGAGTTCGGTGGACGGTCCGATCCTGCTCGTCGACGCACTCTCCGATACCGGATGGACGCTGACCGTGGCCGCTCATGCGCTGCGCAACGCGGGGGCACCGGCAGTACTGCCGTTCACACTCGCCACGCAGACCTAGACTCACGTCCGCGAGTCCGATGTTTGCCGCGCTGCAATGTCGACAGGACCGGATTACCGGCGTAGGTGATCATCGCGGATCTGCCCCACGCCTTCGGTCATTGCGGATCTTGGCGAAGCCGCAGCGGTCCGCCACCGCAACTAACAATGTGGCAAATATTTGGCTAACTAATGTTCCGGACCGGAATTATCGGTCACGATATGCCCATGTACTCGAACCTGCCCGCAAAACGGCTGCTAGAAGAGGTCAAGGCGCGGTACGGCTCCGCCGAGGGTTTCTTCGAATCCTTGGACAAACAGCGCATCGACCCGATGGCCGACACCACCGAGCTACCACCCATGCCGGAACTGCGCAGGCCCGATTGATCCCGCGTCGGTGACTGCCGGACACGCCCTACTGGCGCGCGTCCGGTAGTCGAAGCGTCGGCGGGTCCGGCTCGATCCGCACGGTGTCGCTCAGGCTGGTGTCCGGTGGTATAGGCCTGCGCGGCTCGCGGACGCCCGCGGCACCGCCACCGGCCTCACCTGGCCCCCGATCACCACCGGCGGGCACCGCGCCCCGGCCGAACAGTCGACGAATCGCTCGCATCAGCTTGGTCATCATCTCGCCAGTGTGCGCCCCTTCGACTCGGATGGCATCGGTGTTCACAACTGGCGAAGCCGCGGGTCAGCGGGGTCGCGGCGAGCAGTTCGACGATTTCGGCGGTGCTGCCGGTTTCGCCGAGGCGCGGGAAGATCTTGCTGATGCTGTGCTGGTGGGCCTCGGCGTCCGAGTCGGTCATGGCGTCGACGGCCAGAGTGATGTGATAGCCGTGTTCGTGCGCGACCTGTATATCCCGTGGGATGCGGGCGGCGGACCCACCGAGCCGTTATCGTCGGACAGGTGGCCAGTAAGTCCGCGGCGCCCGCAGTCGAACTCGATGTCGGCGACCGCACCGTCCGCATCACCAACCCGGACCGGATCTACTTCCCGGAGTCCGGCGCGACCAAGCTCGACCTGGTGCAGTACTACCTGAGCGTCGGCGACGGCATCGTCCGCGCGCTGCGGGACAGGCCGTGCATGCTGCACCGGTTCCCCAAGGGGCTCGCGGGCGACAAGGTGCATCAGAAGCGGCTGCCAGCCGGCGCGCCGGACTGGATTCCGACGGTGCGCGTCTTCTTTCCGCGCTACAGCCGACATGCGGACGAACTCTGCGTGGACAAGCTGGCCGATGTCATCTGGGCGGTGCAGATGTCCACGGTCGAGTTCCATCCGTGGAACTCGCGCCGCGATGACACCGAGCGCCCCGACGAATGGCGCATCGACTTGGACCCGATGCCGGATTGCCCGTGGTCGCGAGTGCAGCGAGTCGCGGGCGTCGCGCAGGAAGTGCTCGACGAGCTTGGCGCGGTCGGCTGGCCGAAAACCTCCGGCGGCAAGGGCATGCACATCTATGTGCGCATCGCGCCGGAGTGGGGTTTCACCGAAGTTCGGCGGGCGGCGCTGGCCTTCGCGCACGAGGTCGAGCGCCGCGCACCCGACGATGTGACCACCACCTGGTGGCGCAAGGACCGCGATCCGAAACTGCTGTTCGTCGATTACAACCAGAACGCCCGCGACCACACCATCGCCGCCGCCTATTCGGTGCGCGGCGTCCCGGAGGCGACGGTCTCGACCCCTATCCGCTGGGACGAGATACCCGACGTCGACCCGCGCGACTTCACCATGAAGACGGTCCCCACCCGCTTCGCCGAATTCGGCGATCTGCACGGGGGAATCGATGAGGCAGTGTTCCGCATCGACCAACTGCTGGAGTGGGCCGAACGCGACAATCTGGACGTCGACCTCGACGAAGACTGACCGCAGCCGAGTGGCCATGGACCGGACAAAAGGCACCGGTGCTACGGTTCGCTTCGGAGTCAGCCGCAGGCGGCGTGCCAGTGGTTTTGCCCGCGACAGGAGGTCGTCCATGAGCCCCACCGAGGTTCCGGTGCCGGTCGCGATCGGCCCGTCGACGCCGGCGCCGACGTTGCTGCGCAAGGCCGTGGTCGAGGGCGGCGCGACCGTCGCCGATCTGCCGCAGGCTCGAGCCTTGATCTGGGCGGGCGGGCCAGGCGAATTCCCGGACGAGTTGCCGCCATCCGTCGAATGGGTGCAGTTGCCCGCGGCCGGTGTCGAGGACTGGTTCACCGCGGGCATTCTCGCTCGGCATCCGGAGGTTCGGTTCACCTCCGCCGCAGGCGCTTTCGCCGCGAGCGTGGCCGAGCACGCACTGATGCTGCTGCTCGCCGGAGTGCGCTATCTGCCGGAGCACCTGCGGGCGGGCAGTTGGCGACAGTACGACTTCTTCCCCCATGTCGGCACACTGCACGGCAAGACGGTGACCATTGTCGGAGCCGGCGGGATCGGGCGCGCGCTGATTCCCATGCTCGTCCCGCTCGGCGCGCACATCATCGCCGTCAATCGCTCGGGGCGCCCGGTGACCGGACCCGGCATCCCGGACACCGTCGAGACCCTTCCGGCCGAACATCTCGCCCGCATCTGGCCGCGCACCGATCACGTGGTGATCGCCGCCCCCGCGACGCCCGAGACGAAACACCTGGTCGGAGCCGAGGAACTGGCCCGGCTGAAACCGTCTTCCTGGGTGATCAATGTGGCGCGCGGCAGTCTCATCGATACCGACGCACTGGTGGCCGCACTGGCCTCCGGCGCGATCGCCGGCGCCGGTCTCGATGTCACCGATCCCGAACCGCTGCCGGACGGCCACCCGCTTTGGGTGCTACCGAATGCCATTGTCACACCGCATGATTCGAATCCCCCGCAGCTGCGGCTCGCCGCTTTCGCGGACCATGTCGGGGCGAATGTGCAGCGCTTCACCACCGGGCGCGATCTGCTCGCTCCGATCGATATCAAACGGGGTTACTGACCCACCCAGGCCCCAGATCGGTGCCCGGCTTCGACTACGCGCACTGGTGATCCACCGCGGCGCGCTTCAGGACCCCTGTCGCGAAGACTGAACGGTCAGCGCGCCATTCCCTCGGACTTGATCGAGACCTGGCGCATGATGGCCGCGCCGTAAACAGCCTGTTTAATCGCCATGACGAGGGCTTTCAACGCCTGCGAGTCGTGGACGTTGGCGGCCGAAACCGGTCCGATCGCTCGATGTCACGCTGCGCCGCGAGTTGGGCGATTACCTCGCCACCGTCGCGGAGCGCGAACGCGGACGTACCGGTTCATTGCCCGACGCGCCTTGACCGCCAGCGAAATTCGCTGGGGTGCGCGTTGGTTTCGGGGGTTCACGCCGCCGATTGTCCGAGCTCGGGCCGACCGAGCGTTTCGGCTCGACAGGCTCGGTGCTCGGGGCACAGATAGACAAATCCGGACCGGATGAATGCCGGGTCCAGTCGCTGTGCGAACGTCAAGTTTTCGCGACGCCAGCAATCGCCGCATACCACCGTGTTCATGTGGCACCTCATTCCGCTCACGGGACGTGTGACCAAGGATTCCCAATTCCGGCGAAATCAACGCGGCGTGAGCCCATGGCAACACAACCGTTACTTCGGACCCGGGTTCCTGCTCGCCCAGGCCGCGATCTGGCTGCGGTTGGTGAATCCGAGCTCGGTGAGGATGTGTTGGACGTGGTTCTGCGCGGTGCGCTCGGATAACACCAGCACGGTCGCTATTTCGCGGTTGCTCTTGCCTGCGGCGACGACAGCGGCAACTTCGCGTTCCCGTGGGGAAAGCGTCGCGCGGTTCAGCGGTGCCGCGGCGAGGGCGCGCAGGCGCTGCACCCAGGGGCCATACCGTAGGACTCCGCCAGTGGCAGTGCGGATTTGGCCATGGTTACGCCGTCCTCGGGGGCGCCGCGGCGGATCAGGAGGTCGGCCAGTGCACAATCGGCTTCCACGGCGAGGCAGCGGGCGCCGATCTCACGACAGATCTTGCGCGGTGCCGAGATCCTGCTCGGCGATGGCCGAATCGCCGAGGGCTGCCGCGAATTTGCCGAGCCGCAGGGATGAGGTGATGTCCATTACCGCCGCAGACCACGTGGCCGTCGCGATCGTGGCCGTGGCACTGCGCGAACTAGCGGATACCGTCATCCAGGCCGAGCCGCAGCGCGTAGTCCAGATCGCCATGCCCCTGCGCCGAACTCCACGCCGGAGTCGGAGGGCTCGGTTGTGGTGCGCGTCGGAACAGGCATGGATCTCGGATCGGTGTGCTTGCCGATCGGATGACACCTGCTGCGTGGCGTCGGACTTACGTCAGGGTGATCGCCTGCACGATCAGCGCGATGTACAGCGTCAGGATGAACAGGACGGCTGGGAGCACCGGATAGTCCGGCTTGCTGCCGCGCACAAACTTCACAGCTCCCCAGATGGGAAGTAGTAAGAGCGCCAACGGAATCCAGGCGACCATCGCCCGCGGTGATGTATGCGTCCATGGTTGGACAAGGGTGATGTCGGTGGCGGCGGCGATGGCGGCACACAGCAGTCCGAACGCGGTGCTGCCGGTCGCGCCGAGCGCATTGGAGTAGAAGTGCTCGTCGGGGCGTGGACTGCGAGATGTCTTGCGGGCGAATTCGAATTGCAAGAACGCGCCCGCGAAGATCAGGGCCACGGCCGCGGTCGTCCAGGTGGCGCGAACCTCACCGGTGTCAGCGGCCGACAGGACGACGTAGGCGGTAACCAGGAGTTGAACCGGATAGGTGACGGCCAGATTCGCCAGAATATCGGTTCGAATGGTTGCCGATAGGCGCTCGAGACCCCACAGCGCCAGGCCGTAGACAAGGACGGCGGCGATCATGAGCGCGGAGACCACCGAGAGCGTCAGGCTGGCGGCGATCGTGCCGACGGCGATGACGGCCATGGCGGCACGCAGTTCGAAAGCGGAGATCGCGCCGGTGACCAACGGGCGGTCCGGGTTGTGCACGCGGTCGTAATCGAGATCCTTCTGCTCGTCGACCATGCGCAGATACAGCAGGACGGACGCGACGACGACGATACGCAGAACGGTGGCCCCCGTCGGATGCCAGTCCGAATCCGGTTGTGACACAAGGGCCGCGGTGCCCTCCAATGCCAGTACCCATAGCACGCCATACAGGACGTAGTGCGGCTTGTACATAACCGCGGTGAAGCGGCCGATGCGCACCGCGGAATCGAGGAAACCAGAGGGTGACGTGCCGGCGACCTCGCTCATGCCTCGCTCCACCGATCCCACATGGTCACCTCCGCGGCGGGCGTGCGCCGCAACCCCGGCCCCCGAGTGCCGGGCAGCAGATGCGCGACCGGCAGCATGGCGACCTGGGTGACCTGCTCGAACGGAATCCCGAGCAGGTCGGCGATGTCTCGCTCATACGCCAGATGTGCGGTGGTCATGGTCGAGCCGAGCCCACGTTCGTGCAGCGCGAGCATGAAGTTCCAAACCGCCGGGTAGATCGAGCCGTAGAGACTGGCCAGCAGCAGCGGCGATGCGTTCGCGGGCAGGCGACCGAGGGAGCACACGATGACCAGCGCGGGCACCTCGTGCAGATGCGCCGCGAGATGCTGCCCGGAGGCCAGATCACCGAGTTGGTCCGGACGGGGTGTGCGCGCGGAAAGGTAAGCGGCGAAACCCTTTCGGTAGTACTCGGCGATCTGCTGTTTGGTCGCCGGATCCTCGATCACCAGGAATCGCCACGGCTGACGATTGGTGCCGCTCGGCGCGTGCACCGCGATATCCAGACAGTCCAGCAGGTCTTGGTGCGCGACCGGACGCGTCAGGTCGAGCCGGCGGCGGAAGGCGCGGGTGGTGGTCAGCAGGTCGGTGCCCGAGAACTCCTCGCCCATCAGACTCCTTCTGGGTCGGCCTCGGAAACCAGTGCGTCCTCGGCGAATTCGAGATCGATCTGGGCGGCCACGGCATCGGCTTGGCGGATCTCACAGTGGATGACGGTATTGCCCGCCCCTTGGTCGGTGATATCCGCGGTGCATTCAGCGGGCAGGTCGAGCTCGACGAATCGGTCGAAAGTACTTGCCACACATTCGAGTTGGGGCAGATCGCGCACGACCATCGACAATGCGGTCTGCCGGCAGGCCTCGATGAGCAGACTGCCGGGCACATGGTCGAGTTGGTGGTCGAACAGGAACGGATGGCCGAGATCGGGTACCAGCCGCGCCCGTGCGACCGCGCCGTCGCGCACCGGGGAGCCGATCACCACATTGCGCCAGTTCTCCCGACCCACCGCGGCGGGTGCGGCGCGTTCGGTCAGTGCCGAGGCGCCGCGAAACTCGCCGAGCCCCAGGCTGTCCCGGAATCCGCTGCGCAGCCCCGACCATTGTCGCCCGGTCACCCAGGAGAAGGATCCGTCGACCGTCAGCATCGGCTCGCCGTCGGATTCGATCTCGAGCACCATATCGAGCCCCTGCAGCACGCCACCGCGCTGATGGCACTGCCGAACACGCACGTGCATCACCAGATCGGCGGGCGCGGTGCGCACCTCCCACGCGGTCGTATCGGATCCGGTGCCGTTGAAAGTGCGTACCACGAATGCCATTTCGTTCGGCACTCCGTAGAACTTGTGCGTCAATGCGATGGCGGCCTGCCGGGCAGCCTCCATGACCACCAGCGGATCATGGCGCACCGCGAGCGATCCGGCGTGGTCGCCGTAATACGCATGCATTCTGGGTAGTTGGGCTCCGGCGACGAAGGTGTGCTCGCCGACGGCGTCCAACGAGGTGACGAAAACCTCCGAGACCGCGCATCGGTGTGCGAGTTCCCGGGAGATCGTGCGGGTATGGCTCGCCGTCTGTACGGCGGCCGCGTCTGTGGTCACGTTCGACCCTCCAACCATTCTTCGGCGGACACCGGTCGCAACGTCTGCGACGCGGTGCCGGTCCGCATGGGAAGTACATAGGATCCGAGTACGATCGCCGACCACGGATCCAGATCCCGGCCATCGGCCCAGGCTCGATACAGCAACTGCGCGCAGTCCGCATCCGAGGCCGGATCGAAGCCGGACGGGGCCGCCCTACCGGCCCGTGCAAAATCGTCTAGCACCCGGTCGAGCGCGTCCGCCCGATCGAAGCTGCGCGCGGGGGTGCGCGCATACAGTTCCTCGGCGATCGCGGCCGCGTCCGCCGCGCCGTCCGCGCCGCCGCAGGCTTGTGCGATCACCGCTTCCCGGCTCCATTCGTCCAGGTAGATGGCGAGTTCCCGCAGTACGTCGGCGGGATCGTCGGGCGAATGCACCAGGTTCAGCAGGTAGTTGTGACGGCCGAGCAGATACCGCAGCTCACCGGGGCGGCGCTTGCGCGGATCAGTGGCGCCCTTCGCCTCGGTCAGCCGCACCGGTACGGGCAGCTCGCCGTCGGGCGCGTGCACGACGAGTACGAGCACATCCGAGATGGCGACCAGCAGATCGGCCAGGCGGCGGCGTTCGGGAGAGGCGATATTCCACGCGAAGTACCACAGTGCGCGGGCCAGATGCCGGTCGACCGGCACGCGGAACGCGCTGACCACCCGAAAACCGTTGTCGGCCAGCCAATTCAGGGTCGGCTCGACGGAACGCGCGACAATCGCGTCCGGCTTGAGCAGCAGCAGGGAATGCTCTCTGGCGAATTCGGCCGCGTCGACGCCGAGTCGATCGAGCTGATCCACCGTTTCCTGCACGTAGGTGTCGGCAACGTAGGCGTCGACCTTCTGCGGAGACGGCGTCAGCGCGCTCAGCAATTCCCGCAACACCTCACTCATGGGGCCGCTCCGTCGAAATCGTTGCTGGCCAGGATGTCCGCTATCGAGGGCAGCGGCATGCCGAGGTATCCCGATTCCAGGCAGTAGTCCAGCAGTACCCGCAGATAGTCCTTGCCGCTGGCCGGGGACGGTTTGCCGAGCAGCACGTCGGCGCGGGCGGTGTCGAATACCAGCCGCCGCCGGAAATAGCTGGTATAGAGCGAACCGATGCGGCGGTAGTACTCGCGCTCGATCGGCTCGAGATCGTCCTCGGCGAAGGTCGCCTCCGGCACGAAGGTGGCGACCTCGAAGGACGGATATTCGGCGAGCACATCGGAGACCTCGCGCAGCGAGAGGGTGTCGCGGCCGAGAGCGTGCAGCGTGCGATTCTGTGCGGAGTCGAAATCCAGAACGGCCGCGGCGATTACATCGGCGACATGGTCGACCGGCGACAGCGACAGCGTCGCGTCGTAGCGGCCGGGCAGTGAGCGCAGCTTGCCCTCGACCATGAGTTTCACGACGGTGTAGAGGTTCTTGTACTCCCGGATCGTCCCGGTATCGCTCGCTCCGGTCACGATGCCGGGGCGCACGATGGCCCACAGCAGGCCCTGCTCACCCGCCGCCCGTACCAGCTTTTCGGCGCGAAACTTGCTGTCCTCGTAGCCATTTCCGAAGGCCTGACCGGCGTCGAGTTCGTCCTCGGTGATGGTGCCGCCCCGCATACCGCATACGTAAGCGGTGCTGACGTGTACGAGCGGCACCTCCCACTCGCGTGCGAGCGCGATGGCATTCGCGGTGCCGACCACATTGAGTTCCTCGTAGTCAGCCGCGGATGCGTCGAATGCCGTTGTGGCCGCGCAGTGCACGATGAGGCCGACCCGCTCGGCCAGATCCTCGGTATCACGCTCGGACAGGCCCAATCCGGGCAACCGCACGTCACCCGCGACGGCGGTACCGGCCTCGATCAGGGTGCCGTCATTGCGCACGATGGTCGAATTACTGTGCAGCACAGCGGCAACCGGCCGGCTCGCGGCCGCGAGCCTGGCCACGACCTCGGCGCCGACCAGTCCGGCCGCACCGGTCACCAGCACTGTATCGCCGGAGTTCACAGTGGCACCTCGGCAGCGGCCGAACTGCCCGAGACCAGGGCGATCACGGCATCGACCCGGCGCACACCCACCAGTTGCTCGGGTCGGTAGCGCGGCAGTTCGAACGCACGCTCGAGGACGACGGTGAGTTCCATCAGACGCAGTGAATCGAAGCCGAGATCCTCCACGAGGCGGTGCTCGTCGGACAATTCGGCGGGCGGTTCCGGGGCCATGGCGAGGACGATCCGGCGCACCTTGTCGGCAGTCGTGGTACCAGCCACCGCGGGCCCACCCGTCACCCGGCCGCCACCCCTCATCGAATCGCTGCGCGATGCTGCCCTCACGGCTCTCCCTCCCGCAGATGCGGTTGTTGGCCACCGGAGGCCAGCAGATCGCGGGCCTCGTCCAGCGGCAGGTCGGTATTCAGATACCCGGCGATGCGCAGCCAGTCGTAACCGATCGCCAGCGTGCGCCGCCACTGCTCACGTGAATCGAAAGAGGCCGGGAATCCCGTTGTCGTCGCCGCCCCCGCCGCGACCCATCGGACCAGTGTGACGAAGTCGTCCAGCACCGCGAGACCCGCGAGAGTATCTCCGCCCGTTCCGATTATCTCCGAGAAGCGGACCCGCCGTGCCGATTCCAATTGCGTCAGCAGATCGTCACGACGCAGGGCATGGTTCGGCAACATCCGGCGCAGGGTCTGCGCGGGCGCGACGTCGGCGGGCAGCGAGTGAATCCCGAATGCGGACAACAAGACACGGACTGCCATGGCGATGAGCCGGTGTGCGGCGATATCGGCGACGGCGCCCTGGGAGTTCTTGACCGCACCCGCCAGGTCCTCCCTGGCGTTCTCCAGGACGACATTGGACCACACCAGATTCAGCGCGCATTCGGTGAATCTGGTCGCGGGCAGTGGCGACAGCGTCGCGATCACATCGTCGCGGGTGGCGCCGGTCAGGCCGAGGGCGGGCGCGGCCGCGTAGGGCACCGGGGTGTACGGCTTCACCGGCTCGCACATGGCCAGCGCGGGTTCGATGAGTTCACCGCCGCGCCACTGCAATCCGGTCAGACCGAGTCCGATGAACTCGAGCAGATCCTCGGCGATGTCATGTTCGGCGCGGCCGAGGACATCGCGCAATGAATGCCGGAACACCACCGAACGCCAGGCACGGGCCGCACTGTCCGACAGTGCGAAGACGTCATGATCGTCCCGGATCACGTGGATGTGCCCGCCGATCGTCCAGGTGGTGACTCCTGGACGGCGTGCGAACAGGATCTGGTGCGGGTCATCGGTGATCTGGGGCACCCCGAGCTCCGCCGCCAGCGCCCAAACCTGTTCCCACGCGAGGTGTTCGGTCGGCTCGGTGAGGTCGTTGTAGTGGTCGATGAGCGCATCGGCTCCGATGCGGTCGAGTTGGTGCGGCAGCCACTTGGTTTCCAGGTAGCTTTCGCCCTTGCGGGCAGCCCAGCCCTTCATCGCCTGGACCAGTCCGTCGCGCGCCCAGTCGGCGGCCTCGGCCTCGGCGTGCAGGGCCCGCAGTGCGACCGCGTATCGCAGCGCCTGCGTCGCGCGTCTGGTCCACCAGTCGGCCACCAGCGCCGTGAACCTCGCATGCGGCAGCAGTGCACGCAATTCCGCGACGTTCGGTTCGCCGGGCCGAACCACGGTCGCGCGCAGAAATCGCTGACACCGGTTGAGCAGATCCTCGTCGATCTTGTCCGAACCACTCGCCGCCAGCTCCAGCTGATTGCGCAGCTGCGCCTCGGACCGCGTCCGCACCTCCACGCGCCGACCATCGATGAACAACACCGTCGGCAGTGTCGGCATCTCCTCGTCACCGGGGGCGACGACCAGGAAGTCGATATCGGATCCGGCATTGCCGAATCCCTCCGCCAGCGAACCCTCGAACAGGACGGTCGAATCGGGCGGTACCGCAACACTTTCCAGTGCCCCATCGAGCAACTGTCGCACTCGTTCGGCAGGCAGCGCGGGCACGGCATCGCCGGTAGCCGGGCTGTCCATACGCGGTTCCGATTCGGTGGTGGCGTCTGCCGCGTGCACCACCGCACCCGCCAACGCGCCGTCCGCGAACAGCTGCCACATATGCCTGCGCCGCGGTTTACCACTCGAGGTACGGCGGATGATGCCGCGCGGGCCGGTCACGATGTGCACCGTCTGCGCGGGGCCGAGTTCACCGCGAATGATTCTGCGCGCCTCGGCAATCCAGTCTCCCGGTGCCGATTCGGCGAACAGCGCGATGCCCTGGGCACCGGCCTCGGCGATCGCGACGGCGGCGAGTTTGCCCTTGGTGATTCCGGTTTCCTGGGCCACCTGGGATTCGATGTCCTCCATGAACACCGACCGGCCGCGGATTTTCAGGCTCGACCCCATCCGGCCGAGGACGAAAACCTCACCGTTGTACAGGAATCCGGCATCGCCGGTGAACAGCACCCGCTCGACGATCCGCGTCGACGAACCGGCGGTCGGTTCGCCGGAGTAACCCAGCGCGACCGAATCCCCGACGACGATCATCTCGCCGAGGGTGCCGTCGGGCAGTTCCCGCCCGTCTTCGTCGACCACCCGCACGGTCGATTCTGGCGTCGAGTAGCCGAGTCCGGTGATCCAACCGGAGCCCTCGACACGGCGCGTGTCATCTAGCAATCCTTCGGCCCGGATCGTAATGGGTTGGCCGAAGCGAAGATTCGGATTGTCGAGCCGCAGTGCGGTGACGGGCCGGTTGCGCGCGGAAGAGGTGACCATCAGCGTGGCCTCGGCCAGACCATAGGCGAGGGTGTACGCGTTGGTCGAAAAGCCTTGTCTGCCGGCCAGTCCCGCGAAGGACTGAAGATCGGCCACCTCCACCGGCTCGGAACCGACGGCCAGTGTGCGCCAGCCGGATAGATCCAGATCCGCGATCTCCTCCGGCGCGACGCGATGTGCCACATAACCGAGCGCGAACGACGGCGACGGCGTGTGCTGTGCGTGCGACATGGCGCGTAGCCAGCGCGCTGGATCGCGGACGAACTGGTCCGGACGCATCAGATACAGCTCGCCCTGATTGGTCACGGTGGTGAGGAATGCCCCGACCAGGCCCATATCGTGATACAGCGGCAGCCAGGAGACCATGGTTTCGCCGTGCCGCCAGTCGATCAGCGTCGAGATCATCGCGATGTTGTTGGCCAGGTTGTGCCAGCTGACGCGTACCCCGCGCGGCGTTCCGGTGGACCCGGAGGTGAATTGCAGCAGCGCGCATTCATCGGGCTCGCCGAATTCGCGCTCCATCGGCGCGGGACCCACATTCGCGGCATCAATCACCAGCGGTTCGTCCGTGCGGCCCGCCGCCTCCGCCGCTTTGCGCACCAACTGCTCGAACTCGGTCGAGGTCACCACCAACCGCGGCCGGGCCTGCTCCAGAATCGCCGCGATATGGGCGATGATCTGGTCGAGGTCGCCGAACATCGGCGGCGCGACCGGAGTGAAGACGCCACCGCAGGCCCATACCGCGTAAAAGGCGGCGGCACAGGGGAATCCGGTCGGCATGATCACGCATGCGCCATCGCCGCTGCCCATACCGTGTTCGCGCATGCGCGCCGCGATCGACCAGCTCAGCTCCGCGAGATCGTGATAGCTGCGGTACTCCCAGCCGTCGGCCTCGTCGGCCAGGTGGATCCCGGCGTCGCGTGCCGGATCGGCCAGCCAATTGCGAACTGCGGCAACGTCTTTATCCGGCTTCATCCCGCAGCTCTCCTCCCGACAGCACGGTAACGGTACCGTTCGTGCCGTCGACCCGTATTCCCATACCCGAACGTATCTTCTTGGTCAGGTCCTTGACCTGGACCACCGTCGGAACTCCCAACTCCCGTGCCACGATCGCGACGTGGGTGAGGGGACTGCCGCGCTCGATCACCAGCGCCGACGCCGAGGGCAGCGCGGCCACCCAACCCGGATCGGTGCGATATGCCACCAGGATGCCGCCTGCCACGTCGCGTGGCTCGTCGACGACCACCGCAGCGCCCTCGACGATTCCGGATGCCGACGGCGTACCGGGCAGGACGGTGCCGACAGTCGCGGCCGGGGTGTCGGTGACCGGCACCCAGCCCTGGCGCGCGAGCTCGGCGCGCCCGAAGGTCGGCCCCGAGGTTACGAAGCGAGCGGGGGCGACAAGCTCGGCGTCCCTGGCGCGCTGGGCTTTCCGTGCGGCGACCAGATCGCGCAGGCCGCCGCTGGCGACTGCTTGCGGGTCGCTCGAAACGGCACCGCTGGCGACTGCTCGCAGGTCGCTCGAAACGGCACCGCTGTCGTAGCAGTTGCGCAACTCCTGGACGGTCAGCGCGAAGACATCGTCGAATTCGTCGATGACACCGCGCGCGACCAGATCTCGGCCCATTGCCCGGATCATCCGCTTGACCATGCCGAAGGCCCTGGTGCGGCAGAACCGCAGCCGCTCCCGATGCGCGGCGCACCGATTCACCTTGCCGCGCAGGCGCTCATAGATCCGCCGCCGGAAGCCGCGCAGATTGGCGTCGAGGTACTCGTCGGCCTCCGCACCGCGGCTGTGCTGCGCCTCCGCACCGCGGCTGTGCTGCGCCTCCGCACCGCGGCTGTGCTGCGCCTCCGCACCGCGGCTGTGCTGCGCCGCCTCCCCGACGCGGCCGATCGCGCTGCGCAGCATGACGAAAAGGCTCGCGGGCTCCTCACGCAGATCCGGGGTTTCCAGCTTCAGTTCGTCGAGGCTGCGGTAACCGTAGCGATCGATGTAATTCTCGATCCGGTCGCGGAATTCGGTGCGGTCACGCATGGCATCGTAAATCTGTTCCGGTGCTGTCGAATTGATCAACGACACCAGTTCGGGATCTTTGCGAATGAACTGCGCGAGCTCGGTCATGGCGCGGGCCGGTTCGGCGGATTCGACATCCGCGCCGGGGCCGACGACGGCGTACAGGAACCACTCCGGCGCCTTCGGCAGCAGCAGTTTGGTCAGCAGATACATCAAACCGGTGCAGGTCAACAGGATTGCGTCCAGGACCATCAGCGGACCCCAGCGCTCGACCAGGTCCCGGTCGACCTCGCGATAAGCCGCGTAGGCCTGTTCGCCGGTCAGCGTCGAGTAGTCGAGCGCGTCGTATTCGTCGTAGACGCGGTAGAAGTCGCTCATGAATGTATCGACCATCTCGTCGATACCGAACAGCCGCCGCAGATAGGTCACCGTCGTGATCGCCCGTGACCGCAGCCGGGCCAGCGGTGTGCGGAAGGTGAACGGGTGCAAGGTCTTCGCGATCTCGTCGGGCAGCGGTTCGTCGACGCCGAGCGCGGCCTCGAGCACCTTACGGTTCAGCGGATATCCGGGCGCGATGCCCACCATCCGGTACCAGTGCAGCAGGTTGTAGTAGACCCGGCCGTGAAAGTAGCCGAGTAGCACCGGAGTCCAGCGATCGGTCTGGCGCAGTTGCGCGTCGGGCACCCGCAGCGATTTCGCGTAACCGTGGTACACGCGGCCGTAGATGTCGGCGGCGGTCGTGTAGGTCAGCGGGGAGGTGATGCCGCTGAAACTCTCGATGATGTTGGAGTTGTCCCAGATTCGCTCGTCGCCGTCGGCGAGCACCTCACCGGCGCCGCGCAGTACCGCACCGCGCACCGGGCCGTCGGTGACCGCCGTAGTGATCGGCCGCGACTGCAGGAACCAGAGGCCATCTGCATCGATGGCCCACTCGATGTCCTGTGGCGCACCGAAATCGGCCTCCAGCTTGCGTCCCCACTCCACCAATTCGGCCAGTTCGGCATCGACGAGCACCGCGCTCTCGCGGCGCTCCGGCTCGACCTCTAGCGTCGTGCAGCCCTGCTCGCCCGCGGGTACACAGCTTCGATCCTTGTCCCCCACAGTCGTTTCCAGCACCGTGCCGGAGGATTTGTCGACCACGACCGAATCGGCGTCCACCGCGCCCGACACCAACCCCTCACCGAGCCCGTACACCGCACTGACGACCAATTCGTCTGCGGCGCCGCTGATCGGGTTCGCGGTGAACATCACTCCGCTGGATCGCGCATCGATAAGGCGTTGCAGGACAACGGCCATGGCGTCGGCGCGCGGCTGCCCGTGCGCGAAGGCATAGCGGATGGACCGTTCGGAGAATGCCGAGGCCCAGCAGTCGCGCACGCGCGCCGCGACCGCGTCGACACCGTTGACATTGAGGAACGAATCGAACTGGCCCGCATAGGACTGGCCGGGGCCGTCCTCGACGACCGCCGACGATCGAACCGCGACCGCGACCGCCCCCAGGCGGCCGTAAGCGTCGGCGATCAGTTCGAGTACCGGCTGCGGCAGTGGCGCATCGACGATCGCGGCGCGTAGTTCCGCACCGGCGGCCAGCGCCGAATTCAGATCGTCCGATGATGTGACATTCAACACAATAGGCGCCAAATCGGCGCCTGCATCGGTCGCGATCAGGAATCGGTTGAAGACGTCGGTGCCGAGCACCACCCAGTCCGGGACTCGGAAGCCACCATTGTGCAAGGTGTACAACCCACGCGCTTTACCCCCGCCTAGCGCGGCGAATGTCGCCGAGTCGGTCCACGGTCCGAGTACCTGCAAGACTTTTCTCCCATCACCCCCGTTCACCGCACCGGAGCAGGCGCTCCGGCACCACAAGGCAGTGCAAATCGAAGGGGCTGTCTGGATATATCCGAGATTTGCTTTCGGCGTTAGCCCGTAAACCTTGGGTACTGCTTGGTAAAGACTTGGTTCGAACGCCCAGAGGCACCAGTAAGCTGACCATTTCGAGCGACCTGCCAGCAGTCGCTAGCGGTGCGATGACGTTTGTGGGTTGTAAGGAGTGATTCGGCGTGGGTTGGACCTTCACCCCGGACGAGTTCGCCCATGTCTGGCGCGAGACCGAAATGGACCGTCACCCGTATCCGCTGCGCATTCTCGAGACGCCGCGAACCGAGGCCGAGGCCGACAAATTGCGCGCACAGTTGGAGGAGCGACTACCGCCGCGCAGCGATCCGGACCTATCGGCGTGCCTTCGGATCATGGCCGCACCGCAGACCAGGATCGTGGCGATCGGCGGCGGACATGGTCCCGGCACCGAGATCCGGTTGCTGGCCTCTGCGATCTACGACCGCGCTGTCCTCGCCATCCAAGAACCCGGTACCGGACCGGACTTCGGTGGGCGCGTACGACTTTCGATCGGACTCAGCGCCAAACTCGGCGCGCGGATCGCCGCGTTGCTGCCCGCGGTCCCGGCCGGACACGAACCGGCGCGGGCGGCATCCGCCGATGCGATCCGCGACGACGAGACAGTGGTCGTAGCGCAGCGAGCGGTGTCCTCGATCCGGCGGCTGCTGCTCAAGCCGCATACCGCCGAGGGACATATCCGGATCGAAGGGCGGCTGGACCACCCGTCGCCACAGCCGCCGGTCCACTACACCTGGATCGATGTCAAGGGCGACGGGCGCTATCTGATCAAGGCGGGCGATACCGTGCACATCGTGCCCGCCTCGGCCGAACAACTCGCCACGCAACTGCAGAAACGTATTCCCGCGCAGGCCCGATAAGTCGTCACCGGCCGGAACTATTTCATCCGGAGGCATGGCCAACGGCTAGTCTGAGGCGGACCGACCGATCCCCGGGGGTGGTTCATGACGATCGAGAGCAGCCGAGCCGATATTGCCCGCTTCAAACAGGAGGCGCAGGCGGGCACCGTCAAGTTCGATCCGGAAGCGGCGCGACGTTGCGCCGAAATGTACGACAACCAAGCCGACCGACTCATCTATCTACGCCAACGTCTCGAATCGGCGGGCGAGCTGGACGGCTTCGGCGGATTCATCTCCGCACAGCAATTAGAGGCCGGATTCGCGCACAAGGCCCGCGACGCCGCAACCCTGCTGGACCACTACATCGAAGCCGCCTACCGCATGAAAGAGGCTTTCCTGATCAGCGGCGGGCTATTCGAGGAGGCCGATGCCGCGAACGCCGCGGCGCTGCGTGCGATCGAAACGCGGGTGCCGCGATGAGTGGTGATGCCGCGCAAGGCGGCTGTCGCGCGGGTCAGGACGCGGGGACAAGCGTCTGCGAGGCGCGGCGATGAGCGGTAATGATCCCGATTACATCAGCTCGATGGAGCATTTCGAGTCGATGAAGCATGAGGAGATCTACACCAAGACCCAGCAGATCGATGCCGCGCAGATCCTCAATGCATCGGTCACATGGCTGGAAGTCGCAGGGACACTGGCCAGTTCGTTTCCATTGACTCGAGCCGGCTCGGATCGGGTAATGAATTCGATGGCCTGGGAGGGCGCAGCCGCCGAAGCCGCCTATGCGAGTGCCCGCAGCTACGCCGACTCCGTCGATGAACTCGCTGCGATCATGGGACAGGTCGGCACCCGCCTCGGTGCGGTGGCCGCGGCCGCCGAAGCCGTGAAGATCGCCGTTGTACCACCGGGCAATTCGGGCCCGATCGGCACTATAGCCCGACTGCTCGAAGCCGCCCATGTGATCAATGCGCAAATGGCGGAAGAGGCGCTGCGCCAAGAAGCCGTCCTCGCCATGAACATGATCTACAAACCCGCCTACCAAATGGCAGGTACCGCCGTCCCCGCCCTCCCGGCACCCCCCGCCTTACCCGGCGCGACACCGTCGGCCCCCGGTAAGCCCGGCGCCCCTAAAATTTCACCCTCTACCCCGGAATCCCAAGCGCCACAACCAACTCCGGACTCAACAACACCAGCACCTGGCGCCCAGAATTCCCAGCCACCACAACCCACCCCAGCACCCAGCAGCCCAGCACCCAGCACCCCGGCACCCAGCACCCCGGAACCTGCTCCGTCCACTCCGGAATCTCGAGCACCACAACCAACTCCGGATCCGACGGCACCCGCGCCGACAACTCCGGCACCTGGAACCCCGGAGACCAACGCACCGCAACCCAACCCGGATTCCCAGGTGCCACAGCCCACCCCGACACCCGGCACACCGGAACCGGCACCAACCCCCTCGACACCGGAATCTCGAGCACCGCAACCCACGCCGGAGTCCCAGGTGCCCCAGCCGACCCCGGCTCCGCCGCCTCAGCCTGCTCCAGATCCACAGCCGTCCCCTGCACCTGTCACACCGGAATCTCCAGCGCCGCAACCAACAGCGCCCCCGGCACCGGAATCCCAGGCGCCACAGCCCACCCCGGCCCCACAGCCCACCCCAACGCCGGAACCATCAACCCAGCAAGCACCTCCCCCGGCCCCACCCCAACAGGCCCCACCCCAACAGGCCCCAGCCCAACAGGCCCCGCCCCCAACGCAGGAGACCCAACCTCCCGCACCCGCGCCGGCACCCCCTACCCAACAAGCACCCCCACCCCCGGCCCCCGTCCCGTCGCAACCAACCCCTGCCCTGCCCGACCCCGGCGGCCAGCCCGGCATCACCGGCCCCATCCCCGACCAAACCGGCCCATCTCAACCCCCACCAACCACCAACCAACCCGGCGTCATCCCAACTCCAGACAGTGGTCAGCGATGAACTACTCCCGACAAGCAAGAATCAGCCAGGTTCGAGGGCCGATTCGGTGACGCCGGTGGACGTGAACTGGACCTGTGGCTACATCGAGCCGCAGTCGATCTCGTCGCGGTACATCCGGAACACGCGCATCTGGCGCGACTGGCCTGGCGAGAATACGGCAAAGGGCGGCATGCGGCCGCTCTGAACTACGGCGACTGCTACGCCTATGCGTTGTCGAAGGTGAGTGGCGAACCTCTGCTTTCAAAGGCAACGACTTCCCCGCACCGACATCACTGCGGTTCAGTTGCCGCAGGACGATACGGAAGGCGAATCGCCGGAGGCCAGCCGCTAAATCTTGACCAAGTCGTCGGCGTGGATTACCGGGCGTTGCATGGTGTCCGGGAGTTCGGTGGTGGAGCGGCCGAGCATGCCGGAAAGTTCGGTGCTGTCGTATTCGACTACGCCGCGGGCGACTATGCGGTTGTCGGGGGCGATGAGGTCGACTACGTCGCCGCCGTAGAAGCGGCCGCGGACGCCGGTGATGCCCGCGGCGAGCAGGGAGCGACGCCGGTGGGCGACGGCTTGGACGGCGCCCTCATCGATGAGGATGGCGCCGCGGCTGTCGGCGGCGTGGCGGACCCAGAATTTGCGGGCGGAGAGGCGGACCGGGCGGGCGGCGAAGGCGGTGCCGACGGTGCCCGCGCTGAGCGCGATATCGGCCTCGGTGGCGGCGGCCAGCAGGACGGGGACGCCCGCGTCGGCGGCCAACCGGGCCGCGGAGAGCTTGGAGGCCATGCCGCCGGTGCCGAGTGCGCCGCCGCTGCCCGCGATGACGCCGTCGAGGTCGGCGCTGCTGCGGACCTCGGGGATGAAGTTGGCGGCGCCCTTGCGCGGATCGCCGTCGTAGAGGCCCTCGACATCGGAGAGCAGCACCAGCGCGTCCGCGCCGACCAGATGGGCGACCAGTGCGGCGAGGCGGTCATTGTCGCCGAAGCGGATCTCTTCCGTTGCGACGGTGTCGTTTTCGTTCACGACAGCAACCGCACCGAGCGAGCGCAACCGGTCCAGGGTGCGCTGGGCGTTGCGGTGATGTTCGCGCCGGGAGAAGTCGTCGGCGCTCAACAGCACCTGCCCGACGGTCCGCCCGAACCGCGCGAACGAGGTCCCCCAGGCATGCGCCAATGCCAACTGGCCGACGCTGGCTGCGGCTTGCTTGGTTGCCAGATCCCTTGGGCGACTTGTCAATCCGAGCGGCGCGATGCCCGCACCGATGGCACCGGAGGACACCACGACCACATCGGATCCGGCCCGCATCCGTGCCTCCACCGCATCGGCAAGCCGATCCAGTCGCGCCATATCGAGACCCCCCTCAAGGCTGGTCAGCGCTGAAGACCCGATCTTCACCACCACACTGCGCGCCGAAGCAATCGCCGTCCTGGCTTCACTCAGCCCGGACTGCGGCATCACCTCGGCCATCCCCGAACTCACCTGCATCGCAACCGAACTCCCTGTACCGCAACAGAACTCGTCGTACCCGCAGGGCGCGACATCGCACCCAGAACGCGCTGGCCGCCACCGAATTCCGACACACGCCAGACGGGCGAACCGAACCGCGGCGCTCGCCGTAACGCCGTGCCAGACCCCGGCGCACACCACAAGCCCACGGCGTTCACGTTATTCCTCGTCGTCCTTGACCAGACCACGGCGTACTCGGGACGCGTGTTTGCGTTCGGCGGCACCGATCCGGTCGTTCTGCTCCAGACGGATGTCGGTGCCGCGGCCGGTGGGCACCATATCCACACCTGCGGAGATCTGCGGCTCCCAGTCGAATGTGACATCGCCGATGGTGACCGGCGCACCGGGCTCGGCGCCCTGCTTCACCAGTTCATCTTCGACGCCGAGGCGGGCCAGGCGGTCGGCGAGGTAGCCGACGGCTTCGTCGTTGTCGAACTGGGTCTGGCGCACCCAGCGCTCCGGCTGCGGCCCGCGCACGATGAAGCCACCCGGCTCCTCGGGATCGGCGATCACGCTGAAGCCGGACTCGTTCACTGCGATCGGACGGATCACCGGACGCTTCGGCGCGGCCTTCGGATGCGCGGTCCGATACTGCTCGACCATCTCGGCGAGCGCAAAGGTCAAGGGACGCAGGCCCGCCCGGCTCACCGCCGAGATCTCGAAGACCGGCCAGCCACGTGCGGCGAATTCAGGCGTGACCATCTCCGCCAACTCGGCGGCATCGGGCACATCGACCTTGTTCAGGATCACCACACGCGGCCGATCGGCCAGATCACCGAGACCGGTATCGGCATCCAGAGCCGGTTGGTAGGCCGCGAGTTCGGCCTCGAGCGCATCGACATCGGAGACCGGATCGCGTCCCGGCTCGAGGGTCGCACAGTCGACGACGTGCGCGAGCACCGCGCAGCGCTCCAGATGCCGCAGGAAATCCAGCCCGAGCCCACGCCCCTCGCTCGCACCCGGGATCAGACCGGGCACATCGGCGATGGTGAAGGTGGTGTCTCCGCTGGAGACCACACCGAGATTGGGCACCAGCGTAGTGAACGGATAGTCCGCGATTTTCGGCTTCGCGGCCGAGAGCACCGACACCAGCGAGGACTTCCCCGCCGACGGGAACCCGACAAGCCCCACATCGGCGACGGACTTCAGCTCGAGGACGAGATCGCCTTCATCGCCGTCCTCGCCGAGCAATGCGAAACCGGGCGCCTTGCGCGCCTTGGAGGCCAGCGCGGCATTACCGAGTCCGCCGCGTCCGCCACGGGCCACGATGAACTTATTGCCCGAACCGACCAGATCGACGAGCACCTTGCCGTCGTCGTCGAGCACCACGGTGCCATCGGGCACCTTCAGCACCAGATCGGTGCCCTGCTTACCGTCACGATTGCTGCCCTCGCCCGGCTTGCCGTTGCTCGCCTTAGCGTGCGGATGGAAGTGGAAGTCCAGCAGGGTGTGCACATTCGGGTCGACCTCGAGGATCACATCCCCGCCGCGTCCGCCATTGCCGCCGTCCGGACCGCCGAGCGGCATGAACTTCTCGCGGCGCACGGAGGCGCAGCCGTGACCACCCTTGCCCGCACGCACGTGCAATACGACACGGTCGATGAATTTGGACATGTCCGAATCATCCTCCTCGGTGGTAGCCGTAGCGACTGCTTGCCAGGTCGCTCGAAAGAACCTGCATTATGGGAACGCGATCTTTCGAGAACGCGAAAAGCGGGCCAGGGAATGCACCCTGACCCGCTCAGCTTTTCCGGAATGCCAGAGGCGGTCAGGCCTCGGCCGGCTCCGGAACCACGATGTTGACGGTCTTGCGGCCACGCTTGGTGCCGAATTCGACCTTGCCCGCCGCGAGGGCGAACAGGGTGTCGTCGCCGCCACGGCCGACGAGCACACCGGGGTGGAAGTGCGTGCCACGCTGGCGAACCAGGATCTCGCCGGCCGAAACGGCCTGGCCGCCGAAACGCTTGACGCCGAGTCGCTGAGCATTCGAGTCGCGACCGTTGCGCGAGCTGGATGCACCCTTCTTATGTGCCATTTCTGAACTCCTGTGAAGTAATTCGAGAAAGCGCGGAGGCTTACTTGCGGAGGCTTACTTGATGCCGGTGACCTTGAGGACCGTCAGCGGCTGACGGTGACCCTGACGCTTGTGGTAGCCGGTCTTGTTCTTGAACTTGTGGATGCGGATCTTCGGGCCCTTGGTGTGCTCGACGACCTCCGCGTCCACGGAAACCTTGGCCAGCTTGTCCGCATCGGTGGTCAGCTCGGTGCCGTTCACCACGAGAACCGGGGCCAGCGCCACGGACGAACCCGGCGCACCCTCGATCTTCTCGACCTTCACCAGGTCACCGACCGCGACCTTGTACTGCTTTCCGCCGGTCTTGACGATCGCGTACGTTGCCATCGGTCGGCTGCCCTTCTTCCTGTAATGCGCGCGGCTCGCGCTCGCGCGGCTGCGTGCTCCCGCTCGGATGACTCCGGCTGGAAACCACAGCACTCTGGTCTGGTAGTCACCGCCGCCTCAGCAACCTGATGGCTCTCGGCTTCGAGCCGAGTCACAAACACAGCGCAGACAAGCGCTGTCGCCGGGCAGCGACTGTCCAAGATTACAGGACGGGTACCACCCCGACCAAACCGGTGCCCGTGAAAGGCAGGACCCCCGTCGCGGAATGCGGCGGGGGTCCCAGGTTTTCGATCCGATTATGGCGATCAGTTCGCGTCGTCCACCGGCGGTCCGGCCGGACGACCGACGGCCCGGCGGCGGGGCTTACGCGTCGGCACCACGACCGGCACATCCGCCGTGTAGTCAACGACGGGCCCTGCCGCGCCCTGATCCGCCGTCGGCAGCACGAAGACGGCCCCGGCGCTGTCGGCGGCCGGTGCGGCGGCCGAACGCGCGACGCGACGTCTGCGGCCGGTCGAACGGGGCGCCGCGGATTCGGGCACACCGTTGGACGATGTCGCAGCCGGCTCCACCGCGGGCTCAGCGGGTTCATCCGCCACGGACGTCGCAGCCGCGGCAGCGACCGGTGCGACTTCGCCGGATGCGGACGCGACCGCCTCCTCGGCCACCATTTCCGCCTCCGCGGCTTGCTGGGTTACGGCTTCCGCGACTTCCTCGGCCACCGCCTCCGCGACCGCCGCGACCGACTCGGAGACGACGACCTGCTCGACCGGCGCCGCATCGCTTGCGGCGACGACATCCGCAACGGCTTCCGCCACCGCGACGTCCTCGAGGTCCGCCACATCCTCCGCGTGCACTTCCTCCGGCTGATGCGCCGCCATCGCCAACGCCACCGGATGCGCACGCTTGACCGCGATCTCGGCCTCGTCTTCGGCGGGATGCGCGGTGCCATTCGCGGCCGCGGCGGGCGCACTCGCCGCCGCACCCTTGTCCCGGCCACGCCGCCGCCGCGATCCGGTCTCCCGGCCACCGCGCGTGCTGTCCTCGGCACCGGTGAGCTCCACCGGGTAGGTGTGCACGACGATGCCCCGACCATGGCAGTGCTCACAGGTCGTCGAGAACGCCTCGACCAGACCGGTTCCGAGCTTCTTGCGGGTCATCTGCACCAGGCCGAGCGAGGTCACCTCGGAGACCTGGTGGCGGGTGCGGTCGCGGCCCAATGCCTCGGTCAGCCTGCGCAGCACCAGATCCCGGTTCGACTCCAGCACCATATCGATGAAGTCGACGACGATCATGCCGCCGATATCGCGCAGCCGCATCTGGCGCACGATCTCCTCGGCCGCCTCCAGGTTGTTCCTGGTGACCGTCTCCTCCAGATTGCTGCCGCCCGCGCCGGTGAACTTGCCGGTATTGACGTCGATGACGGTCATCGCCTCGGTCCGGTCGATCACCAGGGTGCCGCCCGAGGGCAACCACACCTTGCGATCGAGCGCCTTGGCGAGCTGTTCATCGATCCGGTAGGTCTCGAAGACGTCGATACCGTTGTCCTCGTGCCGGGAGACCCGGGCGAGCATGTCCGGTGCGACCGTGCGGATGTAGTTCTCGACCGTGCTCCAGGACCGCTCACCCTCGATGACCAGCTTGGAGAAGTCCTCGTTGAACAGGTCTCGGATGACCTTGACCAACAGGTCCGGCTCTTCGTACAGCGTCTTGGGCGCGCCGTTGTCCCTGGCCTCGGCGGCCTTCTCGATGGTGCGCCAGGTCGCCTGCAGCCGCTCGACGTCGCGGGCCAGTTCGGCCTCGCTGACACCTTCCGATGCGGTGCGGATGATCACTCCGGCATCGGCGGGCACGATATCGCGCAGGATCTCCTTGAGCCGCTTGCGCTCGGTATCGGGCAGCTTGCGGCTGATACCGGTGGACGAACCGCCGGGCACGTACACCAGGAAGCGTCCGGCCAGGCTGATCTGGGTGGTCAGCCGGGCCCCCTTGTGCCCGACCGGATCCTTGGAGACCTGGACCAGCACCTGATCGCCGGGCTTGAGCGCCTGCTCGATCTTGCGCTCCTTACCGCCGAGACCGGCGGCCTCCCAGTTCACCTCACCGGCGTAGAGCACACCGTTGCGGCCGCGGCCGATATCAACGAATGCCGCCTCCATCGAGGGCAGCACATTCTGCACCTTGCCGAGGTAGACATTGCCGACCATCGACGCCGAGCCGGTATTGGTGACGAAGTGCTCGACCAGGATGTTGTCCTCGAGCACCGCGACCTGGGTCGCGGTCGGGTGCTCCGAGAAGGTCTTCTCGCGCACCACCATGACCCGGTCCACCGCCTCGCGGCGGGCCAGGAACTCCGACTCGGTCAGGATCGGCGGGCGACGGCGACCGGCCTCGCGACCGTCACGCCGACGCTGCCGCTTGGCTTCGAGCCGGGTGGAACCGGTGATGCCCTGCACCTCGTCGACCGTGGCGCGGCCGCGGCTCTTATTGCGCGGCTCACGCTCGTGCACGACGGTGTTCGGCGGATCGTCATCGGTGACGCCCTCGCTATCGGCGCCCTCCCCCGCGACCTTGCGGCGACGACGGCGACGGCGACGGCGACTCGAACCCTCCGGCACACCGGATTCGTCGTCCTCGGTCTCGGTGTCTTCGCCGGGCTCGGCTTCGGCCTCGCTCTTGACCGCGGCCTGCTCGTCTTCGGCGCCCTCGTCCGTGACTTCGGTGTCATCGCCCTCGGATTCGGCGTCGGTGTGCTGTTCACCCCGGCCACGCCCCCGACCGCGACGGCCACGGCGACGACGACGCGGCTGATCCGCCTCGCCCTGCTGTTCGGCGGACTCGTCCTCGGTGGTTTCGGGCTCTTCCTCGACGGTTTCGACCGCGGCTTCCTCGGCGCGACGGCTGTCGCGCTCGGCCCGACGCTGTCGACGCGCCTCTTCGGCGGCCGCGGCGTCCGGCGGTAGGAACAGCGGTGCGGCGACCGAGGCAGCGGCCTCGAAGACGACCGGCGTCGCTACGTGCGGCTCTTGCGGAACCGAATGGGTGAACAATTGCACCGAGGGCTGATGCGCCGCGGGCTGCTCCCCCGATGGCAGCGATTCGGACTGGTCGATCGGCTGGTCCGGTGCGGAAAAAATGGGCCCCGGCTCGGGCTCGGCAGCTACCGGCTCGGCAGCTACCGGCTCGGCCGCCACCGGCTCGGCCGCCACCGGCTCGGTCGCCGCCGGCTCGGCAGCTACCGGCTCGGTCGCCGCCGGCTCCGGCGCAACCGGCTCGGTCGCCGCCGGCTCCGGCGCCGCTGGCTCGGGCCCGGCCGCAACCGGCTCTTGCGCGGCGGTCTCGGGCGCCTCGGGTTCGACGACCTCTGATTCCACGGTGCCGAACGCATCGCGGACAGATTCCGCTACCGCTCGATCGACATTCGATTGCGCACTACGTGCGTCGGCACCCAACTCGGCGAGCTTGGCCAGGATGCGTTTGCTGGTTACCCCCAGCCGCTTGGCAAGCGCGTGAACTCGGATTCGCTCCGGCAATTGTTCGGCATCCTGTGATGTTGTTGTCAGCGGCTCTTGATCGGCCACGAAGTCTCCTCGGGTCCCCGGGCGCGTCCCTCCTGGCAGGAGTGACGCGGCCGACGCGGGGGCACTGTCCGTTCACCTCACGCGGTTGGCGCGAGGTCAAGTGGTCTCGCCCCGCGTGTCCGGTTAACGCCCATGGTTTTCGTCGGTCGGGCTAGCTGGTCACGCGGCGCCTGGCTGTTGGCTGAACTCCACGGCGCGAGCGCTCATCCAGCGTGCCGACGCGAACCTCCGGCCCTAGCAACGGGCCAGTTGTTCGTAGCAGCGATGATCGGCATCGAACCGCAGTGTCATCCGGTTACCGTCCGGCACCGATCGTCCGCGTACCTGCGCGAACAGTCGGTGTCGTCAGCAACCACTGCCAGTATCCCACACAGTGCGGCGACGTCTCTCCATCGCCGCACGACTTCGCCTCGCTGGCGCTCGGCCACGCCCCGCGACGACACCGGCTGTGTTGCCTGTTCGCGCAGCCCACGCCTCGAGGCCTATCAGGCCGGGAACTCGGGAAACCAGAGTGCGATTTCCCGCTTGGCCGATTCCGGCGAATCGGAGCCGTGCACCAGGTTCTCCTGGGTCTCCAGCGCGAGGTCGCCGCGAATGCTGCCGGGGACGGCCTTCTCGACCGGATCGGTGCCGCCGGCGATCTGACGGAACGCCGCAATGGCGCGCGGACCCTCCAGGATGGCCGCGACGACCGGGCCGGAGGTGATGAACTCGATCAAGGAGCCGAAGAACGGCTTCTCGACATGTTCGGCGTAGTGGCCGCGCGCCAACTCGTCGGATACCTGCTTCAGCTCCAGGGCGGCGATCTTCAGCCCCTTGCGCTCGATCCGGGCCAGCACCTCACCGACGAGGCCACGGGCCACACCGTCCGGCTTGATGAGTACCAACGTCTGCTCAGTCACGGCGCACAGCCTAATAGGCGATACTCCCGGTTACCGAACCGGCGGCTCGGAAGAGCCCTGGATGCTGACCCTTTCGAGCGACCTGCAAGCAGTGGCTAGCGTTGACTGGGCAGCAGGCCGAGTTCCATCCGGCGCTTGACGTCGGCACGCAGCACCAGGATGAAACCCCAGACGACGGCGAAGAAGACACCCATGACGCCGATGGAGATGTGCACGAAGACGCCGAGGATCAGCAGGACTTGCAGGCCCAGATTGAACGGGATGGCCCATGGGCGGCGTTGCAGTCCGGCGCCGAGGATCATCACCAGCGCGAGGACGACGAGGTAGCCGCCGGAGAACCAGCCGATACCGCCGCCGACGGACCCGACCACGGGCAATGCGAGCAACACCGTGATCGCCTCGAGGATCAGTGTGCCCGCCATGACGCCGCGCAGCCCCTTCCACGGGTCTGCGGCGGGCGGGGGGACCTGCGGCTCGCCGTCGGCCCGCGCGGGCTCGGCGGCGTCGCCGGTCGACTCGGTCACGCTGTCTCCTCCTCGGCATTCGCGGGCCCCACGTGTTTACTCATGCTGCCGCATCCGAACCGCGGCTCATCCGGTGTTCATAGCAGTATTCGCGGGGCCCTCCGTGTTTACGCACGCTGCCTCCTCCGTGCCTGAACGCTCATGCCGGGTCCTTCCCGAACAGGGCGCGTGCCGCACCGGCGGTGACCACCGATCCGGTTACCACGACCCCCGCACCGGAAACCATCTCGCCCGCATCGCCGACCTCCTCGGCAATGGCAATGGCCGTTTCCAGCGCATCGGGCAGGGTGTCGGCGGTGACCACTCGTTCGTCACCGAAGCGCTGCACCGCGAGGTCGGCGAGGCGTTCGACATCCATGGCGCGCGGCGAACCGTTGTTGGTGACGACGATCTCGTCGAATACCGGTTCCAGCGCGTCCAGGATGCCCGCCACGTCCTTGTCGCCGAGCACAGCGACGACGCCGACCAGCTTGCGGAAGTCGAATTCCGCGGTCAGCGTCGCGGCCAGGGCCCGCGCGCCCGCCGGATTGTGCGCGGCGTCGATGAAGATGGTCGGGGCATTGCGCATGCGCTCCATCCGGCCGGGGCTGGTGACATTCGCGAAGCCCGCCCGCACGGCCTCGATATCGAGCTGCCGATCCGCACCGGCACCGAAGAACGCCTCGACCGCGGCCAGCGCGAGTACCGCATTGCGGGCCTGGTGCTCACCGTGCAGCGGCAGGAAGATCTCGTCGTAAATCCCACCGAGCCCCTGTAATTCGAGCTGCTGGCCGCCGACCGCGATCTGGCGGGCCAGCACCCGGAACTCCGAACCCTCGCGCGCCACCGCGGCATCGACCTCGACGGCCCGGCGCAGCAGCACGTCCATGGCCTCGGGTTCCTGTTCGGCGATGACGGCGACGGTATCGCGCGGCACCAGGCTCTCCGGGGCACGTTTGATGATCCCGGCCTTCTCCCCCGCGATGGAAGCGAGATCGTCGCCGAGGAAATCGGTGTGGTCCAGCCCGATCGGGGTGATCACCGCGACCTGTCCGTCGATGACATTGGTCGCGTCCCAACGGCCGCCCATGCCGGTCTCGACGACGGCGACATCCACCGGCGCCTCCGCGAAGGCGGCATAGGCCATGCCGGTGAGCACCTCGAACTTGCTCATGGCCGGACCGTCCGCGGCGGCGGACTGCTTATCGATCATTTCGATATAGGGCAGCAGTTCGCGGTAGGTCTCTACGTACTCGGCCGGGGTGATCGGGGCGTTGTCGATGCTGATCCGCTCGGTGGCCAGCTGCAGATGCGGGCTGGTGATCCGGCCGGTGCGCCGGTGCAGCGCGGTCAGCAGCGCATCGATCATCCTGCTCACCGAGGTCTTGCCGTTGGTGCCCGCGATGTGGATGGCCGGGTAGTTCTGCTGGGGCGAGCCGAGCAGATCCATCAGCGTCGCGATGCGGGTGAGCGAGGGCTCGATCTTGGTCTCCGGCCAGCGCCGATCCAATTCCGCCTCGACCAACGCCATTTCGGCCAGATCCACCGGGGACGGCCCTGAGCCGAGCCGCCGCTTCGGGTGCTCGTCGTCGGCGTACTGGGGTTCCGGTTCGGCGTTCATCTGCCGCTCAACTCCGCGAGCCGGGCGCCGATGCGCGCGACCTCGCCCTCGGCGACATCGCGACGTCCCTTGATCTTGTCGACCACCTGATCCGGCGCCTTGGCCAGGAACGCCTCGTTGCCGAGTTTGGCTGTGGTGGTGGCCAATTCCTTCTCGGCCGCGGCGAGGTCCTTCTCCAGGCGGCGGCGTTCGGCATCGAGGTCGACCGCGCCGGAGGTGTCGAGTTCGACCGTCACGGTGGACCCGCTCAGACGCACCTCGACCGAGGCGGTCGCGGCGAATTCGGCACCGGGCTCGGTGAGCCTGGCCAGGTTGGTCACCGAATCGTGCAGTTCGGTGAGGCCGGCGGTATCCAAGCCGATCAGCTTGGCCGCCACCTTCTGTTTATCGGCCAGGCCCTGGTCGCTGCGGAAGCGACGGATCTCGGTGATCAGGCGCTGTGCATCCGAAATCCGTTGTGTGGCAATCACATCCGCGGCCACACCGGTGGCCTCCGGCCAGGTGGCGACGACGACGGATTCGCCGCCGGTCAGCGCCCGCCACAGCGATTCGGTGACGAAAGGGATGACCGGATGCAGCAGCCGCAGCACCGCGTCGAGCACATTGCCGAGCACGATGCTCGTCGACTCGGCGCGCGAACCACCGGCGGCGAACTGCACCTTGGACAGTTCCAGATACCAGTCGCACAGCTCGTCCCAGGCGAAGTGGTACAGCGCCTCGCAGGCTTTGCCGAATTCGTAGGCGTCGAAGGCCGAATCCACCTCGGCGCGAACCTGGTCGAGCCGATCGATGATCCAGCGGTCGGCGTCGGTGAGTTCGATCCGATCGGGCATCGCGCCGGCCTGTGCGCCGTTCATGAGCGCGAATTTGGTGGCGTTGAACAGTTTCGTGACGAAGCTGCGCGAGGCAAGGGCATGCGATTCGCCGACCGAGAGGTCGCCGCCGGGCTGTGCACCGCGCGCCAGCGTGAAGCGCAGCGCGTCCGCGCCGTAGGAGTTGATCCAGTCGAGCGGGTCGATGCCGTTGCCGCGCGATTTGGACATCTTCTTGCCGTACTGATCGCGAATCAGGCCGTGCAGGAACACATCCTTGAACGGCACCTGCTTCGCGCCGGCCTTGCCCGCGGTGAGCACGTGATCGTCGGAGACGAAGGTGCCGAACATCATCATCCGGGCCACCCAGAAGAACAGGATGTCGTAGCCGGTGACGAGAACGCTTGTCGGATAGAACTTCTGGAGCTCCTCGGTGGAATCGGGCCAGCCCATGGTGGAGAAGGGCCACAGGCCGGAGGAGAACCAGGTGTCGAGCACATCCGGGTCCTGCACCCAGCCCTCGGGGGCGGTCTCGTCCGGACCGACGCAGACCACCTCGCCGTCGGGGCCGTACCAGATCGGGATGCGGTGGCCCCACCACAGCTGCCGCGAAATGCACCAGTCGTGCATGTTGTCGACCCATTCGAACCAGCGCGGTTCCTGGCTGGTCGGGTGGATCACGGTGTCGCCGTTGCGAACCGCGTTACCGGCGGCCTTGGCCAGCGACTCCACCTTGACCCACCACTGCATGGAAAGGCGCGGTTCGATCGCTTCGCCGCTGCGCTCGGAATGTCCGACGCTGTGCAGGTACGGCCGCTTCTCGGCGGCGATCCGGCCCTCGGCCGCGAGCCGCTCGCGCACCTTGACCCGCGCTTCGAACCGGTCCATACCGTCGAATTCGGTTCCGGTGCCGGTAATCCGGGCGCGCTCGTCCATGATGTTCGGCATGGGCAGGTTGTGCCGCAGGCCCATCTCGAAGTCGTTGGGGTCGTGCGCGGGCGTGATCTTCACTGCACCGGTACCGAATTCGGGATCGACGTAGTCGTCGGCGATGATCGGGATCTGACGTCCGGTGATCGGATGTTCGAGAGTGCTGCCGATCAGATCCTGGTAGCGCGGATCCTCCGGATGCACGGCCACCGCGGTATCACCGAGCATGGTCTCCACCCGGGTGGTGGCCACGATCACATGCGGCTCATCATCTTTCAGCGAGCCATAGCGCAGCGAAACCAGCTCGCCCTCGACGTCCTCGAACTTGACCTCGATATCGGAGATGGCGGTGCGCAGTTGCGGCGACCAGTTGACCAGACGCTCCGCCCGGTAGATCAGGCCCGCGTCGTACAGGCGCTTGAAGATGGTCTGCACGGCCCGCGAGAGCCCGTCGTCCATGGTGAAGCGGTCGCGGCTCCAGTCGACGCCGTCGCCGAGGGCGCGCATCTGCCACTGGATCTGTCCGCCGGATTCGCGCTTCCAGTCCCAGACTTTGTCGATGAACAGTTCGCGGCCGAAGTCTTCCTTGGTCTTGCCGTCGACCGCGAGTTGCTTCTCCACGATGGTCTGGGTGGCGATGCCCGCGTGGTCCATGCCCGGCAGCCACAGCACCTCGTAACCCTGCATGCGCTTGCGGCGCGAGAGGGTGTCCATCAGGGTGTGGTCGAGCGCGTGGCCCATGTGCAGGCTGCCGGTGACGTTGGGCGGGGGCAGCACGATCGAGTAACCGGGCTTGTCACCGGCGGGGTCGGCGGCGAAGTAACCAGCCGCTACCCAGCGCTCGTACAGCTCGGCCTCCACCTCGCTGGGAACCCAGCTCTTGGGGAGGGCATCGGCACGATTACGCGTGTTGTCAGGGGCTGCGCTGGTCACCCAGGCATTCTAGTGGGATGCCCGCTGAGCTCATAAAAGGGCCGGGGCATAAAGTGGCGGAGTCTTCGGTGGATGAGGGACACCGAAGACTCCGCCTACACCTGGAGAGCTTACCGCCGAAACCGGCCCGAGCCCCGAATCCACAACTAATTCTCAGCTTCTTGACGAGTTCATTACGTGGTCACCCGAACGGCACTTTCTCCCGCGTCTGATGCCCGGACACCCGGGATGCTGGGCCGACTGGAAGGGCAGTGACAACCCGGCTGTGCTTGTGCGCGATCGGGGGTCCGCAGTGGGGGATGACCCCTGGGCGTGACGGGCGGTACCCCACCTCTCGAAATAGCCAGCAAAATCAGGGTTTTCCCGGTTGCCTAATCGAATCTGGCTGGGGAGCCTGGAAGAGTGAACCCTCCGCTTGATTCGCCTTATCCCGGTTCGCAACCGCGACTCCCCGATATCCGCGTCGTAACACCGGATTCCGTGCACGATCTGCGCGGCCGCACGATCGAGGAACTGCGGTATCCGGCGCGGTCGGCGCTGCTCGTGGCCGGGATTCCGGGAGCGGGCAAGAGCACGGCGTTGCGATTGTTCTTCGGCGCGCAGGCCGATGCCGAGGAGCCGCCGCGCGGCCCAGGGGGCACGGTGGTGCTGGATTCACACCATTCCCGAAATCGATGGCGGCACAAGCTAGGTCGACTCCCGTATCCGCTGTGGCGGCCGGTGGTGCACGTCGCGCATTACGCCGGAATCCGGGCCGCGCTGCGAGACGGTGCCGGACCGGTCGTGATCCATGATTGCGCCACCTTCGGCTGGGCCCGACGAATGATCGGTCGCTGGGCGACGCGCTACGGCCGGGAGCTACACGTGATCCTGCTCGATGTGCCCGCCGGTGTCGCGCGCGCCGGTCAGCACGCCCGCGGCCGCCGGATCAATCCGATCTTCTTCACCCTGCACTGCCGACGCTGGGATCGCCTCATCCGCACCGTCGACTCCGGCCGGCCACTTCCGCCCGAGCCGGTGTCGACGATCGTGCTCGACCGGACCGCCGTCGACCACCTGGGCCGGGTCAGTTTCGCGGCTTGACCAGTAGCAATCATGGAACCAGCACGGTAAGCGCGCCGGGGACCGCGCGGAGCGAGACGGGGAGGGTGCCCGCCGGTTCGCCGTCTGCGGTGGCGGGAGCGCCGGGAGCGGTCAATGTCACCTGGGCGACGCGATACTGCTTGGACTCCGGGTGATCGATTCGCTTACCCGCCGACAGTGCCGGCAGCAGGCGAAGCATATCCAGGCGCGAAACCGCGCCTACGACAGTCAGATCCAGTAGCCCGTCGTCCATGACCGCGTCCGGACAGACGCGCATGCCGCCGCCGTAGGTGCGGGTATTGCCGATGGCCACCATGACGGCGGCGGTCTCGATGACGGTGTCGGCGTCGGGATTGTCGAGTGCGCCGGGCACGACGCCGGACAGCTCGATTCGGTACGGCACGGCGAAGCGGCCGGAGATCTCGGCCAGTGCGGCGAAGGTGTAGCGCAGCGGGCCCTTGGGCCAGCGCATATCGTTGGCGCGCAGGGTGACTCGCGCGTCGAAGCCGGTGCCGGTGACGGTGGCGAACCACTTGGGGGTGAATCCGGGGACTGGCGATTCGATGCGGCCGAGGTCGATGGTGCGGGTGCGACCGCCGAGGATCAGGTCCGCGGCCGCGACGGGATCGTTGGTGGGAACGCCGATCTCGCGCGCGAGATCGTTACCGGTGCCCGCCGGGACCAAACCGAGCGGCACGCCCGTCTGCGCGATGGCATCCAGTACGACGTTCATCATCCCGTCGCCGCCGATACAGACCACCGCGTCCGGCTCGGCGCTTCCGGTGAGCGAATCCCGGACCTGACGCACGGATTCGGCGGCCGAAGGTGCGCGCACCTCGGTGACCTCGATACCCTGTGCGGCGAAGCGCGCCAGCGCGGCCGCGGCCACCTCCTGCCCTCTGCCGACACCGGACTGCGGGTTGGTCACCACGGTTACCGCACGCACCGGGCGCGAATCCTGTGTCACGGGACCAGCTTTCCGGGGTTGAGGATGCCCGCGGGATCCAGTTCCCGCTTCACCGCGCGCAGCACCCGCACGCCCAGATCGCCGATCTCGTCCGGAATCCATGGGCGGTGGTCGGTGCCGACCGCGTGATGGTGGGTGATGGTCCCGCCCGCGGCCACGATCGCGTCACCGACCGCGCGTTTCACGGTGTGCCACTGGGCGATCGGATCGTCCAACTGCTTGGCGATGACGGTGAAATACAGCGAAGCTCCGGTCGGATAGGTGTGCGAGATGTGGCACATCACCAGCGGCGGGGTGCCCTGCCCGGTAAGCGAATCCGTCAGTGCCGTGGTCACCTTCGCCTTGAGCTCGACCAGCTTCGACCAGGTGGTCGCGGTTTCCAGGGTTTCGCACAGCACGCCGAGATCGAGCAGCGCATCGCGCATATAGGGCGCGGCGAAACGCCCGTGCTCCCACTCCTCGGCCGGAATCCGGCCGAGCGCCTTCCCGCCTGCCTCGATGAGCAGTGCACCCGCCTCGGCGCGGCGGGCCGCGACATGGGCCTCGGTGCCTTCGAAGGTGGTGATGGCAAGGCAACCCGCCACCGCCTCACCACCGATATCCGCGGATCGGGCCAGGTTGACGCCGGTCTCGACCTCATCCGAGAGGCGCAACACCGTCGGTGCCGCGCCAGCCTGGACCACCGACCGCAGTGCGGCGGCTCCGGTTTCGAAGTCCGGAAACGACCACGCCTGGTAGCCGATGGTCTCCGGCATCGGATGCACCCGCAGCGTGACCTCCGTGATCACACCGAGCGCACCCTCCGACCCGACGAACAGTTCACGCAGGTCCGGGCCCGCGGCGGAGGCGGGTGCGCGGCCGAGTTCGATGGTGCCGCTGGGGGTCGCGATCTTCAGGCGCTGGACCATGTCGTCGAAGCGGCCGTAGCCCGCCGATGCCTGACCGGAGGACCGGGTTGCAGCGAATCCGCCGATGCTGGCGAATTCGAAGCTCTGCGGGAAGTGGCCGAGCGAAAGTCCATGGGCGGCAAGCAGTTCCTCGGCCTTGGGGCCGGTTAGTCCCGCGCCGAGGGTTGCCGTGCCGCTGACCGGGTCGATCTCCGAAATACCGTCCAGGCGGCGCAGATCCAGCGCGATGACGGTGTCGAAGCGACCGCGGACCGGATCGACGCCACCGACCACGCTGGTACCGCCACCGAAGGGGACGACCGCGATGGCATTGTCGGCGCAGTAACCGAGCACCGCGAGTACTTGCTCGTGATCGGCGGGGAAGACGACGGCATCCGGGGCGTCCTGCGGACCAGCGGCGCGACGACGCAGCAGGTCAGGGGTGCTCTTACCGCCCGCGTGCAGCAGACGATCGTGGTGGTCGACCGAAATGCCGCCCACGCCGACCACCGCGACCAACCCGTCCCGTTGAGCCGGCGTCAGTGTCGACTCACGTAGCGGCACATCGCCCTCATCGCGGCGCGCCACCGGATCACCGGACACTCCGAATACCTGTGTCAACAGGTTCCGGATCGAAGCCGAAAGCGGCTTGTGTCCGGCGGGGATGCCCCAGGCGTCCCAAACCATACTCGCCGCGTACGTCGGCGCGCCCGGGTTTGCGGCGGGCGCCCCGGTCCCGGACGATCCGATTTCGTCGGTGTGCTGTTGCGTCTCGACCATGCGTTACAGTTTGACATAGACTGTCAAGCAGTAACGATCAGACATGGTGGTGATACTCGATGACCTCCCCGGCCTCCGCCCCCGATGACGCGCTCTCGGCGACCGATCTCGCGATCCTCGACGCGGCCAGGGCCTGCGTGGAGGAGTTCGGGGTGCGCCGCACCACGCTCACCGAGGTGGCCCGGCGCGCCGGCGTCAGCAGACCGACCGTCTACCGGCGCTGGCCCGATACCGGATCGCTGGTGGCTGAACTGCTGGTGCGCGAACTGCGCGCGATCGTCGCCGACGCCATGCCGACCGCAGGCGATGCGCGCACCAGGCTGGTCGAGGGCGTGGTTGCCGGGTCGGCCACAATTCGCTCGAATCCGTTGTTCGGCAAGATCTTTCGCACCGATACCGATCTGATGCTGACCTATGTCTTCGGCCGCCTCGGCCGCAACCAGCGCGCGCTGGTCGAGCTGTTCAGTGCGGGCATCCGGGAAGGCCACCGGGACAGCACGATTCGCGCCGGTGATCCAGTACAGATGGCGACAATGCTGCTGCTCATCGCGCAGTCGGCGGTGCAATCGGCCGGTACGGTCGCGCCGCTGCTGACCGGGCCCGCGCTCGATACCGAATTGACCCGTGCGATAGATGGCTACCTGGCTCCCGTCGACAACTCGCGATGACCTCCTCAGGCAATCGAAAAGGATTGTAATGACCGCTAATTCGGCTGATACCCACGGCAATTCCGCGCTGAATGCCGGACGCCGAAACCGTGAGCTGCAGCTGCTCGGCGACGGCGGCGAAATCGATGTGCTGGTGATCGGCGGCGGCGTGACCGGTGCCGGTGCGGCGCTCGATGCCGCCGCACGCGGGTTGCGAACCGTGCTGGTGGAGCGGCACGATCTGGCGTTCGGCACGAGCCGGTGGAGTTCGAAGCTGGTGCACGGCGGACTCCGGTATCTGGCCAGCGGACAGGTCGGCATCGCACACGAAAGTGCGGTCGAGCGTGGGATTCTGATCACCACCACCGCACCGCATCTCGTTCGCCCCCTGCCGCAGCTGGTGCCGCTGCTTCCGGAAATCGGTATCGCACAACGGACTTTGATTCGCGCGGGCTTCGTCGCCGGAGATGTGCTGCGCCGCAGTGCGGGCACTTCGCCTGGGACACTGCCGCGTTCGCGTCGGGTCGCAACCGCCGAGGCGCTGCGGTTGGCGCCGACCGTGCGTCGCGACGGGTTGCGTGGCGGCCTGCAGGCTTGGGATGGACAGCTGGTGGACGATGCGCGCCTGGTAGTGGCGCTCGCGCGGACCGCGGCCGCACAGGGCGCAACGGTCCTCACCCGCGTGGAAGCCCTTGACGTGACCGGAGATTCGGCCACCCTGCGCGACACCCTGACCGGCGACACCATGTCCGTCCGGACGCGCACGGTCATCAATGCCACCGGCGTCTGGGCCGACCAAGTCGACCCGAGCATCGAACTGCGCCCGAGCCGCGGCGCCCACCTGGTCTTCGACGCCGAATCATTCGGCGGTCTGACCGCCTCGCTGACCGTCCCCGTACCCGGCAGCACCAGCCGCTTCGTCTTCGCCTTCCCCGCCGCGCACGGTCGGGTCTACGTCGGTCTCACCGATGAGGACGCCCCCGGTCCGGTCCCCGACGAGCCGAAGCCCACCGAAACGGAAATCGATTTCCTTCTCGATACCATCAACATTGCTCTACGAGAGCCATTGGCCCGCAAGGATATTCGCGGAACCTACGCCGGACTGCGCCCGCTACTGAAGACGTCCGGTAACAGCACCGCCGATATTTCCCGCCGACACGCGGTCCTGCACTCCCCCACCGGCGTCGTCACCATTGTCGGAGGCAAACTCACCACCTACCGCCAGATGGCCGAGGACGCCGTCGACGCGGCCACCGCGCATGGCAACCTCATCGCTTGGCCGTGCCGAACCGAGCGACTTCCGTTGGTCGGCGCGGTCTCCGGCGCCGCACGCGACCGCATCAACGCCCCGACCGTGCTGGTCGAGCGCTACGGCAGCGAGTCCGTGGCCCTACTCGAACTGGCCGACCGGAATCCCGCCCTGGCCGAACAGGTCGCGCCCGGACGCGACGTCACCGCAGCCGAATTCGCCTTCGCGATCACACACGAAGGCGCGCTCGACACCGACGATCTGCTGGACCGCCGCACCCGGATCGGTCTCGTCCCCGAGGACCGCGCCGCGGCCCTACCCGCGGCGGAGGCAGCCTTCGCGCGGCAGCATTAGCTTCAGTCCAACTGCCAGGCGTCGAGTTCGGCTCGCATGGCGGCGCGCGGCCAGAGGTCGAGGCCGTGCGCGGCCTCGGCGGCACGAATTTCGCGTAGTTCCGCAGTCTCCTCGGCGGCGGTCAGAAAGCGGAAGCCGAGCCGTTCGTAATACGGGCCGTTCCAGGCCACATCTACGAAGGTGGTCAGCGTGATCGCCCGGATCCCTTGGGCTTTCGCCCAGCGCACGGCATGGTCGATGAGCCGCTTGCCGATCCGCTTGCCCGCGTGATCCGGATCCACCGAGACCTGGTCGATGTGGGCGTTACCGTCGACGATTCCGAGGATCAGATAGCCGATCGGGCGGCCCGCGTCATCGGGGTAGATCCAGGCGCGCCCCGCCCGCTGGAAATCCCGGAGCGTATCCAGTGACGGCGGCTCGTCATCGGCAACGGCCATCATGCCGATGTCGGCGAATGGTTTACCCGCCACACGCTCGATATCTTGCAGTGTCGGCAGGTCGTCCTCGACCGCCGGTCGAATCATCCGCATGGACAATTCTCCCACGACATTCATTCGACCGGAGTCGCCAGGATGCCGTTGACCAGTGCACGCAGCGCCCAGCAGGGACCGATCGTCGCCACCGCCCGCCGGCATCTGTTCGCGCATGCCGACCAGCGTCGGGTATCGGTCGGCGGGGGAGTTCGGCGAAGTGCCGGGCGACCTCGGCGACATAGTCCTGCTCGTTGGTGTCCCTGGTGTTGTATGCGCGTGGCGACAGGAGATGGCCGAATTCATTCCCGCCCGCTACGCCGACGGGCTCCTCACTACTGGCGCCGCTGCGATGGCATTCCCACCCCGATCACCCCCTCACCGCTGAACCTTTCTGAGGCAATCGCGATCCGTCGAGCACAGTCATATGGCGGTGCCGCAGGACGTGTCGTGCCGCGTTTCGACTGCTCTCGGCGAGAACCGGACCTGATGCCGCGCCACCCATCTGGAGTGATGCACGACACTTCGGCGATCGGAGCGGATAGAGATCATTGCGCGCGCGCTCGCAAGGGCCGGTGTCGGGTGTTGGGCACGTTCTATGCTGGACGCCGGTAGTGGTCGGGGAAGGAGGCGCGAGTGCGGAATGACGCGTCTACGGTGGGGATCGCGCTCGGCGATGGTCTGATCGCACGATTCGGTGCGGTCGTCGTGTATCTCGCGGGCGAAACCCCTTCCACGGACCGCATACTCGGTGCGATCGAGGCGGTGGCCGATACGCGCCATCCCGGGGCGGCGATCGCGCAGCGGCTGGCCGCAGTGGTTTTCGGCGGCAATTCCGAACCGCCACCGTTCGGCGTCATCGCACCGACGGCCGACGGTACTGTCATTCTGCTGCGCGGACAGGTCAGCGCGGAGATCCAAGGCGCGGAAGGAACCCGGCGACTTTCCGGAGCCCGCGCGTTCACCTGGGTAGACGAAATCGTGCGAGAACCGGTGCGCCGGATCTCGGTCGGCGGCGATACCGCCTTCCCGATCCACGAACTCCCACGCACCGACCTGCGCGCCGGAATCGTCCCAGGCAGCGGCTTCGTCCTGCGAATGGCCGCCCGCCGCACCGGAAAATCCACACCCGCCCGAGCCCGCACCACCGCCACCTCCACCGCCGAGCCGCCACCCACCGCTCCGGCCGGATTGGAAGCCCTGCGCGAGCCGGCGAAATCCGAGCCCACCCCGACCGGGCAACGCGTCGGCACTCCCCGCCACACGAGATCTGCCCAGCTCAGCAACTCAGCACAAGCCGCCGAGACCGTGCGCACATCCGGATCAATGCACTCCGGCCGGTCCCCGCAATCCCGCACCGAACCCACCGCACACGACGAGCCAACCGAAAAGGCTGGCCCCACCGGATCGATGCAGTCCGGCCGGTCCTCGCAACGATCGGCCACGCAGGCCGTCGGATTCGGCGAGGCGATCGATAAGGCCGCGGCTACCGGATCGAAGGCCGATGCCCAGCCGATCGAAGCATCGTCGGAGGCGCGGCCGAGTAGTTCGGCACCGTCCGGTGAATCCGGGCAGGTAGGCGCACCGGAGGAAATCAGTACCCAGGCCATGTCCGCCCAGGAACGCGATGAGGCCGCCGGAACACGGTCGGGTGTGGCAGCGCGGCCGGAACCGATTGCACTGCACAAGATTCCGGCGTTGCAGGGGGTACGACCGCGACCATTACGACCGGTAGGCAGCGCGAAAAACCCGGAAAACTTGGGGGCGGGACAGCCCGTCGGCGCCCTGGTTCTCGCGGATGGCTCCGCGTTTCCGCTGGACCGACCGTATGTTGTCGGCCGCAGCCCGATGATCGACGAGACGGTGCGTGCCGCCACGGCCACGCCCCTTGCGGTCCCGCGCGACCGTCACGTCTCGCGGGTGCACGCATATGTCTCGGTCGACCGCGGCAAGGTCTACGTCCGCGACGCCGCAACCCCCGCAGGCACTTTCATCGCCGCCCCCGGCGCCGACGAATGGACCCGCATCGGCACCACCCCCACCGAGTTGCATCCCGGTTGGAGCCTCCGCATAGGCCAACGCATCCTCACCTACCGCACCGAGGCCCACCCGAAACACCCGACCGAGGCCACCAGCAAACGCCGCCGCTCCTGAGCAGCTCGTACCATCGGCCCGACCAACACCAGACCTGCCCGACGCAGGAGGCGCACGCGGGCACCCGCAACGGCAGCCGGCACAGCTCCCGTGCCGCCGCCAGCGTCCCCATCGCCCATGCCTCAGATCGATTTGATCAGTAGCAATGGTAAAGCCCGCACGCACCGGCGCGGAGCCTTCTCGCCGAGCCCGAACCAGGCGAAAACCGCTGGCTACCAGGTAGCGTCACCGATGTAACCGACACCGACCAGCCACTGATGCATACGATCCGAACCAGGTGGTACCCGTCGGGCAGGAGCCGCAACATGAGCACCCGGGATCAGGACAAAGGGTGGGTCCGCGACAAACTTCGCGGGGAGAGGACAATATCGGGCATGCACCGCAATGGGCCGACACAGGACATCGACGAGTCCGAATTGACCGTCACCCAGCCGAAGGAGCAGGCGGCGGGGGTGACAGCTGTGGCTGTTGCGCTCAAACGCGGGGTCGAGGAGATGGGGGTGCTGCGCACCGCGCGCACCTTGGCCCGCCTCAACCAGGTGCACGGCTTCGACTGCCCGGGCTGCGCCTGGCCGGAGCCGACCGGGCATCGCCGACCGGCCGAGTTCTGCGAGAACGGCGCCAAGGCCGTCGCCGAGGAGGCGACGCTGCGCACCGTCACCCCCGAATTCTTCGCTCGGCATTCGATCGAGGAACTGGCGAGCAAATCCGGTTACTGGCTCGGCCAGCAGGGCCGCCTCACCCATCCGATGGTGCTTCGCACCGGCGCGACCCATTACACGCCCATCGAGTGGGACGACGCCTACCAACTCATCGTCGAGCACCTGCGCGCGCTGACCTCCCCCGATGAGGCCCTGTTCTACACCTCCGGCCGCACCGCCAACGAGACCGCATTCCTCTACCAACTGCTGGTCCGCAGCTTCGGCACGAATAATCTGCCGGACTGTTCGAATATGTGCCACGAATCCTCGGGCGCCGCGCTGACCAGCTCCATCGGCATCGGCAAAGGTTCGGTCTCGATCGACGACTTCGGCAAGGCCGATCTGATCATCGTCGCGGGCCAGAATCCGGGCACCAATCATCCGCGCATGCTCAGCGCGCTGGCGGACGCGAAGGCGAACGGCGCCAAGGTCATCGCGGTCAACCCGCTGCCGGAGACCGGACTGCTCGGCTTCCGCGACCCACAGACGGTCAAGGGTTTCACCAGCGGCGTCACCATTGCCGACGACTTCCTGCAGATCCGGCTCGGCGGTGATATGGCGCTGTTCCAGGGCTTGGGCAAACTCCTGTTCGAGGCCGAGGACCGCGCACCGGGCACGGTGGTCGACCGCGAATTCGTCGATGCGCATTGCGCGGGCTTCACCGAATACGAAAAGAATGCGCGCGCAGTCGATCTCGGCACGGTGCGGGCGGCAACCGGGCTCACCGACGACGATTTGTACCGCACCGCAACACTTTTGGCCGAATCGAAGAACATCATCATCTGCTGGGCAATGGGCCTGACCCAGCAGAAGCACGGCGTCGCCACCATCGAGGAGGCGACCAATCTGCTGTTGCTGCGCGGCATGATCGGCAAGCCCGGTGCGGGCGTCTGTCCGGTGCGCGGCCACTCCAACGTCCAGGGCGACCGCACGATGGGCATCTGGGAGAAGATGCCCGACACGTTCCTCGACGCACTCGACCGCGAATTCGGCATCACCAGCCCGCGCGAACACGGCTACGACACCGTCGATGCCATCCGGGCCATGCGCGCGGGTGCGGCACAGGTGTTCATCGGCATGGGCGGCAATTTCGTGTCCGCCACCCCGGATACCGGGGTGACCGAGGCCGCGCTGCGCAGTTGCGCGCTGACCGTGCAAGTCTCCACCAAACTCAACCGCAGCCACGTCGTACACGGCGCGACCGCACTCATCCTGCCCACCCTCGGCCGCACCGATCTCGACCTGCAGAACGGCACGAAACAGCAAGTGTCGGTGGAGGATTCGATGTCGATGGTGCATCTGTCCACCGGTCGGCTGAAGCCGGTCAGCGAGCAATTGCGCAGCGAGGTCGCCATCGTCTGCGAACTCGCACAGACGCTGTTCGGCGCCGGGCACCCGGTGCCATGGGAGCAGTATCAGCAGGATTACGACAAGATCCGCGATGCGATCGCCCGAGTCGTCCCCGGCTGCGACGACTACAACAAGCGGGTGCGCGACCGCAACGGCTTCGTATTGCCGCATCCCCCGCGCGACTCCCGTGAATTCCACACCGCCACCGGCAAAGCTAATTTCGCGGTGAACGAATTGACCTGGGTCCCGGTGCCCGAAGGCCGGTTGATCCTGCAGACCCTGCGCAGCCACGACCAGTACAACACCACCATCTACGGCTTGGACGACCGATATCGCGGTGTGCACGGCGGCCGCAAGGTGATCCTGATGAATATCGACGACATCACCGAATTCGGATTCGTGGACGGTGATCTGGTGGACCTGGTCTCCGAATGGACCGACGGCACCGAGCGCAAGGTGACCGGCTTCCGCATCGTCGAATACTCGACCCCGCGCGGCAATGCCGCCGCCTACTATCCCGAGACCAATCCACTGGTTCCGCTGGATCACGTTGCGGCACGGTCCAATACCCCGGTGTCCAAGGCCGTGACCATCCGGGTGGAGCCGCACGTCCATGTGGGGCAGCCATCGTGAGTAGAGTGACCGCGCGCCGCAAGACGCGCCGCATCTCGCCCAACGGCGTGATCGAACGCCCGGATTCCGTCGCGGTAGAAGAACCGTTGGAGTTGCGCCTCGACGGCCAATCGCTCACCGTCACCATGCGCACCCCGGGCAGCGATATCGAGTTGGTGCACGGATTCCTCCTGGGCGAAGGCATTATTCGAACCGCCGAGGATGTGGTGAGCGCGCGCTACTGCGCGGGCACCGACGAGAACGGGCAGAACACCTACAACGTCCTCGATGTCCACCTGCGCAACCCGATCCCAGTGCACGGCCGCAACTTCCTCACCACCGGCGCATGCGGCCTCTGCGGCAAAACCGCACTCGAGGAGGTCCGCACCCAGACCAGATTTCCGCTGCCGACCACCTCGATCACCGTCGACACCGAAACCCTCGCTGCCATGCCGGACCAATTGCGCATCCGCCAAACGGTTTTCGACGCCACCGGCGGTCTGCACGCCGCGGGACTGTTCACCACCGACGGCACCGCACTCGCCGTGCGCGAGGACATCGGCAGGCATAACGCCGTCGACAAGGTACTGGGCTGGGCCGTGCTCGAAAACCGCATCCCCGCAAACGATCTCGTGCTCATCGTGAGCGGCAGGGCGTCCTTCGAACTGGTCCAGAAGGCCGTGATGGCGGGCATCCCGATGCTCGGCGCCGTCTCGGCCCCCAGCTCGCTGGCCATCGATCTGGCCGCCGAATCCGGCCTCACCCTGGTCGGCTTCCTGCGCGGGGACACCATGAACATCTACTCCCGCGCGGACCGGCTGACCATCACCGACGAGGTCGCCGCCTATTGATCGTGACCCGAGGTCCGACCTACGGTTGCAGCACCAGATCCCTGGTTCGGCGATGAACGGAGAGACCGATGCGGATCACGGTAGATGGCAAATCCGGTGGGCTACGCGTGCGGATGCGGTTCGAACAGCAGCGCAATCGCTGGCTCGCGGTGCGAATCATGTTGGGGATATTGGCATTTCAGGGCGCAGTCGTCGGGCTGTGGGCGGTCTCGGCACCGTACTCCTGGTACACCAGCTTTCCCGGCTTCGGCATGCAGTGGATCTCCGCGGACGGCCCGTACAACCACCATCTGGCCTCCGATGTCGGCTCGTTCTTCCTGGCGCTCACCGCAGTGACACTGGCCGCGCTATTCCTCGGCGGCAGCGCACTCGCCCAGGTCGCGGGCCTGGGCTGGCTGGTCTTCGGCCTTCCGCACCTGATCTATCACGCCTTCCACAAACCCGCCGATATGGGCGGGGCCAGTTTCACCGTCAGCGTCATCGGTGCGGCGCTGATCGTCGCGCTCGGTCTGGCCCTGATCCTGGTCACCCCGCGTGGGCCGCAGTTGCGCGATCCCGCCCCGATCACCTTCCAACGCCCCCGCCGCCGCACGAATCGCTAGACCGCCGAAACAGTGACGCCCCACAGCGCATGCTGTGGGGCGTTCTCCGTGCGAAGTGAGCGTTCAGGACGCGTGCCAACCTCCGACCTCGGTCAAATGGTCGAGGGCCTGCACAACGGCCGGCGCACACCGGTGTCCGTCGTCCGGTCCGAGCCAGGCCATCTCGGCGATCTCCGCCGCCGGAGCCGGCGCGCCGTGACCGGGTGCGCGGAAGCAGTGCATCTCGACCAGCGTTCCGGGACGCCCGTGGGCAGGGGCAGTAATCGTCACCACGGGCGTGATCCGGTGCGCCTCCAATTCGACGCCGACTTCCTCGCGAACCTCCCGAACGAGCGCTCCCGCCAGGGTTTCTCCGGGCTCGGGCTTGCCGCCCGGCAGATAGAAGGCGTCGCGTCCCTCGGTCCGGACCGCGAGTAAGCGGCCGTTCTCGACACATAGCCACGCCACCGACGTAAGCGTTCGTTCCCCGATCATGGTCCGACTTTACTTGTCAGTCCTTCAACGCTTCGAGCAACGCCGCACGCTGGCGGGCGCCGAGTCCACCGATCCGGCGGTCCTCGGGAATCTCCGCCTGGTCCATCAGTTTGGCCGCCTTGACCGGTCCGACACCGGGCAGCGCCTTGATCACGGCAGCGACCTTGGTCTTCTTGACCAGGTCATCGCTGTCCGCCTTCTTCAACAGGTCGGCGACCGAAACCTTGCCGGCCTTCACCTTGCCGATCAGTTCGGAGCGCGCCTTGCGGACCGCAGCCGCCTTGGCCAACGCCTCAGTGCGCTGTTCCGCGGTCATGGTAGGCAGTGCCATGTCTCCTCCGCTTTCACTCGTCACTCGAACATCTGGTTGACCGGACCGAGTAAACAGCACGACGAGCACCACACAAGCTCGACACACCGGGTTCGAGCAGCGAGAAATAGCGACGAGTTTTCTGAAACACCCCCGCCCCACCGGGCTGAAGATCCGTGCGGACCAGGCGAAAGGACAAAAGGAATCCAAAAAGCTGTGGCGGCGGTAACACACGGAGGGTTTCTGGCGACACCAAAAGCAGACGCACAAGTGCGGGACAGAAGGTTCAACGGCGAACCAGGGAGTCAATGGCGACTCCGAGCCCGGGCACGATCGGGCGGCACAGTGATGTGACAAGCGGTCGTCACCGTATCCAGCAGCACCAGCGCGCCAACAAGATTGCCGAGGGGGCGAGGGATGGGCCCGTTCGGTGCGCAATACAGTCCGACGAGTGCTGGCGCGGGGGGCATCTGCGCCAGTACGTCCGCCCAGCCAACGGGATTCCATGTCACGCGATCACCGGACGCTGCTACGCTCAGAGTTAGAACACGTTTCAATTCGTGAGAGGTTTTCCATGGCAGCCAAGATCCGCGATGTGATCGCACAGTACGTGAAGTTGGTCGGTTCCGGCCCGACCGAGGCGATCATCGACCTCTACGCACCCGATGCGGTGGTGGAGGACCCGATCGGCACCGAACCCAAGCGCGGGCACGACGCCATTCGCGAGTTCTACGAGGTGCTCGGAAACCTCGATCGGGAAACCGAGCTGCACACGGATTCGGTTCGAATCGCAGGCAATCACGCCGCCTTCATGTTCACCGTCGTCACCAAGTCCGGCGATCAGCGCTTCACCCTCTCACCCATCGATGCGATGGACTTCGACGACGAGGGCAAGATCATCGCCATGCGCGCCTACTGGAGCCAGGACGATATGCGCAACGAAGCATCCTGAGTCCACACAGACCGTGGGTGCGGCAGTCGAATTCGACTGCCGCACCCACGTTTCGACTATCAGGCGCTCGCGCGAGCAAACTCGAGCGGTTTCGGCCGCGCGACCGCGGCGAGGCTCGGGATGACATCGAAGACCGCGGCATGACCTGCGACCTCGAGTAACCGATCCACGCAGCGCGGGCCCGTGATCAACTGGAGTCGACGGCCGCTGTGGCCGAACCAGGATCGGGCCTCCATCAACACCCGCAGCCCGGCGACGCCGAAGAACGTCACCTGCGATAGGTCGATAACCACCACCGCGCCCGCCGTCGGCAGTGCCGCCAGCAGAGACTGCCGAAGGGCGTCGGCCGTCAGGTAGTCCATCTCGCCGCCGACGGCACACAAGGTGACCGAATCCACCGGCGGCGACACGACTACACACAGACGCTCGGCGGATCGCTTCGGTCCGGATCCGTCCGCGGCAGCGATACGTTGATCTGAGGAAACAAGAACTGTCGACATAAGGACCTCGGTCCGTCGCATCCGCCGGGCAGAAACCATTGTCGGCGGGAACTTTTCGCCCCGATCATCCAGGACCAGGACTGGGCTGGTTACTCAACCGTGACCTACGAGTACCCGAACCGGTAGGCCGATACACATCGAGTGGGCCGGGAAATCTCCGGCCCACTCGTGACGTATGCATACTGCGGCTGCTACGCCGACTTCTCCCGGCGCTCGGCGCGCTGCGCCTTGCGCGGCACAATGGTCGGCAGCACATTGTCGTTGACGGTGTCGGCGTTCACGACCACCTTGGCGACGTCGTCGCGGCTGGGGATGTCGAACATCGCCAGCTGCAGGACCTCCTCCATGATGGCGCGCAGACCGCGAGCGCCAGTGCCGCGCAGGATCGCCTGATCGGCGATCGCCTCCAGCGCGTCATCGGTGAATTCCAGGTCCACGCCGTCCATCTCGAACAGCCGCACGTACTGCTTCACCAGTGCGTTCTTCGGCTCGGAGAGGATCTTGACCAATGAGTCCTTGTCCAGGTTCGTCACCGAGGCGACGACCGGGAGGCGGCCGATGAATTCCGGGATCAGACCGAATTTGATCAGATCCTCCGGCATCACCTCGGCGAAGTGGTCATCGGTATCGATCTCCGCCTTGGACCGCACCTCGGCGCCGAAGCCGATGCCGCGGTGTCCGGTGCGATCGGAGATGATCTTCTCCAGCCCCGCGAACGCACCCGCAACGATGAAAAGCACATTGGTGGTGTCGATCTGGATGAATTCCTGGTGCGGATGCTTGCGTCCGCCCTGCGGCGGCACACTCGCCTGCGTACCCTCCAGGATCTTCAGCAGCGCCTGCTGCACGCCCTCACCGGAGACATCGCGGGTGATCGACGGGTTCTCGCTCTTGCGGGCGATCTTGTCGACCTCATCGATGTAGATGATCCCGGTCTCGGCTCGTTTGACGTCGTAGTCCGCGGCCTGGATCAGCTTCAGCAGGATGTTCTCGACATCCTCACCGACATATCCGGCCTCGGTCAGCGCCGTCGCGTCGGCGATGGCGAACGGGACGTTGAGCATCTTGGCCAGCGTCTGGGCAAGGTAGGTCTTACCGCAGCCGGTGGGACCGAGCATGAGGATATTGGACTTGGCCAGTTCGACGGTCTCGCCGCGGCTGTCGCGACCCTTGTCGCCCGCCTGGATGCGCTTGTAGTGGTTGTAGACGGCCACCGCGAGGGTGCGCTTTGCGGTGTCCTGCCCGATCACGTAGTTCTCCAGGAAATCCCGGATCTCGGCAGGTTTGGGCAGCTCATCGAGTTTGACCTCGCTGGACTCGGCCAGCTCTTCCTCGATGATCTCGTTGCATAGATCGATGCACTCGTCGCAGATGTACACCCCTGGTCCCGCAATGAGCTTCTTGACCTGCTTCTGGCTCTTTCCGCAGAACGAGCACTTCAGCAGATCGCCGCCATCTCCGATGCGCGCCATCTCGTGGGTCCCTACTTCCTTGTCCGCGTGCAACCGTCTATCCAGGTTGCCAGCAATCCGCCACCCTCGGGTGTAATCACGAACACCTCGAGCCATTCCGACGGTTCGAGCACTGCCGTCAACCGGGAGCAAAGGTCCCTAGGTCGACCGTACCCGGTGTGTGCGACGGAGGTCGACAACTCGAGCATGTTTCTCACGGGGGTCGTCCGAGTTCTCACCACTATGGAACACGTTCACCCCGATCGACGGCCATCCGACACTCCTGGCCGCCCGCCTCGGAAACCCTTCCGCCGGACACCCTTCCGGCCGGTCGGCTTCCCTGAAGAAATTCCGGCCGGGGCACATGCCGAGCGGCATATGGCCCGGCCGGAATTTCCTGACATAGAGCAACTTACGAGCGATCGGCGCGCCGGGCCCGGCGCGTCCGCCCTACTTCTGGGCGCTGAGCTTGCGGTAATCGAAGACCGTGTCGATGATCCCGTATTCCTTGGCATCCTCGGCCGTCAGGATCTTGTCGCGGTCGGTGTCCTTGCGGATGGTGTCCGCATCCTTACCGGTGTGGCGCGCCAGCGTGGTCTCCATCAGGCGACGCATGCGCTCGATCTCGGCGGCCTGGATCTCCAGGTCCGAAACCTGCCCCTGGATGCCACCCTCCAGCGACGGCTGGTGGATCAGCACGCGGGCGTTGGGCAGGCAGGCGCGCTTGCCAGGGGTACCGGCCGCGAGCAGCACGGCCGCGGCGGAAGCGGCCTGGCCCAGGCAGACGGTGGCCACATCGGCACGCACGTACTGCATGGTGTCGTAGATCGCCATCAGCGAGGTGAACGAACCACCCGGCGAGTTGATGTACATGGTGATGTCGCGGTCGGGATCCAGCGACTCGAGCACCAGCAGCTGCGCCATGATGTCGTTGGCCGAGGCGTCGTCGACCTGCACGCCGAGGAAGATGATGCGCTCCTCGAACAGCTTGTTGTACGGGTTGGACTCCTTGACACCGAAGCTCGAGTGCTCGATGAACGAAGGCAGGATGTAGCGCGACTGCGGGCTCGCCGGGGCGGTGCCGCCGAGGCCGGCGCGCGGGTCGAACAGATTGGCCATCTTCGTCTCCAAAGTCGTTGAGGGGGAACGGGGCAGCTCGGCAGTTGCTAGTTACCCGCGCCGTTCGCCTGCGCCGCATGGGTGATCACGCGGTCGATGAAGCCGTACTCGAGGGCCTGCTGCGCGGTGAACCAGCGGTCACGGTCGGCGTCGATGGTGACCTGCTCGATCGGCTTGCCGGTGTGCAGCGACTGCAGCTCGTTGAGCTCGCGCTTGGTGTGCGCGAACTGCTCGGCCATGATCGCGATATCGGCCGCGGAACCACCGATACCCGCCGACGGCTGATGCATCATGATGCGCGCATGCGGCAGGGCGTACCGCTTGCCCTTGGTGCCTGCGGTGAGCAGGAACTGACCCATCGATGCGGCCAAGCCCATGCCGTATGTGGCGATATCGCACTCGGCGAACTGCATGGTGTCGTAGATGGCCATACCCGCGGTCACCGAACCACCCGGCGAGTTGATGTAGAGCGCGATGTCGCGGGTGGGGTCCTCCGCCGTGAGCAGCAGGATCTGCGCGCACAGTTTGTTGGCGATGTCGTCGTCGACCTGGGTGCCGAGGAAGATGATGCGCTCACGCAGCAGGCGCTCGTACACCGAATCACTGAGGTTCAGACCAGCAGTCGCGGATGTCATGACGACCCCTGCCTTGTTCATTGTCACGGATACCTGCCTTCTCTTACCGGCTCGTTGCTGATACCGAACAGCCATCTCTGGTTCGCTTGTCACAAACATTAACGAAGCCGGGGCGGCACCGAACTCCTGGTACCGCCCGTCTTCGCTCACAGCGCAATCTCGCTGACGCTCGATTGCACTGTGCGCGAGAGCGCACTGTGCTTTTGGTTCACTCGCTACGCTCCTTCACGGCGCAATCTCGCTGACGCTCGATCGCACTGTGCGCGAGAGCGCACTGTGCATTTGGTTCACTCGCTACGCTCCTTCACAGCGCAATCACCAAACCACATACGTCCAGATCACGCTGCTCCTCCATGGAATTATTCGGCGCTCGCGGCGGTGGTCTCTTCGGTGCCCTCCGGCTCGGAACCCTCAGGGGCGCCGAACATTTCGGCGGTGTCCACGGCGTTGCCGTCGGAGTCGGTGACCTTCACCTTGCCGACCACACCGGCCAGCGCCTTACCGCGACGCACGTCCGCGAAGACCGCGCCGAGCTGGCCCGCCTGCTGCACCTGCTGGATGAACTGCTCGGGCGAGAGGCCGTAGCGCTGCGCCTGGAACAGGATCCGCTCGGTGAGCTCCTCCTGGCCGACCTGGGTGTTGTCCGCCTCGGCGATGGCGTCCAGCAGCAGCTGGGTCTTCACCGACTTCTCGGCGGACTCCTTGGTGTCCTTGTCGAATTCCTCGCGGCTGGAACCCTGGGCCTCGAGCGCCTCGGCGAGCTTGACTTCGTCGTGGTCGAAGCCGTGCACGGCATCGTGCACCACGGCGTCGATCTCGGCCTGCACGACCGCCTCCGGCAACGGCACCTCGACCTGCTCGAGCAGGGTCTCGAGCACCTTGTCGCGGATCTGACCGGCCTGCTCGACCTTCTTGACGCGCTCGACCCGGTTGCGCAGGTCTTCCTTCAGCTCGTCGAGAGTGTCGAATTCGCTGGCCAGCTGGGCGAAGTCGTCATCGGCCTCGGGCAGCTCGCGCTCCTTGACCGAGCGCACGGTGACGGTGATGACCGCCTCCTTGCCCGCATGCTCACCGGCGACCAGGGTCGAGGTGAACTCCTTGGACTCGTCGACCGAAAGCCCGTCGAGCGCCTCGTCCAGGCCCTCGATCAGCTGACCGGAGCCGACCTCGTGGGACAGGCCGGTGGTGGCCGCCTCCGGCACGTCCTCGCCGTCGACGGTGGCCGACAGATCGATGGAGACGAAGTCGCCGTCCTGGACCGGACGCTCGACACCGGTCAGGGTGCCGAAGCGCTGGCGCAGCGACTGCAGCTGCTCCTCGATGTCCTCGTCACCGATGGTGAACGAGTCGACGGTCACCTCGATGCCGTCGTAGGCGGGCAGGGCGATCTCCGGGCGCACGTCGACCTCGGCCGTGAACGCCAGCTCCTGGCCGTCCTCGATCTTGGTGATCTCGATCTCGGGCTGACCGATGACCTTGACCTCGGAGGTGGCGACGGCCTCGCTGTAGCGGCCGGGCAGCACGTCATTGACGACCTGCTCGAGGATCGCGCCGCGGCCCAGGCGGGCCTCGAGGAGCTTGGCCGGGGCCTTGCCCGGACGGAAGCCGGGGATGCGAACCTGGTTGGCCAGCGCCTTGTAGGCCTTGTCGAAGTCCGGCTTCAGCTCCTCGAAAGGCACCTCGACGTTGATCCGGACCCGGGTCGGGCTCAGCTGCTCGACGGTGCTCTTCACGGACATGCTCCTTGTTCGTTGGTTCTGGTCGACTTGCTTGTGGCCGACTTGCTGGGGGTAATCACGAGCGAAATCGCCGCACGGCTCAACGTGCGTATCTCGACCAGGTTAGTTGACCCGTCGCGGCGGGCTGCAGGCAGCACCACCGCCGCGGACTACGCGTTGCGATTACTTGCCGACGCCGACCGCGTCGGTGACGAAGACCAGCGTTTCGTTGGGCTTGATGCCATTGCCGCCCGCGCCGTACCCGAGGTTCGGCGGGATGATCAGCAGCCGCCGCGCGCCCGCCTGCACGCCGACCAGCCCCTGCTCCCAACCCGGAATCACCTGTCCGGCACCGAGCGTGAGCTGGAAGGGCTTGCCGCGGTCGAACGAGCTGTCCAGCTTCTTCTTATCCGACCAGGTGATCAACGTGTAGTTCATGGTGAGCGGCTGACCTGCGACCGCACCGGGACCGCTGCCTGGAACGAGATCCTTGACCAGGAGCTGGGTCGGCGGGGTGCAAGTGTCCGGGATAGTGATCTTCGGCGTCGCACCGAAGCCGCCGACCACCACGATGTCGTCGGCGGTGCATTCGGCGCCGGTGTTCTGCGCGGGCAGCTGACCGAAGGTGGGCTGCGCCGATGCCGCTGCGGCCGATGACGTGGCGGCAGAGTTGGTGGCGGACGAGCCCTTGTCATCGTCTGAACCACAGGCGGCCAGCGCGAATGTCGCCGCGGCGATGGTGCCGATACCGATGATCCTGCGCAGTGTTTGCATGCGGCGGACCATAATCCACCGCGACTCGCTCGGCCCAACCACCCGCCGATAGCGCGACGACGGATGGCACCGGATCGGGTGACTTCCGGCACCAGACGGACCTTCGCGGACGCGAGACCGTAAGAACCGATCGGCGCGCGCCCGCGTAGGTAGGCTGGCTGTGAATTCTCCATCCGGCGTTATCAATCGACGTCGGCAACCGCGCAGGACCCGGTAACCGGCGGTCCCTCCGGGTGCCGCCGCTGATGCCCGAATGTGAGGAGAGTCGAGCATGACACAGGTAGCCAGCGCTGGGGGCGATACCTCGGCCGACAATGTCGAAAACAGCGGCGGCGTCGAACGCAGCGGCGGCGCGACCGTCGCTCCCCGGCCGTATCGGCTCGCGGAGGCACCGGGCCCGCTCGATCGCGCGGAACTGGAATCGCTCGACGCGTGGTGGCGGGCCGCGAATTATCTGGCGGTCGGCCAGATCTATCTGATGAGCAATCCGCTCTTGCGCGAACCGCTGCGGGCCGAACACATCAAGCCGCGGCTGCTCGGACATTTCGGCACCGTGCCCGGCCTGAATCTGGTCTGGGTACATGCCAATCGGGCGATCCGGCAGCGAGATCTCGATGCGGTCTTCGTCGCCGGACCAGGACACGGCGGACCGGGGCCGAATGCCTGTGCGTGGCTGGAGGGAACGTACTCCGAGCTGTATAGCCATGTGCCCCAGGACGAGACCGGGATGGGCGCGCTGTTCGCCCAGTTCTCCTTCCCGGGCGGGGTGCCGAGTCACTGTGCGCCGGAGACGCCCGGTTCCTTCCACGAAGGCGGTGAGCTGGGCTATTCGCTACTGCACGCGTTCGGGGCGGTGCTGGACAATCCGGATCTGACAGTGTTCTGCGTGGTCGGCGACGGTGAGGCGGAGACCGGCCCGCTGGCCACCAGCTGGCATGCCGGTAAATTCGTCAACCCGGCGCGCGACGGTGCGGTGCTGCCGATCCTCGCGTTGAATCAGTACAAGATCGCCAATCCGACCATCCTGGCGCGCATTTCGGAATCGGAATTGCTGATGCTGATGCGCGGATACGGCTATGAGCCGATCGTCGTCGCGGGCAGCGATCCCGCGAACGTGCACCAGGAAATGGCCATTGCTGTCGACACCGCGCTGGATCGCATCGCGGAGATTCAGCGGACCGCACGCGCGGGAACCGATGGGGCGCGCCCGAGTTGGCCGATGATCGTGCTGCGCACACCGAAGGGATGGACCTGCCCGCCGGTGGTCGACGGCGATCCGGTCGAGGGCACCTTCCGAGCACATCAGGTACCGCTGGCGGCCGCGCGTACCGATGACGGACATCGGGCGGTGCTCGAACAGTGGTTGCGGTCCTATCAGCCTGAGGAGCTCTTCGATGCCTCGGGCGGGCCGCAAGCGGCGCTGCTCGACCTGGTGCCCGATGGCGATCGGCGGATGAGCGCGAATCCAATTGCCAATGGGGGCATGCTTGTTCGGGATCTGCGGCTGCCCGATTGGCGGTCCTACGGCGTCGAAGTGCGTGAGCCGGGCGCGACACAGCACGAGGCGACCCGGGTGCTCGGCGCGTGGCTGCGCGATGTCACCGCGGGCAATGCGGACAACTTCCTGACCTTCGCCCCCGACGAATTGGCGAGCAATCGGCTGCAGGACATTCTGCAGGTCACCGGTCGTGACTGGCAGGCCGAAATCGGTGAATTCGATGTGGATCTCGACCGCACCGGACGGGTGATCGAGGTGCTGTCCGAGCATATGTGCCAGGGGCTGCTCGAGGGATATCTGCTGACCGGCAGGCACGGGGTGTTCACCTGCTACGAGGCCTTCATCCACATCATCGACGCGATGTTCAATCAGCACGCCAAATGGCTGGACGCGAGTGCGGCGGTGTCATGGCGGCGACCCATCGCGAGCCTGAATTACCTGCTGTCATCGCATGTTTGGCGACAGGACCACAATGGCTTCACCCATCAGGATCCCGGATTCCTCGATGTCGTGCTGAACAAGAAGCCATCGATCGTGCGGGTGTATCTGCCACCGGACGCGAATACGCTGCTGTCGACCTACGATCACTGTCTGCGTTCACGGCATTACGTCAATGTGGTGGTCGCCGGGAAACAGCCCCAGGCGGACTGGCTTTCGGTTTCCGATGCCGCGATGCACTGCGCGCGCGGTGCCGGAATCTGGGGCTGGGCCGGACAGAACGACGATCTCGGCACCACGCCCGATGTCGTACTCGCCTGCGCCGGAGATGTGCCGACGCTGGAAACGCTCGCGGCGGCGGCGATTCTGCGTGCGCGGCTGCCGGAACTGCGGATGCGAGTGGTGAATGTGGTCGACCTGATGCGGCTGCAACCATCGGACGAACATCCACACGGCCTGTCCGATAGCGAGTTCGACACACTGTTCACCCGCGACCGGCCGGTGATCTTCGCATTCCACGGGTACCCGTGGCTGATCCACCGACTCACCTACCAGCGCACCAACCACAGCGAGTTGCACGTGCGCGGATACAAGGAAAAGGGCACCACAACAACACCTTTCGATATGGTGATGCTCAACGATCTGGACCGGTACCACCTGGTCATGGACGTGATCGACCGAGTGCCGACCTTGCGGGAGAAGGCGGCGGGACTGCGACAGGAGATGGTCGACGCCCGCTGGAAGGCCCGCGCCTGGACTCGCGAACACGGCGAGGACATTCCAGCGGTCGCCGACTGGACCTGGCCGAACATCAGTCTTTGATAAGCCCCGCGAAACTTCCTTGCGTGCGGTGTGCGGCTCGGCGACGATCGCAAGATGCTGTTGACGATCACCTGATATCTGGGCCGGGTGGGCAGATAGCGACCGGCGGTGGCGGGCCGACTCCATGGCACTGTCCTATTCGACCGGCAAGGACGTCACCGCGACGGTCGCGCATCGGCTCCCGTTGATCGCCGACCGAGCGACAGCCGCACCCCTGTCTCAGGTGCGGCCTCCGGCATATCGCGCCTGCTGACCGGCCGGGCAGGGCTCAGGTCAGTCGCGCGGCCAGCCGCGACGCGTTCATATGAGCGATGGCTTCGATACTGACCATCGGGTTCACCCCCGACGAGGTCGGGAAGCAGGAGGCGTCGGCGACAACGACATTCGGCGCATCCCAGACCACGCCGTCCGGATCGGTGGCCGAATCCGCGCGCGAGCCGCCCATGCGTGCCGAGCCCATGATGTGCAGCGCACCCATCGCGCAACGGCCGGGATCGTAACCGGCGCGCAGACATTCGGCGACGAATCTGTCGTGTGAGCCCGCGACACCGGGTTCGTAGACCGGTCCCGACTGGTGCCCCGAGAAGATCCGGAGCGCCCCTGCTGCTTCCAAAATCCTTGCCGCACCCGCGATTCCGGCATGCATATGCGCTTGGTCGTATCCGGACAGGCGGTAGCGGACCACCGCATCGCCCGCACGGTCGACCGATACCGTACCGTGGTCGCGGTCCCGAGTGATGACACCAACGGCGACGGTGTGTGCGAGGTTGTGCATGATCGCCCGATGCTGCGCCGCACCGGTCCAATTCAGAAACCCGACCGTCATGCCGGGCGTCAAAGGCCCGGTCTCATAGATCACGCCGTACCCGTGGCCGTCGAGGTCACGATGCTCGCAGGAGTACCGCGTCTGCATGCCGCCCTCCCACGGCCGGAGCTGCTCGTCGAAGGTGCCGAAGACCGCTGTGGCCGGATGCAGTCGCAGGTAGCGGCCGATATTCCGGCCGGATATGCCGGAGCGACGCAGCAGCGCCGGTGTCTGGATCGCACCGGCCGCGACGACCACCGCGCGGGCTCGGATGGTGACCGCGTCGCCCTGCGACGTAACGGCCTCGACCCCACTGGCGCCGCCATCCCGCAGCGTGATCGTGCGCACCTCGGTATCGATCAGTAGCCTGGCACCGTGCTCGGCGGCATCGGCGAGCCAGGTCTTGGTCACCGACTGTTTCGCCCCGATACGGCATCCGAAACCACAACGGCCGCACTCGATTCCGGCATCACAATCGCGCACATTGCGCGGCATCGCATCGACATGCCAATCCAATGCGTGCAGTCCGCGTTCCAAGACGGTATCGCGCCCGGAGGCACCGGAGTGGTCACCGTTGACACCGAGCCTGGCCACCACCGCGTCCAGCGCCTCGGTGTACTCGTCGGCCGCGAACTGCTCGGCGCCCAGGCTCGCCCATTCCTCGCGCACATCGTCGGGCGTGCGGAACGAGGTGGTCCAGTTGACCACCGTGCCGCCGCCGAGACACGATCCGGCGACCAGGCCGAGCTGCCCCTCCTGCGTGGTCGCCGGGCCCGGGGCGTACAGGTTCAGCAGTCCGGCGAGTTCGCCGGAGCCGAAGTCCGCGTCGTCGTAGTACCCGCCGCGTTCGACGACCACGACATCCAGCCCGGCCGCCGCGAGCACCGCCGCCGCGGTGCCACCGCCCGCACCGGATCCGACCACCACCACATCGCAGTCGAGGGTCGTATCACCAGTCGGACGCACCGGAGCAAGGGCGGGCTTCGGTGCATCGGTGAAAGCGCCGAGCGGTCCCGGAAATCCCATCTCCCGCCAGGCCGGATTGGTCCCAGTCGAGCCCGGTGTGGCGTAGTAGGCCGTCAACGCCGCACCCTTGAGCGCCTGGAAGACCGCGCGCTTGCGGCCCAGCCGGGAGCTGCCGAGTCGCACCATGGCCTGTTCGCGTTCGTCCTGGGTGAGATCGGCGAACCTGCGCGGACCCGCCCCGATCAGCAGCCCGAAGCCGCGGGAATTCCATACGCGCAGCAGGGTTTCGAAGGCGCGACGCTCCGCGGCACTCGGGTTCCGTGCGAGCAACTGCTCGACGGCATCGACTGCTCCCAACCTCGACGCGGACGGCAACTCCGCACCGTCCCCCGGCGCGAAGGTGTCGCAAATGAGCCCGAGCGTCGTGCGCTCGGCGAGGGTCAACGCCATCGTTCTCCTACTCGAAAACAGAACGGTCATTAACTTAACCTATCGGCGTCGAATCCGCCGACGATCGCCCCGACCGTTCCCTGCCAGCACACGCGACTGTCTGCACGTCGGTTCAGCATTCCCAGATCGGGGAAGCGTCGGCATCGGGTGCTGCCACGTGAGCAGCCGAGTTCACTGCCCAGGGTGTGTGGCCGCGCCGCGAGCGGTCCGCCCGCCAACCAGCGCCACACTCCCCGAATACGCCTACGCGCCTAGCACAATTCATCACTGTCCGTGGCGGAACCCCACGATCTCACCGTGGTTCGCACTGCTCGAGATCAAGAACCGCGCTGTGCGCCACCACCGACAATCCGGTGCGCGAGGACGCGACGCATCAAGCGCCGCACGAGATTCCAGGCCCCGCCTACCGGCGGACCGCCGCGCAATCCGACAATCCTCGACATCACCGAACTTTCTCGACACCGGAACAACCCCCGGGCGAAGCGCTGGCTATCTACGGGTGCGATTACCAGCAAACTATTCCGACTACCGATCGTCCTCAGCTTCGCCAGCGCCTCCCAGCGCCCTCAGGATGCGATCCAACTTCCAATCAACATCGGCGAACCGACCATTGATCTCGGTCCTGAGACTGCCGATCTCCTCGATAACCGCCTCATGGTCGCGCGCCACCTTCGCGTCCAACGCGGCGAGGTCGGTCGGCGAACCAGCTTTCGCCGTCACCTCCGCCTGCCGCATCGTCAACGCGGCCACGAGCGTCTCGAGGTTGGTTACCCGATCCTCCAACGGTGCTGGCATTTGAATCCTCTCGAACATCACCGGACCGACGATGCCCAAGAGAGGGAACGGGATTCCGCCCTCACCCCTCCCCGAGCCCCCACTTGCTGCTTCTGTCGGGGTGACAGGATTTGAACCTGCGACCCTCCGCTCCCAAAGCGGATGCGCTACCAAGCTGCGCTACACCCCGTGGCCTCGCGGCGAAAGACGGTGCCGACGAGGATGAATCCTGCGTGGAGCGGGTGACGGGAATCGAACCCGCACCATCAGCTTGGAAGGCTGAGGTTCTACCATTGAACTACACCCGCAGGCATACGACATCTGATGGGATCGCCACGATGTCGTGTGCGAACCGACTGTACCGAATCGGGCCTCGGATACGCCAATCAGCCCCCACCAGAGCGTCCATCGGGCCGATGCGGCCGCGATCCGGTCAACGGTAGCAGGTCGCTATCACTGAACGAGTCGAACCGGTGAGTGAGCCGGAAACCTTCCGTTTCGGCGTGCTGTCGGCATGTCGGTCCGCGACTTTCCGGCGAACAAAATTGATGTGTAACGCCGGCGGTGGGACAGCGATGACATACCCGATCGCCATTCGCGAGGTAACGATAACTCGTTATAAAACGGCGTTTTTCAGTGCCGAGTGGCTTGCTAGGATCCTTTTTGCCGGACGGGGGTATCTGGAAAGGGGGCGGTGAGCGTGCACCAAGCGAGGTGGACACAACCGCATAGCAGTGGGAACGAGCGGGGCGACGCCGGCACCTGCGTGGGAACAGGGCACCCGGGTACCGACATCACCGGTAGCGGGTGAGTGCGATGTCTGCGGATATCGAGCCACCCGTAAGGCAGATGGCAGGCGCGTGGGCGCGTGCGGTCTGCGCGGAACCGGGATCACACGCGTCACCACAACAGTTGCAGCCGGTATTGGTCGAAATCATCGAGCGGCTGCTGCTGCTGGCCAGGTCCGAGCCCTTCCCGGTGCCCGAGGCGCGGAACTTGGGGGCGCGGCTGGTCGAGGCGCCGTTCGAACGGACCAGAATGCTGGCCCAGGCCACCCGCTGGCTACTCGGCTTCCCGGCGGGGGCGCCCGGGTCGCTGGTTGCCACGCGCTGGCCGCTGGTGGCCAGTCAGGCCATCGACAGCTATGCCCAGGCGCTGCAGGAGCGGGCGCTGGCCCAGCAGGAGCAACACATTTCGGCCGCGGTGTCGTTGCGGGTACAGGAGATCGCCGCGCTACAGCATCGGCTGCGGCACGAGGCTACCCATGACGCGCTCACCGATCTGGCCAACCGGACGCTGCTGCAGGACAAGGTGCGGCTGATGGCGGCCGATCCGAACCGCGGCGTCGGTCTGCTGCTGATCGACCTGGACCGGTTCAAACAGATCAACGACAATTACGGACATGCCGTCGGCGACGAGGTGCTCGTCGAGCTGGCCCGCAGGCTGCGCGAGATCTGCCCGCCGGATACGGTCATCTGCCGCTACGGCGGTGACGAATTCGTGCTCGCCACCAACCCGCTGCACAACACGCTCGGCGAAATCGCGGATCGGATCGTGGCCGCGCTGCGGGATCCGGTGTGGTCGACGGCCGGTCCGGTGCCGGTTTCGGCCAGTGTCGGCACCGCATACTGTCCGCCGGGCGACTCCTGCGATTTCACCGATCTGCTGCGTCGCGCCGATCGCGCGATGTATTCGGCGAAGACCGCGGGCGGTCGCCGCTTCGCCCTCGCCGACTCCGATAAACCCGAAATCAAGGCCGTCGCAGGCTGATCGAAACATGCCCCCGGGTCACCCCAGAGGGCCCTCCGGTCAGCTGACGCCGTCATGGAACGCGAAGGCGCCGACAAGCCGGTCCGCATCGCCCAGATGGTGCACCGCTACTTCCGGTAGCGCTGAGGTTCAGCCGGCCTGACAGGTGGGGCACCAGAAGAGGTTTCGCCCCTCCAGCACGGTGTGTGCGACCGGGGTGCCGCAGAGGCGGCAGGGGCCGCCGGGGCGGCGGTAGACGTAGGTGCGTGGGCGGTCGGCCGCGTAGGAAGGTTCGCCGTGGTCGTGTTCGGGGCGGACGACGACCATCTTGCCGACTCGAACGCCCACTCGCATCAGCGCGACCAGATCGGTCCACATCGCGTCCCACTCGTCGGCAATGAGCGCGGTGCCTGGTCGGTGTGGCGAAATACCGTGCCGGAAAAGCAGTTCCGCGCGATACACATTGCCGACGCCGGCGAGCACCTGCTGGTCCATCAGCAGTGCGCCGATGGACCTGCGCGAGCGATGAATTCGACGCCAGGCCCGTTCGGGATCGGCGCCGCGCCGCAGCGGATCCGGGCCGAGCCGCTCGGTCAGCGCCGTCACCTCGGCGTGGGTGTACACCTCACAGACGGTCGGGCCGCGTAAATCGGTGCCGTACCGGCGGTCATCGGCCGACGCGTCACCGACGATCCGCATCCGCACCTGGCCGACCGGCTCCCCCATCGGCAGCGGCACCTCCGTGAACACCCCGTACAACCCGAGATGCACATGTACCACCAGACCCGACTCGTAGTGGTGCAGAAGGTGTTTGCCCCAGGCCTCGGCTCGCGTCAGCACCTGTCCGTCGATGCGCGCGGCACCGGAGGCGAACTTGCCCTGCGGACTGGAGACGCGCACCACTCCCCTGGCAAAGCGTCGCTGGTGCAGCCGTGCGAGCCGATGCAGCGTATGCCCCTCAGGCACGGACATCCTCTCTGTTCCGCCGCCGATGCGACCCGACACACCCGGGTCGCATTGCGGGACGACGGATTACACGTCAGTAAGCCGGAACAGCCGGGGCCACACCGGTCTTCTCGTACTCGGCCAGGATGTCGATGCGGCGCTGGTGGCGCGGCTCCTCGGACCACTTGGTCGCGACGAACGCGTCCACGATGGCCAGCGCCTCCTCGGTGGAGTGCATGCGGCCGCCGATGCCGATCAACTGGGCATTGTTGTGCTCACGGGCCAGCTGGGCGGTCTCCACGCTCCAGGCCAGGGCGCAGCGGGCGCCGGGCACCTTGTTCGCGGCGATCTGCTCACCGTTGCCGCTGCCGCCGAAAACCAGCCCGAGGCTGCCCGGATCGGCGACGGTGCGGCGGGCAGCCTCGATGCAGAAGGCGGGGTAGTCGTCGAGTGCGTCGTATTCGAGGGCGCCGCAGTCGACGACCTCGTGGCCCGCCTGCTCCAGATGGGCCTTGACATGATTCTTCAGTTCGAAACCGGCATGGTCGGCACCCAGGTATACGCGCATGGCTGCGATTGTGTCAGGCGTGTTTCGCGTGCCGCCCGGTGGGCGGCACCACTGTCATAGTGCACCTGGCGACACCGTCGACTCGGGATTGTGCTCCCTCGTGGCAACGGACCCGCAAAGCGATCGTTGACAGCAGAAGTTCCCGTTGCCGATGGCTCCGGGGCGCGGCCGTCCACACCGCCGGGCATTAACACCACTGGCCACCGTGGCGAATCGACAAGTATGTCAGCGGTGTTCGCGGCCACCGGTACCGACCGCACGCCGACAGCGCCGAACCTCGTCCCCAGCAAATGAATAGAGTTCTTCGCATGCAGCCGCAAGACTCCCAGCCGCCCCAGCAGCCGGGCGAACCCGCCGATCCCTATTCCGCTCTCAGCGGATGGGCGCAGGCTCAGGACGCGACCGCCACTGCGCACAATTCGCCGCAGTACCCATCGTCGCCGCAATACCCCGCCGCGCCGTACCCCGGATTCCCCACACCGCACTACGGACCCGCGCCGTCCGGATACGGCGTGGCTCCGGTCCCGCCCGGTACGCCCCCGCAGCGGCAGCCGCGCGGCCTGTCCCCGTTCGGCATGCCCGCACGGCATCCGTGGGAGATTCCGCTGCTGGTCGTCGTCTGTGTGATCACCACGTTCGCGATGCTGATCGCGGTGGCGGTGTGCATCGATCTCGTACTGGATGGGACGCAGCCGAATATCTATCTGATCATCCTGGTCTTCGCGCCGATCGTGGTGTGGTTCCTGCGCGGTATGGGCTACGCGGCCATGCGGGTCAACGGCGTCAAGATGTCGCCGACCCAGTTTCCGGAGGGCTATCAGCTGGTGGTCGAGGCGGCGGCCCGGTTCGGGATGGCCAAGGTGCCAGATGCCTATGTCGTGCTCGGCAACGGCCAGATCAATGCCTTCGCCTCCGGTCACGGGTTCCGCCGCTATGTCGCGGTCTACAGCGATCTGTTCGAAATCGGCGGCGCCGCACGCGAACCCGAGGCTCTCGCCTTCATCATCGGTCACGAGGTCGGGCATATCGCGGCCGGGCACACGTCGTACTGGCGTCAGCTCGGCATGTTCGTGGCACCGTCGCTGCCGATCATCGGCAGCTCATTGATCCGATCCCAGGAGTACACCGCCGACAACCACGGCTATTGCAACCGGCACGTCGGCGCACCGGGTGCCATGGGCACCCTCGCGGCCGGCAAGTACCTGAACAAATTGGTCGGCTTCGATGAGATGGCCGATCGGGCCACGGTCGAGAAGGGCTTCTTCGTCTGGATCAGCAATGCCATGTCCTCGCATCCGGTGCTGACCTGGCGCATGTGGGCACTGCGCGACCGCAGCAGGCACGGCAAGCTGTTCTGGCGACCGAACCGACCAGCCGGTGCGCCACCGGCCGGTCCATACCCGAGCAGCTACGGCGAGGTTCCGGCGTTGCCGCCGAAACCCGTGCCGTAGGTCCGCGGTCAGTCGAAGGACGGATCCTCGGTCCTGGTCCGCTTCAACTCGAAGAAGTGCGGGTAGTCGGCCAGCGTGACCGCCGCATCCCACAGCTTCCCGGCCTCCTCGCCGCGCGGGATGCGCGACAGCACCGGACCGAAGAAGGCATTGCCGTTGATGTGGATGGTCGGGGTGCCGACATCCGGACCGACCTTGTCCATGCCCTCGTGATGGCTCTTGCGCAGCGCCTCGTCGAATTCGGTGCTCTCGGCGGCAGCGGCGAGTTCGGCGGGCAGGCCCGCCTCGGCGAGCGAATCCGCGATCAACGCCGCGAGGGATTCCTCGCGGGAGTCGCGCTCGTACTCCTCGCGACGGTTGTGGATGCGGGTGCCCATCGCGGTGTAGAGCGGGGAGAGCACCTTGTCACCGTGGGCTTGCGCGGCGGCGATCGCGACCCGGACCGGACCCCAGCCGGTGGCGAGCAACTCCTCGTACTGCGGCGGCAGCCCCTCCTTGCCCTCGTTCAGCACCGACAGGCTCATCACATGGAAACGGGCCTCGATATCGCGGACCTGCTCGACCTCGAGAATCCAGCGGGAGGTGATCCAACACCAGGGGCACAGCGGGTCGAACCAGAAATCGGCAACGTTCTTGGTGGTCGTCTCGCTCACAGAGCTGTTCCTCTCCATCGCACGCTCGTAACGCGCGGGTTCGCCGCGCCACTATCCGTGGCCAACCACGCGGGCGCGCGATTCGTTCCCGGACCGGACACCCGATTTTCCGAAAGGCGGCCCGGGGTCCCAGTAGGGTGACACGCAGGCGTCAGGTTCCCTCTCGACAAGGAGTCCGTAATGACCTCTGATCAGCATTTCGTCATCGTCGGCGGCGGGCTGGCCGCGGCTAAACTCGCGGAAGCACTGCGCGCCAACGATTTCGCCGGAACCGTGACGCTGATCAGCGCCGAAGAATACCTGCCCTATGAGCGACCACCGCTGTCCAAGGAACATCTGGCAGGCAAGAAATCACTCGAGGAATTCACCGTCGATCCGGGCCAGTGGTACCGCGATCACCATATCGACGTCCGGCTCGGCACCGAGGTCGGCGCGATCGATCCGAGCGCGAAAACCGTGACGCTGCCGGATGGTTCGACACTCGGCTACGACAAGCTCGCACTCGCGACCGGCTCGACACCGCGCCGCCTGCCGATTCCGGGCATGGATGCGCGCGAGGTGTACACGCTGCGCACCATCGGCGATTCCGACAGCCTGATCGAGCTGTTCGGCTCGGCCCGGCGGCTGGTCATCATCGGGGCGGGCTGGATCGGGCTCGAGGTCGCCTCGGCCGCGCGGGCCGCCCAGGTCGAGGTCACCATTGTCGAATCCGCCGAACTGCCACTACTGGCGGCGCTCGGCCCCGAAATGGGTGAGGTCTTCGCGGATCTGCACCGCGACCACGGCGTCGACCTGCGATTCGGCGCGCAGGTCGAGGCGATCACCACTCATCAGGCCGGGGCAATCACCGCTAGTCAGGGAGGGGTGGAGCGGGCGAGCGGCGTCCGACTCACCGACGGCACCGTGATCGAGGGCGATGCGGTACTCGTCGCGGTCGGCGCACGGCCGAATATCGAACTGGCCGCGAACGCGGGGCTCGCGACCGATGGCGGCGTACTCGTCGACGCGAGCCTGGCCACCAGCGACCCGGACATCGTGGCGGTCGGCGATATCGCCGACGCACAGCATCCGGTACTCGGACGTCGAATTCGGGTGGAGCACTGGGCGAATGCGCTCAATCAGCCCGCCGTCGCGGCGCAGACCATGCTCGGCAAGTCGGCTTCCTACGAGCGCCTGCCGTACTTCTTCACCGACCAATACGACCTGGGCATGGAGTACACCGGATACGCCGCGACCAGTGAGTACGCACGGGTGGTCGTGCGCGGTGATGTGGCGAAGCGCGAGTTCGTCGCATTCTGGCTCGATGCCGAGAACCGGGTGCTGGCGGGGATGAATGTGAACATCTGGGATGTGACCGACCGGATCAAGGAGTTGATCGGTCAGCAGGTCGATCCGGAACAGCTTGCCGATACCTCCGCACCACTGTGATGCGGATCACTATCGTGGACGCGTCGAATCGGCGCACCCAGCTCCGACCTCATCGCGAGCGCGCCGCAGGGGCGCACCGCGGGCTAGGAGACCGGAAATGAAATACATGCTGCTCAAGACCTATGGGCCTGCCGCCAGCTGCGACGTCCCGATCACCGAGTGGACGCCGGAGGAGATCAAGGCGCATATGGACTTCCAGCGGGCGCTCGGCGCGGAGCTGGCCAAGACCGGTGAACTGGTCGACGCACAGGGCCTGGCCGGGCCGGACGAGGCACGACTGGTCAGTTCGGACGGGCGCTCGGCACCGGTCGTCACCGATGGGCCGTTCCCGGAGACCAAAGAGTTCCTGGCCGGATATTGGATTGTCGATGTGGAAAGTCCGGAGCGTGCACTGGAAATCGCCGCACAGGCGTCGGCGGCCCCCGGACCGGGCGGTAAGCCGATCGGCGAGTACATCGAGGTGCGCGCGGTGATGGGTGCCCCAGCGACCGAGTGATAGTTGTTCATGCACGGAGCGCCGCCCATCGAGGACCTGCTGCGCGAACTCGCGCCGCAGGTCCTCGGCACGTTGGTACGCCGATCCGGCGATTTCGACACCGCCGAGGACGCACTGCAGGAGGCGATGCTCGCGGCGGCGACCCAATGGCCCGCTGATGGACTGCCGGATAATCCGCGCGCGTGGTTGATCCAGGTCGCGCAGCGGCGGGTGGTCGATACGGTGCGCGCCGAGGTGGCCCGGCGACGCAGGGAGACAACGGTTTTCGAGCGCGATGTGCCCGATGCCGAGGCCGTCGATCGTGACGATACGCTCGCCGTGTTCTTCCTCTGCTGCCATCCGGCGCTGTCGTCCGCGAGTGCCATCGCGCTGACATTGCGTGCGGTCGGCGGGCTCGGCACGGCGGAGATCGCCAATGCCTTCCTGCTGCCGGAAGCGACCATGGCGCAACGGATTACGCGTGCGAAGAAGAAGCTGGCCACGCTCGAACGACCGTTCGCCCGGCCCGGTGACGCGCAATGGCACGAGCGGCTCGGTGCGGTGCTGCATGTGCTGTACCTGATCTTCAACGAGGGGCACACCAGCACCGCGGGACCCGACCTACAGCGGACCGACCTCTCGAACGAGGCGATCCGATTGACCAGGTCGATCCATCGGCTGCTCCCCGGCGACACCGAGGTCACCGGGCTACTGGCGCTCATGCTGCTCACCGACTCCCGCCGCGCCGCACGCACCGGTGCGCACGGCGAATTGATTCCGCTCGCCGAACAGAACCGCGCACTGTGGGATCGCACGTTGATCGTCGAGGGCATCACGTTGACCACCAGCACACTCGCCTCGGGTCTCACCGGTCCCTACCAGATCCAGGCCGCGATCGCCGTACTGCACGCCGAGGCGCCGCGTGCCGAGGACACCGACTGGCGACGAATCCTGGCCCTGTACAACATGATCGAGCGCATCGCGAAGAACCCGATGGTCACCCTCAACCGCGCCGTCGCGACCGCCATGGTGCACGGCCCCGCCGCCGGTCTCGAACTCACCGACACCCTCGACGACCAGCTGGCAGGCAATCACCGCCTCGACGCCGTCCGCGGCCACCTACACGAAATGGCAGGCGATTTCGCCGCGGCCATCACCTGCTACACGTCCGCCGCCAACCACACCACCAGCACCCCCGAACGCGACTACCTCACCCTCCGCGCCGCACACCTCCGCCACGACGCCTGACCCAATTGTGGGTATGCCAGATCCGCGTCTCGCGGATGGCGCCGGACTCCAGCGCCGCGAGCTTCGATTGCACGGCGCAGACTATCCGGCAGCGCGAACGTGAACGTTCGGAACGTGAACGGGAGGGGCGGCACCGCGGCGAATAGCGCACCCAGGCGGGCGGGAGCGTGAATAGATCTCAGGCCCGCACCTTCGCGGACCCGTCGTGTCTTGTGCGCCGGGACGGCTGGAGACGGCAGACTGCTTGGTGTGGCAGGCAAATTCAGTGCTGGGATTCTATTGTTCCGGCGGAACTCCGGTGATGTCGAGGTGCTGATCGGGCATATGGGTGGACCGTTTTGGGCGCGGAAGGATGCGGGTGCCTGGTCGATTCCCAAGGGTGAGTACGAGCCGGAGCACGAGAGTGCCGAGGTGGCCGCGGCGCGGGAGTTCCTCGAGGAACTCGGGCTGCCCGTGCCTGCGTGCGAGCGAGTGCCGTTGGGCGAAGTCCGTTATGGCAGTGGCAAATCCACCAAAATCCTCACCGTCTGGGCCGTCGAAGGCGATCTGGACCCATCCGCAGTTGTCCCCGGCACCTTCGAAATGGAATGGCCACCCAAATCCGGTCGCCTCGCCACCTTCCCCGAAATCGACCGCGCCGCCTGGTTCGACCTGCCCACCGCCCGGGAAAAGCTCGGTACCGGCCAACGTCCCTACCTCGACCGCCTAGCCGAACACCTCGCCTGACCGGTCCAACAAACTGCACAGCCCGCGATTCAGGAGTTCCGGACACGATCTCTTGACTTGGAGCGCACTCCAAGGCTTACGTTCGCTGTCATGGACGAACGCATCATGCTCGCCAACCGTGTCGCTCTGGTCACCGGCGGATCCCGAGGCATCGGTCGCGGCATCGCGCAGGCGCTGGCCCGCGCTGGGGCGGTAGTTGCTGTCAACTATCGCCATCGGCAAGATGAGGCAGCCGCGACGGTTGCCGAGATCGAACGGGCCGAGGGCACAGCGATCGCGGTGCGGGCAGACGTTGCCGTGCGGGCCGAGGTGGAGGCGATGGCCGAGCGGGTCAGCTCCGAGCTCGGTCCGATCGACGTGCTGGTGAATAATGCCGGTATCGCCACCATCCGCAGCGTGGACGACATCACCGAAAGGGACTTCGACGAGACGCTGGCGGTCAATTTGAAGTCAGCGTTCCTGTGCACCCAGGCCGTAACCCCCGGCATGCGGAAGCGAGGCTGGGGACGGATTGTGAACGTCTCGTCCGTGGCGGCTCGTGGAGCGGGCAGCGTCGGTGTGCATTACAACGCGTCCAAAGCGGGTCTGGAGGGTCTGACGCGCGGCTACGCGGCGCGTCTTGCCGCCGATGGGATCACAGTCAATGCCATAGCACCTGGACTCATCGACACGGAAATGGCCGTGCCACTGAAGGAATCGGGTGTCGCGGACCGTCTGCCGGTCGGCCGCATCGGCACACCCGAAGAGATCGGTCAGGCGGCACTCATGATCATCGGCAACGGTTTCCTCACCGGACAGACGATCGCGGTCAACGGCGGCGGAAGCTTCCTCTGAGACCCGCCCAGACGGTCATAGTGGCGCACCAGACCTCAGCGGGGCGCGTCGACCCAGCGCTGCCCCGTGATGAGCTCGTATGCCTCCATGTACTTCTGCCGAGTCGCATCCACGATCTCCGCGGGGATCTCCGGACCCGGGTACTCCTTGTTCCACCCCGTGGACGTGGCCCAATCGCGAACGAACTGCTTGTCGAAGGAACGCTGGGGACGCCCCGGCTCCCATTCGGCACCGGGCCAGAAGCGGGAGGAGTCGGAGGTCAGCACCTCGTCGCCGAGGGTGAGAACGTCGCCGTCCCAACCGAATTCGACCTTGGTGTCGGCGACTATGACCCCACGAACGGCGGCGTGCGCGGCACCGCGGGTGTAGATCCGCAGAGTACGGTCACGCAGTTGCTCGGCGACCTCGCGGCCCTCCTGATTCACCACATCAGCGAAGGTGATGGGCTCGTCGTGGCCCTCGGAGGCCTTACTGGTCGGGGTGAAGATCGGCTCGGGCAGCATGTCGCCATCGCGCAGACCGCGCGGCAGTGCGACGCCGGAAACCGTCCCGGTGCGCTGGTACTCCTTCAGCCCCGACCCGGTCAGATAGCCGCGCGCGATGCATTCGACCTGCACCATCTTCAGCGGCTTGACCCGGATGCCGCGCCCGGCGAATTCCGCGGGCACATCGGTCGCGGAGACCACATGGTTGGGCACATCGGTGAAGAATTCGAACCACCAGTTGGACAGCTGAGTCAGCAGCGCTCCCTTTTCCGGGATCGGCGTCGGTAGCACCACGTCGTAGACCGAAACCCGGTCCGACGCCACCAGCAGCAGGGTCTCGCCGTCCTCGTAGAGGTCGCGCACCTTTCCGGCGTGGATGTGCTTCACGTCGCAGCTCCGATCCTGGTCGCTAGGGTTCAGGGGAAAAGTCCCGCGCGGGCAACCTTACCGAGGTGGCATTGTGGTGAGTGCTGTGCCCGCCCGGGGGCCGCCCGTGCATGTTCTTCGAACCACGAAGGAGTCCAATGTCCGCACCGAACCTGACTCGCGACCAGGCGATCGAACGCGCCTCGACAGTGCAGGTCGAGAACTATCGCATCGAGCTCGACCTGACCGACGGGGCGGGGCAGCCGGGCGAGCAGACCTTCTTCTCCCGCAGCACGGTCACTTTCACCGCGACCGCGGGCGCGGGCACGTTCATCGATATCGTCGCCCGCGGGGTCCGCTCCGCCGTGCTCAACGGCACGCCGATCGACGTCACCGACTACGACGAAGCCAAGGGCATCACGCTCAACGGTTTGGCCGAGCGCAACGAACTCGTCGTCGAGGCCGACTGCGAATACTCCAATACCGGTGAGGGCCTGCACCGCTTCGTCGACCCCACCGATGACGCGGTCTACCTGTACTCGCAATTCGAAACCGCCGATGCCAAGCGCATGTTCGCCTGCTTCGATCAGCCGGATCTCAAGGCCAGTTTCGATATCAGCGTCACCGCCGCACCGAGTTGGAAGGTGATCTCCAACGCCGCCGCGGTCGATACGCTCATCGCCGACCCCGGCAAACACCTGTTCCGCACCACCCCCCGGATGAGTACCTATCTGGTCGCACTCATCGCGGGCCCGTACGCGGAATGGACCGACGCCTACACCGACGATCACGGCACCATCCCGCTCGGCATCTACTGCCGCTCCTCGCTCGCCGAACATATGGACGCCGAGCGCCTCTTCACCGAGACCAAGCAGGGATTCGGCTTCTACCACGACAACTTCGGTGTGCCGTACGCCTTCGGCAAGTACGACCAGCTGTTCGTCCCGGAGTTCAATGCGGGCGCGATGGAGAACGCCGGTGCCGTTACGTTCCTGGAGGACTATGTCTTCCGGTCCAAGGTGACCCGTGCCTCGTATGAGCGCCGCGCCGAAACCGTACTGCACGAGATGGCGCATATGTGGTTCGGCGATCTGGTCACCATGAAGTGGTGGGACGACCTGTGGTTGAACGAATCGTTCGCGACCTTCGCCTCGGTGCTGTGCCAGTCCGAGGCGACCGAATACACAAGTGCCTGGACCACTTTCGCCAATGTGGAGAAGTCCTGGGCCTACCGCCAGGACCAGCTGCCCTCCACTCACCCCATTGCCGCGGATATCCCGGACCTGCATGCGGTGGAGGTCAACTTCGACGGAATCACCTATGCCAAGGGCGCTTCCGTGCTCAAGCAGCTCGTCGCGTATGTCGGTCTGGAGCCGTTCCTCTCGGGTCTGCGCGCCTACTTCACCGAACATGCCTACGGCAATGCCACTTTCGACGATCTGCTGTCGGCGCTGGAGCAGTCCTCTGGCCGTGACCTGTCCGGGTGGGGCGCGCAGTGGCTCAAGACCACCGGCTTGAATATCCTGCGGCCGGACTTCGAGGTCGACGCCGAGGGCAAGTTCACCTCGTTCGCCGTGGTGCAGGAGGGTGCGGCACCTGGTGCGGGCGAACGTCGCGTCCACCGCCTCGCCGTCGGCGTCTACGACGACCAGGACGGAAAGCTGGTGCGCACCAAACGCGTCGAGCTCGATCTCGATGCCGGCGAGCGCACCGACGTCCCCGAGTTGGCCGGCGTGCCACGCGGCAAGTTCGTGCTGGTCAACGATGACGACCTCACCTACTGCTCGGTGCGCCTGGATGCCGATTCGCTCGACGTGCTGGTCAACCGCATCGCCGATATCGCCGAACCGCTCCCCCGCACGCTGGCCTGGTCGGCCGCCTGGGAGATGACCAGGCAGGCCGAATTCCGGGCCCGCGATTTCGTCGCCCTGGTCCAGCGCGGCATCGGCGCCGAATCCGAAATCGGTGTGGTGCAACGACTCCTGATGCAGGCCAACACCGCGATCGGCAGCTACGCGGATCCGGAATGGGCCGCCACCACCGGCTGGCCCGCATACGCCAACCGGCTGCTGGAGCTCGCTCGCGAGGCCGAGGCGGGTTCGGACCACCAACTCGCCTTCGTCAACGCACTCACCGGCGCCAAGCTGTCGGACTGGCACACCGAGGTGCTGGGTGAACTGCTCGACGGCGATCCGGCGAAGGTCGGCCTCCCGGGCCTGATCGTCGACACCGATCTGCGGTGGCGGCTGGTGACCGCGCTCGCCGCCGCCGGTGAGATCGACGCCGAAGGGCTCGCCACCCCCACGATCGATACGGAGCTGTCCAACGATCCGACCGCGGCGGGTAAGCGGCACGCCGCGGCCGCGGCGACGGCCCGCCCGATCGCCGAGGTGAAGGAACAGGCCTGGACGACGGTGATGTCCGACGATTCTGTCCCGAATATCACCGCCCGTTCGATTGTCGGCGGCTTCGCGCCCAACGGCCAGGGTGAGCTGCTGACGCCTTACGTGGAGCGATATTTCGCCGAGGTCCCCGGCGTCTGGGAGCGCCGCTCCAGCGAGGTCGCGCAGACCGTGGTCATCGGGCTCTATCCCGCCTGGGCGATCAGCGAGGAAGCCGTCGCGACGGCGGACAAGTTCCTCGCCGACGACCATCCGCCTGCGCTGCGCCGCCTGGTGATCGAGGGCAAGGCGGGCATCGAACGCTCATTGCGCGCCCGCGCCTTCGACGCCCAGGACTGAATGTTCTCGCGACGCTGAGACGAGGGCGTGCCATCCATCGTGATGCGCGCGCCCTCTTCACGTTTCGACAGCCGAAACGCAACCGGCGCGTTCACCGCAGCGGTGAACGCGCCGGAACACGCGGAGTGCGACTACTGGATCAGCGACCGATGGCGGCGGCCATCACGCGAACCGCGGAGACCAGGCCGTCGATGAGCTGACCCTGTCGGAACGAGCTCAGTGCGGCGGTGACGCCGAGCTGGCAGACGCGGTCGTTGGCGCGATCGGCGACCTCGTGGCCGGAGCGCACCTCGATGGCCTTGTCATTGGGCGAAACCGCGATGAGCACCGAACGCGCGGCCTCGGGGGTCGCGGGGAAGACCGCGTCCGCACCGGCGGCCGGATCCGCGCCGAGATCGCCGATGTAGATGTTGAAGCGCACCTTGGTCGCGCGGGTCGCCTCGGTGAGCACATTGTCAATGGTGAGCCGCTCGTCATCGCTGAACGGGGCTTCCTTGAACACCGCACCGGCCTCGTGCACACCCGAGACGCGGCCGCTGCTGGTGACCACCGAGCCGTGCGGCAGTTCGGATTCGACTACCGCGGGCCAATTAGAACTTGCCACTTGCCCGGCCTCCGATCAGCTCCACGCCGGTGGATTCGATTGCCGCATGGTGCCCATGCGATGACTCAGCGTGGTGACCCGATCCGGTCACCTCGTCGGTAGCACTCCACAGCACGGGAGGCTGGGTCCACTTCTGACCGAGATCGAAGTGGACCGGCTTCTCGCCGGGCAGTGGCTTGCCGAGAAACGACAATCCGGCGATCGCGCCGTAGATCACCAGCGGGATGCCGAGGAAGATCAGCACTGTCTCGAGAATGCTCACGGAACAAAGGTAGACGATCCTCTGTAGTAGTTCGCGCTCTGGTCGAACTCGTGTTGTCCGCTCACGACTGCGCCTCGCCAGCACTCGGCTCCGTCGTGCGCGGTGCGCGCTGTCACTTCGCTGCGCTCGCTCACACCAGCCAGGCGGCGGCATTCGCGGGCAGCTGTCCGTTCACCGGCGGGGCGCTGACGAGCAGGACATCGCCCGGCGGCAGGGAGATCGGTACCGGGGATGCGTTCAGCACGCAGACCAGTCCACCCGGTCGCCGGAAGGCCAGGCAACCCGCCGGACTGCCGTACCACTCGATCCGCGGACCCGCGAATTCCGGTCGGACACCGCGTAATTCGATCGCCAAGCGGTACAGCGACAGCGTGGAGCCCAGCGCCTCCAACTGCGCCTCGACCGATGACGACGCCCATTCCGGCGGCATCGGCAGCCAGGACTGCCCGGCCGTGGTGAAGCCGAACGGCGGCGTCGCGCCCTCCCACGGAATCGGCACCCGGCAGCCGTCACGTCCGCGCTCGGAATGTCCGGAGCGTTCCCAGACCGGATCCTGCAGCACCGCCTCGGGCAGATCGTCCACATTCGGCAGTCCGAGTTCGGCACCGTTGTAGATGAACACGGCACCGGGCAGCGCCAACTCCACCATGATCATCGCCCGCGCCCGCGCCGTCCCGACCGGACCGCCGCCGTAGCGGGTGACCTCGCGCTCGATGTCGTGGTTGGACAGGGTCCAGGTGGGCGAGGCGCCCACCGGCGCGACGGCCGCGAGCGAATTGTCGATGGCGGCCCGCACCGGATCGGCGGCGAACTCCGCCTCGGCGAGACGGAAATTGAAGGCCAGGTGCAGTTCGTCTGGTCGGACGTACTCGCCGAATCGGATGTTGTCGTCGACCCATACCTCGCCGATCGAGACGGCGTCCGGATACTCGTCGAGCACCTTGCGGATGCGGCGGTGGATCTCGTGCACATTGGGATTGTTGAAGCGCGGGTCGCTGTCGTCGTGCACGAGCATCTTGGTATCGACGCGCACCATATCGGGCAGTCCGTCCGGTTTGGCCATGCCGTGCGCGACATCGAGGCGGAAGCCGTCGACGCCGCGGTCGAGCCAGAATCGCAGCGTCTGCTCGAAATCGGCGGCGACCTCGGTATTCTGCCAGTTCAGATCGGGTTGCTCGCGCGCGAAAATGTGCAGGTACCACTGGCCGGGGGTGCCGTCTGCCTCGGTGATCCGGGTCCACGCGGGTCCGCCGAAGATGCTCGGCCAGTTGTTCGGCGGTGTGGCCCCGTCGGGTCCGCGGCCGTCGCGGAAGATGTAGCGCTCGCGTTCATGGCTGCCGGGTGCTGCGGCCAGTGCCGCAGCGAACCACGGATGTTGGTCACTGGTGTGGTTCGGCACCAGGTCCATGGTGACCTTGAGATTGCGGTCGTGCGCCTCGGCGATCAACTCGTCCATCGCCGCCATACCGCCGAACAGCGCGTCGATATCGCGCGGATCGGCGACGTCATAGCCGCCGTCGGCCATCGGCGATCGCATCACCGGACAGATCCAGAGCGCGTCCACCCCGAGCAGTTCGAGGTAGCCGAGCTTCTCGCGAACTCCACCGAGATCGCCGATCCCGTCACCGTCGGAGTCAGCGAAGGATCTCGGATAGACCTGGTAGAACACGGCCGACCGCCACCAAGGTTGGTCGGTGCGATCCACCGATACCGGCACGGCAGGTGTATCAGTCACATCCGCAATAGTGCCAAATATTTTCGGTGAATTCGCCCAGGCTCAACTATGTTCTGCGACATCAGGCAAATTTTCAGCGTTGCATAACCTCAGCCGAAACCCCGGCGCTGACCCTGCAACTGGACGAGATGATCTCACCAGGCCGCATTCATCAGCGAATTTGCCGCCATCTCCAAATAGTCGAGCAATGCTTTGCGATGTTCGTCGTCCAGAATTTCCGGTTCGATTTCCGCCACGCCGATGTGCATGCAGCGCAGCCACGCGTCGCGCTCCACCGGACCGATTTTGAACGGCATATGCCGCATCCGCAGCCGCGGGTGCCCACGTTCGTCGGAGTAGGTGCGCGGCCCGCCCCAGTACTGCTCCAGGAACATGCGCAGGCGCCGCTCGGCCGGTCCGAGGTCCTGCTCCGGGTACAGCGGGCGCAGCACCTCATCGGCCGCCACCTCGCGATAGAACGCCGCGACGATCCGCTGGAATGTCTCCGCACCACCGATCGCCTCGTAGAACGACGTGGCTGTCTGCTCGCCGGAACTCATCAGGTCCTCTCGATCGGGGCCAATGTGCCGCCGTCCATTGTGCCCGCGTTACGAACGGGCGGCCCTTCAACCACAGTTCATCCGACATTGTGCGAAATCACCGTGCAATAGCAGGCGTTCCATGGTCAACTGGGTGGCAGTCTCTGCCGAGATACCACATGATCTTGATTACGAAGAAACCGGGGTCACCATGAAGCAGCGGCACGGCCGATCACATGAGGCCAGGACGCACCGACAACTCCAGCCCGCCGACGTCCACAATCGTGGGTCGGGGGCTACTCCGCTGCACATCTTGTCCGACCACCATCCGGGTGCCCATCGCACCGGTGAGCCTGCTCACCACATTCCACACCTCACACCCGTCCAGAACGAGGCCGCCAGCTGGTTGAAGCGCCGGGTGCTGCTTCTGAATGCCACCTACGAGCCGCTCACCGCACTGTCCGCGCGCCGCGCCGTCGTACTTCTCATCTGCGATAAAGCCGACACCGTCCACCACGACCCCGAGGGTTCGGTGGTGCATTCCGCCGAATCCGCAGTCACGATTCCCTCCGTTATCCGGCTGCGCAGCTATGTGCACGTGCCCTATCGCGCGCGCGTCCCGATGACCCGTGCCGCCCTCATGCATCGCGACCGCTACCGCTGCGGCTATTGCGGTGGGAAGGCGGAGACCATCGACCACGTCATCCCGCGCAGCCGCGGCGGCGAGCATTCCTGGGAGAACTGCGTCGCCAGCTGCGCGCCGTGCAACCACCGCAAGGCCGACAAGCTGCTCAGCGAGCTCGGGTGGACATTGCGTTCGCCGCTGGTTTCGCCGAAGGGGCCGCATTGGCGGCTGTTGTCCACGACCTCCGAGCTGGATCCGGTGTGGTTGCAGTATCTGGGCGAGGGCGCTGCCTGAAGCCTCGAAGTATGCGTGGCCTGAGCGGATTTCGCATGGCCTCAGGCAAGATGCCCGGCCGGAGGTCGTGACGACCAGGATGTCGCCGTCGCCCCTTCATGGCGGTGCGGCAGCGATGTGTTCTGGGGGGTCGTCGCCGGGCCGGAATTCGACAGCCCGATGATCGTCAGGATTCGGACGAGCCGGTCATGTGTATTCGACGACCAGCGTTGCCCAAGTGTCGGGTTCGAGGGCTTCGAAGACGTGTGATGCGTCGCCCGGGTAGGCGATGTAATCGCCGGGCGCTAGCTCGACGGGTGCGTCGATCGGGCCGACGAGCGCGCGTCCATTGGCGAGGAGCACGTGCTCGACCACGCCCGGGATATGCGGCTCCGATTTGCGCGCATGGCCGGGTTCGGACGTGATGCGGAACAGATCGCGGCGGGAGTTGGCCGGACCGGCCGCCAGCAGCGTTGCACGGTACTCGGACTCGGCGGCGGCGACCACCGGCCCCTCCCCCGCGCGGATGACGTGAACAGTGGGCCGCGGCGGGTCGAGCAGCCGCGAGAAGGGCATATCCAGGGCGACGCACAGCGCCCACAAGGTCTCCAGGCTCGGATTGCCGGTGCCGGATTCCAGTTGGGACAGTGTGGATTTCGCCACACCCGCGCGGTTGGCGACCTCGGTGAGCGATAGCCCGGCGCGGGTGCGTTCGCGGCGCAGGGCAGCGGCGATCACCGCCTGCGGCGCTGTCGAACTCTGCTCCATTTCCGCTCCCGTCAAGTAACCGGCCGCCCAACAGAGAACCATATTGACGAATCGTCCCGCCATGTTCACTATAAGCTACATGCGTTCGATATGGCGAACACTCGATCGGGACACCCTCTCCGGGATCGCGGCGGTACTGCTCGCGGTCGGGCTGATCGGCGTTTCCTACGGTGCGACCGCTGTCACCTCCGGGTTTCCGCTCTGGGTACCGATCGTGCTCGGGGTCGTGGTGCTCGCGGGTGGTGCGGAGTTCCTGTTCATCGGGATCATGGCCGCCGGTGGCAGCCCGATCGCGGCGGTACTGGCCGGATTGCTGGTCAATGCCCGGCATCTGCCATACGGACTGTCGGTGCCCGATGTGGTCGGCACCGGATGGCGGCGGCGCATCGGGGTGCATGTGATGAACGACGAATCCGTCGCGCTGGCACTGGCCCAGCCCGATGTGGCGCGACGGCGGGCCGCGTATTGGTTGAGCGGGTTGGGCGTGCTCATCGCGTGGCCGGGTGGTGCGGCGATCGGTGCGCTGATCGGGACGGTGGTGCCCGATACCGGTGCGATCGGGTTGGACGCGGTGTTCCCTTCGGTGCTGTTGTCGCTGATCATGCCCGCCTTGCGAGCACGCGGCACGCTGCGCGCGGCCCTGATCGGGGCGATCGCGGCTGTGGCCAGTGCACCGTTTCTGCCTGCGGGAATGCCTGTGCTGGTGGCGCTTTCGGGACTGTTTTTCGCGATCTCGAAACGGGGTAGCGAAACGCCAGGCGAGGCACAGGCATCATGAGCGAGCGCGACGACAACGTAGCCGCGAGTGACATGACGCAGCCGCGCACCGACGAGGGGCAGGTATGAGCACACCGATCTTGCTGGCGGCCATGGGTGCCTTGTCGGCCGGAACCTATGCCTTCCGTTCGTCGGGTCCCGCTCTGCGCAACCGCATCCGGTTCCCGGAGCGAGCGACAAGACTCCTGGAGATCGGCGCCGTCGTGCTGTTGGCCGCGATGGTCGCCGTCACCACCCTGCCCACCGGCTCCCACCACCTCGGATTCGCCTTGCCCGCAGGAGTTTTGGTCGGTGGCCTGCTGGCATGGCGCAACCAACCGATGCTGGTGGTCATCCTGGCCGCGGCCGGTACCACCGCCCTGCTGCGCCTGGTAGGCGTCGCCTGACTTCCGCATGCTCCTCGCGAAGGACACCCGGTACTCATGGTGCGCTTTTACGGCAAAGGGCAGATACGTCTTTCAGGACTCCGCGAGCAGGATCCCGATCCCAAGCGGGTGGAGGAATGGCACTGGCTGGTGCGGAGACCGCCGTCGGCAACGCCGAATGCGATCAGCCGCATCCTTTCTCGGGATCCACCCGTGTCGGATTTCGCGCTGGGTGCGAATCCCCATAGAAGACGGCGAAATTCGCGCGACCGGCACCGACGACTCGGAGTCAGCTGGGGGTCAGTGGGATTCCACCACCTTGACGCCGGGCGACAGACCCGTAGCGTGCGTCGAGACGCAACCAGGTCTTGGTGGCGCGGACGCGAACGATTTCGGTGGGCGGAATGCGGCGCGGGTCGGCCTTATCACCGGAGTGTGGGATGAAATCCATTGCGGTAAGGGCGAATACGACCCGCATCGGGACCAGCACCTGAGCCTCGGCCGCGGATACGGTGAGTACCGTCTGGTCCAGTAGGGAGGCCGGTGGGCCATGGTTGCTGCCGTGCTCCTTTGCCAGCGCCGCACCCTGTTCGGCGAGTTCGACGAGGGTGCGGGCGGGCACATCGTCGACATGTTCGAAGCCGACATCCGGCGGCAGCGCACCGCGCCAGGCCGAATCCATCGAGTAGCCGAGATCGATCGGACTGCCGGACGGCAAACCGGCAAGCACCAGGTCGGCACCGACCGTGACATCGTCGACGCCGAGCTCGGCGACCACGGTGCGCACCGCGAGCGCCTCGAAACCCGTTGCCACCCATGCGGATACGTACCGCTCCCCGCGACGGCGCATACGCACTATCGCCGCAGGATCCAGCCGAATGGCCCGGCTCAGAAAAGTCGCCAGATTCTCCCGCTCAGCCGGATCGGAAACCTCGAGGACGCGCTGTCCCGACATCACTGCTCCCCATCACCACATCGCGGCCGCCGACGCACGACGACCGCAGTCCGCCACCACCGCTACGCAACCGGATTCAGCCATCACCACGCGAGCCGACGCCGATGACCGCTGCTCGACGACCGAAGCCGGCCAATACCGCCCAGCGATCCGACTCCGCCGTCCGAACCACCCGGCAATCGCTCACTCTTTCCACTCGGCGAGGTAATCCCGTTCGGAATCGGTGAGCCGACGCAGGCGCTGCGTACGCATATCGAAGGCCGCGATCTGAGTGGAGGCGATCACCGCGGCCGGCGAGTCCGGGGCCGCGCCATTGGCCCGGACCTCGTAACCGATGGTGAAGTCGACCGCACGCAGCTGCTCGATCCACATGGCGATATCGAGCGGGGTGTCCTCGTGGCGCAGCTGGCCGCGGTAGCGGACCCGAAGGTCCGCCAGCACACAGCCCTCGCGCAACGGCGCGGTCGGGCGTCCGTCCTCGAACAGCCACGGAATCCGCGCCTCCTCCAGCAGGGTCACCATGCGGGCATGGTTGACGTGCTGGAACACGTCCATGTCCGACCACCTGACGTCTACCTTGGCGTGGAAGCGCTTGGGCAGCAGCAGGCTGCCACCGAGCGCGCTCCCACTACCGTTGAGCGATCTGGTCAACGCGGTACCTCCGATTGAGCGCCCACCCCGCTCACCATGCTTCGCACTTGCCGCGCTGCAACCGACAGCGTGGCGAGATCGTGGGTTCCGGACTCGAACAACTCCGACAGCGCGGCCCGAGCACGCCCGAGCCGGGACTGGTTCTTCGACTCCCAGTATGCAATCTTCTCGTCCGCTGTCTCCTCCGGATCGCCCCCGGAGAGCACGTCGAGGGTCAGCGAGCGCAGCGATCCGTACATATCGTCGCGCAGTGCGAGCCGGGCCAGCGCATGCCAGCGATCGCCGCGTTCCAGGTGGCTGACCGCCTGCAACAGCCAATCGATCTTGAGGTGATCGTTGAGCGCGTAGTACAGCGAGCCGACCTCCTCACCGCTGCGATCGGTGATATCTGCGATATCCAACACATCGAGCAGCGGGAACAGATTCAGCAGCCCGAAGACCTCGGTGGCGAGGTCGGTCGGCGCGCCGCGGACGATCACTTCGGCGGACTGATCGGTCAGCGTCGCGACGTGATGTCCGCGCAGCCAGCCGGGCACCTTCGGCGCCAATTCCCGCACACCTCGGCTGTACCGGTTGATCTCCGCGCCGACCGCGATCGGCTGCGGACGGTTGCTCAGCAACCAGCGCGAGGCGCGATCCAGCGTCCGTTTGGTCTCCAGCTCGAGTTCGTCGCGCACCGACACCGCGGCATCGGTGGCCCGGATCCGCGCCCACATATCGTGCAGATCGAAGATCTCGCTGGCCGCCGCGAATGCGCGCACGGCGTCGGACGAACTGGCGCCGATCTCCTCGTTCAACCGATGGGCATAGGAGATGCCGCCGTAGTCGACCATCTCGTTCACCACCATGGTGGTGGTGATCTCGCGACGCAGTCGGTGCCGTTTGATGGCAGTCCCGAAACGCTCGCGCAGTGGTGTCGGGAAATACTCCGGCAGCCGGGTGGCGAAGTACGCGATATCCGGCAGATCGGTTTCGAGCAGATCGGCCTTGAGCGAAAGCTTCACATGCGCCATGAGATTGGACAATTCCGGCGACGCCAGACCCGTGCCCTCTTCGATCCTGCGCTTGATCTCCACCTCCGAGGGCAGCGCCTCCAGCTCGCGATCCACTCCGCGACGCGCCTCCAGATCTTCGATGAGCCGCTGGTGCACGTTCAGCATCCCGGCCGCCTCGGCCCGGGAAATGCCCATCAGGAAATTCTGGGAGACGTTGTCCTGCAACACCATCTGGGCGACCTCATCGGTCATCGAGGCGAGCAGCGGATTGCGTTCGGCCTCGGGCAGTGCGCCCGCGCTGACCACGCCGTCGAGCAGCACCTTGATATTGACCTCGTGGTCGGAGCAGTCGACACCGGCCGAGTTGTCCAGTGCGTCGGTGTTCATCTTGCCGCCGTTGCGGCAGAACTCGATTCGACCCAGCGCCGTCGCACCCAGATTGCCGCCCTCACCGATCACCTTGACCCGCAGCTTATTTCCATTGACGCGCACTGCGTCATTGGACTTGTCGCCGACCTCGGCATTGGTCTCGGTACTCGCCTTGATGTAGGTGCCGATGCCGCCGTTCCACAGCAGCTGAACCGGCGCGAGCAGAATCGCCCGCACCAGTTCCGGCGGTGACAGCGCGACCACATCATCGGCCAGCCCCAACGCCTTGCGGGCTTGCGGGCTGATCGGCACCGACTTCACGGTGCGATCCCAGACGCCACCGCCGGTGCTGATCAGCGAGGTGTCGTAATCGGCCCACGACGAGCGCGGCAGTGCGAACATCCGCTGCCGCTCCCGGAACGAGGTGTCCGAAACGGGCTCCGGGTCCAGGAAGATGTGCCGGTGGTCGAAGGCCGCGACCAACCGGATGTGCTCGGACAGCAGCATGCCGTTGCCGAAGACATCGCCGCTCATATCGCCGACCCCGACCACGGTGAAATCGGTTGTCTGCGTGTCGATATCCATCTCCTGGAAGTGGCGCTTGACGCTCTCCCACGCGCCCTTGGCGGTGATGCCCATCGCCTTGTGGTCGTAACCCACCGAACCACCGGAGGCGAATGCGTCACCGAGCCAGAAGCCGTAGCGCTGGGCCACGTCGTTGGCGATATCGGAGAAGGTCGCGGTCCCCTTGTCTGCGGCCACCACCAGGTAGGTGTCATCGCCATCGCGGCGGATGACTCGCTCGGGCGGCAGTACCGCACCGGTCGCGCGGTCGACATTGTCGGTGACATCGAGCAGACCGGAGATGAAGGTCCGATAGCATTCGACGCCCTCTGCACCGAGCGCCTGCCGATCCGCGGTCGGATCACCGGTGGCGGCGGGCGGCTGCTTCACCACGAATCCGCCCTTGGCACCCACCGGCACGATGACCGCGTTCTTCACCGCCTGCGCCTTCACCAGACCCAGAATCTCGGTGCGGAAGTCCTCCAGACGGTCCGACCAGCGCAACCCGCCACGCGCCACCGGACCGAAGCGCAGATGCACGCCCTCGACTCGAGGTGAGTACACGAAGATCTCGAATTGCGGCCTCGGCTTGGGCAATTCGGCGATCTCACGCGGTTCCACCTTCACCGAGATGTATCCGCGCGAATTGCCCTTGGCATCGGTTACGTAGTAGTTCGTCCGTAACGTCGCCTTGACCAGCGACAGGATCGCACGCAGGATACGGTCGGCGTCCAAGCTGACGACCTCATCGATGCGGCCGCGGACCCGGGTCTCCAATTCGGCGGCGTGCTCGGCCGATTCGGTATCCGGATCGAACCGCGCCGCGAACAGCTCGACGAACAGCCGCGCGATATCCGGGTAGGCGAGCAGCACCCTGGTGATGTTCGCCTGGCTGTACGGGAAGTCGGCCTGCTGCAGGTACTTCGCGTACATCCGCAGGATCGATGCGGTACGCCACGTCAGCCGAGCGCGCAACACGAGTTCATTGAGCCCGTCGGCTTCGCCACGTCCGAACCAGACCGCTTCGAAGGCCTCGGTGAACCGGTCGTGCAGCCCACGCTCCTCCGATTCGAGCGCATCGGCTCTCGCCGAAGACTCCAACAGTTCCGCATCCAGATCCCGGTCCAGTGAACTGCGCAGCAATTCCGGGCGAGCCAGCAAGCCGAAGTCATAGATCCAGCGTTCCCCGCCGTCATCGCCGAGTACCGGATCCAAGAGAATCTGATACGGCCGCTCGTCGACCACCTCGACACCGAGGCTCTGCAGCACCGGCAGCACCTGGCTCAGCGAGATGCCGCTGCCGCCGATGTAGAGCGTGAACCGCCAGGAACCAGGCACCGAATCCGCACGGCGATACAGGTATTGGTCGATGGAACCCGGCGCGATGCCCTCCAGCCGGACCACATCGGCAAGTGCGCGCTCGGCGGCGAAATCCTGTTTGTACGCCTCCGGGAATGCCTCGGCGTAGCGCTGCACCACGCCGGGATCAAGCACGGTCGAGGTGCTCACCGCATCGTTGAGGCGGTCGTCCCAGGTGTGCGTCGCCTCGGCGAGCAGGTTCTGTATGCGCAGCCGATTGGCCTCGGAGGTGTCGGCCTGGGCCATCGATTCGCGCGGCACCCCGAGCTCGGACTCCGGCATGCGCACCGTGAAATACACACTGGCCAGCTCGCTTTCGCTGACCCGCGCGGAGTAGTCGATGGAGACGCCGCCCAGTTCGCGCACCAGGATTTCCTGCATCTCCAACCGCACCCGCGTGGTGTAACGATCCCGAGGCAGATAAACCAGGGAGGCGACGAACCGGCCGTAGCCGTCGGAGCGCAGGAACAGCCGAACCTGTCGGCGCAGACCGACATTCAGCACCGCGGTCGCGGTGCGACGCATGGTCTCGACATCGGAGGAGAACAGCTCGGTGCGCGGGAACGACTGGATGACCTCGAGCATGGCCTGTCCGGAGAACGAATCCAGATCGAAGCCGCTCTCCTCGATCACCGAACGCACCCGGCGCGCGATCACCGGGATATCCAGGACGTTCTCGTGCACCGCGGTCACCGTGAAGACACCGATGAACAGGTGTTCGCCGACGATCGTGCCGGACTCGTCGAAGTCGGCGACGCCGATGAAATACGGGTACACCGAGCGGTGCACGGTGGCGGGTACCAGCCCCTGGGTGAGCATGAGCAGTGTGCGGTCGCCGGCATTGATCGGCACCCGGAAGTCGGTGCCGACATCGGGGCGCAGCACGCCGAGGCAGGTACCCGGCAGCGGGTTCGAGATCGCCTGTCCCTGGTCCGGGCTGAGTTGATAGCGGGCATAACCGAGCACGGTGAAATTGCCACTGTCCAACCAGCGCAACAGATTCGCGGTATCGACCAGATCGGTATCGGGGAACGGCGCGTGGCCGGATTTCGCCGCGACCTCCAGTTCATCGGCCAGATTGCTCTGCACCTGTTTGATGGCCTCGGTATCACCGATGACCTGGCGCACATCCGCGACGACATCCGGCATCGACTGCGCGATCCGGTCCAGCAGGGCCGCACTGGTCGACGGGTGCAGCTGCAGATGCATCCACGATTCGCGCAGGCCCTCGGTGCCGTTGCTGTCGACCTCGTGTGGCACGGCGCTGATCAGCCGCCCGTCCTGATCGCGCGTCACCTCGAAGATCGGGTGGATCACCTCGCTCACGCTGACGCCCATCCGGCTCAGGAACGAGGTTATCGACTCGACCAGCAGCGACATATCGTCGGTGACCAATTGCACTGCGGCGCCGAGGCCGGAGCCGTCGTCGGGGTGGTAGACCCGCACCAGTGCCCGCCCGACGGGGCGGGTCATCGCGAGTTCCATATGCCGCCGGAAGATCTGAGTGATCCCGGTGATCGCACAGTCCACATCGCCCGCGTCGACGTGGCGGAAATACGCCTCCTCGAGGGGTGCGAGTTCGCCGCGCAGCGACTGCGGCAAACTCGCGGCCCACGCCGCACTGGACAATTCGGACGAGACCGTCATTTTTTCGCCAACTCCTCGGATTCGGTTCCGCAACAAAGTGACGCCGGTCCGACAGTAGCTGTGCCATGCTGACGAGTGGGTGAATTCCCTTCTAAATGCAGGGTGTTCACCAATACCGCAACGTTCGCCGCTTGATAGCCGAGGTCGATGGTCCCGGCACAGCTCCCGATCGGACCGGCAACGTCAGGTAGACGCAATCGCGGTGGTAGCGACCCAATGCCCGGACTGCGCCTGCGCATGCACGCCCCCCACCATAGTCAGATCTTTGGAAGAGCGTGTGCCGACCGTATTTCCTTCGACGGAGACACCGCACGGTGCGTGCTCGCCGCAATTCCTTCGGCAGAACAATGATCCGCTGCTGCGGAACCGACGGCCCGCCCCGGAACCAATCGAGTTCGGCCCGCCAGCCGGTGAGCTTCTTGTCGAGCCCAGCAGCGCCGATCCTCCCCCCATCCCCTCGCTCACGAGTCCGGCCACCACCCGCCACCTCCGCAACGGCATCCGAAACCAGATCCATCTGCCGCTTTGCCGGGTTGAAATATGGTTATTTCGGCTCGACTCAGCCGCCCTGCGAATGCGGAGGAGGCGGCCTAGAGAGCCCCGCACGGTGGGCGCCAGGCCGCCGCAAAGCCGATCCGGCGGGGCAGGTGCACACGGCAACCGCTCCGCCGGACGCCGGACTCAGTCGCGAGTGAGCTTGCGGTGCGTCACCCGGTGCGGGCGGGCCGCCTCCGGGCCGAGGCGCTCGATCTTGTTGGCCTCGTATGCCTCGAAGTTGCCCTCGAACCAGAACCACTTGGCCTCGTTGTCGGTGTCACCCTCCCACGCCAGGATGTGGGTGCAGGTGCGGTCGAGGAACCAGCGGTCGTGGGAGATGACCACGGCGCAGCCCGGGAACTGCTCGAGCGCGTTCTCCAGTGAACCCAGCGTTTCCACGTCGAGGTCGTTGGTCGGCTCGTCGAGCAGGATCAGGTTGCCGCCCTGCTTGAGGGTGAGCGCCAGGTTCAGGCGGTTGCGCTCACCACCGGAGAGCACCCCGGCCGGCTTCTGCTGATCGGGACCCTTGAAGCCGAAGGCACTGACGTAGGCGCGCGAGGGCATCTCCTGGTTGCCGACCTCGATGAAGTCCAGCCCCTCGGAAACGACCTGCCAGACATTCTTCTTCGGGTCGATGCCCGCGCGGTTCTGGTCGACGTAGCTCAGCTTGACGGTCTCGCCGACCTTCACCTCACCGCTGTCGGGCGATTCGAGCCCGACGATCGTCTTGAACAGTGTGGTCTTGCCGACACCGTTCGGACCGATGACACCGACAATGCCGTTGCGCGGCAACGTGAACGACAGATCCTTGATGAGCTGACGATCGCCGAAGCCCTTGTCCAGATGGTCGACCTCGACGACCACACTGCCCAGGCGCGGACCCGCCGGGATCTGGATCTCCTCGAAGTCCAACTTCCTGTGCTTCTCGGCCTCGGCAGCCATCTCCTCATACCGACCGAGGCGGGCCTTGTTCTTGGCCTGGCGGGCCTTGGCGCCGGAACGCACCCAGGCCAACTCCTCCTTGAGCCGCTTCTGCAGCTTCTGATCCTTCTTGCCCTGGACCTCGAGACGCTGGGCCTTCTTCTCCAGGTAGGTGGAGTAGTTGCCCTCGTAGGGGTAGGCGCGGCCGCGGTCGAGTTCGAGGATCCACTCGGCGACATTGTCGAGGAAGTACCGGTCGTGCGTGACGGCGAGGACGGCGCCCTGGTAGGAGGCCAGGTGCTGCTCGAGCCACAGCACGCTCTCGGCGTCGAGGTGGTTGGTCGGTTCGTCGAGCAGCAGCAGGTCGGGCTTGCTGAGCAGCAGCTTGCACAGTGCGACGCGCCGGCGCTCACCACCGGAGAGGTTGGTGACCGGCTCGTCCGGCGGCGGGCAGCGCAGTGCGTCCATGGCCTGCTCGAGCTGGGAGTCGACATCCCAGGCATCGGCGTGATCGAGGTACTCCTGCAGCTTGCCCATTTCGTCCATGAGCTCATCGGAGTAGTCGGTGGCCATGAGTTCGGCGATCTCGTTGAAGCGATCCAGCTTCACTTTGACCTCGCCGAGGCCCTCCTCGACATTGCCGCGGACCGTCTTCTCCTCGTTCAGCGGCGGCTCCTGCTGCAGGATGCCCACCGTGGCACCCGGCGAAAGGAAGGCGTCTCCGTTGTTCGGCTGGTCCAGTCCGGCCATGATCTTCAGCACGCTGGATTTACCCGCGCCATTGGGGCCGACGACGCCGATCTTCGCGCCGGGAAGGAAGTTCAAGGTGACATCGTCGAGCACGACCTTGTCGCCGTGCGCCTTGCGAACCTTCTTCATTTGGTAGATGAACTCAGCCATACAGGGAAGCCTATCGGTACGAGGAAAGATCATTACGCCCCCTGCTGCCCCACCTTGCAGCTCACGGGCCGGTTTCATTCAACCAGGACCATATCCGAAGGATTCCCCGCCCCATCCTCATCCAGGTCCACGGCATGATCAGGCCGTCTCTGGGCCGTCGCGGGTTGAAATGCCGCCCCGATCGCGGTGCGCGCACGGTCATGGCTGGAGGCGATCAGGTGGGCGTAGTAGCGCAGCGTGATCGCCGCATCCGAGTGCCCCAGAAACTCCGCGAGCTCGTTGATCGAGACACCGTTGCCGAGCAGATCCGATGCGAACAGGTGCCGCAGCGCATGCAACCCATCAACCCGCCGACGCCGTGTCAGCTTCGCCCCGCGGAACGCCCCCGCCCACACCGTCGCATTGAACAGCTCCCCGTACCAGGTCTTGCCGTCCTCGCGAGTCATCAGCAGCTGTACCGTCTCGGGCCGTCCATCGGGATGCCGCCAGGGCAGCGTCACCGGCACCGGCTCGAACAGCTCCATATAGAGATCGATCTCCTGCAGCACCTCGGCCGCCAGCGGTGCGACGCGGGTCTTGTTCCCCTTGGGCAGGGAGAAAACCGGCACGCCCTCGACACGGCGAATCTGGCGTTGTATGTCCACGAGCCCATCGGCACGACGGATATCGTCCGGCGAGAACCCAAGAATCTCCCCTTGGCGTAACCCGATGCCCCGACCGAGCGGCACCACGATCTTGTTCCGATCCGGCAGCGCCGACCAAATCGCGCGAGTCCGTGTCTCGGTCCACGGGATGATCTTCCGTTGACCACCCTTCGGCGCGATGACTTCCTTACTCTTGCAAGGGTTTTCGCGAATCCAGCGGCGCGACTTGGCGAGCTCCATGATCGAGGAGAACTGTTTGAACAGTTGCGCCTGATACACGGGATCGAGCCCGCGGCTTTCCATCCAATCCAGCCATTTATGCACCTGCTCGATCGACGCTGCCGACTGAACCGTGTGCTTGTCGAAGAACGGCAAGATCTGATTGTTCAGCTGGCTTTGCACGGTCTCGCGGCTGGACCGATCCGGCGATGTGCCCTTCACCCAGTCGGCCGCGAGCTCCTTGAACAGCCTCCGACCCGACCGAGGATCAACGTAACTGCCGTCCAACAGCGAGGAATCCACCTGGGTCCGGAAAGCTTCGGCCTGTCTCTTCTTCCCGTTCGGAAAGGTCTTGGAATCCTCTGTGCCATCAGGCGCGATGTAACGGACCTTGTACCGATTGCCCTTGCCGAACAAACTCGTCTTGACCCGAATCACCCTGTCCGGATTGTCGGGATCAGGGACGTCCGTGTACCACCGATCTTGCACATGCGACATCGCGAGCCTCGACTATGCCGCATCGTCCACGGGCAACTGATCGAACCAGTCGCGGACCGCAGCGGGATTCCAACGAAGATGCTTGCCAACCTTCCGGGCTGGTGGGCCGTACCCCTTCTTTCGCCACTCCCGAACCGAATCCACTGGAACATTCAGGAATTCGGCTACGTCATCAATGGTCCAACGCTGTTCGTTCTCCACTTTTCCTGTCCTCCCCTATGCCGCCACCGGTAGTTGCTTAAGGTTTTCGTCGCCTGGTGGCCCCGCAGCCGAGAGCATCTGTGCTTGCTGGTACTGGGCGCGTTGCTGCATTTTTTGCGTCATCAGCTGCATGACCATTGCGGCTCGAGTCGGGACGTTGGGGTCACCGGGTTTGGCCGGGGTCACCTTCACGTCCTCGGCATCCCAGCGTTGTTCCATGCCCGCTCCGGCGAGCAGTTGCTTAACGTGTTCGCGTCGTTCGTTCGCGTGGTCTTGCTGGGTCTTGCCCGTCCAGAGCGTGGAGACCATGTACTTGTTCCCGGGCACGCCCAGGTGGTCACGCTTGTGTGCCTTGCCCCGGCACTTGCCCGGAATCGTCTTCTCGCTGGCCCCATTGGGGACGATGCCGTAGCGCAGCCACACCGGGCAGTTCTCCGAGCACGGGGTGCGCTGTAGCTCGGCGTGAAGGCGGCTGTAGTGTGCCGCGGTGCGCTTGTTCGGCGGCTCCAGGATCTCGGCCGTCGACTTGGTGAGGTACTTCGCGATGTAGCCGATCGCGGCATCAGCCTCCGGAGAGTCCTTCATGATGCCCTTCATCGACTGGCGCGGCATCCGCGTGCCGAACCGGATCGTGTGCGCAGGCTCGCGATCATCGCAGGTGTCCATGACGTCCTGGGCTTCCTCGAACCCGATCAACGGGACCTTGGTGTCCGGGTCAACGAAGGTGCCCGCCCGGTAGTCCCACACCGGCATACGGCCCTCGCTGTACTGCTCGAACTCCGGACCGAAGTGCGGCCACCAGATGTGCTTGTAGATGGCGGCCGTGACCTGGCGCAGGATGCTGCGAGAAACCCGAGTGCGCAGCAGCACATGCAGGTGCGGGGCCCCGCGCTTCTGCGGTTCCACCACGCCGAAGTACTGGATCTTGTAACCCAGCACGCGGCGGAGCTCTTGGAACCAGCGGTTCACCAACCCGGTGAAGTGAACGATGTCGCGTGCCGCTTGGGCGTAGTCGTAGCTGTCGGGATCGATCGGTGAGCCGTCGCCGCAGACTTCGCCCTTCTTGTTCACCGCGCCGTCCTGATGGATGCGGCCGTAGCTGGGCAAGGTGAGCGTGACGAACATCGACATGCGGTAGCGGCCCAGCACCGCCTCATCGATCGTGCGGCCAGTGACCTTGAGCCGGGGAAGATCCGGCATGTCATCACGGCGTCGAGTCGAGCGCTTGCGCCGCTTCTTCGGCATCTGCTCCAGCGGCGGGAACATCTTGCGGGCACCGGTTTCGCGGAGCTCCTTGTCCAGATCCTCCACGATCTCGCGGATACTGGCCATCAGTTCCCGGTCGTCGTCTTCCTTGGCCGCTTGGTAGTCCATGAACATCCGCGACCGGGCATCGACCAGCGCTATCTGTTCAGCGGTGACCGGGTCTTTCTCCCGTACCGGTTCGTGGTCGAGGTGCCAGCCCTCATGGATCTGACCAACCCGGATGGCGCGCTTGCGTTTCGCGCAGGCAGGGCAGACTGATTCCAGGGTGTTGCCACACGCGGCACCGACCGGTCGACGCTCCCCCGTCTTCTGATTGACCGCCCACATCGGGACCGGGCGGCGACACGAACCCCACTTGTCTGCTGCCGCCTCAGCCATCGCCAGCCAATCCGGAGCCGCAGCACGATCCTCGGCCGTCGCATGGAAGGTCAACCCCGCCAGGTTCGGCTTCGTGACGCCTGTATCCGGGCCCGCGCTGGTGTGAAGGTCGGTCATGCTGCCTCACTTGCCCGCGCGATCGGGGCCCCGGAGACGCAGCCATACGGTGAGCAGCCGGATTCGTCGCCGTCGTCGGGTTCGAGGTCGTCGAATAGATCGAGTTGGCGGTCTTTCCATTCGGTGCGGGTGATGTGGTCGATCGGTGCGAGATCCAAAGGGACACAGGAGCGGTGCAGGAACGCTTCACCGGTCAGCGGGTCCGCGCTGGCACCGCCCTTGCGGATGGCGTGATCGAAGGCGACCGCATCGGCCCATTCGGTTGGCCGGTTGTCGCGCATATCCCGCCAGTAGTCGTTGCGGTGGTGCGGGCAGCCGATGCAGGAGGACTTCACTGTGTGCCCCCATCCGCTACGACGCAGGTAGCGTTCGCAGTCCTTGCGGGACATGCCGAGTTCGAGCAGCGGGAACCGTTTGATCGTGTACTTGTTCTCGCGGCGGTCGTTCACCCGCTGAATCTCGTCGGTAGAGAACCCGATCCACTGTTCAGCGACCCTGCCCGCAGGGACGCGCCGATAGTTCGGTGCCGGGGCCCCGAGCAGGATCCGGACCGCGCGGTTGATGGGGCGGATCTTGTACTGGTAGGTGCACTGGCGGCGGCCGATGCCTTCGCGTTCACGGCGTGTGGCTGGCCGGTCCCGATATCCGACGATCACCTCATGGCCGTTATCGTCGGTTTCGGTGATCTCCTCGCGCACCATCGTTCCCTCGGGAGCGAGGGTGAAGTACGGGATGGAGACGAATCGTTTCTGCGGGTCCAAGGAGTCCTTGCGCAGGTGGCCATTGCCGACCTGATGCAGTGGAATTCCAGCGGTAGCGAATTCGGCCTCCAGACGTCGCACCTGGTCGTAGACGGCTGGAGGTTCCCATCCGGTGTCGGCGAAGATCGCACCATCCAAGCCGGATAGTTCCCCACGGCAGGCCATCAACGCGAGGGTGGTGGATTGGACACCGGCACCCAACGACAGCAGCCGTAACGTCGGTGTGCTCATGCCGCGTTCCCCTTACCCCAACGGTGGTCGCCATTGATGCCAGGCAGGGCAATGGGTTCGGCGAGTGAATCACGCTGGCGGAAAACCAATTCCACCGTTCCCGGGCCGACGATGGCCGCGCGGCATTCCGGGGCCCCGAACGCGTGGGCCAGGTGTTCGACCCGGTTCTCCCAGTCGGCGGGACAGTGGCCTTCCAGCATCCGCACCCGCAGCCGATCGACCGATTCGCCGATCTCCACACTGCGCAGCGGTGGAACGAGGGTGTGCTCACCCCGTTCGATACTCAGCCCACAAGCGGTCATCAGCCGAATCCAGCGCCGCCGATACCGGAACCAGGTCAGGAACCGGCGACGTGCCCGTCGAGATACCCACCGCTCGAAGGTCTCCGGACGCTTCGCACGCCAGAGCACCATCCCTGCGATGAACACCCCGACCACCACGACACCCACCGGCCAACCAAAGAAGAGGCCGGCCGCGACCGCCAACCCCAACGGGATCGAGATCATCGGGAACAACACCGCCCACCACACCGCCACACCAGCGGCGATGAACGCCCACCACACCGTGTTCAAGACCGCGAGCCCGATCAGGTCCATCGGGTCACGCTGGTCGCGCTTACTGGTCGTTGTGGTCATGGTCTTCTTCTTTCGGGTCGAACAGGCTCAGTTGGCCTCGACACGGCGCATGGAGCTCCAAATTGGGGCGCTTGCGCCGGATGCTGGCCGCCGCGGCGGCAACGATCGGATTCACCTGCGGTGCAGTGGTTTTCGGTTTGCTGGTCATGCGGCCCAACCTCCGTCGTCCAGGCTGGAGTCCCAGCCGGGAGCGTCACCGGTTTCCACCAGCAGCCGCACGGCGATATCGATCGGGTCCAGGCCGGAGCGCTCCAGGTGGCAGCGGCGGCGGGAGCGGATGTCGATCACGGCATCGGAGTCATCGCGGCGGGTGTTTTTCTCGGTCATGGCAGGGCCTCGATTTCAGGGATGCCGCACACGGTGCAGGTGCGGGAGCGAGTGGAGATGCCCAGCAGCCGTGTCACGGTCTGCCAGGTGTCGGGGTAGCTGTGGCCGTGTTCTTCGCAGCGGGCAGCGGCAAGGCAGCCGTCGCAGATGACCTTGTCGCCGTCGTAGAGCCACCCCACGCCAGCGGAACGGGCGTTGAGGTAGTTCACGGCCTGGTGCACGGAGGTGAAGCAGATGCCCTCTGTGCCGTTTTCGGAGTAGATGTCGCCGCAGCGGTCGCAGTAGATGACCACGTGTACCTCGTGAACGAATCCGGTTTTCATGCCGCCACCGACCCTTCGTCGCCGAGGTCATCAGGATCGAAACCGCTGTAATCCTCAGTAGGACCAGTGATTTCCGGAGCAGGCGAGTAGGTGTCGACAATGCGGTCGATCTCCTCATCGGAAACCCAGAACGCGCGGACCCGCACGAATCCTGTGGTGCCGTCCTCACCGACGAAGCCGACACCGGGAGTGTGCTCGGAGATCTTGTCGCACAACGCGCCCCGATCCTTCGCGCCCTGACCGTGGACCATGGCCGTTTGAGTCGGCTCGTCCAGTCGCAACCCGATCCGTACCGGGAACAACTGCCGGTTCGGCATCGTCTCCTTCGACGGGTCCTGCAACGCAGCAACGACTGACACCGCAGCCGCACGCCCTTGGGACAGCAGCAGACCAGTCAGGCGCCGGAACTCCTGCTGCTCTTCACGTTCGGCATAAGACGACAGAGACGCGGCTTCATCGATGATGATCAGGATCAACGGTTCATCGGTGCTGGGGACGAGCTTGCGGATACCAGCAGCGCGCATCCGCGCCAGGCGTTCACGCATCTCGTGGACGGCTTCGCGCAGCATCGTGAGGATGGTGGTGGTGTCGGTCGCGAACCGGGTGAACAGCCGATCTTCACCACGCCCGAACTCCGCACCGCCTTTCGGGTCGGCCAGCCGAACATCCACCACGCCATCACGGATCGCCGGACCGATACCGGCCAGGACCGACCACAGCACCGAACCCTTACCCGAACCGGTGGCACCGGCGAGCAGGATGTGCCCGTAGAGCACCCGCAACCGCCAGGTGTCGAAATCCTCGGTGACCCCGACCGGGACCGCCTCCAGGTCCACACCGTTGTGAACCACATCCGACGCCGTTGTCGGGGCAGCGAGGGTGTCATACGCCCTCACCTGGAGACGGACCCAGCTGGGTTCAGGTGAGAGCGCCCTCACCTGCGGGACTTGCAGATAGGTAGCGAACTGGTTCAACGTCTCTTCGTCGTTCCAGTCCGACAGCGACTGACCACCGAGCATCATCACGTCCACATCCAGGCCGTGACGGCTGTAGGCGTAGCCCTCGAAATACGGGAACCCACCCTCAACAGAGCCGAGCCCCAGGGATGCGAACATGATGTTGGTCTGAGCCGGATCAGCCAGAATCGAGACAGCCGTACGCAACTCCTCAGGAGCATCAGCGGCGATATCGGCAGCGGTAACCGGGCGGGGCCCCGCACCGAGATGGCGCATCCACACCAGACCACCCGCAGCCGCGATCGAGCCACCAGTGACCAGCAAGCTTGTCAGCGACATCACGCCACCCCCCGCAGCGGCTCGAACGCCAAAGCCACCGAATGCTCAGCCAGCACATTCGGCAAGACGTGGGAGAGCACACGAGCATCCGCGACGCTCAGCCGTACCTCAGCACCGCCCACCAGGAACGACACCGCAGCATCGGACTCAACAGGCTGGAAGCGTTTCGCAGGAACGTATTTCACGTTGCGCAGACGACCCGATACCAGGCTGGAGTTGGGAACGGAACTAGTCATCACGCCGCCGCCTTCACCAGGTCGACGCGAGACGCGGCAGCTTCGAGGGCATCGGCGATACCGGCGTCGAGCAGACCACGAAGTCCTCGCGCCTGCTCCACCGACAGATGCATTCCGCAGTAATCGCCGAGGCGCACGATGATCTTGCCGTCGAAGTAGACCACTGTGAACGACACACCATGGTGAGCCATGGTCACCAGCACGTCATCATCGCGACCGGTTGTGTGACGCGGGTAGAACTTTGCAGACATCAGAGACCCCCAACAGGGACAGCGATCGGCAGCATGGTCTGAGCCGGTCGCGGGGAACGAATGGACTGCACCGGAGCCACCGAAGTCAGCGGACGAGACTCAACCGCCGCAGTAGCAGGTGCGGAAGTAGACGCGTAGTTCGCCGCAGTGCGAGGCGAAACACCCAGAGCCTTACCGATTTGGGTGTAGGACTTACCGTCAGCCCGCATAGCCACAGCACGAGCGACCGTCGCCGGATCACGCCGAGGCCGACGCTTCTTGGGAACCGACACCGGGACAGGTGCAGGAGTCGGAACCGCATCGGCCCGTACTTCCTCAACTTGTTCAAGCTCGACGGCCGGAACTGGCTCAGCTTCCGGAACCGACTGCCGTTGTGCCGCACGGAACAACACGACCAACCCGTGTGTGTCCACCAGCAGCGAGATAGGAGCCACAGCAGCCACCAGCGCTGATGCCCACCACGGAAGTTCACGACCAGCAGCGACCGCGTGCAGGGAGTTACCGACCACCGAGACCGCCGCCCCGACCATCAACACCCACGTAAACCAGCGCCGCTCAGGGCTTTTCGCGAGAACCACCGCCCCCAGCGTCGCCAGGACGATGGTGCCGTCCACGATCACCGGGAACAGCCACGCATCCTTGGCCGGGATATGGGCGAGGACCGCGAGGTCCCGCAGGGTAGCGAAGGACAGGCGGAAAGCCGCAGCCCCGACACCAGCAATGATGATGACGGCGGACCAGCGCACCACACGCATCCCCACCGACTGATCCGCCGCTTTCATCACGCCGCCTTGGACTGACGCGAAGCGCCCGGATCAGCCGGAGCCTGCTTCGAACCCGACGTGTCGCCCTTGATGCCGGTCGCGCGAATGTTCCAGCCGATCGACTTGAACTCCCCCGAACCCACGATCTTCGGCTTGATCTGCAAGCCCTCCAACTCGATCGGAGTCATCCCCGGAACGATCTCCGCAGCAGCAGGAACCGGCTGCACATCCGAAACGAAAACGACTTCGAAGCTGGCCTGCTTCGCGTTCGGCGCGGTCGGATCAGTGACCGTCGCCTTCCACAGCCGCTTACCGGTGCCGTTCCCATCGCGATCCAGATCGACCCTCTGAATCACCGGGGCGTTCCGATCCTTCTGGAACTCCGTCACCGGCTGGACGTTGCCGAGCAGGTACAACCCCTTCTCGAACGCCAAATGAAACACCGGCTCCAACCACACATCCTTCAAAGCCATTGCCGTATCTCCTTCTCTCGATCACACTCACGTACTAGTACGCCGTATTCACATGCTAACACGCGAGTGCGTTCACGCACCAGTATGTACTAGTACGTGATTTCGAAGACGTTCAAGATCGACTAAATCCCCAGGTGATAGGCTTGTACATCAGCTAGTACGTACACAACAGGAGGTCGTATCCGATGTCGCCGACCGTGAATCGGCCAGCTCCCCCCTACCTCCAAATTGCCGAGCACTTTCGGAAGTTGATCAAGAACGGCGAGTTGGCCGAAGGAACCAAACTGCCAACTGTGGCCGAACTCGCGACAGGGTGGGGAGTGGCTGCCGGTACTGCCGCCAAAGCCATCACCCAACTCCGCACCGAGGGGTATGTCACCAGCAGCAATCAAGGCACTTTCGTCTCAATTGCGCACAAACAGACAACCGGTCCAGATCGTCTGCAAATGCTTCGCGCAACTGGAAACGGTTATCGCCCTGGCGAATCTGTCGAGGTAATCAGCTCCGAACTAACCGAAGCGAGCGCTGAAGTCGCCACAGGCCTTGACGTCTCGGAAGGATCATCCATCGTGCAACGACGACGGGTCTACCGAGACGACCTCGGTATCGTCACTGTTTCGACATCGTGGTTACCTGGCGAGTTCGCCGAGTCCGCTCCCGAGCTGTTGTCGACCGACCCGCTGCCCAAAATGACATTCGGACTGATCGAGGAACGAACCGGACGACGCGCTGTCATTCGCCGAGACGTAGTCGCCATCCGGACGGCACCGGCCGACATCGCTTCGATACTCGGCGTTGAGGTCGACTCGCCCTGCCTGACCATGACCAACCTCTATTGGGACCAAGACGGCCAACTCACCGAGTATGCCGTTGACTACCTTGGCCCCGGCCGCGAACTCAGCGCCGAGTACGCGCTGGACTAAGACAAGTTGCCAGACACGAAAACGGCTGGGAACCTCCATCACTCGTCCGTCGATTGGAGCGTCCCAGCCGTTTTCGTGTCTTCGCATCGACATCGTTGCGCAGTACTTGCTTAATTCGGCTATATAAACCCAAGAGCGGCGGCGGCCTAGTGGCCGCCGCCGCCGCGCTTCGACACGCAACGCGATTCCCTGAACGGCGGTCACCGCGGCGCGTCGGCGCGTCGGCGGCAGCCACTAGGCCGAAACCGCATACGACTCTGACCAGCCCATTGCCACGCCCCTACTGTCAGGCCGACAGTTCCACTCGCTCTGGCAGCTCAATAGCTCGCGCTTTCGCCTCTCGACGAGTACCCGGATCGATCGACCAGATGACGTCCACCCTGCAACCAGGCAGGTGCCGCCTGATCGAATCCAGCACCTTCGCTACGAGCTTCACTAGATCGTCCTCGGCCTCGGAAACCGGAGTATCAAACTCCCATCCGTCCGGGTCTTCGTCGTCCTCGTCCACGACATCGACCGGCGTGAACCCCTCGCAATATCCACTCCAGTAGCCCCCGAATAGGCCCTCCACCGCCGGGACCCACTCCAGGTCCACGTCCACCCGCGCCTTCTCCGGTAGATCGCGCTGGGAGGGTGAAGACACAGATGGAGGCGGGGAAGAGGCAGGGCCAGGACGAATGCGGGCCTTCTGCTCTGCACGTTCACGCGCACGGCGCTGCTGACGAGACTCGGTCATCACTCGATGGTCCCCCGAAACCAATTGCCGAACAACCATTTCCAGCATTCCGGAGAAGTCACCAGGCCCTGCATCACGCCTAAAGAACCACGTCTCGGCTTGGGTTCCCGCCTCCTCATGGCCCCATGATCTGACTTCAGTCCGGGTGAGTAAAGGGCGCTTCGCGTCGCTACGCGATGCCTACGGCACCCTTGACTAACCCTCCCTCAGCACAGGACGGCCAGTATGAGGAAGCGGGGGACTAGCTAGCCCACAATCAGCCCCGAGGACTTGACCACCAAGAAGTCATAGGTCCAGGAGTCTTGAGTAGAACCATCGATTTTCACACGCCAGCGATAGATCTGACCTGCGGTAAGAGGAAGTCCTGTCGCAAAGTTCAGGACGATCTGACTCCTCGGCCGTAGTCCTGCTTCTGCCGGTCGTAGAACCTCAGCTGCGCCAACCCGTACGTATCGAGGTGCGTCGACAGGGTTCGGTGGACCGGGCAACTCCACGATCGCGCCGGTGTCATCTTCAAGCAGCAACTCGATCGCAGGACTGTGACCGCCGAACTTGCTATCGAAACTGATCCAGGCGACGACAGTAAACGGAACAGTTACCCCTACGTTGAAGTCGTACCCCACGAGAGATATCGATCCGCCGACCATGTTGATCTTTTGCCCCTGGTCCACCGCAGCGTAGTCGGCGAGCGTCATAGAGACGTGAGCCGTATCGGCAGCCTCGCTCACCGCGTGTGTGCCTGTTCGGCCGCACTCGCCATGCCAGCGGCTGATGTCGCAGGATGCCCATGATGGCTGCCCAACCCGCTAGCTGGCCGCCCGATCGCGATCTCCCGTAACCAAGACTCGAACTGACCGGGACTCGGCGCAACATCTTCATGCAGGTTGCGCCAGTCAACCGCCACGTAAACGATTCGGTCTGCCTGGCTTATCGCTGTCACACAGCCTCTGCCCACAACGTTCGACTCCGGTTCGCGGACCGCCACCTCTTGGCCCTCGCGAGGGAAGTCACCGCGGACATCCTCAAACCCGGAGTACGTCTCATTGTTCGCAACCCTCACATTCGGATCGATGTAAATCTCAGTCGCCATTCTCATCTCTCCATGCGCTCGAACGGTTCGACGAACCGCTTCGCGTCCTCCAAGGTGGGCGGATCTCCGAGTATGACCGAAAAATGGGCTTCCGGCTCCCCATCGTACCCATCCTTGACAAACTTGAATCCTCGCTCCATCAGCTCTAGCGCAGTAGTGCAAACCCAGTACCGGTTGTTGTTCGCGGCACCGAGCCCATTCTGGACGGTGATGTCGAGGATTCGATCACGGAGTTCCGACTCCGTCTCGCCCTCCTCCTGAACACCACACCACACCGAGACGGCATGATGGCCGCCTTCTGAACGCCGAGCATCCAGGGCTGCGCGCTTAATGAGTGACTCGGGTTCCATGGGTCGGAACCGAATGACAAGCGCTTTCGGGTCGACCTCCGGCACACGAGCAGTCTAGGTCTCCCCAAGAACGGGAGCGAGGGCAAGTAGACGATTCTCCTTTCGGTCCGAGCCCCCAGGCCGTCTACAGGCCGTCAGAGGCCCACCAGAGTCACCTCCCCGCACCCATCAACACCCGAGATCACCTGCCGTTGAGCAGGATTCGAAACCATCGGCCGACCTGGGCTTATGTGATGCCGTTCATTTGGTAGATGAACTCAGCCATACAGGGAAGCCTATCGGTGTGGGTATGGATGGAATGCAGCAGAGCCACCACTGTCGCCGGGGGGATACGGCCTGCGGTCAAGCGTCGACGGGCTCGGTATCTGCAAGCCGGGGCGGTGCCGAAGTCACGGACGTCGCGTCCTCCCCCGGTTCCTCCCCATCGACGCGTGCACGGTCATCAGCGCTGGATCGGTCACAACTATTCCGTGCCAGGGTACTGGGTCCCGACGCCGCGCCCGAAACCGCGCGCCGGACCACCTGTGCGGTGCAGCGGGACAGGTCGGGCCCGATCGAGGTGGCGCGCATCTCGACATCGCGCCGCTCGACGCCATCCCTGGCCCGGTACTCGTGGGTGCGCAGCTGCCCGTAGGCGATGACCGGATCGCCGCGCCGCAACGAGGCGTCGACACCGACCACCAGACGACGCCAGCAGCTGACGGTGAGGTAGAGGGTCCCGCTGTCGACCCATTCACCCGTCTCCGGATTGAACCGCCGGGAATTACTCGCCATCCGGAAGCTCACCACCTGCTCACCATTGGTGAGATCGCGCTTGACCGGATGGGTCACCACGGTCCCGATCACGGTAACCATCGATTCATACATCATTCCGCCCCTTTACATTTCGATCCGTCCGGCTCCCGGGTACCTCACCGAGATGCCCTTTCAGCCTGACGGCTCCGCACCCCCTCCGGCCGACCCGATTCCCGAATGTGGACAACCTCGCCACATGTGGACAGTCGCCGCTTCAACAATCCCCGCGCGAGTTAAAGCACCGCCAGATCGGTATTGGCGCCACACAGCACGATCACCGGCCGCTCACCCTCGGCAGGCACATACGCACCGCTCTGCACGGCGGCCAATGCCGTCGCCCCGGCAAGTTCCACCACGATACGGAACTCGCGCCACAGATATTCGCGAGCGTTCGTGATGGCGTCATCGGTCACCAGCAGCGACCGGACTTCATAGCGTCGCGCGACATCCAGCGCGATATCCCCGATTCGATTGGCGCCCAAGGAATCCGCCGCGATGCTGCGGACGTTCACATCCACCGGACGGTCCGCCCGCAGCGCGGCGTTCAGTGCCGGAATGCCCTCCGGTTCGACGCCGACCACCTGCTGGCGCCGCCCCAATGCCGCCGCGATCCCGGCGACCAACCCGCCCCCACCGACCGAGACCAGCACCGGCGGCCGCCCGCGCACCTGCTCCTCCAATTCCAGCCCGACGACACCCGCGCCGGCGACCACGGCAGGCAGGTCGTATGCGTGCAGCTGCAGCGCCCCCCGCTCTTCGGCGAGTTCGGTCGCGTACCTGTAGGCCTCCGCGTAAGTCGTTCCGTGCCACAGCACTTCGGCGCCGTAGGACCACATCGCGGCCACCTTGGTATGCGGCGCCGACTCCGGAACCACCACCGTGCACGTCTTGCTGAGACGAGCCGCGGCCAGAGCGGCCGCGATCCCGGCGTTCCCACCGGAGGCGATGACCACGTGATCGACCTGAGCCGAGGACTCCAGCAGTGCGTTGAAGCTGCCGCGCACCTTGAATGTCCCACCGTGCTGCAGGTACTCGAGTTTCAGTGTGACCGGAACCGGCCCGGTCGGTCCGATGATCGAGGTATGGAATACCGGCGTCTTGCGCACCTGGCCGGCCAGCCGTCTGCGGGCCGCCCGCACGTCGGATCGATATACCCGTCGGGCGTGCCTGTCCTCGACCACCGCGGTACTCCGCTCACTCACGCTTGCACCTCGATGGGAGCTCAATGACGTATTCCTCGATCACGTTTGGCCAGCTCGGCGAACATGGCATTGTGGGCGGCCAGCTCCGCGTCGTGATCGCGATCGGCGGCCCGGTCGGTCCGTTTCGCGAGTTTCGCATCGCTGCGCGACCACTGGATGAGCAGCGCCAACATCACCACGACCAACGGCACCTCACCGCTGGCCCACGCCAGGCTACCGCCGGTGCGCTGATCACCGAGCAGGTCACTGTTCCAGCCGAGGGCAAGGCTGCGGAAGAACCATCCGCCCATCACGGTGGTCATGCTCATCAGCGCGATGCCGAAGAAGGCGTGGAAGGGCAGGGATCCGAACACCATGCCCAGCTTGGTCAGCGGCTGCACCTGGCGCGGCTTGGGGTCGATGCCGATGACCACCCAATAGAACAGATAGCCGCTGAGCAGGAAATGCAGATTCATCATCAGATGCGCCGCGTGCGAGTCGACGAACGAGTCGTAGATACCGCCCATATACAGGGCGTAGAACCCGCCGACGAAGATCACCGACGCGACGATCGGATGGGTCAGAAAACGCGAGACCGGATTGTGCACCGCGGCAAGAATCCACTCCCGCGGCCCGGGGACGCCGCCGCGCCGCGCCGCAGGCAACGCCCGCAGCGCCAGGGTGACCGCACCGCCGAGCGCGAACAGAATCGGCGCAAGCATCGATAGCGCCATGTGCTGTCCCATGTGCACGCTGAAGACTGCGGGCGAGTACCGCCCGACCCCCGACGAGGTGGCGAAAAGCATGATTGCGCAGGCCGACAACCACGCGATGGTCCGCCCGACCGGCCAGGCATCGCCCCGGGCGCGCAACCGCCACACCCCTAGCAGATACAGCACGGCGAGCACGATGGCCAGCGTGCCGAAGATCAAATCGAAGCGCCAGTCGAACAGTATTCGCGAGGCCGCCGGCGGACCGTCGAGGTTGTATCCGAGTTCCACCTCGGCCGGTGTCGGCACACTGGTCGGCGGCGGTGGCGGCGTCCGCCCCAACCCGACTGCCAGGCCCATCGTGGCCGCGAAGATCAGCACCTCCAGCCCACCGAATCGGATGAGCGCGGCGCGGTCACGCGGATTCGCCACGAGCGCGGGGAGGCTGGCGCGGCGCTGCAGATATCCGAACACGCCGAGCACTGCGAGTGCGCAGGCCTTGGCGATCACGAGTCGGCCATAGGTGGTGGTGAACAGGTCGCTCCACGGCACGCGTACCCAGGAATTGATCACACCGCTGACGCCGATCACGACGAAGGCGATGGTGGCGGCGAGCGAGAACCGCTTGGCCGCGACATCGGTGTGCGTGCCGCCGCGCAGCGCATGCGCGAGCACCGCGAACAATCCGCCGACCCAGACCGCTGCCGAAACCAGGTGCAGGATCAGACTGTTCGTGGCTAAATCGTGCGCGCCTCCCGCGGAGGAATGCCCGGTCAGGGCCAGCGGCATCATGGTCACGATCGCGCCGCCGAACAGCACCGGGGTCCAGCCCCAACGCAGTGCGAGTCGGCAACCCACCGCGACGATCAGCGCGAACACCACCGTCGTGCGCCACGCCTGAGCCAGCTCCACTTGGTCGATCGCGCGCCACAGCTGCTCCGGCCGCCAGATCTGCCCGAACGGCTGCCCGGTGGTGTCCGACACCGTCAGCGGTATGAGGAGTGCTGCACAACACGCCCAGGTCAACGCGAAGTTCGAGGCGCGCCGCACCGCCCGATATCCGCCGAGATCGAGCAGCCCATCGGCTTGCGGCGGCACCAGGAATGCGGCGAGCAGCAGCGAGCCGACGGTCAGCGCGGCGGACAGATCGGCGAGTGCGCGCACCGCGGGCAAGCCGTAGGTGGTCAGCGGTCCCGGATCGGGAATGCCGAGCAGACTCAGCGCCTGCGCCGCCGACAGTCCGACGATCATCGCGGCGACCACCGCAGCGATGGCACCGGCCAGCGCCGTCAATGTCGCGAAGGTCGCCCCGGAGCCCGGCTTACCCGTTTCGAGCTCGGGTGTGACGGACAGGTCCTGCGGTGACGACATGGCACTGAGCGTAGTCGGCCATCGATGCGTGGCCCGGCGGGGTTTGGGCCGATATGGTGGCTAACGGATCGGAGGTGCGATGTCGATCATGCCGCGACTCGCTCGGCCCGCACACCGTAGGTGGCTGAAATATTGCTGAGGCTAAGAATCTAGCCTTCTGGACGGTCGCTATACTTGGCGCGCTGGACAGCACGGCCAATGTCGGCCATGGTGGAACCCACTGCCTCCGTAGCTCAGTTGGATAGAGCAAGGGCCTTCTAATCCCTAGGTCGCAGGTTCGATTCCTGCCGGGGGCGCCACGCAGCCGTCCGCTCGCGTTTATGCGGGCAGACGGGTGCCGCGCACGTCGTCTCAACCTCTGTCGACCGTCCGCGGATCCAAGTGCGGGGGCTCGTCCCTCAGTCACACCAAGGAACTCACCGATTCAGTTGTCACGTCTGTGACCGATTTCCCGTCCGAATAGCCCGAAGTATGCAGAGGTCACGGCCTGCCGTGGGATAAGTACCACGCCAGAGCGCCCCCTAAACGGGGTAAACCAGACTTCTTCAGCGACTCGCCGAGCCTCAGCCGGTGTGTCCGATGAGACGGTTCGGAGTCCGCCGCAATCCGGATGGCCTCGGCCGGGTTTCGGCGGCACATTGTGAACCAGCTCCCGACCAGTCCTTCCGGTCGAACACGGCGGCTCCGGCATCACGATCGCCCACGGTTGCGCCCGCGAGGTGTCGGCGCTCATCGATACGCTGTGAGCCGAGGTGAGTGCGGATCCGGACCGCTCATCGGCGTAGGTGCACCCGCTGTCGATATCCGAGCACTGGGCAACGTTACAGGACCTCCACTGTGAGATAGCAAACACCGCGACGGCGGCATATCCGGTGAACCAAATGGTTGCGGTCGCTCGTGGTACCGGGGACGAGATGCGGTGTGCACCTTGTCGAATTGCGACGAAGGGTTCGAAAGATGCGTTCAGCCAACCGTTTTCAGCGTGCCGCGGTGCCGGTCGCGGCCGCCGCTGTCGTGCTCGCGGGTCTGCTCAGTGCCTGTGGCGACGAGAAGGGCGCCCAATCGCCGGCCCAAACGTCCACTGCCGCGAGCGTGGCGCCCGTCGCGGGACAGGCGCCCACGGTAGCGAAAACGCAAGGCTGGTTGAAAATCTACGACGGCACGGCCCCAGCCGGAACCGCCAATGCGGTGCAACTCCGGGTGACCAGCAATCCTGCTGTCGGACAGTATGTTTCGGACGGAACCGGCCGATCGCTGTACCGCTTCGACAAGGATACGGCGAATCCGTCGGTATCCAACTGCGCCGGGCAGTGCGCCGTCACCTGGCCGCCGCTGACCGTGACCCGCGATCAAGTGCTCTATGCCGCTGGCGTCGATCCCCAACTCGTCGGATTCATCGAACGTGCCGACGGCTCCTGCCAGATCACCATCGGCGGCTGGCCGGTGTACTACTTCTCGAAAGACACCAAGCCCGGTGATCTGCTCGGCCAAGGTGTCGGCGGAACCTGGTTCGCGGTAGCGCCGAACGGCGGCAAGGCTCTGGGCAAGTGAGCACAGCAGCCCCGGAAGCCAGGGCCGCTATGCGATTTCAGCTGCTGCCCTGCCCGGTGGGGTGGCTGAACTGGCGCCACTCCTGATCCAAGCGAAGATGGCGGCGATGGTTCAGGGCCCAGGCGGTGCACCAGACGACTACTGCCGCGCCGCACCAGATTTCGAGTAGAACGGCGATACCGACACCGATACCGTGCACGGCGGCGGCACTGGACAGTTCGGGCGGGGTGGTCGGTGTTCCGTCCGGCCCCAGCCAGACGGGGGCGGGCTGGCCCGCTCCGGCGGCATCGGGGACACCGACGGTCGCGGTGCCGGACTTGCCGTCGTGGGTCCAGGAAACCTGTGCCTCGAAGTGATCGCGCACCGCCCCGCCGCGGTCCGCGACGGGTGCGGCGACCCGGGCGGGGGTTCCGATAATGGTCCCTGTCACAACGATTTTCGTCGCGTTTTCGGTGTGGATCCGTTCGGATGCCGAGCTATAGGCCGCGGTGCCCGCCGCCGCGGCGGCGGGCACGGCGCTCAGCAGCACCAGGACGGCCAGAATGCGGACGAACCCCTCCACCCGATCGGAGACCCGCATCAGCGGACTGGGATTCCAGGGCTGCATCCGCCAGCTCCGCACCGGCCATGTCGGCGACTCCGACACCTACATCACCTCCTACGACGGAGCCCGCGAGCCGCGCGACTCCTACCCCGGGCATTCCCCCGCGCCGCCAGTTGATGCACCGGCGGAATCCCGGAACATGGACAAACCCCGCTCGGCGCACACCCGAGCGGGCTTCATCGGCTCATACCTATTGAATCGACGGACGCGGCGACCCGGTTACGCCTCGGCTGCCCGACCACCCGAGCGCCGCCCCGACGGCGACCATGCCGACGCCGAGGGCGAAGTGCAGCCAGTTGTCGGCGGTGTTCACCGGGACGAAGTTCGCATCGCTGTGCTGGTCGATGACCAGCCCGTACAACCACAGCACCAGGTAGATGATGCCGCCGCCGAGCAGGAACGCCCGGGACGCGAGCGCTGTGCGCGATGCAAGCAAGCCGGCTACGCCGAACACAAGGTGGACGATGTTGTGCAGGATCGAGACGTTGAACAACCCGAGGAGTTGGGCGTCGGAGCTGTGTCCGGCCCATTCCATGCTGTCGTAATTCGTGGTGATGCCCGGTATGAAGCCGAGCACGCCGACCACCAGGAACACCGCGCCGACCGCCGCCGCCGCGATGCGCAGCGACGTCCAATGCGCGGCTGAGGTTTGCGCGTGATGCGCGGCCATGGTGACCGCCTCTCCCGAACCAGGCGTCCGAACAGGCGCCCGTTTCGTGCGACTGATTTCGATGACTGCCGGTTTGTGGCAGTCATCTGCGTCATACCCGTGCGCTGGGTGGACAAACGAATAAACCCGCAGGTCCAGCGCGCACACCTGCCCTACAGCCAAATGAGGCAGAAGGGATGTCCGACGGGATCGGCATAGACACGGAACTGCTTGTCGTCGTTTGCTTGCACCAAGCGCGCACCGAGTGCGAGCGCTTTCGGCTCGGCCGCTTCGATCTCGTCCACCAGCACATCGAAATGCACCTGCTGGGACGCTTCCGGATCCGGGAAACGCGGTGGTCGATACTGCGGCGCGTATTGGAATGCCAAGCGCCTGCCGCCGGGTTCTTCGATGACGACCCAGGTGTCATCCGGCGCATCGGTCGGTTCGGCGCCGAGCAGCCGGGCATAGAACTCGGCCAGCTTCGGCGGATTCGGGCAATCCAGCACGACAGTGCGCAGACTTCCGACGTTGCCTTCGGTCATCATTCGACCTCCTGTATGTCGCGGAAATGCTCATCGCGTACCCGCGCGCGGACACTCGAATCCGCCTGCAGTGGTATGGGCGGAATCTGCATTAGCGTCCCGTCGGGAGGTTTCAGTTGCCGAAACGCATAACGCTGCTCATCGTGCTGCTGTCCGGCGTCGCCGCCTGCACCAGTACACCCAGGTCCCATCTGCCCCTGCCCTACCACGGCGATGCCGACCAGGTCGTCACCGTCGTCGCCGAACACGCCGCCGATAGCACCGCGACACTGACTGCGTGGCAACGCATTTCAGGTGGCTGGCACGCCGCTATCGGTCCGCTGCGGGCCTATGTCGGGCGCGACGGCATCGGCCGTGCCAGCGAGGACTCGGCGCATACTCCAGCCGGTGTGTGGACGCTGAGCGAGGCGTTCGGGACCGCGCCGAACAACGGGACCCGCCTCCCCTATCGCCAGGTCGGCGCACAGGACTGGTGGGTCTCCGATACCGGCTCGCCGAGTTACAACCACTACGCGCAATGCACCACCGGCACTTGCGAATTCGATGAACATGCCAGCGAGAACCTGGGCCAGGCCGGTCCGGCGTACGAACATGCCGTGGTGATCGATTACAACCGTCAGCCCGTCGTCGCGGGCGCGGGTTCGGCCTTCTTCCTCCATGTCGAGACCGGACGCCCGACCGCCGGGTGCGTATCGGTCCCGGCTGCCGACCTCGAAGCCGTTATGCGATGGCTGGATCCGAGCGCACACCCGGTGATCAATATCGGCAGCAAGTGACTATCCGCAGATCTCCTCCACCGCACCGGCGAGCAGCGACAACCCGAGATCCAATTCGTCGTCGCTGATTGTCAACGGCGGCAACAGCTTTACCACCTCGTCGGCCGAACCGGAAGTCTCCACGAGCAGCCCGCGCTCGAAGGCGAGTCGGGACACCTTGCCCGCGTGCGACGCTTCCTCGAATACGATGCCGTGCACCAGTCCGCGCCCGCGCGTCGAGACACCGGGGAACGCCGCCGCGATTTCGGCGAGCGCGCGTGCCGTGCGCTCCCCTTTGGCCACCGTCGAAATCTCCAGCGCGCTATCGGACCAGTAGTGTTCGAGCGCAACCCGTGCGGTGACGAATGCCGCATTGTTGCCGCGGAAGGTGCCGTTGTGCTCACCGGGCGCCCACTGATCGAGTTCGGGCTTGAAAAGCACCAGTGCCATGGGCAACCCGTACCCACCGATGGATTTCGACAGCGTCACGATGTCGGGAGTGATGTCCGCGAACTCGAACGAGAAAAACCCACCGGTCCGTCCGCAACCCATCTGCACATCGTCGACGATCAGCAGAATTCCGCGCGCTCGGCACAATTCGGCCAGCTGCCGCAGCCATTGCGAGCGTGCGACATTCACCCCGCCCTCGCCCTGCACCGTCTCCACGATCACCGCGGCGGGCTTGTCCAGCCCCGAGGACGAGTCGTCCAGGGCCCGCCGCATCCAGCGCAGGTCATCGGCCGTATCGAGGAAGCCGTCGTAGGGCATGGGCATCGCATGTGGCAGTGGCACACCGGCAGCTGCGCGTTTGGCGGCATTGCCGGTCACCGATAACGCGCCGAGCGACATCCCATGGAAGGCGTTGGTGAAGTTGAGAACCGTCTGGCGTCCGGTCACCTTGCGCGCCAGCTTCAACGCGGCCTCGACCGCATTCGCGCCGGTCGGACCGGGAAACTGCACCTTGTAGTCCAGTCCGCGTGGCTCGAAGATCGTGTCGCGCAACGCCTCGAGCAGGCGTCGCTTGGCGACGGTCGACATGTCCAGGCTGTGCGTGATCCCGTCGCCGACGATGTAGTCCAGCAGCGCCCGCTTCAGCACCGGATTGTTGTGGCCGTAGTTGAGTGCGCCCGCGCCCGCGAAGAAGTCCAGGTAGTCCTTGCCGTTCTCGTCACGCAGCCAGGCCCCGCTGCCGGTGTCGAAGACGGTCGGCCAGGCCCGGCAGTACCCGCGCACATTCGACTCGAGCGTCTCGAAAACGGTCGACGCGGTGTTGTTTCGAGCGACCTGCGAGCGGTCGCTGGCGGCGACAGTCATTCGACGATCCTTCCTGTCGTGCGCGAGCGCCCACGGGGCAAATCTGAAGTGACTGTGTTTCTAACATTGGTGCAGCGGGTTTGTCGCACTTTTCCAAAAATCGCGCGCTTACCTACCGCGCGTCCCCCGACGCACCGTAGAGTCAACCGTTTGTGGAGGGCAACAGATTGCAGCTGACCTCACTTCGGACCGCGCGGCTGTACCTCTACCTCATCCGAGCCGGTTTCCGGCGCCAATCCCAGTACAAACTAGCGATGTTCGCCGGTCTGTTCACCAACTGCGTCTTCGGATTCGTGCGCGCGGCGGTGATGATGGCCGCGGTGCGCGCATCCGGCGGCTTCAGCGGTTACGACGCGGGATCGATCGGCGCCTACGTCTGGCTGTCCCAGGCCCTGCTCGGCGCGACCCAATTCATGGGACCACCACTGGAATTGGTGGATCGGGTCAAGAACGGCGACATCGCGATCGACTTCTTGCGTCCGGTCGATGTCCAATTCAGTTATCTCGCCATCGATCTCGGCCGCGCGTCGTGCACGATCCTGCCGCGCGGCGTGCCGAGCGTACTGGTCGGCGTGTTCACCTTCGGGCTCGTCATGCCCGGGACAGCAGGCCCCTACATACTCGGGCTGATCAGCGTGGTAATGGCCGTCTCGTTGTCATTTCTATGCCTTTTCGCCGTCGGATTGATCGGGTTCTGGGTAGTGGAAACCCGCGGGCTCCGAGTGCTATACCAGATTTGCGGCACGTTCCTGGCCGGGTTGTTCGTGCCGGTCCACATGTTCCCGGCATGGCTGCGCACCATCGCGCATGCCACCCCGTTCCCGTCGATCCTGCAGTCGCCGATCGACATCCTGTCGGGCCGGGTCGTGGGGGAGGATGCCGTGACGGTCGTTGCCGTACAAGTGTTCTGGGTGCTCGCGGTCGGCGCGGTGGGCCGGGTGATGCTGGCGGCCGGGCGCCGCAGGCTGGAGGTGCAGGGTGGCTGAGCCCCCGTATACGCCCGTACCGGCCGGTACCTGGCTCACTCCCTACGCGGCGGTGCTGCGGTCGCGGATGCGAGCCCAGCGCGCGTACCGATTGTCCTTCGCCAGTGAAGTATTCAGCGCGTTTTTGATCGGCATCGTCGAATTCGCCGAGGTGTGGGTCATCTACCACAATGTCCGGGTGCTCGGCGGGCTCGATCTGGACGGCGCACTGCTGCTGTTCGGCCTGAGCAATTCCGGATTCGCACTGGCCCAAGTGCTATTCGGGCACCTGGATTCACTGCCGACACTCATCCGCCTCGGCGTGCTCGACGCCTATCACCTGCGACCCCAGCCACTCCTGTTGCAGCTCATCACCAGTGACATCTCGCTGCGCCGATTCGCCCGCGCCTCGGTGGCGATCATCGTGCTCGGATTCGGCCTCGTTCGCAACGATCTCGCTTGGGTTCCGCAAACTCTCGCACTGCTGGTCATGAGCCTGCTCAGCGGCATCGCCCTGTTCGGCGGCGTGTTCGTCTGCGCCGCCGGCGCGCAGTTCTACCTGATCGACGGCGCGGAACTGACCAACAGCTTCACCTACGGCGGCTCCTTCGCCGCCATGCAACCGGCTTCGGTATTTCCGACATCGCTGAAGCTGGTATTCGGCTTCGCCATTCCGGTCGCCTTCACGGCGTATCTACCGACCATCGCACTGCTGCACCTACCCGGTCCACCGTTGCTGCCGTCCTGGCTGGCCTGGTGCGCACCGTTGGCGGCGCTGTGGGTGTGGCTGCTCGCGTTGGGTTTGTGGCGACTAGGCACTCGGCACTATCAGGGAGGCGGCGGATAAGCGTGGCGGACAGCGAGCTATCGGACTCGATCATCGAGATCGAGAACCTGACAAGGCAATTCACTCTGTATCGGAAGAACGGGCAGCGCTGGCGACGCAGCCGCGAAACGCTCACCGCGGTGGACCGGATGACGTTTCGCATCGAACGCGGTTCGGCGGTGGGCTATATCGGCGCGAACGGGGCGGGCAAGTCGACCACGATAAAAATGCTGACCGGCATCCTGGTCCCCACCTCGGGCACAGTGCGCACCTGCGGCCTGGATCCGGTGCGCCAGCGGCGCGAACTCGCCGCCCGGATCGGGGTGGTGTTCGGGCAGCGCTCCCAACTGTGGTGGGATCTGCCACTGCGCGAATCGTTTTCGATTCTAGCCGCGATCCACCGGCTGGAATCCGATGTCGCGCATAAACGTACCTACGAGTTGGTCGAACAACTGGAGATGGCCGAGACACTCGACACTCCGGTGCGCCAACTCTCGCTCGGCCAGCGCATGCGGGCCGAAGTCGCCGCGGCGCTGCTGCACTCCCCCGAATTGGTCATCCTGGACGAACCGACCATCGGTCTCGACGTGCTGTCGAAACAGCGACTACGTGAGTTCCTGCGCACCGAACGTACCGAGCGCGGCACCACGCTATTGCTGACCACGCACGATACGGGCGATATCGAACGGCTCTGTGACCGGGTGCTCGTCGTCGACCGCGGCAGTCTGGTGTACGACGGTTCACTGACCGGCCTGGCGGTGCGGGTGGGCGCGCGGCGGGTGCTGGTCGTCGATCTGGCCGAACCGACCCGCGATATCGATGATCTGCCGAGCGCCGAACTGTTGACCAGCGAGGGCGGGGGCATGCGCCAGCGACTGGCTTTCGACGCCGAATCCACAACCGCCGCACAGGTTCTCGCCGCCGTCTCCGATCGCGCCGAGGTGCGCGACCTGTCCATAGAGGAGCCGGACATCGAGGACGTGGTCCGGCGGATCTATGAATCCGCCTGGTGACCGACGCCGCGTGTCCGGCTCGGCGATTCGGTTGATATTCAGTTGTTCTCGGGTTCGCGAGGGCCCTGGTCGAGTCGGAACGGCGGGTATTCGTCACGCATCAGCGAGGCGTAGGCGCCCACCCGGATGGACCACCGGTGCAGGCCGAGCAGGAAATCGAACAAGGCCTTGGGATATACCGCCGTGCACAGCAGTGCTACCACCGCGACCAACACCAGCACATTGGCCAGCGTGAATCCGCCCCAGCCGTACTTGCCGCCCATACCCGCACTGAATATCGCACCGACGATCAGATAGTGCGGAATGGCCAGCAGCCACCATTTCACCAGCACCAAGCCACGACTCAGCTGCTCGGGATAGTCGATTTCCAGATCCGCCGGATAATCCGGATCCGACTGCAGACTGAACGGCGGATACCTATCTGTGCCGAGCACCGAGTAGGCGTAGAAGCCGACCCGCCATCCCCATCGCATGACGCCGACATTGAAGTCGAACAGTGCGCGCGGATAGTTACCGGTGATCAGAATCGCGAAGAATGCGACCACCGAGACGATCACGTACGCGATGTACAGGAATACCAGAATAATGACGTGTGGGATGGCCAGGATCCATTTGACCAGCCACATCCAGCGCGATAGCGCGGGATCGAGATCTCCTCGGACTCGAACCGGATCGGCCGCGACGGCGACGGTCTTTTCGGGCTCCATGATCGATGCTCCTTCCAGGTGCTTCGATGCCTCGGCAACGAGTGGAATGTCCCGATTGTCCCGTATCGCACATCTGGTCGGACCACGTTCCGATACCGACTCGCCAACGAAAAGGTGGCCGACGTCGTGGCGAATCGCGCAGTGCCGCAACGGCCCTGCCGCGGGCCTCAGCTCGGCGCCTGCCCCTGGGCCGAGTACAGACTGACCTCGCCCTCCTCACCGAGGAAGGCGTTCACCAGCATGATCTGCCCTGCCTCCAGCTCGTCCGGGTCGGGAGCGCTGGTGGTGATCGAGATCTGCGGAATCACCGCCCAGTTCACGACATAGCGTTCGGGCGGGCCGTCGTCGTCGGACAGTCGCGCGAGCCGAAACACCGACACCGTCTTGCGGAGGATGAGCGTGCGCACGACCTCGGCGATTCGCTCCGGATCCTCCAGCGCGAACATGAACCCGAACGTCAACTCGGGCGAAGACACATAGGCGGGCACAAACACCGAGGCTAGTCGATCGAACGGCGTCGTGCGCGCACCTCGCCGGAAGTGGTTGCTGCCCATGCGCTCAGCGATTTCACGAAGGTAGGAAAGTCCGCAGTTGTGTGACCGATCCGTAACGGATCATAACGATTTCCCGGCAGCTCATCTGTTTCTACACCATTCTATTGCGCCGATTCGGCTATCGCGCTTTCCTGAAAAGGTCCCGATTTTCTCGGGCCGTCTTCCTCATCGCATCGTCGCGGATTTCCCGGTTTCTTTGCCGTGCTGGTGGACTGTGTGGAGGCGATCCGGCTGCGGGGCTGCGCCGGAGCCGAGGGGTGCCCCTCCCCGAAATCCTCCTCGGCCCTGGCGCATCCAATACACACCCATCGCCACCGCAGGGGCGTGCACCATGCCTACCGAATATGCCGCAGGTCGTATCGAAGCCGACGAGCTGCCATCACCATCGGCGCTACTGCGTGCATTTCGCGAACCCGACGATCCGAATCGATATCGCCACCGTGTCCTGGCCGCGGGACGCGCACTGGTCGAATGTCATGAACGCAGGCGCAAGGCTCTGCAGGCTGCGCATGCGCCGGACACGCCGAGCGGCCGCGTAGCACAGTGCCTGCAACTCGTGGACGACCTCGATGCACACCGAACCGAACTGGTCGGCCATATCGATAATTGGGTAGCCGGCAATGTGGAACACCGCACCGGCGCCTCGCTGCACACCGAGACGCTGGGCGCAGTCATCGATCGAATGGCGGCGAAATGGGTTGCGGCACAATATGCATTGGGTATGTCGGCACCGATCGGACCACCGCATCCACTGCAACTGGACGATGACGCCCAGCTGCAGTGGAGCCGATTGGCCGAACTGGCCGACGGGTACAAGGACCTGATCACCGATGTGACAGAGCACCGGCGCAGGCTGCCGGTGTGGTGATCACCGGGGGTTTTCTGCCCCCGGCTCGACCACCCCCGGCTCGACCACCCCCGGCTCGACCACCTCTGCCTCGACGAACGGCGCGCTCGGCTCGACCTCCGCGTCATAGGACACGTCGGCCTCGTCGACGAGATCGTTCCCGTGTTGCGCCGCGGCATCCTTGCGCGCGGCGGCCGCGGCCTCGTTCATCTCGATCGCGTCGGTGATCCACTCACCGATCTCCCGGGTGACTTCCGCGACGGTGCCGGTGATGATGTTCGCAATATTTCCGACATGTCGTGCACCAGAGGAAGTCAATTCTTGAATTAGATCCTTGTTGCTTTCGAATTTCCCGATCATTCACACGCCCACTTCGGTTGTTTTCCGCTGTCGCATCACGATAACACCGGGCGTGGACTCCTTCCCGACCAAGAACGGCGGCAGTGCCAGCTTGAAAATCTTCAGCCAGACCGATCCGACTTGCTTACCGAGCGAACCGGTGTTGTACGGCAATCCATACTTCTCGCACAGTTCCCGAACCTCCGGCGCGATCTGCGGATAGCGATTCGCCGGCAGATCCGGGAATAGGTGGTGCTCGATCTGATGCGACAAATTCCCGGACATGATGTGGAACAGCTTGCTGCCGGTGATGTTGGCCGAGCCGAGCATCTGCCGGACGTACCACTCACCGCGAGTCTCTTCGGCGGTCTCGGCTTCGGTGAACGTCTGTACGCCCGTGGGAAAGTGGCCGCAGAAGATGATGGAGAAGGCCCAGAGGTTGCGCACCAGATTGGCTGCGGCATTTCCGGCGAGGGTACCGACGAACAGCGGACCGGTCAGCGCCGGGAACAAGAGGTAGTCCTTGAGCACCTGTCGACCGGCCTTGTGCCACTGGCCCTTCAGCAATCGCTTGATATCCGACCAGCTCTTCTTGCCCCGGATGATGTTCTCCACCTCCAGGTCATGGCCCATCACACCCCATTCGAACAGCACCATCAGCGCGAAGGCGTAGAGCGGCTGGCCGAGTCGCAGCGGATTCCACTGCTGCCCCTCGTCCATGCGCAGGACGCCGTAGCCGATGTCGCGATCCATGCCGTGGATATTGGTGAAGGTGTGGTGCATGTAGTTGTGCGAATGCTTCCACTGGTCCGCCGGGCAGACCGTATCCCATTCGAACTCACGGGAATTCAGGCCGCGCTCGCGCATCCAGTCGTACTGGCCGTGCATGACATTGTGGCCGATCTCCATATTGTCCAGGATCTTCGACACACTCAGCGCGGCCACCGCGGCCAGCCAGAACGGCGGCAGGAAACCGAGATACATCAGGCCGCGCCCGGCGATCTCGAAACCGCGCTGCGCCTTGATGATCGAGTAGATGTATTCGCGGTCGGCGTCGCCGAGATCGGCGACGACGCGGGCGCGCAGGTCGTCGAGGGCCCGGCCGAGTTCCTCGACCTGGTCCGGGCTCAGCACCAGCGGGCCGTCTTTCGTTTCGGTCAGAATCGTCATTGCTTCGGTCCCCTTGCTTTGTCAGATATCGATGTCGACGTCGCCGACGGGCGCGTTGATGCAGAGCTGGATGGGCTGGTCCGGATCGCTGTCGGTTTCGCCGGTGCGCACATTGCGGGTGCAGCCGCTGCGCCGAACCGCGGTGCAGGAGAAGCAGATACCCATCCGGCAGCCGTACTCCGGTGTCAAACCCGCGGCCTCGGCCTGCTCCAGCAGAACCGCGCCGTTGTTCTCGGCGCTGCGTCCGCTGGCCGAGAAGCTCACCGTGCCGACCGCCTCGTCGGCGTCGACGGGGGTGCTGGACAGGGTGAATTCCTCGGTGTGCAGCCGCGCGTCCAACTGCTCTGCCTCGAAGATCTTGCGCACCGCGTCCATCAGGCCCTTGGGCCCGCAGACGTAGGTCTCGCCGTCGGCGAACCATGGTGCGACGGATTCGAGTTGGTCATAGTCGAAATGGCCGGAGCCGTCGCCGGGATAGCGCAGTTCGATGCGGAAGTTCTGGTTCGCCTGTGCAATCGCCTCCAGCTCCGCCCGATGCGGCACCGTCTCCGACGATTTGGCGTAGTGCAGGAAGGCGAGTTCGCCCGGATAGCCCTCATCCGCCAGCGTGCGCAGCATGGACAGCACCGGGGTGATGCCGCTGCCGCCGCTGATCAGGAGCACCCGCTCGGGGCGCGGTTCGGGCAGTCGGAAGACACCGGCGGCCGGTTCCAGGCTGACCACCATGCCGGGTACGGCGTTGCGGTAGAGGTATTGCGATACCAGGCCACCCGGATGCGCCTTGACCGTCAGTTGCAGGTGCCGGTCGCGCCTACCCGCCGGATTGACCGGTGAATAGCACCTGGTGTGCCGGATGCCTTCGATGACGACGCCGATCTGCACGTATTGCCCCGCGACGTGGCCGCGCCACTGCCGGCTGGGACGCAGCGTCAGCGTCACCGAACCCGGCACCGATCGGCGGACGTGGGTGATCTCCGCCCGCAACTCCCGAACCGTCAGCGTGGGGCGGACGAGTTCCAGGTAGCGGTCGAGCGGGTGCGGTGTGGTCAGGGTTTGCACCAGGTCGATGAGTCCCACCATGCGGTTGCCTCTGCTTTCGGGCCGCGGCGTACTCCTGAACCCTCATCGGCGAAGATTTCAGTGCACGCCTGTACACTCAACAAGTGTGACCGATGGACCGGGTCCAGTGTCAACCAGGAACGGATGTGACCCGAACTACATCCTAGGAATAGGCGAATGGTGAACGGCTGTATGCTCACTGTGATGACCGAGACCGCAGCTACCCGGGGCGAGCGCAAGGAGCGCACCAGACAGGCCCTGCTCGACGGCACACTCGCGCTGGCCGCCGAACGTGGCTTCGGCGCGCTGAGCCTGCGCGAGATCGCCCGCTCCGCAGGCATTGTGCCGACCGCGTTCTACCGGCACTTCGCCTCACTCGACGATCTCGGGGCGGCACTGGTCGACGAGGGTATCCGGGCACTGCGCCTGGCCCTGCGGCAACTGCGTCGCACGCCCGATGCCCGACTGTCGGAGACCGTGCGGTTTGTCTTCGGTCAGGTCGCCACCAAGCGCGAACTCTTCGGCTTCATCACCCGCGAACGCCGCGGCGGCTCGGCCGCCCTGCAACAGGCCATCGCACTCGAACTGCAATTGATCGTGCGCGAACTGGTCGTCGACCTGTCGCGCATTCCGGACCTGGACTCCTGGTCCCCCGACGATCTCGAATTGGCCGCCGACCTGATCGTCTCCACAGTCGCCGACTGCATTGCCGACTACGTCGCGGCCACCCCGCGCGACCAAGCCTCGATCATCGACCGCACCATCCGCCAGGTCCGTCTCATCGCACTCGGCATGGCCGCCTGGCGGCCCGCCAAGGAGCGCTAGGCAATCGATCTCGCCCTACGCGGCGGGCTCAACCGCGGGATCGGGCTTACGGACCGGCAGCAAGGCCGCCAAACCGATGGCGAGGACTACCAGAATGCCGACAATGCCCGCCCGGTCGGCGTCGAAAGCCCAGACGAAGAAGCCGAAAAGTGCTGGAGCCAGGAAGGATACGGCGCGACCTGTGGTGGTGTAGAGGCCGAACATCTGGCCCTCGCGGCCGGGTGGGGCCAGGCGGGTGAGGAAGGAGCGGGCGGCGGATTGGGCGGGGCCGACGAAGATGGTGAGCAGTAGACCGAAGACCCAGAACATGGCCGGTCCGGACACGATCAACAGCGCGGTGCCACAGATCACCATGGCGATCAACGAGACCACGATCACGATCTTCGGGCCGACGCGGTCGTCGAAACGACCGGCGGTGACCGCGCCGAGTGCCGCAACCACATTCGCGGCAATGCCGAACAGCAGCACATCGGAGTCGGCGATGCCGTAGACCCGCACGGCCAGGATCGCACCGAAGGTGAACACACCGGCCAGACCATCGCGGAAGATCGCGCTGGCGATCAGGAAGCCGACGGTGCGTCGATCCACCGCCCACAGCTCGCGCAGATCCCGCCACAGCACCCGGTACGAGCCGAACAACCCGGCCTTCGCCGCGCCGGGATCGGCATCGGTGGGCGGTAATTCGGGTACGGCGAACAGCACCGGCAACGCGAAGGCGGCGAACCAGACCGCGGCCAGCATCGCGACCAATCGGATATTCGTACCGTCATCGACGGGCACACCAAGTAGACCGCGGTTGTCACCGTGGCCGGAGATGAAGCCGAAGTAGCTGATCAGCAGGATGAAGATGCCACCGAAATAGCCCATGGCCCAACCGAATCCGGAGACCCGGCCGACATCGGCCGGGGTGGAGACCTGGCGCAGCATGGCGTTGTAGGGTACGCCTGCCAATTCGAAGAATGCGGAACCGAAGCCGAGCAGGACCAGGCCGAACCAGAAGTCGTGGTAGTCGTCGTGGACGAAGAACATCAGCGCCATCGTCAGGATGGTCAGTGCGGTCAAAACGCCAAGTGAGCGTTTGCGTTTCGCACTCGCATCGAAGCGCTGGCCGCTGATCGGCGCAGTGAGTGCGACCACGAAACCCGCGATGCCGAGAGCCCAGCCGAGCCACGCGCTCGGTTCCACCCCGCCTGGCAGATCGTCGCCGACCTTATCGGTGAGGTACACCGAGAATACGAAAGTCAGGATCACGGCATTGAATGCCGAGGACCCCCAGTCCCACAACCCCCACGCAACCACCTGCCCGCGTCCGGCGGCCTGCCCGACAGTCGCCCGCGCATCAACCTCCGGTTCATCCGTCACCCGGCCACCACCCTCATCGAATCCGCTGCGCGATGCGGCGCTCATGGGCGCAGCCTAGTGCGGATTTCATCGTCGGGCGGGCCAACACTCGATATCGTCCCCGCTATGCACTCAGTTGCATAGTACCGGATGTAACGATAACCTGGCGTCATGGCACTCGAACATGCGCTGCTGGTATCGCTGACCGAGCGCGCCGGTTCGGGTTATGAGTTGGCACGCCGCTTCGACAAGTCCATCGGCTTCTTCTGGCGCGCCACCCATCAGCAGATCTATCGCGTACTCAAGCGGATGGAGGAATCCGGCTGGCTCACCAGCGAGGCAGTGACGCAGGAGGGCAGGCCGGATAAGAAGGTCTATTCGGTGAACGAGGCGGGCCGGGCCGAGCTGGCGCGCTGGATCGCCGCACCGTCCGATACCTCGATACCGCGCAATGAGCTCGGCGTGAAGATTCGCGCCGCCGCACACGGCGATATAGGCGCGCTCTGCGATGAGGTCGTCCGCCATCGCGAGCAGCACAATCAGCGCCTCGAACTGTTCGAACTCATCGAGAAACGCGACTTCCCCGCTCCGGATCAGCTCTCCGGCACCCCGCTGCACCAGTACCTCGTGCTGCGCGCGGGCATCCGCGTGGAGTCCGGCTTCGTCGAATGGTGCGACGAAGTACTGCAAGCCCTGCGACCGCGTGCAACGGCCCCGCACGCGGACCCGAAGAAAGGTGAGACTCAGCGATGAGTTCGTTCCCCCATCTTTTCGAGCCCCTCGATCTCGGCCACACCACGCTGCGCAATCGCGTGATCATGGGGTCGATGCATACCGGCCTGGAGGATCGCGCCTGGGATACCAACCGGCTCGCCGCCTATTTCGCCGAGCGCGCCCGCGGCGGTGTCGGTCTCATCATTACCGGCGGCTACGCTCCCAACCGCACCGGCTGGCTGCTGCCGTTCGGCGCCAAACTCACCAATAGATCCGAGGCCTACCGGCACCGGGTGATCACCAAGGCCGTGCACGAAGCGGGCGGCAAGATCGCCATCCAGATCCTGCACGCGGGCCGCTATTCCTATATGCCGGGCAGTGTTTCGGCATCCTCGATCAAGGCTCCGATCAATCCGTTCCGGCCGCGCAAGCTCTCCGCGCGCGGGGTCGAGCAGACCATCGACGACTACGCCCGCTGTGCGAAGCTGGCCCAGTTCGCGGGCTACGACGGTTGCGAAATCATGGGTGGTGAAGGCTATTTCATCAACCAGTTCCTCGCGCCACGCACGAACAGGCGCACCGACAAGTGGGGCGGTTCGCCGGAGAACCGGCGCAGGCTCGCGGTGGAGATCGTGCGCCGCACCCGCGCGGCGGTCGGGCCCGACTTCATCATCGTATTCCGTTTGTCCATGGCCGAATTGGTCGAGAACGGACAGACTTTCGACGAAATAGTCGCGCTGGCAAAGGAACTCGAAGCTGCGGGCGCAAGCATTCTGAATACCGATATCGGCTGGCACGAGGCGCGTGTGCCGACCATCGTCACCTCGGTGCCACGGGCGGCCTTCGTCGAATTCACCGCGAAGATCACCGAGCAGGTGAACATTCCGGTGTGCGCGTCCAATCGGATCAATATGCCCGAGATCGCCGAGGAGATCCTCACTCGCGGTGACGCGCAACTGGTTTCGCTGGCACGGCCGTTCCTCACCGATCCAGAATGGGTGAACAAGGCTGCCGCCGACCGGGTCGACGAGATCAACACATGCATCGCCTGCAACCAAGCCTGCCTGGACCACGCGTTCCAGCACAAGACCGTGTCTTGCCTGCTGAACCCGCGGGCCGGTCACGAAACCGAGCTGAAGCTGCTTCCGACTCGGCGCACCAAGCTCGTCGCGGTCGTCGGCGCAGGCCCGGCCGGACTGTCGGCGGCGGTCAATCTCGCCGAACGCGGGCACCGGGTGGACCTTTTCGAGGCCGACGACAAGATCGGCGGGCAGTTCGATATCGCCCGCCGCATTCCGGGTAAGGAAGAGTTCAACGAGTCGATCCGCTACTACACCAGGATGCTGGAGGTCACCGGTGTGACCGTGCACCTGAACAAGCGTGTTACCGCGGCGGAACTGCTCGAGGCCCGCTACGACGAGATCGTGCTTGCCACCGGTGTGCGCCCACGCATTCCGAATATCCCCGGCATCGACCACCCGATGGTGCTGTCCTATGCCGAACTGGTCCGGGAGGAGCGGCCCGTCGGCAAGCGCGTCGCCGTCATCGGTGCGGGCGGCATCGGCTACGACGTGAGCGAATTCCTCACCGTCGAAGGACATCCCACCCTCAAACTCGACGAGTGGAAGGAAGAGTGGGGCGTCGACTCCGCCGACGAACAGGCCCGCGGCCAGCTCACCGAGCCCAGGCCCGCTTCCGCCGCCCGCGAAGTCGTTCTGCTGCAACGCAAGTCGACCCCGTTCGGTAAGGATCTCGGCAAGACATCCGGCTGGGTGCACCGCGCGGCGCTGAAGGCGAAAGGCGTCGAGCACGTCGGCGGCGTCAACTACGAACGTATCGACGACAACGGCCTGCACATCAGTTTCGGCGAGAAACGCCAACGCCCTCAACTGATCCCGGTCGACAACGTCATCATCTGCGCAGGCCAGGAATCCGTCCGCGAACTCGAAGAGCCCCTGCGCGCCGCCGGCGCCGACATCCACCTGATCGGCGGCGCCGACCTGGCCGCCGAACTCGACGCCGAACGCGCCATCGACCAAGGTACCCGCCTCGCCGCCCGCCTATAGCGACTCCGCACGCCGCACCGCGCCCGAAGCCGCGCTCCCCCGCCCCAAGTCCGCCCCCTTCGGTGCGGTCCTGAATCGTTGATCACCATGTGTTGGTGGCGGCAAATATCGAGAACACCTCTCCAAGGTCGCATTCTCGATCGAATCGGCTGGGGGATGTCATCGGTGTTGGGGCGGATGGGTCGCCTAGGCTTCAGTCGTGAGTTTGCCCTCTGCTACGTCTGAGAATCGTGCGGTTGTTACTGGTGCCTCTTCTGGTATCGGGACGGCGCTTGCTGCTGAGCTTGCCGCTCGCGGGTATTCGTTGATCCTGGTTGCGCGGCGCGGGGAGGTGTTGACCGAGCTTGCGCAGCGGTTGACGTTGGCGCACGGAATTACCGCGGAGGTGCGGGCAGTCGACCTGGCCGATCGGACGGCGCGGGCGGCGCTGGTCGAGGAGTTGGCGGCCCGCGATATCTCGATCCTGTGCAACAACGCGGGTATCGCGACCTTCGGTGCGGTCGCCGAATTGGATCCGGCGTATGAGCGGGACCAGATGGAGCTCAATGCCGTTGCGGTGCACGATCTCACCTTGGCCGTGCTGCCCGGCATGATCGCCAGGGGTGGTGGCGGCATCCTGATCAGCGGTTCGGCGGCGGGCAATATGCCGATTCCGAACAATGCCACCTATGCGGCGAGCAAGGCGTTCGCCAATACCTTCTCCGAATCGCTGCGCGGCGAATTGAAGGGCTCCGGCGTGCACGTCACCCTGCTCGCTCCGGGTCCGGTCCGCACCGAAACCCCCGATCCGGCCGCGGCCTCCATCGTCGACCGCATGGTGCCCGACTTCATGTGGGTCACCTCCGAATACACGGCCAAGATCTCCATCGACGCCCTGGCCCGCAACAAGATGCGCGTGGTCCCCGGCCTGATCAGCAAGGGCATGAGCGTCGCAGGCCAATACGGCCCCCGCGCCCTCACCGCCCCGGTCGCCGGTGCGTTCTACAAGAAGCTCGGCGGCTGAGCAGCAGGTCCGCCGTCATCGGCCCAGCTCAGCGCGAGCGCGGGCCGCAGCGGGGTGCCGATGTCAGATAGAGCTGACCACCGATCTGAATCTCGCCGCACTCGTGCGCCACGCCGATCCGGAATCCGTCCACAACACCACGATGCGGACGGCAAAACCGTTGCCGCACTGGGAAACCGGGCCCGTCACGCTGATGGGCGACGCGATCCACACCATGATCCCCGCCGGGAGCAGCGCGGGGACAGCTCTGCGCGACGCCGCCCTGCTCTGCCGCCGCATTACCGCGCGGACCGGTTCACTGCGCGACGCGGTCCACGCCTACGAAACCGAAATGCTCGACTACGGTTTCGCCATGGTGGAGCGCTCGCTGCGCAGCGCTAGCTGATCCCTATTTCGGCCCATTTCGAAGGTCCACCCTCGCCTTGATCCGCAGACCAGCACCGCCGGCCCTACTCGGGATCGGTGCTCGCGCTCAGCGCTTGCGGGTGCCGAAAATGCTGCGGCTGATCTCGCGGCCCGCGGCGGTCGCGGCCGAACGCAGGAAACTCTTCACTGCCGGATTCTTCATGATGCGCTCGGCGGCAGATTCCTCCTCGGGGGCGGCCTTCGAGCGCCCCGGAGCCGGAGCTGTCTCCGGTTTCTGTTGTGCCGCAGTAGCTTTCGCGGCCATGACCTCGTAGGCCGACTCACGATCGATGGTCTGGCCGTATTTGGCGGCCAGCGCGCTGGACAGCGCCCGCGACTTGATCTGATCCTCCCCGATGGTATCCATCAGCGAGCGCGGCGGCTGAATCCTGGTCCACGCCACGGGCGTCGGAGCGCCCTTCTCGGAGAGCACCGTCACGATCGCCTCCCCGGTGCCCAGCGAGGTGAGCGCCTGCTCCAGGTCGTAGACGCCGGTCTTCGGGAAGGTGCGCACCGTCTTGGACAGCGCCTTCTGATCGTCGGGCGTGAAGGCTCGCAGCGCGTGCTGAATGCGCGCACCCAGTTGGGAGAGGACCGGATTCGGGATATCGGTGGGCAGCTGGGTGCAGAAGAAGACGCCGACACCCTTGGACCGGATCAGCTTTACCGTCTGCTCCACCTGCTCCAGGAAAGCCTTCGAGGCATTCGCGAACAACAGGTGCGCCTCGTCGAAAATGAAGACCAGCCTGGGCTTTTCGACATCACCGACCTCGGGCAGCGTCTGGAACAGATCGGCGAGTACCCACATCAGGAAGGTCGAGAACATCACCGGCCGCGCCGCCTGCGCACCGAGTTCGAACAGCGTGATCACGCCCTGACCGTCCACGGTGCGCAGCAGATCGACCGGATCCAGTTCGGGCTCACCGAAGAAGGTGTCGCCGCCATCGGCCTCGAGATTCACCAGCGCGCGCAGGATCACCCCCGCGGTGGCCGCCGAAACCCCGCCGATGCCTTTGAGATCCTCCTTGCCCTCCGGACTGGTGAGATGGGTGATGACCGCGCGCAGGTCCTTCAGATCCAGCAGACCGAGACCCGCCTTATCCGCCCAGTGGAAAATCAGTCCGAGCGTCGACTCCTGAGTTTCGTTGAGTTCCAACACCTTGCTGAGCAGCACCGGCCCGAATGCGGTGATGGTCGCACGAATCGGCACCCCGACACCGCCGGTGCCGAGCGAGACGAATTCGGTCGGATAACCGGCCGGCGCCCAGTCCGACGCACCCGTCTCGGCCGCCCTGGCGCTGAGCTTTTCATCGGCCTGCCCCTGGTGTACGAGCCCCGACAGGTCGCCCTTGATATCGGCGAGTACCACCGGAACCCCGGCCCGCGAAAGCTGTTCGGCGATGCCCTGCAATGTTTTCGTCTTGCCGGTGCCGGTCGCACCGGCGACCAGCCCGTGCCGATTCATGGTGCGCATCGGAATCCGCACGTGCGCAGTCGAATCCACGGTGCCGTCCACGACAACCGTGCCCAATTCCAGCGCTGCTCCGTCGAACGCGTATCCGGCAGCGATCTGCTGCGCCACCGACTGTTCCGCGGCCTGCGCGGTCTTGGTCGCCGCCAACTGTGCGGATTCCGCCGCCGCAGCGCTGGCAACCGCGGTCTCCGCCGTCGCGGCGGCCTTGGATTGCGCGGCCTCGGACTGTCCCACCGCAGGCGCCGCATTCGGATCCGCGCTCGCGACCACCGCCTCCTGCTCGGCCAACTCGCGCTCGGCCGCTTCGGCAGCAGCGGCGGCTTCCGCGGCCACGCGCGCTGCCTCCTCGGCCGCCTTCCGTGCCGCGGCCGCCTTCTCCTGAGGGGTTGGCGCACCCGTCGCCCGACCGCCACCCCCCATCGAATCGCTTCGCGATCCTGCGTTCATCGCGTCCTCCGTCTGGTCCGCAGTGTTAGCTGTCGTGCCGAAAACGCATACGCCGATCTCCCGCAAACTCTATCGCCGCAGCTCCCCTCGAGATGGCTCAACTCAGTGGTGACATGCACTCCTGAGCAACCAGCACTGGCACAACCTCCGGTTTCGAGCGAGACATCCAGGGGCCACGAACACGCGATGCCGGAGGCATCGCCAATAAATACAGCTGATGTTGCCGGGGTGTCCGACAAATACGTGGTGTCGAATTCGACGCTTGTGAGACACGAATGCGCTGCGACAACGCGGCAAGGTGAGAGCCCCGTCGATCACGACCACGGCTACTGTGTGTCCAGTGAGCGACAAGTACGTGGTATGGATGGATTGTGAGATGACCGGCCTGCGCCTCGACAGCGACAAGCTGATCGAGGTGGCCGCGCTCGTGACCGACAGCGATCTCAATATTCTCGGTGACGGCGTGGATATCGTCATCCACGCCGACGACGCGGCCCTGGCCGCCATGCCGCAGGTGGTCGCCGATATGCACGCACGTTCGGGCCTGACCGAGGAAGTGCGCCGCTCCACAGTCACACTCGCCGATGCCGAAAAGCAGGTACTCGACTACATCCGCGAATACGCCCCGACCGCGGGCACGGTCCCACTGGCCGGCAATTCCATCGCAACCGACCGCGGCTTCATCGCCCGCGATATGCCCACACTCGATGCGCATCTGCACTACCGGATGATCGATGTGAGTTCCATCAAGGAGCTGTGCCGCCGCTGGTACCCGCGCATCTACTTCGGCCAGCCGGAGAAGGGCCTGACGCACCGCGCCCTGGCCGACATCAAGGAATCCATCCGCGAGCTCGAGTACTACCGACGCACGGCCTTCGTCGCCGCCCCGGGCCCATCGACCACAGAGATCACCGCCATTGCGAACGAACTGAGCGGTGGCGACAAGACGGCCGAGCAAAACGCGACGTCACAAACCGATTAGGGACTCGAGGGGTTGACACGCTAATATCGACCGCGCTGGTAATTCACCGGCGATGGTGGCTGTAGTTCAGTTGGTAGAGCACCAGGTTGTGATCCTGGCTGTCGCGGGTTCGAGTCCCGTCAGCCACCCGAAGCGGGCCAGGCCGGAGCGCGTCAGCTCCGACCTGGCCCGTTGTCTATTCGACAGTGTCGCTGGTTCATATCGGCGACACCCATTCCTTGCTCGTCGTTGCCGCCTTCAGCGCATCCGGCAACGGGTCTACACCGAGGCCGGGTCCGTCAGGCACGGTGATGTATCCGGCTTCCAGCCGCAGCGGTTCGATGATGTCTCGTTCGTAATAGCGATCCGAGGCCACGATGTCCGCGGGCAACGTACAACCGGGTAGCGCCGCTACCGCCAGATTCGCCGCCTGACCGAGCCCGGTTTCCAGCATTCCACCGCAAAATGCCGGTGCGCCGTGCGTCGCACAGACATCGTGCGTCGAGCGGGCCTCGAGATAGCCGCCGACACGTCCGGCTTTGATATTCACCACCGAGCACGCCCCCACCTCGATCGCGTCGGTGGCGCCCCGGGCCGAGAGAATCGATTCGTCCAGGCAGATCGGCGTACGCAAGCGACGGGCGAGCATCACGTGATCGCGGCAACAGTCCTCGGCAAGAGGCTGTTCCAGCATTTCCAGTTCGAACTCGTCGAGACCGGCAAGGTGGTCCGCATCAGCCGATGTATAGGCGCCGTTCGCGTCGACCTGTAGCTCGAGAGTGTTGCCGAAGCGCTCCCGTACCGCCCGCACCGGCGCGATATCCCATCCTGGCTCGATCTTGAGCTTGATCCGCTGGTAGCCCTGTTCCAGATATTCCGTGACGGTATCCAGCAGTTCGGGTATCTCGTCCATGATCCCGATCGAGACACCCGCGGCAACCGAGGTGCGAGTCGCGCCGAGATATCCGGCGTAAGACTGTCGTCGGGACCGCAGCCAGGCATCGAGGATCGCCATCTCCAACGCGGCCTTGGCCATTCGATGACCACGAAATCGCGCAAGCGTGGGCGCTACATCTTCCGGGGTGAGATCGCGACCGGCCAGCGCAGGCAACAGAAACCGGCGGATGACGTCGGCGGCACCATCGATGTACTCGGACGAAAAACTCGGAGACGGCAGGGCCACGCACTCGCCCCAGCCCTCGGAGTCCGAGGCAACCACCCGCAGCAGGAGAATGTCACGCCACAATTCGACCCCGAACGAGGTCCGAAAAGGGCTGCGTAGCGGAAGGCCCAGCCGACGCAGTTCAACGCCCTCGAGCCTCATCTTCACAGCTTGGCATATCAGCGCTTGTCGCTAGCCGCTTACCATCACCGATTATCTGACATATAACTGTTTCACTCCGTAGACTGCGGGCATCAGGGGCGGTGTCACCAGGACGCCACCCCGACCGATCAGAAGGACACCAGATTCGTGATGCGTTCGGCGGTAATCGCAGCTCTCGTCGGCACAACCCTGCTCGCCGGCGCCACCGGTACCGCGACCGCGGATATCGTGGTCGAACCGGGCACCGGAGCCAGTACGGGTTCGAGCTCGACCACCACCGGATCCGCCGGTGGTGTCACCACCACCGGCTCCTCGGGCACCGGCTCGGCCGGTGCCGCGATGTCCGGCTTCGAGAATCTGCTGTTCGGCGGGCCCCTGCTGTGCGCAGCGCTCGGGAGCGCCGTCGGGGCGACGCTCAGTTGCGCGTAGGCGATTCCTAGCGATTGTCGGCGTTGCCCGCCTTCCACTCCGCCCACGGAATGTTCCAGTCACCGAGTCCGTCGACACCCGACAGCGTGCCACCCACAGTGTTCTTGACGATGGTGATGTCGCCGCGCTTGGCGTTCTGCAAAACCCACAGCGCGTTCGCGGGGCTCAGGTTCAGGCAGCCGTGGCTGGTATTCGAGGAGCCCTGCGCACCGACCGACCAGGGCGCGGAGTGAAAGAAGATGCCGGAGTAGGAAAGTCGGGTCGCGTAGTCGACCGGCGTCTTGTAGCCGTTCGGCGAACTCACCGCGACGCCGTAAGTCGAGGAGTCCATGATGATGCGGTCGAATCGGTCGCCGACAATGTAGACGCCGTTATCGGTGGGGGTGCTGTCCTTGCCCATCGAGGTGGGCATGGTCCGCACCACCTGACCGTTCATCTCCACCGTCACCTGCTTGGTGTTGTCGTCCGCGGTGAAGATCGTCGGGTCGCCAACGGTGAAGAACGAGTGGATATTGTCCTGGCCGAACAGCCCGCTGCCGAGATCACGACCGTAGACGTTCACATCGATGGTGACCTTGGTGCCCGGCGCCCAGAAATGCTCCGGCCGCCACCGGACCTCGCGCTTGTTCACCCAGTAGAAGGCGCCCTCGACCGGCGGCTCGGTGGTGATCTTGATCGCCTTTTGCGCGGCCATGCGGTCGGGGATGTTCTCGTCGAACTGCACGGCCACCGGTTGGCCGATGCCGACCACTTCGCCTTCGCCCGGCAGCAGATAGGGCTTGGTCTGGCTGTCCGGGGAGCTGGTGGTGAAACTCAATACCGTGGAGTTCGCGCCGCCGAGACCGATTGCGTCGGCCTTCAGCTTGTAGGTCTTGCCGTAGCCGAGTACCTCGGTGTTCTCCCAGGTCCGTCCGTCCGCGGCCAGCTTGCCAGCGACCGGAACACCCTGCGGGCTGGTCAATGCCACGGTGGTGAACTTGCCGTCGTCGACCTTGAAGGTCAGCGGCACGCCCGGCGAAACTCCCATGTCACCGTCTTTGACCGGCGACAACAGCTTGGGCTTCATCAGTTCGGTGATCGGATTACGGTCGATAGCCACTGGCGAGGCGTCGGTGGCGTTGGACGACGAACACGCCGTCAAGGCCAGCGCCAACACCGCGCATACGACTACCGGTCCCGTGATCTTTCTCATCGACCGATGCCGACCCTGACCAATGTTCATTACCAACCCCGTTTCAAGTCCCGATGCAGCCAGGGCACCGACGGCTTCGGATCCAACTCGACCACGCTCCTCCCGCAACGCGGAGTTTGGTCCGGACCACGCTCCAGACATTCTGCCAGCGCAACGGGCCCGGTCCAATGGAAAATCACTCCGCCACAGGCGAGTTCCACCGGTTAGATCATCCGCACCCCGCCGGGTGTTAACATCCATCGCGAACTCTCCATCACCCCCGGTCAGAAACCGATTTCACTTCTGGCCACTCGGCCTGTTAATGTTTGTCCCGCACCGGAACACGGAGCACAGCAAGACACGCGCCATTAGCTCAATTGGCAGAGCAGCTGACTCTTAATCAGCGGGTTCGGGGTTCGAGTCCCTGATGGCGCACAACAGCAAAATCCCCCGTCGGAGACCGAACCTCCGGCGGGGGATTTTTCGTTTCATCAATCCGGCTGCGCACGGCCATCGAAGCGGTGGCGCCGGGAGTGTTGTTCGTCACCCGGTCCGCCACTCGGGGGGCGGCGCGGCTCAGCCGACCCAGGGCGGGTCGATGACGGTTCCGTCGGGCAGTTCACCTTGGAATCCGACCGGGACGGTCACGACGAGCACGGCCGGCTCGACGGCCGAATTCGTCAGGGCGATCATCGAATTCGCGGGCGCCACCGCGGCGTCACCGGCCACCAGCGCCTCCGCCTGGCCATCGATCGTGATCGTCACCGCTCCCTGGATCACCACGAATGCCTCCTCGCGCAACACCTTGTGCGGCACGCCTTCCGTCTCGGCCGACACCTGGATCTGCCAAACGCAGAGTTCGGCGCTGCCGGTGCCGGGACGGATGTAGGAGGTGAATCGGGTGCCGTGCATTTCGTGGACTTCGGCATCGGCGGCGCGGGTTACCGGCATGTCTTAACTCCTTCGTTTGGTCAAGCAGCTTGACTATATAGTCAAGCAACTTGCCTATCTGTGTCAAGATGGCGGTCATGTCGAATCCGAAACCCGCTTCGACCCTGCGGCCCGGCCAGGATCTCGCGCTGCTGCTGCTCGCGGCAGGAGCGGCTGCCACCGACGCCATTCACGCCGGGGTTGTCGCGGCCGGGTTCGCCGATGTGCGGCCGACGCACGGGTTCGCCTTCGTGCGGCTGTCACCGAACGGGGCGACGGTCGGCGAGTTGGCCGAACATCTGGGAGTGACCAAACAGGCGGCCAGTCAGTTGGTGGACGAACTCGTGCGCAAGGGTTACGCCGAGCGCAACGCACATCCGGACGACGCGCGCGCACGGTTGATCACACTGACCGCGAAGGGGTGGGCCTGCACGCGCGCGGCCGATGCCGCGGCGGCCGAATTCGCTGACCAGTGGGCGTCCGTTTTGGGTGATTCCGCGGTGGCGCAATTGCGTAACAGTTTGACCCGCGTGGTGGCCCCCGGAAGGGTCCGTCCGGCCTCTTGGTGACCAAATCGAGACAAAGTGGCCTGCGTTACCCTGAAATTTCCGTGAGCTGCGTCACATAAGGTTTGACAGCAAACTCCCAGCATAGATGGGGTTTCAAGAAGCCCGACCTGGGCTTTCCAAGATCGGCAACCCCTGCCATTCACTATTCGTTCATATTGCGTTAACTGACCGTGACCAAGCTGAGATCAGGTCGCAAACAGACCTACAGTTTGGTTACACCGTGGAGCGATCCACACACAGTCGGAAAACGACCGCAACGGCAGATGGGTTTCACCCGCCGCGGTCGCTGGAGATACCAGCGGCACCACGACCGCAATCTCCCGCTCGACAGCGGCACCCGCCGGGAACCGACCCCGGGTGGCTTACACCGCGTCGCGCGCCAGGGCTCGCCTGGCCTTCACAACAAAACCCGAAAACAGCATACGGAACCGATTCAGGCGGGCCTTCCCACCGGGTGCCCCGTCGGAGATCCGCGCTGCCTCAACCGGGCCGGATCCCCTCTCTGGACACGATCAAGGAACTGATTTCGAAATGCTCGACAAACGCCTCACCTCTTTCCGCCGCCTATCGCTGCGTGACAGTGTCACCCTCGCTGTGGCCGCGGCCGGTCTTATCGCCGTCGGCACCTCCTCCGTAGTCGCGCTGGCCGACGACAGCGTTCCGTCGCGCATTGCCATGGTCGCCGAGGAGCAGCCCGCCCCCGCGGCCGCGCCAGCGGTCGATGCGGCGGCCACGCCGGTCGATGCCCCGCTCGTCCCCGGTCTGCCCGCGCTGCCGGAACTGCCGGCGGTCCCCGGCCTGCCCCTGCCTCCGCCCCCGGCCCCGGTCTACGAGGACAACCTCGACGGCTGGATCCACCACGCCCTCGACATCATGGCGGTGAACGGCATCCCGGGTAGCTACAACGGCATCTATCGCAACATCATGCGCGAATCGGGCGGCAACCCCCAGGCCATCAACCTCTGGGACTCCAACGCCGCCGCCGGTATCCCGTCGAAGGGTCTGCTCCAGGTGATCGACCCGACCTTCAACGCCTACCACGTCGAAGGCACCGCTTGGGACATCTGGGACCCGGTCGCCAACATCACCGCGGCCTGCAACTACGCGGCCCACCGCTACGGCTCGATGGATAACGTCAACTCGGCGTACTGATCCACGACTTCGCGAACAATGCCTCCCCGCCCGATGGCGGGGAGGCATTGTCGTATGGTCGACCAGGCCCGACCATCACCGAGCGGATTCCGCCATGACCGATTACGCCCACTCCGACCATGCGTCGAAGAGCCGCGCCGAGAAGGCGCGCCGCCTCGCCACCTTTATCTGGGACCGCGGCATCACCGGTACAGAACTGCTGGATATGCCTGCAGCGGTCCGCCGGAAGCTGGCGCGCGCGGCCGAGACGAATCCACCGAGCACCGATGAGACGTGGACGACGGTGGCGAAGCTGCTCGACGAGAAGGACACTTGGGCCGCTCGGCATCCGAATCACCCTGCCGCACAGCGTAATAACAGCGATGAGAAGCTGCTGTGGGTGAAGCCGCCGATCACCCCGTGGTGATTCAGTAGCCGAGTTCGGACTCGGTCTCGGCCTCGACGACCACCTTGTCGGCCAGCGAGCGCAGCGCCCGCGCCTCGGCGGGCGTCATCGGATCGACGAAGATCCGGCGCACCAGTTCGACATGGTTCGGGGCCGCCTTCTCGAGCACCTTGCGTCCCTCGGGGGTGAGTTCGACCAGAATCCCCCTGGCGTCGTCCTCGGCCGGTCGCCGGTCGACCAGTCCGCGAGCGGCCATGCGCGCCAAGTGTTTCGAGAGCCTGCTCTTCTCCCAGCAGACCTCGGCGGCCAATTCCTTGGCGCGCAGACAGCCGCCGGGTGCGGACGACAACGGCACCAGGAGTTCGTAGTCGGCGGCGGACAGGCCGTCCTGGGCCAGACCGGCCGATAGCGTCGCATCCAGGTGCTGGCGCAGCCGGATGAAGGCCTGCCAGGTCTGCTGCTCGTCATCGCTCAACCAACGCACCACGGGAATGATCCTAGCCAGCGATTGGTTGACATGGACACCAGCCACTCAGGAGGTGCCCATGCCGGCCATCACCGTCCCCGACATCATGGTGCTGCCGCGACTCCCTCGACCCACGGATTCGACGCGGGAACGCAAGGTGAGCAGCATCAACACCGCACATCAGCAGCGCGAAGGCGCGGGCTTCGAGGTACGCAGGCCGTTCCCGAGCGTGGATCTGCGCTCGGCCGATCCGTTCATCCTGCTCGACCAGATGGGTCCGGTCGCCTATGAGCCGTACGAGGCCAAGGGCGCGCCGTGGCATCCGCACCGCGGCTTCGAGACCGTCACCTACGTGATGGACGGCACCATGGTCCATCACGATTCCAATGGCGGCGGTGGCGTCATCAGTGAGGGCGATACCCAGTGGATGACGGCCGGTTCCGGCATTCTGCACGATGAACTACCCGCCGAGGAATTGGTCATCGCGGGGGGCTGGTTCCACGGCATACAACTGTGGGTCAATCTGCCGCGCGCGCAGAAGATGGCCGCACCGCGCTATCAGGATCTGCGCGGCAGTGAATTGACGCTGGTCAGTTCGCACGACGGTGGCGCACTGGTGCGCATCATCGCGGGCGAGATAGGCGGCTTCGAGGGGCCGGGTTCGACCTATACCCCGATCGCCTACGCACATGCCTCCATCACCCCGGGCGGCCGACTGGAAACCTCATGGCCGCAACGGTTTACCGCGATGGCATACGTACTGTCCGGCAGCGGAACAGTTGGCGCCGAGCGCCGGCCGATCAGCGAAGGCCAACTCGCGGTATTCGGCCCCGGCGACTCGATCACCGTCGCCGCGGATGCATTGCAACACAACCGAACCGGCGACCTGGAGGTACTGCTGCTCGGCGGCCTCCCGATCAAAGAGCCGGTGGCGCAATACGGTCCGTTCGTCATGAACACCCGCGCCGAAATCATCCAGGCCATGGCGGATTACCAGGCCGGACGCATGGGCAATATCCCGGCCGAACATCTGGCGGGTAGGCGTTTGGGCGAATAACGAACGAGGGGGCCCGGGGGGAACCTCATTGTCCCCTAATGCCCCTAATTGTTTTGCTGCGCGGTTGACAAGTACGCGGCCCGTCACAACAGTGGATGCGGCGTCTCCCCTTGGACGCTACTCCACCGCAGCACACAAACAGAGGAATATATGAACGTTCGCCGGCTCACCGTCAGCGTTGCCGCCGCGGGACTCGCCTTCCTGGCGGCGCCCGCAGCCCTGGCCGACGTCCCTACCGGTTCCGCGGGAACAGGCTCATCCGCCATCGATACCGGATCGGCCGCGACCGGTTCGGCAGGCATGTCCCAGACCGGCTCGGCCGGTGGCGCATTCGCCAACTGCGACGATGCCCGCGCGGCCGGTCGGGCACCGCTGTTCCGCGGGGAACCGGGCTACGGCCCGCATTTGGATCCGGACGGCGACGGTTTCGCCTGCCCGACGGTCTGATAGTCCTGAACGTAGAACACCCGGTGTGGTCAGCCACACCGGGTGTTCTACGTTTCGGCTCAGCGGAAGATCTTGACCAGCACCAACCCGATGACCACCGCGGCCGCGCCGATCAGGCTGTACTTCACCTTCGGCTGGTTGAGCTTCGCCAGCACCATGTGCTTGGTGTCATCGGCGATGCGCTGCGGATCGGCCCGTACGGCGATTTCGTCGAGCGTGCTCGCGAGCCGTGTCCGTGCGGCCTCGATGTCCCGTTCGATCCGCTCGGTATCCCTAGCCACGTATATCCTCCTGAATTCAATATGCCGCGAACCGCGCTGCCGACGAGTCTAGCCAGCCGGGCTGCGTCGGTGCGGCCACATTGTCGGGGCGTTCGATTACCGTGCAAGAGGTGACCGACAACCAACGACTCTCCCCCGGCGATGCCGCCCCCGCTTTCACCCTGCCCGACGCCGACGGCAAGGACGTGTCGCTGTCCGACTACCGCGGCCGCAAGGTGATCGTCTACTTCTACCCCGCCGCGAGCACCCCCGGCTGCACCAAACAGGCCTGCGATTTCCGCGACAACCTCGCCGACCTCGAGGGTGCGGGCATCGAGGTCATCGGTATCTCGCCCGATAAGCCCGCCAAATTGGCCAAGTTCCGCGACAACGAAAAACTCACCTTCCCGCTGCTCTCGGATCCGGACAAATCCGCCCTCACCGCATGGGGTGCGTTCGGCGAGAAGACCATGTACGGCAAAACCGTCACCGGTGTTATCCGCTCCACATTCCTGGTCGACGAAAAAGGCGAAATCGAAGTGGCGCAATACAACGTCCGCGCCACCGGCCATGTTGCCAAACTCCGTCGCGACCTGTCGGTGTAGACTGAAGCACAGATCGGCTCGCGCCCAACGGGTTTCGCCCGGCTCGAAGGCGCATGAAGCGAAAGGTCCGGAGCCACTGGGGCACCGGACCTCTCGAAGATCGCCCCCTAGGTGGGCTGCATCTGCTGGGCCGCCCATTGCATGAGCAGACGGACGTGGTTGTCCCACCAGTGGTAGAACTCGGGGGTGAAGGCCGCCGGCGGCGGCGCCTCACCGGGAAAAAGCATGGCTTCGTTCGGAGCACCGACCCTGGTGGTCGGCCCCTGGGTTCCGGTGCCCGGGAGTTGCTCAGGCGATCCGGCCGCCTCGTTTCCATGCTCGTGTGCATCCGGAGCGGCCGATACGGATGGCAGAGCGCCCCAGTGCTCGTTGTACTGCGGAAGGTTGTTCAGATCGAAGTCGGTCACCGTCGAGTCGGCGGTGTTGCCGGCGGCCGCGGGTTGCCGGGCCTCCGGACGATCGAACGGGCTGATATTCGGCTGCACCGAGGAACCCGCGGTCGAGCCGCTCGCCGATCCGGTATCACCGTCGACCACACGGGCGTCCGCGGTGACCCGCGCGTCCGCGACGACTGCCCCCGTGCGCGTTGTGACATACAAACCGCCCGCGACCAGTCCGCCCGCCAGCACACTGGCGGCGGCGAACATAGCCGTGTGACTGCGCGTACTTCGAACCCGTTCGACCGGCTCACTCACGCCGGTCACGTCGCTCATCGCGAACAGCGCCGCACCGACCGCCGAGGCGGAGGTCGCGATCTTGCACGGCAGCACCGGAGCGCCGAAGCCGTCCATCGCCGTGGCCACCACCGCGCCGTCCGCCGCCGACCCTATCGGCACCACCGCATCCGGCCGAACCATTGCGGCTTCGAACTCGTCCCACGCATCCGACACCGCGATATCGAGCGCCTCAGCGGTCGCGTTTCCGGAATGACTCGTCGCGGCCAGCACCCGATTGCGCTTGCGGTCGATCAGCGTGAACGCCTGATGGCCCGGGACCACCTCGCAGATGAGCAGATCGTCGAATTCATCGAGCCAGGTCATGACCCCGGCCACGCTCAGATGTGCCGACTTGGCCGATACCAGCGAGGCAGTATGCCACGGGCCGGACGCCAATTTGGTGACGATGGCACGCCGCTCGGCGGCATCGCGGTAGGTGACCGCCGCACCCACGATATCCCGCTCGGATTCCAGCTCCGCCGCTAGTGTGTCCATCGCCGTCTGGACCGCAACCGCCAGGTCCGCCTTAGAATCGCCTCGAGTTTTCACCACCCGCTGCAGCAGCACCCGCTCGGATAGCTTCTCGCCGCCGTCGGCGAGGGCTACCGCGTGAACGGCGCCGCGTTCGGTGGAAACGCCTAGAGTTACCACAGATCGAGCTCCCACTGATCACGCCTTCCCAGTGCAATTGCCGAGCTCACGAGCTTGCCGAAACCCCTGAGCCCCTTGGATTCCCCGGCACGAAACGTGCGTTGAGATGCACGCACGCTCGGTATATGTTCGGTGCCATCTCGGGCTTGGATGGGTAATGAAATGTGACAGTCATCAGCACGCATATACGGTGCGCGTGTCGCATATGTGTCGATACCGCTAGCCTTGATACGTGGATGTACGCACGGAGGCCAGGTCGAAACAGCGACGTCTGGACCCTGCGTTGGACCTGCAGGACGACCCGCAGGAGCTCATGCCGCGGCGCAGGCCGACTCAGGAACGCAGTAAACGCAAGTTCGATGCCCTCTTGCAGGCGTCCCGGGAATTGCTCGTCGAGGTCGGGTTCGAATCGTTCACCTGTGAAGAGGTGGCGGCGCGGGCAGAAGTGCCGATCGGCACGCTGTATCAGTTCTTCGCCAATAAATACGTCATCGTCTGCGAGCTGAATCGTCAAGACCTGGTTGCGGTTTCCCAGGAACTCGCCGATTTCCACGGTGGAATCCCGTCATTGGACTGGTTGCGGCATATGAACCAGTTCGTCGACCATCTGGCGAATCTGTGGATGACCGACCCGTCCCGGCGCGAAGTGTGGCTGGCAATGCAGTCCACCCCGTCCACCCGAGCCACCGGCGCGATCCACGAAAAGGAATTCGCCGAGGTCGTCTCGCAAATGCTGCGTCCGCTGACCCCGCGCACCCCCCGCGCGCGCCGCACCATGATGGCCGAAGTCCTCGTGCACGTCGTCTACTCGATGCTGAACTTCTCCGTGCAAGACGACCAGAGCAACACCGAAGCGGTATCCGAACTCAAACGGCTGATGGTGGCATACCTCATGGTTGCCGAAAAGGAATCCCGAACCGGCGGCCAGCGCTAACCTTCAGCAACGCGCATTCGAGCCGGGCATCCTGCCTACAGGGTGCCCGGCTCGAACATCGGTCGGCTACGGCGCCTCGCGACCCTCGATCAGGTCGGCGAGTTCGCCGGGATCCTCAAGGACGACCATGGCGGCGGCGGTGTCGCCGTCGTGTGTCAGGGAAAGGTGAACCCTTACGCGGGGCAGGAATTCGGCCGCCAGGCCGTGCAGTTTGATGCTCGGGCGACCCCACGCGTCATTGACCACCTCGATGAGGGGGTACGGGTTGTCGCCGATCTGCGGTGGGCGCGCGAAACGCGAAGACGCCCAAGCCTTCAACACTGCCTCTTTGGCCGCCCAGCGCGCCGCGTAACTGCGTGCCGGGTCGGTGCCCTTGCTCTGACAGTAGCGCCGCTCACCGGCGGTGAAACTCTCCCGGAGCATGGTGGTTCCGGACCGTTGCAACTGTTCGGCGAACTCGGAGATGGTCACCAAGTCCAAGCCGATACCCAGGATGGTCAATGCGTCGCCGCTCCTCAGCCTTCGAGCTCAAAATGAAAGTCAGAGTGCGGCCGCCGTAGCGGCCGCACTCTGCACGGTAATGGCCGAAGCCGCTACGCCATAGAGCCACCGGCATCGAGTTGCCCGAGAATCACTGCCCCGGTGCCACAACCCGCGCCGTCGGCCCGGTAGGTGCCGTTGCCGGACAGCCGCGCCTCCGGCGAGAGCAGCACGTCGGCTTCCAGCTGCCGCTTCTGCTCCGACGGCGTGCCGTCGGCACCGAGGCGCCGATCGGCCGGCCGCTCGTACAGCGGGGCGCCGCCGCACATGGCCTCGGTGAACCGCTGCCGTCCGGCGAGTTGACGCTGCTGCGCCCGGCGCTGGTACTCGTCGCGCCGACCCGGTTCGATCGCCTGGATGAACGCCTCCGGATGCACCACCGCGAGCAGACCCGAGACGTGGCCGAAGCCGAGCGAGGTCAGCAGACCGGCCTTGAGCGGGAACCGCTCACCGAAGCGCAGCGGTTCACGCGCCCAGACCAGATGCGGGTAGGCCTGCATCTTGTCGTCGACACAGTCCAGGCTCCGATTCGGCGGCACCACACCGTTTTCCAGCACCTGGCACAGGCCGATGAGCTGGAACGCGGCCGCGCCACCCTTGGCGTGTCCGGTCAGGCTCTTCTGCGAAACCACGAACAGCGGCGCGCCTTCGGAGCGTCCGACAGCCGTGGCCAACCGCTCGTGCAGTTCGGACTCGTTCGGATCGTTGGCCGCGGTCGAGGTGTCGTGCTTGGAGATGACCGCGATATCGTCCGGCGCCACACCGAGTTTGCGCAGTTCGGCGGCGAACTTGGATTCCCGGCCGCCACGCCCCGCACCCAGCGCGCCGAGGCCGGGCGCCGGGATGGAGGTGTGCACGCCGTCGGCGAAGGACTGTGCGAAGGCGACCACACCGAGCACCGGCAGGCCCATTTCCACCGCCACGTCGCCGCGCGCCAGCAGCACGGTGCCGCCGCCCTGCGATTCCACGAAGCCGCCGCGACGGCGGTCGTTGGCGCGGGAGAAGTACCGGTCGCTGATGCCCTTGGCGCTCATGGCCGCCGAATCCGCAGTGGCCGACATATCGCCGAAGCCGACGATGCCCTCGATACCGAGATCATCGAAGCCACCGGCGACCACCAAATCGGCCTTGCCCAAACGGATCTTGTCGACACCCTCCTCGACCGACACCGCAGCGGTCGCGCAGGCCGCCACCGGATGCACCATCGCGCCGTAGCTGCCGACGTAGGACTGCACCACATGCGCGAGCGCGACGTTCGGCAGCGCCTCCTGCAGGATGTCGTTCGGGCGCGACTCACCGAGCAGGTTGTCGATGTAGAGCGAGCGCATCGAGGACATGCCGCCCATACCGGTGCCCTGGGTGTTGGCGACCAGGCTCGGGTGCACCCAGCTCATCAGCTCGGCCGGGCTGAACCCGGAGCTGATGAACGCGTCGACGGTGCAGACGATGTTCCACAGCGCGACCCGGTCCACCGAGGCCGCCATATCGGCGGAGATGCCCCAGATGGTGGGATCCCAGCCGGTCGGGATCTGACCGCCGACGGTGCGCGACAGCTTGGCCTTGCGCGGTACCCGAATCTCGGTGCCCGCCTTGCGGATCACCTGCCAGTCACCGGCATCGGCGACCGAAGTGATCACCGTGTGCTCCGGATCAGCGGCGTAGAAAGCGCGTGCCTCGGCTTCGCCGCCGACCGTGAAGGTCAGATCCTGGTCCAGGAAGACCGAGGTCATCAGCGGCGCGGCATTGTCGATCATGGCGCCGTCGTCCTGGTAGCGGCGCACACCGCAGCGCGCGACCACCGCGTCGTGGTACTTCTCGGCGAGCTCGTGTTCGGGGACGTAGTCACCGGATTCGGCGTCGTACCAGCCGGGCTTGGGATCGTTCTCCCAGACGACCAGGCCGGTGGTCCAGGCCAGTTCGAGCACACCGGCGGCCGAGAGCTCGTCGGAGACTTCCATCTCGAACCGGGTACGCGCCGAACCGTACGGGCCGAGCTCACCGGCACCGACGATGACAACCATATCGGCGAGATCGGCGGTCACCGAACCCCATTCGGGCACCGGCAGCGCCGAACTCATGGTCGGCGGTGCGGGCAGCGCCGAAATCGTCCCCGCCGCAACGGCTTCCTCGGTCTCGGCGGCGGCGGCCTCCTGAGCCTGCTTGGCCAGTGCGGGCAGGTCGAGCTTGACCCTGGCGAGTCCGCCGGTGAGGTCGATCTGCTGCGGTCCGGTGGCGGTCACCTGACGGGCCCGCGACGTGCACCACTTCAGCAGCTCATCGGCCATCTCGGCGGTGGACCAGGTGTGCACGCCGGCCTGCTCGACCGCGGTCACCATCGGATCGTTGTGGCCCATCAGCCCGGTGCCGCGCACCCAGCCGATGAGTGCGTGTACCAGGGTGACTCGGCTCGACCACGACTTCTCGGCCCGCCACTTGGCGACCACCGCGTCGAGTGCGGCCTTGGACTCACCGTAGGCGCCGTCGCCGCCGAACATGCCGCGGTTGGGCGAACCCGGAAGCACCACATGCAGTTTCGCGTCGACATCGTGATCGATGCCGATCTTGGACAGCCCACCGATCAGCCGCTCGACCGACCAGAGCAGGACCCGCATCTCCATTTCGGCGCGGGCGCCGGCGTCGGCGAGATCACCGGCGACCCGCGGTGCCGCGAACGGCAGCAGCAGGGTCGGGGTCATCGCGTCCTTGATCTTGACCTTCGCACCGCCCGCATTGTCGACCTGCTCGCCGCCGACCCAGTCGATCAGCGCGTCGACGTCCTGGTAGGACGCCATATTCGCGGGGACGACCCAGAGCGCGGCACCGTGACGCGCGTTCTCGCGGTAGAGCTTGCGATAGAAGCCGAGCCGCTTGTCGTCGAGGCTCGAAGTGGTGACCACCACCGTGGCGCCGCCGCCGAGCAGTCGACCCGTGGCCGCCGCCGCGATGGAACCCTTACTGGCACCGGTGATCACGGCGATATCCGAGGACCACAGGCCGGACTCTTCGGTGTTCAGCGCCGCCTCGGCGATGCGCTCGTACAGGCCGGCGAGTACCGAGCGGGCCTCGTGCTTGGCCTTCTCACGCCACCAGTTCGCCTGTGCCGCAACGGCTGCACCGGCACCGAGGAAGCCGTCCACCGACTCCTCACCGGAGCCGATGTCGTCGAGCAGCCAGAGCTTGGCCAGATCCTCGCGTGCGGTCGCCCAGCGGTCGTCGATCAGCACGGCCTTGCGGGCGTCGAAGGCGGGCGCGACCAGACGCGGCCAGTCCGAACCCAATTCGGCCGAGACGAGGTCGACCAGGGTGTCATCCGAGGCCTCCGGCGCGGATACCTGTTCCGTCAGGCCGAGCTGTTCGAGCACCACGCGGGCCGCCGTGGCCAGCACACCGTCGCGACCGGTGATCTGTTCGGTGAACTCACCCAACGCCGCGGCGTCCACGGTGGCGCCGCCGCCACCGCCCGCACTCGGCAGCGATACCGCGACACCGCGACGGGCCGCGACGGCCTGCACGGCGGCGTCGATGGCCGCATCGACCGAGGCGGCGTCGCTCACACTCGCGACAAGTCCGCCGAGATCGCCACCGCGCACGCTGACACCCTCGCGGGTGCCGAGCGAAACCTCGGCGGTGACATGGTTGGCCCAGCCGTCACCGAGCTCCCAGACCTTCTTGACCCGCTCGGCGATCGCGGCGGGCCGCTTACCGGACGGACCGAAGACCTTGCGCAGGTGATCGCCGATGGCATCGGAGAGCACCGAACCAAAAGGCTTGTAAGTGCGGGCAAGCCGCTCGACGGTGGCCGAGAGCGCACCCATATCGGCGTCGGCGGCACCGTCGATCGCACCGAGCGACAGCTCGGAGCCGAGGTCGACGAGCAGCTGGTTGCGCCGCGACGAGACACCGTCGCAGAGGCCCTCGATGGTGTCGACCGGGCCGATCTGATCCAGCCGCAGCTTGGTCCACAGCGCGATCAGTACACGGGTGGCGTCGGCGGCGGTGAACGCGATGTCATCCGGACGCGGACCACCCGAGCTCGCGATCGGAGCGGCTACCGGGGCCGCCGCGACCGGCGTTGCGGCCGAAGCGGTTTCGACCGGCTCGTCCGCGGGCTCGTCGACCGGAGCGGGATCGGTATCGGTCGAGTAGACGACCGCGGCCTCGCGCTCGATATTCAGCACCTCGACGGTGACCGTGCCGAAGGCGGGCAGCTTCAGCGTCTGGCTGGCCAGGTTCGCCACCGTCGGCGTCGCGCCCAAACCGATTTCGACGAAACGCTGCACCCCGAGCCCACCGTCGGCGGCATCGGCGAACAGCAGATCCTGGGTCTCGATCCAGCGCACCGGGCTGGCGAACTGCCAGGCCAGCAGCTCGATCAGCACCACGCGGCACAATTCGGTCGGGCGGGCGGCCCAGTTGTCGAAGTCCGCGAGCACGGCGGCCAGCGGCTCCGAGGGCACCAGATCGGCGATCTCCTGGATGAACGCGCGCTCCAACGAGAACGGCTTGGGCACCAGGTTCGGAATGTAGCGTCCGAGCAGGATTTCCGGGTGCAGGTCCGCCGGCAGCAACTGTTCGAGCTTCTGCCGGAACTCCGGCACACCCTCGCGCAGCACGGTGGAGTGGAACGGCACATCGATGCCCGGGACCAGGATGAAGGCCCGCTTACCGCCGAATTCGGCACGGCGGCGGTCGATTTCGGTCTCCAGCGCATCGAGGCCCTTGACCGTGCCTGCGATGGCGTACTGCGAACCGCGCAGGTTCAGGTTGACGACCTCGAGGAATTCCCCGACGGTCTCGCCCACCCCCTTGACGAAGTCGATGACCTCGTCATCGGGCAGACCGATCTGCGACGGCCGGATGGCGGCCATCCGATAGTCACTGCGGCCCTGCGCATCCCGGGGCACCAGCTCGTGCATGGCGGAACCGCGCTGGAAGACGACCTCCAGCACCGCCTCCAGCGGCAGCACACCGGCGACGGCCGCGAGCGCGTTGTACTCACCGACCGAATGTCCGGCCAGCATGGCGCCCTCGACGTAAGCGCCGGCCTCACGCAACTCGGCGACCTGGGCCACACCGAGCACAGCCATGGCGACCTGGGTGAACTGGGTCAGGTGCAGCACGCCGTCCGGGTGCCGGTGTTCGACACCGCGCGCCTTGAGGTAGGTCGGGTTGTCCCGCACCACGGCCAGGATCGAAAAGCCGAGTGCCGCACGGGTGTGCTTATCGGCGCGCTCCCAGATCTCCTTGGCGGCCTTGGAGCGGGCACGGGCGTCCAGGCCCATGCCCTTGCGCTGAATGCCCTGGCCCGGGAAGGCGTAGACGGTCTTCGGGGTGGCGGTGCGGCCGGTCGCGGTCATCACCAGATCGCCGTCGGCACGGCAGGAGACCTCGATGATCTCACTACCCGCGTCGACCGCGATCCGCTCGACGCGCACGTCGATCTCCGCGCCCGGGCGGACCATCCCGAGGAAGCGGGTGGTCCACGCCGTCAAAGTCCGTGCCGGAGTGGAGCTTTCGGGATCCACTGCGGACACCGCGTGCTGCGCGGCGGCCGAGAGCCACATGCCGTGCACGATCGGGCTGCCGAGTCCGGCCAGTTTGGCGGCCGAATCACTGGTGTGGATCGGGTTGTAGTCACCGGAGACCGCGGCGAAGGCACGCATAGTGCGCGGCGCCAGGATGGTGACGTCACGACGGCGGCGACGCGGGGTGTCGGTGGCGGCATCGGAGACCACACCCGCCGCGCGCGGCGGATCGGTCAGCTCGCCGGCGCCGTTGCGTCCCCGGATGGCGAAGCGTTCGGTCAGCGTCGCCAGCGGCACCACGTCGAGGCCCTGATCCCGCATCTCGCCGACGGACACCCGAACCTCGACGACACGTCCCAGGTCGGTGTCGACAACGTCACCCGATTCGGCGCGGACAACGAGAATGCTGGTGTCGTGCGGCAGGTCGCGCTCGAGTGCGATCTGGTGATCGAGGTGGACCAGATCCAGCATGCCCTCGATGACACTGTCGCCGTCGGCGCTGCGCGCGGCACCGAGTACCGCGAAGACGGCGGGCCAGCACGCACCGACGAGCACATCGGGCACGCTGCGCCCGAGCGTGCTCAGTGCGCCGGGCAGGCCCGAACCGGTGACGCCCGCGTGATCGGCGATGAGGTCCGGGGTCCAGGCGACATTGAGGTGTGCGACCTTGCCCTTCACCTCCGGCAGCGCCTGGCCCGCGGCGACCGCGAGCAGCGCGGACATCGCGGTGTCGGCATCGGTTTCGGTGATGACCGGCGCGCCGCCGTTGTAAAGAGAGGTCGGCACGGTGATGCGCAGACGGACGCGCACGGCGTCACCGCCGAACAGCGGCACCGTGAGCTCGACGTAGGCGTGATCGGCATCCGGTCCGGTGGTCTCGGTGATCGTCGCACCGGTCGGCGGATGGACGGCGCCCTTGTCGTCGACAGTCCACTTGGCGAGGTCGCCGAGGCGATGGATCGGGTTGATTGTGGTGCGGCCGGACCATTCGACATCCGGCGCGGCCAGCACCGCATCGACCGGCCCCTCGGTCACGCCCGCGGAGCGGCGCGCGTCGACCGCGACCGGCGAGACACCGGCACGCACCAGCGCGTGCGCCGTGTCCTGCTCGAAGCGATCGAGCAATTCGCCGACGGGCTCGTCGACGCGGGTGATACCGGCGACCGAGACCGTGCCCGGAATGACACAGACCTGATCGGCCGAATAACGCGGATCGTGGGCCTGCCACAGCGAATCCGAACGCCACCAGCGACGCACGTCACCGTCCACGACGGGCACGAAGTTCACCGGCTTACCCGGGGTTTTGCACAGGCTGACGAAGAACGGCACATCCGCCGGGTGCAGCAGGGTCTGCTCGGCCGCCGGGTACTGCTGCTTCAGCGTGCACAGCGCCTCGACCGGGTTCTCGAATACCGCGTCGGATTCGAACAGCGTCGGGATCTCACCGCGGTCGGCCGGATGCAGCCGGGATTCGGTGCGGCGCATCATCTCCACGAACCGGTCCCGCCAGGTGATGTCGAGCCAGACCGAACGGGTGGCGTCGAGGATGGCTTCGCCGAGGTCGCTGCCGCAGTCGAAGTCCTGGCGGCGGTCCAGGCCGACCGCCAGCTCGACGTAGCGTTCCAGCCACTCGAGGTAGGTCATGGTCCTGACATCGCCGAAGTACGGCTTGGCCGTGGCATTCAACGCGGCGATGATCTCGTCGCGACGCTCGGCGACCGCGTCGGCGTCACCGGCGACCTCGTCGAGCAGGCGGCCGGTGCGCGAGGCCGCATTGTCGATCTCGTGGATATCGGCGCCCAATTGGCTACGGCCGGAAGCCATTCCGCCGGTCGCGGTGCCCGCCCCGACCCAGTCCGGGGTACCGGGGGTCTCGACGAGCAGCTGCTTGACCTCTGGCGCGGTGGTGGCCTCGAGCGTCGCCATGGCGGCGGTGCCGACCAGCACGCCATCGAGTGGCATCACCGGATAGCCGTGCGGCACGGCCCATTCACCAGTCAGGTATTCGGTCGCGCGCTCCGGGGTACCGATGCCGCCGCCGACACAGACCACCACATTGTCGCGGTTGCGCAGCTCGGCGTAGGTCTCGAGCAGCAGGTCGTCCAGGTCCTCCCAGGAGTGGTGTCCGCCGGCCCGGCCGCCCTCGATGTGCATGATCACCGGGTAGTCCGGCACCTCGTCGGCGATGCGCAGCACCGCGCGGATCTGGGCGACGGTGCCCGGCTTGAACGCCACATGCGTGATACCGACCTCGGTCAGCTCCGCGATCAGCGCGACGGCCTCTTCCAGCTCCGGAATGCCCGCGGTGACGACGACACCGTCGAACGGCGCACCCGCGGTACGGGCCTTCTGCACCAAGCGCTTACCGCCGAGCTGCAGCTTCCACAGGTACGGGTCGAGGAACAGCGAGTTGAACTGCACCGCGCGACCCGGATGCAGCAGCGTCTTCAGCTCGGCCACCCGGTCGGCGAAGATCTGCTCGGTAACCTGACCACCACCGGCCAGCTCCGCCCAGTGGCCCGCATTCGCCGCCGCCGCAACGATTTTCGCGTCAACGGTGGTCGGGGTCATACCCGCGAGCAAGATCGGCGAGCGACCCGTCAGCTTGGTGAACGAGGTCTCGACCACGACGCGTCCACTCGGCAGACGCACCGGGCGCGGCGCGAAGGCCGACCACGGCTGAGCCACCTCGGGCGCGGCGCCAGGGGTCAACAGGCTGCGCTGACCCGCGCGGGTCGCGGCCGCGAGGATGCCGACGCCGGTGCCCTTGAGCGAGCTGCTGGTGAGCCGACTGAGCAGATCACCGGGGCCCAGATCGAGAATCCACTGCGCACCGGCGGCGACGATGCCGTCGACCTCCTCGACCCAGTCGATCGGGTCGACGAGGATCTCCTTGGCCAGCGAACCCGCAAGCTCGGCATCCAGACCACACTGGGACGCCCAGCCGCTCACGATGTCGACCGTCTCGGCGAGCGCGGGGTGATGGAAGGCGACATCGACGGCCAGGTCCTCGAAGACCGGCGCGAACACCGCGCCACCGCGCGACTTCGCATCGCGCTCGCGCGTCTGCTCGTTATGGATCTGGGCGCAACGCTGACGCACCCGCTCCAACTGGGTCGGCGTACCGGAAAGCACCACGCGCCGCCGACCGTTGCGAATCGAAACCACCGCGGCCGCGGCGGGGTCGACGCCCGCGGACACCTCGGCCACCACCGTGCGCAGATGCTCGGGATCGACATTCGATACCGCGACCATCGACGAACGCTCACCCACCGGCATGAGGCCGCGCCGGCGAGCAACCAAACCCGCTGCGGCGCCGATCATTTGGGCGATGGCGAGCAGTTCGGCGTCACGCTGTCCACCGGCCTGCACCGACGTCGCGGCGAGGCGGCCCTGCGAGTGGCCGACGACCGCGACCGGCGCGTGCTCGTTGGCATCCAGACCCTGCAGCCGCAGCGCGCGCACGGCGGCCACCTGTGTCAGGAACACGCCCGGCATCGACACCACGGCCGAGCGGAGCACCTGCTCCGAAAGCGCGGCGGAAACCTCCGCCTCGTCACCGTCGGCGAGCTCGTTCTCGAGCATCCAGCCGATCGGGTCGAAACCGACCGGTCGCACCACAAGTAGTTGTGCCGCAACAGGTTCCAGCAGTGTCGCCGCTTCATTGACCAATGCGGTCAGTTCGGGCTCCAGTGCGGCATCGCGCCCGATTTCCTCCAACTCACCCAGCCAGCGCGCACCCTGCCCACCGAAGGCCAGCGCGTAGGGCGTTCCACCCAGCAGTCGATCCAGCAGCGGAGCCCTGGACCCCCCTTGCTGTGGCGCCCCAACCACTTTCGGGCTCTGTCCGGTTCCGGCCGCAGTGCTCTCATTGATCGTCAAGACGCTTCGACTTCCTTCTCTGGCGACATGCCGTCGAGACACGCCGCTCCCTCCGGTGCGCAGGTGTTCCTCACCAATGAGCCCTGATGACTACAAGGATTCCAGAAAATCATGAGGAAATCCTCACGTTTACTCACGAGACTCCCTCCTACCGCCGGGTATTTCCGTACTCTCGTACCAGAATGCCCAGAAACATGACTCTTCCTCATGTTCAAAGCCGCTGGTCCACCTGGTTACCAACGCGTACGAAACATGAGCACTCCTCATGTTGAACGTTATCGAATCGTTATAATGCCAGGTGGGGTTACTGGCGAGTACGACATGCCGGGGCTGCGCTTCGCGATGTCGGTTAAGCCCGGTAGAGTTTGGACGGTCGTACCATCAAGCGCGAGTGGCGAAATTGGCAGACGCGCCAGATTTAGGTTCTGGTGTCCACGGACGTAGGGGTTCAAGTCCCCTCTCGCGCACTACTCGAGCACGTATTTGCATCAAATTTGATGCGAATACGTGCTCGATCACCTCCTCGCACACGCTCCCCGCTGGCTCGGGCAGTCAGACCTGGCTCAGATGCGACAGCGAAGCCGCTCGCAGCACACAGTTTCGTCATTGGTGACGTATCTGCGTGCGCGAGTAGAAGGTCGCTCCCGCTCTAACACGCAGCAACGGCACAACTGAGACGGACGCGTGCATGAGCGATCCCTCACACCCCGCTGACGCGCGGATCAGTGCGCAGTTGCACCACCCCGGAATGTTTGCTGGACAACGTCGAGGACCACGGACATCCTGATCGAGTTAGGGCGGAGTTCCTCCACATCCAGTAGGTAGGAATCGCGCAACCACCTGCGGACAGAACGTGAGAACAGCCCAATGCCGGCGACCCCTCGCCGACTGGCGCCGCCACATCCCTGAGTTCCATTTTGGGGTAAGCCACCAGGACCGAACTCCTCACTCGCGGACATTCGCCTCACAGCCCAGACGTTGGGCGCATCCGCTTCGCCACTACGACGCCTGGATTACCCTCGGGACCTGAATTGCTGACGCACGTCGATGCCGCTCTGGACATCTAGGGCAGCTGACCAGGCACGAACTACAACTCGAGGTGTCATATACAAAGTCTTGGGCCGAAACTTCACACGTCTGGCCCATGTGCGAAGTTTCTTTCCATATGGCTTTAGCCCGTGGGCTCGGTCCTGACCAGCAGTTTCAGGAACTCGCGGTTGATGAACAACCGGTCGCGACCGATCTTCAGGTCCTGAAGCAGGCCTGCCGTCACAAGATCCTGAAGCCAAGCGGTCGCGGTCGGTCGTGAAACTTTGCAGCGCTCGACCACGGTCTTGATCCGGCAGTAAGGCTGCTCGAACAGGATCAACTGCAACTCCGAGTTGGAACCGCCCTTCGAGGCTTCACGGGCCCGCTTGTTGAAATCATCCTGGAGCGAGCGAATGTCTTCGATCTTCCGCAGAGTCGAGCGCGACGTCCGCTCGATTCCGGTCAGGATGTACAGAATCCAACAGCCGTGGCTCGGCTTCCGACGGGCTGGTCGCGACGTTGACGTGGTGCCCCGAATCAACGAGCACCTGGAGAGTGCTGGTGGCGCGGAATAGATCGACGACGACCGCACCAGCCGCTGCGGGCGGGGGGAGTGAGTCTGCGGGCGCCATAGCCGCATCTGCAGTCGCTCTCGTTCTGACGTGTCCATTTCAGTACCCAATCCGGTGGTCGACTTAATCTAAGCCGTCTGCGTCGTGGGCGGGAGTCCAGATGTGCTTGGGATCTTGTTCACGGCCTCGACCAGGGTGTCGCTGAGCCCGAAGCCGAGTGGGTATTGCACTGCTCGGGCTTGGCAATACTTCACGAATTCGTGGGTGCCGCCACCAGCGTCGGTGCGCACCAGCACTTTCCGCCCTGCCCGATTTCCGGGCTGCCACGGCAGCTGGTCCAGCGCGGCGGCCAGGACCCGCTTGTGGTCGACCGCGGTGTTGGCGCCGGCGTTACCGGCCGCAGCATGGCCGCAGCCGACTCGCCCGCGCCGGCGGCACCGTGGTCGATGAACGCGAACAACGGGTGATAGCCGAAACCCTTCTTGAACGTGGGAGCGGCCCGCTCCTTGTCCGAGTGCATATCGAGCAGGCTCGCGTCTAGATCGATGACCAGCGGATTCTCGGCGTCGATGCCGTGATCGGGCGCATGTTCGCTGGCCTGTTTCCACGCCGCCGCTCCGGTGGTGCGTGCGCCCGCGCGATGGCGGCCAACACCTTCGGGGCGTCCTTGGCCAGGACGGCGACCAACCGCGACACCGTCGGGTCCGAGGCCACCCGACCGAAAACGCCGGGCTCGCTACGTAATACCGCAAGATCAGCGACACAGTCCCCGCCGACCGCCAAGTCCAGCACCACGTTGCCCGGATCGTGGGTGGACAGGGGTTTGCGCCACAGCGACAACGCCCGATCCAGCCCGACCTTCTGCGCGGTGGCCAGCAGCGTCACCGCCCTGGCCTGCGACACAACTCCCGAACCATCCCCGTCAACTGTCAGCGACGGATACCACGACGTAGACTTGCCCACCAGAAAGGTGCTCCCGAACCTTGATAATCAACCCTCAGCAAGTTGAATTATCGTAGGTCAGAGCACGTTTCGCCATTTCCGGCGCGAAGCGCCAGAAATGCATGAATGGGCGAGGCTAACGATCTCCGAAGGTCGATGGCCCGTCGCCGACATCTTCGTGGACTCCCGCGTCAGCTACCGCACGCAGTGCACAGGAATCCTGAATCGACTCGGCGACACAGTGTTCCGCAACAGCAGGTCATGATCCGGCAAGGTCACGACCTGCCGTTTGGATATGGTCGAACGCTGCAGTTACGCGCCGGCAAGACCGGCTCGGGTCAGGGCGCGGTCTCGATGGTCACCTATGCCATCACGACGGCCCGCAAGGCGGGCGACCCGGGCCCATCCTGGTGCGCGGTGGCTCTGTCCACGGCAACGGCATGATCGTCACTGCGCCATCCGGCATCGTGTCCATCGGAGTGCGGCGTGCGAAGAGCGGGATCGCATCACCTACCGCATACCTATGCTGCCGTGGAAATTACCGATGTGGTCGCAAGAAAACTCTGCTGTAGTTCGATATCGGGCGCGACGTTGACAGCGTCTCGAAATCGTGTTCTTCAATTTCTGGAAAGCAGGGGAAATGAAGTCTGTCGTAGCGAGGGCCGTAGCTGTGTCCGCATTCGTTCTGGCAGGAACCATGACGTCGGCTTCTTTAACCCACGCCGATGTGACGGTGGCACATCAGGCCCGGGACGGGGACGGCTGCAACGTAGACAACAGCGTGAATAAGAACCAGGGAAATTTCGTGGGATTCTATGCGTCCTGCGAAATATGCAACGAGGCCGGGGACTGGCGGTGGCGCACGCACGAGATTGTGGCATATACCTGCGACAGTATTCCCGGTTCCGGTGCCGACTTGTATACGCGCCGATAACGCGGTAGGTGGTGTCCACATCGGCGCTCGAAGCTCGCCCGACGCGCCGAGGTCGGGCCAATCGTCTGCCGCCATTTCAGGACAACCACTACCACCGTCGATGATCTGCACTCGGACCGACGGCCGTACCCTCGCTGACGCCGGGCCTCTCATGGTGACGGCCGTCGCGCGTACGTGATGACGCGCAGGACCCACTCGAGCGGTCCGTATCTGTGGCGGCCCATCCACCACGCGCTCATCGCGAGCTGGCAGCCGAAGATCGCGAAGGCGACCAGGATGACCAGCGACGGCGCTATTCGCCCGACCAGGCCGAAACCGCACCCGGTAAACACCAGAACGCAGATCACCGATTGGCCGACATAGTTCGACAGTGCCATACGGCCGGCTGCGGCAAGGCCTCGTACCGGCCGACTTCCCATACGGGAGCGCAACAGTAATAGTGCGGATGCGCCGTAGGCCGCGGCGAGCAACGGCGCCGTCAGGAGTCCGACCGCGAGCGTTCCGGTGTTGCGGGTACCGCCGCCGGATGCGAAGACCAGCGCTCCGGCCAGCCCGACCGGGTATCCGATCCACTGGATTCGCCGCAGCAGATGTGCGTAGCGGTCGAGGTCGGACAGGACACGACCCCGGCCCGCCGCCAGTCCTACCAGAAACGCGGACAGTGCGAGCGGTGCCTGTCCGGCGTTGCTCGCCAACTGCGCGGGGACTAATCGCAGATGCTCGGCGATAACGCTGCCCGGTCCACCACGGAACGCGTCGGTAGTCCGAGCACCCTCGATCAGCGCCGCGGTGGAATCCACGGCCACGGGGTTCCCAGCCAGTAGCACGGTGACAGCAACCGCAACGGTCAGCATGAGCGCGCTCGCGAGGGCGACGGTCGTAGAGACTTTCCTGAACGTGAGCAAAATCAGTCCGAGCAATGCGTAGGTAGTGAGGATGTCCCCGTGGAACAGCAGGACGGCATGCAGGATCCCCAGGACGAAAAGCCCGCCGAGACGGCGTAGGAATCGGGGTGTGAACCTGGCGTCCGCTCGTGCCGCGGAGTCGATCTGCAACGTGAAGCTGTAGCCGAATAGGAAGGAGAACAGCAGGTAGAACTTCGTATCGATGAGGAAGGCGATCAGCCACGTGGCCGCACTGTCCAGCCGAGAAGCATAGGCCGGATCGGCGGCGAGATGAGCTGGGTAGCCGGACGCGAAGAACACGATGTTGGCGAGGAGAATGCCGAACAGAGCGAAACCGCGCAACGCGTCGATCTCGGCGATGCGATCAACCGCGCGAACGCCGGTCACCTTCGAGTCGGCAGTGGGTGTCCTGCCGTCGTATCGCCACATCGCAGATCCCTGAATAGTCGTCGACCGTGCCGGAATCCGACGGTATTGATACGGAGCGGTTCAGCACATCGTGCTAACGACTCGGATCCCTGCGATACCCCGGTACGATTCGACCGTCACCCGTGATACCAGCGACCGAGCCGGGACAAGTTCGGAGTGCGTGTGGTGGCCCGCGCTCACGCAGGTGCCCTGGAACGGCCTGTACTACGCGCAACTCGACTTCCGCTGATCACCGACGCCGTCCTTGCCCGGGCTTTGCCAACCCCACCGGTCCGGGACCGAGCGACAAGCCCTCTACCAGTTGACCTGACCCGGTTGCCCGCAGTCCGGCACGAGCGCGGGGTTCCTGCGATCAACCGGCCAGCTCGGCGACTGCTTGTTTTGCCGGGATCACCCCGTTGATCCGGAGCGCGGACTCACCGGCATACAACGCGGCCCGATCAACCCAGTCCTCGGGCATCCCTTCCAACGGTGCTGCCGGGCTGAACAGTGGAATCGCGGCCCGCTGCATCCGCAGCACCGAACTTTCGCTGTTCTCCGGCGCCCAACGCGACAGTGGGGCACTGAGCGAGTTGACCAGCGCCGGAAGCCGACGCGCGGCCCCGTCCGCGCGGCACCAGCGATCGGTGACAGTGTTGGGCACCACCCGATGCCGGGCAGGCCAACTCAACCCGAACAAGGTTGTTTCCAGTGTCTTGTCCGCGGCGAGGATTCGGCGCTGGTATTCACGGTGAGCGCCGGACTCCTCGGTCAGGACGAAGCGGGTCCCGGCCACCACTGCGGCCGCACCGGCAGCCAGCGCGGCGGCAGTGTCAGCGCCCGTCGCCACACCTCCAGCTAGAAACACCGGACGCTCCCGCGCAACCGCCAGCGCTCGCGGCAGAAACTCGAGGGCCGCAACGGTTCCCACCAAATGTCCACCTGCCTCGCGGCCCTGAGCGATGAGACCGTCCGCGCCCCAGGTCACCGCCTCACGAGCTTGATCCTCGGTTCCGACCATCACCAGCACGAACACGCCAGCATCACGAAGCTCACGCACCAGCGCGGCATCGCCGCCGAAGGAGACCACCACCACATCGACACCGGCTTCGACACAGGCCTGGACATGACGGCGCCGCGCGAACTGCATCAACAGGTTGACCGCCACACACCGACCGGGAGCCTCGTCCCGCACCCAACCGACTGCGGCCCGCAACTCGATCGGAGCCATCAACCCGATCGTCGCGAGCCCGCCCGCGCTGGCCACGGCAGCAGCCAGACGACCGCCCGCGATGCCGGGCATGCCCGCCAGCGCGACGGGAACATCCAACCGAAACCTGTCCAGAACATCCATAATCCCGCGCCTAATCGCTCGAGCCGCAACCCGACCGGACAATATTTTGCGGCGACAATCCAGCAACGAACCGGAACCGAGACTCGTCACCTACTTGACGCACCGCTGACCACAGGCGTCAGCCCATGCCAGGTCGACCGGCACAAGACACGACGAGCCCGAGGCCCACTTCCGACAGCTCGACCGACTGTGCACCCGCGCTGGAGCAGTTCCTGGGTATCGGATCGAGCCCATCGGCCTCGGCGATCGGCCGACTGACCTCGTAATGGCAAGACGAGACGAAAGCCTTTGCCGCCCGGAACCTTTCGAATGTGGACTATGTGTACCCGTGGGTAGACGGCATCCACCTGAAATCCGCCTGGAACAGTAAAAACTGTCCCCCGCACCTGGTCGCGCTCGTCCGCAACGGCGCCGTATTCCACAAGGGCAAGCTTCTCCAATCACTGCCAATACCGAGTACGTTCCCGGATGAGATCGGTACGCAACCGCGTGTAATCACGCAGATTCCGGATCGACTGCGGTGGAACGAAATTGGGGCCGCAGCATTCCCGTTCGGTGAGCTTGGCCAGCCACACCGCGTCCAGCTTGTCGGTCTTCGCACGTCCCGGCACGGATCAGGGGGAGCTCTCAACAAACACCACGCCGACCGGCGCTGGTCTAAACCCGAAGCCGGTCCTAACCCGTGAGGCTTCATTTGTGAATCTGTTCGTGCGGCCCGCGGATCCGGCCACTTTGGTCCAAGCCCTCTGATCACCTTCCGATCGAACAGCATCAAGCGCTCTCTGGCAGCGTGGTTGGAGGGAACGTCACAGGTAGGGCGGTCAGGGCGCGGTGGAAAGGCCCGGGCCGCCACGTGAGTTGGTCCGTGGGGACGGTGAGTCGCATATCGGGCAGCACATCGAGGAGTTGTTCGATGGCGTCATGGGCGACGAGGTAGGCGATCGATTGGGCCGGGCAACTGTGCGGGCCGGCCCCCCACGCCAGGTGTGAGCGGTTTCCGATGTTATAGCCGTTGTCGATGGCGGGATCGGTATTGGCGGCGGCAATGCCGATGACGACTGGTTCGTCGGCAGGCACCCAGAGACCGTTGACCAGGATCGGCTGCCTTGGATAAGTGATGGAGAAGTTGGCGATGGGTGGATCGTCGAAGAGGAGTTCATCGAGGGCATCGCGCGTGGACAGACTGCCACCGAGGACGACGCCGCCGAATCGATCGTCGGTGAGCATCAGCAACAGAGTGTTGGTGATCAGATTTCGCTGCGGTTCGATGCCTGGGCCGTACAACGTGGCCAACTGATGGACCATCTCGCTGTCATCTAGCCCGGCAGGGTGGTGCAGCAGGCGAGTGGTGATGTCGTCACCCGGTGACGATCGCTTCATTTCGATCAAGGTCAGTAGGGCCTCACTGACCATTTTGTTTCCCTGCTCGGAGTCGACGCAGTCCAGCATGGCTCTCAGACCGTCGGCTACACGAACGCCGATGTCGGGTGGGCACCCGACTAGGGTGTTGATCGCCTCGAAAGCGATGGGAAACGCATAGTCGCCGATTATTTCGGCCCGGCCAGTCCGGCAGAACTTGTCGATGAGCGAGAGGGCAAGGCGTTCAATCGTGCTGTGCAAGGCGTGGAGGTCGACTGCGTTGATGGCGGCGACGTTGGCCTCGCGATAGCGGGTGTGCTCGACGCCGGCGCTGCGCAGGGCACAGGGCCGCCATTGCATCATTGGCAGGACCAGGCAGTCGGCGGAGATACCGGCCTCCCACCGACGTGGGTCGGCAGGAAAATGTTCGGGATCATGCAGAATCCGGACGGCTTGGTGGTATCCGAGTACAAGGGTGGCTGGTACGTCCGGTGCCAATTCGATGGGCGCGAATTCGCCGTATCGGTCGCGCATCTCGCGGTATGCGAGGTGAGGGTCATTGGCGAACATAGCCGAGTGCAGCGACACCCGGGCGCCGTCCGCATGCGGCCGATGTTCGAACAAACCAGCTGGCGACGCCGACGGCGTTTGTGTTGTCAATACTTGCTCCCGGAACGAATCGTCAGACAGCGCTGGACGTGGTGGACCGCCCTGCTAGTCGAAGACACCCTGCACTCGGCAACGCGACGTCGCATCGGTAGTTCTTAGGTAGAACCACCGATTGATCCGAACCATGCCATGCTGATTCGGCGGGTAGTTCGATCGGTCGCAGTGTATCGACGCCGGTATCCGCGGCGCCTCGGCAACAAAGAAATCCCCGATCAGTGCGGTCACCTCGCCAGGACTCACAAGTGCTCGCCTGGATTTTCCACCATTATTGGTTACGAGAGCTGATACCAACGGCATGCCAGTCGGCGGTGTGGACAGTGGCAAATCCTCCACCAGCTATGTATGGGGACAGCCGCTGGCATTGCATGGAAATGACTTCGCCAAGTGGCCATTGTCGTCAAACTGATCAACTCCACTCCAGACGACTTTGTTTTGGGAATCAGAAGCCGCCCACAACACATGCCGGGATGAGGCGAGCAGACTTTCGCCACCGAGCGTACCCACACGCTCGGCAACGTGCACGGAAGCCGTCGCTACCCGAAATACCCCAGCCGGCATCCGCTCCGATGCTCACTACTGCGCCGGTAGCCAATTCATACGTATTACGTAGGTATATAATAGGTGGTCAGACTTTCGTTGCCCCCAATGGTGGGAATTGCGGACTCGCCGTGTTCAATTGCAATGTGTCTTGCGACCTCGGAGTGCCCACCGCATCAGCGGTTGACAACCAAACGTTGTGGAAATGGAAGGAATCGACCGAATGCCGACGTAATGCTGGCGAGCGGCGCATGCGGCGGAGGCCTTTTGTGCAACGCATGCGAGCGAGGCAGGCAGCCAGCGCGGTTGCCTCAGCAGTGGGGGTGTCGTTGCTGCTGTTCGGGGTGGCGGCCGCCGAGCCACCGACGTCGGGTCCCGACCTCGGCCCGTCCGGTGGATACCACGCTCCCGCCGAGAGCGACGGTCTCGCCGCCCAGGCGGTCATCACCAGGATCGAGCCGATCACCAGCCGTTGGCTACGGGTGTTCGTACAGTCACCGGCGATGCATCGAGTCGTGCAGGTGCAGGTACTGCTGCCCGCCGACCGCGGCCGGCCGCGACCGACGCTGTACCTGCTCGACGGCCGCGGTGCCCCGGAAAACGAGAGCAGCTGGACCGCACATGGGCATGCGGCGGAGTTCTTCGCCGACAAGAACGTCAACGTCGTGCTGACCACCGGTGGCCCGGCCAATCTCTACACCGACTGGCAACGCCGCGACCCCGTACTGGGCACCAACAAGTGGGAAACCTTTCTCACCCGCGAGTTGCCTCCGCTGATCGACGCACAGTTCGAGGGCATCGGCCGCCAGGCCATCCAAGGGGTATCGATGGGCGGTGAGGCCGCGATGATGCTGACCGTCCGCAACCCAGGCATGTACCGGGCAGTGGCCGCGCACAGCGGCTGCTACACCGTCGCTCCTGGCCCCGGTCAGGCGCAGGCCCGTGCGATCGTGGAAACCTATCGCGGCAATCCGGACAACATGTTCGGCCAACCGGATGACCCGGACTGGCTCGCCCACGACGTCATGACTCATGCCGACGCCCTGCGCGGCACCGCGATCTACCTGTCCAGCGGCAGCGGGATCCCCGGCGAACACGACGTGCCCGGGCAAGCCGGTCTACCCGACGACATCACCATCGGCGGACCGTTGGAAGCCGGAGCCTACGAATGCGCTCTCGTGTTCGCGAACCGGCTCACACAACTACAGATCCCCGCGACGGTAAACCTGCGGCCCACCGGCACCCACTCCTGGCCGTACTGGGCCGACGAACTGTCCCGGTCCTGGCCGACCATCGCCCACGCACTGGACATGAACACGTGACTTTCGATCAACGGCCACGCGCAACGCGCCGTCCAAGCAGAACCGGCGCCGAGATGAGCGTGGCGGAGATCCTGGAGCGGTACATGAGCGCCCATCAACAGGTTCACCGCTACGGGTACCGGCACCATGAGCCGATGCTAACGATGCGGCTGCTCATTAAGGCGTTGTACGGCAACACATTTGAGACGGCTGAGGTTGTCGATGGCGATGGGTGCGCGACGAGGATTCGAGTCTCGTGCGGATACGTACCTCTGCCGGGTTCTCCGAACTTCGACATGGTGTTGCTCGGCCCCGTCAGCACCGACCAGGCACACAACACGGCCTACCACCTCGACGGCGGACACGTCTATGTCGGCGAGGCATCCAATGACCTGAACGCGCACGACGGCACACCGATCTGAACGCGTTGAGCCATGCGACCCTGCACGGCGGTCAGGCCGACCCCGCCGACCCGGATTTCGGCGCCACCCGCATCAAAGCCGGAACACCGCCGAGCCACTCCTCACCGCTCGCTGAGGTCGTGGAAGCGGACGGCGGAGGCCGCCTGCAGAACCAGATCCGCCAGCAATTGAGCGTTCTCGATCCGAGGAACCAAACCCTTGAGTTCCACACCACGAAAGAAATGCCATCGAACTGATACAGGAAGCGCGAGCCATGGCGTGAGACAAACCAGAAACAAGTAGGTCAAATGACTGGCAGACGCCACGAATTTTGAGGTCTACAAGTCGGTTGGCCTCGTCGGTCCCGCGAGGTACTGCGGAGCTGTTTCGGTCGGCCCTGCGCAGCGTCTTGGACGATGGGCCTGATCGGCCGCCACTCCCATCCCAAGGCGAAACCCGAAACACGTTCGCCACCAGCGAAGCCCAGCGGCATCGACTATGCGCGACTGATCGAGACCGCCCTGGCCGAAATCATCGGCGAGTACGCCTTTCCCGTCCCTTTTGAGACCGTCAACGCCCTCGTCGGGTATCTCCCCGGCCGCGGCGCTCGGGTGGCCGACGGTTTGACCGCCATGCTGGATTGCGTCGACTCCGACCATGGCAACAAGATGATCAGCGATGCCCTGCTGGCCTTGTCGAGCTGAAGCGGTTCGAGCCGGGTAACGATCCCACCACGCGCCGTGCTGTATCAGCCAGCCGGTCTCGACGACAACGAGTTGGTCCATCAGCTGGCCACGTTGTACGGACCAGGAATCCAGCCGCAGCGCAATCTGATCGCCAACACTCTGTTGCTGATGCGCACCGACGACCGATTCGGCGGAGTTGTTTCTCGTCGCCCATGACGCCATTGACCAGTTGCTTGACGTGCGGCCCGATGTGCGACTCGCCGTCCCGGCGGATCAACCCACTGGCGGCCCGGGCCTTTCCACCGTGCTCTGACCGCCTTGCCAGTGAGTTTCCTCCGACTAGTCTGCCGCGCCTTTGAGTGCTGTTCGAGCAGAAGATGATTCGGCGTTCTCGAGCAGTCCGGGCAGATTTGCTGGCCGCACGAACACATTCACGAACGCATCGGCCAGCGCCGAATTACCTGCGGCAGTCAGCATCAGCTCCTGCAGGGGTGCCGGCGGCTCCAGCACGGTCATCGTCCAACGCGCCGCCGGATATGCGACCCCGGTCAGCCAGGGCTCGGCCGTGGCCATCATCCATTCGCGATCGTTTGTGTCGCCGACACCGGCAACGATGCGCTGCGCGTAGGTCGCCGCGCAGTGCACGGCATTGTTCGCCCCTTGCGCGCCACCGGGGTCCATGCGGACGACCACGTCGCCTCCGCCGAGTACCGAGCGTCCCGACGGTAGTGTGCCGACCGCCTGTCGCACATGTGGGGTAACCGCGCCCACCAGGGTCGCTCCGGCGTCGGTCAGGTCCGCGTGGCGATACCGATCGGCGATGTCCGGCGGGATATGTTCGTCCAGCAGCCGTCGCGCCTGGCGCAGCCGCTCCGTCGCATCGCCGCTGCTGTCGAACACATCCAGCGCCTGTCCGGGTATCGCCTCGAAGAGCAGGATCTCGCAGGCGCGCTCTCGGCCCGGCGGCCCGGTCAGCGCCGCATAGGAGATGATCTCCCCGATTCCGGGAAGGGCGAGGTAGTGGCCCAGGCGCTCCGGATGGGGAGCCACGCCGTCGAGATAGAGCACCGACAGTTGGCGCAGCGGCCGACTCGAGAGATTCCAGCTGTCATCGATCGGAAAACAGGCGAGCACCTCCCGGCTGCCCCTGGTGACAACGGTCAGATCGTCACGGCCCGCACCGTCATCGATTGTTCGCAGGCCCAGGTCGCCGACGAGTTCCACATTTCCGCCCTGGCGCACAAAATGGTCGAGCCACGCCGAGAATACTGTCCGTTGGTCCACACTCTGCGCCGGCCGCGCGAATTTCCCCGACCAGTCACAAATTCGCGCGCCGTCCGCGACGATCGTGACCTGCATTCCCCACAACTCAGGAGCAGCGGCCCTCCAGAAATCCAGCTCGGCGGCGGACTCTATATCCAGCGTCGCTGGGAATTTGGCCTGCGTACTGGTCACCGAGCCAGCCAGTACCGCCTCGGCGGTCCGATCCGTCACCACCGTGACCGGCCACCCGTGCCGGTGCAACAGATGTGCCAGGGGAAGGCCACACTCTCCGGCCCCTATGATCCGCATGTTCTGCATGTGCCTACCTTCTGGCTCGAAGATCGTCCCGCATCAACAAGTTTCGGAACACGGGAACGGCATCCACATCGGTAGGACATGAGGGTCTACACCTATCCGAACTCGTCCGACGCGGTCGACGTCGCCCGACATCGCATTCGGTATCGGGGCTCGGTGCAGGGCCGCGACCCGCAGGTCCACACACACCGATCGGCAAGGGATCCGGTCACGCTCGAACGCGGTGATGGGGTGCTCGACCGGGCGGTATCGTCTGTAGTCATGTCCACGACACGTGGTCACCTCCCCGGTGACCCGAACGCGTTTGTCGGCCGCGAGCCGGAACTGAGCAGGGTTATCACATTGATGCTCGGCTCCACGCGACTGATCACGCTCACCGGCCCTGGCGGTATCGGCAAGACCAGGCTTGCCACGGAATTAATTCGCCGATACCAGAGAGCGAACAATACCGTGGTGCACTGGGTACGCCTCGCACGCATGGCTCGGGGCTCGACTCGGGCGGCAATCGAAGCAGAAATCGCGCAGTCGGTGATCGAGGCCGATTTTTCGGACCGAACGGCATTCGATGCCTTGACCGATACGTTCAGCTCCACCGATATTGCCGGTCGAGGAGTCGCGACCATCTTGGTGTTGGACAATTGTGAACACCTTGTCGTCGGGGCGGCGCAATTGATCGCCGATCTTCTCGAAGCAGTACCGGAATTGACGATCCTGGCCACCAGCCGCCAGGCAATCGGATGGGCCGATGAATGCCTCGTCACCATCCCCCCGCTGACACAACACGAGGCCGTGACCCTGTTCCGGCAGCGTGCCACACTGACCGATCGCGCCCGCATCGCCGATGACAAACTGTCAATGGTCGAGGAAATCTGCCGGCACATTCACAACCATCCCCTGTATATCCGGCTCGCCGCGGCGAGGCTTCGCCACCAGCCCCTGCCGATGATCCTCGGGGAGCTGACCGGGCAATCCAACGACAGGCGGATGCAGTGGGCGGACGGTCCACGCGCCGGCGTCGATCCCCGTCATCAGGCCGTGCCCGACGTAATCGCGTGGTCGTACCAGCTGTGTGACGAGCAGGAACGCATGCTGCTGTGCCGCATGTCCGTCTTCGCGGCAGGTTACGACGTCAATCCCGAAGAACGCGGCGATCACTATGTATCGGAGGTTGGCGCCGAACTCCGCGCGGTGCAATCCGTCTGCTCCGACGAGATCGGCGCCGATCACCCGAACATCCTCACCGCAGCGGAAATCGTTCAGGTTCTCGAGCGTCTGGTCGACAAGTCGCTCGTTATATCTCATATCGGCGCGAACACAGTCAGATATTCTCTTCTCGAAAGTATCAGACTGTTCGCGCAGCAAAAGCTCCGCGAGCAGGATTCAACCGACCTTGATGAATGCGACCGATTGGCCGAACGGCACCTCCGCTATTATCATCAGCGGGTTTCCGAGGCCCGCGCGACTTGGTTCAGCCCCCATGAACGGTATCTGCTCGATTGGGCCCGAGCGGAATGGGACAACATTCTCAGTGCGATAGAGTTCAGTCTGACGACACCACCGCTGATCGAGACGGGGCTGGAGATCTGCTGCGGGCTGATCGCGTTGCGCGTGCCGTTCTTCAGAGCATCGATGCGGGAAATCCGGCGCCTGACCGAACGCAGCCTGGAAGCCCTCAGAACGCTTCCCCGATACTCGACCATGCTCGAGATCGATGCGCTGTCACAACTAGTGCTGATAACCCTGTGCCAGGGCCAGCACGAGGACGCTGAACGCCGACTGGACCGGTGCATGACCATCTGCCTGTCCGACCTCGAGCTCGACGTCGATTGGCGGTGCCGGCCGGAAGCGGATCTAGGCCTACCCGCACCGGCCGAGTTTGCCTGGGGCGCCGAACTCCTCCTCGCCCAGCGCGATCCGAGAGCGATAGCGGTTCTGGAGCGCGCCCGGAACAAGTGCGATGCCGTCGGAGAACACGGCGGTTCGGCCATGAGTGAGATGTTCGGCGCGATGTCCGCCGCGCTGCTGGGCACCTCCGAGCAGGCCTATGCCCAGGCGCGTGCCTTCCGGGACCGGTCGGCCGAGTCGGGCGCACTGTGGATGCGGTCCTGGGGGGAGATGGTCTGGGCGATTGCATTGACCAAACACGGAAGGCCGAGCGAGGCTCTGGGGTTTGAGCGCACGGCGCTCGAGCATCAGCTGCCGACCCGGGACCAGTGGGGCGCGCTGTGGGTTGTCGAGTTCAAGGTCTGGACGTTGGCGCAGATGATCTCCGATGGAATGGCGCAGCGGAACGTCGATCGAAAAAAGTTGCGCCCCTTGGCCGTCGAGACCGCTTGCCTGATCGGCGGAACGGCGGCACTGCGCGCCCGAATCGGTGTGGACATCGATGAAATGGGACCGTTCGGAGACGAAACGCGCCACGCGATGGCGGTCGCTCGTCGCGTCCTCGGGACGGCAGCCTATTCGGAAGCAGAAGCTCGTGGCACATTGCTCAGACCCGAGCATTCCGAGGTGCAACGATTCGCGCTCGGCACATTGTTGATCAAACAATCGCAGGGGAGCGCACCACAGAGCGGCATTCAACCCCAGTGGGCGGAACTGTCCATGGCCGAACAAGATGTTGCGATCCTGGCGGCAGCGGGATGGACCAATAAGAACATCGCCCTCCGACGCGGAAACTCCGCCAAAACCATCGACGCCCAGATCGCCTCGGTACTGCGGAAACTACTACTGAGATCGCGCGTGGACATCGTCCGATTCGTGCCCGACGATCTAATGGAAGCGGTATGGATCGAGGCGGATCGCCGCCCGAATCGGTCCGGTGCGCGCGGGCCGCGGCGCGGCTCGGCAGCGACCGGGCCTACCTCCTCCAACGCGCCCTCACGTTCCTGACGGGACGAACATCCGCATCAGACAATCCAATCGACAAGTGGGTGCCCGGTCGGACCAATGCGCTGGAGGTTGGCGCGATTGGCGGCGGGGCAGCCTCGGAACGGACGTCGCGAGCGGCGGCGGAACCGCCGTGCTCGTCACCTGGTGTAGGCGTTCGATCATGTCCGCGGCGAGCCGGCCTCGCAGCGCGCTCCGCGATCCGGGTGCACGTCCGGATCAGGGAACGATACGGCGAGCAGTCCAAGATCAGAACGCCAACGACCGCGACGCGCATCAGGATATGCGATGTGCTGGGTAGGCGGATGGAGTGCCCACAAGAAACAGGGGACACTATCTCACTTTCGGTACCACCTTGCGGCTGAATCGAATACCGTCTCAGCGCCCGTATCGCCGCACCGACAGCATCATTGACGGATTCCACACCGAAACGGCCTCACCCTCGACCCCGATAACCACATGACCACAAGCTCGGTAAGCATAACGCTGCGGAACTGTCAATGCCTGCGGGGTCCATGGCGAGTTCTCACCGGAAGCCCAGATACAAGCTGCGCCCGGCAAAATCGAGAGTTGCCGAGGAACTACCTATCCGTTGCTGATGCCGATGGATCGCGCGGCAACCACAATCGTTCGCAGGAGAGATCAATCGAATGCACACATTCCAAACATTGCCCGACCTTTGCGTTTCCCGGTAAAGGAAGTATATGAAAACTGGAACAAAAAGGATTCTACTTGCGCTGGGATCTGTTGTCGGAATAGCGTTGGCGATGCCCGGACTTGTACATGCCGACGAAGGTGGCACTTGTCAGGCAGCATCTGAGTGTACTCTTAAGAATTTCGCTATCGGCGGCCCTTGGTTTGCCGACATGGTAGTGGACAACGGACCGCACGGCGGCAAGATAGCATGGCTTGTGGTGGACGGCTACCATAATTTCCTCTGCAGCGGTGAGCAGGACCTGGACCAAAATGGCCACCTTGCGGCCTCGTTTCCGTGTCCAGATGGGGTTGGTCCCTATCAGTTCAGTGGCGCGTCCCATCCGAATCTGATGGACTGGCATCTCGGACATCACATCTAACGATCTCCAAAAGTTAATGGCCCGCCTCGCCGACGTCTTTGTGGACTGGCACGTTAGCTACCGCACGTAGTTCGCAGGAATCCTCAATTGACTCTGCGACATATTGTTCCGTAACGGCAGGTGATGATCCGGCCAGGTCACGACCTGCCGATTGGACATGGTCGAACTGGTGCGGTTACACGCTGGCAAGACCTGCTCGTGCAAATGCGCGGCATCAATGGGGCATCCATGCCATCACGACCGCCCGCAAGGCTGGCGCGACTTAGCACCATCCTGGTGCGCGGTGGCTCTGCCCATGGCATCGGCATGGTCGTCACTTCACGCCATCCGACATCGTGTGCATCAGAGTGCGGCGGCAGAACAGCGGGGTCGCATCACCTACGAAATACCTGTGCCGCCGTGGAAATTACTGATGTGATCGCGAGAAGACTCTGCTGCGATATGACATCGAGCGCGACGTTGACCGCGTCTCGAAAATCGGTGTTCTGCAAATTCTGGAAAGCAGAGGAAAATGAAGGCTATCGTAGCGAAGGCCGTAGCTGTGTCCGCATTCGTTCTGGTAGGGAACCACGGCGTCGGCTTCTTTCGTCCACGCCGGTGCGACGGTGGTACATCAGGTTCCCTTCCGGCGGGACGGTGGCCGCTGCAACGTAGACAACAGCGTGGATAAGAGCCAGGGAAATTTCATGGGATTCTATGCGTCCTGCGAAATATGCAACACGGCCGGGGACTCGAGGTGGCGCACTGACGAGATTGTGGCATACACCTGCGAAAGTATTCTCGGTTCTGGGGCCGACTTGTATACGCGCCGATAACGCGGTAGGTGGCGTGCTCGGCTGGTCACCGATGGACACGGCGGCGAACCGGAGCCCGAGCGTACTGCTGGTGCGTTGGGCCTCGTCGTGGCAGAGGCTGTCGGTCGGCACGGGCGCGCACGGTCCCCGCGATACGACTGGGTCCGCAAGCCGATCGACGGGACCTGCGCCAAGGGGCGCGGTCACTGGCTGCTGGCGCGCCGCTCGATCAGCGACCCGACCGAGATCGCCTACTACGTCTGCTACGGGCCGAAGAACTCCCGTCTGGTCGACCTGGCGTGGGTCGCGGGGTCGCGTTTGCATGTCGAGGAGGCATTTCAGCAGGCCAAGGGCGAAACCGGGCTAGACCACTACCAGGTGAGAACCTATCGGGCCTGGTACGCCCATACCGCCCTGTCCATGCTCGCCCTGGCTTGGCTGGCCGCCTCCAAAGCCATTGCCGCAAAGGGGGAACCAGCTAACCCGATGAACGCATGATCGCGCTGACGCTACCCGAGATACATCGCCTACTCGTGAATCTCGTTCTGTGACTACACCAAACCACCCGAACACGTGTTGGCGTGGTCGGCCTGGCGACGGCGCCGACAACACCAGGCCCGCCTCAGCCATTATCGACGGCGAGGACACCCCCTTACATAGGGGCAGCCCCACCGAGACGATCCCGGACCGGCATCGTCCTCACTCGGCGAGACGAGCCAGCCCCGGGTTCTTGCGATAGTCCGTCAGGCCGATCACGTTGCCCCAGGGATCAGCGATTTCGATGGTCCAACCCGTATTCACCTCGAAAGGCGGGGCGAGCGGCTCAACCCCATGTGACGCCATTTCCTCGGCCGCGGCCTGGGCGTCGGGAACCTCGAGCCACAACCGCATCGCTGGCTTCGTGCCCTGACCTGCCAGCGGATCGGTCCGGACCAAGATCCCAGGAGCCTCGTCACCGACCTTGAACAACGCGATGCCGTGGTCGGCCAACACAAACTTCACCGACAGACCCAGCTTGGTCTCATAGAAGTCCCGCGCCAGCCCCAAGTCACCGACCGGAACCAGCACATTATCGATACCCAGCACCTTCACAGCCACCATCTAACCAGGCACCCTCACACAGGTGCCGTTGCAGTAGTAGGTCGTGCGGATCGACCAGAGATGGCCACCAAGTACCCGGGCAGGCCCGTACCAGCGCGGCGGCCGAGGCGGAGGGCTGCGAGGAAACGTTGCGAACCTGTCCGGGAATCGGCAGAGCACATCGGTCGGGGGCGTGCCGAGCCGCGGCCGTCCGGAATTAGTGGCTGATGAAGCATTCCCGGATGCCGGCCGGCACGTGGCCGACGGCCTCGGCGAGCAGTTCATAGGAGTGAATTCGGCTCGCGTGGTCGTAGACCATGGTCACGGCCATCAGCTCATCGGCCCCGGTGGTCCGGAATAGCTCGGTCACCTGGTCGCGGACCCGCTGCGGCGAACCCCACACCTGATGATCCAGTCTGTCCCGTGCCCACACCCGCTGGGCTGGAGTGTAGGGAAAGTCCGCGGCTTGCTCCGGCGTCGGGAACAGCGCGTCCGGACTGCCCGAACGCATCTGCACCTGGCCGGCGAGGAACGGTGCGGCTAGTTCCCGGGCCGCACCGTCGGAGTCGGCGACGAACACCAGTGAGGCGATGATGGCGTATGGCCGCTCGAACCGCGTCGACGGCCGGAACGTCTCATGGTAGGCGGCCAACGACGCTACCGTGGCCGTCGGGTTGATGTGGTGTGCGTAGGCATAGGGCAGGCCGAGCCCGCCGGCCAGCCGGGCACTGCCGGGGCTGGAGCCCAGCAGGACCATCGGCGGCCGGTTCTCCGCCGCCGCCCCGGCATGCGCGGAGGCTGCCTGCTCGTCGCCCAGCGTGGAGAAGTAGCTGGTCAGCTCTGCGATTTGCGCCTGGAAGTCGTCGTCGGAGTCGACCTCGGCCCGGCGCAGAAGTTGCGCGGTCAGTGGGCTGAGGCTGCCCGGCGCCCGGCCGACGCCGAGGTCGATCCGGCCCGGGTGCAGCGCCTCCAGGGTGCCGAACTGCTCGGCCACGATCAGCGGCGGATGGTTGGGCAGCAGCACGCCGCCGGAGCCGACCCGGATGGTCGATGTCGCCCCGGCCACCGCGCCGACCAGCACCGCCGTTGCCGCGGTGGCCAGGCTCGGCACGTTGTGGTGCTCGGCGACCCAGAACCGGACGTATCCGAACTCTTCCACCCGTTCGGCCAGCGCGATCGTATTGCGCAGCGAGTGGGTCGCCGACGAGTCGGTCCACACCGGGGCGACATCCAACGCCGACAACGGAACACGCAAGTACCCGGTCACGAAGAGAGATCCTCTCCGCTCTGATGCTGTCCGTCCAGCCTGCCCGAGCCACTGCTGGTAAGAGCCCGAATTCTGATCTGACATCGTCGCAGTCGACACCGCACTGATTCGTCGGCCGAGACTGCCGGACCCGCTGTGATCGATATTCAAGAACGCGTGAGCCCGCTGAACGTGTCGGTGTTGCAGCGAACAGTCACTCTGGAGGAGATCGCGCTCGGTGGCGTCGTTGTGTACGGACGAGTTCGATTTCATCGTCGGCTCGACTGTGCTGGTCGGGGGTAGACCCTTCGTCGGCGGCAAGACGGTGATGCCAGCCGGATTTCCGAGCCAATGATGCCTGCCCCTGTCGGCATGCTGCTGCGCGGCACCATGGCGAGGCTGGAGGACATTCCGTGGCAGGTCGAGCTGCTCGCGATTGATGCTGGCGGCCGGCGTCGTCCTCCGATGGTCGTCGAATCGTGTCGGGGCCGTGCTACTCGAGGATGATCGGAGAGCCTCGAGGATCGTTCGGTCGATGCGACCTGATGGCGATGCCGGCGACAGTGTGGACGCGCGACGATGGCTGCGTCGTTTCGGACAACTAGCGTGGAGGAGCAGCAGTGACGGCAGCGAAATCGGGGGTTTACATCGGAGCCACTGCCGCGGAGCTACGCGACAAGGGTGGTGCGGACAAGGCTGCCGGTGTGGTCAGCCAGAAGGCCCTGTTTCATCGTCGCGGGAAGATCATGCTGGATGCCGACACCTTGGTGTTGTCGGCATGGAGCGACTCTGGTGATCTGATATTGCGGCGCAACGAGATCTACGCGATAAACCGGAAGTTCACTGAGCTGTACGGGCGGTTCATGGGTGGACTGTTCGATACCGGTAAGCCGCTGATTCTCGATACTGCACCGGCTGGTGCAATCTATCTGCTCATCGATCGCAAGGAAATGATGGAGACCACACGGAACAGAGAGTGGTTCGCAGCCATCGTCCAGTGGCGGGGATGAACGGATCCGTCGGACCAGCTACACATCCCGAGCCACCGAACTGGACTACCGGAGGACGAAGAAGTTGCCTTTGAGCTAACTGGGGCGTGGTTGCTGTCGCTTCCATACGCACGTCCATCACCTCGCGGAATCGAGTCGGGTGAACCAGCGCGCGGCCAGAGCGGTCCCGGCGATGCCTGAACCATTGTGATCGACCGGGCCGACGTCGACGATCGGGGGATCGACACCGTGTGCTGGAGGGCGGTGCGGCACTGTGCACTGTTCTCGGTAGCGACGTCGGTGTCCGTCTCCGGTGTACAGCCGGATGGCCATCTGTGGGCCCAGTCGATGCAGATGCTGTCGGAGACTGTCGGAGACATGCAGTGCGTCGGCCAGCGGGCCAATCGGTTTGGTGGGCGCGGAGGGATTGCCGCCTGGCAGCGCGACCGCGAATTGTGCTGGCGTGCGCGGAGTCCTCGGCAGTCAGCAAGCAGATCGCCGCGGCATGGTGGGGACGCGAGAGCAGTGGCCCGGTGGCGCGGCCGGTTCGCGCGAAATCGCCGGCAAGGCTTGGTCGATGAGCGGCGCGGCGCTGCCGCGGCCGAGCTATCGCGTCGGCCGCAAGATCCTCGTGCACCGAGGATCCAGCGTGAACGGCCGCCCAACCTCATGCGGGCGAGTTATAGCCGTCTCTACGATGTAGGCTATCTCGTCATCGGTGATCCGACGGGGACGCTGCGTAAGCTCGCGGAGACTACTTGGTGCACAACCCTGCTCGCATGGTGGTAATCGGCCGGGAGCGGTTGCGGCAGATTCTGCACTCCCACCGGATCAGCTTCCAAGCGCACCCGCACCAGATGCAGGCCCAGATCGCCGACGGGCCGGGCAAGCCACCCATGAGGGAATCTCGGGGCTGCTCGGCGAACATCCGGGACCTGGTTGTATTGCAGCCGATGTACGTTGTGCATGGTCAGGGTTTGGGCTTGGTGGGGGTGCTTTCGCACAGTGCGGTCGTGAGGGCGGTGCGCATGCCCGTCGCGGTTGCGTCGGTGCTGCCCGGGTACAGGTTGGTCATGACAGTGACGCTGCGGCCGTCGGTGGTGGCACCGCCAAGGGCCTGAAATCCTAGGATGCCGCCGTCGTGGCCCCAGTACACGCCGCCGCACGGTAGGGGCGAGCTCTCCAGGCCGAGGCCATAGGTACCACTGGATGAATCGCCGGTCGGATGGGTCGTCATCATCGCCCGCAGTTCGGAAGGCTGCAGGAGCCGGCCGTTCACGAGAGCGTCGAGGAACCGGTTCAGGTCCGCGGCACTGGAGATCATTGCTCCGGAGGCGCCTGCGACGGAGGGGTTGACCTCGGTCATGTCGACGAGGGTGTTGTCCGGCTTGGCGTATCCCTGCGGGTGGGTGCCCGGGATTGCCGTTTCGTCCCCAGGGATGGAGGTGTCGTGGAGGCCGAGCGGTGCGATGACGCGATGTTCGATCTCCTGCCCGTACGGTCGGCCGGTGACCTTCTCGATGAGCATTCCGGCCAGCACATAGTTGGTGTTGGAGTACTGCTGGCCGGTCCCGGGCGCGAACAGTCGCCGGTGGTTGAGCGCGAGCTGCACCAGTTCCAGCGGATCATGGTGTGCGGCAGGAGTTGTCAGTACCTCGTTCAGGTCGAGGTAATCCAAATAGTCGGGCAGGCCGCTGGTGTGCTGGAGGAGCTGCCGCACGGTGATGTCGTGCCCGTCGTTGCCGTTCCCCGTGATCACGCCGACTAGGTACTGCTCGACCGGTGTGTCGAGCCTGACCCGCTGCTCAGCCACGAGTTGCAACACCACCGTGGCCACGAACATCTTGGTCATGCTGCCGATGCGGAACCGGCTGTCGCCCGCGATCGGTGCGTGAGTCTCGGTGTTCGCGACGCCGCTCGTCAGCACTGTCCGCCCGTGCGCGTCGCTCACCTCGAGCAGCGCTCCGGGTGCACCGTCAGTGCCGGTCAACCGCTGCAGGATGGCGCGCACGTCAGTGTAGCCGGGTGGCGGGGTAGTCACGTGGCTGCCCGTCCCACACGCACACAACGTCAACACCGCCGCGACGCACACAGAGCCGAAAACCTTGGCATATCTGAGCATTCCGTCCTCCAACAGCTGTCGGACATCATGCTAGGCAGCCCAGACCGGGGCGCACCTCATCCTCGAGAGCCAACTGACGCGCGGGCTCTCGATACTCGAGGGCCAGGCGTGCCCCACCCTCGAGGTGTATCCGGCGCGTCGCCGCCATCGCCGAGCGCGTGACTAGCCTCGGCCAATCACGGTAATTGCGGCTGACCTGTGCCGGAAATGGTGAAAGGTGCTCTGACCTGCGATAATTCGACTTGCCTAAGGTTGAATTGATCGAGTTCTGGAGCACCTTTCTGGTGGTGAAGTCTATCTCGCCGTATCCAAGGCTGTTGGTTGACGGTGATGGTTCGGGTGTTGTGTCGCATGCCGGGTCTGTGGTGTTGTTGCGCACGGCGGAGAAACTCGGCCTGGTCAGGGGTTTGTCGGCGGCGTTGAATCGGTGGCGCAAACCCCTCGCCTTGCATGATCCGGGCAAGATCGTGCTGAATTTGGCGGTCTCGCTCGCGATCGGCGGTGACTGCGTCTCGGATCTGACGCTGTTGCGGGCCGAACCGGGCGTGTTCGGGCTCGTCGCGTCGGATCCGACAGTGTCGAGGCTGGTGGCGGTGCCGGCCGAGAATGCGCCGAAAGCGTTGGTCGCCATCGCCTCTGCTCGCGCCGATGCCAGGGCTGCGGCGTGGGCCCCGCCTACGACGGTGACGGGCAGGTTCGTGATGGCGCCTGGGTCACCGAGATCACCAGCATGATCGATCTGAGCAGCTGGCCCGAGGGCATGCACGTCATCGTCAGAAAAGAACGCCCCCATCCGGGCGCGCAGTTGCGGTTCACCGACCGCGACGGCATGCGGCTGACCGCGTTCGTACCAACACCACCCGAGGCCAACTGCCCGACTTGGAACTGCGTCACCGCCACCGCGCCCGCTGCGAGGACCGCATCCGCACCGCGAAAGGCACCGGGCTGCGCAACCTTCCGTTCCACCGCTTCGACGCCAACCGGATCTGGCTGGCCATCGTCGAACTCGCGTTGGACTTGACCGCGTGGATGCAGACCCTCGCCCTGCGCGACCACCCCTCGCGACGTTGGGAGCCGAAACCCTACGGTTGCGACTGTTCTCCGCGGCCGGACGCATCGCCCGCCACGCCCGACGAACCCGACTACACCTGGCTCGCCACGCACCCTGGGACACCGCTACTCACCACCGCACTGTCCCCGACTCGACCCCACCATAGCGGTCAGCGTGTATCCTCAACCCCAAGACGCGGCGGCCGTTATCGTAGTAGCCTTCTTATCAGAGAAAAGTTGCTTGCCCAGTTCCGAGGTGTCGCGCCACTCATTGGCTCCAGGGAATTTGAAGGCGGCAAAGGAGCGCTGGTCGCATAAGACTCGGTTTCTTGCACGGCTGCCACGCTCAGATTGACCTCGCGCAGGAGCTGATAGTTGGTGGGATCTGCGATCAGTTTCTCCACGCTTTTGTAGGTGTTATTGGCTTGCTGTGCACCTATCCAGGCACGGATGTTTTTCGCATCATCTGGTGTAAGACTCGCTATTGCGTAGGTCCCAGAATCGCCAGCAGCCCGGTCCATTAGATCTTTCATCGCCTCGCGCTGGCCCGAGCCCAGAAATGCGATGTTATTATTCATATACGCATCGGCCCAAGCTTCCTGGCCTGCGGAAAGACGTATGTCTCCGTCCTTAGACCTGTCTCGCCGGTATCGGAACGCAGCTGACCTCAGTGTCGCGATATCGGCTGCCACTTCTTCGAATGACTGATTCGTATCGTTGTGCACTACGCGCCGTCGTGCCGATGATTGAAGGCGCTGTGTCGCTGCCACCATCTGGGTGACACGGTCGTCGGACAGGGAATAATTTGCAGCATTCCCGAGGGTAATTCCCAAAGATTTATGGGTATTACTGACGACTCTTTCGTCTTCAAAACCGGCTCCGTACAAAGCTCCACGCACGTCACCCAGGGTTCCACCATTGTCGAGGACTGCCCGTGCAGCAGCACCGGCGCCGAGATATGTATCTATCCCTCCGTATGACGTAGCAGCTTTTTTGGCCATTCGGGAAAATGTTATGCGATTAGCATAGGATCCGCCGTAGGCGGTTGTTCGGCCGCCGCCCAATTCAGGGTCGTTCCAGAAGTCGCCTTGAGCCTCCTCCTTCTTCTTCTTCATTCGTGATTGAGGATGCAACCAGCCCGGAGTACCAGCTGCAATCCATTCGGGCAACGGAGAGTTGGCAATGGTGCTCAGCCCGCCGAGCATCGCCATCGTGCTCATCGCGTGAGTGACGCCCATCTGTCCCATACCGAGCGCCCGGCCACCTCCACTCCCGCCCCGGGTACCAGCGTTCTGAGCGGCTAGGGCAACCCGGTTGGCGACCCAGTCGTTGGCGCCGTCAAGACTGTGGCTCAACTTCCGTAAATGGACGACAGCGATAATCTGCACGATTGCGGCCATGACGAGCACGGCCATGACCTGGCCCTTCGCCTGGCGGAATAGATCGCCGAGAATGAACATATCGATACCCAGAAAGCCGGTAAATACCGCCATGCGCCCTGCAGCGATGAAACTGTCCACGACATCGCGGATCAGCGCAGTTTGCGTCGGTCCGTAGATGAATCCACCGGCGGCGAATCCGAAGATGGCCCGAATTCCATGATAGATCGCGTCCATTGCGGCCTTGATCACCTTGAGGCCCAGATAGGCGGCGAAGCCCAGGAGTACGACTCCGGCAAGTAGCAGAATCAGTCCCGTTGCGATTTGTCCTACGTTCGGGTTGTCGGCTGCCGCATATGCGGCAGTGTCACCGCACGTTTTCATGCCGTTCTTGATCTGGTCGCTGTTGCTGGCGTTTATGCCGGCCGTCCATATGGCCTGGCAGGCCGGCCGCTCATCGACGACATGCCCGAAGTTCCACACCTGCAAGGGCTTTCGCACGAAGTTATCGGCCATCTCGGCCTGCAGGGTCTCGATCAGCGCGCTCGGGTCAGGGCTGCTACCTCCGTTGAGCCCGGCAGCAACTGCTATTCCGACATTGCGCCCTTGGGCCAGGAACCCGTTCGACGACAGTACGTCACCGAGCGGGTCGGCCAGGAACATGGCACCGAATATCGCCACCGCAAGCATGCTCACCACTTGCATGGCCGCCTTCGTGTAGTAGCCTCGCGTCACGAAGTATGCGACGAAGAAGGCGCCAATGGTAGCGGCAGTCACCAACATCAGTGACGTCGCGATCTGACCGGTGAGATTGACAGCCACATCGCGTAGTATCGAATCGAGCCAATCGAGCCACGCGAAGCTCAAAACCCACCCGATGAACCAAATTACCGACGTCTGGATGACGTACCAACCTGCATACAACAGCAGCAATGGCGTCGAGATGATGGTATTGCCGAGGTGCATTACACCACCGGTGTTGGTGACAAAGGTGTACTTCGATAGTTGGACTCCCTGGGAGTCGTGGACGCCCATCCAACTGAGTCCGCTGCTCACCGAAGACACCTGCTCACCGGTGCCGGTCTGAGCCGTCGCCACCGCACCGATCACGATCGGGACAACTACCAGGACGACGAAGGCCAGAAGAACCCGCACGGCCCACCGGCGTCCGCGGGTTGCCCAGCCCCACGCGCCGAACCGCCGGATTGTTGCGTCGAGCGACCGGCGGTCCGGATCGAGCCACCGATACAGCCACGTGCGGTGTGTCTCTCGCCCTGCCGCCTCGGAAAAAGACAGATCAATTTCGGTCAGCCTGCGAAAACCTGCAAGCAACACTGCCCTGACTCCACAGTTCCGCCAGAGAATCAATGCGCAAGCCACGCCGACACGCAACTGTCCGATACGTGCCGTCTCCCGCGGTTCCTGGCACAACAGTTCAGCGGGATTACGCTCAACCCGCGACTTAGTCATAACGTGATCCGCAACCTGTAGTCGCGGATAACGCTTTCCGCGATTAGCGACAACTGCCTCGTGGCCGCGTCTCCAGACCCCATGATCATCAGCTGGCTACTACTGTGCCGCAAATCCGAGGTCATCGGAGATCCGACGAGGAGCCTCCTTACTAGCATGGGCTCCCTCGTCATTACCGCGATCAAGGTTGCCGGCCCTTTCTCAGCTGGCCCGAGGCAACAACGCAGTACTCGACTGATACCACTGACTCCGCCGGATTCGAACAGAAGATTCGATCTTGTTCCGCGAGCACCGCGTTCGAGGAAGAAGATTAGTATCCCAATAGAACATTGCCCGCCGACCCTGCGCATCAGTAGACGTTAAGTAATACCGCAGTGGTCATGATCCGATCCAACGTAAGGGGCGCAGGTTCCACGTGGCTGGCTGGAATTTCGCTATGTGTTCTATGTGATAGCCACCCGCTGCGATCATCAGGTGAGGCCGGGGCCGACGCACTGGCGGGGAGTTCGCCGCAACGTCCTGGCAAAAGCTCTCGGTCGGTGCCGGCGCGCATGGACCACGTGGCCGCGCGGAGCGGTACGGCCGGGTCGATTCCGATGTGCACGAGCATGCTCGGCGGCAGTCTGCGTGGCCGAGAACTGATCATCGGCACCACGGATAACCCCGTTGTCTACCCGGCTTCGGTTGTGTCGTCAGCAGATTCGATCGTCTGCAACGATGCTGGTAGCGGACACGTGATAATGGCTCGGGCACAAAGTTGTTGGTGGCGTTGGTGATCGGTGTCATATGTTGAGTAGCAGGCGGCGGCGCAAGAGATCGAAGTCGGCCAGTTCGACCCGGGTGCCGGGTTTGCTGCAGGCGCCCGAGCCGGACTGGCACAGGCTGCCGATCATGCCGCCGGTGCGCAGGATCGACCCGGACCTATTCGTCACCGTGGTTGATCATCCGCGCGGGCAAGGCGTCCCCTACTCGTCGGGTTCCTGCTCGACCCGCTCGGCAGCCTCCGCCCGCGCTGCCAACTCAGCAGCCAGGGCCGCCAACTCGGTAGCGTCGGGCAACTCCGCCAACTTGGCAGCCTCAGCCGCATAGGTCGCATAGGTCGCCCGCTCGGCTGCGGGGGCCGATTCGGCCCACCCGCCGAACTCGGCGGCGTCGGCCTCCAACTCGGCACGGGCGGCTGCCAAGACCGCAGCGCCGGTTGACTCCACAATCTGATCCATGGCGGCCTTATCCCATGACGCCCAGATTGTGTGGAACACGTCGCCCTCGCGGCACGCGACGGCGCGGACCACGGCCTCCCACGGTGACAAGGGTTCGAGGTCGAGCTCTTCGTCCGGCATCACCAGGGGCGGATCGGTATCGTCCCAGGTCGTCGACCACCCCCACCTCCAACCTCCTCCGTTGCGGAGAATCACTATGCCGAAGTAGGCGGAAAAACCCTCATAGAATGCCCGCGCTTCGGGTGCGGTCAGTTGGGCAGGGTCAGAAAATCGTCGCAGGAGTTCGGCCTCGAGCCGGAGAAGTGATGAGGGGCTGAAGTCCAACCCCAGGTCTGGAGGAAGCTCGGCCACCAACCGATCGGCCATGCGAGCTGCGTCGCGCGGCCAATCCCGGGTTTTATAGACAGCATTCATGGCGAGAACCTTGCCATCACGCGCCTGCGATTCGCGGTACCCAGCGATGGGAGGCCACGATCACTCCGGTTTCTGAGAGCTGAGGTGTCCCGCTCATTGAGGTCCGGGCCGGAACTAATCGCAATCGATAAGCGCGACGCGCCGTCGACCACGTCGAACGACCCCTACCCGCACGGCAATCCGCAACCTAGATCCGAACAAACGAAGCAACGGAGAGAGGCGAACCATATTGCGGATCGCAGGTCACATTTCCATGAGCCGCAACGTTGATCCGAACCGGACACGAGCACTGCCCGGTGCAGCCGCCGCCACACACCGGCCTTCGTCCACACGCTGAATCGCCGGTGCGCGGTAGGGACACTGACCCCGAATGTCAATGGCAGCATCCGCCACGCGCAGCTACTAGCCAGCACGTACACCACCGCCGTGAACAACGACCGCTGGTCCACCGGCGCCCGGCCGCCACCCTGCACACGCGACGAGAACTCCGGCAGCAGCGGCCCGACCAACTCCCAAAGCTCTTCCAGCACAAGATGTTTCGACAACTCGTCCACCACGATCGAACATCATGCAACACAACCGATCTCGGTGAGATCGGAACGAATCACATCCATGCGAGACACCGTCCAAGCGAGCCACGTACGCCCGGGCCAAGAGGCACTTGCTCGGCGAAAGTTGTTTTGCCGCAATCGAAGTTGTCGCAGAACCAGTCTGCGGATCCGTAACCCGATCACGACCTCGCGACCAATGATCGAGATATCCGACAACTGCCGCCGATACCGGCTGTGAACCCGGCCCGACAGCATCCCGCAGCCAGGACAGCCGACCGGATCCTCACTGGTAACAGCCTCGATCCGCACCATCGAACCCGCCGCGCGGATCACTTCGATCCTCAATCCGTCCAGATGCGGGAACAGGACCCTCACAGGTCCAAGATCAGAACACCGCGACATGATGAACTATGGACCGCCCCTTCGCATTCCGAACGGGTCTATTACCAAGTCTGTGCCAGATCCCGGATTGGCGTGCCGTCGACACCGCGTACGTCCCGCTGATCCCGATACTCACCGATTCGGAGCGGATCGCGGCGGTGCTTGCCTTTGCCACGTCGGCCGGCGCACTGGGTGTGGATGCCCGCTCAGGCCCAGGACGTACTCAGGACGATCGCAGATCGACGGGTAGTTGCACGGTGACCCGCAGTCCCCCATCGGCTCGGGGGGTGAGGGTGAGGATTCCGTCGTGTGCTTGGGCAATGCTCTTGACGATGGCCAGGCCGAGACCGATACCCGCATGGTCACTGCGGATCCGGGTGGTGCCGCGCTGGAACGGCTCGGTGAGTGTCGAGACGAGCTGTGGAGTGAGCTCCTCGCCGGTGTTTTCGACAGTGAGCATGGCGGACCCGGGGCCTATGACGGTGTCGATCTGCACGGTGCCGTGTTCGGGCAGATTGTGGACGATGGCGTTGTGCAGGAGATTCGTGGCCATCTGCAACAAGAGAGCGGGTGAGCCGACGGTTGGGGTGATATCCCCGGCGGTCTGGATGGTGACACCGTGCTTTTCTGCAAGGGGGAGAAGGGTTTCGGTGGCTTGTTCCGCTACGAGAGACAGGTCGACTTGTTCCCGGGTGAAGGACCGCTGGTCGGCTCGGCTGAGCAGGAGCAATGCTTCGGTGAGCTCGATCGCTCGGGCATTGATCACGTGGAGGCGCTCGGCAAGCTCGCCGCCGTCGTGGTTCGGATCGTTGCGGGCCACGTCGAGAAGTGTCTGTGTGATCGCCAGTGGGGTGCGCAGTTCGTGGGAAGCGTTGGCTGCGAACCGCCGCTGTTCGGCGACATGTGCTTCGAGCCGCGCGAGCATGGCGTCGAAGCTGTCGGCGAGTTCGCGGAACTCGTCTCCGCGGCCCGGCAGCCGAATTCGATGGGAGAGCGACCCGTCTGCGGCCATCCGCGTGGCCTCCGTGATACGAGTCAGCGGAGCGAGCATGCGCCCGGCGAGAATCCACCCTCCTAGGAGACCGAACACCAGCAGGAACACCAGCACCCCGGCTGCCGCGGTGTCGAAGACGCCGGGGCCGAAGTTGTGTGGGTCGAATACGCGCACGACAGTGGAGAGCCTGGGACCGAAATCACCGGCGGGCATGCCTCGCAGCAGGAACACCCACACAGCAGCGAGCAGCAGGACACCTGCGAGTATGAGGAATCCGGCATAGCTGAGGGTGAGTTTGAGGCGGACGCTCAACCCGGGCGCCCTATCCACGAGCCGGCCCCTCACGCCTGGTGTCGGCTACATTGTCGATGCGGTAACCGACCCCGGCCACGGTGGCGATGATCCAGGGTTGGCCGAGGCGTTTGCGCAGTGCCGAGACTGTGATGCGGACGGCGTTGGTGAACGGGTCGGCGTTCTCATCCCACGCCCGCTCCAGCAGTTCCTCAGCGCTGACGACACCGCCTTCGGCGGCGACGAGGACCTCCAGCACGGCGAACTGTTTGCGGGTGAGCGCGACGTAGCGGCCGTCGCGGTAGACCTCGCGGCGGAACGGATCCAGACGCAGACCAGCGATCTCCCGCACGGGCGGCCTGTTGTGGACGCGCCTGCGGTCGAGGGCTCTGAGGCGGAGTACGAGTTCCCGGAGTTCGAAGGGCTTGGTGAGATAGTCGTCGGCGCCGAGCTCGAACCCGGTGGCCTTGTCGTCGAGCCGGTCGGCAGCGGTGAGCATCAGGATCGGCATGCCGCTACCGGAAGCGACGACGCGTTCGGCGATCTCGTCACCGGACGGGCCGGGAATGTCGCGGTCGAGGACGGCGATGTCGTAGGCGTTGATACTCAACAATTCCAAGGCTGTATCGCCGTCACAGGCGATATCGGCCGCGATCGCTTCCAGGCGCAGACCATCGCGGATGGCCTCTGCCATATAGGGCTCGTCCTCAACGACCAGTATTCGCATACTGCGAATGCTACGAATCCGCGCATATCGTCCGCATACCGAAAATCACATACGGGCCGACAACACCACGGTGCCTTGACTGGCACCATGCGACACACAACCGCGACACGAACAAGGTCCCTCCGAACTCGCTGGCCTACCAGTGTCGGCCTCGGCGGCGTCACCGCCGCGATCATAAACCCGCGTCCATCGAATCGAACGTGGGTGCCCTCCCAGGTACTCCCGACCCAGACACGATCCGGGGCTGCAGCAGTGACCGACGGTGTCGGTCGATCCAGTCCCGATCACGGTAACTACCAGCCGCCCACCTTGTCGAGCGAAAGGCCCTGAGGGATGACAGCAATCGAAACCATCGCCACCGACGACGCCGAGGCGCAGCCGGCTCGGCCCGAGCCAGCGGGGTGGAAACCGCTCCCCCGCATCGCGTTCCGGTTCTGCTTCCTGTACTTCGGCTTGTTCTGCTTACTGACTCCGCCAATTCTCAACGTACTCACCGGATGGTTCGGCCGCTGGCTGGGATACGGCGCACAGTTCTGGCATATCCGGAAATTACAGCCCGCCCTGAATTGGGTGGGCCTGCACCTGTTCGGAACCACCGCACAGCTGTATCCGACCGGGGTCGGTGACCAGACCATCTTCTGGGTGTTGTTGTTCTGCATTCTGGTTGCGGCGGTGACCGGGACGGCGGTGTGGTCGGTACTGGACCGGCGCCGCACGCACTATCGCACACTCGCAGGCTGGTATCTCCTGGTCATCCGGCTGTTGCTGGCCGGCCAGACGATGAGCTTCGGCTTCGCCAAGCTGATTCCGACGCAGATGCCGCAGCCGTCGCTGACCACGCTGCTGAGCAAGTACGGTGACTTCACGCCGATGGCTGTGCTGTGGTCGCAGGTAGGTGTGTCGAGACCGTACGAGATGCTTCTCGGCGCTGCGGAAGTCACCGCGGCGATCTTGCTGTTCATTCCGCGGACCGCGCTGCTCGGCGCGCTGCTGACCCTGATCGACACGCTGCAGATCGTCGTGCTGAACATGACCTTCGATGTGCCGGAGAAGATTTTGTCCACACACCTTCTGCTGATGTCGTTGGTGTTGCTGGCGCCGGAGGCGCGGCGGCTGATGCAGGTATTGCTGCTCAACCGCACCACCGGCCCTTCCACCGTGCCGAATCCGTTCCGCACCACGAGATCTCGCCGCATCGCGGCGCTGATGCAGGTCGCACTCGGCGTCTGGATTGCTGTGGCGCTGGTGCACGGCGGCTGGCACGCCTGGAGTGCCGGCGGGCCCGATCGTCCCAAACCGCCGCTGTACGGTATCTGGTCGGTGTCGCAGTACACCCGCGACGGCCTGCCGGTGCCGCCACTGACGACCGACGAAACCCGTTGGAAAACAATGGTGTTCGATTACCCGAATGCGATCACCTACCAGCAGATGGACGACACCCTGGTAACCGTTCCCGCCGACATGGACGCCGCCGACCACCAGATCCGGCTGATCGAGGGGACGCTGCGACCCGGATCAGGAGCGAAGCCCAGCCACGCTCGGAATCCGTTGGGCACGCTCACCTTCCAGCAACCCATCCCCGACAAAGCCGTGCTGACCGGCGAACTGGACGGCCACCAGGTGACACTGACGCTCGAACGGATCGACCCGAACAGCTTCCCGCAGCGAAGCACACCGTTCCACTGGGCGCAAAACCGTCCGAACCTCTAGCTCGGAAGGACTGCCTGAGATCTCAGACAACAGTCCCTCACGGTGCCCCGGCGGGGCGCCCTCGAGAGGCAGTGCTTTGGTAGATCGAACCTGCAGCTGCTCTGGGAGCGAATACTACTCAGCCACAACGAGTCCGGATCGATTACGAAAGTCCGGGCCCCTGGAGGGATCACGATTTCTGCGTCAGAACCGAAGTCGGTTCTGGCACAGAACCCGTGACTGGCTGCTACATAACGCTGACGTAGGTGCCGTAGCGACCGTTCAGGGCGTCCGTCGCGGCTTGGGCGATGATCTGGCGGTCGACTCGGGAGCATCGCGTGAGAAGCTCCCGTACTCGGGGCCCGGACCATCCGGCGGCCGCGACGGCTGCCTAATACGGCAGATAGTTGTGGTGAAAATGCTCTCGGTGTAATCCAAGATTTGGTCGACGGCCGCGTCGGGAAGGCCCAACTGGAGCATCGCAATCCCGCGCAGTGCGCCGTCGTCGAGAAGTTCGGCGTCTTGTTGCAGGCACAGGGAGCGGGGCTCGGGTCATTATCGGTTTCACGATCAAGTCAGACGATCGCGTCGCCGAGCGCCATATTGACCACCGTTGCCGAGCGGGGTCGCAAGGCCAACCCTTCAACAGTTCAACGTCGCCACGCGAGCCCGTCATGCCAAGGGCCATGATCAGCTGGTGTTGTGTCTCCCAAGTGCGCTGATCTCGGACCTCGCGTTCGAGTGCGGCACTGATTTCGACTGCTGCGGTCGGATCGGCGAGCGCACGCAACCGTTTGGCTCCGCGTCGCCGCCGCGCCGAGAGACTGAGCTGTTTTCATCCTCCGTTGAGAGGTGTTGTGGCCGTTGATGATTGATGCGGCGTGTCGTCGATGTGAATGACGAAGCCCCTGGTAGATCAGCTGTTTACCACAACCGCTGTTCACCAAGGGCTTCAGATGCTTTTCTACCGTTCCGCGCTGCCGTTGTCACGTCAGACCCTCGACTACGTGGCCGCAGTGATCCGCCGTCACCGCCGCCGGATCGGGTCGGTGTGGCGGCTGCTCAACCCAGGCCGCCAGGCCCTGCTCGTGCTCGCCTACTTGCGCAAAGGAGAAACCTTCGACGATTTGGGTGCCGGGTTCGAGATATCGACGGCGACCGCGTGGCGGTATGTCACCGAGACCGTGGAGTTGCTGGCCGCGCGATCACCGGGGCTGCGGAAAGCGTTGGCCCACGCAAAGACCGCCGGGCATGGCTATCTGATTCTGGACGGCACGCTGATCGCGATCGACCGGGTCGCCGCCGATCGGCCGTTCTACTCGGGTAAGCACCGCCACCACGGGATGAATGTGCAGGTCATCGCCACACCTGACGGTGAGATCGTGTGGGTCTCGGGTGCGTTGCCCGGCAGCGTGCACGACATGAAGGCGGCCTGGATCTGGCGAATCCTCTACGAGCTCGAACAGGGCGGATGGATCGTGTTGGCAGACAAGGGATATCACGGCGCCACCGCGGCACTCACGCCGTACAAGGGCAGAGACAAACCGGAATCGCAGAAGCAGTTCAACCGCGCTCACGCGAAACTACGCGGCCCCGGCGAGCGCGCCAACGCCCAGCTGAAAACCTGGCGGATACCGCGGAAACTCCGCTGCTGCCCGCACCGGACCGGGCAACTCGTCCAAGCCATCCACGTCCTTCAAGCTCGCGAGGTCCGCGCTATTCAGCAAGGATGAAAAAGGCTCATGGAGTTACCCGCGAACACGGTATCTTCCTGCGAAATCAACCGAGTTCCTGTTCCCACCTTCATCGAATCGATCTGGTCCCTCACCCTACACAGAATTCGATGATCGTTACGGTCGCTGTTATCGCCAATCTTCTGATACCTATGCACTACCGATGTCGCCGAGAGGTCGCGCGCTTATGATTGTGCCGATCAGCCCGAGGGTAGGCGCCTGGCGCGGTAGCGTGCTGTCAAACAGGAAGAGGGTGGGTAGTCCTATAAGTTGACGGCCCGTTGCGGCCGATTCCGGCAACACCGTCGACAACCATTCCGGCATGAAAATCGCATGCTTTTCACCAGGGCCTTTCGGTTTGATCGCCTCGATTGTCGAGATTGTATCGCTGTGCCGGGGCTCGGCACGCCGGTGGTTCAAGATGCCTCGGCCGACTGAAGGGTGACGTCATGTGCGAAGGAACACCAGTCAGGGCTCCGCTCTATGAGATGATTGTCGAATTCGGACCGATGCCCGAGCATTTCGTTCGGTCGGTGGGCGCTGCCCTTGCTCGCCATCTCGCCAAGTTGCATTCCACTGGGCGTGTCCATGGCGCGGTGACACCGGTGTCAATAGAATTGACATTCGCCGGTCCGCGGCTGGTATATCCGAAAGGCGCCAACTCTGGAACGTCGACGGCGGAGACATCAGCTCGCAGAGTGTGCCAGCCCGCGCCAGCGGATGATGTGTTCGCACTTGCCGCCGCATTGGCATTCGCCTCGACAGGCGGGCGAGTTCGTGCGAGCGGTCCATTTTGTCTGCCGATCTGCGTAGCGTTCTGGAAGCGTGTCTGTCACCGGATGCCCGCCGACGCCCCACAGCTGCCGAACTCGCACGCATGCTCGGCACATCAGCATGTTCTGACGCGGTGCCTCACAGGCTAGCAATGCCGGGTTCGCTTGACCTAGGTGGCGTCGGACGGCGGATCATTCGCTGGTTCGCAGCCACAGTTTGCCGAGATGCGGATTCAAAATCGAAATAGGTACCGGGCGAAGCGTACCGCCTGTTCGTGCTGTCGAATTGGCTCCAGAGCGTTCGCGATCGAGATTTATGTCGGCCACGGGATCCGGTGCCGACCAGCCAAAGGCGGCTCGTCCGTCCACAGCAGCCAGGGGCTGAGGAAGGCCCAAGGTCAGTGCACCGAGGAAAAACGCGCGATTACACCGACCGTATCCAACACTGCAAGCGCAGCAGCAGAACCGGCGAGCACGAGACCAGTGATGGCTGGCCCTTGCCCGCGACCTGCGCTCCGGGCGCGGATGACCTTGGGAACGCCGAGCGCAAGGGCTGTGCAGCTGAGCAGCGCTGGGATCGAGCGGTAACCCAGCTCGTAGCCGAGATCAGCCCCGAAATGGGTGGGAGTGATGAAACTGCGGAGCACAGTAGGGACCGCCAGGATGCCGATGACAAGCGCGGCCACCGCCATCCAGTTGGATCGACGAACCGGCGGCGGGGGGGCGGTACTCTTGTTCGGGCGGCAAGGGGCTAGACATGCACTGATCAGAGCGCAGCCCGGATGCACTGTCCATGGAGATTTGAAGCTTCGCCGTTACGCAGCGGCGGCGTCAAGTCCGGGGCTGTGGTGCAACGGGGATGGTCACAGTGTGATCCGGTTCTGGGTGTTGAGCGTCACTGGGGATGACGACCACGGCGGGTGAGTCGTCTTCGTGGTTGCCGATGGGGTGGTCGGCGTCGGGTTCGGGTTGATCGGGGTGGTCTGCACCGTCAGGGTGACGAGCATTGCGGTGCCGGTGATCTGGGCGGCGCTGCGGTACCGCGCGGCCGGGCAGGGGGATCGCCGTGTCGCGGCTCGGCTCGGGCTGGTGGCTGCGACGGTGCGTGGCTGGCTGCGGCGGGCGGCTGGCCAGTTGGAGGCGGTGCGCGCGGAGTTCGTTGGGTTGGCGGTGGTGGCGGGGGTGGATGTGACGGTTCCGGAAGCGGCAGGATCGGCATGGCCGGATGCGGTGGCCGCCGCGGTCGAGCGGGCTGCGGGGCGTGATCGGTTCGTCGAGCTCGGCATGGTAACGCCAGCCGCGGTGGCTGTGGCCGCCTCGGGTGGTCGGCTTCTGGCGCCCGGCATCACGACCGGGCCCCAACCGATGTTGAGCGACTGCGCGGTCAGCACCGCAGCGAGGGTGACATCGAGGTTGTCGCTTAACCGGGTGCCGCCGGAGATGTGGAGTAGGCGGAGCCGAACTGCTGCTGCCAACCCATCACCTCCGGGATCATCTCGCCGATGTCGACCCGCGGGCAGCACCTCCGCAGAATTCCGGATCCAGGACGGGTAAGAAATTCACCCCGGTCTCCTCGACGGCTGATTCGGCCTCGGCGGCTGATTCGGCCTCGGCGGCACGCGTTACAGGCGTGCCCACCATGGATCCGCCCCCGTTCCGGGCCCTCGGGACGCGTCCATGTAGATCCGCCCGCCATGGTTTCCGCTCCATCGGAAGGGACGGAAATTCGCCCCCAACCTTTTTCGAGTGTGGGCGGTTGTCGCAGATATGAGCCAACACCCAGAACCACAGCCAACGCCTACCCCGGTTGCCGGGCGGTGGCCCGGTCTATTGCCCAATGCCAAACCTCAGCGCCTAGGCAAATACAACTGGACAGCGACACGTGTGATGATCGCGGTGACCGCGCTCGGCGCGAGCGGGTTCGGGATTCCAGCTCCGGCGCAGGCCATCAATCCACCGAGCATCGATCCAGGGGCGCTGGGGGTAGCGATCGCGCTGAACACCAGGGGCGTGCCGCCCGATCCGACCGAGCAGCGAGTGTTTTGCGCGCGAACGATTCTGTCGGAGTCGACATCGCAGAATCTGTCACCGGCACAACGGCTTCCGGACCTTCCGCAGGCATGGCAGATCAGCCGCGGCGCAGGACAGAAGGTCGCCGTGATCGATACCGGGGTGAACCGGCACCCTCGATTGCGGAGTCTGCAACCCGGCGGAGATTTCGTATCGAACTCCGACGGTACCGTCGATTGCGACGGCCGGGGCACCCTGGCCGCCGGCCTCATCGCCGCGCAACCCTCCCCGCACGACGCGTTCGCCGGTATCGCCCCCGATGCCTCGATCCTGTCGATCCGGGAGCTAAGCCTCGCGTATCAGGCCACGAACTCCCCCCTGACCGGCCAAATTTATCGTCGTGGCTACGGCAGTGTGACGACCCTGGCCGCCTCGGTGGTGCGCGCGGTCGATGAGGGCGCGACCGTGATCGACATCCCCGCGGCGGCATGCACGACCGCTGGCGATCTATCTGTGGACGGCGCCCTGGGCGCGGCGGTCCAGTATGCCGCCGAACGGAATGTCGTTGTTGTGGCCGCGGCGGGCGACCTCCACAGCGACAGCAGTTGTTCGGACCAGAACATCGGATCCGGTTGGGGTGGGGTGAAAACAGTCGCGAGCCCGGCATGGTTCAGCCGATACGTGCTAGCGGTCGCGTCCACGGACTTGGACGGCTCGGTTTCGCCGTTCTCGATCCACGGCCCCTGGATCGGTGTCGCCGCCCCCGGCCGGAACATCGTCTCGCTGGATAGCACGCCGGGCGGGACCGGACTGGTGGATGCGGTGCAGGGCAGTGAAGGACCGGTGCCGCACGCTGGCACCGGCTACTCGAGCGCATACGTCGCCGGACTGGCCGCGCTCGTTCGCACGCGGTTCCCGGCCCTGACCGCCGCCCAGGTGATCGAACGTATCGAGCGCACCGCCAAGCACCCCGGCCCCGGCCGCGACGACACGGTGGGATATGGCCTGATCGATCCGCTCGCCGCACTGACGGCGGACGCGCCACCGCAGCCCGGACATGCTGCGTTCACGCCCCGCGTCGCCAGCACGCTGTCGGTCGCGCTCCTGGTGGCGCTGGGCATCATCACCTCGATTCTCTTGCGTCGCCGCCGCGCCGTCCGGCCGTGAGCTCGGAGAGGGCCGCTGATCCCAGCGCTCCGGCGCTGGGATCAGTCGTGACAGGGCGGGGCAGTGACTGCGCCGGGCGGCAGCTGGCGCATCTCCGCCGCGGTGTAGGGCCGGTCGTTGATCGCGCACATGCGATTCGGCAGATTCGTTCGCTCGAGGTCGATACGCGTCACTCCGTCCGCCGAGACGAGGAAGGCAATATCGTCACCGTGGGGATCGACTTGGACCGTCACCTGAGATACCGGCCCCGGAGGACGAAAGCTCAGCAGACGCCCCCGCGCCCCATCCCATGCCTCTACTACATCACCATTCCCGACCAGCAGCAGGCCACCCGTGGTGCGCCCGATAATGTCCGCCGAGTCGGGAACGGGATAGGCTGGTGTGGTTACCCGGCCGGTGTCCATATTCCATATCTGGTGATCGACATAGACCTCGGGCGCGTTCGATTGATAAAAGAAGGCATCGGGGATGGTCTTCACCCCCTCGGGAAGCCACGTCGCCACCCGGCGCCCACCAATAATATCCCAGACCTTGAAATAGAACGGGGTACCGATCAAGATCTCACCGGGGCGATCCAGCCGCGGTGCCGCCTTTCCGGTCGTCGCAAGCGTGTGCAGATCCCCGGCATCCTGATATACCGGAATCGGCTCTCCCAGTCGCCGGCCGGTGTTGATGTCCCACCTGGTGAGCATACCGGCGTAAAATATTGCAACGTCGCCATTATCAAGCGGCATGATGTCTTTTCCATCCCACGGCCCGGGAGTATCGAGCCCGGCTGGTACCGGCAGCGCCAGCGTTCGGACCAGCCCGAGGTCCGCCGTCGAATAGACGCGCAACTCGTTTGGCTGACCGATGACGAGCAAGAACCGGTCATCCCTGGTAATCGACAAGGACAGGTCGCCCTGCCCGATGTCCAGCTGCCCCGGACCGGATCCGAGCGCCGCTTCCGACAATCGGCGTTGCCGTGGCGATATTTGCACCAGCTCGATCCGTCGTGCACCTGTCGCCTGGTCATCGTAATAGTTGGCCGCGATTTGCCCGTCGAATGCCAGCGTCGTGGCGCGGGGCGGATCCCGAAAATCGTTTGCATCGTCGACAGGGATGGCAGGTTTATAGTGAACCAGGCCGGTGGGCGTGAATACACTGACATCGGGACCCGCGGGAGTCGGATGCACAAAATAGCCGTCGGTCGTCAGGCCGGGTGTCGATTGAAACGTGAACAGCTGTCCCGAATTGAGGTCGGCAAGGTAGTTCAATCCGTATGTGGCGCCCGCCGAATAATCGGTCATGACGGCATAGCGGCCCGATCTGTCGACGACGGCCGTATCGCAAATCCCGGACGGAAGCGCGATGCGACGGCGCTCGGCGCCGGTGATGCCGTCCTGTATCACGTAATCGCTCGTCCCGCCATTGGGCGTCTTCTCGCATTCGGCCACCGCGCCATCCGCCGTTACACTACCGCTCGGTAACCGCCGGACGCGGTGCCCCGAGTCCGCGGCACGAACTACATTGTCCATGCTGCTGGTAGCGAACGACTGCTCGGTGAACCAGATCGTTCTGTTATCGAGATCGATGCGTTCCGGCAGCATGCTCACCGGCTCGCCGGTGGAAAAGGCCGCGATCCGGACGGGGTGCACGGTCGCGGTGTCGAAGACTTCGATCCGGTCGGGTTGGCGGATGTTTCGGTCCTTGTTTCGATCGGGGTTGGTAGACAATACCAACCGTGTCCCGTCGGGTGAGAACAATCCCACCGTCGATTCCAGGGATTGCTCCGCGCCGTCCGGGCGAACGGTGATCGGGCCCTGCCGGTTTCGGATATCCCACAGGAATACCCCGCCGCGTTCGGTTGCCAGCGCAATCCGGCTGCCGTCGCGGCTGACATTGGTGGGAACGACAGGTTTCGATCCCGGCGGCCGCAGTTGCCACGGTGTCGGATGTCCCTGCAGCACATCGGTCCAGCTCGTGACGGAGCCGTCCTTGCCTGCGACCACGAATACCGATCCGTCGGCGCTGGCGGCCAGGTTCGCCGGATCGGCCCAGTACCCCGGCGTATAGGAAGACACCCCGGAGAATGCGATCTGTTGTGTCAGCAATGCCGCTTCGACCTCGGAATTACCTGGGGCGTTCCGCTCGGCCCCCTGCGCGAATTGCAGTGCGGTAAGGGGATCGGTGTCCGCGAGACGGACCGATTCCCTCGCGAGGCTGATTCCTGCCGCTTCCCGCAGCAGGGACTCCCGCTGTTGACTGGTGCGGTACGCGAAAATAGCGGTGGTCGAGGCCAGCACGGCCAGCACCGTGACGACGGCCGCGACGGTCCGCCAGCGTCGTACCTCCCGGCGCCGAAGGCGAAGACTAGATCCGATGTACTGCTGCTGCGTCTGCGGGATATCGGATCCGCGAGTCGCCAGCCATTCCTCGGCCCGCGCCAGCGCGCTGCCACGCAACAGCCCGGCGTCGTCGAACCGCGTTGCCGCCCAGCCGCTTCGCTCGTGCTCGAGGCGTTGCTGCCAAGATCGGAAGGCCCGATCGGATTCGAGCCATCCGCGCAGGAGCGGCCAATTGTCGATCAACGCTTGATGAGCCAGCTCCACCGTCTCAGCGCCGCCCAGTCTCCGGCCGACCACAACCAGCCGTTCCCGTGCCAGATGCCCTGCGACAGTTCGCAATTCGGGATAGTCATCGATCGGTATCACCGACCGGATGAACCCGTCGGTGCTGATGTCCGGGACAGCCAGCAATGTCAGCAACCGGCGAGCGGCGGCCGCGTCATTCGAGGCGGCGAACTGCGCCAGCGCGCGTTCCGCCTGCCGGGTGATCGATCCGCCGACCCGCCCCACCCGTTCGTAGTCGGCCAGTGTCAATCGGCCGCCACGACGTTGTGCCCACAGTTCGGTGAGCATCGATTCGAGCAACGGCAACCCGCCAGGCTGATGGACGGTGTCGTCGACCAGGCGATCGATCAAGTTCCCATCGATGACCACTCCGTTGGCTTCGGTGGCCGGGCCGCGGATTACCTGCCGTAACTGCTCACGCCCCATGGGTGCCACAGTGACCATCGCCCCGTCGATGGCCTCTGCGAATTCGTCGTCCACCAGATCATTGAGCGCCTCCCACCGCAGCGTCAGCACCACGCGCGGCGGCGGATCGCCCGCGCTATCGGTCGTGAGGTCGACCAGTCGGCGAAACAGCGCCCGCGCCCGTTCGGGATCCGTGGCGGCAAGATCCTCGAACTGGTCCACGAACAGCACCCGCCCCTGCTGCCTACGGCCGGCGGCGGACTCGGGCAGCCGGGCTGTCAGCGAGTCCGGTGTGGTATCGCCCGCCGCACGCAACGCGACGACCTCGATGCCTCGTTTCCGCAGCCGCGGAATCACTCCCGCGCTCACCAGCGATGACTTCCCGGTGCCCGACTGGCCCGTTACCGCCACCAATCGCCGCTGTTCGACCGCCGCGACGATTCTGTCGATATCCGGGCCGCGGCCGTAGAAAAGGTGGGCGTCGGCCTCCTCGAACCGCTCCAATCCCCGATAGGGATTCGGCCGCAGCGTCGGATCGAGCCCGAGTACCTCGTCGATGGGAATCATGAACGCGGTGCGGGTATATCGGCGCCGGTCCGCAGCCACCGCCATACCCACGACCGCATCCGAGCCCGAATCCCACACGGCCGCACCGCTGAACCCTGGAGTGATCGACTGACCACCGATGCCAGCTTGCAGTTGCATCCAGCCCATGCCTCGGGGCGCGCGGAACTCGCCCGACACCCAGACACCGTCGGCAATCTCGAGCGGGAAGCCCAACATCCTGAACTCACGCCCCCACGGCTCACGAGCGTGCCAAAATGGCGGGGCCGCAGGGAGATCCGGTGCCTGGCTGGCCACCTCCAGGACCGCAATGTCCCCATCCCCGTTCGGCCCCACCGGCGTCCACCTGCGCACGTGGGCGACGTGGCGCGTATCGCCGGATAGCAGCGGAAAGTCCAGCAGTACCGGCTCGGTCGGCGGATGTTCGTCGCCGGGATCGGCTCCCACTGCCTCGGCCACCACGTGCGCACAGGTCGCGACCAGACCGGAACCTACCACGAAACCGGCGCCCACCACTTCTCCCGACACCGTGAGAACACGCACCGCGGCCGACGCCGGGGCCCCCGTCATCTCCTTACTCGACGTCATCCGCCCCTTTCGCCGCAGGCCCCGGTGAACAATGACCCAGCAGAGATAATACTGCCGCGCATCCCGTACACAGGTGTTCAGCGGTGACGGGGTCGCGGCCCTCACCACGAGTCCAGCGGAGTCCGGATCCTCTCGATGAGCTCGTAGACGTTCGTCGCGTGCTCGATCATCTCGAATGCCGGAACCGGGCTCGCGCCAGTCCACAATACGATGTTCCGCCGACGATCGAAGAGGCTGGTGGCAGCCAAGGAAATGGTTCCCTTTCCTCCGGAATGTTCCGTGATCAACACTTGCTCGAGGGTACGCGGATTAAACGTCTGCACCTTGTAGCCGAGGAAATGCGAAACGATGATGATCCGCCTGTTCGATACGCCGTAGAAGGTGCGAGCCCTGCGCCGGGCGTCGACAATGAAGCGGCCTGCCACCATGTAGAGACCGACCATGACGAACATCCCTCCCCAAAGCGGGAAGAGGACTGGTGCGCCCGCGGCCACCGCACCGATTTCCCAGAACACCGCGAAACCGCACCAGACCAGGGTGAACGGAAAGATCACCGCATCCCTTGCCCGCAGCGCAAACCCCTGCCTCGGCCGTCCGGCCCACAGCAAATTTTCGCCCGGGCCGAGAATTCGGCCGATCTCACTCCGAGCAATACTTTCGTCATTCATGATGCACTCCTGTCGATGCTGCCGGTGTCAGTCGATCCGGTGGGTGAGCTTCTGATCGGTGGCACGCACGAACAGGCATGCCGCGCTATGGCTTTCGTTCCAGCTCGACGCCGAGTCCGGAGCAGCGAAGGCAGTGCGAACGTGCACATCTGCCGAAACATTCGCCAGCATCGTCGCCAGCACACTGTCGCACGCCCGCTGTGCATCGGTCATTACGGCGCCGGCACCGGGCCACGGCCCGTCGGGGAGATTCGTATAGACCATGACCTGCGCATCGTGTGGCCGGTCGCAGGAAATGGTTTCGACCTTGCCGACGTGCGTCGCGGCGCCCGGCGCCAAGGACGGGAAGCTGTCGATGCAGTTGCCGACGCTGATGTGCGCGGCCGGGCCGCCCGCAGAGGGCAGCGTGTTACTGACGAAAGTCGTGAATCGCAGGGCGCCGGTGGCGAAGGCGACAACCGTGATCACGATCCACACCGCCGATGCGACGAGGGCGCCAATGGCCAACTCGCGTCCGCGCTGCCTGCCGGACCGGGTCTGAACCAGCGCGACAATCGCGAACGGAAGCGCCAGAGGGCTGCACGCCACGACTCCCAAAATCAGTGCAGCGATGGCGAACCCGTTGGTCCGCGGTGGTCGCGACACCGCTGCCGCGCCGTAGGTACCCTGATCGACCGTGTAGGGCGGTACGAACGACGGTTGGCCGTAGCTTTCCCGGTACGCGGGATAGACCGGCTGCCCGCCCGGTACGAAGGGTGATGATTCTGGATACTGTGGCTGGCTCATACCGGTGACAACCGCCGGTGATCGCAAAAGGTTGGGGAGGATCTTCCCGGCTCAGGCGACGGCGTCGAGCCGCTTGCGCATCCGCAGCATCGCGTCATGCACATAGCTCTTCACCGCACCCGTCGACACGCCCATGATGCGCGCGGTTTCCGCGTAGGTGTTGCCCTCGTATGCCCTGAACACCAAGGCTTCTCGCTCACGGCGCGGCAGGGTGTCGAGCGCGGTCAGCAAGGTTTCGCGCAGCGCGACCAGATCGTCGAGTTCCAGACCGGCCTGTGCCGCAAGCTGCACGACGCGCTCGTCCCCGTCCGGGTCCAGCTGATCACGATCGGCCGCCGCGCGCCGCCAGGCATCGCGAGTCAGGTTGGTCGTAACGGTCCAGAGGTAGGCCCGCAACTCGTCGACGTCGGCGACGTCCGGTTTGGCGGCGTAGACCCGCATGAAGGCGGTCTGCACGAGATCCTCGGCGTCGGGTCGGTTGCCGATTCGCTTGGCCGTCACGGCACGCAGCATGTCAGCGGTGGAATCGAAGGTCTCCAACAGCAACTCGTCGAAACGCTGCGCGCCGGACTCACCGGCGCCACGACCAATCCGGATGACGGCCGATCCCATGGCGCCCCCGGCGAGCAACGAAACCGGGTCCGCGGCACAGTGCCGGAGCACGGCGCCCAGCAGTGCCGTCAGCGCGGCGTCCGGGTGCGAGGCAGCTTCGTCGTACAGACTCATCGATTACACCATCAACCTTGGGGCCTATAGACAAGTGACCATTGGATAGCCCCGCACCCCCCAATGATCCCTAATCCGGTACTCATGAACAAGTTCTTATCGACTACCGCACTCTCGTGGCCGATCCGCGTGTCCGTCGGACAGTGGAATGTAGTCTTCCTCGGTGCCGAACTCCCGCCCGTCCCAGCCCTGAGCCTCGCAACGCCGCCCGGCCACGCCGTCCTTCTCGTGTCACGAAAACTTCGGCCTTGCCAGCGGGAACGTCCAGTTCCGCCCATCCCGGATGATCCCCGAGGCCCAGCCTGATACTCCAGCCCCAATTGACCCTGCAACCCAGCACCCTCCCCAATCCTCGGGCCCCCTCGGCCTCGGCAGCGATTCGTCGTACCAACGGTGCCACCCGCGACGGCCGCACGCCCAGCGCGCGCGATCACCTTCGGCGGGAAACACCCTGCTCCCAACGCCGCCGCACCTGCTCGACCAACTCCATATCGTCCATGACACCCAATTCTGCTCCAGTGATCGGGAAGCTCCCACGTCTGCACACATTCACTCTTAGCCTCGATCCACCGACGGGCGAGCGCCCTGTCGGTGTGCCGTGAATGAGAAAGTGCCCTTCGAGCTGGGATGATTGCTGTTGTCTAGGCAACAATCGTGCAGTTCAGAAGGACACTTCGAGTGCAAGTTTCGCACAGGTTCGCTGCCGGGTCGGCGGTGTTCGACGATGACAATCTCGTGTCGCTGGCGGGTTTGGTGCCGGTGATGCGGCTGGCCGAGCAAACGGGGCTGGTCGAGGCGCTGGCGGAGAAGGTGTCGATCACCGCGCCGCGCGTCAAGTCCGGTTCGGCGAATCCGGGCCCGAAGCTGGCCACATTGATCGCGGGATGTGCTCGGGCGCGGACAGCATCGACGATGTCGACGTGCTGCGCAGCGGCGGGATGAAGACATTGTTCGATCGCGTGTATGCGCCCTCGACGATCGGAACGTTGTTGCGGGAGTTCACTTTCGGCCACGCCCGCCAGCTCGGGGCGGTGCTGCGTGGGCATCTGGCTCGGCTGTGTCGGCGGGTGGAGTTGCTGCCGGGCGCCGAGGTGCGCGCGTTCGTCGATACAGAACCGCGGTCAATTCGTTGAGCTCGGCGGTGAGGGTGTCAACCTGCTCGTTGAGGAAAGCGTCGCGATCGGCGAGGGCCTTTGCAGCAGTGAGTATTCCAGAGATCATCGGTTCGGCATGAGCGGTTGGACGGGTGCGGGTGAGCTCGGCGATGAGCTCTTTGGTGGCGTCTCTGCGGAATCTGGCACGGACTGATTCCGGCGCGCTGACGAGCAGGGCCTTGATCTGGTTGATCGAGGCGGTGCGGGCTTTGACCGCCGAGCACCGCGCACCGAGCAGTGCTCGGACCACGCTGGTCCGCTCGTCCTTGGGCTCTGACACACCATGCCCGGACAAGGCCGCCCGCGCTGCAGCATAGGAGTCGAGCGTGTCGGTAGCATAGGAGTCGAGCGTGTCGGTCTTACCTTTGCATCGTCGCGCCGCGCGATCCGGACGGCAGACCTCGACAACCGGAATACCCTCTGCAGCAAGGGCTCTGGTCAATCCAGCGCCATAGCTGCGGGCGCCTTCCACCCCGACCACATGAGGAACGCCGTGACCGCTGAGGAACTCGATGGCCGCCCGATAGCCCGATTCGGTCGTCGAAAACTCCCGATCCGCCATCGGCTGACCGGTCACCGAGATTACGGCGAGATGGATTGTGTCGACGTGGGTGTCGGCGCCGTCGATGATCTCGCACGGGTCGGTCATGCTTGCTGGTCCTGCCTTCCTAGATTGATGGTGACAGCACACCGGCCGCGCGGACAGACAAGACATTGACGAGGCGAAACCAAGCCCCTATTAGCCTCGTGATTTCACCGAGCCGTGTGGCAGTGTGTGGCTGAAATGGCGAAAGGTGCTCTGACCTGCGATAACTCGACTTGCGAAGGTTGAATTGATCGAGGTTTTGGAGCACCTTTCTGGTGAGCGAGTCTATCTCCCCGTATCCGAGGCTGGTCATCGACGGTGACGGTGCGGGTGTGGTGTCACACGCGGGTGCGGTGCTGCTGCGTACTGCCGAGAAAACCGGTTTGATCAGGGGTTTATCGGGACAGTTGGTGCCGTGGCGCAAACCGATGGCCATCCACGACCCGGGCAAGATCGTGCTGGATTTGGCGGTCTCGCTGGCGGTCGGTGGTGACTGCGCCTCGGATGTGGCGTTGTTGCGGGCCGAGCCAGGTGTGTTCGGTCTGGTGGCGTCGGACCCGACGGTGTCACGGACGATCACCGCGTTGACCGCCGACGCACCGAAAGCGTTGGCCGCCATCGCGTCTGCGCGTGCGGATGCGCGAGCACGGGCGTGGACGCTGGCCGGCCCTAACGCCCCCGATCACGGCATCAGCATCGACAAGCCGTTGATCATCGATCTCGACGCGACGCTGACCGACGCGCACTCGGAGAAACAGAACGCCGCACCAACATTCAAACGCGGCTTCGGTTTCCACTCGCTGTGGTCGTTCATCGACCACGGTGCGACCGGCACCGGCGAACCCGCGGCGCCGATGCTGCGGCCCGGCAACGCCGGTAGTAATACTGCCGCCGACCACAAGCATGTGCTCCGCGAAGCCCTATCCCAGTTGCCGTGGCGACCGTTGTGGCGGGTCGGACGGAAAGTGCTGGTACGCACCGATTCCGGCGGCGGCACCCACGAATTCCTCGACTACTGCCACCGCCGCCGACTGCAGTACTCGATCGGGTTCACCCTGACCGACGAGATCGTCGACGCCCTCGACACCTACCTGAGCGTCGCCGACTGGACACCGGCCTACGACGCGGACGGCCAGGTCCGCGATGGCGCCTGGGTCGTCGAAGCAACCGGCATCACCGACCTGTCCGGCTGGCCACCGGGCATGCGCCTGATCGTCAGAAAAGAACGCCCGCATCCCGGCGCCCAACTGCGGTTCACCGACCGCGACGGGCTGCGGTTGACCGCCTTCGTCACCAACACCACCCGAGGCCAGCTACCCGACCTGGAACTACGCCACCGCCAACGCGCCCGCTGCGAAGACCGCGTCCGCGCCGCCAAAGACACCGGCCTGCGCAACCTTCCGTTCCACAGCTTCAACGCCAACCGCATCTGGCTCGCCCTCGTCGCACCCGCACTCGACCTGACCGCCTGGATGCAGACCCTCGCCCTGCACGACCACGACGCACGCCGCTGGGAACCGAAAACACTACGGCTACGGCTGTTTTCGCTTCCCGCCCGCCTGGCCCGCCACGCCCGACACGTTCACCTGCGCCTATCGGCACACAACCCATGGACCAGCCTCGCTGTCGACGCCTTCACCCACCTGGCAGCACCCTGACCAGCACAAACCCGCCCCTACAACCATCGAAAGGACTACCGGACCCGTGGAACCCGGCAACCAGCCCGCTGACACACGGGCCGGTCGAGCACACCCACCAGCCCGGATACCATCTGAAAACCCCAATCCGAACCCGATCACGCCGGGCCGAAGGCCCGGCGAAAAATTGAGGTTAGTGCCAGTGCCTCGTCTCGCGCCAGAGCCATTGTGATCCGCCTTGCCCGTCCACCTGCGAAATTGATCTGCCAGGCATGGTTCATGCCGGACTCGAAATTGCACTGCCAGAGTGATCGTCACCCGGCGAGATATTGAGCAGCTGCATTCATGAGTACGACGCGTTTTCGAAGCACATCAAGCTTCGACCTATAGAAACAGTGTCATTTCAAGTACTCGAGTTTATACAGGGTTGCCGCACGACCGGTGACCGCGCTGGCAACGTAAACTGCAACGACCACCCCATCGCCTGCACCACGGACATGCTGATCAGCAGATCTCCCAAAGTGCGGCAACAACTGTCGGATCAGGTCACCAAGCACGCCTGCCACCCTCACCCACACCGGACCATTTCCCGGAGCAACACGCCGAGATTTAACAGCAAGATCACACTCTTTGCACCAGACCCATCCTTCTGAGAGCCGACAAGTCGGCCCACCACCTTGTGGGTACCCCATGCCGACGGACTACCGCAACACCGCCCGACCCGCATCAACCCCGCGACACCACGAATTCGACCTCGACCGAGCGCAGTGATTGAAAACGACTGCCGAGAACGGTTATTGACATGGAGTGCACTCAAAGTCATAGCGTCTTGTTGTATGACGAACGCACAGCAGTCGAACACACAGAATGAATCTCCCGGCCCGGAGGGTACGCGGCGTGGTCGCATTCGGCTCGGTTATCAGATGCCGAGCTTCAGCCATGCGGCCTCGGCACGCGAGTTGTTTCCGTCGGTGATCGCCCAGGCGCGGGCAGCGGAGGCGGCCGGGTTCGATGCCGCGTTCGTAATGGATCACTTCTATCAGCTGCCCACCATCGGCGCACCCGATGAGCCGATGCTGGAGGCCTACACCGCACTCGGTGCGCTGGCTACTGCCACCGAGCGAATTCAGTTGTCCACCTTGGTGACCGGGAACACCTACCGAAACCCGGCCATGCTGGCCAAGACGGTCACCACCCTGGATGTGATCAGCGGCGGGCGGGCCGTGCTGGGGATTGGGGCCGGCTGGTTCGGGCTCGAGCACACCGGCTACGGATACGAATTCGGCACGTTCACCGACCGGTTCGAGCGGCTGGAAGAGGCACTGGGAATCATCGTGCCGATGCTGCACGGCGAGCATCCCACCGTGGACGGGAAGTGGTACCACACCCAAGAGGCCCTCAACGAGCCGCGCATCCGCGACGACCTGCCGATCATGCTCGGCGGGGGTGGCGAAAAGAAGACCTTCGCGCTGGCCGCCCGCTACGCCGATCACATCAACATGATCTGCAACGCAAGCGAGTTGCCCCGCAAGATCGAGGCGCTGCACGCGCGATGCGAGGAGATCGGCCGCGACCCGAAAACCCTGGAAACCAGCTACCTGGGCTACATGATCATCGACGAGGACGGCGATCGCGCCCGCAAACTTCACGCCGAAATGCTCGCGAAGCAGGCCGAACAGGATATGTCCGGCCTCTCCACACCGGCCTTGCGCCAGGGCCAAACCGATCGGCACTTCGTCGGCGATCCCGACGACATCGCCGAGCAGATTCAGCGGCGCGTTCTGGACCAAGGCGTGCACGGCCTCATCGTCAACATGGTCACCAACGGCCACCAGCCCGGCATCCTCGAGCTCGCCGGCCAGACGCTGAGCCCGCTGGTGCACAGGGACTGACATCGATCCTCGAAGGTCGGTGCTCACGCGTCGGCTCTCCCGCTGGTGACCAGCCACAGGAGGTCGCCGAATTCCTACCGGGGTTCGCGCACCAGTGGCGTCCAGCTTGGGCGGACAAATTGTCGCGACACGGCAATTTCCGCAGTGCCAGGTCAAATTTGACCGCCGAGGCCGGTGGAATCCCGGTATACGACCGCAACGCTCCCAGCTGCGCTGGTTTTGGCTTGCCCTGTATGCGGGAACGGCTCGAAACCATCGGGGCCGTCTCGACGGTCCGGACGGCGCCGGGGCGGCTGCGCGTCGCGCTGCTTGCCGGGGTTGCCGATGATCTCGGTACGGAGGATTGGGAACACCGGATCACGAACCATCTCATACTGCCGTGTGAGAGCGGCCGACGTGGTCACACCTGCGAGGGATTGATCTGACCCGGTTACCGGCGATGAAATCTCGGAATGACCATGATGACTCATCATCGGCGGTGGGCGACGGCGATCGCGACTGCCCTGGTGACCGGGACTCTGCTGCTCACCACCGGATGCGACAGTTCACCGAATCCGACGTACTCGCCGCAGTCGGTCGCCGAACGCGGGCAGCTCATACGCGCCGAACACTTGCGCACCTACTCCGTCGACGACGTGAAGGCGGACCTCACCGGCAACGGATTCGACTCCAGCGCAGCACAATTCGGCGTCGAAACCTACCGGCTGGTGTACCGCACGATCGATCTCGATGATCGGGCGACGACGGCGAGCGGCCTGCTGGCGCTGCCGCGCGGCGGCCAGCACGAACTGTCGACGGTGGCATACGAGCACGGCACCCAACCCACTAAGTCAGACGCTGCGTCTGTCGTGCCGGACAGCGGCGATGTCGCGGCGGTACTCACCTATGCGGCCGCCGGGTTCGCCGGTGTCGCTCCCGATTACCTCGGCTTGGGGCTCGGTTCGGAACCGCACCCCTATCTGAATGTGCCGTCGGAGACCACGGCGTCACTGGACATGCTGTGCGCGGCGCGGACCGAGGCCACAGTGCTCGACCGGCAGCTGCGCGACAAGATCTACATCACGGGATTCTCACAGGGCGGACCGGCGGCGATGGACTTGGCACGTACATTGCAGGCCGGACCCGATAACACCTGGCGAGCGGCCGCGGTCGCCGCGATCAGCGGCCCGTTCGACCTCCGGACCGCCGAGTTACCCGCCGCGTTGAACCACACGCTGGACCCGGCATCCGCAGGCTTCTACACTGCCTACCTTCTTGTGTCCTGGAATCGCCTGCACCACCTGTATCAATCGCCCAGTGAGGTGTTTCAGCCGCCCTACGACACGACGATGGACCAGTTGCTGGACGGCACGCGTACTAATGACGAGCTGCATCGAGGCTTCCCCGACAGCATCGACCGCCTGCTGACCCCGCATGCCATGGACATGCTGCGCAATCCGACCGGCCCGCTGGCCGATGCCCTGCGTGTCTCCGACAGCACCTGCAACGACTGGACCCCGCGCCTGCCCATCCGGCTCTACATCGGAGACAAAGACGCCGACGTCGCCACCGAGAACAGCGCACAGTGCCACACCTCACTCCAACAACACGGGGTCGACGCCCCGATCATCGACGTCGGCCCCGTCGATCACAACGGTTCCGGCATCCGCGGAACCGCTTTGGCACTGAGTTGGTTCACCCAGCTCGATGCCGCGAGGTGACGGGCGGGGCAACGACCACGGACCCATCCATTGGCCTCGGGCGGCTCCGTCGGGCAACACAATGCCGATAGGCAACCGATCAGCGGATGACAGGACGCGAGCACGGCTCGGTTCGCCGCTTCGTAGGCGTCGGCCTCGGCATCCTCGAAGTCCATGACACGCACATCGGCGGCTTGGCCGGGCAAGCTGTCGAACAAATCGGCACCGACCAGCTCAGCGGGGGCCCGCCTTCGCGAGGTGACGGGTGACCCGACGTCCTTCCCGACGCGGATGCGGTCCTCGCAGCGGGCGCGGTGGCCACGACGTAGTTCCAGATCTGCGAGCTGACATTTACCGTTGTTGGTAGCGAATGCAGTCAGCTGGTTGCCGTCGTGGTCGGGTAGGACATCCAGGCGGCGACGATGGTTTCGCGCAATCCGAACCTGATCGAGTACCGCTTGCCGGACTTGACCGGAATGGGTTGCGCATCGGTATCTGATAGGTAGTTCCTGCACGGTGCAGCGCTGAGACAAAAGAGATCGACCCGCCAAAGTATGCGGTAGGTCATTCGGCATCACCTGTGGGCCGGAGCCAGTTCCACCGTCCGCCAGCTCATATCCGCGGATTCGCCGAGCCGGTCGACTGCGGCGGCGGCAGGCGGCGGCGAGTTCCGCTGCCTACGCATCCGGTGTGCCGGCCTGTTGGGGAACGCGGTTGTCTGGTGGATGTCCGCCAAGTGCGGTGTGGTCCGCTGCTTCGGTTATCCGTCCGTTGGTCTCCGGCAGGAATCGCCAGATGATCACAAGCGCCGGCAGGAACAATACGCACAGCACAGACACCGTATCGCCGACATTGCCGATCAGTCCGGTGGTGTGGTCGCCGAGCAGCCCGACCAGCGCTGGCCCACCGGCTGCCCCGCTGGCCTCGAACACGTTGCGGATCCAAGCGACCGCGGTGCTCCTGATCTCGGTGGGAAATAGTTCGGCGTCGAATGCGGCGAGCACCGGGATCATACCGAGCGTGCCGAACACGGCGCAGAACATGGCCACGAACGCGATCACCACCGAGGTGGTCTGATACAACACCACCAGGGTGACCATGGAGCCGACGCCGTAGGCCAGCGCGGTCGGCCGGCGGCCGAACCGGCGCATCGCCCAGCCGCAGACGAAGAACCCGGACAACCCCAGGCCGTACGCACCCACGAGGAACAGCGCGATGTCGCCTGTGGTCAGGCCAATTTCCCGCTCGCCGTGGAAAGCGAGCCAGGCCAGCGCGCCGAAGTGCGGGATGCCGATCAACAGGTGCGTCAGCCCGAGCAACAGCAGATTGCGCCGGTACCGTCTGGCCCACGGCGCGAGGAGCGCCGGCCGGGCCGGCCGCTCATGCCGGACCAGGTGGAACCGTCGGCTTTCGCTGATCTGCCTGCGGTAGTAGGTCAGCGCCGCCAGTGGCAGCAGACCGATCAGGTAGAACGCCCGCCAGCCCAGCGCACTTCCGAGCAGCCCGGCGCCGACCAGCACACCCACCGCGATCGAGCCGAACGCTGAGCAGGCGGTCAGCGTGGCCAGCGCTCTACCCCTGCGCCGAGCGGAGAACTCCTCGACCACCATTGTGATGCTGACCGCGTACTCCGCGCCGAGGAACAACCGAGCGCCGAGCTGGAACCCCGTAAGTGACCAGATATCCCAGCTCACCGCAGACAGCGCGGTGAACACGGTGTAGACCGCGACGGACCAGAGCAGCACGGGACGTCGGCCGAACCGGTCGGCCAGTCGGCCGACGAAGAACGCGCCGAAGCCACCGAGATCGGTGACGAAGTGCGCCACCCCGAGGGTGGCTTCGCCGATGTGGAAGCTGCTCTGAATATCGGGCAGCAGGATCGAGAACAACTGGGTGTCGTAGCCCTGGAAGAACAGCGCCGAAGCGAGCAGGATCAGCAGCCGGCGGAGGTAGCTGTCGGTGCGTGACGACAGACTGGGAAGTTCGGTGTCTTCGCTGGTGGGATTCATGGCGCCCATCTCAGGGGCGCAGCACGAGTTTGCCGGTGGTGACACCGGATTCCAGCAGCTCATGCGCCCGCCGCACGTCATCCAGTGGGAACTCGGTGATCGGCACGTGGAATCGTCGGGAGCTCATCCCAGCCATCAGTTCGGCCAGCCGAACGGGCAGTTCATCCAGGTGCGCGTCCAAGTGACTGGCGAGGTAGAACTCGCGCAGGGCAAGATTGCGCCGCGCCCCTATGAAGTCGTGGGCGAGCCGGCCCAGATCCGGTTCACCGGCCGCTCGGCCGCACAGCACCACCAGGCCACCATCGGCGGCCATCCGGAAGCTGCGGTCGAATTCCGGCCCGGCGACCGAGTCGAACACCGCATCCACGCCCCGCCCGTCGGTCAGCTCGCGCACCGCGGCCACCGGATCGACATCGCGGTAGACGATCACCTCCGCATGCCCCGCCTTGTCGGCGATCTCCGCCTTGGCCGGGGTCGAGGTGAGCCCGATGGACCGGATGCCGGCGGCGGCAAGGCATCCGCCGAGGAAGCAGCCCAGTCCACCGGCCGCGGCATAGGTCACCACGGTGGCACCTCCGGGCAGATTGGCGATGGTGCAGAGGAACGAAGCGCTCAGGCCGGCCACCGGCAGTACGGCCGCCTCGGCGTCACCGACCTCGTCCGGAATGGGCAGCAGCGCATCGGCCGACGCGACGAGCTGGTCGGCGTAGGCACCGGACAGCACCACCCCGACCACCCGCTGGCCGAGTCGGAGCGACCGCACACCTGGCCCCAGCGCGACTACCTCGCCTGCGAAGTCCGAGCCTGGGATGAACGGGCAGGGGGTGCCGGTGGTCGGCCGGCGCTGCTGCACGTCACGGAAGTTCAGTGCGATCGCCCGCACAGCCACCCGTACCATGCCTGGTCCGGGTTCCGGCACCGGCGCCTCGGTCAGTTCCAGTACGTCCGGTCCGCCGAGCCGCTGGACCGTCACAGTTCGCATCATTCTTTATATTTACAGTCGTAAATGTACATCTGTCAATCTATTGGCACGCAGAGCCCGCCGGTAGAGTTCGTCGGGTGACGCAGACCCGCCGACAACGCAGCCCACGCGGTTCCGGCGAGCAGCTGCGCGAAGCCCTGCTCGCCAAGGCCGCCGAATTGCTCGACACCAGCTACGACGTGGACAGCCTGTCCATACGCACCCTCACGTCAGCGACCGGTGTCAGCCCGACCGCCCTGTATCTACACTTCGCCGACCTCAATGAACTGATCCGTGCGGTCAAACAGCGCTGCTTCACCGAACTGGGCGACCGGCTGCGCGCCGCGATCGCAGCGCACCCCGACGACCCGAGACAACGGCTGCGCGCTGCCTGCCACGCCTATCTCGCCTACGCCAGGCGCCATCCCGGCCACTACGCGATGATGTTCCACACCACCGCGCCGGTCGGCCGGACGGTGTCCGCGCCGCCGGACGAGGTGCGCACCGCCGGGATCGACACCTTCCGACTGCTGGTGCACGCCATCGCCGAAGCCCTCGGCTGCTCGGAGCACGACGCATTCGAGGCGGCCGCCGCCCTGTGGACCAGCCTGCACGGCAGGGCGCACCTAACCGCGACCTTGCCCTGGTTCGGCCTGCCGGACGAGGACCGATACGTCACATTGCTGGTCGACCAACTGGTGGCTCTGCACGAGGAACGCGACCAAACCAGCCGGACCAGCCCCCGGAAGTAAATTCCACGGCAATCGAAGCAGAGTGGATGCGCCGCGGAATCACTCGTACAGCGGGCTGGGTGGTGAGCTGGTATTCGCTCTCCGAAGGTTGCCGTGGGCTACAGCCGGGCCGAGTCGGTTCCGATTCCGTGGAGCAAGGTCTGCACGATCGTCGTCGCAAGGGCGTCCGCATCTTCGCTGCTGTTGCCACCGTGACCGGCTTCGTCGATCAGGGCGTGGTAGACGCGACGCGCCCACCGCAGATCGACGTCGATCCGCGGCAGTCCGGTATCCCGGGCGCGGCGAAACAAATCGTCACACCGTGCCAGCAGGTCGGCGTGTAGCTGCGCCACGACGGAATCGATCGGGGTGGTTCGGCTCATCGCGTTGTGGCGCGCGCGATCTCCGCCCGCCTCCCCGAACGAGCCACAGTGCGCCTCGCCGCCCGTGTCATCCGCCCAAGCCGGTCTTCGCACCTCGCCACCTGAACCTGGACAACATCGACCGCGCTACCAGCTACATCTCGGGGCTGCAGCCCCACTCCATCCTCACCACCATGTTGCGACGCCGCGTATCGGCGCGCCGATCCGACGGCGCGAGTCAGGCCCGCCGATACGTCATCCGAACGACGGCGCGGGGTCAGGACGGATAGAAAAATACGGGGCCGAGGATCGGCAGCTCTTGCATCCGCAATTTGTGGGCATTCCCATCCGCATCGCCTTGCCAGCAGTCAAATGTGGAGCCGTGGAAACTGAAGCATACGATGCGGGTGCTCTTGCCATACGGTGAGACGATTCGTATCTTGTTGGCGGACGGATTCCAGAAGTCGAGATCCGTCGGCGTGACCGCGTTGGTTATCTCGTACACCCACGATCCAGGCTCCGGCCACTCGTCGGCCGCCGCAGTGCCCGTGCCCAATGCGAGCATGGCGCCGGTCGCTGCGGTGATGGTGGCGAGCGTTGTAAACCGGGAAGTCCGGCTCATTCTGATCTCCTTCGATCGAGATTGTTACTGACCTGGCGGTGTGCCGGACGAACATGTCGGCGCGCCCCGATATCCGCGCATCGCCGAATTGGCAATGAACTGGTGCAAGCACTGCCGCAGCGGCAGCCACACCCGATGCCAGGATGTGTGTCCGGAAGTCAGGACCTGCGAACAAGCAGCAGTTGCCGCCTTTCAGCCGACAGGGGTCAGTACTACCTGCTACCGATACCGTCTGCATCGGTAGCAGGTAGGTACATAGGCATAGAGCTGTAACTCCCCAACGATCCGCCGGTAGCCACTCCCCCGCCCGGAAAGACCCAAGTGGTCGCGATTGACTTCGGCAAGCCTGTTGCGTGCGTCGCTACCACGCGGACGGCCGGCGATGGCGAACCCAGGGATCCATTACCCTTCCGGTCGCCGGATCGATCGCCTCCTCAACGCCGAGTTCGGAGACTTTCTCATTGGGATACGGGGCGGCGACCGGGCGTCCGGTAGCACCGTAGACATCGGCCCGCAACTTACTCTCCTTATGCAGGGTTTTCGCAACGTCTTTGGCAACCGTGGCACCTGGTGCGTTGGACTTGCAGGACAGCAGAACTACAGGCATCGCCGGGTTGGCGGCCACCATTGCCTGGAATTGCGGATTCGCGAGCAGCATGCGTCCGAAGGTCGCACCATCCACCTTCACCACCGAGTCCCCCACCTTGACGTCTACGGTGTGCTCACTTCCGTGCGCCTGCACCCAAATCGGCGACTGACCGGTATTGCGAGCCGCAGCAGCCCAGGGTGTTTCTCTCGGCGAGATGAACGCATACGGCTCGCTCGCCCCCGCCGGTTGGGGTAGAGCCGTGTGGAATTGAGTATTGGAGTTGTTGGTGCCCGAGGCCCAGTGCTGGAACTGATCCCGGTCCGATAACCGCCCCTCGGCCGCCTCTTTGGTCGGGAAGACCAGGCAGCTCGGCTGTAGATTCTTCCCAAGCACCGGCACGCTCTCCGCTTCGTTCCGGCGAAACCAGACCGGTTCCCCTGTCGGTCCGGTCCCGCGCACCATGCCCTTCGCTGTCGGATCGCTCGAGGCCGGTCGATCGACCACCGTTAGTTTGGGGCGACTCGGTGATGTTGGTTTCGGCGTGTCGGCAGCGGGCTCGGACCGAGGCTTCCCCGGTTCGGGCGTAGCCCTCGATTCAGCCGAGCGGGGTCGTCCGGGTGGCGGGTTCCGACCGTCGTCGGGCCGGAGCACATTATCCTCGAGAACATAGTCCCCCGAGGGGATATCGTTCGGCAGCCCAGGCGGCCGATCACAAGGCTGCAATTTCCGGTCCACTACCCGGTACCACTGATATCCCCACACCTGGTATCGACCGGGCGCCGCAGCAGGACCGTGCTTCGACACCGGCCACGTGGGCAGCGGGGCGGGCTTCGACTTCGGCATGGCGAGGCCGCGGATCTCATCGACACTGAACTCGCCGTCGTCGACGAGGACACGACAGACCAGGCCGAATCCAGTATTGATATCCTCTTCCCGCCCACGCACCTGCGCGATCCAGCCCGTTTCCTCGTTCAGAGTTTCGGCTCCGGCCGACATCTTCAATGCCTCCAGATTCTCTGGACTCGACAATCCCGCCCGATCGATCAGTGCATCCATATCCGCGATCGCCTGCTGGAGGCGGTCCGCCGCATCCTGCGCCAGCTTCTCCGCCTGCTCCGAATTCCCCCTGCCGCGTACCTCATCCGAGGCTTTGATGCTGCGGTGTGCCTGCTGCCACTCGGCGACAACACGATCGGCCTCGGCGAGATAGCCTCGCCAACGCTCCCGCTCCCCTTCGGAAGCAAAATAGGGTTTCTCGACAGCTCCGGATCTATCCGCCGGGTCGGGCACATCCCGACTGCGCAGCGTTTCATCTTCATACCGGTAATCGCGTCGCGGGCGCAGCACGCCAGGCTCGAGCCTGCTCCGGTACCCGACCGGACGTCGCCGGATCTCGCGGCGGGATTCCCAAGGGTTCTCGTTGCGAGGCTGCGCTACTTCCTCGAATCGGTCCGACATCGGCGCCGGGACGTCCGATGTCGATGTGACATCCGACCGCTGATGTGCTGTCGCGCCACCAGCGGCATCCGTATAGAACGCCACCGCGGCAGTCGGCTGCTCTACGTCGAGTCCCAGTGCACGGTCCTCCGCGACCTTGCGCGCCATGAATTCATATGCGGCATCCCAGTTCTGCTTGTCACCATCGGTGGCCGTGAGTTCCGCCTCGGTGTCGGTCTGTTCGCCGGGCGCAGCATCGTGGTGGGTCGGTTGAATATCGTGGGTGAACGCCGTGCCAGCCGCGTCGACGGTGATCTGGCAGTAATGGAATTGAGCATCTCGCCGCGTCAAATCTTCGCGAATCTCGGGTGCGAGTCGGTCCAATACTCGATCCAAACCCAACGCCGGCCCGGCGACGTACACCTCGGGCGACTCACCTTCGGCCTCCACGACCGCCACGCCAGGAGCCAGCAGCCGACCCCCCCCCCCCGCTCCTCGATCACCTCGTGCTGAAGTTTCTTGCCCGCGACCGCTGTCGCCGCTTTCGCTCGAACGGCTCGGTCGTCGGCGTGCGCGTACTCGAACAGGGTGAAGCAATCCATGATGTCGTTGCCGAGGTTTTCGATACGGAATGCCTCAGCTTCCGCTGCTTCCCTCGCAGCGGACAGCGGCGGCTGATCCCGAAGTTCTGCTGCCCGGTCGTCGGGAAGCGCCTTCTCCATGACATAGCAGATTTCAGGTTCGGGGATCGCAACGATTCTGCCGTCCGGCAGGGACTCCACCGCAATACATTCGATGGTGCCGTGGCCCCAGTCGCGATAGCCCAGTCGGCGATACAGCCGAATGGCGTCGTGGTTGTCTGTCCGGACAGCCAAAGCCACTCGGGAATGTCCCGCGCGAGCCGCACGGTCTTCGAGCCCGGCAATGATCTCGGTGCCGATGCCGCCGCCCTGATATTGCTCCGCGACACGCACATTCATCAACAGAGGTACATCGGGGAGATGATCAAGAATCGCTTGTTCCTCTGCGGGTTCGAGCCACAGATAGCCGGTGCCGACCGGCTCCGCGCTCCGCCAGGCGATCAAAAGCACACCATGTCCGGCCGCCCGACGCGCCAGTCGATCCCGGAACAATGCCTCGTCACCGAACGCGGAGGTCAGCGCCGCAAGGTCGGATTCGGCCGCCACCCGCACGGTAACTCCGCGTTCGGCCGGGTTTTTCGATGGACTCGGCTCTGTACCGGCGCGGTCGCGATTTTCCGCGACCAGCCGAGCGGTGGCGCTCTTCAATTCACGTGGACTCAGCTTGTCCGGCTGGTCCACCCCGAGCAGACGGGCCCGCTCGACAATATCGTCGAAGATGCGGCTGCGCCGGGCCGCGGTGTCGGTGATCCACCGACCCCACGACTGCGACTCCTCGTGTGCTTGCTGAGTCGGTTCGTATACCTGCGGATCGCCTACAGCCACCCAATCCTGGCGTCCACGTTGCCGTTCCGCCGTATCCGCACCCAGGTAATCAGTGATAACAGGCAGCTGTTCGATCGGCGTGCGCTGTGCTTCCAACCAAATATATTCGTCGCAGTACTGGAGAAGAAAGCGAAGCCGTCGGTATCGTGCGGCCACGTTTTGCTTCTGCATGAGTTCATCAGCACGGTCCCAGCCGTTTCTCTTTCCGCTCGCCAGCCTCCGTCGTTCGGCTTCCCACTTGGTGTTTGCCCGCTGCACCCATCCCACGGTCGGGTTCACTCCGTCGGGTGAAACATCGGCCAGTTCCTCAGTCAGGGTTGCGAACTCCTGGCGCAGCGACTCGAGCCTCGAAGGCAACTCCGCTGGCTTCACGAAACACAGTTCGGCCCACCGGTCCCGCAGGTTCCGGACCCGGGTGAGTTCGTCGAGCCGGTGCGCCAGCGCATCCACGCGGTCGACGGGTTCGGCCGTTGGCGGCCGTTGCTGCGCGGTCTCGGTGCCACCAGGCCCCGGCTCGCCCCAGTGCTGCGATGGTCTGGGCATCGACTGCAGATACTCGACATTCGCAGCGGCATTGTTGTATTCGGTGAAAGCACTGACCAACGTCTCGATGTCCCCAGGCGAATACCGCGAATCGAACCGTGCAGCATCGATTTCCAGCACCATTCCCAATGGGACCGGAAATTGTGCGTCGATACCGAATCTCGCGGCAACCTGCATCAGCCGGAACTGGTGCCACTGGCGCAGCGCCTCGGCACGAGCCAGTTCGAGTCGACTGATCTGCAAGTCCACATCACTGTCCGCGTCGCCCCCGTCGACGGGGCCTGCATGTCGCTCGACAAGACCGGCCAACTCGAGCCGAGCTTTCTCCGCGCGGAGCCGACCGATCTCCATTCCAGTGTGGACAAGTTCGGAAGGAATCTCGAGCATTCGGCCGATCTCGAGGTACGCCGTGACCTGCTCCACCAGTGTTCCACCGGGAGTCGTCCCGCCCGCCGTTTCACCCAGTAGCCGCCACTCTGCCAGCGGATCCTCATTCGCCGGAAGCTCGCTTCCGGGCTTCGACCTCAGCCGTGGCGCCGCGAACAGTTCGTCCAGGATCGCTTCGTACTCGGTGCGCTCCCGGTCCTCTCTGAGCACTTCCGGGGTCGGTGGTGAATCGGCCATCAGGCGGACCCCGCGCACAATCGTGAGCCCCAACCTGTGACGAATACCTGTGCTTGCCATTTGAAGGAAGTATTGGCGGCCAACATGGCCCAGAGCCTGCAATCTGCGTTGGATGTCGTCGATCACCCGGGCAAGCTCCTGCCGCGGCGGCAGGCTTTCCACAAAGAGGCGAGCCAGTGTCGTGGTATCCACCTTGAGCTGCTGCCTCAGCCTAGCGAGGTGCGGCGAGCCTGGCGACAGTGTCCGAGGATCCCAACCCTGCATCTCGGCCAGCCGATTCAGCTCGCTGTTCAACTCGGCCTGTTCATTCTCCAAGGCCCTGATCTGTCGGTCCAACGCGCCGAGCATCGAATCGACAGGGCGCTCGTACGGACCGCCGTGGTCGGATGGATGCTCCGGCGCAACGTTCGTGGTGTCGTTTTGGCTGGGCGCCGACCACGGCGTTACGGGTGTTTCGTCTTCCTGCTCGAGTACCGCTCCGGACTCATCGGGCGGGTCGGGGACATCCCGGCTCCGCAACATTTCATTTTCATGCCGGTAATCGCGTCGTGGACGCAATACACCCGGCTCGAGCCTGCTCTTGTACCCGACTGGATGTCGCCGGATCTCGCGGCGGGATTCCCAAGGGTCCATTGAACCGCCCTGTGCCGCGAGGGCGGACCGCCCCAGGAGTGACCACGGCGTCGAAAGGCGTTCGTCCCTCGCGGGATCGTCCGGACCGGATTCCGCTGTGAACGTCGGATCCGGGCACGATTCGAACGGCTCGGGCGTGTGCTCCGGCGGTCGGCTGCCGATGAGCCCAGACGGCCCAGCTTGTCCTGGCACGTCGGTCTGCGTCCCGAGTACCGTGCCGGGCTCCGCACGTTCGGAGTGTACCGGTGACCAGGGCGTCGATGGGTGTTCGTTCCGCACAGGAGCGATCGGTTCGAATTCCTCCGATGAGCGGCTGCCGATGAGTCCCGCAGGTCCGTCCGGGTTCGTGGTGCGGGTAGTGCGACTTATGGGTTCTGACATATCCGGACGCCATCTTTTTCCGTCGCGATCATGGACGGCGAATATTTCTTCGGTTGCGGTATCGCCTCGATGGGTGATGATGCCCAATTCCGTCGGATACGTCGGATTATCGGGGTCGAATGTCCAATCTGTGGGGCGCCGTAGATCTACGAATACAATATCAGCGCCCTTATGGGCGGCAGCGGCGATAGTCGCATTATATTCTGCGAGTTGCTGTGGCGATAGGAATCCTGTGAACAATGAGCTTATAACTACAACTGTAGTATCGTCAGGCCGGGGTTTCGCGAGCGTCTGCTTCAGCCATTGGATGGCATCGCCTCGGTCGACCTGCCAATCATTGTGTCTGCGGGCAGTTCGGATAGCCGATTCTTGCATGGCTATTTGGTGTGGTTCATAGTAACCGGTGACTACCATGAGACCGGCCTCGCCGCGATCCGTCCTGATGTCGAACGGATTCAAGTCGCAGCCGCGTCGCTCGACGATATGAAGCGGTGTGCCCGCAATATCTGGGGGTAGACCAGACCAGGCGTCATCGAAAATCAGCTCTGGCTCTCGGACCCCACTCACCAGGGTGTCCCTGTCACTAGAGCGGTATCCGAAACGATCCAAATTCAGTAGTAGGCCGCCGCTGGATCCGCCCTCGAGTAAGACGATCGGTCGTCCAGACTGGTGTGCGATGTGCAGCAGTGCTGGGTAGAGTGCGCATCCACGCTCTGGCACATTCGCTTGCGCTATTAGGGGCCGGTCAGAAAAATACCGCGCCAGCTCATCCCTGTGTTCACGCATTGCAGCCTCGAACACTGGCCACATCTGCTCTATCGGAACGGGATGGGGATAACCCTGGGCAGTTGGAAAGAAATGGGCCAGCTCGGGGGCTATGCCACTTACACCCAAATATCTGAAAGCGGTCATTGCATTGAAAACAGTCAGTGCTACGAGGGGAGCATCGTCATAGCGCCCGAAAATGTGGGCCAAAATACCGCCAGCTGCCGTGTCGGCGACGAGCCGATCCAACAACTCACGAAAATAGGGTGCATTTTCTAGAAATTCCTCTCGGCCAAGGCCGACCTTATATGCAGCCCTCTCAACGATCTCCTTCGAGATCGGAGATGAGGTCGCATTCTCAGGAGCCGGAGATATGCTCTCTTCCCGCTCGGCGTCCGCAGCTCCCGCCGGACCCTCGTCCGCGGGTATCGACTCGGTTTTGGGCTTTGCGGCCGGACCTGGGCCGTCTCGGGGATCAGGAGTGGATGGAGTCTTGCCCGAAGTGGATGAAGACTCAGGTGTGTCCTCCGATGGCCTGCTACCGGTGAACCCGGAAGGCCCGGCTTGCCCTGCAACGTCGGTCTGTGTCCCCGTAACCGTGCCTGGCTCTGCACGTTCGGTCTCGAAGCGGAGTTGGATGCGATGCCAGACTTGGCCCTGAGGTAAGGGATCGATTGTGTGGATAGCGATTCGGCAGTCGGTATCGGAAAGGTCTTGGCGCAGTTCTTCTTTCGTCACACCAGGGGACTTATCCGTGGCTTCTGGTCTGGTGTATTCGAGCTGGGCGCGTAGCAGCGGCTGGCCCTCGTCATCGTGCGAACAGGTCAGCACGATCGCGGGGTCGTCCCCGGCGAAGGTCTGGGCACGGTCGGTAACGCGGAGTATCGCGTCGATGATGTTCTGGGAGATGCCCGCGAGTTCGGACTCGGACAGTCGGGCCGCGACGGCGTTCGCGAGGTCGGTTCGGCTCCACGGTTGCGTACCGGGCCTGATAACCAACTCCCACCGGAAGCCGCGGTACTTCTCCTCCATCTGTGCCGCGTGCAGGTGCGCGTCACGGTAGGCATCGAGCGGCGTGTAGTCCGGGTCGCTTTCCAGCCGGTCGGCGATCTCCCAACACTTCGCGGCATTCTCGCGACGCATGTCCCGGTTGCCCAGCAACCACCCGTCCGGAGGCCGGTACCCGTACGAGACGTCTGGATGGGAGAAGCCGCCGCTTCCGCGGAGACGGTTGATATAGGCCTGCCGCAGCTCGTCCGCGCCAGCCCGTAGGCTCCCGAACCATCGCAACAGCCACAACGCCTGTTCGATATCGTTCACCCGGGTGTTCCACTTGGACACGATTCGACCGAAGTCGCGGTCGGAGCCGGAGCGACTGGCGCGCCTCGACATCAGGTCCTCGAACGCCAGTTTCATGCTCTCGACGACGGAGAATGGCTCCGACAACGGTTGGAGGTCCTCGGCGGCGACCCATGCGGCGATCCTCTTCGCCGTCTCGAAATCCTCATCGGACAGATGCCAGCGTTCCCGGAGCTCCTGGACCTTGCCGGGGGACATGATCATCTGCGTCTTGGTCACTTCGTCGAACCCGGTGGCGTTCACCGCGAATGCCAAGATCGCAGCGATGTTCTCGGCGTAGCCGTAGGACCGGGCGCGGGAGTAGAGCAATTGCGCCGATTTCAATTCGTCATATGCGTGTGGGTTGTCGCTGTATCGCCCACCGCCGTAGACGTTGTCGCTCCAGCTGGCCGCGATCATGGCCAGGACGATCTCCCCGAGATCGGCGTGCTGCAACATGCCGTTGCGCAGGATGCTGCGCAGGCCGTCGGCGATGCCCATGCCGTTGTGGTAGAAGGCCCTCACCCCGAATTCGCGCCGCTCGAAGTTATCGTCGTACAGGTGGTTGGCACGACCGATGCTCGGATCGCCATACAGCGTCCGGCTGATGTACACCCCCTCGGCCAGCAGTCGGATATCTCGACGATGTCGCTGCAGAAGTCGCCGAATTTCCTGATCCTCCAGCCCCGCATCCGCAAGCTCCGACCGCAGAATCTCGGTCATCTCGTCGATCTCGCGCTGGATCACGTCCTCGGACAACGGCGCAGCATTCGGGTCCAGCATCCGTTTCTTGATCAGCTCGGCCGAGGGCAGATACCGGTCCATACCCCACTGCTCGGACCAGGTGAACTCGGGCAGTCCGGCAACCCGCATCCCGTCCTCACCCGGCCGCCACGACCGGTCCGACAGATCCTCATGCGACACCACGTCATGCCAACCCACCGACACCCGAACCCGGCCACGCGCAAGCACCGGACGCTGCCCGCGGTGGCGCGGCCAATGCTCCGCAGCCCGCCCGTCGAGAGGCAGGCCTTGATCGCCCTGTTCCTCCATCGGCGCCACCGACCAGCCATCCGCCCGCTGTAGCCGGTCATACAGCCACTCCGGAACCGACACTTCGACGACGTCCCGCACACCCGGCGGACGAACGCCGAACGCAAGCTCCACCGCTGCATCTCCCACCACGACACCATGTTCGGCCAGCTTCCCCTCCAATTCCCCGGCGCCGAGCGGCGCGGCGGGTACCTGGGTGCCCGGACCGGTCGTTTGCGTGCTGGCGCGATCGTCACGGCTCCAGGGCGACTTGCCCCGCGGCGACGGACCGACATGAGTCGTTGCGGATACAGGTGCGGGACTGGCCGTGCCCGCATGAGCCTGCGTCCGGATGGCGCTGTATTCCACGTTCTGCGCTATCGTCGGCCGGACAGCTGGAGGTGACCAGGGTGTCGATCCGAATGTTGTTGTAGCAGAAGAGCGTTCGCCACCAGTCGGCAACGCGGCGACCTGCTCTCCGGATATATCCGGCGAAAACACCGTAGGCGAACTTGGCGGGTCGAGAGTGGCTGGCGGTGGGTGGCGGCTGATCAGGCCATCGAGTCCGGCTTGTTCGGTGCGCGGTTGCCGAGAAGACGGCTGGCCGTCTCGCCCGGCTTCTCCAGAAGGTATCGGCGGCTGCTCCGGCTCCGTCCTCACCTTGTTCCACGGCGCCGGGCGGTTCTGCTCATTTGTGGTGAGGTCGGCGGGTGCACGGTGGTCGAACATCTCGTGGGATACGGCGATCTCATCGGCGAGAATGTCTGTCGCGCTAGCGGCCGACAACTCCAACTGTTCGGCGGTGTGATCCAGGGGCATGTCCTCGACCACATGAGGCATTCCCGCAGGGTTTTCCGAGCTGTCCGGGTGGTTTCCGAAGTCGGCGGGGGCCCGCTCGATGTCAACGGGTGGGGCGCTGCCGACGCTGACGGGTTCGTCCGGTCGGGAGGTGTTCGGCTCGTCCACATGTACCGAGTCGCCGGCTTCGTTGATTTCCCGGACCAGTTCCGCGGGCACGTGTGTTTTGGTGGGAAGAGTGCCGTGGTCAGCCAAGTCCGGAACGAGATCGCCGTGCTGGTCGAAATCGATGGTCCAGAAGGCGCGCTCGCGCTCGGACAGTCTATCGATGAACTTCTGCTGTTCGCGCTGCCAGTTGTCGAACGGGACGGCCTTGTTCAGCAGTGCACGACGGTCCTTCAGGTCTTCCGGGCCGAAATCTTTGTCGGTCCTGCCGTCTCGGGAGGCCGCGAGGTCCACCACCTTCAGGTTCGGGGAGTCGACGAGTTCGCTGTCGTTGACCAGCAGCACCAGGTGGTTGTCGGCGTCGGTGCTGCCTTGTTCCTGGGTGTTCTTCCACTTGTAGACCAGGACTTGAACACCTCCTGGCCGCCGTCTCAATGATTCGACGGCCTCATCCAGCGAACCGGACGCCTGGGACGAGCCGTGGCGGAACGACGATCTGACGGTGTCCCATTTATAACCGCGCAGCGATATTCCGCCGGACGGCATGGTGAACTGGTCCGCGTTGTCCGGGCACAGCACCCGCATCGCGGTCACGCCGTTGTTGACGCAGCTGTTCGGGCTGCGCCGGTGTATCTGGGTCACCAGGTCGAGCAGGGCGGCGGTGGCCAGGTAGAGCGACGCCGCGGCAACGACGTTGCCGGCGTCGGAGTTCTCGGCGGCAGCGGTGCGGGCCGTGAGGTCGTCGGCCACCGGGTTGCTGGCAGCAGTCCGGTCAGCGGTACCGGGATCCGAACCGGGAGCGAGCCGGTGCGTGTCGTCGGACAGCTGCCGAGCGACGGCTTCGCCCAGCACATCCCGGGCCTTTGCGGTGGTGGCCTCGGAGTCGGCAACACCCAGGGCGTGCGCCAGGTCGCGCTGGGCGTTGGTCATGGCAGCGCCGACACGGCGCAGTCCTTCCGCGCCCTCGATCTCCGCGAGGTTCTTCCAGCCGATCGCCTCGGCCAGCCGATCGCGTCGCGGTGTGAGTTCATCCCGCGCCTGTTCGTCGGTGAGTAACGCGTATTGCACCGCCTTACCGGGCGCGGTCGCGTCGAGGTGTTGACGCAACGCCTCCACGGCGGAGGGCGGGAGGTTCGCCCGGTCGAGCAGCCTGACCAGCGGATCGGCGTCGTTCTGGCCGAGCACGCCGTTCTGATCAAGCGCCGATGCGAAGGCAGTCGCGGTGGGAATCCCCAGCAGCCCGGCGAGCCGCGTGGACCGGTCCGCCAGTTGGTCCGGTCCGCCGAGGTCGCTCGGGTGCCAGGGCGTCAAGGCGGCGATGAGGGCTTCGGGGGTGGTGATGGGCGTGTGGTGCAGGATGAAATCGGCGGTGGCGTGGTGATGGGCGCGCTGTTGCAGCCCGGGCACGAGCGAGGCGAGCTTGTCGCCGGCCTCGACGAGCTTGTCGTGCGTTGCGGCAGTGGGGTCGCTTCGGTGGTCAGCGACGGCTTGTTCGTACTGGATTACCGTCTCGCGGACCCCACGCAGGTGCATGGCGTTGCGGATCAGTGCGTCCTGCGGCGACATCAATGCTTGTGCCGTGCCGGGTTTGCCGTTGCGAGCGGTGCGGTTCTTGCCCTGCTCGTAGATGTAGGCGTGTTCGGGGACCTCGGTCATCCACACATGCATGCCTCCCTTGGCCAGCACCGCGTCGGACACGTTGATGTCCACACCGCGCTGGCCCTGCCGGTTGATGACCAGGAGCTTGCCCTGTTCACCGGCGGCGTCGAAGACCTTCTGCAACTCGGTTTCCCAGTCCGCACCCCACTTGGCGATCCGGTCGGCGTCGACAGCCTCGATCGCTTCCCGGGGCACCCCCGTGCGCAGCAGCGCCCGGACCTGCTTGTCGACCAAATCGTTGCGGTGGCACAGGATTTCCTGGAAACGGCCCTGCCCGCCGTCCCACATCTGGTGGGCGTATCCGGCCAGCGCGTTCAGCTTGGCCCTGGTGTTCTCGTGCACGTCGGGCTGGCCCTCCACCAACCGCGACGGGTTGAACGGATCGACCGCGTGCGGTATTTCCAGCCCGTATACGGTCTTCAGCACCCCACCCAGATCCGTCAGCGTGCCCGAGGCGCCGGTGATGTGATCGAAGAAGCGATCGGTGCCGTAGATCTCGGGCGCGGTAATGCGTGTGGCGGACTCGGGGTCGGGGCGCACCACGATTCCGTGCCGCTCGGCGCTCATCCCGATGGACTCGGCGGCCCGGATCTCTTTGGCTTCGACGGCTTGGGCCAGGCTCGCCTTGCCCGGCTCGGCGCTCCACCGTGATTCGCTCGACGTCTTCAGATTGCGTTGCAGGCCGTGCTCGTCCTGGTTGATGGGGACGATCTTGCCCTGATCCATCACGTAGTGCGTGTTGTTGCGGCAGGTGAACTCGGCGGAGGCGGCCATCTCGAGCCGCGACGTTCCCATGTGCCGCAGCCACCGGTTCCCGTCCGGCAGCGCCTCGACCTTCGCCCGTCCCGCTGGTGTCAGCGCCGCCTGTCCGTCGTACCAGTACTCCGTCCCCACCTCGAGGGTTCCGTCGGGCAGTTCCACGTCGACTTCTTCGGCGATCCGTTTCAGGCCGAAATCCTCATGCGACAGCTGCCCTTTCCCGAGCGCCTCGGCGAGGAAGTCGTGGGCGGCGAACACCTCCCGCGCCGTCTCTGCAGGCGCGCCGCCGGCGGGGAACTTGGAGCGGATGAACGTCTTCTCCCCGCGGTCGACGATCGCGTCCATCTCGTCGAGCACGACCCGGCGCGGCGGCGCGTGACCGGCGTTACACAGGTGTCCGACCGTCTCACCGGTGGCCACCACGATCGCGGGCCGTCCCGGAGTCACCGGACCGAAACCCTTCTCCTGGTCAGCCCGCAGCACGTCGATCCCGAAGTCGCGCAGCACCCGCTGGTACTCGGTGAACTCCCGATGCGCCAGCCCGTCCGCGGTCGTCACCAGCAGCACCGAACCGTGGCGGACCGCCTGGTTCATCGAGTACGACATGAACATCAGCGTCTTGCCCTGGCCCGGCAGCATCTGCACCGGCCGCCGGGCCATCTCGAACCCGCCCTCCAGCTGCGGCCCCCGCAACACCATCCCCCCGGGCGCCCCGTCGGACGTCTGCCGCCGGATGATCTCCATCCCAGCGATCAACGATTCCCGCTCGTCGGGGTGGAACAACCCGGCCTTCAACACCTCGTCGGGAAGATTGGACAGCCGCAACTCCTCTGGGAGGTGGTCACCCGAACGCGCGTGAAACTCGGCCAGCACCTCATCGACATGGTCGCGAGGATTCGCTGTCGACGCACTGGCATCGTCGTGGGAACTCGCGGCGCGATCAGGGTGGGAGGGCGGTTCGGAACCGGTTGTGGCGTCCGGCGTGCCTTGTTGTCCGGCGGGGCCGTGCTCCACGCGGGCCGGATGTTCCGCAGCCGGATGTGCTGCGGCCGGATGTGCAGCGGCATCCGCCGAAATACGCGGCGGCGCTGCTATTTCCGCACCGGCCGCGACGCGCGGCGGCGCCGCGACGTTGGGGTGGCCAACGGGCCGGTCTGGTCGCGGTGACTCGGCTGGGCCAGCGGGTGCGGTCTGGCCTCGGCTGGTCGCCGGGTCCGGATGGTCCGTCCAGGCCTTCCTCGCGGACTCCCACCCGCGTTTCGCTTCCTCCGAAATCTTGATCGGCGTCGCGGCGGCACGCAGCTCGGGCCGGGGGAACGGACCGCTGCCGTCGACCTCCGTCGTGGCGGACCGAGAGTGCGGGGCGTGAGAATGTACAGTCCCGGCGAATGCGCCGTTGAGCAGCGGCGCAAGGATGTGCTCGAAACCCTCCGGCCAACCGGTGATCATGGCCGCGGCGCCCAGGCCGGCCGCCGCACCCGCGGTCCCGTGCACCAGCCCGGTCAATATCCGGCTGGTCTGCATCCGGGGAATCACCGCCGGCGCGAACCGACCGGCGAGTGCGCCCCCCACCGCACCACCGGCGCCCGACGCACCCGCGACGAGCATCGACATCACGTCGATGCCCTTCGGGTTCTCACCGTTGGCCCCGATCGGGGACAGATTCCGGTATCCCGCCGCGGCCTGCAGCAGCTGCGCACCCCCGTCCACCGCCGCAGGGAGGAGTGCCGCCTTGCCCGCGGTCAGCGCAAACTCGACCGGCCCCAATGCCGACAGCCTGGTTGCCGCATTCGCCGCCAGCCGTCCGTAGGTCTCCTTCAGGCCCGCGCGCATGAGCTCGACCTCGGCCCGCCCCTCCGTCAACGTCGCCTCCACCGCGGGTGCGGCCGCCACCTCACCAGCGGGACCGGCCGCCGCGGCGGCGGACAGCATCTTGATGATCCGCCAGGCCAATTCGATACCGAACGCGAACATCACGCACAGTGTCTTCTCCGCGTCGTTGGCCGCGCCGTCCGCCTGATCGGCCAAGGTCAGGGCCTGTTCGTGTAGCTTGGCCGCGCCGTCTTGGTGCGAGTGCAATGCCGCGCGCAATTGGTCACCGAACACACCTACCGAGTCCTGCTGTGCCAGTAGGCTTCCCACGTCCAGCGCGTGACCGTTTATCGCTGCGGCCCGGTCTCGCAGTTCCGCGGCCATCCACCGCATCCTGGAGATGTCGGCCCGGGGCAGATCGCCGCCGAACACCACCATTTCGATCGGACGCCGCACGACGGAGGGCAGGCCCTCGAACACCTCCCGCAGCTGCACCACCGGGTTCGGCGACAACGCGTCTCCCACTGGCACCGCCTAATCCGGCGGCGGGGCCGCGTCGACCAGTGCCACGTGCAGTGCCTTCGCGGGAGCGCTGGCCCGCTCGCCGCGCAGTACGACATCGGCGAACGCGGCGCCCAGCGCTCGGAGCTCGTCGAAGCCGCCCGCCTCGCCGGTCAACCCGGCACGCCAGCGCCGATACCCGCGCAACAGCTCGGCGAGTGTCGTGTATCGCCCCACCGCCACACGCATGTACTCGGCGATCAAGGTGCGCTGGGCGGTCCTGCCGGCGACGCCGCCCCCGGCGCTGTTCAGTGCCAGTCCGAGCTCTCGTACCGTCGCCGCGTAGACAGCCGGATCACGGGAGCCGGTTTCTGATTCCGGCGCCCCGCCACCTCGGCTCGGTTCGCTGGCAACCCAACGATCGAGGGTGATCGACCGGACCGCAGCCGAGTCACGCCGTTCATGACGCCACCGCACGCACTCGGCATGGTCGCCCAGCTCCGCCACCGCGACAACGTCGAGAGCAATCGCCGGGTAGTCGGTGAGCACACGATCTACAGCCGCCACGAATTCGCGCACTGGTGGCTCCTGCAGACCAGGCAGGTCGAAACCGACGACCGCGACGCCGTGCCGGTCCGCCAGCGTCCGCGCCAGCCAGGCGAGGAGGGGTGAGGCGCCGGCTTTGGCAATCGGTCGTTCTGCATCGCGCCGTCGATCATGCTTTCGCGGCTCGCCGCCCTTCGGGGAACGCGGCGGGGAGCCGGATCGAGGGTTGGACGAATTCGGCTCGGCGGCCGTGGACCCGCGTTGCGGTGTCGATGGTGGTCGGGTCCAGGGCGTTTCTTTTCTCGCACCGACCGCGGGACCTGAATTTCGTGCGGGCGTCACGCCGTGCCGGTCGGAGACCGAGCTCGGGTCGCGAGGCGCATCCCGGCGGGTATCCGGCGGCGATATCGCGGTGGACCGGGGCCGACGGTTCGGATCCTCGGCTGGCTTCGCACCACCGTGCCGGTCGGGTGTTTCCGCCGAAGGAGAGTGTGGGCTGTTGCCCGACGCGGCCGGTCCTCCGGACGCACGCGGCGGCGTGGCAGACGTCGATCGTCCAGTGGGTGTACCGTCCGCGGCCCCGGCGGAAGGTACCGCAGACGAGGTCACTGGATCCTGCGCCGGGTTAGAGGTAGGGGCGGTGGCCGAGGACGGTTGGGTCCCCGTTCCGTAGTCCGGATCCGGACTACGGAGCTCGTCTGCCGCTCGGCCGATTCGATCGGCACCGCCACGATCCACGGACTCGAAGTCGTGTGCGGCGTTGGCGACCTGCTGGGCCGTCCCGCGCAGACTTTCCTCCATCGCCCGCAGACCGGCCAGCAACTGATCCGCGTGCGGGGTGAAATCCCTGGCGAACGCCTCGCCGAGATCGTCGTCGCCCCAGCATCCGTCCGCAGTGGCCAGGCAATCCCACAGTTCGGCATAGGTGTGGCCGACCTGGTCGCCGAGTTCAGCGAGCCGCGCACCGTCCTGCCGCAGGGCGTCGGGATCCAGCCGAACCTGATCGGTCATGTCGCCCCCTCCGGCCGGGCTCGCCCGTCTCGGCGAAGCCGGAACCGTCGCTCGAACCCGACCACGAACTCCGACAGCGGCACCGACGATGTCGAGCGCTCCACCACGCCGTCGTCGGCGATATAGAAGACCGCACGATCCAAAGCGATCTCATCGGCGGGCACCGGTGAGCGCACCACCCAGCCCATGCCGATCCGATCGGCACGCAGCGTCGACAGCGGGTATTCCGTTGTGTCGTAACCCTGTTGGCGAATATGATCCCGCACAAGGCCGAGCGCATCCGCCTCGGTGATCCCGTCCGCGTGGTCCGCGGTCAAGCCCGCGACCAAGAACTGGAACAGGGCGCCGTCGGTATCGACGCGGTCATCGTGACCGAAGACGTTCGCGATGGTCGCACGGGTCACCGAGCCCGACTGCGCGGCGAACACCAACGCCTCGGTGGCTTTCGATACATTTTCAGTTCGCTCGCCCACCAGGCTGGCGACGGCACCCGCCACGCTGTCGACCGTCCACACCGCGGGCACGGCCGGTGCGCATTCCGACATCGGAGCGGACTCACCCCGATACCACCTTCCCGACTCCCACCAGTAACAGAACGACAGCAAACCGGTGGCCGCACGCGGATTGAGCACCGGGTCCGCCACCCAATCCGGTGCGCCCGCAAAGAATTTCGGAGTCGTGGCACCCTCGTTGTAGACGGCGTCCAAGACCGGCGCATTCCAGACACCACCCGAGAGCACCGCCCGGTCGCCGGGGAGCAAGGTCAGCGTAGACCCGCTGCGTCCCGCGCTTTCGAATACGCCCATCGACGGCCCGACCCGCGGCCCTCGTCTCGATCCGGCTGCCACGAACGCCGCCGACAACACCGCCCACCGCGCCCACAGCGCGGTAAGGCCTGGCAACTCGCCCGCTACGGCAGTCGCCTGTACTCCCATCCGCTGGTCCGCGCGAACCGCCTCGGCTGCTTGCCGAGGCGGCCTGGACCGCCACTCGCCACGCCCGACATACGCTGCCAACCACACTGGCAACCGATCCCGTGGATAAATCGCCAGATCGGCCAGATATGCGTCCGGAGCAAACAACTGCTCGCCCGGAAACATCTGCGCACCCCGATCCTCGTCGACCTCCACATTCCCGGTGTCGTCCAGCCTGACGACCAGCCGCCACCACGGGCCTGTCTCCGACTGCGCCGACACCACCCGGTCCCTGCGCACCACTTCGCACACTGCCCGAGGCACCGGGCATCGCACCGACCGATCGCCGACATCGGCCACTAGTAGCGCCGATTCGGTGACGACGGTCAGCGCAAAGGATGCTTCCAACCGTCGCCACCCAGCAGGGGCTGCCTCTCGTAATCCGTCGACAATCCGTCGCGTCCTGTACTGCGCCGCCGCCGTCGGTGACAACTGTTCGATCATCCGGTCACCACCGAGATACGAGATGGCGCCGGAATACCCGATGTAGGTGGCCAGCCACACCGGCAGTCGTTCGCGTGGATACGCCTACACATCGGCTCGATACACCTCGGGGGAAAACAACTGTCCCTCCGGAAACCGCTGCTCACCGTAATCGAATTCGATATCGAACTCCGGGCCGTCGCTGCTCTCCCGCGGCGCACGACCGCGAATCAGCAACCGCCACTATGGCTCACCTCCACCACGCACCACGGACTCGCGCTGCGAACGCGCCAACTCCACTATCGGCGTCGGGATTTCGAGCTGCACCCTGCGCTCTCCGCCGCTGAAAGCGACCACACCCGCCGCATCTGCGACGGTCACGGCGACATCAGCCTCCAGTCGCGCCCAATCGGGCGGGCCGAGTTCGGCCAATGCTCGACCGACCTGCTCCGCCAGTTCCTGCGAATCACCGGAACCAGTCCCGGGGGCGGGTCGGTCTTCGGGCGCGGCGCCAGTGACATGTTCTCGGCTGGAACCGTTGCCCGCGTCACCGCGGGCCGGCTGCTGAGGATTACTCATACGGTCATATCCGGACCGACGCTGTTGAAGTCATCGACGTAAGCCATATTCGCGCTGCGTCCGTTGTCCCCGCCGGTGCCGTCGAAAACCTCGTCGCGACCTCAGCGAGGAAGGGGTCGAATCTCGCCTCGTCTATGGTGTCGGCCGACGGCTGCCGCCACCAGTCGTCGACTTCCGCCATAACCCGATACGCAGGTGCGGTCGAGCAAAGCAGGTCGGCTTCGGTGAGCAACTTGTCTTTCGGAGAAGTCATGAGAAAGCCCGATTCTGTCCACTTGTCAGGCAACAACCGTCGCATCGGCGACCCCCGCAGACATCGGTGTCGTGTAGGTATACCTATCCTTGGATTTTGGTAGAGATCTCCACGACCACGGTGACAGCTTCACTGCGGACATCGCTGACAACGACATCGTCGAAGTGCGGCAACAACTTTCGGGCCGATTCACCAACCGGTGCTCGTCAGCGCTATTGAATACCGATGCCGTGCAGCCGGTGCTGACGCACGATCATCATCGTCCCCTGCGCCGAGTGCGGGGAAGAAACGGGCATGAGATCGGAAGTTATGTGCGCCAACAGATGGATCGGCTGGGCAGAGTGGCGGAAATGGCGAGACCCGCGATGCCAGGGTTGGACTAACGTTGTCGATCGTGTCAGTCACACGTCACAGTCACGCTACCGAGGCACCGGAACCGAACGACTTCGTCGGCCGCGGTGCCGAGCTGGACAAGATCGTCACCATGTTGCTGCGCCCGACGCGGTTGGTCACTTTGATCGGACCGGGTGGGATCGGAAAGACCCGGCTCGCGTCCGAGGCCGTCGGTCGATATCACAGAGCCAGGCACATACCGGTGCGGTGGGTGCGGTTGGCGCGGTTGGCGAAAGGTTCCGATGTCACGGCGATCGAGGACGCAGTGGCCGAGTCGGTGGTCGGCACGGACTTTTCCGGCCGATCGGCGTGGAATGCGCTCGTCGACGCGGTGACCGAGGTCGACGCCGTGGGACGACCGGTGCAGAGCGTCTTGGTGGTGGACAACTGCGAGCACGTGCTCGACGCCGTATCGATCGTGATCGCCCGACTCCTGGAGGCGACACCGGGATTGAGCGTGCTGGCGACCAGCCGGGAGCCGATCAGGTGGGTCGACGAGCAGCTGGTAATGGTTCCCCCGCTGTCGCCAAGCCAGGCGGTGACGTTTTTCGGGCAGCGAGCCGAACTCGCCGGTCGCCCGCTCGTCGGCGACGATCAGATCACCACGGCCGCAGCGATCTGCCGCCATCTGCACAACCATCCGCTATACATCCGATTGGCCGCAGCACGGCTGGTGGATCAACCGCTCGCCACCATCCTGCAGGAGTTGAGCGGTGCGGAAGACGACCAGCGAATGCGGTGGTCAGACGGACTGCGCGTGGGTGCCGAGCCACGCCATCGCGGCGTCGAGGACGTTATCGCCTGGTCCTACGACCTGTGCGCGGACAAGGAGCGTTTGCTCTTCGACCGGTTGTCGGTGTTCGCCGCCGGATACGACAGCGGCCCCGGCGATGACGGTGGTGACGCTGCTAACGATCAGGGCGTGGACCTAGAGGCGATCGAGGTCGTTTGTTGCGATGAGGCCGACGTCGAGGCAGAACCTGGCAGCATGCGGCTCGGTCTGGCCCGCGACGAGATCGAGGACCTGCTCGAGCACCTGATCGAGCGGTCGCTGGTGTCGGTGCGCATCACACCGACCGCGACCCGGTACTTTCTTTTGGAGACACTGAGAGTCTTTGCCGCACAACGGCTTCGGGAACGCACCGACGTAGAGTCGGATGAGCCCGAGCGGCTGGCCGCGCGGCACCGTCGGTACTACCGGGACAAGGTCTCCGCCGCCGCGGCTCAATGTTTCGGCCCCGCCGAGTACGACTACCTGAACTGGACCGTGGCGGCGTGGGACAACATTCTGATCGCGATCGAGGGCAGCACCGCCGCACCGGGTCAGTCCGTTCACGGTCTGGAGATCTGCATCGGGTTGTTCGCGCTGCGTATGCCCTGGTTGAAAGGATCGTTCCGGGAAATTCGACTGTGGACCGATCGCACCCTGGCTGCGACGCGCGCACTCGATCCACAGCCGGCCGAGCTCCAAACACATGCCTTGGCCGTGCTCGTATGGGTCGCGCTGAATCAGGGCAAACCAGAGGATGCCGAGCGGATGCTCGACGAGTGTGTCCGCCTCTGCCTGCCCGATCCGGATAGCCGGGCGAACTGGCGGCGATCAGTCGAGACCGATATCGGGCTGCCAGCCCATGTCGAATTGGCCTGGGGCATGGAACTCATACTGGCCCACGACGACTCCGCGGCTACCGCTACTTTCCTCCGGGCACGCGACAAGTTCGAGCACCTCGGAGAAACACGCGCGGCAGTCACAGCCGAAACCTTCGCGGCGATATCCGCGGCAGTATCCGGGGCGACGACATTGGCTCGCGAACTCGCGGAGCACGCCCTCGAAGTGGCAACCGCCGCCGAGGCTCCGCAGGCGACGTCCTGGGCGCAGATGGCTCTGGCCATAACCCTGACCAAGAGCGGCAACCCGGCTGCGGCGTTGGACGTTGGGCGGGCCGCGCTCACCTACCAGTACCGCAGCGGTGATCAGTGGAGCGCGCTGTGGATGGTGCAGGCTCGAATGTGGTCGCTGGCGCGACTGATCACCGATTCGGTCGGCGCCGGAAATGCCGACCGGGACGAGAGTGTCGTGCTTGCGACCGAGATTTCTCGGCTGGCCGGTGGTGCGGCGACATTGCGAGGCCGCCTAGGCCTCGAATTGGAGGGATTCCGGTTGTTCGCGGCGGAAAACGACCAAGCCGTTGCGATTTCGCGGCAAGTACTCGGAACTTCTGCGTACGCCGCGGCGCAATCGCAGGGTTCGCGGCTACGTCCCGAATCGGCCGAGGTGCAGCGATTGGCGTTGGGCACGTTGTCGATGGACGAGCACGTGGCCGCGGGCCTTCACGATGCCGGTGATACCGAATCGGCGTGGGGCACGTTGACTGTGGCGGAGCAGGAGGTCGCGACATTGGCGGCAGCCCAGTGGACCAACAGCGCGATCGCCGCACGCCGCGGAAACTCCGTCAGAACAGTCGACGCGCAGATAACTGCGATCCTGCGGAAACTGATGATCTCCTCACGTCACGACATCATCAGATTCGTGTCGGCCGATTCTGTCGACGACGCCGCTGCGGCGAGTCAGCACCGTGTGTGGACGGCGACCTACATGGAGAAGTGATCGGCCAGTTCGGCCGCATGGCTCCGGTGCCGAAGGCCGCCCTCGCCTGTCGGCGCTGTGTTGATGTGCATGGGACGCGCCGCGTGCCCGGAAGCAAACGGTTTGCGGCTGCGCGGCGGATAAGTCGACATCGCCGTCGGGCCTGGAGGCGCCGTGGTTCGGCACCACAACACCACAATGGCACTGCGACCGCTGGGGAGTGTCTGTGGCGCGCAGGGGTGAATTCTTCATCGTCAAATTACCGACCCCCTGCTGGGCGGGTCACGTTGCGATGGTTCCCGACATCGGCGGGTGCGGGGAATCCTTCATATGTCGGTGCTCTTGCCTTGTTGTCCGTGACAGTGCTGCCGGTGGCTGAGCTCGGTGCGTCCAGCGCAGACTGACACGGCAATTGCTCGAGCGGGTTGGGACTGCAGGCCCCGTGCGGGCATCGCTTGCGTTGTAGGGGCCGCCTCTTCCCGTTGCGGTGCGGCTCGAGTCAAGGGTGAGGTTGCCGCGGTACCTATGCGTTACCGATGCCAATGCGGCAAGCGGGCGTCACAGTAGGAATCAGCAACTCCCAACCCGGAAGGCTCGACATCTCATGCGGAAATCCAACTGCCGGCCGTTCGCTGTCACGCGCCCTGTGGCCGGTAGCGACCACAGGGCGCTTGGCACAGCAGCCGAAGCGGCGAGTCGACCTTCACCGTAGAAGTCACCGTACATCGAGCGGCTACCGAACCAAGAAGTGTGGTGTCGATATGTTCGATAGGCGTCAGGGAGTTTTGCGCGGTTTGCCGATAGCCTCGGTTGGTTTTGTAGGTCGAGAGCAGGAATTGGACCGGATCAGTCCCTTGCTACTTGGGCGGCCCCGGTTGGTTACGTTGATCGGTTCCGGCGGGATCGGCAAGACCCGCCTGGCCGAGGAGGCTGTGCGCAGGTTGCATCGCGCACGCCACACTCCTATCTACTGGACCCAATTGGCCGGACTCGCCACCGATGCGGACATTACTGCTATCAAGGAGACAATCGCTGAGACCGTCCTGGGCCCGATCTCAGTCGCCGGTACATCGGCCTGGGATGGGGTGATGGACTTTTTGGCATGTCCGGATGTGGCCCAGAACGCACGGTCAGTGTTGGTACTGGACAATTGTGAGCACGTACTGAGAGCGGCCAGCGAAGTCGTTGTGGAGCTATTGGACAGGGTGGCGGGCCTGACGATAGTGACAACCAGCAGGGAGCCGATCGGATGGGTTGATGAACACCTGGTCGTGATCGGGCCGATGTCGGTAGATGAATCATTGGAAGTATTCCGACGACGAGTAGAGTTGACCGGTCGGCATCTAACCGATGCCGCACAGATCGACATGGCAAGAGCTATCTGCCGACATCTCCACGGGCACCCGTTACATGTCCGTTTGGCCGCTGCTCGGATGTTCTACGAGCCATTGCCGATGATCCTGCGACAGCTGACCGGCGACGTCGAGGATAGGCGGATGCAATGGGAGTATGGTCTACGTGTCGGGGTGGAATCTCGTCACCGGAGCATCGGCGATGACATCACATGGTCCTACAACCTGTGTCAGGATGACGAGCGGCTGCTGTTCGATCGGCTGTCGATATTCGCGCCAAGCCGCGATTGCCATCCCGAAGAGCCTGACACTCTGGTAGCGGGCGGCGCTGGTGCGGATCTCGCAGCGATCGAGGCTATCTGCTCCGACGATACTGCGCTTGGCGCTGATCAGGGCGGTGCCGCATGCCCTGCGGCCGCGCATCAGCCTTCGACACTGCTGCCGCGATCGGAAATCCGGGTGCTATTGGAACGGCTGGTTCGGAAGTCGCTTGTTTCCGCGCACAACTCCACTACATCGGTCCGGTATTCGCTGGCGGAAAGCTTGCGGGTGTATGCACAGCAACGCCTTGTCGAACGATCTACCGGCACTACCGATGAGTTGGCCCGTCTCGCTCGTCGGCATCGCTGCTATTACCATGACACCCTGCTGGAGGCTCGGATCCGCGCTCGAAAAGAACCAAAATATCTCGACGAAGTCAGGATCCACGAATGGACGCGCAAGGAGTGGAGCAATATTCGACTTGCGATCGAATCGAGTTTCAACGATCCCGGCCGATCCGAAATCGGGCTGCATATCTCAATGACACTCATTTCATTGCAGGTTTCGTTTGCTGTTTCGCCGCTTCCTACTACGCGGCGATGGCTCGAAACAGCGTTGCATACCGCGCGCATGAACCTTCAATGGCCCACACAGTCGCACCTCATGGCATTGAGCGCGCTGGGATTTGTCAGGCTGTGCGAAGGTGCTGCCGACCGGGGAACGCAGGCTTTGGAGGAGTGCCTCGTCGCTTCCACTTCAGATCCAGACGTAGTGCAACGGCTGCGGAACAACCCCGAGACGGATGTGGGCCTTCCCGCTGAAATCGAATTTGCTTGGGGCACGGAATTGCTGTTCCGTGAGCACAGCGTCGACGCTCTCATGGTGCTCGACCGGGCGGCGGGGAAATTTTTCGATAACGGGGACCTTTTCGGCGAGCTCTGCGTTCGAACATTCGAGGCGTTTGCTGCAGGCTTTATTGCACCCCCGGATGAGGCGCTGAAGATTTGTCGAGGCTATCTGCAATCGGTCGTCGAACTCGATGCGATCGGTACTGCCGCCTGGGGAAATATGGCCCTCTCGATCGCACTTGCCAGGGCAGGCCGTGCGCGTGAAGCTTTGCTCGCCGCGGACAATGCTATCGCCGCGATGGCACAGGCGCGCAATCAGTGGGGTAAGTTGTGGGCCTCTGGTTTTCGAATGTTCGCGTTGGCGCACCTCATTACCGAGGGACTCGCGGGTGCGGGTATCGATGACCGGAGACTGACCTCGTTCGCGTCCGAAATCGCTCAGCGGGCTGGTGGTATGGCCGCTCTGGGGAAACGGCTCGGCGTCGATATCGACGGATTAGCGCCCCTCAGAGAACATATCGGCACTGCGGTGAAAGCCGCACGCAGTGTGTTGAGCGACAGCGCCTTTGAAGCGGCCTACCGGCAAGAGGCACTCCTGCGGCCGACGCGCGACGAGACGATGCGGCCAGCCGCAGGGACACTACCCACCGGCGAAATGCTGCTCGGCCTCCCGGATCGAAGCGACACTTCGCCGGTCTGGCACGCGCTGTCCCAGACTGAACGAGAGGTTGCTGTCCTGGCGGCCGCCGGATGGCCCAACAGCGCCATAGCAGCGCGGCGAGGCAGGTCTACGAAGACGATCAACGCGCAAATGTATTCGATTTTTCAAAAGCTTACGATCCGCTCCCGCGACAACATCATCCGTTTCGTCCCGGACAGGCAACGCGAAGAGGTCGCGAGAGAACATGCCCAACGTCCTCGCTGACTCCCCGAAACCTCATCCATCCCACGCGGTTCGCATGTGCTCATCTCGCCGTATGGGTTGCATCGGGATCCGCGGGTCCGGGAAAGACCCGACGTATTCAACCCCGATCGGTACTCGACCGACATCAATAGAAACGCATTCATTCCGTTCAATGTCGGCCCGCTCGAATACACATGCATCAGAACAGCTTACATCGAGGGCGTTCCCAGCTCGGCGACCATTCCGCAGAAATACATGCTGCAGGTCCGCGAGGATTGGCGCCCGCTTCACCAGTAAAACAACAAGCCGGTCCAGTCGAGACATTCTCAGGGCCGGTAAATTGGATGCAAATTCTGTAGCATCGAGAGGCTCTGCCGTAATGTCGATAGACCGAGGTCTCAGCATGTTCCGAATACGATCGATTCTTCCCGCCGGTATCCTGCGTGTGAAGTCGCGCCTGGCGGCGCTGGGCACTGCGGCAATGCTGACCGTGGCGATGCGTAAGTCGTGGCGAGTCCCGCGATTGGATGCGCGTGGCCGTAGGGTCGGCGTCGTCGGTCGATGCGGGCTTGGGCACAGTCAGGTGGATCAGCTCGACAGCCGCGGCGCCGTGACCGTGGCGGGTACGCCGAACCAGCGCTCCAGCGCCTCGGCCAGGCCTCGGTTGTCGCGATGCGAGGAAGCCCAGGCGACGTAACCGTCGGGGCGTACGAGCATGGGGGTCCGGCCGTCGACGCGGTGCAGCCGGTCCTCGTACCCAGCCACGGTCGTACCGACCAGAAGCCCGCGGCCGTCGGTCAGCTGCCGAGCTTCCGGCATGAACCGCCCGACGTATGGTTCGCCGGTGCCCGCGTAGTCGATGTCGAACCCGTTCGCCATCGCGACGAAGTACTGATGTGCGTCCGGAATAGTGAGAACCTCCGACATCACGTCGCGCAGCGCGTCGACCTGGGGTCCGGGACGCATCATCGCGACCTGCGCGCGGGTGTTCCGTAGCACCCGCGCGGCGATGGGATGACGTTCCGCGTGGTAGGTGTCCAACAGTTCGTCGCCGACAAGCCCGCGCGCCGCGAGGCCGAGTTTCCAGCCCAGGTTTGCCGCGTCCTGCAGGCCGAGGTTGAGCCCTTGCCCGCCGATCGGAGAATGGACGTGTGCCGCGTCGCCTGCGAGGAACACGCGGCCCCGCCGATACGTCACGGCCTGCCGGGTGTTGTCGCTGAACCGGATGCCGCCGTCGAATCTCGTCACCTCCACGTCCGGTACACCTGACACCCGCCGGATGCTGTCCTGCATCTCCGCCGCAGTCAGCGGTGCGTGCCGATCGGACGGTCCACCGGCGAACTCGATGGTCGAGATCTCCCCCGGCACCATTGACAGCAACAGCAGCCCACCGGGACTGCGCACGCTGGACCGCAGAGCCGTCGGATCCGCGACCGTAACAGCGGCCACCCGACCGGTCATGGTCGCGTCCGTACCGTCGAAGTCGATGGCCATCGACTTCCGTGCGACGCTGCGGCCGCCGTCGCACCCGACGAGGTAGGGCGCTCGCAACGACTGGCCATCCGCCAGCTTCGCGACCACGGCGGGCCCCTCGTCGACGATGTCGACGACCTCGCTGCCAGCCTGTACAGCAACCCCGAGCGAGACGATCCAGTCGTCGAGCACCTGGTTCAATCGGTGCGGCTGAAGAACGACCCAGCGGTCGTCGCTCGGTTCGGTCTGCAGCGGCAGCAGACTGAAGTGCCCACGCATTCTGCCCTCGCCCAGCATTCTCCTCAGGAGGTCGGCGCCGCCGGACCCGCCTTCGGCCGCGATCCACTCGAACATCGCTCGTTCCTCGGCGATCAGCGCAGCGTCCAGCCCGCGCAGCGCCAGCGTCTGCATACTCCGCAGGTTCAACCCGCGGATGTGGAAGCTGCGCGAGCGCCGTGCACGGTCGTCGGCCGCCTCCACCACGAGCGGCTCCGCTCCAGCCAGCTTCAGCTCACCAGCCAGCAACAACCCGGTCGGCCCGCCGCCGACCACGATCACGTCAACCATCGTCGCCCCTCGTTCACACCACCTCCAGACGCAGCTGACCACCAGCTGCCACGTGCACCCAATTCCAAGATCACCGACAGAGCCGAGCCGAGGGGACAGCAGGGGTGTTCAGGTCAGCCGTAAGCACCGATCTGCCAGCTCACGTTGATATCGGCACTAGCTGCCAAGTAGTAAGGAGGAAGCGCACCGCCGAACGGTAGACTTCCGGCGTAGTGGCCCACTCATCCAGACGCTCGTCGTAGGCGCAAACAGGCGTAAGGTGTCTGTTCACATGGATCGTTCCGTGGCTGGGCCCATTGTTCGCGACAATATCCGCACACCACGTGCCAGTTCCGGCTTCGGTAATGTCATCCAATTCGCAACGTTTACCGTAACAGGCGGTATTCGAGGCCGCCGACGGTGCGGACATGACCGGCGTCGCACCGGCCACCGTACCAAGAATCGGCAGCACCTCGACAACTTTTGTTCTCATTATCTGTCCTCGTCAAGTTTTGGCCGACGCCAGCTTAGATTACACCAGCAATGCCTACAACGGTGGTTCATAGGTATGCTGTAGGTAACCGCGTGACTAATTGTGCATTATCTAATTCTGCTATTGATGCCGGCGTTGCTCAGTCATGATCGATCCGAGTCCTGCAGCCGACGTATCCGCAACGCTGCGTATTTCCGGTCAGATAACGATGTGCACCTGTATCCCCGGCATCCCGACACTGGACTACCTGGATGAGGCTGTTCCGGGCACGGCTCTCAGCGCTCAGGGCGTCCTCGCTTGCACTACACTTCCTGACAACTTCAGGATTTGCGGCCGAGATCTGTCGGCCACCCGATGTGGACGGTTTCATTCGTCGGCCAACAGACTTCTGAGCCGCTGGAAGGGAGTCGCTCTGCGCTGCCGAAAGGCGCTCGAGCGACACCTCGAGGCGTCGTGCCTCAGGGAACCTGAAGGTCGCAGCCCTTTTGCGCTTCGCTCAATCGGGAGGTCAGATCTTGAACACGTCCCGGACACGAGCCTGCGCAACGGGTTTGGTTGCCGGTGCGGCGGGGTTGGCTTTCGCGGGGCCTATCCTCCGCCAGCGAGCCCGAGCAGGCTGTGAGCCCTGCGAGTCAAGATGCAATCGTGGAAAGTCTGGAAATCGTTCGGCATCAGTCCATTCAATGGTCTTGAGAATACTGGTTCTTACATACCTGGCGGGGTGTCGGCAAGGGCATGCCCCCTGCTGGGCGGGTGTTCTCTGGGTGTTTTCCGGGCCGCGGAAAACCGCCCCCGGCAACGACTCATAAATGTCCGCGGGCGAGGCTACCAGGCACCTCGGGGAATGGACTCGAACGATTCGGGTGGAGTCGTCCAAAAGCGGGAATTTCGGCGAAAGCAGACAGGTTCACCCCTATACCGGGATGCGTGTGAGAAGAATCGCAAGCGATTCAGGGAACCCAGTTGTTGGTCGCCACCGGCGACAACCCCGAAAGACTGCGGGGTTGTGAGTTCATTCGACGCTCGGTGCGGCGCAGCTCCAGTGCCAGCCTCCTCCAGAAAGACTACGCAGCACCGACTTTCGCGCAGTTGTGATCGTGGAGCCAATAAATGCGCTGCACCGCATCGCCCCGGCCCGCATATCCAAGCATGAGACGACCAAGTCATTTGTGACCCCGCAGACGCAGGCGGGCCGGTCCAAACCGCAGATTCTGGGTCTACTCAAACGCGCGATCGCCCACGAGATCCATGGGTGGCTGACCAGCGCAATCTCAATCCCGGACTACGCCGACCTGCGTCCCGGACGCCGAAGGCTCAACATCACGCTCACCGCTGCCGCAAGGCATCTCGGTGTCTGGCCAGGAACACTGTCCCGCATCGAAGGCGGCCAAACCCGCAACGACGAACTCGCCAACACCTACCGAGCATGGCTCGCCACCGCTTGACAAGAACAAGAGCATCAAAGTGATGGACGGGATGGCCGAATGGCAGAACCGGTCCCAGTTACGTCGCGTTGGCAGTGACCGTCGACGGCACCGCGACATCCTCGGACTGTGGGCCGCTGTCCTCCACCTCCAGTAGCGTTCGTCTTCGCCGAGTGATCGTCAAGTCAGATGCGGTCGTAGCGGTGCGTGTTCGATCCGGACAGCGCTTCGGCGTATACCGACAGGATTCGGGCAGTGTGCCTCGATTGGCGCGGTTCATCAGCGTGCGCTGCGAGTGCTTTGCGCATCAGTTGCAAGCGGGTTCGGTCCCGCGCGAGGGCATGCAGCACGGTGGCCAGCGATGACGGCGACGGGTCCAGGGCACGAACGCCGCCCTCGCCGGGCACGGTTTCGGAGAGTTCAGGGTCGCAGTACACGACCGGCAGGCCCATTGCCACGGCTTCGAGCAGCACCATGCCCTGGGTATCGCAGTCAGAGGTGAGAAGCAGCAGGTCGTGACTGCGCATAGCGGTCAGGCAATCCGCCTGATCGACCTCGCCGTGTAGGTGGACGCGGTGGCCCAGGTCCGCCTCGGCGACCGCGGAACGGGCGCGGTCGGCGAGCGGGCCGCTGCCGTAGATGTCGAGCGTGCATTCGTCGACCAGGCGCGCCACCTGGATCGCTTCGAGCGGACGTTTCTCCGCCGATAGACGACCGCACCACAGGGCACGCAGCGGTGTGCCAGTATTGATCGGGGTGTCGCCCACGACGCGGATTCGGTCGAGCAACGCGTCATCGATCCCGTTGGACACCACGTGAATCGGCCTGTCCACGCCGCGCGCGGCCAACCGGCGGGCGAAGTGGTGGGTTGGCACGATCACCCGATCAGACGCGTGGGCCTGCGCGATCAGCGGACGCCATGCGAGCCGGGCGGTTCGGCCGTCGCCGGCGTATGCCGGTGGTCGGTGCGACCGCACGAACCATCCGTGTGCCAACCGCATGGTCAAAGCGGCCAGATATGGTGATGGTGAATACTTTTCGATGACGGTGTCATCTCGGCTCTGCATGGTCTGGACGATCGGGATGTCGTGTCTGCGTGCGGCGCGTGCGCCCGAGATCCCGCAGCCGTAGGTCGTCAGCGCGTGCACGATGTCGATGGGGCCGCGCTCGGTGAACGCGGCATCGATCATGCGTTGGTTGGTTCGGGTCGGCAGGACGACCGGCAGTCCGTTCGACATCGAGATCGGCACCGATCCGAGCACGACCGTATCGGCATCGGAGGCCGTGGAACCCGGTGCGGGAGGGCAGAATACGGTCACGCGATGACCGAGGCCGCGCAGGCCGTCGCACAGCGACCGCATCGCGGTTTGGACGCCGCCCAGCGTGGCCGGGTGGAAGTCGGTGAAGATCGCGACGTGCATCGAATCGGCCACGGCTCAGGCCGATGTCGAGACGGCGAGGCGTTCCACCGCGTCGACCGTGGCGCGGACACCGTTTTCGGCGGAGACCTTGCGGCCGAGTTTCTCGGCCCGGTCGAGCGCCTCGGGTGTCAACGCCGCAACCAGTGCATCGTGTAGCCGATCCTCGGTCAGCGACGGATAGGGGAAGTCGGCGCCGATCCCGAGCGCCGATATCCGCCAGCCGTAGAAGAATTGATCGCTGTGCACCCCGATCACTACCGCGGGCAGACCTGCCCGCAGCACGTCGTGGGTATTTCCACTGCCGCCATGATGGACGACAGCGCGACACCGCGGCAGGATTCGGTCGTAGTCGAAGGAATCCAGAACGTACAGTCTCCGGTCGTACCCGATACCACGCGGGTAGCCCTCTCCTTTCACGGTCACCAGGGCGCGGGCCCCGAGTCTGCGGCAGACGGCGTCAACCAGATCGCAGCAACCGACGGGATCGAGGATCGGCATGCCGGTCATACAGAAGTAGATCGGCGGCTCGCCTTCGTCGAGCCATTCGGTCAGCGCCGGGTCGACCACTGCCTCGCCCCACGCGTCACGCAGCCGGGCGGGCATGATCGGCGCACCGACGACGGTCGAGCGGTCCGGCCAGTCACCAGGTTTCGGCAACAGCACCGGACTCACCATGTGCACCAGCGGAATACCGTCTTCGCGCATGCGGCGGAACGGATTCCGGGGCGCACCGGGCAACTCCATCATTTCGCGCACCCGCCGGTCCACCCGGCGATAGGCCACACCGTAGGCGACCTCGAACGCCGAGTAACTGGCCAGCCGTAGTCGCCGCGACGACATCATATGCTTGACCATGAACGACGAAGGAAACTCACCGGTGCGCTCGAGCGGATAGGGCAAGCCCCCGATCACGGTCTGCCCGGTCTTCTCCCTGCGCTCCATCGCCCACGGCAGTGTCGAGGCGCACGACACGATCACCTCGGCCGATTCACATGCGTCGCTGAGCACCTGGTGCGTCCACTCACCACGCTCGCCGGCCATGATCTTGACGGTGTCCACCATGATCCGGACGAACGGCAACGTCTTACCAGAGGACAGGGCGCGTTTGGCCGCGGGCGATTCCAGCAGTTCCGCGGAGTTGAACGGAATGACGTGCGGCTCGAAGCCCGAACGTCGCACCACATCGGCGTAGTTCTCGGTGGCGGTCATCGCGACATCGTGTCCGCGCGAACGGAATTCATCGGCCAGGGCGAGATATGGCTGGTGATCGCCCCGGGTTCCCGCCGTCAACAACGCAATACGCATAAACTCTCGACTTCCGTTCGTGATCTGTTGTGAGTCATCCACATTCGGGATCGTCGCACTGTCGGAGCAGCCCAGCCGTGGTACGGCGTCGATGTTAGGGTCTGCTGGTGACCGAAGACACGCGCTCCGGACTCCGTATCGGGATTCTCGGTGCGGCCCGCATCGCCCCGGCGTCCCTGATCAAACCGGCCGAGCGGAATCCGGAGGTCGTCGTCGCGGCGGTAGCGGCCCGGGACCGGTCGGATGCCGAGCGGTTCGCCCGCAAGCACAGCATCGCGCAGGTCTACGACAGCTATCAGGACCTCATCGATGCGCCCGATCTCGACGCGGTCTATGTCCCGCTGCCCAACGGTCTGCACGGTCGCTGGACCCGCGCCGCGGTGGAGGCCGGAAAACATGTGCTGTGCGAGAAGCCGTTCTCCGCCAATGCCGCGGAGGCTCGTGAGATCGCCGCGCTTGCATGCGATTCCGATCGCGTGGTGATGGAGGCATTCCACTACCGCTACCACCCGCTGATGTCGGCCGCCGAACAGGTCATCGCATCCGGCGAATTGGGGACGCTGCTGTGCGTCGAAGCCGCGGTGTGTTTTCCCTTGCCGAAATTCTCCGATATCCGCTACGACTACGCCCTCGCGGGCGGCGCACTGATGGACGCCGGCTGCTACGCCGTGCACATGGCCCGTGTGCTCGGCGGCGAGAACCCGGAAGTGGCGGCGGCCAACGCCAAACTGCGCGAACCTCGGATCGACCGCGCCATGACGGCAGAACTGCGCTTCCCGTCCGGGCACACCGGCCGCATCCGGTGCTCGATGTGGTCGTCGGACCTGCTGCGCATCGGCGCTACTGTCGTCGGCGAACGCGGCCGGATGTGGCTGGTCAATCCGGTGCTGCCGCAGCTGGGTCATGTACTGTCGGTGCGTTCGCAGGACGGCAGGCGATTGCGGCGATTCACCCATCGCAGCTCCTACGACTACCAACTCGACGCCTTCGTTGCTGCGGTGTTGCGCGGCGAGCCGGTGGCCACCGCACCGAGCGATTCCGTCGACACCATGACCGTCATCGATGCCATCTACCAAACCGCCGGCCTGCCCCTACGCCTGCCGAGCTGACGTGTCGTCGAGGAAATCGACGATACGTCCGAACACGTCCAGCGCCGCGCCGCGGCCGATGAAGGTGTCGAGGTGGCCGTAGGAGGGGATTTCGGTGTAGCGGACATCGACTTTCGGATTGCGCGCCGAAAGCACCTCGTAGCACAGCTTATTGGAATCGAGCCAGGCCTTGTTGCGGCTGCCGGACAACAGCAGCACCGGGCAGTCGATGCGATCGGCCTGGTCGAGCGCGTTCTCCGGGAGCACCCGGTAGCGGTCGTCATCGACGTTCCACCGGAGGACGGCGTGCGCCAATTCCATCTGCCGCAAATGTGGCAGCACCGACAGCGGTATCGAGCCGAAGAGTTCGGCCAGCCGATCGTGGGTGCGTGCATCGAGGTGGTCGTGTTCGAACAGTTCGGCGCCCATTCCCCAGCCGTGGTGGACCATCCGGCAGGTCGGGTCGGGGCAGTTGCCCTTGCGTGAGAGCGCGGCGTAGAGCAGAGTGCGCCGGGACCACAGCCCGACCTTGCGGAAGTCGGATTCGACGTGGCTCATGCGCGAGCCGATCAGTTCGCTGCCGAGCAGCACTCGCATCCGCGCGGATGTGCTGACCTTCGGGGTCAGGAAGACGCCCTGCGCGACCACGCCCGCCAATGCGGGCAGCAATCCGGCCGTCATGCTCAGCGACAGAGCCAGCGCGCCGATACAGTGCGCCACGACGAACAGCGGGCGATCCCCGATTTGCGCCCTGATCTGCGCGACCGCCGCGGGGATGTCGTAGAGCGCGACATCGTCGAAGGTGTAGGGCGGGCCGGATTCGTTGTACGGCAGGCGGCAACTGCCGCGCCAGTCGAGCAGCCACGACTGGTAACCCGCATCGGCCAGTACGTCGGTCACATTGCGAATCTCGGGCAGCGCGAACATCTCCGACGACACCCCGTGCCCGTGTACCAGCAGCACCGCGGGCGCGTCTGCGGGCCCGACCCGGCGCAGTGCGAGGTCGACGCCGTCGGCGGTGCGGAAGGAAATCGCCTGTCCGGCACCGAGTTCGGGGCTGGTCGATCGCTTTTCGGTCAACGGCGCTGCTCCTTACGCATTGCTCGGCGCAGATCCAGTAGATCGATACCCACTCGGAGTACGGGTTCCAGCAGGCTTTTGCCGAGTTGACCGCCGAACCAGCTGAGCCACAACAGTTTCGCCAGCCGCCGCTGGCGTTCGGACAGCCGTGGATCGATCTCTATGCCGTCGATCTGGTCGGGCAGGTAGGTGTGCATCGGCACGGCGACCTCACCGCTATAGGAGGCGGGCTCCCCGATGCGTCCGATCTCGATCACCTGGGTTCGAAGCTGACGCACCAGCCGGCGCCGTGCCGCGGCGAATTTGTAGCCCTCCAGCCACCAGGTATCGCCGGACGAATCACGCAGCGTCAGTTGGTAATGCATGATCGGATGTCGTACTTCGTGGCGCAGCGGTGTCCCGTCGTGCGGCCGGATCGTCGCCGTGCCCTCGACCGTGAGGGGCTCGTCGTGCAACCGAGCGCAGGTGAGTTCGCCGCCGACCTCGAGTGTTCGCGCGGTGAACAGCTGCGCGCTGCTCGCGATGGACAGGGTCAGCCGCAGATCGCAGGGGATGTGGGCGCTATGGCCGATCGGGCCGACCGTTCCGGTGAGCGTTTCGTTGAACCGCAGACAAGGTCGGTCGCCAGGCTGCGGTCCGATCCCTGCCATGGCCGCGAGCATTCGGCCGCGTGCCGCCGGACCGGACGTGGCAGGCGCGGGCAGGCCGTTGGCGGATACGAAGGCTTCGGTACGCGCGGCCGATGCGGGCGGCGCGGTCACCATGGCCGCCAACTGACGCCGGGCCACGGGACTCTGCAGGACCTGCGCCAGCGATTCCAGTTCCCGCACCGGTTCCTCCCTGATCGCATGTACCACGTCATCGCACCACTGCTCCCAGTGCTGTACGCGAATCCCCATACCGCCCAGCGTGGTTTCGGCGACCACCTGTTCGAGTGAGGTGGGCTCGCCGGTGAGGTGATAGGTGTGGCCCCAGGCGCTCGGGGTGCCGACGATCTGCGCGGCCACCCGGCTGACCCAATCCACCGGGGCGGCGTTGAGGTACCGGAATCCCGGCGCGGTGCGAAATCGCATCAGCGCCGCGGTGATGCCCGAGTTCAGGTCGCGCGGGTTGTGGGCGCCGGTCTCCGGGTGGCTGCCGATTCCGCCGGGACGAAGGATGGTCACCACGAGTCCGTGTTCGCCTGCCCGGCGCAGTACGGCCTCGGCGGCCCATTTGGATCGGTCGTATCCGATGGGCAGGGCGGCCGCGTTGGCGGTCGGATCGTCCTCGCCCAACGTGGCGGCATCCGATCCGTTGAACACCGCCAGCGACGAGATGTGGTGCACCGGTTTGGGGCGGTCGGTGCAGGCCAACTCCGCAAGGGTCAGCGGGCCGAGTACGTTGGTCGCGCGCAGCGAGCGATAGCCGCGCAGGAAATCCACCGCGGCGCCCGCGTTGACGATCGAATCGACTTCCGCGGCAAGGGTTTCCCACCGCTGGTCGGACAGGCCGAGCCGAGGTCGGCGCAGGTCGCCTGCCAGCGGCGTCACCCGCCGCCGGACCTCGCGCGACCAGGGCAGCGCGAAGCGCCGTACGGCGTGCTCGAGACGTTGTGCGGCGCCATGATCGTCGTCGGCGCGGACCAGGCATACCACGTGGGCCTGGCTGTGCCGCAACAAATCCAGCAGCAGATGACTGCCGAGGAAGCCGGTGGCCCCGGTCAGCAGGATGCGACGGGGCGCGGCCCGCTCCGGCGCCGCCACGAGCGGTAGCCGGTCGGCGCCGGAGAGGTCGGCGAAGAGTTGGGCGAGGTCGTCGGTATCGGCCGTGGATTCCGCGTCCGGCCCAGGCCATGCGGCTTCGGGGTGATCGGCCAGCCAGCGGTGCGCCAGCCTGCGCGGGCGGGCGTCGAAGAACACCGTATCGAGATCCGGGTGGATGTCCAGCTCACGCGACAGTGCGGCGACCAGTTCCACCGCGGCGAGCGAGGTGCCGCCCGCGTCGAAGAAGTCGGTATCGGCGTCGATTGGCGTCTCGGTGAACCGATTTGCCACCGCGGTGACCGCTGCGGCCAAACCGTCGACGTTCCACTGACGCGCGCCGCGCGGTGCCTCGACCGGCGATGCGGTGCCGGTCCGTGCGAGCAGGGCTGCGACGTCCATTCCGGCAGTGCCTCGTTCGAGGCTCTCACCGCGTACGCGACGGTCGGCGGCCGAGTTGCGGACCGATGTCCGCTCGATAGGACCGGTCATGGCGTCACCTCCTCGCCATCCAGCTGAGTCTCCCAGGACCTGAACTCCCGCAGGCGGTCCGGCGTCACCGATACCTCCAGCCGCCGATCGTCGGAGGCACTGCCGCGCAGGCGCGCGGCCAAACGCCGAGCGGGTTCGTTGCGGGCGGTGTGCTCGACCGACATCCGTACCGTCGGACACTCGAGGGCATCGGCCCTATCCGCCGCCAAGCTCAGCAGCCGTTCCTCGACGCCGCGGCCGAGGGCACGGCAGCTGAGCTGCCAGCCGCGAATCCACAGGCTGTTCGCATCCGCCCGCAGTGCGAGCACCGAGATCAGGCCGTAGTCGCCGAAACGGTCACGCGCCGTCGCGGTCCACACCTCGCCCTCCTCGCGCCACCGGTCGAGATCGTCGACGGTGATATCGGCGAGGGTGAACTGAGTCGTCCGCCGCACCAGTTGTCGCGCCCGCTCGATGGTGGCGTCGGTCAGCAGCTCGACATCGACCTCGAGGTTCAACTGGTCGAGGAATTCCGCGAACTCCGCAGCGGCGCGAGCACTGTCGCGCTGGCGCTCCTGATGGTAGAAGTCGGCTCGGGCACGGTCTTCTGCCGTCGCCGCGACCGGCACCATCGGCCACAGTCGCGCGATGAACGATTCGAGTTCGTCAGCGGGGGGACAGGTCACCGACAGCACCTCGGGCAGCAGCGCACGCATGCGCGCCACTTCGACCGGGTTGTCGTCGAGATAGCAGAAGCCGTCGAGTCCCAGCCGCAGGGTGCGTGCGACCTCCTCCAGCCGCTCGGGCTTACCGCCCCAGCCCGCGGAGACGGCGGCGAAATCGTCGTGGCGCAGCGTGCTGTCGGGCCGGTCCAGAATCTCTCGTACGACATCGTTGTCGTTGTTGGTCACCAGTACCAGCAATGTTCCTGCGGCGCGCCACTGCGACAGCCGCCGGGCCAGCACCTTGCGTGGCTCATCGAAAGTCACAGCGGTGGAACCGATTTCGCCCGCCGTGCCGCTCCACAAGGTGTCATCGCCGTCCACGGCGATCACCTTCGGCGCTGGTTCGGTCACCGCGCCCGCGGTCGCGACGAGGGTGAGCGCCACCGCCGCCTGAAATTCGGGGGTGAAGGGCAGATGCGCCAGGATCTCGGTCCGGTCGTCGAAGGGATTGCCTACCGGATGGTGGCGCGTCCATTCGTTCGGTTCCAGCACCGCGACGCCAGGAATCTCGCGCAGGCGTTCGGCGACGAGGCGCTCCCATGCCAGCAACCGTTCCTCCGGCCGGGCCGAAGGCAGGATGCCGACGACGATCGGCCTACGCGTGCGTTCGGCCACATCGCGCATGGCCGCCGGATAGTCCGCGGCGAGCTCGGTGAGCATTTCGTCGGAGATCGCGCCGAACCGTTCCAGATCCGTCGCACGCAGCAGCACGAGGCCCAGGTCTGTCGACGGCTGCGCGAAGACACCCGACGGGTCACGCAGGCATGACAGCGCGTGATGATAGGGCGCCTCCGCGACGGTGATCGCGGTGACATCCGATGCCGCCGTTATCAATTCGGGCAGCCTACCCAGCGCGAATGTCGCACTCAGTGCCGCCCGAACACCGGAAACCGGCTGCTGCCCGGCTATTTCGGGCCGGGCCGGCGCTCCGGGGTCGGCGACCGCGGCCGCGACCGTCTCCAGGTATTCCGCGCCGAACTCCGTACAGGTCCGCGCGTCGATGATGTCACTGTTGTAGGTGAACCACACCTGGCCGGTATCCGGCAGGACCGCCACCATGAGATCGAGATCGGAGTAGCTGGTGCTCACCGGAACGACCTCGGCCCGCGCGACGGCGGAGTTGGCGCGCAGGTAGTTGAAGTACACCTCGATCATCGGCGCGTTGTCGCGGTACAGGTCTTCCCCGGCCAGCGCGGCCAGCGCATCGGCGAAGCCCGCACCGGGCGCGAGCAGATTCCGCAGCCGCTCACCGGTGCGCCGCAGCACGTCGGCGACGAGCTCACCGGCAGTAGCGGCCGCGGGGAAAGGCACGGGCACACCGAAATAGCCGACCGAGGCGGTGGCATCGGCGTGCATGCGTGTATCTACTGGAACCGCCAGGGCGAACCGATCGACCTGTTGGCGCCGTGCGAGTGCAACGGTCAGTGCACCGAGGAAGACTGCGGCGGGCGTGATGCCGAGATCACGCGCCCGGTCCGCGACCCGGTCGTGCAATCCGGCAGGCATGTCGAGCGCAAGCGATCCCGCACCGTAGCTGCGCTGGGCCGGACGCGGATGCGCCAAGGTCAATTCGAGCCGACGAGTTCCGGAGAACGCCTCGCGCCATCGCCTAACCGCGCCTTCGTCACCGTCGCGCCTGCTCGGCTGCGCCGCGAGCAGTTGATGCATGTCACGGTTGGTCACGGCGTCGCCGAGCCGCGCACCGGATAGTTCCGCGGCGAGTTCGCCCGCAACGAGCAGCATCGACTGCACATCGCTCATGCTGTGATGTGCGCCGAAAAGCAGTACCGGATCCGCGGACTCGGCGCTCAGTAGTTCGAAACGCCACAGTGGACCCGTCTCCAGGTCGAACGGCCGCGCCATCAGCTCCCGGAAATGTTCTCCGACGACGGCGTCATCGAGGTGGTCGAGGTCGCGCCAACCGACAAGCGCGCCGGGTTCGCGACGAATCTCGAGCTGCCGTCCGTGCTCCGCACTGGGCCGAATGGTAGTGCGCAGCGCGGCATGTCGACGTGCCAGTCCCGCCAGCGTCTGCTCCAGCAACGGTCGGGTGACCGGCGCGGATAGTCGCACCGCGATACCGCCGGTCTGCGCTGTGCTCGGGATACCGAGTTGTTCGGTTCGCAGCAGACGCATCATGTCCCGGGTCACCGGCAGCACTTCTACCTCGGGCACCTCGGCGTCCGCGGCATTGGAACCGTTGGTTCCGGCCGTCCGCAACACCTCGCCGACGAGATGATCAGCGAGGTCGGTGAGATTCCGCTCGGCGAGGATCGCGCCGAGCGGCACCGAGATGCCGGTGTGCTCGCGCACCTTGTTGCGCAGTTCGACCGCCATCAACGAGTCCAGACCCAGACTCTGGAAAGTCTCCTCGGCCGCGACCGTCTCGGTGACCGCATGACCGAGTACCTCCCCGGTCCACTCGGCCACCGCGGCCATCGCCAAGGCGATCGCCTCCGCTCGCGGTAGGGCCCGCAATTGTTCGGCGAAGCGCGATTCCGCCGCGACGTCGATGGTCGAATGGTCGGCCGCGGCACGGCGCCGCGGGCGGCGGACGAGTCCGCGCAGCAGCGGCGGAACGGCCGGTGCACGCCGCAGCACGTCGATGTCGAGCAGCAACGGAACCAGTACCGGATCGCCGAGCCGCAGGGCGGCATCGAAACAGGCCATCCCTTCCGGCACCGAGAACGCGCGGATACCCGCACGCGAGATACGCCGAATATCGGCCTGCGCCATGTGGTCGTGCACATCGACCTCCCACGCACCCCAGGCCAGCGACTGGGCGGGCAGCCCGAGCGACCGGCGGTGCAGCGCCAGCGCGTCGAGGTAGGCGTTGGCGGCCGCGTAGTTGGCCTGCCCGGGTGTGCCGAACAATGCGCCGGCCGCGGAGAACAGTACGAAGATCGACAGCTCTCGATGTGCCGTCAAAGCGTGCAGATGGTGTGCCGCATCAACTTTCGGGCGCAGCACAGAGCGGAGCTGCTCAGGTGTCAACGAGCCGAGTGTGCTGTCATCGAGCACACACGCCGCGTGCACCACACCGGCCAGCGGCATACCGTCGAGGAGCCGCGCCAGAGCCGACCGGTCGGAGATATCGCAGCAGGCGAATCGCACGAGCACCCCTCGGCTCTCCAGGTCGTCGTGCAACTCACGGCCACCTGGCCCATCGATGCCGCGGCGACTGATCAGCACCAGGTCTCGGGCGCCGTACACGTCGGCCAGATGACGGGCCAGTGCCGAACCGAGCCGACCCGGCGCCCCGGTGATCAGTACGGCGCCGTCACCGAGTGACACCCGGCCTTCCGGCGCTCGGCCCGCGGTTTCCGGCAGCCGAGCCAGACGCGGTACAAACGCCACGCCGTCGCGCACGGCCACCTGCTGTTCACCCGTGGCGAGGACGGCGGCGAAATCGACCTCGGGATCTGCGGTGTCGATCAGGACGATCCGGCCCGGATTCTCCGACTGCGCCGAGCGCACCAGTCCCCAGACCACAGCGCCCGCCGGATCAACGGTGCCCGTACCGGATACGGCCACTGCGCCGTGCGTACGCACAACCAGCGTCGTCTTCTGGAAACGATCGTCGCCGACGAACGTTTGCAGCGCGGCCAGGATCTGCTGGGCCGAGTCGTGTACCTGATCCGGCGAGTCACCTTCGGGCACCACCAGAATGATCGCGTCGGTGATCTCGGGTTCGCCGAGATTCCATTGGCACAGTGTGAGCGTCCGATCAGATGCGGGCAGCGCGAACTCGGACCACTCCATCCGGAACAGGCGACGGTAGTCCGGTGCGGTCGACACGGCATCCCACTGCGCGGCCGCGACCGGTCGCAACAGCACCGAACCCACCGATACCACCGGCCGTCCGGTCCGGTCGGTCGCGGACATGGTGACGGTGTCGGCACCCGACCGGGTGAGCCGAACGCGCAGCGCGGTGGCGCCGGAGGCCCATAGCGTCACATCGGTCCACACGAACGGCAGCAGGGCGTGCACGCCATCGGCGGCGAACATTGTGGTGGCGTGCAGCGCGGCATCCAGCAATGCCGGATGAATACCGAACCGAGCGGCGTCGCCGTCCGCGGATTCGGTGAGTTCAACCTCGACGAAGATTTCGTCGTCGCGCCGCCATGCCGCTCGCATCGCCCGGAATTGCGGACCGTAGTGGTGCCCACGTGCGAACAACGCGGCGTACAGGTCGTCGACATCGACGCGCACCGCCTCGGCAGGCGGCCACAACGACGAATCCGCTTGCGGGGGAAAAGGTCCGGACTCCTCGGCCAGGACGCCGTCGGCATGGAGTGTCCACCGGGCATCCGGATCGTGTTCGTCGCGAGCGTAGACGCGCACCGTCCGGCGGTCATCGACTCCTGCGCCGCCGACCACCGTCTGGATCTGCAAGGCTCCGCGATCGGGAACGAGTATCGGGGTGCGCAACACCAGCTCACGCACCACCGGGCTGTCCACCTCGTCACCGGCCCGGACGGCCAGTTCGACCAACGCGGCACCGGGCAACAACACCGCGTTCGGGCCGGCGTGTTCGGCCAGCCACGGCTGCCGTTGACGCGACAGCCGACCGGTCAACACGACGCCACCCGAATCCGGCTGCGGCACAACAGCGCCCAGCACAGGATGGCCGGCATCCTGGAGGCCGAGCGAGGTGGTGTCGCGGTTGGCTGCGTCGGTCCAGAACCGCCGCTCGTCGAAGGCATAGGTGGGCAGGTCCACTCGCCCGTATTCGGGAACCAGTCTGGTCCAGTCGAGTTCGTGGCCCGCGACATACAGTTCGGCCTGCGCCCTGGCCAGGCAGGTCGGCCCGTCTTGGTCGCGCACCAGCGAACCCACCGCCACCACTTCGCGCGTGAGGTCTTCCGACACCGTCTTCACGGCCGCGGTCAGCGACGGATGCACACCCAGTTCGACGAAATACCGGAATCCATCGGCGATCATGCGCTCGATCGTGGCCGCGAACCGCACGGTTTCGCGCGCGTTACGGTACCAGTAATCGGATCCGATCGGTTCGCTTGTCACCGGTTCACCCGACATCGTTGAATACCATGGCGTCGCAGGCGAATTCGCGGTCATACCGGCCAGCTCGGCCGTCAACGGATCGCGGATGGATTCGATCAACCGGCAGTGCCCGGCGAAACCGGGACCTGCGGCGCCGAGCCGGGTGTATATTCCCGCGCGGCCCAGATCGGCAAGCAGCTCCGCCACCGCGGCCTGCTCACCTGCCACGATCGTCGAACGTCGCACGTTGACCGCCGCGATCGACACCCGGCCGTCGAACTGCGCCAGCCGCCTGCCGACCTCGTCCTCCGGCAGGCCGACCATCGCCATCGCGCCCGGTGCGGTGATGGTCTGCATCAGGCGGCTACGCGCGATGACAATCCGTGCGGCATCGCTCAATTCGATGACACCGGCGCAGTAGGCGGCGGCGATCTCGCCCTGACTGTGGCCGATTACCGCGTCCGGGACGACGCCCGCCGCTCGCCAGGTGGCCGCGAGCGCGGCCATGGTCGCGAACAGAAGTGGCTGCACGGCAGTGAAATCACCGAGGTCCGCAGTGGTCATGGTGGTCAACCTCGCCACCAGCGACCAGCCGAGTCGTGCGCCGAAAGTCTTGTCGCACTGCTCGAATTCGGCACGGAACTCTGCGGAGCCAGCGAGCATATCGCGTGCCATGCCGACCCACTGCGTGCCCTGCCCCGGGAAGACGAACGCGGTCTTGGCGTTGGTAAGCACCGGTCCACTACCGAGGACGGCATTTGCCGACGACCGGCCGTCCACCAACGCACGCAGCGCACCGACCATCAAGTCTCGATCGGCGGCCACCACGACCGCGCGACGCTCGAACTGGGTGCGCTGCAATGCCAGTGCGTGCGAGACCGGCCCCGGTGCCAGTCGCGGATCGGCGACCACTCGGTCGAGCAGCCGCTCGATCTGGCCGTGCAACGAGGCCTGACTGCGAGCCGAAATCGGCAGCAGCGCCACCGCCCGGTCGTCGGTCGACGCGTCTGGCACGGTTGTGAGCTCGGGCTCGAGCGGAGCCTCCTCGAGGATCAGGTGCGCGTTCGTGCCGCTGAGGCCGAAGGCACTCACGCCGGCACGCCGCGGCCGATCGCCTCGCCGCCACGGCCTCGGCTCGGCCTGTACCGCCACACCGCTTCGCGCCCAATCGACCTGTGGTGAGGGCACACTCGCGTTCAAAGTGGCGGGGATCCGCTCGTGTTGCAGTGCGAGCACCAGTTTGACGACGCTGCCCACGCCCGCTGCGGCCTGAGTATGCCCCACATTGGATTTCAGCGACCCGATACTGAGCGGCCGATCCGGGTCACGACCCGGCCCGAACACCCGTGCGAGTGCACGCGCCTCGATCGGATCTCCAAGCGCCGTGCCGGTGCCGTGCGCTTCGACGTAGTCGATATCGTGCGGCGCCAGCCCTGCGGCACGCAGCGCCGAGCGCAGCACCTGCTCCTGGGCCGCGCCGTTGGGGGCGCTCAGGCCCTGGCTGCGGCCGTCTTGATTGACAGCGGAACCGCGAATGACCGCCAGCACCCGGTCTCCATCGCGGCGCGCATCGCCGAGCCGCTTCAACAGCAGCAGACCTGCGCCCTCGGCCCACACCGTCCCGTCCGCATCGGCGGAGAACGGCGCACACCGGCCCGTCGGCGACAGCACACCCAACCGGCACAGTTCGATATGGGCGGTCGGTGACATCAGTAGTGTGGCACCGCCCGCCAAGGCGAGATCGCATTCCCCCGCGCGCAGCGCCTGCATCGCCAGATGCATCGCGACGATCGACGAGGAGCAGGCCGTATCCAGGGTGACGGCCGGACCGTGCAGCCCCAGCGTGTAGCAGATCCGACCGGACGCGACACTCGGCGACAGTCCGGTGCCGACCTGGCCGTTCAGCTGTTCCGGCGCGGGATCGGCCAGATAGCCGGTGCTGTACACACCGAGGTACACGCCCGTCGCACTGCCATGCAGGGTGCGCGGATCGCGCCCTGATCGTTCGATCGCTTCCCAGCTGAGCTGCAACATGATGCGCTGCTGCGGATCCATCACCGCGGCCTCGCGCGGGCCGATACCGAAGAAGGCGGCGTCGAAGTGATCGATGCCGTCGACATATCCGCCGCGGAAGGTGTACGCCTTGCCGGTCGCGGAGGTGTCGGGGTCGTACAGTCCGTCGATGTCCCAGCGGCCCGCAGGAACATCGCTGAGCGCGTCATCGTTGCCGTCCAGCAGCCGCCACAACGCCTCAGGTGAATTCGCAGCGCCAGGGAAACGGCAGGACATCGACAGAATTGCAATCGCGTCGTCGTCGGTGTGGTCGTGGGTGTCCTCGTCCGCGTCGGTGCCCCCGGCCGGCTCGGCATCTGCCGCACCCGACTCGGTCCGCGCGTCGGGGGCCAGCACCGTGGCCACACCGTCGATCGTGGGGTGGTCGAACAACAGGTTGGTGTCGAGGAAATGTCCGACGAAATCCGATAGGTCGACCATCAGCTCGACCAGATCGGCAGAGCCCAAACCGAATTCGACCAACGGCCGATGTACATCGACACGTTCCGGATCCAGCGCCGCATGCCGCGCGACCGCCGTCACCAACCAGGATCGCAGCGCCTCCGCAGACGGCCCTGCTGTGGACCGCTCCGATACATCCTCGGTCGCCATAACCGGTTCGAGTTCATCGAGCTCGTCTTCCGACGACCGTACGGGCCCGGCCCGCAGCGTGAGCAACTCGCCGGACATATACGCCACCCGGCATGCCGAACGCTGAATCTTCCCACTGCTGGTCTTGAATATGGTGCCCGGCCGGATCAGCAACACCGCTGCGAGCGTGAGCCCGTGGCCGGTGGCCACCGCGCCGCGCACGCTGCCCTCGATCTCGGCCAGATCGCCGGGATCCTCGCTGCGCACCTCGGCCACCACGACCGGCTGCTCCCCGTCGAGTCCGATCTCCGCGGAGAAGGCCGCGACACAGCCGGCCCGGATATTGTCGTGCGCGGCCTCGACGGTCGACTCGATGTCCTGCGGATAGTGATTACGACCGTCGATGATCAACAGGTCCTTGTGTCTGCCGGTGACGAATAACTCACCACCGGAGAGGAATCCGAGATCCCCCGTGCGGAGGAAGCGGCGGTCGTCACCGAGCAGCGTCGCCCCGAACACCTCGGCGGTGGCCTGCTCATCACTGAAATATCCGGTGGCGACGCTGTTCCCGGCGACCCAGATTTCGCCTTCGTCTCCGTCAGCGCGTTCGGCGCCATTTTCGGGGTCGACGATCGCGACCGTCATTCCTGCGGCTGGTCGCCCGACACCGACCAGTTCGGCGTGTGCATGATTCCCGGGGGTCTCTGCGCCCGCGACCGCACGCAGCGTCGGTGCCGTGTCGGTGGACGGCGCGGTCACGATCAGGGTCGCTTCGGCCAGACCGTAGACCGGGTGGTGGGATTCGGCGCGGAATCCGGCGCGGCCGAAGGTGTCGGTGAACCGCCGTATCGTCGCCGCCCGCACCGGTTCGGAGCCGTTGAACCCCACCCGCCACCGGCTCAGGTCGAGCCGATCGATCTGTTCCGGTGCGATCCGGCGCACGCACAGTTCGTAGGCGAAATTGGGGCCGCCGCTGGTGTGGGCGCGGAAGGTAGAGATCGCCTGCAGCCACCGCTCGGGACGCTGCAGGAAGTGCCGCGGCGACATCAATACGGAATTGGCGCCGAGATAGATTGTGTGCAGCAGCGGCGCGATGAGTCCCATATCGTGGTACATCGGCAGCCAGCTGGCGAACAGGGCACCGTCCCATGAGTCGGCCAACGAGCGGTCGTGCCCAAGGCCTGCCGCGATCGCCTCCTGGTTGTGCAGCAAGTTTTCATGGGTGAGCAGTACACCGCGCGGCGCGCTGGTCGAGCCGGAGGTGTACTGGATGAACGCGACCGAATCCGGGCCGAGATCCGGCTCCCGCCACCGCGACGCCTGATCGCCCGCGACCTCGTCGGTGGCCAGCCACCGCACACCCGCCAACTCCGGAATTTCCGCACACAGCGCCGCCGAATCCGCGACCACCCGCCGCGGCGCCAGCACCACATCGACCTCGGCGTGCGCCACCATCCGCCGCAGCCGACGCAGCGAGCGGTTCTCCCATTCGGGCAGCGGCGCCGGAACAGCGACCACGCCGGCCGCCAGACATCCCAAGAATGCCTCGGCGAACTCCGGGCCCGCGGGGTACAGCAACAACGCCCGTCGCGGCATCGAATCCTGCAGTCCGGCACCGATCGCCCGAGCACGCAATCCCAGCTCGGCGTACGACATTTCGCGAACAACACCGTCGACGTCACCGCCGTCCAAAAAACGGTACACCAAGTCGGTCGGCCGATTCTCGACCTGAGCGAACAACGTCTCTACGAAAGTGTTGCGCACGGACTACTTCCTCCAACGATGAACCTGAGATTCAGCCGGGCCTGACTTCCCCGATCTGCGAGAAAGGGCACGCGGCACGTTGCGAATGAGCAGCACCCACAGAAACGTCGTCATCACGCATCTTTCCAGATTTAGCGAATCGACACCGTTGTCGTGCACTTCCGAAAGGTAGGGCAGCAGCCCCGACGTCCTTGTCGCAGCGCCTGTCCAGAAACTGCGCATTTCCGCTTGTGGGCGAGACGGCGGGACATCAGCATGATCATCGCCATGTGACCATGGCTTGGAGTGCTGGCTGCCAGTCGCCGCGTAGCTGTTGTCACGGTGACACCGAAAGTCGGTTCACCCGTGAGCGCCGATGTGCCAGCTCACGTTGATGTCGGTCGAGGCCCGGAGAGTCCAACCACGTCCAAGCGAAATCCCGGGTCGGCACGGTCGAGTTCCCGCGAAATGCCCCCATTGATCGAGGGATTCCGTACCACCGCACAGGCCAATGTTTTGCTCGTCTACGGCAAACCAAGAAATACTTCCATTGCTGGTGCCGTTGTTCACGACGATGTCCGCATACCAGGTGTCGCCGTCGAAGACGAAGCCGCTCAATGTGCAATCGCGGGCCCAGCACGAGGTGTCGGCAGCCTGTGCGCTGGCGGGCATCACCAGCATCGCACCCGCCGTCACTCCCAGTGCCAACAGGGCTCGAACTACCGTCGCCTTCATCTGGTTACCCGATCCTCATTATTTCTCGATGCCGGAGTTGTGAAATCCGGTATCGGTTGACATGGTCAGGCATCAACCGCCCGCCGAAATGGTGGCTGTTGACGCCCACCGAACAAGCCAACCAGCACACGGATGCACCCCGCATCGGTATTCCATAGGTACCGTTTACGCCCGCGTTCGGTGACGATTTCGGGTTTGCGAGTCGTTGAGCCACCAGCCAGGATGGCCACGTGTCACACACCCGGGTATCGCTCTGCGAACTTCCACACCTGCGCACCCGCCACCTCACGCAAATCGGTGGCCTGATGCGCCCTGGCACCCACCGCTCCCCCCTGCTGGAATTCGGGAAACGGTTCGTCATCTCGCCGCCAGGATTCCCGACCATGCTGGTCACTCACGACATGGACGATGTGCGAGAACTGTTCGCCAACCACGACGACTTCTCGATCGGGCAGGTGCTGAGCCGATTCAGCAGCCACGACATGATGTTCGGCAAGCAGACGCTGATCTTCCTCGACGGCGACGAGCACCGCCGCGAACGTAGGCTGTTCGCTCCGCCTTTTCAGAGCAAGGCACTGCGGTCCTACGAAGATCTCATGGTGGAGGTGGTCCAGCGCGAACTGCCAAGGTGGCCGATCGGTGAACCATTCGAGTTCTTGAAGGTCGGCTACGACCTCGCCATCGGGGTACTGCTCGGCATCGTCTTCGGTGACGTGGCTCCAGTCCGCCGAGACCGGTTGAAGCAGGCGGTGATCCGGTGGTTCGGGGAGATCGAAAGTCGCGGATTCCTCGCCGTCACCTTGATCACCCCGCTGATCGGCGGCTACACGCTGCCATACCCGCCGCTGCGCCGCCGCCAGTCCGAAGTCGACGCCGTCGTTATCGAGGAGATCACCGCACGCCGGGCCGCACCCAGCGATGGGCACGACCCGAAAGATGTGCTGTCCCGGTACGTCGGCACCGAACTGGATCAGCACGACGACGCCGCCCTGGCCCGCAACATGCGCGGCATACTGCTGGGCGCCTACGAGACCACCGCGATCACGCTCGGCTGGATCGCCGCCATGCTGGCAGGCCACCCGGCGGCCGTGGCCGAACTGGACGCGGCCGCCGACGCGTGCGACCGCGCCCGGCTCGATGCATACCTCGACGCCGTAGTTGCCGAAACAATGCGGCTGCGACCGGTGTCCCCGTTCACCGGACGGCGGGCGCTGCGCAATACCGTGATCAACGGCGTCCACATCCCCAAGGGTGCCATTGTCATCGTCCCGATCCTGCTGATTCATGAATCACCGCAGCATTACCAGGACCCGATGGTCTTCCGCCCCGAACGCTTTCTCGGCGAGCGGCCCAACGGCCAGACCTGGCTGACCTTCGGCGCCGGTTCGCATCGCTGCCTAGGTGCCCAGTTCGCCCTCGCGGAGGCGCGCATCCTCTTCCGCACAGTCCTCGAACATCGGCGTATCCACACGGCCTCCGGCCCGATTGAACCCCCGCGCCGCTACCACACCGGCCTGAGCCCCGCCGACAACGCCCGAATCACCCTCCTTCGCCGCTGACCCAAAAGCCCGAGACGGACCAATGGTGCACGAATCCCCGGCCTTGAATCACGTCGCGCGGCTGCAAGGCCGCCCGACACCAAAATCGACTGTCGCCGCCATCGCGTGCACACAACACACCACCATCTCATCGAGGTCGGGTTGGTCACCTCGTCGATGTGCCGGTCCGGCCACTGCCGTTCCAAGCGGTCGAAATGGGTGCCATGGGTGCGTTTGGTGCCCGCCTCGAGCGTTTCTCGGACCCGGGAGCGATCTCATCGAGATCGGCGGGGGAAGATGCCCATCTGGGTCAGCAGCTGTCGTGCAGCAGCGACGGTTTCCGCGCTGGCGTTCGGTGGGTTCATCGGCGAACCGCCTCGGGCAGCCGCAGGCTAGCTGCGCACAACCCATCGACCGCGGCAGGCGGATGGATAAACAACTGCTTGCGGGCGCGATGCGTGGTTGTCAGAGCGTGATCGGGGGTTGGTTGGTGAGTAGGGGGTGGGGGTTCTTGGGAGTGCTGATAGTGCTGCGGCGGTTTCGTGGAGGTTGGCTTTGTCGACAGGCTTTGACGTAGATGGCGGTGGTGCCGTGGGTTTTTCGGGTGTGGTGGCCTGCGCAGGTGCGGGCGGTGGCGTAGCCGAAGGTTCGTTCGACCCAGGTGGTGGTATGGCGGAGTCAGTGGGTGCTGATGTGTTGGGTGGCGATGAAGGGGTCGACGGAGCGGAGTCCATCACGCGGTCACCAATGCGCGGCGAATTCCCAGCAGTGGTGTGCGGCTACGCTCATCGCATGCCGGGCACGTTCCCGAAACAGCATCAGGCCTCGTCACCGGTGGTTCCTTCCTTTGTTGGCCGCGGGCCCGAGCTCGATACGATCACGACGTTGCTGCTGGGTCCGACTCGGTTGATCACGCTCGTCGGTTCGGGCGGGATCGGCAAAACTACGCTCGCCGGTGAGGTGCTCCGGCGCTTTCAGGCAGCGCGGCGTGTCCCGATCTATTGGGTGCGGCTGGCACGCCTTGCAAAGGGAGCCGATCGTCATGCGATCGAGGAGGAGATCGCGCACTCGATGATCGACATCGATTTCTCGCGGCGATCGACCCGAGAAGTCCTGGCCGACATGCTGACCAGCCAGCAGGAAGCGCATAGCGTACTGGTGCTGGACAACTGTGAGCATGTGATCATCGGTGCCGGCGAGCTGATCGCCGAGTTGCTCGACGCTGTGCCGGGACTGACCATTCTGGCGACCAGTCGAGAGGCGATCGGATGGGTCGACGAACACCGGATATTCGTTCCTCCGCTCACCGGACCAGAGGCACTGGCCCTTTTTCGCATGCGTGCCGAACTTGCCGGCCACCCGCTCGTCGGCAGTGATCAGATCGCCGCGGCCGAGCAGATCTGCCGGCATCTGCACAACAATCCGCTCTACATCCGCCTCGCTTCCGCACGACTGGTGCGTCAGCACCTGGAGATCATCTTGCGTGAGGTCAGCGGTGCGGCCGACGACGACAGGTGGATGCGGTGGACGCGCGGGGCGCGGGTGGGTGCAGATGAACGGCATCGCGGAGTCAGCGATGTCATCACCTGGTCCTATGAACTGTGTTCTGCCGAGGAGCGCCTGCTTTTCGAGCGCCTGTCGGTGTTCGCCGCCGGATACGACCCCAATCCCGAAGAGGGCGGAGACGACGCGAGCAACGATGTCGGAGCCGAGCTGGAGGCCATTGTGACGATCTGCTCCGATGGTCGCGCTGCCGGGCCGGAGGATGGGTCCGACGAGAATCCGAGATTGTCGACAGACAATATCGGGTCGGTGCTCTGGAGGTTGGTCGATCAATCGCTGGTGACCGCGCATTTCACATCGACGACGGTCCGCTATTCCATGCTCGAAAGCCTCCGGTTGTTCGCAGCGCAGCGTCTGCGGGAGCGTTTCACCGCCGAGGTCGACGAATCGGCGCGTCTACGCGCTCGTCATCGGCAGTACTACCGGGACAAGATTGTGTACGCCGCTACGCACTGGTTCGGGCCCAGTGAGAACGGACTGATGGACTGGGTACGAGCGGCATGGGACAACATTCTGATTGCGATCGAATCCAGTCTGGTCGCGCCGAAAGATGCTGTGCTCGGGTTGGAGATCTGTGCCGGATTGCTGTCGCTGAGGTCCCCCTTCTTCAAGGGATCGTTTCGAGAGATCCGACTTCGGACCGAGCGCGCACTCGCCGCAGCTCGGTCGACCGTGCCGCGCCCGCTCGAACTCGAGGTCGTCACCAGCGGCCAACTGGTCTGGATCATGTTCTGCCAGGGGCGAACCGACGATGCCGAGGAATGGCTCGAGAAGTGTGTTGCACTGGCAATCACGGACCCTGCGCGGAGACAGCATTGGCGGGACACCATCGACACCGACATCGGCCTGCCGCCACCGATCGAATTCGCCTGGGGAATCGAACTGATGCTCGCCCACAGCGACGCTCGGTCCGTCACGGTTCTGACGCGTGCGGGTAGGAAATACCAGCAGCTCGGCGACGACGCGATGGCGTCGAGGTGCGAGTTGTATGCCGCTATTTCCGCCTGCCTGCTCGGGCCGGCGCCGCTGGCCATGGAGCTGGCTACCGCGTATGCGGCCCGCGTCGAGGCATCGAATGCATCCTGGGTCATCGCGTGGGCACGGCTGATCCTGGCGCTCGCGTCGACCAAGAACGGCAGACCGGCCGACGCACTGGAGATCGGACGCGCCGCCCTCGCCGATCAGCTGGCCTCGCGGGACCAGTGGGGCAGCCTCTGGGCGGTGATCTTTCGGAGCTGGTCGTTGGCGCAAATCATCATCGACACGATTACTGTGAGGGCCGCCGACGAGGCCAGACTCGTCGCGCTGGCCACCGAAACCGCTCAACTCGCGGGCGGAATAGACGGCCTACGAACAAAATTGGCTCTCGGCATCACCACCGTGGGCCCATTCGTCGACGAGCATGAGCACGCGATGGCAGTCGCCCGGCACGTGCTCGGACCCGATCGGTTCGCCGCGGCGTATGCCCAGGGCACCCGGCTGAGTGAGGTGGCCGGCCAGGTGCAGCAACTCGCGATGGGCACACTGACGTTGGATCCACTCGAACCGGACCATGACAGCAGCAGCGTCACGACATCCTGGTCGAGTCTGTCGAAGTCCGAACGAGAAGTCGCGACGTTGGCCGCCGCCGGGTGGACCAATCCGGCAATTGCCGCGCGACGGGGCAATTCGACTCGAACGATCGACGCGCAGCTGTCGGCGATCCTGCAGAAGCTGTCGATCGCCTCACGCCACGAGATAATCAATTTCGTGCCCGCAGATCACATGACTGGTGCACCGACCACAAGCGACGAAATATCGTAAACGGGAGCACTGTCGGCATCGCCATCAACGGTCGCCGCGGCATCCACCCGATTGGTGCCTGGAGCATAGATATTCGGCGCGGCCGATAGCCGAATGCCTGAGCGACTCGCTTGGGCAGCCGTTCACCCGCCGCCTTGGTCGGCATGGCTCATGGCTTGCCATACGTCTTGCCTGCCATGTGCTGGTCGAGTCGGCGTTCGTAGTCGCGGACGCATCGGCGGTGCTCGAGGATCCAGCTGAAGGTTCTTTCCACAACCCAACGGCGTGGCAGGACATGGAAGACGGACATGTCATCGGTGCGTTTGACCACCTGAATCGTCAGTGCGAGAACATTTCCGGTCCACTCGACCAGGCACCCGGTGCACCGAGCACTACGACGACGACGGCCCGCATACGTTGCACCAGCTGCGAACTTCGCGGCTGCCCCACGCTGGGGCTGGCGGAGCTGTCCCGGGCAGCGGTCGGTGCGCAGCCTGGTTGAATACGCGCAGGTGTCCGACGAAGGACTGCGGGGCTTCCACGCCGACAACGACCCGGCCGCCCGGCGTCGGATCCGTTGAGCAGGAAGCCGGAATTCGGCTCGTCGCGAGTCATCACCCGGAGAGCATCGAAGCCGCCACCTATCCGCAGCATCAGGCCCTGCCGGATGAGGCAGTGCGGTGCGAGATCGGCGCGCCCCGTTTTCTGGGTAGTTGGTGTCTATATACGTGGGAGACGAATAGGCCCGATGATCGTAAGGACGGGATGATGGACGACTTCTTGCTGACGCAAGCGCGGCGGGGCGATGCGCAGGCATTCGGTGAGTTGACCGGCCCATACCGGCAAGAACTGCAGGTGCACTGCTATCGCCTGGTCGGTTCAGTTGCCGAAGCCGAGGATCTCGTTCAGGAGACGCTGTTGGCGGCGTGGCGGGGAATGGACCGTTTCGCGGGGAGTTCCTCGCTGCGTACTTGGCTCTACAAGATCGCCACCAATCGGTGCCTGAACGCCCTGCGCGATCACCGCCGCCGCGCGCAAGAGGTCACCGCGACTTCGTCGACCGAGCTTCCCCAGACGGGCCGGCTGTGCGAGGTTCCGTGGCTGGAGCCCTACCCGGACGCGGCAGAGGGATTTGATGCGCAGCCCGGCCCGGAGGCGCTACTGGAGAGCCGTGAAGCCGTGTCGTTGGCGTTCGTGGCCGCGGTGCAAACGCTGCCGCCTCGTCAACGGGCCATCCTTGTACTGCGCGATGTGCTCGGATTCCGAGGAGACGAGGTCGCGGGCCTGCTTGACACGACGTCGGACGCGGTCGCCAGTGGACTGAAACGAGCCCGACAGACACTCTCGACCCGGCAGTGGGCACCCCAGCGCCCGGTGCTGCCGAATTCTGTTGCCGAGCGGCGCGTCGTCGACGCGTTCGTCGCCGCGTTCGAGCGTTGTGATGTACCAGCGATGGTCGAGCTGCTCACCGACGACGCGATATTCTCGATGCCGCCTTTGACACAGGAATACCAGGGCCGTGACGCCATCGCGGGTTTCTTCACCGAGTGGGGCTTCGCGCACGGCACACGGCGATTCCGGCTCATACCCACCCGAGCCAACGGCCAGCCGGCATTCGCGCGTTATCTGCGAGATCACCACGCAGGCATAGCCCACGCACATGGGATCACGGTGCTGACGCTGGATGGCACCCGAATCGCTCAACTCACCGCCTTCCTCGACACCGGCCTGTTCCCCCGGTTCGGCATGCCCCGAACCCTGCCCATCGAGAGCGTCTGAGACCGATCCACAACCCGAAAGGATGAACGAGACATGGTCCGCTACCTCGTGCTGTACGCAACACCCGAGGACCCCGATGCATTCGAGCGGCACTACCGCGAGTCGCACATTCCGCTGATCAAGGTGCTGCCTGGACTGCGCCGATTCGCCTTCGGTCACTCCCCAACACCGGGTCGTGGTAAGCCGTACTTCTGGGTCTCGTCCTTGGAGTGGGACGACATGGCAGCCCTGAAAGCGGCATTCACCTCGCCCGAAGGTGAGGCGGCCGCGTACGACGTGGCGAACCTGACCAAGCCCGACATGCTTCGCAGCATGATCTTCGAATTCGAGGAAGTAATCCACTGATGGAAATCGACGGCTCACCCGACCACAGCGGAAGCGGCCGAGTAGCACTACACGACTCGATAGAGATATCCGCGCCCGCGCAGCAAGTCTGGGAGCTGATCTGCGATTGGGCCGGTATGTCGCGCTGGTGGCTGCCTGCCGAAGAAGGTGGACTCCAAGGCCCCCGACTGATCAGTTGCGAGTTGGTCGGCGCGCCGGGATCGGTACCCCGTACCCGGCGAATGGTGTTGAGCGATGGCGGAGTCGTCGAGGAAACGATCTTCTACCAGAACGACGAAACACGGCGAATCCACTACATCAAGGCTGACAATCAGCACGTCATAGGATATGTCGCCACCACGTATGTCGACGACCTAGCCGACGGAGGTTGTGTGGTACACATCGCATCGACATTCGACGCCACACAACCGGATGCCAGTTCGGCTGCGGCAGCCTGGTTCGCGGACATCTACCGATCCATGTTCGCGGGATACAGCCGATATTTCACACGACAATCGGCACACTGACATCCGCCGCGGGTGAACCTTCTAGCGTCGACAGCGAGCTGCGCCAAGTCAGAGTGCGACTCGGTGACCGGACAGCACCTCGAGCGTATCGGGCTCTAGTTTGGGGTGGACTCCTGGTACCTGGAAATTACCGAAGTCATGCACTCACCAGGAGTCCGCTGTGTCCTTCTCGCCGATGGCCGCGTGTGCGTCGTGCCCGACTCGCGAGAACGGCCGGGGGCAGCGAATCGGCGCGTATCCGTTGTCGGTCACCGACGATCATCGGGTGTTGCTTTGAGCCGATGCTTCCGCCGCCAAGCAACCGCGGGCGGTCAAGGCGGGCGTGGCGAAAAACATTGCCGGCGTGCGATTGTGGATGCGTTGGCCTATGCCGTGCGCGGCGGGATCGCGTGGGCGATGATACCGGCGGAATCCCCGCCGTACCAGACCGCCTCGGACACATAGTTTCAAACGCCTTCTGAGGGAACAACTGGCGACGGCTGCGGCCATCGCGTCGTAGTGCCGTTGGCCTTGCTGAGACAGCGCTATCGTAGTGGCCCTTGTTCCGGGAGCGGTTGCTGGGGCGTGCCAGGCGGAATTGTTATGGCGCTGTCCGGCGTCGTCAACCACCCCGGTCGACGCCACCGGGACGGAGATCGCTTGATACAGAAGGGGATGACAACATTCCGCACCCCATCACTTGTGGTCGTCACCGATCAGCTTCGGAAACCATCGAAGCGAGGAGGTGGCGGGCAAAGAAACGCTGTGAACTTTCCAACTCGAAGGACGGGGTCTGGCTGTGGAGTCCGGGATTCGCATGGAGAGTCTTCTCCGTGGAGGCAAACGCGTCGAACAGTGCGAAACCTGCATCGCGGGGCACCATTTCGTCGTCCCACTGGAGCAGGAACTCGATCGGTACCGTGATCGAGGCCGCGATATCGAGCAGGGCGTGTCCATGGGCCAAACCGAGGACGGCTGCGCTGATCCGAGGCTCGGCGGCGAGCAGACGGACACCGAGGGACGTCCCCAGCGACACGCCCCAGTAGCCGACCGGCTCGGCGATTTCATCGAGAGTGAGCAGTGCGTCCAGAGCTGCCCGCCATTCGGGGATCACTTGTGCCGCAAGTTCGGTGTTGTAGCGCCGTACATCGCTGGCCATGGGCATGCCGGCGGCGGCGTTCTGCCTTATCACAGCAAGCAGGTGCCGACCTCGCTCGGTCTGCGGGCGGTCGCCGTGGCCAGGCGCGTCAATCGCGGCGACGACGAAACCGCCGTTCGTAACGTAGCGGTGGGCTCGGGCCATCAATGCCTCGGAGGTCTTGTGCTGACCGCCTCCATGGCCGAGCAGAATCAGTGGTCTTGCGCTGGTTGCAGCGGCCGGTGACCAGACAACACCGCAGACATCCCCCACTGTGAACAACCGTTCGGTGACACCGCCCGACATCGTCTCCGAAGTGACATCCATAGCCGCGTTTTACACCATCGGTCGAACACCCCTGCATTCGGGCCAGGGCCTTCAAGCTCTCCGAATCCACCCTCGACCAATAGATTTCAACAATTCCCCAAATGTAGTTCGCCGTATTCTGAATTTGGGCTGGAACAACGGCACGGCCACCGAGAATTAATACAGTGCTGGGTCGAACGAACCTTCGGCTACGCCACCGCCCGCACCTACGCAGGCCACCGCGCCTGAAAAGCCCACGGCACCACCGCCACCTACGTCAAAGCCAACCTCCACGAAACCGCCGCAGCACTATCTGCCCTCACCCAAGTACCCCACCCCCTACTCACCAACCAACCCCACCCCATCACCCTTTAACAACCACGGTGCCGGGTCGCCACGAACACGCGACCGGCACCAGCCAGAGCAGCCTCGACCAACGATTCCACCAGCACCGCAACTCATTTGAAGCCCACAAAAGACCGAAACCGAACCGATTCCACCCCTGCCACAACACATTTGACTCAGACAACAACCCCAAACCGAACCACCCGACAAACCCGACGCCAGCCTCTTCCGCTCAGCTACCTCCGCTGGAATGCCGAAAAGTGTTGCATCTCAATAGAATACCGTCGCCACGACGTGATCACAGATTCTGTGCTACGCTCCAGCGACGCACAATAGAACCTACTCGTGCACACATCTGCACCAATATTGTTGCCTCCGTGTGATCGATTCCCCTCTCGCGCATTACTCGAGCACCGATTTGCGTCAAATATGACGCAAATCGGTGTTCGACCACCCACTCTTTCCCCTCTGAGTCGCTCACGGCCGCTACTGTCGTGGCGCACATGCGCCGAATGCAGCACTCGCACCACACATTGACGTCAGAAATGACCCCTCCCGCGTGTTCGAGTGAATTTCGCTCAGTTCTCTAGCACGCACAATCGGCGCAACTGCGCCATCTGCGTGCACGAGGGCTCCCTCGCGCCCCCGCTGACACGGGTCTCAACGACAATTTGCGCAGGTGAGCCGCGCGGAATGTTTGCTCAACAGCGTCGCCGAACCCCGTAGATCCTGATCAAGTCCCCTCGATCAGCTGGCAGGCCGGCCGCTGGGCTCGAAACACGTTTGGGGCACGTCGAGTGTCACCGACAGTCGAGCGGAGTCTGTCCAGTGAATGGCTCTGGCGCCCTTCCGGTTTGCGCCGTGAGGCGCTGTGATTCGAGTGGAGGTGAGAGACCTTCGCCGCCGTTCTGTCGTAGCAGGTCGGTGGAGCTGAGGGCAGCCTGATCCGGGTGGTGCCGGGGAGGGTGGGAGCAGCCCTGACAACGCCGGGACGTGGCCAGTACTGCCAGATGGTGCGGGTCCGGCAAGCGGGATGAAGAGGAGTACGTCAGGAACCGGCGTTGTTACGTCCCTCAATGCGACACCTGCTCAAACCTGGCGGATCTGGGCAGGATGCGGTGCGTACCAGTCGATTTCGGTCGACTGGGAACTTCCGGGCTGGTTTACCGAAGCCGGTCGGGAGGCCACGGGGAAGGTCTACGGCGTACCCGTTGGCGATGCCGCAGGGACACAGTCGGGCTCCTCCTTCGTCGAGCGAATCACAGTGAACACGGGAACCATCCGGTCCGGTTCCCCGGTGGCGGGCGATCCAGTTGCGCGGCTCGGGGATAGACGCACCGACCGTCGAACGGGCCGGGTGGGGCGGAGCCGCCGTAGTAGTCCGAGACCGGGAAAGCCGGTCACATGGCGAAGGGCGGCAGCGGTTTTCGAGAAAGGCGGAGACTGTAATGCCGAAAGATGCGCCACCGAATGGTGACGCCACGTCGGGTGACCCTGCGGGGCCGCGCCGACGGGTATCGGAGATGCAGGCCAAGCTTCACCGTTGGGCGGCGGCCGATCCCGGCCGTCGGTTCGACGACTTGTTCAATTTGGTGCATGACCCGGCGACGCTAATGGTGGCGTTCGACCGGGTCGCGGGCAACCACGGAGCCCGAACTCCCGGCGTCGACGGGATGACCGCCGCCGATGTCGAGGAGCTCATTGGGGTTCCGGGGTTTCTGGATGATCTGCGGACGTCGTTGAAAGACGGGTCTTTTCGGCCGTTGCCGGTGCGGGAACGTAAGATTCCCAAGCCGGGTGGGTCGGGGAAGGTTCGCCGTCTCGGGATTCCGACGGTGACTGACCGGGTCGTCCAGGCCGCGCTCAAGCTGGTTCTGGAACCGATTTTCGAGGCCGATTTCGAACCGGTCTCCTACGGGTTCCGGCCCAACCGCAGGGCGCAGGACGCGATCGCCGAGATCCACTACTACAGCACCCGAGGCTACCGCTGGGTGCTGGATGCGGATATCGAGGCGTGTTTCGACCGGATCGACCACGTTGCCTTGATGGAGCGGGTTCGATTGCGGGTCAAGGATAAGCGCGTTCTGGCGCTGGTCAAGGCGTTCCTCAAGGCCGGGATCCTCACCGAACTCGGCGACCATCAGGACACCACGACCGGCACGCCTCAAGGAGGCATCCTGTCGCCGCTGTTGGCCAATATCGCGTTGAGCGTGCTCGATGAGCAGGTGATGGCGCCCTGGAAGCCGGGCGGGACGATGGCCAGTGAGAGCAAGCGGGCATATCGTCGCCGCAAAGGAGCACCGACGTGGCGGCTGGTCCGCTACGCCGACGACTTCGTCGTCCTGATCCACGGGACCAGAGACGATGCCGAGGCGATGCGAGAACAAGTCGAGCAGGTGCTTTCACCTCTGGGACTTCGGCTTTCGCCGGAGAAGACCGTGGTGCGGCACTTGTCGGACGGGGTCGATTTCTTGGGATTCCACATCCAGTGGCGTCGCAAGCGGGGCTCGGACAAGCGGTTCGTTTATACCTTTGTCGGTGACCGGCCGATCCGGTCGTTGAAGACGAAAGTCCGTGCCCTGACCCATCGGGGGTCGCAACAGAGTCTGGACTACGTGATCATGCGGCTCAACCAGATTCTGCGCGGCTGGTCCAACTATTTCAAGCATGCCGTGGCCAAGGCCAGGTTCACCTCGTTACAGCACTTCGTCTGGCAGCGGGTGATCCGGATGCTACAAACCCGGCATCGCTGGGGATGGAAGGACATTCGCCGCCGATTCACCACCGCCAGTGGGCGATGGCTACCTATTTCGGCGGCGGACGGGACTGTGTTGTTCGATATGGGCAACGTGACAGTGAGCCGCTACCGATGGCGCGGCCACACGATTCCCAACCGATGGACGACCCTTCAACCAGCCTGACGATAGAAACCGTGGAGAGCCCGTTGCGTCGAGAGGCGCACGGCGGGTTCGGCGAGAGGTTCGGGGAAACGGACCGGGAGCAATCCCGACACCGCGCCCCGGGCCTACTCAGCGGCGGTCGGTGGGGCCATGCCAGGCGAGCGGATCGGCATAAACCGACACGGAATCAGACGGGCGCAGACGCGGAATCAATTCCAGGTAGATACGGAAAAAACGCTGTGAAAATGCGGAAGATCATGCCAAGATCTTCACATGGACGCCACTCTGACCGGTATCGCAAACCGACGACTGACCTCGGTTATCCGGTCTCGGATCACCGAGGAACCTGTCGTGGTGCTGAACGGGCCACGAACGGTCGGAAAGAGCACCCTACTTGCCCACATCGGCGACGCAATGCAGCGACCGGTGATCGACTGCGACGACCCCGCAACACGCGCGGCGGTGCGCAACGATCCTGGCCGCTTCGTCGCTGGGAACAATCTCGTCCTGATCGACGAGTATCAGCACGTGCCGGAACTGCTGGACGCGATCAAAGCCGAGTTGAACCGAGACCTGCGCCCCGGCCGGTACATACTCGCGGGATCGACACGCTACGCGACCCTGCCACAAGCCGGACAGGCATTGACGGGCCGGGTCGACATCGTTCAGGTACTCCCTCTGTCGCAGGGCGAAATCGATGGAACACCAGAATATTTCGTACACAACCTGCTCAACGGCGGACTGCCGCAGGACACCGGAGTTGCTTCTCGAACGGGACGAGACGAATACGCGCGCCGCATCACTGCTGGCGGTATGCCGGTGGCGTTACGCCGCCCTGCGGGGCGCTCACGGTCTCGGTGGTACGCAAACTACCTCGATCTGGTTCTGGAAAGGGACGTGATCGAGATCAGCCGAATCCGGCAGCGCGAAATGCTGCCCCGGCTGCTGAACCAACTGGCAGCGCGGACCGGCCAGGTGCTCAACATCTCCGCCGCGGCACAGGCCATCGGCATGGAGAAATCGAGCGCCGAGAACTACCTGCGGCTGCTGGAGGCGGTCTTCCTCGTCTACCGGCTACCGGCCTGGGGAACAACTCTCGGATCCAGAGTGGCGCGCCAACCGAAACTTCATCTGGTCGACTCCGGGGTCGCCGCGTGGCGCATGGGACTGACCCCCGAAAAGATCGCACTAGCCGATCCCGCGGCACTTTCCGAGTACGGCCACCTCACCGAGACATTCACCGTCGGGGAGATCCTCAAACAGGTCAGCTGGTGGGACGGCCCGGTCTCGTACGGACACTTCCGCACCGGGTCCGGCGACGAAGTCGACCTCGTCCTGGAAAGCGACGACGGACGCGTCATCGCCTTCGAAGTCAAAGCAGGCAGCCGAGTCCACGGCGAAGACCTCCGCGGAATCCGCGCCCTTCGTGACCGCCTCGGCAACCGACTCGCGGCAGCAATCATCCTCTACACCGGCGCGCACATGTACCGACATGACGAAGGCGCGTTTGTCGTGCCCCTGGATGCGCTATGGACCGGGTAGCCGGGTCCGCCGACACCGGCGCGGTCAACGGCGCCTTGTCCTCGTACGGCAGCGCCACCGGCTTGTAGGTGGCATGCGCGAGATCGAACTGCGGCGTGAGCGTCGCGGTGTGATCGGCGATATTCGCCGCGATCGGGAACTCGAAATCGTCGACCCGGAACCGCAATTCGGCGCCCGCGACGACGCTGCCATCGGCCGCCTTGATCTTCAGCGCGCCATCCTCGACAGCCATCGACCCGGCATCGGTGGTAATGATCGTCGACGACTCGGTAGCCCTGGCCGTGAAGCCGACGCCCTCGCTCGGAGCGGCCTGCGCCGGACTCGCGGTGATGCTCAGGGCGGCGATCAGCAGCGCGGTCGGCGCGCCCAATTTCCTCATCATTGCTTGGATTCCTCGATCCTGTGCGTGCGAACGTGTGGCTGCGCAGCCTCGAGGTATTTTAATGAAAATGATTGTCATTTGTATAGTCGGGCGGCCGAGAGTTCGCTCGGCGTTCACTCCGATCGCGGTGCGCAACGCGATCACATCGGGCAGATCCAGGTCGAACCAATGGCATGAACCGCTGTCCAGGCGGTCGAACCGACCACCCAGGCCCGCTATGGAAGGGGCGCATTCTTGACGTAATGATTACGTCACTCTATCATTGTCTTGTGCTATTTTCGACGCCAGCCCTGACCGCCGCCGATATCCATGCCCTCACTGACGTGGACCGGATGCGCGCGGAACTGCGCCATGAACTTCAGGCCAAACCAGGCAAGTGGGCAGGTGGCCTCCGTAAGTTCCTCACCGCGGACGCCGTCGCCGCGTCGAACTCCATCGAAGGCTTCAGGGTCTCGACCGTCGACGTGGAAGATCTGATCGCAGGCGAACGCGACGTCGAGGTCTCCGAGGAAAACAAGGCCGAGACGCTGGCCTACGAGCGAATGATGACCTACATACAAACGCTGCACGATGTAGACGATTTTGCCTACAGCAATGGCTTCCTCAACGCGCTGCATTGGATGCTGCAAGGGCACCGGCACACCGCACGCCGCCCGGCCGGGCAGTGGCGACGCGGCCCCGCGTACGTGACCGACGCCCGCGACCCGAGTATCGCCGCCTACACCGGCCCCGACGCCGATCAAGTGCCAGCTTTGATGGGAGAGCTCGCCGATTGGCTCAACTCCGATGACGACACGCATTTGCTCGTGCGCGCCGCGATGGCGCACCTACACCTCGTTTCCATCCACCCGTGGGCCGACGGCAACGGACGCATGTCACGATCACTGCAAACGCTGATGATCGCGCGGGAAGGTGTTATCGCACCAGAGTTTTCTGCCATCGAAGCGTGGCTGGGCAGACCTGGTAATACGTGGGAGTACTACCAGGTGCTCGGTCGTCGTGGCAGTACCTATCAACCGGATCAGGATGTGTCCGAATGGATTCGGTTCAGCTTGACCGCCTACCACCAGCAAGCCCAAACCGTGCATGCCCGTCGGGTTCGGTCCGGCACGGTGTGGGCGATGCTCGAGGAATACGTCGCGGGTATCCGCCTGGACGAACGAGTCGTCAGCGCATTGCACGATGTCGCGATGTCCGGCCGGGTCCGCCGGACTCGCTACGAACAAGCCGAAGGCCTGAGCCTGCAACAGGCACAACGCGATCTGCGCGACCTCGTCACATTAGGAGTGCTCGAGCCCGTCGGCCGCACCCGAGCGCGCTTCTACACTGCCGGACCGGGCTACCCGGTAGACGCGTTGGAAGTCGCCGGCACCCCGACCAGCCTCGACGACCCGTACCGGCGGTAGCGGCACGCACCTGAAGACCCACTGCAGATATTGATCTGATGCTCGTCTCCCATGAGCCGCCATCCTGTGGCTACGTCGACCATCGTGAGCATTCCGTTTCCACCGCGTGGTCGGCATCTACGTGGGCACGGGTGAGGTGGCGAAGCTGATCATCGTCCGGGAAACCCGGCCTGTCCTGACCGGAGTACGCAGTCGGACTGCGGATCTCGGAAGGTCAGCGAAAGGCGGGACCGCAGTCGGCGAACGGATAGCACGGGGGCGGAAACGGTTTCGAGGGGTGGTCCATGTGGATGTGGCCACGTATGTAGTAAGCCCCGAATTGCGATGCAAGCAGCCGCCAATGGTGCTGGCGTCGCCGAGGTCAGCGCCCTCGAGAAGGTCGTTCACGGATCCGCAAACTGTTCGGCCAGCAACACGGAATGTTCGTCGGGGCCGCGGCGACACCGTGAACATCGATGATGCCTTGCCGGTGCGAGTAGACCGGCAGCATTGATTTGCGTTGTGGGATAGCCTGTTTCATCAAGGTCAGCCAGGAGTAGGGCGCAGGTGCGTATTCACGGGCGCGGGGTTGATTCTGGCTCAGGGCATGAGGGGAGCTTGCCGACGATCTTGCCGACCCGGTTTCCGGGGAGGCGCTTGCGGGACCCTCGACAGCGAAGACCCCGTTCGGCCGGAGGGCCGAACGGGGTCGGGTGTCCCCCAACGAACGCCGCTGGGATCTTCTCCTCTACCTACTTCGCCGGCGTCATGGGCGGCTGGTTGATAGTGGCGAAGTACTGGATGGCCGCTCCGATCGCAACCGGGCCGGTCACGAGCAACTGGCCCGCGACCGTGCCGAGGGCGCCGACCCCGATGATGCCGCCGAGGCAGCCGATCGCCGCGGCGGGGATGAACGCGCCGAACAGGCCGACGATCGCCGCCGCCGCGACAGTTGCACCGGCGATGCCCCCCAGGACACAACCGACTGCGGCGCCGCCGAGGCCACCGATCAGGGTGCCGAGGGTGGCACCCATACTGATGGTGCTGGTCATGCGGGACCACGCGGCCTGCTCACGGTCGTAGTCGGTCTTCCACGGAGCCTTGTCCTCGAACGGGAGCGCCACCGGCTTGTAGGTCGTGTACGCCATGTCGAACTGCGGTGTCAACGTCGCCGTGTGATCGGCGATGTCCACGGCGATCGGGAACTCGAAGTCATCGACCCGGAACTTCAGCGGCATCCCCGCGACCGTGGTGCCATTGGCGGCCTTGATCTTGAAGATGCCCTCTTCGACGACCATGGAGCCCAGATCGGTGGTGACGATGGACTGGGTGTCGGTCGCGTGGGCAGTGAAGGCGACCGCGCCGTCATCACCAGCGGGCTGCGCGACGGCCGAGCCGGACGCGATACCGACTGTGACAGCCAGACCCGCCGCCACAGTTACGAATTTCCTCATCATTGTTTCTTTCTTCTCGGGTTCTCTCATGGGGCGGCAGACGGACGCGGATCGCGCCGGCAGGCCAGAGGTCCAGGACGTACGCGCCCGACATGGCTGCTCGTACCGTTATGTGGTGACCGCGACGAGCGCGATCCCCAATCGGGCCCGCAGGCCGTAGTGGTGGGATTTCATGATCGGCTTTCTCTGGAAAGAGGCATTCGGATCGGGCGGCGGCGGAGTCGGCGACTGTCGTGCGGTGGTCGTCATTTCAGGGTTCCTCTGTCTACCCGAATTCGATCGAAACACCACTGGGCCACATGATTTGCTGTCACCGAAATATTCGGAATTTGCGATGCATGCTTGGACGATGGACAAGGCATCGCCGCTGGTCGGTGTCAGGCCGCCACCTCTCGCGTACGGCACATCGGAGTCTTCCATCAGACCGCCGAGCACAGCAACGTGAAACCAACTATTGATCAAATGCCATTCGAGATGGATCGGACGCCTTTGTGTTCAGGTAGGCCGGTGAGGGCTAACGATTAGGCTGGACGTCATGTCGGCGTCAGGGGTTTCCGCAGCACAATGTTCACGGTGTTGTGGTAGTCGCGGCGAGAAGCGCGGGGATCATTTGGCTTTCGCCTACATAATCGGCGGTGCTCATGGTGCCGTGATCGCGGTAGCCGCGAAGTGAGGTGAATATGCCGGGCGGCGGCAGGAATTCGTCCAACACTCACCTGCCATTCATCGTCACGTACCGCGTCCGTGCACCGAGTATGTCGATCAATGCGGAATTTCTATATATGCATCGGCATTTCCGATACATCTCGGTGCGATACCGCCAGAAGATATCCTTGTCGCAGCAAATCCAGTTGAGAGAGGCGCGTCGAATGCGATTGACAATTGTTGGTAATCGAGCTGCGATGCCTGCGGATGGCGCAGCCAGTTCGGGGTATCTAGTCGAAACCAGTCAGTCGAAAATTCTTCTCGACTGCGGGCCCGGAATCGCCGTAATGCTCAGCAATTACATTCATGCGAGCCGACTCGACGCGATTGTCATCAGCCACATGCACATGGACCACTGCTACGACGTGTTGCCCATCGGAAAGCAAGTGATGCATCACGCCGAGACCCCGGATCGTCGGATCAAGCTCTTCGTTCCGGAAGGTGCCCGCGTGACGCTGGATCGACTGGCAGAACTGTTCCCGGTCAAGACCGTGTCACGCCTGAACAAGGCGTTCGAGCTGGCCTATGAGGTCATCGAGTACCAGCGCGACGGAATTTACGCCCTGGCCGATTGCACCGTCGGCTTGGTGCCGATGGTGCACAGCGAACCCGACTGCGGCGTCCGGATCGACAGTTCCGCCGGCAGCATCGGTTTCACGGGCGATACCGGATGGAACGACAATCTGGTTACCCTCGCCGCCGACGTCGATATCTTTCTTGCCGAAGCCACGCTGGTCGAGTCGGATCAAACCTCGCACGGCCATCTTTCGGCCACCGAGGTCGGGAAGGCGGCCGCTGCTGGGGGCGCACGCTCGGTGGTGCTGACGCATTTCGGCGCACCCCAGGACGAATGGCAACAGGCTCGACTCGCCGAGGCCGCCGCGGAATTCGACGGACCCGTCCACATCAGTCGGCCGGGCATGCGGTTTTGGGCTTCCGCCGAGAGTCCGCAGTAGCAGGTGCAATCCTGGTCGAGGTCTTTATCCAGCGCAGTTTGCCAGCGACTCGCTGCAGACCATGCCCCGGACGGTGCTTTCCAGGTAGTTCGTCGTCGCGTCGAGGCTGTCCAGAAATGCCAGCACCGCCTCGTTCGGGCTGTCAACGCGCCACGCGACCTGCAGCTCTACCACCGGCTCGGGGTCGACCAGCCGGACTACTTTGAGCCCCATCGGTCTCAGCTCGTCGGCACTGATGAACGACGCGAACCCCACGTATGGGCGGGCCGCCACGATGATCTCGGTGGCCGCGGAGTCGTTCAAGTATTCAGCGATTTTCGGAAACGTGCCCGCCTGCTCCGCGGCGGCCATGATGGCGTCGTGCATCGCTGGGCTGGCTCCGCGATTGAACATCACACACGGCATGTCGGCCAGCTCACTGACAGCGATCGACGACCGGTTGGCCCATGGATGCCGGTGACCGACGAGAGCGCCGATGCGCATCGGAAGGAGACGCCGAGACAGCAGCGACGCGCTGTTCGACGAGCTACCGTACAGAAGCCCGACATCCAGCTCGCCAGAGGTGAGTCCCGCGAGCTGGGGTCCGGAGCGACCCGAGCTGAGGTTTGTTGTGATGTTGGGATAGTTCGCGTGGAGCTGGGCTAACGACCTGGGCATGATCAGCTGGCCCGCCCGACCGTTGAAACCGATGCTGATCTTGCCCATGCGCCCCGCCGCGATGTCACGGACAGTGCTCGTCGCAAGGTGTACCTCACTGAGAATTCGCCGTGCGTCGGCACGGAACGCCTCGCCGGCGGGCGTCAGCTGGACGACCCTCGACGTACGCGAAACCAGCTCGACGCCCAAATATTGTTCCAGTCGCTTGAGCTGTTGACTTATAGACGGTTGTGTGAGGTGGAGCCGTGCCGCTGCCCGTCCGAAGTGCAGCTCATCAGCGATCGCGAGGAAAGCCTCGATATGCCTTGTCTCCATGGTGTGCCTCGCGTGATTCGTACGTGACTCGTCTGCGATACCGGCCTGTATAGCGGCATCGCGCATCATCGTGGTACGTGACGATGAATGGCAGGTGAGTGTTGGACGAATTCCTGCCGCCGCCCGGCATATTCACCTCACTTCGCGGCTACCGCGATCACGGCACCATGAGCACCGCCGATTATGTAGGCGAAAGCCAAATGATCCCCGCGCTTCTCGCCGCGACTACCACAACACCGTGAACATTGTGCTGCGGAAACCCCTGACGCCGACATGACGTCCAGCCTAATCGTTAGCCCTCACCGGCCTACCTGAACACAAAGGCGTCCGATCCATCTCGAATGGCATTTGATCAATAGTTGGTTTCACGTTGCTGTGCTCGGCGGTCTGATGGAAGACTCCGATGTGCCGTACGCGAGAGGTGGCGGCCTGACACCGACCAGCGGCGATGCCTTGTCCATCGTCCAAGCATGCATCGCAAATTCCGAATATTTCGGTGACAGCAAATCATGTGGCCCAGTGGTGTTTCGATCGAATTCGGGTAGACAGAGGAACCCTGAAATGACGACCACCGCACGACAGTCGCCGACTCCGCCGCCGCCCGATCCGAATGCCTCTTTCCAGAGAAAGCCGATCATGAAATCCCACCACTACGGCCTGCGGGCCCGATTGGGGATCGCGCTCGTCGCGGTCACCGCACTGCTGGCCGCCTGCGGTCAGAACAACGCCACCACCGCTCCCAGCGGTCCTGTGACCATCACGTTCCTGTCCTACACCTACGGCCAGGCCAATCCCGTCGGTGACGGGCTCAAGAAACTCATCGCCGACTTCGAGGCAGCCAACCCGAACATCACGGTGCACCCGCAATCGGTGCCGGTGGCCGACGCGCTGACCAAACTGCAGAGCGAAGTTGTCGCGGGCAACCCGCCCGACGTCGCGCAGATCGGCTGGAGCAAGGTCGCGCAGGCCTCGAAGACGTTGCCGTTGCGCTCCTTCGAGGACATCACCTCGGCGGATGACTGGCAGACGACCATGGCAGGTTTCGTCCCGTCGGTGCTGAAAGCCACCCCGACCGCCGGTGCGAAGAAGCCGGTCTCGATGCCATTCCTGATGGCAACCCCGGTGATCTTCTACAACGCCGACCTATTCCGCGCCGCGGGCCTGGATCCCAGCCAGCCGCCGAAGACGATGGCGCAACTGAAGCAGGCCGCGCTGGCTATCACGGAAAAGACGGACGCCGAGGGCGTGTATGTCTCCGCTGCTGACCCAGGCAAGTCCGACTATCTGACCCAGTCGCTGGTCAACAGCGCCGGTGGCGCACTGGTTTCGGGCAGCGGCGAGATCACGGTGGACTCAGCACCGGTGATCACTGCTCTGTCCACGGTCCAGGACCTGACCAAGTCCGGTGCGCAGCCCGCTGTTGACTTCGCGTCGGCGCAAAGCGCTTTCAGCTCTGGCAAGCTCGGCATGCTGATCACCACCGCGGGCGGGCTGCTGACGCTCGACCAGGCGGCCAAGGGCAAGTTCGGCCTGCAGGTGGCGCCGTTCCCCACCTTCGACAACCTACCGGCCCGGCCCACCTTCTCCGGCTCCGGCCTGACGATCCTGGCCAAGGACAGCGCCAAGGCGCAAGCCTCGTGGAAGTTCGTGCAGTTCCTCACCAATGACGAGAGCTTCAAGTTGATCGCCTCACAGATGGGCTATCTGCCGCTGCGCACGTCGGCCGCATCCGCTGCGGACCCACGTCTTGGATCGGCCGTGCACCAACTGGCCGATCTCGTCCCGTACACGGCCTTCCCCGGCAAGCAGTCCAACCAGGGCGTGGTTGTCCTCCAGGACGAGGCCGTCGAGCCGATCGTGTTGCGCGGCGCCGACCCGGCGGCAACGCTGCGTGCTGCCGCCGTGAAGATCCGCTCGCTCAACTGAGTCACCAAGCCCCGGCCCCGGGCAGCTCCGAAGATGCGCCCTGCTGCAGAGAGACATCAAATGTCACACCAACTTTCCACCGATACAACACCGTTCAGCGCCCCGAGTGACGGAGAAGTCCCGATCAAGATCGGTTTGACAGTCAACCCATGGGCGGGCAAGCAACTCCTGAAATCCGATTTCGAGGAGATGCGCTGCTACCTCGATGAAGTCGCGGCCGCGGGATTCGACTACGCCGAACTCGGCGGTTGCGGCCTCGGAGTTGTCATCGGCGGAAAGGTACAGCGCGCCCGGGTCGAGGAACTGCGGGACGCGCTGGCCGACTGCCCGCTACGGCTGACCCTGCACAGCTCGTGGCATTCCTCCGGTCGCACCGGCAACCTGCTCGACACCGGATCCGCTGCCACGCAGCGTCAGGGCCTGCTGGCGGATCTGCAGATAGCCGGCGCGATCGGCGCCGAAGTGCTGGTCTATCACGCCGGAGTACTGCCAAACCTGTACAGCGACGGTGACGCACTGACCACCGGCATGGCCACCGAGCGGACAATGCTGCGCGCCCTCGCCGACGAGGCGGGCACCCTTGGGATCATGATCGCGGTCGAGAATCGGGCCCCGACCTCGGCGGTACTCACCCGCCGGTCCTATGGAATGCGGCTAGACCTGGTCGCCGAGCAGGTCCAGGCGATCGACCATCCACAAGTGTCGATGTGCCTCGATGTCGGCCACGCCTATCTAGCAGCGCGCTACCTGCGCTACGACTACCTGGCGGCGGTGCAGGAGGTGGCACCGATCGTCGGGCATGTCCACCTGCACGACAACTTCGGCCGGATGCCGCGCCAGCCCGACGCCAATCCGTACGAACTGGAACTGCTCGGCGAAGGCGACCTGCACCTGCCGCCCGGATGGGGAACGATCCCGCTGGCAGACGTACTCGCCACCCCCTTCCCACGAGACCCGGCGATCATCATCGAAATGCGGCATGCCCGGTACTACGCAGAGGCACTCGCGACTACCCGGGGACTGCTCGAGGTGCGGACCCGGTCATGACGCTCACCGTGCTGTCCACACCGCGGCGCCAGCGCGCGGCCGAGTCGGCCGTGGCCTGGCTGTACTTCTCGCCGACAATGGTTTCGCTCTTGGTCTGGGTCTACGGTCCGCTCGTATTCACCGCGGTGCTCAGCTTGCTGGATTGGAACATGGTCTCCCCCAACATCGAATGGAACGGACTCGACAACTACGAAACCCTGATCACCCAGCCGGAATTCGGCAACGCAGCCTGGAACACCTTTCGATACGCGCTATACATACTGCCGTTCGCCACCGTCGTTCCCTGCGCACTGGCCATCGCGCTATGGAAGCATCCCGGCCGCACCAGCGAGTTCTACCGCACGCTGCTGTTCCTGCCGGTTGTCCTCGCGCCGGTGGCCAATGCGCTCGCCTGGCAGTTCATCCTCGATCCGTTGCACGGGATTTTGAACCAGGTGCTCGAGGGCCTGGGCGCGGAGCGCGTGAACTGGCTCGGTGATCCGGCCACCGCGCTACCAACTGTGGTGGCCGTCACGGTGCCGAAGGTGGTCGCGCTCAACACGCTGCTGTTCGGCGCGGCGTTGGCGAATGTGGACCGCCGGACCGTCGACGCCGCCCGCCTGGACGACGCCACTAAGGGGGAGATCACCCGGGCGATCATCGTCCCCCAACTCCGGCGACCGATCATATTGCTCGGACTGCTGTCCATGGTGGTCGTATGGCCATGGCTGTTCACCAATATCGGTGTCCTCACCAAGGGCGGACCCAGCGGAGCCACCGACAACGTGTACTACCGGCTCTACACCTACGGGTTCACCTTTTTCGACGCAGGCACGGCCTCCGCAGCGGCCATCGTCATCGCGCTCACGTTCGGGTTGCTCCTGACCACCTACTCCCTGCTGTCGAGGAGATTCCGTGCGACGCGATAACGCGGTGGGACGGCAACTACTGCTGATCACAGCAATCGTGCTGATGCTGCTTCCGGTGGCGTTGGCGTTGGCCACGTCGTTCAAACCCATGACGACGATCTTCGACCTGAGTCCGATTCCGTGGCCGGCCAGCCTGGAGAACTACCAGTTGGCGCTGGGCCGGTTCCCGATTGGCCGGTTGCTGCTCAACACATTGCTGATGGCTGCGGGTGTGACCATCGCGACAATGGTGGTGGCGCTGCCCGCGGCCTACGCGCTGGTGCGGTTCGACAAGGCGCGCGGCCGCGGTCTGGTGTTGGCCGCCGTCGGTGTCGCGCTGCTGATCCCGCCGCAGGCGCTGATCATTCCGCAGTTCCTGATGACGGCGCGATTCGGTTGGCAGGGCAGCCCGATCGGCTTGGTTATCCCACAGTTGGGGGTCAGCGCGCTCGCGGTGCTGCTGCTGCGCGACCACATCCGTTCGGTGCCGCCGTCGCTGATCGGCGCGGCGGTTTTGGAGGGCGCGACGTCCTGGGAGATCCTGTGCCACGTCGTGCTCGGGTTGCTGCGCCCGGGCCTGGGTGCCGTCGCGATCCTGCTGTTCATCAACACGTGGAACGAATACCTGTGGCCGCTGCTGGTGATGCCGAATCCCGAGGACACCACCATCCAGCCGGGTCTGGCGCTGTTCGTCGGCCCCGAGAACCCCCAGTTCGGGCCGATGTTGGCGGCCGCGATGCTGGCCTCGCTGCCAGTCGTAGTGATCTATGTTCTGGCGGCGCGACGGATTGCGGACGCCTTCCTTCATTCAGGATTGCGGTGATCGAAATGACCAGTGTCAGTCTGACCGAGCCTCACGTGCCGAGTACCGAGCTCGATCTCTCGGCCGGTGTGGTGCTCGACGGTATTTCCAAGCGATACGGCGACGACCACCCGGCCCTCGCCGTGGATCACCTGCACGTGCCGGGTAAGTCGCTGACCGTGCTGGTTGGCCCATCTGGATGCGGGAAATCGACTGCGCTGGGAATCGTGTCCGGTCTGATCAGTCCCACGACGGGGCGGGTGCTGATCGACGGCACCGACGTCACCGACTACGCGCCGGGGCGCCGCGGTGTCTCGATGGTGTTCCAAGACTTCGCGCTGTACCCGCACATGACGGTCGAGCGCAACATCGCCTTCGGCCTGCGGCTGGAGGCCAAGCACAACCGCAATTCCGGTTTGGACCGGACCGAGATAGAGCGACGCGTGGCGTATGCATGCGAGAGCCTCGGGCTCACCGAACTGCGCCACCGCCGTCCGGCGCAACTATCGGGTGGTCAACGACAGCGCGTCGGTCTGGCCCGAGCGATCGTACGGCAACCGAAGGTGTTGCTGCTCGACGAGCCGCTATCCGCGCTGGACGCCCAGCTTCGCCAGCAGGCGCGGGTGGAATTGGTCCGGCTGCACCGCGAGCTCGGCAATACAGTTGTCCTGGTTACTCATGACCAGCTCGAAGCCTTGTCGATGGCTACTCACCTGGTCGTCATGAACGACGCCCGGGTGCTGCAGGTCGGCAGCCCAGCCGAAGTGTACCGGCGCCCGCTCGATCTTTTTGTCGCGACGTTCCTGGGCAGCCCACCCATGAACGTGGCCGAGGTGACGATGAGCGACACCGGTGACGAGCTGACGGGGCCGGGTCTCGAGGCACGGCTCCTGAGCCCGATACCACATGCGCCGGTCGAAGTACGGCTGGGCTGGCGGCCAGGCGACGGGATGCTCGTGCCTGACGGTGCGAACCGGCAGCCGGGGTTGGTCGTCCACGGCGTGGTCGACCTCGTCGAGTTCACCGGGGACGCAAAAATCGTGCAGTGCACCGGCGCGTCGGGCCGATGGGCTGTGACGGTGCCCGCGACCGGCCCAGCACCTGCCGTCGGGCAGCGGGTCCAGGCGAGTGTTCCGGTGGACCGTCTGCACCTTTTCGATCCGGTGACCGGAGCCCGAGTGGAGGCTAGCGATGCACCTGCTGATCACCAACGATGACGGCTATCGCGCGCCTGGACTACGGGCGTTAGCGGAAAGCGTGCGCGCGCTCGGTCTGGACGCGACTGTGGTTGCACCGAGCGGACCGATGTCGGGCGCCGGACAGTCACGGCGCAGCGGCGTTCCCGTCGATTGGGCGTGGGCCGAACCGGTCGCCGGAATACCCACGATCCACCTGGGGTCTACACCCGCGGCCTGTGTGATCTTCGCGCTGACCTCCGGGGTAGTGCCGCCAGTCGACTTGTGCCTCAGCGGAGTGAACGCGGGTGAGAACCTCGGCGGCACACTGAATGTCAGCGGCACCTACGGCGCCGTGCTCGAAGCGGGAGCGCGTGGCGTATCCGGAATCGCGCTGTCGCGTGAGGTCGGTGGGCCATGGGCCGAGCCGGACAGCTGGGAATGGGCCTGGGTTCCCGACGCGGCCGCTCGGGTTCTCACGACACTGCTGGCAGCCCGGTCGGGTTGGTTCACCGCCAACATAAACCTCTCTGGCACCGACCGCGGCACCAATCCGGCCTACACCCGGGTGAGCCGAGTGCTCTACTACACCGACACTTACGATGTTGTCCGCGGCAGCATCGTCAGTGCGATCGGCTACCGTGCCGAGGAATTGGCCCCCGACGACGACATACAGGCCTTCGCCGAACAAAAGCGGACCAGCATCTCACTCGACCGCCGGATCTGAACAGTTCTGATCGACCTCGCTGATCTCCATCCAGCACAACAACGAAATACAACTGTCGAGCAAGTGTTCCGCGCCTGAAATCCGTTGTAGATATTTGTCGAGGGAGTCGCACTACCACCGACAGCGTGACGTGGTGGCCCGCACCGGCCGCCTTCTCCTCCGCAAGGAGGTTTCGGGTCGAGGTGGTGAAGAATTCGAGCACCGGATCATCGTCGAACGACGGCGAGTTCGATACGTCGACAACCACCTGAGTACCGGTCAGGACCGCCGATAACTACAACTCGGGTCATGGTGTCGGACCTGCCGGTGAGTGTTGATCGAGGTTGTTCCCATCCTGGTAGTGGATGACGTCCCCACCCGGCTCCCAGAATGTTTGACCCGCCTCGATCACCCGCGGAGGCTCGCCTTCCAGCTCGAAGAGCATCTCGCCCTCGATGACGTAGCCGTAGGCCGGACCGGAATGCCGATGCGGTGGTGAACCCTCGCATCGAGGGGGAGAGTATCCAGGATCGTCATAGCTTCAGCGCCATCCGGCATCTTCGGTGCCTCCGTGACGGAGCCGATCACCTCGATGTGGGGCGGGGGCGCCGTCGTGTTCGGGTTGTTAGCAATCTGTTGGCAATTCAGACGGGTTGAGTGGCTGAAACTCCGTCACCGCATCTATAAGACCGTGCCGACGCCGTCGTTTACCTCGCCTTTTCGTCTGCGCCAGCGATGAGAGACTCGAACGCGCGCGTTTCGGTCTCCGCCATGCGGACTGATTCGGCCATCAAGGAAAATGGAATCACGAGTATGCTGGCAACGCACTGGTTTCCGCAGGAGGGAAGTTTACCGCTACCTACTACGACTGAGGTGTGGATGATGAGCGTTGCATCGGGCACCGTGGAAAAGCTGGGGGCTACGGCATCGGCGACTGTCCATGTGGTCGAAGCGGCCGGTGGAGCCGCGGTCGGCGCGGTTACCGGTGCAGCGCGCGGCACGGTCGAGGGCGCTGTCTCCGGCGCTCGTAGTGGGATCGACGTATCGACCGCGACTGTGCTCGGCGTCGTCGCGGCGGGTGTGACGGGGCTGGTCGAATGGCCAGTGGCTGTGGCAGCGAGCGGGATCGCGGGTGCGGCCTACTTGCTGCGGCACACAAGAACCGAATCCGGCAAGCAAGCCGCGGCCAAGAAGCCACAGCCGCGGCGGCGTACAGGTACGCGGCCGAAGAAGACCGCCGCCGCTTCTGCGCGGGCGCGAACCCGCGCGAAGTGATGGGGTCTCTGCAGGGCTTGGCTACTGCGCCGATCCGGCTGCCCCTGGCGGCGACCGCGGCCACGCTGGGATTGCTCCGGCGCCCGGTCGCGGTGGCAGCGCGGCTGACGAACCCAGCAGTCGCCGAAATGGCCGCCGAACTCACCGAGGGCATCGGCCGGGAACTGAGCGCCCTTGTGGATCCGCGACGGATGCGGAGGCAGCGGCGGATCACGGTGCATGCCAACCGTATTCACGCCGAAGTTCGCGGGTTGCAGTCGGCACAGAACGCTCGGGTGGCCGAGTTGGTGCGCAAGCACCTCGAGCAGGAACCGGAAGTGCGCTGGTTCCACGTCAATGCCACCACTGGACGGGTCACGGTGACCGCGGACCCGCAACGGCTGTCCGCGGCACAGCTGGAAACGATCCTGGAACGTGTCGAAGATCTTGCCGGAACCAGTGACACCCCTTGGAACCGCCGGTTCGAGCACCCCTCCGATCGGGAGCCGGTACTGACCTCGGCGCTGCAGCTGGCCGGCGATGTCATCGGCATCGGTGCGGCCGTCACCGGGCGAGTGCTCCCGATGCCTCCGCCGGCGCAAGTGCTCCGGGGCGCGGTGGCATTGGTGGACGGACAGCCGCGGTTGCGCGGCGCCGTGGAAGCTCAGCTCGGCCGCCACCGCGCCGACACTGTGATCGTGGTCGGAAACGCCCTGAGCCAGGCCCTGGACTCGCAAGTGACCGGCCTGTGTGCCGATGCGATGCAGCGGGCGGTGCGGCTGGTCGAGGCCACCGCTCGCTTCGCGCAGTGGCGGCGCTGGGAACAGCTGATCGCCGACCCGGACCTGCCCGACGTCGACGAATACGACCCCCCCGAACCGCGGCCGGTAGCGCTGCCGCATGGACCGATCGAGCGCTGCACCAGCCAGGTCAGCAGCGCGGCAGCACTGGCTTCGGCTGCGACGCTGACCGGCGGCCGCGACGTCGCCGATGCCGCCGACGCCGTGGCGGCGGGCGTGCCGAAGGCGGCGCGAGCTGGTCGCGAGACCTTCGCCGGTGCGCTGTCGACCCTCATGGCCGCGCGCGGGGTGCTGACCCTCGACCCGCTCATGTGGCGCCGCCTGGACCGGGTCACCGCAGTGGTCATCGACCGGGACGCCCTGCGCGGTCGGCAGGCCGTGGTGCTCGACGCCGAATCCCATGACGACAGCTGGCCGGTCGAACACGTATGGAGCGCCGCCCAGCGTCTGCTGTGGTGCAACGGTGAGAAACTGCCCATCCCGCCACCACCTCGGCACCAGCGCGAGGATCTGCACCTGGGCGTCGCTGCCGACGACGCCCCGCAATCACCTGGCACCGATCCCGGCCCCGGAGATGATTTCGGTGGCCCGCGCTGGTACCTGCTGCATGAGGACCGACGTGTGGTCGGGCGGGTGCTGATCGGTAACGAGCCACACCCGGGTGCGGCCGGACTTTTGGCCACCGCCCGACAGGCCGGCCTGCGGGTGGTACTTATCGGCGACGAGGGCACCGGCGAATTACGGCCCAGTGCAGACGAATTCGTGCCCGCGGGCGGGTCGGTGTCCGAGCTGGTACGGCGACTGCAGCAGCAAGGACATGTAGTGGCGGTAGTGAGCACCGACGCACATCGCGCTCTAGGTGCCGCCGATCTGGCGATCGGTATCGCCACCCTGAGCCCCGGCACTCCGGCGCGGATCCCGTGGCAGGCGGATGTGTTGTGCCCGGATCTGAGTTCGGTACGACAGATAATCGCCGCCGCCGGTCCAGCGCGCCACGTCAGTGAGCGCGGCCGGGTCCTGACGCTGTCGGCGGCCACGCTCAGCGGTCTGCTGCTCGCGTCCGGTCCCGCTGAGGCCAGGGCAATGCGCGCCACCGGTCCGGTCGCGGCGGCCACCCTGATGGGGTGGGCCACGGGCCTGAACTCCGCGCGCCGGGCCGCCCGCGTGGCCGGACCGGCCGAGGTGCGGCTGGTGCCGTGGCATGCGCTGGAACCGGACGAGGTGGCCGCTCGACTGCCTGCCCCGCACCGGCCGCCACCGCTGCCTCGCTCGCACGTCACCACCGCCGCCAGCCGCATGTCACAGCGATTGGCCACTCCCGCAAAGACTCTCGCCGATCTGGTCACAGACGTGCGCCGCGAGCTGGCCGATCCGATGACACCGCTGCTGGGTGTCGGCGCGGTCGCCTCCGCGCTGCTGGGCTCGCCCACCGACGCGGTGCTTGTCGGCATGGTGCTGGGGCTCAACGCCACAGCCTCGGCCCTGCAGCGCCGCCGCGCCCGCATGTCGCTGCACAAACTGCTGCTCGGCGAGCGATTGACCGCTCGCCGACTCACCGAAGACGGCGAAATCGAAACTCCCGCAGACGATCTGCTGCCCGGTGATGTGATCGCGCTCGCCACCGGCGAGGTAGTCCCAGCCGATGCCCGGCTACTGGAAACCGACGGGCTCGAGGTGGACGAGTCCGGGCTCACCGGCGAATCGGTGACCGTGGAAAAGCAAACCCCCGCCACACCCGGCGCCGCGCTGGCAGAGCGCACCAGCATGGTGTTCGAGGGCAGCATCGTGGTCAGCGGCGAGGCGCGCGCGGTGGTCGTCGCGGTCGGAAACGGAACCGAGGCCGGCCGTGCCCTCGCCGCCGCCGGGCCACCGCCCAGAGGCGGCGTGCAGGAGCAGTTGCACAGCCTGACCGGACGAGTGCTGCCATTCACCCTCGGTGGTGGAACCGCTGTCACCGTCACCAGTTTCCTGCGTGGACTGGCGCTGCGCCCGGCCCTGGCCGACGGTCTGGCCGTCGCCGTCGCCGCCGTCCCCGAGGGGCTACCACTGGTGGCGACGGTCGCCCAACTGGCCGCCACCCGCCGCCTGTCCCGACGCGGCGTGCTGGTCCGCTCCAGCCGCACCATCGAAGCGCTCGGCCGCATCGACACCATGTGCTTCGACAAGACCGGCACCCTCACCGAAGGCCAGTTACGGCTCGTCGCGCTTGCCGACCTCGACCACCAGTGGGACAGTGACCATTTCGCGAGCACACCGGGGTCGCGGGTGCTGTTGCGCGCCGCCGCCCGCGCCTGCCCCGACCCCGAAGACACCCCACTGGTACACGCCACCGATCAAGCCGTCGTCGAGGCAGCCGATACCCACCTGGGCCGAAGACCACCCCACACCTGGGATCCCATCGACGAAGTGCCGTTCGAAAGCTTCCGCGGCTACTCCGCGACAGTGGGCAACACCGGACGGCACATCCGGCTCGCCGTCAAAGGCGCCCCCGAAGTGCTCCTGCCACATTGTGATCAGATCCTGCGCATCGATGACGAGGACCGCCATCAGGTTTCGCCGTTCACACCCGAGTGTCGCAGCGACGCGGAGACAGCGGTGCGGCGACTGGCCGCCCAAGGGCTGCGGGTCCTGGTGGTCGCACGCCGCGATTTCGCCGCCGCCCCACACGACGTCACCGAGGAAATCGAGCAACTCACCCTCCTCGGCTTCCTCGGCATCGCCGACAGCCCCCGCCCACAGGCCTTGGAACTGCTCGCCGAACTGGCCCGCAACGACATCAGCGTGCGGATGATCACCGGCGATCACCCCATCACCGCGCGCGCGGTCGCCCAACAACTCAACATCCGCGCCGACACAGTGGCCACCGGCGCCGACCTGGACGCGCTCGACGAGGACGGCCAAGCCGAACTGATCGAGCAGGCAACGGTTTTCGCGCGGGTATCACCCGAACACAAGGTACGCATCGTGTCCGCGCTCCAGCGGCGTGGGCACACCGTGGCAATGGCAGGCGACGGCAGCAACGACGCGGCCGCCATCCGCACCGCCGACGTCGGGATCGGGCTGGCCGCCCGAGGATCGGTCTCCGCACGCGAGGCCGCCGACCTGATCCTTACCGAAGGCGTCGACCTCACCGTCCTACAGGAGGCACTGGCGGAGGGCCGCGGCATGTGGCAGCGGGTACGCGACGCGATCGGCGTGCTGGTCGGCGGCAACGCCGGTGAGGTGGCGTTCACCGTCCTGGGCACCCTGCTGTCCGGTCGAGCCCCGATCGGCACCCGGCAATTCCTGGTGGTCAACCTACTCACCGACCTCGGGCCGGCAATGGCGATCACCCTGGCAGACACCCGGCCCGCCGACGACAGCGACACGACCGAGACGACACTCGGGCCACCACCGGGCATCGGCACCGACTTCCTGCAAGCGGTCGCCGTACGCGGCACCTGCACCACCGTCGGCGCCGGCGCGGCCTGGCTGCTCGGCCGCGCCACCGGCCGACGCCGCCGCGCGGAAACCATGGCGCTGGCCGCCCTGGTCGGCACACAGCTCGGACAGACACTGGTGATCGGCCGGCGCAGCCCCCTGGTCTGGACCACCGTGGCAGGCAGCTCCGTACTGCTCGCCACGATCATCATGACCCCCGGAGTGAACCGGTTCTTCGGTTGCGTACCTCTCGGGCCGATAGCCTGGTCGATCGTGATCGGCTGCGCCGCATCCGGCACCACCGCCGCCCTCATCGCCGGCCGCGCACTATCCCAACCACTCCCGCGATCAGACCAGAGCACGTGACACCGAGCCGTACATTCCAACTCCGCCAGCCGATTCAGAATGGCGGGATTTGAAGCTTTACCGATGCAGCAGCATAAAGCGTCGAGACACAATCCGATGATCGCCGCCGGATCCGGCCTGACCACGTCATGCGCATACAGCGAGGGAGCACGCCATGAGCTTTGTTCGATTCGCCCGAGCCGCACTCGTCACGATCGCCCTCGTCGCCGCCTCGGCCGCGACGCTGGCCGGTCCGGCCGCCGCCCAACCATTGCCGACGGTCGTCTTGGTGCACGGCGCTTTCGCCGACACCACCAGTTGGGACCCGGTCGCCGCCGAGTTGCGCGGCCGCGGCTACACCGTCGCCGTCCCCGACAACCCATTGCGCGGACCCAGCTATGACGCGGCCACCGTCGAGAAGACCCTCGCCGGGATCTCCGGGCCGGTGGTGCTCGTCGGCCACTCGTACGGCGGCGCGGTGATCAGCAACACCCACAACCCGAACGTGAAGGCCCTCGTCTATGTCGCCGCCTTCGCGCCGGCACAGGGCGAGCCCGTCCAGCTGGGACTGGATCCGATCCGATTCCCCGGCAGTCAGCTGCTCCCGCCCGTCTTACAGGTCAAGGTCGTCGACGACGCTCACGCGATCGGCGGCACGAACCTCGACGGCTACATCGCCGCCGACGCGTTCCACCGGGTGTTCGCACCCGATGTCAGCGATGCGACGGCCGCCACCATGCTGGCCCACCAGCACTCGACCGCGCTGTGGGCCAACCTCGAGCCGTCCGGGCCGACATCGTGGTCGAACACTCCCAGTTGGTCCCTGATCCCCACCGGCGACAACATCATCCCGCCCGCTTCGCAGCGCTTCATGGCGGACCGCATCGGCGCGCACACCACCGAGATCGCCGCCTCACACGCCGTGCTCGTATCCCAGCCCGTTGCCGTCGCCGACATTATCGCCACCGCAGCGGGCAGCTGACCAGGGACGTCGAACCATGGACCCGCAGCCGAGCGGCACAGCCGCCGGCGTCAGCGCGCGAGCAAGAGCCTCGACCTCGCGATCGCCGAAGCGCTCCTCGGCGCGGGCTGCCCCAACGTTTGGAGCGTCGCGGGAATCAGGTTCCCAACCGGCGACAAACCGGATCTCGATCGTTAGCCGGAGCGTTCAGCGCGACAAGACAGCCACTCCTCTCGAGCCACAACAACTGCAAACACAAATCAGCTACCCCCACCGCCCTGGGCATCCAGGGCACCGACCCCAGATACATACGACCCCAAGGGAGACGATCATGAGCTCGGACAACCCCTCACAGTCCGGCAAGCCGGGACTCGACGAGTTGGTTCCGTCGCGCTACGCGCTGCAGGTCGGCGACATCGAAGTGCTGGTGATCAGCGATGGGGTACTACCGATCGCAGCCGAGACGATCGCCTACAACGCCGACTCGGCAGAGCTGGCGGCGTGGCTGGACGACATGTTCCTGCCACCGGACGTGCTCGAATGGCCGCTGAACGTTGTCGTGGTGCGTAGCGGCGACCAGACCGTGCTCATCGACGCCGGGCTGGGCTCAGAGTTCTCAGACTTCCAGCAAGCCGGGCGATTGGCCATGCGACTGAAGGCCGCCGGCATCGACACCGCATCCGTGACCGACGTGGTACTCACCCACCTGCACATGGACCACATCGGCGGGCTACTCGGCAACGGGCTGGGGCACGGACTACGTCCGGACCTGCGAGTCCACGTGGCCACCGCCGAGGCCGAATTCTGGGAGTCACCCGATTTCTCCCACACCTCCATGCCGGCGGGAGTGCCCGACGCGCTTCGGTCAGCCGCCACCCGGTTCCTCGAGGAGTACCGCAGCCGGCTGCGGCCGTTCGAGACCGAGCACGAGGTGGCGCCAGGGGTCGTCGCCAGTCGCACCGGCGGACACACCCCCGGGCACAGCGTGGTCCGTCTGGCATCCGACGGCGACCGTCTGACATTCGCCGGAGACGCGGTGTTCCAGGTCGCGTTCGACCGCCCCGACTGGTTCAACGGTTTCGAACACGACCCCGAGGAGGCTGCCCGCGTCCGCGTCGGTCTCTTACAAGAGCTGGCGGCCAACCGCGAGGCGCTGGTGGCCACTCACTTGCCGTTCCCGTCCGTCTGCCACGTTGCGACCGCCGGCAACGCCTTTCGCTGCATTCCGGCCGTCTGGGACTACTGACCGCTTCGGCTTCGAACAGGACATCCAGCCCCTGTTCCACCAGCGAGAACGTGACAAGATGCCGTTCCCGGCCGCGCACCGGTGGCGACGACCGCGCACAGCACGGACTTGCGCATCGTGAGACGAGCAGCGGGCCGCCCGCGTCACCGACTTCGGCGGCTCCCAGGGTAACCACGGTGATCCCCGTCGCGGCCGGCCCCAGCCCGGCAGCCATGCCGCTGCGATCGGGCAGACGCACGCGTCACCGGCGTGTGCCGGGTCGGCGACGGTTGTCGAGACCGCACCGGAGTTGTTCGCACACATGCGCCAGCGCGGCAAGGTGTCGTTCAAGGCCACGACAGACCAATGCGAGAATCTCACCGTCTCGAAGAATCTGCCGTCCTTCACGGCTTGGCAGACCTCGGGTGCATATATATGAAGCAGTTGCCGCTCTGAATCTGACTGCGGCGTAGAAGAAGCAGGACTGGAAGTTGCAAGAACTCTCGCTCATCACCCGTGCGGCTTTGGTCAAGGCCGCCGGTATTGCAGTTTTGACCTTGGCGGCGGCAACGTCGATCGTGCCGACCGCCGAGGCCGAGCCGGGGATCGGACTGCCAGCTGCACCCGCTACGTCGATGATGGCGCCGGATGGTTCTCGGATCACCGAAGTTCACATCGTCAACGACCGGCACGTGTTGCTCACCGTGTACTCCTCGGCGATGAACAGCGAATATCGGGTCAAGGTTGATCGTGCAGCCGACAGCTCGGTGCCGCGGCCCGTGCTGTATCTGCTGAGCGGCGGAAGTGGAGGAATCGGTCAGGCGTCGTGGGACCGCGAGACCGGTGCATCCGAGTTCCTGACCGCGAGAAATGTCAATGTGGTGCAGCCTCTGGGCGGCGCGGGCTCTTACTACACGGACTGGCGCATGCCAGATCCACATCTCGGAGTGCAGAAGTGGAGGACGTATCTGACCGAGGAGTTGCCCCCGCTCATCGACAGCGAACTCGGCACCACCGGGGTGAATGCCATTGCCGGAGTGTCGATGTCGGGTACCTCGGTCCTGCAATTGCCCATCGCCAAGCCCGGCTTGTACAAGGCGGTCGCCTCCTACAGTGGCTGCGCGGCGATCTCCGACCCGCTCGGCCAGGCCTATGTCCGTCTCACCTCGGCCTACAGCGGCGGCAACGTGGCGAACATGTACGGCCCGCCCGATGATCCGATGTGGATCGCCAACGATCCCTATGTCAACGCGGCCGGCCTGCGGGGCATGGACATTTATCTCTCGAGCGGCAACGGCACACCCGGCCCCTACGACCACGTCGGCGATCGCCACCTGGTCGGCGGTGGTGGGGAAATCGCCTTGGCGAACCAGATCCTGGTCGGCGGCATCGTCGAACTGGCGGTCGATCAGTGCACCCAGAACTTGGCTGCCCGCCTCGCGGACCTGGGGATACCCGCAACAGTGGAACGCCGCCCCTACGGCACCCACTCCTGGGGGTATTGGGATGACGAACTGAAGGCATCCTGGCCGGTATTGGCGCACGGACTCGGGCTGTAGTCAGCGCACGGCCCGAATTCCAGGGGGCCCGAATTCCAGGGGCCCGAATTCCAGGGGCTCGGATTGCTCAGCTGGCGAGTTTGCTGCGGATCAAATGGTTCGCGCCGCGTCTCCGGCCCACGTGGCTCGGCGTCCGGAGATGTCGCCAACCAAAGGTCAGGTGGTCGCCGCCATGGCCTCGCCCATGGGGGCGGGGGCCGCGACGACCTCGGGATCAAGGTTCAGGGGCATGATTACTTCAGGAGTTGGCGAGTCGAGGCGGGATCGTCAGACGGCGGGTGGGACGGCCACGACCTTGCCGTGGATTTCTCCCGCGTCGGCCTGCTGGTGGATCGCGGGCAGTTCGCTCAGCGGCACGCGCTGGGCGATCTCGACGTGGAGGTCGCCGCTGTCGATGAGGGCGACGAGATGCGAGAGCACGTCCGCGTCGGGGTGGACGAAGATCGTGGCCGCGCGGACGTTTCGCTCCTCGTCGCCCGGTGTCGTCACGGTCGGTGTCGTGGAGACGACCGCGCCGCCATCACGGACCCGTGCGACCAGGGCGGTGAACCCGTCCGGGCTGATCGGGGCCAGGTTGAGCAGTACTCCCGCCCCCGAGGTCGCCGAGCGACGCGCAACCGCGCTGTCGAACCGCCCGAGTAGTACCGAGAGGCAATGCCACACAACGGGATTCCGCAATCCATCCAGTCGGTACTCCCTCGCGAAAAACACAACAGCTAGCCTTCTCTGGTGAGTGCTGCACCGACGACTCGGCGCGAGATGCGGCAGAAGCTATCGGAACTGGTCGCGGTTCGCGCTGGCCTCGCGTTAAACGACAACCCGGATCTCGAGATCCTCACGCGGGCTCCCTTACCGCGACGCGCTCACAATCCGCCCACCGCAGAACGGGCACTGCCGCAGAGATGTGAAGTGGGACCTGGGCGTGTCGGGGTTGCGTCGTCGAGCACGTCGACGGGTCCGATTCCGCGATTATCGCCGACGCATCCATCACGCCAGCGCCCCCTCACCCTGCGGGAAACCGGATGAAGCACAACGACAATCGGGGTTGGGATTCATGGTGCCGATTCGATCAGCAGATGCTCCAAGCGGGCCGTGTCGTCGGAGTCCTCATCGACACCGACCACTGCGACGAACTCGCGATCACCGGCACGTCGCTGCAAATGACTCCAGGAGTTGGCGAGATACCAGCTTGCCCCGGTGGTACCACGCGGGCCTAAACCCGCGCAGAATATCCAGTATCGGTCAGGGTGCAGATCCGGGCTCGGTCGCACTCGCGCGATGACACCGGTACTGCGACCTCCGGTCGAGCCATACCGGCTACCATCGGTCAACTCCAACTGCTCTGAACGGGAATCGCCTTCAGCACCACTTCCATTGAGAGTGAAAAGCGGACGATCGACGCTTTCGAGATACATTCGTGTGCAGTCGTTGCAAGTCAGTCCAAAACTGATATAGGGGCGGTCGCCGTGTGCGACGACTTCCCGGTCGCCTCGGATATCAGTCACAAGACCAGGTTGGCGCCGTAACGCGGAAAACACGTATAGCAGTCCGCGAACTTCCTTCTCCGGTAAGGCAGCCAGCACATCCGAGCGATGATCAGCCGCAACTGCGCGGACCTTCCCGAATTCACTCGGATAGGAGGCCTCGGCCGCATCGAATGCTCGCACAGGCCGCAGTGGTAGTTCGAAGGTCGGGTACACGAGAGTGATCCCGCTGGTGATCATCTCGGCTCCGAGAAATGCTTCGAACTCGATGTCGGTTCCAGGAGAATCCAGCTCGCGCCCGCGAGCTGCGACTGGTGCGGCATCTGCCATCTGAAACAATCTTTCGATCGTCCAGCCAGGGAACATCCTGACCAGCACCCGGCAATGGTAGTCGCGCGGAAGCCCGACCATTCTGCCCGAAAGCCATTGGTAGAACTGTGTCTTCGCTGGCCCGTAACCAGGAGGGATGGGAGGATCGAGTTGCGCGGCGCACCTATCGTACGCGGCCAGGAAATCCGAATGGCTCTTGAGATGCTGCTCCGCCAGCAGCATCTTCAGAACGGTAGCCAATGAAACCCCCTTACCCCTGAAGCCACCACCCTGGTGGCGGCGACTCGATTTACAACCGCAGCTCGCACGTGCCATCAACGCTGTCCGGGGACCGCCCGGACGCAGTATCGCTCGGACATAGCTGTAGGAGACTCTGTTACCGATCCCACCCACCGTGGCTATGGTGAGCTCGACCGTCCCCTCCCGGCCGGGGCGAGCGCAAAGCTGCATGTCCGGGTCGCTGGTTAACGAGGTAGGCGCAACGCTGTCGACGGAAGGATCGCAGTGGCGGTCGACAGGCCGGTCCCGGTGAGGCTAGGCGTAGCGCCAGGCCCTTGGATGGGACTGGTGCTGTTCAACGCAGGTATCGCAACGTAACAGACACTGTTGCTGGGTCCCTCCGACGGGGTGGCACTGACCCGCACCCGGCAGGCGCAGTCGCGGTGACTCGAGTATCCGAATCGACGGTGAAGGTGGTCGCGGCAGAACCGAATCGCACGATCAAAGAACCGGCGAATCCGGTACCCACCGGATAACGTTCGCGTCTCCCGATGCGGAGCACGAGGTCGGAGAGCGGGAGGTGATAGTAGGCATGACGCTGCCTCCTTTGCCGCGATCATGATTCCTCGAATGCACCGGGTGGTTACTTCCAGTAAGCCCCCTTACCCTGTTGCAGAGCAATGCATCTCCGATCCGTTTTCGTTCGTTTTCACACTCAGACCTTGCCTGCCGTCGATGTAATTCATTCCTCCTGTGTCAGGGTCGGTTGTGCTGCCGCACCCTCGTTGGTGCTCGCTGCCGAAATTCCCTTGGACAGAGGGGTTCCCGCCCCCAATTGTTCGCACCGGGATCATGTTGATCGCCACAGTCGATCGAGCCTGGCTGCTAGCTCGCTGCCGCCGATGGTTCGGTCCATCCCGGCGGTGCGGTCGCGACACGAGCCACGCCGTGCCAAAGCAGCGAAGCTGCACCCGGAAAAGGCCGGGCAGCGCGGCGCGGCAGACGACCCCGTCGGGCGCACACCTGCGGCACGGGACCGCAGACTCCGCAATCAGTGACGAAACCCGTTGCGGCGCAAGTCTGGAGATCACCAGTGCGGCGCCATATCCAACGGCCGTGACGTTACTCATGATCACGGCGATCGGACGCAGGGCCGGTAGTTGTTGCCGACCCGACCTGCAGTCTCCAGATCTTCAGCTGGCGGCGGGAATTCGATAACGGACGAAAACGAACCCCTCAGGACAGTCGGTGTCGTGTTTCAGGGACGTTAATGGAAGTTGCGGGCCACCACAGCAACTCGGGCAACCGCCCGGGGCACAAAGGAATTACACAGCAGCAAGGAGGCAAGCATCGTGCCTACCATCACGTCTCTCTCCCCGACCTCGGGACCCACTACGGGTGGAACCAGCGTCACGATCACCGGTACGGGGTTCACCGGTCCGACTACCGTGCGATTCGGTACTACCGCAACGACTTTCACCCTGGATTCACCGACACAGATCACAGCGATCGCGCCCGCCGGCTCAGCCGGTACCGTACAGGTCACTGTGACCACCTCGGCGGGCACCAGCAACGGGGTGCCCTACACCTATCTCGCGGTTCCCGCGCTGAACAGCATCAGTCCCAGCCAAGGATCGACCGCGGGCGGAACGACAGTCACACTCACCGGGTCGGGCCTGACGGGAGTCACCGCGGTGAATTTCGGTGGCACACCCGCGACCTCTTTCACAGTCAATTCCGACACGCAGATCACCGCAGTGACCCCCGCGGGCACTGGGTTCGTCACCGTCACCGTCACCGGACCTGGTGGCACCAGCAACCCGGTTACCTACATCTACGTCGTCGTTCCGACCATCACCTCCATCTCCCCGACCGCCGGACCCACTGCAGGCGGGAACAGCGTGACGATCACCGGCACCGGATTCACCGGCCCGCTGACCGTCCGATTCGGTACGACCGCAACGACATTCACCGTGAACTCCGCTACCCAGATCACCGCCATCGCCCCGGCCCATTCGGCAGGGACGGTGCAGGTGACCGTCACCGGCTCGGGCGGAACCAGTAACGGCGTCAGCTACACCTATGCCGCGGTGCCGACGCTGACCAGCATCACACCCACGGCAGGATCGGTGACCGGGGGAACCACGGTCGTTCTCACCGGAACGAATCTGACGGGCGCGACCGCGGTGAGTTTCGGTGGCACACCGGCGACCTCGTTCACCGTGAACTCCGCCACCCAGATCACCGCCGTCGCTCCGGCCCATTCGGTCGGGACGGTCCAGGTGAGGGTGACGACACCAGGTGGAACCAGCAACGGCGTCTCCTACACCTACGTCGCGGTACCCACCTTGACCACAATCGCCCCCAACACGGGTTCGGTGACCGGCGGGACCACGGTCGTTCTCACCGGCACGAACCTGACCGGTGCGACCGCGGTGAGTTTCGGTGGCACACCAGCGACCTCGTTCACCGTGAACTCCGCCACCCAGATCACCGCCGTCGCCCCAGCAGGAGCCGCCGGAACGGTGCAGGTCACCGTCACGACAGTGGGGGGAACCAGTAACGGCGTCGCCTACACCTACGTCGCGGTACCCACCTTGACCACGATCGCCCCCAACACGGGTCCCGTCGCCGGCGGAACGACGGTCGTTCTCACCGGAACGAATCTGACGGGCGCGACCGCGGTGAGTTTCGGTGGCACACCGGCGACTTCGTTCACCGTGAACTCCGCCACCCAGATCACCGCCGTCGCACCAGCCCATTCGGTCGGGACGGTGCAGGTCACCGTCACTACCGTGGGTGGCACCAGTAACGGCGTTTCCTACACGTACGTCGCGGTACCCACCTTGACCACGATCGTGCCGAACGCGGGTTCGGTGACCGGCGGGACCACGGTCGTTCTCACCGGCACGAACCTGACCGGCGCGACCGCGGTGAGTTTCGGTGGCACACCAGCGACCTCGTTCACCGTGAACTCCGCCACCCAGATCACCGCCGTCGCCCCACCAGGAGCCGCCGGAACGGTGCAGGTCACCGCCACAACAACCGGTGGCACCAGCAACGGCGTCGCCTACACCTACGTCGCGGTACCCACCTTGACCACGATCATGCCCAATGCCGGATCGGTGACCGGCGGAACCACCGTCGTTCTCACCGGCACGAACCTGACCGGCGCGACCGCGGTGAGTTTCGGTGGCACACCAGCGACCTCGTTCACCGTGAACTCCGCCACCCAGATCACCGCCGTCGCCCCACCAGGAGCCGCCGGAACGGTGCAGGTCACCGCCACAACAACCGGTGGCACCAGCAACGGCGTCGCCTACACCTACGTCGCGGTACCCACCCTCACCACGATCATGCCCAATGCCGGATCGGTGACCGGCGGAACCACCGTCGTACTGACCGGAACGAACCTGACCGGCGCGACCGCGGTGAGTTTCGGTGGGACACCGGCGACTTCGTTCACCGTCGATTCCGCTACCCAGATCACGGCGGTCGCTCCGGCCGGGGCGGCAGGGACGGTGCAGGTCACCGTCACGACTGTGGGGGGAACCAGCAACGGTGTCTCGTACACCTATGTCGCGGTGCCCACACTCACCACGATCGTCCCGAACACGGGTCCGGTCGCTGGTGGGACCACGGTGGTACTGACCGGCACGGCCCTGACGGGCGCGTCTGCGGTGAGTTTCGGTGGCACACCAGCGATCTCGTTCACCGTCGACTCCGCTACCCAGATCACCGCCGTGGCTCCGGCCGGGGCGGCCGGGACCGTGCAGGTCACCGTCACCACTGTGGGGGGAACCAGCAACGGTGTCTCGTATACCTATGTTGCGGTGCCCACACTCACCACGATCGTCCCGAACACGGGTCCGGTCGCTGGTGGGACGACAGTCGTGCTGACCGGCACTGCTCTGACCGGCGCGACGGGAGTGAGTTTCGGTGGCACACCGGCGACTTCGTTCACCGTCGACTCCGCCACCCAGATCACCGCCGTCGCTCCGGCCGGGGCGGCAGGGACGGTGCAGGTCACCGTCACGACTGTGGGGGGAACCAGCAACGGTGTCTCGTACACCTATGTCGCGGTGCCCACACTCACCACGATCGTCCCGAACACGGGTCCGGTCGCCGGTGGGACCACGGTCGTGCTGACCGGCACGGCCCTGACGGGCGCGTCTGCGGTGAGTTTCGGTGGCACACCGGCGACTTCGTTCAGCGTCGACTCCGCCACCCAGATCACCGCCGTGGCTCCGGCCGGAACAGCCGGGACCGTGCAGGTCACCGTCACGACAGTGGGGGGAACCAGCAACGGTGTCTCGTACACCTATGTCGCGGTGCCCACACTCACCACGATCGTCCCGAACACGGGTCCGGTCGCTGGTGGGACGACAGTCGTGCTGACCGGCACGGCCCTGACAGGCGCGACCGGAGTGAGTTTCGGTGGGACACCGGCGACTTCGTTCACCGTCGACTCCGCTACCCAGATCACGGCGGTTACTCCGGCGGGGTCGGCTGGGACGGTGCAGGTGACCGTCACCACTGTGGGGGGAACCAGTAACGGTGTCTCGTTCACCTATGTCGCGGTGCCTACTTTGACCACGGTGGTGCCCAATGTCGGATCGGTGACCGGTGGAACCACCGTCGTACTCACCGGCACGGCCCTGACCGGTGCGTCTGCGGTGAGTTTCGGTGGCACACCGGCGACTTCGTTCACCGTCGACTCCGCCACCCAGATCACCGCCGTCGCTCCGGCCGGAACAGCCGGGACCGTGCAGGTCACCGTCACCACCGTTGGCGGCACCAGCAACGGCGTCGCGTACACCTACATCGCCGTGCCCACTTTGACCACGGTGGTGCCCAGCGCGGGTCCGGTGACCGGCGGAACCACCGTCGTGCTGACCGGCACTGCTCTGACCGGCGCGACGGGAGTGAGTTTCGGTGGCACACCGGCGGCCTCGTTCACCGTCGATTCCGCCACTCAGATCACGGCGGTTACTCCGGCCGGGGCGGCGGGGACGGTGCAGGTCACCGCCACCACCGTGGGGGGAACCAGCAACGGTGTCGCCTACACCTATGTCGCGGTGCCTACTTTGACCACGGTGGTGCCCAATGTCGGATCGGTGACCGGCGGAACCACCGTCGTACTTACCGGCACGAACCTGACGGGCGCGACGGGAGTGAGTTTCGGTGGCACACCGGCGACTTCGTTCACCGTCGACTCCGCCACCCAGATCACCGCCGTCGCTCCGGCCGGAACAGCCGGGACCGTGCAGGTCACCGTCACCACCGTTGGCGGCACCAGCAACGGCGTCGCGTACACCTACATCGCCGTGCCCACTTTGACCACGGTGGTGCCGAACGCGGGTCCGGTCGCCGGTGGGACGACAGTCGTGCTCACCGGAACGAACCTGACCGGCGCGTCGGCGGTGAGTTTCGGTGGCACACCAGCGACCTCGTTCACCGTCGACTCCGCTACCCAGATCACGGCAGTTACTCCGGCCGGGGCGGCGGGGACGGTGCAGGTCACCGCCACCACTGTGGGGGGAACCAGCAACGGTGTCGCCTACAGCTATGTCGCGGTACCCACCCTCACCACGATCGTGCCGAACGCGGGTACGGTCGCCGGTGGGACCACGGTCGTGCTGACCGGAACGAACCTGACGGCCGCCTCTGCGGTGAGTTTCGGTGGCACACCGGCGACTTCGTTCACCGTCGACTCCGCCACCCAGATCACGGCGGTCACTCCGGCGGGGTCGGCGGGGACGGTACAGGTCACCGCCACGACAGCAGGCGGAACCAGCAATGGTGTCTCCTATACCTACATCGCGGTACCGGCCCTGACTGCCATCGTTCCCAGTTCAGGACCGGTCGCCGGTGGGACGACAGTCGTGCTGACCGGCACGGCCCTGACCGGCGCGTCGGCGGTGAGTTTCGGTGGCACACCATCGGCCTCGTTCGTCGTCGATTCCGCCACCCAGATCACCGCCGTGGCTCCGGCCGGAACAGCCGGGACCGTGCAGGTCACCGTCACCACAGTGGGGGGAACCAGCAACGGCGTCGCCTACACCTACATCGCGGTACCGGCCCTGACTGCCATCGTTCCCAGTTCAGGACCGGTCGCCGGTGGGACGACAGTCGTGCTGACCGGCACGGCCCTGACCGGCGCGTCGGCGGTGAATTTCGGTGGCACACCGGCGACTTCGTTCACCGTCGACTCCGCCACCCAGATCACGGCAGTCACCCCTGCTGAGACGGCGGGGACGGTTTTGGTGACCGTCACTACCGCTGGAGGTACGGGTGATGGTGTTTCCTTCACCTTTGCCGCAGTGCCCACGCTCGCCACTGTTGTTCCCAGCTCGGGGCCGGTGACCGGCGGGACTACTGTCACCCTCACCGGAACGGCTCTCACCGGAGCCACCGGGGTCAGTTTCGGTGGTACACCGGCATCGTTCGCCGTCGACTCCGCGACCCAGATCACGGCGGTCGTCCCCGCCGGGACGGCGGGGGCCGTGCTGGTCACCGTCACGACAGCAGGTGGAACGAGCAACGGTGTCGCCTACACCTACGTCGCGGTTCCTACCCTGACCGCGGCGGCGCCGAGCACCGGCCCGGTCGCCGGTGGGACAACCGTCGTGCTGACCGGCACGAACCTGACGGGCGCGTCGGCGGTGAATTTCGGTGGCACACCGGCGACCTCGTTCAGCGTCGACTCCGCCACCCAGATCACCGCGGTGACCCCTGCGGGGTCGGCGGGGACCGTGCTGGTCACCGTCACCACCGGAGGTGGAACCGTCGATGGTGTCTCCTTCACCTACATCGCGGTTCCTACCCTGACCGCGGCGGCGCCGAACACCGGCCCGGTCGCCGGTGGGACAACCGTCGTGCTGACCGGCACGGACCTGACCGGTGCGTCGGCGGTGAATTTCGGTGGCACACCGGCGACCTCGTTCAGCGTCGACTCCGCCACCCAGATCACCGCCGTCGCCCCAGCGGAGGTTGCCGGGACGGTGCAGATCACTGCCACGACCGCAGGCGGCACCAGTAACGGTATCGCTTACATTTACGTCTGACAGCGAATGCGGCTGGGCCGTCGGCAGGCCATTGCCTGCCGGCGGCCCAGCCGCTTCGCGATCGAACCGCGGCCCGCCGCCATCATGGATGGCGTTGCGGGGCACGGGGTTCGGTGCTTTCACATGCCCCGTGCTCGAGATCGGTACGTCGGTTTCCCCCTCTCCGAGCCCACGCTGAGGCACCCCGGAGGGTGAACACCGGGTTGTGGATACAGCGACAAAGCCGGAGGCTGCGGAAGTGTTGCGAGCGTCGACATTCGCGTTGAGTGCGAGACATAATAAGCCGGGTTCCAGTACTATTAGATGAGTTCGGTGCAACGGTTTTCCATATATCGCAAGCACAGGATGTCCCTGCGTGTAGTTCCGGTGGGCGGACGTCTGAGCATCGCGTCTTTTGAAGGGGCAGGAGAATGTCTGAAGCGGCCGTCGACCGACCGGGACTGAACTTCGGGGTAGCGATTCCGAACAGAGGAATCAGCCACTTCCGCAAACTAGATCTCATTTCGATCCGGACATATCGTGCATAGCTGCGCGTGTCCGGCAAGGTCTCCATAGACTACTGTGAGCAGGGGTTTTCTATGCCTGCACGCCGACGGCCGCACACCTTGGTGTCGCCGATACGGCGAATTTTTGCACCGTTGCTCAGCAACGTCGGGGACAGGCCAATAGTGGAGTAATGCGCTACGGCCGGTGCATGACGACAGCAAGGGATGGACGCTGCCACGTTGATGAAATGCATATGTAATTGCATCGGTACGGAAAAGCGCCTACGGCAAATTCCGGGATCGAGCAGGTCGCTGCACCTGTGTCTCGGAATTTGAGGAGGGGTTAGACGATGAGTTCGAATTCAGCTACGCCTGCCGACCGAAATCCGGATCTGATCCCGCTTTCCAGGGCGCAATACGGAATGTGGCTCGCGGACAATCTGCCAGGAGGCCCGAACGTCAATATCGCGCACTACGTCGAGATCGAGGGGCCGATAGACTACGACACGTTCACCAAGGCGGTGAACGACGCCGGCCGCGAAACCGAGTCTCTTGTTGTCCGGGTGGTCGAATCCGGCGGTCAGCCGTACCAATTCGTCGACCGCAGCATCGTCTACGACGAGCCGTTGCTGGATCTCAGCGCTGAAGACGATCCGTACGCGGCGGCGATGGAGTGGATGCGCGGTGACTACAACACCAAAGCTGTCGACCTGGCCCGGGACCGGCTGGCCGCGACGCGGCTTATCCGGATCGGCGCAGAACGGTATCTGTGGTACGCGCGCGCTCATCATCTGGTGATCGATGGCTTTGGCGCGTTCAACACCGTCAACCGAGTGGCCGAGCACTACAACGCGTTGCTCGAGGGCAGGCCGCCGGCCCGGCTGGCGGCGGCCCGGCTGGCGGACATCATCGCGGCGGAGCGCGCATATCGCATAAGTCGCCGGTTCGACACCGATAAGGCGTACTGGCTCGACAAGGTCGCCGGTCTGCCACCGGCGGTGAGTCTGTCCGGTCGTACCGCCAAGTGGAGCGAAGACGACCGCTTCGCTGGTCGGCGGTTGCCGTCGCGGTTGACCGCCATGCTCGACCGTTTCGCCGACGACCTGCACGCATCGCCCGCGCAAGTGGTGGCGGCCGCGTTCGCCGCGTTTCTCGCCCGCATGACAGACACCGACGACGTCGTCTTGTCGCTGCCGGTGACCGGACGTGTGACGAGGCCCTTGCGGAACGCCGCCGCGATGTTGGCGAACATGGTGCCGATCCGATTCGCCGTCGACGCGACGACCACGGTGGAAGGGCTGGTTCGCGCATCGGTGTCCGAACTCGTCCTGGCGATGCGGCACCAGCTCTACCGGTTCGAGGATCTGCGCCGCGAGTCCAACGCGTTGGACGCGGCCGCGACCTCGTTCGGTCCGATCGTCAATATCTTGTTCTTCGACTCCCGATTTCGGCTCGGTTCGGCGGTCGGCCACTACCGCGCACTGACGTCAGGGGCCCTGGACGACCTGCAGCTCAATATGTACCGCTCCGGTGCCGACGCCCCGCTGCTCATCGAATTGCACGGCAACGCCAACCTCTACGGCCAGGACGAACTCGACGTGCACACCGGTCGATTCGTCGACTTTCTGAACCGCATGCTGGACTCGCCTGTCGACACCCGCCTGGTCGATATACCACTCGTCGATCCCGCCGAGGAGCGGCGCATGCTGGGCGTACTCGCCGGCCGCGACGGGATGGCGATCTCTGCGACGCTCGTCGATCTGCTGATGCGACAGGCCGCGTCCACCCCGTCGACGGTGGCCGTCACGTCGGGGACGACGGCCCTCACCTACCGTGAGCTCGACGAGCGCTCGAACCGGTTCGCCCGCAAGCTCATCGCCCTCGGTGCCGGGCCGGAATCGCTGGTGGCCATCGCCATGCCACGCGATGCCGATCTGATCATCGTCGCTCTCGCGGTGCTGAAGTCGGGCGCCGGATATCTGCCGCTGGATCTCACACACCCGCTCGATCGACTCGAGTACGTGCTGCACGACGCCGATCCGATCGCTGTGGTGACGAACAGGAGCATGCGCGATCGGATGCCCGGCTATGCCGGACCCGTGGTGTTGTTCGACGACGACTCGGGTGTGCAGACGGCTCGTCCGATCACCGATGCTGAACGCACCCGCCCGCTGCGTGGCGACAACGTCGCCTACGTCATCTACACCTCCGGATCGACGGGGCGGCCGAAGGGCGTGCCGATCACTCATCGCGCGGTCGCCACCTACCTGACGAATGCGTGTGCCGAAATCGGAGTCCGCGCCGCAGATGTGTGGACGTTGTTCCATTCGTTCGCATTCGACTATTCGGTGTGGGAGATCTTCGGTGCACTGGTTACCGGCGGCCGGGTGGTCGTGGTGGACGGTCCGGCTACGCGTTCGCCGGACGACGTCGTGCGCTTGGTGGCGCGCGAGCGTGTGAGCGTCTTCAGCCAAACCCCCTCGGCCTTCCATCAATTCGCGGCCGCGCGACAGCGATACGTGGAGGCCGGGGAGCCCGACGGCGAGGTTTCCTTGCGACTGGTCGTTCTCTCGGGCGAAGCTCTCGATCCGACGGGCCTGTCGCACTGGTACGAACACAATCCGACCCTGCCCGTGCTCGCCAACAGCTACGGCATCACCGAAACCACCGTCTTCGTCACCTATCTCCGGTTGTCGCCCGACATCGCCGTGCCCGGCGCACCTAGCACGATCGGTCCACCGCTGCCCGGCTTGCGCGTGTACATCCTCGACGAACGATTGCGCCCAGCACCGCTGGGCGCCTGGGGCCAGATCTATGTCGGGGGATCGCAACTCGCCCGTGGCTACCTCGGCCGTCCTGGATTGACCGCGGTACGGTTCGTCGCCGATCCGTTCGGCGAGCCGGGCGATCGGCTGTATCGCAGTGGCGACGTGGCTCGTCGAAATATCAAGGGCGAGTTGGAATATCGCGGTCGCGCCGATCAGCAGGTGCAGCTGCGCGGATTCCGGATCGAGCTGGACGAGATCCGCGGTGCGCTGGTGAGCCACAGTGCGGTCGCGGCGGCGGTGGTCATCGTGCACTTGCCGGGGACGGAAGCGGCCCGGCTGGTCGCGTATGCCGTGCCCGCCGACAACGCGGTGTGCGAGCCCGAGGTGCTGCGCGCGCACGTCGGGTCGATGCTGCCGGAGTACATGGTCCCGGCCCACATCGTCGTAATGCAGGAGTTGCCGCTGACCGTCAACGGCAAAGTCGACCTTCGGGCGTTGCCCGAGCCGACTGTCAATTCGGCCGCGGCATATGTGGCGCCGCGCACCGTGGTCGAGGAGACCATCACCGACGTCTTCGCCGAGGTCCTTGCCACTGCGAAGGTCGGCGTACTGGACAATTTCTTCGACCTGGGCGGCAATTCACTGACCGCCACCAGCGCTGCCGTGCGTATTGCCGAGCTGACCCGGCGTGAGGTGTCGGTGCGCGAACTGTTCGGCAAGCAGACCGCTGCCGAACTCGCCGCCTATATCGAAGCCGGTCGGCACTACAGCCGCCCCGCGCTGCGGGCACGGCCGCGTGTCGAGCCCATTCCGCTTGCACCGGCACAGAATCGGATCTGGTTGATCAATCAGGTCGACCCGGAGTCGGCGGCGTACAACGTTCCGCTGGTGCTGCGGCTGACCGGACGCCTCGACGCCGCGGCGTTGCGTTCGGCGCTGACCGACGTGCTCGAACGGCACGAATCCCTGCGAACCGTGTACCCGGCCGTGAATGGTCAAGGGACGCAGGTGATTCTGCCCGCCGAGCAGGTCGCCGCCGATCTCGATCCGACCCCGCAGGCCGTCGATCCCGACGAGCTGGAGCGACGAATCCGGGAGGTGGCCTCGACCGGCACCGATGTGCGCCGACGTCCGCCGATCCGGGTCGCGCTGTTCGCATCCGCGGACCGTCGACGACACACCTTGGTTGTCGTCCTGCATCACATCTGCTGCGACGGATCGTCGTTGCCACCGCTCGCGGCGGATTTCGCGGCCGCCTATCGAGCACGGTCGCAGGGACATGCGCAGGACTGGCAACCGCTGAGCGTGCAGTACGCCGACTACAGCGTCTGGCATCGCAACATGCTCGGCGACGAAAACAACCCCGACTCGCTTGCGGCATGCCAATTGCATTATTGGACAACACAATTGGCGGGATTGGCGGGACCGCTCGAACTACCCGCCGACCGTCGGCGCCCGGCTCGCCGATCCATGCTCGCCGACGTCGTCGACACCGTGATCCCGGCCGAGACACGCGCCGGGATCGAGCGGCTGGCGCGCGCGGCGAATGTCACCAGCTTCATGGTCGTGCACGCCGCGGTGGCCGCCCTGCTCGCCCGGCTGTCGGGCTCGGCGGACATTACTATCGGGACGCCGGTCGCGGGCCGCGGCGAGCGCGCGCTGGAACCGCTGATCGGCATGTTCGTCAACACGGTGCCGCTGCGCACCCAGGTGCGCGGCGCTGAATCGTTCGCCGAGTTTCTGGCCCGGGTCAAAGATATCGATATCGATGCCTTCGCCAACAGTGACCTGCCGTACGAACGCATCGTGGAGGTGGTCGATGCGATGCCGTCGGCGGCGCACGACCCGGTGTGCCCGGTGTACCTCGCCTTCGAGAACATGGAACGCCCGAGCCTGGAGCTGTCCGAGCTCACCGTAGAGGTCCTGCAGCCGGGACCACAACCGGCGAAGGTCGACCTCATCGTCACCGTCGCCGAGAATGCCAGCGCCGCAGGTGATCTCGGTCTGCGGATCAACTACACCACGGACCTGTTCGATCGGACGACGGTCGAGGAGTTCGCCGGGCGACTGAATCGGATCCTCGCATCGGTCGTATCGAATCCGCACGAGCGCGTCGGTGTGGTCGATCCGCTGTCGGCGCGTGAGCGAGCCGCGCTGGTGCCCGCGTCAGGCGGCGCTGCCGAGCAGCCACGGGTGCTGGCGAAGTTGCTGACGGTCGAGAATCCGGACGCCGTGGCGATCGTTTCCGCGGAACGCACGATGACGTATGGGGAGTTGGATGCCCGGTCGAATCAGCTCGCTCGTTTGTTGATCGAGTGGGAAATAGGTCCGGACGACCAGGTCGCGCTGGTGCTTGGGCGGTCGGTGGAACTCGTGGTCGGGATGTGGGCGACGGCGAAGGCGGGTGCGGCGTTCGTCCCCGTGGATCCGCGCAATCCCGCCGATCGAGTCGCGCTCATGGTCGCGCAGGCGCAGGTGGTGCTGACGACCGAAGCCGCCCAAGACCTGCTGCCGCCTTCGGTACCACGGTTGCTGCTGGACGATCCGGGTAGCGAGATCTGCATTGCCTCGCGATCCGCGACCGCGGTGACAGATACCGATCGGATCCGGCCCTGCCGGGTCTCGAACGCGGCCTACGTGGTGTACACGTCGGGGTCGACGGGTGAGCCGAAGGGCGTCACTGTGACGCATGCGGGTTTGGCGAATTTCGCCGCCGAACAACGGGAACGCTATCGGATCGACAGTTCCGCACGGGTATTGCAAGTGGCGGCTCCGGGCTTCGACGCACTGGTCCTCGAGCTGCTGATGGCACACCCCAACCGCGCCGCGCTGGTGGTGTCGCCGCCGGATGTCTTCGCTGGGGACCGGTTGGCGGAATTGATTCGTACGCAGCGGGTTTCGCATGCGTTCATCACGCCGAGCGTGCTCGCGACCATGTCGCCCGACGGTGCGGACTCCTTGCGGGATCTGGTGGCCGGCGGCGAGGCGGTACCGGCGGAGACGGCTGCGGTGTGGGGTCCGGGTCGTCGGTTGTTCAATGGTTACGGACCCACCGAGACCACGATCATGGTCGCGATCAGCGACCCGCTGTGCTCCGGTGCCCGTGTCACGATCGGTGGCCCGATTCGCGGTGTCGCGGCCCTGGTATTGGATGAGAATCTGCAGCCGGTGCCGGTCGGGGTGACGGGACAGCTGTACATCTGCGGCATTCACCTTGCTCGCGGCTACCTCGATCGGCCCGCGGAGACCGCTTCGGCGTTCGTGGCCGATCCGTTCGGTAAGCCGGGTGCCCGCATGTACCATAGCGGCGACCTCGCCCGCTGGACGCCAGAGCACACGCTGGAATACATCGGGCGAACCGACTTCCAGGTGAAGATCCGCGGCCAGCGCATCGAACTCGGCGAAATCGAAGCCGTTCTCGCCGGTCATCCGACCGTGGCGGCGGCGGTGGCAGTCAGTGTGACCACGGAAAGCGGCCCGAGGCTTGCCGCCTACGTCACGCCGGCGATCGATGCTGTCGACGCCGCGGAGCTGCGCGCCCACGCCGCGCAACGCCTGCCGTCGCATATGGTTCCCGACGCGCTGACGGTGCTCGACGCGCTGCCGTTGACCTCGGTCGGCAAGGTTGACCGCGCGGCATTGCCCGCGCCGGTGTTCACCGCCGAGACCGAATTCGTCGCGCCTCGAGACGCCGCCGAGCAGATCGTCGCCGATGTGTGCGCCGCTGTGCTCGGCATCGAACGCGTCGGCGTGCTCGACAACTTCTTCGACCTCGGCGGCAACTCGCTGTCGGCGACGCGGCTGGCGGCGCGGCTGAGCGCCGTATTCGGCGTCGATGTCGCGCTGCACACCGTCTTCGATGCGCCCACCCTCGCGGCATTCGCGCAGACTCTGAAGGCCATCGAGGCACCCGGGCGGGAACCGCTGGTCGCGCAGGAGCGGCCGACGCGGATTCCGCTCTCACCCGCCCAGGCCCGGATGTGGTTCCTCAATCAGTTCGACACGACCTCGGCGCTGTACAACATCGCGCTGGTCGTCGGCATGTCGGGATCACTCGACGTGGCCGCGTTGCGCGCGGCGATTGCCGATGTGCTCGACCGCCACGAAGCACTACGCACCGTCTATCCGGACAGTGACGATGGACCACACCAGCTGATCGTGCCGGTGTCGGCGGGGATGCCCACGCTGGAGCCGATCGAGGTGGCGGCCGGTGACGTAGAGGCGCGCATCGCTGCGACCGGCGCGGCCGGATTCGACGTCACCCGCGAGATACCGTTGCGAATCACATTGCTGCGCAGCGCCTGCGAGCAGCACACCCTGGTCCTCGTCGTCCATCACATCAGCTTCGACGGGTCATCGCTCGCACCGCTGGCCGCGGACCTGGTGACCGCCTACAACGCCCGCGTGCAGAAGCAAGCGCCGCAGTGGCCGCCGCTACCGGTGCAGTACGTCGATTACGCGCTGTGGCAACGGAAATGGCTCGGCACCGAGAAAGGGCCGAATTCTCCGGCCGCCACTCAGATCGAGTATTGGCGGACGGCACTGGCCGATCTGCCCGAAGTGCTCGATCTGCCCACCGATCGCCCGCGCCCGGCCCGGCAATCGTTCCGTGGTGCGACGGTGTCGGCAACGCTGCCAGCCGACCTCGGTCGCGAGATAGTCGCGCTGGCCCGCAGCCATGATGTGACGGTCTTCATGGTGCTGCACGCCGCGTATGCCGCACTGCTGGCCCGGCTCTGCGGGACCGGCGACATTGCGGTCGGCACGCCGATCGCCGGTCGCGGCGAACCGGGACTCGAGCGCCTGATCGGCATGTTCGTCAACACTTTGGTGCTGCGCACCCGCATCGAGCCCGGCGCATCCTTCGTGCAGATCCTGGAGCAGGTGCGGGCGAGGGATCTGGCCGCCTTCGACCACGCCGACATTCCGTTCGAGCGGATTGTCGAGGTGCTGAATCCGCCCCGCACGACGGCACATGCGCCGTTGACACAGGTCGGATTCTCGTTCCACAACCTCGAGATTCCCACCGTGGAATTCGAGGGACTGACGGTGTCGGCGCGGGCCGCCGATCCGAGCGTTGCCAAATACGATCTGCATCTCAATCTCATCGACACCGCGTGGCGCGATGGTGAACCAGGCGAGATGTCCGTCGAATTCGGTTATGCGACAGATCTTTTCGATGAACCAACGGTCACCCGCATGTTCGAGCGATTCGTGCTGCTGCTACGGGCGATGGTCGCCGATCCTGCCCGAGCGGTCGGTGATGTCGAGTTGCTGACCGCGCAGGAAGCACGCGAGCTGGTCGTGCGGGAGACCGGGGGGACGATCCCACTGCCGTCGACGACAGTCGCGGACCTGTTCGCCGTCCAGGCCGCGGCGACGCCGGATCGCACCGCCGTGCTCGACGCCGAAGACGGCGCGCGGCTCACCTACCACGAATTCGCGGCACGGGTGAACGCGCTGGCCCGCGCGTTGATCGGACGTGGTGTGGGCCCGGAAACCGTCGTGGCCGTGGCAATGCGGCGCTCGGTGGACCTGCTGATCACGCTGTATGCCATCCACGCGGCCGGCGCGGGGTATCTGCCCCTTGACCAAGACCATCCCCGCGATCGCGTGCGTGCCGTTCTCACCGCAGCGCGGCCGAGGGTGGTGCTCACCCGTCCCGGCGACGACGCGAATCTGCCGAGCCACGTTCCGGTATGGACGCTCGCGGACCTCGACGCCGAACACGAGGATCCATCGCCGGTGACCGACGCGGATCGGCTCGGGCCGCTGCAGCCGGAGAATCTGGCCTATGTCATCTATACCTCCGGTTCGACCGGGGTACCGAAGGGAGTGGCGATATCGCATGCCGCGGTGGTCAATCAGCTGCGCTGGCTGCGCGAGCACTACCGCCTCGGCGACGACGTCATGCTGTTGCGCACGCCGGTCACCTTCGACCTGTCGGTCTGGGAGTTGTTCTGCCCCTTGACATCTGGCTCGAAGTTGGTTGTCGCGGGTGCCAACGGGAGCGGCGATCCGGATGCGGTGGCCCGGCTGATCGCCGAACATCACATAACGACAGCGGATTTCGTGCCGTCGCTGCTTTCGGTGTTCCTGGAGACAGCCATCGGCCGCGAATTCCCGGATCTGCGGCGGGTGCTGTGTATCGGCGAAACACTGCCGACCGAAACCGTCAGGCGACTGCGGGATGTCAGCAACGCCGACATCGACAACCTGTACGGGCCGACCGAGGCCGCGGTCAGCGTCACCGTGTACCACGTCGACGGGGCGGGCGGGCTGGACGGCGCCGCCGTACCGATCGGCGTACCCGAGCCGAATGTGATTGTGCACGTGCTGGACTCGCGACTGCACCCGGTTCCGGCGGGGGTGACCGGCGAACTGTATCTGGGCGGCGTCCAGCTGGCCCGCGGGTACCACCATCGCCCGGGTCTGACCGCGGCGACCTTCGTCGCCGACCCGTTCGACCGTGCGCACGGAACCCGCCTCTACCGCACCGGCGATCTGGTGCACTGGGGCAAAGACGGCACCCTGCGCTACGTCGGCCGCGCCGACGATCAGGTGAAGATTCGCGGACTGCGAATCGAATTGGGCGATATCGAGGCCGCCCTGCTCGCGCACGACCAGGTGAGCGCGGCCGTCGCCCGGGTGCACCGCGACCGTGACGAACAACGCCTGATCGCCTATGTGGTCACCCTGCAAACCTTGGACACCAAGCAGCTGCGACGCTTTCTGCTGGAGCGACTGCCGGCTTACATGGTGCCGTCGGCGATTGTCCGGATCGACGCGGTGCCACTGACGGCCAACGGCAAGGTCGACTATCGGGCCCTGCCCGAACCGGAGCCGAGCGACCCCGAGGCCGACTACCGGGCACCGCGATCGCTGGTGGAGCAGGCCGTCGCCGGGATCTTCGCCGAACTGCTCGGCCTGCCCACGGTCGGCGCGGACGACGACTTCTTCGACCTGGGCGGGAATTCGCTGCTCGCCACGCGCGCGCTGAGCCGGATCGGGGCCGTCGTGGACGCGACCGTGCCGGTGCGGATGATCTTCGAGGCCCCCACCGTCGCCGAGCTGGCCGAACGCATCGCACAGCTGCGTGGGGTGCCTGCTCTGCCCACCCTGACGCCGAAGCCGAGACCGCAGCGCCTGCCCTTGTCGACGGCGCAGGCCAGGATGTGGTTCCTCAACCAGTTCGATCCGGACTCCCCCGGTTACGTGGTGCCGCTGGCGATTCGGCTCGACGGTCGGCTCGACGTCGATGCGCTCGCCGCGGCCGTCGGAGATGTCGTCGCCCGGCACGAGAGCTTGCGGACCATGTATCCGCCCGTCGATGGCACACCCACGCAGGTGGTGTTGGACGCGGCCGATGTCGTCGCGGGCTGGGATCTGACCCCGCTGCGGATCGAGGAGCGCGAGCTGGTCTGTCGACTGGCCGCGTTCGCTGGCACCGGGTTCGATGTGTCGAAGGGCGTGCCGCTGCGGGTAGCGCTGTATCAGCTGTCGGATACGGCCTGGGTGGTCGCGGTGGCCGTGCACCACATCAGTTGCGACGGCTATTCGGTGGCACCGCTTGCCGCCGATATCGTGACCGCCTACCGGGCCCGGACCAGTGCAAACCTTCCGGATTGGGCGCCACTCACCGTCCAATTCGCCGACTATGCTCTGTGGCAGCGTGATGTGCTCGGCTCGCCCGACACCCCGGACTCCCCCGTGTTTCGCGATATCGCCTACTGGCGAACCCGATTGGCAGGTATCCCCGAACTGCTCGAGCTGCCGACCGATCGCCCGCGTCCGGTCGAGCAGACCCACCACGGTGCGGTGCTGCGGGTCGAGATTTCGGCCGAGCTGCAGGGCCGGGTGGAGGCATTGGCCCAGCGAGCCAAAGCCACGACGTTCATGGTGGTGCACACCGCCCTCGCGGTACTGCTGTCGCGACTGTCCGGCAGTGACGACATCACGATCGGCGTGCCGCACGCTGGTCGCGGGCACCGGGCGCTCGACCATCTCGTCGGGATGTTCGTCAACACCTTGGTGCTGCGCACCCGTGTCGCGCTCGAGCAGACCTGCAACGAACTGCTGGATGCGGTGCGGCACAACGATATCGAGGCGTTCGACCACGCCACCGTGCCGTTCGAGCAACTGGTGGAGGCGCTGAATCCGGCACGGTCGACGGCACACGCGCCGTTGTTCCAGGTGATGCTCGCCTACCAGAACATGGTGCGCGCGCACGTGGAACTTCCTGGTCTCACCATCGAGACCATCGACGCGGGCGACAGCGCAGCGATCTGCGACCTGTTGCTCATGATGACCGAGGAGCATGGGCCCGGCAACGAGCCAACCGGCATGGCGCTGCGCCTGACCTACGCCACAGACCTGTTCGATGCCGACTCCGCGCAGCGTTTCGCCGATCGGTTCGTGCGTCTGCTGGACAGTCTCACGACCAACGCCGATATGCCGATCGGCGATATCGATCTGCTCGATGCCGGCGAGCGGCAGTTGGTGTTGGACCACTGGAACGATACCGGCGGTCCCGCCTCGGCGGGCAGGACTCTGGTCGACGCCTTCGCCGACCAGGTCGAACGCACCCCGGATGCCCCGGCGATTCGGCTTCCCGACGGCGAGGGGCTGACCTACCGGGAATTCGCCGCACGCGTCAACCGGTTGGCCAGGTGGCTCATCGCCCGCGGCGCGCGGCCGGAAACCATTGTGGCGGTCAGCGTTCGGCGCTCGATCGAGCTCGTTACCGCACTGTATGCGGTGGTCGAGGCGGGTGCTGCCTTCCTGCCGATCGACCCGGACCAACCGAGTACGCGCATCGCCGGTGTGCTCGGCGCGGCTCGTCCGCTGCTGGTGCTCACCACCTCGATGGACGACCACGGCCTGCCCGCGGGATTCGACTCCGTTCACATCGACCGACTGGAAATGGCCGAACTGTCCGGCGCCCCGATCACCGACGCGGAACGGCGTGCGCCGCTGCGACCGGAGAACGTGGCCTATGTGCTGTTCACTTCCGGCTCCACCGGCGTTCCCAAAGGCGTGTCCCTGACGCACGCCGCGACCATGAGTCAACTGGCGTGGGCGCAGCGGCGGTGGCCGCACACCGTCACCGATACGGTGCTGCACAAAACCCCGATTACCTTCGACATCGCCGTGTGGGAGTTGTTCTGGCCGTTGCAGGTCGGCGCGCAGATCGTGGTGGCCGAACCCGACGCGCACCGGGACCCTGCCTACCTCGCCGATCTGATCGCGAGCCGCGACATCAGCACGGCGCACTTCGTGCCGTCGATGCTCGACGTCCTACTCGAATCCGATGGCGACACCGAATTGCCGTCCATCCGAAGGCTTTTCGTCTCGGGTGAGGCGTTAGCGCAGCACACCGTCGATGCAGCTGTTCGCGTATTCCCCGAGGCCGAGGTGGTGAACTGGTACGGTCCGGCCGAGGCTGAGGTGGTCACGGCCGCCCGCTGCCTGCCCGGTGCGCAGACCCCGGCGACGGTCCCGATCGGCGCGCCCGTGGCGGGCATGCGGGTCTATGTGCTCGACAAGCGGCTGCAACCGGCACCTGTCGGTGTCGTCGGCGATCTGTACATCTCGGGTGTGCAGGTGGCGCGCGGATATCACGCTCGGGCCGACCTCACCTGCGCCGCCTTCCTCGCGCACCCGTTCGGGGTGCACGGGGAGCGGATGTATCGCACGGGTGACCTGGCGCGCTGGACGCGCGACGGGGAGCTGGAATTCCTGGGCCGCAGCGATTTCCAGGTCAAGGTGCGCGGTCAGCGAGTGGAGCCGGGCGATATCGAGGCGGCGGCATGCGCGCTGCCGGAGGTGGCTCGTGCGGTCGCCGTCGCGACCTCCGAACGCATCGTCGCCTATGTGACGCTGGTGCCCGAAGCGATGACCGACGGGCGCACGATCCGCGAGCAGCTTTCGCACGTGCTGCCGTCGTATCTGGTGCCGGCTCGCATCGAGGTGCTCGACGCCATGCCGCTCAGCTCGAACGGCAAACTCGACCGCGCCGCCTTACCGGCACCGACATTCGACGACGGCGAGGAATTCGTCCCCGCCGGCACCGAATGTGAAGCGGCACTGGCCGATATCGTCGCCGCGGTCACCGGGAGCGAGCGAGTGAGCGTGCGAGCGAACTTTTTCGAAATCGGTGTGGACTCCCTCTCGGCCGTTCGGATCGCCGCACGCGCCGAGACGGCGCTCGGTGTCGAAGTCGCCATCCGCGACATCTTCGAGGAACCGACCGTCGCCGGATTGGCGGCACGGCTGGCGCGGCGGACGCGGGCGGTGCTGATCCCGCTCGCGCCGCGCCCGCGCCCGGCGACGATCCCGCTGGCCATGGCGCAACGACGGTTGTGGTTCATCAATCAGTTCGACACCGCCTCAGCGGCCTACAACATCAGTTTCACGGCCCGGTTGACCGGCGCACTCGACGTCGACGCGCTGCGGGCGGCATTCGGCGACGTGGTGGCTCGGCACGAGCCGTTGCGGACGGTGTATCCAACAGTCGGCGACGAGCCGTGTCAGGTCGTGCGCGATGTGACGACCGTGGTCGACTCGGCTCTGGATCCGGAGCCGGTCGCCGACGACACCGTATTGGCCGAGCGGATACGGCAGACCGTCGAGACGGGCTTCGACGTCGCCCGCACCGTTCCCCTGCGAGCGCGGCTGTATCGCACCGGCCCCGACGTGCATGTTCTGGTGCTGGTCGTCCATCACATCGCCGCCGACGGCGCGTCGATGGCGCCGTTGGCGCGCGACATCTTCGCGGCCTACCGCGGGCGAGTGAAAGGCACAGCGCCGCAATGGAAACCACTACAGGTCCAGTACGCCGACTACGCGATGTGGCAGCGTGCGGTCCTCGGCACCGAGGACGATCCATCGTCGATGATCGCGCGGCAGATCCCCTATTGGACCGACACTCTCGCCGACGCCCCTGAGCTGCTCGACCTGCCGACCGACCACCCTCGGCCCGCGACCATGTCGCTGGCGGGCGCCAGCGTCCGCTTCGACATCCCGCAGCCGCTACATGACGAGGTTGTGCGGCTGGCCCGTCGCGAGGGCGCCACCGTCTTCGTGGTGCTGCACGCCGCACTCGCGATCGTGCTGGCGCGCACCGCGCATACCGACGACGTATCGGTCGGTACGCCGGTCGCCGGCCGGGGCAACCCGGCGCTGGAGGATCTCGTCGGCATGTTCGTCAACACAGTGGTGCTGCGCACGCCGGTCCGCGACGACCGGTCGTTCCGGCAACTCGTGGCCGAGGTGCGCGGCATCGACCTCGAAGCACTCGCGCATGCGGACCTCCCCTACGAGCGATTGGTCGATGTGCTCGACCGGCCCCGATCGACGGCGTATACGCCGCTGTATCAGGTGCTGTTCGGATTGCAGAACACCGCAGGCGCCCGGTTCCAGCTGCCCGACGTCGATGTCGAACTGCTCGATCCTGGTGTCGCCCAAGCCAAGACCGATCTCATGGTAATGCTGACCGAACGCCTGGACGATGCGCGACCGGCCGGGATCGAGGGCGAAATCATCTATGCGACAGATCTTTTCGTGGAATCTTCGACGTCAGCGCTGGCCGAGCGGTTCCTGCGTGTCCTGGACGCGGTCGTCGCCGATCCGAACCGGTCGATAGGTGACATCTCACTGATCGGTGTCGAGGAAGTCGAACGGCTGCTCCCGGCGCGCGGCGGCGACGCCCCCGCACCGCGGCTACTGCCCGATCTGCTGACCTCGGCCGTGGCAACGACTCCCGAGGCGATCGCCCTGATCGACGGCACCCGCGTTCTCAGCTACGGCGAACTCGACCGTCGCGCCGATCGACTTGCGGCGCAGCTGCTTTCCTGGGGTGCCGGACCCGGGATGTGCGCCGCGCTGGTCGTGCCGCGCTCGGCCGACTATCACATCGCCATGTGGGCGATCATGAAGACCGGGGCCACGTTCGTGCCGGTGGACCTGCGTTATCCACCGGAGCGGATCGCATATCTGCTGGACGATTCCGGAGCCGAAATCGGGGTCACGGTCGCGTCCGCGCGGCCGTCCCTGCCGGACGACGTCCAGTGGCTGGTGCTCGACGACCCGGGCACAGCCGCTGAAATCGCGGCGCGTCCAAGCGATACCGTATCGGACGCGAATCGCCAACGCGCTCTTCGGATCGGGGATGCGGCATATGTGATCTACACGTCGGGTTCGACCGGCACGCCGAAGGGTGTGGTGGTCACTCACGAAGGGCTGGCGGCGTTTGCGGCCGAGCAGCGTGAGCGTTATCGGGTCGAGGCCACCTCGCGCGTGTTACAAGCCGCGGCACCCGCATTCGACGCGGTACTGCTCGAAGCCTTGATGGCGCATGCCGCCGGTGCGGCGTTGGTGGTGTCCCCACCTGAGGTGCTCGGTGGCTCGCCGATGGCGGAACTGATCCGGACCCATCGGGTGACGCATGCGTTCCTGACGCCGAGTGTGCTGGCGACGATGTCGCCCGGCGAGGTGGATTCGGTACGGATGCTCGCGGTCGGCGGCGAAAAGGTGGCGCCGGATCTGATCGCCGCCTGGTCGGCGGGGCGGCGGCTGCACCACATCTACGGCCCGACCGAGACGACGATCGTGATCACGATCAGCGATCCGGTGCAGCCCGGGGAGGTGCTTACCATCGGCGGGCCGATCCGCGGTGCCGAGGCGGTGGTACTGGACGCGCGGCTGCGGCCGGTGCCGATCGGAGTACCCGGGGAACTGTACTCTTCCGGGGCCGCACTGGCCCGCGGCTATCTGAATCGTCCTGGAACAACGGCACGTTCGTTCGTGGCCAACCCGTACGGTGCGCCGGGTGCGCGGATGTATCGCACCGGCGATATCGTCCGCTGGACCGAGCAGGGCACGCTGCAGTACGTCGGCCGCCTCGATTTCCAGATCAAGATTCGCGGCCAGCGCGTCGAGCTGGGCGAGATCGACGCCGCGCTGCTGACCCATCCGGCGGTCGCCACCGCGGTAACCGTGAGTCGCCGAGGCCCCGTCGGTCACCCCGTGCTCGCCGCGTACCTCACGGCCGAACCCGAAACGGTCCTCGAACCGAGCGCGGTGCTCGATCACGTGACTGCCGCCCTGCCCGCCCACATGGTGCCGGCGACGATCACCGTACTCGACTACCTGCCACTCACCTCGTCCGGCAAGGTGGATCGAGAAGCGTTGCCCGAGCCGGTTTTCGAGACCCCCGAAGACGCCGCCGTCGCTGTGTCGACCGACCTGGAACGCGCCATCGCCGCGGCCTTTGCCGACGTCCTGGGCGTCACCACAGTGGGCGCGAGGACCTCCTTCTTCGCGCTGGGCGGCGACTCCATCATGTCGATCCAGCTGGCCGCGCGCCTGAAGTCGGCGGGGGTCACCGTGACGGCCCGGGACATCTTCGAGCACAAGACGGTTCGCGGGCTGGCGCAAGTCGCGCAGGCCACAGAACGGGCGACTCTGGTCGAGCTGTCCGGCGGTGGTGTCGGCGATATTCCGTGGATGCCGATCGTGTGCTGGTTCGCCGAGCGGCTCGGGGCGCCGGCTCGGTTCGCGCAGTCGATGCTGGTGCGGCTGCCGCGTGACGCACGCGTCGAGGATGTGGTCTCGACCGTGCGGGCGATCGTCGAACACCATGATGTGCTGCGGTCGCGGCTCGATGGGCAACGCTGGGAGGTGTTGCCACCGAGCGCCGCCGACGTCACCGGTTCGGTCTCTGTGCGCAGCTTCGGCGCCGACGAGGCTCCGGGCAGCCCCGGTTTCACCGCCGTGGTGGAAGCGGCGTCCGCCGCGGCCTACGACCGGCTCGACCCGGCGGCGGACAGGCTGGTGCACGTCGTGTGCCTGCTGCCCGAATCCGGTGTGGATGCCGAGGGCCGGGCACTGATCGTGATCCATCACTTGGCCGTCGACGCGGTGTCGTGGCGAATCCTGCTGCCCGACTTCATGACTGCCTGGCAGCAGATCACCCGGGGCCAGGCGGTCGAGCTGGCGGCGCCGGGCACCTCCATGCGTCGGTGGGCACACGCCTTGATCGCCGCGGCGGCCGAGCGCGCTGGGGAAGTCGAGCTTTGGCAGCGGATCAGTTCGGCACCGGATCCGCTGCTCGGGCGTGCGGAGATGGATCCCGCGCGGGACACCCAAGCGACTGTGCGTGAGCTGACGGTGTCACTCCCGGTCGAGGTGACCTCGCCCTTGCTCGACGAGGTGCCCCGCGCCGTGCGCGGCAGTGTCGACGATGTGCTGCTGGCCGCGCTCACCGTGGCGCTGACTCGATGGCGCAGCCGTCGCGGCGACACGTACGCGGGCATGAAGGTCATGCTGGAAGGGCACGGTCGCGAAGAGCAGATCGCCGCGGGCGCCGACATCTCCCGCACCGTCGGCTGGTTCACCACCCGGTATCCGGCTGCGCTCGAACTGAGCGGCATCGATCCAGCGGACCTGCGCGCAGCAGTGAAATCGGTCAAGGACCAGCTGCGCATCATCCCGGACAAAGGCATCGGTTACGGCCTGCTGCGCTATCTGAACCCCGACACGGCCGATCGGCTCGCCGCGCTGCCCGAACCGCAGATCAGTGTCAACTATCTCGGCCGGGTCGGTGTCGATCTCGCGACACTGTCGGATCTTGCGTGGGTACCCACCGACGAACCTTTCGACCGCCGAGCCGCCTTCGATCCGGACATGCCGGCGGCGGCGGTGCTCACGATCGATGTGAACATCGTCGACGGCGCGGCCGGACCGCGGCTATCGGCCTACGTCGGCTACGCCTCGCGGCTGCTCGACCACGACGACGTCGCCGAACTCACCGACGAATGGGTCGACGCCATGACCGCGATCGCGGCGCTGGCGACCGAGGATTGGGGGCTCTCGCGGGCCGATGTTCCGCTGGTCGACCTCACCCAACACGAGCTGGACGAGTTCGCCGACCGGTACGGACCGCTGAGCGAGGTGTGGCCACTGGCACCGCTGCAGGCGGGGCTGCTGTTCCACGCCGAGATCGCTGCGGGCGGGCTCGACGTCTACCTCGCGCAATCGGCGCTCACCCTGACCGGTGCGGTCGACGAGAACCGGCTCGAGCGCGCCGCGCGAGCCCTGCTCGCCCGCTACCCCAACCTGCGGGCCGCCTTCATTCGCACCGCGGAAGGCGTTGCGGTGCAAGTGATTCCCACCGATACGGCGGTGTCGTGGCGCAGCATCACGCTGTCCGGCGATACACCGGACCTGAACGAGGTGATCGACGCGGAGCGGGCAACCGGATTCGATCCGGCCGATCCGCCACTGCTGCGCTTCCTGCTGATCACGGTGCGCCCGCACGAGTTCCGGCTGCTGGTGACCGCACATCACCTGCTGCTCGACGGCTGGTCGTTGCCGCTGCTGTGGCGTGAGCTCATCGGGTTGTACGCCGCGGACGCGCAGGCGCAGTTGTTGCCCGCTGCCGCGTCCTACCGCGACTACCTGGATTGGCTCGCGCGCCGCGACCGCACCGCAAGCGTCGAGGTGTGGCGAGAAGCGCTACGCCATGTCACCGAGCCGGCACTGATCGCCGGTGCGCACACCGAGACATCCGCGACCATTCCTATCGATCTGACGGTCGATCTCGATCGTGATACGACAGCGGAGTTGGCGGACTTCGCCCGCACACACTCGGTCACGATGGCGACGATCGTGCAGTTCGCCTGGGCGGTGGTGTTGAGCGACTTGCTCGGCACCGACACGGTGGTGTTCGGCAGCACGGTATCCGGCCGTCCCGCCGACGTGCCCGGGGTCGAGTCGATGATCGGCCTGTTCATCAACACGATTCCGGTCGCCGCCGAAGTGCGCCGGGACCGGACCATCGCCGAAACACTGACCAGACTGCAGGCCGACAACACTCGGCTGCTCGACCATCACTACCTCGAACTGCCGCAGATCCTGGCGGCCGTGGACGCCGTCGCGCTGTTCGACACTCTCGTCGTATTCGAGTCCTACCCGGTCGACAGCGGCGGACTCGGTGACACTGACGTCGACGGGATGCGGGTGATCGCGGCGGACGGCCGTGACGCCACGCACTACCCGATCACCGTGCAGGCCCACCAGACCGATACCCTGCATGTACGCCTGCGCTATCAGCCGGGTTACATCGACGGCGAGACGGCATCCGGTCTCGCGGCCCGGCTCGGCATCGTGCTGCGCGCGACCACGACCGATCCGTACGCGCGGCTGGATTCGGTGGATCTGCTGTCGGCGGCCGAGCGGCGGGAGTTGGTGCCCGCAACCGGCGGTAGTCCGGGTGCGCCACAGCTCGCTGCCGAGTTGTTCGCTGCGGGCGTGCACGTGAATCCCGGTGCGACAGCATTGCTTTCGGGTCGACGCGCGATGTCCTACGCCGAGTTGGACGCCAGGTCGAACCAGCTGGCGCGGCAATTGATCGAGTGGGGTGTCGGCCCCGGTGATTCGGTCGCGCTGGCGCTGGGGCGGTCGACCGAGTTCGTGACAGGCCTGTGGGCGGTGACCAAAACGGGTGCGGCGTTCCTGCCGATCGATCCGCGTAATCCGGCAGAGCGCGTGGCACATATGGTCGCGGACGCCGGCGTGCGGGTCGCGCTCACCGTCACGGCGTACCGGGATCTGCTTCCCGACGCGGTGCGCCCGGTGGTCCTCGACGGTCCGGACACCGAGGCCGACATCGCGGCGAAGTCCGCAACGGCCGTCACCGATCTCGAGCGCCTGCGGACGCCACGGATCCAGGACACGGCGTATGTGATCTACACCTCGGGGTCCACCGGGCTTCCGAAGGGCGTCGAGGTTACCCATGCGGGGCTGGCGAATTTCGCCGCGGTTGTGCGCGACCGGTTCGGGGTGGACACCCGGTCGCGTGTGCTGCACGCCGCGGGTACCGGTTTCGATGTGATGTTCCTCGAAGTCCTGCTTGCGCACACCAGCGGCGCATTGCTGGTGGTCGCGGAACCGGACGCGTTCGCCGGGGACGCGTTGGCGGACCTTATTCGCACACAACAGGTTTCGCACGCGTTCCTGACCCCGAGCGTGCTGGCCACTATGGCGCCGGCAGGGATGGATTCGTTGCGCGTGCTGATGGCCGGTGGCGAGGCGGTGACACCGGAGTTGGTCTCGGTGTGGGCGCCGGGCAGGCGGTTGTTGAACGGATACGGGCCGACCGAAACCACGATTCTGGCCGGGATCAGCGATGCGTTGCTTCCCGGTGCCGGCGTGACGATCGGTGGACCGATTCGTGGTGTCGAGGCCGTCGTCCTCGATCGGTGGCTGCGGCCGGTACCGGTCGGGGTGGTGGGCGAGTTGTACCTCGCGGGTATCCAGCTGGCCCGTGGCTACCTGAACCGGTCCGGCGTCACCGCCGGGTCCTTCGTGGCGAATCCGTTCGGCGCGCCGGGCTCGCGCATGTACCGCACTGGCGATCTGGCCCGCTGGCACACCGACCACACCGTGGAGTACCTGGGCCGCCGCGATTTCCAGGTCAAGATCCGCGGTCAGCGCATCGAACTCGGCGAGATCGAAGCCGTACTGTCCGAATATCCCGGCGTCGAGCACGCGGTGGTCGTGCTGTGCACCGATGTGAGCGGCACCGACCGGCTCGTCGGCTATTTGGTCGGCGACGGCCGCATCGAGCCGAGCGCCGTCAAGGCCGCGGCCCGCAGGCACCTGCCCGCACACATGGTGCCCGACGTGCTGATGCCGCTCGCCGAGGTCCCGCTGACCGCGACCGGCAAGCTGGATCGGGCGGCACTACCCACGCCGGAATTCCTGGACGAGAAGGAATGGGTCGCCCCGAGTACCGACACCGAACAGCGCGTCGCGGACATTTTCGGCGATGTGTTGGGTGTCAGCGGACCGGGCGCAGCGGACAGCTTCTTCGAGCTCGGCGGCAATTCACTGTCGGCGACGCGCGTGGTCGCGCGTTTGCGCACGGCATTCGGCGTGAGCGTCGGGATTCGGGACCTGTTCGACGCACCGACAGTCGCCGAGCTGGCCGCGCATCTCACCACCGCCGACCGCAACGTCGCCGTACCGCCGATACCGCGCATCCGCCCAGCGCTGGTACCGCTGTCCCCAGCGCAGCAGCGGATGTGGTTCCTCAATCAATTCGCCCCCTCGGTCGGCGCGTACAACATTCCGCTGGTGATCCGGCTGCGGGGCGAGCTCGATATCGATGCGCTGCGGCACGCGTGCGAGCTGGTCATCGACCGGCACGAGTCGCTGCGAACCAAGTTCCCGATGACCAACGGAACACCCTGCCAAGTCATGGTCGGTGTCGAGGAGGTGGCACCGGCACTGGCTCCGATCCGAGTCGACGAACAACATGTGCTGCAGCGGGCGGCGGCGGTGGCCTCCGCGGGCTTCGATGTGACCCAAGCACCTCCGGTACGAGCCGAATTGTTCGCCATCGACGACCGTGATCACGTGCTGGTGATCTGCGTGCATCACATCTGCGCCGACGGACAGTCGATGATGCCGCTCGCACGGGACGTGGCGCTCGCCTATGAGGCGAGCAGGCAAGGGACACAACCGAACTGGCCGCCCCTTCCGATCCAGTACGCCGACTACGCGCTGTGGCAGCGCGAGGTGCTCGGCGACGAACACGATCCGGACTCGCTCCTCTCCCGGCAGCTACGATTCTGGACCGACAGTCTCACCGGGCTGCCCGAACTGCTCGAGCTGCCGACCGACCTGCCCCGGCCGCCGGTGCCGTCCATGCGCGCCCGCGCGGTCGATTTCGAGCTGTCCGCCGAATTGCACGCCCGCATCGATGCCCTCGCCCGCGAGGCCAACGCGACAGTCTTCATGGTCCTGCACGCGGCCTTGACCGTGCTGCTGTCCAGGCTGGCCGACGTCGACGATGTTGCGATCGGCACCCCGGTGGCCGGCCGCGGCGACCGCGAACTCGACGACCTGATCGGCATGTTCGTCAACACGCTGGTGTTGCGGTCGCGGGTGTCGTCGCGGCAGCCGTTCGCCGACCTGCTCGCTGCCACCCGCGAAACGGATCTCGCCGCGTTCTCCCATTCCGATGTCCCCTTCGAGGAGGTCGTGGAGGCGCTCAATCCGCGGCGGTCGACCGCGCACATGCCGCTCTATCAGGTGACGCTCGATGTCCAGGATCTGAGCGCGGCCGCGTTGAAGTTGGCCGGGCTCACCGTCGAACCGATCGAGAACGGGTTCGACCAGGCCCGCGCTGATCTGAACGTCAAGCTCGTCGAACGGTTCGGTGCAGGGGGCCGTCCGGACGGCATGGTCGGACGACTCACCTTCGCCACCGATCTGTACATCGACCAGACGATGTCTCGATTCGCGCACGCGTATACCCGGATCCTGGAGCAAGGGACCGGGAATCCGTCTGTCGCCGTGGGCGATATCGACATCGTGGATCCCGACCAGCGGCGCGAGGTGCTGGCCGCCGCCGGAGTCGACGGCGTCGCGGTCGCGGATGTGACCCTGGACGAACTGTTCACCGCCCGCGTCTCGGCACAGCCAGACGCGGTGGCGGTGACCGATGGTGTGTCGCAGCTGACCTACGCGGAGTTGGATCGCCGCGCCACCAGGCTCGCCGTTCGGCTCACCGAGTGCGGTGCGGGGCCGGAAACCCTGGTGGCAGTGGCGTTGTCGCGTTCGGTCGACCTGATCGTTGGCCTGCTCGCGGTCGTGCGCGCCGGCGCCGGATATCTGCCGCTGGATATGTCGAACCCACCGCAGCGATTGCGCTTCATCCTCGACGACGCACGTCCGGCCACGGTATTGACCTCTACCGAAATAGCAGCGGACGTACCCGAATACGCGGCACCGACGCTACTGATCGAAGAATCCCGGTCCCTAGTCCCGGACTGTCCGGTGCCATCGGCCGCGCGACCGGACAACCTCGCCTACGTGATCTATACCTCCGGATCGACCGGGACCCCGAAGGGAGTGGCCGTCAGCCATCACGAAGCCGTCACATTGCTGACCCACGCCGCCCAACGATTCGATTTCCACCCCGACGACGTCTGGACGATGTTCCATTCGTACGCTTTCGATTTCGCGGTGTGGGAAATGTGGGGTGCCCTGCTGACCGGAGGCAGGCTGGTCGTCGTCGACTACAACACCTCCCGGACGCCCGAGGCATTGGTGGAACTGGTGGCACGCGAGCGCGTCACAGTGTTGAGCCAAACCCCTTCGGCCTTCTACGGATTCGTCGACGCGGAGCGCCGATATCGGGAATCCGGACTCGGCTGTGGCGATCTCGTGCTCCGGTATGTCGTCTTCGGCGGCGAGGCATTGGATGCGGCGCGGTTGACCGGCTGGTTCGCCGCGTATGAACCCGGATCGCCGCAGTTGGTCAACATGTACGGGATCACCGAGACGACCGTGCATGTGACATTCGCCGAGGTCGATGACCCGGGCGCGACCGGGATCGGATCACCGCTACCAGGGCTGCGTGTGTATGTACTCGATGACCAGCTGCAGCCGGTGCCGGTCGGTGTCCGCGGCGAGATCTATATCGCCGGAGGGCAACTCGCACGGGGTTACCTGCGAGCTCCGGCGTTGACGGCGAGCCGCTTCGTGGCGAACCCGTTCGATCCCAACGGCGGCCGCTTGTATCGGACCGGCGATGTCGCCCGCTGGCGCAAGACCGACAGTGGGCTGGAGTTGACCTACGCCGGCCGCGGCGACGCACAAGTTCAGTTGCGCGGGTACCGGATCGAGCTGGGCGAGGTGGAGTCGGCGCTGTTACGCCATCCGTCGGTGTCGCGGGCCGCGGTGGCGGTGCACCGCCATGAGCGCGACGTCGATCAGCTGATCGGTTACGTTGTCGGCACCGACGGGCAACGGATCGATCCCGGCCAGGTCCGGGCGGCCGCCGCTGAGGTCCTGACGAGCTACATGGTGCCCTCGACGGTCATGGTCCTGCCCGATCTGCCGCTGACCATCAACGGAAAACTGGATCGAAAAGCGTTGCCCGCTCCCGAGTTCGACGGAGCAGCGTACCGGTTCGTCGCACCGCGGACTCATACCGAGAAAGTGATCAGCGATGTGTACGCGCAGGTCCTGGGATCCGCGCGAGTCGGGGTGACCGACGGATTCTTCGACCTGGGGGGCAACTCACTGCTGGCCACCATGGCGATAACAGAGTTGCGGACTCGTGGTGTGGCGATCGAATTGCCATGGATGTTCGAAGATGCGACTCCGCAGGCTTTGGCGCGCAGGGTCGACGACTCGGAAGGTGACTCCGGCCTGAAGGTGCTGCTGGCGCTGCGCGCGAGGGGATCCGAGCCGGCGGTCTTCGCCGTGCATCCGGCGGGCGGTCTAGCGTGGTTCTACGGCGGCATCATCGAACATCTGCATTTGGATCGGCCGGTGTACGGGTTGCAGGATCCGCACGTCGTGTCCGGCGAACCACGAGCGGCGTCCGTCGACGAGCTGGCTGCACGCTATGCGGCCGAAATTCGCCGAGTGCAGCCCAATGGTCCGTATCACCTGCTCGGCTGGTCGTTGGGCGGACAGATCGCACACGCTATGGCGGTACAACTGCAACGCGATGGTGATCAGGTCGGCACCGTGGCGCTGCTGGACAGCGCAGCAGGTGCACCCTCGCAACCGGCCACATCCCTCCCAGGTCAGCCCGCACCGGGACAGCTGATGGCCGATCTACTCGGCGGCTGGCGCGAGCTGTTCGACCTCGGCGACGAATTGCAGGCGACTACCCATGAGCAAGCGTGGAATGTCATCCGGGACCAGGTGATCGCAACCGGAATGTTCACCGCCGAACAGACGGATCGGGTGATGGAGAGTTTCCGAACCGCGAACGATATCACCACCGGTTATCGGCCGAATGTCTTCGGCGGCGACCTGGTCTTCTTCACCGCCGGAAAAGATCACACCGACCACGACGCACTCGCGCACACGTGGCGGCCCTATGTCAGCGGCGACATTCACAACGTCGTCGTCGACGCCCGCCACCTCGAGTTGAGCCATCCACATGCGCTGGCCATCGTCGGCCCTATCGTTGAAAGGTTCATGAAACAATGCTGACCACTTTGCAGCAACTTCGTCTCGACGACGGCAGAACAGTGACCTGCACAAGCCCGGCAGAGGCCCGGATGCTGTGGGGTGAGATGACCGAGCCACACGGGTTCTACCAGCGTGCCGCCGCGTGCCTTTGCCCTGGCGACGTTGCCCTCGACATCGGCGCCAACATCGGACTCTGCGCGATAATGTTCGCCGACACCTGTCCCGGAATTCAGGTTATCGCGGTCGAGCCCGTGCCGATGACCTTTCGTTGCCTGGACCGCAATATTGCCGCGCATGTTCCGAACGGGATATCCCTAGAGATCGCGATCGGCGCCACGCCAGGCACACGGCCGTTCACCTGGTATCCGAACGCATCGGCGAACTCCGGTTTCTTCGCCGATCGCGAGGCAGATGACGAAGCCACCAAGATCTATCTGCGCAACTGCGGCTTGGACGACAAGGCCATCGCGCTCATCACCACCGGCCTGCACGACGGCGTACCACTGGAGGTCGGGGTCACCACTGTTTCGGCGATATTGGACGAACACTGCCGCGATAGCGAGATCGGTTTACTCAAAGTCGATGTCGAGCGTGCCGAATTGGATGTCTTGCATGGCATCACCGAAGCGGACTGGCGCCGTATCCACGCTGTCGTCGCCGAAGTCCATGATCGCGACGGCCGCCTGCGAGAAGTCCGCGAGTTGCTCGGTCGGCAGGGCATGTATGTGCAGACTCAGCAGGACCCGCGTTTGATCGGAACCGAATTGCACGAGGTATTTGCCGTCAGGCCCGAGCCGACCGACTGACGGTGACGGATCGGTGCTGTCAGCACCTTCGACAGGCGCCGGTTCGACGGGACTGCGGGTTGATCTTGGTGGATACGCTGAGGTGGATTGATCTCACCAGCACCTTTCAAGGGCAGCACGAGACCGCCGCCGCTTCGGTGGAGACGGGCGACCGACCGGTCTTATCGAGACCGGCGCAGAATGGATGATCTTCGCCGAAGACGGCTGGCATGGATCGGCGCAGACAAGGAGCAGCGCGATGAGACACGTTGGTATCTTGGCGCACAGTATCGAAGGCGCGTCGTTATGCTTGCGGACGCTGTCGCAGGAGGGCGCCCGCGATCTCGGAAGGCACGAGCACGCCGATGTGACCCTGGATTGCATCGCGATGGGACGCAGCATGCCCGCGTGGGAGGCCGGCGACTACGGCGCGATTCGAAAGACCTTGGCCACCAGCGTCAATCGCCTAGCCAACGCCGGCGCCGAATTCTTCGTCTGCCCCGACAACACCGCGCATATGGCGCTGGAGTCCGACGGTGAAAACCTGGCTTTGCCGGGTCTGCACATCGCCGAGATCGTCGCGGAAAAGGCGGCCGCGGAAGGCTATCGGCGGGTCGGCGTGCTGGGTACCAAGTACACGATGACCGGCCCGATCTACCCGCGTGTCTTGGCGGCCAAGGGAATCGACACCGAGATCCCGGACTCCGACGAGCGCCACCTGATCGACGACATCATCTTCACCGAACTGTGCGAAGGAGTGTTCACGGCCGGATCGCGGCAGCGCTACCTCGATATCATCGATCGCTTGCACGGTCTGGGCTGTGACGCCGTCGCCCTGGTTTGTACCGAGATCCCGCTGTTGGTAACGCCGGACGTATCCCCGTTGCCCACACTGGATTCCACTCGCCTGCTTGCTGCGGCCGCCCACCAGGTCGCCATCGGGGCGCGCCCCCTTCCGACCTGGTACGGCGGCCCCACCGACTGAGGTCGCTGTCCACCAACGTCGGTAGGCCATGGCACGCACAGCAGGTCGTTCCATGTCACCCCGACATAGCTACTTCCGTAACTGTACCGAAAACTGTTACAGCTCAACAGAATACAGACACACTATCGACAATTCCATGCTATGTTCCAGCGAACCCGAATAGCCTCCACTTGAACACCAATCCGCGTCATCGATGACAGAGGTTCGTGATCAAGTCCCTCTCGCGCATCTACTCGAGCACGATCACCTCCTCTGCCCCGCGGGCATTGCACAGTCGAGTCACACGGAATGTTTGCCGGATAGCGTCGACGATCGCCGTATCTCCTGATCGAACAGCCGATCGATGATCTGCTCGGAGAGGATCCTCGAATCCACCACCGGGACCCGATGGCCGTTGGCTACCTCGTTGTCACTGCCAAGCGCGCAGGAGATCCTCGGGCCCCCAATGGGCCGCGATCGGCAGGTCGACGTCCACCCCGGCTCGTGAGACCGCCACCAGCGGCGTATCGAATCGCGTACCGGGAACAGCGAGGACGCCGCGGGTAAGTGCGTCGTAATCGTGGCGGTCGAACGGCCGGTCCTCGAGCCATTTGATCGATCCGACGAAATGTACTGCGCCCGCCACAGGTTCCCGGTCTGCACCGATCAGGTCGAGTTCCGGGTTGTTCTGCCGGTTCCACCAGCCGCCCACCGCTTCGGTCTCAGGCCAGCGGTCATCGGGCAGCAGGCGCAGCAGTGCTTCCCGGATCACTGGTTCTACCGCGCGACCGCGCCACGACGTCCATGAACGCTCGATCCGCTCCAATGCCAGATCTCCCCGGCCACGTTCGATGAGCGGAATTCCGCGTTCCAGGAACGCGAGCCAGAACCTCATGTAGGAGTCGGCGATGCGGTAGCGCTTGTTCTTGCTGTCCGGTTTCGTCGACAGCGGCAGATCCGCAGCCACTATTCGCTTGGCCTGCAAGGTGTTCAGCAGTGGCGTCAAGGTTCCGCCGGGCAGTGCGCCGGTGCTGCCCGCGGCGGCGGCGATGGCGCTGTAGCTGCGTTCGCCGCTGCCGATCGCCTCCAACACGGCTCGGGAGCGCGACGCCTCGGGGAACTCGCCGAGGAGTGACAGCTCGCCCGCAACCAGCAACGGCGAGAGCGGATTCGCCGTAGCATCGCGCAGGAAATCCTTGCGGCTCATGCCCGGTCGCCAGGACTGGACGATTTCCGGGAAACCACCGGTCATCAACAACGCGTCGATCGCTTCGGTGGCCGACAGTTCCGTCATGGCCTGCACGTCCGCCAGGTGCAGCGGCGCAACGGTCATCTTCGTTGCTCGCCCGAAGAAGGGACGACCGTGTGACTGCAACGCTTCCATCACCGAGATGTCACTGCCCACCAGCACCAGCAGGACCGGCTTGGCCGAAAGGTGCCGGTCCCACACCGTCTGCAATGCGCCTTCGAACTCGGAGTCCTGCTCCACCAGCCAGGGCACCTCGTCGATCACGACGATGCTCGCGGCATCGTCCGGCAAGGCGATGGCCAATGTTCGCAAGGCCTGGTTCCAATCCGCTGCCGATATCCCCGCGACCAGTTCCGCCTCCCGCAACGGCGAATGAGCCAAGGTGGTGACGAAGTCGTCCCGTTCCGCGACAGGGTTGCGCCCTCGTGTCGCCTGAAAGACGACATACGGTAACCCGGAGCGATCGCAGCATTCCTGAACCAGACGCGACTTCCCTACCCGTCGCCGACCGGTCATGATCACGGCGCGCCCCCGAGTCGCACCGGTCCCGCCCGTCACAAAATCCAGTTGTCGCCGCAGCCGATCGAGATCGGCCATACGCCCCTTGAACTCCATCAACCACTCTCCGACCGCAAAAGATAGGTCCCATATTACATAGATTCAATCTAAGTAAGAGCAGATCTATGTTAGCCACCTAACTGCGGAGCTTCCTGGCAGTTCCCAGGTGGTCGTCCTGTCGGCGGCGGGAATCCACCCGATAGCTACCTATTCGCTACAATTCTGCTCGTTCCCGGGTGCCCATCGACGGCACAAGTAGCGCTGTGGCCTGATGTACGTCAGGCGAGGATCGGGGGAAATAACCAACACTCGAGGCCCCAGCGATCTGAACTGATGACCGGGTCGGCAAAGACCGAGATGGCCGACCGAGAAAGCGTGTCGGCAGGATCTCGCCGCCCCAGTCCCTGCGGAGAGAGCCAGGGTCCTCAGTCGGGCAACTAGCGCTTCAACTGCTGGAAGTCTTCGTCCCGGAATTCGCCGGTCGGCCGGTTCCCCTCGACTTCGACCTCGCGCTGGCGAAGCTCGATGCGTCGAATCTTCCCTGAGATGGTCTTCGGCAGATCGAAGAACTCCACGCGACGCACGCGCAGAAACGGCGCGAGGTGTTCCCGGGCGTACGCGAGGATGGAACGCGCGGTCTCGGCCGTGGGTTCGTGTCCGGGAGCCAGTGCGATGTATGCCTTCGGGATCGCCAGGCGAACTGCATCTGGAGCAGGTACAACCGCGGCCTCCGCGACTGCCGGATGTTCGATCAGGACCGACTCGAGTTCGAATGGGCTGACCTTGTAGTCCGAAGCCTTGAAGACGTCGTCGGTGCGACCGATGAAGGTGATGTAGCCTGCTTCGTCGCGCGCGGCGACGTCGCCGGTGTGATAGACCCCGTCGGCCATAGCGGCTGCGTTGCGCTCCGGGTCGCCCTGGTAACCGGTCATCAGGCTGAGTGGACGTTCGGAGAGGTCGAGGCAGATCTCACCTTCACCCGGACCGACGACGATCGTATTGTCGGCGGGATCGACCAAGACAACAGGAATGCCGGGCAGTGGTCGTCCCATGGAGCCTGCCTTGACGGGCTGATCCGGGGTGTTGCCAATGCTGGCGGTCATCTCCGTCTGTCCGAAGCCGTCACGAATGGTCAGCCCCCAGCGCTTCTCGATCTGGCTGATGACCTCGGGATTGAGCGGTTCACCTGCCCCGATCGCCTCACGCAAAGCGCCCGGCCCACCACTGATGTCGGCCTTGATGAGCATTCGCCACACGGTTGGCGGAGCGCAGAACGTAGTTACACTCTCGGCACGGATCTGATCGAGCAGCGCCTTGGCGTCGAAGCGCGCGTAGTTGTAGACAAATACCGTTGCCTCCGCGAGCCAAGGCGCGAAGAAGTTCGACCACGCATGCTTCGCCCAGCCGGGGCTCGAGATATTGAGGTGCACATCGCCTTGCCGCAGGCCAAGCCAGTACATGGTCGATAGGTGGCCGACCGGGTACGAGACGTGGGTGTGCTCGACCAGCTTGGGCCTGCTGGTTGTTCCCGAGGTGAAATAGAGGAGAAGCCGATCCGTGCTGGCGTTCCCGGGATGGGGCACGGCCGCTCGGGCCGCGTCGCAGTCGATCTCATACGCCGCGGCATAACCGAGCCATCCGCTGGGCGCCGCCTCGCCACCCACCACAAGTCGCAGGTAGGCGCCAGGCACTTCGTCGAACTTGCCGGTGTCCCCGGGGTTGCAGATCACCGCGCGTGCGTTGCCACGCTCGAGTCGATCGACCAACTCCGCGGGTCCTACCGCCGTGGTCGTCGGCATGATCACCGCGCCGAGCCGGATCAGCGCCAGCATGCTCTCCCAGAGCTCGACCTGATTTCCGAGCATGACAACGACGCTGTCACCCCGACCGATCCCCTGGGCAGCGAGGTGCGCGGCCACCTTGTCGGATCGTCGGGCAAGTTCGTCGAAGGAATAGGACATGCGGCTGCCGTCTTCTTCGACGATCACCAGTCCTGGTTGGTCGTTGCCCCGGGCAAAGCTGTCGAACCAGTCGTGGGCGAAGTTGAAGTTCGACCCTACGTCGGGCCAGGAGAAGGCCGTCCGCGCCTCGTCGTAAGAGGTGCGCAAGGCGTGCAGTCGGTCGCGGGCGGCGCGGAGCGCGTCGGTCGGGTTGCTCATCGTTGAGGCTTTCATTCATTGGGCGAGAGAAGAACTGGCCCTGGTCGGCCATTGGCCCGTTCCCTGGAGGGCGACGGCGGGCGATGAATCGGTGATGCGGCGCACTGGTCACGAGATCATCAGGATCTCGTGACCAGTACCCGGGCCGGGATCTCAGCCGACATCCGGAACCACCGCATCGCGCATCATGCCGGTGCGCGCGTGACAGTTGACGTACTCGAACATCTGCTCCTTGCCGTCGGACACCGAAACCTCGTGATAGAGCCGCAACTTCTCCAGGCCCGCCACGACCCGGAAGAAGGTGACGAAAATTCGCAAGTGGGTGGGGTGCGATTCCGCCCAGCGCTCGAGGTGCTCCAGCGATCGCCAATGTCCGATGTTGTAGCTCTCGTCCAGCTCATTGCCATCGATGTCGATGCTGCGAACGAAACGGTTGCTGTAGCAGCCGACGGTCTCGCCGTTGTCTCGGAGGAAGTCCATGCCGTCTTCGAGGGTCGGAAGGATCTCGTCGAGGTAGAGCGCACGCTCCTGCTCTCCGGCCTCCATCCAATCCTGGCCGGATCGGATGAGTGCGATGTTGTCGTGACCACGAATGACGACTCGGCCGCCTTTGTTCGGGTCCCCCGAGACCACGGTGAGCTTGCCATTGGCCTGCATCCAATCGGTCTGGGACAGCGGAATACGTTCGCGCATGGAGCCCCAGTAGCCGTGCTCGCTGATGTCGCCGCTGGTCTCGCCCATGACGCCGCCGATGCCGGGGAAGTCCTCGGTGAACGCGTACAGAGTCTCGTACTGATCGACGCGGGGCGCGACGACCTCACGGAAGTAGCCCAGGCCCTCGGTCAGGCGCTCATCGGAATCCCACCAGCCCTTGATCTCGTCCGAACACAGCCAGCGGCAGTAGGCGGCCGGGTCGGCCCAATAGGCGACAACCATCAGGTTCTGGTGGTCCTCGTTATCGCGGTGCTGGGTGAGGTCGTGCCGGACCGGACCGTCCGCAAGATCGAAGCTGCCAATGATGTGGCGCAAAGCCGCGAGCGCGGCCGCGCGCTGCGACTCCTGCTTGTACTGAACGCCGAAGTAGGCCATGACGACCTGCTGCAGCGACGCGTCGGCGCGAGCTACGAACATCGGGAACGGCGGCTCGTAGTTATCCGGAACACGACGCGACAAGGTACGCGGGCATTTCAGGTGGGTGTCGATTGCGGATTCCATGCTGCTTCCTTTCAAGGGATGGCTAGCCGATGTGTCGAGTTGTTTCGTTGTGGTGCGGTATGCGCATCGGGTCACCATCCGCCCGAGCCGGCGCTACGGAGGCTGGCGCCGGTATGGACATCGCCGAGAGCAGCGGGGGGTTCAGCCATGCCGGGCCCGCCCCGGCGGATCCAGTCCGCGAGGGCACTCGCGCGTTCGAGCGTGTTGACGCGCGTGACCCAGGCGGGTCGGGCACCGCTTCGCCGAGACTCAGCGGCTGGATTGACGACGACGACATTCGAGTGCTCACATGCCCAGAGGCAGTCGACTCGAGCGAGTTCGGCGTTGGGACCGATCGAGCGTTCGAGGACGTCCGCGATGCCGTCGTGATCGACCTCTGGATGCTTTCGGGTGGTCCCACAGCAGCACCCACGGCACATCCGCACTCGTGGGCCGAGGGTCACGTTCCGCGCTGGTTCAGCCGCTGTGCTCACGTCCGATCAACGCCCCTGAGACGTGGAGACCGCGAGGGTCGCGCCCCGAACTTCGCTCGAGTCCGCGAGCCGACGCTCTTCCTCCCGGGAGACAAGCCAGCCAAAGGCAGCACCGAGGACGAGCCACATGAGTCCGATCTGTGCCAACGATCCGAGCCGGAAGTCCCAGATCAAACCGGCCGGCACGGTCGGCGCGATGGAGTCGGAGACGTCCGGGATGCCCAGCTTCAGAAGGGCGACGCTGACAATGGCCAGACCGGTCGCCGTGACAAGGCGCTGCCGCGCGGGGAGCCGATCGGCCCGTGAAACAGCGACGACCGCGCTGGTGAGCGCGACCGCGCAGACGATCGTGCCGATGTAGGTAAGCGTGCGAACCTCGACGGTTGCCGGGTCGCCAACCGCGGGAGGGTTCGCCGGGATGACGATGGCAGGTGCCAGGGTGAACGCAAGAAAGCCGAGCCCGGCAAGCGCCATCGAGGAGCTGGCGGCCGAATTACCAGGGATCCGGCCTCTCAGAAAGCGGTGGGTAAGCGCGAACGCGACTCCGATGAGAGTCCCGACAATTACCGCGGTCAGCAGCCCGAACGCGACCTGCTGACCGCGTGAGACGAGTTCGTCGGCCATGTGTTCATGGCCGGCTGCCTCGGCGGCGGCCGTTCCGGCTTCCTCGATCGCGATGGCGGCTCGGATCGAAGGCTCGACAAGCCAATACATGGCAGCGGCTCCGGCACCACCTGCCACGGCGCCCGCGAGGGCGCCGAGGCCGACGGTGCGACCGATAGTCGTATTTACCATCGGTGCAATCCTCGACTCAGTGACACGGCACGCCGAGGGCGTGCCGGGCGTCGTGGGTAGCCTCGTGCAGGTACCGCGCAGCCTGGGGCGAGAGCACCTGACCGTTCTCCTGCACGAGGAACAGGACACCGAGCAGCGCGAACGCGGCGAGTAAGGCGCCGAGCGCGGTGGTTGCGACGCTCTCGCTGACAGTGACTGGGATGGTGTGTGCCATTGGAGTCATTCCTTCCGGTTAGGCATGAGTGGGGCGGGCCGGGTCGATCGCGATCGGCTCGGTGTGGGCCTCGTGGTGGTTGCGGTTGGGTGGTTCGGCGAGAACTCGCTCGACCTTCTGGTCGAGCTCGTTCGACGCGAGAATCCCTCGGTCGGAGATCACCGACTCGAGCGCGGCGACCCAGTGCTCGTAGTACGACCAAGGGACTTCGCCGGTCTGGGCGTTGCCGTCCTCCCAGGCTTGGATCGAGGCGATCAGGGCGCCCTGGAACTGCGACCAGTCGAAGTCGAGCGCCTTGTGAGCCGCGATGGCCAGGGCAAACGCGCGGATCTCCCAGGGAAACTCGAAGCCAAGCTGGCTCGGGTCCGCTCCCGGCAGGTCACAGAGCAGTTCCGCGATCTCGCGGCGCGACTCCCCCAACACCTTCGGGCTCGCATACGGCTCGGGGAGCGTTGTCGTGCTGGTCACGACGCGACCGCAGTGACTGGCCCGACACCGATCATCGAGTCGCGAGTGACCAGCTCGAGCAACTGCTCCTCGCTCCAGCCGTCAGTGCCGGCTGGGCGCTGCGGGAGCACCCAGTACCGCATTTCGCTGCTGGAGTCCCAAACACGGACCTCGACGTCCAGCGGAACCGTGAAGTTGAACGCTTCGCTGAGCACCTTGCGCGGCTCGCGGGTGATGGCCGCGCGGTACTGCGGGTCCTTGTACCAGTTCGGCGGCAGCCCGAGAACCGGCCACGGGTAGCACGAGCACAGGGTGCAGACGATGACGTTGTGGACGGTGTCGGTGTTCTCGACAACCACCATGTCCTCGCCCTGCAGACCGCTGATGCCGAGTTCCTTGCATGCCTCGGAGGCGTCTTCGACGAGTCGGGCCTTGAAGTCCGGGTCGCTCCACGCCTTGGCGACAACCTTCGCGCCCAGTTGGGGGCCGACCTCGTGTTCGTAAATCTCGACCATACGGTCGATGGCCTGGGTGGTCATGATTCCCTGCTCGATGAGCATGGACTCCAGTGCCTTGACCCGTGCGGCGATCTCTTCCTGGGTGCGGATCTTCGCGCTCACGCGACTGCTCCTTCGGCGTTGGCGGATGCGGGGGCAACGAGCTCGATGTAGGGATCCCACACGTCGAAGTAGACCGAGCCGTTCGGCTCTGCGTGCGCGGCGCCCCAGAGCTCCTCATTGGTGAAGCGGAGCGTGTAGACGTGCTCGGGGTTCTCGCCGAGGCCGTTGCCGGCCGTGTCGGGGTAGATCATCGTTCCGTGGGCCATGACCACCTCGCCGACCGCGCCACGGATATAGCGGGCGCGACGGGTGTGGCCCTTGGGAGCGGAGCGGTCGACGCGGACGATGTCACCGATCTTGAAGCGGGCGACCTTGTCCGACGGGCGCTTGGCCGGCGCCCCCGCCGGGACGACAGCCTCGACGAACGCCAGCAGCTCGGGGTCGTCGGCGTGCTCGGGAAGCGGGGCTTCCGGGTTGGCGAGGTAGTACTCGGTGCGGCGGTCGAGTTCGGCCATGTCGAGCTTGCCGAGCTTCGCGCCGAAGTGCTCCACAGTGTGCACCCAGTGCTCGTAGTACGGCGACTTCAGGTAGACGGCCGGGTCGATCTGTTCGATGCCGTGGCGAAATTCGTCGACACCGAAGAAACCTGCGCGGAAGCACATGGCAAACATCGGGAAGACGGCCTTCTCCCACTCGGCGCGGAAAACCGGCTCCTCTTCGGGAACGATGACCGGACCGACACCGTCGGTGCCGGCGAGGTCGAACACTCCATTCATGCGGTGACCTTCTTCTTGTAATTGGGTGCGGTGAGCGTTCCGAGCGTCTGTTCGAAAGCGTGGGCGGCGCGCAGGACCTGGGCATCGTGGAATCGCTTACCCATGACCATCAGTCCGACGGGAAGTCCGTCGCTGAGCCCGGCGGGGATGGTGCACGCCGGGTGACCGGTGACATCCAGCGGAGCGGTGTTGGACACCATCTCGAGTGCACGACCGAGAACCTCGTCCACCGGGGCGTCAGATGGCGGGATCAGGCTTGCGGTGATCGGCAGTGTCGGCATCACCAGGACGTCGTAGGTATCCAGCGCTGTGTCATAGGCAGCTGCCAAGACACTTTCGAGGTTGCGCGCCTTGGCGTAACCGGCCCCGTAGCCGTTGCGCAGGGCGTAGCTGCCGCCGAGGGCAACGAGCTTGACGGTCTCGGAGAAGGCCGATGGGTCGCGGCGCCACTGCCCGCCGTAGAAGGCCATCTGGGCTGGGTCGTAGGCGCCCTTCCAGTTCATGCCGTATGCGTTGCCCTGGACCATCTGCCAGGTCGCGCCCTCCACCGAGATGACGTCCCACAGCGCGGCGCCGTGCTTGTGCCATGGGATCGAGACTTCCTCGGCGCGGTGGCCCGCCGCCGTCAACTTCTCGATCGCGCTCCGCACCACGGCGTTGACCGCAGGATCGGAATTGATCTGATCGAATCCCTCGACGACGACACCGATACGAAGTCCGCCATCCAGGTTCTGCAGGGCCGCGACGTAGTCCGTTCCGGCGGCGGTAGCGGGCTGCCGCGGATCCTTGCCATCTGCGCCGGCGATGACCGTCAGCATCGCGGCGGCGTCGGCGACGGTCGGCGCGATCGGACCGAGGTGGTCCAATGTCTGCTCGATCGGGAAGGCTCCGGTGTAGGGGACCAGCCCGAATGTCGGCTTGAAGCCGACGACTCCGCAGAACGACGCGGGGATGCGAATCGAGCCACCTTGGTCGCCCCCCACAGCGAGATCGACCACGCCGGAAGCAATCAGCGCCGCACTACCACTCGAGGAGCCGCCGGTCGTGCGGTCGCGATCCCACGGATTGCGCACCGGTCCCGTCTTCGAGGTGTGCGAGGCACCCGAGAAGCAGAGGTCTTCACACACCGACTTGCCGGCAATGGTCGCGCCGGCCTGGAGAAGGCGCGTCACAACCGTCGCGTCCACGCTGGGGACGAAGCCACGCACCGTGTCCGAGCCGTTCATCATCGGCACGCCCGCGACGGCGATGTTGTCCTTGATGGCAACGCTGCGACCAGACAGCGGACCGTCCGTAGCCTCCGACAGGTCGGTGGTTACGTACCAGGCACCGAGCTCGTTGTCGGTCGGCTCCGCCCACGCGCGCACCGGGGCCTTCGGGGCGACCTCACGCTCGTACAGCTCGTCGACAACGGTCCAGGAGCCGAGTAGACCCGATGCCGCTGCGTGGTAGACGTCCAGGTCCTCAGCGGGAATGCCGAGTCGCAGCTCGTCCGCCAGGTCCTCCACGGTCTTCCGCGAAGGAAGTTCCATGTCAATCCTCCTATATGTCAATGTTTGTCGACATATAGAATAATCAAGCACCGGAGCCCAGGTCTCGTCAAGGGCAAACAGCAAAAGACTTCAATGCCTAACAATGAGGCAACATTGCGGCAACCACCCAGCCTGGACGAACAATGGGTCCCGATCTGCACGACACCCTTCCGACCTGTTAATCTGTCGAGAAACACTGACATATTGTCGGCCGGAGGGGGTCACTATGAGCCGAAGCGCGGCACAGATAGCATTCGAAGCCCTGTCCGATCCCACGCGCCGACGGATCCTGCACATCCTCGCCGAACGGGACGAGACGACCGCTGGCGCCGTCGCGGACGCAATTCCCGAAGTCGGGCGTACGGCAGTCTCCAGCCACCTGCGTGTACTGCGAAGCGCTGAGCTTGTTATCGAGCGCCGCGAGGGGCGATACCGCTACTATTCACTCCACCCTCGAGGGCCAGTGCAGGATGCCCTCGGCTTCCTGCAATCGATCCTTGCTCAGGGCGTAGCGCGCACTGACACCGAGGGGGCAGCCGCGTCCGAACCAACCACGGACGCCACGCCGTCGGGGACTCGAAAAAGTTCCGTCGGCGGTCACCGCGCTTCCTAGTGGCGGAAGTCGCGTCCGAAGGAGTCGAACGATGCAGACCGTGGTACTTGTCGCCGGGGACCACTATCCGGTTCCGGCCGGTGAGCTCTACGCCTCGTTCGGGTCGGCTTCCTCAGGTGGCTGGCTGCTCGGCGCGGCGTGCGATGCGATTCGACCGGGCATCACCGTGTCCGCCCATATACCCCTCGGAACGGGCACTCCGAATGTGTTGCTCCTGGGCAGAATCAGCGAATGCGTACCCGGCAGGAAGATCACGATCACCCACGACCAGCCCTGGCGCGGACGCATTCACCTGCGTTTCGCGGACGAGCCGGGGGGCTCCCGGCTCAGGGCGAGCGCAGAGCTCGACGAGGCTGGTTTGGCGTGGTGGATGGAGCAACGAGGCTGGCGGAACGCATCGCCGTTCAACCCGGCCGACCATCGCGTCGGACTCCTCACCAGCAAGACCGGGCCGGGCGCCATCTTCGCTATCACTTGCGAGTACCTCGCCCGACTCGCTGTGGAACAGGTGAACGCGGACGGCGGAATCAACGGACGACCTGTCGAACTCCTGGTACATGACGACGCGACAGATCCCGGACGGGCGGCGCTCGAGGCGGGCGGCATGATCAAGTCGGGATGCCGGGTGATCATCGCCAGCGTCACCAGCGCGAGCTTCGAGGCTGTCCGCAAGTCCGCGGCCTCGACCGGCCTGCCCCTCATTCACCCGGTACTCAACGAGGGCGGTCGCGGCGAGTCGAACGTGTTCCGCTGGGGCGAACGGCCTCTCGCCCAGGTACGCGCGGCGGCGCCACTGATGGCGCCCGGTAGCCGTGCGGCACGCTGGTTCCATGTCGGCAATGACTACTCCTGGTCACATGGAGCACACAACGCGGGATCGCGGGCGATCGAGGAGACCGGCGGCTCCATCGTCCGTCACGCCTTCACCCCGCTCGGAACGACCGACTTCGCCACCCTGATCGAGCAGATCCGCACCAGTGCTGTCGACCGCGTCCTGTCCTCTCTGGTCGGCGCCGACGAGGTCGCTTTCGAACGCCAACTCTGGGACTCGGGGCTGCGCAACCGGTGCTCGGTGCTGTCCTTGGTCATGGACGAGTCGACGCGAGAACGGATCGGGGCCCGAGCCGCCGACGGCATCTGGACGGCATTCGGCTACTTCAACGACCTCGAGTCGGAGAAGAATCAGGACCTCCGTCGGCGCTATCGCGAGGCATACGGCCCGTGGGCGCCCCCGATTTCGTCGTTGTCCGAGTCCGTCTACGAGGCGATCCTGCTCTACGCGGCCGCAGCGCGAGGCCCCGAAGACGCCGTGCGGAGCCTTCGACGTGTAACGGCCGACCTGCCACGCGGGCGAGTCTCGCTCAACGGTCCGCAGGTCATGCACCAACCGATGATCGTCGGCCAGTCCATCGGGGACGGCTATCGCCTTGCCAACATCTGACCGCCTCTCTGGCCGCCCGTCCGAAGGGCGTGCGGGGCGCGGTCGAGGAACACCCGCGCGTTGACGGCACGGCGATGCGGTGCGAACGCGCGTCGCACCGCATCGGGTGAGATGGCGTAGGCCGGTCGAGGGTCGGTGCATCACGTGGCTCCTGAAGGTCGGGGTGGTGGACCGGTCCGCCGTGGGCGCGAGGCAGCCACGGGGACTGGTCGTGACCCCTGCGGACTGGCACCTTCACTTGCGCGCCAAGTGGACCTTACGGCTCGCCAGGCGGGGCAATAGCGTCTGTACCACACATCAACCCTAAAAAGTGAAGGTAGGCAGATGACAGACGAGACGAGCCTCTACTACCGGCTGGGTGGCCTGGACACCATCAAGTTCCTGGCCCGGACCTTGGTGCAGCGGGCCATGCTGAACCCGACGATCGGACACATCTGGAACCACAAGACCCAGGCCGAGGTGCAGGAGGAGATCGCAGGCTTCGTGGAGTTCCTCGGTGAGCACTGGGGTGGCCCCCACACCTACACCGGACCGGATATGGCCACAGCGCACCGTGGCATGGGTATCACCGAGGAGTACTGGGATGCACTCTTCGACGATATCGTGACGCCGGCGTATACCGAGTTCGACCTCCCTGCGCGAGAGGCGAAGGAGATCGACGAGTTCCTTCGCTCGTTCAAGTCGGTGGTCGTCGGAAGCCCGTCGTTCAAGGACGTTCTGATGGCTAACCCCGAGATGGACGTGATGGCGGGCATGGAGAGCGTCGGAATCCACTGGCCGGCCGCCAAGAGCGCCGGCGCAGCCTGATGACCGACGTTGCCGGCGCAGAGTCCCCGTTCGTCCAGTCGGGACCCGATCCGGGCTCTTGGGAGCCGTTTCTTGTCGGCGACGTGCCGGTGGGCGAGGTCCACTACCTTCGGCAGTCGGGGTCCGATGGAAGCCCACTCGTCGTCGCCTTCTGGCGGTCGCAGCCGCAGACCTTCTCCTACACGTTCGAGGGCGATGAGACGCTCTATCTGATCCATGGCAGGGTCGAGGTCGAGTACCCCGACGGAGCCGTGGTGGAGATCCGGCCGGGCGACGTCGTCTCCTTCAACCAGGGGGCGACAACGACCTGGCGGATCCTCGAGTACTCCCAGAAGCTCTTCGTGGTCGCCAACTGAGCCCGGTCCGGCAGCCCGCAACGTTGCGGGCTGCCGGACCGTTCGCTATCGGACCTATTCCTCGACCACACCTATTCCTCGACCACTGAGATCGCTCCTATCGGGCAGTCATCTGCGGCCTCCATGAGGAGCGCGGCGTGCTCGGCGTCGTGGACCAGGCCAGCCGTCGGCCGCGCGCGGACGCCGACGAACTCGAAGTGGTTGGGCGCGATCGCCAAACAGATCCCTGACGAGATGCATGCTTTCGACACCTCCACACGCCACTTGGGGGCGTCCTGGGTAGATTCGGTTTCAGTCATTGTCTCTCCTTCTTCAGTCATGTCTCTCCTTCGGATCACGCAGAGCTTCTGCGAGTACGCGCACCGCTCCGGTCATGTGGGACGGTCTGACGCCGGCGTAGCCCAGCAACAGCGCGGGGGCCTGCCGGTTCTCGATCGCGTGGGTCGAGAGCGCCCAGGCGTGGATGCCGCGCGCCGCAGCCGCGCGTGACGCCGCAACGTCGTCGTGGTCACTCGGGAGCCGGGCCACCACATGGAGGCCGCCGTGCGAGGGCAGGACAGTGAGCTCCGGGATGAGCTGCGCGAGCTCGGAGACCAGGAGTCCTCGCCGCTCGCCATGGGTCTTGCGCAACCGCCGCAGATGGCGGGCGAACCCCCTGCGCGCCATGAACTCGGTCATGGCGACCTGATCTACGGTGCCGCGGTGGACGTCCGTGCTGAGCCGTACTGCGACGAACGCGTTCATCAACTCCGGCGGCAGCACGAGGTAGCCCAGCCGCAGGCCCGGGAACATCGTCCTGCTGAACGTCCCCACGTAGACGACACGGTGGTTCTCGTCGACGGACTTCAATGCGGCCAACGGGCGGCCCTCGTAACGGAACTCGCAGTCCTGATCGTCCTCGACGATCCAAGCTCCGGTTCGCGCCGCCCACTCGAGGAGCGCCAGGCGACGCTCCAGCGACATCGTGACACCCATTGGGAACTGGTGGGACGGGGTCACAAACGCCATCCGGGCCGCCGGCCTGCGTGCCACTCCGGTCGCGACGTCAAGCCCGTCAGCATCGACCGGAACGGGAACGATGTCGGCACCGGCTGCCGCGAGAGCGGCACGGGCGCCGAGGTCGCCGGGGTCCTCCAACCACACCGCGTCGCCGGGGTCGAGCAGGACGCGTGCGGCCAAGTCGACGCCGTGCTGGGAGCCGCTCACGACCATCACCTGATCCGGTGAACAGTCGATCCCCCTGACGGTGGCCAGATGGGCGGCGATCTCCTCGCGCAGGCGGCGATCGCCCAGCGGATCGTGGTAGCGCATCATCCGGACCGTCGGGTACCGCGCAGCGGTGGCATGGATATCGGTCCATCCGGCGACGGGGAACTCATCCAGCGCCGGCAATCCGACCCGAAAGGCGGTTCCGCCGGCGACCTCGACCGGCAGCTCGGCGATCGACATCCGCGGCAGGTCGGACAGGAGCCGTCCCCTGTCCGAAAGACCGGTCGGGACCGGGTCGGCTCGAAGTGCGGGTTCGGAGAGCCGGGAGAGTTCGGCGTGGGTCGGGCGGGGGGTGCGGACGATCCTCCGGGGCCTGGTGATGCGGTCCGGGATGGACCGGGCCACGTAGGTTCCCGATCCCTTTCGCGTCTCGGCGTATCCCTCTGCGATCAGCTGGTCGTAGGCGGCCAGGGCGGTATTGCGCGACACGCCCCGGTCCCGAGCCAACTGTCGACTCGACGGGAGCCGGAAGCCCGGTGCCAGCTGGCCGCTGAGAATGGCCGAGCACAGCTGCTCGTAAAGCCGAACGTACTCCGGCTTGAACAGGCTCCGGTCCTGAACCTCAGTGATCTTCGTTGCCTTTCCATCGAGACCCGACGCTTCCGACTCTCAGGGAGCCGGGGCCAATGCGTCAATGTTTGTAGACGCAATGACAAGAAAATCAACCTCGAAGAAACACCACGACGTAGACCACATGGTTGACTCTTTCCATGGACGTCGACACCCGTTTCGTCCCGGCCAACGAGCGGTACGACTACTGGCACGAGAAGGTGTGTGATCACTTCGTGCCGCTGCTCGTCACGCCCGCGAACCGCAACCTGCAGGGGCGAATCCGGGCCGTCGAGTTCGCCGACACCCACGTACGTCGCGTCGCTGGCACCGAACACCGATTCCAGCGCCGGGAGCAGGACATCCTGCGAGGCGGCGATCCCGAACAGCTCAACATCGTCTTCGTCAACCGCGGGAGCACAGTGGTCGAGCAGGACGGTCGGAGCGCGGCGCTGCAGGCCGGCAACTTCGCCTTCTACGACAGCAGCCGGCCCTTCGACTTCCGCACGCATGACGACTTCGACTACACGATCGTGCTGCTGCCGAAGAACCGGCTGGACCTTCCCGAGGCCACACTCCGCGACTGCACCATCAGGCCCCGGTCGGCCCTCACCGGTGCCGGCATCGTCGCTCGACGACTGATCAGCTCCTTCGTGATGTCCGGTCGCGAGGCGCTGGGGCCGACCCAGGCGAGCGCGATCCAGGACTCGCTGCTGGCCACTGTCCGACCCCTGATCGCCGTTGACGAGCCGTCCTTCGACGCATCCATGTTCCGCGTGCTGGCACGCGCCCACATCCAGCAACACCTGGCCGATCCGGACCTTTCACCCCGGACGGTCGCCGCAGCCTGCGGGATTTCTCCGAGTTACCTGCATCGACTCTTCGATACGGAATCACGGACCGTGGCCGCGTTCATTCGCGAACAGCGACTGCGCACAGCGCTGGAGTTGCTCATCTCCCCAGCTCACCGGCGCGACTCCATCGCCGAGATCGGGGCCGCCTGCGGCATTGTCGATCCTGCGAGTTTCAGCCGGATGGTCCGCAGCCGGTTCGGTGCGTCACCGCGCGACCTGCGGCGAGGCGCTTCGGCTCACCTCATCTGAGCACTGCGCCCGGCCGCAGAGCCCGGTTCGGTTGATCCGATGGGAAGTCGTCTGCCAGCTGGTGGATGTGGGGATAGGTTCAATTCGGGCCGGTGATTCCGCGGCGGATTTCGCCGGGACTGTGTGCGATCTTGGATGGGTCGCGGGTTCGGGACGAGTGGAGTTGGTAGGGAACGCTGGTGACCATGACGCTGGGTTCGAATAGCAACCGTGCTTTGAGTCGCAGCGAACTCTGGTTGTGGAGCAGGTTTTCCCACCAGTGTCCGACGACGTATTCGGGGATGTAGACGCTGACGACGTCGCGGGGGCGGGATTGGCGTTCCCTTTTGATGTATTCGATGACGGGGCGGGTGATTTCGCGGTAGGGCGATTCGATCACCTTGAGCGAGATGGCGACGTCCTGGCGTTCCCAATCCTGGGCCAGGGCACGGGTTTCAGGGTCGTCGACATTGACGGTGATGGCGGTGATGGTGTCGGGACGGGTGGCGCGCGCGAACTGCACGGCGCGCTGGGTTGCTTTGTGCCAGCCGGAGACCAGCACGATGGCGTGGACCCGGCCCGGCAGGGTGGGGGTGTCGTCGGGGTCGATGTCGAGTTCGGCGCGCACGTTCGTGTAGTGGCGATGGATGAGGTACATCACCAGCACCAGCAGCGGCATGGCGATGACGACAAGGTAGGCGCCGTGGCTGAACTTGGTGATCATGACGACGACCAGGACGACGCCGGTGAAACAGGCTCCGAACGCGTTGATCAGTCTGCCGCGGTGGATGCGTAGTCGCTGCGCCGATGTTGTGGCACTGCGTAGTTCGCGATTCCAGTGCCGGACCATGCCGGTCTGGCACAGCGTGAACGAGGTGAACACGCCCACGATGTAGAGCTGGATGAGGCGGGTGGTCTGCCCGTCGAATGCGTAGATGAGCGCGGCCGCGACGACCGCGAGCAGGATGATGCCGTTGGAGTAGGCCAAGCGGTCGCCGCGGGTGTGGAGTTGGCGGGGCATGTACCGGTGTTGAGCCAGAATCGAATTCAGCAGCGGGAACCCGTTGTAGGCGGTGTTGGCGGCCAGGATCAAGATCAGTGCCGTGGTCACCATCAGGTAGTAGAAGGCGACGCTGTTGTTGCCGAAAACGGCTGCGGCGACCTGCGCGATCACGGTCTTTTGGGCATCGGTGTGGCAGTCGCCTGGGAAGCCGATGAGGTCGCAGGTGTTCTCGGTGACCCTGGTGTGGGAGATCATCGCCAGTGCCGTCACTCCGGAGAACATGGCGATGGCGAGGACACCCATCGCGGTCATGGTGCGGGCCGCGTTCAGGGCCTTGGGTTTCCGGAAGGCGGGTACCCCGTTGGAGATCGCCTCCGCACCCGTCAGCGCGGTGCAACCGGACGAGAATGCCCGCAGCGCGAGGAACGCCACCGCGGCCGCACTCAAACCGACATGCTCGGCATGGATCTGGTAATGCGCGCTTTCGGCGACCGGCGCGTGCCCGAGCAACGCCTGGCCCAATCCGAAGGCGACCATTGCCATCACACCGACCACGAATCCGTAGGTCGGCACCGCGAACGCCCGGCCGGATTCGCGGACCCCGCGCAGATTCATCGCGGTCAGCGCCACGATGAACCCGATATCGATCAGCACCCGGTGCGGATTCAGGTCGGGGACCGCGGAAATGATGTTGTCCACGCCCGCCGCGACCGACACCGCCACGGTCATCACATAATCGACCAGCAGCGCCGCCGCGACCACCAAACCGGGGATGGGACCGAGGTTCGCGGCGACCACCTCATAGGAGCCGCCACCGGACGGATATGCCTGCACCACTTGGCGATACGACAGCGCGACCACGGCGAGCAGCACCACGACACCACCGGCCACCCACGGCGTCAAATACAGATAGCTGAGCCCGCCGAGGGTGAGGATGAGCAGGATCTCCTGCGTCGCATACGCGACAGAGGACAGCGGGTCGCTGGCGAAGATCGGTAGCGCCAGTCGCTTCGGCAGCAACGTCTCACCGAGCCGATCGCTGCGAAACGGGCGCCCCAGCACAACTCGCTTAGCGATGTCGATCGGTGAAACCACGATGAATCAGCGTAAGTGCCGAGCGACACGCCGAGTCCGGACAGACCGTAGGAATATCGTAAAAAATTGCCGACATACCGGAAGAAGCCCATCAAGAGGGTCTTACCTGGCCATTCAACCGAGTTAGCTTCGTTTGCTGCCCGCTGCCCTGGAAGGGAATACCACTGCTGATGCTCGACCGGCCCGATGACCTCGACACCTTGCGCGCGCTGGTCAGCCACCGCTTCGTCGTGGAGGTCCTCGACGCCCTCACCCATCGACCGCAGTCGGTGAGCGAGCTGACCGCAGCTGTCACCGGCGCACGTCGCGCCCCGGCGGCGGCGCTGCGCGTGCTCGCGTCCCACGGGTTGATCCTGGCCGATCCGGAAGGCAGCTGGGACCAGCCACCGGCGGACACCTCCGTCATACGACTCACCGGACGCGGTCAGGCGGCGGTCGCGGCATTGTCGAGCCTGCAGGTTTGGACGGTGCTCTACGAACAATCCGACCCGGTACGACATCGGTGAACACGTCCCGCCGGATTCGAGCGATATCGACACCGCCCGAGCATGGTGAGCTGTCGGAGATCGAAACGGATCCGAACTGCCGAGAGGATGCGCACGTCACGCAGCCCAGCCGGAAATGTCGCGCTCGGCGAGCAATAACCCATCGATCACGAGTTCGGGAATGCGGACGCGGCGCTGGATCTCCTCCGTACAAGGTGCCGGGGCAGGCCGCACAAGGCTTCGACACAGTGTCGGCGGGAATGGACGGCTTGCGAAGCGATGGTCGGCCGGTAGTGTCCGCCACGATGCGCGAGCATCCGATCAGCAGCCCGCGCCGAGGAGGACTACCGTGGCCGACACCTCATCCGTCACCACACCGAGTGCTGGTCCCGCACCGGATCATGGTGCGGGCGTCCACGATTCGACGCGGCCGGCATTGGTGGTCGGAGCACTCGGCGTGGTGTTCGGCGATATCGGGACCAGCCCGATCTACACGTTGCAAACGGTGTTCAACCCAGAAGATCCGCATCCGGTCCCGGTCAGCCGGGACAATGTGTACGGGGTGGTGTCACTGATCTTCTGGTCGGTGATGATCATCGTCACCGTCACCTACGTCCTGCTCGCCATGCGTGCCGATAACGAGGGTGAGGGCGGCATCATGGCGCTGATCACGCTGCTGCGCCGGTGGAGTGCCCCGCAGGGGCGACGGGTGGCCCTTATGCTCTCGGCGCTCGGAATCTTCGGCGCCTCCCTGTTCTTCGGCGACAGCATGATCACCCCCGCGATCTCGGTGCTGTCCGCAGTCGAGGGTCTCGAGGTCGTGCGCCCCTCGCTCGGCGAATTCATCGTGCCGATCACGGCCGTGATCATCGTGGCACTGTTCATGGTGCAGCGCCATGGCACCGCTGCCGTCGGTCGACTGTTCGGCCCGGTGATGATCGTCTGGTTCGTCACCATCGGCGCGTGCGGGATAACCGGAATCATCGATCACCCGGAGATCCTGAAAGCGCTGTCCCCCACCTATGCGCTCGGTTTCCTGTTCGGCCACTTCGGCACCGCGTTCTTCGCCCTTGCCGCGGTCGTGCTCGCCGTCACCGGCGCCGAAGCGCTCTATGCCGACATGGGACACTTCGGCCGACGATCGATCACCCGCGCCTGGCTGATCCTGGTATTCCCCGCCTGCATCCTGAGCTACCTCGGACAGGGCGCATCGATCCTGGCCGACGCCGGCAGTATCAGCAGCCCGTTCTTCCTACTCGCGCCCGGCTGGGGACGACTACTGTTGGTCATTCTGGCGACCGCCGCGACGGTGATCGCCTCGCAAGCGGTGATCACCGGTGCGTACTCGGTCGCCTCCCAGGCTGCCCAGCTCGGCTACCTGCCGCGGCTGCGCGTCGCGCACACCTCCGAATCCACCATCGGACAGATCTATGTGCCGTGGATCAACTGGCTGCTGATGGTCTCGGTACTCACCCTGGTCTTCGCCTTCCGCAGCTCGACCGCCCTGGCCTTCGCGTTCGGTATGGCGGTCACCGGGACGATCACCATCACCACCCTGCTGTTCTTCTATGTCGCCCATGTGAAATGGGGCACCCCGTGGTGGTTGATCGGTATCGGCGCGGCCCCGCTGTTACTGGTGGATCTATTGTTCCTCGCGGCCAACATGACCAAGTTCGTGCACGGGGCTTGGCTGCCGGTGCTGATCGGTGTCACGGCCTACACCGTCATGACGACCTGGCAGCGGGGCAGGCGGATCGTCACCGCCGAGCGGGAACGCCGGGAAGGATCACTGCGCGAGTTCATCGACAAAATCCAAAGCGGGAAACCGGAGTTGCTGACGGTGCCCGGCACGGCCATCTTCCTCAATCGCGGCAAACAGACCACACCGCTGGCCATGCGCGCCAATGTCGAGCACAACCACGTCCGGCACGAACATGTGGTGATCGTGGCGATCCAGACCGAACCGGTACCCCGCATACCGGCCGCGGAATGCGTCAGCGTCGATCACCTCGGCTACGCCGACGACGGCATCATCCACGTCACCGCCCGCTTCGGCTACATGCAGACTCCAGATGTGCCACGAGCGCTGGCCGGCGTCGATCCCGCCGAGACCGAGGGACGGTTGGATCTGGACCAGGCGTCGTACTTTCTCTCGAAGATCGAACTGCGACGCGGCACCGCGCCCACCATGGCCATGTGGCGCAAACGATTGTTCATCGCCACCTCCTACATCACCGCCGACGCCGCCGAATACTTCGGCCTGCCCCGCGACAGCACCGTCATCATGGGCTCCCAAATCGAGGTGTAATCCCCGAGCGGTATCCGACACGTGCACAGTTCGAGCCCGCTGTCCGCAGCCGCCTCGACCACATTGCCGCGCAACGGGTCTCGGCGGCATCGTCGGGGATTCCGCGGACCGAAATCACGTAGCGATCAGCCGCCGGAAAGGATGCCACCCGGAAGGTCGGATCAAGCTCGCCGCCGATGCTCGATAAGGGCGATCTCCACGACCGTCGCAAGCCCCGCCGCTCCTCCGCCGCGATCCACGGCCGCTCCGCGACGACCGCCTCCGAGTCGGGAGAGGTAGCCCCAAAGACTACTCTGTGATACAGTCTACTAGTACTCAGCAGTACTGAGTAGCGTATTTCTATCGAAAAGAGGGGTTGCTACGGACAATTTGACTGAGATGCTGAAAGGTACGCTCGAAGGCTGCGTCCTCGAAATTATCGATACCGAGGAGACATATGGTTACGCCATCACACGCCGACTGAATGAACTCGGTTTCGCGGATGTCATCGAAGGGACGGTCTACGCCATCCTGCTGCGGTTGGAGAAAAACGGACTGGTCGATGTTTCAAAGCAAGCTTCCGAGGTCGGTCCGCCACGCAAATTTTACGCACTCAACGACGCGGGACGCAAAGAGCTCGCGACATTCTGGGCGAAATGGGAATACGTCTCATCACGCATCAATGAGCTCAAGGAAAATGATAAATGAACTTCTGGGAGACAATCACAGGCAGCGATCTCACCAGGGAATACCAAGCGTTCGATGCTCGGGCCAAGGCCCTCCCGGCCGAGTATCAAGCGGCGTGGGAAGAGATCCAGATCCATCTCTTCCCCTACTCGGGCTTCACGGGTCGCAACTTGATGCCGATTCTCGACGGAACTCTAGGGTTCATAGAGGTGACGGCGTCAGAGGGACAAAGTGTCCACGAGGCACTGGGCGATGACATCAAAGGCTTCTGTGCGGCAATTGCTGGAGCAGAAGGGGCCAAGAGTTATCACGACAAGTGGCGCGACCAGTTGAACAAGAACGTTGCCAGGAAACTGGGCCGGCTAGGAGGATAAGGTGGGCATCCGCGACATCATCGATGGTAAGAGAGAGTGGCGAGCGCACATGGCGCGGGTCAAGGCGCTCCCACCCGACTATCAGATTGTCTACAAGGAGATTCAAAAATACTTTTTCAAGATCGGGCCGGTCGAGCTGGTCGACGGGAACTTGCTCTCGGGGATTGTCGATTTCTTCGAGGAAGGGGTCGCAGCCGACAAAGGAGTCATGGAACTCATCGGCGATGATGTCGCAGCTTTCTGCGATGACCTGATAAAAGACTCACGGACCTATGCCGACATCTACCAGGAGTCTGTCGCGGCAAGGAAGTCGGTGGGGGAATGAAATGATCTGCGCTGTTCCGCTGTACGCCTGTGCTCGAGTATTGGGTAGGAGAAAGCTCTGTACCTGACCGGGGACTTTTCGTTGGTGCCGTGGGCGTCATTCCTTGTGGTCCAGCTGTCGGTGGGGGTCGGTCCAGGTGCTCGCCGAACCGGAAACGGTCACCGACGTGGCCGAACTCGCTGGATAACCTACAGGGGGTGGGCGGCGAGGGAATCCCGCCCGCTCACCCACCGCCTGGCCGCGGGGCGGCAACCTCGGCTACGAGTGTCACCATCTCATCGAGATGAGCCGGGGTGGTCAGGTGCCCCATGCCAGCGATGATGCGTAGATCGACATTCATGGTGCGCTGGACTGCCGGCGCCAGTCGGCGAGGTGGCAGGAACCGGTCGTGCTCGCCGACAGCGACCACGCAGGGCCGATCGGCGCGATCGGCCAGCAAATCCGCCGGCAGCGGCGGTGGGGCCAAAGTGGTGCGACAGCTGGCAGCCATGAGAGTCATCCATTCCACCTCGGTCTCAGGTGGTTCCTGGCCGGGAGCGACGAACCACCGCAACATGTCGCGCGTGTGTCGGGTGCTGGGACGTAGCATCCAAATGGCTGAAGCCACCACGACTTTCGGGTCTACGGTGAGTCGGATAAAACCGGCAGGGGAAATCAATGCTCGTGCCGTGATGCGAGCCGAGCCGGCGGCGAGAACCACTGCCGCGCCCAGCGAATTACCCACCAGCACAACATCATCCAGCTGCGCGACGGCCAGGACCTCATCGAGCACCCGGCCGTACCAGGGCAGCCGGGCTCTGCTTGGTCGGCGCGGGTCGCTGAGACCGGGTTGACCGGGAAGATCCACGATCACGGTCCGCCAATGGGCCGAAAACGTCTGGAGCCAAGGCAAGGCCGCCGCGGCATTGAATCCGGTGCCCGGCACCACCACGATTCGTGGCGTTCCGGCTCCCGCAGAGGTGAGCTGAATCCGTCCGACGCTGGTGTCGACGGCCGTAGTGGTCAGCGGAAAGTTCGCTCGCGATATGACCTCCGCGCACCACTGCTGGACCGCGCGCTGACCACGCGCGCTCTTGTAGGCAGCCTGCATAGCGCCAGTGTGCACGCCGCGCTCGTGATACGTCCAGCGAAACGCCAGACGCCCACTGCCCTCGAGTGCACCGTATTGCCGCTGATCGCGCAGTCGAGGGACCGGAACAGTAGTTCAGTGAAGCCGGCGCCTCCGGTCACGTAGTTGGGCAGGTGGTAAGTCCTCGGTGATGTCCTACCCGGCCTCCTTCTTCGCTGTCCCGGGTTCGTTCTTGGTGCCGGGCCGTTTGTTGAGTCGGTAGGACGGTCCGTTCATGAACACTTGGTGGCCGGTGTCGATGAGCCGGTCCAGAAGCGAGTCGGCGACAACGGGATTCGGGAACAGCGGATACCAGTCCACCGGGGCTCCGGTTCGAGGTCAGGATCATCGAGACCCGGCCGCGGCGCGTTCGCCGACACACCGATTGCCGGATCTGTCCGAGGCAGTGATATCGGTGTTGTGGCCGAGTGCCGATCCATTGTGACGCAAGGTGTTTATTCGGGATCTGTCCCATAGATCGAGCGGTACTCCTTGGCGAAGGCGCGACTGCCGAGCAGACGCCAGGCGAGTCTGGCGGCGAACGGCATGTCGGCGAGGAACTTTCGGCGTTCGGCGTGCGGTACCCCCTGCAGCATGAAGCCGAGGAAGACCAACTGCCGGTCCTTGGGCACGGCGGCGCGTCCTCGTTCGCCGAGCGCAGCCCATTCGCGGGCGGTCATGACACGTCCGACGAGCGGCAGGATATGTGCCTCCTCCTCGGCCATGTGCTCGTCGAGAGCAGCGGCGAGCGAGGACAGCGTGGCCACGAGATGCCCGCGCGCCTCAGGATGCGGCGAGGCGGCGAATTCCTCGGCCTGCCTATTCGCGCGGGCGATCAGTTCGGCGATCCGCTCATGCTGTTCCTCCATGCGCAGAATCAGTGCGCCATCGGTCTGCGCCCGCCCGAGCAGCAGTGGCCACATCAGCTCGTCCTCGGCGCTGTGGTGGTGATGCAGGCCGGTGTCGAGTTCGGTGAGGAACTCGACGAGGCGGCCCGCGCGGGCGGTATCGCCGTCGGCGACGTCGCCGACGAGGCCGGGCAGCGCGTCGAAATGGCGGCGGAAGGCATTGTGGACAAGCACCATGTCAGCCGTATCGGGGCGTTCGGTGGTCTGGGTCGCGGTGTTCATGCTCTCACTATGTGTCGATCCGCTTGTAGCGCACTTGCAATAGACTTGGCCGGTCATGGTGCGGATTCAGGTGCTCGGCTCACTGGCCGCGCAGACGGAGCGCGGCAGCGTCGATCTCGGCGGCCCACGCCAGCGCGGTGTGCTCGCCCTTCTGGTCGTGGCCCGCGGCGCGGTCGTACCGATCGACCGGCTGATCGACGATCTCTGGCGCGGTGAGCCGCCGCCGCGCGCACTCGGCGCGTTGCAGGCCTATATTTCGCACTTGCGCAAGCTCCTCGAGCCGGACCGGCTGCCCCGCTCGCCGGCCACCGTGCTGGTGAGCCAGGCGCCGGGATACGCGTTGCGGCTCGACCCCGAGGCGGTGGACGCCTGGCGGTTCGAGGCCGAACTACGCAACGCGCCAACGGATCCCGCCGAACGACGACGCGGCCTCGAACAGGCACTCAGCCGATGGCACGGCCCGGCATTCGCCGAGTTCAGCGACGAATCGTGGGCACAGCCCGAAGCGAACCGACTCGAGGAACTACGCTTGGCCGCGCGCGAGCGACTGGCCGCGACACTGGTCGAACTCGGTGACCCGACCGCCGCTGCCGCGGAAGCGGATGCGTTGACGAGTACGCATCCGCTGCGCGAGGAGGCGTGGCGCATTTCGGCGCTGGCGCGGTTTCATGCCGGACGACAAGCGGACGCGCTCGCCGCGCTACGTGCCGCACGTGACGTACTCGCGGACCAACTCGGCATCGACCCGGGCCCTGCCCTGGTCCAACTCGAGGCCGATTTGCTGGCGCAACGCATCCCCGTCGATCTACCCGCACCGGTTTCGTTTCCGTCCCCGACACCCGAGCCCGCGGCGGTGCATTCCGAATTCATCGGCCGGACAAGGGAACTGGATGAGCTGCGGCGAGCGGCGCGGGCGAGCGGCGCACCTCGTGTCGCGGCCGTGATCGGGGAAGCAGGCAGCGGCAAATCCCGGTTGCTGCAGCGGTTTCGGGCCGAACTGGCGGCCGGCGGCTGGCGCGTGGTCACGGGCCGCTGTCCCGAGGAGGACGGCGCACCACCGGCGTGGGCCTGGGTGGAGGCGCTGCGTGAGCTCGCGGGCACGGTCGATCCCGGCCGATACGCCGAGCCGCTCGAGCCGTTGCTCGCCGACCGGCGCCGCAAGTTCGGCGTCGATGCCTCGGTCGGGCGATTCCTACTGCATCGCGCCGTGGGCGCGTACCTGGACGAGGCGGCACGGCAGCAACCGCTCGCGGTATTTCTCGACGACCTGCACCGCGGCGACTCCGAGACGGTAACCCTGCTCGGCAGCGTGGCGAAATCAGCCTCCATCCTGATCGTGATCACCTACCGTCCCGACGAGATCGGGATGCCTCTGGAAGACGCGCTCGCCTCGCTCGCCACCGCGACCGCAGCGCGGATACGCCTGCGCGGCTTGGGTTTCGACGATGCGGCGGTTCTCATCCGGTCGGTATCGGGACACGATCCCGATCGGGCAACGATCGAGGCATTGACCGAACGCACCGACGGAAATCCGTTCTACCTCACTGAAAGTGCTCGTCTGCTCGCCAGTGAGGGCGCGCTCGTGGCGACGTCGGAGGTACCGGAAGGCGTCCGCGACGTGCTGCGCCGGCGCTTTGCACGGCTACCCGAGGTCAGCGTGTCGATCCTGCGCCTCGCCGCGGTGATCGGGCGCGAATTCGACATCGACGTGCTGATCGGCGCGGCCGAAATCGACGAGGATATGGTCCTCGATGCCGTGGAGGCAGGCGTGCTCGCCGGACTGCTCGAGGAACCGGGTCCCGACCACGCGCGCTTCACGCACGCGCTTGTCCGCGACACCTTGCTCGGTGACCTGTCCCGCATACGACGACGCCGCTGGCATCTGCGCATCGCCGAGTCGATCGAGCGGGCCCGGCCGGACGACTTGTCGGCGCTCGCGCACCATTTCGGAGAGGCGCTCACCGCGACGACGGCAAGGCGGGCCGCCGACTACGCTCGCGCGGCGGGTGAGCAGGCCGAACGCCGATTCGCCCACGATGTCGCGGCCGAAAGTTACGGTCGCGCCGTCATCGCGCTGGAACGGATCACCGGCGCGGACACGACGGCCGAGCGGGTCGCCGCGCTTTCGCGTATGAGCAGGAGCCACCTCGCCGCAGGCGCCGGCCTGCCGGCTCGCGATGCACGCGACCGCGCGGTGTCGGCGGCCGATACCCCCGAATTACTCATCGGGGCGCTCACCGCATGGGACACGCCGACTCCCTGGCTGAACCGCGCATACGGGTCCGTCGACCAGCGAATGGTTGCCTCCATCGACGAGGCGCTGCGGACACCCGGGCTCACGCCGCAGGCGCGCTGCAGGCTCCTCGTCGCACTGGTCCGCGAGATCGGCGGAGAGGTGCACGAACGAGCACGCGAGGCGGCCGAGGAAGCCGAAGCGCTGGCACGTGGACTGGGCGATCCCGGACTGCTCGGGCTGGCCCTGCAGGCGCGGACCTCGGTGTACGACACATCAATTCCGCTCGCCGATCGGGAACGGCTCGCCACCGAGTTGATCCGCCTCGGCGAGGACAACGATCTTCCCGCCTTCGCGCTGATCGGCCGCAACGCCGCATTCCAAGTTGCCGCGGCCCGTGGCGACGTAGACCGCGCGAACACCGAACTCGCGGCCGCGACCCTGCTGGCCGACCGCTACCAGTGGCGTCAGGCCCAAGCCGCGAACATCATGGGCCGCGCGACTATCGCCCACCTGACGGGGAATCTCGAAGCGGCGGAAGAGCATTATCAGCAGGCCCACGAATTGTTCGTGCGCCACAAAGTCTTCGATTCGGACGGCATCCAGCTGATCGCCCTCGTCACCATCCGTCTCACGCAAGGCCGGGTCGGCGAATTCGCACCGCTGCTCGCCGAAATGTTCGCCCAACTCGGAAGTTCGGGCAACGAGCTCGTCGCCGACCCGCTCGCGTTGGCGCTGCTGGCGACCGGTGACCGGCGCGGCGCACGAGCGGCGACGCTGGCGCGCCGCCCGCTGCGTACCGACTTCTTCCGCTCGCTGTTCCTCACCGTGCGCGGTATGGCCGTCGCGGGTCTCGAACAACGTGCCGAAGCAGCGCAGGTGTACCAGCAGCTGCGCACCTACACCGGCCAGATCGCCGGCGCAGACACCGGCGCGCACGCCGTGGGACCGGTCGACACCGTGCTCGGCGACCTCGCGGCGCTGCTCGGCAAGCCCGACCGGGCGGCCGAGCACTACGCCGCCGCGGAACGCATCGCCCGCCGCTGCGGATGCCGAGAGTGGATCACCGCCGTGCACAACCGCATCGGTTTACAAGTCGACTACTAGTCGCGCCCGGAAACTGGGGAGCAGATCACGCATCAGCCAGCAGAAGGAGCGCCACCATGCCGACCGACCGTCAGCTCAAGACGTTGAACACCATCCACCGCACGGTGATAAAGATCAGCGGCGGCATCCTCGGCACAACCTTCAAAGGCATGCCGACGCTCACGCTGACCACCATCGGCCGCAAGTCCGGCCGACCGCACACGGTCGTCCTCACCGCACCGATCATCGACGGCGACACGATCGTCATCGTCGCCTCCCGCGGCGGTGATCCCACCGACCCGGCATGGCTGCACAACCTGCGCGCGAACCCTGCGGTCCAGGTTTCACTCGCGCACGGTCCGAATCGGCCGATGACCGCTCGCGTCCTGTCACCGGCCGAGCGGGACAAACTGTGGCCCGACGTCATCGCCGCCCACCCCGGCTACGCCGACTATCAAAAACTGACAACCCGAACAATTCCTCTTGTCACCCTGAAGCCACTCGCCGATGAGATCGACGCACCATCGACCTGATAGCCGTCGCCCCATCCGTTCATCGGTTATGGCAATTACCACGATCGCTATGTGAACAGCAGGATGATCAAATACTCCGAACTCACCCGCGCACGGCTGGGTCTGATCGACCCCGACAATGGCACGATAATCGAGGCGGACGTTCCACTCGATGGGATCGTTGCGAAAGTCGACGAGACGCAGCGCGCCAGGCCGCGGAAAGAGCTGCCGCGGCCGCTCGCCGACACAGCCGCGGTGTGGCGGGAGCTGCTCGCTCCTCAACAGAATTCGGATGGTGCCCGGCCTCGCTGTCAGCGCGCTCCGCACGTCCCCGTCGGCGTGTATTGACAGGGGTTCTCGGTGCGGCCTCGGTACTGATCATGGCCGTCGCTGTTGGAGCGCGTTCCGTAGCCGTAGCCACTGTTGCGCTGACTGTGGTCATTACTGTTGGGATGTGTTCCCGCTCCGTAGCCGTGACCACCCCCGGGACTGTGCGAATCCCGCGGCCCGGCCGAGGCCGCGAAAAGGTGCGGCGAGGCGATCGTCACCAGCACCAGCGCGATGCTGAAAAGCGTCGCGACCACCACCCGACGCACCGTCCAGAACTTCGTCGCGATCTCCATGAGTCATCTTCCCCTCAATTAACGTACCGCTATATAACGACACATTATCCGATGGTACGTCGTATGGGAAGGAGTCGGCCCGGATTCGTGCACACCAAATCGCCCGCCAGCACCTCGAACAGACCTGATGACCTGCGACTATCAGCATTGCGGCGAGGCCTGATCGGTCAGACCGTCAGGACCATGCGGTACCGGGCCCGCCCCTGTTCCATTGCGGTGAATGCCTCGGCGGCTTGCTCCAGCGGCCACTGTTGGATACGTGTGCGCACGCCGGATCGGACCGCGAATTGCATCGTTTCCTCGATATCGCGGGCGGTGCCGGAGGCGTGGCCGGTAACGCTGAGCCCGCGGGTGATCAGCTGCATCGGGCTGATCGGCAGTGGCTCGGCGGAGACCCCGATGGTGATGAGCTCACCGCGCGGTAGTAGCGCGTCGACGGTTTCGCCCATGGCTTGTGCGTTGCCCACGGTCCCCAGGACAACGGACACGCCGCCGAGTCCCCGCAACGCCCGGCTGACCTCGCCTGCGGTCGAGTCGATGTAGTGGTGCGCACCGAGCGCGCGGGCGTCTTCGGCTTTGTCCGCGCCGCGAGCGATCGCGATGGTTTCGAAGCCCATCGCGTGAGCGAATTGCACGCCGAGGTGGCCCAGTCCGCCGACGCCCAAAATGGCGACGCGGTCGCCGGGTACCGCCCGGGTTTCGCGAAGCGCGTGGTAGGTGGTGACGCCGGCGCAACCCATCGGCGCGGCCTCGGCCAGGGAGAGCGCGTCAGGGATGCGGGCCAGCGCATTGGCCGGTACGGTCACCGACTCGGCATATCCGCCCGGGTACTGCCAGCTGGGAACCTGCATGTTCCGGCAGTGGATGAAGTCGCCGCTGCGGCATGGGACGCATTTGTTGCAATGCCCACCGAACCAGCCGACGGCGACGCGGTCACCGACGACGTAGTTGTCGACGCCTGCGCCGAGTTCGGCGATGGTGCCTGCGATCTCGTGCCCCGGTGTCAGCGGCCACGCCATGTCCGGAAATGCTCCGCCGACGAACGCACGGTCGGTACCACAGATCCCGCACGCCGAAACCGCGAGGCGCACATGGTCGCGCGGCGGTGCTTGCGTTTCGACATCGACAAGTTTCAACGCCGCACCGGCGGATTGCACGTGAACAGCCTGATGAGTAGACATCGGTATCCTCGCTTTCCCTGGAGAGCGGCGGCGTCGGGGACCTCACCAGAGCGGACCGAGGCAGCGGCGCCGGCAAAATTGTCGAACGGTAATCGGCCAACCCTTGATGCCATCTACACTGCTATCGCCTGCAACGACGGTGCCGGAAGCGCACTATCTGGTCGTGCCGCTGTGCAATGGCCGGCCGACGAGTCGTCATCCACATCCCGCGCTGCGTCGCACGCCACTGCAGAAGGCACCGGCCCAAAGCGATGCCGGTGGCAATTCTACGTCCGCCGGCCTTGCCGTCAGGTGACAATCGTCTTCGACACCGCCAGGCCGATGAACCAGCACGCGCGGTCAGTCACAATTCGGCCGCAATACCGCCGCGCCGTACCAGTGACAGATCAGCAACGCCAGCTCGACGGGAAATCACGCTGCCGCAGGACACCGTCGTACATGAACGAAATTCGCCGCGGGTGATTGTCACCGGAGGACAATGCCCACGGTAGTAAACCGGGGGTAACTCTCGCCTGGTCAGATATCAGGCTTGCAAGCCCTGAACCGGCTTGTGCGTGTGGGCTTCGATATCCGTTATGGCCGCGTGCAGCAGTTGGTGGGCCAGATCTTGCAGCGCGCGGGCACAAGCGAGTTCATCGCCGATGGCGGGGACGTTCTCGTCGGCGGGATTGGTGTGAGCGGAACCGGCCGAGGTCAATGGCTCGTCTCCGCGGCCGATCAGCTGGGCTTTTACTTTGGTCAGGCGGTCGAGTTCTTCGATGGCGATGGAGATGTTCCAAGTTTTCGACGGCATTCGCACTGCCCTCCAGTTTCAGCGGAGACTGTGTCGCTTCACCTCCAATATCGCATCATCATGGCTCGCGCACACCGTGCTCGGTTCGGCGAATTCGCCGACCATGCGAAGAAGGCTTGGGCGTCCGGTTCCCCACCAGACCTGTCGGCGTACCTGCCCTCGCTGACGGCCCATTCGCGGGCCGGATTGCGCCCGCGCTTTTTGCCTGGAAAACCACGTACGGAATACCGGAGCGATGGCAGAACTCCGCAGCGTAGGATTCACCTCGGGGCTTGTCGAAAGGCGAGGTCGGGATGCATGAAATGGCTATAACCCGGTACCTTGTCGACGCCGTCTGCGAGCATGCGCAAGGGCGCCTTGTGCACGACGTGACGGTCGAGGTCGGCGCGCTGTGCGCTGTGGTGCCCGAGTCCATGCGGTTCTGTTTCGAGCTTGCCACCGAGGGAACAATCGCCGAGGGAGCAAGGCTGGACCTGCGCATTGTCGAAGGGACGGCGCGTTGCCGGAACTGCGGGGCGCAATTCCTCCTGCCCGACCTCATCGTGCTATGCCGTTGCGGCAGCGCCGATGTCGAGATAACTGCGGGGCGGGAACTTCGAATCGTATCGATGGAGGTGAGTGAGCGATGTGCGCAACCTGCGGATGCGAGGGCGACGGGGTCGCTGTGATCACCGTCGGACATCAGGACCACGATCACCCGCACGATCATGGCCACCATGAGCATGGTCGCGGGCATGAACACGAACACCCCCACGAACACGCACTGACCACGCTGACCCTCGAACAGAAGGTGCTCGCCAAGAATGACGAGCTCGCCGCGGCGAACCGTGCGCGATTGCGTGAACGCGGGATCTTGGCGCTCAATATGACCAGTTCGCCCGGCGCGGGGAAAACGACCCTGATCGAGCGGACGATCCGCGAGCTCGACTCGGTTCCGGTGGCCGTCATCGAGGGCGATCAGGCGACCGTCCTGGACGCGCAGCGCATCGAGGCAACCGGCTGCAAGGTCGTGCAGGTGAATACCGGCGCCGGCTGCCATCTCGATGCGGACATGATGCGACGCGCTCTCGACGCGCTGGATCCGGCGCCGGGCAGCCTGCTGTTCGTGGAGAATGTGGGCAATCTCGTCTGTCCGGCATTGTTCGATCTCGGCGAGGCGGGCAAGGTCGTGATCATCTCGGCCACCGAGGGCACCGACAAGCCGTTGAAATATCCGCACATGTTTGCCGCGGCGGAGCTGGTGCTGATCAACAAAACCGATCTGCTGCCATATGTAGATTTCGATTCAGCGCGCTGCGTGGAGTACGCGCAGTCGGTGAATCCCGGCGTAAAAATCCTTCCGGTATCGGCGGCCACCGGCGATGGACTTTCTCTCTGGTACGACTGGCTCACCGCCCGGTTAACCGTCGGCATACCGATACCTTGAAAGCCCTCGGCTCTCAGACCTAGACTCATGTGATCAGAGTCATACGCGGACCAGTCGGCGTAGCTGCCCAGCGAAGTATCCGCGTGCCCCCGCTGCGGAAGGTGGCAGTCCGATGCCAACTCAGGAAGCAGTAAAAGCCGAAGACACCTTGATCCACGTCCTCTGGATCAATGCGGGACTCAGCTGTGACGGCGATTCGGTGGCCCTTACCGCCGCCTCCCAGCCGAGCATCGAAGAGATCGCACTCGGATCACTCCCGGGATTGCCGAAGATTGCCGTGCATTGGCCGCTCATCGATTTCGAATGCGGCCCGACCGGCGGCGCGGACGATTTCCTGGAGTGGTTCTTCAAGGGAGATCGGGGCGAACTCGATCCGTTCGTTCTGGTCGTCGAGGGGTCGATCCCCAACGAACAGTTGCACGAAGAGGGTTACTGGTGCGGCTTCGGCAATAATCCTGCGACCGGTCAGCCGATGACGACGAGCGAATGGCTCGATCGGCTGGCGCCCAAGGCGACCGCAGTGGTCGCCGCAGGCACTTGCGCGACATACGGCGGTATCCACGCGATGGCGGGAAACCCGACCGGCGCGATGGGTGTCCCGGACTATCTCGGCTGGGATTGGAAGAGCAAAGCGGGCATCCCGATCGTCTGCGTGCCCGGCTGCCCGATCCAGCCCGACAATCTGTCCGAAACCCTTACATATCTTCTCTATATGGCCACGGGCCAGGCGCCGATGATCCCGCTCGACGATGTGCTGCGCCCGAAGTGGTTGTTCGGCGCCACCGTGCACGAAGGTTGCGATCGAGCGGGCTATTACGAGCAGGGTGATTTCGCCGAAGAATATGGATCACCGAAATGCATTGTGAAGCTGGGCTGTTGGGGTCCGGTCGTCAAGTGCAACGTGCCCAAGCGCGGCTGGGTCAACGGCGTGGGCGGGTGCCCGAATGTGGGTGGCATCTGCATCGGCTGCACGATGCCGGGATTCCCGGACAAGTTCATGCCGTTCATGGACGAACCGCCGGGCGGCAAGATCTCCTCGACCGCTTCCGGGCTGTACGGATCGGTGATCCGCAGTCTTCGCCACATCACCGGCCGCACCGTCGACAAGGAACCGCGCTGGCGGCACAAGGGCGGGAAGCTCGAATCCGGCGCGACACGCACTTGGTAGGGAGATATTTCGATGACAGAGATCATTCCCGATCCGTCACTTCGCAAGATCGAACCCGACGCCCTGGTCGAGATGGCCTGGGATCCGATCACCCGTATCGTCGGCAGCCTCGGCATCTACACCAAGATCGACTTCAACAGTCGCGAGGTGGTCGAGTGCCACAGCACCTCGTCGATCTTCCGCGGCTATTCGATTTTCATGAAGGGCAAGGACCCGCGCGACGCGCACTTCATCACCAGCCGCATCTGCGGCATCTGCGGTGACAACCACGCGACCTGTTCGTGTTACTGCCAGAACATGGCCTACGGGGTCAAACCACCGCCCATCGGCGAGTGGATCGTCAACCTCGGCGAGGCCGCCGAGTACATGTTCGACCACAACATTTTCCAAGAAAACCTGGTCGGGGTGGACTTCTGCGAGAAGATGGTCGCCGAGACCAACCCGGGCGTGCTCGAACAAGCCGAGCGCACCGAGGCGCCGCACGCCGGTGACCACGGCTATCGCACCGTCGCCGACATCATGCGGGCGCTCAATCCGTTCACCGGCGAGTTCTATCGGGAGGCGCTGCAGGTCAGTCGGTACACGCGCGAAATGTTCTCCCTGATGGAGGGCAGGCACGTGCACCCGTCGACGCTGTATCCCGGTGGGGTCGGCACGGTCGCGACGATTCAGCTGATGACCGACTATATGTCGCGGCTGATGCGGTACGTGGAGTTCATGAAGAAGGTCGTGCCGATGCACGACGACCTGTTCGACTTCTTCTACGAGGCGCTGCCGGGCTACGAGCAGGTGGGTCTGCGTCGCACACTGCTCGGCTGCTGGGGATCGTTCCAGGATCCAGCGGTATGCAACTTCGACTACAAGGATATGGAGCAGTGGGGCCGGGGGATGTTCGTCACCCCCGGCGTCGTCGTGGACGGGAAGCTGATCACCACCTCGCTGGTCGATATCAATCTCGGCCTCCGGATCCTGTTGGGCAGTTCGTATTACGAGGACTGGACCGATCAGGAAATGTTCGTCACGACCGATCCGCTCGGCAATCCGGTCGACCGGCGTCACCCGTGGAATCAGCACACCAACCCGAGACCGCAGAAGCGCGACCTGGACGACAAGTACAGCTGGGTGATGTCCCCCCGCTGGTTCGATGGCAAGGACCATCTCGCACTCGACACCGGAGGTGGGCCCCTGGCTCGCCTGTGGACGACGGCGCTGGCCGGGCTGGTGGATAACGGTTACGTCAAATCCACCGGATCCACCGTGCAGATCAACCTGCCCAAGACCGCGTTGAAGGGCCCGGTCACCTTGGAATGGAAGATTCCGGCGCACGGCAGCAACACGATCGAACGCGACCGGGCGCGCACCTACTTCCAGGCCTACGCGGCGGCATGTGCGGTGCACTTCGCCGAGCAGGCGCTCGCTGAGATCCGAGCGGGCCATACCAAGACCTGGGAACACTTCGAGGTGCCCGACGAGGGCATCGGCTGTGGATTCACCGAGGCGGTGCGCGGTGTGCTGTCACACCACATGGTCATCCGGGACGGCAAGATCGCCAACTACCACCCGTATCCGCCGACGCCGTGGAACGCCAGTCCGCGTGACTCCTTCGGTACACCGGGGCCTTACGAGGACGCGGTCCAGGGCCAGCCGATCTTCGAGGAGAACGACCGGGAGCACTTCAAGGGCATCGACATCATGCGCACGGTGCGCAGTTTCGATCCGTGCCTGCCCTGCGGGGTGCACATGTATCTGGGCAACGGCGTCACGCTGGACAAGGTGCATTCACCTACCCAGGCGCTGACCGCGGAATGACAGGTCGCGCCGACGACGGGAGGCACAGCGTGGATAGTGGCCCGCGGCAGCGAGCCAGACCGATCGACGACAACCAGTGGCGTGGCGCGGGTGATCGGATCGACACCCTGCTGGATGCCTGTTCGGCAGGCGGCCCGGTGGCACGCGAGCGCGCCGAGCGTCTCGTGCGTGAGGTCGTCGACCTCTACGGCGCGGCACTGGGCAGGGTGATGGCCGGGCTCGACGAACGGACCGTCGACGAGCTGACCAGCGACGATCTGGTCGCGAGCCTGCTGTTGGTGCACGGCCTGCACCCGCACGACGTGCGAACGAGGGTGGCGACGGCGCTGGACAGCGTCCGCCCCTACCTCGGCTCGCACGGCGGCGATGTGACGCTCATCGATGTCGCCGACGGTGTCGTGCGGCTCGAGCTGTCCGGCAGCTGTCGCACGTGCCCTTCGTCGTCGGTGACGCTGGAACTCGCGGTGGAGGACGCGGTGCGTGCGGCCGCACCGGAAATCGAGGCCATCGAGGTGGTCGCCGCGACGGCAGAGCCGCAGGCGGGGGTGATACCGGCCGAGGCGCTGTTCGCGCGGGTACACACCGCTGATCCGCCCGCGGGCAGCTGGATCTCGGTCCCGGAGCTCGCGGACTTGGCGGCAGGCGAGGTCGGTGGGTTCACAGTGGCCGACGTGCCGGTGCTGGCCTGCCGGGTCGGCGCGGACCTGTTCGTCTATCGCGACCTCTGCGCAGCCTGTGGGCGTTCGATGGCGGGGGCCGCGCTGCACCGAAAGATGGGAGCTCCGGCCGACGCGGCGGTGCTGCGCTGTCCGGGGTGCCTGGCCCATTTCGACGTGGTGCACGCCGGAACGCGACTGGACGGCGAGGGGCATCTCGAGCCGCTGCCCGTGCTGGTGCGCTCCGGTGAGATCTCGGTTGCGGTGCCCGCGGAGGTCCGCGGATGAACCAGGGTCTGCGCGCACTGCGTCGCATCGCGACCGATCCGACCCCGCCCGCAGCGGCCGGAGAGCGGTGCGAAATGTGCGCCGAACCGGTCGGTGCACAGCACCGGCATGTGGTGGATATCGAAGGCAGGCAGCTGATGTGCGTATGCGTGGGCTGCTATCTGCTGTTCACCGATCAGCGGGCCGAACTGCGCTACCGGGCGGTGCCCGACCACTACGTCTCGTTCCCCGACTGTGCGATCGGTCAGGGCGAATGGGACGCCCTCGACATCCCGGTCGGCCTGGCGTTCTTCTTCGTCAATTCGGCGCTCGGACGCACTGTCGCGTTCTATCCGGGACCGGCCGGGGCCACCGAATCCGAACTGCCGCTGCGGGATTGGCAGTCGATGCTGGATCGCCATCCCGAACTCGACCGGCTCGCACCTGATGTCGAGGCCCTGCTGATCCGGATGCCCGAGCGCGGCGGTCCCGGCGCGGTCCTGCTGCTGCCGATCGATGCCTGCTACGAGTTCGTCGGACGGATGCGGATGCTGTGGCGCGGATTCGACGGCGGCATGGAGGCCAGGGGCTACATCGCGGAGTTCTTCACCACGATGTCGGCTCGGGCCCGGCCGGAGGTGGCGTGATGAGCCCGGCCTATGCGATGACCTTCGCGGTGCTCGAGGTGCGGCCGGAACCGTACGCGGTCGTCCCGAATCTGTCGGCGCGCATCGGCATCGCCGCGCTGGCCGAGGAGCCGGTGCACGCGATCGCGCTGCGCGCCCAGGTGCGCATCGAACCCTTCCGGCGCGGCTACTCCGACGCCGAAGGCGCGGGGCTACTCGACCTTTTCGGCCCGCGCGAACGCTGGCACGAAACACAGAAGTCGTTCACCTGGATGCACTGTGCCACCATGGTGCCCGGCTTCTCCGGCGGCGCCGAGGTGGAACTGCCGATGCCGTGCACCTACGACTTCGAGGTCACCGGATCGAAGTACCTGCACGCCCTGCGCGAGGGCACCGTGCCCCTGATCTTCCTGTTCAGCGGCACCGTATTCATCAGGGGGGAAACGGGTTTCGCGGTTCAGCAGGTGCCATGGGATCGCGAGGACAAATTCGACATGCCGGTCGCGGTATGGCGCGATCTCATGGACGCCCACTATCCGAACTCCGGCTGGGTGCGGTTACGCAGGGAGAACGTCGAAGCGCTGGCCGCCTACAAGTCGTCGCACGGATTGCTCGGATTCGACGACGCGGTCGCGAAACTTCTCACCGAGGAGTCCACGCCGTGAACGCCATGACCCGTGCCCGCGCCGTCGCCGACGCCGTGCTGTACGAGGGATATCTGCTGTACCCCTACCGGTCGGACGCCCGAAAGAACCAGTCCCGCTGGCAGTTCGGCGTGCTCGGCCCGCGCGGCGCGGTCGCGGCCGGACTCGGTGAGGACGATTCGCTGGCCGCCGAATGCCTCGTCCGCGCGTCCGGCGCCACGCAGATCACGCTCACCGCGCGGTTCCTGCAACTGCAGCGCCGAACTGTCGAACTGGACGGGACCGAGCGCGCCGAACTGATCGTCGACGGCCGCCGATGGGTCAGCTGGGACGAGGCCACTGAATGTGAAATACCCTGTGGCCCTTGGTCATTGATGGATGCGACGATGCCGATCGAAGTACCGGGCTGGCAGGCGGTCGAACCGATTCCGGGATCGACGGCGGGCACGGTGATGCGCACTCGAGCACCGATCGAGGGCACACTCGAATTGACCGTCGCCCCTGAGGGCGATTATCGACGCATCGGAATACGGTTGCGCAACAGCGGCGACGCGGCCACCAGTTCGGCCGACGCCACGGCCCGCTCGATGCTCGGCGCCCATGTGATCGCCGAACTCGACGACGGTGAGTTCGTCTCGCTGCTCGACCCCGAACCCGGCGCCGAGACCGCGGTCCAGCGCTGCACCCAGCACCGCTGTTTCCCGGTGCTGGCCGGACCGCCCGGCCACAACGGCGTTGTCCTGGTCTCGCCGATCATCCTCTACGACCATCCGGAGATCGCTGAGCAGAGCGCGGGCCAGCTGTTCGATTCCACCGAGATCGACGAAATCCTCACCCTGCGCGTGATGACGCTCACCGACGACGAAAAGGAACGGGCCCGCGCCACCGACCCGCGAGCGGCCGAGATCATCGACCGCTGTGCAGGGATGACGCCCGAAGCCATGCACGACCTGCACGGGCTGTGGCGCGAGCAAGGACCGCGCCTGGTACCCGAAGTGCCCGAAGGCATGAGCTGGTGGGATCCCGCGGCCGACGGCGCGGTGCGCCCGGATTCCGACGCGGTCCCGATCGCGGGGGTGCTGGTACGCAAGGGCAGCCGCGTTCGGCTGCGCCCGACGCGACGCGCCGACGCCCATGACCTGTTCTACGACGGCAGGGCGGCGCGCGTCACCTCGGTGCACGCCGACGTCGACGGCGAAACGCACGTCGGTGTGGTCATCGACGAAGATCCGGCGGCCGATCTGCACGAATGGTATGGCCGCTACTTGTATTTCGCTCCAGATGAGCTCGAACCGATTGTCAACGGCGACGAGTGAAAGGAATACGGTCATGCAAGCAGTAGGAGTGGTCTCCACCGCGGTGGTGGGAGTCATCGTCGTGGTCGGCGCGTATCTCGGCATACGGTCGATACCGGACCTCCGGCGTTATATGAAGATTCGCCACATGTGAGATGAGCGCTCGCGTGCTCATTGCCGGGATCGGCAATATCTTCCTCGGCGACGACGGATTCGGCCCCGAGGTGGTCGGTCGGCTGCCCACGGCGCGGGAGGAGAACCAGCGGATCGTCGACTACGGCATCCGCGGGTTGCATCTGGCCTACGACCTGCTCGAAGGGTGGGATGCGGTGGTGCTGGTGGACGCCCTGCCGAATACCGGCGAACCCGGACGCGTGCAGATCCTGCGTGCCGAACAGGAGTCGGGGGCGATGACGGCAATGGACGCGCACGCGATGAATCCCGAGGCGGTCTTCGCCGCGGTGCGCGCGCTCGGCGGTGTCGTGCCGCCGACCGTCGTCGTCGGTTGCCAGGTCGACTCGGTGGCCGAGGGAATCGGCCTCAGCCCTGCCGTCGCGGCGGCCGTCGACCCGGCGGCGGTCGAGGTCTCGCGCATCGCGGCGCAATTGCGCGCTGGACAGGAGGTGTGAGGATGTGCCTTGGCATTCCGGGGCGGGTCGTGGAGATTCCGGACGGCTACCACGAGCAGATCGCCGTGGTCGAGGTGTCCGGTGAGAAGCGCAAGGTCAATATCGGTCTGCTCGACGCGGATCAGCCTGCCGCGCCGGGTGATTGGGTGATCATCCACATGGGATTCGTCGTCGAGAAGACCGACGCCGATGGTGCGGAGCGAGCGATGGCCGGGCTGCGTCTGCTCGGCAGCGGAGAACAATCGTGACCGCCGACCGCGTTCGCCGCCGCCTGCTCGTGCGCGGCGTGGTGCAGGGCGTCGGGTTCCGGCCGTTCGTCTACACCACGGCCGTCGAGCTCGCGCTGACCGGCAGTGTCGCCAATGACACGGACGGCGTCGTCATCGAGATCGAGGGCGCCGAGGCGTCGGTGCGGGAGTTCATTCGCCGAGTGCACGACTCCCCGCCGCCGCTGGCCGCAGTCGTCTCGGTCGAGCAGAGCGCGGTCGATATCCGCGGCGGTACCGGATTCCGGATCGGGGACACCCGGCGCGGCGGCGCCGGACGCACCCTGGCCTCACCCGATGTGGCGATCTGTACGGACTGCGCGCGCGAACTGCGCGACCCCGCCGACCGCCGCTACCGCCACCCCTTCGTCAACTGCACCAACTGCGGGCCGCGATTCACCATCATCGCGGGGCTGCCCTACGACCGCGAGCGCACGTCCATGGCCGATTTCGCCATGTGCCCGCGCTGCGCACGCGAGTACGCCGACCCCGCCGATCGCAGGTTCCACGCCCAGCCCATCGCCTGCCCGGAGTGTGGGCCCACCCTGTCCTACGCCGGGTCAGGCGATTCGGCGCGACCACTCGCCGCGGCGCGCGAATTGCTGTGCGCCGGAGGCATTCTCGCGGTAAAAGGCATCGGCGGCTACCACCTCGCCTGCGACGCCGACAACGATGCGGCCGTGGCCGAATTGCGTCGCCGCAAGCGGCGCGGCAACAAGCCGTTCGCCGTCATGGTCGCCGACCTGAATGCCGCGGCGCGCATCGTGACCATCGACCCCACCGCTGCGGCCCTGCTGAGCGGTCCGCAGCGGCCGATCGTCCTGCTCCCGCGTGGCCAACGGCCCGTCGCCGACGCGGTCGCGCCAGGCAACCCCGACCTCGGCGTCATGCTCGCCTACACCCCGTTGCATCTGCTGCTGTTCGGCCTGCCCGGCGACCCGCCCGGCCCCGACGTGCTGGTCATGACCTCCGGCAATCTCGGCGGCGAACCGATCTGCTACGACGATGCCGACGCCCGCACCCGCCTGGCCGGGCTCGCCGACGCCTGGCTCGGCCACAACCGGCGCATTCTCGTCCCGTGCGACGACTCGGTGGTGCGTGTGGTGGACGGCGCCGAGCTGCCGGTGCGCCGTTCCCGCGGCTACGCGCCGCTCCCGCTGGCGCTGCCCATCCCGGTTCCGCCGACCCTGGCGGTCGGCGCCGACCTGAAGAACACCTGCGCCGTCGCCGACGACCGGTATGCCTGGCTCAGTCAGCACATCGGCGACATGGACGATCTGGCCACCTTGCAGGCATTCGACACGGCGCGATCCCACCTGGAGGAACTCACTTGCGTGCGCCCGACCCAGCTCGCCGCCGACGCGCACCCCGGCTACCGTTCCACCGCGTGGGCCCGGGCGAACGCGGCCGACCGACCGGTGCACACGGTGCAACACCATCACGCGCACCTGGCCGCGGTGATGGGCGAGCACGGGATCGATGCGAACGAGACGGTCCTCGGCATCGCCTTCGACGGCACCGGGTACGGACCCGATGGCGCGGTCTGGGGCGGTGAGGTGCTCGTCGCCGGATACAAGGGCTACCGGCGCATGGCGCATCTGTCCTATGTGCCCTTGGCGGGCGGCGACCTCAGCGTCCGCAAGCCGTATCGGATGGCCCTGTCGCATCTGCGCACCGCGGGCATCGAGTGGTTCCCCGGCATCGCCTCGGTCGACGCCTGCCCCGACGCCGAGCGGGCCGTGCTCGCGCACCAATTCGACACCGGTCTCGGCTGTGCGCCGACCTCGAGCATGGGCCGGCTGTTCGACGCGGTCGCCTCCCTGGCCGGGGTGCGGCACATCGTCGACTATGAGGCGCAGGCCGCGATCGAACTCGAGGGCCTGGCCCGCGGGGCCGGCCCGGCGGCGGGCCGATACCGATTCACTTGGCACGACGGCGATCCCGCCCGGATCGATCCTGCCCCGGTACTCGCCGAGGTCGTCGCCGACGCGGCAGGCGGCGTACCAGCTGCGGTCATCGGCGCCCGATTCCACGCCGCCGTCGCCGACCTCGTGCACGACATCGCACGGCGATTCACCGCGCCCGAGTCGGTGATCGCGCTGTCGGGCGGCGTGTTCCAGAACGCGCTGTTGTTGTCGAGCTGTACCCGTCTGCTGCGGCACGACGGATTCCGTGTCATCAGTCATCGCAGACTGCCACCGAACGACGGCGGGATCGCGTTCGGTCAGCTCCTGGTAGCCGGTGCGGTGTGAGTGAAGGAGACAAGCGATGTGTCTTGCGGTTCCCGGAAAGGTGCTCAGCGTCGACGAGCGCGACGGCACGCTGATGTCGGAGGTCGACTTCGGCGGCGTGCACAAAGACGTGTGCCTGCAATACATCCCGGACGTGGCGGTCGGCGATTACGTCGTGGTGCACGTCGGGTTCGCGATCCAACGCCTGGACGAAGAATCCGCATTGCGGACGCTGGCCGAGTTCGAACATCTCGGCGTACTGAAGGAGGAGTTCGGCGACGGTTTCGCGCTCGCGGCGAAGCAGGCCGGTGTCGACAACCCCGAAGCCCCACCACCCGGGGCGAACACCGACGCGACCGCGCCGGGCGCAACCGTCGACGACCAGGAGGCGAAGTCATGAAATACCTGGACGAATTCAGCAATCCCGAGCTGGCGCGGCACCTGCTCGACCGTATCCGCGCCACCACCAGCAAGCGCTGGTCGATCATGGAAGTGTGTGGCGGACAGACACATTCGATCATCCGCCACGGTATCGACCAGCTGTTGCCGGATCAGATCGAGATGATCCACGGGCCCGGTTGCCCGGTGTGCGTCACCCCGCTCGAGGTGATCGACAAGGCACTGGAGATCGCCGCACAGCCCGGGGTGATCTTCTGCTCCTTCGGCGACATGCTGCGGGTACCCGGCAGTCACAAGGATCTGTTCCGGGTCAAGAGTGAAGGCGGCGACGTGCGGGTGGTCTACTCGCCGCTGGATGCGCTGGAACTGGCCAAGAACAACCCGGATCGGCAGGTGGTGTTCTTCGGCATCGGATTCGAGACCACCGCGCCCGCCAACGCGATGACGGTGTACCAGGCCCAACGGCTCGGCATCGAGAATTTCTCGCTGCTGGTATCGCACGTGCTCGTCCCGCCCGCCATCGCGGCGATCATGGAGTCGCCCAGCTGCCGGGTGCAGGGATTCCTCGCCGCCGGGCACGTCTGCACGGTGATGGGCACCGGCGAATATCCGCCGCTAGCCGAGAAATACAAGGTTCCGATGGTGGTCACCGGATTCGAACCGCTGGACATCCTCGAAGGCATCCGGCGCACCGTGCTGCAGCTCGAGCAAGGACGCCACGAGGTCGAGAACGCCTATCCCCGCGCGGTCGCCGCGGCCGGCAATCCAGCCGCCAAGGCGATGCTCGAGGACGTCTTCGAGGTCACCGACCGGGCGTGGCGCGGCATCGGCGTGATCCCCCTCAGCGGCTGGCGGCTGTCGTCGCGTTACCGCGACTACGACGCCGAACAGCGTTTCTCCGTCGGCGATCTGCATACCGCCGAGTCTTCGGTGTGCCGGTCCGGTGAAGTGCTCCAAGGCTTGATCAAACCTCACGAATGCGCCGCATTCGGCAAGGAATGCACCCCGCGAAACCCGTTGGGTGCCACGATGGTTTCTTCCGAAGGCGCCTGTGCCGCGTACTACCTGTACCGGCGTCTCGATCTTCCCGCGGAGGTCGCCCATGCGTGACACCAACGGCAGTGGGGCAGCCGCATCTCCCCCGCTCGACATCGATGGCTGGGTCTGCCCCATGCCGCTGCGCGACGCGCCCAATATCGTGATGGGACACGGCGGCGGCGGTGCGATGTCGGGCGAGCTGATCGAGCACCTGTTCCTGCCCGCATTCGGCGCGGCCGCCGACACCGAGCTCGGCGATTCGGCGGTGCTCCCCCTCGGCGATGTGCGACTGGCGTTCTCCACCGATTCGTTCGTGGTCAAGCCGCTGGTGTTCCCGGGCGGCTCGATCGGTGACCTCGCCGTGAACGGCACGGTGAACGATCTGGCGATGTCCGGCGCCGAGCCGATGGTGCTCTCGACGGCGTTCATCCTCGAAGAGGGCACCGCGCTGGCCGAGATCGCCCGCATCGCCGAAGCCGTCGGCACCGCCGCGCTCGCGGCCGAGGTCCGGCTGGTCACCGGCGACACCAAGGTCGTCGACGCCGGGCACGGCGATGGCATCTTCATCAACACCGCAGGCATCGGACTGGTGCCCGAAGGCGTGGACATCCGGCCCAAGCGGGCACGGCCCGGCGATATGGTGCTGGTCAGCGGCGAGATCGGACTGCACGGAATCGCGGTACTGAGCTGCCGGGAAGGACTCGAGTTCGGCACGACACTGTGCAGCGATACCGCGCCACTGCACGGATTGGTCGCGGCCATGCTCGCCACCGGCGCCGATGTGCACGTGCTGCGCGATCCCACCCGCGGTGGCATGGGCGCCGCCCTCAACGAGATCGCCCGGGCCGCAGGTGTCGGCGTCGAACTCGACGAACGGGCGATACCGGTGCCTGTCGGGGTACGCGATGCCTGCGGTTTGCTCGGTCTCGACCCGCTGTATGTCGCCAACGAAGGCAAACTCGTCGCGTTCGTACCCCCCGCCGATGCCGATCGCGTCCTCGACGCCATGCACGCGCACCCCCTCGGCGCCCACGCGGCACTCGTGGGTCACTGCGTTGCCGAGCATCCGGGGATGGTGGTGGCCCGCACCGCCCTCGGCGGCACCCGTGTCGTCGACCTGCCCGCAGGAGAACAGCTACCGCGAATCTGTTGAACACGGCGGTGGCTCCGCCGGACGAGTGGGAAAGATGGGACCGTGGCGATGGCGACAATCACCACGAGGCTGCGAGATGCCCGGGCCGGATTAGACCGCGGCCAGCGTCGCAGCATCCTCGGCATGGCGGCGACGATCGTCATCCTGCACGTCGTGGGATGGGGGACGCTGCTTTTGCTGGTCGTGCCCGACCAGAACCTGGTGGACGGCGCGATATTCGGCGTCGGGCTCGGCGTCACGGCCTACACGCTGGGTATGCGACACGCCTTCGACGCCGACCATATCGCGGCGATCGACAACACCACCCGAAAACTGGTGGCGGACAAGCAGAAACCGATCACGGTCGGCTTCTGGTTCTCCTTGGGGCACTCCACGATCGTCTTCGTGCTCGTCGGGCTGCTGGCATCGGGGGTCACCGCGCTGGCGCGAAACCTGGAAGACCAGGACTCGCGATTGCAGCGGTGGACCGGGGTATTCGGGACATCGGTCTCGGGCACCTTCCTGATCCTCATCGGACTGCTGAACCTGGCCGCGCTGATCGGGATCTGGCAGGTCTTACGCGCTATGCGGCGCGGCGGCTACAGCGAAGCGCAACTCGAGCGCGCACTGGACTCGCGCGGCGTGCTGAACCGGATCTTGGCGCCGGTCATGCGCACGGTGCGCAAGCCGTGGCAGATGTATCCGGTGGGGCTGTTGTTCGGCCTCGGTTTCGACACCGTCACCGAAGTGGGCCTACTGGTGATCGCAGGCGGCGCGGCCGCGACCGGGCTGCCCTGGTACGCGATTCTCGTTCTGCCCGTGCTGTTCTCGGCGGGCATGTCGCTGTTCGACGCGCTGGACGGTTCGTTCATGAACTACGCCTACGGGTGGGCCTTCGCCGGACCGATCCGCAAGATCTACTACAACATGGTGGTCACCGGGCTCTCGGTCGCGGTGGCCCTGCTGATCGGTGTCCAGGAGCTCATCTCCATCCTTACCGAGAAACTCGAGGTCACCGGCGGGGTGCTCGCCTGGATCGGCGGCATCGACCTGGCCACGATGGGCTTCGTCATCGTCGGCCTCTTCGCGTTCACCTGGGCGGGCGCACTCGCGATCTGGCATTACGGTGACATCGAAAGCCGTTGGAGCGCAACGCTATCGGAGGAGCCGACCTGATGGACGGTGTGGAGATGTTCGCGCGCTACGCGTACGCGCCCAACCACCTCGGATACTGCGGGCCAGAGCACACCGCGGCGCTACGTGACCGCGATGGCGAACGCGTGCGGGTGCTGGCGCGCGGCTTCTCCGGCGCATGGCCGTACCTGCGGGCCATGTCGCGCCTGACCGGCGTCACCGATCCGCTCGACGAGCGACTGGTGGCGTCCTATTGGCTGGGTGGGGGGATCGGCGGCGAACTCGACGGTCCCGAATTCCTGGCCGAGTTGCTGGGACTCATCGCCCCGATCGCGGGTGTGTACTGGTCCCATCTGGGGCCCGCCCTCGCTCCGGAGGCGGCCGCGAACCACAGCTTCCACGTCTTCGGTGTCTACCCGTGGACCAGGCTGCTGCCCGTCGCCGGCGGCGACCAGCCCTTGGAAATCCTCGACAACTGCCGCATCACCGCCGCGACGGTACTGGATCGCCACCGCGACGACCTCACGGTCGGGATCAGCCGGTTGCACTGGGACGGCACACGCCTGTCACTGTCGGAAACGACACGGCGAACCATTCCGGTGTGGACCGACGGCTACGCCGCGCTCCCTGACGCGGAGCCGGGAGACGAAATCGCGTTGCACTGGGGACAACCGTGCGGGCGGTTGACCGCCGAGCAGGTCGACGACCTCACCGAAAGCACGGAACGTCAACTGCGCGTGACGAATCGACGTTTGGCGGCCACCGACGGCCAATAGCACAGCGGGTCAGTTCGGCTGAGGACTTTTCCGAAGGATGGTCATCACTCCGAGGCGGCATTCGGCGCGGTGATGATCTCGAGTACCGCTGCGACCAGTGGGCCGTCGGGGTCGCAGAGCGGCGGCAGCGCTCCGCGATTCGACAAGAGAGATCCGAGAGTGAGGTCTACCAGTTCGGCGCCGACCTGTGCGGCGGATCTGCGCCCTTCCGGCTCGAACCACGTCCACGCCCACTGCGCGGAACCGAAGATGAGCAGGCTCAGGATGCTGGTATCGACAGCACGGAACTCACCCGAGGCAATGCCCGCATCGACCACGTTGTGCAGGATTCCGATGTAAGCCCTGCGCAGCGTGCGCCCCTCGGAAGCTTCATCCTGCTGCGCGAACCGCGCGACCTCACGCTGGAATGCGACGGTCCGATTCCGATCGTGCACCTGATAGAGCATGGCCGCGTGCAACAGCCCGGCAAGCTGCTCGGCCGGCGTGGCGAACTTCGACACAATCCGCTCGGCCTCGTCGATCCGCTGCCGCATGTAGGAGGCATGCAGAGCTTCCAACAACCGCGCCTTCGTGCCGTAGTGGTGCACGATCAGGCCCTGAGAGATGCCCAATTCGCTTGCGACACCACTGAAGCTGGTTCCGTCGTAGCCCTTCTCGGCGACATGGCGCGTGAAAATATCGAGAATCGCACCCGACTTGCCCGGTCCCGTCGCACGCTCACCCACGGATCCCACCCCTCCTTCGGCCAAATTTCCGGAAAACTCCCAGCACCCGCCGACTGCTCCACCCGTCGTTGACTGAGTACGCAGTCAGTATTAGCATTATGCGCCGAGACGCAGCGCCGCACTCGCCGCATCCAACCATTCATCTCGAAGTAGTCGAGCAACAACCTATGATCCAGCACGCCCACACCGCCGAGGCCGTCATCGAACGAGCCTCCGAACAGTTCCATGACCGGCCTCCGCGATAGCGCCGCGCGCATCGCCCGAGGCCGAGACCACTACGTCGGCATCTGCCACAGATGGTGGTCAGCAGCGCGGTGAGCACTATGGACGCGGACATAGCGGCACCGGGGGACAGTGCGATCGATGCGGCATCGGTGCTTTCGCCGGATCAACTGTTGGCCGCGATCGCGGGCCGTCTCACCGAGCCGTTCCCGATGATCGCGTGGGCGAGAGAACTCGGCGATCTGCACGCCGCCCTGATTTCGGCGGTTTTGAATCCGCAACGGCATGCACCCGAAGTCACCGAGACGGCCCTGCATGCGGAAATCGCGAAGGTCATCGCCAAGATCAACTCTTGGGCCGCGTCCTACGTCCGTCACAGCCGATGCGCCCGCCGCCACACCCACACCTTCGGTGAGGTGATCAGTCATGTCGCGAAGACCTATGCCGAGGCATGGTGGACGGTGCTGCACGCCGACTGCGAGGAGCTCCGGCACTCGGCATGGGTCCATCTCAGCGAGGTCCGTGACGGCTACGAGCACCTCATCGGCGATATCCGGGCAGGTCGCGTCCAACTCCCACTCGGCTGGCGCGGCATCCGACACACCCGACAGACCGACACCGACGACGCGGCGCTCCAAGCCGAGGAGTAACAGGGCGGCCGAACATCGGCGCAGCGTGCGGGAATCGCAGTAACGTGCCGCCTGATCACCTCTGTCCGAGCAACACGACGCCGACAGCACGGTCCGAAGCGCTGGCGTGCGCAGAGAGGGATATCTGCCTCCGGTTGTCTGCTCAGGTCTCTCGCATTCGAACCCGGTAATGCATTTCGACAGCGGCGCCGGCCGGGCCGGCTCACGAGATCTCCCGTAGCGCCGCGACCGGGCAGGAGTCAACCCACCGGGGTATACGCGGGTTCCCAGGGTCAGCGCGAGAAGCTGATGTCGGGCAGCACCTTTCGCACCCAGCTGGTGACCACCAGGCCGCATGACCGGTCAGGCGCAATAGCACTGGCAACAGGACCGGTCGGATCATTACGACTTTCCTGTACACACCCGATCGGTCGGTCGTCGTGCCAGCCCACACGCTGATGGATCGTGGAGTGATCGTCCCGGACGAGTTGCGCGCCCGAATGGACGCGGTCCGGGAGCAGTTCAACCGGGAGTGACTCGACGGCTTCAGCCCAGCTGAGCAGACCCGGACCCGCAACACAACTCCACAGCAGCGGCACGATCCCACACCGGATTCGGTAGCCACGCACCAGTTTCGCCGTCGACAACCGCTCCCGACGGGATGTCGTGCGAACGACGGATATTCGGCGAACTGTCGGCTCGGCATCGTTGACAGCGGATGTTCGACAACGAACTGTGGGAGGAAAAATGTTGGGCAAGGCGGGAATTCGACATTCCGGTGCGCGGAGTGCGGTCGCGGCTGTGGTGCTGGCGGCGGCGGTGGTCCTCGCGGGTTCGGCGGGTGTGTCCGCGAATCCGGGAACGGGCAGTGCGGGGAGCAGCGACGGGGGCAGCAGTGGCGGGGGTAGTGGTAGCAGCGGCAGCAGTGGCGGCGGCCAGTCCGCACCGCCGCAGACGCAGCGCTGCAACCAATCGACCAAATCCGGCGGTGCGGGGGTCACCGACACGATGCATCAACTCGGCAGGAGCGGCCCGACATCGTTCGTGCTGGTCTATGAGACCTACAGCATCCCGGATCTGATCGAGGTGTTCTACGAAGGATCCCTGATCCGCAGCACGGGGTATGTCGGCGACAATATCAACGAAGGAACCGGGTCGGTGGTGGTCAATGTCCCGCCGGGAAGCGCGACGGCCGTGCTGGTTCGCGTCACCGGTCCGAATGGGACCGATTGGGACTACACCGTCAAATGCCCTACGTAACCCAGTGATCCGCGGATGGGGCGCGTCGCCACCCGCGCGCCCCATCCGCTCAGCAAGATCTTGCCCAGCACACCGTTCGGTTTGGCTGATTTTGCCCGGGGGGATCGAGCCCGAGCCATTCTGTGCCGATCGCCTCGAGTAGCCGCGTAACTACGCAGCAACCATGTTTCGATGGGTGGGAGAACATTTGCAGGACAAGGTGATTGCGCCGCAGGCAACGGTCGGGGACCGAACATCCTGTCCCCACCCGAGTTCGGCGAGAGGAAGCATCCGTGCTCACCTTCACTGGTCATACGCCCATGCCGCGAACAGCGCACAACTTCGTTCCGTCGCTCAGTCCGCGCGAGCGCGAAGTGCTGCGAGCCTGGATCCTCAGCGATTCCAAAACCGAAGTGTGCCAACAGCTCTACATCTCCGCGGGTACGGTCAACACCCACCTCGCACGCATCCGCGACAAGTACCATGCGGCCGGCCGACCGGCGTCGACCAAGGCCGCATTGCTGGCGCGCGCACTGCAGGACGGGCACATCGGCCTGAACGAGCTCTGAGCTATTCACCAGCAAGAATGATACAGATAGCAACTATTGCATAGTGCGCTGGTACAGTCTCGGACTCGTGACGGCCCGCTCTCGACCCGTAATGGACTGATCGCCGATGCCGAAGGCGTGGAAGCGAGTTCGGTGTCACGCGACCGTGTCACCAGCCGGATCCGGGTCACCTCCCCCGGCGGCGGACGTATCGTCTTCGCTCAACTCGGCTGGCCGGTTATCGAGTTACCCTGAACGGCACCGATATTCCGTTCACGACGGTGTCGGACACCTTCCTCGCAGTCGACATCCCGCGAATACCGACAACGCGGAATTGCTCCTGTCCTGGCGGCCACCCGAGTGGAAGATCAGCAGTGCGACGGCACTTGCCGGGCTGGCCGCCTTGCAATGTGCTCATGTCCGGCCCACGCGTCGATTCCCGAACGAAGTGCCCGGTCCCGATGAACCCGAGCGCGAGCCGGAACTGGTTGCCGCACGCGGCTGACTAGAGCGGATACGCCTGCAGCCCCTTGGCGGCCCCGCCCTCCTCCCCAGCGGTGGTGAACGCGGTCAGCGCTCGCACCAGCCTCTGCCGCTGAGCGGCGGGCATGGCTTGTACGACGCGGGCGATTTCCGCGCGACGGCGCGCGGTCACCTCGGCAACGACGTGACGCCCGTGCGCGGTGAGATCGACGATCTGCTCGCGACGAGACTGCGGATTGGGTTGCCGGGTAAGCAATTCCGCGGATACGAGTCGCTCGACCATCCTGGTCGCGGTCGAAGGCCGCACATCCAGTTGCTGCGCCAGGGTGGCCAGATTGCTCGGGCCTTGCGTTGCGAGGATCACCAGGGTACGGAACTGAGGCAGCGTGATCGTGTCGTCGACGTGCGCGATCGAGCGGGCCGAGATGGCCATGAGCAGGCGGGACGCGGTCAGCAATGCGTCGGTGACCTCGTCGACCGAGTCCGATGGTGTCGAGCGGGCTGACGTCGCCATCATTCTCCTCCGTCGGTGCGACGTAAGGACCTTACCCGCTAGCTCAATCTTGCTTATAGCAACTATTGCACAGTGCCATCATTGGAGTTGGATCGGACATACGCCCAGCCTCGCCGAACGGACCCCCGAACTGGCCACCCTGCGGGCCGCGGGCGGCTCGGTGTGCCGACTCACCGCCGCGCCGGCCATCGAAAATCTCACCGCCACACTGCTCGCGGTGCCGCTCGGGCGGCCGCGGGCATTGCCACCGCCTGGGTCGTCCTGCGCTCGTTCGCCAGCGATATTTTCGATATAGACCTCGTCATCGGCGCGATACCGCCACTGCTGGCGGTCGCCGCGGTAGTCGCCGCCGCGGCGCTGTCGCAGCTGCCCGCGGGCCGGCTCGTGCACGCATCGACGTCGCCCGAGTGGTCCGCGAGCGGGCACGGTAACCTGCGAGGCCGATGTTTCGATCAGCGAAGAAGATGGGCACCTCAGATGGCTGATTTCGCCGGGCGGTTGAACAAGCTATTCGAAACCGTGCATCCCCCGGGCCGCCGCTCGCATACCAACGCCGAAGTCGCCGCCGCGTTGACGAACTCCGGCCAACCGATCTCGAAACCCTATCTGTCCCAATTGCGTTCGGGACAGCGCGCCAACCCTTCCAACGAGACCATGGCCGCCCTCGCCAAGTTCTTCAAGGTCAAACCGGACTACTTCGTCAACGAAGTCTATGCCGCCAAAATCGACCACGACCTGGAACTGCTGTCTCAACTCCAGGGCTACCACCTGCGCCGACTATCGAGCCGGGCTTTCGACCTTTCCGAGGAGTCGCAGAATCTGCTCGCCACCATGGCGGAGAAGCTTCGGGCGAGCGAAGGACTACCGGTCGTCGCGCCGTCGGACACCGGTGACTCAGGAGCCGACCAGGCATAACGCGGTGCCCAGTGGTCGGCTCGATGGATAGTCGGCGAAGGTGCAGGCGACCAGACTCGATCTCAGATACCAGGCGTCGGTAGCGTTTTCAGGATCTAGTCCGGTCAATTCGGCGATTCTGACGAGGCGGCGGACGGCACTGGTCGAGACGCCGAGTCTGCGGACGGTCGGTTGCTGTCGAATCCTTTGCGATCACTGCTGTAACCGTCACCAGGCATGGTGATACCCCGCCCCCGAAACTATGAAACGAAATTATTTTAGGTCACACAAAAGGAGGGTGATCAGGAAAGCTCTCGCTGAGCTCAGAGAACAACGGGCCACCATCTTTGTGCAGCCTCCAGAACCCCACGGACACCAACTCGACAATATCGAGAAATTCGTGCTCGATCACGAACTTCACGAGAAATTCTGCCGTGCAGGTCTTCCAATCCGCGAACTTGAAAGCTACGCCCGGTTTAATGCCGTCGTAAATAGAAATATCTTTACAGTCGTTGTACCCCGACGGCATATCGGTCAGATCGCACCATCGTGCATCTAGATATCGGATGAACCATTCCCCGCTGAAACATACGAGCTGATCAACGAGATCGGCATTCTCTGAGAGGGTCACGGCTTCGATATCCGGAAACAGCTCCGCGATCACGTCGTTGATCTGAATCGCCTCGTCTGATTCGAAATCCCATGGTTCCGACGGCAGTGCGGGCAGTTCGGCACGGTTGAGAAGTTTCCGGACCTGGGCCGCCCTTCGCTGCGGTTCAACCCATGTAGCCCATGCGTTCGGCTTGACATCCACGACCAAATCCAGGCCCAATTGTTCATCATTCCCCACGCTGATACCCTCCGCTTCCGTCGCTTCTCATTTCCTCTGCGCTTCTCATTTCCTCTGTCCGAGTCAAGATTCCGCTGACGCTCATGGGATTCGGAACCCGCACGTCAGTGTCTCACCTCACGGTGACAGGTAAAGCCGCTCGCACGGCAGGCGCGGGTAGCCGCTGGTGTCGCCGAGATCGACCGCGACAGCATCGGCGTAGTGCTGCGCCTGGTGCTCTTGTATGAAGTTCAGCGCGGCGGTGAGGCATGCGGTGAAGTCGAATCGTGCACCGTGGAGGAACACGCTCAGGTGGACGTCTGGATCGTCAGGCAGCGGGGAAAGGCCGTGTGGCACAGGCGCTTGCAAGCTCACGATTCCTCCGTATCGCGGACACTGGTCGGCTCAATCGTGATCGCGTCGGCCTTGTCCAGCTCAGCGTTCGCGCCGGACACCCATCCGTCCTCGTCTACCAGCACAATCGAGCCATCCGCGTGCTGGTAGATCGGAGCACTGTCGGTGGGTGCTATGTCGAGCTTGAAATGGGTTTCCTCAGGGAAGAGCGCGAGCAGTTTCCGCACGCTCGGGGCTATTCAGCCCCACCATCTCAATTCAGCCCACCATCTCAATTCAGCTGAGCACCGACCCGGGCCATCGGCGGGGCCCAGCCGGGCCGCTGCGGGCTGCCTTGCCTCGGCGGTGTCGGCGTGTTCGTCGCTGTTCGTTTGGCCCCGCTCAATGCTTGGTCGGTGAGAACCGTTTCGGAGATGTGGCCACGAGCCACGCGGAGCAACTCTTGGTCGGCCGGATCAGCCAATACATCGTTGACGCTGCTCAAGATACGGTCCGCCTGCCTGCTTCCGATCTCCCCCAGCATGCGCTGGGCGGCGAGGGCGTCGTTCGCGAATGGACCACCGTGCAATGGGCGGCCCACCGTGAGCGTGCCACCACCAGAGACTGTTTGGAGATCCTGGGCCACGTCCTCGGTGGGTGTGCGCAGGTATGCAGCGACGAATCGGTCCTCGTCCCCGGTAAGGGTGACGCCTGCGGGCGCCGAGCGCCGATACCGGAATGCGGCGGCCTGCAAGGTGGCGAGATCCGCCGCGACTTCGCCGGTAGAACTGCCACCCTCGAGGAGTCGAAGCGACGAGTCCTGGACGCGTTGGACTGCGGCCACCACGCGGCCGAGATGGTTATTGCCGAGCGTCCAGCCCTTGGCGTTGTCATCGACGATCGACGACGAGCGAATGGCGTTGAACATGATGTCCTCGTCGGTGAATCCGGCGGCGAGCAATGCCGCCGGTGCATCGGTGATCTTCCCGCCGATATCCACCAGACCCTGTATCGCCGCGGCCGCACCGCGAACGGTATTGATGCCGCCATTCGGCGCGGCAAGCGCGGCCTCCCTGGCCGCCCTCCCGAACACCGGCCGGTGCACGTACGCCTGGGCGTAGTAGCCCTCGGGGCCACCCATTCCCGGCGCGCCCCAGAATCCCCATTGCCCCAATTGCGCCGCCCGCTCGGTGCGCGCGTGCGGTCGCAGCGGTGACCGGGTCCGGCCCCAGAGCCATTCGGTCGCAGGCGAATTGCTGACGGTGCTGAACGCGGCAAGAGCAGGCAGCATACCCATTCGCATGGAATGGCCCGCGCCGGCCGCGCCCATGCCGAGGGCCGTCGCGCTGCCACCCGAACCGCGTGCGCCACCACCGCTGCCCTGCACGGCCAGTGCGAACCGATTCGCGATCCACTCATTGCCGCGGTCCAGGCTTTTGCCGAGGCGTCTGAGCTGAAGGATCGCCACGATTTCGAAGATCGCGCCGATGATGAACACCACCATGACCTGATCACCGGCGAGCTTGAACAGGTCCCCCAGGATCAGCACATAGACGCCGAGAAAGATGGTGTAGGCGGTCATGCGTGCCGCGGCGACGAAGCTGTCGACGACATTGCGGATCAGGAAGGTCTGCGTGGGTCCGTACACGAATCCGCCTGCGGCGAAACCGAAGATCGACATCAATCCGTGGTAGATCGTGTCGAGTGCGGCCCGGATCACCTTGATCGCGAGCACGGCTCCGAAGGCGAGCAGGATCGCCCCGGCCAGCAGCAGCAACAAGCCGGTGCCGATCTGCTCGAAATTCGGATTCTCCATCGATTCCTTGGCCGAACTGTCCCCGCAGGCGCCGATCCCCTTTTTCACCCGGTCTTCGCTGCGCGCCGCGACACCTGCCGACCACGCGGCACGGCATGAGGCCTGCTCGTCGACCACATGCCCGAAGTTCCAGACCTGCAGCGGACGACGAGCGAAGTTGTCGGTCAGCGTGCCCTGCATGGTCGCGACCATGTGGTGCGGATCGACATTGTTGTCGCCGTTCAGCCCGGCCGCCACCGAAATGCCGAGATCGCGACCCTTCGCGAGCAGGCCGTCCGACGACAGCACATCGGCCAGGGGCTCGGCAAGGAATATCGGTCCAAGCAATCCGACCATGATCATGGTCACCACTTGCAGGGTGGCTTTGGAGTAGAGGCCGCGCACGACGAACCACGCGACGAAGAATGCGCCGATCGTCGCGGCGGTCACCAGCATGATCGGCGTCGCGATCTGTCCGGTCAGGCTGTGCGCCACACCGAGCAGTGCTTTCGAGAAGAGGTTCAGCCACTCGAAACTCAGCGCGTAACCGATCAGCCAGATCGCCGTGATCACAATGATTTTCCAGCCCGCGAATTCCAGGCCGATCACCAGGGATATCGCGGTATTTCCCGGACTCAGTACGCCGCCGTGGTCGGTGGCGAAGATATAGCCGGCGGCCTCGACGCCCGAGGAATCGGCGACATGAGTCCAGCCGAGTGCGGTACCTACCGACGATCCGGCGGACCGGGTACCGCTTTCGGGCGTAGCCGAGGCGGTAGCGCCGAGTAGACCAGGAAAGACGACCAGAACGAAGACAGTGAGCAGGACCCCGACTGTCCAGCGCCGCCGCCGCGTCGCGCGTATCCACGCACGACACCTTCGCAGCACTGCGGGCAACCGCCATCGGTCCGGATCCCAGTAATCCGATCTCCAGTTGTTCACGACCACAACCTGATTCGTTTCCGCGCACCCCCGAATCGCAGGCACGGCATGGCAAGACGAGCATCGAAGCGAACAAACCCTCGGAGCCGCTCAACAGTCTCCGGAAACGACAACTTCAAACGCTAACCACGCGCCGTGAACGACCACCCTCTGATCAGTGAACGGAACACTGCGAAAATATCGGAGCGCGTTGGCTTTTCGTCTCCATACCGACTGCGGCTGTTCACCGTTTGTTCGCCCTGCGCGGTCGCGGAACATTCGCGCTGCCCGACGCATTATCGGGCGCGGATGCCACCGTAACATTGCCTATGGCCATGCTCGATCGAGCGCTGAGTAACCACGAAAGTGGCTGTAGCCCACCGTTTTCCAGAAACAGCGAGCAAACCTACCGGTATGTCCCCACGCGGACTGCTAGTCCGATCGAGGAAGCGTGACGATTGCCCACCCATCGCTGCGACCGCGAGTACGTGCCATCGCGAAAATCATCGGATCTCCCGATGTATACCGACCCTCAAAGTGGATCAGGGTTGGCATAGCGAGACTTCGGTGCCTCGATGATCACTTCCGGTTCGGCCGAGGGCCCGAGCGGCGGACGCTCGGCAACTACCTCGAATTGGCCGGTGTGATGTTGGCGGATGCGAGCTATTCGCAACACTTTTCGGCGCGCGAGGAACCAGCCGCCGACCAAGGCCGGCCCCAGGAAGACGAGCATTGCGAGTACGGCGATCCGCTGGATCATATCGCCGGTGCAGACCATCAGGGCGACCACGGTGGCCAGGAAGAACAGGGTCGCCACATCGGTGTAGGGGGCGCCGGGTAGGCGGGAGGCCGGGCGCCAGGCCAAGCCGCGGCGCCATTCTCGCCAGAGTCGGAGGTGACAGAGCACAACCGCGGTCCACGACACGATTGTGCCGAGCGCGGACACGTTCAGCACGATCTCGAATGCCTTGTCCGGCACCACCGCATCGAGTCCGACGCCGACCAGGGCGATCGCGCCGGTAGCGAGAATGCCGACGTAGGGCACACCCGTCCGCGACATACGCGCCGCCATGCCGGGTGCGCTGCCGTTCATCGACATCGAACGCAGAATCCGGCCGGTCGAGTACAACCCGGCATTGAGGCTGGAGAACGCGGCGGTGAGCACGACCAGGTTCATGATCGAACCGGCAGCCGGCACACCGATTTTCGCGAAGAACGTGACGAACGGGCTTTCGCCCGCCCGAAAAACCGTATAGGGCAACAGCAGTCCGAGCAGGACCAGCGAACCGACGTAGAACAGTCCGATACGGGCGATCACGGAGTTGATCGATCGCGGCATGATCGTCTCCGGACGCTCCGCCTCACCCGCTGCGATGCCGACCAGTTCGACTGCGGCGTAGGCGAATACGACACCGGTGGTCACCGTTACCAGCGGCAACAGACCGGTCGGGAACAACCCGCCGTGCTGACTCAGCACCCCGACACCGGTCTGCGCACCCTGAATCTTGAAGCGACCGGCCAGAAAGATCGTGCCGACGATCAGAAAGCCCACCAGGGCAACGACTTTGATCAGCGCGACCCAGAACTCCAGTTCGCCGAACCAGCGCACGGAGATCAGATTGGTACTCACCACCGCGATCAGGGCGATGAGCGCGATCACCCAGTGCGGGACGACCTCGAACGCACCCCAGTAGTGCACATAGGTGGCGATCGCGGTGATATCGACGATCCCGGTCATGCACCAGTGGAAGAAGTAGGTCCACCCGACCGCGAAAGCCAGCTTCTCCCCGTAGAACTCCCGCGCATAGGAGACGAAGGATCCGGCGGAGGGACGATGCAGCACCAGTTCGCCGAGCGCGCGCAGGATGAAGAAGACGAATACGCCGCACACCGCATACACCAGGAACAATCCCGGTCCGGCGCTGGCGAGCCGCCCACCGGCACCGAGAAATAGCCCGGTGCCGATCACCCCGCCGATCGCGATCATCTGCACTTGGCGCGCGCGCAGCGATCTGCGATAGCCGACGTCCTCGGCATGCAGCGCATCTGCGAGCGCCGATAATTCAACTGGTCCCCGAACTGCGATCACGACCAGGCCTTCCAGTAAGGGAAGTCATGTCGCGGAAGAATGTACCGTTATTTAGCGGTACATTCAACGAGTTTGTTCGAAGATTCAACGGGTATTCTGGCGGCCCCATCGGCAAGATCCGGTCCGGGACTCCCCGCCGAGCGGGTTCGTGAGCTCGCAGCCGTCTCCGCGCGAGCTACCTTGCAGCCAGAACAGTCAGTCCCAACTCTGCACCGCGTCGTAGCGTCGGCGCATCTGGCGGCGACGGTAGAACACCTCGTCCACCGATAGCGTCGTGGTGGTTACGGGTGCCAGGCGGATGTTCAGGCCGAGTTCCCTGATGCGGTGCTCCAAATCGATGCGGCGCTCCGGTGGCAGGTTGGACCACATCGTTTCGAAGCGGCCGCGAACCGGGGCCTCGGCGCCGGCGATCAGGTCCAACAGCAGCGGCCAGTCGTGGGCGTCGGTGGCGATGCCGGGAAGTGCGGACACCATCGCATCGTTCATCTGCGCGAGCAGAGCTATCACCCGGCGCTGGATCCCGGCGTCGGCATGGGCCATCAGGCTGAAAAGTCCACGCCACAGGTCGGATTCGATGCGGCCCTCCAGGCTGCCGACGAGTCCGGCCAGCGCCGCGTCGTTCGCGATGATCGGATTCGCGGCCAGGGCCCCCAGTGCCCATTTACTCAGCCTGCCGATGAAGGTCAACAGCTCCGGTGCCGCACCGGCCCGGAGATAGCTCGCGATGAGATTGCCGATCATTTCGGTCGAGCCGATGCTGAACAGGACATCGCCGATCGACGCGGTCAGCTCGGCCTCACAGCGCGCGAATGTCGACAGCGCGGCCAACTGCAGCCCGGTAGACCCTATGAGCACGGTATGCAGCATGCGCGGGATCCGCTGCCGCGGCCCGGCCAGCAGTTGACGAATGATGGCGCTGACGCCTGCGGCGGAATAGGCATAGGCGGCGGAGAAGATCAGGCCCTCGTCATCGAGCACGCCCTGTTCGAAGGCCGCGACCAGTGTCGGTGTGGCGAAGGCGTCGAGGAACGGCCCGGCGGTGATGTAGTCCTTGCGGGCCAACATTTCGTTGAGGATGCGCACAACGGGTTCCGGCGGCGCCACCTCGGCGAGTTGGCCGACGGTGCGCGGATCCATATACGGCGCACAGTCGGCCACATACGCGGGCGCGAGCATGGCAACCGTCTCGGCCGCCTTCTTCGGGTGATCGACACCGACCGCACCCGCGGCCCGGCCCGTCATCATCGGCGGCACTAGGCGCTGCACCAGCGGCATCGAGATGCGCAGCGGAATGATCGGCACCAGTTTGCTGATCCGCTCGAACATCTCGTTGTGTTGGTCGAAGATCAGGCCCGCCAGCCGATCCTGGAGTTCGTGCAGATTCTCACTGCCCAACCGCTCCAGATGCGCGAGTTGCTCCACGGGAGCGTGCAAAGTCCGTGACAGCAGGACGATCTGGGCGCCGGTTACCAGATCACTCATCAGCCGAGCCGGCTCCCGAACATGATCTTTTTCGTCACCGCCCGGAACGGCCGAGGCAGTGCACCGACCATCTCGTCGATGGCCTCGATGAGCGCTGCGGTCTCGAGTTGTTTGGCCGCGCGGAACATCTCCAGCAGTTCCGCGGCCTCCTTTTCGGTGATCAGCCCGGTTGCCGCCAGCGGCCCGCGTAGTTCGTGTTCTAGGTCGGTCCTGGCGGTCATACGGCTACCCGTTTCTTCATCTATCGCAACGTCGATCACTCGTGAAAGCTCCGAGCATAGGTGCCTCGGCGACCCGGCGGGGCAGTGCGTAAAGAATTCGTTATCCAAAGATCTTCATAACTTTTTTGAAAGGGTTGACTTCCTTTTTATTTGTGCCGCAAGACAACTCGGGTTTTATTCTCAGTCACGGGAAGTTGCGCGATCGACTGTGCGCACACATCTGTTTGTATCCAGGCATGATGGATTGACGTCGGCGCACCCGGGTCCATTCCTGCCTCGGGAGCCGCACATGGCGACATCCGGCCTGACGCGCCGCTCGTTCCTCGGCGCGGCGGGCAGCGGTACCCTCGCGCTCACCACCGCCTGTTTACCACCGATGTCAGCGGACAGGCCGTCAAGATTCAGGCGCGGCCGGGCTTCCGGGCCGACCAGGGCGAAGGGACAAGCACGCCACGGACACACGAAGACCCCAGCCGTAGCTGGGGTCTCCCGTGGTCACGCCGACCGTTGTGCGAGTCGAAACCTCTGCACCCCGGCCTCGATTACCGAGCCTGCCACACTTGCCGGGAATCGTCGCGGCGAGCCCGGCACTCAGCGGAACACCGCCGCGCGCTTGCATCTGTAAGTCCGGTCGAATCACGCTCGACCAGGCGATTTCCTACGACCAAAGCCCCTCCGAGATAACGAAACGGCAACATCGTGATCATCCCGTGTCCAAACTGTTCGACTCGGAATGTAGGGCTCATGACGGAATCCCCAGCGGGTCTTGCAGCCGCCGGACCGTTTTCGTGTTCGCGAACGAGGACCGCCGGACTCGGACTACCGTGGCAGCAATGACCGATCGACCTGCTGGAGGCCCTTTGCGCAGCATCGCCCGCGTACTGCTCATCATCTCGGCACTCGTCGGCATGGCCACGGCGACCGTTCCCGCCGCATTCGGCGCACCGATCAGCGATGACGTCACTGCCGCGAAGCTCGATGAGCTGCTGGCGGTGCGGGCTGCCTCGCCGGGTGCGAGCAAGGGTGAGCTGATCGAGCGGTTGTCGGGACGCCTGCTCGGAACGCCTTATGGCGCGGATATGCTCATCGGCTCGTCGGACCAGCCCGAACAGCTCGTCATCGATCTGCGGCGGGTGGATTGCTTCACCTACCTCGACTATGTGGAGGCGCTCAGCAGGTCCACCGATCGCGACCAGTTCGTCGCGAATCTGATCGCGACCCGCTACACCGGCGGCCGCGTCGAGTTCCAGCAGCGCAAGCACTTCTTCAGCGATTGGTCGCATACCGCGCGCATCGCGGCCACCGATATCACCGGCACGTTGAGCCCGGCCGCGGTGACCGTCGCCAAGCACCTCAACGCGAAAGCCGGTGGCGGAACATATCTTCCGGGACTGCCGGTGGTCGATCGCGATATCACCTACATCCCTGGCGCCGCGGTAGACGAGAGCGTCATCGGTGGACTCCGCACCGGTGACTACATCGGCGCATACGCCGACCAGCCGGGACTCGATGTCACCCATGTCGGCATCTTCGTCATGACACCGAGCGGCCCGGTCTTCCGCAACGCGTCCTCACTCGCCGCCGACAACAAGGTGGTCGACTCCCCCTTCGCCGAGTACGTGCGCACGACGCCCGGCATCATGGTGCTCCGCGCGCTGTAATCGAACGGAGCCGGCCAACGCGACAGTGGGCGAGCGGGTTTCGGCGGCGACGGCGCGAATCCGTCGGATCACGGCGTGGTCGTCGATCGCCACACACGACTCGTGCGTTGCCCCGCATGGCACCGCCGAGTCGAATCGCCCGCCCCATGATCCGCTCTCGCGGTATGCCGTTCGTTCCGCCTCGCTTCTGCCGACCATCGGTGGCCGGCTCCGACCCCAACTGTGCTCGGGGTGGCACGGTCCTCGACAGAGCCGGGATGCCCTATATCCAGGGACGTTCGGTTCTACCGCACAGGTCAACTGGTCCGGGGCGTGATCAGCCCGAGGTCGGCATCGTAGCGGCGGTACAGCAGGTTCCCGCGGCGGCTGACGGGATCGATGAAGAAGAGGAATGGCAGGCCGACGGTACACAGGCGGTCGACGGCCGCGGTCTCGGACAACTCCGGAATCCTTGGATCGGCTGCTGATGGGTCGTCGCCCGGCGAACGGAGCAGCTCGACGCCTGCGGAATCGCCACGGTAGACGATCGCGTCAGCGCCGGTCTCGGCATCGACGAACAGGTGCGCGTCGTAGTCCATCGCGTCGAGCACCGCGGCCGCCGCGGCCGGTGTGCCCACCAGCAGCGAACAATTCTTGCGACGGGTGATCGTGCCATGCCCGGATGCCGCGAGTAGTCGCCGTATCGGCTCCCGCGCCGGCGCCGCCGCCCGTCGCTTTGTCGTCAACCGCTCGATCAGACGGTCCAGCCGCTGCACGACCGGCAGCACCATGCCCGCCCCTGGAGTGATCGTCTGCACGCGCGCCGGTGTACCGCGCACGCACAGATTCACCTGCACCAACTGCGGCCCACTCGGGCAGTTCGCGACGACGACCCGCACCCGGGCACCACTGTCGATCCCATTTCGGGTAAGCAATCGCCCGACCGCGCCGGCCACGCGTTCGAGTTCCAACTCCGCGATCGGTCCACGCGGAAATACGGCGATGTCGGGGAAGGCCGCAGTGGACCACTTCCCTGACGAACTCATGATGACCTCGCAATTGGATTGTTCGAGCTCCGACCCTCCGGACTCGATGGCAGCATCCGCGACGTCCACGACGGCAGGGCCGAAAGTCACTGCCACACCTGACCTTCGGCACCCGGTGCTCGGCCCGACCCGACGGGTGACCATCGACCTTCGAGAACCCCCGCCGCCCCCGCCCCGACATCCTCACCATGCAGTAACTCGATAATGCGCTGGTCGTGGGGCCTTCTCGACATCTGCCTCGCTGCCTACGCATGGCGTTCGACCGTCCAAATGCGCATGTCGGCGGGGCTACGCTGGAGGGAGCAGCGGAGGTGTTGCGATGACGAGTGTGTTCCTGGTCGACGACCATCAGATCGTGCGTCGCGGTGTGAAGGATCTGATCGACTCCGAGCCCGATCTCGAAGTCGTCGGCGAGGCGGGCACGGCTTCGCAGGCGTTGGCGCGCATCCCCGCGCTGCGCCCGCAGGTCGCGGTTCTGGACGTGCGCCTGCCCGATGGCAATGGCATCGAACTGTGTCGCGAACTGCTGAATCAGCATCCTGAGCTGCGGTGTCTGATACTCACCTCGTTCACCGACGAGCAGGCCATGCTCGATGCCATTCTGGCCGGGGCCAGCGGGTATGTGGTCAAGGACATCGACACGGTGGAGCTGGTCGAGGCCATTCGCGAGGTCGGCGCGGGTAAGTCGCTGCTCGACAATCGCGCGGCCGCTGCCCTCATGGCGAAGCTGCGCGAGGAGGCCGAGGCCAAGACGGGACCGCTGGCCGGTCTCAGCGAACAGGAACAGACGCTGCTGAATCTGCTGGGTGAGGGGCTGACGAATCGGCAGATCGCGAGCCGGATGTTCCTGGCGGAAAAAACCGTGAAGAACTACGTGTCCCGGTTGCTGACCAAACTCGGGGTCGAACGCCGCACCCAAGCAGCGGTGCTGGCCTCCAAACTCAACGCGCACACCATGCAGCAGAAGTGAGCGATTTGTGGTTTCGCTCGGCGTGACATGGGGTAAGAAGTCCGGGCAGAATACAAATCATGGCAGACGAGTCGACCGACTCCGGTCAGCCACCGGTGACGGAAACTTTGTCTCAACTGCGACTTCGTGAACTTCTCGGCGAAGTCCAGGACCGCATCGCCCAAATGGTCGGCGTCCGCGACCAGATGGACCGCCTGATCGAGGCCATGCTGGTCGTCACCGCCGGATTGGACCTGGACAACACGCTGCGCTCGATCGTGCACACCGCCATCGAGTTGGTCGACGCCGGATACGGCGCGCTCGGCGTGCGCGAAACCGATAACACCAGCAACGAGCTCGCCGAATTCGTCTACGAGGGCATCAACGACCGCACCCGGATCATGATCGGCGATCTGCCGCGCGGTCACGGAGTCCTCGGCCTGCTCTTCGAACAACCGAAACCCATTCGGCTGCGGGATCTTTCGAAGCATCCCTCGTCGGTCGGCTTCCCCGCCCACCACCCGCCGATGCACACCTTCCTCGGCGTACCGGTGAAGGTTCGCGACGAGATCTTCGGCAACCTGTACCTGACCGAGAAGGCCGGTGGGCAGGAATTCACCGACGACGACGAGGTCGTGGTGCGGGCGCTGGCCGCCGCCGCGGGTATCGCCATCGCCAACGCCCGCCTGTACGAACAGTCCCGAATCCGCCAGCAATGGCTGGAAGCCAACCGCGATGTGGCCACCGAACTACTCGCCGGCGGCGAATCGAACGAAGTGCTGGAGTTGGTCACCGACCGGGCACTGCAGCTGACCCAATCGGCGTGCAGCTTCCTCTCACTGCCCGAAGATCCGGATATTCCGCCCGACGAAGTGACCGATCTGGTCGTGGTCGCCGCGGCCGGTGTCGATGCGCAAAAGCTGACCGGACAGCGCATTCCGATAAACGAATCGCACTCGGGCATCGCATTTCGGGAGAACCGGGTCCTTTCGGTCGATCGGCTCCAATACAGCCTGCGGTTCGGCAACTCGACCGAATTCGGTCCGGCGCTGGTGCTGCCACTGCGGGCCGAACGGACGGTTATCGGTGTGCTCACGGTCCTGCGTCCACCAGCGGCCGGGCCGATCGACATCGCAGTGCAGGCGATGATGGCGGACTTCTCCGTCCAAGCCGCGCTGGCACTGCAACTTGCCCGAAGCCAGCGCCGCAGCCGCGAACTCGACGTGCTCTCCGACCGCGACCGGATCGCGCGTGACCTGCACGACCATGTCATCCAACGCCTGTTCGCGGTCGGTCTCTCGCTGCAGGGCACTGTCCAGCGGGTCCGCGTGCCCGAGGTCAGATCTCGGCTCACGGAAACCATTCAGGACGTCCAGTCGATCGTGCAGGAAATCCGGCATTCGATCTTCGATCTGCACGAGAGCACCACCGCGGATTCTCCGACGCTACGCAAACGGCTGCACGGCATCGTCGCCGACATGATCGGCGAAAGCGGGTTGCGCACCACGATTCGCCTCGCCGGTCCGGTCTCGGTGCTGACACCGCCGCTGTCGGAGGATGTCGAAGCGGTGCTGCGCGAGGCGGTGAGCAATGCGGTGCGGCACGCGTCGGCGACGGCGGTATCGGTGCGGCTCCGGGTGCGCGACGATGTCACCATCGAGGTGACCGATGACGGTGTCGGCGTGCCCGACGACCTGGCACGGATGAGCGGATTGGCGAATCTGGCGACACGCGCCGAGCAGGCGGGCGGCAGTTTCAGCGTGATCAAGGGCGAGCACGGGGGCACGACGTTGCGCTGGTCGGCACCGTTGCCCTGAACGTGTGAACCTGAACCATGTGAACCTGAACCGTGTCACCCAGGCGGGGCCGTCCGGGTGCTGCGCCATCCGAACACCATGCAGACATGAGCGGCCTTTGTGCCCTGCGGTTGGTGACCAATGCCAGGCGTGTGCGACCACCTCGAATTCCTAACCTACGGGTAGCCGCAATCTCGGAACCCGAAGGGACTTCCCATGACCGCCCAGCACCGCGATGAATCTCACCGGCTGGCGTCGGCCGAAGTAGTGGTCGGAACCGACGGCTCCGAGGCGGCAGATCTCGCCGTCCGCTGGGCCGCCGAGACCGCCTCCCAGCGGGGCAGGCGGCTGCGCATCGTGCACGGTCTCGACCTTGCGGCGGCGGGGTCGGTCTACGGGATGTACGACGTGATCATGCCCCCGGTGATCAACGCGATCCGCCGCGAAGGCGCGGACGTGCTGCGCGCCGCACGCCGACTCGCCCATCAGGTCGATCCGGGCCTGACCGTGGAAACCGAACTCTCCGAAGCCAATCCGGCACACCTGTTGATCGAGCTGTCCGAGGCGGCGCATCTGGTCGCGATCGGCACGGCGGGTTCCGGCGGCAGCCTGAACTATCTCGGATCGACGCTGCTCGCGGTCGCCAGCCATGGACGCGGTGCGATCGTGGTCGTGCGTCACACCGGCACCGAACAGCAGACTCGGCGGGTCGGCCCGGTTGTGCTCGGTATCGACGGCGGACCGGGAAGCACGGCCGCCGTCGGGGCCGCGTTCGCCGAAGCCAGCGAACGCAGAACCCGACTCGTCGCCGTCCACGCTTGGAGCGACCTGTATTTCGATCGCGTCGCCGGCCTCCCCTACGGTGTCTGCGATCACGACGCCGAGACCACCGGGCAGGCGATCCTGGCCGAGCAGCTCACCGGCTGGCAAGAGAAGTACCCGGACGTGCAGGTCGTCCGCAAGGTGTATCTGTCGGGTCCGCGGCAGGCACTGCGCGAATGGTCGCGATCGGCCCAACTGCTCGTGGTCGGCAGCCGAGGGCGCGGCGGATTCCGCGGACTGCTGCTCGGCTCCACCAGCGATGCACTGGTCCAGACCGCGCACTGCCCGGTCATGGTCGTCCGCCCCTGATAACCGGCCACCCCAGCCGGCGCTTCAGCAAGCTCCGGCACTGACCGGTCCGCAAGCGCGCGCAGTGAGTTCACAGGCTGCGTTAATCGGGACGCACGATGGTGTTCACATCCTGTTTACGATGTCGGGATGTTGATTCAGGACGCGCAGGAGAGATCGGTTGCACCCCCGGGGGAAGTGGGCACTGCGCGTCCGTGGCGAACTCGATTGATCTGGGGCAGTATCGCGGGCGCGGTCGCGGTGTTGATCGCTGGGCAGTTGATGGCCGTGCATATCAATGCGCTCGGGCCGCTGACCAGTCTTTCTTGGGACTACGTCGGGCGGCCCAAGTCGGCGACCACGCCGTGGGCCGGGTTTCTGCTGGCGCTGATCGGCGTCTCCTGGAATGTGCGGGTACGTGCGCTGGCGGCCGCGGTCGGCATCGATGTGGTCTTCGTGATCATTCGCGCGATCGAGGGGCGGTTGTTCACGGTCGGGAACGGTCCGACGATTGTGCTCACCGCGCTGGCGGTGATCGCCGCGGTGCGCTGGACCGGCGCGCGACGCGAAACCGCGCTGCGCACAATCGCTCTCGGTGCGCTGCTGATTCTGGCGACGAAGGTCGGCGAGATCTGGCTGGACATCACCGCATGGGCCTGCCCGACCGTCCTGGATCCCTATGCGGAACTGGCCGATCACGCGCTCGGCAATCCGTCGTGGCTCATCGGACAGGTACTCGGCGCGGCAGGACCGGTGCCGCTGGGTGTGGTGCGTTGGGTGTATTTCGAACTGCCGGTCGCGGCCATTGTGGTCGCGGCGTGGCAGCTGCGCGGCGTCACCGCGGGTATGTGGCCACGGCACTATCTGGTACGCACATTCCTGACGCTCGGTGTGGTCGGCCCGCTGTTCTATGTGGTCTTCCCGGTCGTCGGGCCGGTGCTCGCGTTCGGCCCGGAGGGCCACGGTTTCGAACTCGCCGATATCTGGCCGAATGTCGTTGCGGCACTGCCGTCCTCGGTCGATTCGATGCCCTTCGACGGCATCACACCGCGTAACTGCATGCCGTCACTGCATACGGCGTGGGCGCTGTCGCTGTTCATCCACTCCCGGCGCGGACCGCTCTGGTTGCGCTGGGGAGGTACGTTCTGGCTGGTCTGCACCCTCGTCGCGACGCTCGGTCTCGGTGCCCACTACGGCGTCGATCTCGTCGCGGGCGCGGCACTGTGCCTGACCGTCGAATCCGTGCTGCGCGATCCGGACCGGGACTGGGATCGCGGCCGCGCCCAGGTGGTGGCCTTCGGTATCGCGACCTTCGCGGGGGTGCTGCTGTGCGTGCGGTTCCTCGCGCTGCCGATGGCGAACTACCCGTTCCCGTTCGGCGTCGCGATTGTGGGCGTCTTCGCCGCGCTGGCATTCACCTTCCATCAGACCTGGTTCGCCGCTAATGACTCGGCAGCGCTCGAGCCGCTGAGTCCTGCGCAGCGTGCCGATGATGGCACCGCCCGGCCGTCGACCGTGCCAGACTGACGGCGTGAGTGAGCAGGAAGGCACCGAGAAGACCCGCCCACCGACTCGCGATCGCGGCGACGCGATCGGCAAGGGACTCATCTGGCTGGCCAAATGGTCACTGTGCATTGTGGCGATCGCGGCGGGCGCGTGGGTGCTCGGCACCGTCATCGCCGCGCTCTGGGTAGTGCTGCTGCCGATCGCGCTGGCGCTGATCGTCGCGACAATACTGTGGCCGCCGACCCGCTGGCTCACCGCGCACGGCTTTCGGCCCGGCGCCGCGGCAACGGTCACCCTGCTCGGATTCATCGGAGTCCTCGCCGGTGTCATCGCCCTGATCGTCCCGTCGGTCGTGGACCAGGCCCCGGAGCTGGCCGATAAATCCACCGAGGGTGTCAACAAGGTGCGCGATTGGCTGCACGGTCCGCCGCTGCGCATACGCGACGAACAGTTGCAAGCCGCGGTGGACGCGATCACGCAGCGGCTGAAGTCCAGTTCGGAACAGATCGCCTCGGGCGTCTTCACCGGCGTGACCACCGCGACCTCCACGCTGGTGACGCTGTTTCTGGTGCTGGTACTGGCGTTTTTCTTCGTCAAGGACGGTCCACGGCTGTTGCCGTGGGTGCATGCCGTGCTCGGCAGTCGCGGCGGCAGGCACCTCGAGGAGGTGCTGGATCGCATCTGGTCCACCCTCGGCGGATTCATCCGCGTACAGGCGCTGGTAAGTCTGATCGACGCGGTGTTCATCGGCGCCGGACTGGTGATCCTGCACGTCCCACTGGCATTCGTGCTGGCGGTGATCACCTTCATCGGCGGCTTCGTGCCGATGGTCGGCGCGTTCGTCGCCGGGGCGCTGGCGGTGCTCGTCGCGCTGGTGGGCAATGGCGTCACCACCGCGCTGATCGTGCTCGGCATCATCATCGCCGTCCAACAGTTGGAAGGCAATGTGCTGCAACCGGTCCTGCAGGCCCGCAGCATGAAATTGCATGCCGTGGTGGTCCTGGTCGCGATCACCGCGGGCGGCTCCCTCTACGGCATTGTCGGCGCCTTCCTCGCGGTACCGGTAGCGGCGGTCCTCGCCGTGGTAGCCCGCTACCTCGGCGAGCAGATCGACGTCGTCACCGCACCCCCCGACGAATCTCCCGAACCCGAGCCCGCGCCGGAATAACCGCATCCGGTGGTCGTGCTGTGAGCTATTCGGAGTACTTGTAGAAACCCTCTCCGGTGGCGATGCCGAGCTTGCCCTTGTCGATGTAGTTGGTCTTGAGCCAGGCCGCGAGCTGCTGTCCCTCTTCGCCGCCGTTGACCAGGATGTTGTAAGGGGTGGTCAGTCCGATGACGTCGAGCATCTGGAATGGGCCGACCGGTGCGCCGGTGCCGATCCGCCAGGTCTTGTCGACCGCCTCCGGTTCGGCGAATCCGCCCGCGCCGAGCGCCATGGCCGCATTGAGCAGCGGCACGAGCAGCGAATTGAGGACGTAACCCGCCTTCTCCTTGTGCAACTCGATCGGCTCCATGCCGATCCCGGCGGCGAACTCGACGACCGCCCGAAAGACCTGCGGATCGGTCTCGGGCGTACCCATCACCTCGGCGGTGTTGTGTCGCCACACCTGATTCGCGAAGTGCAGCGCGAGGAATTTGTCGGGGCGGCCGGTGTAGTCCTTGATATCGCTGGGCAGCAGGGTGGACGAATTGGTGGCGAAGATCGTCTTCGCCGGTGCGAGTTCGCCCAGCTGCCGGTAGGTCTGCTCCTTGATGGTGAGCACCTCGGGCACCGCCTCGATCACGAGGTCGGCATCCTGCACGGCCGCGGCCAGATCCGTCGTCGCGACGATGCCCGCCTCGGTCGTCTCGGCCTTGGTATCACCGCCCGGCACTTCGATGCGATAGGTCGCCGCGAGCTTGGCGAAACGGTCGCGAGCACCCGCGACGGTCTCGTCGCTGATGTCGTAGGCGATGACATCGAATCCGTGAAATGCGGTCTGGAATGCGATCTGCGATCCCAGTACCCCGGTTCCGAGGACGGTCACCTTGCGGATGGTCATCTGCTATCTCCTTGCTTCGGGGGCACGGTCCGCCCCGGATGTACGCGCCGAGGTGTCGGCAGCGTTCGAAGCCGGCCGCACCCTCGAAGAAACCTACGCGCTGTGCACAGATCCGTGGACCACCGATCTCGACCCCGAATTCGCTACTGCGCTAAGTGGATACGAGATTCCCTTCGATCTCGCCGAGCGGTGCGATCGCGGGCGGTGTGCTGGTCGGCCTGCTGGGCGTGGGCGCGGGTGCGGCGAGCGCCGATCCGGGCAGGATCAGCGTCCGGGTATCGAGCAGCAACAGCAGGGCCACGGTCAGCAGCGCGGGGATCAGCGCCAGGACCGGCAGCGGCATGATCAGCAGCCCCAGGCCATGGCTTCTGGTTCTTCGGCCAGTGGATTCCGCTGCCCTGATCTCGACTCGATGCGAAAGGCCCTGTGTCCGTTGGCATGGGGCCTTCGTCGGCTTGTCCGCCCACAGCGTAATGCCAGGCCGGATCGGCCAGCGCGGCCGTACGCTCTCCCTATGACCGAGCTGCACTCGATCCAGGGCGGACGCGACAACCGACCTCGCCACACCGAGGAACCGCTGTGGCGCGAGGTGCTCGGCGAACGGCTGCGCACGCTGCGGCGTGAGCAACGCGAGACCCTCGTCGAAACCGCAAGTCGCGCGGGTATTTCGCCGCAGTACCTCTCGGAGGTGGAGCGTGGCCGCAAGGAACCGTCGAGCGAGATGATCGCGGCGCTGGCCGGTGCGCTCGGCACCACCCTGTTCGGTCTCACCGAGCAGGTGGCCGACGAATTACGCACTCATCGTCGGCTCACCTCCGTCCGGCAGGGCACGCCGCGAGCCAGTGCTGGACCTACCCTCATGGCACTGGCCGCTTGATCAGTCGGCGCGGGCACCCAGCACGTTGTCGACCAGGCCGTAGTCGACGGCCGCCTGGGCGGTGAAGACGCGGTCGCGGTCGGTGTCGTGACGCAGTCGCTCAGCTGGTTGGCCAGTGTGCCGCGACAGGATCGACTCGATTTCGGCGCGCATTCGCACCAGCTCGTCGGCCTGCAGGATCAGATCGGGAATCGCTCCCTGACCGCGGGCGGCAGGCTGATGCAGGACGACCCGGGCGTGCGGCAGCAAGGAGCGGCGACCGGGTTCCCCACCGGCCAGCAGTACCGCGCCGACGGCGATGGCCTGGCCGACGCAGGTCGTCGCCACCGGGGCCTTGATGAATTGCATGGTGTCGTACACCGCGAGCATCGCGGACAGATCGCCGCCCTCGCAGTTGATGTACAGATTGATCTCCTGCTCCGGACTCTCCGATTCCAGGTGCAACAGCTGGGCGATGAGCGCATTGGCCACGCCGGAATCGATCGGGGTCCCGAGGTAGACGATCCGCTCGGCGAGCAGGTGGGAGTAGATATCGGTGATCCGCTCGCCGCCGCGCGGATGCTGAGCGATCACATTGGGAATGGTGTACGTCATGCCGAAATTCCGATCCGCTGGCGCTGGGGCACGATTTCCCCGAACGAGCCGACAATGTGGTCGATGAAGCCGTATTCCTTGGCCTGTGCCGCGCTGAACCAGCGGTCGTGCAGCGAATCCTCGTAGATGCGGTCGTACGGCTGGCCGGTGTCCCCCGCGATGATGCCGAGCACGGTCTCCACGGTGTAGCGCAGGTCATCGGCCTGCACCTCGACGTCGACGGCACTGCCGCCGATTCCGGCCGAGCCCTGATGCATCAGCACCCTGGCGTGCGGCAGGGCGAACCGCCGACCCGGCGTACCCGCCGACAGAAGGAATTGCCCTGCGCTGCAAGCCAATCCGAGTGCCAGGGTGGAGACCTCGCAGGGCACCAGCCGCATCACATCGCGAATGGCGAGCATTGCCGGAACCGAACCACCCGGGGAATGGATCCACAAAGAGATCCCGGAATCGGCATCCTCGGCCGCCGAGGTGAGCAGTTGCGTCATCAGCAACGTGCCGTTGTCGTCGTCGAGCGGTCCGTCCAGCACCAGAATCCGCCTGCTGAGCAGCTGCTCCCTGGCGCGCCAACTGAACAACGGTGTCTTGTCATCGTGAGCCATGACTCCACCGTGCCGCGCGCCTACCCGAAAATCTCGCCACGCTGCCGACAGCAGATCTGCTCAGAGCAGCGTCAGTCGTGCGAATGCGCGTGGATGCGCGCCTGCACCTCGGGCCGCCGCAGCGGCGGCACGTTCTTGGGCGGAACCTTCCGCTCGGGCAATTGTTCGAGCAGCCGCATGGTCGCGGCCGCGATATCGGCGACCGCGGCATCGACCGCAGGGCGCGTAGCTGCGGAAATACTGGAAAGCCCGCCGACCTTGCGGACGTACTGCAATGCCGCGGCATGCACTTCTTCCGGGGTGGCGGCGGGTTCGAGCCCACGCAGGGCAGTGATATTTCGGCACATATCCCGAGGCTAGCTCGGGTCGGCATGAGTTTTAAGGGGCGAGGCCCGCGCGCGCAGGTGCGAAACCGATGTGCCGATCGCACGGAACCGAGGTTTGCGCGCCACCTTTCTCCGATCAGGGAACAGATGCGCACAGTCGTTATGTCGTATCGAGTGGCCGGGTCTGACACTTTTCCGGTGTCGACGGTCGCGTGGTTGGCCGTGCTCGGTCCGCGCCATTGTGGGCCTCGTCCTCGTCGACGGTGCCGGGCAACCCCGCAATTCGTTTGGACCTTCACGTTCGAAGGTCGGCATGTAATGCCGATACCCGTTGGGGAGACGGCCGATCCGGTGCCGTAGAGCACCGTGGCGCGGTGCCTGAAATCCCAGCCGACAACCATTTTCGGCGTCCGTTTGCATCTGGTGATGCCGGGTAGTTGCCAAATATGGGCAGGCGTGACGGTTTGGCACCGTGGTGGATCGAGGCACCGGCAGCGGCGATTACCGGTGTGGTGCGCACCGGGGTATCGACGGCCGTCGGACTAGGCGTACAACTCGTCGAAGCGCCGTTTCATGCGGCGCAAGCCGTGGCCGATGCCGCCGCTTCGGTCGTCGATACCGCCGCCGCCGGAGTCGACGAATTGGCTCCCCAACCGGAGAGTCCGCTGGGCGATGACCTGCTCGATCTCGTCGACCCGCATGAGCGGCGGGCCAACCGTCGGGTCGCCCTGCGCGAGGACAAGGCGACGATCGAGGTGCGCGGACTGAGCTCCGAGCGCGGCGCTGCCCTGGCGCGGACATTGGACGAGCGGCTCGGCAAGTTGCGTGGTGTGCGGTGGTCGCATGTCAATGCGGTGACCGGTCGGGTGGTCGCCACGCTGCGCGAAGGCGCGACCGGATTGCCGGAACTGCTCGAGGTCATCGAGGGGATCGAGGCCGACAGCAATGTCGCCGAAATGGACTGGAGTCGCACCGTCGAGTACCCGGAGGACCGGGAACCGTTGCTGGCGGCGGGAATTCAGGTGGCGAGCGAGGTTTTCGCCATTGCGGTGTGCACGGTCGGCGCGCGGTTACCGTTCGGTGGGCCTGCGCGCGCGGTGCGGGCGGCGGCCACTTTCTTCGACACCCAACCACGACTGCGCACAATGCTCGAATCCCGATTCGGGCGCTCCCGCACCGATATGGCCCTCACCGTCGTCACCGCGATCGGAACGGCATTCGGCGAGAACGCCGCCGACGGCATTACGAATCTGCTGGCCGATACGGCCCAGCGCACCTTCCTGCTCGGTGAGGCCATCGCCCAGCGCTTGGAATGGCGCAACTGGGAGTCCGACCTGGTGTGCCGCGAACACCCCGACGTAACCGAACCCCTACCGCCCTACACCCGCCCCACCGGCCTGCCACCCGGCCCGATCGAGCGCGTCGGCGACGAAACAGCGGCCGGATCGCTGATCGGCACCGCCGCATTCGTCGGCCTCGGCCGCATAGGCGACGCCGCCGATGCCCTCGGCCTCGGCGCACCGAAAGCTGCCCGGGCCTCCCGCGAGGCCTTCGCCGCGAGCGTCGACATGGTCCTCGCGCGGGCAGGGGTACTCACACTGCATCGAGGTGCGTGGCGTCGTTTGGACCGGCTGACCACGCTGGTAATCGACGGCGAAGCTCTGCTCACCTCGCGACGGCTGGTACTCGACGTCGAGTCGGCCGATGCCGAATGGTCGACCGGGAAGGTCTGGAGCGCAGCACAGCGACTGATGTGGTCGTCGGAGGGTGACGATGAAGCCCCGACCGAGGACCGGGAGGCCGCGACACAGGGGGACGCGGGCGGCACGACCGGGAGGAACAACCAAGCCTCGAGTGAGGGCAACAAGAAAGCCGCCACCAACGGCCACAAGCGGGCCGCAACCGGAGGCAAGGCGCGAGCCACCACCGGGAGCGACGAACAAGCCGCCGCCCGGACTGACGGGGAGGCCACGCCCCGGGGCGCCGCAACCGACGGCCACAAGAAGGGCTCGGCCGAGGGCGACAAGCAGGACGCCACCGTGGACAACGCCGCGGGCGACAAGCAGGCCGTTACTGTGGGGGACGAAGAGAAAACAGAGGACCAGTCGCTGCAACTGGTGCATCCCAACTCTGGGGCTCGGGACCGGGGTGCCACCATTCGGCCGGTCTGGCGCGAATTGCGCGATGGGGACCGCACGATCGGGCGGGTGTTGCTCGGGCGGGAGCTCGATTCGAGCGCGCATGATGTGTTGACTGCGGCGCGGCGGGCCGGGTTGCGCGTGGTGCTTGTCGCGCATGAGGATGCGCACGAATTGCGTTCGCTTGCCGATGAATTCGTCTCGGCGACATCATCGGTGAGCAAGCTGGTCGAGCGACTGCAGCAGGACGGGCAGGTTGTCGGAGTGCTGAGCCCGCGCGCCCATAAGGCGTTGGCCCGAGCTGATGTGGCGCTCGGGTTGTTCACTGCCGATCACTGCGAACCGCCGTGGGCGGCGGACGCCATCTGCCGGGATCTGGGGCAGGTGCAGCGCGTACTCGCGACTGTCGCGCCCGCTCGGGAGGTCAGCGATCGTGGCCGCACCCTGGCCTTGTCGGCGTGTGCGCTCGGTGGGTTGCTGCTCGCCGTCACTCCGACCAGGAACGCCCGGACGACACCGATGGTCGCCGCACAGCTGACCGCCCTGATAACCGGGGCGCGCAAGGGCATCCGAGCCGCCGCGTCCGCACCGCCCGCCACAATCGCACCCCTATTACCTTGGCACGCACTGGAATCCAACGAAGTACTCGGACGCCTACCGCAACCTCCGGCGCTCGACGAGCGCGCGATTCCGGCCCGAGCCGAACAGAGCTTGCTCACAAGAACTTTCGCACCGATGACGACCTACGCCCGCCATCTGCGCCACGAACTGGATGATCCGCTGACACCGATCCTCAGCGTCGGCGCCGTCGCCACCGCCATACTCGGCGAGCCGTCCGATGCCATACTTCTCGCCTCCGTGCTGACCGTGAATGCGGTGATCTCGGCTGGTCAGCGCCAGCGTGCCGAGAGCGAATTGCAGGACCTGCTCGAAGGCGAACAACTCACCGGTCGCCTGATCGACCGCGATGCGATCGACGAGGCCGACCCGACCACAGAATCCGTGCCCGCGGACGCTCTCGCCATCGGCGACATCCTGGTCGTCCGCGCGGGCGATGTGGTGCCCGCCGATGCCCGATTACTGCGCGTGGACGAACTCGAAATGGATGAGTCCGGTCTGACCGGCGAATCGGTGACGGTCGAAAAGAATCTCGCCGCCACACCCGGCGTGGCACTCGGCGAACGCACCTGCATGATCTTCGCGGGCAGCACCGTCGTGAACGGGTCGGGTCTGGCAGTCGTGGTCGCGGTCGGCCCCGACACCCAAGCCGGTCGCGCGGCCGCGGGCGCGGTGCCGCCGGACAAGGGCGGCGTACAGGCCCAACTGCGGCAGCTCACCAATCATGCCCTACCGCTCACCCTTTCGGGCGGGGCCCTGGTCACCGCGCTGGGCAGCCTACGCGGCCGGATGCTGCGCGATGCGATCTCCGACGGCGTCGCCGTCGCGGTGGCCGCGGTGCCGGAGGGATTGCCCCTGGTCGCCACCGTGGCACAGCTGGCGGCCGCGCGTCGGCTGTCGCGCTACGGCGTGCTGGTCCGCGCCAGCCGCACCGTCGAGGCACTCGGCCGCGTCGACACCCTGTGCTTCGACAAGACCGGCACCCTCACCGAGGGACGGCTGCGGCTCACCATGCTGGCCGACCTGGACAACCAGTGGTCACCAGACGACGAATCCGACGATGCGCGCCGACTGCTGCGCGCCGCCGCCCGCGCCTGCCCGGATCCGGACGCCGGACCGGTGCTGCACGCCACCGACCGCGCCGTACTGGATGCCGCCGAAAACCTCGGCGACGATGCGCACCCGTGGGATCAGATCGAGGAGATCCCATTCGAATCCAATCGTGGCTACGCCGCGGTGCTCGGCCAAACGACGCGCAAGCTGCGCCTGATCGTGAAGGGCGCGCCCGAAGTCGTACTCCCCCGCTGCACCAAAGCACTTACCGCGGAACAGATCTCCGAAGACGTGCACAAGCGCGCGCGGGCGGTCATCGATGATCTCGCCGAACAGGGCCTGCGCGTACTCGTCGTCGCCCGCCGCGACCTCTCCGACGAGCCCGATGATGTCGAACGTGCCGTGGACGAACTCACGCTGCTCGGCTTCATCGGCATCGCCGACACCCCGCGACCCCAGACGCTGCCGCTGGTAACAGCCTTGCAGGACAACGATATCGGCGTGCGGATGATCACCGGCGATCATCCGGTCACGGCGGCGGCGGTGGCCCGCCAACTCGGCATCACCGTGGATACCGTCACCACCGGCGCCGATCTGGATCGGCTCGACGATACCGAGCAAGCCGAGCTCATCGAACGCAGCACCGTCTTCGCCAGGGTCGATCCGGAGCAGAAAGTGCGCATCGTGGCCGCGCTGCGTCGCAACGGACACGTAGTCGGCATGACCGGCGACGGCAGCAATGACGCCGCCGCGATCCGCAGCGCGGACATCGGAATCGGTTTGGCCGCACGCGGATCCGCGGCCGCCCGCAATGCGGCGGATCTGGTGCTCACCGATCCGGATCCGTTCGCCCTGCTGCACGCCCTGGTAGAAGGACGCGGCATGTGGCAGCGCATTACCGACGCGGTGGGCGTGCTGGTCGGGGGCAATGCCGGCGAGATCGCCTTCACCGTCTACGGCACGGTGGTCGGCGGACAGGCGCCACTGGGCACCAGGCAATTCCTGCTGGTGAACATGCTCACCGATATGTTTCCCGCACTGGCCCTGGCTCTTTCACCGGACCGCGACAGCCCGGATCCGCACGATGTGGAGCACGGTGCCGAGCAGCGCGCACGGCAATTGGCGGAGATTCCGCCTGCCCATCTCGGTCCCGACCTCACCCGCACGATCGCAGTACGCGGCGTTGCCACGGCGGCGGGTGCATGCACGGCGTGGACGCTCGGCCGCTACACCGGAACCCGACGCCGCGCGGCCACCATCGGACTGGTCGCGCTCATCGGTACCCAACTAGGCCAGACACTCGTCTCCGGCCACCGCAGTCCCCTGGTCTGGGTCACCACCGCAGCCAGCGGCGTGGTTCTCGGCGCGGTCGTCATGGTCCCGGGGCTGTCCGCTTATTTCGGTTGCACGCCACTGGGTCCCGTCGGCTGGACCATCGCCACAACCTCCGCCGCCGCAGCGACCGCGGGCTCGACCGTCCTTCCGCGCCTACTGCCCGGCACTCACGAAGGCTGACCTCGCCGGGCTACCGCGTCCACTACAACCACCCACTGGCAATCAGTCCGGCAACAGCTGCCGTGCCGAAGACCAGCCAAGCGGCGTAATCGCCCACCAGCCGACGACTTCCGCCGCCGCCGCGATGCGTCCACTCATCGGTCGTCGTCTCGACGCCAGTCCCGCACCGCATCGCGCGCCCGGTCGAATACCGCCAGCGGCGGGCCGGCCAGCAGATTCGCCAGCGCGGATTCCCCGGTCTTCGGATGCGGCCGGGTCGGTGCGACCGCTTCGGCGGCCCGCACCGAACCCGCCATTCGCTCCAACTGATGCACCGAAAATTGTTGGCGCAAAAGGGCGAATTCCTCGTTCTCCTCGCGGTTGGCATGGTCGATCACCGCATCGGCGAATTCGGCCAGCTTGCCATCGAAGTCCGGGTGATCGACACCGAGGTTGTATAGGTCGGCGAGCGCACGCTTGGCGTGGTTCTCCTCGTCCGTGCGGTCTCCGACCATCTTGTCCGCCCCGAAACGGGCACGGGCGGCGACGGGATGCACGGCCTCCTCTTCGGCGCTCTCGTGCACCGCGAGCAACCGGACCAGTTCCTTGAACAGCTCCGCCTTATTGCCCTGCCCGGATTCCAGTTGGGCGAAAAGCTCTTTGATCTGCTTGTGCTGTGCCGTCAGCAGATCGACGACGTCCTCGGTCGATGGCAAGGTCATGACGAACTCCGATGCGGCACGAATTCCTGCGCCTTGGTCTTGACGCCCTGCCACATCAGATGCCAGCCATCCGGATCGCCGCGCATAACCGCCTCCGCGGTGTCCTTCATCTGCTCATAGGTCGCATGCGGCGGAATCGGCGGCACCTCGGGATCGCAGCGCACATCGATCAGCACCGGCCGATCCGCGCTCAGCGCCAGGCTCCATGCGTCGGCGAGCTGATCCGGATCGTCGATCGCGACCGACGGCAAACCCATACAGCGCGCGAGATCGGCGTAGGAGGTCTCCGGAAGTATCTGCGACTCTTCGAATTTCGGTGCGCCACCCATGGAACGCAGCTCCCAGGTGACCTGATTCAGATCATTGTTGTGGAAGACGCACACGATCAGCCGGGGATCACTCCACTGCCGGTAATAGCGTGCGATGGTGAGCAGTTCGGCCATTCCGTTCATCTGCATGGCGCCGTCGCCGACCAATGCGATCGCCGGTCGTTCCGGATGCGCGAACTTGGCGCCGATGGCATAGGGCACGCCGGGCCCCATGGTCGCCAGGGTGCCCGAGAGCGAGCCGCGCGTACCGATGCGGAATCGCAGGCAGCGGGCATACCAGTTGGTGGACGAGCCGGAGTCCGCGGTGACGATCGCATTATCCGGAAGCTGTTTCGACAGTTCCCAAACCACGCGCATCGGATTGACCGGTTTGGCCTGCAACATCGCCTGCCGCTCGACCGTCTCCCACCAGCGGACCACATCCTGCTCGATCTTCTCCCGCCAGGATCGGTCCTCCTTGCGGCGCAGTAGCGGAACGAGTTCGGCCAGTGTGGCTTTCGCGTCACCGACCAGATTCACCTCGGTCGGATAGCGCATGCCGATCAAGGTGCCGTCGATATCGATCTGCACGGCACGCGCCTGACCGAACTCCGGCATGAACTGGGTGTAGGGGAAATTCGACCCGACGATGACCAAAGTGTCGCAGTCGCGCATCATCTCATAACTCGGCCTGCTGCCGAGCAGCCCGATCGGCCCGGTGACGAACGGCAGATCATCCGGCAGCACATCCTTGCCGAGCAGTGCCTTCGCCACACCCGCACCGGTGAGTTCCGCGAGTTCGACCACCTCGCGCGCGGCCGAGCGTGCGCCCTGGCCGACGAGCACCGCGACCTTGGATCCGGCCTCGATGATCTCGGCGGCGCGTTCGATCTCGTTGTATGGCGCGACCACCGTCGCGGTCAGCGCATGCGGTGGGCTGGACGGCACCTGCTTGAACTCGTGTTCGGGCGGCTCGTAGGGCTCTTCCTGCAGATCGGCGGGGATGATCACCGCGGTGGGCGCATGCCGGGTCATCGCCGTTCGGAACGCCCGGTCCAGCGCGTTGGGCAATTGGCTCGAGACATTTACCTCGACCAGATAGTCGCTCGCAACATCCTTGAACAGACTCTGCAGGTCGACTTCCTGCTGATAGCTGCCACCCATGGCGCTGCGCGCGGTCTGACCGACGATCGCCACGACCGGGACATGGTCTAGTTTGGCGTCGTAGAGGCCGTTCAGCAGATGGATCGCACCGGGTCCCGAGGTGGCCGTGCAGACGCCGACCTTCCCACTGAACTTGGCGAACCCGGTGGCTTGGAAGGCCGCCATCTCTTCGTGCCTGGCCTGCACGAACTGTGGTTTGTTGTTCGCGCGACCGAAAGCGGCGACAAGGCCGTTGATGCCGTCGCCGGGGTATCCGAACACTTGGTCGACGCCCCACTCGCGTAGTCGCTGCAGGACGTAGTCACCAACCTGTTGCTTCATGAGGATCTCCTGTTGGTATCCGGGTTGGTCAGACCGGTGATACCCAGCGAATGGGCGGACAATCAGCGGGTGTGCCGCGCACCGGAGTGGGTAGCCGCACTGTGCCTGGACACGACGTCTCGATAGCCTGCGCCGAAGACGAACTCATGCCGGCCATCCGCAAGCGCGAGCCCGGAACCCTGGTCCTGGCAGACGGTTTCAGCTGCCGAACCCGAATCGAGCACCTGGATCCGCAAGCCCGGCCTCGGCACGCGGCACAAATCCTCGCCGAGGCGATCCGCGACAACGGAATCAGTCGGTGTCGAACAGCCGATCGGCGGGCGCGAGTTGGCCGATGGTGTTCGAGATCTGGGCGACCAGAGCCCAGGGGCGCTGGGCATCGGTGGTGGCCTTGCCGCTGGTGAGGATCGCACCGGAGAGTCCGCGGGTGGGATCGGCCCAGCCGTATTGGGTCGTCAGGCCGCTGCGGCCGAAGTGCGACTGGGTGTTACGCCCGAACTTCGAGCGACGAGCGCCGAGTTCGAAGCCCGCGGTGCTGACTCGTCCGGCCAGACCGGGTAGGCGACGTGCCGGGCGGATCGCTTCGCGGAGGGTGTCGGGCTCGACGATTCGGACGCCGTCGAGTTCGCCACCACGAGTGAGGATTTCGTAGAAGCGGGACAGCTCGTAGGCGGTGGTGACGATATTTCCCGACGGCAGTTCGGCGGTGAGGAAATCCCGATTCGCGGATTTGGCGGTCGCACCGTCCATCCGGCCGCCGAGGGCCTTGCGCGCCAAAAGTATCGACATGCGCGACGGTGGCGGGCCGGTCTTCACGCTTGGCACGACCTTGTCGACGTCCTCGGGCCGGACCCCGAAGTTGTTCCAGCGGAAGCCCAACGGTTCGAGCACCTGTTCGGCGAGATGTTCGCGCATCCGCTTCCCGGTGGCCCGCCGCACCAGCAGCCGTTGGATCAAACCGCTGGTCAATGCGTGGTAGACCCGGAACCGCCCCCGCGGCCAACTCGGCACCAGATCAGCCAACCCCTGTACGGCCAACTCCTCGTCGAGCACCAGCTCGACGCCCTTGTGCGGCGGCGTAATGAACGGCACTCCGGCCGAATGCGACAGCACATCGCCGATGGTGATCGCATCCTTGCCGTGCGCCGCGAACTCCGGAATGTATTCGCACACTGGATCATTCAGCGCGAACGCACCCTGTTCGATGAGCATGAACATCAGCGTCGCGGCCACACCCTTGGCCGTGGAGAACCCGCAGAACAGCGTCTCCGGCGTCGCGAGCACCTGCTCCGCATCCGGACCGTCTTTCGGTGCATTCCCCCAGCCGTGCCCGATCGCCCGATTCAGCACGATTTTTCCATTGCGCCGCAGACAGGTCTGAATCGCGGGCGTCGTCCCCATCCGGTACCACGCCTGCACCGACGCCCACAGCGCCGCGACGTCGTCGTCGGTCAACCCGGCATCGGCCGGATCGTCCTCGTGCCCGACCGTCGTCACCGCGTCCAGATCATCGGCGACGGTCACCAACGTGCCAGGAGCCACCTTCACCCGGCCAGCATATCGACGCTGGTCTTCCCCCGATCGAGCCCACGCCCTGGTTTCCCGAAACGAGCCGGGGTACTCGACGGACAGGAGGTGTGACATGCCGAAGGAATGGAGCAATAAGCAGGAACGGCAGTACGAGCACATCGAGGACTCGGCGGAGGATCGGGGCGAGAGCGAGCAGCGGGCGAAGGAAATCGCTGCGCGGACGGTCAACAAGAATCGCGCTCGAGCCGGGCAGTCGAAGACCGCAAGCCGTTCCTCGATAAAGGACAAGTCGCCACAGCAGCGCGGTGGGCAACGCTCGGGCCGCGGTGGTCCGAAGGGTCCGACCCGCGACCAGCTGTACAACGAGGCCAAGAAGCGCAATATCAAAGGCCGCTCGAAGATGAGCAAGGGCCAGCTCGAGCGGGCATTGGGTAGGGGCTGAGGATATGGCCGCGCCGGGCGCCGACCGGCTCAACGAGGACAGCCGCAAGGCGGTTTCGGTGGCGGTCGGCGCGATCGCCGAACGCCGGCGTCGACCGGATGCGGGCATCGACTTCGGCGCGCACGGCGTTCGATGACCGTGCGCACCGGCGCAATACACAGGCGTGGTTGAGCCGGGGGCTCGAGACATTGGCCAGCGGGTTGCGTCGGCATTAGGCGATTAGCCGACCGAACCGCGGGTATGGCGCACATATGGTCCCGACGATCGACCAACTGCTGCACGCGCTCACCCGGGCGGTGAACACGCTGGCGGATGCCGGTATCCGCTTCGCGGTCGCGGGGGGTTGCGCGGTGTACGCGCGCGGCGGGCCCGCCTCGGAGCACGACGTCGACATCTTCATCAAACCCGCCGACCTGTCGCAGGCCCGCGGTGTGCTGGCTCGCGGCGGATTGCGGGTCGCCGATCCGCCCGAGGACTGGCTGACCAAGGTCTATGACGGCGGCGTCCTCATCGACCTGATCTACCGGCCGAACAACCGTGCCGTCACCGACGAATTGCTCGATCGCGCCGACATGATGCGTGTCGGCCCGACAATGGCGCCGGTGATCAGCGCGACCGACCTGATGATCGACAAATTACTGGTCTTCGATGCGCACCGACTCGACCTGAGCCCATTGCTGACGATCGCACGCGATCTGCGCGAACAAGTGGATTGGGAGCGGGTGCGCAAGGAAACCGACATTTCGCCCTACGCCCGGGCCTTCCTCGGATTGCTGGACGATCTCGGAGTAATCGAACCGAAACGGGTGGTGTGAATGGATCGACCGCAATATCTGGTCGCGCACCTACGCCGGGCGCTGGCCGAGGATCCGCGCACCGCCGAGCTCGGGGTGCAGGTGACGATCCGCGGCGATGTCGTCGTCCTCGGCGGCGAGGTGAGCAGTATCGAACGCAAGCTGCAGATGGAAAAGGTAGTGCGCGAACAGCTTCCGCGCGCCCACATCCACAACGACGTGCACGTCACGCCGCCCTGCGCACCGGGAGCCGCCGAGGCGCTGGCGGACTGAGACCGGAAGGAGTGTGGCATGCGGATCGCGGCAATCGGTGACATCCATCTCGGCGCCGAGTCGGGCGGCGAACTCCGCCCGGCACTCGCGGAACTGCACGACCGCGCCGATGTGCTGCTGCTGGCCGGTGACCTCACGCGGCACGGCACGATCGAGGAAGGCCGCGTCGTCGCCGCGGAATTCGCCGATCTCGGCGTTCCGGTCGTCGCGGTGCTCGGCAATCACGACCACCACAGCGACGCGCAGCACGAGATCACGGGCGAGCTCACCGATCACGGCATGACCGTATTGGAGGGCACCGCAATGGAATTCGCGGTCGACGGACATACCCTCGGCATCGCGGGGACGAAGGGCTTCGGCGGTGGTTTCGCGGGCAAATGCGCGAGCGTCTTCGGTGAACGCGTGATGCGCGAATTCGCCTCGCACACCGTCGACCTCGCGGAGATGCTGCGCGACGCACTGGCGGGCCTGCACACCGACATCACGATCGCACTGACCCACTACTCCCCGATCAGCGACACCCTGCACGGCGAGCCACGCGAAATCTACCCGTTCCTCGGTTCCTATCTACTCGGCGAAACCATCGATGATCAGCGCGCCGACCTCGCGATCCACGGGCACGCGCACGCGGGCACCGAGCGCGGCACCACCCCGGGCGGCATCCGGGTACGCAATGTGGCTCAACCGGTGGTGCGCACCGCGTACGTCATCTACGAGCTCTCACCGGAAACAAAAGAATAATAAGGAGTACCGATGCCCTCGATCGGATCCATCGCCACGCTGGCCGCGGCGACCGTGGCGGCGGCCCTGCTCGCCGGCTGCGGCGGCAACGGCCCTCTCGACCCGGTGCCCGCCACCCCGACCTCCCATCCCGACATCACCATCACCTTCTCGTCCCCGGGCAGCTCCGCGCAGGTGCCCAATCCGGACGAGATCACCCCGACGGCGGCAAAACAGCTATGCGACATGCTGAAACCCGAGGTCGACCGTTGGCGTACCGAGGGCGCGCAGCTCGGCAAGCTCGGCTTCAACGGCACAGTGCACGATTGGGCGGCCCGCAACGGCGGCCTCAACGACACCGTCCTGAAGGACCGGGCCATCGTCGATCGCATCACCACCACCCAGTGTCCGGACATCCGGCAACAGGTGCTCGACGCGCTGAATATCAGCACGCTCGCCGACGGTCTGGTGGGGTTGGGCCGCTGAGCGGTCACGAGGATCGACTGGCGCGAATTCCAGCCAGGATGATCCGCAGGCCGCGTTCGAATATGGGTCGGCGTCGGCGTCGAACAGCTCGGCCACCATCCGGGCGGCCCCGCGGATAGCGCTCGGCATCGACGGTGTGCGCCTCCGATCCCGGGCCCCCGCCGCCGTCCTGCTGCGCCCGGAGGGTTACGTCGCGTGGGCAACCGACGAACCCACCACCGCGGACTCGGCCGAAGCACTCACCACCTGGGTCGGCGCCACCGACCTCGACTTCACCTGAACCACGCGACCCCGTACAGTGCGGACCGAGCGGCAGCGCGCCAGCTATCGACAGTTCCACCCGGACGCGGTATCCGGATACCACGTCCATCGCGCGATCGGCTGCCGCGAGCCGACTCCAGCTCGACATACTGGCCATTGCTTTAGAATCTCTTTACAAATACATGACCGAAATTAGGCGCCGAACTCGAATAAGCCGAGCAATAGCGACAAGTGATGCGGTGACCGTTTTGTCCGATTTACCCGGCGTGCACCAAGATCTTCGGTTGATCGAGTTGTCTTCGGCATGACACTGTCCCCCGATGGACATCGTACGAAAACCCGCCCGAGAAAGATCAAAAACATTGCCTCGCAAAAGGGTTCCTAATGTGTATGCTATCGATCAATCAAGACCCCACTACGAGGTGGGATGATGACCGAGGACGGTGTCGAGGTGGATGTCAATGCACTCCGAATGCGCCGTGCGACCGTCTTCGCAATAGGCGTCGGTGTACTGACTCTTGCTGCGGCCGGTCCACTCAACGGGCTGCTGGTCGGCCTGTTCATCTGCATCGGACTCGGACTCGGTTGGGTGAATGCGCAACTGACCCGATTGACGGTCAACCGCGTCGCCGACGCAGAGAAACCGAGGAAACAGGGGTTGTACCTCTCATCGGCAACTCGGCTGATCGTAATAACCGGCGGTTCGCTCGCAGTGGGTTTCCTGGCAAGGCCGCACGGCATCGGAATCTTCTTCGGCCTGGCCGCCTTTCAAGTGATTCTGGTGTTGGTCACCGTCTTGCCTGAAGTGAAGGAGCTTCGCCAGCAATCATGACGAATCAACTCGCCTTCATCGCCCGGTCGGCGCTTCCGGTGCTCGCACAGGAAGCGCCCGCCGAAGAGCCGAAAATCAAGGTCGGCGAACATGCGGTCGCGCACCTGTGGGGTATGGACTTCAATGTCGACACGATCATTTCGACCGCCCTCGCGGCGGCGATCGTGCTCGGTCTGGCGTTCTACCTGCGGGCGAAGCTGACTTCGGGCGTACCCAACGGCGTGCAACTGTTCTTCGAGACCGTCACGGTCCAGATGCGCAACCAGGTGGAAAGCGCCATCGGCATGAAGGTCGCGCCGTTCGCGCTGCCACTGGCCGTCACGCTGTTCATCTACATCCTGCTGTCGAACTGGTTGTCCGTGCTGCCGGTGCAGTACGGACACGGCGAATTGATCGCACCGCCTGCGTCGGACGTCAATTTCGTCTACGCGCTGGCCCTGTTCGTCTTCATCATGTACCAGGGTGCGGGTGTTTATCGGCGCGGTCCCGGTGGCCATGCCAAGCAGTTGCTGAAGGGCCACACCGGATGGGGCCCGATGGTTTTCATCAATGTCATCGAGGAAGTCGCCAAACCGCTCTCGCTGTCGCTGCGATTGTTCGGCAACATGTTCGCGGGCGGCGTGATGGTCTCGGTGATCGCACTGTTCCCGTTCTGGATCAGCTGGGGGCCGAATGCCATCTGGAAACTCTTCGATCTCTTCGTCGGAGCCATCCAGGCATTCATCTTCTCGCTGTTGACCGTCCTCTACTTCAGCCAGTCGATGTCGCTGGAGCACGAGCATTAGCCCCTGCGACGCTTTCAGGTCGCTCGAAACAACGACGGATCGGCGCCGCCGATCGAGCTCAGTAAAGAACAGGAAGTGAAAAATGGCAGACGCAACAACGGCGGCCATCGTCCAGGGCGCGCTCATCGGCGGCGGCATAATTATGGGCGGTGGCGCCATCGGCGCGGGTATCGGTGACGGACTCGCCGGCGCCGCGTTGATCAACGGCGTTGCCCGTCAGCCCGAAGCCGAGGGTCGCCTCCGCGGTAACTTCTTCCTGACCGTCGGTCTGGTCGAGGCGGCGTACTTCATCAATCTAGCGTTCATGGCGCTTTTCGTATTCGCTACTCCAGGTAAGTAATCCAGTATGACTCCGCGAACGGATGTTGTTGCCGAGGGGAACTTCCTGATCCCCAACGGCACATTCTTCGCCGAGCTGTTGATCTTCCTGATCGTGCTCGGGGTCATGTGGTTCTTCGTCGTTCCGCCGATACGCAAGGTATTGGCGGAACGCGAGACGAGAGTCGCCGAAACCGCGGTCGACAACAAGGAAGCGAAGTCCTTGTTCGCCGACGCCGAAGCAAAATACCAGGCCGCCGTCGCGCAGGCGCGCAGTGAAGCGGTCGAGATCAGGAACCAGGCGAGGCACGAGGGCCGAATTATCCTCGAGCAGTTGCGAAGTGAGGCGCAGGACGAGGCCGACAGGATCGTCGCGGAATCCGCGACGGAACTGCGGGCCCAGGCGGACCAAGTGGCCGCGGAGCTGCGTGAGGCTGTCGAACCGCTCGCCGAGACATTGGCCGATCGAGTGCTCGGCATCAAGGATCGGCACGCCGGCACCAGCGCCGGCCACAAATCAGAACGAGCGTAGCCAATGAACCTCAACAGCGGCATCTTTGCCGAAGGGGCTATCCGCGCAGCCGGGTCCGAGGACTCGGGCATTTTCCACATCACCTTCGACTGGCCGATCTTCTTCAGCCAGCTCTTTGGTTTCGCGGTCATCATCTTCATCATCGTCAAATGGGTGGCGCCGCCGGTCAAGCGGCTGATGGCCAAGGCGCAGAACAATATTCAGAAACAGCTCGAGGAGAACCAGCAGGCGGCCGACCGCCTCGTCGAGGCCAAACGCGCCTACGACAATGCGGTCACCGACGCGCAGGCCGAACTCGAGCACATCCGCGAGGACGCGCGCGCCGACGCCGAACGCATCATCGCCAAGATGCGCGAATTCGCCGACGCCGAAGTCGCCCGGGTCCGCAGCCAGGGCCGCGACCAGATCGCCCAGATGCGCACTCAGCTCATCCGTGATCTGAAGGACGAGCTCATCACCACGGTCATGGACAGCACCGAGGAAAAGGTCCGCTACGAGATCGGCTCCACACACGTGGCGGCCGACAGTATCGACAAATTCCTCGAGGACCTCGAGGCGATGGCCAACGCCGAGCCACCGGTCCGCCGCCGCGCCGAGCCCTGGACTTTGTAAACCGGGTGGTCGCCGGACCGCATGCCCTGGCATGCTGGCCGCGTGAGCACCGCGCAGATCACGATTGATTTCGCGCCCGAATTGCGGCTGTTCGTCGCGGCCGCACAGCGGGACGGTCGCTCGTCCGTGCGGATCGACACCGCGTCGACGCTCGGACATATCGTGGAATCGCTCGGTGTGCCGCTCACCGAGGTTGGCAAGCTGTTGGTCGATGGTCGGTCCGTGGATCCGTCGTATCTGCCCACCGACGGCGAGTCGGTGTCGGTGCGCGCTGTGGTGCGCCCGCAGCGATTCGACGAACCGCTGCGTTTCCTGCTGGATATCCACCTCGGCACCCTGGCGCGACGGCTGCGCCTGCTCGGCGTCGACACCGCCTACGAAAATCCGGATATCGGCGACGCCGCACTCGCCACGCGTTCGGCGACCGAACATCGCATCCTGCTCTCCCGCGATCGCGGACTGCTGCATCGACGCGAAATCTTCGCTGGCGCATACATTTACAGTCACCGTCCCGTCGAGCAACTCGACGACGTGCTATCGCGTTTCGCACCGCCCCTTGCGCCATGGACCCGCTGCACCGCCTGCAACGGCCCGCTGCGGATAACGGAAAAGCAGACCCTGCGCGGCCGGCTCCCGAACGAGACCGAACGCATCTACGATGCGTTCGCACAGTGCGTCGACTGCGGCCGAACCTATTGGAAGGGCGCCCATCACGCGCGCCTCGACGCCATCGTCTCCCACGCCATGCAGTTCGGCACCTGACCGCGACGCCGTGCACCCCCATCGATGACTTCCTGCTCGGTGGTGGCGGTCTCGATCTGCTGGTCGAGGGGTGCGACGATCTGGCTCACCGCGACGGCGAAAGGCATTGCACTGCAACCGATGACCGCACTGCCCTACCGCTTCGCCCGCCTCGAACGCGGCGCTGGCCACGGCCTCTGTAAACGCGAGCAGGCCGAACCCCGCGAGCTGCGCGTGCGTTATCAACGGGTGTTCGAGACCGATGCGAACCATGCCGAGGTGCTGCTGTTCCGACTCGCGTACGCGACCTCCGACGGCGCGTTCGCTGCGCCGTCCGTTGGTTCAGGTCCTCGATCTCGCCTGACTCGCGAACCGCCGACTACGAGGCGTGGTGCGTCGGGTGGTAGTGCTCCCAGGCGTCGACCAATGCCTTGCGCACATCCGTGGGCAGGTAGTCCCGGATCTCCGCACACAGATGGACGCTGTTCCCGCAGTCGTCGCACCAGATCCGGACCGTACGCGCGTCCTTGGCAACGGCTGCCGCGATCCAGTCGGCGCGCATATTCCCATGATCGACGGTGGCTACCCATCTGTCCCCATAGCCATCGACATCCTGATGGATGGCATTGACCATGGTCACCGCGAACATCGGGTTGGGCTGAGCCTTCTTCTTCGTCATAGCGGGAAAACCTCCGGCCCTGTCGAGCGAAATATTCGTGCGACATCGAAGTAATACCTCCCGGCGACCGGGAGGTCCAGCAACCTGGCGGTGACCGATTGCTTCGCGACGCAGGACGCAACCGTAACCCCGGCCGACCTGCCCGGCAAGAGATCGATTTCGGGTGGAAACCGAAGGGAATCCGCAGGTAAAGAGATCGCAAAGGCTCTAGGGCTGTTGCCGATACGGCACCGCCGCCACTCGCCCTTGCGCGCTGAACGTCCGCATGATCCGGGCCGCAGCAACCCCCTCGGCGGGAACCTGTTCTACGCTACCGGGTTCCGGAATCGGTCAGGGGGAAGGTGTGGGGCACGAAGGCGACTCCGGATCACGGCGGCGCGCCAGCGGGAATCGGATCGAGCGCTCGGCCGAATGCGCGCTGAGGGCCGACCCCCTGCGCAGGTGTATCCAGGCCGCGATCAGAACGATCAGAAATTCGATGACGTAGCCGTTGATCAAGACCTTGGTGATCGGCCACCACGGCGGCAGCAGGAACACACCGATCGACACCCAGGTCTTGCTCCAATGGTAGGTCCACGACGCGGTCACCGTGAACAGCAGCGCCGCCGCCACCCACCAGCGCCAGTTGTGCAGCCCCTTGTGCACGAGGAAGACGAACAGCGGAACGAACCACACCCAGTGGTGTCCCCAGGAGAACGGCGACACCGCGCAGGCGGTGAGACCGGCCAGGGTGATCGACAGCAGCCGCTCACCTCGCTGATACAGCGCCGTCGTGACCATCATGCTGGCGATCGTGACCGAGCCCGCGATGAGCAACCACAACCATACCGGTGCGGGCCCGTCGAGCAGATGCGCGATGACACCGCGGATGGACTGGTTGGACGGGTGGTTGTCCGGCGCGATCCGGTTGGATTGGAAGAACGTCGAGGTCCAGTACTGCCGGGAATCGGCGGGCAGGCTGACCCAGGCGAAGGCGACCGAGGCGATGAAGACGGCGAAAGCGGTTACCGCCGCGCGCCATTGCCGCAGGGCCACGAAATAGGCGACGAAGTAGATCGGAGTGAGTTTGATGCCCGCCGCGAGTCCGACGCCGAGGCCGCGCAGTTTGCTTCGGTCCCCGCGCAGCGCGTCCAACAGCACCAGCAGCATCAGCACCAGGTTGATCTGCCCGAAGTAGAGCGTTTGGCGGACCGGCTCGATGAATACGCAGGTCGCCGCGATCAGCACGCTGACCACCACCAGCCGAGTCGTGATCCGATAGCCCAGCAGCCGCCAGCTGAGCAGCACACAGGCGATGAGCACGGAGAGGTTGACCGCCAACCAGGTGTTCGTCACGTACCCCCACGGCACCAGGTAGATCGGCACGAACGCGATGGTGGAGAACGGCGTGTAGGTGTAGAGCAGGCCGCGCATTGTCGGCTCGGTATACAGCGGCAGATCGTGCACGATGCGCCACGCACCGTCCCGATAGATGTGCACGTCGAGGCCACCGACCAGGAACCCACCCTTGTCCAGGAAAGGATCGATGGTGGTGAAGAGCAGGATCACCGACAGCAGGGCACTCCCGGCGAGCAGGTATATCGCTGGTCCCGTACGCGGAAACTCCAGCTTCCGGGTGTCTCGCACCGATCCGCTACGACCGAGGCAACACCGTCGCGGGATTCGAAGTACAGGATCCTGTTGGGTGATAAGACCTCATCACGTCGACCGATCCATCCCTTCGTCCCGCACCTGCTGCACTACGGCGATAACCAGTTTTTAACGTACCTGATGACCCGCGCCTGCATCATGCCCCGAAGTGCCGGGGCAAGCAAGCCGCGTGATCATCGTTGCCTGCTGGCCCTGGCCCGCCTGCGCTCCGCCTGTAGTTCGGCAAGTTCTTGTTCGAGCATCTCGGCGATGCGGAATTGCCCGGTGTCGTGGATATCGGGCGTGCGAACCACCTGGAGGTGTGAATCCGGCTCGGCGGGTGCGCTGCCCTTGCCGCGCGCGTTCTCGGTCGTCCTGCTGTCCTTCCTGCCCTCGAGTGAACTGGGCTTGCGCGCGGTAGCCGCGGCCGAGCCGTTGCCCCTGCGCAGTGCCGACACGACCGACGGCTTGTTCTCCGCTGCGGGCTTCTCCTGGCTCACCGGGACGGCCTTGCGCGCGGGCGCGGGCGCCTTGGCCGGGGGCGGGCTCTCGACCTTCGCGACGGGCTGGGTCTCGGCCGTAGCGGCCGGCTCGGGTGTGGCCGGTGCGAAGGGGTTGTTCTTCGCGACCACCGGCTTCGCGGCCACCGGTGCGGTCGGCTCCTTGACGACCTCAGGGCGGTTCGCGGCCTTCGCGGGAGCGGGCCGCTGCTCGGCCGCCTGGGGCTCCGCATTGTCCGGCGCCTGGCCGTTGGTCGGCGCGAGACGCTTCTCGGGTGCTTCCGAACCCTCCTGCGCAGCAGGACTTTCCCCGTCCGGCGACTCCTCGACCTCGACCGCTTCGGCCTCCACGATCTCGTCGGCTGCCAGCTCGGCGTCCTGTTCCGCACCTTCGGCACCAGCCAGAGCCGCATGCTCCGCCGACTCCCGCTCCGCCCCCGGCGCCACCAGGGCAGCCTGGGTGTTCGCGCGGTAGGACGCGATGGACGGCATCGTCTGCTTGAGTTGTTCGGCCGGATCGGGCAGCTCGCGGACCTGCTCGGTGGCCCGGTAGATGGCCAGACCGTACCGTGCGCTGGCCGCGTCGTGAATGAGTAGGGCGACACCGATCATCACCGGCGCGACCGCGTGCACACCGGTCTCGTACCACTCCCCGTCGCGCAGATAGGGGTAGGTGTTGAGGGTGACAGTCAGTGACAGCAGGGCGATTTCGGCCGCAGCGACCTGTCGACGGTTGTCGATCACGCCCCATTCGGCGACCTTGTTGGTGCCGACCATGATGATGATCAAGCAGACGCTGATCATCGCCTCGATGAGGTAGCTGAACCAGTACAGCGGATCGGAAGGCCCGCCGGGCGCGATGTTGTGCTGCACATTGACCGCGGACCACAGCATGCCCGCTGCCACCACGCCGGCCAACGCGCGCAGTGACCATCCCCGGTGCCGGTACAGCGACGCCAATTTGGCGTGCGGGCTGGATTCCCGCCGCTGCGCCGCAATTGCCTTGCGGGCTACCAATAGATCTCTGATGTCGGCCTTCTCGATTGCTTCAGTGGTCTGTCGGGCGCGGTCGGCCGCGGAGGCCGCGGCCTGAACCTGTTTCCATCGCTGTGCGCGATCCTCGCCACGGATCTTCTCCGCGAGTTCACGTTCGGCGATCAGTTCGTCCTCGGACAGCGCCTCGGTCAGCGCGGGATCGAACTGGTAGGCCAGTCGGCCTCGGGCCCGCTCGACCCTTCGCGCGAGCTGTCCGACCTCGTCCTCGACAGGATGATGCTCGATGGTCAATTCGACTCCCCGCGGGAGAGATTCGACGGCAGACAAGTGATCACGCGTGGGAACAGCACCAGACATTCATAGTCGATTCACCGTTGCCAGCGAAACTGTCAATTTGCCGCCGGTGGGTCGTCCTGCGGCGTGCCGCGCGCGACACACGCATGCGAAGTTTCGATTTAACGACGATTCGGCACTCACGGACGCCGTCCGCGGCGCAATGAACATACGGTTCACGGGTCCGGACTCGCCGCGGCGCGACTGCTTGCCACCAGCACACAGCCGACAAGTCGGTTGATTCCAGGGGTGTCGACACATTCGGGCGTGTCGCCGCCAACTGGTCGATAGGTCAGGCGATTTCGGATCCACTGGGCCGGTGCGCCGCGCCATAGTCATCGATCTCGCGCAGGAAGCCGTCCAGGCGGCCCGGTGTCAGCCAGGAGGCGCGGAACGAGTTCTCGGCGAGTTCGACGATACGGTCGAGATCGAGGTTCGCGTCGGCGGCGAGAGACAGATAATTGTCGGCCGCACAGGCGCCGAAGTAGGCCGGATCGGCAGTCGAATTCCCAGACCCGGCGATACCAATGTTCGACACCGGACAGCCGACACGTCATGTGCGGGGACCCGAGCGTTCAACCGGCAACCGTAGCGTTCGAGCCAGCAGCGAACGGAGATTCCCATGCTCGAGCCGCGACTTCGAACCCTATGGCTGGCGAATGTGGCCGCGGGCGCGGCCGCTGTGACCGTGCGCACCCCACTCTACGCCCGCCCCAAACCCACCCATTCCGTTCGTGTGCAACGGGATTCGATACTGGCGACGGACCTCGAGGTCGTCACGGTGACCGACCGCTCGGTCATCCTGACCTGGACCACGTGCGCGCGCGACCGCTATGGCCGCACCCGTCCGGTCCCGGCCGATACCGAGGTCCGCATCGCACCGGTCGACGGCCGGTCGGCGGCGCGACCGCGCTATCTGGACTCCCGGCCGACCGCCTACCACTATGCGGAGCTCGACGGCCTCGAACCCGGCCGTACCTATCGGTTCGAGGCCTACTCGGACGGCCACCGTGCCGTCCCCGCCCGCACCCTGGTGACCCGCCGCGCGGGAACACCGGAATCCACCGGCACATTCACCACGGCCGATCCGCCGCCGGGACGACTGCTGCACACCATCGCACTCGCCAACGACGTGCACTTCGGCGAGCACAGCAGCGGCCTGATCGTGGCCGGGCTGCCCACCGGCCTGCGTCACGAGACCGAGCACTATCCGGAGTTCATGCTGACCGCGTTGCTCGACGATCTGCGCCGACCGGACCGCGCGGCCGATCAACTGATCGTCGCGGGCGATCTCACCGATACCGGCACCCTCGAACAAAGCCTCGGCGTGCGGGCTCGGCTGGACGAGTGGGGCGTGCTCGGCCGCGATTACTTCGTCTGCCGCGGTAACCACGACAAGCCCGACGAACACCGAATCGACCACTGGGGCGCGGTATTTCACGCACGTCAGCGGCTGGTCGAATATCGTGTCGGCGAGCTGCGCATGATCGGCCTCGACACCACCCGACTGCGCGGATCCGGTGGCACAATCGTCGCGCCGCAAATCGCGCATCTGCGCGAACTCCTGGCGGCCGATCCGGATCGGCCCACCCTCGTTTTCGGGCACCATCCGGTGACTTCCCATGCGGCGGTGAGCAATCCGGGCGGCCCGGGGTTCGTTCTCGATCGCACGAATGCCGCCGCGCTCGGCGCGCTCTATCGCGACGCACCCGGTGTATTCCTGCACCACTGCGGCCACACCCACCGCAACCGGCGCAACCGCCCGGACTCCGGTGTCGATGTCGAGTTCCTGGAAGTAGCTGCCACCAAGGAATATCCGGGCGGCTACAGCCTGCTGCGCGTCTACGAGGGCGGCTACGCGGTCAACTTCTACAAGACCCGCACCGAGTCGGCCCGCTGCTGGAGCACTCGCACCCGCCGCCAATACCTCGGCCTGCATCCGGATCACGCCCTCGGCAGCTGCGCCGACCGCAATCACGTTGTCCAGCGCGATTTCTCCGGGTTGTAGTTACAGTCGATCATGCGGACAGTAACGGGGCGGTGAATTTGTTCCTGTCGGCGGGGAGTGGACTACCCGGGCCGTACGACAATCCCACCGATCCGCATACCCAGAGCTGGGCTGAGGGCGGCCTGCCCCCTGCAGGTGACGATGGGCGGTGCGATCGAAGGATCGACCGCCTTGTGCACGAGCAACATGCGGCACCGGCTGAACCAACTCGGCATTCCGGCCACCTACGACCTCGAGCCCACCGGCACCCACTCCTGGGGCTACTGGGAACGCGCGCTGAAGGAATCGTGGCCGGTTCTCGCCAATGGACTCGGTGCCTGAGCCCCGCCGACGTCGCCTTCACCAGACGCGAGTATTTCCCGAAGTCGAAATAGTCACGGTGACTCTCCTAGGCTTTGGTCAGAGTGGAACGGCGTGTGTCTCGTGCACTCGGCGACATCTAGGAGGAATCGTGTCCGAAACCGTGCGTGGCGTGGTTGCCCGTAGCAAGGGCGCACCGGTCGAACTCGTCGATATCGTGATCCCGGATCCCGGGCCGCACGATGTGGTGGTGCGCATCCAGTCCTGCGGGGTGTGCCATACCGATCTGCACTACCGCGAGGGCGGCATCAACGACGAATTCCCGTTCCTGCTCGGGCACGAGGCCGCGGGCATCGTGGAGACTGTCGGGGATGCGGTCACCCATGTCGTCGCGGGCGACTTCGTCATCCTGAACTGGCGCGCGGTGTGCGGTGAATGTCGCGCGTGTAAGCGCGGCCGCCCGTGGTACTGCTTCGCCAGCCACAATGCCAGCACGAAGATGACCCTCACCGACGGCACCGAACTCAGCCCCGCCCTCGGCATCGGCGCGTTCGCGGATAAGACGCTGGTGCACGAGGGTCAGTGCACCAAGGTCGACCCGAATGCCGACCCGGCCGTCGCCGGACTGCTCGGCTGCGGCGTGATGGCGGGTCTCGGCGCGGCGATGAATACCGGCAATGTGTCGCGCGGCGATACGGTCGCCGTCATCGGCTGCGGCGGTGTCGGCGATGCCGCCATCGCGGGTGCCCGACTGGCCGGTGCGCGGACCATTATCGCGATCGACCGCGATCCCCAGAAGCTCAGCTGGGCAACGGAATTCGGCGCAACTCACACGATCGATGCGACCAAGACCGATGTCGTCGAACAGATCCAGGAATTCACCGACGGTTTCGGCGCGGATGTGGTCATCGATGCGGTCGGGCGCCCGGAAACCTGGAAGCAGGCCTTCTACGGGCGCGACCTGGCGGGCACCGTGGTGCTGGTCGGCGTACCGACCCCGGACATGACCATCGATATGCCGCTCATCGACCTGTTCTCCCGTGGCGGCGCACTGAAATCCTCCTGGTACGGCGACAGCCTGCCCGAACGCGATTTCCCAATGCTCGTCGATCTGTATCTGCAGGGCAGACTCCCGTTGGAGCGCTTCGTCACCGAGCGCATCGCACTGGATCAGGTCGAAAAGGCCTTCTCCGCGATGCATGCGGGTGAAGTGCTGCGTTCGGTGGTGGTCTGGTGAGCCTGCGCATCGATCGGGTCGTCACCTCCGGCACCTTCTCACTCGACGGCGGCACCTGGGATGTCGACAACAATGTGTGGTTGATCGGCGACGATGTCGAGGTGGTCATCGTCGACGCGGCGCATGATGCCGGCGCGATCATCGCAGCCGTCGGCAACCGCGATGTCCGTGCGGTCGTCTGCACCCACGGTCACAACGACCACGTCACCGTCGCACCGGAACTCGCGAAACGACTCGACGCCCCGATCCTGCTGCATCCGGGCGATGATCCGCTCTGGCGCATGACCCACCCCGACGTCGACTACCGATCACTGGCCGATACGCAGCGAATCACCGTGGCGGGCACCGATATCGAAGTCCTGCACACCCCGGGCCACTCCCCCGGCTCGGTCTCCCTGCACCTGCCCGAGGCCACCGCCCTGTTCACGGGCGACACCCTGTTCAACGGCGGCCCCGGCGCCACCGGCCGCTCGTTCTCCGACTTCGGCACCATCATCGATTCCATCCGCGACCGCCTACTAACCCTCCCAGACGAAACCACAGTCCACACCGGCCACGGCGAAGCCACCACCATCGGCGCCGAAAAACCCGCACTAGCCGACTGGGTCGCCCGGGGACACTGACGAGAATCGAGATCAGGTGGCGGCGGCTTGTCGACCGATGCCGCCATGGATTCCACCTGATCTTGATTACTGTTCGGCGTGGGCTTTGATGCGCTCGAGGGTTTGGCGCATGTTGGCGCGGTTGGTTTTGCCGCGGGCGCGGCCGGCTACGAGCCAGTAGAGGCGCAGGGGGAGGTTGTTTTCGTTCAGCTGGAACGATTCGGTCACGTCGGTGCCGCCCTCGACCGGCTCGAAACGGTAGCGCCAGGTATTGACCGCCATCCCGCGCGGTCCGAGCACGGTGAACGCGAACTCACGTCCGGGCTCGCACGCGACGATCCGGCAGACCGTCCAATACTTCAGTCCCCAGCCATTGCGGTTGACGTGGCCGCGGAATTTGACGCCCACCGCGGGAGCCGTTGCGCCACCGAGCCATTCGGTGTCGAAGGTCTCCGGTGAGAACTTCCCGGTATTCGTGATATCGCTGACCAAGGCCCAGATCTTGTCTGCGGGTGCCGCCATTCGAACCATCACGCTATCGTGCATGCCTGCACGCTAGCAGGAGCCTTCTCAGACAGGTCCGCTCAGTGCGGATCGGTGCCGGTCCAGAAGGCGACCAGATCGGCGCACACGCGGGCCGGACGGTCCTCGTTCGGTAGGTGGCCCACACCGTCGTAAACCGCGGTGCGCGCGCCCAATTCCTCGGCGTAGCGTTCGTGGACGCTCGGCGGCCAGAGATCGCCGGAGTTGCCGTAGGCGATGAGAATCGGGAGACCGGTGGCGCGCAGGGCGGCGGTGCAGTCGGTCGGGCCCACCATGGCCCGCATGATGCCGATCAGATTCGCCTTCTTGGTCGTGAAGATGCGGTTGCGCAGGAATTCGAGCTTTGCGGGTGGCACCAGGGCCGACACGGCCTGACTCATCTGCTCCCACAGTGCCCGCTGGCCACCGCTTTCGATGAGTTGGGCGACCAATTGCGGTGGCGCGAAGTTGATATCGGAGGTCGAGGACGGACCGGAGGCGAGCAAGCTGAGGCTGCGGAAGCGGTCCGGACGGGCGGCAAACGCCGCGCGTGCGACGTAGCCGCCGAATGAGTGGCCCACCAGGTGAATCGGTGTGTCGGCCGAGATCTGATCGGCGACGAAGATCAGATCGTCGGCGAAATCGGCGATCGTGTATCCCGATGCCTCGTCGGGACCATCGGACTGCCACTGCCCGCGCTGATCGTAAGCGACACAACGGAATCCGGCTGCCGAGAGAATCGGCACCATGGCCTCGAAGTCCTCTTTGGAGCCGGTGAAGCCGGGGACCAACAGCACCGTGCCGCGCATCTGGACGTCGTGCGGCGGTACGGATTCCCAGGCGGCCAGCGCGCCCGCAGCGCCGCGCAGGGTGAAGGACGTGGACTGCGCGGTGGCGTGGCTCATCGGTTCCTCCATCGTGCTCGGCACTAGTGCGGCAACACCTCCAGTCTATCCGAGCAAACATTCGGAATCGTTACTTATTCGAGATATTCAGAACAAAGTCATCGGCTCGGTCGGAATGGGTTCGGGCAGCGGCTCGAGTTCGGGCAGGCGGGCGCGGACCTCGTCGTGGAAGCGGCGGGCGAGGTGCAGGGAGGAGGCATTGTCGGGGGTATGGATGAAAACCGTTGGTGAGCGGCCCTCGCGCAGCCAAGCGATGACGATGTCGAGCCAGGGCTGCCAACCGGCAACTGTGCGCTCGGCCGAATCGCGGCCGTGATAGCGGACGATCGGGAATTCGGTGAGCGCTCGCGTGCGGCGCGGCATCCGCGGTTTCTTCGCCCGCGCCTCGGCCTCCGCGGCGCTCTCGGCGGGTCCTTCGAAAAGCAAAGTGGTGTCGAAGGGCACCCATTCGGCGCCTACGCGCGCGAGCAGCTGCTCCAACTGCCGTGCGGCGCTGTCATTTTCGAAGAAGGCGGGATGCCGGACCTCGACGGCCGATCGGTAGGAGCCGGGCAGCGCGCGCAGGAATCCGGCCAGCGTCCCGAGATCGGTCGGACCGAACGAGCCCGGCAACTGTACCCACAACGAGTGGATGCGCGATCCGAGCGGTTCCATCGCGTCCAGGAAGGTGCGCAGTTCGGTTTCGGCGCCGTGCAGCCTGCGCTCGTGCGTGATCGGCTTGGGCAGTTTGACGACGAAGCGGAAGTCGGGATCGGTCTGCTTTGCCCACGACTCGACCGTGTTGCGCGTCGGCGTCGCATAGAACGTCGTATTGCCTTCCACCGCGGTGCACCACGACGCGTAATGTCGCAACCGCTCGGCCGGAACCGGTTGATATTCCTGCCATGCCGCGTGCGTCCACATCGCACATCCCACGTGAAGCCGCATGACAGGGACGCTAACGCACGTCGCGTACGCTGACGGCTCCACCTCCAGCGCCTCGGGAAAGAGATCATGACGCGGTTCGAGAATGTCAGTGTGGCCAAGAAGGCCAATGTGTACTTCGACGGGAAGTGCATCAGTCACAGCATCGAGCTGGCGGACGGCACCGCGAAGTCGGTGGGCGTCATCCTGCCGTCCACCCTGACGTTCAATACGGTCGAGCCGGAGATCATGGAGTTGATCGAGGGCGAGTGCAAAGTCACCCTCGCCGGCGAGACCGAGGCCGTGACCTACCGCGCCGGCGAATCGTTCTCGGTGCCGGGCAACAGTTCATTCGACATCGAAGCGCTCACGACGCTGCACTACGTCTGCCACTTCGGCTGAGCCGGTCAGACGCCGAACGCGCGCGGCACCCAGTGCATCCGCCAGCGCGGTCAGCACATCCGCGCACCCGGCATCGACGGTGAGCGCGGCGAGTTCATCGCCTCGGGTCCGGCCGCGGTTCACGATGGCGACCGGCTTGCCCTGTTTCGCCGCATGTCGCACGAACCGCAGCCCGGACATCACCGTCAACGACGATCCCGCCACCAGCAGCGCGTCCGCCGCCTCGACCATTCCGAACGCGGTGGCGACGCGCTCCTTGGGGACGTTCTCCCCGAAGTACACGATGTCCGGCTTGAGCATGCCGCCGCAGCGCGCGCAGTCCACCATCCGGAAATTCGCGGTATCGGCGACCACCGCATCGGCATCGGGCGCCACCTCCACCCCGGTGGCCGTCGCCGATGCCGCGAAACCCGGATTCGCGGCCTCCAACCGCTCGGCCAAGGTCATCCGCGAAATCAGCGCCGCACAACCGAGGCACCGCACCCGCGCATAAGTCCCGTGCAGATCGATGACCCGCCGATGACCCGCCTTCGTATGCAGCAGATCGACATTCTGCGTAATCAACCCGGTGACGACGCCGGCCCGCTCCAACTGCGCCAACGCCCGATGCGCCGCATTCGGCCATGACCCGTCCATGGCCCGCCACCCGATGTGGTTGCGCGCCCAATACCGCTGCCGAAACGCCGCATCCCCCACGAACTGCTGATACGTCATCGGAGTCCGTATCGGCGACCCCGGTCCCCGATAATCCGGAATCCCGCTGTCGGTCGACACCCCGGCCCCCGTCAGCACCGCGACCCGACGCCCCGCCAGCAGCCCGCACAACCGCTCGACAGCGGATGCGTCGAATCTGGCCATGGAATTCAGAGTAAGCGCAGGGGACGGCAGCCGGCGGAGCCGGCGGGGTGGGCAAGCACAGGGGACGGCAGCCGGCGGAGCCGGCGGGGTGGGTTAGCACAGCCGCCCGGTCGGTGACCCCGGGCGGCTGCGAACGCACTACGTCGGTCTTGATCAGGCCTGCAGGCCGAGCTCGATCTCCAGGGTGAGGGTGATCTTGTCGCCGATCACCGCGCCGCCGTCGGGCAGTGGCATATCGATGGTGATGCCGAAGTCGCGACGATTGATGACGGTCTTGGCCTCGAAACCGGCGACCGGGCCGTGACCCATGCCGGGGTTGACGCCGAGGAATTCGACATCGAGGGAGACCGGGCGAGTGGCGCCGCGGATGGTGAACTCACCGTCGACGACGAAATCCTCGCCATCTACGCGGAATCCGGTCGACTTGAAGGTGGCCACCGGGAAGTCGGCGGCGTGGAAGAAGTCGGCAGTGCGCAGGTGCGCGTCGCGCTGCTCGTTGTCGGTGGTCACCGACTCGACCAGGATCTCCGCCTCGGCCGAGGCGGTGCCGTCTTCATTGATGACCAGCTTGCCGGAGAAGTCGGCGAAGCGACCGCGGACCTTGCTGACCATCAGGTGACGCACGGTGAAGCCGAGGGTGGAGTGGGCAGGGTCGATGACCCAGGTGCCCGCGGTCAGGTCCTTGGCGGTGCTGGTCGACATTGTCGGTCTCCTCATGTGTTTGATATTTCAATTACTTGTACATCGAACGAGTATTCAGTTCTGGCATTTCAGGACCGGTGCGCCGTTGCACCGGGGCGATCAGGTCGGATCGGCGAATTCCGAGATCACAGTCACTGCGCGACCACGGTGCTGTTTTGGGCACGAGCCGCGACCAATGACGTATGAGTCGGCGCATCCGGGACATGGGCCGGACGCAGGGCCTCGAACTCCCTGCGCAGCACCGGAACTACCTCCGCACCGAGCAGATCGAGTTGCTCCAGCACCGTTTGCAACGGTAGACCGGCGTGGTCCATCAGGAACAGCTGTCGCTGATAGTCGCCGAAACTTTCCCGGAACGACATGGTCTTTTCAATGACCTGCTGTGGACTGCCGACGGTCAGCGGCGTCTGCTCGGTGAAATCCTCCAGCGACGGACCGTGACCGTAGACCGGCGCGTTGTCGAAGTAGGGCCGGAATTCGCGCACCGCGTCCTGGGAGTTCTTGCCCATGAACACTTGTCCGCCGAGGCCGACAATAGCCTGGTCGGCGGAGCCGTGGCCGTAATGCTCGAAGCGGCGCCGATACAGCTCGATCAGGCGCTGGAAATGCTCCTTGGGCCAGAAGATATTGTTCGCGAAGAAGCCGTCGCCGTAATAGGCGGCCTGCTCGGCGATTTCGGGACTGCGGATCGACCCGTGCCACACGAACGGCGGTACATCGTCCAGCGGTCGTGGCGTTGCGGTGAACGCCTGCAACGGAGTACGGAAGCGGCCTTCCCAGTCGACCACATCTTCGCGCCAAAGCCGGTGCAGCAGATGATAGTTCTCGATCGCCAGCGGGATGCCTTCGCGAATGTCCTTGCCGAACCACGGGTAGACCGGACCGGTATTGCCACGACCGAGCATCAGATCGACGCGACCGTCGGCCAGATGCTGCAGCATGGCGAAGTCCTCGGCGATCTTCACCGGATCATTGGTGGTGATGAGTGTCGTGGCCGTCGACAGCTGCAACCGCTCGGTCTGCGCCGCGATATAGCCGAGCATCGTGGTCGGCGACGACGGCACGAACGGCGGGTTGTGATGCTCGCCGGTGGCGAATACATCCAGCCCGACCTCTTCGGCCTTGCGCGCGATCGCGACCATTGCCTTGATGCGCTCGTGCTCGGTCGGGGCCCGACCCGTCGTCGGGTCGACCGTCACATCGCCCACCGTGAAGATTCCGAACTGCACCGCGCCTCCTCTCGGAAAGCCTGACGCCTATTTGGTGGATATGGCAACCAACAGGGGGGTATCGCCATCTATTCCCGAGGGGGCACTTGCGCAGCCGTGATTCCAGACCGTCCATGACGCAGAGCAGACCGAAATCGAAGGCCATCGCGCGGGCGGTCTGATAATCGGCGGGTTGCATCTTCCGGTAGTCGTCGAGCGCCGCATTCCAACTCGGATATATCGAACCAGCCAAGGAAGCGTTCACCGATGCCATGTCGACCGGCGCGTGGATCAGTGCGGGCTTCAGCATCGCTGCAGCACTACTCGGTTTGCTCTTGCTGCGGACACGGCCCGTGCCACAGGTCGACACACCGGAGGAAGTAACCGTGTCATAGCTGGCGTCGATTTTCGCTCCGAATCCGGTCGCTTCGCACCGCAGGCTCGGCTAGGCTCCCCTCGACCTCCTTGCCGCGCATACGAGTACATTGCATGGGGAGTTGCTCGAGCAGGCGAGTCGAGCCTGCACGGGGCGTTGCGAAGAGCGAATAATCTGATGACTGAACGGGATACCCGAATGAAGCTTTGCGATAGCACTGCGGCGGCGATTCTTGTCATCGGTGCCGTGACCTTGGGTGCCGGAGTTTCGCACGCCGAGCCGGTCGCCGCGCCCCCGCGGCAGGACATCACCTACTCGGTCAAGCTAGTCGACAAGACGGTGGTGGCCAGCGTGCGCAACGGCACCTTCACCCTGTCCAAGGCGTCGGAAAGCGAGCTCGCAACCGGCGGCCACGGGCGGCTCGTCGACAAGGACGGCACGCTGGTCGATAAAGACGGCAACGCCGCCGATATCGCCGACGTGGTCGATGTCGTCGATCTGGCCGACACCGATGGTCACATCGTCCTTACGCTGCCGCTGCGGTTCCGGGCCGCCGATACCGACATTCCGGTCAAGCCGGTGGTCGAAAAGGACGGCACGGTACTGGAACTGGCGCCGCAGAAGCCCGCCGGACTCGACATCGCGCAGCCACTGGCCATCAAGCCGGTCGCATCGATGGCTGAGAACAACCGTGCCCGTGATGAATTCGCCACGCAGTTCGGCCTGGCCACGGCAATCGGCGGCTTCGTCGGCACCGCAATCGGCGCGGTCGTCGGATGTGTCGCCACCATTGCCGCAGGCTGCATTCTCGGCTTGACCACCGGCGCCGCCCTCGGCGGGATCATCGGCACGATCGCCATCGGCGGACCGGTCCTGATCGCCTCCGGCGTGGATTACGTCAACACGATGATGTCTCCGGACGGCACCACCCGGTTCGCGGACAAGACGACGACCCAACCTGTGCCGGCCGCACCGAAGTAGTACCGCAGAACTGACCCCTCACCCGCAGAAGGCACCGTCTACCAGGCTGTCCATGGCGCCCTTGTAGCCGAGGCCGAACAGGGGTGGGACTTGGTTGAGGCTGACGGTTATCGCCCGGTCGGGGGTGTAACCGCCGAAGACGAAGAAGCCGTCCATGGCGCCGCCGTGGCTCCAGATATCGATTCCGCAGGCGTTGGTGCGGTGGTACAGGCCGAGGCCGACATCGTCGGGGAGGGCTGGGTCGCCGCCGTGGATGGTGCGCTGCATTTCGGCGAGTTCGGTTGGGCGAAGCAGTTTTCCGGAGAGAAGGGCAGTGAAGAAGCGGTTCAGGTCGGCGTCGGTGGAGACGAGCGCGCCATCGGCCAGGCCCCAGCCCGGGTCGATATCGGTGATGTCGACCTGGGTGCCGTTGAAGATCTGATATGCGCGCGGGTGTGGACCGCGAATCACGTTCTCCTGCGGGAATGCGGGCCAATAGGTGTCTTGGAGATCCAGCGGGATCAGGATCCGGGAGGTTACCTCGACGCCCAGCGGCCGTCCCGTGACCTGCTCGATCAGCTTTCCGACCAGCAGGTAATTGGTATTGGAGTAGCCGAAACGCGAGCCGGGCGCGAACAGCGCGGGCATATCCAAACCGAGTCGGATCAGCTGATCCGCCGTTTGGTACCGCTGCAACGACTCGACCGACCCCCAGTCCAATCGAAGGAGATAATCCGGGATACCGCTGGTGTGCTGCAACAGATTTCGGACGGTGATCAGATTCCCGTCGCCGCCGGGGCCGCGCACAACACCGGGCAGATAATGCTCGATCGGAGCGTCCAGCTCGACTCGCCCCTCCCCCACCAACTGCAGCACGACGGTCGCCACGAATGTCTTGGTATTGCTGGCGATCCGAACCTGCGCGTCATCCGGGAACGGAGCGCCCGTCGCGAGATCGCCGACGCCGCTATTGATCTGAGTCGCGTCGCCGTCGGCGGTCACGACCAGTTGCCCACCTGGAACGAAAGTCGAACGGACCAGGTCATCCAGCCTGGCTTGCAGCACCTGGGGGTGCACCGCGGCCGGTTGGGCCGAGGACGCCGCGAGATGCGGCAGCGAAATCATCAGTGCGGCAACCAAAGCCGTCGCTACATTGAACCACCGCATCCATCCTCCTTCGTCGCGACCCGCTCGGCCGCACGTCGTTGGTCGGAATGTCTTGTCGGATCAGCCGTTATAGGACACATGCGGTGTCCAGTCGTCGAGTGGGCGAACGGCGGCGGCGTGCAATGCCGCGGCGACCCGCTCCCGAGTGAACGCACCCTCGCCGAGCACACCATTGATCTGCACCGCGACAGCGCGGAAACCGTCGGGCGCCATGGTGGTGTCCAGACTGGTGACGAGATTGCGCACCGCCGCCTTCTGCACACCGAGCGATGCCGCCTCATGCCACGGCTTATCCGCCGCCGCACTCCCCGTGACGAGCACGCGCGCACCGGGTGCGAAGAACGGCCGTGCCGCCTGCACCGCGGGCAGCAGCGCCGCGGCGCCGATCGTGAAGTCCTCGATCAACTCCGCGACCGTCAACCGCAGCGGGTCCGCCTGCCGGAAGATGCTCGGGTTGAAATGCAGCACGTCGATGCGCCCGTGCCGCTCGCCCACCTCGGTCACAACTCGACTGACATCGTCGGGATCGGCCAGGTCCACACCGACACCTTCGGCATCGAAACCTTCGCCCAGCAATTCCTTCGCCAACGGCTCGGCCTCCGCGCCGAGCCGGCACGCCAGCACCACTACATACTCGTCGCGCCCGAAAAGACGACCGACCGACAGCCCGACGCCGGGACCGGCACCGAGGACGAGCAACACGGGAGCAGCCATGTATACGAGACTAGATCGTCAATCTGTGCAGATCACAATGTCCGATTCTTGCCTGCCTCGAGCGGCGTCGGTAACACTGGGAAGGTTGAGCAGGCGCTTTCGAGTGACCTGCAAGCAGTCACTAGCGGGTGCAACTAGTCGTCAGCGGGTATGACCCGGACATGCGCTGTGTCGTGACCCGAGACGAAAGCTGAGGCGGCGAGAATGACCCGGGACCTAGGCCGCCGCCATGGATGACGACACCGTCGAGCTTCCCAAAATCACCGAGACTCGCCCCGCCGGGAACCGGCGAGCAGCGCACCGACGAGCGGAACCGAAACCCCATCGCGCGCGCAAAGCGGCAAAGATCGCAATGCGCGTCCTGACATCGATCGCCGCTCTCGCCGTTGTGTCCGGCACCGGATTCGCCTGGTCCGCCAAGAACGAATTCGACAACGGCTTCACCCACACCGACGCGATCGGCAAGGACGCACCGCGCTCACTCGGCGGCGATCTGAATATCCTGCTGATCGGCCTGGATACCCGCAAGGACCTCGACGGCAACGACTTGCCGAAGGCGATCCTGGAGCAGTTGCACGCCGGCGACGGCGACAACGGCGGCTACAACGCGAATTCGCTGATCCTGCTGCATATTCCCGCGGATATGCACAAGATCGTCGCGTTCTCCATTCCGCGCGACGACTATGTCGCGGTCTCCGACATTCCGGGCTACGACCACGCCAAGATCAAGGAGGCCTACGGGCTGAAGAAGGCCGCCACCGAAACCAAGCTGGAAAACTCGGGCATGAAGGACAAGGTGTCCCTGGAACGCGCGGGCCGCGAGGCGGGACGGGCATCGATCGTGCAGACCGTGCGCAATCTGGTCGGCGTCCCCATCGACCGCTTCGCCGAAATCTCGCTCGTCGGCTTCTACGATCTGGCCGATAAGCTCGGCGGCGTCGATGTCTGCCTCAACCACGCGGTCAACGACAGCTACTACTCCGGCGCCGTCTTTCCCGCGGGGCCGCAGCATCTCGATGCCGCCAATGCGCTGTCCTTCGTGCGGCAACGCCACGGATTGGAGAACGGCGACCTCGACCGCACCCACCGCCAGCAGGCCTTCCTCACCTCGGTCGCCAAATCGCTGAAGGACGCAGGCACGCTGACCAACTTCAGCAAGCTCTCCGGACTCATGGATGTGGCGCACCGCGATGTCGTGCTGTCCGACGGCTGGAACCTGCTCGACTTCGCCCGCGACCTCGGTTCGGCGGGCTCGATCTCGGTCGAATTCCGGACGCTGCCGGTGCTGCGGTACGACAATATCGACGGTCAGGACGTCAATATCGTCGATCCGGCGGCCATCAAGAAGGAAGTGCGCGCCGCCTTCGGCATCGAAACCACGCCGACCACCTCGACGCGCACCCCGACCAGCATTGTCGATGTCCGCAATGCGAGCGGATACACCGGCCGGGCCGCCCAACTCTCCACCGCTCTCACCAAGCGCGGCTATCCGGCGGGCACGCTGGACAACGGCACCACCCGCGCCACCTCCACCATCACCTACGGCACCGGCGCCGAGACCGATGCCGCGCAGCTGGGCGACATCCTCGGCGTCGCCGCGGCCGTATCGCCGAATGTCGAGCCCGGCCACATCAGCGTGGTCGTCGGCGCCGATTTCACCATGCCCACCGAACTCGTGCCGACCACCAGCGCGTCCGCGACCACCACCTCCGTCACACCCGCACCCGATGCGGGCAAGCCAGTCGCGACCACGATCGGCAGCAGCGTGCCCTGCGTCAACTGAGCCGGATGTTCGCGCAGGTCACACCCGCAGCGGCGAACCACGCCCGAAATGGCCGGTAAACTACGGCACGAGCCAGTACGTCGTAGGTGCGCCGCAGGGAACGCACGGCGAAACACAGGAGAGTCATGTCGAGTCGCCGCTTCCGGTGGAGAGCAGCTGCGGGTTTTGCATTGGTGATGATGTCGCTCGTCGCCGGATGTTCATCGAAGTCGGAAGCGCCGACCACCCAGGCCGGACCGCCGCCGCCCCCGATAGTCATCACGCCGGGCGGTGGCAACAACATCGATCCGCTCGCGCCGGTCGTGGTGACCGCGAACGACGGCATGCTGACCTCGGTGAAACTCACCAATGAGGCGGGCCGTCCGATCGAAGGCATCTACACCCCGGACAAGACGGCGTGGAAGCCCGTCGATCCGCTCGGCTACGGGCACACCTACACGATCAGCGCCGAAAGCCTCACCATCACCGGCCGCGTCGGGCCGACCACCTCGACCTTCAGCACGCTGGCGCCGAACAACCAGACCAAGGTCTATATGACCACCACCGGCGGCACACCGCTGACCGACGGCGGCACCTTCGGTGTCGGCACCGTCGTGGTCGCGCATTTCGACGAGGACGTCCCGGATAAGGCCGTTGCCGAGAAGCGGCTCTCGGTGACGACCAACCCGCCGGTCGAGGGTTCCTGGTACTGGCTGGACAAGCGCAATGCGCACTGGCGGCCGCAGCAGTACTTCGCACCGGGCACCAAGGTGACCGCCGCGGCCAACATCTACGGCGCGGATCTCGGCGGTGGGCTCTACGGCCAGGAGGACACCAAGACCACCTTCACCATCGGCCCGTCGCACGTCTCCATCGCCGATGACAACACCAAACAGGTACAGGTCTTCGAGAACGGCAATCTGATCCGCACTATGCCCACCTCGATGGGTAGAGGTGGCAGCGAGGTCATCGCGGGTAAGACGCTGAGCTTCTGGACTCAGCCGGGCATCTACACCGTGATGGACAAGGGCAATCCGGTCATCATGGACTCCTCCACCTACGGCCTGCCGGTCAATTCCCGGCTCGGCTACAAGGAGGCCATCGGCTGGGCCACCCGCATCAGCACCGACGGCATCTATCTGCACCAGCTCGATTCCACGGTCTGGGCGCAGGGCAGCCAGAACCTCTCGCACGGCTGTCTGAACCTGAGCCTCGCGAATGCCCAGTGGTTCTACAATTTTGCGATTCCGGGCGATGTGGTCGAGGTCCGCAATACCGGCGGCGCACCGCTCGAGGTCTGGCAGAACGGGGACTGGGGCGTGCCCTGGGACGAGTGGGTCCAGGGCAGCGCGCTGCACTGAGTCTTTGTCACCTGGAAAGAATTTCCGGGCGAAAGTTCCACGTGTGGCAGAATCGTCGGCATTATGACCGTCTTGACCAGCGCTTCTCCGGACCGATTGCCCCGAGGGCCGCATCGCTTGTCCCGGGACGAAGTCGTGACGTCACAGCGCGAGCGGCTATATATCGCCGCATTGGAGGCGGTCGGCGAACTCGGTTACGGCCCGACCACGATCACCGATATCGTCGGCCGGGCCCGGGTGGCCCGGCGCACGTTCTACGGGCTGTTCGAGAGCAAAGAGGAATGCTTCACCGCCGCTTTCGATTTCGCGGTCGACGTCATCACCCGCGAACTCGACCGGGTGGTCACGGAATCGGGTGCGGACACCTTCGTCGAGCTGGTGCGCACGACGCTGGAAACGTATCTGGAGTTCCTGGCCGCGGAGCCGGCCGCCGCACGCGCGCTGCATATCGAAACCCTCGCCGCCGGACCGGGACTCATCGCCCGCCGGGCCCGCACGCACCGCATGTTCGGCTATCGGATGGTGGCCGCGGCGCGAATCGGTGTGCGCGCGGGCGAAGTTCGCGCCGAACCCGATCCCGGGCTGATCGATGTGCTGCTCGGCGGCATCGACGATCGAGTCAGGGCCACCCTGATCGAATCCGGGCCGCAGGAGCTACCGGCCTTGGCGCCCACACTGACTCGCGCCGCACTGGTCTTGCTCGGCTCCGGCCCGGCCTGATTCACCAGCCCGGCTCGCCGTCGACCGGAATGTTCACCCAGCTCGGCTGATTCGGGTCCAGCTCGATGTGCTGCGGCTTCAACCCACTCTCATTGAGCAAGGGGCGCAACGGAAGACTGCTCGGAAAATTTCCGGCGAAGATGTCGACGCGCAGTCGGTGCCCCGGTTGCAGCACGCCGTCGGTGGCGAACATGCCGATATCGATGACCGTCGGCTGACCGGGCACGATCGGTTCGCGGGTGTCCAGGGTCAGATAGGGGTACGGGTCGGTGTAGTCGCCATTGGCGGAGCGGGTGGCCTTGCTCTCGTCGACAGCGCGCAGGGATGCGGTGCGCTGGCCGTGTGTCCACTGGGTCGAACGTCCGTCCGGGGCAACGTCGTTCAGTGTCACGGTCCAGTAGCCGTCGGTGGCGTCCAGGACGGTATCGAGGTGTATCGCGATCGGTCCGGAGATTTGCGTCGGTACGGCGACCGGCGCGCTGGTGAAGGTCAGGCCATTGGTCTCGGCGATCCGCGAATCCTTTGTGCAGATATCCGGGAGCGGCAGGATGCCCGCTGTCCCCTGTGCACCGTCGCGTGAGCAGAGCGTGGTCAAGCCGGGTCCGATCGAAACCCGTGCGGGTCCACCCGGCTCCCCGGTGAGGCTGCCGTCGTAGGCGCTGCCGGGCGCGGTGCCCGAGGCGGCCGCGTTCAAATACATACGGCGGTAATCCATATCGGGCCGCGGGAAGGCCGAGGTGTGGGTCCAGCCGCCGCCCTGCTGCCACAGGGTGACCTGGTCGTAGTCATCGATGCCGTTGTCGATGCCCTTGAGCCACTTGTCGAACCAGGCGCGCTGCAATACATCCAGGGCCGCCGGTCCGTCGGCGTCACCCATGCCCGAGCCGGTGGTGATGTGATAGTTGTTGTCCATCACCAGCTTCTTCTGGCTGTCGGGCACATTGATCGCGTTGTAGACCCGCGGCGAGGAGTAGGCGAAGATGTCCTGCCAGCCGCCGTAGACGAAGGTCGGCACATCGATGCGATCGGGATGTCCGATCCAGGCGGTGCGCAACGGGCTTTGATCGTCGAGTACCGAATGCATTTCGGGCGGAATCTGATCCACGCTCTGGGTGCCTAGCGCCATGATGATGATATTGAAGAAGGTGAACGGGTCACGGACCCGATCCGCCAGCCAGGTCCAGTCGAACTTGCCCGCCAGCATGGACACCACGTCGGGAATCAATTTCGTACCGTCGACGGCGAGCAGCCATTCCGGGATGAACCCGATGCCGAGTGCGCCACCGGGTGCGGCCACGTCACGGATCAGATCGCTGCCCGGCACGATCGGGAAGATCGCCTGCAGGGCAGCGGGTCTGCGCTCCGCGGTCTGCAACTGGTTGATGGCCGAATAGGAGATGCCGCTCATGCCGATCTTGCCGTTGGACCAAGGCTGCGCCGCGGCCCAGTCGACGACCTCGACGCCGTCCTGCTGCTCGCGATCGCCGAACACCTGCCAGATGCCCTCGGAGAAGCCGGTGCCGCGCACGTCGACGACCACCTGGGTGTAGCCGCTCTGCACCAGTTTGCGATCCACCGCGAAGGTGCGCGCGGTGCCGCCCGCCAATGCCTGGGCCAGATCGCTGATCCCGCTCAGGCCGTAGGCCGAGAGATCGAAGCCGTGCAGCGCCTGCATCAGCGGCTCGGCCAGGCCGGGGATGGCCAGCACGGAATCGGCGATATTCGCCACCAGCTTGGTGTAGGGCGTGAGGTTCACGATGGTCGGCGTCGGCTCGACGATCGGCCGGCCCGAGGCGTCGGCCGGGTGGTACACATTCGCCTTCAGCACCGTGCCGTCACTCATGGTGATCGGGATGTCCCAGTCGATGTAGACGTTCGGATACTGTTGCGGCCCCGCATGAGTCGCGGTCAATTGCGCATCGAGGCCGAGCGTGGCCTGGGTCGGCGCGGCGACCACGGCTCCGGCAAACACGGTGAAGGTGGCAATCGCAGCAGCCACTGCCTTAATCGGACGTCGACGTCGGATCATGCTTGCCAAACCCTCCCGGCAATGAGGAACTACCCCGTTCCCATCAACGAGTGGGTACAGTAACGTGCATCACCGTTGGTGCGCAACCATGACTCACTACAACGCTCTGTGCAGCGCAACTTATGCTGCGGGCCGCAGTTAAGTTGCCAAGCATTCTCCCAATTGGGCTGCGCGGCAGGCGGACCGACATCAGACCAGGACGCTGATACTTCGCGCTGGCCCGCACGTGGCTCAGACGCTAGCAAGCCATAGCCGTTCGTGGCCTTGACGTCTTTGATCACACGGCTCGACTCCATCGGCTATCGAGCGGGCTACGGAAACGCGAAACGACCCCCAATCGTTCATGCTGAGGGTCGTTTCGGCTATGTCCGAGGCCCGCTACGGTCGATCGAACTCGCCATCGTGAACGCCAGCCGTGAAGGCATCCCATTCACTGGGTGTGAATACCAGCGCCGGACCGGCCGGGTCCTTGGAGTCCCGCACGCCGACCATGCCCCCGCCGAGGTGTGCAACCTCAACGCAGTCCTGCGAGCCGCTGCTGCGCGTGCTCTTGAACCACCGTGCCCCCGACAGATCAACGTTCACCGGGTCAACTCCTCTGCAATCTCCAGAATCAGGCGGCGCGAATCGGCTTCGTTCAGTGCCACACGCTGTAGCCGAGTGTATGCGTCTCGGTACTGCTGCACTTCGTCAGGCTTCTCCAGATACAGCGCGCCCGTATACCCCTGAACGTAGATCACCGGCGGTTCGGTCAAATGCGCTGTCGGATGCTTCGGGAACTCCAACAACACAAAAGTACCTACCAACAAACCGGGGTGTGTGCCAGCGGCGGCCGGAACGACACGAACCGACACGTTCTTCAAACGCCCGACATCGGCGATGTGTCGAAGCTGTGCCGCCATAATCTCGGGGCTGCCTATAGGTCGCCGTAGCGGCAACTCATCCAAGATCACATCAAGTTGAAGCGGATTTGAGTCATCAGTCAGTCGGTCCTGCCGACGCGCCGCGAGTTCGATTCGGCGTTCAACTTCCGCAGTGTCCATCTGGGGGAACTCGGCCCAAATAACCTCGCGTCGATAGTCCGGGATCTGCAACAACCCTGGCACAAGAGCCGCCTGATACGTCGTCAACCGAACCGCCGCCTGTTCGAGTCCCACGAACAGGTCGAAATGCTTGGGGATCGCGTCGCCGTATGCATGCCACCACCCCTTACCCTGCGCCTCCTCCGTGAGCCCGAGCAAGATTTCCGTCTTCTCCAGCGTCGCGCCGTAGACCTGACACAACCGCTCTATGTCGATCAGCCGCAATCTGAACGACTGCCCGGTTTCCATCCGCCAAATCGTCTGTTTGCCAACGGAGATCGCCTTCTTCGCGACATCCATGGTGATGCCCGCGTTCTCGCGCAAGTCGTGCAATTCTCGTCCGAGTAAGCGCCTCGGAAGCGTCGAACCGGTAGCCATCTGCCTTGCCCCTCCTGAATTCCGGTCTTGTTTGGAACCAGACTGACAGCATCGCTGGAACTTTGAAGGTTTTCATTGGAAAGTTCCTGTTGATAGCTCGCAGATGGGCATGTTCGGTGATGTCCTGGATGTGCGCCCGAAAGGAAGACCCGAACGGTTGACCCGTCATCGCAACCGCTTCCGTCCGAGGATCTTCAGGAGTTTTCAGGCCGGGCGCACCTGAACCATCACCGTCCGAGGGGGTCTCAGTGTTGAACCCAGAACTGCCGCATCGCGTTTCGTTCATCGGCCCGCCCGCCGTCGCCTCTCTCGCTCTGCCTGATCTCGATATCGAGCTTCCCACCGACATCACTGTCGCTGATCTCGAACGATTCCAGGCCGCCTTGCTTGCATGGGAGCCGACCGACCGACGCACCTTCGAGGGATAAGCCTGTGGAGCACATAGCTTTTGGCGACACACCCGTATCACGCTGTGTCTACTACCGGCAGGTGTGCGACCTCCCCGCGAACGTCGACCCGCCTCAGATCGGTCGAATCGTGATGAAGGTCGAACATGTGGGAGCGCTGACCATGCCCGCCCATCTCGGTCGGTCCGTGAAAATCCACATGCAGCGGCGCGGGTCGGACCTCGGCCCGGTTTCGTCTCATCCACGCGAGAACCGATGGACCTTCCTCATCAGGCCTAATATCCCCGATGACGATCGGCTGTTCGCCGAGATGTTCCGCCTCGATGTCCAGGTCGTGCGAACCGGCGGTACTGTCGCGCTGCCATCGCCAGCCGAGCAGGGCACGGGGTTTCGGCGTTGGATCGAACCGCCGCGCTGCGCTTTCCGGCCGTCCGGGCTTGTGGTGGTCGATGCGATCCGGGCGTGCTCGGGCCAGTATCGCCCGGTGAAGCGGTGGGCGGCTCATGCCGGAATGTGATTGCGGGCCATGGATCACGTTGTCCATGTGCGGGATCGGGACATTCGACCCTGAAACCAGCGAATTGCGGTCGGTCAGGTGTCCGGATCGGCTGTGCACGGGCCTGGTCCCACTCGTCGACGGACTGATCGCCGACCATGACGGCATTCTGCCCTCAGCTTTGCGGTGTCCGTGGATCGGCGTACGGGTGGTGGATGACACGCCCGACTTCTATGCACGCATTTCGGCACAGGTGTAGCGGCCATGAACGCAAACCCTATGCCTGCCAAAGCAATTGGTGTTCTCTCACTTGAGGTGAGCGGCCCGCACCTGTTGCGGGATGAGCGACTGATCACCGAGCTGGCGCAGCGACGTGGCTACACCCTCGCTGGGCTTGTGACCCTCGGCGATGACACGTTCATGCCGACCGCGCTGATTGTGGGGACAGCACGCAGCACGAAAGCCGTGGCAGTCATCGCCCCGAGCATGGCCCATTTCAACAGCCGGGTACGCGCTATCGCTGTGGCGTGTGACCTGGTGACGCCGCACAGGTTCGTGGCCTGCACGAGCCCCGATCGACCACAGGACCGGCCCCATGAATGAGGTTGCGCGGCCACGACAGGCGGAGTTAGCCCCGAGCGTACGAAAACTGCTCGCGGTCTTCCATGAAGAGACTCATTTCAAGCTCGACCTCGCCCCCAACAACAGCGCTCCGATCTACCAGCGCGCGGACGGCTCGGTGATGCTGGTTGACGAGGACGGATGGGTCTGCGACTCGGATGCCGAGCTGGACAAGGCCGACGCGATCACGATTCACCCGACCAGTGTTCGCAATACGGAGAGATTATGAGCTTGCAAGTCCCTGTCCCGCACGACCTTTCACCACGTCCGGACGATCCAGACGTCCACCTGAGCGTGTTCCTCCACGGTGCACGATTCGACTTCACCGCATGCCTCACCGCCGCGCTGAACTTCATACAAGAGCACCAGGCACGGCACTACGCCGAAGCCGTCACGGTTGACCTCGGCGACAGCAGCCGATACCCGCGCCTGCCGTGCGAGCGGCTTTACCTGTCGGCGTGAGATGAGACACTGGTCTGCGGATCGCGAACGCAACAGCGAACGGGAGGCATCGGCGTGGGGAACAATGAACAATTGGGTCTGGACTTTGAAGTCGAACAGACCGAGTGGGGTAAATGGGTCGACCCGGACCGGCGCGCGGCACAGGCCCACAAGTTCATGGACTATGCCGGGCTGAAGGGCATTCCATCGAAGCCTTGGCCGGAAGCCTCGCCGGAAGTGAAGCGGCTCGACACCGTTGTCGCGGAACTGTTCCCGAATATGGCTACGGCAATGGCAACTGAAAACGCCGACATGGCTGATGCGTTCATATGCTTCGTCGGTGAGTGCTATGTCAAGTTCGCGCGGGCACAGTGGTTCGATTTCCAACGGGGTGGCCGTGAGCGTTCCTTCTACGACCATGTGAATCCGGCGCTTCGATGGTGGTTCGACGACGACGATAAAGACAACGAAGAAATGTTTACCGCATGGAGCCTCATGGATGTCATCACCTTGGCTTCCAAATTTGAAGAAGGTTTCTCGTCGGTCGCCTCTGAACTCCGCGACAGCTATGCCCGTCACGCACGGAACATCACCATATGACGCCTGCTTAGCAGCGTCTTTTATCTAATCAATCCTGCATTCGACATTTGGCGGAGCTATGCCCGGCGACGGCTACGACAAAGACCGCGACGACATAGACAATAATACGCGCGGGCGTGTCTGGGAAAACGGCACGGACAGATTTTCGTGACAGCGAGAACGGCTATGTGCCACCGACGCGTGAACAGGAATTATCGATTCCTGACAACGAGTCTCGAAGATACGACAAACAACGTGGCGATCCTCGCGCGGGGCCTGTGCGGGCCATCGAGGACAAGTCGGGGGAGATCAGTAGTCGTAAGGATCTCAGCCAGTTGAAACGCGACTACGAGTTGATTCGGGATGGCAAGGTCGAGCATCTGTTGTTGCGGTCGGTGGAGGGGGAGAAAATATCGGCGATTGCGCACCGGTTGATCAAGGATTTGCAGCGCGATTTCCCAAACAAATTCACGCACCAGATCATCACGCGAGAGGAGGCCCGCGAGATCTGGGCGCGCGGATTGGAAAAAGAAACGGCTCCGCAACTCGAATTGCCTGGCGTCGGTGAGCAAGCACGGCTGCAAAAGCAACGCCAACGGGAAGCGCGGTCACGCGAGCAAGCTACCAAAGAGAAAGAGGGCCAACAGCGAGAGCAGGGGGAGGAATCGCCCAAGAGGGCGGTTGAGCGAGAACCTGCAGACGCCCGCGCCCGAGAAATCGACCACGACGAGACGAAACCAGCCACCGTCGCCAGAGAAAGCACGGACCCCACGACGAAGGCAAGGGAGGTCCGCCAACGCGAGGAAGCGCAAACGCGGGAGACGATCGACAGCCTCGGCTCGTTCCTCAGCGATGCACAGAAAGATCAAATACTGGCCGCGCGGAGGCAAGAGCGAGACAACGAACGCGACGCCGTAGCCCTCGAGATGAAACCCGCACGTGGCGAAGAACCCTCGACACCACCACCACCCGCACCGCAGCGGACGCCGAAGCAGGAACGAGAAGACGCCTTGGCACGAGCTGGACAGGAACGCGAGAATGCCCGAGTGGCAGCGAGAGAGGCGGGGCTGTCACCAGAGATCATGGGCATTCTGGGGCTCAACAGCAACGACCCGCCCAAGATGATTGACGCCGACGCGGCGCGGACACACGCCGAAGCGGAAAGGGACCGGGCGATACACCAGAAGCGCGAACGCGAACGCTCGGAGCGCGAGCGTGATGCCCGACACCGGAGTGAATAGAGAACCCCAAGCGTTCATGCCGAGGGTCGTTTCTGCTATGCCCGAGGCCCGCTACGCATCAGACCAGGGCGATATCCAATCGTTGGCAGCGCGGGACGAACACGTCTACGGTGAGCGAAGAAGGTGAGGACAAGTGGAAGGCGGAGCTTCCCCGCTCAATTCGGCACTGATGTCAGGCGACCCCGACCGGCAGGTCGATGCATTGATCGAATTGATCAAGCTCGGTGATGGTAGGGCCGTTGCCGACATCTTGCCACTCGTCGAGTCGGAGGATGTAGCTGTTCGGAGTGAAGCGGCGCGCGCAATCGGATATCTGGGTGTAACGCAGGTCCCCATTGTCGGACCAGTACTATTGCGGATGCTGTCGGATACGGACGAGATGGTTCGCAACGAAGCAGCCGAAGCGCTCTGCAACGTTCGGTATGACCCTGCGGTCGATATCCTCGTAAACCTGCTGCGCGCGGATCCGTCGTGGCTGGTTCGCGCTTCCGTCGCCGAGGCGTTGGGGAGCTACCCTGGGCATGGGACCGCCACTCTGATCGAGTGCGTGCGCGATCTCGACGAGTATGGGGCGGTGCGGAGGTACGCGATCGACTCTCTAGGCCGTACCGGAGACCTCACGCGTAGTGAATTATCGGCGCTAGCAGAGGAATTCGGCCACGACGAGGAAATCGGACCGCAAGTTCGAATCGTCGCCTATCGTGTGGGCGATCAATCACAGCTAGCGGAGATCAGCCGCGAGGCGGCTCATATGGATCAAGAGGACTCGGCGCGCTTACTCAACGACATCGAATATCTGCTACGCCCCCCTGTGCCACCAACATTGTCGGAGGACTCCGCGCACATCAAATCCATCCTCGATGTGGTCGCGATGCGCTGGCCGCTGTCCTCGCGGCATGTAAAGCAGATCACCGATATGCTGCCGACATGATCGGCGGCAGTGCTAGGACCGTCCCGCGGCGGCCGTAGACATCTCAGTGAGATGTGAGCCCGAAACGGTGTCGATAGCCTGAGCGCCCGACGTGCCGTGAATTCGTATTCGGTCCGAGTTGGGGATTCGGCTACCCGGCTACTGGCTGCGGCGGAACTCACCATTGCGCCGAGAGCTAATTCGCGCGACGGCGACATCGCGAATGTGCGACGTGCTGAAACCGTCGGGGTTACGAGGCGTTTGTCAGGGCCGTCCGGTATCCCAGTCCTGCGGTCGGATGCGACGCCGGTCGAGTCGGACGCTGAACGTTCCGCCCGGCCAGGTCAAGGTGTTGGTGCCGCCCTCATCGATGAAGTAGCTGGTGCATCCGCCGGTCGACCACACCCGGGTGCCGAGCAGTTTCCGTGCGCGCGTGACCCATTCGCGCTCGGCCTCCTCGGACGGGCTGTAGCGGCGAATACCCTTGGCCCGCATGTGTTCGATCGTCTTGGCGATCAGCTTCGTGGTGGGTTCGATGGCGAGGAACTGCGAGGTGTGCGGCAGTGCGGTATTCGGTCCGGTGACCGCGAACAGATTCGGCAGCCCCGCGAAGGCGATGCCGCGATACGCGCGAAAACCATCGCGCTGGAACTTCTTTCGCGTCGAGGTCGCCGCAGCGCGGAACTCCGGGAAGTGTGCGATGGAATCCTGGACGTGGAATCCGGTGGCCCACACGATCGCATCGACCTCGTGCAACGCCCCGTCGGCGGTGCGGAGGCCGGTGGCGGTGATCTCGGTGATCTTCTCGGTGCTCAGCCGCACATTCGGGCGGGTGAACGAGCGGTAGTACTCATCGGAGACCATCGGTCGCTTGCAGCCGAATGCGTAGTCGGGTGTGAGTTTGCGCCGCAGCTCGGGATCGGGCACCTGCTCGGCAAGCACCTTGCGGACGACCCATTCATAGACCGAAACCAGCCGCGGATGAAACACCGCGTAATGCATGGCCTCCAGGAACAGGAAGACGAATCCCCTTGCTGCCAGCCTGACCGGCGGAACGTGGCGCAGAATCTTGCGCATCGTCGGCGGAATCGGCCGGTCCAGTCGCGGAATCACCCAGGCCGGAGTGCGCTGGAACGAGATGAGCTCACCAGCCGACTTCGCCAGCGCAGGCACGATCTGCACCGCGCTCGCCCCGGCCCCGACCACCGCGACCCGCTTGCCCGCCGGTTCGAACGACGGATTCCACTTGCTCGAATGCATCTGCGGCCCAGCGAAATCGGCGCGACCGGGGATATCCGGAATAGCCTCAGCGTGTAGCGAGAAGTAGCCCATGACGACAGCGCGCGCCCGGACCAGTCTGCCGTCGCTCAGCCGCAGCACCCACTGTTCGGCCTCGTCGTCGAAATCGGCCTCGGCCACGTCACTGTTCAGCCGCACATGCCTTCGCAGATCGAAGGTGTCGACGACCTGCTCGGTGTAGGCGCGCAATTCGGGCTGAGTCGCGTACACGCGGGTCCAATCCGCATTCGGCGCAAAGGAATACGAGTACAGCACAGATGGCACGTCAACCGCGCAGCCGGGATAGACATTGTCGCGCCAAGTGCCGCCGACGGCATCGGCACGTTCCAGGATGACGAAGTTGTCATTGCCGAGGCGCCGCAGATTCACCGCGACGCCGAGACCGCTGAAGCCCGAGCCGATAATCGCCACGTCGTAATTCGACACCGAGGTCATCCAGCGGCGAGCTGTGTGTGGTCCGGCAGGAGCAGTTCGGTGAGCTCATCGAGCGCGGCATCCATGGCCCCGGTGAGATACGACATCGGCGGCAGCTTGTCCTGGACACCGAGCACGCCGAAGTGCAGCCCGCCCGAGTACCCGATGCAGGTGAAGTTCAGCGAATTGCCGTGCATGAGCAGCGAGATCGGATAGATCGTCTCGAGCCGAGCACCGTTCCAGTACAGCGGGTTTCGCGGTCCCGGCACATTGGAGACACCCATCGGATGGGAGGATGCGGTGTTGGTGAAGCCGAAGCTGAGCCCGAGGATCCACGGCAGGGTGACCGCGAGCCCGTAGCCGATGACCTCGTTCGGGGCCATCTCACCCATATGCTGCTTGGCGGCGCGGATGTAGTACTTGACCGCGCTCAACCGGTCGCGCGGATCGGCGATGTCGGTGGCCAGCGCGGTGAACATCATGCCCGCTCGAGTGCCGGCGCGAGCATCGTCCTCCTCGCGCAGATCGGTGGGCACGCCCGCGGTCAACGACTCTTCGGGCAACGTGGCGTGATCGGTCAGGTAGCCGCGCAGCGCCGTGCTGACGAGGTACAGCACGATGTCGTTGATCGTGCAGTCACCCGCCTTCGCCAACCGCTTGAACAGCGCGAGGTCGTAGCGACGCCTGGACAGATCGCGCGCGCCGGTGATGGTGCCGTCGAGAATCGTCTCCGGCTGCTGATATGCCTTCTGCGCCACTGTCTTATCGCCGCGTGCACGCCGGAAGGCATCGCGGGCGGCGGATCCGACACCGCGAAACAAGGCCAGCACGCCGGTCAATGCGGCGAGCATGGCGCGGAAGGGATTCGCCGTACCAGCCTCCGCCGACTCGGCGGCCGGGCGCACCGTGAACAGGTCCGGCACATCGCGGGCGGCGGCATCCTCGGTGAACGTATCGGTGAACAACCGCATGGCCGATGCGCCGTCGAGCAGGCTGTGGTGCACCTCGAGCAGGAGCGCGAAACGATCCTGCGCCAGCCCCTCGATGACATGCAATTCCCATGGCGGACGGCGCATATCGAGCTGCTTCTGATGGATCGACGATACGAGTTCGGTCAGCTGGTCCTGGCTGCCCGGCTCCGGCAGCGTCCACTCTCGGATGTGCTCGCTCAGGTCGATATCGTCGACCTCACGCACCATGGCCGCGACACCCGGCGGCGGGAACTTCAGCGGGCGGAAGTTCCACGGTTGCGGCAGGCTCGCCGGTGCGTCCAGTCCGGCCCGCCACTTTCGCAGGAACTGGGCGGCCCCGCCCTCGGGTGCGGTGAATTCGAGCAGGAAGGCGATATGCATCGGCATATCGGCGGATTCGAGCGACAGCCAGACACCGTCGGTCGCGGTCAATCGATGCAACGACATCTACATCCTCAGAGTGTGCTCGGCGAATGGGGTCAGGCGGGCCGTCGGATCAGGTCGAGATCGAGATCGATGGGGATGACGGCGAAGTGGAAGCGATCCTTCGGCGACTGCGCACCCGCGGGCAGACGCACCTCGAAGTTCCGGCAGACCATGCCGGTCACGTTCTTGATCTCCAGCATCGCCAACCCCCGTCCCGGACAGAACCGCGGACCGGCCCCGAACGGCGTGGAGACCTCGGGTCGATGCGTGCCGTGCTCGGTGCGCAGCCAGCGGTCCGGGTCGAAGCGCAGTGCGTCCTCGAAGTTCTTCTCCTGCAGGCTCGCATGCTGCACATTGACGATCACCCAAGTCCCCGCCGGGATGTGCACACCGTCGATCGTCGCGTCGACGGCGGCCTCCAGTCCGACGATCGGCGTCGTCGGCCGCAGCCGCATCGATTCGGCGACAACGGCTTCCAGATACGGCTGCCGGTCCAGCGCCGAGGGGATCTCGGCGACCTCCTCGCGAATCCGTTCCTGCACAGCCGGATTGCCCGCGAGGTGGTAGAGCAGCCAGGCCATGGCATTGCTGGTGGTGTCCTGACCGGCGATCAGAATGGTCAGCGCCTCGGCGAACAGTTGGTCATCGGTGAAGGAGGTGCTGCCGTCTTGCGCCAGCAGGAAGGCCTCGATGAAATTCGTCGGCGCCGCAGGCAGATTCGCACGGGCCCGACTGATGACACCGGTGAGATCGGTGCGCAGCGCGGCCAGCGCGCGCTCGAGCGCTCGGTCGTCCGGGAGTTTGACGTAACGCCAGTACGGAAGCGGGCTGTTGATCCGGCGGTTGATGAGCGGGAAGATCAGTTCCAGGTGCCGCTGGATGATGTCGCCGGACTGTTCGATGGTGTTGATGTCGTAGTCGAAGGTCAGTTTGGCGGTGACGTCCACCGTGTAGCGGGTCAGGTCGGCACGAATGTCCTTGGGCGACTGCCGTTCCCAGCGCTGTTGCAATCGTCCGGTGATCGTCTCCAGGGTGGGATGGAAGCTGCGCAGATGCGAGGCATTGAAGGCGGGCATGGCCAGCTTGCGACGCAGCCGCCACGCCTCACCCTCCAGCGAGAACAGTCCGTTGGAACCCATCTCGTCCATGACCGATTCGATCGCCGACTGCCGCCGGAACCCGCCGGGCCGGTCCCGGAAGATCTCGCGGTTCAGATCGGGATCACTCACGACCACGATGTGCCGCCCCGGCATTTTCAACTGGTAGAGCGGGCCGTACTCATCGCACCACTCGTCGAACTGCCGGTGCAGCAACGAGGGTCGCATCTGCGGGAGATTCCCCAGCAACGGCCACCGACTCGGCCCAGGGAGGTCATCCACGGTCTTGGCGGGTGAGATCGAGACGGACAAAGCTGAGGCCTAACGTCCAAAGGAACTGGTGGAGCCTCGGCGGGCGAGAAAGGAACGAGAATCTTGTCTCGAAGCACGAAGAAAGGTCCGCCGAGTTTGTTCATGAATGCGACCAGGGTCGACGAATAACGACGGCCTCCCCGCAGTCGAAACATTTCGGCCAGACCTTTTGGACAGCCTGCTGCCATTAATGCCGAGGCGGGCGATGACTCAGCGCGAACAATGGCGACCGTAGCCAGCGCGAGCGGGCGGTGTCAACCCCGACGATTCGTCATCGCGGACTTTCCGCAGGTAGAGACGAAGTAGTGAGGAATGCAACAGTACCCTACCTCAGGGCATGAATCTGAAACAAGACCTGGTCGCTGAAACGTTCTGACGAAATGCGCTATCCCCCAAGGTCGCCCGAGGTCGTCACATGTGGCCGACCCCGGAGCGACCAGAAATGCGAGCGGGAAACCGAAAGTTATTCGGGATTTGCGAACCACCGCTAGACTCTGCCCATACCGGTCGGATGTCCAGGTCGATCCCGCCTGCGCGAGTTACTCCTGGGAGTTCAGGCCAGAATTCGTCCGGTCATGGTTCATAAGGAGACACAATGCAAGTTTTCGGCAGCTGGAACCACCTATTCGGAAAGGTGCGACCGGCGGTCGCCGCAGCCGCGATGACAGTCGCGGCGAGCGCCGCTATCACCGGGCAAGCGAGCGCGGACCCGGCCGCGGAAACCCACTATGTGGCCCTCGGCGATTCTTTCGCCGCGGGCGCCGGCGTATTTCCGCAAACCGAGCTCGCGACTTGTTCACGCTCCGCGGTCAACTACCCGTCGCTGGTCGCGAAGACGCTCGGCGTCGCGACCTTCCAGGACGTCACCTGCGGCGGGGCCACATTGAACGACCTCGCGAGCCCGCAGCGCGGCGTAGTCTCCGGCACCGCCGCACCGCAATTCGATGCACTGACCCCGGACACCACCCTGGTGACAATGACCATGGGCGGCAACGATATCGGCCTGGCAGGCGAGGCCCTGCAGTGCGGAAATCTCCTGCCGGAGCCCTACGGCACGTCATGCGCGGACACCTTCACCGCGAACGGCGTCGACACTTTCGCGGAACGGACCAAGGCCCTGGCACCCGTCTACGGCACCGCGATCGACGAAATCCGTGCACGCGCACCCAAAGCCACGATCGTGATCGTCGGATACCCCACGGCCTCGCGCGAAGGCGCCTGCCCCGCGCAACAACCCGCCTGGCCGCGCGACGCCGACTACCTCCAGGACGTGCTGGTCAACCTCAATACGCTGCTGCGCAACGTCTCCGCCGCACACGGCGCGATCTTCGTCGACACCGCCGCCTCCAGCGTCGGACACGATATGTGCGCCGCGCCCGACCAGCAGTGGATCAATGGACTCATCCCCTCGCTGTCGACCCCATCCATTGTCCCGCTGCACCCCAACACCTTCGGTGAGCAGAACATCGCACAGCAGGTTGTCGCCGCACTGCGCTGAGATCGCGACGCCGGGCGCCGGTACGGCGCCCGGCGTCACTGTGACACCGGGTCTCACATGTTTGGCGGCTATGGCACAGACGTGATGTGCATCGCAACAACGGCCGCGATCATGGGCAGAAATAGACCCGATTTGTTGACTCGATGTGCCGAGCGTCGGAATATGCCGTAACTTTCGGTTCACCGAACCGGCCGGTTGGTGCCGGATAGCTTGCTGGGGAAGCGCCGAGGAAACATGCACGTGCTCGATGAACCGGTCTCGACGGTTCTGTACTACGCCTTCTTGCTCTTCTATGGCGCACAGGATGCGCTGGGCAGATCCTTCATTCTGGGCTGACCGAGCCGTCACAGCACACCGAGCAGTCCGCGTGGCTGCTCGGATACCGTGGTGCTCGGGACCGAGCCCAGCGAGGGAACCCACAGCGAGGGAACCAAAGACACAGCACCCGTGGTCGCGGCGGAGCTGTGACCATCGCAACTGGTCGAGGTGCTCGCTCCCATCGCCACCTCGCTGATCATCACCGAGGAATAGCGCGCCGGGCAGCGTCCACGTAACTTCGGCGTATGCAACTCGGTCAGCCAAGTCGCACCGCGCTCGCCACGGCCTACGCTCGCGCCTACCACCAGATCGCGAGTGAGCCGCGCATCTTCACCGATCCACTGGCCGTTCGAATCGCCGGCATCACGCCAGATCAACTGGCCGACCTGGAGACCACGACATATCAGAATGACTCCGACATGCGTCGCCGACGCCGTCTGTTCCTGGCCGCCCGCGCCCGATTCGCCGAGGACACCGTTGCCGACGCCGTGGCGGCGGGCACCCGGCAGGTGGTGATCCTCGGTGCCGGACTGGACACCTTCGCCTACCGCAACCCGCATCCGGACGTGCGGGTGTACGAGGTCGATCATCCCGATACCCAGCAGTGGAAGCGGCAGCGGCTCGACGCGGCGGGCATCGAACTTCCGTCGTCGCTGACCTTCGCGCCCGTCGACTTCGAAAGCCAGACGCTCGCAGCAGGATTGGCTGCCGCCGGATTCGATCGAAGTCGGCCGGCCGTGTTCGTGTGGCTCGGCGTCATCATGTATCTGACTCAGGACACAATCCTGGACACCCTACGGTTCGTCGCGGGTCAGGCGACACCGGTGCGGTTGGTGTTCGACTATATCTATCCCGCCTCGGCTTCCAAAGGCGAGGAAATGGATCAGCGCACCGCGCGAGCCGATTTGGTGGCGTCCATCGGCGAGCCTTGGCTCAGCTTCTTCACCGCCGACGAGATCGCCAATGTCTTGCGGGAGACGGGATTCGACCGGGTCGATGATCGCGACGCACCGCATCTCGTCGCCGGTTACCTCGGTATCAAGCCGCGACAGGGCTCCATCGTTCCGCCACATGTGCTGTGTGCCATGCGAACCGGGTAGGTCAGCAGTCGAGTTGGTCTGCGAGATCGAGGAAGTCGGTGGCGTTGACGTCGAAATCGTCGTCGAAGGAAACGTCCACGTCGCCACCGGCGCCGAACTCGAGTGGCCGTGCGACGAAGGCCGTGCGGAAGCCCAGTGCGCCCGCAGCCTGGATGTCGTATTTGTGGCTGGCGACCATCATGATCTCGGATGGCTCCAGCCCCAGATACCGTGCGGCCATGCGATACACCGGGGGGTCTGGCTTGAACGCACCCGCCATCTCGGCGGTGAACACCGCATCCCACGGCAGCGCGGCTCGCTTCGAGATGTTCACCACTGCGGCGACATCCGCATTCGACAATGTCGCGATCGTGAATTTGCTTGCGAGCCTGGTTAATCCGGCGACAACATCGGGCCACGGTTCGAGGCGCTGCCAGGCGAGGGAGAGATCGGCGCGTTCGTCGGGCAATAGGTCGATGCCGTAGTCACCCAATAGGCCGTCCAGTGCATTGGCGTAGACCGAATGCACGGTGATCCAGTTGTCTCGGTCGGGCTCCGCCTTCCGCAGCGCGGCGAAGTATTCGGCGCGCCAGTGGTCTACGAAACCGGGCCAATCAATGTGCCGGTATCGGGTACCGCCGATGCGTCGCGCCTCCGCGCAGACGGTCGAATGAAAATCCGTCGCCGTACCCTGCACATCAAAAAGTAATGCTCGCAACACAATTCGCACCTTTCCCTACACGCGCTGGACCAGCGGATAGCTGCGCCGGCTCGGATGTTCGCTATCCCGGTGCGGTTCACGGCAACCAATATCCGCGACCACACCCACGTCGGTGAGTTCGGCGAACACCTCCAAAAACGCGCGATCCAACGGCTTCCCCCGCAACTCATCCCCGAGCTCATCGACATAACGCTCGGCCACCAAGTCACAACTGCGCCGCGTGCCGATCATCCAGCCAGCGTAGTTCCGCCCCGCAACCCGCGCCTGCCGTGGACTTACCGACCCGGGAGACGGCCAGCCACTGTGGCACCACGGCGACGCCCAGCCAGGCCGGATCGAGCGGCGCATCGCCGAACTCGCCGCCGAGCACACCGGGCAGTCGGTGGGAACATACGATCGACGGGCCGTCCGAACGCGAAATCATCCGCTGCCTCGAACGCCCTGGGCAACACGCGGCGACCGTTGCCCAGGGCACGGATCACGGTATGAGCGGACGCAGTCCGGCCGTGGCCGACCGAGGCGTTGTCCCGCTCGACACGTTATGTGACACCTACGGCCTGGCCGACGAGGCGATCGGCGGTCCGACCGGGGTCCCGGAGTCCGGCACCCCTGCGTAGTCGGGCAGTTCGACGCCATTGATCGCGCGCTCGATCAGCTCGGCGAACCACGCTCCGGTGAAATCAGGGCCCGGCTCGGCGTCCGGCCCGGGGACGTCGCGGCTGCGGGCGTTCAATTGGGCGATCTCCTGATTGGCCTCGACGAACGAGCGCATCCGGCCCTCGTAGGCGGTGAACCCGGCCTCCGGGTCCCACCCGGCGGCGGCCAGCTCACCGGCCAGCAGGTAGGCGCCGACCAGGGCCAGCCCGGTGCCCTGCCCGGACATCGGGGACGAGCTGAACGCCGCGTCCCCGAGCAGCCCCACCCGCCCGCTCGACCAGCGGTCCATCACCACCTGGGCAACCTGGTCGAGGTAGAAGTCCGGGGTGTCGTCCAGGTGCGCGAGGATGCCCGGGGTCAACCAGCCCAGGCCGGTCATCCGCTCGCGCAGCAGGCGCTTCTGGGCCTCGATGTCGCGGTAGTCGACGTCGAGGTCGGCCGACGGGAAGGAGAACATGGCCATCGCCCGGGTGGCGTCCTGGATGGGCCGCAGCCCGGCCGAGCGCCCGGACTCCTGGTACTCGATCAGCCAGCGGTCCAGCCCGAACTCGTTGGGCACACTGTAGAAGGCCAGCACGTGCCCGAGGTGACGGACGAACTGCTCGTGCGGCCCGAAAACCATTGTGCGCAGTGCCGAATGCAACCCGTCCGCTCCGATCACCAGGTCGAAGCGTCGCCGGTCGCCGCCTGCGAAAACCACGTCGACCCCGTCGGCGTCCTGGGTGAGTTCGGCGATCCGGTCGCCGAAAATGTACTCGACACCGTCGCGGGTGTCGTCGTAGAGCACCTGCGACAAGTCACCGCGCAGGATCTCGATCTCCGCGATGAATCCGTCGCCGCCGTCGTCGTCCACGCGGAAGGTCTCCAGCACGTTGCCGTCCGCGTCCACGGTGTGCGCGCCGATGGTCTGGGTGCAAGCCGCGCGCACCGCCGCGTCCAGCCCCATGCGCCGGATGACCTCCTTGGTCACCCCGCGCGCGTCCACCGCCTGCCCACCCGGACGCAGCTCGGGGGCCCGCTCCACCACGGTCACCTCGGCTCCCCGGCGGCGCAGCCAGTGGGCAAGCGCGGGACCCGCGATGCTCGCCCCCGCCACCAAAACTCTGGTACCGCTCACTGTTGCCTCCCACTCACCCGCCGGATCACTGTCCGGATCGATTGCTTCTGCTCTGACCCACCGCTGTCGGTGTATCCAGTGGTATGGACGACGGATCCACCCAGAATTCATCGGTGCGGCTGGTGCGGAACTCGCGCCAGCCGCGCGACTTCGCGCCGAGGCTGATCGCCCAGCGCGAAGGTGACCGTGTCCGCGACCTCGGCCGCCAACACCCGCGCCTTCGGCCCCAGGACGGCCAGCGCCACAGGCGTGCGACGGTCGGGGCCGTCGAGATCTCGCAGCCTCTTGACGGTCTCACGCACCTGGGCCAGCCGCTCGTTCGGCGGGACCACGGGCAGTCCCTTGTCGCGTAGCTCGTCCTCGATTCCCGGTCTGCCGGTGCCGTTGCCGAACTCGAAACGCCCCTCGGTCAGCAACGACAACGACTGCGCTTCCCACGCCGGGCGCAACGGAGAGGCATACACCCAGGTGCCCACGCGCAGGTCGGTAAGGGCCGCGACAGTCGCCGGCATGGGGCCCGGCGCCGGTTGTGTGAGAGGGAAGTCGGGCACCAGCAGCGTCGAATAGCCGCTATCGGCGATGCGGCGCACGCGATCTCGCCACGTCGGCAGGTCGGTTCCGAGCGGGGCAACCTCCCCGAATCGAAAGTCTCGCCATGACCGGATTCCTCTGTGTCTTATCGGCCGAGCCACGATGCGTAACGAAAGTCCCCACCGTGGCGCACATCGGGAATTACCGCACCCGGAAAACAGTGAGCCGCCAGTCTGTCGAGCGGGTGCGGGCGATGCGTGCCGCTATGGCGAAGTGTTGGCGGCCGCGGTCGTAGGTGGCGAAGACTTCCGCGGTCGAGGCGTCGACCATCATGAGGCCCGCGCGGTGGAGCACCGCTACGCCGAGTGCACGGCCGGGTGCGAGGTCGGCTCGGACTATGGTGCGCACCGCGGAGACCACTGCGGGCGTTGCCATGGCGGTGAGTTGGGCGACGGGGCGACGGTGGTCGAGTATCTCGAGTGCCAGCCGCAGCGCACGCTCGACGAATTGCTGTGCCGTCGAATCCAATTCGACGACCGGCGGCAACTCGGCATGCCCGGCACCGAGCGCCCGCCGCACACCCGGCGGACCGGATCGTCCGGTCTGATCGTTCCGCGATAACGGCGTACGGCACGGCGACGCACGCGGCGGATCCTCGAATTCCGCGCGACTCCCAGCCGGACGGTACGGCAACAACGGCGGCTCAGTCCTCGGCGCATACGAAAGCCCCGACGGATGTCGCTCCAAATGAAGCACCCCCCAAATGAGTTCGAACCACTACCCCCAAGCTCGGACCGCGACAGCATTCCACGAATATCGCCGCAGGTAAAGCCCTGGCGTCAACAATCAAGATCAGGCGGCACTGGTAGTTGAGGGTTCTCGACCGATGCCTACCCAGATTCCACCTGATCGTGATACGGGTCAGTTGGAGATGCGGGCCAGAGTTTGCAGCGGGTCGGTCAGGACGTCGGCGAAGGCCAGTTCGGCGGCACCGACCAGGGGCGCGTCGTCGGCGAGTGCAGAGGTGCGCAAGCGAACTCGCTCACGCACCGCGAGCAGACCGTTCACCGCGAGCCTGCTGCGGACCTGCGCGGCGGAGGCGAGGTAGATCTCGCGAAGCACCCCACCGAACACAACCATCGTCGGATTGAAGATATTGACCAGGTTGGCAACGCCGTACCCGAGCCAATCCCCCACCCGGTGCAACGCATCTCGGGCAGTGGCATCACCGCGCGCAGCGGCATCCACGATCGCCTCCACCGCCGCCCGCCCGGTGAGGTCCGCCCGCCCGGCAGCCGCAATCAGCGCGAGCTCCCCCGCCTCGGCCTCCAAACAGCCATGCGACCCACACGTGCAAGCCCGCCCACCCGGATTCACGATCATGTGCCCGACCTCGCCGCCATATCCGCCCTCACCACCGAGCAGCTTGCCGCCCATGATGATTCCGCCCCCGATACCGACCTCACCGTGCAGATAGATCATGTCCGCGACCCCGATGCCGACACCGCGCTCCCGTTCGGCAAGCGCACCGAGGTTGGCATTATTGCCGACCACCACGCGCAACCCGAGTCGCTCCGAAAGCAGCGCCCCGACCGGCACATCCACCCACCCGATATTCGGCCCGTACCGAACGACACCGTCCTCCTCGCGCACCATCCCACAGAACGCGACTCCCACACCCACACACACCGTTTCGGGCCCGGACCCGCGGATCATGTTCTCCGCGAGGTCGACCAGCGCACCGATCACATCGGTCGGGTCGAATGCCCCACTGGGACGGCGCGTTTCCCGCCGATCGAGAATCACTCCACCCAAGCCGACTCGAGCCACCGCGAGCCGGTCCGCTCCGACATCCAGTGCCAACCCGTAGACCCGCTCCGATTCGGGCCGCACCACCAGCGACGGCCGCCCCGCCTTCCCCGTCTGCCCGGGCAGTTCCTCGCTGACCAGACCGGCCGCGGCGAGGTCGGCGGTCAGCGCCAGAATGGTGCTGCGATTGAGCCCCATTCGCTCGGCGAGCGCCGCCCGCGATATGGGTCCGCTGGAGTGGACGTGCCGCAGCAGCACGGCAAGGTTCTGCCGCCGGATCTCGTCCGGGGAAGGTGCAGCTCTCATTCGGGCGAACCTCCTCCCGGTCGCTGGCGACTGTTTGCAGGTCGCTCGAAATGGTCAGTCGGTCAACTTCCTGGCAACGCACGCTTGCGCGAGAGCGCATCCACTCCCGCTGCCAACAGCAGCACGAATCCTGTCACAACGAATTTGGTGCCCGCGCTGTAGCCCATCAGGCCCATTCCGTTATTGATCACCGCGACCACCGCCGCGCCGAGCACCGCGTCGAGCATCCGACCGCGCCCGCCGAACAGACTCGTACCGCCGATCACGGCCGCTCCGACAGCGGTCAGCAACACATCGCTGCCACCGGTATTCGGATCGACGGAGTTGGCCCGCGACGCCGCGATCAGCCCGCCCACCGCGGCCATCGTCGAACACAGCACGAAGGCACAGATTTTTATCCGATCGACCGGAATGCCCGCGCGCCGAGCCGCTTCCGCGCTGCCGCCGACCGCGTAGATATGTCTGCCGAACGAGGTGCGGTTGAGCACGAATGTCCAAAGCAGTAGCAGCGCAACTATCAACGGCACCACGATCGGCATGCCCTCGAGCGAGTTGATCGACGGGTTGCGGCTGCGTTCGTCATTGAGGATCAGCACCGCGGCGCCCGCCACCACGGCGACCGCCGCGATTCGCAGTGCGATCACCGGCGCGGTCTCACCGGTGAGACCGAGTTTCGTGCGTGCCCGCAGTTTCCGGTATTGGATCACCGCGAATCCGGCCAGCAGCACCACGTACATGATCCAGCCGAGCCAAGGCGGCACATTCTTATTGGCGATCGCGACGATCGTCTCGTCGTGGATCGAGATATTGCGCCCGTTGTCCATGATCTTCAGTGCGACACCCTGCAATGCCAGGAACGCCGCCAATGTCACCACGAACGAAGGGATTCCGATCTTCACCACGATCGTACCGATGGTCAGCCCGATCGCGACGCCGGTGAGCAGCGAGACGAGCACCGCCGCGTACCAGGGCCATCCCTTATCGGTGAGCAATACCGCGAGCACCGCCGCACACACGCCACTTGCGAATCCGGCCGACAGATCAATCTCGCCGAGCAGCAAAACAAAGATCAGTCCCATGGCGATCACCGCAATGGCCGCGCCCTGGGTCAGGAGATTCGCGAAATTGCCCTGCGTCATGAACACCGGTCGCGCGATCCAGAACACCACCGACAGCACGGCCAGCGCGATAATCGATGGCAGCGCACCCATATTCCCGCTGCGCACCCGTCCGACATACGAGTTGACCAGCTCGGTCACCGGCGAGGACGTGGCCTCGAACTTATCCGTAACCACGGCGCTCATACGCTTGCTCCATTTCCGAGGCCGAGACTTCCGCTGCGACCGGCGGTGATCAGTTCGACGACCTGCGCGTGCGTCACGTCGGCGGTGCGCACCTGGGCCGCCATCCGGCCGAGATACAGCGCGGCGATCCGATCCGAGACCGCGAAAACGTCGTTCATATTGTGCGAAATCAACACCACCGCAAGGCCTTTGTCGGCGAGTCGGCGAACCAGCTCGAGCACCTGCTGGGTCTGAGCGACACCCAGCGCGGCCGTCGGCTCGTCCAGGATCACCACTTTGCTGTTCCACAGCACGGCTTTCGCGATCGCGACGGTCTGGCGCTGACCGCCGGACAGGCTCGCCACCTGCTGTCGCACCGACTTCACCGTCCGAACCGATAAGCCCGCCAAGGTCTTTCCGGCCAGTTCCTCCATCCCGTATTCGTCGAGGACCAGGCCGTGCTTCTGCTCCCGGCCGAGGAACATGTTCTGCACGATGTCGAGGTTGTCGCAGAGCGCGAGATCCTGGTACACGATCTCGATCCCGAGATCGGCGGCGTCCCGCGGACTGTGCACACGCACCGGCTTGCCCTCGAACAGGAATTCACCCGAATCGATCGGATGGGTGCCGCCGATGCACTTGACCAGGGTGGACTTGCCCGCGCCGTTATCGCCGACCAGCGCCGTGACCTCACCCGAGTACGCGGCGAACGCGACTTCGTGCAAGACATGGACGGGACCGAAACTCTTTTCTATCCCGCGTAATTCGATGACCGGGGTATCCGGCATGGGTGGAGCTCCTCAAGTTGGGGCGCCCCTTCCGCGGTCCCCTCATCGAATCGCGGAAGGGGCGTGGTAACACGATCAGCGGACCCCGTTATCCGTGCAGAGCTTGGCGAATTCGCCGGTGCACAGTTCGGCCTTGGTGACATAGCCGTCCGCGACGACGTCGTTCACGTTCTCCTTGAAGATCGCCTTCGGCTCCAGCAGCACCGCGGGCACTTTCGCCTTCGCCTCGGGATCGTCGACGGTGCTGTTCGCCTCGCCCTTCTCCCCCTTCGCGAGTGCGATCGCCAACGTCGCGCCGGCGTCGGCCTCCAACTTGATGGCCTTGTAGACGGTCATGCACTGATCGCCCGCGAGCACGTTCTGCAAGCCCTGGACCGTGGCATCCTGGCCGGTCACCGGGATCTGGCCGTTCAGCTTCTGCTTCTTCAGCACCGCGATCGCGGCATTGCCGAGCCCGTCGTTGGCCGCGACCACACCGCCGAGATTCGGCGTGCCGGTGAGCATCTGCTCGAAGATGGTGCCCGCCTTGGTGTTATCCCACTCCGGCACGGCCTGATCCGGCCCCTTCACATACTCACCGGAATCGAACTTCGGCTTCAGCGCGCTGTCGTAGCCGTTCTTGAACAGCGTCGCGTTATTGTCGGTGGGTCCGCCGTTCAGATACGCGACGATCGGATCGACCGCCTTCTTATCGGTGAGGCACTTGGCCAGCCCGTCTCCCATCAACTTGCCGACCTTTACATTGTCGAACGACACATAGAACGGCGCCCCGCCGCCGAGAGTCAGTCTGTCGTAATCGATTACGGTCACACCCTGCGACTTCGCCTTCTGGATCACGGCCTTGCCGGTCCCGCTGTCGAGGTTGGTGATCATCAGCACCGAGGCGCCATTGGTGATCATCTGATCCGCGATGGTCTGGAAGGCGTTCTTGTCCCCCTGCGCGTTCTGGATATCCGCCTTGATCCCCGCCGCGTCGAACGCCGCCTGCAGATACTTCCGATCCGCCGTCTCCCACCGCGCGGAGGTCTTGCTGTCCGGCAGGATCACCCCGATCTTGGCACCCCCACCCCCGGAGTCCTTGTTGTCGTCCCCGCAGGCAGTGAGCGAGGTGAGAAGCGCGACCGATACGGCCGCAATGCCGAGGATCCCCTTACGCATGAGGGCGAGCCTTTCGTCGAACCACCGCCCGATCAGACCGGGCAGTCGAGCAAGAGCGAATGTTGTTCGACACAACTTATTGCACTGTGACCCGAAGCACAGCCGTTTCGCAAAGATATTTGTTGTTCGCGATAACAATCCGGCCACAGTGCGGCGCGGCCCCGATCGATAGACCGCGCACCACCCCACCGAGTAGCGTTACCACAACCGCCGTCGACGCAGAGGACCCCGCCGATGTCGCTCGGAATCAACAAGATCCGCCAGGTAAAGCTCCCCGTCGGCAACCTCGCCAAGAGCGTCGCCTGGTACCGCCAACTCCTGGACCTCGAACCCGTCTTCGAGTTCTACGAGGACGACGCCGTCCGCGGCGTAGTCCTGCTGGAACCCAACGCCGACCTCCACATCGGCCTCCGCGAACGCGCCTACTGCGCGAGCCACCCCCACCTGAACGACTTCGACGCCTTCGCCCTCGAAGTCGACTCCCTCGAGACCTTCACCGAGCTGATCCGGCGCGCCGATGAACTGGGCGCACCCCACGGGGAGATCCACGACCGCGGGCCATACGGTGCGGCCCTCGACATCAGCGATCCGGACGGCACGGTGATTCGCTTTCTGTACGAACCCGAGACCTACCCAATCGGTTTCGCTGGCCTGGAATTCGGGCCGGACGGCACACCGATCGGCTACGAGCGACCGCGGCTGAACGACAAATCGTGAATCCGGTTGGGCCGAGCCGATGCCGGGGGTTGTGTAGCGAGCACGGTTTCACCGCCAGTGAAACCCGTTCCTTCACAGTCAATTCCAGTGGCCCACTATCGGAGCTGCCGACACCGCGAGCCATGTTGCGCGCCATGAAACCCGGGGCGGCGGGACCCCGTCGTGTCGCGCGTCCGCTTCGACTGCCCGGCCTGCGACTCGGTCGGCGGCGATTCGACGGGAGACCGCTCAGAATCGGTGCCCCGCCCCGTCTACAGTCACATGAAGCTCACCGTTCAGACATTCCTGACCCTCGACGGCGTTATGCAGGCCCCCGGCGGGCCTGAGGAAGATCCCAGCGACGCGTTCACCCACGGCGGCTGGCAGGCCCCGTTCCCGGACCAGGCCGTAGGCGAGTTCGTCACCGAGCTAAACAGCCACGCCAGCGCGTTCCTGTTCGGTCGCAGAACGTTCGACATCTTCCGCGGCTACTGGCCTGATCAGACCGAACCCGACAACCCCATCGCCACCGCGATCAACTCGCTGCCCAAATACGTCGTGTCCAACTCGCTCAGCGAGACCGATGCCACGTGGCGCGGCGAGCACCCTGACACCGCTCGCCTCCTGACGGGTGACATCGTCGCCGCGGTGCGAGCGCTGAAGGACGAACCCGGCGACGAGTTGCAGATCTGGGGAAGCGGCAAACTGCTCCAGACGCTGTTGCAGCACGAGCTCGTCGACCGCTTCCGCCTGATGACGTTTCCGCTGGTGCTCGGCTCCGGTCGCCGCTTGTTCAACGACGGCATCCTCCCGGCGACGATGCGCCCAGTCGACCTCACCCTGACCGATCTCGGCATCGTCCTCGGCACCTACGAACCAGCGGGCCCGGTTCGCCACGGCCAGATGTAACCGGCTGCGGGGCAGTGCAATAGGTACAGCAACTCGCGCGCTCCCCCGCGACTGATCCGGCATTCCGGGGGCGCCCGCCGAACGCAGTCGAAACGCGGCACGACACACCCAGCGGTACTGCCATTCGACTACGGTCGACGGATCTCGATGACCTCAGAAGCTAGCTGGACGCGGCAGCGCGCCCAAGATCAGGCGGAGCGACGGGTGCGGTGCTCCGCGACATGCACGCGGGTCGAACAGCGGGTGGAACAGTATCTGCGCTTGCCGTTGCGTGAGGTGTCGACGAAGACAATGCCGCACCCCGCGCGAGCGCAGCGTCCGATGCGGCCCCGATCCTCACAGAAGAGCTCCGCGAGTCCGGCCGCGGTGTAGGCCTTGACGCGCTCATCAGTGGGCGCGTCCTCGCGGGCGTAGTGCAGGTGGGGCGCGCGGCCGTCGTGGGTGGAGATGTAGGGCTGGCTGGTGGTCTCGGCCAGTAATGCGTTGAGCAGATCGACGCCCGGTTCGGTGAAGACCTCGTCGAGACGCACTACCCAGCGGCGCAACTCGGCGGTCTGCCTGGTGTCGAGGGTGCCGAGTGGCTTGTAGCCGGAATCGGCGAGGAGTTGCAGCAGGTCTTGCCGCGGGTTCGCGTTCACCAGGCGGGCGGCGAGTTCGGCCGCCGCGCCCCCGTAAGGGTTGAAATGCACTAAGTCATTACATCAGGCTGGATGCATGATCGCTACCTGCCCTTCTTGCTCCTGGTCGTCCCCAACTCTTGTTTCCTCGCACGGCACGACCAGCTACCTGCGCTGCATCTGCGGGCGGTGGCTGATCAGCGAGCACGGATCGGTGGTGGCGCTGGCGGGGACCAGCACAATGGGCCTAGCCGACGCCCGCCCGCCACTCCGGAGCCAGCACTGACCAGACCTCCACATCGAACCGCTGCCCCCGATGTGGGTAGAACTCCCGCAGCACACCGTCTTTGGTCATTCCCAACATCGCGCCACGGCGATGCCGGCGTGGTTCGGCGACGCGATCATCCACTGCACCCGGTGGATGCCGCGGTTCGAGCGGACGCAGCTCGGCGCCGTCCACATCGAGGGATATCGCGAACATCGTGACCTTCCGTTGGTAACTACTTCCGGAGCCTGCGTCCTCCCGCGGTTTTGTTGCGGTACATCGCGGTGTCGACGGCGTGCATCATTTCGTCGATGTCGGTGGGACGGTCTTCGGCGAAAACCGTTCCGATGCTTGCACCTACGACCACGGGCCGCCCGGCCACCTGTATCGGGGTGCCGAGCCCGTCGAGCAACAGCGCGGAGATAGTTTCCAATTGCTCTGTGCCAGTGCACTTCTCGACGAGCACGATGAACTCGTCGCCGCCAATTCGCGCGACCAATCCGCCGACGGATTCGACGGATTCACGAAGACGTCGGGCAACGTCGCGCAGCACCCGATCCCCTACCGTATGCCCCCACACATCGTTCACTTCCTTGAACCCGTCGAGGTCCAGATAGCAAACACCAACTGGCGGAATGGCATTGGCCAGTCGATTGAAGAAGAGGACACGATTGGGCAGACCGGTCAGGCTGTCGTGGTTGGCATCGTGCCACAGCTGGTCGGCCAATTGTTTACGTTCGGTGACGTCGACGGCGACACCGATCAGGAAGCGGACCTGCCCACTGTTGTCACGGACCGCGGACATGGACAGGTCGATGCTGGTGATGGTGCCGTCGCGTCGGAGATGGTCGGTTTCGAGGCGGAAGCGGTCGGTCCGACCGCTGAGTAGGTGCTCCAAATTGGCATATGCGTCACCGATATTCGCGGGACCGAGCAATTCGGCGACCGACCGACCCGGCATCATCGCCGCGGGTAGTCCGAGCATATCGGCCATGGCCGCGTTCACCTCCAGTACCCGACCGGTGACGTCGACCGTCCCGATCCCAACCGATGCTCCCGCGAAGACCGCTTCGAACCTGGCCTCCGACAATTGCCTTCGCACCTCGGCCTCCTGCGCGGCCGAAAACACCGCTGCGAGTGTGGTTTCCTGCTCCCCTAACGCCGCGTTCCGCAGCGCAGAGGTGAAACCCGCGGCGAACTCGGCAGCGACAACTATCGCACGCTCGCGAACCGGCTCGTAATCGGATTCGGTTCCGGTTGGGCAGATTTCACGAACGATCTCCCGGCAGATAACCAGAACTGAACGGCTGACGGCAATTTGGTCACGATAGTTCGCCGCGACGAGCACCGCGGCGGCGTCCTGCGCGACCGTGACCTCCCGCGTCCCGCGCACAGCCGCGATCAGCACATCGGCGAGTTCCGCTAGCAGAGTTTCGATTTGGCTTCGGGTGAGGATCGGAGCGACGGCACCGTCGAGCGCATCCGCCCATCGCATCGCCAGCTCATATGTCCCCACACCGATCCCCTGCCACGGCTCCGGTCAAACCTTCCGGCCGACGCCCGCCAGGCCGAGCGACCGGCCCGGCGTCTCGTATAGGTCGCGCTCGGATTCCGGCCGCCAGGCGGGTAGTTCGACGACGCCGGGTTCGACCAGCTCCCACTCGTCGAACATCGCGGAGATGCCGTCCTTCGAACGGAAGTAGATGCCGACGCGGGTCACATCGGCCGCATTGCGTCCGAGCTTGCCGGCATCTTCGGGGCGCGACTCCGATGTCAGGTGCGAGATCGCGACGTAGCTTCCGGCGCGGACGGCCGCATGCAGGGCGGCAACCTTCTCGACCGGCCGCTCCTCGTCGGATAGCAGGTGCAGCACCGCCACCAGCAACACTCCGACCGGTTGTGCGAAATCGATGAGGCCGGTCGCGCGGACTCGGGCGAGCAGCTCGTCGGGCTTGCGCAGGTCCGCTTCGATGGCCGCGGCGTTGTCGTTGTCCATCAGGATCGCGCGGGCGTGGGCGACCGCGACCGGATCGATATCGGCGTAGAGCACGCGAATCTCCGGATCAACCGACTGCGCGACCTCGTGCACATTGCCCGCGGTCGGAATGCCCGAACCGATATCGAGGAACTGACGCACGCCCTGGTCGGCCAGGAAGCGGACCGCGCGGCGCAGAAAAGCCCGGTTGCTCAGCGCCAGGCGGGGCAGGTCGGGCACCAGCTGTTTGCCGGCCTCGGCGGCCTTGCGATCGATCTCGAAGTTGTGTGAACCGCCCAGCAAGGCGTCATACATCCGTGCGGGACTCGCCTGTTGCAGATCCACGCCCTCGGGCGCCCACGCCGGCCTGTCCATCGCAACCCCTCTGCATTCACCATCGGACCAAGCATCCCGATCCGCACCGCCGGATACCGCGTTGTTGATCACCGAATGGTGCAGTCCGCAATAGTAGTCGGGCCGGTCGGTCCGAATGATCACGAATTCGCCACTGTTGATCTGGTTCTTCCAGAGCTGATCCATATTCATACATGCGCATGAGTGCAAGATCCGCTACGCTGACGAACGGCAGCGATATCAACTGGAAGGAGCGTTCGACTATGGGCGAGCAGTGCGTGTCGCCGAAGCGGTCCGCAGTGATGGTCAGCGCGGCTGAACACATCGATCATGACCACTCGCATGACCACGCACAGTCCGGCCATTCGGACAAACAGGGCCACAGCCACGGCGTCTCGGCGGATTCGAATCCGCGCTGGCTTGCCATCGCGCTCGGTTTGATCGTCGCGTTCATGGTGGCCGAGGTAGTCGTCGGCCTGCTCGCGCAATCGCTCGCGCTGATCTCCGATGCCGCGCACATGCTCACCGATGCCGCCTCGATCGTGCTCGCGATGATCGCGATCCGGTTGGCTCGACGTCCGGCGCAGGGGCGATACACCTACGGATTCAAGCGGGTCGAGATCCTTTCGGCGCAGGCCAATGGGATTACCTTGCTGCTGCTCGCGGCGTGGTTCGTGTACGAGGGCATCAATCGGCTGATCAATCCACCGGATGTCGAAGGGCCGCTGGTGTTGATCACGGCGCTGGTCGGGATCGTGGTCAATATCGCGGCGGCGTGGAGCATCAGCCGCGCCAACCGGACCAGCCTGAATGTCGAGGGCGCGTTCCAGCACATCCTCAACGACCTCTACGCCTTCATCGGAACCGCCATCGCTGGCGCGGTGGTGTGGTTGGCCGGATTCGCCCGTGCCGATGCGATCGCGGCACTGGTCGTCGCGGCGTTGATGATCAAGGCGGGCTGGTCCCTGGTCCGGGATTCAGGGCGGATCTTCCTCGAGGCCGCGCCCGCCCATCTCGATCCCGACGCCATCGGAGCGCGCATTGTCGCCCTCGAGCAGGTGACCGAGGTCCACGACCTGCACGTCTGGCAGATCACATCCGGACAGCCGTCGCTGTCGGCGCATATCCTCGTCGACAACGCTGCCGACTGCCATGCGATTCGATCGAGGATCGAGACCGTGCTGCACGACGAATTCGGGTTGGAACATACGACTTTGCAGGTGGATCACTCGTCGGAACTGACGGTTGCCGCCGACGATACGCACTGCGTGGAGGCGCACGGGCCGGTGCACCGGACCTGACCGGCGCTTGACCTTCGAGCTACCTGAGACTCCATGATGAGCGGGTGGCGGGCGATGGTTTGATCACGATCGGCGGGTTGGCGCGGGCCTGTGGGCTCACAGCCAGTGCATTGCGGTTCTATGACGATTGCGGGTTGCTGGTTCCGGTTCGGGTGGATGCGGTGACCGGATATAGGTACTACGGCGAGGCGCAGGTCGAGCGCGGGGTGCTGATTCGGCGGCTGCGGGGAATCGGGGTGCCGCTGGAGGTTGTTTCGGAGATTTTGAACGGGGACGCGGCACGGACGGGGCGGTTGCTCGATGAGCATGTGGCGGAGCTTGCGCAGCGGGCTCGAGAGGCTGCCGCGGTTGCGCGGGTGATCAAGGAGGAGTTCGGGGCAGGCGTGGTGTTGTCCGCGGCGGTGTTGGCGGCGGCCATCGAGCAGGTGCGCTCGGCTGCGGCGTCGGATCGTGAAATACCGGTGTTGGCTGGGGTTTTGGTGGAGTCGGATGCGGATTCGGTTACGTTGACGGCAACGGATCGGTATCGGCTTTCGACCCGGGCGGTGGTGCCGGTGCGGCCGAGTCGTGGGGCTTGGTCGGTGGTTGTCGATGCGGGTGAGTTGGGTGGAATCGGTTCCTGGCTGCGGGGATTGGATGAGGTCACCGTACGCGCTTCGGACGAAGGGCTCGTTCTGGCCGGTGACGATTCCGAGCATGAGTGCGGGACCATCGATGAAGCGTTCCCGGATTATCGAACGATGTTGGCGGGGCTGGGCGCCGTTCGGACGCGGGTGGTGGTGGGGCGGGATACGTTGCTCGCAGTGCTCGAGGCGGGCGGTGCGGCCCCCATTGTCTTCACCGTCGATCAGTCTGGGCTTTTGGCGACCTGCAATGGGCAACTCAGACCCAGCTCTCCCAGGTCACCCCGTTCACCGGGGTCACCCAGCTCACCTCGGTATACCGACCCACTTGCGCGCCTGCACATTCCGGCAACCGTTACCGGTCCGAGTATCGAACTTGCCTTCTCCCCCACGACATTACGGCCCGCATTGGTGAGTGCGCTCGGTCCGGAAATCATGCTCGATATCACTGCGGCCGACGCACCCGTGGTCGTTCGCTCCGCGACGGACGGTGAACTGACCACGCTCATTATGCCGACTGCTATACCGAATTCGAAGGAGTACGGCGCATGAATGCCGCTACGGACACCATGGCCTCCATTACCCAGGCGGTCGAGCTCGGACGAACAGGCTCCCCGGAGACCGCGCGGGAGGCGTTGCTCGGGATATGGGCGGCGCTCGGTCCGCAGGGTGATCCATTGCATCGGTGCACGTTGGCGCACTATCTCGCGGATCTGTATGACGATGCGGCACAGGCGCTTTGCTGGGATGTCCGGGCGCTGGACGCTGCGGACAGTCTGACCGATGAGCGGTTGCATCAGCATGATGCGAATTTGGATGTGCGGGGCTTTTACCCGTCGCTGCATTTGAATCTGGCGGACAACTATCGGCGGCTCGGTTCATTCGATGCGGCGCAATGCGAGATCGACGCGGCGCGAGAGTGTGTGGATGCGCTCGGCGACGATGGCTATGGGGCAATGATTCGCATCGCGATTTATGAAGTCGCCGAAGCGATTCGGACGCGGACGACCGCTCGACGGACCTCCGCGCCAAATGCGCGAGAACGGTGACACGCTCGGCGGGCCCGCAGTGACAACTACCTGTCGTCACTTTCAGCACAGAAGTGAGCGCGCTGTTGTGCGAGTCGTAGCTGATCTTCCCGCCTGGACTGGAGCTGGACGAAATCAAGGAAGGCATGGTGACGGCCGGATTTCGCGGCAGAGCCCGGCGGCGAGTCGAGTCTGCTTGCACTGCCGACGTTCTTCGGTGTGCTGGAGTTGTTGTTGCGAGCGGGTGTCACAGTAGTGGCGGAGGCGGCATTTCAGGATCGCCTGTGGCGTCCGGGGCTCGAGCCGCTAGGTGGTCTGGCCACTATGCGGGTGGTGCACTGCGAGGTCGAACCTGCCATCGCGATGGCGCGAATTCATCGGCGGAAGCGCGAAAACCCTTTGCGGCGAGCGCATTCCGGTCCCGACACAGATGCATCCGATGTCCACGGCGCGTTCGACTGCCTATCGCTGGGTGTGCCGACGACCGAGGTCGATACGACCGACGAGTATCGACCTGGATTCGATGAGATCGTGGCATTCGACAACAGGTGGACGTTACTCATCGGGAACGGCGAGAGACATGTCGGCGATGCGGTCCGGGTCGGCGATGATGTCGATGGTGGTTATCCGTTGGTCGGTGATGGTGAAGGCCAGGAGGAGGTTCAGGTTTCCGCTGGGGGCGACGACCAGGCCCATGTGGCCATCGATGAGGGCGGGGCGGGTGTAGGGGGCCTGGCTGGAGAACATCAGGGCGCTGGAGGCCACGCGGCGGGCGCCGCTCATGCGGATCGGGTGTCCGCCGGGGGCGGCGACGGCGTCGGCGTGCAGTTCGACGTCCGGGTCGAGTACAGCTATCAGTGCGTCGAAGTCACCGGTGCGGGCGGCCTGCAAGAAGGCGTCGACGACCACACGTTCATCGGCGATGCGGTCGGTCTCGGCCACAGGTGCGCCACGGACGCGGCGGCGGGCGCGGGCGGCCAGTTGCGCGGCCGCGGCGGGGGTGCGGCCGAGGATGGGCGCGAGTTCGGCGTATGGCAGATCGAAGAGGTCGTGCAGCACGAAAGTCAGCCGCTCAGCGGGAGTAAGGGTGTCGAGCACGACCAGTAATGCGAGCCCGACCGAGTCGGCCAGCACCGCCTCTTCTTCCGGATTCACGCTGTCCGCGGGGATGGCCGGCAACTCGGTCGGTAGCGCGCCGACCGGGTCTTCACGGCGGGCCTTGCGGGCGCGCAACATATCCAGGCAGATGTGAGCGACGACTGCGGTCAACCAGCTCCGCAGGTTGCGCACGCCTGCGGTGTCGGCGCGGTCCAGGCGCAGCCACGCCTGTTGGACCGCGTCGTCGGCCTCGTCGGCCGACCCGAGCATGCGGTAGGCGACCGCGCCGAGGTGGGCGCGGTGGTCCTCGAAGCGCTGCGCTAGCCACTGGGTCTCGTCGGTCATCGGCGCTCTCCTTCGTCCGATTGGTCCGTCATGTCGATGGGTCGTGCTCCGTCATATCGATGACGGCCGAAACCGCGGTGACATGACACGCCCGCGGATCCACCTCGGAGAGGAGGACGAGCTGATGCGCGAGACATCTGAACTGCGCACGCTGGAGCCGACACCGGACCGGCGACGCTGGCTCGCACTGGTGGTATTGCTGGTGGCCGGGTTCATGGACCTACTCGATGTGACGATCGTGAATGTGGCGCTGCCGACGATCCAAAACGATCTGAACGCACCCTACGCGGATCTGGAGTGGGTGGTGTCGGGTTATCTGCTCGGATTCGCGGCCATGCTGATCACCGGCGGCCGGCTCGGCGACCTGATCGGGCGCAAGACCATCCTGCTCGTCGGCCTGACCCTTTTCACGCTCGCATCGCTGGCATGTGGAATCGCGCCGGGCCCCGCGTGGCTGATCGCCGCGCGGATAGTCCAGGGCGCGACGGCGGGGCTGATGATCCCGCAGATCCTGGCGATCATGCACGTATCGTTCCCCGCCGCCGAGCGCGGGAAGGTGCTCGGCATCTGGGGCGGTGTGCTCGGTTCGGCATCGGTGGCCGGGTTGATCGTGGGCGGAATCCTGGTGCAGGCCAACCTTTTCGGCTGGGCATGGCGGCCGATCTTCCTGGTCAATGTGCCCGTCGGGGTGCTCGCGATTCCCGCGGCGATGGTGCTGGTGCGACAGTCCCGCTCGGCCACGGCGGATCGATTGGATCCGATCGGCACCGTGCTCGCGATCGGGGCGGTACTGCTGTTGGCGTATCCGCTGACCGAGGGACGAGCCCTCGGCTGGCCGGTCTGGACCTTCGTGCTGATGGCCGCCGCCGTGCTCGTCCTCGCGGTATTCGTCGCCTATGAGCGACGCCGAAGCGAAACGGTCGGTTCGCCGCTGGTGGTGCTGAATCTGTTCAGGGAGCGCACATTCAGTACCGGTATGGCGGTGTGGTTGTTGTTCTGGATCGCCCTCGGCGGCTACTTCCTGGTGTGGACGCTGTATCTGCAGGCGGGACTCGGCTGGACGCCGCTGCGGGCCGGGCTGAGTGCGGCACCGTTCGCGATTGCCGCCGCCGCGGGGGCGGGAACCAGTGTGGAGGTGTTCGTGCCGCGCTATGGGCGCATGGTTCTGCTCGCGGGCGCGATGATCAATGCCGCAGGGTTCGGGCTGTACCTCTATCTGGCCGCGCACTACGGCCCCGGCGTCACCTCCACGCAGATGTTCGTACCGCTCGCGATCAGCGGCTTCGGGTTCGGACTCTTCGTCGCCCCGACCGTCGATCTGATCTTGTCCGGGGTTCCCGGCCACGATGCCGGGTCCGCCTCCGGACAGTTGTCGACCATCCAGCAGGTCGGCATGGCGCTCGGTGTCGCGCTGGCCGGAGTCTTCTTCTTCACCCAGATCGACAACACCTCTGCCCACGGCACCACCGCGGCCATCCCTGCCCTCCAACAGCAACTCACCGATCTGAACATCCCGGCCACCGCCCGAGACCAGATACTGACCCAGTTCCGCGCCTGCGTACACGATCGCTCGGCCGCCACCGACCCCACCGCCATTCCATCCAGCTGCCGACCCGCACCCGGACAGCCGTTCTCCGAGCCGTTGCAGCAAGCGCTGACCAAGGCGGGGCTAGCAGCCAACGCGCACAACATGTCTCACACGTTCGCGCGAACACTGTGGTGGGCCATCGGCATTCTCGTCGCCGTCGCGGCAGGTGTGTTCGCACTCCCGCGCCGATTGACCGCAGAACCCGAAACCGATCGGCCCGGCGTGGATTCTCTTGCACCGGATGCCGTGCACTAGCCGGCCGATGCTGGACGAGTACTACGAGCGACGTTCCGGCGCGACTGGTGGCAGCACTACGCCGGTGAACCCAGGTGATGATCGCGCCACGGGGGAAGCGTCGACGCATCCTCTGGAAACCAGGCGGCGCGGCGCCCCGTCGCGTTCGGCATGAATGTGCAGGTGCGGTTCGCTGGAATTGCCGGAATCGCCGATGGCACCGATTCGCGCCCCGCCTCGACGACCTGTCCCGCGACACTGCCACGCCGTAGATGTGCGCGGATGTAGGCCGAACAGACTACAGCGGCAGACCACTCCGGACTGCCAGAATTGTGACCGCGGTGTCGCCCGCTCCCCTTGCGGCACTGAATGATTCAACGTTCCCGACGTCAACAGCCCAGGAGTCACCATGCCCCGTAGGCACAAGTACGCGGATTCCCATTTCGCCATCTCTACTCTGCTCTCGGCGGATCGATTCGCCGAAATCACCAAGCAAGTCGGCGACACGACCAGAATGCTCGGCGTCGGCTCGGTGCGTTTCGAAGGCGCCGAACGCGGAAGAACGAACTTTTCCGTGCGGAGTTTGTCGGGCTTCTACGAGCTGATCACCTTTCATATCGCGATCGCTGACACCGCATACGGATCCTCGGGACGCAGTTGCATCGACACCTACAAAACGACACAGCAGACGTATATGTTCATCCCGCTCTCACCGAAGACCATGAATGGGTACAGCATCTACCGCAAGTTCATGAATGCTGTTGCTGAGGCGATTCGCGCTGAAGACCCACGCGCACAGGTCACGATTTCCGAACGGGCGGTGTGAGTTCGGATGGACGCGCTGTTCACCCTCATCGGTTTGGGCCTGGCCGCGTTGGGCGTGTGGGGCACGATCAGCTTCTGGACCGACGGCAAGTACAAACGGAACCGCCCGGATCAGACGCTGTCCGGATTCAGATCCGACGACGATACCGAAGGTGAAAGATAGGATATGGATTTCGTCATCGGACTGCTCATCGCGTGGTCCGTCGGAAAAGCGAACCGCGTCGGGAAGCAGGTCAACGGCCTGACCGACCAGGCGCTCGACCTTGCGGTCGACCGTGTCCGGAATATCGTCGCGATGAAGCTGGGCAGCACCAACCCCGCGATTGGACGGTTGGTCGCCGAGGCGCAGCGGGGCGAAGTATCACCACAGACGCGCGCCGACGCCCAGCGCGTAATCGACGAGGCCGCCGCCGCGGACCCGCACTTCGGCGCCGCGCTGCGCGAGGCCGCCTCACCCGTCGCACAGACTTCCGTCCAGCGATCGAATACTCGTCAGTTCGCAGGAGTTTCGCTGGAAGGGGCCAGCGTCAACGGTTCGGTCGATATCAGGAACAAGAGCAAGATCGTCAACTATGCCAGCAGGCACCCCGGCGTCACCATCGTCGCGGTGATCGTCGTGATCATCCTGGCAGGCCTGGTCATCGGCCGGCTGACGGGCACGGGGGCCGACGCCGAATCGTCGTCGGGACTCGGTCCCGGCCGCAGCGAAACGAATTCGCCTAGCGGCGGCACGAGCCCGCGAGGCCGCACAGCGACAGACTCCTCGGCGATCGTCGGCACCTGGACCGCATCCGACGCCACCGGAACCAAGACCTTCAGCTCGAGCGGCGGCCGATGCGACGGCTTCTACTACTACCAGGGCAAACCACTCGATATCGGTGGCCCGATGACCTGCGTCATCTCGGGAAAGGCGGGCGCCGACGGACGCTATTCCCTCGTGGTCACCCAAAGCCCGAACCGCAGCACGTACAAAGTCGAATTCAGTGATGCCGACCACGCGGTCGTCTTCGACTCCGCAGGCACCCGCCTGTACGAACTGGAACGGTTCTGAGCCCGGCCCGAAATAGTCCAGGCCAGACCGAAGCAAATCGAAATTGGCCCGGAACAATGTGTTCCGGGCCAATTCCCTTGTAGCGGGGACAGGATTTGAACCTGCGACCTCTGGGTTATGAGCCCAGCGAGCTACCGAGCTGCTCCACCCCGCGTCGGTAGGGATAACGCTACAGCATGGGTCGGCGCTTACCTAAACGGCAGGTGGGAGGGGTTAACCAGCGGGTAATCGGCGGTGGGTGCGAGCATGTGGGTATGCCGATTACCACTAGTGCCATTGCCCATGTACGACTGACGGTTTGCGATATCGATCGGTCGCGGGCGTTCTACGAGAAGGTGTTCGGATGGCCGGTTGCGCTGGAGGTGCCCGCCGATGCGGATGAGGCGACACGGGAGCAACTCGGGTTCCTGTTCGGCGGGGTGATCTATCGGATGGAGCACGGGATGATCGGGTTGCGGCCGGTCGGCACCGACAGCTTCGACGAGAACCGGGTCGGGCTCGATCATCTCGCGTTCCCGCTGAACTCGCTGGCCGAATTGGAGGCTGCCGCAGCGCATCTCGATGCCTGCGGGATCGCGCGCGAAGACATCAAGGACATCGGGTTCAGCTATATCCTCGAATTCCGGGATCCGGACAATATCGCGTTGGAACTGATCGTCCGCAAGTAGGCTAGGCCGCCTTCACCACCTTCTGCACCGCTGCGACGAAGAACTGATCGAAGGCCGCTTGGTCGAGCGAATCATCCAGCGCGGCAACGCGAACCGCGACCGTGATGCCTCGGACCTCGGCGTAGCCCAGGTACGCGTTCTGCGTCAGCGGAGTACCGCTGGCATCCGTCGTCGCGGTGCTGGTCGCGTGGTAGGCGATTGCGTTCGCGCCATTCAGTCCCTGAGGCACAGGCTGACTCGTGACGCGCTCCGATGCGGTGACCTGATGGCCGTCATAGGTCGCGACCACCTCGACCGAACCGCAGCGCTTATTGCCATCCGCGATCCGTTGCAGATCTCCGGTCCGCCCGGAGACGAATTCGATAAAAATCTGGCCCGACTTACCGGTCGCAGCGGAGATGGACGACTGCGCGAGCAGTTCCTTGGTCGCTGCTCCGAGATCCTGCTGCGTGGAACCGCATTCCGCCGGTGTGAAGGTGGCGTTCTGCTGGGTTGCGGTGAGATCGGCGACCGTCGACTGCAGCTGCTCCGGCGGCAGATCGAGTTTCTTTGTGCCCGCGGGGAATTCCTCCGGGGTCAGTACCAGCTGTTCGCGAGGCGTGGTCGGCGCCGAAGAGTGATCCGCCGCGTCGTCCTTGCCGCTGCAGCCCGCGACGAGTACCGCGGCCGCCGCCATTGCCACTGCCCACCGTGCATTACGCAATTCGATCATGGGGTGATCATGTCAGCTGTCGCCATGAGCACCCATTTGCGGAAGGTATCGGCGGTCTGCTCCCAGTCGAGCGTCAGACCGATCAACGGCGTGAGCCGACCATCGGCGACCGGATCCACAAGGATTCCGAGATCTTCGCCCTTGGTCTCCTCGGGGACAGGGCTGATGAAGCCGACGATATGCGCGTGCCTGCTCGAGAGTAGAAGTCGGCAAGGTCAGGTGCCACCGGATCTGTGATGAAACCTCGCATGCTCGGCCACCCGATCGACCGGCGGTCGAGGTGCAACCGCTGTAGCAAGGATCGATGAACACCGGATAGTCAAGGAATGAACGAGCCGTTCGACGGATGCGCGCGTAAGCTCCCCGGTCCGGGAGGTCGGGTCGGTGAAGTTTTCGGTATTGGGTGAGGTCTGCGGGTGGCGTGGGGAGACGTCGCTCGAATTGGGTCCTCCGCAACGTCGCGCGGTACTGGCCGCGCTGTTGCTGCGTGCCGGAAAGTCGGTCACCGCAGCGGAATTGGTGGAGGGGATCTGGGGCGAGGATCCGGTGCCGCGCGCCGTCGCCGCGCTGCGCACCCATGTCGCGCAATTGCGTCGGGTGCTGGAACCGGAGCGGGTTTCGCGCGCACCCTCGACCGTGCTGGTCTCGGTCGGTGACGGTTACGCATTGCGGATCCCGCCGGGCTCGACCGATATCGAAGAGGTCGAGGCCCTGGTGGCCACGGCCGGACGGGTGCGCGGCGAAATGCCGGACGCGGCACGCGAAGCATTGATCGCCGCACTCGACCGCTGGCGTGGTCCCGCGCTGAGCGGATTGGCCGGACCCTTCGCCGAACGCCACCGCACCCGGCTCGAGCAGTGGCACTTGACGATTCTCGAAGACCGGCTCGCCCTGGATATCGAGGTCGGTCGCGCCGCCGACGCGGTCGCCGAATTGGGTCCGCTGATCGATGAGCATCCGTTGCGCGAACGGTTCCGGGCACTGCTCATGGCCGCGCTGTATCACTGCGGCCGCCAGGCCGAGGCGCTCGCGGTGTTCACACGGGCGCGCCGCGATCTGGTGGACGGGATCGGCGTCGAACCAGGTCCGGAACTGACCGCGATGCACGAACGCATCCTGCGTGCCGAAATGCCGACACCGCGATCGAACGGCTACGGTCCAGAGCCGGTCGTGCCCGCGCAATTGCCGCCGGATATCGCCGATTTCACCGGCCGCGTGCAATTGGTCGAGCACATTGCCGAGCAGTTGACCGGCGGCGGCAGCGCGGTCGCCATTTCCGCGATCGGTGGCATGGGCGGCGTCGGCAAGACCACATTGGCCCTGCATGTGGCCCATCACGTGCGCGATCACTTCCCGGACGGACAGCTGTATGTGAACCTGCGCGGCGTCGATCCGGTGCCGACCTCACCCGGTGACGCACTCGGCGGATTCCTGCGTGCGCTCGGCATCGCGGAAGGCGAGATTCCGGGCACCGTCGACGATCGCGCGGCCGAACTGCGCACCCGCCTCTCCGGTAAGCGCATGCTGATCGTCCTCGACAATGCCCGTGGCAGTGCGCAATTGACGCCGCTGCTCGCCGGAACACCCGGCACCGCCGTGCTGATCACCAGTCGTTCGGCGCTCACCGAGATGCCCGCCGTGCGCCGGACTCGCCTCGATGTACTGGAGCGCGACGAAGCCATGGCATTGCTGATCCGCATCCTCGGCCCGCAACGCGTCGCGGCCGAGGAAGGCGCGGCACGCCAGGTCGTGGCGCTGTGCGGCTACCTGCCGCTGGCAGTCCGCATTGTCGGCGCGCGACTCGCCGTGCGCCCGCGATGGACGATCGGATCGTTCGCGGCGCGACTGGCCGACGAGAAGGGTCGGCTCGCGGTGCTGGAGACCGGTGAACTCGGCGTCGAAGCCGCGTTCCGGCTCGGCTACGGGCAGCTGAACGAGCAGCAGGCCAGGGCTTTTCGCACACTCGCGCTCGTCGACTTCCCGGATCTGCCGGTCGACGGCGTGGCCGCGGTGCTCGGCATCGCGGAGTCCGAGGCCGAGCGAATATGCGAATCGCTGGTCGACCTGAGCCTGCTCGAGACGACGGTGCCCGGCCGCTATCGATTCCACGATCTGCTGCGCCTTTTCGCCCACAGCGTCGCCGACGAGGACGAGTCGGCGGTGCTGGTCCGGCTGCTGGACTACTACCTCGCGGGTGCGAAGAACCTATTGAGCGCCATCGACTACAGCAACACCACGCGCCTGTTGATCCCGACCACGGTGCCCGGGCGACAGTTCGCAGGCGGAGCCGAGGGACAGGTCTGGAACGACGTCGAGCGACCGGTGGTGATCGCGCTGCACCGGCAGGCCGCCAGAAGCGGTGGGCGCGCACTGCGGGTGGCGGCGGATCTGGCCTGGGTTATGGCCGAATGGATGGACGCGGGCACCCGCGCAAGGGAACTGTCCGAAGCACTGACGGCCTTGCTGGACACCGCAATTCGCGAGTCGCACGCGAGCGAACGCCGCATCCGGGTCGCGCTCGGCGCGCTGTTGCAGGTCGGGCTCGGCGAGGTCGGGGCGAGTCTGAAGTATCTCGACGCGGCGGCCGGGCCACCCACCGACGACGCTGATCGCCGGATCGCGGTGCTTTCGGAGGTATTGCTCGGCATTGCCGATCGGCGACTCGGCGATATCGAAACGTCGCGTCGACATTTCGAGAATGCGATGCGTTTCGCCCGTGAACTCGGTGACCGGTCGATGCAGGCCTGGTGTCTGGCCTTGGTCACCCGAACCTATTGCGAGGCCGGGCGATATGACGAGGCGATCGATATAGCGGATCGGGCCATCGCGCTGGCGCGGGCGTCCTCGAATCCGGTCGCACTCGGTTGGGCCACCCACGAATTGGCCGCCACGCTATCGATGTGCGACGAGCACGAGCGCGCCCTCGCACTCGGCCGCGATGCCGTGCGGATCGCGCAGCGCAATGGTGTGCGACTCTGGGAGGGTTGGGCGCGAACCAGATTGGCGCAGATCCAACTGCGCGCCGGCGATGTGGCGGATGCGGAAAGCCAAGCCGCAGAGGCGGTTCGGCTGCTCACCAAGGCCGCCGATCCGATCGATCGGGCGCGTGCCCTGGCTCTGCACGCGAGCGCGTTGGCGGCACAGGGACGCACCGGCCCGGCCGCGGCGGAGTTCGGCGAGGCCACCGAGATCTTTCGGCGGGCGAGGCTGGCCCCGCCCACCGTCGACCGGCTCTTCAGTGCCGCGCCGACCGCTGACGTCGCGGATTAGGCGGCGTTTATTCAACGTTTATCGGATGCTGATGGTTGCCTGGAATTCTCTGGGTCGATGCGATCGCCGTCGTGAGTGCCGCCGTGCGGGCGCGCTGTATCGACTTGTGTGCGCGGGTACGCAAGGCGTATCGGCATGTCCACCCGTGGTTCCGATCGATAGGGTCACCAGATCGCGGGCGTCGCATCGACAGCGGCTGCGGGCCCGCCGGGTCCGGTCCACGCAGTCCGCGCACGCCGTGGTCACCCCGGCAGCACCGGTTGCCGGTGCGCCCGGTCCGGCACCTTTCTGAAAGAACCTCTAGTCGCAATCTGACGAGTCCGTGACATGCCGGGCGAACTCCTTGTCGTGCCCCCCCGGACCAGCACACACTTCGGAGATGACAACCTTCGATGACCTCCGGGCACTGTTCATCAACTGCACGCTCAAGCGCTCCCCCGAGCCGAGCAATACACAGGGTCTGATCGATGTCAGCGCCCACATCATGGCGAAGAACGGCGTCCAGGTTTCGCATATCCGCGCCGTCGATCACGACATCGCGACCGGCGTCTGGCCGGATATGACCGAGCACGGCTGGGCCACCGACGAATGGCCTGCGCTGCAGCGGCAGGTGATGGACGCCGACATCCTGGTGCTGGCCGGACCGATCTGGCTCGGCGACAACAGCTCGGTCACCAAACGGGTAATCGAGCGACTGTACGGCAATTCGTCGATCCTCAACGAGCGTGGTCAGTACGCCTATTACGGCCGGGTCGGCGGCTGTCTGATCACCGGTAACGAGGACGGCGTCAAACACTGCGCCATGAATATCCTCTACAGCCTCCAGCACCTCGGCTACACGATTCCACCGCAGGCCGACGCCGGTTGGATCGGCGAGGCAGGCCCCGGGCCGTCGTATCTGGATCCGGGCTCCGGCGGACCGGAAAACGACTTCACCAACCGCAATACGACCTTCATGACATGGAACCTGCTGCACCTGGCCCGGATGCTGAAGGACAACAGCGGCATCCCCGCCCACGGAAATCAGCGCTCCGAATGGGATGCGGGCTGCCGATTCGATTTCGAGAACCCCGACTATCGTTAGGGCGCGGCAGATTCGGGCATGGTCACCGGACATTCTGTGCCACACCGGGATTCGGGTGTGAACTGCGCCGATGTCAGACACGGGTATCGTCGGAACGGTGTCCGGCCCCAGACGAGCTGGTTTGTTTTTCGGTGCACTGCTCGCCCTGGTCGCGGTCCTCGGTGTGGCGGGTCTGCCGGTGTATGTGCATCCGCAGACCGATCCGTTGCGCCGTGCCGATGCGATCGTGGTGTTGGGCGGCACCGCCTATGAACGTTTCGATGTCGGCCTCGATCTCGCCGAACGCGGATACGCACCGCAACTGCTGATTTCCCGATCGACCGGCGAGAACGATTCGGTGATGGATCGGTATTGCGCGCCCCGATTCGAGTTCACCGTCAGCTGTTTCGTACCCGATCCGTGGACCACTGACGGTGAGGCGCACGAAATCGCCCGGCGCGCAAGCCTTTACGGCTGGCACCACATCATCGTGGTGACCTATACCCCGCATGTGTCGCGGGCCAGGTACATTGTCGGCAAATGCTTCCACGGCGAGTTGACCATGGTGGCCAGTCCAAGCGACGGTGGGCTGAAGTTCTGGACCTGGATGTACATCCGGCAGTCCGCGGGCTATGTGCGGGCATTCTTCAACCGAGGTTGTTGAACCGCGAACGCAGCGATGTCGGGTCTCATAGGCTGGATACGGTTGTTGGGAGAGGACCGCCGTTGCGAATCGATGAGCTGCGCACGGTCGGTGACGACGAGCTGAGCGCTGATATCGTCATTATCGGATCCGGGCCCGCCGGACTGACCATCGCGACCGAACTTGCCGGAACCCCGCTACGCGTCCTGGTGCTGGAAAGCGGCGGGCTGACCGCGACCGAAGAGGTCGATGCATTGGCCGATATCGAGAATGTGGGCGCACGCCGGGCACAGTCGGATCGGGTTGCGGGCGACCGGATCCTGGGCGGTGCATCCCATACCTGGAGCGGCCGCTGCGGCCTGCTGGACGATCTCGATTTCAGTTGCCGTCCTTGGGTTTCCGGTTCCGGATGGCCGATCGGCGCGGCCCTCCTCGAACCGTATCTGGCGCGCGCGGCCGAACATATCGGCATCGGCTGCGGCAGTGGCTTCACCGATGACGCGTTCTGGCAGCTGGCCGGTCGGCCCCAACCCGCGGACGCCCTGGATCCGACGCGCCTGCGTCCGTACTTCTGGCAGATCAGCCGGGATCCGGTGGATCCATTCGACTGCAAGCGCTTCGGTGCGCACGTGAAAGATCTTGTCGCGCCGAATGTCCGGGTGCTCATTGATGCGACTGTCACCCATATCGACACCGATCCCGAAGGCACCCGGGTGGTTTCAGTCCAGGTAGCCGGTGCGGATCCGCGGCCGCGGCCGGTGCGCGCTGCCGTCTTCGTCCTGGCCACCGGCGGTATCGGAAATCCGCGGCTGCTGTTGGCATCTCGGCGAAGCGGGCCCGGTGGCATCGGCAACCGGCACGACGTGGTCGGGCGCTATCTGATGGATCACCGCTGCGGTGCGGTCGGCGCATTGGATCCGGCCGTGGCGAACAGCGCGCTGGAACGCTTCGGCAAGTACGTGGTGAAGACGCCGCACGGTAAGCGCACCTTCCTGCACGGCGTCGCGCTCTCGCCGAAGATCCAGGAGGACGAAGGCCTGCTCAATTGCGCACTGTGGCTGCAGGAGGTGCCCGCCGAGGACGATCCATGGGAGTCGGTGAAGCAATTGCTGCGTGGACGCGGCGATCGGCACGACGCGCGAGTCGCGGTGAGCCACGCGGGATTACTGCTCGCGGGCGCGCGCGCCAGGCTCATCGAACACGCCGGACTGCCGCACAAACTCGATCGAATCGAATTGCGCTGCATGGTCGAACAGCTGCCGAACCCGAACAGCCGCGTCACCCTGACCGACCGAACCGATCGGCTCAGCGTACCGCTGTCCCGGATCGATTGGCGGGTGAATCCGCAGGAAGACACAACTGTGCGCCGGGCGGCAGCCGTGGCGGTCGAGGAGTTCGCACGACTGGGATTCCCGGCTCCAACGCTGCACGACTGGGCGAGGATGGACAGCGAACTGCCGCTGATGCTCACCGATTGGGCACATCCGACCGGGACCACCCGGATGTCCACGGATCCGCGCGACGGCGTGGTCGACACCGACTGCCGGGTGCACGGAATGGCCAATCTATTCGTCGCGGGCAGTCCGGTTTTCCCGACCACCGGCCATGCGAATCCGACCCTGACGATCGTTGCGCTGGCGGTTCGGCTAGCTGATACTTTGCGGACTTTCGCATAGTCTGCGGCTTATGGACAAGACGCCCGGTTCGCCGCACCCACATGAACCACATCGTGACGGTCTGGCCTCTCGGCTGAACTGGTTGCGGGCGGGCGTACTCGGGGCGAATGACGGCATTGTTTCGACCGCAGGGCTGGTTGTCGGTGTCGCCGCGGCGACGACCAGCGCCTCGGCCATTTTCACCGCCGGCATTGCCGGACTCACCGCCGGTGCGATCTCCATGGCCGTCGGCGAATACGTTTCGGTTAGCGCACAGCGGGATTCCGAGCGGGCGCTACTGGCCAAGGAACGCACGGAACTCAAGGAAGAACCGGACTCCGAGCTGGCCGAACTGGCCGATATCTATCGGTCGAAGGGGCTGACATCGGAGACGGCGCGCAAAGTGGCCGAAGAGCTGACCGCGCACGACGCCTTCCTGGCCCACGCCGAGGCCGAACTCGGCCTGGATCCACAGGAGTTGACCAATCCGTGGGCAGCGGCCGTCTCCTCGGCGGCCGCGTTCACCGTGGGTGCGCTGCTGCCGCTATTGGCGATCATCCTGCCGCCGACCACCGCACGCATTCCGGTCACATTCGCGGCGGTGCTGATCGCGCTGGCGATCACCGGGTCGGTCAGCGCGCGGCTCGGCGGTAGTAATCGCGGGCGCGCGGTGGTACGAGTGGTGGTCGGTGGTGCGCTGGCGATGGCGGTCACCTACGCCATCGGTCAATTGGCGGGTATCGCCGGGATATGAGAACGGGCCGAAGGAACCCCTCGGCCCGTCCTTTGTTCAGCGCGTCGGCGTCAGTAGTAGTGCCGCCGACCGCCGACCGGGTGCCGCCCCACCGACCCGACGAGGGCCAATACCGCACCGATGAGCAGCAAGATGATTCCGGCCGTGGTGAGCAGACCGATTCCGAGTAGATACCCGACAATGAGGAGTATCAAGCCGAGGACGATCATTGTTCTTTCCTTTACTTGGTCGTCTTGACCGTTGTCCGGCCGGATGTTTCGACCGGTGCCGACCCGCTGGGCTGGCGCATGAACCGATTCCAGCTCCACACCGGCTTGCCGCCCTGCGGCGGGGTGACCTGCGCGGCGGGTTTGGTCGCGGCAGGCGGTGGTGCCGCCGGTGGCGTGCTTCGACGCCGCTCGGCGGCCTTGGCCTTCTCCTGGGCCGCCAACTCACGGCGCGACTGCCGCAGATCGCGCCTTGTGGCGCTGTTGCGGCGGGAACTACGCCAGACGCCCGCGAGCAGCAGGCCCAGGCCGAGCATCCCGAGCGCTCCGATCGCGATCCCGTAGAGGAAAAGTTCCCCCGCGGAAGCGGTGAAGTGATAGTCGAATACCCCGAAATCGCTGGATGACGTACGAACTTCGCCCGTATTGGCCGCCACTCCGGCAACGCCGATGATTACCGCGCCGATGAGAACGACGAGCCCGATGATAATGATCATGACAATCCCGTTGCGCTGGTTGACATTACCTTCTGGCTATGCCCGGTTATTCCGAAATCAAACACCGTACCGGCGCGGCGTTTGGAAACTCCTGATTCGGTTATCTGCCGAACCGAAGGACAGCCACCTACAAGGAGGTCGTGATGACCTATACCTTCGATATGACCGATTACTCCGACGAACGCGCCGTAGTCGCCGAACGCGCGCTCTACAGCCTCGGCGGCGTGCAGTCGGTCGACGTCGACCGCACCTCGGAAACCATCACCGTAAATTCCACCCTTTCCTACGGTGAAGTGCTCGACGCGATCCGCTCCGCGGGCGTCGGCGCGAAGTAGGCGGGAGCCGGTCTATCGCCGACCGAGGTCGAGGCGTCGAGTCACCCGGTCGACCAGGTCCGGGGGCATGCCGGGTTCACGGCGGGCGGCCAGAGCTTCGCGGCGGCCCGCTTCCAGGACATCGCCCTGGATATCGCGAATCTTCATCACCAGCTTCAGATCTCGGGCCGCGTTGGCCTTGGCGTCCTCGTCGGCGGCCTCCGGATCGGCGCGAGCCAGGCGTTGGCGGAGTTGGTTGCGCAGGCGTTCGTAGACCTCGTCGGGGAGGCCTTCGGTTTCGGCGATCTGCTTGAGGCAGTCGAGTTCCGCGCGGACGACACGTTCCCAAAGGCTCCGTTCGAGCAGCCGTTCCTTCTGGGAGTCGGCCTGAACACCGGTGAGCCGCACGACAAGTGGCAATGTTGGGCCCTGTAACAGCAGGGTGAACAGGACGACGGCGAAGGCCGTGAAGAGGATCTGGGTGCGGCCCGGAAACGGTTCGCGGGCATCGGTGAGCAACGGAATGGCCAGTGCCAGTGCGATGGTAGCGACACCCCGCATGCCCGCCCACCAGGTGACGACCGTCTCCTTCCAGGTGTAGGGTTCGTCGGCGTCCTCGTCGCGCCACCACCACCTGCGCAGGGATAGGGTGGTCAACAGCCACACCAGCCGCAGTCCGACCACCACGGCGACAACGACGCCGGCGACGCCGAGCAGTCGCGGCCAGTCGTCGCCCGTATCATCGAGTACGACACCGAGTTCCAGGCCGATCAACCCGAAAGCGAAACCGCTGATCAGCATTTCGGTGATCTCCCAGAACGCATCGCCGACCAGGCGGTAGTCGCGATCGCCGAAACTGGTGCCCGCATCGGTCAGATACAGTGCGCACACCAGTACCGCCAGCACGGCCGATCCCGAAAATGCCTCGGCCACACCGTAAGCGGCGAACGGCAGCAGCAGGCTCAGCGCCACCTGCCAGGACGCCTCCGCCAGCTTGCTGGTCAACTTGCTGCCCGCATAGCCAAGCGTCATCCCGACAATGATCGCGACCACCGCCGAGATCACGAACTCACCGACCGCATGCCATGCCGAAAACTTGCCCGTGAGCACGGCCTGCACCGCGACGCTATAGATGACGATCGCGGTCACATCGTTGAACAGCCCCTCACCGCCGAGCGTCACCACCAGGCGGCGCGGCAGGCCCAGCTTGCCTGCCATGGCCGTCGCGGCCACCGGATCGGGCGGGGCCACAACAGCACCGAGCGCAAAGCAAGCCGCCAATGGCAGCGCCGGATACCAGGCGTGGAAGACCGCCGTAACCGCGGCGGCCGTCGCCAAAACCAACCCGACCGCGCGCAATGCGATCGGACCCCAGTTCTCCGCGAACTGCCGCCATGAAGTCCGCCGTGCCGCCGCGTACAACAGCGGCGGCAGCACCAGCGGCAGGATCAGGTCGGGCGGCACATCGACCCGAGGAACCGCGGGTATCAGCGCGAGCACACATCCGAATACCGTCATCGGGACCGCCGATGCGACACCGAGCCGCCGAGCGAGCGGTTCGGCCAGGATCGTGGCGAATAGCAAGACGAACATCAGCACCAACTGGTCCATGACGCCCCAGTCTGCGGGGAGTTGCTGAGATTTCCCTAGCGACCGCGCCCATACGGCACTGTGAGTTTCCGGCGTTCCTGGAGTTTCCGGCGTTCCTGTCGCGTCAGACGGTTGGGCACCAGCTGCCACCAGGTCACACACCGCCACACCCATTCCAGCGGGCCGTAGCGGAACCAGTAATAGCTCCACAGCGCCTGCACCGCAATGATCGCGGCGGCCGAGCCGAATGCATCCACGCTATCGAGGGCCCGCTCCAGATCCGGTGAAGACAACGCCGCTCAGCCCCGGTTGGCGTCGACAAGCGCGGGCAGCACCAGTTCGCGGTGCACATGGTGGGTCGGGTCTTCACCGGTGGCCAGGACGTGGACGGCCTGTCCCCCGCCGTCCAGATCGAAGACCGCCGCCGAACCATCGGGTCGGCGCATCAGGGCGGCGGTGAGGTTGGCGGAGAAGTCGGCAGGGCGGGTGGTCGCCGCCATGACCAGATCCCAGCGGCTGACCAAGTAGAAATCAGTGTCGGCGATGCGGTGCACCGGCGATTCGGTGCGCAGCCGGTCGTAGAGTTCGTCGTCGATCGGCTATGGGAATCCGGGTAGCGGAGGCAGTGGCGGCAGGAATGGGAACGGATTCTCAGGCATCGGGTTGGGGATCGGGTTGGGATTCGGATTCTGCGGGACTGGATTCTCCGGCACCGGGTTCTGCGGGACCTGGTTCTGCGGAACCGGATTCTGTGGGACTGGATTCTCCGGCATCGGATTCTGTGGGACCTGGTTCTGCGGAACCGGATTCTGCGGGCCCTGGTTCTGCGGGACCGGCGGCGGTTCCGCGACGCCCTGACCTTGCGGTATGCAGGTCCAGTGGCCATCCGGCGACTGTCCCCATTGCGCGACGATCCCGTCGTGGGAGCAGTCGTCGCCGATCCGGTGCGCCTCGCGCGCCTGTTCCTGCGGTGCGCAGACCCACAGGCCGTTGCGCTGATCCCATTGCGCGACGACACCCTCGTGCGAGCAATCGTCGCCACGCTTGCGCGCCGGTTGCCCCGTGGAGGTCGTCGCGCGGTTCGACTGCGGCACGAGCGGGGGCTCGGGACGGGCGGTGCTGGCTTTGGCGCTCGACGTGCCCGATGTCGGTGCGTCGTTGTTCGGATCCTGATTCGACCGCAGTAGCGCGATCGCGACCACCAGCGCGAGCGCGGCGGCGATTACGGCCGCGATGGTCAGGACGCGCCCGCTATCGTTTCCCGATGTCGTACCGCCGCCGCGTTTCACTATCACACCGCCTTCGTGCCGAGTAGGGACTACCTTCACGAAAAGCTCTGCTGGCAGGCTACCGAAGATCGCAGTGCGAAATATCAACTTTTGCGACCTGCGTTTGCGCAGGTAGTGCCTTATTTGATGCCGACGCGCACCCTGACGGCGTCATCGTCGGTTTCGTGCAGCGCCCGACTGATCAGACTGCTGAGATCGATGCGCCGCGCACTCGCGGTGACCGCGTCGGCCAGCGGCCGCAATCCGGAATGAGCACCTTCAGCTCCGGCCCGACCTTGTCCATCCATTCGGTCACGCGCTGCGGGAACGGCACCAGGCCATCGTCCTCCAGATACATCTGCGGACTGTTCCCGGCCGTGACCAGCCGACCGACCGCCTCGACGAGATCGTCCAACGACTGACCGAACCGCACCAGATCGGGCGGAGGTCGCGCGGCTGGTCACCCAAGACCATGCCGATTCCGGGCAGCAATCGCTCCCAGGTGGCGGCCATGCTGGTCCGGTTGTGGAACGGTGTCGGGTCGGGAACTCGAACGATGTGCCGTCGTTGTCCCGGCGAAATCCGGTGAGCCCCAGTCTGTAGCCGAAGGGAGTACTGATCGGGTCGACCGGAGCCGGGATGAAGGATACTTTTCCGAGCCGGGGGCCAGGGTGAGCGCGGCTGGTAGCGGGATGGATATGTTCAGCGGGAAGTCGACGCACGGAGCATGACTTCCATCGTGTCAGCAAATTGTTCGCACCCGATCGCGCGTGATCGGACGCACGCGGTGGGTCAGTCGTCGAGATCGATCCGGACGGTCAGCAAGTCGGTGCCGAGCAATCGAACGCCCGCGCTGTTGGCCTTGGGCAACGATTGCAACCGCGCGCGCGGATCGTCATCCGGCAGTAGGTGTGCGGTCCCGGTATGCCAATGTCCGTGCACCCGCAATCGAACCCGGTTGTCGGCCTTGATATTTCGAATGTACTGCGACTTGTCACCGAATTCGGAGACGAGCCAGAACTCCTTGCCGACGCGTCGCCCCCCGATCGGCGTAATACGCGGCTGCCCACTCTTGCGCCCGACGGTCTCCAGCAACTGCTGCGTCGGCAATCTGCGCAGAATCGGATTCCCCAGCCGCCGCTGAAATGTTGTCACGACTCGGTGCTGAATATCACGCAAGTTCGCCATGCGCCGACGCTAGCACCGGCCGATCGCATCTGGCACTGTGCCGGTCACGACGGCGTGGGGTCAGCAGTGCCACCACGTATTCCGCCCCATGCGACGATCGACTCGAGATTTGTGTACTGGATAGCGCGGCGATAAGCGACAATGTGCGGAGTGCGGACCCAGTTCACTCGCGAGCTCATCGCGTTGACCAATGATTTGACGCTCATGTGTCGGCTCGCCCACGATGCCGCCGAGCGTGCCACGGCAGCGCTCGGCGATGCCGATCTCGCCGCCACCTATGAGGCCTTCGCGATCGACGAGCAGCTACAGAAGATGTACTCCGCCTGCGAGGCCAGAACCGTGGTGTTGCTCGCACTGCAGGCCCCGGTCGCACGCGACCTACGGCATGTGGTCACCGCCATCCAGATCGCCGGTGAACTGTCCCGGATCGGCTCGCTGATCAACCGCATCGCCGATCAGGTCTACAAGTACCATCCGGAACCCATTGCGCCCCAACATCTGATGGATATCCTCACCGCCATGGGTCGGCTGGCCGCACACCACACCGCCCTCGCGGGCGAATCGGTCGCCACCGGCCGCCAACCCGTTACTCCCGAATCCGGGACCCCCGCAATGGATCAACTCCAACGACAACTCCACTCGGCCCTGACCGAACGAACCGCCACCGAAGCCGCCATCGATATCGCCCTGGTGGGCAATAACCTCGAACGCTGTATCGACCACACCATCCGCATCGATCGCCTGATCCGCTTCCTGGACACCGGAATTCCGCCGACGGCCCAGACTTCCGAAGCAGGTTAGGAGTTGCGGATCCTGCTGTGCCTGGCCATGTTCGGCCTGAGCTTGATCGCCGCGCTGGTCGCCACCACCATGACTGGTGCACCACGGCGTTCCACAGTCGGGCGTGGTGCCCACCCTCTGGCTCGTACTCGGCCAGTCCGTCACCGCCGCGGGCCTGCTCGCCGAGGCCGGTCCCTCGGCCTGCCCGACCCCTATGCCAAGGGGCTGACCGTCTTCTCGGTCATCTTCGGCGTCGTCACCTGGGGATTCGCGATGCGGTGGCTGGCGCTGGCCACCGCCGTCACCGTAAAGACCGCTTGCACAGGCGAATTGCGGTTCAACTGACCTGGTGGGGCTTCACCTTCCCCGCTGAGCACCTGCATTACCAGCAGCACCGTGCTCTACGGCCACACCGGGGCGGATCTCTTCGCCGTCGCCGCGGTCGTGCTGTATATCGGACTGGTCAGCGGCTGGGCGGTCGTCGCCACCAAGACCATTCGCGGTGTACTCACCGGTCCGCTGCTCCGACCGGCCTGAGACATCGTGAGGTAGACACGGGTCAATCGCGGGGGCGCAGACCGTAGGTCAGCTGGGTAATCGTCTCGGCCAGTGCCGCTTCCACGTTCTCCGCTTCGACGAACCCGGACCCGACAAAAGTGGCCAACCCTTGCACTGAAGCAATGGCGGCAATACCGATCCGCATCGGATCACCCGCAACGACTTCGCCACCCGCCTGCCCCTCGGCAATCAAGGCGATGGGCACGGTGAATGCCCCCTCGACCGCGGCCGGCATTTCCTCACCCGAAGTCGGACTGTGTTTGTGGGCGAACATCAGCGCAAGCAGCGCGGGATTGTCGATCGCGAAATCCAGGTAGGCGAGCGCGACGGCATGCAGCCGCTCGGAGAACGATCCGGTCGGGTCGACCTCGCCGTACATCGCGGCGAGCCGATCGAACCCGACCAGCGCGAGCGCGTCGAGCAGCGCCTGCTTATCCCGGAAGTGCCTGCTCGGCGCAGCATGGCTGACGCCGAGATCGCGGGCCAGCTGACGCAGTGACAGCCCGTCCACACCGGACTCGCGCAATGTGGCCTCGGCGCGCTGGAGCAGCTCGGCGCGCAGGTCACCGTGGTGATAGGAGCGGGAGCGGACAAAACTCATGGTTGCTGCAGGATATCCGATATCGCAGGATTGTTGACATTGACTACTTTGTTGTCACTGCCTACATTGGGCGTTATGACGAACCACAAGTGGACTTCCGCAGATCTGCCCCGATTCGACGGCCGCACCGTCGTCGTCACCGGCGCCAATAGTGGAATCGGCCTGGTGACGGCCCGCGAACTGGCCCGCGTCGGCGCCCACGTCGTGCTCGCGGTGCGCGATATCGCGCGCGGCGAGGAAGCGGCGAAGCACATGTCGGGTCGCACCGAGGTGCGCGAGCTCGACCTCGCCGACCTGGCCTCCATTCGTCGCTTCGCCGCGGACTGGTCCGGCGATATCGATGTGCTGGTGAACAATGCGGGCATCATGATGGTCCCCGCCGGACGCACGAAAGATGGTTTCGAACGCCAATTCGGCACCAACCACCTCGGCCATTTCGCACTGACGAATCTGCTACTGCCCCATATCACCGATCGCGTGGTGACCATCTCCTCGCAGGCGCATCGCCGCGGCAGCATCGACCTCGACGACCTCAACTGGGAAACTCGGTCCTACAACTCCAGCGCCGCCTACGGGCAATCCAAACTCGCCAACCTGCTGTTCACCCTCGAACTACAGCGGCGCTTCACCGAAACCGGATCCCGGCTCGCGCTGAGCGCCCATCCCGGTTGGGCCGCAACGAATCTGATGGGCCACTCCGGAAACCGGATGCTGCACGAGTTCATGCGGGTGAACAATAAACTGCTCGCCCAGGATGCGAGTTTCGGCGCGCTGCCCACGCTGTTCGCCACCAGCCAGGAGTTGCCGCCGGGAAGCTACGTCGGCCCGGACAGCTGGTTCGAATTCCGCGGTCACCCGAAGATCGTCGGCCGCAGCACAGCCGCCGCGAATGCCGACCTCGCCAGCGCATTGTGGACCAAATCCGAAGAACTGACCGACGTGCGCTTTCCAGCCAACGCGTAATCAGTCGAGCATCGGGAACCTGTCCGAATTCAGTAGCCCGGCGATCGCGTCCATTTTCGCCTGCGCCGCAGCGTAATCCGGATACAGCCGGATTACCGCCGCGGCGTCGTGCAGTCGGATCATCTACCGTTCGGCCTCCAGCGGAATTCCCGCAGCCAGGCCAGCATCGGCTTGCGCGATTCCGGCGTGGGGAAGGGCGCGGCACACATCGTGATCTTCCTGCTTCAGATCGACAATGCCCTTCGGCAGGTCGAACTCGATGAACGTATTCTCCACCAGCACTATTCGCTCCCCTTCGGCCGTCCGGAATTTCCGGAACAGTTCGGCGCCGAGCGGCGCGAGCTCGTCCCAGCGCATCGGCCGCAGGAACGTCTCGATCAGTGCGAAGCCGCGGATGCGGTGCCGCCCAGTGCATACCGAGCGCGCCACCCCAGTCGTGGCCGACGATGACGACCTGTTCCAAGCCCAGCGCGTCGAACCAGGCATCCAGATAGCAGGCGTGATCGGCGAGGCGGTAGGCACTCTCCGGCTTCCCGGACGCACCCATTCCGATCAGATCCGGTGCGAGCACTCGGGTTTGATCGGCGATCCGGGTTTTGTGCCTGCACCTGGTTTCGACACACGCTTCGGCCCCGCTGTGACCCGCCACCGAATGTGACGATCGTCACCAGTCGGGAAGGCATCCGCACGGCCGATCTCAGCACAACCGCAGGTAAACCTAACTTCCGTATGTGAGCCGTACATGTTTCAACCGGCCGATGCGCCATTCAGGAGATTCTCAGACTTAAGTAAAGCGATTGCAAAGGAATCTGAGTTGATCTACTGTCTCTCTACGTAAGAACAATGAAGTTCACACAGACCGTCACGAGAGTTATCCGCAGACGACACGGCACGACGAGACTTCCCTCATCAGCCTCGTGGCGCCGCGAGAACGGATCATCCGGCCTGGACAACCGGCCCGTTCATCGGCCGCGCACGAGCTCATTCGTGACACGACCACCCCTGGAACGGCGCCGGCACGCCGAGTCAGGGGTGGTTCCACATCTACCGTCGAGTCCCCTTGCCACACCGTGCGTTCCTCGACTAGCTGTGCCGAACGTCATACGCGACAATCACATACGGGACGAGCGGGCGCAGGTAGCTTGACGCCCGACAAGTTCATCGGTGCGAGGCTAGGAAGTTCGATCTTTGTGAAGTGGTTGTCCCGCACCGCGCGTCGCGTACTCGCTGTTTGTGCACCCGTCGTATTGGCCGCCGTTGTCACCGTCGGCTGTTCCTCTATCGACGACCGGACCGGTAATACCGGCAAGGGCCCCGGACCGACGAATGCCGCAACGGTATCCGGCACGGATATCAACGACCTGCTCGGCCAGCTCGTCGATGCGCCCGAAGAGACGATGGAAGGCTACAGCCGGGAGAAGTTCCCGCACTGGGACACCAATAAGACCGAGCACGGCTTCGGCCCCGATTTCGCGCAGTACAGCAAGTGCACCAGCCGTGACGTGATGATGCTCAGGGACGCGACGGGCTCGGTCGAACTCGACCCGAAGACCTGTGAGCTCGAGGTGGGTAAGGGCGGCGGCTGGCAAGACCAGTACGGCGTCATGGATTCGAAGACCGGGAAACTCAAGCCGTACAAGTTCATAACCGACCCGGCCGGTGTCGACGCCGAACACATCGTGCCGCTGGCCGAGGCCTGGCGTTCGGGTGCGAATAAGCGCGATGAAGATACCCGCCGCCGGATCGCCAACGACGCCGTCAATCTGATCGCCTCCGATCCTTCGGCCAATAGGTCCAAGGGTGATCAGGACGCCGCGAACTATCTGCCGCCGGGAAAATTCCGGTGTGGCTATCTCGAGCACTACGTCAAGATCAAAGTAAAATATGCGCTGAACGTTGATCCCGCCGAACACACCGCACTGCGCAACGCAGTCGCCGACTGCGTCAGTCGAGGAGAGTTCAAATAAGCGACATCATCGAGATTTCCGCCAAGGCCGCCGTCATGACCGAAGAGGAAGGGACGGTCTCCGGCGAGCTCGATGTGACCGTCGATGCGACAGGTAAAGGTCTGGTTCGCTATCGCAAGACCGAGACCTGGTACACCATAGGCAATCTCGAGGCGGAGCCGCCGCGTACCTGGAGCACCGTCGCCGAGCTGGCGGCCGCCATCGAAGCCACCGCCGGAACCCGCGATGCGGCAGGCAATACCGTGCCCTTCGAGGCCTGATCCGAGCTACGGCATGGTGCTGACGACCTTGCCGAACGGATTGTCCACACGGAAGTAGCGGTACGCCTGCACCGCCCGGTCGAGCGAAATGTTCGATCGATGACCGGACGCATGCGGTATGCGGTCGCCGTGGACTCGGAATCCCTATCGCCCACCCGACAAGTGTATTTCTCACCCGACACTCGACCAGCCGATCACCGATCCCCTGCCCCTCCGCCCGTCGATGCGTTGCCGCGCAATCAGGTCCGGTTCGCTCGCCGAGCGCAGTCGAAAGGCGGCACGACGCGTCCAACGGCACCGCCGTATGACTGCGCTCGACGGATCGCGATTACCTCAGAAGCCAGCTCGACGCGGCGCTCGCGTGAGCGCAATCGTCGATGCGATTACGCGAGTCCCCGGAACTTTCGGTCTCCAGACGATCCGCTGCTCGCTTGCGCCGACGACTGGACCCGCAACACCGATCGCATTCCTGACCGGTATCAACGCGGCTGCACAGCCGCAAGAACCTCCGGCCCACGCGCGGACAACCGCTCTTCGGCGAGGCGTGCACCGACCACTGCTCCGATGACCCCGATCGCGATCCCGACCGGCAGGGCCAGCCACAGCACGACGGTCAGGTCGAGGGCAAGGCCGATGATCAGCACGATCAGAACCGGGATCACCGCGATCAGTTGGCCGAGGCTGCTGGCGAATTGCACCAAAGCCTTCGCGCAGCCTGGATTTCCGGAGGACGCGAAGGGGTTTCCGGTACGCGGCGGCAGCGGGTAGGGCGCGGTTACCGACAGGAATACGGCCGAGCCCGCGACGACGCCGAGCACAGCGAACAGTAGCGACAGCGTCCACGGGTACATCGACCAGCGGCCGAGCGCACCCGGCAGAACCACGGCCAGCAGCACGGACGGCAAGCCGATCACCAGCAGCAGGGCCAGCAGCCGCCCCCGCACATCAGCGCGCGCCGCGCCGGGCGTCACCAACGTCTGCCAGAGCGCGGTTCCGTCGTAGCCGTAGAGATTGTTGGCGGCCAGGCCCGCGAACCACGCGGCACTCACACCCGCGAACACCACACCGCCCGAGCCGTTGCCCTGGATTGCCGGAAAGACCGGCAGCAGCGCCCCTACCAGCAGCACGGGCAATAGCGCCGCCCGGCGTCGGCTGTCGCGAGACCACGTCCGCAACTCCTTGATCATCACCGCACCCACCGGCCCGGACGTCCGCACCCGGCCGAGCAGCATCCCACGCCCGCCCGTGCCGGAAACCGAATCCAGCGGCGCGGTCAACCGCCGCCGCAACAGCACCGACCATGCCTGCCACAGCACCGCCGTCAAGGCAAGCAATCCGACCAACGCGCCGAGCGCCACCAGCCAGTCACCGCGCGCAGCTGCCCCCACCGCACCAGGTGCCCACCCGGATGGCAAGGCGCGCAACACATTCGCCAACCACGGTGCCGACCCCCGCACCGAACTTACATGATTCAGCAGGAAACTCATCGGGTAGTAGGCCAGCCCGGCAAGACCGGCGAGCAGCACCCCGAGATCGCGCCCCCGCCGCGAACGCATCGCGGCACCGATCCACGCCAGCACCACCCGCGAGAGCAGCACCACGAATATCAACTGCAACACCACACCGACCAGCGCCACCACGGCCGCACCCCAACTCAGTTGCGCTGCAAGCACAATCAGTCCCGAGAAGGCGAGCAGGTTGATCACCGGCGCGGGCCCGACGAAAGCCGCCGCCAATAGCCCGGTGGCCAACTGCCGATTACTCAGCGGCAACAGCCGCAGATGTTCGGGCTGGACGGTCTCATCACTACTGCCCATCAATACCGGACCGCACAGCCAGCCGAGCGTCCATATCCCGAACCATGCGGCGGCCACCGTGATGCCACCGGCCACATCACCGTCCCGGACCCCGAATCCGATGAGACCCGCTGTGCCGAGCGCGAATACGAGTCCGATGATCACACCGCTGACGAACGTGACACCTTGCCAGCCATTGCCCAGCGCACGCTTGGTCAGCAACAACCGCATCCGAATCAGGACGCCAACCACGACAGCCCGTCCTCCCCGCCGACCCGGCCGCCGACCAGATGTACGAACGCCGTCTCCAAGGTGCTGCCTGCGCGCACCTCGTCGAGCGTGCCTGCGGCAACCACCCGCCCGGCGGTGATCACCGCGACCCGATCGCACAGATTCTCGACCAGCGCCATCACATGACTCGACAGCACCACCGCGCCGCCCGCCGCGACGAACCGCTGCAGAATGGTGCGAATCGTGCCCGCCGATACCGGATCCACGGCCTCGAACGGTTCGTCGAGCACCAGCAGTTTCGGCGCGTGCAGCAGCGCCGTCGCCAAGCCGATCTTCTTGCGCATGCCCGCGGAGTAGTCGACGACGAGAGTCCGCTCGGCACCGGTCAATTCGAAGACTCCGAGCAATTCCTCGGCACGTTCGGCCACCGTATTCGCGGGCAGTCCGCGCAGTAGACCGGTGTAGGTCAGCAGTTCTCGGCCCGTCAGGCGCTCCGGTAGCGCAAGTCCATCCGGCAAAACGCCCGCCAAAGTCTTCGCCGCGATCGGATCGGCCCACACATCGACGCCGAAGATCCGCGCCTGTCCGGCGTCCGGCCGTAACAGTCCGCAGGCCATCGACAAGGTGGTCGTCTTGCCCGCACCGTTCGGGCCGACCAGCCCGAAGAACGAGCCCGGCGGCACCGTGAGGCCGACATCGTCGACCACCCACGGACCGCCGAATCGCTTATAAAGCCCGGTCAGCTGCAGCGCAGGATCGGTATGCACCATCCATCCCCCTGGTGTTCGGTTCCCATCTCCTACGTTACGGACGAACCCGCCATCGGGTTCGAAAATAATGCTGCCCGCCCCTGGAAGGGACAGGCAGCACCAGCCCTACGCCCGCACAGTCGCCAGCTCCTGCTGCACCGGCGCAACCCAATCGATCCGATACCGTTGCTCGACCCCCATGGTCTTCTCCGGGTTCATTCCTTTGATCAGCAGCGGCATCAGCATGGACATCATCCGGCGCGCCACCGGCCCTGGCGTCTTGCTGTGGTTGATCTTGCGCGCCCGCGCCGCGACACCCTCCACCCGAGGCCGCCGCACCCCTTCATAGGCCGCGAAGGCCGAGGTGTGATCCGGCAGGTCCCGCAGACAGCGCGCCAACTGCACCGCACTCTCGATGGCCAGCGACGCCCCTTGACCCGAGCTGTTGGACGGCGCATGCACCGAATCCCCGACCAGCACCATGCGCCCCCGGTACCAGGTCGGCACCGGCGGCATAATGTGCAGTGCCCCAGTCGTTTCCAGGTTTTCCGCCGTGGTCCTGCGGGCGAATTCACCGCCCGGGGTGTCCTCGGCGTAAGTCTCCCGCAGGATGGCCAACCACTGCTCGGCCGGAATCGCGCGCGCCTCGGTCAGCGACAGGTACTCCTTGTGCGGTAGATTCGCACCCCACATGACCTTATTGCCGTCGACGGCTCCGTAGAGGTAGTACGCCTTCTTCCCGAATGCGAAAACCATTGTCTCCGGCGGAATTCCGAAATCGCCGTCGAGCATCGCACCGAATCCGATCATCCCGGTGTACTCCGGTCCCGGATTATCCGGGTCGATGAGACCTCGCACCGTGGATCGAATACCGTCCGCGCCGATCAGCACATCGGCGGTTGCGCGGCTGCCATCGGCGAAATACGCGGTGACACCGTCGGCGTCCTCCTCGACCCGGACGAGTCGCTTGTTGTACTCGAAGGGAACGCCGGCGGCGACCGCATGATCGTGCAGCGTCCGGTGCAATTCATTGCGGTCGACCATCTTCAACGACGGAACGTCCGGCATTTCCGGCATCCGCAGCACTTTGCCGCCGACCGACAGCTGGGTATGCGATATCGGACTGGCTATCTCACGAACGAGGTCGCCGGCACCGACAATGTCGAGGGCGGCAACACCATTCGGCGCCAATGCCAGCCCGCTGCCGATGCCGTAGGTAGGACCCGGATAGGCCTCGTAGACGCGAGCGGCAATGCCCGCCTTGTGCAATGCGGTGGCCGTGACGGGTCCGACGATACCACCGCCGATAACGATGGCCGTTTCTGTTTTGGACATGGGTGTACTCCAGTTATGTGCGATACAGGTTCGTCGAAAGCCCGAACCGACCGCCCCACCGCACACCCAGTTATTCTGTGGTTGCCAGCCTTGTAGCCGGGTGCGCGCATGCGGACGCGGTTCGAGACGGTTACATCGGGCTCGGCGGCGGTGTTGCCGCACCCCGCCGGGCCCGGTCTCTATTCCGTCATACCCCCTTCCACCATCCCCCTTTCCACCATCTCCGTGACCTCGGCGGGCGCCATGCCGACGGCATGCATATGCCGCCACAGATCGACGCCGGGGAAAGCGCCGGCGGCGATCTCGTCACGCAGCGACGCGGCCCACGCCACCTCGGCCTCCAGCATCGCCACACCGTATTCGGCTTCGACGACGAACAGCCTGGGCAGATCGGCAGCCGCGAGTTGATCGAGTTCTCGGCGCGCAGCCTCGATGATGCGACCCAGCGCGTCGATGCGCCGGCCGAGCAACTCGACGACTTCATCGGGCGGCAATGCCGCCACGACGGAGAGTCCGGCCGTGAACCGGTGATGTTCCGGTGCCGGCTCGGCAATCAATTCCCTTGTCCAGTCCGCCATTTCGGCGCGACCGGCATCGGTTATCGCATAGATCGTGCGTTCCGGCCGAGCACCGTCGCGCTCATTGCCGACGACCTCGAGAAAGCCCGCCTTCTCCATGTTCTGCACGACGGTGTAGAGCGAGCCCCATTTGATGTCCATATCGCGGTCCTTGCCGCGCTCACGCATCTGCGAGGCGATTTCATAGCGGTGCATCGGCCGTTCGATGACGGTCGCGAGCACCGCCAGCGCAAGCAGATTGTTCACCTTGCGCTTCGTGGCCATGGACACCTCCTTACTCGTATACGAATATACGTCTACGAGTATTCGGGCACAAGCACTAGGCGCGAACGGACTCGCGCGCTCCGTCGGTCCAGATCGCGTGTCGCTCTTCCGCCATAACTTACTCCAGAGTAAGGTCGGCTCATGGCATGGAACCCGAAAGATATGCCCGACCAGAGTGGGCGCACCTTTGTCGTCACCGGGGCCAACGGCGGCCTCGGCGTCGAGACCACCACAGTGCTGGCCGGCAAGGGCGGCACCGTGATCATGGCCTGCCGCAATGTCGCGAAAGCGCAGCCGATCGCCGACCGGATCGACGGCGACGTCCGGGTCGAGCAATTGGATCTGGCGGATCTGGCATCGGTGCGCGAATTCGCCGACAAGACCGGCGAATTCGATGTGCTCATCAATAATGCCGGTCTGATGAACATTCCGTTCTCCCGCACCAAGGACGGGTTCGAGACTCAGTTCGGCGTCAACCACCTCGGACATTTCGCGCTGACCGGACTGCTGCTCGATCGCCTCCGGGACCGGGTGGTGAGCCTGGCGAGCATCGCACACAAACAGACCCCGAAGCTGTGGATCGACGATCTCAACTACGAGAACCGCCGCTACCGGCGCAATCTCGCCTACGCCCAGTCCAAGCTGGCCAACCTGATGTTCGCCCGCGAACTGCAGCGGCGGCTGACCGAAGCGGGCTCCGACAAGAGCTCCTACGCGGTGCACCCGGGCGTCTCGGCGACCGATCTGTTCGCCAGGACCGAAACCCCACTGGACCGGATCAGCAAACCCTTCATCCGCATCATCGGCCATCCCCCGGCCAAGGCCGCCCACTCCACGCTGTTCGCGGCCACCATGCCCGATGCCGACCCAACCACCTACTGGGGTCCGAACCGGTTGTTCCAGAGCCAGGGCCCGGTCGAGCCCTCACCGTCGAGCAAGCTGTCGAACAATCCGGAACTGCTGCGCCGCCTGTGGGAGGAATCCGAGCGCATGACCGGCATCACCTACAAGTTCTAGGCCCTACCTGCTCCTACGTACCGTGTAGTAGACGGGTACCGTGGTATGCGTGTCCGCTCCACCTCGCCGCTCGGCACACAATCGCCCGGCTCTCATCGTGCTGGTGATCGTGGCCGCCCTCGCCTGCCTGGCATTGGGATGGTGGCAGTGGGAGCGGTTCGAATCCGCGAGCGGCACCGGGCAGAATCTCGGCTACGCATTGCAGTGGCCGCTGTTCGCCGGGTTCGCGGTCTTCGCGTACTTCCGATTCGTGCGGCTGGAATCCGAAGCGGACAAGCAGCCGGAAGCCGAACCGGCTCCCGCGAAGGCGCGCCGACCCACGAAAGTCGATGCGCCGCGAGAGATTCCGGCCGGACTGCTGCCCGAGCGGCCCAAGGCTGCCCGCGACGATGATCCGGTGCTCGCCGAATACAACAAGTATCTGGCCGAGCTGCACGCGCAAGATATCGACCAACACGTCCGGGATGCGGGCCTGGCCCACGACACACACAGGAGCGCCGGTTGACCACCAGCGAGAACTCGACCGAATCCGCCGCGACGCTCACCCCCGAGCCGACGGCCACGAACGTCGCGAAGATCAAGCCCGCGCTGCTGCGCTACCGTGTGCTCGCCTGGACGACGGGTCTGTGGCTGCTGCTGCTCACCGGCGAAATGATCGCCAAGTACGGCTTCGACGTGCACACCCCGAACTGGATCGCGGTCGTGCACGGCTGGGTCTATTTCGTCTACCTGCTGGTCACCGCCGACCTCGCGGTCAAGGTGCGCTGGCCGATCCCGCGCACCGTCGGCACCCTGATCGCAGGCACCATCCCGCTGCTGTCCTTCTTCGTCGAACACGTCAACGCGAACAAGGTCAAACAAGACTTCAACCTCTGACCGGAGTCAGGCCCACAGCGGATCCGGACCCGCTGTGGGCCAGCGCCTTCGCCGGGATCCGCTCCCTTTCGACAGCCCCACTGCACACTCCCGAGTTCACCCCCAGCCACCTTTCGCCGGGATCCACACCCGTCACAGGGGCCAACACGCGCAGCGAGGCCCGCACCCATCGCGCGGCCAACGCCTGTCGCCGGGATCCGCACCCGCTGTGGGCCAGCTCCTACGCCGGGATCCGCTCCCTCTCCACAGCCCCACTGCACACTCCCGAGTTCACCCCCAGCCACCTTTCGCCGGGATCCACACCCGTCACAGGGCCAACACGCGCAGCGAGGCCCGCACCCATCGCGCGGCCAACGCCTGTCGCCGGGATCCGCACCCGCTGTGGAGCCGCACCCATCGCCCGCACGCGTCGCCGGGGCCCGCACCCGTTGCCTGGAGTACAGCATCCATCGCCGGGGCCCGCATCCGCCGGGTCCCCCGAGCGCGCGGCTGATTCAGGACTCGGCGAGGGCCGCGAGCGCAGGGAGAAGTTGGGTGAGCGCGCGTCCGCGGTGCGATAAGGCGTCCTTCTCGGCGGGGGTCAGCTGAGCAGCGGTGCTGTCGCCGCCCGCCGGTATGAACAGCGGATCGTAGCCGAAACCGCCGTCGCCGACCGGTTTCCGGCCGATCGCACCGGGCCATTCACCGCGCACCGCGATCTCGGTGCCGCCGGGCACCACCAGCGCGCAGGTGGACACGAACTGTGCACCGCGCCGCTCGTCCGGTACGTCACCGAGTTGCGCGAGCAGCAGCGCGTTATTGGCCGCGTCATCGCCGTGCCCCCCGGACCAGCGCGCGGACAGCACACCGGGCATACCGTTCAACGCGTCCACCGCGATACCGGAATCGTCTGCGACACAAGGCAATCCGGTGGCGGCGGCACCATCGCGCGCCTTTGCCAGCGCATTCTCCTCGAAGGTCGCTCCGGTCTCGGGCGCCTCGTCGTAGGCGGGCACATCGGCGAGCCCGACGATCTCGATACCCGCGATACCCGCATCGGCGAGGATCCGACGCAGTTCGTTCAACTTCTTGGCATTGCGACTGGCGACCAGGACGCGGCGCGACATCACTTCTTCTTCGACTCGGCAGGCTGGGGCAGCACACCCGGATACGGCAGTGCGAGCGCCTCTTTCTGGATGGCGAACAGCCGGTCGCATCCCGCGAGCGCGGAGTCGAGCAGCTTGTCCAGGGTGGAGCGCGGGAAGGTCGCGCCCTCACCGGTGCCCTGGACCTCCACCAGGGTGCCGGTATCGGTGGCGACCACATTCATATCGACCTCGGCGCGCGAATCCTCTTCGTACGGCAGGTCCAACCGCACCCGGCCGTCGACGACGCCGACGCTCACCGCGGCGATCGCACACGAGATCGGCTGCGGGTCGGCCAATCCGCCCGCCGCGCCGAGGTAGGTCACCGCATCCGAGAGTGCGACATACGCACCGGTGATGGCCGCGGTCCGCGTCCCACCGTCGGCCTGCAGCACATCGCAATCGATGGCAATGGTGTTCTCGCCGATGGCCGCCAGGTCGATGCATGCGCGCAGCGACCGGCCGACCAACCGGCTGATCTCCTGGGTGCGCCCGCCGACCTTGCCCTTCACCGACTCCCGCCCGCTGCGGGTATGCGTGGCCGCGGGCAGCATCGCGTATTCGGCGGTGAGCCAGCCGAGCCCGGAATCGCGACGCCACGGGGGCACGCCCTCGGTGACGCTCGCGGTGCACATCACCCGGGTCTGCCCGAACTCCACCAGCACCGAACCGGCTGGATGCGTGGTGAAGCCACGGGTGATCCGTACCTCGCGGAGCTCATCGTCCGCCCTGCCATCGGCTCGTCTCGACACGCGCCAAGCCTAGTCACATGGCCTACCGCGCGCGGCAACCGGTCAGATGTCGAAGGTTTCGCCCGGTGTGACGGCGTGCACCGGTCCGGAGAACTGCGCCTTCGCCTCCGCGATCACGTCCTCGCGAGAGGTCCACGGCGGAATGTGGGTGAGCAGCAGCTCTTTCACGCCCGCACGGGCGGCGATAATGCCCGCCTCGGTGCCGGAGAGATGAATGCCGGCGGGCCGGTTGGCCGGATCGTGTGTCCACGACGCCTCCGACATGAGCAGGTCGGCGCCCTGCGCGAGTTCGAGTACCGCATCACACATCGCGGTATCGCCGGTGTAGACGAAGGTCCGCCCGGACGCGGTCGTGATGCGCAGCCCGTACGACTCCGGCGGGTGATGCATCCGACGTGCGAGCACCGTATGGCCAGGACCGAATTCGACCGCCTCGCCCTCGACCCACGTCTGATGGTCGATGACGTCGGACCAGTCGTCGCATTCACCGCCGATTTCGGCGGAGGCATTGCCGATGCGCACCGCGCTATCGGACGGACCGCGCACGATCGCCTGCCCCACCGGAGGGGTCGGGTGGTAGCGCCGCCAGACCAGCAGTCCGGGCAGATCCAGGCAGTGATCGGCATGCAGATGCGTGAGGAAGATATCGATTTCGCCGGGATCGACATAGCGCTGCAATGCGCCGAGCACGCCGGGTCCGAAATCGATGACCACCGGCGACATATCCGGCCCGGTCAGTAGGTACCCCGACGCTGGGGAGTCCGGGCCGGACACACTGCCCGAGCACCCGATGACGGTAAGGCGCATTCCCCCATGCTCCCACGACGAATTCGCACTCACGGCATCGCCTCGCCAGCGCTCGGCGATGTCGTGAATGCGAACTCAGCTGTGTTCATTGTTCGCTCGCTGCGCTCGCTCGAGAACCGATCCCCACGTACCGCTGCGCGCCGCGCGAGTACCTCGGCTACGCATTGACTCCGGCTCGATCCCCGCGACGGTGTCGACGTTCATCAGCAGAGAGTACCCAGCCGGCAAGCACTCCACCCATCGCCCCGAAAAGATGCCCCTGCCAAGAGATTCCGGGTTGTCCGGGCAGCACACCCCACAGCACCGACCCGTAAATCGCCAGTACAACCAGGCCGATGCCGATCTGCACCACGTTGCGGGCAAACCAGCCGCGAGAGATAAGGAAAGTCAGCCAGCCGAAGATCAGCGACGACGCGCCGAGATGCACCGATCCGGTGGCGCCGGTGAGCCAGACGCCGATTCCGGCCACGATCCAGATGATCGCGGTGGCGGCGAGTCCGCGCCCGATGCCCGCGAGCAGGGTGATGAAACCGAGGACGATAACCGGAAGTGTATTGGCGAACAGGTGATCCCAGCCGTGGTGCAGGACCGGGGCCCAGAGAATGCCCCACAGGCCGTCCGCTTCGCGCGGTTCGATGCCGTTGTAATCGAGTTGATTGTGGTCGAGCTCGTCGACGCCTTCGACGCCGTAGAGCAGGGCAACGAATGCGGTGATGATGACGCCCGCGCGCAGCCAGAGCTGTTTGAGACTGTTCGGTTGGACAGGCGCGCCGGAGGGCACGCGCGGCCGCCCGAGTCGGGCGCGTAGTGCGGCGATCCGTTCCGGATCGAACGATGAACCGATTCCCGAACCGCCGGTCATCGCAACCTCCTCGTCGAGCGAGGCCCGGACGCCGGGGATATGCGACAAGGGACTCGCTCTTTCGAGAGTACCGGGGCGTATCGCGACCAATCGGCCAGAGATACAGCGTGCGCTTTCCGCGCGAAAAGCGCACGCTCAGGCCGGATCGCTCGAATTCAGGCCCAGAGCTGGCCGTCGAGGCGTTCCTCGGCCTCTTCGAGCGTCCCGTCGTACGCGCCGGTGGACAGGTACTTCCATCCGCCGTCGGCAACCACGAAGGCGATATCGGCCCGCGTGCCCGCACGCACGCATTTACGCGCGACACCGAGCGCCGCATGCAGAATCGCGCCGGTCGAAATGCCCGCGAAAATGCCCTCTTCCAACACCAGCTCGCGCGTGCGCTTCACCGCGTCGAAGGGACCGACCGAAAAACGAGTGGTCAGCACCGACTCGTCGTAGAGCTCAGGAATGAAGCCTTCATCGATATTGCGCAGTCCGTACACGAGTTCGCCGTAGCGCGGTTCGGCCGCGACGATTTCGATGCCGGGCACCTTCTCGCGCAGGAAGCGACCGGTCCCCATGAGCGTGCCGGTTGTCCCGAGACCCGCGACGAAATGCGTGATCTCGGGCAAGTCGGAGAGAATCTCCGGGCCGGTGGTCTCGTAGTGCGCCAAGGCATTGGCCGGATTGCCGTACTGGTACAGCATCACCCAGTCCGGATTCTCCGCCGCGATCTGCTTGGCCAGCGCGACCGCCTGATTCGAACCGCCCGCGGCCGGGGAATCGATGATCTCCGCACCGAACATGGTCAACAGCTGACGGCGTTCGACCGAGGTGTTCTCCGGCATCACGCAGACCAGCCGGTAGCCCTTGAGCTTGGCCGCCATGGCCAGCGAAATGCCGGTATTTCCGCTGGTCGGCTCCAGGATCGTGCAGCCGGGGGGCAGCAGGCCGTCGGCCTCGGCCTGCTCGATCATCCGCAGGGCAGGCCGGTCCTTGATGGAACCGGTCGGGTTGCGGTCCTCGAGCTTGGCCCACAGCCGCACCGGGTGGTCACCGTCCCACTGCGGGGACAGGTTGCGCAGCCCGACGAGCGGGGTGTTGCCGAGGGTCGCGATCAGCGATTCGTAGCGCGTCACGGGGTCGATCAGCCTCCGGCGACGGCGGGCAGGATGGTGACGCTGGCGCCCTCGGGCACCTCGGCCTCGAGGCCGCCTGCGAAGCGCACATCCTCGTCGTCGACGTAGATGTTGACGTAGCGGTTCAGCTTGCCGTCCTTGAGCAGCCGCTCCGCGAGGCCTGGATGGTTGGCGTCGAGGTTGTGGATCAGCGCGGACAGGGTCGAGCCCTGCGCGTCGACGCGCTTCTCGCCTCCGGTAAGGCCACGCATGATGGTCGGGATGGACACGGTTACCGGCATTGGAACTCCTCGAATTCGACGAACATAGGGGTACTAAACGGTCTCGTACGCATCGACGATCCGGACCGGCTCCTCGGTGACCTCACCGTCCACGATCCGGTAGCTGCGCAGCTCGTGCTGCTCGGGATCGCGGGTGGAGATCAACACGTAATGCGCGAACGGCTCGGACGCATAGGAGATATCGGTGCGGCTCGGATAGGCCTCGGTGGCGGTATGCGAGTGGTAGATCACCACGGGGGTCTCGTCGGCATCGTCCATCGCCCGCCACACCTTCAGCTGTTCACCGGAATCGAACCGGTAGAAGGTCGGCGAGCGCTCGGCATTGACCATGGCGATGAATCGCTCCGGCCGATCCGAACCCTCCGGACCGGCGATGACGCCGCAGGCCTCGTCCGGGTGATCGGCGCGCGCATGCGCCACCATCGCCTCCACCAGGTCGGTCCTGATCACCAGCACGAGTTCAAACCCTTCCGCATTCGGGATATCCGCTGCCGACATATCGCACCCGACAACGATCCAGAATATTCGGCTATTCCCGCCCACCTGTCGGCCGGTACCCTCCCGGCGCACTTTCGCGGATTCCGCCAGGCATGTCGGTATGGGAACCCCCTAGGAGCGCGGGAAGAGGTCCGCGTAGGCGGGGATGCCGGCCACGGAGTTGGCGGAAAGGATCGCGTCGACGATGGCGCGCTCGACGCAGACCGCCGCCGCGGTACAAACCTCATCCAGCACCAGTAGGTCGGACGGGAAGGCGGGCGGCATCGGGGCGGCGGTGATTTCGGCGGTGCCGGTGGACAGCGCGAAGAGAGTGTCACCGTCGAGGGGTGAGTGGGCGGGACGGATGGCGCGGGCGAGCCCGTCATGGGCGGTGGTGGCCATGCGCCGGCAACCGGCGGGGTCCAGGGGTGCATCGGTGGCGACCACGCCGATCGTCGTGTTGAGAACGGTGCCCTTGACCGGTAGGGCGTTTGCCACGGCCAGTTGCTCGGGCGTGGCGGGATACAGGCCGAATACTTCGTGGCCTTCGGTCCCGACGCCCCATGGCAGGCCGGTCCGCGGGTCGAAGACCGAGCCGACCGGATTGGCGACGACCAGCGCCGCCACCGTGATGCCCGCGGCGGCACCCGCACCGAGCACGACGCTCGCGGTCCCCACGCCGCCCTTGATCGAACCGGCCCGCGCACCGACGCCCGCGCCGACGCAGCCCCGATCGAACTCCTCCGCCGCCGCCTCGGCCGCCAGGAAACCGAAGTCGGCGGTCGGTCGAATTCGCCAGTCCCCCACCGGAAGATCGAAGATCACCGCGGCGGGAACGATGGGCACCACCCGACTCGGATCAACCGGATCCATCTGTATGCCCTCGCGATGTTCCTCCAGCCAACGCATTACGCCGTCCGCGGCCGCGAGTCCGTAGGCGCTACCACCGGTGAGCAGGATCGAATTCACTTGGCGCACAGTGTTGCCCGGGTCGAGCAGATCGGTTTCCCTGGTCCCAGGTCCGCCACCGCGCACATCTACCGCGGCGGTCGCACCGCCGGGTATGCGCACGACGGTGCAGCCGGTCGCCGCGCCGGAGCCCAGCGTCGCATCCGGATCGAGCACATGATGGTGCCCGACCAGCAGGCTGGGCACATCGGTGAGCGAATTCCGCTGTCCCGCTTGCGCATTCTCCTGGGTGCTCGTCACGATCAACCCGGACCGTCAGGGTGCGAGGGCCTGCAGCAGGGAGTCCTGCATCCAAGTCAGCCAGTGATAAACATCCAGATGCGGCCCACGCGGATCATCGGGTTCGAGGTGATCCGGTGTCTCGGCATCGATTCCGAGTACCGTGCCCAATGCCAGCCGCACATCGGTCAGCGCGGTCAACCAGGCGTCGGCCTGCTCCGGCGTCAGCACGATCTTCCCGCCGTCGGTCGGCACCGTTTTCAGCACCACCGATCCGGCCGCCAATTTGGCATCGATGATCTCCGGCTCGTGCAAGCCGCGCAGTGCACTGTTGAGATCGGCGCGATCGGCATCGGGAGAGCCCGGTTCACTCCGGTGGAAATCCGGTAGCAGCCGGTGCAGCCGGGGATCATCGGGCGGGGTCGTATTGCCGCTACGCAACCCGGTGAGCTCGGCGAGCTCATCATCGGGCGCGGATTCGGCCCGCTCGGTCAGCAGGCCGGTAACGGCGCCGACCAGGGACCGCAGTACGCTCGCCTCACGCGTGTCCATTTCGGATCGCAACTTGAGGCCGCTCAGCGAGTTCTTCCGGCTCCACTTACGCACTGACGTCAGGGTAGTCGTACCGGTCAGTCGTCCCGCTGCATGGTCGCCCAGAGTCCTGCGGCGTGCAGCCTTCGCACGTCCTGTTCCATTTTGTCCCGCGAACCCGACGACACCACCGCCTTGCCCTCGTTGTGCACCTTGAGCATCAATTCGGTCGCCTTCGCTTTGCTGTAGCCGAACAGCTTCTGGAAGATGTAGGCGACGTAGTGCATGAGGTTGACCGGATCATCCCAGACGACCGTCACCCAGGGACGGTCCTCGGCCTCCAGGATCTCGGTGTATTCGACCGCCTCCGGAGTCGCCTGTGCCGCCGACAGTGTCGCGTTCACTTCGCACAAGGCCATAACACTCAGGGTACGACTCGACTCCGGATACACAACACCCGCGCACCAGGAATCGACAGACGCCCCGGCCACACCGATCTATCATGCCCGCCACAGCTGTCTACAGTGGCTTGCGTGGACATGCGCAGCACCGCACTGCTGACCGATCAGTACGAACTGACCATGCTCGCGGCCGCCCTCGGCGACGGCTCGGCGCACCGCCGCTGCTCCTTCGAGGTGTTTGCAAGGCGCTTGCCGAACGGTCGCCGCTACGGCGTTGTCGCGGGCACCGGCCGACTGGTCGACGCGCTGGCGCATTTTCGTTTCGAGGAATCGGAGCTCGCGATCGCGGCCGGTTTCCTGGACTCGAAGACCATCGATTGGCTGCGCGACTACCGCTTCACCGGCGATATCGACGGCTATCCGGAGGGCGAGCTGTATTTCCCAGGCTCCCCGATTCTTTCGGTGCGCGGCAGCTTCGCCGAATGCGTCCTGTTGGAGACCCTCGCCCTGTCGATCCTCAATCACGACAGCGCGATCGCCTCGGCCGCCGCCCGCATGGTGAGCGCGGCCGACGGTCGCCGGATGATCGAAATGGGCTCACGCCGCACTCACGAACTCGCCGCGCCGTCCTGCTCGCGCGCCGCATATCTGGCCGGCTTCGACGCCACCTCGAATCTGGAAGCCGTGCGCCGCTTCGGCGTGCCTGGGGCGGGCACCAGCGCGCATGCGTTCACCCTGCTGCACATGGGGATGGCAGTCGGCGGAGCCGACGGGGCGGGTAAATACAGCGCCGCGGACGGTGCGCACGAGGCGGCCGCGTTCCGCGGCCAGATCGAGGCGCTCGGCATCGGCACCACACTGCTGGTCGATACCTTCGACATCACCCAGGGGGTGGCGACCGCAATCGAGATCGCCGGACCCGAATTGGGCGGCGTGCGTATCGATTCCGGTGATCTCGGCGTACTGGCGAGGCAGGTGCGCGAGCAACTCGACGGGCTCGGCGCGACCAAGACCCGCATCGTGGTCTCCGGCGATCTGGACGAGTACGCGATCGCCGCACTGCGCGCCGAACCGGTGGACGCCTATGGGGTCGGGACGTCGCTGGTCACCGGGTCCGGGGCGGCTACCGCCGGAATGGTCTACAAGCTGGTCGAGGTGGACGGGCTGCCGGTTGCGAAACGCAGCAGCCACAAGGAGTCGCGCGGCGGCACCAAGAAGGCGATTCGACTGTCCCGCCGGACCGGCACCCTGGTCGAGGAGATCGTCTACCCGGCCGCCGGAAACCAGCCCGCCGCAAACGGATTCGAGGTTCGCGAGCTGCTGGCACCACTGGTGCGCGATGGCGAACCGGTCGATGGGCTGCCCACCCTCGCCGACAGTCGCAAGTTGGTGGCGCGCGGGTTGATCAGCCTGCCGTGGGAGGGCCTGAAACTGTCGGCTGGGGAACCTGCGATTCCGACGACATTTGTGAATTGACCCGAGCTGCGGCGTTGCGTCGGTTCACCCATTCCACGACGGCGCAGGCGACCAGCACGATCAGGACGCCCCTGAGCACCAGCCGCACCCAGTCGACGACCTCGTCGGGTCGGTTGCCGAGCAGAAAGTCGACGGCGAGGTAGGCCACATAGCCGATGAAGAATGCGATCGAAATTCTGACGGTGCTGCTCACCTGGACCTCCGAGTGTGTTCGTAGCCCGCCCGATCGATCAGGCGGCACAATGTAATCCACAGACAGGTGCCGAGTGTTTACATCCTCGGTTCTCAGATCGTGGGAAGGTGAGGTCGACATGAACCGAGCGTTGATCATCGTCGACGTGCAGAACGATTTCTGCGAGGGCGGATCGCTGGCCGTCACCGGCGGGGCCACGGTCGCCCGGCGCATCACCGGCTACCTGAACTCCGCGCATTACAGTGCGGTCGTCGCCACCCGCGACTACCACATCGATCCCGGCGGCCATTTCTCCGAACATCCCGATTATGTGGACACCTGGCCGCCGCACTGCCGAGTCGGCACTTCCGGCGCGGATTTCCACCCCGCCCTGAATACCGAGCAGATCCAGGAGATCTTCTCCAAAGGCCAATACTCCGCCGCCTATTCGGGTTTCGAAGGCGCCACCGAGGACGGCACCGGCCTCGCGGACTGGTTGCGCGAGCGCGCCATCGATGAACTCGACATCGTCGGCATCGCCACCGACCACTGCGTCCGCGCGACCGCACTGGACGCCCGCATCGAAGGTTTCGACACCAGGGTGCTGCTGGATTTCACCGCCGGCGTCGCACCCGACACGACCGCCGCCGCACTGGACCACATGCGCACGGCCGGAGTCGACATCGAGGGTTCGGTCGTTCACTGACCCGGACCGCCTGCCCCGACCTGCCGCAGGACACGCCGGGTTCACATGTGGAAGGTGCGCGAAGCAGGCCGAGTATCCGATCGGGCGGTGATCGGTTGTCGGTCCCGAGCAGTAGGCTCGTCGCGTGCCCGAACTGCCGCCCGTCCCCGAGCTTTTGGCCACCGCTGTGCGCGCGCTCGGCGGGAAGGAGCGCGTCGGGCAGGTGACGATGGCGGCGGCGGTGGATCACGCCATCGACACCAAGGAACACCTCGCGGTGCAGGCGGGCACGGGTACCGGAAAGTCGCTGGCGTATCTGGTGCCGAGCCTGCGTCACGCGGTGCGCACCGGCCGGACCGTGGTGGTGTCGACCGCGACGATCGCGCTGCAGCGTCAGCTCGTCGACCGGGATCTGCCGCGACTGGCCGAGGCGCTGAACAAACCGCTGGGCCGGGCGGCGAAATTCGCGATCCTCAAGGGGCGCAATAACTATCTGTGCCTGAACAAGATCAATAGCGTCATCCCCGACGAGCCCGCGGAAGCGGAGCTGTTCGACGCATTCGCCATCTCGCGGTTGGGCCGCGAGGTGCAGCGACTCAACGAATGGGCCTCGAATACCGAAACCGGCGACCGGGACGAGCTTGCCCCCGGTGTCACCGATCGGGCCTGGCGTCAGGTCAGCGTGTCGTCGCGGGAATGCCTCGGCAAGTCGCGCTGCCCGTTCGGCCAGGACTGCTTCGCCGAACTGGCCAGGGCGGAATCGGCGCAGGCCGATGTCGTGGTGACCAATCACGCCCTGCTCGCCATCGATGCGATCAGCGGCATCCAGGTGCTGCCCGAACACGATGTGGTCGTGATCGATGAGGCGCACGAATTGGTCGATCGGGTCACCGGCGTCGCCACCGCCGAACTGGCCGCATCGGCGATCAGCGCCGCGGCTCGGCGCTGCGCCAAACTCATCGACCAGCAGGAGGTCGACCGGCTCGAGGAGGCCGCAGAGGCCTGGCACACGGTGCTCGACGAACTGCCCGCCGCCCGCTGGGACGCACTGCCCGACGGCATCGCGCCGGTGCTCGCACTGGTCCGTGATGCCGCCTGGAATGCCCGCACCGCGCTCGCGCCACAGGGCGGCACCAACGCACAGGGCGATCCGGAAAGCGCCGCCGCCCGCACCCAGGCGCTGGCCGCCATCGACGAAGTGCACGACAGCGCGGTACGCGCCTTGACCGCATTCGACGAATCCGATCCGGCGAAGCGTCACGATGTCATCTGGCTCGCCGCCGACGAGATCCGCGGCGTCACCCGGCGCGCGCTGCGAATGGCGCCGCTGTCGGTGGGCGCACTACTGCGCAGCAGACTTTTCGGCACCGCCACCGTCGTGCTGACCTCGGCCACTCTGCAGATCGGCGGCTCCTTCGACGGACTCGCCATCACCTGGGGTCTGCCCGCACAATCGGCCAACCGGAGCGATACCGCAACTGCCAACGGCGCGCAGGCGCCCTCGGACACGGAGACTGTGCGCTGGAGTTCGCTCGACGTCGGCTCGCCGTTCGACCATGCCAAGTCCGGCATCCTGTACGTCGCGAAGCATCTGCCCGCGCCCGGCCGAGACGGTCTGGCACCGGCCTACCTCGACGAAATCGAGCGGCTCATCGGCGCTGCGGGCGGGCGCACGCTCGGGCTGTTCTCCTCGATGCGCGCCGCACGCACGGCCACCGACGCGCTGCGCGAGCGGCTGAATACGCCCGTTTTGTGTCAAGGGGACGACGCAACCGGCGCGCTGGTGCGGAAGTTCGCCGACGACCCCGAGACGTCCCTGTTCGGCACGCTATCGCTGTGGCAGGGCGTCGATGTGCCTGGTCCGTCGCTGAGTCTGGTGATCCTGGATCGGATCCCGTTCCCGCGCCCCGACGATCCGCTGCTGACCGCGCGACAGCGGGCCGTCGAGTCACGCGGCGGCAACGGCTTCATGACCGTTGCGGCCAATCACGCCGCGCTGCTGCTGGCCCAGGGCACCGGCAGGCTCCTGCGTAGCGTCGATGACCGGGGTGTCGTGGCGATCCTGGATTCTCGTTTGGCGACCGCACGCTATGGCGGCTATCTACGGGCCTCACTGCCGCCGTACTGGGAGACCTCGGATCCCGATGTCGTCGCCAAAGCGCTGCGTCGACTCACCGCCGCAAGCGCCTGAGCTGGTGAAACTGTGAGACCACTCACAAAGCATTCCAACATTTCCAGACAGAAGTAAATTGAGAACCCGGTACTTCGGTGGAACCCCAATTCCACACCGGATGTATCGGCGAGTCCCCGCGCCAAGCCCTGCACGCGGCGTGGGGACACCACAAATCCCTGTCACCGCCGGTCCACCCGTGAGACCGTTTCCCAATGACGCACCAGCCAGATATCGACACTCTCGGCGAATTCTTGATCAGCGCAAGATCTTTGGCCGAATATCGTGCGATCTTCGCACTCACCGAAGCCGACCTCAGCGGACGCATACTCGACTGCCCTGGCGGCGCGGCAAGTTTCACCGTGGAGGCGAGTGAACTCGGGGCCACGGTCATCGCGGCGGATCCGATCTATGCTCAACCCGCGGAGCAACTGCGGACCCTCGCCGTCTCCGAAACCGATCGCGGAAACATTTGGGCAACTGCACATCTGGATCGATATCAGTGGGACTTCTACGGCGATCCGCAACAGCACCGAGCGATACGCCTGGCCGCGGCGACCCGCTTCGGCGCCGATATCACCGCTCATCGCGATCGGTACGTCGCGGCGCTGCTGCCGTCGCTTCCCTTCCCTGACAACAGTTTCGATCTGGTCCTGAGCTCACATCTGCTCTTCACCTACGCCGACCGCCTCGATCCGGATTTCCATCTGGCTTCCCTGCTCGAACTCTCGCGAGCATCCGCAGGCGAGACACGCCTGTATCCACTGGTCGATCACACCGGCGCACGCCAAGACGACTTGGTCGCACATCTGCGAAAAGAACTGCACGACAAGGGAATCCGTTCATCGCTCCGGGAAACCACCTACGAGTTCCACCGCGGGGCGACCACGGTTCTGGTCCTGCACTCGAATCGCCACGAAGCGTGAAAACGACAGATCACAGCGTCCACTTGAGGATCAACGTGACGACGGCCGCGATCACGGCCAGCACGATCGCCGCCACGCCCCAGACAAACCCCTGACGCTGCCACGGGCGCCCGTGGTCGAGAGAGAACTTGCCGGGACCGGTGAATGCGACGACCGCGCCGACGGTGGCGAACAGCAAGGGCATTTCATAGCCCTTACCGGTCAGCAGGCCGCCACCCCAGGTGGCATTGATCGCATTGATCATGGTGCCGAGCACGATGGCCGAGGCCAGCGGCGTCAGCAGGCCGAGCAGCAGGAGGATGCCGCCGGTGAATTCGCTGAGTCCGGCAAGGGTGCCGAACAGTTTTCCGGGGTTGTAGCCCATGGAATCGAAGGTGGCGGCGTTGCCGCGCCAACCAGGGCCACTGAACCAGCCGAACAGTTTCTGTGAGCCGTGCGCCGCGAGCAGGCCGCCGAAGACGACGCGCAGCACCAAGAGGCCGATATGGGCGGCGGAGTTGTCGAGAGTCGCGCCGCTCGGATGGGTGGGGCGTTCGAATGTGCCGTTGGAAGTCATGCTGGTCCTCATCCGCGCATCGGTATGAACAGTGGCTCTTTAGCCTCGGCAATGAATCGGACTGCGGTCCGATTATCCCACAGTTCAGCCCGACCGCGCGATAGGCGAGACCTACTCCGCCCCGAGACCCACTCCGCGAGGAAGAAGAAGTATCCGAGGTACATCACCATCAGGGCCCACATCGCCGGATGCACCTCTTTGGCGCGTCCCTTCGCGACCATGACGATCGGATAGAACAGCATGCCCATCGCCAGTCCATTGGCGATCGATTAGGTCAGCGGCATCATGACGACGGTGATGAAGGCCGGAATCGAGTACTCCAGCCGATTCCAATCGATCTCGCCGAGCGCGCGGGCCATCAGCACGCCGACCACGATCAACGCGGGTGCGGTGATGGCCGCCGAACCGGCGACCACCGCGAAGATCGGATAGCAGAAACCCGCCCCATCAGCAGGTATAGGTTTTCGTGAGTAGCGTCACGGTGTCTTTCCTGGGGCCGACCGGACCGTTGCCCCGGGGCCCGAATGGCCCGGTCCAACTCAGCTCCGAGTAGGTCCCGGATTCGACCTCAGCCGTTCGGGGCGATTACCAAGCCCAGTTCGGCGTCGCTGGCGAGTAGTTCGTTGTGCGGCAGGACCCGGACCGTGTAACCGACGGCGCCGGACAGGGGGACCGGGGTTTCGACGGTGAAAAGGTCTACACCGGATTCGGATCCGGTGTGGGTCATCGGGAAGGTGGTGGTGTCGGAGAGGTCGTCGGTCGGTGAGACGCGGCCGAGTACCGCCTGCACCGTGACGTCGGCGGGGGTGAGGCCGCCGAGGTCGATGCGGGCGGAGAGCGAGAGTTCGGCGCCGATGATCGGAGTGTCGGGCAGGCCCGCGCTGTCGACCTGGATGATCTTGACCGAGGGCCAGGCGGCGTCGACTCGGCGGCGATACTCCGAAACCGCTCGGGCACCGGCGAATTCGTCGGCGCCGGCGCGTTTTCCGGCGGATGCGGCGGGGGCGTAGTACTCGACGGCGTAGTCGCGAACCATGCGGGAGGCCAGCACCTTCGGGCCGAGCGTTTGCAGGGTGTGGCGCACCATCTCGACCCAGCGCACCGGCATATCGGAGCCGTCGCGGTCGTAGAACCGCGGTGCGACGGTGCGTTCGAATAGGTCGTAGAGGGCGGCGGCCTCGAGGTCGTCGCGGCGGTGCTCATCGGAGACACCGTCGGCGGTCGGTATGGCCCAACCGTTTTCGCCGTCGTACATCTCATCCCACCAGCCGTCGCGGATGGAGAGGTTCAGCCCGCCGTTGAGCGCGGACTTCATACCGGAGGTCCCGCAAGCCTCCAGCGGACGCAGCGGATTGTTCAGCCAGACATCGCAACCCCAGTAGAGGTAGCGGGCCATCGACATGTCGTAATCGGGCAGGAAGACGATCCGATGCCGCACTTCCGGTTCGTCGGCGAACCGAACGACCTGCTGGATCAGCGCCTTGCCGCCATCGTCGGCGGGATGACTCTTACCCGCGACGACCAGTTGCATCGGCCGATCAGGATTCAGCAGCAGCGCACGCAAGCGCTGCGGATCGCGCAGCATCAGGGTCAGCCGCTTGTAGGTCGGCACCCGGCGCGCGAAACCGACGGTCAACACATTCGGATCGAAAACGCTATCGACCCATCCCAATTCAGCCGAAGCGGCACCACGTTCCAACCAGGACGCGCGAACCCGTCGGCGCACCTCGGCAACGAGGATGGCGCGCAAGGCATTCCGAGTCGCCCACAATTCACCCAGGTCGAAATCGCGCAGCTTCTCCCAGCCACGCGCCTCCTCGACCAGTTCGGGACCGATGTGCTCGCGTGCCTTGTCGAACCATTCGCGCGCCGCCCAGGTCGGGGCGTGCACACCATTGGTGACCGAACCGATCGGCACCTCGGTCGCGTCGAAACCGGACCACAGAGGCGCGAACATGGCGCGGCTCACCTCGCCGTGCAGTTTGGAAACACCATTGGCGCGCTGGGCGAGTCGCAAGCCCATATGCGCCATATTGAATACCGACGGATCGGCTTCGCGACCGAGCGCGACGATCCGGTCGACGGAAAGTCCTGGCAGCATGGCGGATTCGGATTCCCCGTGGCCACCGCCGAAGTACCTGCGCACCAACGGCATCGGGAAGCGGTCGATACCGGCGGGCACCGGCGTGTGCGTGGTGAACACGGTAGCGGCCCGCACCGCAGTCAGCGCGGTGTCGAAATCCAGCCCGGCCGAGACGAATTCACGGATCCGCTCGACGCCGAGGAATCCGGCGTGCCCCTCGTTCATATGGAACACATCGGGATCCGGCACACCAGCGGCGCGCGTATAGGCGCGCACCGCCCGCACGCCACCGATACCAGCCAGGATCTCCTGCTTGATCCGATGGTCCTGATCACCGCCGTAGAGCCGGTCGGTGACCGCGCGCAGTTCCGGATCGTTCTCGGCGATATCGGAATCCAGCAGCAGCAATGGCACCCGCCCGACCTGTGCGATCCACACCCGCGCCCGCAGCACCCGCTGATCGGGCATGGCCACGTGGATCAACACCGGCGAACCTTCGGTAGTAAGCAGCCGCAACGGCAGCCCCTGCGGATCCAGCGCCGGATAGTGCTCGGACTGCCAGCCGTCCGCGGTCAGCGACTGCCGGAAGTAACCGGAGCGGTAGAGCAATCCGACGCCGATCAGCGGCAGTCCCAGATCCGATGCGGACTTCAGATGATCACCGGCGAGAATCCCGAGGCCGCCCGAATAGTTCGGCAGGACCTCGGTGACGCCGAACTCCATCGAGAAATAGGCGATGCCACGCACCGGCTCATCGGTCTGTCGCTGGAACCAGCCCGGCCGCGTCAGATAGTCGCGCAGATCCGCGGCGGCGGCATCCACTCGCCCGACATAGTCCGCATCGGCGGCGAGCTCGTCCAGCCGCGCCGCGGGCACCTCGCCCAGCATGCGCACCGGATCGTGACCGAGGTCGCGCCACAGCACGGGATCGAGCTCCGCGAACAGATCCTGGGTAGCCCAATGCCACGACCAGCGTAGATTCGTGGAAAGTTCGCCCAGGGCCGCCAAACGCTCGGGCAGATGGGCACGGACGGTGAAACGACGGAGTGCCTTCACCAACCGAACCCTACCCAATGCCGCAGCACCTGGCGTCTCCAGCCGGGTCACGCCACTGGACCGATGACCAGACTGCTGCCCACCGGCCGCACCCTGGGTTCGGCGTTCCGCGCCTCGCTGGTCTCGATCGCAGCGAATCCGAAGGCGGCCGTTTTCGGCCCGACGATCCTGCCGCGGTTCCTGCCGTCGAGCGGTCCGGTGCTGCCGACCGTGCTGATCCTGGCCGGTATCCAGCTGGTCATCGATACCGCCTGGTGCATCGGCATCGTGCCGGCGGCGGACCGCGCGGGGACCTGGCTGCGGCGAGCCGGAATCCGGCAGCGGGTGGAGTGCGCGCTCGGCTCGATCTTGGTCGTGCTCGGTCTCGGTCTGGCGGCCGACGCACGCTGATCCAGTCCAACCGACCCGCACCCGGTAGGTTGGTCGACGTGACCGGCCGCATCGCCATCGATGACACCGCCCCTTCGATCCCCGGCGGTCGTTCGGCCAAGGCCGCGGTCGGCGAGGTGTTTCCGGTGCGCACCGTGGTCTGGCGCGAGGGGCACGACGCCGTCTCCGCCACGCTCGCGGTGCGCGGCCCCGGCTCGACGCGGATCACCCGCATCCGCATGACGCCGGACCACGAGCCGGATGTCTTCAATGCCACCTTCGTACCGAACCTGCCCGGCACGTGGACCTACCGCATCGAGGGCTGGAGCGATCCGATCGCCACCTGGCGGGCGGCGGTAGAGGCCAAGCTCGCCGTCGGACAGAGCGCCGCCGACCTCGCCAATGACCTGGAGCTCGGCGCCCGGCTGTTCGAGCGGGCCGCGCAGGCCGTGCCCAAGAAGCAGTTCGAGCGCTTGCGCGCCGCCGCGACGGCATTGCGCGCCGACGATCAGCTGCCCGCCCGGGTCGCCCCCGCCTTCAGCGCGGAGGTCGCGGAGATCCTGCGCGATACGCCATTGCGGGACATGGTCACTCGCGGCCCGCAGCACTCGGTACTGGCGGAACGTCAACGCGCACTGTACGGCTCGTGGTACGAATTCTTCCCACGATCGACCGGTGGCGTCGATGCCGCGGGCAACCCGATCCACGGCAATTTCGCCACCGCCGCAAAGGAATTGCCGCGCATCGCGGGCATGGGCTTCGATGTGGTCTATCTGCCGCCCATCCACCCGGTCGGCGAGATCAACCGCAAGGGCCGCAATAACTCGCTCGCCGCCGAACCCGGTGACGTCGGCTCCCCGTGGGCGATCGGGTCGAAGGATGGCGGGCACGATGCGATCCATCCCGCACTCGGCACCACCGCCGACTTCGCCGAATTCGTCACCACCGCAACCGGACTCGGCCTCGAAGTCGCGCTCGACCTGGCGCTGCAGTGCGCACCGGATCATCCGTGGGTCGCCGCGCACCCGGAGTGGTTCACCACGCTCCCGGACGGCACCATCGCCTACGCCGAGAATCCACCGAAGAAGTATCAGGACATCTACCCGGTCAACTTCGACAACGATCCGGACGGACTGTACGCGGAGGTGCTGCGTGTAGTCCGGCACTGGATCGGCTTGGGCGTCAAGATTTTCCGCGTCGACAACCCGCACACCAAGCCCGCCGATTTCTGGGAATGGCTGATCGCGACCGTGCGACGCACCGATCCGGAGGTGATCTTCCTCTCCGAGGCCTTCACCCGACCTGCCCGGCTCTACGGTCTGGCCCGCCGCGGATTCAGCCAGTCCTATACCTATTTCACTTGGCGTGTCGCGAAATGGGAGCTGACCGAATTCGGCAACGAACTGGCCGCCAAGGCCGACGAGGCCAGACCGAACCTGTTCGTCAACACCCCCGACATCCTGCACGAAAGTCTGCAGCAGGGTGGGCCCGGCATGTTCGCCATCCGCGCGGTGCTGGCCGCGACCATGGCCCCCACCTGGGGTGTCTACTCCGGATTCGAACTCTTCGAGCATCAGGCGGCGCGCCCGGGCAGCGAGGAATATCTGGATTCGGAGAAGTACGAGCTGCGCCCGCGCCCGTTCGCCGAGGCACTCGCGCGTGGAGAATCATTGGAGCCGTGGATCACTCGTCTCAACGAGATCCGGCGCGCGCATCCGGCGCTGCAGCAATTGCGCTGCATCCACTTCCATCACGTCGACAACGACGCACTGCTGGCCTATTCGAAGGTCGATCCGGTCAGCGGTGACGCGGTGCTGGTCGTGGTGAATCTGAACCCCTATGCGGCCGAATGGGGCATGATCTCGCTCGACCTGCCCGCCATCGGCCGCGAATGGCACGACCATCCGGTGGTGTTCGACGAGGTCAGCGGCGAGGAATACCATTGGGCGCAGACCAATTACGTGCGGCTGGATCCGGCCCGCGCGGTCGCCCACGTTCTCACGCTGCCCGCCGTATCGCAGCAGGCACGCGCGGAACTGGCGTTCCGGAGGACATTTCGATGAAGCGTCGCGATCTGATGTTGCTCGCGGCGGGCACCCATACCGATCCACATACCGTGCTCGGCGCGCACCCGCATCCAGACGGCACGATCGTGCGAGTGCTGCGACCGCATGCCGATACCGTGTTCGCCCGGGTCGGCGGCGTCGACCATCCACTGAAGTCGTTGGGGCACGGCATCTTCGCCGGCGTCGTACCGCATCCCGACCTGATGGACTACCGCATCGTCACCAATTACCAAGGCGGACAGACGATCATCAGCGCGGACGGATACCGCTTCCTGCCCACCGTGGGCGAGCTGGACCTGCATCTCATCGGCGAGGGCCGCCACGAACACCTGTGGGGTGTACTCGGCGCGCACCCGCGTCACTACACCACTCTCGACGGCGAGGTGGACGGGACCTCGTTCGCCGTCTGGGCACCGAATGCCCGAGGTGTCACCGTGATCGGGGATTTCGACGGGTGGAGCGGGAATACGGCACCGATGCGTTCGCTCGGGTCTTCCGGGGTTTGGGAGGTCTTCGTACCCGGGGTCGGTGACGGCACCAAATACAAGTTCCGGGTGCACGGCGCGGACGGACGCACCGTGGATCACGCCGATCCGCTGGCGTTCGCGACGGAGCTGCCGCCCGCGACGGCATCCGTGGTCACCGAAAGCACATACGTGTGGTCCGACGGTGACTGGGTTTCCACCCGCGAACGCACCGACCCCACTCGCGCGCCGATGAGCGTCTACGAAGTGCACCTGGGCTCCTGGCGTCCCGGCCTCGGCTACCGCGAATTGGCAGATCAGCTCGCCGATTACGTGCACGCGGCCGGATTCACCCATATCGAACTGCTGCCGATCGCGGAGCACCCGTTCGGCGGCTCATGGGGTTACCAGGTCACGTCCTACTACGCACCCACCGCCCGCTTCGGCTCCCCCGACGATTTCCGCGCCTTCGTCGATCGCATGCACGCCGCGGGCATCGGCGTACTGCTCGACTGGGTGCCCGCGCACTTCCCCCGCGACGAATGGGCTCTCGCGCGCTTCGACGGCACCGCGCTCTACGAGCACGCCGACCCGCGCCGCGGCGAGCAACTCGACTGGGGCACCTACATTTTCGACTTCGGCCGCAACGAGGTGCGCAACTTCCTGGTCGCCAATGCGCGGTACTGGATCGAAGAATTCCATATCGACGGACTGCGCGTCGACGCGGTCGCCTCCATGCTGTACCTGGATTACTCACGCGCCGAAGGTGCATGGGAACCCAATGTGCACGGCGGCCGGGAGAACCTGGAGGCCGTCGACTTCCTGCAGGACCTCAATGAAACCGTGCACCGCCACCATCCCGGCGTCGTCACCATCGCCGAGGAATCCACCACTTGGCCCGGTGTCACCCGCGGCGCCGATGTCGGCGGCCTCGGCTTCACCATGAAGTGGAATATGGGCTGGATGCACGACACCCTGGGCTATTTGGGGCGCGATCCGATCCACCGCTCCTGGCACCACAACGAGATCACCTTCTCGCTGGTGTACGCGTGGAGCGAGAACTATGTGCTGCCCATCAGCCACGACGAGGTCGTACACGGCAAGGGCACCCTCTGGACCAGGATGCCCGGCGACGATTTCTCCAGGGCGGCGGGCGTGCGCGCACTGCTGGCCTACATGTGGTCGCATCCCGGTAAGCAATTGCTGTTCATGGGCCAGGATTTCGGCCAGTTCCGGGAATGGTCACACGACCGCGGCCTGGACTGGCACGAACTGGAAAATCCACTGCACCAGGGCATTACGGCCGCCGTCCGGGATCTGAACGCGGTCTACCGCGCCCATCCCGCGCTGTGGAGTCAGGACACTACCCCCGGCGGCTACTCCTGGGTCCAGGCCGACGATCGCGAAAACAATGTGATCGCCTTCCTGCGCTACGGCTCCGATGGTTCGGTGATCGCCTGCGTTTTCAATTTCTCCGGCTCGGTGCACGGCGAATACCGCGTCGGCCTGCCGAGCGCAGGCACCTGGCGCGAAATCCTCAATACCGACGCCGACGAATACGGTGGCTCCGGCATCGGAAACCTGGGCGGTGTCAAGGCAACCGATGAGCCATGGCACGGACGACCGGCTTCGGCCACCGTGGCGCTGGCCCCAAACACCGCGATCTGGCTTGTGCCAGAGTCATAACCCACCACACAGGTGGATCGAGCCACCCCGCAACGCTCAGCCCGGCTCGGACCCTAGTAGCGCCGATCTGGAATACCGCGATCTGGCTTGTGCCGAAGACTTTGAGCCACAACACGCTAGGTCGAGCAGGCCACCCGCGTGAGTCGCCCAGGCAAGGCCGCAGCGCTGAGCCCGGCCTTCGGCCACCACAGCGCTAGCGATCCAGCCCGCACCAGAGTCATTGGCCACCACAACAGGTAGGGCGAGCCGCAAGCCACCCGCAGCGCCCAGCTGCACCAGTCCCGCAGCGCTCGGCGCTCAGTGCTTGGCCGATGACCGCCACGGCAATCGACCGCACTGCGGTGATCGGCCGATACGGCCCGATCGCATCGGCGCAGGCTATCCGCCGATGCGTGCGCGCAGCAGCAGCCGGGGTCAGTACAGCGCAGCAGCCAGCTTGCGGCGGGCAGCAACCACGAACGGCTCTGCCGGGTCGAACAATTCGAAGAGTTCGAGCAGTCGAGTGCGCGCCTTGGTGCGATCATCGCCGGCCGTCTTCTTGATCACGGCGATCAACCGGTCGAACGAGGCATCCGGCTGCTGGCTCAGCATTTCCACATCGGCGGCGTCCAGCGCCGCGTCGACATTGGCCGGATCGGCATCGGCGGTGGCGATCGCGGAATCCGAAACGGCCTGCGCACGGGACAGGAAGCGCACCTGACGCAGTGCGTTCTTTGCTTCCTCATTACTCGGCTCCGCGGCGATGATGGCCTCATAGGCCGCTTCAGCGCCGGCCATGTCGCCGCGCTCGAGCGCGGCCTCGGCGGCGGTGAAACGCGGGTCCTCTACGGCCTGGGGCTGCTCACCGCCCTCGAGCTGCCCGCCGACCGCCTCGACGACAGCGCTCAACCACTGCCGGACCTGCGGCTCCGGCTGAGCGCCCTCGAAATCCGCGAGCGGGCGGCCACCGGCCACCGCGATCACGGTCGGAATGCCCTTCACACCGAAGGCCTGCGCGATCCGCATATTGGCCTCGGCCTCGACCGTCGCCAGATCCCACGCGCCCGCGGCCTCCTGGACAAGCCGCTCCAGCGTTCGGACCAGCTCGACGCTGCCCGGGCTGCGCTGCGAATACAGCGCGACGACCACCGGCACCTGGGTGGACCGGCGCAGCACCTTCGTTTCGAAATCCGCCTCCGAGACGGCGTAGTCGCCGCCGCCTCCCGCACCCGACGCACCGGCCGGGGGCTGCTTCAGGCTGGACAGATCCACCGCACCTGACATGGCGGCGGCGACGGCTGGCGAAGGGCGGCGGGCGGCGGGTCGAGTCACGCTTTCCAGTTTGTCACGGCGTGACCGAGGCCGGGACTCCGGAGTCGGCGGAAGTCACCTCGCTCAGCTCACCGAGCTTGCCCGCGCGCACCGCCCACAGCTCGAAGAGGACAGTGAAGAACGGCGGAATGCTCGACAGCAACGCGAGCACCGTGGTCTTCGTGTTCCAGGCCAGCTCGCGTGCCGCGAGGATCGCGGTGATAACGAAAAGGACGAAGATGATGCCGTGCGTCATCCCGAACACCTTGACCGGCCACAGCACCGGTTCGGGGAGGCGCTTGAACACCATGCCGACGATCAGGAAAACCCAGGAGATCGCCTCCAGCACAGCGATGAAGCGGAACCGCTTGGCCACGGTGCTCAAGTCGAAGAAATTGCCCATGGCCACCATTGTGCCGGACTGCTACGACGGGTCGTAGTTGAACCGGTCACACCTGAACTCCGCCGCCCCGGTATCTCCGGGGCGGCGGAACCGAGAATTACACCTTGATGATCAGCGCATCGCCCTGACCGCCGCCACCGCACAGCGCCGCCGCGCCGATACCGCCCCCGCGCCGCTTCAGCTCCAGCGCCAGATGCAGCAGGATGCGTGCACCCGACATGCCGAGCGGGTGACCGATGGCGATCGCGCCACCGTTGACGTTCACCTTCTCCGGATCGATGCCGAGCTTGCGGGTGGATGCGATGCCGACCGCCGCGAACGCCTCGTTGATCTCGACCAGATCCAGCTCTGCGGGCGAAATGCCTTCGCGCGCACAGGCCTTGGCGATCGCATTGGCGGGCTGATCCTGCAGCGTCGAATCCGGACCGGCCACCACGCCCGCGGCGCCGATCTCGGCGATCCAGCTCAGCCCGAGCGACTGTGCCTTCTCCTCGCTCATCACGACCACCGCGGCCGCACCGTCGGAGATCTGCGAGGCGGTGCCCGCGGTGATGCTGCCGTCCTTGCGGAAGGCCGGGCGCAGCTTGGCCAGCGATTCGACGGTGGTCTCCGCGCGAATGCCCTCGTCGGTGCTCACCACGATCGGATCGCCCTTGCGCTGCGGCACCGACACCGGGACCACCTCGTCATCGAAGACGCCGTTCTTCCACGCTGCCGCCGCCCGCTGATGCGAGGCCGCCGCGAACGCGTCCTGATCCTCGCGGCTGACCGGCTCGGCGTCGTTGCGCTGTTCGGTCAGCGCGCCCATCGGCTGGTCGGTGAAGATGTCGTGCAGACCGTCGTAGGCCATGCTGTCGCGCAACGTCACATCGCCGTATTTGTAACCCTCCCTGCTCTTTTCGAGCAGATGCGGGGCCTGGCTCATGGATTCCTGACCGCCCGCGACGACGATCTCGTACTCGCCTGCACGAATCAGCTGATCCGCGAGCGCGATCGCGTTGATGCCGGACAGGCACACCTTGTTCACCGTCAGCGTGGGGACGTCCATCGGGATGCCCGCGGCGACCGCCGCCTGCCGGGCCGGGATCTGCCCCGCACCCGCGGTGAGCACCTGGCCCATGATCACGTAGTCGACCTGCTCCGGCGCGACGCCGCTCTTCTCCAGCGCCGCCTTGATGGCGAAACCGCCCAGGTCGGAACCGGTGAAATCCTTCAGACCCCCGAGCAGCCGACCGACCGGGGTACGCGCACCGGAAACGATCACGGTTGTGGTCACGACGAGCCTCGCATTCATTGATCGAACAGCGTCGCGCACCGAGCACCCGCGACGTCAACCTCTGTAACCCACGGTAGCTTGTCCTGCTCGAACACCCTTACCAGGTTCGCGCTACGTTCGAAGGGTGAGCAACGTTATCGACCCGTCGAACTTCATCCCCGGCGACTACGTCATCGCCGTCGACCACGTGGGCATCGCGGTACCCGACCTGGATGCCGCAATTGCCTGGTATGCCGACAATCTCGGCATGATCGAGACCCATCGGGAGGTGAACGAGGCCCAAGGTGTGCACGAGGCGATGCTGTCATTGCCCGGCGCACCGGACGGCGCGACTGCCCTGCAGTTGCTGGCGCCACTCAACGCGGACTCCACCATCGCCAAGTTCATCGACCGCAGCGGACCAGGCCTGCAGCAACTCGCCTATCGAGTTACCGATATCGAGGCCGCCTCCATGTATCTTCGTGATCGAGGTCTGCGTTTGCTGTACGACACCCCGCGTCACGGAACCGCCGATTCCCGCATCAATTTCATTCACCCGAAGGATGCTGGCGGTGTGCTGATCGAGTTGGTCGAACCGAGCGCGAATGTTACGCACTAGTATCAAGATCGGGCCTGAAAAACTCGTCCGCATCACATTCGCGGTCGAGTCACCATGATGTGCAAGTAGGCTGTAGTTTGTGTGCCATGTCGTCACCTGAGTCCGATCGCAATCGCTTCGTTGCACTGCCCTTCACCGTTGTGCGCAAGGGTTATGCGCAAGACGAGGTACGCAACTACTTCGACCGTTTCGATGCCGAGTTAAGGGTCACCGCCACAGATCGGGATGCCGCTGCGGCGCAAGCCCGTAACCTCGCCAGCCAGCTGGAGGACGCGCGGGACGAGATCGACGAGCTCCGTAAGGAAGTCGATCGCCTTTCGGTTCCGCCGACCACTGCGGAAGGCATGTCCGACCGCATCTCTCGGATGCTGCGCCTGGCTTCCGACGAGGCGTCCGAGGTCCGCGCGCTCGCGCAGGCCGAGGCGGCGGAAATGGTGTCGATCGCCGAGCAGCAGGCCACCGAAATGCGTGGCAAGTACGAATCGTTGCTCGCCGAGACCAAGGAGAAGCGCGAGGCGCTCGAAATCGAATTCGAGCAGACCCTGGCGAATGCGCGTACCGAGTCTGCCAAGATCATCGAGGCCGCTCAGGCCGAGGCCGACCGCCTCGGCAAGGAAGCCGATGCCAAGCGCAAGGCGACCCAGCAGGACTTCGAGGCCACCATGGCGGAGCGTCGCACCAAGCTCACCCGCGCGATGGAGGAGCTCGAGGCCACCAGCCGCGCCGAGGCCGCTCAGCGGATCAAGGACGCGACCGACGAGTCCAACCGCCTCATCACCTCCGCCACGCAGACCTCCGAGCGCAAGATCGCGCACGCCAAGGAACTCGCCGAGGAGATGCGCGTGCTGCGCGGCCGGGTGCTCGCCCAGCTGCTCGGTATCCGCGGCCAGCTCGACTCGGTGCCCGCCATGCTCGCGGCCGTCAACCGGGAAAGCGAACTGCTGGACGGGGTTCCGGATCAGCGCAAGTCCATCGGCGGTGGCACCAAGTCGGTCACCGGCGGTTCGCGCGCCAAGGCCATCCCCGAGGTCTCGGCCGAGGAAGACGACATCGACGAGCGCGAGAACGCCGAAATCACCAACTGACGACGGCGGGCTGAGCGGCGACAAACGCAACACCCCAACCGAATTCACACCAAGGCCGCCCCACACCGGGGCGGCCTTCCTGATGTCCCGAGTAAGCGGACACCGCTTCGCTACAAGACAGACACCACCACAACGACATTCCGTCCACCGAGGCACCCAGCGCCGCTGGAAAATTCAGGTTTGCGGCCATGACCCGCTCCCCCAAGGAGATCCACAGACCCACCGGAATCCCCCGCCGTCCGACGACGGGTGCCGTGTCCAAGCCCTGACTCGGACACGCACCGTTTGTCGTAGCCGCACACCGTCTACGCGGAGTCCGCAGTGGCAACGCGGGTGCGCTGTGGGTTGCTCTGGGGCACAGGGGGATTCAGGACCAGCGGCGGGTGATCCGGCGAGTGCGGCGGCCGTTCCAGCAGCCGCGGTGCCAGTGTCTGCGGTCGTCTTCGCCGTCGTCGACCGCCCAGGCGACGATATGGGCTACGCCGGGCGGGATTTCGTGATCGCAGCCCGGGCAGCGATAGGTTTTGACGGCCCGGCTACCTGGGATGGCTCGCACAATGTACATATCGTCGCTGTCCGGCCCGGCCTCCCGCCTGCCGAAGACATCGCCGATCGGCGGGTTGCCCTCCTGCGAGCGGCCCACCTGGCGTTCCGTCCGCGGTTTCCGTCGGGGCATCCCATAAGCCTAGGTCGTGACCTACTTCACGCAGCGCCCGCCGCCCTTCCCTTCCCACACACCACCCACGCCGCGCACGTCGAATCCATGCGCACGCGCGAGCCGACGAACAGGCCGCAAATCCATGCCCAGCCCCGCCCCCCAGTACTAGAAGAGGCGGAACTAGAAGAGGCGGAATTCGTTGCTCTCGGTGCCGCGTAGAGCGTCGTAATCGAGGGTCAGACAGCGGATGCCGCGGTCCTCGGCGAGGGTGCGGGCTTGGGGCTTGATCTGTTGGGCGGCGAAGACGCCGGCGACAGGTGCGAGGAGTGGGTCCCGGTTCAGGAGTTCGAGGTAGCGGGTGAGTTGTTCGACACCGTCGATTTCACCGCGGCGCTTGATCTCGACGGCCACGGTTGCACCGTCGGCATCACGGCACAGCAGGTCGACCGGGCCGATGGCGGTCATGTACTCACGGCGGATCAGTGTGTAGCCGGGGCCCAGGGTCTGCACGTGTTCGGCGAGCAGCTCCTGGAGATGGGCCTCCACACCGTCTTTCACCAGACCGGGGTCCACACCCAGCTCGTGCGCGGAGTCATGCTCGATGCCCTCGATGGTGATGCGCAGTTCCTCACCGGCTCTATTGGTAACCACCCAGAAGGCCTTCGCTCCCTCGGGCACCGCATCACCGTCACGCTCCTCCAACCAGCACGGCGGGCTCATCCAGTTCAGCGGCTTATACGAGCCGCCGTCGGAATGCACGAGGACCGATCCGTCCGCTTTGATCAGCAACAATCGGCGGGCCATCGCGAGATGGGCGGTGAGTCGCCCTACGTAGTCGACCTGACAGCGAGCAATCACTAGGCGCACCCAAGCACTGTAGGTGAGCGCCCGGCCCGACCCGGCGTCACCCCTGCTGCGTCGGCTGTCAGCCCATGAGCAGAATTGCCGCGAGGAACGCGCTCACGGCGAGCAGACCGGATTCGATCCGGGTGAGTCGGCGGGTAGATGCCGCGTTTGCGCGCAGCATGCCGAAGCCGACCCCAGTTCCGATACAGAAGGCAAGCAGGTGACCGACATTGGTGAAGGTCTGTTCGATCAGCACGCCCTCGGCCGCAACGATAAACCACACCGTCGACCAAGCGATTCGCCAGCGATGCGGAATGGCGACCACAATCGCCCCGACCAACGCCATGGCGCCGTAACTCACGCCGACGTCCTGCGCCCAGCGGATGCTCGCGGGCAACCAATCGGCCTCGATCGCGATCCACAGACCGACCGCGACAAGGAGGGTGGCACCGATATGCCCAGCCAGGAATACCCGCACCATGTGGACCGCGCCGAAGCGCAGTTCGGCTAGCGCGAGCAGACAACCGAGCAAGGGAATCAGCACCCACGCGGCACTGACATCACCGATCACCAGTGCGCTCGAGAGCACGGTGCCGACTCGGCCATTCAGCAGATTGTGCAGATTCGTGCTCGCGTGCAGCACCACCCGTGCCTGCGAGGTCTCACTCATCGCGGAGAAGACAGCGGTGACAGCGACAAGGGCCGCCACGTATCCGAACGTCGCCGGGAGCCTCAACTGCCACCAGCGCAAGCGAAGTGGTCTGAGGGGTTCGACCGGCGCGCGGTCGGCGGTTGTCGTCGCTGCGACCATCAACACCTCCATGCGCATCGACCGCTCCTATCGAGCATGCCGACGCTGATTACTACTTACTGTCACTCTCCATGATGAACGCCGGAGCGCCGCATAGGGTGACTGTTCCCTGTGAGATTGCTACGAAACCTCGTGGCATACAGCACACAAAGAAGATATGAAAGCAAAAAGGCCCCCAAACTGGTGTTGGGGGCCTTTCGCAATGATGTTCCGGCGGTGTCCTACTCTCCCACACCCTGTCGAGTGCAGTACCATCGGCGCTGGTGGGCTTAGCTTCCGGGTTCGGAATGGGACCGGGCGTTTCCCCACCGCTATAGCCGCCGTAACTCTATGAAACTATCCACACCCACAACACCCTCGAGAACACACGATCCTCGGGATACCAGCGGGTGTTTGTGTGTTGTTTCAGATACCGCACAGTGGACGCGTAGCTTCTTCGTTGGTAAGTCCTCGGCCTATTAGTACCAGTCACCTCCACCCGTTACCGGGCTTCCAGTTCTGGCCTATCAACCCCATGGTCTGTAGGGGGCCTTAACCACTCGAAGGTGGTGAGAAACCTCATCTTGGAACAGGCTTCCCGCTTAGATGCTTTCAGCGGTTATCCCTCCCGAACGTAGCTAACCAGCAGTGCCCTTGGCAGGACAACTGGCACACCAGAGGTTCGTCCGTCCCGGTCCTCTCGTACTAGGGACAGCCTTCCTCAAGTTTCTGACGCGCGCGGCGGATAGAGACCGAACTGTCTCACGACGTTCTAAACCCAGCTCGCGTGCCGCTTTAATGGGCGAACAGCCCAACCCTTGGGACCTACTCCAGCCCCAGGATGCGACGAGCCGACATCGAGGTGCCAAACCATCCCGTCGATATGGACTCTTGGGGAAGATCAGCCTGTTATCCCCGGGGTACCTTTTATCCGTTGAGCGACACCGCTTCCACTTGCCGGTGCCGGATCACTAGTCCCGACTTTCGTCCCTGCTCGAGCTGTCACTCTCACAGTCAAGCTCCCTTGTGCACTTGCACTCGACACCTGATTGCCAACCAGGCTGAGGGAACCTTTGGGCGCCTCCGTTACATTTTAGGAGGCAACCGCCCCAGTTAAACTACCCACCAGGCACTGTCCCTGAACCAGATCATGGCCCGAGGTTAGAAGTCCAATACGATCAGAGTGGTATTTCAACGACGACTCCACAAACACTGGCGTGCCCGCTTCACAGTCTCCCACCTATCCTACACAAACCGCACCGAACACCAATACCAAGCTATAGTGAAGGTCCCGGGGTCTTTTCGTCCTGCCGCGCGTAACGAGCATCTTTACTCGTAATGCAATTTCGCCGAGTCTGTGGTTGAGACAGCAGAGAAGTCGTTACGCCATTCGTGCAGGTCGGAACTTACCCGACAAGGAATTTCGCTACCTTAGGATGGTTATAGTTACCACCGCCGTTTACCGGGGCTTAAATTCTCAGCTTCGCCCTTTACAGGCTAACCGGTCCTCTTAACCTTCCGGCACCGGGCAGGCGTCAGTCCGTATACATCGTCTTACGACTTCGCACGGACCTGTGTTTTTAGTAAACAGTCGCTTCTCTCTGGTCTCTGCGACCACCCCCAGCTCAGGCTGCAAGAACCATCACCAGACGTGGTCCCCCTTCTCCCGAAGTTACGGGGGCATTTTGCCGAGTTCCTTAACCACAGTTCTCTCGATCGCCTCAGTATTCTCTACCTGACCACCTGTGTCGGTTTGGGGTACGGGCCGTGCACCAACTCACTAGAGGCTTTTCTCGGCAGCATAGGATCACTGAATTCACCTCAATCGGCTACGCATCACCTCTCAGGCACAAGAGACACGGATTTGCCTATGCCTCGCCCTACAGGCTTACACCAGTACAACCACTGACTGGCCCAGCTACCTTCCTGCGTCACCCCATCGCTTGACTACTACAGCAAGGGTCGTATGCAGCCACTTCCGGCTCCCCGAAGGAAGTCCATCCGCTTTTGGATACTTAGCACCACTGATTCGCCACTGGGCGCGGATACACGGGTACGGGAATATCAACCCGTTGTCCATCGACTACGCCTGTCGGCCTCGCCTTAGGTCCCGACTCACCCTGGGCGGATTAACCTGGCCCAGGAACCCTTGGTCATTCGGCGGACGAGTTTCTCACTCGTCTTTCGCTACTCATGCCTGCATTCTCACTCCCACAGCCTCCACAACTAGCTCACACTGCTGCTTCCATGGCTGCAGGACGCTCCCCTACCCATCCACACCACTACACCACAAACCGTAATCTGTGGCGGATGTATTGTGTGAATGCCGCGGCTTCGGCGGTGTACTTGAGCCCCGCTACATTGTCGGCGCAGAATCACTTGACCAGTGAGCTATTACGCACTCTTTCAAGGATGGCTGCTTCTAAGCCAACCTCCTGGTTGTCTTCGCGACTCCACATCCTTTTCCACTTAGTACACGCTTAGGGGCCTTAGCCGGCGATCTGGGCTGTTTCCCTCTCGACTACGAAGCTTATCCCCCGCAGTCTCACTGCCACGCTCTCACACACCGGCATTCGGAGTTTGGCTGATTTCGGTAAGCTTGTAGGCCCCCTAGACCATCCAGTAGCTCTACCTCCGGCGTGAAACACGTGACGCTGCACCTAAATGCATTTCGGGGAGAACCAGCTATCACGGAGTTTGATTGGCCTTTCACCCCTACCCACAACTCATCCCCTCAGTTTTCAACCTAAGTGGGTTCGGGCCTCCACGACGTCTTACCGTCGCTTCACCCTGGCCATGGGTAGATCACTCCGCTTCGGGTCTAGAACACGCGACTGAAACGCCCTCTTCGGACTCGCTTTCGCTACGGCTACCCCACACGGGTTAACCTCGCCACATGCCACTAACTCGCAGGCTCATTCTTCAAAAGGCACGCCATCACCCACCACAACAAGTTGTGCGCAGGCCCTGACGGATTGTAAGCGCACGGTTTCAGGTACTATTTCACTCCCCTCCCGGGGTACTTTTCACCTTTCCCTCACGGTACTAGTCCGCTATCGGTCACCAGGGAGTATTCAGGCTTACCGGGTGGTCCCGGCAGATTCACAGCAGATTTCACGGGCCCGCTGCTACTCGGGCACCCACTACAACAGAGCACGCGTTTTCACCTACCGGGCTATCACCGTCTACGGCGGGCCGTTCCAGACCACTTCAACTAACACGCACTTTTCTGACTGTCGCTCGACTCGGCAGAATCGAGAAAGTGAGCCCCACAACCCCAGAAACACAACCCCTGCCGGGTATCACATGCCCCTGGTTTAGCCTCATCCGCTTTCGCTCGCCACTACTCACGGAATCACAATTGTTTTCTCTTCCTGCGGGTACTGAGATGTTTCACTTCCCCACGTTCCCTCCACACACCCTATATATTCAGATGCGGGTAACACGACATCACTCGTGCTGGGTTTCCCCATTCGGAAATCCTCGGATCTCAGCTCGGTTGACAGCTCCCCGAGGCATATCGCAGCCTCCAACGTCCTTCATCGGCTCCTGGTGCCAAGGCATCCACCGTACGCTCTTAAACACTTACAAACAAAGATGCTCGCGTCCACTGTGCAGTTCTCAAACAACACACAAGATCGAAACCCGATGCAGCACCAGCACTTCCGAAGAAGCCGGTATGACTACGGCCCAATCTCGTCGTTACCTTGCCTGGAAAGAAACACTCGCGTGTTCTCTCAGGACCCAACAGTGTGCCGATATATTCACCGCGACCAACCACACAGGATTGACCGAACACGATAAAACCTGTCAGCGTTCCACCCATGAGCATCCGCCGGAAAACACATGTTCCCGAAACGGTCTCTGACACAGTCGTTCTCGACTCTTCGAGCCGACCATGTAGAAGTGCTCCTTAGAAAGGAGGTGATCCAGCCGCACCTTCCGGTACGGCTACCTTGTTACGACTTCGTCCCAATCGCCAATCCCACCTTCGACGGCTCCCTCCACAAGGGTTAGGCCACCGGCTTCGGGTGTTACCGACTTTCATGACGTGACGGGCGGTGTGTACAAGGCCCGGGAACGTATTCACCGCAGCGTTGCTGATCTGCGATTACTAGCGACTCCAACTTCACGGGGTCGAGTTGCAGACCCCGATCCGAACTGAGACCGGCTTTAAGGGATTCGCTCCACCTCACGGTATCGCAGCCCTCTGTACCAGCCATTGTAGCATGTGTGAAGCCCTGGACATAAGGGGCATGATGACTTGACGTCGTCCCCACCTTCCTCCGAGTTGACCCCGGCAGTCTCTCACGAGTCCCCGCCATAACGCGCTGGCAACATAAGATAAGGGTTGCGCTCGTTGCGGGACTTAACCCAACATCTCACGACACGAGCTGACGACAGCCATGCACCACCTGTACACCAACCACAAGGGGGCACCTATCTCTAGGCGTTTCTGGTGTATGTCAAACCCAGGTAAGGTTCTTCGCGTTGCATCGAATTAATCCACATGCTCCGCCGCTTGTGCGGGCCCCCGTCAATTCCTTTGAGTTTTAGCCTTGCGGCCGTACTCCCCAGGCGGGGTACTTAATGCGTTAGCTACGGCACGGATCCCGTGGAAGGAAACCCACACCTAGTACCCACCGTTTACGGCGTGGACTACCAGGGTATCTAATCCTGTTCGCTACCCACGCTTTCGCTTCTCAGCGTCAGTTACTTCCCAGAGACCCGCCTTCGCCACCGGTGTTCCTCCTGATATCTGCGCATTTCACCGCTACACCAGGAATTCCAGTCTCCCCTGAAGTACTCTAGTCCGCCCGTATCGACCGCAAGCCCACCGTTGAGCGGCAGGTTTTCACGAACGACGCGACGAACCGCCTACAAGCTCTTTACGCCCAGTAATTCCGGACAACGCTCGCACCCTACGTATTACCGCGGCTGCTGGCACGTAGTTGGCCGGTGCTTCTTCTACTCCTACCGTCACTCCCGCTTCGTCGGAGTCGAAAGAGGTTTACAACCCGAAGGCCGTCATCCCTCACGCGGCGTCGCTGCATCAGGCTTCCGCCCATTGTGCAATATTCCCCACTGCTGCCTCCCGTAGGAGTCTGGGCCGTGTCTCAGTCCCAGTGTGGCCGGTCACCCTCTCAGGTCGGCTACCCGTCGTCGCCTTGGTAGGCCATTACCCCACCAACAAGCTGATAGGCCGCGGGCCCATCCTGCACCGATAAATCTTTCCACCACAAGACATGCATCCTGCAGTCATATCCGGTATTAGACCCAGTTTCCCAAGCTTATCCCGAAGTACAGGGCAGATCACCCACGTGTTACTCACCCGTTCGCCGCTCGTGTACCCCGAAGGGCCTTACCGCTCGACTTGCATGTGTTAAGCACGCCGCCAGCGTTCGTCCTGAGCCAGGATCAAACTCTCCGTTGAAGACTCACAACCACACCCCCAAAAAAAGGGGCGCAATCAGAAGAAATAACCAGAGTCCGAAAACCTTGGCAAAACCAAACGCCAGCAAAAAGTATTCGCTGACTAAAATATCCAACCTCACCACACGGGGGTATGAGAGGCCGGAACCAAAAATATTTGGCACTGACATTCATCGACACACTATTGAGTTCTCAAAGAACACACGCACACACCATCTAGCGGGTTTGACCCCGGTCGATCGGTGAGACAACTTATCCAGCTTAGCTCAGCCGTGAACCCGATTCAAAATCGGGGTCTCGTTCGAGCTAGTGTGATCGTCAGGCGCTCAACGTCCTACCTCGTTTCCCTGGTCCTTCGCTCAGCCTTTCGGCTCAGCGCGTCGGCCCCGGGTCGGTGTCCGTGTCGCTCTGACTCGGATAAAGTTACGTGTCGGTGTGCACGATGTCAAATCGCCTGGTCAGTAATGGTTTTCGGCAAGAGGTGATCGTCGCCTTCCGTTCACATGATCAATCCCCGGCACCGACGCGCTCGACCTGACCACCCAACGCCTGCAGCTGCTCGACGAAATTCGGGTAGCCGCGGTCGATATGGAAGACGTCGTGCACCTCGGTGGTGCCATCGGCAACCAGACCGGCAAGTACCAAACCGGCGCCGGCCCGAATATCCGACGACCACACCGGCGCGCTCGACAGCCGCGGAATTCCGCGCACCACCGCGTGATGTCCATCGGTCCGCGCGTCGGCGCCCAGCCGGATCATCTCCTCCACGAAACGGAACCGCGCCTCGAAGATGTTCTCGGTGATCATCGAGGTGCCGTCGGCAATCGCCGCCAGACCGATGGCCATCGGCTGCAGATCGGTCGGGAATCCGGGGAAAGGCAGCGTCGAGAAATTCACCGCGCGCGGCCGATCGGCCTGGATCACCCGGAAACCATCCGGTTCGAACGAAATACGCGCACCCGCCGAGCGCAGCTTGTCCAGCACGAGGGACAGATGTTTGGGGTTCACACCGGTGACCCGGACATCGCCCATGGTCATCACGGCGGCGATCCCCCAAGTCGCGGCCACGATCCGGTCGCCGATCACCTGGTGCGTCGTCGGCGCGAGCCGCTCGACCCCCTGAATGGTGAGCACCGAGGTACCCGCACCGCTGATCCGCGCGCCCATCCGAACGAGCATGTTGCACAGATCGACGATGTCGGGTTCACGGGCCGCGTTATCGATGACCGTCTCCCCCTCGGCCAGCACGGCCGCCATGAGGATGTTCTCGGTGGCGCCCACCGAGGGAAAATCCAGCCTGATCCGCGCACCCTGTAGTTCTTCGGCGCGCGCGACCACACAACCGTGCTCGATTTCGCTGGTCGCGCCGAGCAGACGCAGACCCGCCTGGTGCATATCCAATGGTCGCGAACCGATCGCGTCACCGCCGGGCAGGGCGACAACAGCTCGCTTACAACGCGCCATCAGTGGACCCAGCACACAGACCGAAGCACGGAACTGCGTAACCGCCGGAAAATCGGCGTGGTACTTGGGCTCCGCAGGCGTGTTGATCATGACGACCGACCCGTCGATCGTGACGTCGCAGCCGAGGCCGCGCAGCACATCACCCATCAACGGCACATCGAGGATGTCCGGGCAGTTCGTAATGGTGGTCGTGCCTTCGGCCAGCAATGCAGCCGCCATCAGTTTGAGGACGCTGTTCTTCGCACCCCCGACCGCGACCTCACCGACGAGTCGATTCCCGCCAGTAACCAAAAACCGTTCCATGCCGCCTCTCCGCGTATTCGGCGCACTGTTGGTGCAAAGGATAGTTGCGTTGCGGGCCGGTGGTAGCAGTGCCGGGGTTATATCCAGGTAGCTGGGACGACTTTCGGGGTGTCCAGCAACTTTTGCGCGTGTCGGTGCGGATCGGACAGTTCACGAACCACCTTGTTCGCCACCAGGCTTCCACAACACGTCACCGCCCGGGTTGGCGACACGGCTGAGGATGAACAGCAGGTCGGAGAGGCGGTTCAGGTACTTGGCCGGAAGGATATTCGTATCGTCCGGATGCGCCTGCACCGCGGCCCATGCCGAACGCTCCGCCCGCCGCGCCACTGTACGAGCAGTATGCAGCAGGGCGGCGAGCGGCGTACCGCCGGGCAGAATGAACGAATTCAGTGCGGGCAGATCGGCATTGAATTCGTCGCACCAGGCTTCGAGACGGTCGATATAGGGCTGGGTGATGCGCAGCGGCGGATACTTCGGCTCCTCGACCACCGGGGTCGAAAGATCCGCGCCCGCATCGAACAGATCGTTCTGCACTTGGCGCAATACCTTCAGCAATTTTGGGGCAGGGTCACCGAGCGCGACGGCGACACCGATGGCGGCGTTCGTTTCGTCACAGTCGGCATAGGCGACCAGCCGCGGATCGGTTTTGGCCACCCGCGAGAAATCGCTGAGACCGGTCGACCCGTCATCGCCGGTTCGCGTATAAATCCGCGTCAGGTGCACACTCACCTGCCCACCCTATCGCTACACACGCCGCAACTGATTTGGTAAGTACAAGGGCAACTCGTCGGGGACAGGCTACTGTGCCCCACAGCTCACCACCGCCCGCCAACATCACAGTTGCCGCGACTGAATCTGGCGCCCAATGATTCGGGGAGGCGGAGGAGCCTAGAGTCCGGGCAGCCGACGGGTGCGATCCGAGGGCCGGGATTCGACCCAGGAGAGGAAGGCGGCCAGTGAGCCGCGGTCCAGGGCCAATTCGTAATTGCCGTCACTATCGGAAACCGCGGTCACCGCGATCTCGTCGGTCATGATGTCGTATTCGTCGCCACGCGGGCCGCGCCGATCACCGATCTCGATGCCCTGGCGTCGAATGGTGGAGTCGGGTCCGAGTTTCAGACTGGAGAGCTTGTAGAAGACGAGGCGATCCTCGTCATATCGAATCAGGCCGTGCCGCCACCCCTGACCGCCGCGCGCGGGCAGCACCCGCAGAATCGCGGCGGTGCCGCCGCGGCGCAGCATGATCAGCCGGTAGGTGGAGGCCAACGCCAGCAGAACGAGCGTGAGCACCAGAATGATCAGGAGAACCATCCCGGTCTGCAATGCCGTTCGTCCCTTCGTTCCGCCGCCGTTTCGACGACGCGGTATTCGATGGCGGTGTTCGCGGGCCCTCCGTGGCCACGCAGGCTACCGCCTCCGGGCCTGACGCTCACACCGCGTCCGGCCATTCAACCACGACCCCGAGTTTACAAATGGCGGGGCCTTGTCTTTGAACATTCGAAGCCGGGAACGGCGCTGTCGGCGGCAAATACCTTCGCCGCCGACAGCGCCGTGCTATCGGGTCGTACCCAATCCTGGTGCGGTACTACGCCTTCGCCTCTTCGACCGCGCGCACCTGGCCCTGGGCCGCGATCTTCGCTTCCTCGGAGGCATCGGCGTCGGCCAGCACCCGACGGGCCGCCTCGATGTCGATTTCATCGGCGAACTCCGCCGATTCGGCCAGCACCCGGACCGAGGTCGCGGTCACCGAGAAGAACCCACCATGCACCGCCGCGGTGATCCGCTCACCCTCGGTGGGCACGATGCTCACGATTCCGCCCTCGACCAGCTGGCCGAGCAGCGGCTCATGACCCGCCATGATGCCGATCTGACCTTCGGTGGTCTGCGCGCTGACGAACGTCGCCTGGCCGGACCAGAGCAAACGTTCGACGGCGACCAGATCAACTGACATCTCCGCCATGGGTGACTACTTTCCGGCGATCTTCTTCGCGGCCGCCTCGACGTCGTCGAGACCACCGCAGGAGTTGAACGCCTGCTCCGGGAAGTGGTCGAACTCGCCCTTGCAGACGCGGTCGAACGCCTCGATGGTGTCGGTCAGCGGCACCACGGAGCCCGGCTGGCCGGTGAACTTCTCGGCCACGATGAAGTTCTGGCCGAGGAACTTCTCCAGACGACGGGCCCGGCCTACGAGGACCTTGTCCTCTTCGGAGAGTTCGTCCATGCCGAGGATGGCGATGATGTCCTGCAGTTCCTTGTACTTCTGCAGGATCCGCTTCACCTCGTTGGCGACCCGGAAGTGCTCCGCACCGACGATCGAGGCCTCCAGGATGCGGGAGGTCGAGGTCAGCGGGTCGACGGCCGGGTAGATGCCCTTCTGCGAGATCGGGCGGGAGAGCTCGGTCGTCGCATCGAGGTGGGCGAAGGTGGTCGCCGGGGCCGGGTCGGTGTAGTCGTCGGCGGGCACGTAGATGGCCTGCAGCGAGGTGATGGACCGACCACGGGTCGAGGTGATGCGCTCCTGCAGCTCACCCATCTCGTCGGCCAGCGTGGGCTGGTAACCGACGGCCGAAGGCATGCGGCCGAGCAGGGTCGACACCTCGGACCCGGCCTGGGTGAACCGGAAGATGTTGTCGATGAACAGCAGCACGTCCTGGTGCTGCACGTCACGGAAGTACTCGGCCATGGTCAGGGCCGAGAGCGCGACGCGCATGCGGGTGCCCGGCGGCTCGTCCATCTGACCGAAGACGAGGGCGGTGTCCTGGAGGACGCCCATCTCTTCCATTTCCAGGTGCAGGTCGGTGCCCTCACGGGTGCGCTCACCGACGCCGGCGAACACCGACGTGCCGGAGAACTCACGCGCGATACGGGTGATCATCTCCTGGATCAGCACGGTCTTGCCGACACCGGCACCACCGAACAGACCGATCTTGCCGCCCTTCACGTACGGGGTCAGCAGGTCGATGACCTTGATGCCCGTCTCCAGGATCTCGGTCTTACCCTCGAGCTGGTCGAATGACGGAGGCTTGCGGTGAATGCCCCACTGCTCACCGTCGCGGCCGAGGCCAGGGGTGTCGAGACAGTCGCCGAGGGCGTTGAACACGTGGCCCTTGGTGATGTCGCCGACGGGCACCGAGATCGGCTTGCCGGTGTCGGTGACGGTGGCGCCACGGACCAGACCGTCGGTGGGCTGCATCGAGATGGTGCGCACGATGTTGTCACCGAGGTGCTGGGCGACCTCGAGGGTCAGGGTCTTGGCCACCGAGGTCAGGGTGATCTCGGCGTGCAGAGCGTTGAACAGCTCAGGGATGGAACCCCGCGGGAACTCGACGTCCACGACGGGGCCGATGACGCGGACGACGCGACCTGTTTTCGCGCCGGTCCGGCTCTCTTGTGTGACTGCTGCAGTCATTTTTCTCTTCCGTGTCCTATTCGCGGCCTTCGGGGGCCCTCCGTGGTTACGCTGCGCTTCCGCCTCCGGGCCCTGACCTCAGGCCGCGGGCAGCCTTTAGTCGCGGTCCGAGCTCGAAGCCAGCGCGTTCACGCCGCCGACGATTTCGCTGATTTCCTGCGTGATCTGGGCCTGCCGCACCGAATTCGCCTGCCGGGTAAGCACATTGGCCAGTTCGTTGGCGTTGTCGGTGGCTGCCTTCATTGCGGTGCGCCGAGCCGCGGACTCGGATGCCGCTGCCTCGAGCAACGATGAGTAGATGCGCGTGTTGATGTACTTGGGCAGCAGCGCCGCCAGCAGCACATCGGCATCGGGCTCGAACTCGTACTGCGCGGTGAGTTCCGCGGTCGGCGAGTCGGTGAAGCTGTCCTCACCCATGTCGTAGTCTTCGTCGACATAGCTGACCTGGATCGGCGCCAGGCGACGCACCTCGGGGGTCTGGGTCAGCATCGAGACGAAACGGGTGTACACGATGTGCAACTCGTCGACGCCCTCGATATTGCCCACCCCGTTCGGGGCCGGAACTTCAGCCTCGGAGCCTGCCATGAACGCGTCCACCAGGTGGTGGCATGCGGCCGTGGCATCGTTGTACTTCGGCTGCTGGGAGAACCCGGTCCACGCGTTGACCACCGGCCGATTCCGGAAGGTGTAGTACGTGAGGCCCTTATTGCCCATCACGTAGAGCACCGGCTCCTTGCCCTCGCCACGCAGGGTGACCATGAGCTCCTCGGCGCGCTTGAGCACGTTGGAGTTGTAGCCACCACACATGCCGCTGTCACTGGTGATCACCAGGACGGCGGCGCGGCGCGGGTTGGCCCGCTCGGTCAGCAGCGGGTGCGACAGATTCGTCGACGCACTCGCGAGTTCACCGAGGACCTTGGTGATCTCCTCGGCGAACGGCTTCGCGGCCGCTACCCTGGCCTGGGCCTTGGAGATTCGCGAGGTCGCGATCAGCTCCTGGGCCTTGGTGATCTTCTTGATCGAACTCACACCACGAATGCGGGAGCGCAATTCACGCAAGCTTGCCATCAGCGGTTCACACTCCCTTCATTCGACGGTGTCGGATTACAGCATTCACGAGGCACTGCGTGGTTACGCAAGCTACCGCCTCCGTGCCCGTCGCTCATGCTGCGGATCGAATAACGCATCAGCGGGCTCGATTACTTCTCGACGTGCTTGCGGGTCACCGACAGCGATTCGACCTCTTCGTGGTCGAGCTCACCGGCGGCGGCCTCGTTCACGACGCGCGAGCCGTCGGAAGCGAGAAAGCCCTGCTTGAACTTGTCGGTGGCCGCCTTGATGGCATCGCCGTTCTCGTTGTCGAGGACCTTGCCGCCCTGGATCGACTTGAAGGCGTCGGCCGCACTGCGGTGCAGATCCTCGAGCAGTTCCACGTTGAAGCGACGGATGTCGGCAACCGGAACCGAGTCGAAGTAGCCGGCGTCGACCAGGAAGATCGAGACGATCTGGTCCTCGACCGGAACCGGCGAGTACTGGTCCTGCTTGAGCAACTCGACCCAGCGGGCACCGCGCTCCAGCTGTGCGAGCGAGGCGGCGTCGAGGTCGGAGGCGAAGGCGGAGAACGCCTCCAGCTCGCGGTACTGCGCCATCTCCAGACGCAGCGAACCGGCGACCTTCTTCATGCCCTTGGTCTGGGCGGCGCCACCGACACGGGAGACCGAGGTACCGACGTTGATCGCCGGACGGACACCCTTATTGAACAGGTCGGACTCGAGGAAGACCTGGCCGTCGGTGATGGAGATGACGTTGGTCGGGATGAACGCCGAGATGTCGTTGGCCTTGGTCTCGATGATCGGCAGACCCGTCATCGAGCCGGCGCCCATCTCGTCGGACAGCTTCGCGCAACGCTCCAGCAGACGCGAGTGCAGGTAGAAGACGTCACCCGGGTAGGCCTCGCGGCCTGGCGGACGACGCAGCAGCAGCGAGATGGCGCGGTACGCCTCGGCCTGCTTGGTCAGGTCGTCGAACACGATCAGGACGTGCTTGCCCTGGTACATCCAGTGCTGGCCGATCGCCGAACCGGTGTAGGGCGCAAGCCATTTGAAGCCGGCCGAGTCCGAGGCGGGGGCCGCGACGATGGTGGTGTACTCCATCGCACCGTGCGATTCCAGCGCGGTCTTCACGCCCGCGATGGTGGAACCCTTTTGGCCGACCGCGACGTAGATGCAGCGAACCTGCTTGGTCGGGTCGCCGGTCTCCCAGTTCGCCTTCTGCGCCAGGATCGCGTCGATGCAGACCGCGGTCTTACCGGTCTTGCGGTCGCCGATGATCAGCTGACGCTGACCACGGCCGATGGCGGTCAGGGCGTCGATGGCGGTGATACCGGTGGCGAGCGGTTCCTCGACCGGCTGACGCTGCAGCACGGTCGCGGCCTGCAGCTCCAGCACGCGCTGCTCTTCGGCCTCGATCTCGCCCAGGCCGTCGATCGGCTGGCCGAGCGGGTTGACCACGCGGCCGAGGAACTTGTCACCGACGGGGACCGAAAGCACGTCGCCGGTGCGGCGAACCTGCTGGCCCTCTTCGATTTCCGCGAACTCGCCGAGGATGACCGCACCGATCTCACGGTCCTCGAGGTTCAGCGCGACGCCGAGCACACCACCCGGGAATTCGAGCAGTTCATTGGCCATCGCCGAGGGCAGGCCGCTGACGTGCGCGATGCCGTCACTGCAGTCGGTGACAACACCGACTTCTTCGATGGAGGTTTCCGGGGTGTAGCTCTGGGTGTAGCTCTCGATCGCGCTACGGATCTCATCGGTGGAGATCGTCAGCTCCGCCATAGTCTTCCTGCTCTCGCTGTCTGGTGTGGATGTCGGGGGAGGTGGGTCGTCAGGCCAGAGCGCTGCGCTATGAGGCCAAGGCCCGACGCAGCCGTTCCAAGCGGCCGGTGGCGCTGCCGTCGATCAGGTCGTCGCCGACCTGTACCACGACGCCGGTCAGCAGACTTGGATCGACCTGCACGTGCACCGTGACCGGCTTGCCGTAGATGCGCTGCAACGACGCCCCGAGATGGTCGCGCTGCTGGTCGGTCAGCGCGACCGCGGCACGCACATGCGCGACGATCTGATCGCGCCGCGCGGCCGCGAGATCGGACAGTTCGCCGAACGCGCCGCCGATATTCGTCGACCGGGTGACCACCTGATCCGCCAGGGTCTGGGTGATGGTCTCGGTCTTGCCCGCGAGCAGCCGGTCGATCAGTTCGCGCTTGGCCGCTGCGGGCTTCGCACGATCCGAAAGTGCCTGCTCCAGTTCGGGATTGTCGCCGATGATCCGGCCGAGCCGGAACAATTCGTCCTCGACCGCCCCGAGTCGTCCGCTGTCGGCGGCGGACTCCAGCAACGCCTCCTGGCCGAGCAACACCAGGGTGTCGACCAAATCGGCGGTGCGCGACCAGTTCTGGGCCACCGCGGTGGTCAGCACCGCCAGGGTGGCGGGGCTGACCTTGCCGCTGAAGACCCGCTCGCTGAGTTCGGCGCGCACCGAGCCGGGCACCGACACGTCCGCGAGCGCAACACGCAGCGAACGCTGGTCATCCAGCACGGCGACAACGGCGAACAGTTCCGACCCCGTCGTGGCCGCAACACTGTCGCTTCCGGTCAGAGCGGCCCGAAGCGCCTCCCGTGCCCGGGAGCTTGCCTGGCGGCTCGCTGCGTACATGCTTCTCACTTTCACTGTGTTGGACCCTGCCTGCCCGGGGCGGCCTCCGTGGTAACGCTCCGCTGCCGCCTCCGGCCGCTGACCCGTTCAGGCATGGCTACCTTCCGACCCCGATGCCGGCATCCGACTGATCGAGTTCGGCCAGGAACCGGTCGATCGATGCCGCCTGCTTAGCTTCGTCCGAAACCGACTGTCCGATAATCTTTTCGGCCAAATCGACGGCAGTTTTGCCGACTTCGGCGCGCAGCTCGGTCAGGATCTGCTGGCGCTGTGCTTCCAGCTGGCTGTGACCGGCAGCGACGATGCGGTCGCTTTCGGCCTGTGCTTCCGCGCGCATCTGCGCGAGGATCTGCTGGCCCTGGGTGCGTGCGTCCTCACGGATGCGCGCGGCCTCGAGCCGGGCGTCAGCCAACTGCTGCTGGTACTGCTGCAGCGTCAGCTGGGCTTCTTCCTGCGCGGCCTCGGCCCGCTGGATTCCACCCTCGATCTTGTCCGCACGTTCATCCAACACCTTGATAAGGCGGGGGATGACGTACTTGTAGAAAATGGCGCCGATAATCGCAATGCAGACCACCGACCAGACGATGTCGTAGGTCTCGGGGATGAGGGGATTGATGTCCTCCCCTGTCTCCGCCGCGAGCATAGAAAGCGTGCTCATAGCAATCTCAGAAGATGAAGCCGGCCACAAGGCCGATCAGGGCGAGGGCCTCGGTGAACGCGATACCGAGGAACATGTTGGTGCGGATGGTGCCCTGGAGCTCGGGCTGCCGGGCGATGCCCTCGATGGCCTTACCGACCACGATGCCGACGCCGATGCCGGGGCCGATTGCGGCGAGACCGTAGCCGATGGCGCCGAAGCCCTTGAACTTCTCGGTGGTGGTGGCGGCTTCCTGGGCCAGGTACGCGAGGCTCATGAGTCTTCCATTCCCTTTCTTTTGCTCACCCGCCGGTCGGCGTGGTGCAGCAGATATCCGGTAGTTGTGCGGTCAGTGCGAATCGGCGTGTTGTGCGAGTCCGATGTAAACGGCGGTCAGCAGCGCGAAAACGTAGGCCTGCAGGAAGATGACCAGCATTTCGAACAGCGTGAACCCGAGTCCGGCCAGCAGCGAGAACGGCGAGAACACCTTCATCCAGGCCGCGGCGTCGAACAGGAAGAACCAGGTGGCGCTGAAGAACAGCACCAGCATGATGTGGCCGGCCAGCATATTCGCCATGAGTCGGACGGTCAGCGTGAACGGACGCAGGATGAATGTCGAGACGAACTCGATCGGAATCAGCAACACGTGCAATGCGGGCGGAACATTCGGAACGACGATGCTGCTGCGCATGTAGGTGACGAACCCATATTTCTTGATACCCACGAAGTTGAATGCGAGGTACGCGATGAGGGCCAGCACCAGCGGCATGCCGATTCGGGCGTTCGACGAGATGTTCAGCCCCGGAATGATGCCGGAGAAGTTGAGGAAGAGAACCGCGAAGAAGATCGTCGCGATCAATGGGAAGTACTTGCGACCGGATTCCTTGCCGAGCACCTCGTCACAGATCTGATCCTTGACGAAGACCAAAACGGTTTCGGCGATATTCTGCAGACCACGCGGGACGATGCGAGGATTGCGGAATGCCAGCACCATGACGAGTACCAATGCGGCGGTCATCACCAGCCGGATCAGCATCAAACGGTCGAGTTCGAACGGCGTACCCTCGAACAGCACGGCTGGAGGGAAGAAGTCGGACAGCGATGGCGCGTGGAACTCGCCCGCCAAAGTGGTGACGCTCAGCGTTCTCTCCCGTGTTCGGGCCGCGGGTACGGTTCTTCCCGCGGTTCGATCGGACATTGACGATCAATTGGGTCGACTCAGGTCGGCTCGAAAATTCGTCAGCAGCTGTGCGGCATCCCCGCCCGGGCGTCTGTACGTAGTGTCGGCGACATTCGTCGACATGCAGAACCGGAACCTCTCGAAGCCCGGCACGGCAGTAAGCATAGCGGCAGTCAGCGGGATCTCGGTGATCCCCCTTGCTTGGTCGCTTGCTTACCAACACTTTACCAAGTTATCTACGACAGCGTGTAGGTGGGGGTGATTATTGCTGCGCAGAGGGCAAATCAGACTCACCGGTCGGTACGTTTACGTACGGAACCTTCTGCCGCAGAACGCCATACGTCTCCGCGCCGAGGACGATGAGCAAGGACCCGACCACGGTCAGGAACAGCGCCATTCGATCGTAGAAGTCGAACCGCTGCAGCACCGCGATCACGATCATCGCGACCAGCAGCTTGCCCACCCAACTCACCAGCATGACCAGGCCCGCGGTGCTCGCCGGCAGCTTCGCGCCGAACAGCACGACGGCCGCGGTGGTGAGAATGAAGCCACCGCCGATGGCCGCGCCGAGCAGTGCGCCCCAGAGTCCGGACAGGCCAGCGACGGCCGAGGCAATGGCCACCGAAACCACCACCAACACGGCCGATCCGATCACGCCGTAGCGCAGCGCCGCCTTCAGCGGGGCGTCGGGACCGGGGACAGGGTTGATGAGACTCACGACTGCGCCTCGCCGACGCTTGGCTCCGTCGTTCCTCTGGACGCTGTGTTCATGGTTCGCTCGCTTCGATCCCTCACGACCCGAACTTTACCTGGAGCTTGCCTTACGAATCTGCGGGCTCCTTGCGCCGCAGGCCCGGTATGGCGGTCACCACCAGCGCGAAAACCAGCCCGCCCGCCATCATCAACACCACAATCCGGCGATCATGGATCAGCGAAGTGCCGACGGCGCCGAAGGCGAGCACACCGACCCATAAATAGATCACCAGCACAACGCGACGGTGTGAATGTCCGATCTGCAACAGCCGGTGATGCAAGTGCATTTTGTCCGGTGTCGAGAAACTCACACCGGCCCGAACCCGGCGCACGATCGCCAACAGCAGGTCCAATACCGGAATGAACATCACCGCACCGACGAGCAGCAGCGGCGAAAGCAGACCGACGATGTCGCGAGGTCCGTAGCCCGCCAAATTGATTCGGCCCGAGGCACCCGTCGACACCGCGGCCAACATGAGCCCGATCAACATCGATCCGGAATCACCCATGAATATCCGGGCGGGCGAAAAGTTGTGTGGCAGGAATCCCATGCATGCGCCCGCGAGCGCGGCGGCGAGCAGGGCAGGCGGATAGGTGTCGACCGAACCGCCCTGGCTGTAGAGCAAGCCGACGGTGAATACGAAGACCGCGCCCGCGCAGATCAGGCCCAATCCAGCCGCGAGACCGTCGAGTCCGTCGACGAAATTCATCGCGTTGACCAGCGTCACAGTGATGCCGACGGTGACCAAGCCGCCCTGCAGCGCGTCCAGCACCACCGTCGTGTCGTTGAACGGGTTGTAGATGACGTACCAGCTCAGGCCCATCACCGCCATCACACCGGCGGCGGTGACCTGACCCGCGAATTTGGTCAGCGCGTCCAGGCCCCAGCGGTCGTCGACGATGCCGACGAGCACGATGAGGGTGGCCGCCACCAGTACGGCCGGAATATCCGGCGCGTAATCGAAGCCCCTTCGCAGCGCGGGCAATTGGTGCGCGAACAGCACCGCCGCTACCACCCCGATGTACATGCCGACGCCGCCCATTCGCGGAATGGGTTTGACGTGCACATCGCGCTCGCGCGGCACCGCCACCGCGCCGAAGGCGATGGCGAGCACCCGGATTCCGCCGGTGGCCAGGAAGGTCACCGTGCCCGAGATGAGAAGCACGAGCAGCAGCTCGCGCAAAGGAACTACCGCACCCGAACCGATCATCCGTTTATCTGATCCGCCATCTGATCACTGGGTCCCGAGGTCACCGCGTCGCGACGCCGGTCAGCGCCTCCGGGGACATTCCGAGCACATCGGCGATATCGCCCACCGGTACCGCGCCCGCGCGCAGGATCCGCGGCTGATCGGCGGTGAGGTCGACGATGGTCGACGCGACCGCATGTTCGGCCGAGCCACCGTCGAGATAGACGCCGACCAGATCGCCGAGCTGATCGCGCGCCTCGGCGGCGGTCTTGGCGGGTGGCTGTCCGGAGACATTGGCGCTGGAAACCGCAAGCGGGCCGACCTCGCGCAGCAGTTCCAGCGCGACCGGGTGCAGCGGCATCCGGAGCATAACCGTGCCACGGGTGTCACCGAGGTCCCAGGCGAGCGAAGGCGCCTGCTGCACAACGAGACTCAACCCACCGGGCCAGAATGCCCGGATCAGCTCGCGGGCTTGCGGGCGCACCGAGAACACCAGGCCGTCGATGGTGTGCCAGGAGCCGACCAGCACCGGTACCGGCATATCGCGACCACGCCGCTTCGCGGCGAGCAGATCGCTCACCGCGGTGGAATCGAACGCGTCCGCGGCCAGACCGTACAAGGTATCGGTCGGCAGTACGACCAGCCGACCGGATTTCAGGGCACTGGTGGCCGCGGTCAGTCCGGCGGCGCGCGAGTCGGGATCCGCGCAGTCGTAGACGGTACTCACGGCCACCATCCTGTCACGCGTGCCACTCGATGCCACCATCGGCGGGGTGCCCAAACTCCCGCCACCCACGAACCACTCTCCGACGCTAGTCGAATGGTCGCTCCTCCAGGGCTTCGGAACCACCATTCGACTCCCCTCGGCGACCTGCCGGGTTCCAGGGTGGCGATCAGGGGCGGGTGGCGGTGACGAAGCGGGGTTTACCCGCGAGGTCGGGGTGTTCGATGATGTGGGTGAAGTCACCGTGCTCGGCCAGCAGAGCGGCGAGATCGGAGCCGTTGGTGTCGTCGTGTTCGATGGCGCAGGAGCCGCCGGGACGCAGGAGACGGGTAATCGTGGGGATCATCCGACGGATGACATCCAGCCCGTCCGGACCGCCGAAGAGGGCCAGATGCGGATCGTGATCGGCGACCTCGGGATCGAGTTCGGCGCCTTCGGGAATGTACGGCGGATTGGCGACGATGAGATCGACCTCACCGTTCCGTTCGGTAAGCAGAGTCGGATCGGTGACATCGTCGGCGTACAGGGTGATCGGGGTGTCGCCCTCGGCAATGCGCAGATCGGCATTGCGGCGCGCCCATTGCAGGGCGGCGGGATCGATTTCGATCGCGTGCACGTCCGCATCCGGGCGGGCACGGGCAATGGCAAGTGCCAGCGCACCGGAACCGGTGCACAGATCGACGACGACCGGTGTGTGATCGTGCGGCAGCGCCTCCAATTGCGCCAATGCCCAGGCGAACAGCAGCTCGGTCTCGGGACGCGGCACGAAGACGCCGGGGCCGACCGCGACCTCGATTTCGCCGATCGCCGCGGTGCCGGTCAGGTGCTGCAGCGGAATACGTTGGGCGCGCCGGTCCACCAGGGCGCGATAGGCCTCGAGTAGCTCCGGGGCGACCAGCGGTGTCAGCACCAGCCGGGTCCGATCGACACCGAGCAGGTGGGCGGCCAAATGTTCGGCGTCGGCCTGCGGACTGTGCACGCCCGCCGCCCTCAGAGTCTCCACCGCCTGGTTGATGGCCGGGCGCAACGCCACACGCGTCATGGGCTCGTCCGCCTCTTCCTTTGCCGGTCGTACATACTCGCATCGCGGGACGCGGATCGATTACCGGGATGAGTTATGGGCCTACCCGGCGGAGTTACCCATGTTCTTACCAAACTTCGCCGGATCCAGCGGTCGGGACCGGATTACTCCGCGGCCATTCGGGCTTCGCGATCCGCCTTGCCCAGGGCATCCAGGAGTGCGTCCATATCACCGTCGAGTACGGCGTCGAGGTTGTGCGCCTTGAAGCCGATGCGGTGATCGGTAATGCGGTTTTCCGGGAAGTTGTAGGTGCGGATCCGCTCGGAGCGGTCCACGGTGCGGATCTGGGAGGCCCTGCCTGCCGCCGCTTCCTGATCGGCCTGCTCCTCGGCGAGCGCCTGCAGTCGAGCCGCGAGCACCTGCATGGCGCGGGCCTTGTTCTGCAGCTGGGAGCGCTCGTTCTGGCAGGTCACCACAATGCCCGAGGGCAGGTGGGTGATGCGGACCGCGGAGTCGGTGGTGTTGACGCCCTGGCCCCCCTTGCCGGAGGAACGGTAGACGTCGATGCGCAGATCCGATTCGTCGATCTGCACCTCTTCGACCTCGTCGGGCTCCGGGTAGATCAGGACACCGGCCGCCGAGGTGTGGATGCGGCCCTGCGATTCGGTCACCGGAACCCGCTGGACGCGGTGCACGCCACCCTCGAATTTGAAGCGGGACCAGACACCGTCGCGCGCGGCGTCGCGACTCTTGATGGAGATGGTCGCTTCCTTGTAGCCGCCCAGGTCGGAAATGTTCACATCGAGAATCTCGACCTTCCACCCGTGCCGCTCGGCATACCGGACGTACATGCGGGCCAGATCCGAGGCGAACAGCGCCGATTCCTCGCCGCCCTCACCGGATTTCACCTCGAGCACCACATCGTCGCCATCGTGCGGGTCACGCGGAGCCAGCAGATCCGCGAGGGTCTGCTCCAGCTCGGTGACCTGTTGTTCCAAGTCCGGCACCTCGGCGGCGAAGGACGCGTCGTCGGCCGCGAGTTCCTGCGCGGCGGCGAGATCCTCACGGGCGGACTTCAGCTTGTTGTAGGTGGCCATGATCGGGGCCAGCTCGGCGAACCGTTTGCCGACCCGGCGCGCGGCACCCGGATCGTTGTGCAGCGCCGGATCGGCGAGCTGCGTCTCCAGGCCCGCGTGCTCGGCCAGAATGTCATCGATCGCGGACGGTTGCGTCACGGTGCTTCCTCTCGTTATCCGTACTGGCCACACAAAAGCGCCGACGCCCGGCCTGCAGTGCAGGACCGGGCGTCGGCGGGGAAGCTACTTTGCGTCGGCCTTCTTGCCGGCACGCTTGCCGTAGCGAGCCTCGAAGCGGGCCACGCGACCACCGGTGTCGAGGATCTTCTGCTTGCCGGTGTAGAACGGGTGGCACTGCGAGCAGACCTCGACGGTGATGTGTCCCGACTCCTTGGTGCTGCGAGTCTGGAAGGTGTTGCCGCAACCACAGACGACCGTGGTGTCGACATACGACGGGTGGATTCCTGCCTTCATGGGTGTCCTCTCGATATTGGCCGCCGGGTCGCCCGCGCAGATCGCGAGGACGTGAACCGGAGCCGACTTAGGCGGGAGGCCTGCTCGTCGGAGCAGACGCAACGACCGCTCAGTATGCCAGAACGGTGGTTACGCACTCAAAACACCCCAGACCTCCGGTTTGTTCCCGCCCCCTGGGTAGTCCCCAAGTCCTGTTGCCAACTGAACTACTGGCACGCGTTGATCGTGTTCTTACGGAACCCTTAATACAGGTAGTCAACTACTCGTGGATACGAACACTAATGTTCATAGAGTTTAAGGCCTGATGCACATCGGCGTGCCGAGACAGAAGGGAGAACACTGTGAACAGCCGCGTTGCTCTGGCGGTCTTCGTTTCGTTGATTCTCGCTGTCGCGGTCGGCTGGTCAACCACTCCGGATCGCCCGGACACCTACGCGTACACGAAACCCACTGCCGCACAGTTCGACCCGGCCACTACCGCCGCGAACAGCGGTAGCCCCGCCGCCACGACCGCGATCATCCTGGCCTTCATGATCGCGGGCGCGGCAGGCATAGGTCTGGCATTCTTCAGCCCGAGAACGCCGAAAGGGCGCTCCCACGCCTCCCCGCGCCTTTTGCCGGATGCCATGTGCGTGGAGACCACCGCAGCGGACCGGCGGCAGGCAGTGGACTTCAGTTCTGGATGTACCCAACGGGTTATCCATGTGCCCACGAAATCAGTTGTGACGTTTGCGCAAAAAGCACGGGGACTCCGCCTCCGCGGAGTCCCCGTTCACTCATTCGTCCAGCGCGCCCGGCGCGGTCTTGCTGACCTGCATCAGGAACTCGAGGTTGTTCTTGGACTTCTTCAGACGGTCGATCAGCAGATCGATCGCCTGGTGCGAGTCCAGGCCGGACAGTACGCGACGCAACTTGTGCAGCACCGCCGCCTCGTCGGGGCTGAGCAGTAGCTCATCCTTACGAGTACCGGACGGGTTGACGTCGACGGCCGGGAACACGCGCCGTTCCGCGATCTTGCGGTCCAGCTTGAGCTCGGCGTTACCGGTGCCCTTGAACTCCTCGAAGATCACCGTGTCACCGGTCGAACCGGTCTCGACCATGGCGGTCGCGATGATGGTGAGCGAGCCGCCGTTCTCGATATTGCGCGCCGCGCCGAGGAACCGCTTGGGCGGGTACAGCGCGGTCGAGTCGACACCACCGGAGAGGATGCGGCCCGATGCCGGCGAGGAGTTGTTGTACGCGCGGCCCAATCGGGTGATCGAGTCGAGCAGCACCACAACGTCTTTGCCCATTTCCACCAGGCGCTTGGCGCGCTCGATGGCCAGTTCGGCGACCGAGGTGTGATCTGACGGCGGACGGTCGAAGGTCGAGGCGATGACCTCGCCCTTCACCGAACGCTGCATATCGGTGACCTCTTCCGGACGCTCGTCGACCAGCACAACCATGAGGTACACCTCCGGGTTGTTGATGGCGATGGCGTTCGCGATGTCCTGCATGATCGTCGTCTTACCGGCCTTGGGCGGGGAGACGATCAGGGCGCGCTGGCCCTTGCCGATCGGCATGATCAGGTCGATGACGCGGGTGGTCAGCTTGTTCGGCTGGGTCTCCAGGCGCAGACGCTGGTTCGGGTACAGCGGGGTGAGCTTGCTGAACTCGGGCCGCCGCTTGGCCGCGTCGACCTCACCGCCGTTCACCGTGTCCAGGCGCACCAGCGGATCGAACTTCTGGCGCTGGTTGCTCTGCTCACCGTCACGCGGGGCGCGCACCGCACCGGTGATCGCGTCACCGCGGCGCAGGCCGTTCTTGCGGACCAGATTCATCGAGACGTAGACGTCGTTCGGTCCGGCCAGGTAGCCGGAGGTGCGCACGAAGGCGTAGTTGTCCAGCACGTCGAGAATGCCCGCGACCGGCTGCAGGACATCGTCCTCACGGATCTCGAGCTCGCGGGCCTCACCGCCACCGGTGCCACCCTCGCGGTCGCGACCACGACGACGTTCCCGGAACCGGCGTCCACGCCGTCCGCGACCGCCCTCGTCCTCGTCACCGCCACGGTTGGCCTCGCCGCGGCCGCCGCCCTCGCCCCCACGGCCGCTGTTGGCACTGCCGTTCTGGTTGCGGTCGCCGCCCTGATTGCGGTCGCCGCCCTGATTGCGGTCGCCGCCCTGATTGCGGTCGCCGCCTTGGCTGCGCTCGCGGCGGCGTTCGCCCTGCTCCTGCTCCTGCTTGGGCTCGTCACCACGGGCCTCGCCGGCAGCGGCATCGCCACCGGCGCGCGCCTGGTCGCGACCGCGACGCTGCCTGCCGCGACCGCGCTGACCGCCCTCGCGACCGGAATCCTCGGTGGTCTCCGCCGGCGCGGCGTCGGCCTGGGTCTGATCGGACTTCGACTCGGCAGACTTCTCGGCGGCCTTCGGCGCTGCGTCCGCGACGGCCTCCTTCGCGACAGCCTGTTTCGCCGGAGCGTCCTTGGCCTGGGCCTCCTTCGCCGGAGCGGGAGCGTCCTTCGCCGGGGCGGAAGCGGCGGGCGTCACGTCGAGGGTGCCCTGCTCGGCCTTCGCCGGCGCCGCCTTGGCGGCGTCCACATCGGACTTCACCTCGCCTCGCGCGGACTTTTCCGCCTTCGCCGACTTTCCGGCCTGATTTTCCTTGATGGCGGCGATCAAATCGCCCTTGCGCATTCCAGAGGTGCCTCGGATACCGAGCTCCCCCGCGAGCGCGCGCAATTGCGGCAACAGCATTCCAGTCAGCCCCGATCGTGCGACGTCGGTTTGTTCGCTCATCTTCGAAATCTGTCCGGAGTCACTTTCGCGGTCCCCGGTCGGGTTGGAATCCACCCCGGGTGTCGCGAGCAGGTCCGTATCTGTCACGGAAATCCTTTCCTTCCCTCGATTGCCGTGTGCTGTTTCGAGGGTTTCGTCCCGCAGTCCGTGCGTTCTGCCGGACTCGGATGCGAGGGCCGAGCACAAAGCTCGGACCGGCGCTTTTTGCCGTATCACCTGCCCCGCCGGACCGGCGGCTTCGCCACCAGTTCCCGAAAGGTGGGAGAGATCATTCCAGTTGCGCAGCTACGCAGCACCCCCATGGCCTGGAGGCTCGAGCCTGGAGCCTGCTGGAGCGATTGCCCTGATGAAGCACCGGCGTCTGATGCGCACGATGTACGGACGTGCTCAGGATAGCTGGCAACCTGGAACATCGGCAAGGCAGACGCGCCGTCAGTCGACCTGGACGCCTTCTGCGAGTCCCGGCTCGACCACGCGGAGCCCGTCGATGGCCGCGAGTTGGCGGAGTTCGGCGGGGAATTCGCTGGTACCCAAGGCCAGTACGGTCGGTCCCGCGCCGGATACCGTGGCCGCGATCCCGGCCGCACGCAGCCTGGCGATCCATTCGGTGGTCAACGGCAGTGCGGGCGCGCGCTGGGTCTGATGCAGACGATCGGCCGTCGCGGGCAGGAGCAGGTCGGTACGTTGCGTCAGGGCGACCACCGCGAGCGCGGCGCGGCTGACATTGAATGCGGCATCGCCATGCGGCACGACCTCGGGCAACAGGCCGCGAGTATGCGCGGTCGAGGAGCGCTCTTCGGGAATCAGCACCACCGGACGCAGCGTGGGATGCGGATCGAGGCGCACCGCACGGTAGACGCGGCCGTGATCGAGCGCCACGGCACCGTCGTCGGCGGCGTCGGCAGCGGTTTCGGTCCAGGACACCACGATTCCGCCGAGCACGCTGGCCGCGGCATTGTCGGGGTGACCTTCGAATTCCGATGCGAGCTGGACCAATTGGTCACTGCCGATGGCCAATGCCGGATCCAATTTCGCGGCGAGCCCGCAGCCCGCGGCGAGCCCGCCGACGACCGCCGAGGCCGACGAACCGAGACCACGCGAATGCGGAATTACGTTGCGGCACACCACATCGAGACCATCGGCCCAGACGCCGGCCGCCTCCAGGCCGCGCTCGATCGCGCGCACCACGAGATGTGAAGGGCCCCATGGCACATCGTCGGCGCCCTCGCCCTCCACTCGGATGGTAAGGCCGGAATCGGTAGTGCGCACCTCGATCTCGTCGTAGATGCCCAAAGCCATACCGAGCGAATCGAATCCGGGGCCGAGATTGGCGCTGGACGCGGGCACCCGCGCGGTCACGGACAGACCGGCGGGCAGCGTCCTCGTCATCAGTTGGCTTTCGCGCGAATTCAACTCAGGCCAGCTCGAGTTCGTGGGCGACCGCGATCGGGTCGACCGGAATCGCCTGCACCCGCGGCATTCCCGCGAGCGCGTTGTCCGGATCCTTGAGGCCGTTGCCGGTCACCGTGCACACGACGGTCAGCCCGGAATCCAGCCACCCCTCCTTGCGCGCGGCGAGCAGGCCGGCGATGCTGGCCGCCGACGCGGGCTCGACGAAAACTCCCTCGGTCGCGGCGACCAGTCGGTACGCCTCCAGGATCTCCTCGTCGGTGGCGGCGCGGAAGGCGCCATCGGACTGCTCCTTGGCCTCCACCGCGCCGTTCCAGGACGCGGGCGCGCCGATCCGGATGGCGGTCGCGATGGTCTCGGGATCCTTGACCGGTGCACCGTTGACCAGCGGCGCAGCGCCCGCGGCCTGCACACCGAGCATGCGCGGCAGGCCGGTGGTGATGCCGTCGGCGTAGTACTCGCGGTAACCGCGCCAGTAGGCGGTGATATTGCCCGCATTGCCCACCGGAAGGGCGTGCACGTCGGGCGCCTTGCCGAGCACATCGCAGATCTCGAACGAGGCGGTCTTCTGGCCCTCGATACGGGCCGGATTCACCGAATTCACCAGACCGACGGTCGGGAATTCCGCGGTGACCTTGCGCGCCAGCTCGAGACAGTCGTCGAAATTACCGTCGACCTGGATGATCTTCGCACCGAGCATGACGGCCTGGGCCAGCTTGCCCATGGCGATCTTGCCCTGCGGAATCAGCACCGCACAGCTCATCCCGGCCCGGGTCGCGTAGGCGGCCGCCGATGCCGAGGTATTGCCGGTGGACGCGCACAGCACGGCCTTCTGCCCGCGGTACTTCGCGTCGGTGATGGCCATGGTCATGCCGCGGTCCTTGAAGGATCCGGTCGGATTCAGGCCCTCGACCTTGAGGTAAACATCACAGCCGGTGAGGCGCGAGAGGTGCGGTGCGGGCACCAGCGGGGTGCCGCCCTCGTACAGGGTGACCGGGTCCCAGTCGGCGGTGCCCGCCAGGCGATCACGGTAGGCGGCGATCAGGCCGGGCCACCGCGAGTGCACTCCCGCCTGCGGCGCAACGCCAGTCGTAGGCCCACCCGTCGCCCGACCGCCGCCCCTCACGGAATCGCTGCGCGATGCAGTTGTCATTCGTTGGTGCCTTCCAATCTCAGAACGCTGGTCACGGATGTGACGGATTCCATTTCCGCCAGGGCGGCGACGGTGTCCGCGAGCGCCGACTCCGACGCCTGGTGGGTAACCACGACCAGGCGCGCACCCGCGCCGTGTCCTTCCTGACGGACCGTGGAAATGCTCACCTCGTGGTTGGCGAATTCGCCCGCCACCTTGGCCAGCACCCCGGGTCGGTCCGCGACCTGCAGGTTCACGTGGTACCGCGTGGGTGTATCGCCGATCGGCGCGATCGGTAGCTCAGCATAAACCGACTCGCCTGGAGCACGGCCACCGAAGAACTTGTTGCGCGCCGCCATCACCAGATCGCCGAGCACCGCCGACGCCGTCGGGGCGCCGCCCGCGCCCTGGCCGTAGAACATCAGCCGACCGGCGTTCTCCGCCTCGACGACCACCGCGTTGAATGCGCCGGTGACCGTGGCAAGGGGGTGCTTGCGCGGTATGAGGGCCGGGTAGACGCGCACCGAGACGCGCTCCTTGCCGCCCTCCTCCGGTCCCGGTTCGCCCGGACCCGCGGCGACCCGCTCGCAGATGGCGAGCAGTTTGACGGTGCAGTCCAGTGCGGAGGCGGTCTCGAGATCCTCGGCGGTGATCTTGGAAATGCCCTCGCGGTACACATCGGCCGCGGTCACTCGGGTGTGGAAGGCCAGCGAGGCCAGGATCGCGGCCTTGGCGGCGGCGTCGTAGCCCTCGACGTCGGCGGTCGGATCGGCCTCCGCGTAGCCGAGGCGGGTGGCCTCTTCCAGGGTGATCTCGTAGTCCGCACCGGTCTCGTCCATCGCGGAGAGGATGAAGTTGGTGGTGCCGTTGACGATGCCGACGACCTTGTTCACCCGGTCACCGGACAGCGACTGGATCAGCGGGCGCACCACCGGGATCGCGCCGGCGACGGCGGCCTCGAAATACAGGTCGGCGCGGTGGTGCTCGGCGGCGGCGGCGAGTTCGCCGGTGTAGTCGGCCAGCAGTGCCTTATTGGCGGTCACCACGGATTTGCTCGCGTTGAGTGCGGCCAGAATGAGGCGGCGGGCCGGATCGATGCCGCCGATGACCTCGACCACCAGGTCGACATCCTCGCGGGCGACCAGCGCATCCGCGTCGGTGGTCAGCAATTCGGCCGGGATACCGCGGTCGGCATCCAGGTTGCGCACGGCGACACCGCGCAGCACCACCGGCGCGCCGACGCGCGCACGCAGGTCATCGGCGTGGTCGCGCAGAATGCGCACCACCTCGGTGCCGACATTGCCCATGCCGAGGACCGCGACTCCGATCGGACGATCGGTCCCCCATACGCCGAATTTCGCAGCGTCCGTCATGATTCCACCTCCAGGCTGAGCAGGTCCGCCACCGTTTCCCGGCGCAGAATGAGTCGCGGCACACCGCCTCGCACCGCGACGACCGCCGGCCGAGTCAGCTGGTTGTACCGGCTGGACATCGAGTAGCAGTACGCGCCGGTCGCGGCGACGGCCACCAGGTCGCCGGGGCCGACATCGGCGGGCATCCACGTATCGCGGATGACGATATCCCCACTCTCGCAATGCTTTCCGACGACCCGGGCGACCACGGGCGCGGCGTCGGAGGAGCGCGAAACCAGGCGGCAGTCATAGTCGGCCTGATACAGCGCGGGGCGGATGTTGTCGCTCATGCCGCCGTCGACGCTGACGTAGCGCCTGCGCAGTCCGGCATCGAGCGAGACGTCCTTGATGGTGCCGACCTCGTAGAGGGTGACGGTGCCCGGTCCGGCGATGGCGCGGCCGGGTTCCACGGCGATCTTCGGCTCGGGCAGTCCGGCACGGCTCGCCTCGGTGGCGACAAGCTTGCGCAGGCTCGCGGCGAATTCGTCGAGCGGTGGCGGGTCGTCGTGGGGTAGGTACGAAATGCCAAGTCCGCCACCGAGATCCAGGGTGGCGATCTGCGCGGTGCGCTCGATGCCGAACTTGTCGATGGCCTCGCGCAGCAGGCCGAGCATGCGGCGCGCGGCGATCTCGAAACCATCGATTTCGAAGATCTGCGAACCGATGTGGCTGTGCAGACCGACGAGTCGGAGATTATCCGCCTCGAAGACGCGCGCGAGCGCCTCCATGGCATCGCCGCCCGCGATCGAGAAGCCGAACTTCTGATCCTCGTGTGCGGTCGAAATGTATTCGTGGGTATGGGCTTCCACGCCGACGGTGACGCGGACGAGCACATCCTGAACGACTCCGGCGCGGCCCGCGATGGCCTCCAGGCGCTCGATCTCGATCAGCGAGTCGACCACCACATGCCCGACGCCCGCCTCGACCGCGGCCGCCAGCTCGACGACCGATTTATTGTTGCCGTGCAATGCGATTCGGTTCGCGGGGAAGCCCGCGTGCAGTGCGATGGCCAGTTCGCCGCCGGAGCAGACATCGAGAGAAAGGCCCTCGTCGCGAATCCAGCGAGCGATCTCGCCGCACAGGAATGCCTTGGAGGCGTAGTGAACCCGCGCGTCCGGGCCGAAGGCGGCGACCATATCGCGGCAGCGGGAACGGAAGTCGTCCTCGTCGACCACGAACAGCGGGGTGCCGAACTGCTCGGCGAGCTCGTGCACCGGCACACCGGCCAGGTGCACGACACCCTCGGCATCGCGAGAAGCGTTGCGCGGCCATACATTCGCGGGCAGATCGATCATTTGTTTCGGATCGCTCGGACGCTCGGCGAGACTGGGTGCGTGTGGAATATCTGCATGCCGAGGACCGGCGGGATGGACGCTCACGACTCCACCTCGCTGACGCTCGGCTCCGCCGTGACCGTCCGAGACGCTGTGTCTATGGTTCGCTCGCTGTGCTCGCTCACTACATTCGCTCCGGTGCACTAACGCCGAGCAGTTCGAGGCCGTTGCTCAGCACCTGACGGGTGGCATTGGCCAGGGCCAGCCTGGCGGCATTGGTCGGCGTGACGGGTTCGTCGCCGAGGGGCAGTACGCGCAGGTTCTTGTTGGTCTGGAACCGGTGGTAGGCACCGGCCAGTTCCTCCAGATACCGTGCGACGCGGTGCGGTTCGCGCAGGCTCGCGGCGCTGGCGACGGCACGCGGGTATTCGCCGATGGTGCGGATGAGTTCACCCTCTTCATCGGCGGTGAGCAGACCGAAATCCGGTGTCACCGTGTCGTATTCGAATTCGGCCGCATTGCGTGCGATGGACGCGGTCCTGGCGTGCGCGTATTGCACGTAGTAGACCGGGTTCTCGTTGCTCTGGCTGGTCCACAGGTTCAGGTCGATATCGATGCTCGAGTTCACCGAGCTGCGCACCAGCGAGTACCGGGAGGCATCGACGCCGATGGCCTCGACCAGATCGTCGAGGGTCACCACGGTGCCGGCACGCTTGGACATTCGCACGGCCACACCGCCTTTGACGAGATTCACCATCTGTCCGATGAGCACCTCGACGGTGGCCGGATCATCGCCGAAGGCGGCCGCGGCGGCCTTCAAACGTCCGATATAGCCGTGATGGTCCGCACCGAGCATGTAGATGCACAGATCGAAACCGCGCGCACGTTTGTTCTGGAAGTAGGCGATATCACCGGCGATATAGGCGGCATTGCCGTCGCTCTTGAGAACGACGCGGTCCTGATCGTCACCGTATTCGGAGCTGGCGATCCACCAGGCGCCGTCCTTTTCGTAGAGGTCACCGGAATTCTCGAGCTTGGTGACCGCCTGTTCGACGGCACCGGATTCGAATAGCGAACTCTCGTTGAAGTACACATCGAAATCGGTGCCGAATTCGTGCAGCGATTCCTTGATATGGGCGAACATCAACTCGACGCCCTCGGCCCGGAAAAGTTCGAGCTGCTCGTTTTCCGGCAGCGTCGGCGCCTCGGGGTGCGCGGCCACGATCTCGGCGGCGATCTCGCCGATGTATTCACCCGCGTAGCCGTTTTCCGGGGTCGGCGCGCCGGTAGCGGCGGCGACCAGGGATTTGGCGAAGCGGTCGATCTGCGCGCCGTGGTCGTTGAAGTAGTACTCGCGGGTCACGTCGGCGCCCTGCGCGGCCAGGATGCGGCCGAGCGCATCACCGACGGAGGCCCAGCGGGTGCCGCCGAGATGCACCGGACCGGTCGGATTGGCCGACACGAATTCCAGATTGATCCGGGTGCCCCTCAGGGGGTCCGAGGTGCCGTAGGCCGCGCCCGCGGTCAATACCTGTTGCAGGATCGCGCCCTGCGCGGAGGCGGCGAGCCGGATATTGAGGAAGCCGGGACCGGCGACCTCGGCGGTATCGATGGCGTCCGTAGTAGCCAGCGCGTCGGCCAGCCAGGTCGCCAACTCGCGCGGATTCGTTCCGGCCTTCTTGCCTACCTGCATGGCCACATTCGTGGCATAGTCGCCATGTTCCGGATTACGGGGGCGCTCCACGTTGACCTCGTCGGGCAGGACCGCAGGGTCCAGTCCACGTTCGACAAGCACCTTCGCCGCGGTCGCGCGAAGGAGATCTGCAAGGTCAGCTGGAGTCACGAGTCTCTATCCTATGGTCTGGGCAGGTGTACGCCTCGAGTGGGCACCTCCGCGGAGTCCTCCGCAACCACCCAGCACCGTGGATCAATACGTGGAAAGAGCACAGCGAGCATGCCGAGCAGCACGAGCGCCAAATCGGCCAAGGCCGTCCGGGCCGCAGGGAAGGTCGCACCGTCGCGGAAAAAGGGCGGCGGCAAGGTTCCGATGGGCAAGGGCCCGTTGAAGAAGCGCCAGGTCCCCTGGTTGGTCATCGGAGCCGCCGTGGTGATCGTCGCATTGATCGGCGCGCTCGCGTTCAGCCTGGTGCCGAAGTATCGGGACAAGGCCGAACTCGAGAAATTCACGCCGAGTGCACAGAAGAAGGATCCGTCGGATCAGATCGCCGGGGTGACCAAGAAGGACTACCCGGCGGGACTGCACGTCGCGGGTACACAGCGCGTCGCGTACGACCAGACCCCGCCGTTCGGTGGTCCGCACGATCAGGTCTGGGCGAACTGCATGGGCGTGGTCTACAGCAAGCCGGTCCGGGTCGAGAACGCGGTGCATTCGCTCGAGCACGGTGCGGTGTGGATCGCCTACAACCCCGACAAGGTCGACGCGGCGGGCATCGACACGCTGAAGCAGCAGGTCGAAGGTAAGCCGTTCACGTTGATGTCGCCGTTCCCCGGACTTGCCTCGGCGATATCGCTGCAATCCTGGGGGCATCAGCTGAAGCTGGACAGCGCCGACGACAAGCGGGTCAACCAGTTCATCACCGCCTTGCGCGCGAACCAATACGCCTACCCCGAGGTGGGCGCGAGCTGCTCGAACCCCGCGTTCGACGCGAACAACCCGACGCCGTACGACCCGACGCCGCCCGGACCGGATGCGGTGCCGATGGACGGTAAGGGCCTGTCGCAGGACCGCACCGAACTCGGCGGGGCTTCGGGTGGACTGCCCGGTATGCCGAACATTCCGGGTGTGCCGAATATCCCGGGCGTGCCCGGCGGAATTCCGACCCAGCCGACGGAAGGTCAGTAGATGCCCGTGGATACCGAAATCGAGCCTGACGTGGCGAGCGATTCCACGGGTTTGGCCGCACAGGCACGGCGGCAGCGCACTCCGCTGCTGGTGCTCGGCGCGATCGGCATCCTGCTGATCGGTTTCGCGGTCGGCGTGCTGGCCCGGCTCCCGCTGGACAGCAATAGCGAACCCGATCCCGGCGCGGTCGATATCGGATTCAGCCAGGACATGTCGGCACACCACGCGCAGGCCGTCGAACTGGCCGGTATCGCGCTGATCGCTTCCACCGATAACGATGTGCGCAGGCTGGCCTACGACATTCTGACCACCCAGCAGGAACAGATCGGCCGGATGCAGGGCTGGCTGCAGATGTGGGGTAAACCGAACCAGAATGTGGACGGCTATATGGGCTGGATGACCGAAGAGCCGGGCCATTCGCATTCCGGTGCGTCCACCGACCACGCGATGTCGGGACCATCGGCGTCCATGCCGGGCATGGCGACCACCGCGGAAGTAACCGCGCTGCGCCAGGCCACCGGTCCCACGCTGGACACGATGTTCCTGCAGCTGATGCTGCGCCACCATCAGGGCGGACTCTCGATGACCGAATACGCCGCCCAGCACGCCGAAACCACCGCGGTGCGCACACTCGCAGCCGCCATGGCGACCACTCAGCAGGGCGAAGCACAGCTCATCACCACCATGCTGGCCGCTCGCAACGCGAAACCACTGCCGCAGAACTGATCCATCGCATCGGGCCGGGAACCGAAACTCCCCGGCCCGACACGCTTTTTGGCGGACGCCCCGCAATGCGATACGCTTGGCCCCGCCCGAACGGCCGCCCCCACCGGCACCGTTCGAAACCTATCCCGCCCTCGTAGCTCAGGGGATAGAGCGTCTGCCTCCGGAGCAGAAGGCCGCAGGTTCGAATCCTGCCGAGGGCACAACGAGAAGGCCCTGACCAGCGCACATATGGTCAGGGCCTTTCTCTGCGATACACGTTGCGCAGTTGCCGGATTCGCAGGAGACGGGCGGGTGCGTCCGGCGCGGAGTCGAAGGTAAGGGTGGCGCTGTTGCGTGCGCGCACAATCGTGTGTCGCTGTGAGCTGATCGGTGTTCCGGTCGTGGCGGTCCGAGTTGCCGTAATCTCACACACAGTTGGGCAGCGGGAGGACGGGACGATGACATATCCGCCGGGTGGGCAGCCGCCGTTCGGGGCGCCGCAGGGGCAGCCGCAGCAGCCGTATGGCTATCCGCAGCAGGGTGGCTATCCGCAGCAGGGTGGTCCGGGATATGGACCGCAGCAGGGGTATCCGCCGCCTGGTGGTTATCAGCAGCCGGGGTATCCGCCGCCGAAGAAGCGCAGGACGGGGCTGATCATCGGTCTGTTGGTACTGGTGCTCGTCATCGCGGGTGCGGTCGCCGCGGGCGTGGTGCTGACTGTGCAGGGCAAGACGCCACTGGCCTCGGACGAGAAGAAGATCCAGGCGGCCATCCACGACTTCTACGACACACTCGAGTCGAACGGGTTCGCCGCCGCGGCGGACAAGGCATGCGCGGCCGACCGTGCCGAGTTCGACACGCTGACCGATGAGCAGAAGAAGGAATTCGATACTGCCAAGATCGAGGTCAGCATCGACAAGATCGATGACATCGTCGTCACCGGCGACCGTGCGACGGCCCGGATCACCGGCAAACTCACGCTGACCGTCCCGGGTGAGACGCCGGATACCGATACGGGAACCACCGAACACCTGCGCAAGGAAGACGGGAAGTGGAAGATCTGCTCGGCGGAGTCGGGTAAGAACTGACGTAATCTCGTCGGATGAGCTGCTGCGGACCGTCGCGCCGGACCCTCCTCAGCGCCCTCGGGCTGGCCGCGCTCGCGAGCCTCGCGGACCCGGGTTCGGTTCGGGCTCAGCCGAATCCGCTCTTCGCGACCGATCTGGAAGTCGTCACGGTCACCGATCGATCGGTGATTCTCACCTGGACGACGGTGGCTCCGGATCCGAGCGGCCGACTGCTGCCGATCGACACGGCCGCCGAAGTGCGCCTCGGTCCGGCCGATTCAGCGCTGACCACCGGCTATGCCGAGGAGGAGCCCACCCCGTTCCACTATGCGCAGATCGACGGTCTGGATCCAGGCCGTCCCTACCGATTCGAGGCATGGTCGAACGGCGTCCGCGCTGTCCCCGCGCTCTCGCTGACCACTCGCATCCCCGGAAGTCCGGAATCCACCGGCGAATTCACCACCCTGACACCACCGCCCGGTCGTCCGCTGCGCACCGTCACACTAGCCAATGACGTGCACTACGGCGAGCAGGTCAGCGGCCTCGTCGTCGAAAACCTGCCGCCAGGTTTCCGGCAGGAGCCCGGCCTGCCGCCCTACCCGGAGGTGATGCTCGCGGCCATGCTCGATGATCTGCGCCGCACCGACCGCGCCGCCGACGTCCTGCTCATCGCGGGCGATCTCACCGCCGAGGCGACGCCGGAGCAATCGCGTTCGGTTCGCAGGCACCTGGACTCCTGGGGTGCGCAGGGCCGCGACTACCTCGCCGTGCGCGGCAATCACGACCGTCCGCACATGGGCTCGGAATATCAGGGCTGCATTCCCGCGCCCGCGGATCATTACGATTGCTGGGCAGAGCAATTCAATCCCCGCCAGCAACTGATCGAGCACGAGTTGGGCGGCCTGCGGCTGCTCGGACTGGACACCAGCGAACTCGACGGTTCGGGCGGCAGCATCGAACGCCCGCAATTCGACCGGCTCGGCGAACTGCTTCGCGCTGACCCGGACCGCCCGACGCTGGTCTTCGGACATCACCCGGTGACCATCGAATCCGGTCTGACCAATACCGCCGGACCGGGTTTCGTCCTCAACCGCCCCGACAGCATCGAGCTCCAGACGCTCTACTCGCGCGCACCCGGGGTATTCCTGCAGCACAGTGGCCATACCCACCGAAACCGTCGCACCCGCCCCGACACCGGTGCCGCGGTGGAATTCCTGGAGGTCGCCGCCGTCAAGGAGTATCCGGGCGGCTACAGCTTGCTGCGCCTGTACGAGGGCGGGTACATGATCAACTTCTACAAGACACGCACCGCGGCCGCCCGCCGCTGGAGTGCGACCACCCGCGGCGAATACTTCGGCCTGCTGCCGGATTACACGCTCGGCACCTTCGCCGACCGCAATCACGTTGTGCTGCGGGACTTCTCGGGTCTGTCCTGACCGGCAGACAAACGCACGTCCGCCGCGGCCGTACCGATACCATCGCCGCAGTTCGGACGCGGTATCTTGCTTAGGTAAGCCTCATCATATGAAGTGAAACCTTGCACGCGTCGGAAGGACTCGAACATGTCGATCAGATGGAAAGCGATTTCCGCAGCGCTGGCCGTCGCTGTCGCGGCGCTCGGCGTGACGGCCTGTTCGAATTCCTCGGACGACAAGAACGAGATCACCGTCTACAACGCCCAGCACGAATCGCTGACCAAGGAGTGGGTGGACGCGTTCACCAAGGAGACCGGCATCAAGGTCACACTGCGCCAGGGCGGTGACACCGCACTGGGCAACCAGCTGGTCGCCGAGGGCGCGGCGTCCCCCGCCGATGTCTTCCTCACCGAGAACTCCCCCGCGATGGCGCTGGTGGAGAATGCCGGACTATTCGCCGATGTCGACAAGAAGACCCTGGAACAGGTCCCCGCGCAGTTCCGCCCGTCCACCGGGAAGTGGACCGGAATCGCCGCCCGCTCAACGGTTTTCGTCTACAACAAGGATAAGATCGCGGCCGATCAGCTGCCCGCGTCGCTGCTCGATCTGGCGCGGCCGCAGTGGAAGGGACGCTGGGGTGCCGGCGTTTCCGGCGCCGACTTCCAGGCCATTGCGGCGGCCTTGCTCGCGCTCGAGGGCGAAGACGTCACGAAGGCGTGGCTAAAGGGCATGAAGGACAACGCCACCGCATTCCCGAACAATGTCGCCACCATGAAGGCGGTCGACTCGGGACAGCCCGACGGCGGCGTGATCTACCACTACTACTGGTACCGCGATCAGGCCAACACCAAGGAGAGCAGCAGCCACACCGGACTGCACTACTTCAAGAACCAGGATCCGGGCGCCTTCGTCTCGGTTTCCGGTGGCGGCGTGCTGAAGTCGAGTAAGAAGCAGGAGTCGGCGCAGAGGTTCCTGGAATTCATCACCGCCAAGGCCGGCCAGGAGATCCTGCGCGACGGCACCTCGTTGGAGTACCCGGTCGCCAGTGACGTCGCGGCCAATCCGGCGCTGCCGCCCCTCGCCTCGCTGCAGGCGCCCGCCGTCGATCCGAGCAAGCTCGATGCCAAGAAGGTGACGGCGCTGATGACCGAGGCAGGTCTGCTCTAGCCATGGCCGTCCGGACCGCCGTCGCCGCACCCCGGGTCGGAAGACCAGGGCCACTCGTCACGACCGTCGCGCTGCTATTGGTGGCGGCGACGTTCGTGCCGCTCGGCTATATCGTGTCCACTGTCTTCTCCACCGGTCTGCACGAGGCGGCGGAATTGGTTTTCCGCCCGAGGGTCGGTGATCTGCTGCGCAATACGGCCGGGCTGGTAGTCGTCACCGTCCCGATCTGTGTGGTGCTAGGGGTCGGGCTGGCCTGGGTGGTGGAGCGGACGAATGTGCCGGGCGCGGCGTGGTGGGGGCCGGTATTCGCGGCACCGCTCGCCGTGCCCGCGTTCGTGAACAGCTACGGCTGGGTCAGCGTTTTCCCGACCATGCACGGGCTGTGGGCGGGCGTGGTGATCTCCACCATGTCGTATTTCCCGCTGGTGTATCTGCCCGCGGCGGCCACACTGCGCCGCCTCGATCCGGCGGTGGAGGAATCGGCGCGTGCGCTGGGTTCGGGTCCGGTCGCGGTCTTCACCCGAATCGTCCTGCCGCAGTTGCGATTGGCGATCCTCGGCGGCGGACTGCTCATCTCGCTGCATCTGCTCGCCGAATACGGCGCGTTCGTGATGATCCGGTTCGACACCTTCACGACCGCGATCTTCGAGCAGTATCAATCCAGCTTCGCCGGTCCGGCAGGCAGCATGCTGGCCGGTGTGCTGGTGCTGTGCTGTCTGGTGTTGCTGGCGGGCGAGGCGGGCGCGCGCGGTAAGGCGCGTTACGCCAGGATCGGCAGCGGTGCGCCCCGGGCAGCTGTCCGGATTGCGTTGGGGCCCAGCACCATTCCGGTTCTGGCCGCATTGGCCGCAGTGGTCGTCGGCTCGATCGGTGTGCCGCTGTGGACCATCGTGCGCTGGCTACGCATCGGCGGTGCACAAGTCTGGGATTACACCGAGATCGGCACGGCACTCGGACAGACCATCGCCCTTGCGGCGATGGCCGCGCTGCTCACCACACTGTGCGCGTTCCCGGTGGCCTGGATCGCGGTGCGCTCGACATCGGCTTTCGCCCGAATGGTGGAGGGCGCCAACTACATTACGAGTTCGCTGCCGGGCATCGTGATCGCGCTGGCCATGGTGACGGTCACGATTCGGTGGGCGCCGCCGCTCTATCAGACGGTGACCATGGTCGTGGCCGCCTATGTGCTGATGTTTCTGCCGCGGGCGCTGGTCAGCGTGCGGGCCGGGCTGGCGCAGGTGCCGGTCGGGCTGGAGGAAGTGTCGCGCTCGCTCGGCCAGTCGGGGCCGGTCACCTTCGTGCGCGTCACGCTGCGGTTGACCGCGCCCGCCGCGGCCTCGGCCGGTGCGCTGGTATTCGTTGCGGTCGCGACCGAATTGACCGCGACATTGCTGTTGGCGCCCAGCGGAACTCGCACGCTGGCTATGCGATTCTGGTCGCTCTCGGGCGAATTGGACTATGCCGCGGCCGCGCCCTACGCACTCATCATGATCGTCGCGGCCGTGCCGGTGACGTATCTGCTGTTCACCCAATCCAGGAAGGCGGCCGGGTTATGAGTCGGCTTGTCGTGGCGGACGTTTCGAAGACATTCGGCCACCACCGGGTACTCGGCGGGATCGATCTCGAAGTGCCGAACGGCAGTTCGACGGCGGTGGTCGGGTCATCGGGGTGCGGAAAAACCACGCTCTTGCGGGTGATCGCCGGATTCGAGACGCCGGACACGGGTTCGGTCGCGATCGGCACCGAAACCGTGACCCGCGACCGGTTTTCGGTACCGCCGCAGCGGCGCAATGTCGGGTATGTCGCGCAGGACGGTGCGCTGTTCCCGCATCTGACCGTCGGCCAGAACATCGCCTACGGTCTGCACAACGGATTCTTCGGGATGCGACGCGGCCGGAATCGGGTGAACGAGCTGCTGGAGATGGTCTCGCTCGATCCGTCCTACGCTGACCGCCGCCCCCATCAGCTTTCCGGCGGCCAGCAGCAGCGCGTCGCGCTCGCGCGTGCGCTCGCCCGCAAACCCGATGTGATGCTGCTCGATGAGCCGTTCAGCGCACTCGATGCCGGGCTGCGAGCCACCACCAGGCAGGCCGTTGCCGAGACGCTGCGCGCGGCGGGCATGACGAGCATCCTGGTCACCCACGACCAGGAGGAGGCACTCTGCTTCGCCGAACAGGTCGCGGTCATGCGCGAGGGGGTATTCACCCAGGTCGGCGCACCAGAAGAGGTCTACGCCGCGCCCACCGATCTGTTCACCGCCAAATTCCTCGGCGATTGCGTACTGCTCGATGCGGTGGTCGACGGCGATGTGGCCAAATGCGCGCTCGGCCGGGTTCCCGTGCAGAAGTCCGCGCCAACCGGGTCGACGACTATCATGATCCGTCCGGAACAGCTCGTGGCGCAGGTGGTTTCGGATAGCGAAGCGAGTAGCGGGATCGTGCACGAGGTGGAGTTCCGCGGGGCGGATGTGATGCTGACCATCGCGCTGGACGACGATGTCGATCCGGTGCGGGTGCGCCGGGCCAGCGTTGCGGCGCCGACCACGGGCGAGCGCGTCCGTCTGGAGGTGCTCGGGAACGCCGTGGCCTTCGAACCGGCCTGAACCACGGACACCCGACCCGGCGGTGGCGTATCACCGGGTCGGGCACCCATGGCGCACCCTCACCTTTGGAGCGAGCGGCGGGAATTGAACCCGCGTAAACGGCTTTGCAGACCGTTGCCTCAACCACTCAGCCACGCCCGCCTCGCAATGAATATTGCCGTCGCCGGATCGGAATGCCCACGTTTGCGCTCAGTGTGATCCGAACCGATGACGCTCGGCTCTTCGGAATCCGACTTCTGCGGCGCTCACCGATCGGGAGAAGATCCGGAGCGGGCGGAACGTGGAATGATCAAGACCATGTCGCGGCCACGCCCACTTCCGATTGATCCGATCGAGGAGGCCCATCGTCAATGGGTCGGCCACGGCTGGGGCGATTTCGCCGACGGAATGGCGACGGTGACCTCGCTGGTTCGCGCCCAGCAAATCGTGATGGCTCGAGTGGACGAGGCCCTGAAACCGACCGGTCTGACATTCTCGCGATATGAACTCCTCATGCTGCTCGCTTTCAGCAAGACGGGCGCACTGCCCATGGCGAAGGCCAGTGCGCGACTGCAGGTGCACCCGACCAGCGTGACGAATACCGTCGATCGACTCGAAGCAGCCGGGCTCGTCGAGCGGGTGCCACACCCTAGCGATCGACGTGCTACTTTGATCGAAATCACGTCCGCAGGAAGGAAATTGGTTGCCGAGGCGACCGAGGAACTCAACGCGAAAGTGTTCGCGATTCCCGGTCTTCCGCCGGACCGGCTGCACACGCTGTTGCAGTTGCTCGCGGAATTCCGCCATGCCGCAGGGGACTTCGACACCGGCGATGAACCGGCCCGATGGTCGGCGCACGAGCAGTAGCCAAACAGCCGGACCGGTCGGTCTTTACACCGCGCGCACGGCCGTGCGGTAACGGTCTGGCATCCAACTAGCGAATTTACTGCCCCGTCTTCTTGGCAGCGGAGGCGAAAGGGTCCACCATGGAATCCATGGTGCTGGTCTTGGGAGTATCGGCGGGCGCTGGTGGTGCCCGCGCGATGCTGACGCATTCCGATCAGCCGCATCTCCCCCCGATCGATCGATGCCAGGTGCCGCGTCGGGCGGGCGGTGGGGTCGAGGAACCGGTCTTCGAGGCGATCCGCCAGATGCGCGTGGCCGCCGACCGGCGCGACGAGCTCATTACCGGAACCGCCGTGACCTGCCGCTGTCCGCTGCACGCCGACGCTATTCGCACCACTGCGGGCCGCACCCGGCTCGCCATCGTCGACGAACCGCTGGCCCAGCTGCGCTACCTGCGCTTCACCGGCTGCCTGCCCACCACCGGCTCGGTCATCCTCTACGACCTCGGCAGTTCCGGCCTGACCATCACCCACGCCGACTGCCGCACCGACACCATCCTGTCCAGCAAACGCAGCACCGTACTCGGCGGCGACGGCTACGACGCACTGCTGCGCTGGCAATTGGCCCGCAGCGGTGTACTCACCGACAAACTGACCAGCCGCAGGCATCGCGAAGAACTCAGCAGCGCCCGGGTAATTACCGCCACAGACACCAGTTCCGGCGGACGCGCCGTGGTCACCCGCAGCGACCTCGCCGAACTGTGCGCCGCGGGCATCCACCACTCCGCATCATTCGTCCGCCAACTGATCGAGGAGACCGGCGTCCAACCGGAAGCTCTGATCTTGCTCGGCGGCTGCACCCGCAGCCCCGATATCCGCGACGAATTGTCCGAAATGATCGAACTGCCGGTCATCTACGACGAGGAGCCCGAATACGTTTCGGCCCGCGGGGCGGTATTGCTTGCCGCGGAACGTCCCACCGGCGATGTGCGGATGGCGCGCCTACGCAGCGGAGCACTGACCGGTTCACTGGTGCCGACCACCACCGGCCGCCGCAAACTCATTGCCGCCGTTGCGGTTACGATCGCCTTGGGCGCGACGATCGCCGGACTGCTCGCCATGGACCACAGCTCCGCCCCGCCACCCGGTGGCGTCAACGCGCCGACCCCCGTCGAAGTCGCGGAAATCCCGGCGACGTCCTTCAACTGAACCTGACCGGTATACGAAGACCGACGGTGCCTTTCAAGGCAGGTGGTGACATTCCTGGTATTGCCGAAGATCGTGCTGGAGGATCGTAATGTGGTTGCGGCGGTGAAGGATTCTTCGGCGGCTTTGAAACGGACCTGGGGAATCTGGTCGGCAATGCCGGGCTCGGATTGTTCGGCTTGCAGTTCGCCCTGCCGGCCATTCCGGTGATGTTCGTCGGATTCGTGATGCTCGGCACGGGTGCGGTAGCCGGGCCGGCAGTGATCGCGCTCGGCGTCGCATGGCTCATGGCGACCGGGGTTATCGTGTCCGCGCTGTCGGGCATCTACCAGACGACGCTGTACCGGCACAGCGTCGATGGCAGCGCGGTCGATGGCAGCGCGCCGATCGCGTTCGCCACGGCTGATCTGTCGCATTCGTTCCGGCAATGTGGCCGCCGCTGATCGAATACACCTGTGCCCGGTCGAGATTCACTCGACCGGGCACAGTGCTGTACATCGGCGCTAGCTGTTGCTGAACTTCGCCGGACGCTTCTCGACGAAGGCGCTCATGCCTTCCTTCTGATCGTCGATTGCGAAGAGCGAGTGGAAGACTCGGCGTTCGAAGCGCAGGCCCTCGGCGAGGGTGGTTTCGAAGGAGCGGTCCACGGCTTCCTTGGCGATCATGGTGACCGGCAGTGACATCGAGGCGATGGTCTCGGCGACCTCGAGCGCGGTGTCGAGCAGTTCGGCGGCGGGCACGATGCGGGATACGAGGCCGGCGCGCTCGGCCTCCTCCGCATCCATATTGCGGCCGGTCAGCACCAGATCCATGGCCTTGGCCTTGCCGACGGCGCGGGTCAGGCGCTGTGAGCCGCCGATGCCCGGGATGACGCCGAGCTTGATTTCGGGCTGGCCGAATTTCGCGTTGTCCGCCGCGAGCAGGATGTCGCAGATCATGGCCAGCTCACAGCCACCGCCCAGGGCATAACCTGCGACGGCGGCGATGGTGGGCTTGCGGAACTGCGCCAGCCGGTCCCAGCGGGCGAAGTAGTCGTTCATGAACATGTCCATGTACGACTTGGGCTGCATCTCCTTGATATCGGCACCGGCCGCGAAGGCCCGCTCCGAACCGGTGATGACGATGGCGCCGATCGCGTCATCGTGCTCGAGTTCGTCGAGCGCGGCGATGACGTCGTCGAGGACCTGCGCGTTCAGCGCGTTCAACGCCTTCGGCCGGTTCAGCGTGATCCAGCCGACCCGGCCCTTGCGCTCCAGCAGAATCGTCTCGAAGTCACTCACTTGACACCCTCTTCATCGGAACGGTCACGGATATCCGTGACGATAGCGGAGAAGTCCTTGCCGCCCTGCGACTGGTTGAACCGGGTGTAGATCTCGGCGGCGAGCATGCCGAGCCGGCCGTCGACGTCGTTATCGCGCAGGGCATTCGCGGCCAGACCCAGGTCCTTGGTCATCAATGCGGTGGCGAAACCGGGCTGGTAATCGTTGTTCGCGGGGCTGGTCGGCACCGGACCCGGAACCGGACAGTAGCTGGTCAGCGCCCAACTCTGGCCGGATGCGGTCGAGACCACATCGAAGAACGACTGGTGGCTCAGGCCCAGCTTCTCGCCGAGCACCAGGGCCTCGGACAGGCCGATCATCGAGATGCCGAGCAGCATGTTGTTGCAGATCTTCGCGGCCTGGCCGACACCGGAGCCACCGCAGTGCACGACCTTGCCGCCCATTACCTGGAGCACGTCGAGCGCATCGGCGAAGTCGGCCTCGGTGCCGCCGACCATGAAGGTGAGCGTGCCCGCCGCGGCACCCGCGACACCACCGGAGACTGGGGCGTCGAGTGCACGATGACCCGCGTCGACGGCGTTACCTGCGGCCGCTTTGGCGTCGGCGACATCGATGGTGGAGCAATCGATGAACAGAGTGCCCGGATCCGCGGCGGAGAGCAGATCGGCGTAGACGTCGAGGACGAGCTTGCCATTGGGCAACATGGTGATCACGACATCGCGGCCCGCAGCCGCCGCAGTGGCCGAATCCGCCACGGTGGCACCGTCTTTGCGTGCCTGCTCCTGTGCCGCGGGGACAGGATCGAAGGCGAGCACCTCATATCCGGCCTTCACCAAGTTCGCGGCCATCGGCCCGCCCATATGGCCGAGGCCGAGGAAACCGATCTTCTTCGTCACTTGTTCGCCTCCAAACCCAGTTCCTTATCGCCCAATTCGACGAAGTACGCGTCGACCTGCTCGGCGGTGACATCGGCGAGCGTCGCGGGCGACCACTGCGGGTTGCGGTCCTTGTCGATCACCTGCGCGCGGATGCCTTCGACCAGATCGTGCGAGGCCAGCGCGGCGATGGACACCCGGTACTCCTCGTTCAGCACCGCCTCGAGGCTCCGCGCGGCACGGGCGGCACGCAGCGAACGCAACGTCACCTTCAGTGCCACAGGCGATTTGGCGAGCAGTTCGGTCGCGGCCTTGGCAGCCTCCGGCGCGCCGTGCGACCGCAACCGATCGACGATCTCCTCAACGGAATCAGCGCTGTAGCAGGCGTCGATCCAGTCCTGCTGGGCGACCAGCTCGGATTCCGGCGCGTCCGTGGCGAATTTGGCAATCGCGATCTCCGCGGACTCGGTCCGCAGCGTTTCCAGCAGTGCCGGAATATGTTCCGAAGCCACGTAGTAATCGGCGAAACCCGCGGCAATGGCGTCACCGGCGCTCATTCGCGCGGTGGTCAGTGCGACGTGTGTGCCGATTTCGCCCGGCGTGCGGGCGAGCAGGTAGGTGCCACCGACATCCGGAATGAAGCCGATGCCGACCTCCGGCATGCCGATCTTGGAGCGCTCGGTGACGATCCGGTGGCTGCCGTGGCCGGAAAGACCGACGCCGCCGCCCATCACGATGCCGTCCATGACCACCACATAGGGCTTCGGATAGCGGCCGATCAGGGCATTGAGGATGTACTCGTCGCGCCAGAACACACCCGTGGCCGAATCCGCATCGGCGGCAATGCCCGGGGAGCCACCCCGCAATGCGGACGCGTCACTGTGGATGGCGACGATATCGCCGCCCGCGCAGAGCCCGCGGTCTCCCGCACCGGTGACGACGACGGTGCGCACCTCGTCGTCATCGGCCCACACCTGCAGTGCGGCGAAAATGGCGAGGGCCATCGGATGATTCAGTGCATTGATGGCCTTGGGCCGGTTCAGCGTGATCAGACCGAGTCCGTCGCGCTTATCGATGAGAACTTCGGATTCCGTCATGCTGCTCCTACCACCGAGCGGGCGACGACCACCCGCATGATTTCGTTGGTGCCCTCCAGAATCTGGTGCACCCGCAGATCGCGGACGATCTTTTCCACGCCGTATTCGGCCAGATATCCGTAGCCGCCGTGCATCTGCAGCGCTTTGTTCGCAACCTCGAATCCGGCATCGGTCGTGAATCGCTTTGCCATGGCACACAATTCGACCTTGTCGTCGGCATCGGCATCCAGTGCGGCCGCGGCCCGCCACAGCAGGGTCCGCGCCGCCTCCAGAGCGGTGCGCATATCCGCGAGCTGGAATTGCAATGCCGGGTTGTCCAGCAGTCGGCTGTCGAACGCCTTACGCTGAGCCAGGTAGGTCACGGATTTCTCGAGCGCCGCCTGGCCGCCGCCCAACGAGCAGGCCGCGATATTGAGTCGCCCGCCGTTGAGCCCGTTCATGGCGATGCGGAAGCCATTGCCCTCGACGCCCAGCATATTCGCGGCGGGCACCCTGGCGTTGTCCAGAATCACCTGACGAGTGGGCTGGGCATTCCAACCCATTTTCTTCTCGTTGGCGCCGAAGGAAATCCCCGGGGTATCGGCCGGAACAATGAATGCCGAAATCCCACGCGCACCCGCATCGCCGGTGCGCGCCATGATGACGTACACATCGGTGCTGCCCGCCCCGGAGATGAATTGCTTTACTCCGGTGAGCAAGTAATCGTCACCGTCGCGGACGGCCTTGGTGCTCAAGGCCGCCGCATCCGATCCGACGCCCGGCTCGGTGAGCGCGTAGCTGCCGAGCCATTCCATCGAGGTCAGCCGGGGCAGCCAATGGTTGCGCTGCTCGGCATTGCCGTAGTTGTCGATCATCCACCCAACCATGTTGTGGATGGAGATATACGCCGCGATAGCCGGGCAGCCGGTGGCCAGTTGTTCGAAGATGCGCACGGCGTCGAGCCTGCGCAGTCCGGATCCACCGACGTCCTCGCCGATATAGATGCCACCCATGCCGAGCGAACCCGCCTTGCGCAGCACATCCACTGGAAAGTGCTTTTGCTCATCCCATTCCAGGGCGTTCGGGGCGAGGTATTCGTCGGCGAAGTCGCGCGCCATTTCGGTAATGGCGCGCTCGTCGTCATTCAATGCGAACACGATCGTCGACCTCCCGTCCGTGGGCCATTCAGTCCATCGTCGGAATGACGAAGTGGTTGCTGTCCTTCAGCCCGGAAGGCCAGCGCTGGGTAACGGTCTTGGTCTTGGTGTAGAAGCGAATCGAATCCGGACCGTGCTGGTTCAGATCGCCGAAACCGGAGCGCTTCCAACCGCCGAAGGTGTGGTACGCGATCGGTACCGGAATCGGCACATTGATGCCGACCATGCCGACCTGCACGCGGGCGGCGAAATCCCGTGCGGTATCGCCGTCCCGGGTGAAGATCGCGACGCCGTTGCCGTATTCGTGCTCGTTGGGCAGGGCCAACGCTTCGTCGTAATCCTTGGCCCGCACGATCGCGAGCACCGGACCGAAGATCTCTTCCTTGTAGATCCGCATTTCCGGGGTGACATTGTCGAAAAGCGTTGCGCCGGTGAAGTACCCGCCTTCGCCGCCGTCGACAGCGAGGCCGCGCCCGTCGATCACCAGCTCGGCCCCCTCATCGACGCCGATCTGAATGTAGTTCTCGACCCGGCCGAGTGCATCCTTGGTGACCAGCGGGCCGAAATCGGCACCGGCATCGTCGGAGCGCCCGACATTCAGTTTGGCGATCCGCTCGATCAGCTTCTCGCGCAGGCGGTGCGCGGTCTCTTCGCCGACCGGGACAGCAACCGAGATGGCCATACAGCGCTCGCCCGCCGAGCCGTAGCCCGCGCCGATGAGCTGGTCGGCGACATCGTCGAGGTCGGCGTCCGGCATCACGATCGCGTGGTTCTTGGCACCGCCGAAGCACTGTGCGCGTTTGCCATTCGCGGTCGCGGTCTCGTAGATGTACTGCGCGATCGGGGTGGAGCCGACGAAGCCGACGGCCTTGACGGTCGGCGAGTGCAGGATCGCGTCGACGGCTTCCTTATCGCCGTTGACCACGTTGAACACCCCCGCGGGCAGGCCCGCCTCGAGGAAAAGCTCGGCGAGCCGCAGCGGCACCGATGGGTCGCGCTCGGATGGCTTGAGCACGAAGGCGTTTCCGCAGGCCAGCGCCGGACCGGCCTTCCACAGCGGAATCATGGCCGGGAAGTTGAACGGGGTAATGCCCGCGACCACACCGAGCGGCTGACGCATCGAGTAGACGTCGATGCCGGTGCCCGCGCTCTCGGTGTACTCCCCCTTGAGCAGATGCGGAATACCCGCCGCGAATTCGATGACCTCGATACCGCGCTGGATATCACCCCTGGCGTCGGGGATGGTCTTGCCGTGTTCGGCGGACAGCAGCGCCGCAAGGGAGTCCATCTCGTCCTGCACGAGCGTCAGGAACTTCATCAGCACCCGGGCCCGCTTCTGCGGGTTGAACGCGGCCCACACCTGCTGCGCCTCGGCCGCATTCGCGATGACGGCATCGACCTCGGCCTTACTCGCCAGCGGCACCCGTGCCTGCACCTGTCCGCTATTCGGATCGAAGACATCGGCGAAGTTGCCCGAGGCCCCGGCGACATGCTGTCCGCCGATGTAATGAGTGAGTTCGCGAACCATGCCAGTCCTGTTCTCGTAGTGGACGCCGCGCATCGCGCGATTTACGGTCATCCTATAGTTGGATGTCCAAGTAAATATAGGCACGCGAGCAGACTGTGATTCATCCCACGGCAACTAACCAGCGCACCGAGTCGCCCCGGCAACCTCGTCGGTCGCCCGACCAGCAGAACTGATCAGCCGCTCAGGCGGAGGACTTCGACGAGCGGGTGAGCGGCCACGCACCGGCGGCGAGGACCACCGCGCCGATGATCAGGATTCGGACCATCGCGCCGACCGCATCGTCGAACCAGTGCACGACCGCCGAGCCCACGGCCAGCGCGATCATCGCAGCGCCACCGATCATGAGCACCGCCGAGCGCTGCGTTGCGTGCAGTGCTGAGCAGCCGCCCGGCGGGTACGAAACCCGTGCGCTCGGCGGCGACGTAGACCTGGTTAGCGCGACTTCACAGGCCGCCACCGCCTGCCACATTCCGCCGAGCCGGCGAACCGAATTCGGTGACAGCTGCGGCCATGACCGCATTGCGCATCCCGGTCGTGACTGTCGGGGCTTCGACTGCGGTCCATGCCCCGGCACTGATATCGCACCAACGTGAGATCCGATCGACACCAGCGGCGCACCACCGCCGGACAACCTGCGAGTTCATTTCGACTCACCACCAATCGCATTCGTGCGGTGTGCGGAATCCCCACCCTCCATCGGAACTCGAGTCGGGGTGGATGTCGCGGGTTGCGGTCACGGTGAGCGGAATCCCCTGGCAATCATTCGGCCAACAATCCGGGCGCGGTTCACCTGGCGCTGTGACTGCCATCACCGTAATATTAGTTTGACGTCCTAGTATCGGGCGCCAAACAGGATCTCCCCCGGAGGACCCCCGTGGCCGACAGCACCGCGCTCCACACGCCCACCCATCCCGTCCGATTCGTGACCTCGGCCGCGCTCTTCGACGGGCACGATGCGGCGATCAACATCATGCGACGGATCCTGCAGACGCAGGGCGCCGAGGTCATCCACCTCGGACACAATCGCGCGGTCAGTGAGGTCGTGGACGCGGTACTCACCGAGGATGCCCAGGGTGTCGCGGTGAGTTCGTATCAAGGCGGACATGTCGAGTACTTCGAATACCTCGCCGACGCATTGAAAAAGGCCGGCGCCGGCCATGTCCGGATCTTCGGCGGTGGCGGCGGGGTGATCGTCGCCGAGGAGATCGCGCGTCTCGCCGAATCCGGGGTGACCATCTTCTCCCCCGAAGACGGCCAGCGACTCGGCCTGCCCGGCATGATCAATCAGCTGATCCGCACCTGCGATTTCGATCTCGCCGCCGAGCCGCCGGTGCTGGACGCGGTACTCGCCGGTGAACGGGCCGCGCTCGCCCGCACGATCACCTGCCTGCAACAGGACACGCTGTCGGAGTGTGATCGCCAGGCCCTGGCCTCGGCCGCCGCCGCACGCACGGTACCGGTGCTCGGCATCACCGGCACAGGTGGTTCCGGAAAGTCTTCCCTCACCGATGAATTGGTGCGCCGTCTGCGCTCCGATCAGCAGGACAAGTTGCGCGTCGCGATTCTCGCGGTGGATCCGACCCGGCGACGCGGCGGCGGTGCGCTGCTCGGCGACCGCATTCGGATGAACACCCTCGACGGCGATCACATCTTCTTCCGCTCACTGGCCACCCGCGGCGGCCATGAGCTGCCGCGGAATATCGACGCCATGGTGACCGCCTGCAAAGCCGCGAGCTACGACCTGGTCATCCTGGAAACTCCCGGCATCGGCCAGGGCGATGCCGCGGTCACCGACCACGTCGACGTCTCGATGTATGTGATGACACCGGAATTCGGCGCGGCCTCCCAGCTGGAGAAGATCGACATGCTGGATTACGCGGATGTGGTGGCGATCAATAAGTTCGAGCGGCGCGGCGCCGAGGATGCGCTGCGTGATGTCTCGCGCCAGTTGATTCGCAATCGCGAGGAATTCAGCAAATCTCCCGACGAGATGCCGGTATTCGGTACCAGTGCAGCCACTTTCAACGATGACGGTGTGACCGCGCTCTATCAGCACCTCACCGGATTGCTCGCCGAGCACGGTCTGCACCTGGAGCCCGGCGTACTTCCGAAAGTAGAAACCCGCTCCTCCACCAGGTTCGCACAGATCATCCCGCCCGCTCGGGTGCGCTACCTCGCCGAGATCGCCGATACGGTCCGCGACTATCACGCCGATACAGCTACCCAAATCGTCGCGGCACAGCGCCTGCAGCGGCTCGAGCAGGTGGCGGCCGAGCTGCCCGATGACATCGCGGTGGCCGAACTCGCCGAAAAGGCCCGCACCGCACTGCATGCCGACAATGCCGAACTGCTCGCGGGTTGGCCCGAACTGGCCGACTCCTACCGAGGCGATGAGCAGGTGGTCCGGGTTCGTGATCGGGAGATCCATACCCCGCTGCGCCGGGAGACGCTGTCCGGCAATTCCATTCCGCGCGTCGCGCTGCCGCGCTTCGCCGATCACGGTGAGCTGCTGCGATTCCTGCGCTCGGAGAACCTGCCCGGACGGTTCCCGTTCACCGCGGGCGTCTTCGCGTTCAAACGCGATAACGAGGATCCGGCGCGGATGTTCGCCGGTGAGGGCGATCCGTTCCGCACCAACCGGCGCTTCAAGACGCTCAGCGAACATGCCGAGGCAACACGGCTTTCCACCGCTTTCGATTCGGTGACGCTCTACGGTCACGATCCCGCCGAGCGCCCGGATATCTACGGCAAGGTCGGCACGTCCGGTGTCTCGATCGCCTCGCTCGAGGATATGAAGGCGCTCTACGACGGCTTCGACCTGATCGCGCCGACCACCTCGGTATCGATGACCATCAATGGCCCGGCACCGACCATCCTGGCCTACTTCCTCAATACCGCCATCGACCAAGCGCTGGCACAGTTCTCGACCGCCGAAGGCCGCGAACCGACCGCCGAGGAGACCGCCGATATCACGGCACGCACGCTGGCGACAGTGCGCGGCACCGTGCAGGCCGACATCCTCAAAGAGGATCAGGGCCAGAACACCTGCATCTTCTCCACCGAATTCAGCCTGCGCATGATGGCCGATATCCAGGAATGGTTCGTGCGCAAGGGTGTTCGCAACTTCTACTCGGTCTCGATTTCGGGCTATCACATCGCCGAGGCCGGTGCTGATCCGATCAGTCAGCTGGCCTTCACCCTCGCCAACGGATTCACTTATGTCGAGGCATATCTCGCACGCGGCATGCAGATCGATGACTTCGCACCGAATCTGTCGTTCTTCTTCTCCAACGGCATGGATCCGGAATATTCGGTGATCGGCCGGGTGGCGCGACGCATCTGGGCCGTTGCGATGCGAGATCGCTACGGCGCCAACGAGCGTTCGCAGAAGTTGAAGTACCACGTGCAGACCTCGGGTCGTTCGCTGCACGCACAGGAGATGAGCTTCAACGACATTCGCACCACCCTGCAGGCGCTCATCGCCATCTACGACAACTGCAACAGCCTGCACACCAACGCCTATGACGAGGCGGTCACCACACCCACCGAGGAATCGGTGCGCCGCGCGCTGGCCATTCAGCTCATCATCAATCGCGAGTGGGGCATCACGATGAACGAAAACCCGCTCCAGGGTAGTTTTCTCATCGATGAACTCACCGATCTCGTCGAGGAGGCCGTGCTCGCCGAATTCGATCGCATCAGCGAGCGCGGCGGGGTCCTCGGGGCCATGGAGACCGGCTACCAGCGGGGCAAGATCCAAGACGAATCCATGCGCTACGAGCATCGCAAACACGATGGCTCGCTGCCGATCATCGGCGTCAATACCTTCCGCAACCCGCACGGCGAACCGCATCGGGTCATCGAATTGGCGCGCGGCACCGAAGCGGAGAAGCAGTCACAACTGCAGCGCGTGCGCCAGTTCCAGAACGACCATCGCGATGCCGCACATGCCGCACTCGCCCGCCTGGACGCGGTGGCCCGCACCGACGACAACATTTTCGAGGTCCTGATGGACGCCGCCCGGGTCTGCACCCTGCAACAGATCACCGACGCCTTCTTCGCCGTCGGCGGCCAATACCGCCGCAACGTGTGAATTAGGTTGGTCCGTCAGAAGATTCGCACCTCCGGAATCGAATCCATCTGACGCGCCCACTCCGGATACTTCGCCACCTTGGCGTTGTGCAGGGCCATGATCTTGTCGCCAAGTTCGGGATCCGGCTCATCCGATACATCGGGACCGATGGCGATCTTCTGGAAGTGCGGGACGATATGCGGATCCCCGGCCAGGTGGACCGGATCGTGCAGGTAGCGCTCCATCGCATCGAGATCCTCGATGCCCACACAATAGGCATGGGTCAGCCCTTCGCTCACGTCGCCCAGATTCTGGCCGACGGTCGCGAACGACACCGATTCGACTGAGGCGGTGCGCTTCATCAACGCGAGTACCTCGGCCTTCTGCGCCTCGGTGGTCTCTTCGCGGAAGCCGAAGCGCAACAGATGAACGATCACGGATACCTCCCAGTTTTGAACCACTGAGTTCAATCTAGATAACTGCCTGGTAGATGCACAAGAGTGAACCCGCAAGTTCAACCGGGCGCTAGTATGCAGGGGTGACGGGTACGACGGCGGCGCGCGGGCGCATCGATAAGCGGCAGGCGATCCTGGACGTCGCATTCACCGTCTTCGCGCGGCGCGGCTACGACAAGGCCTGTGTGCAGGAGATCGCGGACGAGGCGGGCGTCGCGAAACCGACGGTCTACAACCACCTCAATGACAAGCAGACCCTGTTCCGGCACGCCGTGCTGGCCGCCGCCGATACCGTGGCCGCCGAAACCCTGGCGATCGTCGATCGCCTGCGCGAGCCAGGCGATGATCTGCCCGTCGCCCTCACTACGACGGCGCGCGCGCTGCTCGCGGAATGCTCCGGCGCGCGCGCCCGTTCGCTGCGTGCGCTGACCTACGCGCAGCTCGCCGCCTTTCCGGACCTGGCCGACACCGTGCTGGAGCGCACCTCGCGACACATAGCCGAGGCGCTGGCCGATCGACTTGCGCGACTCGCTCTGGCGGGTCGGCTGCGGACCAGCGATCCGGCGCAGGCCGCCGAACAGCTGCTCGCCCTGCTCACCGCACCGCTGGAGGCCCGGTCGCGGCTCGGCACTCGCGAGGTGAGCGACGCCGAGCAGGCCGATATCGCCGATGCGGCGGTGCGGACATTCTTGTCCGCATACGGTTCCCGCTGAACCCGAACGCGCCCGCCCGCGCGCGTGTGACAATCGCGATGTCAGGGCCTGCAGCGTGGTTGGGACGGCGGACATGGATCTCTCGAATATCCGGATTATCGACAGCCATATTCATCAGTGGGATCCGTTCCGCACGCCGCGCGAATTCAGCCAGACGGCGAAGTTGCTCCGGATGCTGCCCATTCCGATCGATTGGGCCAAGCGGGTGGCACCGCGCCGGGACCGGGAATTCGTCGGGGATCCGACCGCCTATGCGAATCCATATCTGCCCGCGAATTACCGCGCGGATGCCGACGGTGTCCCGATCGAGTCGATCGTGCATATCGAGGTCGGATGGACCGGAAAGGGCGCGCTGGCCGGGGCCGACGAGACGAAGTGGGTGGCCGGGCTGCCATTCGGCGGCGACCATCCGGCACTCGGCGCGATCATCGGGAATGCCGATCCGGCGGCACCGGACTTCGCAGCGCTACTCGATGCCCATGTGGCCGCATCGCCGCTGGTGCGCGGCATTCGCGCGCATGTCGCACACCATCCCGATCCGGATGTCCGGCCCTATACCGAGCACGCGAGCGCGCTCACCACCAAGGAATTCCGCAACGGTTTCGCGGCACTTGCCGAGCGCGGGTTGTCTTTCGAGGCCTGGGTGTATTCGCATGCGCTACCCGATGTGACGGCGCTTGCCGAACGTTATCCGGAAGTCCCGATCGTGCTCGACCATCTCGCCACGCCCGCAGGGATTTTCGGCCCGGTCGGCAAACACACCGGAACGAATCCAGGTCTGCGCCGGGAACTATTCATCCGCTGGCGCGACGATCTCACCGCGCTCGCCGAAAACCCCAATGTGGTCGCGAAAGTCAGCGGATTGATGATGCCGATCCTCGGCCACCCGGTACCACCACCTGGCACGTCGACACCGATTCCGGTGCTGCTGGACCGAATTCGCCCGCTCGTCGCACATGCCTACGAAGTCTTCGGCGCGGACCGCCTGCTGTGGGGCTCCAATTTCCCGGTGGACAAACCGATTACGAGCATCGCCGACAGCGCCGAGCTCATTGCCACCGCAGTCGCCGAGCACAGCGCCGGACGCGATGAGCTCGAGCGGATCTTCCGAACCAACGCCCAACGGATCTACCGAATCGAATCCTGAACCGAACCGAAGCGCGGGAGCAAGGTTCGCGGCCCAGGATTCGGACCCGGCTGGTACCGCTCGATCAAGGGATGAAGGCTTCGGCGATTTGGCGGGTCAAGGTGTCGCGGGCGCTGGCCAGGGATGGGCCGTACCAGGTGAGGCTGCGGCCTTCGACCAAAGCGACAGACAAGCCGGGGAATGCCTCCGGACCATCGGATCTGGTGAATACGTACGGTTCATCCGGGAGCAGGACGAGTTCCACATCGCGGGTCAGCTCGTCCTCGGAGACGTGCGGATAGCGCTCGGTGCGGTCGGCGTGCACGAGCCGGAGGCCGAGGCGCGCCGCCAGATCGCCGGTGAAGGTGTTGTGGCCGACGACCATCCAGGGGTTGCGCCAGATCGGAATGACCGTACCGCGCGTCGGCGCGGGAGCTGGTGCGGCCCAAGATATTTCGGCTTCGACAAGCCAGTCCGGCATCGGGCCGTCCAGCGCTTCGGTGAAGAGTCGGCGCAGCGAGGCGAAACCCTCTTCCAGCGTTTCGATTCTGGTGACCCACACCGGGATTCCCGCATCGCGCAGCCGCTCCACATCGATGCGGCGATTCTCCTCCTGATTGCACAGCACCAGATCCGGTGCCAGCTCGATGATTCGGCGCACATTCGGATTCTTGGTGCCGCGAACCCGCTCGACGTCCAAATCCGCGGGGTGTGTGCACCAATCCGTCGCCGCGACAAGGACTTCGGGGCGACTGACCGCGACGGCCTCGGTCAGTGACGGAACCAGCGACACCACCCGATGCACTGGGCGGTCGATGGGCACGGCCGCGCCCAAATCGTCGATCATGACAGCACCCGGCGGCAGAGGACGCGCAACTGTTCGGACGGCACCGGACGGCACAGACGGCACGGACGGCACAGACGGCACAGACGGCACAGACGGCACAGACGGCACAGACGGCACAGACGGCACAGACGGCACAGACGGCACAGACGGCACAGACGGCACAGACGGCACAGACGGCACAGACGGCACAGACGGCACAGACGGCACAGACGGCACGGACGGCACGGACGGCACGGACGGCACGGACGGCACGATATTGCCCGCGCCGAGAACTAGCAGATGAAGGATCTGCGCCGTCTGCTCGGCATCGGCGTATCCGCAGTCCGCGAGCAGCGCGCGCGACACACCGAGCCGGGTACCGACGCGCTCCTTGGCCGCGGCCGCGATCGGATCGTCCAGCGCCCAGGCCCGCACGGCCACCTCGATGGCGGCGGGCTCGTCGTCGTCGAGCACCAGATCGATGAACAGGTCGAGCCGACCGCGCGGATCGAGGTCGGCGGCCTGGATCTCGCGCAGGTACCGCGTGGTGTGCATTTGCGCACCATTATTCACGGCAGGTCGCGATGACCGCGCCAACCACACACACCGGCACATCCGCCCGGTGGGCCACACCCGTGCATATGGCCGGTGCCACGCTCATCGGCCTCATCGGAGCGGTTCATCTGCTCGTCGTGCACATCTTCAACGGCCCCGACTCCGCGGGCGAAGAGGTGGTCGACGAACTTGTCCAAACACACCTCCGCGACCTTGTTCGACAGCGACAGACGGGTCAGCTTCGTCGATCTGAATACCGCTAGAGCGCCGGAGTGGGCCTGTTGGGCTGCTGGTGATCAGCGCGGTCCGGGCCGCGCCACAGTTGATCGCCCGCTGGTCGTTGTCCAATCTCGGCTGTGTGGTGGCGGCGGGCGGTCTCTGCTGTGTTGCCGCGCTGTATTTCCGCTTTCGGTGATCGCGCTTTCCGGCATTGCCACACCGCGTTTGCGGCCGTGCCGGTAGCCGGGCCGATCGAACAGCACTGAACCGAACTCAGCGCCCCAGGGCTTCGTAAAGCGCGCGTATGTCGCGCAGCCCAGCCACGGCCGTCGGTTCGTCCTCGGCGATCATGCGCAGCGCGCGACGCAGCAAGGTCGGGTCCAGATCATCGATGGCGGGGCGGAATTCGAGCTTCGGGAGGTCGGGCAGTTGGATACGGTCGCCGTAGGGGTCGTCGGAAACCGTCGGGGTCGTATCGCGTTCGATGCCGACGATAAGGGTGTCCAGGTCGAGGCCGCGCAAGGTGAGGATTTCGCGAGGACGCTCATCAAGACGTTCGGCGAGCAGATAGCAGACCGCGGCCACATGTTTGCACGGCCAGCCGGGATCCGGGCAGGTGCAGGAGAAATCGAGATCGGCGGCCGTTGTCGGGAGCAGATGCTCGCCTAGGCTCGTCGGCAGCGCACCGGAGGCGATTTCGGCCAGTACGCCCGGCGTGGTCCGGATGGTCTCGATGAGCAGTTCGAGTTCCTCGTCGCGCAGTGGCCGGATGGCGAATACCGAGGTGAACGGGCGCAGCTGACTCCCTTGGACTTCCGCGGTGACCGCACCGGGTTCGATCCGATAGCTCACAACCTGTCCGGCTCGGGCGTAGGTGCGGCCGCGAGCGAGTCGACCGGGTTCGGCCATTTGCTCGACCGCCTCGATCAGCGCCTTGCCCCACCAGGTTCGTCCGAATCCGCCACGACGACTGCGTGCTGCTACCCCACCGCGCACCGGGCGGCGTTTGCCGTACTTGCTGTAATCCTCGAAGGGACTCAATCGCCGACCGCCTCCGCGCCGAGGGCGAAGAGCCGATGCAGTTCGTCCGTGCTCAATTCGGTGATCCAATTCTCGCCCGCACCGATGGCCAGATCGGCGAGTTGGCGTTTGCCGCTGATCATTTCGTCGATCTTCTCCTCGATGGTGTCGACGCAGATCAGTTTGCGCACCTGCACATTGCGCTGCTGACCGATCCGGAAGGCTCGATCGGTCGCTTGGTTCTCGACTGCCGGATTCCACCAACGATCCAGATGCACAACATGGTTGGCCGCCGTGAGATTCAAACCGGTGCCACCGGCCTTGAGCGACAACAGCATCAGCGGTGGGCCTTCCGGTTCCTGGAAGCGCTCGACCATGGTGTCTCGGTGCTTCTTCGGCACGCCACCGTGCAGGAACGGGATCTTCGTGCCGAAGCGCTCGATCAGATAGGGCGCGATGAGCTCGCCGAATTCGCGGAACTGGGTGAACAGCAATGCCTTCTCGCCATCTGCCAGCACCGCATCGAGGACGTCCTCCACCAGGCCGAGTTTGCCGGAGCGGTGACTGCCGCGATGCAGCACACCGGAGCCGTCGCCGAGGAAATGCGCGGGATGGTTGCAGACTTGCTTGAGCCTGGTCAGCGCGCCGAGGACCGCGCCCTTGCGGGCCATGCCCTTCGCATCCTTCAGTTTGGCCATCATGTCGTCGACGACCGCCTGGTAGAGCGCGGCCTGCTCTACGGTCAGGTTGGCGCGCACCGTCATCTCCAGTTTCTCCGGCAGATCGCTGATGACGGCGGGATCGGTCTTCACCCGGCGCAGTACGAACGGCTGCGTGACAGTGCGCAGCCGGCTGATGGCGTTCTCGTCCCGATCGCGTTCGATCGGCACGGCGAACCGGGCACGGAAAGTCTGTGCGCTACCGAGCACCTTCGGTAGCGTGAAGTCCAGAATCGAGCGCAATTCTTCGAGGCGGTTCTCCACCGGAGTTCCGGTGAGCGCCAACCGATGTCGGGCAGGCAGCGCCCGCGCCGCCTTCGCCTGTCTGGTTCCCGCGTTCTTGATGTGCTGCGCCTCGTCGAGCACCACGCGATCCCACTGCTGCCGCGCCAATTCGACTGCGTCCCTTGCCAGGAGCGAGTAGGTGGTGATCACCAGATCCGCACCCGCAACGGCTTCGTCCAGTTCCGTACCTGACTTGCGGCCGACACCGTGGTGCACCAAAACTCGCAGATCGGGGGCGAATCGCTCCGCCTCGCGCTGCCAGTTGCCGACGACCGACATGGGGCATACGAGCAGGGTCGGCCCTGGCGCACCGTCGCCACCGGGTGCCTCCTGCCCGCCAGCGCGCGCATCGCGGTCATCCCGGCGCCGGGCCGCACCCCGCTGCCTCACATCGCGTGCGCCCTCGGACCGCGCGGTACCGGTGTGCCGTTGCGTCAGTTGGCGATCGACCTCGCATTCATGCACCAAGAGCGCCAAGATCTGCACAGTCTTACCCAGCCCCATGTCATCGGCCAGGATTCCGCCCACCCCGTAGCGACTCATGGTGGCGAGCCAGGCCAACCCACGCTCCTGATACGGCCGCAACTGCGCCTTCAAACCGACCGGCGCAATCACCGGTACCGGCTCGCGGGTCCGGTCCAAAAGGTCCGCGGCCCAACCGGTTGCGCTGACCTCGGTGATCGGGACCTTCTCGACATGGCCGGTGACGAGTTCGCCGACCAGATCGGCGAAGGTGATTTCGGTGTCGTCGAGATGGGCGGCGACATAGCGGGCGGCGGCGGCCAGCACCTTGTGGTCGGCCTGCACCCATTCGCCGCGTAGTTGCACCAGATCCGATTTCGAGCGGACCAGCCGTTCCATCTCGGCCTTGGTCAGCACGGCATCGCCGAGGGCGAGTTCCCAGCGATAGGAGACGAGTCCGCGCATGCCGACGGTGCTCTCGGCAGCGGGTACGCCGCTCTCCACGCGCAGCCGCATGGTCGGGGCGCTGATATTCCAAGCGCGCGGCAGCAGCAGCCGCACACCCGCCGCCTGCAGCGCGTGTGCACCGTGTTCGACCAGGTCCGCGACTACCTCGGTCGGCAGCAGCAGGTCCATCGACTGCGGATCGTTCGGCAGGTCGCGCAGGCGCGGATAGGCCCGCGTCGCCTCCCCCAACTTCTCGATCGCGGTGCGGACCAGCACCGGATCACCCAGCAGCGGAACCGGATTCGGCGCTTCACCATCGGCGCGCAGACAGACCTGCAGCCGCCACAGCGCCACCACGTCATCGGCATCGGTATCGGCCTCGCCGAGCGCGATATCGCCCTCGGGCTCCAGCAGGCGCAGCACCAACTCGGGCTCGTCCCCGGTCAGACTCGCCCGCCAGCGTTCCAGCACCTCGGCCAGCTGATGGCTGCCGCCGTCCAAGGCGACGTCATCGATGAGTGCGGCCACCAGCGGATGCGCCGACGGCGGCGGATCCATCAACTCCCGGACGATCGGATCGGCGAGTTCGGTGACCATATCCTCGAGCAGCATCCCCGGCTTCCCCGCGACGCGCAGCGCGGGCGGCATCGCCACCGCCAACTCCGCCAGCCAAGCACGCTGACGCTCGCCGCCGACCAACCGCCAGCGCACCCACCACTGCCCGTCGTCGCGGCGCAGCTCGGGCACCACGCGCCCCGCCCGCACCCACCGTTCGACACCGTGCGCCACATGCGCGAGAAACCGCAGATCCCCCGAAACCGCATCGACCGGCAGCCGTTGTCGCAGTGCGACCGCGGCCGCCGCGGGCACCATCGCATGCGCCCTGACCTGCTCGGTCGTCCCCGGTGACCCGCTGACCAGTACCTGCGCCCGATGCCGGAACTTCGACGCCGCCAGCACCCCGCCCAACGGTTCGGGTAGCGCGACCGGGGCCTCCTGCCAGAGCAGCAAGCCCGATCCCGGCGACCACAGACCGTGCAACATCACCCCATCCAATCAGGCGGACCCGACAGACGCTGCGGCCATCCTCGCCCGCTGCTCAGTCGAGTTCGTAATCGAACCAGATGTGGTGCACACCGTCGGTGTCGACGGTGAGACCGCCGGTGCCGGTGATACCGGTCAGCTCACCGGCGCCGCTGGTCGGCACGATGGTGAAGAACTCGGCGGTGCGGTCGGTGCCGAGGGTGGTCGCCGAATGCGCGAAGCTGCCCACACGATCGTGCAGCGCGCCCTCGATCGATTCCATGGCGACATACATCCCCGCACCGGTCGCCTGGTCGAAGGCGAACAGGGTCGTCGACCGTCCGGTGATCTCGCCCGCGAACTCCTTCTCGATCTGCGCGATGCCGACCGGCAGCGCGGTCGCGACGGCCGGATCCGGCACGACATCGGTTGGGGTGCGGCAGGCGACGGAGAACGTGCCGATTGCTTTCATGCGGCGGAGCGTAACGGCAGGTACCGACATCTTTCACGAGTCTGGGTTCACGAGTCTGGGTTCATGAATCTGGGTTCACGAGTCTGGGCGGTGGGCGAGCACCCTGCGCACGACAAGACCGACGACCAGTGCCCAGAAGGCCGCGCCGATGCCGAGGAAGCCGACGCCGGACGCGGCGATCAGGAAGGTGACCACACCCGACTCGCGGTGCTGTTCGGATTTCAGGGCACCAGCAAGGGCGGCCGCGAGAGTGGCCAGCAGGGCAAGGCCCGCAACGGTTTCCAGCGTGCCCTTGGGCGCGGTGGCGATCAGGGTGACCAGCGCCGCCGAGCCGAGAGCGAGAATCAGATAGGAGGCACCCGCGGTGCAGGCCGCGATCCAGCGGCGCCGCGGATCCGGATGGGCGGCGGGGGCGGCCGAGAGCGCGGCACTGATCGCGGCCAGGTTGATGGCGTGCGCACCGGCCGGTGCACCCAGAATCGTGCCGATACCGGTGACGGACATCGAAGCGCGCCAAGGGACTTGATAGTCGAAGGACTTCATCACGGCGGTGCCCGGAATGTTCTGCGAGGCCATGGTGACGATGTAGAGCGGAATGGCGATACCGATCATCGCCTGCCAACTCCAATGCGGCACCGTCAGTACGAGCGAGGGGCGCATCGCCGCGAGATCGAGATGCTTGTGCTGCACCGCGATACTGATCCCCGCCCCGATCGCCGCGGTCGCGAAGGCCGCGATCACCGCCCAACGCTTGGCGAATCGATGCAGCACCAGCCACACCACGATCACCGGCACCACCACCGCCGGACTGGCCTGCACAGCCTTCACCGGCGCGAGACACAGCGGCAGCAGCACACCGGCGAGCATGGCCTGCGCGATCTCCACCGGAATCGCGGCGACCAGATTGCCCAGCCGCTGCCACAGTCCGGTGATCACGATCAGCACACCGGTTATCGCGAACGCCCCGACTGCCGCGGCCCAGCCACCGGCGACCGCGCCGGTGCCGGTGCCGGCGAGCAGTGCCGCACCGGGCGTCGACCAAGCCAGTGTGATCGGCAACCGATACCGATAACTGAGCAGCATCATTCCGATGGCCAGCGTGAGGCAGAGCACGAGCAGTCCCGACGCCGCCTGTGCCGGGGTGGCCCCGACCGCCGTCAATCCGCTCAGCACCACCGCGAATGAGCTGGTGAATCCGACCAGCGCGGTAACGACTCCGGCCCCGACCGGCTGGGCGAGCCGCGCCTCACGGTGGACCGGTGTCGGGATGTCGGCGAGCGCCGGGGAAAGCCTGGACATTTCTGCAATCCTCCCCGGTCATCAGTCCAGTTGTCACAGCCAGTCCCCGGAAACTGGACTGAATTGCGTGGGATCCGGCTAGGGCGCATCACCGAAACCGCACTCGATTCGAACGTGGACGTACCAACTGATTCGGCGTGTACACGGGTAGCTCGTCGGGTACACCCAAAACTGATGTGGCACACGACGCAGGACCTGTACACAGGCATAGCGGCTCTTACTAGTATGGCCTGAATATTCGGGGAGGCGGAACGGAGAGGCGGAACAGAGCTTTGTTGAGCGCGGTACTGATCTCGGCGGATGAGCTTCGGGAAGTATTGGCGGACAAGCGGGTTCGTCTACTCGATGTGCGGTGGGCGCTCGGTGATCCGGACGGCCCGCAGCATTATCTGGACGGACATATTCCGGGCGCGGTCTTCGTCGATCTGGAGACCGAACTGGCCGCACCCCCGTCCCCCGCGCGCGGGCGGCATCCGCTGCCCGATCCCGCGCAGCTCGAAAAATGCGCACGCAGCTGGGGTTTGCGGACCGGCGATCCGGTGGTCGTCTACGACGCGACGGGCGGCATGGCGGCGGCGCGGGCCTGGTGGCTGCTGCGCTGGGCCGGGATCGCTGACGTGCGGATTCTCGACGGCGGTCTGCCGGCGTGGACCGATTCGGGCGGTGCGATCGCCTCCGGCGAGGAGGACGATCCCGAACTCGGTGACGTCGAGGTGAATCCGGGGCAGCTGCCGGTCATCAATGCCGATGCGGCCGCCAAATGGTCCGGCGTACTGCTCGACGCACGCGCCGGCGAACGCTACCGCGGCGAGGTGGAGCCGGTCGATCCGCAGGCGGGCCACATTCCGGGCGCGATCAGCGCACCGACCGCGGAGAACCTCGACGCCGACGGGCGATTCCGCAGCGTGGAAGTCTTGCAAGACCGCTTCGCCGCATTCGGGTCCGGGTCGGTCGCGGTCTACTGCGGATCCGGTGTGACCGCCGCCCACCAGATCGCCGCACTCGCCGCCGCAGGCATCGAAGCGGCACTGTATCCGGGCTCGTGGTCGCAATGGTCGAACGACCCGAAACGCCCGGTCGCCACCGGGGCATAGCTCGCTACGGACACGAGCGGGCAATGTCGTTCAGTACGGCATTGTCCGCAGCGGTCACCGGTAGGTCGTACCGGACCGCGACCGTCAGGTATTTGCCCGCATAGAAACAATGGTTCGTGCGCGGCGCCCATTCCGATGGTGTGCCGTCCCCCTTGGCCTGGTTGGCATTCGCTGCGGTGGCCAGCAGATTCACGTCGATATCGTTGGCGAAACGCACCCGCCGCTCGAGCGGCCAGGACGCCGCACCCATATCCCAGGCCGCGGCCAGCGGATAGACGTGGTCGATCTGGATATCGCCCGCGTCGGCCTTGCTGAAGGCGGTCCGCTCGCCGGTGTACGGATCGTCGAGCGTGCCCGCGGTGACCACGCAATCGTGGGTGCCCGGCCGGAAGCTCACCCCGATCAGCTGCGCGCTCAGTACGTTGTTGCGGGTATCGCAGCCGTCGTGACCGCCGGGACCGTCGTAGTCATCGGTCCATGACGGTCCGAACACGCACCGCTGCCCTTCCTTACAGCCGCGCTCATAACCGCCGGGATGTCCCCGTGCGGCAACGACTCGCACCGACGCCGACAGCTGCTCGAGCTGAACCCGGGTCGGACCGAGTTCACCCTGCCCGCTGCGAGATGTGGGCGCGGCCGGTCCACCGCTCACCTCGGCGCATCCGGACAGCGCGAACATCGCCGCCGCGATCAAGGCAGGCAACCATGGTCGGATGTCGGCACGCACGGTGCCAGATGTACCCGTATGGACCGACATTCGTAGAACCCGGCTGGAGCGCCTCGGAGCCGATCAAGACCTACAGCCAGGCGCGAGCCAGCAGATCGTCGTTGGCGACTTCACTTGACCGGGGTGGGAATCTGGTGGCCACAATGGACTCGGTGTGCGCGCCGTCGTGTCCTATCAGCCACGAACCACCGCGCTCCTCGCACTCGGCGATCTTCGCGAAGGTGGTGAGCAGGAACGTGACGGCGTCACGCGGGTCCAGAGTTCGGGCCAGGCGCTGTGATTCACCGGGCCGGGACAGGTCCAGCCACACGCCGGACTGTCCGTCCAGTCGCATGCCGACGATCTTGTCGGCATTGACAAAGGTGAATTTGCGCCGTTCCCACGGCGTGGTCGGCGTGAAGCTCTGCTCGAGTACCTGGAGCAGAATCGTCATGCTTTGCCCTCCGCTTTCCGTTGACGCCCAAATGCGGTTCTCATGCGATGACCAGCGGATATACCAGTATGTTCCGAAAGTGGTGCCAAGGGGTAGTAACTGGTCCATCTCGGCGAGTTCAGGGATCTTTCCGGCGACCGATTAGTTCGCCGACCGGGCCGCGTCTATATCTGCAAACGCAAAACGATCAGGGAGGACCCTCATGAATGCTCTGCCGCCCGTCGTCGGTGCTGAAACCTGGCAGCGCCAACTCGATGCACTGCGTGTCCGGGAGAAGGCAGCGACCCGAGAACTCGATGCGATCGCTGCCGAGCGGCGGCGCCTGCCGATGGTCGAAATGCCCGAATACACCCTCGAGGGCGAGGAGGGATCGGTCCGGCTGGCGGATATCTTCGACGGTAAGTCACAGCTGATCGTCTACAACCACATGTGGTTCCCGGGCGAGAAGTGGCAGTGCGGTGGTTGTACCGGGTTCACCTCGCAGTTCACCCGGTTGGGGTTCCTGGACAACTATGATGCCCGGTTCGTCATCGTCACCCAGGGGCCGATCGAGGAGGCACTCGCGTACAAGCGGCGGGTCGGGAACAAAATGGCCTGGTATTCCACGGCGAACAGTTCGTTCGGCACCGACGTCGGCGCACCGCCCGGTGGCGGATTCGCGGTCAACGTATTCCTGCGCGACGGCGACACGGTCTATCGCACCTGGCACACCAACGGCCGTGGCACCGAGCAGCTCAGTCACAGCTTCGCGCTGATCGACGTGCTGCCGTACGGGCGGCAGGAGCAGTGGCAGGACTCGCCCGAGGGGTGGCCGCAGTCGCCGACCTACAGCCGATGGAGCGGCTCCGAAGACATCGCCGCGCACTACGGCGAACCGGGGGCGTGACTACATCCGGCCCAATAGCGTGAGCGGATCCTCGAGCAATCCGGCGACGGTCGCGAGGAAGCGCGCCGCCAGCTCACCGTCGATCATCCGGTGGTCGAAACTGATGCCGATGGTGGTGACCCATCGGATGGCGAGTTCGTCGCGGAATACCCACGGACGCTTGCGAATCGAGCCGAGGCACAGGATCGCGGCCTCACCCGGATCGACCAGCGGAACACCGGCGTCGACACCGAAGACGCCGACATTGGTGATGGTGAAGGTGCCGCCGCGCAGGTCGGTCGGGGTGGCGCTGCCCGAACGCGCCGTCTCCGCGAGCCAGCCGATCTCGCGGCACAGGTCGCGCAGACTCAATGCCTGGGCTTCCTTGAGATTGGGCACCAGCAGGCCGCGTTCGGTGGCGACCGCGATACCGAGATTCACATAATGCTTGGTGACGATCTGCTGATTCGCCTCGTCCCAGAATGCGTTGATGCCGGGATATTCCGCGAGGGCGGCGAGGACGGATTTGGCGACCAGGGCCAGCGGTGTCAGCGTCAGGCCCACGAAGGATTTGGTGGTGCGCAGGTGGTCGAGCAGTTCCATCGATGCGGTGAAGTCGATGGTGACGAAGGTGCTGGCCTGCGGGATGGTGCGCGCGCTCGCCACCATGGCGGCCGCGGTGCGTTTACGAATGCCGTGGATCGGCGTGCGTTCCTCACGGGTCGCGGGGCGGATGATGCCAGCATTCGGATCGGTGACCGATGACGTCGTCGGCGTGGCCGGGCCGTCGGTGTGGGTCGCCGCGGCGCGCGGCTGCGATACCGGGACCGCCCCGCGCACGTCCTCGACCGTTACCGCACCCTCGGGACCCGAACCCGCGACGTACCAGAGGTCGATGCCGAGTTCCTTGGCGAGTTTGCGCGCACCGGGGGTCGCCGCAGCCCTGGCCGTTCCCGACTCGACCGGCTCAGCGGCCGAACTCTCCTGCGGCGCGGTCGGTTCCGCGACCCTTCTGCGCCGCCGGGACACCGTCTCGTCCTCGGGCCCATATCCGACCAGTACCGACGTCCGCCCGTTCGCCCCTTCCTGCGCGACCGCCAGATCACTGCGCACCCGGATCAGCGGCGCCCCGACCGCAACCGTCTCACCGGGCTGCGCGAGCAATTCGATCACCGTGCCCGAGAACGGCGACGGCAGCGAGACCACCGCCTTGGCCGTCTCGACGTCGGCGATCGTCTGATTCAACTGCACGGTATCGCCGACGCCCACCGACCACGACACCAACTCCGCATCGGCCAGTCCCTCGCCGAGATCGGGTAGCCGGAATTCCAGGATATTTCCCTGATCATCCTCGGGGGCACGATCTTCCACTGTGGCACCTCTCAGTGAGCGGTAGTCAGGCGGCGAGTGAGCGATCGACCGCGGCGAGGATGCGGTCCGGATCGGGCAGGTGGTGCTTTTCGAGCTTAGCCGGGGGGTAGGGGATGTCGAAGCCACCGACGCGCAGCACCGGCGCCTCCAGGTAGTAGAAGCAGCGCTCGGTGATCCGCGCGGCGATCTCGGCGCCGAGCCCGCCGAAGACCGGCGCTTCGTGTGTCACGATCAACCTGCCGGTCTTGGCCACCGAGGCCTCGATGGTGTCGAAATCGATCGGCGACAAACTGCGCAGATCGATCACCTCGAGCGAATGCCCCTCTTCGGCAGCGATTTTCGCGGCGGCAATTGCCGAGGCCACGGTGCCGCCATAAGCGAGGACGGTGGCATCGGTACCGCTGACGCGGACGCGGGCCCGATCCACCGGCATGGCCTCGGCGTCGAAATCGACCTCGGCCTTATCCCAGTAGCGTCGCTTGGGTTCGAAGAAGATCACCGGATCATCGAGCGCGATCGCCTGGCGGATCATGGAATACGCGTCGGCGGGATTGCTCGGCGTCATGACACGTAGTCCCGCGGTATGGGCGAAATACGCCTCCGGCGACTCGGAGTGATGCTCCACCGAACCGATTCCACCGCCGAACGGAATGCGAATCGTGATGGGCGCGGTCACCTTTCCCTGTGTCCGGTAGTGGATCTTGGCGACGTGCGAAACGATCTGGTCGAAGGCCGGATAGACGAAGCCGTCGAATTGAATCTCGCAGACCGGCCGGTAGCCGCGCAGCGCCATACCGAACGCCGTTCCGACAATGCCGGATTCGGCGAGCGGCGTATCGATGACACGGCGGTTTCCGAAATCCTTTTGCAGCGTATCGGTTACTCGGAAGACCCCGCCGAGGCGGCCGATATCCTCGCCCATCAGAACGACTTTCGGATCGTCGTCCATGGCCCGCCGCAGCCCGGCATTGAGCGCTGCGGCGAAAGTCGTGATCATGTGGGGACTCCTTCCGGTCGCGCGGCACTGTCACCGGGATCGCCGGCCAGATACTCCGCGTACTCGCTCCGCTCCTGGGTGATCAGCGGATGCGGGGTGGCATAGACGTGATCGAACAGCTGTGTCGGCGCCGGATCCGGCATATCGATGGTCGCGGTGCGCACCTGTTGCGCGACTTCGTCGGCGCGCGCATCGACGTGGCGCTCGAATGCGTTGTCCCACAGAGACTCTCGTTCCAGCAGCTGGCGCAGCCGCGCGATCGGGTCGCGGCGCGCCCATTCTTCGGTCTCAGCGGCGGAGCGGTACCGCGTCGGATCGTCTGCGGTGGTGTGCGGACCCATCCGATAGGTGAGCGCCTCGATGAACGACGGTCCGCCACCGGTGCGGGCGCGGGCGGCGGCCTGCCTGGTGACGGCGAGGACGGCGAGCACATCATTGCCGTCGACCTGCAGGCCGGGAATGCCATAACCGTAGGCACGCCGCGCGATCGGGGTCGCGCTCTGGATCCGGACGGGGGAACTGATCGCCCAGTGGTTGTTCTGACAGAAGAAGATGACCGGTGCGCTCCAACTCGCGGCGAAGCCCAATGCCTCGGCGAGATCGCCCTGACTCGAGGCGCCGTCACCGAAGTAGGCGATGGTCGCGATCTCCGCGCCGTCGAGGTGGGCGGCATAGGCGTAACCGGTCGCGTGCAGGCCTTGCGAGCCGACGATGATATTCGGGTTGGTCATATTGACCGCTTCGGGATCCCAGCAGGAATGCGCGACCCCACGCCACATCCGGGTGAGTTCGGTGGGATGGACGCCGCGGCAGTAGGCGACGGCGTGCTCGCGGTAGCTGCAGAAGACGTAGTCGTCGGGGCGCAACGCGTATGCCGAGCCGACCTGGGCGGCCTCCTGCCCGATCATCGGCGCCCACAGTCCGAGCTGGCCCTGGCGTTGCAGAGCGGTTGCCTCGGTGTCGATCCGGCGGGTCACAACCAGGTCCGTGTACATCGCGCGCAACTGGGCGGGCCCGATGTCGGTGATCAGGGCCGCGTGTTCTCGGTCGAATACGCGGCGGCCGTCGGGTTGGACCAACTGAACCGGATAGTCGGATTTGTTCGTCATTCGGGATCGCCTCCTGACAATGAGCGCAGGGCTGGTGTGCCCCATATCACATAGCATCCACGAGTAGGCGAAGTGCGCAAGTGATCAACGCACGAGTAAGCAGAATGCCCAAATCTGGGCGGCGAACTGATGTCATACTGCGTTGTATGACCAGTAGAGAACCCGCCGACGTGACACTGGACGCCACCGACGCGCGGCTGTTGCTCGAGCTGGTCGCCAACCCACGCGCGACCGGTGTCGAGCTGGCGACCCGGCTCGGGTTGTCCCGCAATACCGTGCAGGCGCGGTTGTCGCGCTGGGAGGCGGCCGGTGTGCTCGCCAGCTTCGAACGTCGAGTGCAACCGCAGGCGCTGGGCTACCCGCTGGCGGCCTTCGTCGCCGTCGTCGTCGATCAACACCGATTGGATTCGGTGGTCGCCGAACTCGCCCGGGTGCCGGAGGTGACCGAGGTGTGCGGCATGACCGGCCTGACCGATCTCACCGTGCGCGTGGTGGCGCGGGATGCGGACGATCTGTACCGGATCGCCGGTCAGATATTGAAGATTCCAGGGGTGGAACGCACCAACATGGCTTTGGTGATGCAGCAATTTGTCGGACCGCGCACGGCTCCACTACTGGATCGTCTGGCCGGCACCGCCGATCGCTCGCTACGAGCCTGATCCGGACGCCTCGTCAGCGCAAGTGTCGCTCGCGCTCTTCGATCGCATCCTTGGCCTCCCGCAGACCGCGGCCCGTCAGAGTGCGATAGAGCTTGATGGCGTGGATCTTTTTGCCCTGCCGAATGAGTTCGTCGATTTCGTCATAGGGCGTCGCCGGGTCATGGTTCGGGAGACCGAGGTGCTTGATGATCATGTCGAGCTTGCGTTCGAGCTGATCGATCCGGCGCTCGAGTCTGTTGTTGTCGAACATCTTTCGAACTTACCGACGCTATCCGATTGGACGACGCGTGGCATCCACGACAACCCGCAGCGATCCGGATGCTCCGGATGGGTGCAGCGCCGAGCTGCCAGTGCGTGCTCACTGCCGATCCGACCGAGCTGGCCCCTGCCGCAAATGGCGTGAGTTCGCCGCGCTTGCCCGGGAATCAGCTGCTATCCGGTAGTCCGTTGTGGGACAACCGCACCCGCGTAGCCACAGCAGAGCAGGACCGCGATGAGCGGAACGACCATTGCGGCGGTGAGTGGGACCAGTGCGGTAAGCCAGCCGATGATGGAGGGGCCCGCGAGCAGGCCGAGGTAACCGAGGCTGAATACCCGCGACATATCGGTAGCCGCCGTGGTCGAGCCGAGATTGCCTGCGGCGGTGAAGATTTGCGGGATGCCGCCAGAGAGGCCGAGGCCGCACATCGCCCAGCCGAGCAGCGTCAGCGGCACCCATCCCGAAGCCATGATCAGGCCCAATCCGAATGCGGCGATCAAGGTGCCGTAGCGGACGACGGCGACACGTCCGAACGCACCCGCGACGCGGTCGGCGGTGAAACGGCCCGCGGTCATGGTGCAGGAGAATGCGCCGAATGCCAGTGCGGCGGTGGCATCGTCGACATCGAGGTGGTCGCGGACCTGCAGGGCGCTCCAGTCGGCGGCGACGCCCTCGGTGAGGAGCAGCGCGAAGGCGATCGCGGCCAGCGCCCAAACTTTTCGGGAGCGGTTCGGTGCGGTCGTCGACCGGGCTGTTCCGTCATCATGCGGTGCCGCTTCGGACTCACGACCGTGGTCCGTGCTTTCCGGAATGTGGTCGGGTGGCCCGCTTTCCAGGAGCGCGTCCGAATTCGTCTCTCGTGCCGGAGATCCGGTGCCGACCAGCAGACGTGGCACCAGCGCGGCGGTAATCGCCAACCCCGCCACCGAGGCGAGCGACAAGCTCAGGCGCACATCCCATCCCGCACCCTGAGCCGCCGCACCCAGCAGCGAGCCGAGGAATCCGCCACCGGAGAACAAAGCGTGGAACGCCGACATGATCGGTCGGTCATAGGCCCGCTCGACATGCACCGCTTGGGTATTCATCGAAACGTCGAGCGCGCCGTTGCCGAAACCGAAGCAGGCCAAGGCAGTCGCCAGGCTGACAGGTCCGGTCGCGAGTCCGGGGCCGAGCACGGATATCGAGACGATCGCCGCGGCGGCCGCGACCACGGTCCGGCTGCCGAATCGGTCGGCGAGCGGGCCCGCGATGCGCATGCCGACAATGCCCGCACCGGCCAGCATCAGAATGAACATGCCGAGTGTGGAATGCGCGATACCGGTCCGGTCGGTAATTGCCGGTATGTGCACCACCCAATTGGCCAGCAGGAAACCGTTCAACGCGAACACCACGAATACCGCGGCGCGTGCTATCCGTATCTGCGGATCGATCGTCGTGGTCGCCACCGATTCGACGGTACCGCGTCGGGCGCGATCTCGCGGCCGCACGGGGAGCCGGTCAAGGACATCATCGGCCGAGGGTCCGGCTCCGCGGATCTCGTCGTTGAGATCGGGCGTCCGTGCGGCGGTCTTACTTCCTACAACCACCTACTCGCTCGAGATGTTCCAAATTCCGGTGGCCGCAGTCTCGTCGGCGTAATCCCGGAAGTCTTTCGGTGCCCGGCCGAGCGCACGCTGGACGCCGTCCGTGGTCTCGGCGTTCCTGCCGTCCAGGATCGTGCCGAACAGGTAGTCCAGCAGGCTGACGGCGTCGGCGGGAACCCGGTACTCGGTCAGTGCCGCAACGAAATCCGTGCGCGAGATCGGGATGAAAGCGACTTCGCGTCCGGTCGCCGAGGCGATTTCCGCGACGGCTTCGGAGAACGTCAACGACCTGGGGCCGGTCAGTTCGTAGAGTTCGCCGCTGTGCGCGTCCTCGGTCAACGCGGCGAACGCGACATCGGCGATATCGTCGGCATGCACGAACGGTTCCGGCACATCGCCATTGGGCAGCGCCACCGCACCGGCGAGCACATACTCCAGGAATGCGCCTTCGCTGAAGTTCTGTGCGAAGAAGCTGCAGCGCACGATGGTCCAGTCGAGCCCCGAACCCTGCACGATCTGCTCACACGCCACGGCCTCCGGTTCGCCGCGTCCGGAGAGCAGCACGAGTTTGCGCACACCGTTGACCTTGGCCGCATTGATGAATGCGCGGATGATCTCGGGCGCACCCGGTACCGCCAGATCCGGCTGGAAGGCGATGTACACCGTGTCCACGCCGAACAGTGCCGGTGTCCACGTGCTGCGGTCGGCCCAGTCGAAGGGGATCTCGGCCGCGCGCGATCCGATCCGGATCCGATGACCGGCCTGCCGGAGCCGGGTCGCGATGCGGCTGCCGGTCTTGCCCGTACCGCCGGTGACGAGGATGAGGCGCTGGTGGGAGGTGCTGTTTGTCATGTTTCCAGTACATCGGCGCGGCGCGCGACGAAACATACTTCAGCGACTCGTGATCATGCGTCAGCGTCTACTGTTTGTGGTGTGGATGCGCTCGCCAGTCTGCTCGAAGGTCCACGCGCCCGAGGTGCGTTCGTCATGTGTTCACTGCTCGACCCGCCGTGGTCGCTGCGCATCCAGGATCGGGCGCCGCTGACGGTGGTGTCGATGGTCCGCGGCACCGCCTGGATCATGACCGATGCCGCGGGCAGTAAGCCGCGACAAGTGAGCGCCGGCGATATCGCGATCTTCCGCGGTCCCGATCCGTATACGGTCGCCGACGATCCGGCCACCGCACCGCAGATCTTCATCGATCCAGGCAACATCACCAAGACGGCCGACGGTGAAATCCTCTGCGAGACATTGAGTCTCGGCGTGCGCCAGTGGGGCACCGATGCGGACGGCGCCACCCTGATGGTCACGGGCACCTATGAGTCGGCCGGCGCGGCGAGTCAGCGGCTGTTGCGTGCCCTCCCGCCGGTAATCATCTTGCAGCGCGGCGATTTCGACACCCGGCTGCTCGACATCCTGGTCGATGAAGCCATCAAGGACGAGCCGGCACAAGGTGTCGTCCTGGACCGACTGCTCGATATGGTGCTGATCGCGGCCCTGCGCGCCTGGTTCGCCCGCAATGACGCGCCCGCCTGGTATCACGCCTACAGCGATCCGCTGGTCGGCAAGGCGCTGCGGCTGTTGCAGCACAATCCGGGGCACGGCTGGACGGTCGCCAGCTTGGCGGAGGCGGTGGGGGTTTCGCGGGCTGCGCTCGCTCGCCGGTTCACCGATCTGGTCGGTGAACCGCCGATGGCGTTCCTCACCGAATGGCGGCTGGCTTTGGCCGCGGACCTGCTACAGGAATCCGATGCCACCATCGAATCCATTGCCCGCCAGGTCGGCTACGGCAGCGCGTTCGCACTGAGCACGGCATTCAAACGCCACTTCGGTGTGAGTCCGCGCGACCACCGGCAGGGCAGCACCCCGGCTGAGCTAACGTCGGCCGGGTGACGCAGCAGTATCCGGTCCTCTGGCCGATGCCGACCCGGTGGGCAGATAACGACCACTACGGCCATGTGAACAACGTGACGTACTACTCGTACTTCGACACCGCGGTCAACGCCTGGCTCATGCACGCCACGGGCACGGATGTCCGCGAACTGCCCGCCCTCGGGGTGGTTGCCCAGACCTCCTGCCAGTACCACGGCTCGCTCAGCTTTCCGGACCAACTCCAGGTAGGCCTGCGTATCTCCCGCCTCGGCCGCTCCAGCATCACCTACGACCTGGCCATCTTCCGCGAAACGGGCGACGCGCTGGAACTGGCCGCCACCGGCACCTTCGTCCACGTCTACGTGGACAACGAAACCCGCAAACCAGTAGAAATACCGGAAGTAATTCGCACCGCTGCCAGTGCCCTGGTCACTGATTGAACATGCCGGATTTGTCGGCACAGAGACCACTGTGGGACACCTGTTTTCGTGGCTGAACAACGAATATTCCCGAGAAGGTACAGGAATTGCCCGTGGTTCAAATTTGCTTCGTTCGTTTGCGCGCTTGCGCAACAGCATCGGCGTAAAGGTCGGTAGTCAGTTCGTCTTCCGACACACCGAGTTCGGCCAGCCGATCGGCGGATGCCGCGCTCCCGAACGGCCGACGTGCGGCATTACAGAGCGTTCACCCACCCAAGATAGGGGCACAGTCGCGTCGTGAGGCAGCAGGTAGTTCTGTCCGCGCTTGGCGTGCATGAGGACCGCTCAGCGCTGTAGATCCGCCGGTTGATCCACTTCTTATGGTTCTTCACGTCTGGCGCCTCCAGGGCAACGTGGTAGCCGGTGAACGATCGCTCAGCGCCATATGTTGCGATGGCCCTGTGCAGTAGTGGATGCTCAGGCGGCGTGGGTTGGCAGCTCATCCGTAACGCACATGGCGTTGATAGGTTGATAGCTAGGAAAAGCGGCTGCGACAGCAGGGTTGCACAACTAGCCTTACGACGCGCAGAGTGCGGCCCCGAGAGGCCTCATGCCAGAATGCTCGATATGAGTGCGGCTTACGCGGGTCTGGTCGTCTGGGATGTTGACGGCACCTTGATACCGGCTGACTTGCGTTGGCTCCGAAGGGCTGTCGCCCGCACATATGGTCTTCAAGAGGAGTCGATCGTCTTCCCGAAGGCGCGCGTGCATGGCTACACCGACGAGTCGATTGTTGTGGATACAGCTATCGGTTCGGGCGTGCAGTCGGAAGTTGCCGAAGAGGGCGTCGAGCGGTTTCACGAGGTACTGGCCCATGTGATGTTCGAGGGGGAACAGGAACTCGCCCGAGAGCAGCCAGCGTATCCCGGTGCGTTTGATTCCATTGCCTCACTGCACGAACACGGGTTCGTGCAGACTGTCTTGACCGGAAATCTGCGTGTAGCAGCCGAAGTCAAGCTTCGCGTATCGGGCCTGGACCGACACCTGGATCTGGGTATCGGCGCGTTCGGCGATGACGCGCGTGACCGGTTCGAGCTTCCTGCCGTCGTTGTCGAACGGTTCGCCGCTCAATACGGCACTACGCTGGATGCGAGTCGGACGGTTGTCATTGGTGATGCCCCGAACGACATTGCTTGTGCTCGTCATGCAGGTTTTCACGTTATCGCGGTCGCGCATCGAATGCCCCGTAATGAGCTAGAACTGCATTCTCCCGACGCGGCCTTGGATCGGCTGGACACAGATATGGTGGTCTCGGCCGTAGCTTCCTTAGCAGGTAATTAGGAGACCTTTAGGGTTTCTATCCTCTCCCGAAGCTCCCGAACCGGCGTTTCAGTTTTCCATGGCTCCAGTCGGCTGAGCGCGCGCTGAGCGCGTTCAATCCCTCGCGAATTTCCCATTGCAACAAGATTTTCGTATGCGTCTCCCAGCATGCGGCACCCTTCTTCTAGTTCGCCACTCAGTACGTGGGCGCTCGCGAGGTCGACTCGAGCGGCGAGAGCGACATTCCGATTATCTGCTGTGGTTGTACTGATGGCTTGATTCAGTGCACTTATCGCTTTCCGAGGTTCGTTAAGGAGTAGCCAGCATGTTCCTTCATAGACCATAAGCCGCGTCGGATTCCAATCGCTGAAGAGACCGGTCTGATCGGGCTCGGCGATCTCGTCTACAGCGCGGCGTGCGCGCGCTAGTGCTTCTCGACATTCCCTGGCCAGCTCCAACACTGCGAATGCCTGTGCCTGCTCCGCTGCTATCCGAGCTTGCGCGGAGGGCGGAAGAACATCGGCGACGGCCGCGGCTTCCCCGAGCAGCTGGAGACCGTCCACGATGTCGCCGTCTGAACCGATCAGCGTCGCGGCGTCCGAGCGAAGATTGCTTTCGAAGATTCTTGCAATCCCACCGAGGGCCGGGTCTCTAATATCGTCCGCTAGACGTTTTGCGAATGCGCAACTCGCCAGCGCCATCGAACGATCTCCAGTTGCGCTCCAGAGTCGACTCGCCACGATTGAGGTTTCGCCAAGGAGGAAACCGATCTGATTTTTGACCCGTTCGTCGGCGGCGCTCCGAAACAGCGCTGTCACCGAATTCCGATGCGCCGAAATGAGTGTCAGTAGCGCATCGGGCGCAATGCTTTGTCTTTGGCCTGCAAGTAAGCGGGTCACGGCCGCAAAGCTAGTAAGGGTGCGTTCAGAAACGTGTCTTGAACGAACGACAGCCTCTACGGGGTCAGAGTTACGAATAAGGTCGGGGTCTAATACGCCAGTTGCCGCGACCGCAATTCCATGCGTGAGGAGTGTGCGACGGTCTATCACAGAAAAATCCCCATCGTCTTCGGATTTGCCAGCGGGTCCGGCAAGTCCGCCACCCGCTAGACCGACGATATGCGGATCGAGAGGCAGTGATGCAACTCGGCCGTCGACGATAACCGGCAACATGACGGCGGTGCCGCTGCCCGTGTCCTCCAGGGCGGTCGACCTGTTGCGCATGCGCGTGGCGCGTTGCACGTCGTGGGCCTGCGCGCGCAGTGCCACCAGTGCGCCGTCCGCACCGAGCCCGGCGTCCAGCGCGGCCACAAGCTCGCGCGATGGGAGCACGGCGTCCTGACTCTCGGCCATGCCGACGTACTGACGTGTATAGCGAATCTTGGCAGCAAGCTGGCGCTGACTCAGACCCGCCGCCTGCCTGCGAAGCTTGATTTCGCATGCCAACTGGTCGGCGATGGTTGCCGATTGCCGTTCTGATTCGCTGGTCGGGTTGTTCATCGGTACCCCCTGCATCGGTTCATTCTTACCTACCGCACGGGGGCGGCAAATCGGCTTTCCGGCGATTTGCCTTCTTCCTTGCCTGGGGGGTGCGGCGGTCTGCTCGATGTAGGCACCGCAAACCGGTGGCCTGGAATCGAATGGGAGGCACAGGCCATGACAACGACTACCCGCCACGGTGTTCCGCTGCTGGACGTGGCACAGCGAGCGAGGATGCGGCCGGAACTGCTGGAGGTAATCGAGTACCGCAAGTCCGGGCTCAGTCTGAACTGGATTGTGGGGTGCCCGCTGGATTGCGGGTATTGCGTGCGGCATCTGTTCGACAACTTCGAGATGAAGGTTCCGCGAGCGCTGATGGACGACCAGGAGGCCGCCGACCTGCTCACCCGTCATCGGTACTTCCGGCCGCACGCGACACCGATCCAGCTGCTGAACCGGGCTACCGACCCGATGTTGCCCAGGGTCAAGCAGCACACCTTCACCATGCTGAAACTGCTGGATGCGCGCGGGTTGACAAACCACGTTCTGGTGATCACCCGGTGGCGGATCGAGCCGGAGGACTGCGCGGTCCTGAACTCGATCAGGAATCTGAAAGTCACTGTGCTGGTGACGCATTCGGGTATCGATGACCCCCGTGTGGAGCCGGTGGATTCGGCGATCGCGGCGCAGTCGCTGGCGACGGCTTTCGAGCGCGCGAACCGGTATCGGGTGGTGTTGTATTGGCGGCCGATCGTGCCGGGTCTAAACGACTCGGACGAGCATCTACGCCGTGCGCTCGCGCTGAGCCACCACGCGCACGCGACGGTGTTCACTGGCCTGTTCTTCAAAGACCAGATCCGCGACTATTACCGGGCGAACGGACTGCCCGAACCGTATCCGGACGGTGCCCGGCGCAAGGTGTTTCCCGAGGCGCTGGAACGACGGATTCTCGATGCTGTCGACACGAGTCGGCCCGGTTCGCCGTTGTTCCGCAAGACCAGTTGCGCGGTCGCCTACGCACACGGAATCGCCGACTACAACGGCCATTACGGCATCCGCGAACTGTGCGACATCTGTCCGGTCGCGCAGCTACAGCGGTGCGCTCGTGCATGGCGACGCCCCGACGAACGGCATGTCGCCGATCAGGCCGCCGACCTGGGCGGCACCCTCGTAGAGATCAACGACCGCGCTGTGGTCGTGGCCGGGCTGGACGACCAACGCCGCTACTGCCTCCAGCACGGTCACGGCTACCAGGTCCACGACATCGACAAACCACACCACCACAACCGGCACGGCCGCGCCGACCTGGGCTGGCCCACCACGAGGGAGCACACGCCATCATGACGACACCGATTCCGTTCCCGAACACCCTGCACGAGCGGCAATTGGCCGTGGTCGACGTGGAGGGCAACGGGCAGAACCCACCCGAGATCATCGAGATCGCGGTGTTGCCGGTGGACGGGCCGACGACCCCGGATGCGTTGCGGTCGTGGCTGATCCAGCCGCAACAGCCGGTGACATCGATCGTCACGCGCAAGGTCCACGGAATCACCAACTCCGATCTGTCCGACTGCCCGCCCTGGCGAGAGGTTGCCGACGAGATCGACGAAGCCCTGTGCGGGCGGGTGCTGGTCGCCCACAACGCCACTGTCGAACGCAAGGTCCTCACGGCGCATCTGCCGGACTGGAACCCGCCGTTGATTCTGGACACGCTGCGGCTGGCAAAGACGGTCTGGCAGGGGCTGGATTCGTATGCGCTGGACAAACTCATCGAACGCGGCCAACTCGACACCAGCACCATTGACGGACCGGGCTACCACCGCGCCGGATACGACACCTGGGCCGCGTGGCAGTTGCTGTGCGCATTGATCACCGATGGCGAACTGGACTGGCCCGAGTTGGTTACTGCGGCTGGCCTTCCCGAGTTCCTGCCTGTTCCAGAACCCGAAGGAGGTTTGTGGTGAATTCCCTCGATCAGCCGGTCACCGTCGCGGTGGTCGGCACCCATTCCACCGGCAAGAGCACCTTCCTTGCCCGGCTCGCTCACGAGCTACGCCGGACGGGCCTGCAAGTCTCCACGGTCGCGGACCTGGGTGAACAAGCGCAACGCTTGGGGTTGCCGATCCTGTGGAATCACACCTGGACCTCCACGTTGTGGATCATGACGCGCGGGATCAGCAACGAGCTCGAGGCGTGGCTGCACGGTGATGTGGTGCTGGTCGACCGCGCGGTCCCCGACGCGCTGGGCTACTACCGGGCCGCTCTGGACTATCGCGGCGATACCCCGGACCCTGATGGATGGGCGTATCTGGAGACGCTGGCTCGCGCCCATAGCGACCGCTATCACCTCGTCTTCCGCACGCAACTCGACCCGGATATTCCGTTGGGCACCAACAAGACCCGCGACGGCAACCAGAAATTCCGGACACTGGCCGACTACCACGTCGGGGCGGTGCTGAATGAGTTGGCGCTCCCATGCCTGCCTCTGGCTGCCGATGGCCACGAGGCCGCGCTGGCACTGGCGACTGGTTTCGTCGCCGAACAACTCGGTGACGACGCGATCCCCGGCCCTGCCAGCGCGACCGCGTGAGCGGCCTGATCCTCCCTATTCCCCTTCACTCGCAATGCAACTGACAGTTACTGGTGGTGAGAGCATGCAACCCGCAGAACCTGACATCCCAGACGAAGACCGCCGACCGAAAGCGATCGGATTCGTGCGCGGGGCCATCTCCGGACTCGAGGCGCCCCGACACGCACTCGCGGTCGAGCGGCACGCCCGATCGCTGGGCTTGCGCTACCTCTACACGGTGCGGCCCCCACAAGGGGCTACCGACCCGATCGGCTACGCGCTGGGTATCGCGGCGGGGCTGGGCGTGGCGGCGATTGTGGTGTACGACCTGGCCCACGTCGATAACCAACCGGCGCGGGTCTGCGAAGACTTCGACCTGCAAACCGTGTGCCCGCCACAGACTTGGGCGCGGGTCATGTACCCGGCACCGATCGAAACGGGGGCGGCGTGATGAACGGGACCGTGATCGTGACGCCCGCGCAGGTCTGCGACAACGCCGATGTCGAACTGGCACACAAGCAGATGCAACGTCATCTCACCTGCCGGGTCGCCTACTGCCTATGGAAAGCGGCAGCATACCGCACGTTGGTGGATGCGGGGCGACTCGCACCGCAGACTTCTAGCCCACGCGAGCGCGCCGCCGCGCGGGGGCTCGCGTTCCCGCCACTGGACAGCCAGTCGTGGGCACACAACGGGCCGACGACACAGACGATTCGCGAAGTGTTGAGCAGGCTTTCGGAGTTGGCATCACCCGCCCCGGGCGCGAACACTCCCGGTAGCGAAGGCAATCAATAACTTCTTGGGGGCTGGTATGAGCGAGCGCTGTACAGAAGTGGACGGCTGGGTCGCACACTGGCTACTCGATCACCACCGCATTCGAATAAAGCTGGTGGGTAACGAATCCGAGACACAACCTTTGTTTTCGGCTACTGCGCACGCCGCTGCCCCCGACTTGGCGGACATGCGTGAGCGGTTCCCGAAACTATCAGGATTGTGGGATTCGATCCGTCGAGAGTACTGGGCGGAATTCTTTACAGCTCAAGAGAATTCACGCGGAACGATCTGAACGGAAGGGTGGCATGGGTCGAGTATCGGATCCCCGAACATAGCAACGTGAACGCGAACGCACCGAACGCGAGAGCCCACATCGGAGCCGGGTACGTAGAAGCGCGAAAGGCCCTCGGGCGGAGGGCCTTTCGCGCACAGGTAGTTACAGGGCCTTGAGTTCCTCGGTGACCGCACCGACCGACTTCTTCGCATCACCGAAGAGCATCGAGGTGTGGTCAGCGTAGAAGAGTGGGTTGTCGATACCGGCGAAACCAGAATTCATGGAACGCTTGAGCACGATCACGCTCTTGGCCTGGTCGACGTTCAACACGGGCATGCCGTAGATCGGGGAGGAGGAGTCCTCGCGGGCGGCGGGGTTGGTGACGTCGTTGGCGCCGATCACCAAAGCCACGTCGGTGCGCGAGAATTCGCCGTTGATGTCGTCCATTTCCTTGAGCGCGTCATAGGACACCTCGGCCTCGGCGAGCAGGACGTTCATGTGGCCGGGCATACGACCGGCGACGGGGTGGATGGCGTATTTGACCTCGACGCCCTTGGCTTCCAACAAGGACGCCATTTCCTTGACCGCGTGCTGAGCCTGGGCCACGGCCATACCGTAGCCGGGGACCACGATGACCTGGTTCGCGTAGGCCATCTGGATCGCGGCATCGGCCGCGGAGGTGGCCTTGGCCTGCTTCTGCTCCCCATCCGAAGCGCCGGGAGCTGTTCCGCCGCCACCGAATCCACCCGCGACGATGGCGGGGATGGAGCGGTTCATGGCCTTGGCCATCAGGTTGGTCAGGATGGTGCCGGACGCGCCGACGATCATGCCCGCCACGATCATCGCGGTGTTGTTCAACGCCAAACCCGCTGCGGCCGCCGACAAACCGGTCAACGCGTTCAACAGCGAAATAACCACCGGCATATCCGCGCCACCGATCGGCAACACGACCATCAAGCCGAGCACACCGGCGAGCACGAGCACCGCGATCATCCAGTACTGGGGCACACCGTCTTTGGTGGCGCCGATACCGATCACCACTGCGGCGGCGATCGCACCGAGTAGCAGCAGCAGGTTCAACGGCTGCTGAAGTTTGCCCACACCGATCGGACGTCCGGGCAGGATCTCCTGCAGTTTGCCGAACGCGATCAGCGAGCCCCAGAACGACACCGAACCGATGATCGCCGCGAACAGCGAACCGATCACGATGTGCACGGTGGGTTCTTCATCGAAATGCGAAAAACCATTGCTGTTGATGAACTCCGACCACGCGATCAACGCGACCGTGCCACCACCGACACCGTTGAACGCGGCCACCAACTGCGGCATCGCGGTCATCTTCGTGTACTTCGCCGGCGGCACACCCAGTACCACGCCGACCACGAGCCCGGCCACGATCAGGATCCAGTTGGAGGTGTGGCGGATGGAGATCAGCGTCGCCACCACGGCGATCACCATGCCCGCCGCGGCGATCAAGTTGCCGCGCACCGCGGTATTCGGCCCGGTCAAACCCATCAGACCGTAGATGAACATGCCGAAGGCGATGATGTAGAGCCCGTTGACCAGATAGGTCACATTGTCGAAGGTATGCATCACGCTGCTCCCTCTGACCGCTCCGCGGAGGCAGCCTTCACCGGTGCGGCCTTCTTACCCTTGAACATCCCCAGCATCCGGTCGGTCACCACGAAACCACCGATGACGTTCAGGGTTCCGAACACGACCGCGACGAACAGAATGATCTGGGTCAGGACCGAAGGATCCTTGACATTCCCGAGAGTGACCAGCGCACCCAACACGACGATGCCGTGAATGGCGTTGGTACCCGACATGAGTGGGGTATGCAGGGTATTGGGGACCTTGGAGATGACGGCGAACCCGACGAACCCGGACAGCACCAGGATCGCGATATTCGCCAGCAGTTCGGTATACATCAGTTCTTCACCTTCGCCTCAGTCGTCTCCGTCGCCTCACCGGACTCCGTCGCCTCACCGGACTCCGTCGCCTCACCGGACTCCGCCACCTCGGCGGGCTCCGCAGTCTCAGCTGACGCCACGGCCTCGGTCGCGTCGACCGATTCGGTCGAATCACGGGTGACGCAGGAATCGGCGAGCACCTGATCATCGAAATCCGGCGCGAGCTTTCCGTCGACCAGCATCAACTCCAGCAACGCCGCGATATTCTTCGAGTACAACTCCGAGGCATGCTCGGGCATCGTCGCGGGCAGGTTCAACGGCGAGGCGATCGTCACCTCGTGCTTGACCACGACCTCACCGGGCTCGGTCAACTCGCAGTTGCCGCCGGTCTCACCGGCCAGATCCACGATCACACTGCCGGGCTTCATCCCCTCCACCGCTGCCGCGGTGACCAAGCGGGGCGCGGGACGTCCGGGCACGAGCGCGGTGGTGATCACCACGTCGAAGCCCTTGATCGCATCCTCCAACGCCTGCTGCTGCTTGGCCTTCTCCTCGTCGGTGAGCTCACGGGCATAACCACCCTCACCGGCGGCATCGATGCCCAGATCCAGCCACTGCGCACCGACCGACCGCACCTGATCAGCGACCTCGGGGCGCACGTCGTAGCCGGTGGTCCGCCCACCCAGACGCTTCGCCGTCGCCAGAGCCTGCAGACCCGCGACACCTACACCGAGCACCAGCACGGTCGCGGGTTTCACCGTGCCTGCGGCGGTGGTGAGCATCGGGAAGAAGCGGGTGGATTCCGACGCCGCCAGCAGCACAGCCTTGTATCCGGAGACATTGGCCTGCGAGGACAGCGCATCCATCACCTGCGCCCGCGAGATACGCGGAATCGCCTCCACGGCGAAGGCCTGCACCCCGGCCGATTTCAGCGCGGGAATCTGGTTGTCGGCATTGCGCGGAGCGAGGAAGCCGATCAGGGTCTGCCCGCTGCGCAACTGCGCCACCTCGGCGTCACTGGGCGGAGCAACCTTCACGACCACATCGGCCGACCACGGATCACCGATGGTCGCGCCCGCATCCACATAGGCCGCGTCCGGAATGAGCGCACCGATACCGGCACCCGCCTCGACCACCACCTCCACGCCCTGCTTCAGCAGGCTCGGGATGATCTTGGGCACCAATGCGACACGCCGCTCGCCCGCGTTTGACTCGCGAACGACTCCGACACGCGCTCCGCGCGGCGACTGGTCGCCTGCGCTCTGCGTTGTCTCCACTTGTCAGACTTCCTTCTCTGGCTGAGCTTCAACCAACCGGTCGACGGCCGGACGATGTTACTGTTGAGTAAGTTCGTCCAAAATCCTCGCAACTGTACCCGGCTAGCGGTGAGCGTGCTGAGATGGCGGTCACAATTTGCGGCCGGATTCCACCGTTATGTCGGATTCGCGACCAACACCAAGGTTCGAATCCTGGTCGGTGCGGCGCAATACCTTCGCATAGTGACATGCGTCATGCCGAGTATGTTCCCGGTGCGCGGTACGCCGTATGGTCGGCGGTGTGAACGACTGCGTCTTCTGCCGCATCGCTGCGGGGCAGGCCCCGGCGACCAAGGTCTACGAGGACGACACGCTGTGCGCGTTCCTGGACATTCGCCCGATCGCCCGCGGCCACACCCTGATCATCCCGAAGCGACACGCATCCGAACTGGAGGATCTGGACGCCGAATCGGGAGCGCAAATTTTCCGCGCCGGACACCGGCTCGCGCTGGCTATCAGGCGTAGCGACCTGGCCGCGGACGGCGCGAATCTCGTCCTCAATGACGGCGCCGCCGCCTTCCAGACCGTCCCGCACGTCCACCTGCACGTGATACCGCGCCGGCACGGGGACAAACTGAGTTTCGCCGCCGGACTGCTGCTGCGGCGTCCGCACGACCCCGAGTCCACCGCGACCGCCATCCGCGCCGGTATATCGGCATTGGCAAACGAAGACGAGACCAGCGCCGAGGAGCGAGAATGACCGACCCGACCCAGGACCGGCACGAGCTGACCGGCCTGCTGTCCGAGCAATGGGAGACGATCGCGACGCTGGTCGCCGATCTCGACGAAGAGCGTTGGCGCACACCGTCTCCGCTGCCGGGCTGGTCGCTGTTCGATGTGGTGGCACACGTCGTCGGGACGGAATCCTGGTTGCTCGGTGAGCGCCCGCCCGCGCACGATCCGATCCGACCCAAAATCGATGTGACCACGCTCCCGCATGTGCGCAACGAGACCGGCGTGCTCAACGAGATCTGGGTCGACCGGCTGCGGCCGCTGTCGGGTACGCGACTGCTCGAGCTGTACCGCGAAGTTACCGACCGCAGGCGCGCGGCGCTCGCATCCTTCGGTGATGCGGAATGGCAGGCCGAGACCGTATCGCCGATCGGCAAGGTCAGCTATGGCCGGTTCATGCGGGTGCGGCTGTTCGACTGCTGGATGCACGAACTCGATATCGCTGACGCGCTCGGCATATCCGTCGACGAGGGCGGACCGCGGGCCGAGCGGGCCTTCGGCGAACTCACCGCCACCATCGGGCGGGCGGTGGCCAAGGGTGCGCAGGCGCCGGACGGATCGCGCATCGCCTTCGAGCTGACCGGCCCGTTGCCGCGGACGCTGCACGTCGCGGTGGACGGCCGCGCCAATATCGTGAAAACCCTGGATGCGCCCGCAACTGTGGTGGTCGGCATGGACTCCGGCCTGTTCGCACGGCTACGCGGCGGACGCACCGAGGCGGATGCGCACCTTGGCGAGTTCACCATCTCTGGTGACGATGAACTCGGCAACCGCCTGATCCGCAATCTGGCCTTCACCATCTGACAGCATGTCTGGGAACCCCTTTCGGCATTTCCAAACACCATCCTTCTCGGATGTCCTCCGCGCACAGCACGAGACTGCGCACATCGGTTTCCGCTTCATCCGGGCTGGTTTCACCCGCACCAGCGTGCGGGCCAGCGCCCTCCCGTCCACGGACGCTGGTCACCGGGGCTCGCGCTTCGGGCTCCCGGACCTGGGGCCAGTGTCGTTGCCCCAGATAGACGGCGGTCTGCCACAGGGCACCGACAGAGTCATCAGACGCGATCTGAGCCGGTGACCTCGGTGCGACTTTTCCTGTCCAGCTACCGATTCGGCGCACACTACGACCGGCTCGCCGCACTCGTCGGCGAGCCGTGCCGAGTCGCGGTGATTCCCAACGCATGTGACGCCTGGCCGGCAGCCTGGGCGGGTGCGGTCGCCAGTGACGTGATCCCGCTGCGCAAGCTCGGCTACTCCCCCGAGGTGCTGGATCTACGCGAATTCGTCGGTCGTGCGACCGAACTGGAAGCCACGCTGGCGAAATACCCACTGGTATGGGTGCGCGGCGGCAATACCTTCGTCTTGCGCGCCCAATTCGCCCGCAGCGGAGCAGATTTCGTACTGCCGAAGCTGCTCTCCGCCGACGCGCTGGCGTATGCCGGGTACAGCGCGGGCGCCTGTCTGCTGACCCCGGATCTGCACGGGCTGGAATCCACCGACGACCCGGCCGAGGTCCAACCGGCGTGCGGTATCGAACCACGATGGGACGGACTGGGTCTGGTCGACCATCGCATCGTGCCGCACCTGAATTCCGCGACCGATCCGGACGGTGCGTCCGTGCTACTCGCCGCCCGCTACCGGGCCGAGGGCATCGCGCACTGGGCGCTCACCGACGACGATGTCGTCGTGGTCGACGGCAGCGATATCGAGATCTTGCGATAGCCCGCGGAACACCACCCAGCGCATCGCGCAGTACATATAGACCGCCTCACAGGCCCCGGCCAGCAGCCGCGACAGGTGATATTCCAAGCCCAGCGCGGCCAGTCCGCTGCCGACGCCGAGGATGAAGGCGACGTAGTTGATCACGACAACCACCACATACACCACCGCTTGCCTGCCGACCGGTGCGTGCGAGTGGAAGTTGAACGTGCGGTTGAGCACGAAGCTGAGCCCGAACGCGCAGATATAGGCCACCGTGACCGATAGCCATACGGGCAGTCCGATCCAGCCGTGCAGCACCGTGAGCAGCGCCAGATCGATACCGAAGGTGAAGCCGTTGATCAGCGCGAAGCCGAGAAACGTCGGGGCGACAAGGCGATTCAGCCCCAACGGCAGCCGCGCGACGACGGCCTCGCACCAGCGAGAGAAGCCCGCTACCAGGGACTCGGTGCTCGTCACGCCGCCAGCATGCCAGCGGCAGGTGTCCATCAGGTGATCGTCCAGGAAACAAGATCGGGTGGCACCCGATCCCGATCAGCCGATCTGGGTGAGGGGCGAACGGTGGTCCAGAGCGGACCAGGCGACGAGGCAGCGGCGGCGGGTGACGTCGTCGACGTCTTCCAGGAGGGCCTCGAGCAGGAGGCGGGGTTTGCGCTGCCACTGATCGGACAGGGTGGCGATCACGGTCTTGCCGAACATGCCCGAGCGATCCAGTGCCGTGATCCATTCGGCGATATCGCCCGCGTGTATGCGGCGCAATGAGTCCGGGTCGATGCCCCCGTCGAGAACCTCGTAGGAGAACACCGCAGCGACCAAATCACGGTAATCCGGCGCCTCGACCTGCATGAGACCTCCTCGGCGCGCCTGCGCGCCTTATGGAATCGGACAGCGCCCCGAATGGGCGCCTTGTCCGGAATTCTTACCAGCGTACGCACCCGGTACCACTGGACCGGCCCACAATCCCGCCGGGCTCCGCGTTGTAGCAAACCTCCAGGGAGAACGGGACGCGCGGCTGTTACAGTCGGGCACTCACCCTGGCCCGTACCGCCGTATAGCGTGAGTCGTGTGGACCTGGATGACCTGATCTCCCGCCTGCCCGACGGCGCGGTACTCACCGATCCCGATCTGCTCGCCGGCTATCGGCAGGACTGGGCGCGCGATCCGAGCGCCGGCACACCGCTGGCCGTGGTCCGCGCGACCGGTACCGATGACGTCGCGGCGACGTTGCGGTGGGCGCACGAACACCGGGTCGCGGTGGTGCCGCGCGGGGCCGGGTCCGGATTGTCCGGCGGTGCGACGGCCGTCGACGGCGGCATCGTGCTCAGCACCGAACGTATGCGCGCGATCACCGTCGACCCGGTCACCCGCACCGCGGTGGTCCAGCCCGGCCTGCTCAATGCCGAGGTCAAACGCGCGGTCGCCGAGCGCGGCCTGTGGTATCCGCCGGACCCCTCCTCCTTCGAAATTTGCTCGATCGGCGGCAATGCGGCCACCAACGCGGGCGGCCTGTGCTGTGTGAAATACGGCGTGACCACCGATTACGTGCTCGGCATGGAGGTGGTGCTCGCCGATGGCACGGTGGTGCGGCTCGGCGGGCCACGACTCAAGGATTCGGCGGGCCTGTCGCTGACCAAGATGTTCGTCGGCAGCGAGGGCACGCTCGGGGTGATCACCGAACTCACCCTGCGACTGCTGCCCGCCCAACCGCCGCAGGCCACCGTGGTCGCGACCTTCGCGACGCTGACCGCCGCCACCGATGCCATTCTCGGCATCACCGGCACGCTGCGGCCCGCCATGCTCGAGTTCATGGATGCCGTCGCGATCAATGCGGTCGAGGACGAGATGCGGATGGGTCTGGATCGCGAGGCCGCCGCACTGCTGGTCGCCCGCTCCGACGCACCGGGCGAATTCGCCGGGCACGAAGCCGAAATCATGGTCGGCATCTGCGAAAAGGCCGGTGCCACCGAGGTTTTCCACACCGAAGACCCGGAGGAAGGCGAAGCCTTTACTGCCGCACGACGTTTCGCCATTCCGGCGGTGGAGAAGATCGGGCCGCTGCTGCTCGAGGATGTCGGTGTTCCGCTGCCGCGTCTCGCCGATCTGGTCAACGGTATCGCGGCCATCGGCGCACGCAATGACGTGCTGGTTTCGGTGATCGCGCACGCCGGGGACGGCAATACCCACCCGCTGATCGTGCACGATCCGACCGATGCGGAGATGACCGAACGCGCGCACCGCGCCTTCGGTGAGATCATGGATCTGGCCATCGAGCTCGGCGGCACCATTACCGGCGAACACGGCGTCGGCCGGTTGAAGAAGGCCTGGCTGCCCGATCAACTCGGACCCGATGTGATGACGCTCACTCGCCGGATCAAGGATGCGCTCGACCCGCATGGCATTCTCAACCCAGGCGCGATTCTGTAGACGGAACATTCCCGGCCGCTGAGGAGTTTGACCCGATCATGACCACCAGGCTCGAGCACAATGTCGCCGATACCCGATTCGAGATCTATCTCGACGACACCCTCGCCGGGTACGCCGACTACGCCGAACGCGATGACGCTGATCTCACCCGTCCCGCCGGCTCCGCCGACGACCATCCCCCTAAGGTCCGCGACTTCCACCACACCATGACCTTCCCGGAGTTCCGTGGCCGTGGCGTGGCCGCCCAGGTGGTCGAATACGCGCTGCAGGATTCGCGCGCACAGGGCTTCGCCATCATCCCGACCTGCTGGTACGTCGAGCAGTACATCGCCGAGCACCGCGAATACGCCGATCTGGTCGCCTGACTCGGGTAGCGCGATTCGGCGTGCATCACTGCGCCGAAAAGACCGGGTGTTCCCACCGCTCGGTACAGCGGCATGAACACCCGGCCGGAATGCGTTATCAGCCCCGCAGCAGGGCGCGCGACATGACGACGCGCTGAATCTGGTTGGTGCCCTCGTAGATCTGAGTGATCTTGGCGTCACGCATCATTCGCTCCACCGGGAAGTCGGTGGTGTAGCCAGCGCCGCCGAAGAGCTGCACGGCGTTGGTGGTGACCTCCATGGCCACATCGGAGGCGAAGCACTTGGCGGCGGCGGAGATGAAGCCGAGGTTCTTCTCGCCGCGCTCGGCGCGGGCCGCGGAGGTGTAGACCATGAGGCGGGCGGCCTCGATCTTCATCGCCATATCGGCGAGCATGAACTGGGTGTTCTGGAAGTCGGCGATCGCGGTGCCGAACTGCTTGCGGTCCTTGGTGTAGGCGATCGCGGCGTCCAGTGCGCCCTGCGCGATACCGACGGCCTGCGCGCCGATGGTCGGGCGGGTGTGATCGAGGGTCTGCAGCGCGGTCTTGAAGCCGGTGCCCGGCGCGCCGACGATGCGGTCACCCGGCACCCGGCAGTTCTCGAAATACAGTTCGGCGGTGGGCGATCCCTTGATGCCGAGCTTGTGCTCGAGCGGGCCGACCACGAACCCCTCGTCATCCTTGTGCACCAGGAATGCGGAGATGCCGTTGGCGCCCTTCTCCGCATCGGTCACCGCCATGACGGTGTACCAGGAAGACTTGCCGCCGTTGGTGATCCAGCACTTGGAGCCGTTGATGATCCAGTCGTCGCCGTCCTGCTCGGCGCGGGTGCGCATGCCTGCGGCGTCGGAGCCGGCCTCACGCTCGGACAGCGCGTAGGAGGCCATCTCGCCGTCGACGATATCCGGCAGCACCTTCTGCTTGAGCTCCTCGGAGCCATTGAGGATCAGGCCCATGGTGCCGAGCTTGTTGACCGCGGGGATCAGCGAGGACGAACCACAGACACGGGCGACCTCTTCGATCACGATGCAGGTGGCGACCGAATCCGCGCCCTGTCCGCCGTAGGCCTCGGGCACGTGCACCGCGTTGAAGCCCGCGGCGCTCAGCGCGGTGAGTGCCTCCTCCGGGAAGCGGGCGTTGCCGTCGACATCCTTGGCGTACGGAGCGATTTCCTTCTCCGCCAGTCCGCGGATGGCCGCACGCAGTTCGTCGTGGAAGTCCTCGAGCTGGAAAAGGTTGAAATCGGGGTTCCCCGCCATGGGACACACTCCTGGGTTTGTCGGTCGTGATTTGCTGGATCGGAGTTCCAACGGTCGGCACTCAGTGCCATACCTTGATCGAGTATACGCCCAGAGAGCAGCGTCAAGTGCGGTTACATCGTGGCACTGAGTGTCAGATAGGGCATATCATGACTCCGGTCACAGACTACCGAGCTGCCGCGCCACCAGATCCGCGACCTGTCGCGGCGGCATATCCCTCGGGAACACCGCGACCACCATTTCCGCCGCCCCCGATCCGCGCCCACGCGGAATCGCCGCCAACTCCTCGCGCAGATCCGTCGCACCCGCATCCGATTCGCCGCGCACCATCCGGCGCAGCAGGTAATTGTGCGTGGCCGTCACCACCGCCGTGAACTGCACCCGTGCCAGATCCGGCACCTCCGGTAGCCGCTCACGCAGATAGTCGGTGAACAACCGCTCGTACCGGAACACGGTCACGATCTCGCGCTCGCGCAGCGCGGGCACCTTGCGCACCACCCGATACCGACGCTCGGCAATCTCGCGCCACTGGGTGAACCGCTCGAACACCTGCACCACCGCGGCACAGACCGCCTCCCACGGATCCCCCTGCGCCGCCGCCAAGAACTCCGCCGCCCGGGCCAACTGCGACTCGTGATCTGCGAAGATCACATCCTCCTTCGACCTGAACTGCCGAAAGAACGTCCGCCGCGAAATCCCCGCCGCCTCCGCGATCTCATCCACGGTCGTCGCCTCATATCCCTGCTCGGCGAACAGCCGCAATGCCTGATCCACCACGGTCAGCCGAAACCTGGCCGCATCATCCCCGTTACGCCCCCGAACGGTTTCCTCAATCGCCACCGCATCACCGTACTGACCCCGGCTCATGCGCGATCCGCATGGCCGAAAAAGCTGTCAGCCTGCTGGCATTCATCCTCGCCCGAGCCGCTGGCGGTCGCGGGGTCTCGATAGTCCCGTCGCATGCCGAACTGACCACGCAACAAGCGGCGGCCATGCTGAATGTGTCGCGGCCGTACGTCGTCGGCCTCCTGGAGACAGGCGAAATCCCATTTCGACTGGTTGGGACGCACCGCAGAATCCGGTTCGACGACCTGAAGGAGTATCAGCGGCGCAGTGCGGCCACGAGCCGCGCCGCCGCTGACGAACTCGGCGTCTGACCATGACATCTGGGCGGCTCGGCTGACCAGCAAATCAGCTGTGGCCGAGGAGTTTGCCCCGCAGCGCATCGTCCTTCTCCAGGACCATGGCTTCCAGGCCGGCCTGGAACTGCTCCATCCGAGTGCGCAGGGCGGAGTCGGCGGTGGCGAGGATGCGGGCGGCGAGCAGGCCGGCGTTGCGGGCGCCGCCGATGGAGACGGTGGCCACCGGGACGCCCGCAGGCATCTGGACGATGGACAGCAGGGAGTCCATGCCGTCGAGATATTTGAGCGGGACGGGGACGCCGATCACCGGGAGCGGGGTGGCGGACGCGACCATACCGGGCAGGTGGGCGGCGCCGCCCGCGCCCGCGATGATGACCCTCAGGCCGCGGCCCGCCGCCTCGCGGGCGTAGTCGAGCATGCGCTGGGGCGTGCGATGCGCCGAGACGACGCCGACCTCGAAGCGAATATCGAACTCCGCCAAGGCGATTGCGGCGGCCTCCATGGTCGGCCAGTCGGAGTCGCTGCCCATGATCAGGCCAACTTGCGCATTACTCACCGTGGGGATCCCATCCGTCGGTCCAAATCGCGTGCGACATCCAGTACGCCGCACGCTCGGCCTGCTCGCGCACCGCGGCGACATCGTCGCCGAGCACGTTGATATGCCCGATCTTGCGATCCGGGCGTTCGCCCTTGCCATAGAGGTGCACCTTCGCCTCCGGCAGTCTGGCGAAGAGGTGGTGCAGCCGCTCGTCCATCGACATGGTCGGTGCCTCGGCCGCGCCGAGAATATTCGCCATCACCGTGACCGGCGCCAGCGGACTTGTGTCGCCGAGCGGATAGTCCAGCACCGCGCGCAGATGCTGTTCGAATTGGCCGGTGCACGCGCCGTCCATGCCCCAGTGTCCGGAGTTGTGCGGGCGCATGGCCAGTTCGTTGATCAGGATGGCGCCGTCGTTGGTTTCGAAGAGTTCGACGGCCATCGCACCGACCACACCGAGTTCCTCGGCCAGGTTCAGCGCGAGCGCCTCGGCCTGCGCGGCCAATTCGTCACTCAGGTCCGGTGCGGGCGCGATCACCACGGCGCACTGGCCGTTGCGCTGCACCGTCTCCACCACCGGCCAGGTCGCGGCCTGACCGAACGGCGAACGCGCCACCATCGCCGACAGTTCGCGCTTCAGATCCACCTTGGCCTCGGCGAGCAGCTGCACACCGTGTGCGAGCTGATCGGAAACGATCGCCGCGGCCGCGGCCGCCGACTCCGGCATCCAGACGCCGCGCCCGTCGTAGCCGCCGCGGACTGCCTTCAGCACGATCCGCCAGTCGTGCTCGTCACCGAAACGCACCGCATCGGCCGCCGAAGTAACTTGCACGAAGGCCGGCACAGGCAACCCGAGCTCGGACAGCTTCGTCCGCATGGCCAGCTTGTCCTGCGCGAAGACCAGCGCGTGCGGCGGCGGCTGCACATTCACGCCCTCGGCGACCAACGCCTCCAGATGTTCGGTCGGCACATGCTCGTGATCGAAGGTGAGGGCGTGCGAGCCGACAGCGGCCTTGCGCAGCGCGCTCAGATCGGTGTGGCTGCCGAGTACGACCTCGGGGCTCACCTGTGCGGCCGGGTCATCCGGATTCTCCGCCAGCACCCGCAGCCGCTGACCGAGCGCGATAGCGGCCTGGTGCGTCATGCGCGCGAGCTGGCCACCACCGATCATGGTGACGGTGGGCATGGCGGCAGGATCGAACGAACGGCTGGGGGTCACGCCTGCACCCTCCACCTCGCTGACGCTCGGTTCCGGCGTCCCCCCCATGGACGCTGTGTTGACGGTTCGCTCGCTTCGCTCCCTCACGTCGTCCAATCTTGTCACGTCCGGGCACCACGATCCCTACCGGTACACTCGGGCCTTGTGCCTTTCGTCGACGACGTGGTCAACGTCCTCCCCAAGCCCTTGCGGGAGATCGCTTACCGCCACCACGAACTGATCAAATTCGCCATCGTCGGCGCGACCACGTTCATCATCGACTCGGGCATCTTCTATGTGCTCAAGTGGACCGTGCTGGAGACCAAGCCGGTCACCGCGAAGATCATCTCCGGTGTGATCGCGGTCATCTGCTCCTACATCCTCAACCGCGAGTGGTCGTTCAAGAACCGCGGCGGGCGCGAGAAGCACCACGAGGCGCTGCTGTTCTTCGGCGTCAGCGGCGTCGGTGTCGTATTGAGCTTCATCCCGCTGTGGATCTCCAGCTACGTCTTCGACCTACGCCAGCCCGATGTGAGCTTCACTGTCGAGAACATCGCGGACTTCATCAGCGCCTTCATCATCGGCAACTTGCTGCAGATGGCGTTCCGCTTCTGGTCGATGCGGCGCTGGGTGTTCCCGGACGAAATCAGTGAGCTCGTCGAGGAAATCGAAGAGCTGCTCGAAGAAGAGCAGCTCGGCCACAGCTAGCGCGGCTCGGGCGCCTGCGCGCCGTTGGGTGTGCGTTGTGACGCGCTCGATCCGAGGAACATCGCGAACAGCGCAGGGCGGCGGCGCTGCAATTCCAAGCGCCCACCGTCGGCCTCGATGAGTGCCCTCGCAAGAGCGAGTCCGACACCGGTCGAGCCGCCTGCGGAGAAACCACGATCGAATATGTGCGGCGCGAGTTCGTCACGGACGCCGTCGCCCTCGTCGGCGACCTCGACCACCACCACGGGCTCGCGTTCGCTGACGGTGCGCACGGTGCGCACCGATACCGTGCAGGTGCCGCCGCCGTGCATCAGCGCATTGTCGACCAGCACGGCGAGTGCTTCGCGCAGCCGGGAACCGGTGATCGGGGCGCGCAGCGATTCGTCACCGATCAGCCGCAGGATCCGGCCCGCCTCGGTGAACGGATGCGACCATTCCTCGACAACGCCGCGCAGTTCGTCCATCACCGGCACCGGATCGCGATCGGCGGCATCCTCGTCGCGCGAGGCCCGCACCAGATCGTCGATCGCATCGGTCAGCCGGTCGACCTGCGCCATTGCCTCCTCGGCCTCGTGCACTACGGCCGGATCGGAATGCGCGGACAACTCGTCCAGCCGCAATCGCACCGCGGTCAGGCGACTGCGCAGCTGATGCGAAACGTCCGCGACCAGCGCGTGCTCGCGCTGCAGTCGCCCGGCGATCTCGACGGTCGCCGAATCGAGCACATCGGAAACCCGGTCCAGTTCGGAAATCCCGTGCCGCCGCGGATCCGGCCGGAAGTCGCCCATGGCCAGCCGAGCGGCGCGGGCCGCCACGTCGCGCAGCGGATCGGCGACCCGGCGCGCGGTGATCATGGCCACCGACACCGCCGCGCCCAGTGAGGCGAGCACCGCGAAGGCGACCACCGCGACGGCCTGGATCTGCCGCGTATGCATCGGCCCCGACGGCACCTCCAGGCGCAATGAACCCTTGGTGCCCATCGCCAGCGATTCCACCACCGGATCGTGAACCTGCTCCGCGCCGATATCGACCCGCGACGCATTGTCCTGCGGCGCCGGATAGATGATGGTCAGCTTGCCGTCCTTGGGGATCAGCGGCCGCACCAGACGGGTGTCGAGTTCGCCGAGCACCGCGCCGTCGCCGTGTTCCTGGGCGATGATCTCGGAGGCGACCCGCTCGAGCCGGTTTTCCAGATCGTTGCGGGTGATGTCCTCGACCCAGAGCCACGCGGTGTAGATCAGCGGGACGCCGAGCACCACCGTGGTGATGGTCAGCACGGTGAGTATCGATCGCAGAATTCTGCGTCTCATATCAGTTGCGCCGCACCATCAATCGGTGTTCAACCGGAACCCGACACCGCGCACGGTGACGATGCGTCGCTCGGCCATCGGGCCCTCGTCACCGATCTTGCGACGCAGCCAGGACATGTGCATATCCAAGGTTTTCGAACCGCGCAGCTCGGCGTCGCCCCACACCTCGCGCAGGATCGTCTCACGCGGCACCACCTGGCCCGCCCGATCGATCAACACCTTGAGCAGCTCGTATTCCTTGTTGGCCAAGCCGACTTCGACGCCGTTCACCAGCACCCGGCGCGCCGCAGGCTCCAGCCGGATACCGCCGACCTCGACCGCCTCGTCACCGATTCCGCTGCGCCGCAACAAAGCTCGCACCCGGGCGAGCAATTCGGCCAACCGGAACGGTTTGCCGACATAGTCATCCGCGCCCGCGTCCAACCCGACGACGAAGTCCACCTCATCGGTGCGCGCGGTGAGCATCAGCACGGCCAGATCGGCACCGCGGGCGCGCACCTGGCGGCACACCTCGAGCCCGTCCATACCCGGCAGGCCCAGATCGAGGATGAGCAGGTCGTGATCGCCCTCCAGTGCGCGTTCGAGTACCGCGGGCCCGAAGCGTTCCACGGTGACCGAATAGCCCTCGCGCCCGAGCGCACGCGACAGCGGTGCGGCGATGGCCTCATCGTCTTCGGCCAGCAGTACGGCGGTCATTGGCCCAGATTATCCCGGGATCCCTCGAACACCTGCCGGTACAGCAGTGCGTGCACCTTCTGCACCTGCGGGATGTCGTCGTATTCGAGCGGTTCCTCCGAGGACGATCCGATGATCAGGGTGCCGGTGCCGAGCATCCGGTCGAACAGCCCGTGCCGGAACTGCACACTCGAAATCCGGCTCATCGGGATATCGATGCCGGTGTGGGTGAGCACGCCCTGCCGGATGAGCACCCGGCGATCGGTCACGATGAAGTGCGTCGACTGCCAGCTGATAATCCTTGCGACACAACGCCATACGATGATGCCGAGCCAGACGACCAGCAACACGATCAGCAATACCGAGCGGGTCGTGCCTTCGGTCCTGCGCCAGATCAGTCCCCCGGCGAATCCGGCCAGCGCGGTCGCGATGATGAGCGTCACGATCGGCCAGAACAGCATTTTCCAATGCGGATGACGATGGAGTATCAACTGCTCGTCCGGGGCGAGCACCTCCTCCGGATAACCCATGCCGGAACCCTACCGCGAGAACACGCCGGAAAGCGTGGACAGCGACGCGCGCCGTGCTGCACAATCGGCACCTTGCGCCGTCACCACCTCGAGAGGCTCTCGAGCAACCTCGAGATTCCGCACAGGATCGCTCCATAGCCTCGATCCGACGGCAGCCGCTCGACCCGGCTCTGCCGTAGCTCTCGTTTTGTTCTGCTCAACGCTCTGCCTGTGAAAAGACAAGTCCGGCTTGACAAGACGTCGAAAACGATCGTGGAGGCGTGTATGACCAAAGATCTGACCCAGCTGGAAATCCTGACCGAACTCGAACCGGTGGCCGAAGCGAATCTGAACCGCCACCTGTCGATGACCAAGGACTGGCACCCACACGACTACGTCCCCTGGGACGAAGGTCGCAACTTCGCCGCGATGGGCGGCCAGGACTGGGAGCCGGAACAGTCCAAGCTGAACGAGGTCGCCAAGGCCGCGATGATCACCAACCTGCTCACCGAGGACAATCTGCCCTCCTACCACCGCGAGATCTCGGAGAACTTCTCCTCCCACGGCGCGTGGGGCACCTGGGTCGGGCGCTGGACCGCCGAGGAGAACCGGCACGGCATCGTCATGCGCGATTACCTGGTCGTCACCCGCGGCGTCGACCCGGTCGCGCTCGAGCAGGCCCGCATGATCCACATGACCCGCGGCGTGCATTCGCCCGACGCCTGGAGCGGATTCCTGGTGAATGTCGCATATGTGACCTTCCAGGAACTGGCCACCCGGGTCAGCCACCGCAATACCGGCCGGGTCTGCGACGACCCCATCGCCGATCGCATGCTGCAGCGCGTCGCCGCCGACGAGAACCTGCACATGATCTTCTACCGCAACCTCTGCGCCGCGGGCCTGGATCTGGCGCCCGACCAGGCCATGGCGGCGATCACCAAGATCCTCACCAACTTCGTCATGCCCGGCTACGGCATGCCCGACTTCCGCCGCAACGGCGCGCTGATGGCCAAGCACGGCATCTACGATCTGCGCCAGCACCTCGAAGAGGTGCTGCAGCCGGTGCTGAAGAAGTGGAATGTCTTCGACCGCAACGACTTCGGACCGCGGGGCGAACGGGCGCGCCAGGAACTCGGCGAGTTCCTGGAGAAGCTGGAGCAGGACGTACTGAAGTTCGAGGAACAGCGCGACCGCCTGCTCGCCCGCGAGGCGGCGCGCGGCATCATGCAACCGGTCTGATCCCCTGACGCCGGAAGTCCCTTGTCGAGTGCCCCGCAAGGGATTCCAGGTCAGTAGTCGGCGCGCAGGTGGGTTACATCGGCGGCGGAAACGACGTGCTCGCCGATGCGCAGGCGACCCGCGCTGTCGACATCGGTGGCAATGCCCTCGAGGGTCTGGCCGCCGGGCAGTTCGGCACGCACGGGTGCGCCGAGGGTGGCGCAGCGGTCGCGGTATACGCCGATCAGGTCGGTGGTGGCCCAACCGGCGTCCCGCCACGCGGTGAAGCGACGGGCGAATTCGGTCAGCAGTGACCGCACGAGCTCGGTGCGGTCGGTGACCTTCGCCCCCGCCAGCGTGAGCGAAGTGGCATGCGGCACCGGCAGTTCCGCCTCGGTGAGACCGACATTCAGGCCGATCCCGACGACAACGGCGGGCGCCCCACCACCGGAGGCGACTTCGGCCAGGATGCCCGCGACTTTGCGACCATCGATCAGCACATCGTTGGGCCACTTCAGATTCGCGTCCACACCGGCGGTCGCGCGCAGTGCGTCCACCACGGCGACACCGGTGAGCAGCGGCAGCCAGCCGAGCGCGGCAGGCTCGATGCCGGGCAGCCGCACCAACACCGACATCGCTATCTGTGCGCGCGGCGGGCTGACCCAGCTCCGAGCGTGCCGACCCCGGCCCTGCTCTTGGGTTTCGGCGAGCAGTACCGCGCGATCGGCGTCGAGTTCTCCGGCCCGAGCGATCAGGTCCGCATTGGTGGACCCGGTCGACTCCACCACGGCGATGTGGGAGAAGAACGACAGCTCGGGCGACTCGATGAGACTGCGCCGCAACTGCTCTGCATCCAACGGTGGCCTGTGCACACCGGCAGGCTATCCGACGAGGTCGTACTCGCGAATCGGCACCGCCACGGACATGCCGTCATCGGATCCGGCTTCGACCTCGGCCCACTCCTGCCGATCCACTACGGTCGGCTCGGTCTCCACGGTCTGCCAGCTGGTCCACGAGGTCGCCGCGGCGTGCTCGGCGACTCTGCTGCTCCATCCCCACATGATTTGCTCCTCAGCCAGGTGTGCTTCCTCCCATGCCCCGCACTGCCCCCATATCTCGAGCTGAAATGCGAACGCCCTCAGGGTATCCGGGCACCGCCGGGCCGCTCCACCGATTTTCCGGCCTCTAGCACCGCGTTCGGGTCGGCAATCGACCAGGAAGTTTGCCGCCATTCACATGTTGGAACATGATCTAGCTGCGGTTTTCTACTGACCGGTAAGCGACACTCGGTTACCGAGAGGTACTGGCACTGGTTACACTCCGGAGCCATGACGAGTGTCCAGCACCAGCCCGCATCGGAATCGGCGGGCGCCCCCGATATCCACACCACCGCTGGGAAGCTGGCTGATCTGCGGAATCGGCTCGAAGAGGCCAAGCACCCCATGGGTGAAGCCGCGGTCGACAAGGTGCACGCCAAGGGCAAGATGACCGCCCGCGAGCGCATCATCGCACTGCTGGACGAGGGCTCCTTCGTGGAACTGGACGCGCTGGCCCGCCACCGCAGCGTGAACTTCGGCCTGGAGCACAACCGGCCACTCGGCGACGGCGTGGTGACCGGCTACGGCACCATCGACGGCCGCGACGTCTGCATCTTCAGCCAGGACGTCACCGTCTTCGGCGGCAGCCTCGGCGAGGTCTACGGCGAGAAGATCGTCAAGGTGATGGATCTGGCGCTCAAGACCGGCCGCCCGCTCATCGGCATCAACGAGGGCGCGGGCGCGCGCATCCAGGAGGGCGTCGTCTCGCTGGGCCTCTACGGCGAGATCTTCCACCGCAATATCCAGGCCTCGGGTGTGGTCCCGCAGATCTCGCTGATCATGGGCCCGGCCGCCGGTGGGCACGTCTATTCGCCCGCGCTGACCGACTTCGTCGTGATGGTCGACGGCACCAGCCAGATGTTCGTCACCGGACCGGATGTCATCAAGACGGTCACCGGCGAGGACGTCACCATGGAGGATCTCGGCGGCGCGCACACCCACATGACGAAATCCGGTGTCGCGCACTACGTCGCCTCCGGCGAGCAGGACGCCCTGGACTACGTCAAGGATCTGCTGAGCTATCTGCCGAGCAACAACCGCGCCGAGGCCCCGCGCTTCCCGGCCACCGACCCGATCACCGGCGCCATCGAGGATTCGCTCACCGACGAGGACCTCGAGCTGGACACGATCATCCCGGATTCGCCGAACCAGCCCTATGACATGCACGAGGTCATCCGCCGGCTGCTCGACGACGACGAATTCCTCGAGGTGCAGGCCGAGCGCGCGATGAACATCATCGTCGGCTTCGGCCGGGTCGACGGCCGCAGCGTCGGCATCGTCGCCAACCAGCCGACCCAGTTCGCGGGCTGCCTCGATATCGACGCCTCGGAGAAGGCCGCGCGCTTCGTGCGCACCTGCGACGCCTTCAATATCCCGATCATCACCCTGGTCGATGTTCCCGGCTTCCTGCCGGGCACCGGCCAGGAGTACAACGGCATCATCCGGCGCGGCGCGAAGCTGCTCTACGCCTACGGCGAGGCTACTGTGGGCAAAATCACGATCATCACCCGTAAGGCTTACGGTGGCGCCTACGACGTCATGGGTTCCAAGCACATGGGCGCCGATGTGAACCTCGCGTGGCCGAGTGCTCAGATCGCGGTGATGGGCGCCTCGGGCGCCGTCGGCTTCGTCTACCGCAAACAGCTGCAAGAGGCCGCGAAGAGCGGAAACGATGTCGATGCGCTGCGCCTGGAGCTGCAGAACGAGTACGAGGACACCCTCGTGAACCCCTACGTCGCCGCCGAGCGCGGGTACGTCGACGCGGTCATCCCGCCCTCGCACACCCGCGGCCAGATCGTCTCGGCGCTGCGTTTACTCGAGCGCAAGATGGTCACCCTGCCGCCGAAGAAGCACGGCAACATTCCGCTGTGATCAAGCGATACCCTCGATGGGCCGCGCACACTGGTTGCAGAGACGCAATGAGTCGATTCGAGGATGATGATCGCTTGATCCATATGTCTTCGAGTTGGGCATGGGCTCGATCGAAATAGAGAGAGGATCTGGCACTGTGACGACCGTGGCAGATGAAGATGTGTTGACCGCCGTCGAACTGGATCTCACAGTCGACCCGATCGCGGATGCGGTCGAGGCGGCCGCACCGGCGGCAGCACCGGCCTCAGTGGTGGCCGAGCAGCCGTTCATCCGAGTCATCAAGGGTGCGCCGTCCGACGAGGAAGTCGCGGCGCTGGTGTGTGTGCTGTCGGCGGCCGCGAACGGCGGCGCGAGTAGCGGACCGGTCGGTCCGTCCGACTCCTGGGGTCGCCCGACCCTGATGCACCGCGGCACCTCGCCGTTCTCTCCGTACTCTTTCCCGCAACTGTCACACCTGCGCGACTGATCGGATGACGAGACTCGTTCTCGCCTCCGCGTCGCCCGCCCGCCGCGCGGTATTGCGCTCGGCGGGCATCGAACCCGTCGTCCGGATCTCCGATGTCGACGAGGACGCCGTCGCCGCGGCACTGCCGCCCGGCACGGCGCCCGAGGTCGTCGTGGTAGAACTCGCGCGGGCCAAGGCACGGTCGGTGGCCGCCACGATTCCGGATTTCGCCGCGGATTGCGTTGTGGTCGGCTGTGATTCGATGCTGCTCGTCGACGGCGAACTGCAGGGTAAGCCGCATACGCCCGAGGTCGCGCGGGCCCGCTGGGCCGAAATGGCCGGGCGCAGTGCGGATCTCATTACCGGCCACTGCGTCCTGCGCATCCGCGACGGCGAAATCGTCGCCGAATCCGTCGACTGCAGCTCCACCACAGTGCATTTCGCCAAGCCCGAACCCGAGGAACTGGACGCCTACATCGCGACCGGCGAGCCGTTGCAGGTGGCCGGTGCTTTCACCCTCGATGGCATGGGCGGTTGGTTCGTCGATCGCATCGATGGCGATCCGTCGAGCGTTATCGGGATCGGACTACCACTGCTGCGCCGACTGCTTGGCGACGTTGGGGTCGGCATTGCGCAGTTGTGGCGGCACTCGCCCAGCTGACGGCGGCGCGATCCGCGCCTCCGTCCCGGCCTCCGCGCCGATCGGCACCGGTGTCGCGTCGCGCTCCGGCTCCCGCCGCGCCATGAGTTCCAGTCGAACCACGCAGAGCTCCGGCTCGACGAATGGTTGCAGCCGGGCATTCACCTCACCACGCACCCCGTTGCGGTCGAGCACCTCTTTGATCAAGCCCAGGTGCACGCCGCACACCACCTCGGAATGGGTGCGCGCGAGTTCGCGCAGCGGGCAGGCGGTGAGCCGGATCAGCACCTGTTCATCGGTTTCGGCGGCCGCGTCACGCTCCGGCGCGAAACCCAGTTCGGACATCAGCGTCATGGTGACGTCCTTGGCGTCCACCAGCGATTCGACCGCATGGTCACCCGCGTCGAGTTTGGCGCCCCAGGCACGTCCGGCGGCAATGGCCGCCTCGGAGCGACGCCGCGGATCAGGGCCGAGCTGATCGGCCAGGACCTGGGCGAGTTCCTGATAACCAACCGATCGCTGGACCGCGCTGTAGCCGATGCGCGGGCGCCCACGGCCGCGCGGTGGTTGCTGGAACTGCCGCACCAGCGATTCCCTGGTAAGCACATCCAGATGGAACCGAACAGTGGTGACGTGCTGTCCGGTGATTCTGGCCAGTTCTTGGGCGTCGAGAGGTTCGCTGGCGCCACGTAGGATCGCGAGCAGTCGACGCCTCGGCCAAGAATCGGACATAGCTCACCCCTCCTCCCGGGAGACTTTATCGGATGAGGGTGCGATTTATTCGCCCATTCAGCCGATTTGTGATCTGAAACGAGTTTCACTAACGCCTCACACCCAACATCGGCGTGAGACCCGAACTGCTGTAACCACCCGTCTACCTCGTGTGAAGGACCCATATCGTGCCCGCTGCCCCGGACTCTCATCCAGCCTTCGGTTCGTACGCACATCCTCACCGACTAGTAACCACAGAGTGGCTGTCGGCAAACATCGGCACGCCGGGACTGAAGATCATCGAGTCCAACGAAGACATCCTGCTCTATGACATCGGACACGTTCCAGGCGCCACCAAGATCGACTGGCGGGGCGACCTCAACGATCCGGTCACGCGTGACTATATCGACGGTGCCCGGTTCACCGAGTTGATGCGCGCCAAGGGAATCGAGCGCGACGATACCGTGGTGATCTACGGCGATCGAGGCAACGCGCAAGCTGCGCATACGTTCTGGGTCTTCACCCTGTTCGGGCATCCGGATGTGCGACTGCTCGACGGCGGACGGGACGCGTGGATCTCCGAGGTGCGCGACACCACCTTCGACCCGCCTTATCTGCCGCGCAGCGAATATCCGACGGTCCGGCGCGATGACAGTTCGGTGCGGGCGTTCCGCGAGGATGTGCTGGCACACCTCGGCAAGCCGCTGATCGACGTGCGCTCCCCCGAGGAGTACTCCGGTGAGCTGATCCAGCCGCCTGCCGATCCCGAGCACGCGGCGCTGCGCGGCGGACATATTCCGACCGCGACCAACATTCCGTGGACCGAGGCATTCCACAGCGGCGGGCGCTTCCGCTCCCGGGCCGAATTGGACGATATCTATGGCGCGCTGGCGATCGCGGATGATCTGGTCGTCTACAGCCAGGTCGGCGAGCGGTCCAGCCACACCTGGTTCGTGCTGACCTATCTGCTCGGGTTCGAAAGCGTGCGCAAGTACGACGGGTCCTGGACCGAATGGGGCAACTCGGTTCGTATGCCGATTGCCAAGGGGTATGAACCGGGTGACGCACCGACGGCCGGTACCCGCAAGGCGCGCGCCCGATAGCCGTGATCTGGGCGCATCACAACGGAATGCGCATTGTGATGTGTGACCTACCGTGGAGTAGGGCTATCCGAGTGCGGCGGTTGTTGGCAGACTGCCTACACTCGCCCGAGACGGAAGTATGTCGACCACGGGCGACCAAGAAGATTGCTAACAGGAGGCTCAGTGCCCAGCCATGCCAGCGCGCGGATATCGAAGGTGCTCGTAGCTAACCGAGGCGAGATCGCCGTTCGCGTGATCCGGGCGGCCAAGGATGCCGGTATCGGCAGTGTCGCGGTGTACGCGGAGCCGGATGCCGATGCCCCCTTCGTGAAACTCGCCGACGAGGCATTCGCCCTCGGCGGGCAGACCTCGGCCGAGTCGTACCTCGTCTTCGACAAGATCCTCGACGCCGCGGCCAAGTCCGGCGCCGACGCCATCCACCCCGGCTACGGATTCCTTTCCGAGAACGCCGACTTCGCCCAGGCCGTCATCGACGCCGGGCTGATCTGGATCGGCCCCTCCCCGCAGTCCATCCGCGACCTCGGCGACAAGGTCACCGCGCGCCACATCGCCGAGCGCGCGAAGGCGCCGATGGCGGCGGGCACCAAGGATCCGGTCAAGAACGCGGCCGAGGTGGTGGAGTTCGCCAAGGAGTACGGCGTGCCCGTCGCGATCAAGGCCGCCTTCGGTGGTGGCGGTCGCGGTATGAAGGTCGCGCACACCATCGACGAGATTCCGGAGCTGTTCGACTCCGCTGTCCGCGAGGCCACCGCGGCGTTCGGTCGCGGTGAATGCTTCGTCGAGCAGTACCTGGACAAGGCCCGCCACGTCGAGGCGCAGGTCATCGCCGACAAGCACGGCAATGTCGTGGTCGCCGGTACCCGCGACTGCTCGCTGCAGCGCCGGTTCCAGAAACTGGTCGAGGAGGCGCCCGCGCCGTTCCTGACCGATGACCAGCGCGCGCGTATTCATGCTTCGGCCAAGGCCATCTGCAAGGAGGCCGGTTACTACGGTGCGGGCACCGTGGAGTACCTGGTGCAGGGCGACACCGTGTCGTTCCTCGAGGTGAACACCCGCCTGCAGGTCGAGCACCCGGTCACCGAGGAGACCGCGGGAATCGACCTGGTGCGTCAGCAGTTCCGCATCGCCGAGGGCCACGAGCTGGCGATCAAAGAGGATCCGACGCCGCGCGGGCACGCCTTCGAATTCCGGATCAACGGTGAGGACGCCGGCCGCGGCTTCCTGCCCGCGCCCGGTCCGGTGTCGGTGTACGAAGAGCCCAGCGGTCCGGGTGTGCGCGTCGATTCCGGTGTGGTGCAGGGCAGTGTGATCGGCGGTCAGTTCGACTCGATGCTGGCCAAGCTGATCGTCACCGGCGAGAACCGCGAGCAGGCGCTGCAGCGGGCCCGGCGCGCGCTGGCCGAATTCCACGTCGAGGGGCTGGCGACGGTCATCCCGTTCCACCGCGCGATCGTCGAGGACCCGGCGTTCATCGGTGACGGCGAGAAATTCGACGTCTACACCAAGTGGATCGAGACCGAGTGGGTCAACACCGTCGAGCCGTACACCCCGGCCGGTGCCGACGCTGACGAGGACGAGGATCTGCCGCGGCAGAAGGTCGTCGTCGAGGTCGGCGGACGCCGGGTCGAGGTGTCGCTGCCGGGCAACTTCACCGTCGGCGCCGGCGCCGCGGGTGCGGGCAGCAATGGCGCGGGAGTGATCCGCAAGAAGCCCAAGCCGCGCAAGCGTGGCGGCGCAGGCGGCGGTGCGGCCTCCGGTGACGCGGTCACCGCGCCGATGCAGGGCACCGTGGTCAAGGTCGCGGTCGAAGAGGGCCAGTCGGTCGAGGCGGGCGATCTGATCGTGGTGCTCGAGGCCATGAAGATGGAGAACCCCGTCAACGCGCACAAGGCCGGTGTGGTCACCGGACTGTCCGTGGAGGCGGGCGCGGCCATCACCCAGGGCACCGTGCTGGCAGAGATCAAGTAAACAGCTGGCGAAGACCGTCTCGGAGCGGGCGCTGGACACCTACGTCCGCGCCCGCTCTGTCGTATCGTGGATCGGTGACCAGCTCTGCCGTCGTGCCCACCGTCGCGGAGGTCATCCGCGGTCGACGTGAATCAGCCAGCCGCGCCGACGGATACCGCCTCGCCTTGGTCGTCGAGGGTGGCGGCAGCCGCGGCGTCTACTCCAGTGGGATGGTGCAGGCGCTCGAGGAACTCGGGCTCGCCGCGGTTTTCGATGCCGTATACGGCACATCGGCAGGGGCGATCAACGCGGCCTGGTTCTTGTGCGGGCGGGCAAAGTCGGGCATGCGGGCCTGGACCGATCCGGTGATCATGCGGCGCGCGGTCGATCCGGCCCGGCTGCTGCGCGGGCGTCCCGCCTTCGATCTGGACTACCTGGTGAACCAGGTCTACGACGGCATCGAGCCGATGGATTTTCCGGCGATTCTGGCCAATAGCACCACCTTTCATCCGATCGGCACCGATATCCGCAGCGGGCACGCGGTCGATCTGCGTCGGCATATCGTCGACAAGCCGACGCTGATGACCGCGCTGCGGGCCTCGGCGGGGCTGCCGATTCTCGCGGGTCCGCCGGTGCCGCTCGGGGGTGCCGAATATCTGGATGGTGGGCTGTCCGAAACCGTGCCGATCCGCACCGCGGTGCGCGACGGCGCGACGCACGCCTTGGTGCTGCGCACCCGACGCACCGATGAAAAGCGCCCACCCGCGCCGCGGCTGCACCAGGTCGTCGGGGGTAGCTATCTGCGCGTCAGGGCACCGGGGGCTTACCGCGCCTGGCTGCAGCGGCCCCATCAGCAGGCCGTCGAGGACAACTTCCTGGCGAGTCTCGGGGATGCGGCTCTGCAGATCCACCCGCCCCTCGGCTCCCCGGATGTGGATAGCGCCGCGCGCGATACCGCGCTGCTCTACCAGGCATTGACGATCGGGCGGCAAGCCGTGCATGCGTCCCTGGCCGCGCTAGTCCAGTTCGACGGTGGCGCCGTTGGAGAGCATGAAGTCGTGTAGTTCGAGCCGACTCGGAGTGGCATTCTGCGCGATGTCGAAGACCAGCTGGGTGGTGGCCGTTTGGCCGGGCTGGAGTTCGAACGAATAGCCGTAGCGGCGCTGGGTGGTCTGCCACATGGTCGCGATCGCGTTGTGGTCGACTTGGCGGCCCTCGGTGTCCACGAGACGTTGGCCGACCGGCAGGAACCACTTCGCCTCGTCGGAAGTATTGCGGACCTCGACGGTGACCACGGAATACGAGCCGCTCGCATTCTGCAATCCGATCCGCGGGACACCGGAATCCACCGAGGTGACCACGAATTCGAACTTGCCGTCGCGAACCGGGCTGTTCAAGCCGGCAGCTACCGGCGCGGGCGGCTCGGCTGATTGCGCGGTATCGCCGTCACGCACCGCGGCGGATGGATCGGCCGTGCGCGTGCCGCCGCCGCTACCGGTATTGCCGAAGGCGATCAGCGCGGCACATCCCGCAGCCAGCATGAACGGGGTCAGGAAGATCACCACGAGTGCGCCGACCAGCCTGGACAGGAAGGACTTACGCCGCCGACGCTGATACTTGCGCCGCGGTGGCGCGATCCATGGGCGGCGCTGTGAGACCGACCAGCGAGGGGCGAGCGGAGCCCGCCGCGGTTGTGGTGCAACGCGTTTCGCTGCGCGGACGACCGGCGTCGGTTGGACCGCAGGACGATTCGGTGACCATGGGGAATGCCGCGGTGCGGCGGGTATCACCGGCTGCGGTGCCAATCGGGTTGCCACGAGTGTCGGCGTCGGGCCGGGCTCGGGCAGGATCTTGGTGGGATCGAGTGGCTTCGGCGACTTGACGGGTGACGCTGGTGATTCTGCCGACGGAGACGGCGTGTGTGTCTTCACCTGTGGTGGCGCGTGGGTCTCCAGTCGCGTCCGCGCGGGTGTCTCCACTCGCGTCCGCGCGGGTGTCTCCGCGCGCGTCGGTGTCGGCTGCACATCTGCTGCCGGACGTCGAGTCTGGGGTAACGGCGCGTGCGGCTGTGGTGCGCCTGAGAGCGGAGGCTGGGGTGCCGACCGCGACGGATGCGACTGCGGCGCATCCGGGTGTGCAGGCTGGGCCGAAGCCGATTGCGACGCTTGCGGCCGCGGCGCATCTGGGAGTGGAGGCTGCGGGGCGAGCACCGCTGGTGGCCGAGCGGACGCAGTCGGCGCATTGGGTGTCGAGTGCTGGGCAGAGGGGGTGGCCACGTCGGGTGTCGATGGATGCGGTGTGGGGTCTGGGAGGCGCGCGAAGGCGGCGGCCGCGTATGCGGCGGCGGCGAATTCGCGGGCGGTGGGATAGCGGTGGGTCTGGTCCTTGGCCATGCCGCGGGCGATCACCGCGTCCAATTCCATTGGGACCGCGGGGTTCACGGTCGATACGCGGGGCGGGTCGGTCATCAGGTGGCCGTGCATCTGACGGGCCGGGTCGGTGTCGCCGTAGGGGCGGCGACCGGTCAGGCATTCGTAGAGGACGCAGGCCAGGGAGTAGACGTCGGAGCGGGCGTCGACGGTGCCGTTGAAACGTTCCGGCGCCATATAGGCCCAGCTGCCGATGGCCATGCCGGTGGCGGTGACGGCCGTCTGGCCCAGGCTCCGCGCAATGCCGAAGTCGATCAGATATGCATGCCCACCGGTGCCGACCAGGATGTTCGACGGTTTGACATCGCGGTGGATCAGCCCGGCTCGATGCGCCGCATCCAGACCCGAGGCCGCCTGCGTCACGAAGTCGACGGCCGCCGCAGGTGTCAAAGTGCCGACCCTGGTCAGCATTTCGGCCAGGTCGATGCCATCGATGTACTCCATATCGATGTACAACCGGCCGTCGAGTTCCCCGAAACCGTGGATCGGCACGATATGCGGATGTCGCAGACTCGATCCGAGCCGCGCCTCCCGCTGGAACCGCTTTCGATAGTCCGCATCGGCGGCCACCTGCTCCGCCAACACCTTCAGCGCGACCGTGCGCCCGGTTTCACTGTCATGCGCCAGCCATACCGCCCCCATACCGCCCCGTCCGAGCAAACGGTCGAGCCGGTACTTTCCGAACTGTTCCCCCATCACTGACCTCCATCGCTGGGACGAGGCGGATGGCCGCGCCATTGCGGAGTGGGGCGGCAACCCGATCGAAACCGCATCGCCGAACCTATCCCGACCCTAACCCCGCCACCCATCCTCGACCAGTGTGAGCTCCCCTACGTAGTCCTACTCAATCGGCGACACACGACCGCCGCAAACGCCGAGGTGCGCCCTTCGGCAATGCTTTACTTGCCCGGCTTGGCGCGGCCGCCATGGCCGGGCTTGCCCTTGTTCGGCTTGTCGTTGCCCGAGTCGCCATTGGCCGAGTTGTCCACATGCGGATTTCCATTGCCAACGATCGTGGGTTCGGACTGCTGTTCGGGTACCTCGCCGAAGGGCTGCGCGGGAACCCAATTCGCGTTGCCACCACCCGCAGTTCGACATGCGAGCGGTGTTCCGTCGGCAGCGGTACCAATGCCGTCGATATCCGGATTGCACAGTTGCCCCACACCCGGAATCACCAAATTCGGCGTCGCCGCCTGCGCCGACTGTGGCGGCACCAACGATGCGGGAACAGTAGGGGTAGTAGTCCTGCCAGACGACGGTGCCGCGGAACTTGTTTCGCCCCCCGGCCGCCCCAACCACAGCCCCAACCAGATCACAGCGACCAACGCAGCAATGGCAGCAGCCGCGTGCCCCGGCCCAACTCCCCACGCCAACTCGACATCTCGCCCCGGCTCCGCGACACCCCCGCCAACCCACGTCGACTCACTGGAGGCCCGAACATCCCGCGTCCGCTCGACTGCGGCCGCATCGCCGCGCCCCGGCTGACCCCCAGACCAGCCGCCCCACATCGAATGACGCATACCGCCGACATCACGTATTCCCTGCCCCTCGGCCTTACCGACCCGCATCGGCCCGCCCACAGACCCGGCGACCCTCGTCGGCTCGGGGACGCGTGGCTCGGCACCGACGCCGAGCGACTCGGCCGCACGCCACGGCTCGGGCAGGCCATAGTTTGTCGGCACACTTTCCGCTGCGATCTCGACGGTCGAGGCCTCGCGGCCGGTCACCGCGACATACGCCGCGGAGGCGAATTCGCCTGCGCTGGAATAGCGCTGGCTCGGGTCCTTGGCCATGGCGTGGGTGATGACGGCGTCCAGGGTCGCGGGTACGGCGGGGTTCAGGGTGGTGGCGCTGGGTGGGGCGGTCAGCAGGTGGGCGCGCAGTTGCTGTGGGGAGTCGACATCGCCGAAAGGTCTTTGGCCGGTGAGGCATTCGTACAGAACGCAGGCCAGTGAGTATTGGTCCGCGGGCGCGTCGGCGACACCGTCGAAGCGTTCCGGTGCCATATATGCCAGGGTGCCGACCACATTGCCGTGGGCCGTGATCGCGGGCTGATCAATGCGATGCGCGATGCCGAAGTCGATCAGGTGGACGAACCCGGTCGGGCCCACCATGATGTTGGAGGGCTTGACATCGCGGTGCACCAGGCCGACCCGGTGCATGGCATCGAGCGCCATCGCGGTCTGCGCGATGATCGCGACGGCACGCGCCGGATCCAGCGGCCCGCCGTCCCGCAGCAATGCGCTGACATCGGTGCCCTCGATGAACTCCATATCGATATAGAGGCGGCCGTCGAGTTCGCCGAAGGTGTGGATCGGAACCCGGTGCGGTCCCGGGGCCTGGGCCGCCAGGCGAGCCTCCCTGGTGAATCGCAGTCGGCAGGTCGGATCCGCGGCGTGCGAGCAGGCCAGCACCTTGAGTGCGACAGCGCGGTCGGCGACGGTGTCCCGGGCGAGCCAGACCTGCCCGGTCTCACCGGTGCCGAGCAACCGATCGAGGCGGTAGTGGCCGAACCACGTCTTGCCCATGTCGAACCTCCTACTACCTTCCGTTCATCTTTTGGCTACCCGAAATCCACACCGGCATTACAGAATCCGCCAATTGGTTCCGGTGGTATAGGCGATCATGACGCAACCTGCCCGCTCGGCGTCGTGAAATTCGACGAGTACGGCGTCGATGCGGGAGCACGGGAGCGTTCAGCAAAAGCCGCTAGCCTTGCTGTTATGAGTGACCTGCCCGAGATTCGCATCGGCACCGCGGAGCGTGAGCAAGCGATGCAGCGCTTGTCCGATCATTTCGCCGCCGGGCGGCTCAGCGTTGCGGAGTTCGACGAGCGCAGCGCCGTGGTCGCGGCCGCGCTGACTCGCGGCGAACTGGATAAAGTCTTCGTCGACCTGCCCGAACCCGCACCCGTTGCCGCGGCGCCCGCCAAACCCGATTCCGGGTTCATCGCCGAGTGGCCGGAGCGGGTGATGGCGGTGATCCCGATCCTCGCCGTCATCCTCTTCTTCGTCACCGGCAGCTGGCTCTGGTTCCTCGCCATCCCGCTCGCGGGCGCACTGCTGTTCGGCGGTCGGCACGAGCATCGACGTCGCCGCCCGCGCGACCGTCGCCGCCGTAGGGAGCTGGAGGACTGATGGAGCCCGTCGAAATCAATGCGGGCACCTGGTACCTGCGTGCTTTGCGCGCCGACGACCGTATCGATGACCGCCCCGCCCTCGCCGACGGCGGTATCACCGATCCCGACTACGTCTCCCGCCGCACCGAGCAGTGGGATGACGAATCCCATTTCTCCTGGGCCGTCTGCGAACCCACCACTGCCGAACTGGTCGCCGAAATCGTCGTCACACCCGGTGCAGGCAACACCGCCGAACTCACCGGCTGGGCCCGCCCCGGTTACGAGCCAGCCCTCGAAACCGGTACCACCGCGGTCCGCCGCTTCGTAGCAGGCGGACTCGGCCTCCGACTCCCTTGAGCCAGTGGCCGATTCAGCGCATCACACCGGTGTGTCCGGTTGAGTAGCGGCCCGGTTGCGGCCAGATGGTGAGTCCGTGCGCCCCACGCCCAACGGGAATGCGCGCCAGCAGGTTCCAGTTCTCGATATCGATGGCGTACACCTCACCGTGGTTTCGACCCGATACCCAGAAAACGCGGCCGTCCGCGGAGAGGTTGCCCATGTCAGGACTGCCGCCGCCCGGTATGAACCACTTGTGCACCAGGGCATTTGCGGCGAAATCCCAGACGGAAATGCTGCCCTCGCGGCGGTTGGTGATGAGCATCTGTTTGGAGTCGCGTGTGACATACAGGCCGTGGGTGCCTTTGCCGGTCGGCACGAAACCTGTGTTCTCCCAAGATGATGCGTCAATGGTGTAGATGCCGTCCGCGACCATATCGGCGATGAAGAAGGTGCGCCCGTCCGGGGACAGTTTGACGTCCTGCGGCATGCCGCCACGACCGCCCGGCAGGTCGATCATCTTGACCACCTCGCGCTCGGCCACATCGAAAACCAGCATGCGGCCGATGAATTCACAACTGACCACGGCGAATCGACCGTCGGCTGTGAAGTCCATATGGTCAACGCCCGCGCAGTCGGGCACCGCGAGGGCGTGCACCTTCTGCCAGGTGTGCGGATCGTAGAAGTCCAGCGACTTATCCGCCTCGGCGACGACCAGCGCGTATCGGCCATCCGGCGTGTAGTACATGTTGTAGGGGTCGCGCACCGGGAAGGGTTCGCCGGGTTTGCCGGTGCGCGGATCGATCGGCAGCAGGGTGCCTCCGCCGATCGGCAGATCATTGGTGACATACAGCGTCTGCATGTCATAGGACGGCACCACATGCTGGGGTTCGCGACCACCGGCCGGGAAATTGTCGATCACCTGGAAGGTTGCCGGGTCGATCACCGAAACCGAATGCGATTCACTGTTCGGCACGTAGACCAGGGGCCGATGATCGGCCACCGCCGGACTCAACTCCCGGTTCGCGGCATAGACGTCGGTCGGCGACAGCGGTGGCGGCATGCCGGGTAGCAGATTCTCCAGATGCGGCGGTGCCGCGCTGGTCGGGGCGGCGACCGTGGTGGGCGGCGGAGTCGGCACACCCACCGATCCGGCCTCGCTCGGGGCGCACCCCGCGACCGTCACGAGGGCGGTCAGCGAGGCGAGCAGTGGTGCGCAGGTACGGTGATTGCGCTGTCGGTTCACGCGCTGCACCGTGCCAGGAGGTGGTGAAGACGAGATGACATGGGTGCGAAGCCTAGGCGTTGCCGCCCGGATTCCACAGCTATCGCCGCCAGGGCGCGACGGTTTGCCCGAATCATCCGGAAATACGTACTCGGACAGTCAAATTTCCGTTTGCGGTCGGATAACTATCCGGCGTCGTTGAGCACCCGATCGAGCGCATCGACCACGGCATCCAGCTCCGATTCGGTAACGGTGAGCGGCGGCCGGAACCGGATGCCGCGTTCGCCGGTGCCGAGAATCAGCACATGCTCGCGTTCCCGCAGCGCGGTCAGCACCTCGTCCCGCAGTTCGGCCGAGGCCAGCGTGATGGCACACATCAAGCCGCGTCCGCGCGGTTCGGTAACCCGAGGATGGTCGGCCGCAAGCTGTTCCAGACGCCGCAGCAGATGCGCGCCGAGCGGCCGTGACCGCTCGATCAGCTCATCGCGCTCGAACACCTCGAGGATGCGCCGGGTCCGCACCATATCGGTGAGGTTGCCGCCCCAGGTGGAATTTATCCGAGAGCTGACCACGAAGACGTTGTCGGGCACCTCGTTCACGCGCCCGCCCGCCATGATGCCGCAGACCTGGGTCTTCTTGCCGAACGCGACGATATCGGGCTCGAGCCCGAGTTGTTGGTAGGCCCAAGTGGTTCCGGTCATGCCGACGCCGGTCTGCACCTCGTCGAGGATGAACAGCGCGTCGTTCTCACGGCAGAGCCGCTGCACGGCCTGCAGGAACTGCGGGCGCATATGCCGGTCGCCGCCCTCGCCCTGGATCGGCTCGGCGATGAAACACGCTATGTCGTGTGGGTTTTCGGCGAAGGCGCGGCGCGCCTGGTCGAGTGCGTGTGCTTCCGCGGCGGCGATATCGACACCGTCGGCCAGGAACGGCGCATCGATGCGCGGCCAATCGAACTTGGGGAAGCGGGCCGTCTTCACCGGGTCGGTGTTGGTCAGCGACATGGTGTAACCGGTGCGGCCGTGGAACGCTCCGGTCAGATGCAGCACCTTGGTGCCGAGTTCCGATGCGCGCCCGTGGGATTCGTTATGCCTGCTCTTCCAGTCGAACGCGACCTTGAGTGCGTTCTCCACCGCCGGTCCGCCACCGTCGATGAAGAACAGGTGCGGTAGCCGGGTATCGCCGAGCACCCGCACGAAAGCTTCGACGAAGCGGGCCATCTCGACGGTGTAGATATCGGAGTTGCTCGGCTTGTTGAGCGCCGCGACGCTCAGTTCCGCGCGGAACTCTTCGTCCTCGGCCAGGGCGGGATGGTTCATGCCGAGGGCATTCGAGGCGAAGAAGCCGAACATGTCGAGGTAGGAGCTGCCGTCTCGTTCGTCGACGATCAGGCAGCCACGGGATTTCCGTAGATCCAGCACCAGGTCGAATCCGTCGGCGAGGATGTGTGCCGACAGGATCTCGTGTACCCGGGAGGCGGGGATGACCGGTGCAGTGCCACTCCCCGCGCGGGTGCGCTCCAGTTCGATGGTCACATCAGTAGGGTACGAAAATCTTTATGAAAATTCTACGTAATAACGGAGCAATTACGGCCAGACGCTATCTGTCGTAGAATGTCTGCAAGATGATGGTGCTTCGAGTTCGCACGTTGGCGGTCGCCCTGATCTCCTGCAGCAACTGCTCGAGGTGCCGGGGAGAGGCCACCCGCACCAGCAACATGTAACTCTCGTCACCGGCCACCGAATGGCATGCCTCGATCCCCGGGATATGTTGCAGCACGGCAGGCGCGTCATCGGGTTGCGAGGGGTCGAGAGGAGTGATGGCGACGAATGCCGACAACAGTTGCCCGAGCGCCTCTGGATCGACATGCGCGGTATAGCCACGGATCACACCGCGCGCCTCTAGTCTGCGGACCCGCGACTGCACGGCGGAGACCGATAAGCTCGCCTTTTCGGCCAGATTCGACAGGGTGGCGCGACCATCGGCCATCAGTTCACGAATGAGCAGGCGATCGATGTCATCGAGTACGGGTCTTGCCGGTGTATCCGCCATCAGCGAAGGCTAACCCAGCGGAGGCTACTCGTGGCAAAAACTTCTGCTCGTTAACGCACCGTACCCATCCGATATTGTTCGCCGACCCAAAGCTAAAGCGGAGCAACCGATGACAGATACGCTCGACGACCACCTGACCGAGAACCTGGCGACCCGGGCGGCCGAACTGCTGCACACACTCGGCGCACCGACACCGGTCGCGGGCGAGCTGCCCGCACGGACGCCGATCACCGGCGGCACGCTCATGACCCTGCCCGCCGATTCCCTCGACGCCGCGGACGCGGCGATCGAGCGGGCCGCGGAGGCCTTCCGCGGCTGGCGCACCGTACCCGCGCCGGTGCGGGCCGGGGTGGTGCGGCGACTGGCCGAACTGCTCACTGTGCACAAGGTCGAACTCGGCGAGTTGGTCACCCTGGAGGCGGGGAAGATCGGCGCGGAGGCCGTCGGCGAGGTGCAGGAGATGATCGATATCTGCGAATTCGCGATCGGTCTGTCGCGCCAGCTCTACGGCAAGACCATGCCCTCGGAGCGACCCGGACATCGGCTGATGGAGACCTGGCATCCGCTCGGCGTGGTCGGGGTCATCTCGGCATTCAACTTCCCGGTCGCGGTGTGGGCGTGGAATACCGCCCTCGCGCTGGTCTGCGGCGACACAGTGGTGTGGAAGCCGTCGGAGACGACACCGCTGACGGCGCTGGCATGCCATACGCTGCTGCGCCGCGCGGCGGCCGATGTGGGCGCGGATCCCGAAGTGCATCAACTGATTCAAGGTGGCGCGGACGTCGGGTCCTGGCTGGTCGAGGACGAGCGCGTGGCGCTGGTGAGCGCGACCGGTTCGGTGCGAATGGGCCGTACGGTGGCGCCGCGGGTGGCCGCTCGGTTCGGGCGATGCCTGCTGGAGTTGGGCGGTAACAACGGTGCGATCGTCACACCCACGGCGGATCTGGAGTTGGCGGCGCGCGGCATCGTATTCGCGGCGGCGGGTACAGCCGGACAGCGCTGTACGACCTTGCGTCGGCTGATCGTGCACGCCGATGTCGTCGGGCCGCTGCTGGATCGCGTGGCCGGGGCGTATCGACAACTGCGCGTCGGCAATCCGCTCGACGATGGTGTGCTCGTCGGCCCGCTGATCAACGGCCGTGCCTACGAAGGGATGCGGGCGGCGATCGATCGTGCGCTCGCCGACGGCGGCGAATTGGTCTGCGGCGGTGAGCGAGTCGACGGCTTCGGCGATGAGGCCTTCTACGTGCGTCCCGCGATCGTGCGCATGCCCGCCCAGACCGCCGTGGTCCGCGAGGAAACCTTCGCACCGATCCTGTACGTGCTCACCTACCGCGACTTCGACGCCGCCATCGACCTGCACAACGGTGTTCCGCAAGGCCTTTCCTCGGCCGTCTTCACCGCCGACCAGCGCGAGGCCGAACGCTTCCTCGCCGCCGACGGCTCGGACTGCGGCATCGCCAACGTCAATATCGGCACCTCCGGCGCGGAGATCGGCGGCGCGTTCGGCGGAGAGAAGCAGACCGGCGGTGGGCGGGAATCCGGGTCGGACTCGTGGAAGGCGTACATGCGGCGCGCGACCAACACCGTCAACTACTCCGATCAGTTGCCATTGGCGCAGGGCATCCAATTCGGCTGAGCCACAAGTGGCACCCAAACTTCAGACCGGCCTGGCAGCATCGCGGCGGCGACTCCGCAGATGAGGCGCACCTGAGCCTCCCGACACCTTGATGGGCGTATCGGCACCCTACGGGTGCAGGTGAAACCGGCCCGGAGGACGCGGAAACCGACGTTCACACCGCGATCGTGGCGTGAACCGACGACGCCCGGGAAGGGCGGTGTCGAATAACCCGTGCAGCGGGTGTCGGACACGCTGTCACGCCGTGAAGTGCAATGTCCATTCGCCGCGGTAATGCAGCCTGGTGACGCTGCCCGGCGGAATGTCGATCCGCCAGAACGATTTCGGCGGCGCGTCAAGGGTCACCAGCAGCGCCGCGCGGATCACCGCCGGATGGGTGACCGCGATAGTGGACATGCCCTCGGAGGCGATTTCGGCCATCCAGTACCTGGTCCGCTCGACCACATCGGTGACGGATTCGCCACCGTGACCACGGAACTGCGGGTCGGTCAGCCAGGCGTATAGCTCGTCCTGCGGCACCGACATCAGTTCGCCGCCGCGCCACGCGCCGGCATCCAGATCGCGCAGCCGGGCGTCCTCCTCGCCCGGAAGTCCCATCAGCGCAGCCGTTTCCACGGTCCGGCGTTCGGGTCCGGTCAGCACGCGCGCCGCGGTCAGGCGGCCATACGCCGCGATTGCTCGGCGACCGGCCTCGGTCAGCGATTCGTCTACTGGAAAACGTGCCTTTCGCATCGCCTCGGTCATGCCATGGCTGACCAGGTCGAGTCTGAGCACCTTTTGCACGGTTGGAAGCGTACGGCGCGGCGCTGGCGGCCGTACTTCGATTGCCACCCCTTCGCTCGGGCCGTGAGCCATTTGCCCGACTCGAGGTATTCCGGCCGCCGCTGCCGGTTGTCGGTGCCCGGGTGCACACTGATGCCATGGCCCAGTTCTCCACCGCGACCCAGGAGTGGTTCGACGGCGCATTTCCCGCGCCCACGGCCGCGCAGCTGGGCGCATGGCAGGCCATTGCCGCGGGTGAGCACACCTTGGTCGTCGCGCCGACCGGTTCGGGTAAGACGCTGTCGGCCTTTCTGTGGGCCATCGATCAACTCGCGACCCGGCCGAAGCCCGAGGGCAAGGTCGACACGTCGGTGCTCTATGTGTCACCGCTGAAGGCATTGGCGGTCGACGTCGAGCGGAATCTGCGCGCACCGCTGGTCGGGGTCACCCAGACCGCGAAGCGGCTCGGCCTGGACCCGCCGACGATCACCGTCGGCGTTCGGTCCGGCGATACCAGTCCGGCGGACCGGCGATCGATGCAGCGGACACCGCCCGACATTCTGATCACCACGCCCGAATCACTGTTTCTGATGCTCACCTCCGCGGCCAGGGAGACGCTGAGCGATGTCGGCACGGTGATCGTGGACGAGGTGCACGCCATCGCGGGCGGTAAGCGCGGCGCGCATCTGGCGCTGTCGCTGGCCCGGATGGATCTGCTGACCGAGCGGCCCGCGCAGCGGATCGGGCTCTCGGCGACGGTGCGACCGCCCGAGGAGGTCGGCCGGTTCCTGGTTGGAAATGCACCGATCACCATCGTTTCGCCGCCGGCGCCGAAGACCTTCGATCTGTCCGTGCGTGTGCCGATAGCGGACATGACCGAACCGGGCGATTCCGATCAGCCCGGGTCGATCTGGCCGCATGTGGACGAGGCGATCGTGGATCTGGTGCTGGACCACCGATCTTCGATCGTCTTCGCGAATTCGCGCAGGTTGGCCGAGCGCCTGACCGCGCGGCTCAATGAGGCCTATGCCGCGCGGCTGGGCGAGGCCGTCGAGACGGTGTCCGATACGCCACGCGCGGGGCCCTCCGTGGTAACGCAAGCTGCCACCTCCGGGCCTGACGCGCGCGGCGGGCACAAACCGCCCGCCCAACTCGGTGCGTCCACCGAAGTGATCCACGGCGCGGATCCGCTGCTGGCCCGGGCACACCACGGTTCGGTGAGCAAGGAGCAGCGGGCGCTGATCGAGGACGATCTCAAGAGCGGACGGCTGCGCTGCGTCGTCGCCACCAGCAGTCTCGAACTCGGAATCGATATGGGCGCGGTCGATTTGGTGGTGCAGGTGGAGGCGCCGCCGTCGGTGGCGAGTGGGTTGCAGCGGGTCGGGCGGGCCGGGCACCAGGTCGGTGAGATCTCGCGCGGGGTGCTGTTCCCGAAGCATCGCACCGATGTCATCCACTGCGCGGTCGCCTCGCAGCGGATGACGGCGGGGCAGATCGAGGCACTGCGAGTTCCCGCGCATCCCTTGGACATCCTGGCCCAGCAGACCGTCGCGGCCTGCGCACTCGAGCCCATCGATGTCGACGCCTGGTTCGAAACCGTGCGCGGCACCGGCAATTACGCGTCGCTGCCCAGGTCGGCGTATGAATCGGTGCTCGATCTGCTCGCCGGTCGCTATCCGTCCGACGAGTTCGCCGAACTGCGGCCCCGGCTGGTCTGGGACCGCGACGCGGGCACGCTCACCGGTCGGCCAGGTGCACAGCGACTGGCCGTCACCTCGGGTGGCGCCATCCCGGATCGTGGCCTTTTCGCGGTCTACATGGTCGGCGGCAGTGACTCATCGGGTCGCTCCGCAGGCTCCGCTCCCGGCGCCTCGCGGGTGGGCGAACTCGATGAGGAGATGGTGTACGAATCACGCGTCGGCGATGTATTCGCCCTCGGCGCGACCAGCTGGCGCATCGAGGAGATCACCTTCGACCGGGTGCTGGTCACACCCGCATTCGGGCAGCCGGGGCGGTTGCCGTTCTGGCATGGTGACGGACTGGGTCGTCCCGCCGAATTAGGGGCGGCGCTCGGGGAATTCATTCGCAAGGCCGGTGTGCACGCGCCGAAGGGTGTGGATCCCGACACCGATGGAAAGAAGAGCTCCTCAGCGGATCCAGCAGTAGACGCACTCTTGCGTGGCGCGGGGCTCGACGACAATGCCACCACGAATCTGGTGACGCTACTCGATGAACAACGCACTGCCACCGGACAATTGCCCACCGACAAGACCCTGATCGTCGAGCGCTTCCGCGACGAGCTCGGCGATTGGCGGCTGGTGTTGCATTCGCCGTACGGCCTGCCGGTGCACGCACCGTGGGCATTGGCGATCGGCGCGCGGCTGCGGGAGCGGTTCGGCGTGGACGTCGCGCCGAATGCCTCCGACGACGGCATTGTCGTGCGACTGCCCGATACCACCGACGATCCGCCCTGTGCCGAGCTTTTCGTGTTCGAGCCCGATGAGATCGACGATATCGTCACCGAGCAGGTCGGCGGATCAGCGCTGTTCGCATCGCGATTCCGGGAGTGCGCGGCACGGGCACTGCTGCTGCCTCGACGCGATCCGGGTAAGCGTGCGCCGCTGTGGCAGCAGCGGCAGCGGTCGGCGCAATTGCTCGATGTCGCGCGGAAGTTTCCGGACTTTCCTATCCTGTTGGAGACGGTGCGCGAATGTCTGCGTGACGTTTACGATCTGCCGTCGCTGCGCGATCTGCTCGGGCGGGTGGCGCGTCGCCAGGTGCGACTCGTCGAGGTCGAGACCGCTACGCCGTCACCATTCGCCAACTCCCTGCTGTTCGATTACATCGGGCAGTTCATGTATGACGGGGACAGTCCGCTTGCCGAACGTCGGGCCGCCGCACTGTCGCTCGATTCCAGTCTGCTCGCCGAACTGCTCGGGCGGGTGGAGCTGCGGGAGTTGTTGGACGCCACCGTTATCGAGCAGATCGAGCGGGAATTGCAACGGCTCACACCCGAACGGTTGGCGCGGGATGCGGAGGGGCTGGCCGATCTGTTGCGGTTGCTCGGACCGCTTACTGCCGAGGAAGCCGCGCAGCGGTGCGTCGGCGTTCGACTCGACGATGCGGAGCCCACCGGTGATCCGGCGGGATGGTTCGCCGGCCTGGTGAAATCCAAGCGCGCACTCGAGGTCACGTTCGCCGGACGAACCTGGTGGGTCGCGGTGGAAGATGCCGCGCGCCTGCGCGACGCGCTCGGCGTGCCGCTCCCGATCGGCACCCCCGCCGCATTCATCGAACCGGTCGCTGATCCGCTCGGCGACCTGGTCGGGCGCTACGCCCGCACACACGGACCGTTCACTACCGAGGCCGTGGCCGCCCGTTTCGGACTCGGCACCGCGGTCGCGGCGACGGCACTGCATCGGCTGGTCGCGGAAAAGCGCGTGGTGGAGGGCGAATTCACACCTGCGGCCAGTGGCTCGGAGTGGTGCGACAGCCAGGTACTGCGCCGATTGCGCCGCCGGTCGCTCGCGGCCGCCCGGCATGAGGTCGAGCCGGTCGCCACCGCCGCCTTCGGCCGGTTCCTGCCGTCCTGGCAGCACATCGGCACCGGTGAACTGCGCGGGGTCGACGGGGTCGCGGCGGTGGTGGAACAGCTTGCGGGAGTGCCGATTCCCGCTTCCGCATGGGAGTCGCTGATTTTGCCGGCGCGGGTGCGCGACTACTCACCCGCCATGTTGGACGAGTTGATGGCCACCGGTGAGGTCATCTGGTCCGGGCACGGCGCCATCACCGCAAAGGACGGCTGGATTGCCCTGCACCTGGCCGATCAGGCCCCGTTCACCCTGACACCCGCCGACGAGATCGAACTGTCCGAGGTGCATCTGCGCCTGCTCGGCGCGTTGGGCGCATCGATCGCCCCCTGGATGCCCATCGATGCCGATACCGAGCCCGGCACCGGATCAGGCCAGGTCGTATCACTGGATGATGATGCAGCACAGGATGTTTCAGCGGTGCGGGGCAATTCGGTGACGCCAGGCACCTCGGTGACCACCAACGGTTCAGCGGGCCGAGATGGTTCGCCATTGCGACTTCCCCCGGTCCTGCACGGCGGCGGCGCGTACTTCTTCCGGCAACTCTCCGACGCCACCGGAGTCCTCGACGACACCAAAGTGGCGGATGCATTGTGGGAGCTCGTCTGGGCAGGCGTGGTCTCCGGTGACACCTTCACCCCCGTTCGCGCCCTGCTCTCGGGTACCGCACGGACCACTACCGCCCATCGCACACCACGGCGCGCACCGCGCGGACGTGCCTACCTCCCACGGCCGAATATGCCCACCAGATCCGGACCGCCCGCCGTCGCGGGCCGCTGGTCGCTGCTGCCGGAGCGGGTAGTGGACAACACCCTGCGCGCCCACGCAACGGCCGACACCCTGCTGGAACGGTACGGCGTGCTGACCCGCGGTTCGGTGCAGAACGAGGGCGTACCGGGTGGATTCGCCCTCATGTACCGAGTGCTCACCGAATTCGAGGATCGCGGCCGTTGCCGTCGCGGCTATTTCATCGATTCGCTGGGCGGCGCACAGTTCTCCACCACCGATGTGGTGGACCGACTGCGCTCCTTCGACACCGAGCGCATCCGCCCCGGCACCGGTGGACAACGCCGCAGCACCGCATTCGCCTTGGCGGCAAGCGATCCCGCAAACCCCTACGGCGCGGCACTGCCATGGCCGAAGGGACCGTCCGAGGGCCCGGGGCACCGTCCCGGGCGCAAGGCCGGCGCCATCGTCGTGGTCGTCGACGGCGATCTCGCGCTGTATCTGGAGCGCGGCGGTAAAACCCTGCTGACCTTCACCGAGGACCCGAACATCCGCCAAGCCGCAGCCACCGCCCTGGCCGACTTGGTGCGCGACCGCCGCGTCGACTCACTCGTGATCGACCGAGTCGACGGAGAAACCGTGCACGGCAACACCTTCGCCGGTTTCCTCACCGAGGCCGGATTCTCCGCGACCCCACGCGGCCTCCGACTACGGAGCAAGCCGTGACCCGAGCCGCCCACCGCGACACCACCCCCGCAGCAAAGGCCACTCGCACGCCGCAAAGCAAGGCCGGACTCCCGGTAACCCCACGCGGCCTCCGACTACGGAGCAAGCCGTGACCCGAGCCGCCCACCGCGACACCACCCCCGCAGCAAAGGCCACTCGCACGCCGCAAAGCAAGGCCGGATTCTCGGTCACCCCACGCGGCCCGCGATTGCGGAGCAAGCCGCGCTCCGACGACGAACCAGTGCACGGCGACATCACTCGGGCAGTCGCCTCAACAGGCCTTCACACACTGAAAGACGAGAACCACGCGGCAACCACACGCACCCTGAAAAGCGGGAATCGCATGGGGAAGTGCGGATTCACACTTCGGAGTGTGAGCCCGGCCCGGATCAACCTATGGTCGAGCCATGCCTGAAGGCGACACCGTATTCCTGACCGCGGCCAGACTGCGGCTCGCGTTGGCAGGAAAGACGCTGATCCGCAGCGATTTTCGGGTGCCGCGCCATGCGACGGTCGATCTGGTCGGGCAGCGGGTCGAGGGGGTCGCCAGCTATGGCAAGCATCTGTTCGTCCGAACCGACGAGGTCAGCGTCCATACGCATTTGAAGATGGAGGGCGAATGGCGGACCTACTGCGCCGGTGAACGGTGGACGCGGCCGCCGGTGACCGCCCGGCTGGTGCTCGGCACCGATGACACCGAGGCGGTGGGCTTTTCGCTCGGCACCGTCGAGGTGCTGCGCCGCGCGGACGAGCACACCGCCACCGACCATCTCGGGCCGGACCTGCTCGGCGCGAACTGGGATGTGACCGAGGCGGTGCGACGGCTGGCACGATATCCGGCGCAACCGATCGGCCTCGCCCTACTCGACCAGCGCAACCTGGCCGGAATCGGCAATATCTTCCGCAGCGAAATCTGCTTCCTGCGCCGCGTCCACCCGGCCACACCGGTCGGCGACGTGCCCGACCTGCTCGCCCTCGTACACGAAGCGCATCGCGTACTGGCCAAGGCCGCCACCGAACCACCGTGGCGGCCACTTGCCTACGGCCGCGCCCGGCGGCCGTGCCAGCGCTGCGGCACCCGCATGGTCGTCCATTTACTCGGCGAGACCGAACCCGAACCTGGCCGAACAGGCCGAAACCCCCAGTCCGACCGCATCACCCAGCGCGAACGCGGCATCTACTTCTGTCCCCGCTGCCAGCCAGAACCCGCCTGACCACACCGAAGGCAACCATTTGCCGTCCCCGATCGACGATTCGAGCATCGCGAATCCACCGCCACCGACCTCGAAGATCCGCCGGCTTCCGAACCAGCTAGACCGGTCGTCATAGTTGACGTAGCATAAAGGCGTGGCACCTCGCACCGACTCCCGCCAACGCTTCATCGACGCCGCGGCCGACCTCTTCCACACCCAGGGCTATCACGCCACCGGCCTGAATCAACTCGTCAGCGCGGGCGGCGCACCCAAGGGCTCGCTCTACTTCCACTTCCCCGGCGGCAAAGAGCAACTCGCCGCCGAGGCTCTTACCCAATCGAGCAGGCAACTGCGCGATCAGCTCGACGCCATTCTCACCGACGGCGGCGATATCGCCACCGTCTTCGACGTCCTCACCGCACTGCTGGTCGATTCCGATTTCGAACGCGGCTGCCCCATCGCGACCATCGCACTCGACGCGGGGCGCGAGAGCGAGACGATCAGGCAGGCCTGCGTCACCGGTTTCGAATCCTGGCGCGAGTCGATCGAAAAGCACCTGCGGGACAAGGGAATCGATCAGGAGCGCGCCACCGAACTTTCGACTGTCACCCTCGCAACGATCGAGGGCGCCCTCATGCTCGCCAAAACCAAGCGTGATGTCGCGCCGCTGCGCACGGTCGCCGCCCACCTGCGTACCACCTTCGAACGGGAGCTCTCCTGATGCGCGTGCACCACCTCAATTGCGGCACCATGCGCCCTCTCGGCGGCCGACTCCTCGACGGCACCGGCAGCATCTTCCGCCGCGCCGAAATGGTCTGCCACTGCCTGCTCCTCGAACTCGACTCCGGACTCGCCCTTGTGGAGACCGGAGTCGGCGAGCAGGCGGTGCACCGACCCGAGGAATGGCTCGGTCGCCGCTTCATCCGGCTGACCAATCCGGTACTCGATCTCGCACAGACCGCGGTGCGCCAGATCGAGGCGCTGGGCTACCGGCGCGCGGACGTCCGCGATATCGTGCTCACCCATCTCGATCTCGACCATGCGGGCGGCCTCGCCGACTTCCCGGACGCGCGGGTGCACGTACACGCGGAGGAACTGCGCGCCTTGCAAGGCGGACATACGCGCGAAGAACGCTTGCGCTACAAGGAACCTCAGTTCCGGCACGGTCCGCGCTGGGAGTCGTACGCGGATACCGGTGACAGCTGGTTCGGTTTCGACGCGGTGCGCGAATTGACCGGCCTGCCACCGGAAATCCTGATCATCCCGCTCGCCGGGCATACCCGTGGCCATGCGGGCGTCGCCGTCGACACCGGGGACGGGTGGCTGCTGTCCGCGGGCGACGCCTACTTCCATCCCGGCGTCCTCGACCCGGTTCGTCCGCGACAACCGCTCGGAACAGCCATGTTCGAGAAGAATGTACAGACACTTCCTGCCGCCCGCATCGAGAATCAGCGGCGGTTGCGCGAACTGGTGCGCGACCACGGCGACGAGGTCACGGTGTTCTCCGCGCACAGTTCGATCGAATTCCACGCCATGGAGCAGATCGGCGTATAGCCAAAACCCTTGACGGCCCAAGCACTCCCGATTAACTTGCAGAATGCAAGTAATATAGGGAGTGCATCGTGAACGATCCGCGGCGGTATGTGGTCATCGGGGGCGGATTGGCCGGGCTCGCGTCCGCGGTCTGGTTGGCCGAGGCGGGTAAGCAGGTGACCCTGCTGGAACGTCGCGGCCGACTCGGCGGCCGGACGCATGCGATGAAAGTCGAAGCGGCCGATGACCTTCCCGATAACGGCCAGCATGTGATCGCCAGCGGTTACGACCACCTGTTCCGCTATCTGAACAGCATCGGCACCCGCCAATACGTCGCCTTTCCGAAGGGCGGCACACTGCGCTGGCCGGGCGGACGCAGCACACCGATAGTGACGAAGGGCTGGGGCGCCTGGCGCACCCTGTTCGGCGCACATCCCGACGCGAGCCTGCTCGATCGGCTGCGCGCGGCCCGCGCCACGGCGCGCCTCGGCTGGCAGAGCCTGCACCAGCCCGATTGCCTTGCCGACCTCACCACCGAACAGTGGTTCAACCGGGTCGGCATGCCCGCTCCGGCGCGAGAAGCGTTGTGGGACTGGCTCGCTCTCGGCCTGGCGGCCGAACCGGTGCAGCAGGAATCGGCCAAGATCCTCGCCGATTTGCTTGCCACCGGCATCCGACTCGGGATGAAACATCGTCGGTCGGTCACCATCGGCTACCCGACCACCGATCTCGATACGCTCTATATCACCGGGGCCCAAAGGGTTTTCGAGAAATTTGGCGTCGAGGTCCGCCATCGCGCCGTGGCCCGCCGGATCAATATCGACAATGGCGCGGTGACCGGGGTGACGCTCGCCGACGGCTCGATCGTCGCGGCCGATGCCGTCATCTGTGCGATACCGAATTCGAATATCGGCGGGCTGCTCGACGATCTGCCAGAACATTCCGAAATCTATGCCGCCGCAGATAAATTGGGCGTTACACCGATCGTCAGCACCAACCTGTACCTGGACCGACCGCTCGGCACCGAGGCCGAATTCGAGGCGCTGATCGGCGGCACCGGCGTCATCGACGAGGTCTTCGACCGACAGCGGATGACCGGGCGCAGCACCGATCAGGCCTGGCTGTACTGCCTGACCACCAGCGGCGCGTACGAGCAGATCCACAAGACCAACGAGCAGATCATCGACGAACAGATGCGCCTACTACGCCGCTACTACCCGGACGCCGAGCACGCGAAAGTCGTTCAGGGACATGTGGTTCGGATGCCGAGGGCGACCTTCTCCCAGGTACTGGGTACGCACGGCCTGCGCCCGGGTCAGCGCACCTCGGTGCCGACGCTGGTGCTGGCCGGCGATTGGACCGCGACCGACTGGTCGGCCACCATGGAGAGCGCGGTGCAGAGCGCTGCCAAGGCGGTGGACCTGCTACTTGCGCTACCGTCGTTGCCGTGACCACGGAGCGCTCGATGTCTGAGCACCCCACTGCGAAGCCACACCCCACGCCCAAGCGCCGCATGTCCGCGGCCGACCGGCGCGCACAACTACTCGATGTGGCGCGCGACATCGTCGCCGTCGACGGCTTCGGTGCGGTGAGTATCGAGCGGGTCGCACGCGAGGGCGAGGTCGCACGGGCACTGGTGTATCAGCAGTTCACCGATCTGTCCGGATTGATGACCGCGCTGGTGGATCGCGAATCGGCCATCGCACTGGCCGGTATCGGCACTCTCGACTGGTCCGACACCGATGACGATGCTGATCGGATCGGCCGCGGCATTCTCGCCTATCTGCATGCCGCGCCGACCAGTTGGCGGATCATCCTCAGCCCACCCGACGGCGGACCGTCGGATCTGCGCGACCGGCTCGAACTCGGCCGGGCCTACGCGCGGACGATCGGCGCGCGGCATCTGTCGCGCCACGCCGGAGTCACCGTCGATCCGGATGGCGCGACCGAGCGAATCATGCTCGCGGCATTGGAGGAATTGGCTCGGCTGCATCTAGCTGATGCACAGCGGTACCCGGATGAGCTGGTACTGCGCTACATTCGGTCGATCCTGGCGTGGGCCACCGATGTCGAAACCCCGAAAAAGGAGTGCTGAACAGCGGTTTCAGCGTCATCACGAAATTCTCACGGACACATTGCACTGCCGCCGCCGACTGTCCAGTTCTCAGCTGTCCAACGGGACCGGTTCCAGGATCTCTGCACGCGGTTCGGGGGCTGCGATGCGCAGCGCATCGGCGGAGGGGTCGTCCGGCTGGGTCTGGGAGCGGATCTCCGCCTCGACGCGTGCTTGGTAGGTGCTGACCTCCCAGTCGATTTCGCCGTCGTCCCAGCCGAGTATCGGCGCCACCAGATGGGCCACCTGTTCGGCGCAGTTCGCGCCGCGGTGCGAGTATTCGATGGAGATCCTGGTCCGGCGGGCCAGAATGTCGTCCAGGTGCAGCGCACCCTCCGCGGCGGCGGCGTAGACGGCTTCCACCTGCAGATACGACGGCGCGTCCATAATCGGTTGCAGCAGTTCGGGTTTGCCGTCGGCCAAGGTCATGACCTCGTCGATGAGCGAACCGTAGCGATCGAGCAGATGCTTGACCCGATACGGATGCACGCCGTAGGCCTCGGCGAGTTGCACCGTCTGATTGATCAGCGCGAAGTAGCCGTCGGCGCCGAGCAGTGGAACCTTCTCGGTGATGGACGGTGAGACTCGCGCCGGAATATCCTGTGCCGCTTCATCGACCGCGTCATAGGCCATCACCCGGTAGGTGGTGTACTTACCGCCCGCGATGCCGACAAGCCCCGGCGCAACCCGGGCGACGGCGTGTTCCCGCGAAAGTTTGGAAGTCGAATCGCTCTCTCCCGCAAGCAAAGGCCGCAGACCAGCGTAGACACCGTCGATATCGGCGGGCGTGAGCGGCGTGACCAGCACCTGGTTGACCCGATCCAACAGATAATCGATATCGGCCTTGGTCGCCGCCGGATGGGCGAGATCCAGATTCCAATCGGTATCGGTGGTGCCGACGATCCAGTGCGCGCCCCACGGCATGACGAACAGCACCGAGCTCGCGGTGCGCAGGATGATCGCGGCATCGCTGACTATGCGGTCGCGCGGCACCACGATGTGCACGCCCTTGGACGCACGCACGTGGAAGCGGCCGCGATTATGCGAAAGCGCCTGGACCTCGTCGGTCCACACGCCGGTCGCATTGATCACCACGTGGGCGCGGATCTCGCCGGTGCGACCGTCCTCGCTGTCGCGCACCTTCACCCCGACGACCCGGTCCGCCTCGCGCAGAAAGCCGACGACCTGGGTTGAGGTGCGGATCACCGCGCCGTAGTGCGCGGCGGTTCTGGCGACGGTCATGGTGTGGCGGGCATCGTCGACGACGGTGTCGTAGTAGCTGACGCCGCCGATCAGTGAAGTGGGCCGCAAACCCGGTGCCAGTCGCAGTGCGCCGGCCCGGGATAGATGATGTTGGCCGGGAACGGATTTCGCGCCGCCCATGGTGTCGTAGAGCACCAGTCCGGCGGCGACATACGGGCGTTCCCAGCCGCGGCGGGTCAGCGGGTAGAGGAAGCGCAGCGGCTTCACCAGATGCGGTGCGAGCCGGGCGAGTGCGAGTTCGCGTTCCCGCAGCGCCTCGCGCACCAGCCCGAACTCCAGTTGCTCGAGGTAGCGCAGTCCGCCGTGGAACATCTTCGAGGAGCGACTCGACGTGCCGGAGGCAAGATCGCGCGCCTCGACCAGCGCGACCTTCAGACCGCGCGTGGCCGCGTCGAGCGCGATACCGGAGCCGACCACGCCACCACCCACGACGACCACGTCGAAATGATCCTTACCGAAGCGCTCCCATGCCGTCACGCGCTGCTCGGGGCCGAGGAACTGCGATTCCGGTTTGTTGGTCATGTGCGACTCCTCCAGCCGACCCCGGCGTCGGGGTTCAGACGACGTTTGTGGTCCTTCGGGCACACGATCGAGCTGCTCAGTCGGGGGGTGGTCTTCTGTTCTACAGGCTAAAGGAATCGGCGACGATCCCCCGCCGGGGCCGAAGCCGTGTCGCCCGCAGCCGACAGCCCGCGCTACTCGCCGGTAACCGATCCCAACACTAGTCCGACAACCCGCTGGTCGCGAGTTGATGCCCTGGCGCGCTCCGCGGTTTCCGCCGCGAGCCACGCCGCTTTTAGTAGCCTGCACGAATGCGTCGCTATGTGGCCGCCATTGATCAGGGCACGACCTCCAGTAGGTGCATCATCTTCGACCGGCAGGGCCGTGTCGTCGGTGTCGCGCAGCGCGAGCACGAACAGATCTTTCCGCGGCCGGGCTGGGTCGAGCACGATCCGGAGACCATTTGGCGCAATACCGAATTCGTCCTCGGCGAGGTGCTGCGGAGCACCGGTATCGCCGCCGATGAGATCAATGCGGTCGGCGTCACCAATCAGCGCGAGACGACGGTGGTGTGGGATCGGGCCAGCGGCAAGCCGATTCATCACGCGATCGTCTGGCAGGACACCCGCACCGACCGTCTGGTCGCCGACCTGGGCGGCGAATACGGCGCGACGCGCTACCAGAACCGCACCGGTCTGCCGCTGTCCACCTACTTCGCCGGTCCGAAACTGCGCTGGCTTCTGGACAATGTCGAGGGCGCCCGAGCCAGGGCCGAGGCCGGTGAGCTGTGTTTCGGCACCATCGACAGCTGGGTGCTGTGGAAGCTCACCGGTCAGCACATCACCGATGTGACCAATGCTTCGCGCACCATGCTGATGGATCTGCGTACGCTGCAGTGGGATTCGCAGATCTGCGCGGAATTCGAGATACCGCGGTCGATGCTGCCCGAGATTCGCAGCTCGTCGGAGATCTACGCGGAGATCGGCTCCGGCCCCTTGGCGGGCATACCCGTCGCGGGCATTCTCGGCGACCAGCAAGCGGCGACCTTCGGCCAGGCCTGCCTGTCCCCTGGCGAGGCCAAAAACACCTATGGCACGGGCAATTTCATGCTGCTCAATACCGGAACGACGCCGGTATTCAGCAAGCACGGCCTGCTCACCACGGTCTGTTACCAGCTCGGCGGCGAGGCGCCGGTTTACGCATTGGAGGGATCCATCGCGGTGACCGGCTCACTGGTGCAATGGTTCCGGGACAATCTCGGCATCATTTCCGCCGCCGACGAGATCGAACCGCTGGCGCGCAGCGTCGAGGACAATGGTGGTGCATACATCGTCCCCGCGTTCTCCGGCCTCTTCGCGCCACGCTGGCGCCCGGATGCCCGCGGCGTGATCGCGGGCCTGACCCGCTTCGTCGACAAGGCGCACCTGGCGCGAGCGGTATTGGAGTCCACCGCATTTCAGACGCGCGAGGTCATGGACGCGATGCGCGCCGATGCCGAATCCCAGCAGTTGCGGCTGGAACTGACCACCCTCAAGGTCGACGGCGGCATGGTCGGCAACGATCTGCTGATGCAATTCCAGTCCGACATCCTCGATGTGCCGGTGGTGCGCCCGGTCGTCAACGAAACCACCGCACTGGGTGCGGCGTATGCGGCTGGGCTCGCCGTCGGCCTGTGGGAGAGCACCGATGACATCCGCGCCAACTGGGCCGCGGACAAGACCTGGCAGCCCGCGATGTCCGCGACGGATCGCGAAACCCACCTCGCCGCCTGGAACAAGGCCGTGGAGCGCACCTACAACTGGGTGGATTGACGGCTATTCGGCCGCGCGAGCCAGCCGGTCGATCGCCTCCGCCAAGGTCGCCGCGTCCGAAGTGGTGAAGCACATGCGCATGGAGTGGCGGTAGTCGGTGTCGACGGCGAAGGCCGAACCGGGCACGAAGGCGACTCCGCGCTCCAGGGCTCGGGGCAGCAGCCGATCGGTATCGGTGCCGTCGGTGAAATCGGCCCACACGAACATGCCACCGGCGGCGTCGGTGCAGGTGACGCGGTCGCCGAAGCGGGTGCGCACGGCGTGCACGAGTGCCTTGGCACGGTCGCCGTACGCGCTGCGGACGGTGTCGACGTGGCCGGTCAGCCAGGTTTCGTCGGTGAGCAGATCGGCGGCGATCTGGTGGGTCAGCGCCGAGCCGCACAGGTCCGCGCCCTGTTTCAGCAATTCGACCGCGCGACAGATCCGCTCCTGCGCCACCATCCAGCCGACCCGCAGCGCGGGCGCGAGGATCTTCGAGGCACTGGACAGCCGAATCACGTTGCGGGAGTAGGTTGCCACGGGATCGGGCGAGGGCCGGTCGAACCAGAGTTCACCGTACGGATCGTCCTCGATCACCCAGAAGCCGTAGGTATCGGCGAGTTCGGCCAATTCGCGACGACGCGGCGGACTCATCGTGACGCCACCCGGATTGTGGAAATTGCTCACCGTGTGCACGACCGTCGGACGCTCACCGCGTGCCAGCCGTTCCTTCAGCACGTCCAGCCGCATGCCCTCGGAATCCAAGGGCACCGCGACAATTCGCGCACCGGCGGCGCGGAACACTTGCAGCGCACCGACATACGCCGGATCCTCGACGACCACCAGCGCGCCCGGATCCAGCAGCACCTCGGCGAGCAGCGAGAGCGCTTGCTGCGAACCATGCGTCACGAACACCTCGTCGAGCCCGACCGCGCGGCCGAGCTTCGCCGACTCCCGTCGGCGCAGCACATCGCGCAGCGGAGGCCACCCGCGCGACCCGGTGTACTGCAACACCGCGGAACCGCTCAGCGCCGCATCGGCCGCGGCGACGAGCCGCTCTCGGGGCATCAACTCCGCATCCGGCAAACCTCCCGCGAGGCTGATCACCTCTTCGCGCGTGGTCAGCTCGAGCAGGTCACGAATCGCCGAACTCTTCAGTCCGCCCAGTTTGGTCGCGAGCGGTGGATTGATCGGCGACATGGAAACCTCCGAGGGGACGGGAAACCCCACTGTCCCACATCGCTACCAGATTATGAAATATTCATCCCATGATCTGAGAGCTCAGGCGCGCTCGCGGATGGCGAAGATCACCGTCTTGCCGTCTCGGACCACCGTGATGATGGTCTGCCGGTAGACATTGGTCGTGCCGTCTGGGCGATGTTCGGTCAGGTCTACCTCGAACGTGTCCACCGTCGACTCGGCGATCCGCAGACAGTGCGTGGTACCCACCGGAATCTGGTCATTGATGGCCTGCTGGATAACCTCGGCGGTCGACACATTCTCGGCATCCGGCGCGACGAATCTGCGCGCCCGCTCACCATTGCGGTCGACGTAGAACTCGTACTGGAAGCCGAGGATCGCACCTGCGCCGGTCGAGGTGTCGCCCTGCCCATTGCCGCGGGTCACCTTGCCGTCTTTGCTCGCGGGACAGCTCAGCGCGGCGGAGGTACTCGGCGGTGCGGGTGGCGCCGCCTTCGGACTGCGGTTGTCGTCGCGGCTGACCGCGACGAAGGTCACCACCAGCGCCAAGACCACCACGATGGCGGCGAGCACACCGAGCGCTATCCATCGACCGCGCGAACGGTGCCGGGTCGGGGTCGCGGTGATGGTGTCCGAGATCAGCTTCGGCGCAAGACGTTTGGCGATCGGATCGTCGGCCCAGGACAGACCCGACGGCTCGGACGGCGGCTTCGGTACCCCACCGGATTCGGCGGGGCTGTTCCACCAGGTATCGCGCTGGCCTGCCGCTGGGGTCGCATGCCGGACGGTGGCCTCGTTGGGATCCGGTTCCACCGGCGGCTCGGTTCGGCGCGTCGGCGGCTCCGGTCGCGGGGTCGGCGGTGGCGGTGGCGGTGCGTCGCCGAACACCGTCGTATCCGGCGCGCGGTACTGCGGGGGTGGCGGCGGCACCGTCGGCGGTTCGTCGGCGGGACGCCAGATCAGCTCGGGGTGATCGGTGCCGGGCTCGGGCACCGACCACTGCGGTCGGACCTGTTCACCCGTCGGTGGCCCGAACTCGCCGACCGGCGGCCCGAATTCGCCGACTGGCGGCCCGAAATCGGAGACCGGCGGCCCGAAATCGGAGACCGGCGGGCCGAATTCGTCCAACGGGGGTCCGAATTCCGACCCGGTCCGGTCGGATTCGTTGTCCCTGCCATCACCCTCGGAGCCCACACCAAATCCTTTCCCCAGGACACACGTGTGGGGCGGTCGAGAACGACCGCCCCACCCGTCGAATCAGCTCGTGTCAGTACTGGAGTGACCCACCCCACTGGGTGGTGACCCCGGCAACGTTGACCGTCTGCGGAGCCAGTTCGCCTGGCGGCACCGGAAGTTTAACTTGCGCGGCGGCCTCGAGGGCAGCCGCGCCGCCCGGCTGTTCCCGAATCCAGTGCTCGACAGCGGCCTTGGCCATGTTGGCCTGGGTGGTGTCGAGGATGACCTCGGTCTTGTTGTCGGCCAGACCCTCACCACCGGTGTAGGAGGTGACCTTGACGGTGTTGGCGCCGATGTATTCGACCGACACACCAGCCTCGCCCTGACCGGTCGGGGTGCGGTACCCGATGGTGCCGACGTAGCCCGCGGCATTGTTGAAGTGGTGGGTGTTGGCCACGTAGCCGGGAGCCAGCGAGCCGCCGTCGACGTTGGCGCCGATCTCCTGGTGCGGCCCGTCCATCTCGACGACCGGCGCGGCAGGCGCCTGCTGGAAGCGCGGAGCCTCCCAGCGCGGCTGCTGCACCAGCGTGTCGGTATCCGGCTGCTGCGGGGTCCGAGCGCTCGGACCGCTCGGGGTGTTCGCACCCGGCGCGGTGGTACCGGGCTGCGCGGGCTTCGGCGCCTCCGCACCGGGGGCCGTCTCCGGCACCACGGCGGGAATCGCGGGGCCGGTCTGGCCCGGAACCGGCAGCGGCGCGACGCGCGGGGTGGTGACACCCGGCTGGGTCGGCTGGGCCAGCTTCGGATCCTTGGGCTGATTCGGCATGATCTGGTTCGGATCCGGCGTCGTGACACCCGGCTGGCTCGGCGTCGGCGAAGGCTTGGCGTCCGGCTTGCCCGGGTCCGGCTTGGTGGTCTCCGGCTGGCCCTGATCCATCGGCGTGGTGCTACCCGGATCGGCGGGCGCGGGCGCCGGCGTGGTCGGTGTACTCGGCTGATCCGGAACTGCCCCCGCCGGCGCCGCGAAGAGCGTGGCCACGGCCGCCGCAGTGGCCAGTGGCAACGATGTGCTCGCCATCGCTCGCTGCGCCCGACTCGGCTTACGATGTTTCACTTTTCGCAATCCCTTTCCCGTGTACGACCGAGTGGGTCGCACACAGTTATCCCTGGTGAGACGCTTGGTCCACGAATGAGGACCGCCGAACGACCAAGCGGCCGTTCGCCGTTCCCGCTGGAAAGGATCGATCCCCCCACACAGAACCCTCGCGATCGCCCGCCGATCGCATCTCTGCGGGAAGTGAACCACATGCGCGCCTTACTGGCAACGCGATGAAAAACGCCACAAGACAGCAAGTCTCGGGGCGGCTGGGTTCAGTGACGGTTAATCCAGGTCGTCGTGACGCATCAGCAGTCGGGCCGCCTCGGTGACCGAGCCCGTGAGCGACGGGTACACCGAGAAGGTCTGGGCGAGATCGTTGACGGTCAGATTGTTCTGGACCGCCAGCGCGATCGGCAGAATGAGCTCCGAGGCGATCGGGGCGACGACCACACCGCCGATGACCACACCGGTCGCGGGCCGACAGAAGATCTTGACGAAACCCCTACGCAGACCCGACATCTTGGCGCGCGGGTTGGTATTCAACGGCAGCATGACCGTGCGCGCGGGCACCTCGCCGTTATCGATGGCCGTCTGGCTCACGCCGACCGTCGCGATCTCCGGACGGGTGAATACGGCCGAGGCGACCGTCTTCAGCCGGATCGGGCTGACGCCCTCACCCAGCGCGTGATACATCGCGATGCGGCCCTGCATCGCGGCCACCGAGGCCAGCGGCAGCAGACCGGTGCAGTCGCCCGCCGCGTAGATGCCCGGCACCGAAGTGCGCGACACCCGGTCCACCCGCAGGTAACCACCGCGGTCGAGTTCGATGCCGACGCGCTCCAAGCCGAGGTCGTCGGTATTGGGGATCGAGCCGACGGTCATCAGCGCATGCGTACCCGTGACGGTGCGGCCGTCCGAAAGTTTGACCACGATCCCCTCGACGGTGCGCTCCACCGCATCGGCGCGCGCGTGCTTGACCAGTTCGACACCGCGTTCGGCGAGCGCGTCCTCGAGCACGAGCGCGGCATCGGCGTCCTCACCGGGTAGCACCCGGTCGCGGCTCGAGACCAATTTCACCCGCACACCCATTTCGGTATACGCGGAGACGAATTCGGCCCCGGTCACACCCGAGCCGACCACGACCAGGGTCTCCGGGAGTTCCTCCAGGTCATAGAGCTGACGCCAGTTCAGGATGCGCTCGCCGTCGGGCTCGGCGCCGGGCAACACGCGCGGGCTCGCACCGGTGGCGATCAACACCACTTCGGCCTCGACGGCCTCCTCGGTGCCATCGGCCAGCAGCGCGCGCACCCGGTGCGCGGCCATACCGGTGGCCGGATCGCCGAGCTGTCCGCGTCCGGCCAGCACGGTCACGCCCGCGGCCTGCACCTTGGATCGGATATCGGAGGACTGGGCCAGCGCCAGCGCCTTCACACGCGCGTTCACTTCGCCCAATTCGATCTGGGCCTGGCTCGGATCGAGGGTAATGCCCAGGTCACGGGCGCGACGCAGATCGGTGCGCACGCCCGTCGAGGCAATAAAGGTCTTCGACGGCACGCAGTCCCACAGGACGCACGCCCCGCCGATGCCGTCGCTATCGATCAGGGTGACCGTGGCCCCGTGCTGGGCCGCCACCAATGCCGCTTCGTAACCGGCCGGTCCGCCACCGATGATCGCTATGCGGGCCATGGATACCTCCGCTGGAGCTGTTCGACCGGGATCTCCGGTGCCGGTAGACAACGTTAGCTGGCGAACACACGGTCATCTCGCCGGGATAGAGACGATGCGCGCAGGTTATTGGATACCCTTGCGTCGTGCCGATCTACGCCGCCTACGGGTCCAACATGGACTCGTCCCAGATGCTCGAGCGCTGTCCGCACTCCCCCATGTACGGGACGGGCTGGTTGGAGGGCTGGCGCCTCACCTTCAGCGGTGACGACATCGGCTGGGAGGGCCCGCTGGCCACTGTCGTCGAAGAGCCGGGCTCGCGGGTGTTCGTGGTGCTCTACGACGTGTCCCCCGAGGACGAGGAGCGCCTCGACCGCTGGGAGGGTTCCGATTTCGGCATCCACCGCAAGATCCGGCTGCGCGTGACGCCGAGTGCGGGCAGCGGTTCCGAACCCATCCTGGCCTGGCTGTACGTACTCGATGCGTACGAGGGCGGGCTACCGTCGGCGCGCTATATCGGCGTGATGGCCGATGCGGCCGAAAAGGCAGGCGCGCCAGCGGAATACGTGCACGCGCTGCGCACTCGCAACAGCAAGAACGTCGGACCCGGATTCTTCGGTAGCTGAACGAACACGGAAGCGGCCGACCCTTTTCGAGGTCGGCCGCTTCCTTATCTTCGTCAGCTCGCGTTCAACGTCTTCGTCAGCTCGCGTTCAACACGATATTGCTGAGCACCCGGACACCGACGGCCAGCGCGCGCTCGTCGAGATCGAAGGTCGGCTGGTGCAGATCCAGCTGCTCGCCGTGCCCGGGCCAAACGCCGAGGCGGGCCATCGCGCCCGGCACCTCCTCCTGGTACCAGGAGAAATCCTCACCGCCCCCGGACTGCAAGGTGTCGGCGAGTGCGTCCGGGCCGAGCATGCGGATCGCGTCCTCGAACATCCTGGTCGAGTGCTCGTCATTGACCACCGGCGGTACGCCGCGGCGGTAGTTCAACTGGTAGCGCACTCCGGTCGGGGCGAGCAGGCCGTCCACGATCTCGCGCACCATCGGCTCGAGCAGCGACCAGGTCGCGTGATCGCCGGTGCGGACGGTGCCGGTGAGCATGCCGGTCTGCGGTATCGCATTGGGCGCCTTGCCCGCGCTGACCGCACCCCAGACCATCACCGTGCTGGTTCGCGGATCGATGCGGCGGCTGAGCAGACCGGGCAGGCCGGTGATCACGGTGCCGATGGCGTAGACCAGGTCGCTGGTCAGATGCGGACGCGAAGTGTGCCCGCCCGGCGAATCGAGGACCAATTCGATGGTGTCGGCCGCCGAGGTGATCGCACCGACCCGGATGCCGACCCGGCCGACCTCGAGGCGCGGATCGCAATGCAGTGCGAAGATCCGGTCGACGCCCTCCATCGCTCCGGCGGCGACCATATCGATGGCACCACCCGGCATCACCTCTTCGGCGGGCTGGAAGACGAATCGCACGCCGACCGGCAGTTCCTGATCGGCCAGCGCGAGCGCGGTGCCGAGCAGGATCGTGGTGTGCGCGTCGTGCCCACAGGCATGCGATACGCCGGGCACGGTCGAGGCGAAGCTGAGTCCGGTGAATTCCTGCAGTGGGAGCGCGTCCATATCGGCGCGCAGCCCGATGCGCGGTGCGTCCGCCGGACCGATGTCACAGAGCACTCCGGTGCCGTTGGGCATCTTCTGCGGCGTCAATCCCGCCTTGGTCAGCCAGGCCGAGACGAACTCGGTGGTGGCGAATTCGGTGCGGGAGAGCTCCGGGTTCGCGTGGATGTGACGGCGCCACTGGACGAGATCGACCGTGTGCTCGGCCAGCCAGGAATCGACCGCATCCGGGCCGACTTCCGCGAAATCCGATTGCGCGGCGCTCCCCTGGCCCCCCGTGGTCGCGCGCGTCACCGTCCCGGAGCGTGTCGCGGGCGCCGCGGAACGGCCGGAAATGCTCACCGAATGTCCTCCTGTCGTTGAACGAGCCGTTGCAACAACCTGTCCCTATGTACTTGATCGCGAGCTACGGCGATAGCGGTACGCGCAAGCGCGATCGCACCGTCGGTTACCGCACGATCGGCCGAAGCGTTGACGCTCGCCGCGGCGAAGCCGGGCTGATGCGTCACCGCCCCACCGGCTTCGATGCCGATGACCGGATGTATGCCCGGTATGACGTTGGTGACGTTGCCCATATCCGTACTCCCGAGCGGCCGCTGCGCCTCGAGTTCTGGTGCGATCGGCACCCGGCCCAAGTTCACGATCTGCTCGCGATAGGCAAACAGTAATCCTGAGTCGGGCGTCAGCTCGGTATATGTCGGCGCAACCGTCCGGATTTCGTGAGTGCAGCCGGTCGCCAGCGCACCCGCCTCGAAACAAGCCGACGCTCGTCGCATCAGATCGTCGAGGGATGCGGAGTCGACTGCGCGTAGGTAATACAGCAGTTCCGCACGTCCGGGAACGATGTTGGGGGCTACGCCACCGTCGCTGACTATACCGTGCAGTTGCTGTCCGGGTCGCAGATGTTGGCGCAGCAATCCCAGAGCAACCTGCGCGACGGTCACCGCGTCACCCGCATTCCGGCCCAATTCCGGGGCGGCGCTGGCATGCGCCTCATGGCCGTGGAAGACCACCGACAGATCCGCCAGCGCCAGCGAGCGCGCGTCGACGATATCGACGGGACCGGGGTGCACCATCAGCGCCATCGCCACATCGTCGAAGACACCGCGCTCGAGCATCAGCACCTTGCCGCCGCCGCTCTCCTCGGCGGGTGTTCCGAAGACGACGACGGTGATGCCGAGCGCGTCGGCCACTTCGGCGAGGCCGAGTCCCGCGCCGACCGCGGAAGCCGCGATGATGTTGTGCCCGCAGGCGTGCCCGATCTCGGGCAGTGCGTCGTATTCGGCGCAGATACCCACGGTGAGCTCGCCGGATCCATAGGTCGCGCGGAATGCGGTCGGCAGATCGGCGATGCCGGTCTCGACGGCGAAACCGCGCTCGGCCAGCGGCGCGATGGTCTTGGCGACGCTGCGATTTTCCTCGAACGCCAGCTCCGGTTCGGCGTGGATCGAATGCGACAGCGCGACCAGTTCGGGCGCTGCGGCCAGGATCGCGGCCTCCGCCGCCGCACCCGGATGCGGCTGGTGGTCCGTGCGTGATTCGGGGTGCCCGATGCGCGGTGGTGGCATGGCACACAGTCTGGCACTGCGCCGACGATCGGGCGCACCCTGCGCGGCGGGGCGCTGCCGCGGTGCGGCGCAAGGTTTGCGATCAGCTTGCGGTTATCCCGGGGCGAACGCCAGATTCTCCGGGGTGGTGGGGGTCGCGAGCCCGGCGAGCGCCTTGGCGTGCAGGGACCGCTTGATCACCGGCAGATTGGGCTTGCGATTTGCCGCGAGGGCGCCCGCACGCTCGATCGCGGACTTCAGCAACACGTCAGCATCCGCCTTTGCGTCGATAATTCCCGCGGAAATGGCCTCATCGGCGGCGAAGCGGTGACCGGCGGTCATGGCCTGAACGCAGACCTGATTGGTGAGACGCTCGGTGAGCAGCGCGTTCATGCCGACCGTGAACGGCATGCCGAGATGCACCTCAGGCAGACACCAGAAGCCGCGGTCGGCACGCATCACCCGGAAATCGTGCGAGGTGGCGAGCATGGCGCCCGCGCCGAAGGCATGACCGTTGACGGCTGCCACCGTCGGCAGCGGGAAGGTCAGCAGGCGGGTGTAGATGCTGTGCACGCGGTCGAGGTAGCCGTGCATCTTGTCCAGGTTGCCGAAAAGCCAATCGGTATCGAGCCCGTTGCTGTAGAACTTCCCACTCGCCGTGGTCACCAGCGCCGCCGGTCCCTCGGACGCCTCGACCTGGTCCAACAGCCCATGGAATGCATCGATCCAATCCGGATGGAAACGGTTCTCACTGTCCGTCTGCCCCGCGCTCCCGAGATAGACGACGAACACATCCCCTTCACGTTCCAGATACGGCATGCGTGCAGCGTAACGGCTGCGCGACGCAATACCTACTCACAGGTAGCAAATCCTCGGCAGGCCAGCGCCGAGAGCATCGCTGCTCACTTCAGCCCCAACAGGCGAGCCTTAGGAGCGAGGAGGTCACGGGCGGTCTCACGTCCGAGCGGGCCGAGCACATATGCCGCACACACAGGATTCGACCATTCGGGCGCGGCAGGTGCCGAACGATCCACCATCACCAACCACCACGAAGCGAGTCCTACGAGCGACCCGTTCGCGGCCCGTCTCGCGTCCGAGCCGTCGAAGCGATGCGACGAAGTCGCGAGCCAGGCACCCGACGCGCGCATCCAGTGCCGAACGACCCGCCATCACCAACCACCACGGAGCGAGTCCTACGAGCGACCCGTTCGCGGCCCGTCTCGTGTCCGAGCCGTTGAAGCGATGCGACGAGGTCGGGAGTCTCGACCATCCGAGGCGCGCATCCGGTGCCGAACGATCCACCATCACCAACCACCACGGAGCGAGTTTTGCGAGCGACCCGTTCGCGGCCCGTCTCGCGTCCGAGCCGTCGAAGCGATGCGACGAAGTCGCGAGCCTCGCACCCGACGCGCGCATCCAGTGCCGAACGACCCGCCATCACCAACCACCACGGAGCGAGTTTTGCGAGCGACCCGTTCGCGGCCCGTCTCGCGTCCGAGCCGTCGAAGCGATGCGCCGCAGGCGCGAGTCTCGACGGCTCGGACGCGAGACACCAGGGGGCCGCGAACCCGCCGCGGCCACGCGGCCAAAAACAGAGCGCGGCAAATCAGATACGGTGACGGCATGCTTGCCGAACAGGCCGCCAGGGCGATTGCCGAACGTACAGGAGTGGAACGGCACCGGGTTGCGGTGGTGCTGGGATCGGGCTGGCAGGAGGCGGCGGCGGAGATCGGGACGCCGTCGGCGTCGGTGCCGATGCCGGAGCTGCCCGGATTCGGGACGCCGAGCGCGCAGGGGCATGTCGGGATGGTGCATTCGGTCGCCGTCGACAACACGCCCGTGCTGCTGCTGATGGGGCGTCAGCATCTGTACGAGGGATATCAGCCGAGCGATGTCGTGCATCCGGTGACCGCGGCGATCGCGGCGGGCGTGGAAACCGTGGTGCTCACCAATGCGGCGGGCGGGATCCGGGACGGACTGCGCGTCGGTGAGCCGGTGCTGATCAGCGACCATCTCAATCTCACCGGCCGGACACCGCTGGCGGGCGCGACCTTCGTCGACCTCGTGGACGCGTGGGATCCCGAATTGCGTACGTTGGCAAGGGAAATCGATCCGAGCCTGACCGAGGGCGTGTACGCGGGCCTGACCGGACCGCAGTACGAGACCCCGGCCGAGATTCGAATGCTGCGCACCATCGGCGCGGATCTGGTCGGCATGTCGACCGTGCTCGAGGTGATCGCGGCGCGTGCGCTCGGCGCCCGAGTGCTCGGTATCTCGTTGGTCACCAACCTCGCCGCCGGCGTCACGGGTGCGCACCTCTCGCATGCCGAGGTACTCGCCGAAGGACATGCCGCCGCACCGCGTCTCGGCAAATTACTGCGCGGCGTACTGGAACGGCTGTAGATGCTGCGCTTCGGCACCGCCGGGCTCCGCGGGCCGCTGCAGGACGGGCCCGACGGCATGAACCTGGACACGGTGAGCCGGACGACCGCCGGACTCGTGGACTGGTTGCGCGGTCGCTGCCTCGGCGGCGGCGCGGTGGTCGTCGGGCGCGATGCCAGGCACGGATCCGCCGAATTCGCCATCGCGACCGCGGAAATCTTTGCCGCCGCGGGCTTTCCGGTGACGTTACTGCCGCGGCCGCTGCCCACACCGATCGTCGCCTACGCGGTGCGTGAGCTGGGAGCCGTTGCCGGAGTACAGATCACCGCATCGCACAATCCGGCTACGGACAACGGCTACAAGGTGTACCTGGACGGTGGTTCGCAACTGATCGCACCGGCCGACACCGAGATCGAGCGCTGCATCGAGGCCGCCACCGAGCCGATCCCCCGCACGCCGGTCACACCGGCCGCCGATGACCTGGTGCGCCGCTATATCGATCGGGTGGCCCAACTGCCGGAGTTGATCGGCGGTCCCGGCGAGCGCTCCGATGTCCGGATCGTGTTGACACCACTGCACGGGGTCGGCGGCGAAACGGCGGTGGCTGCCCTCACCGCGGCGGGATTCAAGCATGTGCACGTCGTCGGTGCGCAATTCGCGCCCGATGCCGACTTCCCCACCGTCGCCTTCCCGAATCCCGAAGAGCCCGGTGCCACCGATCTTCTGCTCGCCACCGCCACCCGGATCGGCGCGGACCTCGCCATCGCCCTCGACCCGGACGCCGATCGCTGCGCCATCGGAATTCCGGACGACGGTGGCTGGCGTATGCTGCGCGGCGACGAAACCGGTGCGCTGCTCGGCGATTACGTGCTGCGGACCGCGCCCCCGGATTCATTGGTGGCGACCACCATCGTGTCGTCGCGATTGCTCTCGAAACTCGCCGCCGCCCGCGGCGCGCGGTACGTGGAAACGCTGACCGGCTTCAAATGGCTGGCCCGCGCGGGCGACGGTCTGGTCTACGCCTATGAGGAGGCCATCGGTCACTGCGCGGACCCGGCCGCGGTCCGCGACAAGGACGGCATCTCCGCGGCGGTGCTGGCCGCCGATCTCGTCGCCCGGCTGAAGGCGGCGGACCGCACCCTCGCCGACGAACTCGACGACTACGCGGTCGAATTCGGCCTGCACGCCACCGACCAGGTCTCGCTGCGCCTACCCGACCCGGCCGCCGCCGCTGACCTGGTGAACCGCCTGCGCGCCGCCCCGCCCGACGAAATCGCGGGCGAGCCGGTCGAATACACCGATCTGCTCCAGGTGCGCGGCCGAATGCGCACCGACGCACTGGTTTTCGAGGGCGCCGGCTCCCGCATCGTGGTCCGGCCGTCGGGCACGGAGCCGAAACTCAAATGCTACCTGGAGGTGGTCGAGCCGGTCGCGGACCGAGACTCGCTCGCCGCCGCCCGAACCTCGAGTGAGCGCCGGCTTGCCGAGTTCCGTGCATACTGCGGGCGTCTCCCGAAATAACTCACGGGTTGGCACCGTTACGTTCTCGAGAGTTTGTCGAGGGTAGTCGAATGGTGGTGGGGATTTCGGCAACCATTCGACTACCCTCGGCGGGTCGGCGGGGTCAGCGGGGGCCGAATTGGCGGTCGCCCGCGTCGCCGAGGCCGGGGACGATGTAGGCGTCGGAGTTGAGGCCCGAGTCGACGACCGCGGTAACCAGGCGCACGGGGAGGCCTGAATCGGCAAGGGCGGCAATGCCTTCGGGGGCCGCCACGACACAGACCGCGGTGATGTCGGTAGCGCCGCGGGCGGCGAGCAGTTGCAGGGTGTGGCGCATCGAACCGCCGGTGGCCAGCATCGGGTCGAGTACGAAGACCGGCATTTCGGAGAGGTCGGCGGGCAGCGATTCCATGTACGGCACCGGCTGATGGGTGGTTTCGTCGCGGGCGATGCCGACGAAACCGACCTGGGCGTCCGGAATGAGTTCGGCGGCCGCGTCGACCATGCCGAGGCCGGCGCGCAGCACCGGAACCAGCAGCGGTGGCTGCGCCAATCGCGTTCCCTCGGTGTCGGATACCGGTGTGGTGATCGGGAAGTGGACCACCGGCGCGTCGCGCAGCGCCTCGTAAATCAGGATTCCGGTGAGATCACGCAGTGCGGCGCGGAAGGCCGGATTGGCCGTGCCCGCATCGCGCATCGTGGTCAGCAGGGCGGCGGCGAGTGGATGATCCACGGTGTGCGTGCGCATGTTGGAACGATAAGGTCGAAGACGAGTTCGGCGGCTAACCTCCACCCGAATTTTTTTCGAACGGCTGGAACCGATCGGTAAGGCAGCGCGTCGAACTAGGTGGATGACGTACTCTGCCTGGGAACAACAGATGGGGGAAGCACTATGCGAAAGATGTCGGCCGACACCGAGGGCATCACCGCCTACGGCGCGACGGCCGCGACGATGTCAGGTGATCTCGCCGCCGCCGGAGTGAGCGCCGCCGCCGCCGATCCCACTCTCCTCGGCCCCATAATGGGCTTGATCGGCGGCGATTTCATGGCCGCCTACGCCGCGGCCCATGCCGGGCACGTCGCCTCGATCGGTCAGTTGTCGGCGGTGCTCGCGAGTATGGGCGGTGCGGCAGCTGCTTCGGCCGTCGTCCTCGAAGAAACCGACCTGAACAATGCCGCCGGGCTGAATGCCAGCGGACTGGACGGGTAACGCCGTGATCGATGTCAGCGCCCTGGTCCAGCCACTGCTCGACCTACTCTCCAGCTTCGGCACCGGCGTCCTGCCCACCGGCGGGCCCGCCGACGCACTGACCTCCACCTCGACCGCCGTCGACCAGGTGCACGCGGCTGGCCGCAACAGCATCAACCAGGTGAACAACGCATGGGACGGTGCGGCGGCCGATGCCGTTACGGCGAAGGCGCTGCGGGTGCAGACCTCGGCCGCCAGCATTTCCGACCGCGGCAACGATATGGCTACCGTCGTGAATCAGGCTGCCGCCCAGGTCGAAACGGGCCAGAAGGAGCTGAACGGGATCGTCCAGTCGTTCGTGAACCAGGCCACCGGTCTCGGTCCGGCGCTGGCCACCCCCGAGGGCCTGACCGTGCTCGTCGGCTCCGCGATCGACCACATCGGTCAGGGGCTGAATGTGGTCGGCCGCGTACGCAACGAACTCGATACCCAGACCGCGTCGATGAACGAGCTGACTCCAGCGCCGTCGACGCCGTCGCTGTCCAATGTCGCAGGCATGGTCGGCACCGCCACCCAGGGCGCCTCGCAATTGTCATCGACGGTGAGCAGTGTCGCGAGCGGCGCCGGCGGCGTGCTCAGCAGCCTGATGAGCACCGCGAGCAAAGCCGGCACCACGACCGCGAGCACCGCGTCCAGTTCCAAACCGAGTACCAGCAGCACGACCGGGACCGGGCAGTCGTCTGCCTCAGGTAATGGCGTGAAGATCACCTTGCCCGACGGCAGCGTCGTGGAAGCCCCGAACGAGAAGGCGGCGACGGCGGTCAAGGCGGCCATCGGCGCGGTCGGCACGCCTTATGTGTGGGGTGGCAATACGCCCGGCTCCGGACTGGACTGCAGTGGTCTCACCAAGTATGCGTACGGCGAGGCCGGTGTCGACCTGCCCCGGTTGGCGCAGGAACAGGGCAACGGCCATATGCAGGTTTCGCCGGGCGATCTGATGCCGGGCGATCTGGCAGTGTGGGATGGCCACGTCGCGATGGTGGTCGGCAACGGGCAGCTCGTCGAGGCCGGTAATCCGGTCCAGATCAGCTCGGTTCGGACCGACAACATGGGTATGAACTTCTATGGCTTCTACCGGCCGACCTCATAAGTGAGCGGAGCGAACGAATAATGTCCCAGCCCCAGACCCCACCGATACCCAATGTCACGGTGGCGTCGAGCACCAACCGATCGGGCACCATCTCGGTCCGGGCCACCGACCAGGGCATGCCGATCGAGATCAAGTTCGAACGCAGTGAATACCGTTACGGCGCACAGACTCTGGCCGACGAGATCCTGCGACTGACCAAGCGCTCCACCGTCGCCGCCCGAGCCCGCCGCCGCGAGCTGCTCGCCGAGGCGGGTATGCCCGCCGACATCCTGGACAAGCTCGGCCTGCCGACCCGCCAGGCCGCAGTGGACGAACTGGACCGGATCGATGACGCGGACACGGGACCGACGAGCTGGATGAGGCCGGTTTGAGCGAGCGAAAAGAGCGAACAATGAGCACCGCTGCCACAGCAGTCATGCCGGAGTCGAGCGCCAGCGAGGCGCAGGCACATGAGTGAGCGGAGCGAGCGAATCATGAACACAGGCGCTCCAGCGCTCATGCCGGAGTCGAGCGCCAGCGAGGCGCAGGTATGAGCGCTGAGATGGACGCGTTGGTCGCCAACGCGACCGCGAAACTGGAAGCGCTCGAGGCCGCGCTGTACGGCCTCGCGCAGGTGCACGGACGGTTCCGGACCGAGGACGGCACGGTCAGCGTCGAGGTGAACAGCGACGGCGCCCTGGTCGCGCTGAGCCTGTCGGAGTCGGTCACCTCACTGCCGCCCGCCGAGGTCGGGCAGCTGATCGTATGGGCCTGTCGCCAGGCCGCCGAGGACGCCGGCACGCAGCGATCGAAGGTCGTTGCGACACTGAACGAGTCGTTCGCGGGGTCGCCGGAGGGTGCCCCGGGAAGCGTTGGGGGCGGGCCGGATAGTCACTGACTCGGAAGGTCGATAGGCTTCCGCACATGGCTTCTGGAGACATCGTCCCGATCGAGCTCGGCCTGACCGACGGCGATCTCGTCACCCTGTGGGCACCGCGCTGGCGCGACGGTGACGACGAGTGGGAGGCGTTCCTCGGACACGAGGATTCGCTGTACGGTTTCGAGACCGTTGCGGAGCTGGCCGCGTTCATCCGGACCAACTCCGATAACGATCTCGTGGACCATCCGGCGTGGAAGGTCGTGGCCGGGCTATCGGCGGTCGAACTGGAGCCGGAGGAGAACTTCACCTTCGATCTGGTCGGGGTCCCGGAGCTGGTCGCGAGCGATCCCGATGTGGACACCATCGCCGAGCTCGACGACACGCTCAGCATGGTGCGCAACATCGGTGAGGTGTGCGAGCTGGAGACGGTGACCAAGTTCTTCGGTTCCCATCCGGTGGTCGGCGCGCTGGCCAGCGGCGTGAGCGCCTTCGTCGGGCGCGACGGCGAGGAGCTGTGGGATCAGATCGGCGCCGCCATCGCCAAGGGCTGGGACGATGTCCTCGACGCCATCGACTCCGTGGTACAGACCCCCGAGGTCGATGCCGAAGCCGTCGCGGTCGCGGAAGCCGAACTGCTCGCCGCGGAGGAGAACGTCGTCGACGCCGATGACGCGGCCGACAGCGAGGAGGACGAGGAGTTCGAATCCGTCGACCTCGATGCGGACGACGAGGACGAGGAAGAAGACGAGGAGGAGGAAGAAGAAGAAGAGTCGTTCTGGCACGAGGTCGGCATCGACCCGGTCAAGATCGTCACCTCCGACGGCACCTACTTCACGCTGCGCTGCTACCTCGACGACGAGCCGATCTTCCTCGGCAAGAACGGCTCCATCACCGTATTCGGCTCCGAGCGTGCGCTGGCCCGCTACCTGGCCGATGACCATGAGCACGAGCTGGCGCGGGTGAGCACCTACACCGATGTGCAGACCGCCGCCGTCGACGGTTCGCTCGAGGTCGAGGTGACCGATGAGAACGTCTACGTCCTGCCCGGTCTCGCCGACGATCTGAGCGAGGGCCCCGAGGCGGTCGATATCGAACAGCTCGATCTGGCGGTCGAATTGTTCACCGACGCAGCCGATTACGCTGACGACGACACGGTGGAGCAGGCGCTGGCGCAGTCCACCCCGCTCGGCTGGTACGTCTCCTACCTGCTGAACCCGGACCCGACCCGCCTGGCCCCGAACCCACCGTTCACCGCGGAGGCCCAGAGCTGGCGGGACCTGGAGCGCAACTTCGAGTCCAGGCTCACGCAGGAGAAGTAGCTCTAGCCGAGCAGGACGGCGTAACCCGGCTTGATGATGTCGTCGATGATGCGCAGACGCTCGGGGAACGGGATGAACGCGGACTTCATCGCATTGATGGTGAAGCGTTCGAGGTCGCTCCAGCCGTAGCCGAAGGTGTTGACCAGCTTGAGCATTTCCTGGCTCATGCTGGTGTCGCTCATCAGGCGGTTGTCGGTGTTCACGGTGACCCGGAAGCGCAGCCGCGCCAGCAGGTCGAACGGATGCTTGTCGAGTGAGGGGACCGCGCCGGTCTGCACATTCGACGAGGGACACAGCTCGAGCGGAATTCGCGTATCCCGCACGTAGTTCGCGACCAGTCCGAGTTGCGCGTCCTCGATCGCGCCGGGAACAGTGATGTCGTCGGTGATCCGCACACCATGGCCGAGCCGATCGCAGCCGCAGAACGCCAGCGCCTCATGGATGGACGGCAGCCCGAACGCCTCACCTGCGTGAATGGTGAAATGCGCGCTATTGGCTCGCATGTATTCGAAGGCGTCCAGGTGACGGCTGGGCGGGAAGCCCGCTTCCGCGCCCGCGATATCGAAACCACCGACGCCGCGGTCGCGCCACCGCACCGCGAGTTCCGCGATCTCGCGCGAACGCGCCGCATGCCGCATCGCGGTAAGCAGGCAGATCACCACGATCGGGTGACCGGCCTCGGCCTCGGCCGCCGCACCCTCGCGGAATCCGGCGAGGGTGTGTTCGACCACCTCGTCCAGGGTCAGGCCGCGCTCGAGATGCTGCTCGGGCGCGAAACGCACTTCGGCATAGACCACGCCGTCGGCGGCGAGGTCTTCCGCACATTCCCGAGCCACGCGGCGCAGACCCTCGGGGGTCTGCATTACCGCGACGGTGTGCGCGAAGGTCTCGAGATAGAGCTCGAGCGAGCCGCTGTCGGCCGCATCACGGAACCACGCCGCCAGTTCGGTCTCATTGTCGGCGGGTAGGTCGTCGTAACCGCAATCGGCGGCGAGCTCCAGAACTGTCGCGGGCCGCAGACCACCGTCGAGATGATCGTGCAGCAGCGCCTTGGGAGCTTGGCGGATCGAGGCAAGGGTCAAAGGCATCGGTCCTGTCATGACCACACGTTAGCCGCACGGACCCGTTCGTGCGGCTGTGATTGCGCTCTCCGCCAACCTCACCCGAGGCATAACCCGCAATGTCCCTGCTCGAGCAGACCTCGAGGTACCAGTAATTCCCTCTAACCAGCCAAGAATTAACGTAGCGGTCGGTTTCCTGCCTGCTTGCCGCAAACCTTTTGCCCCCAACTCGGTGCGCTCGACTCGCATCCGGACTCGAAGGTGTCGCTGGCGTTCGCCGAGCGGACGGCCCACACCGACGCATTGAGTCGGCGCGCCACGCATGCGGGTTGCCAGTTGACCAGCGCGCGACGAGCGAGCCCATGCGGGCTCGAGTGAATTTGCGCGGGCGCCACGGCAGCCGCGTGCCAAACGAATTCGTGTGCCGACGAAATGGCGCGTCGGGCGAATTCGGGGGTGGAAGTGGCCGATGGTGTCAGGGGGCGATGCGGTCCAGGATCAAGGGGGCTTGCGGTGGGGGCGCGGTTCCGATGGTGAACGAGTTTTCGAGGGCGGCGAGGGCGCCGGAGAAGGCCTCCGGCGTGTCGGTGTGCAGGGTGAGCAGGGTTTGGCCTGTGGTTACGGAAGCGCCTGGTTTGGCATGCATTTCGATGCCCGCGCCGAATTGGACGGGGTCGCGCTGACGGGCTCGCCCCGCGCCGAGTCGCCAGGTCGCGATGCCGACGGCCATCGCATCGAGGCGGGTGAGCACACCGTCTCGTTCGGCCCGAATGATTTCGGTGTGCTTCGCGCGCGGCAGAGGCGCGTCCGGATCGCCGCCTTGGGCCCGAACCATGGCGCGCCAATGGTCCATTGCGCGACCATCGGCGAGAGCGTCGGCCGGGTCGATATCGAGTCCGGCCTGGGCGACCATCTCGCGGGCGAGGGTGAGCGTCAGTTCGACGATGTCGGCGGGGCCGCCGCCCGCGAGCACATCCATGGATTCGGCGACCTCGAGTGCATTGCCAGCGGTGCGCCCGAGCGGAGTGTCCATCGCGGTCAGCAATGCCACCGTCCGCACCCCGGCATCGGTGCCGAGTTCGACCATGGCCGTTGCCAATTCGCGCGCGCCGTCCAGGGTTTTCAGGAACGCTCCTGAGCCGACCTTCACATCGAGTACGAGCGCGGCGGTCCCTTCGGCGATCTTCTTGCTCATGATCGAGCTGGCGATCAGCGGTATGGATTCGACGGTCCCGGTGACATCGCGCAACGCGTACAGCCGCTTATCGGCGGGGGCGAGATCGGCACCCGCCGCGCACACCACCGCGCCGATCCCAGGATCGGACAGGATCTCCCGCATCCGCGCCACCGGCACATCGGCCCGCCACCCCGGGATCGCCTCCAGCTTGTCCAGCGTCCCGCCGGTATGCCCCAGCCCGCGCCCGGAAAGCTGCGGCACAGCGGCCCCGCACGCCGCGACCAACGGAGCCAGCGGCAACGTGATCTTGTCCCCGACCCCGCCGGTCGAGTGCTTGTCCACTGTCGGCCGCGCAAGATCGGTGAAGTCCATCCGACGCCCCGACGCGATCATGGCATTCGTCCACCGCGCGGTCTCCCGACGCGTCATCCCCCGCCACACGATGGCCATCGCCAACGCCGCCATCTGCTCGTCGGCCACCGCTCCATTGGTGAATCCATCCACCACCCAATCGATCTGCGCATCCGACAGCTCCCCGCCGTCCCGCTTGGTCGTAATGATCGAAACCGCGTCCACTGCCGTCACACCGGCAAGTCTGGCACGTGACGCGCTCGCCCCCCGGAACTTGTCGGTGCCCTCCGATAGCCTCTGCGCATCATCGAGTCGACGTTGGGGGAGCAATGACGCACGCACACCTGGACCGCCGCGTGACGGATCTCGAGGCCCGCATCCGCGAGGCCGAAGCGGGCTTCGTCGAATCCCAGCTGAAGCTCACGCGACGAGTCACCGCAATCGAAATCGTCCAAAGACGAAGCTTCTGCCGCATTCTCGAACACCTCGGCGTCCCCACCGACGAAATCTCGCAGATCACGGTGACAACCGACGACGAAGTCGACGCATAGTTCGAAGGGCTTGCTGAGAGCGACCTAGGTCTGCCCGGCATCCAGATCATCGGGTCCGAAGGCGTCGGGGAGCAGGGTTCGAAGCGGCACGGGTCCGGTCCTGTGGTCCACCAGAAGATCGGCCCCGCCGTGCTCGTAGAGCAACTGTCGGCAACGCCCACAGGGCATCAGGATTTCGCCGCGGGAATCGGTGACCGAGAGTGCGAGCAACCGGCCACCGCCGCCTGCGAACAGGTTCCCGATCAGTACGCATTCGGCGCACAGGCCCAATCCATAGGAAACGTTCTCCACATTGCACCCGACGACCACGCGGCCGTCGACCAGCCCGGCCGCCCCGACCGGGAATCGAGAATACGGCGCGTACGCCCGCTGCATGACCTCATATGCGCTGGTCCGCAATAATTTCCAGTCGATATCCACGTGTTCGCTACCTTCTGTGGTCCAGGGTCGGTTTCGGTATGGCTGGCGGCTCGGCTGGTCGAATTCTCTCGTCCCGACCCGATGTCGCCCGGCTCGACCCACGCCTGAGCGTGGACCTGACTGGATCCCGGTCGCACCGGACCCCGCTGCACCGTGGCGGCATTCCCGATGTGTCCTTTTCGCAGTGGCATCAGCTCGTGCGGTTTCCAGCGGTCATCTGCGGGCTCGGGTTGTAGGAGCGCGGCTACGAAGGGGCGCGCAACTGGCATGCTTGGTACACCGCGCATCGGGTGCACCCGTCATCCCGACCGCGCCGCACTGTTGGGGTCGCCGCTCGAGGTGCATCTGAACGAACATAGGAGCGATACGGGGACACCGTCAGGTGGCGCTTCGGCGGATGCGGTGGATCGTTATTTCGATCGGCCTGATCATTGCGGTGCTGTTGTTCGGCGTGCAGGCCGAAGGACCCCGATGGCGCCGAACAGACGATCCCGGTCGCCGTCACGGGCGCCGGGGCGTCCTGCGGATCGCGAACTCATGACGCGGTTGCCGGAACGACGCCGATGACCGTCGTAGCGAAATTCGGCTGTCGCCGACCGGAATCTGCGATAGTTTTCTGTTACCGATCAGTAGGCTATGACCCGGCGAATGAGACATTTTCCACATTGCCGACGCTCACAATTCCGCCCGTCGAACTGAGAGCCCCGGCGCCGACCGGAAACCGCGAGTTCGACGCATAGACAATGCGCATAACTTGAATTGCCTTGTCGCGCAAGATTCTTCAGTCGAATTCCGATATCGGCAGCCCCTCCGGGGCCTAGCCGCACTTGCCCGCGCAGGGGCCACGGCGCAACCGTTTACACATCAAGAAAGGTAAACCTAACTCGCTCGACTGTAGCGCAACGCACGGCCTACCGAATTAGTTCCGTGATTGCGAGGGGATTAGAGTCCAGAACAGATCGGTTCAGGTTCCCGGCGGCGGGCCCCGCGCGAGCTATTTGGAGCAGCAAAGCGCAGCCACCTGGGCATTTACATCCACGTCGCCTGCCTCGGACTTGCAACCGGGTCCATCAACGACGTTGGAGGCACCGCACTCTATGACCACGATAGAAGCTCCGGCACAGCCGAAGCGGAAGACGCTGTACCGAGGCGACCCCGGAATGTGGTCGTGGGCGCTGCACCGGATCACCGGTGTCACCATCTTCTTCTTCCTCTTCGTGCACGTCTTGGACACCGCACTCGTTCGGGTCAGCCCCGATACCTACAACCACGCCATCGAGACCTACAAGAACCCCATCGTCGCGCTGATGGAGATGGGCCTTGTCGTCTGCGTGCTGTTCCACGCGCTCAACGGCGTACGCGTGATCCTGGTCGACTTCTGGGGCAAGGGCCCGAAGTACCAGAAGACGATGCTCTGGGTGATTCTCGCCATCTGGTTCCTGCTGGTGGTTCCGGCCGTCGGCCGCCAGTTCTTCTACCTGTTCACGGAGCACTGAAGCCATGAGCGCACCTGTCCTCGGTAAGAGCTACGACCGGCCAGCGAGCCTGGATCTCCCCCGCTCGCCGCGTGCCCGCTCCAGCAACAACTTCGAGAAGTACGCGTGGCTGTTCATGCGCTTCTCCGGCCTGCTGCTGATCGTGCTGGTCCTCGGCCACATGACGATCATGCTGCTGCTCGACGGCGGCGTGAAGCGGCTGAACTTCGCCTTCGTGGCCGGCCGCTGGTCCAGCCCGTTCTGGCAGTTCTGGGATCTGAGCATGCTCTGGCTGGCCCAGCTGCACGGCGGCAACGGCCTGCGCACGGTGATCGCGGACTACTCGCGCAAGGACTCGACCCGGTTCTGGCTGAACACCCTGCTGGCCATTTCGATGATTCTGATCGTGGGCGTCGGCACCTACGTCATCTTCACCTTCGACCCCAACATCAGTTAGGAACAGGCGAACTCCGATGAGTGAGCGCAGCGAACGAATCATCGACACAGCGTGTTTCACACATGCCGGAGCCGAGCACAGCGAGGTGAAGGCATGAGTGAATCCCGGATTCAGGAGCACCGCTACGACGTCGTCATCGTCGGTGCCGGTGGCGCCGGTATGCGCGCGGCGATCGAGGCCGGTCCCCGGGCCCGCACCGCCGTTCTGACGAAGCTCTACCCGACCCGCAGCCATACCGGTGCTGCACAGGGTGGAATGTGCGCCGCGCTGGCCAATGTCGAAGAAGACAACTGGGAATGGCACACCTTCGACACCGTCAAGGGTGGTGACTACCTGGTCGACCAGGACGCCGCGGAGATCATGGCCAAGGAGGCCATCGACGCGGTGATGGACCTGGAGAAGATGGGCCTGCCGTTCAACCGCACGCCCGAGGGCAAGATCGACCAGCGGCGCTTCGGTGGTCACACCCGCGATCACGGCAAGGCCCCGGTCCGCCGCGCGTGCTACGCCGCCGACCGTACCGGCCACATGATCCTGCAGACGCTTTACCAGAACTGCGTCAAGCACGACGTGGAGTTCTTCAACGAGTTCTATGTGCTCGACCTGGTCATGTCCGAGTCCGAGCGCGGTCCGGTCGCGACCGGTGTGGTCGCCTACGAGCTGGCCACCGGCGAACTGCACGTCTTCCACGCGAAGTCGATCATCTTCGCCACCGGCGGTTCCGGCCGGATGTACAAGACCACCTCGAACGCGCACACGCTGACCGGTGACGGTATGGCGATCGTGTTCCGCAAGGGACTGCCGCTGGAGGACATGGAGTTCCACCAGTTCCACCCGACAGGCCTGGCCGGCCTCGGCATTCTGATCTCGGAGGCCGTCCGCGGTGAGGGCGGCATCCTGCGCAACGCCAGCGGTGAGCGCTTCATGGAGCGCTACGCCCCCACCATCAAGGACCTCGCGCCGCGTGACATCGTCGCCCGCTCGATGGTGCTCGAGGTGCTCGAGGGCCGCGGCGCCGGACCGAACAAGGACTACGTCTACATCGACGTGACCCACCTCGGCGAGGACGTGCTCGAGGAAAAGCTGCCCGACATCACCGAATTCGCGCGCACCTACCTGGGTGTGGACCCGGTGAAGGAACTGGTGCCGGTCATGCCGACCTGTCACTACGTGATGGGTGGCATCCCGACCCGGATCCGCGGCGAGGTGCTGCGCAACAACACCGATGTGGTGCCCGGCCTGTACGCCGCCGGCGAGTGCGCGTGCGTCTCGGTGCACGGCTCCAACCGTCTCGGCACCAACTCGCTGCTCGACATCAATGTCTTCGGCCGCCGCTCCGGCATCGCCGCCGCGGAGTACGCCCAGCGCACCGAGTTCGTCGAGATGCCGGAGAACCCGGCGCAGATGGTGCAGAACTGGCTGGCCATGCTGCTGTCCGAGCACGGCAACGAGCGCGTCGCGGATATCCGCACCGAACTGCAGTACACGATGGATATGAACGCCGCGGTCTTCCGCACTGAGGACACCCTGAAGCAGGCGCTCACCGATATCCACGCGCTCAAGGAGCGCTACACCCGAATCACGGTGCAGGACAAGGGCAAGCGCTATAACAGCGACCTGCTCGAGGCCGTCGAGCTGGGCTTCCTGCTCGAGCTGGCCGAGGTCACCGTGGTGGGCGCGCTCAACCGCAAGGAATCGCGCGGCGGCCACGCCCGCGAGGACTACCCGGACCGCGACGACGTCAACTTCATGCGGCACACGATGGCCTACAAGGAGGGCGCGGAGCTCATCTCCGATATCCGCCTCGACTTCAAGCCGGTGGTGCAGACCCGCTACGAGCCGATGGAGCGTAAGTACTGATGACTGCCGTACTCGAAACACCCCCGCAGAAGGCCGCACCGGTGCCCGAGGGCTCGGTCATGGTCGACGTCAAGGTCGCCCGGTTCAACCCGGAGGACGACAAGGGCGCGCACTGGGAGACCTTCCAGGTGCCGGTCCTGCCGACCGACCGATTCCTGAACGTACTCATCTACATCAAGTCCTACCTGGACGGCACGCTCACCTTCCGGCGCTCCTGCGCGCACGGTGTCTGCGGTTCGGACGCCATGCGGATCAACGGCGTGAATCGGCTGGCCTGCAAGGTATTGATGAAGGACATGCTGCCCAAGAGCGGCAAGTCCCTCACCATTACCGTCGAGCCGATCCGCGGCCTGCCCGTGGAGAAGGACCTCGTGGTCAACATGGAGCCGTTCTTCGACGCGTTCCGTGCCGTGAAGCCCTACCTGATCACCTCGGGTAACGAGCCCACCCGCGAGCGCATCCAGAGCCAGGCCGACCGCGCCCGGTTCGACGACACCACCAAGTGCATCCTGTGCGCCTGCTGCACCACCTCCTGCCCCGTGTACTGGAGCGACGGCAGCTACTTCGGCCCGGCCGCAATCGTGAACGCACACCGTTTCATCTTCGACAGCCGCGACGAAGGCGCCCGCGAACGCCTCGACATCCTCAACGACGTCGAAGGTGTCTGGCGCTGCCGCACCACCTTCAACTGCACCGACGCCTGCCCCCGCGGCATCGAGGTCACCAAGGCCATCCAGGAAGTCAAGCGCGCACTGCTGTTCGCCCGCTGACTCCTGGACCGACCTCACCGGCCTGAACACGAAGGCCGCCTACATCTTCGGATGCGGGCGGCCTTCGCATTCGTGCGCTCATCGGCCGTGCCCACCAAAGGCCGTTCGCTCATATCGTTGTCGTCTGCGCAATAAACGGCGGTAATGATCGTTCCAGGACGACGACTCCGCGGCGAGTGTCGACGAGCCGACACCCACACTGCTGCATCGCATTCCGGCACTGCCCCGCTGACCGCATCACCCACCGGACCGGTGCAGCGGTGCGGCACTGGCCCACCCGTCCCCCGCGATCACCACGTGGTCCAGGAAGCGCAGGCCGACGGTGCGGGCGGATTCCATGAGCAGCGTGGTCGCGCGACGGTCGTCGAAGCTGGGGACCGGGTCGCCGGAGGGGTGATTGTGCACGACCGCGAAGGCGCGACCGTCGTGGCGCAGTACGGTATTCAGGATTTCCCGGACCGGGACGGCGACCTGATCGATCGCCCCCTCGGCGACGAATACCTTGTGCCGCAAGCGATTCTGCGCATCGCACACCAGCACCAGCAGCCGTTCGACGCGGGCGCCCGCGAACAGCGGCAACGCCACCCGGACGACGTCGGTGGCGCCGTCCAGGCGTGGGGCGGTCTCCGGACTGTTGCGCGCCCTGGTGCCGAGGTGGAAGGCGGCGATGATGGCCGCCGCCTTGGCGTCCCCCACACCCGCACGCCGCGATAATTCCTCCGGCCGCGCGGCCGCCAAACCGGTGATGCCGCCGTGCTCGGCGATCAGTTCGGCGGCCATATCCAGTGCGCTTTCACCGCGGCGACCTTGGCGCAGCAGCACGGCGAGCAATTCGCTGTCGCTGAGCGCGTGCGGGCCGAGGGTGAGCAGCCGTTCGCGTGGACGTTGGCCGGATGGCAGTTTGGCGATGGGTACCGACATCAATCCCCCTCGAATCCGATGTGATCTCCGCATCATGCCAGCACCCACCGACAGGCCGGATGCGATGGCGACCACGCTCTGCGCACCGCCACCGGGTCGGGCAGACTGAGTGCGCAGGTCCAACCTTGGGGGTCGAATGTTCAACTGGCGCAGGCGGAGTGCGCGTCACATCGGACTCGCCGCAGTCTTTCTCGCAGCAGTCTTTCTCGCAGCGGCCTGTAGTGCGCAGGCCCAATCCGAGCAGCGCCCGCACCTCGACGACACCCGGTCCTGAAGTACCTGATCGAGCTGCCCCCACCCCAGGAAGGGCTGCGCTGCCCGACGCGGTGAGCCCGATCAGCCGTCGGCAACCGCGATCTCGGGTCCAGGCCGGGGGGACAGCACACCGGCAGCCAATCGCTGCAGTTGGTGAAGTTGCCGCTCGTGCACAACGATTCGGCGCAGCGCCTCGTTGATGGTGGCGCTGCTCGTCGACGTGCCCATGATGGCGGCCGCGGCGGCGAGCAGTTTCTGGTCGAGATCGATCCGCACGGATTTCATGCGCCCTCCTTCGTACATTCGCCATATTGCTTTATACGGTCCGCTCATGTGTGGCAAATCGGGCACAACGTCGGAGTTCACATTTGACTAATTACCCTACGGGGGTATAGTTCCCCACATGGAGCACGAGCACGGAACGCCTGTCGAACACCACGAACATGCCGGGCACACAGCACATTCCGCACATCCGGCAGCCGCCGGGCATGCTCAGCACGCAAACACCGAGCATCGGGCTCCGGCGTCCTGGCAGATGGCCGCCCAGGCCACCCTGCACTGCCTCACCGGCTGCGCGATCGGCGAAATCCTCGGCATGGTGATCGGCACGGCACTCGGCTGGAACAACACCGCGACCATGGTTTTGGCGATCGTGCTCGCCTTCTTCTTCGGCTACGCGCTGACCATGCGTGGCGTATTGAAGGCCGGTCTGCCACTGGCCGCCGCCATCACCACCGCGCTGGCCGCCGATACGGTCTCGATCACGGTCATGGAAATCGTCGACAATGCCGTCATCCTCGCCGTGCCCGGCGCCATGGACGCACACCTGGACACGGTCATGTTCTGGGCGACGCTCGCCTTCTCCCTCGTGGTGGCCTTCATCCTCACCACGCCGGTCAACAAATGGATGATCGGCCGCGGCAAGGGCCACGCGGTGGTGCACGAATTGCACAGTCACCACTGAACAGCTCGCCGCCGCAGCAGCCGGTCCGCTGCCGGTCATAATGCGAAGAAGCCCGCCCAGCTATACAGTTTGACCAGCTGAGCGGGCTTTTGTTGTCGCAAAGACCCCGCGGTGCTTGCATCGACGTATGTTCACCGAAGCTCAGCTGTACTCGCCGGTGACCCGATCCGGCGATGGCGATGTCATGGTGCACCTGAGCGACGAGCACCCCGGCGTGCACGATCCCGATTACCGCGCCCGCCGCAATGCGATCGCCGCGCTCGCGCTGGATTACGCACCGGGTAAACCCGTGCCACACGTCGACTACACCGACGAGGAACAACAGGTGTGGCGCATCGTGTCGGCCGAACTCGCCCGCAAACATCAGAAGTACGCCGCCACCGAGGTGCTCGCGGCAGCGGCTCGGCTCGACTTGCCGAGCGATCACATTCCACAGCTCGACGAGGTCTCCGCGGCGCTGGTCCCGCTGACCGGATTCCGCTATGCGCCGGCCGCCGGCCTGGTGCCGCTGCGCGAGTTCTTCGGTTCTTTCGCCGACCGCACCTTCCACTCCACCCAATACATCCGGCACCATTCGGCCCCGTTGTACACCCCGGAACCCGACGCCATCCACGAGATCATTGGGCACGCCAATCAGATAGCCAGCCCGCGCTTCGCCGCCATCTACGAGGCGGTCGGCGCGGCTGTCGCCCGGCTGACCACCGATACAGCGCTCAAGTTCCTCGCCGATGTCTTCTGGTTCTCCATGGAGTTCGGTGTGGTCCGGGAGAACGGCAAAATCCGTTGCTACGGAGCCGGATTGCTGTCCTCCTACGGCGAGATCGAGGAGTTCCAGCACGCCGAGCTGCGACCGCTGGACGTGGCGACGATGGGAACCGCCGTCTACGACATCACGCACTACCAACCGATTCTGTATTGCGCACAGTCGATTTCGGAGATCGAGGATGTGATCGGGGGCTTCTTCTCCAGCATGGACGACGATTCACCGCACCGCGTACTGCACACGGCTGGTATAATGTGACACATCATCGTTTAAACTCGAAAGTTGCTGGGAGACACAGCGTTCGGTAAATCGAGACCTGCCGCGACAACCGGCCGACCGGCTGTTAGCCTGCCTCGCGTCCAATCTCTTCGAAGGGGCGAGAGCCGAGATGACAGCTGATACCACAGATTCCACAACCGAGACGCCGTTGTGGCTACAGGGCCGGGACGCGGTGGTCGCCGCGACGCCGGCCGAGGATTGGCGCAACGGCGCGCCCGATTACCACCTGACCAGGCAAACCGTGCCGCGCGAGCGCACCACCGAGCACGCGGCAGGCTCGCTCGAGGCCGTCGTCGAGGACCTGGTGCGGGTCTTCGAAATGGAGGTCTCGCACAAGAAGGATCCGGCGACCTGGGTTTCGCTGGTGGCCGAGCACTACCGGGGCCGGGTCAACGGCGGGCCGTGGCAGGACGCCGAGGAATTCGCCAGGATCGGCAGCTACAACATCCTGATCGGCGATAACCCGTACTACGAGGTCGAGCAGGAGACCTTCGAGTCCTCCCACGAGATCTTCCACACCGCCTTCCCGAACGGCTTCTTCTGGGAGGTGCTCGAAGTGCTGGCCGGACCGCCCGCGGTCACCTTCCGCTGGCGACACTGGGGCCGCTACGACGGAGAATACAAGGCCAACCAGCCCACCGGCGCATTGATCGAGATGTTCGGCGTGACGATCGCCAGGGTCAGCGACGACCTGCGCATTCTCGAACTCGAGCACTTCTACGACAACAACAAATTGCTCGGCCCATTGGCACACGGGTGCCCGGTTACCAAGTCCGCCTAGGATTTCGGCCGCTCGGCAGCACTACTGCTTGCCGAGCGGTAACCCCGCCTCCAGGAAATCCAGTGCGCGATTCAGGTTCTCGGCATTCAACGGGTTGAACCTGGCGATACCGAGCGCGACACCCGCGATGGCACCTGCGGTCACACGTATCTCGAAATCGTCCGCGTCCCGGCCCATCTGGTCGGCGAGCAGGCCCGCCATCAGGTCGATGCCGCGTTGCAGTTCCAATCCGATGGCCGCGCGCAACTCAGGGACGTGATAAAGCAGCTCCTGACGTTCCTGTTCGAACGCCAGCTCGGCGGCGGGCAGATTCGCGAACACCCCCGCGACCGCATTGCGGAACGCCGTCATCGGCGGGATGTCGTGTGGCTGGGCTCGTATCGCGTCGATCATCAGCGGATCGAGGTCGTCGGCGAGCACCAGCTGTTCCTTGGTGGGGAAATAGCGGAAGAAGGTGCTGGGCGATACCTCGGCCGCCGCGGCGATCTGCTCGATGGTGGTCTCGGTATAGCCCTGCTCACGGAAGAGCCGGAACGCTTCTTCGCGAATCGTCCGGCGGGTCCGTTCCTTCTTCCGCTCGCGCAGGCTCTGCGCGGCCGTCCCGTCCGCGGGCAGCTCAACCGACATGAGTCGATTCTGGCCCATCGACCGGCACCAGTGCGTCCGGTATCGCCTCCTCGTGTTGCGGTACGGCCGTGGACCGCCCCGGCAGCACCCTCAGTGCGAGCGGCACCGCCACCGCGCAGAGAGCCGCACACACCCACAGCATCGCGCTCATGCCGCCGACGAACGCGGACTGCACCTGCTCCAGCATCGCCGCATTGCCGGTCGACTTCGCAACCGCCACACCGGCATTCACGCTGTCGCGAATCGGATCGACATTCAATGCGCCGAGATCGCCGCGGTACACGGTAGCCAGGACGGTGCCGAGCACCGCCACCGCGATGGTGCCCGCCGCCTGACGCAGCGCCTGCACCAGCGCCGAGCCGACGCCCGCACGGGCCACCTCGAGATTGTCCAGCGCGACCGCCATACCGGCTGGCAGCCCGAGACCCATGCCCGCGCCGGTCAACCCGACCCATACGGCCACGAACCAGTACGAGGTCCCCACTTCGGTCAGCCCGCCCAAGCCCATGCCGACCGCGAGCACCGTGAGGCCCAGTCCCACCATCAGCGCCGGTCCCAGTTTCGGCTGCAAGCGATCACCCAGCCGCGATCCGATCAGCAGTCCGCCGATCAACGGCAGCAGGCGCACGCCGCTGCCGAGCGCATCGGCGCCGAGGACCGCCTGGAAGTACTGCGGCACAGTGAAGAACAAGCCGAACAAGCCGAAGGTGATGATCACGGTGAACGCCGCGCCCCAGCGAAAGCCGGGGCTGCCGAACAGGCCCAGATCGACCAGTGGGAAGCTCGCGCGCCGCTGCCACGCGATGAATACCGCGACGGCCGCGACGCCACCGAACAGCGCACCCCAGCCGAGCCCATTGCCCCAACCCTTGTCACCGAGCCGGATGAATCCATAGGTAACGCCGACCATGCCGAGAATCGACAGCGCGACGCCCGGCAGATCCATCGGCCGCTGATCAGGGTTCCGCGACTCCGGCACCAGGACCGCGATGGCCAGCACGCCGAGCACCACCATCGGGACATTGATCAGGAATACCGAACCCCACCAGAAGTTATCGATCAGCCAGCCGCCGAGGATCGGACCGAGCGGCAGGCCGAGTGCGGTCGAGGTGACCCAGATGTTCATGGCCTTGGCCCGCTGCGCCGAATCCGGGAACAGCACCGGCAGCACCGCCATCGATAGCGGGATCATGACCGCCGCCGCGATGCCGAGCACCACGCGGGCCGCGATGAGTTGACCGGCGGTTGTGGCGAAGGCGCAGGCCAGCGATGCCGCTCCGAACAGCACCAGCGCGCCGAGCAGCAGCTTTTTGCGGCCGTAGCGGTCGCCGAGCGCGCCGGCGGGCAGCATCACGGCCGCGAGCGCCAGTGTGTACGCGGTGCTGAACCACTGCAGCGCGCCGGTGTTCGCGTTCAGGTCGACGGCGAGGGTGGGCAGAGCCACGGTCAGCACGGTCATATCCAGGCCGATGGTCAGCATTGCCAAGGCCAATGCCCCCAGCGCCAACCAGCGGCGAGTCGAGTCTGTCTGCATAGCCCCTCCAGTAAATGATAGTTACAACTTTTTGATAGTAGCTCTCATTTAGTAGTTCCTGTCAATACTTGGCGCATCCGTGTCTCATGACGGCCCACCGCGCGGCCGGTCAGTAGGCTCGCAGCCGATGAGCACCCGGGATCTTCGCCTCCTCGTCGCACTCTGCCTAGGTTCTGCACTGGCCATTGCTGCCGCGACCTGGGGACCTGCCACGACCGTTTCGCACGCGATGCCGCCGACCACCACCACGACGCCGTTCAGCACCCCGAATACCGACAGCTGCCCGCAGAAGACGAAGCCGCCTAATCCGATCGACGAATCCGAGGTCCCCGAACCCGGACAGCCGACACCGACACCGCTGGCCGTGCCGATTCCACCGGTCGGCGGCTCACGCCTGGGTGAATGCGGCGTCGTCATCCCGCGCGGCGCACCGCCGGTGCCGCAGGAGATTTCCGCCACGGCCTGGCAGATTTCGGACCTCGACACCGGTGAGGTGCTCGCCGCCAAGGACCCGCACGGGCGCTACCGGCCCGCCAGCACGATCAAGGTGCTGCTCGCGACCGTCGCGCTGCGCAGCCTCGACCTGAACAAGACCGTCACCGGAACCCAGGACGACGCGAATGCCGACGGCACCCGCGTCGGCATCGGCCCCGGCGGCCGCTACACCAACCGACAGCTCATGCAGGCACTGATCATGGCGTCGGGCAACGATGCCGCGCATGCCATCGCCATCCAGCTCGGCGGCGACACCGCCACGGTGCAGAAGATGAACGATCTGGCAAAGTCGTTGTACGCCTTGGACACTCGCACCGCCAGCCCGTCCGGCCTTGATGGCCCCGGCATGAGCACCTCAGCCTACGACCTGTCGGTGCTGTTCCGCGAGGCCATGACGATTCCCTTGTTCGCCGAATTCATCCACACCGAGCAAATCGATTTCCCCGGCTACCCCAAGGACCCGAAAAACCCTGACGACAAAGACCATCCGGGTTTCCCCATCGCCAACGACAACCACCTGCTCTACGAATACGACGGTGCGCTCGGCGGCAAGACCGGCTACACCGACGACGCCAGGCAGACCTTCGTCGCCGCCGCCCAACGCGACGGCCGCCGACTCGTCGTGACGCTGCTGAAAGCCGATGTGCTGCCGATACGTCCGTGGGAACAGGCCGCGCGCCTGCTCGACTACGGTTTCGCCCTGCCGAAGAACTCCACCGTCGGCAAGCTCCCGGATACCAAGTCCGCATCCACGAAAGGCACTGCGGGACTTGCCTCCCCACCCCCGAAAGACACCGACCACGAAGCCCAGCCCACCGATTCCGACAACCATGCGGGCACCCGCATGCTGTTGCTGGTAGGCGGCGTCATCGTGGTCCTCGCGCTTCTCCTCGGAGCTCGCCGCATGAGCCGCCGCCGATAGCGCAGGCACACACCTTCGGCAATTCCGATGCACCGGTGCGTGCCATGATCGGCGGCATGGGGATTCTCGGTCGTGGGTGGCTCCGGTGCAGGGGACTTGTGTGGGGCCTACAGCAGCACCTGTATCCGCCACGAAGCCACCATCCGAACCCGTATCCGGCGGGGCGCCCAACAGTATCCATCGCAGTATTCCCGAAATCCGACCACACCCAATAGCTATCAGCCCCAGCCTGGACCGGCGTACTCGACGAATCACGCGCCGCCGCAGGGCTATCGCCCGAACAACAACCAGCCGCCACACCACTTTCCGCCCCCCCACACGCTGACACCGCATCCGAACACCCCCTCTCACCAAACTCCCCTTCCCACCGGCCAAATCAACCGCCCGCAGCTCCGAACACCGCACAATGCTCCCAACCCCGGAGCGCTGGTAGCTGGACGGATGATCACTATGCGCTGGTGGCGGCAAATGCGAGAAAACCCCACCACCAACGCATTCTCGAGGCACAGCAGGGTTGTGGGGAGGGGGCAACTCGGCATGGTCGGCGAGGGGCGCTGTGGCGATGCGCCGCAGACGGCGAATCGAACGATTTATCTCTGGGTCGAGCGTCGTCTCAACGAGCCTGGTGTAGACCTCGGCGCACCGCCGCGCGGCGTCGGCCTCCATCCGAAATGTTCCCCACTGGCTTGCTGATACAGCGCATTTGCGGCCGATTGCCCACTTCCATCGACTCCCCTCCCTGCCCGTCCGCTTACTGTACTGGGCGCGTGAAACGGTCAATCGGTTAAATTGGAACGCAAAGACTGTCTCGATTGGCTTCGATCCTGGGGGTTCAGACCGCTCCCGAAGGCTCTGCCCGAGCGTTCCTCCAGCCGTGTGCCCCTACCGAAGTTCATGACGGGTGGTCTAGCCCCACAGATCGGGATGCGCCGATGTTGATCTGGACCCGCGAATACGCCACCAGATGCAACTTGTCCCGGGGTTATGTCCTGATGGCATGGAAATCCGCAGTGTTGCCACCAGCTGTAGTCGCGGCGTGATCTCCTGTTGCGAACAGTGAAACCTGAAGGGAGGCAGGCATGTCGGAGGATGGATCGACCCTGGCACGGCGTCAGTTGGGGAAGTATCTGCGCAATGGGAGGCAGGAACGCGGACTTTCGCTCCACGAGGCGGCCAGGCTGATTCAGCGCAGTGGCAGCACGCTCCACCGCATGGAGAAGGGGCAGGTGGCCGAACTGCGCGAGATCGATATCGACGCGCTGTGCACGATCTACGAGTTCGATGCCGACCACACCGCAGCGATGAAAGCGCTTGCGGTACAAGGTAACGAGCTGGGTTGGTGGTATGAGTACGCCGACCTGCTGCCGAAGAACTTCGACTTCTATGTCGGTCTCGAGGCATCGGCACAACGCCTGACGACCTACGAGCCCGAACTCGTACCAGGGCTATTGCAGACGCCAGCGTACGCAAGCGTGCTCATCCGCTCGGTCTACCCTGACGACGATGCCGAAGAGCACGCACGAAGGGTGAGGTTGCGAATGCGAAGGCAAGCCAGAATCACCCGCAAGTACCTTCCGGCATCGCTCGACGTAATCCTTCGAGAGTCGGTCCTACGGGGAATCGTTGGCGGGTCGAATGTCATGGCGACCCAGATGAAGCATCTCGCCGACATGAGCACCCGTCCCAACGTGAATTTGCAGATTCTTCCGTTCAACGCTGGGTTCCCCGTTGGAGCCGCGGTTGGTCCGTTCGTCATCCTGGAGTTCGGCACTGATAGAGATGGACAGCCGATCGAGCCGCCCGTGGTCTACACCGAAAACTTCACGGGTGGCTTGTATCTTGCAAAATCAACCACGGTTCAGCGATACGATCATACGTACGAGAGTCTTCGGCGAAGCGCGATGGACGCCGCTGCCAGCCGGGCTCTGCTCAGGCAGATGGCGAAGGAGTATGCGTGAACAGCGATTTGGCCGGTGCCGACTGGTTCAAGAGTAGGCACAGCGGCGGAGCCGAAAACTGCGTTGAGGTCGCGTTCCTATCGAACACCCTTGTCGGCGTTCGTGATTCGAAGAACCGGTCCGGCCCCGCCCTGGTCTTCACCCCAGCCGAATGGTCAGCCTTCACCGCCGCAACAACCCGAGGCGATTTCGACTGCTGACGGCCTGCTGGTCTGGTGGCCAACAGGGTCATGAGCGCTGAGGCGTTGTCCTGCTCATTGTTCAACGGACATGGCCGCTACCCGTGGAAGCGGAATCTGACACGGTGCGCAGCCGAATAGCCCTCACCAACATGGGCTCTCAGGGTGCGGGCTCGAGTTTGTCGTGCCATTGCGAGGGCACGAGCATCGATTCGGCAGTGAGTGCACCCCGGTCGCGGACCTCGAGAGGTTTCTTGTTACCGCTCCAAGAGACGACCTGAACCGGCTTACCTTTGTCTACGAACAGGTAGTACCCCTGCTCCGACCCTTCGCGGTAATCCATTGTGGGGAGATGCTTCCAACACTGACCTGGCGTGTTCGCATTCTTATTGAGGTCGGCCACTTCGGTGGAAATACGCACTTCCACCAACCGCTCCCAGTCATCAGTCCAACCGGCCGCACGCGTTATTTCGATCAGCATGGCTTCATCCGACCCCTTGGCCACGTCACGCAGCGCTGCATCGAAACGTTTGCTCGATCCAAGCGGCTCAGCGTAAGGAGCGCTGAAATCAAAAGTGCCAGTGCAGGTTTGATCGTCCGCACGATCGGTGGAGGAGGTGCAGGCGGTCAGCGTCGACACGGTGACGGAAACCAGCAGTACGTGGTTTAGTTTAGCCATATGATTACTTCTTTCCCGGCAGCGGGATCTCAACGCCCGCAGGAATGCCGGTCTGGCTCTCGCTCACGGTGTTGCTCCAGGCAATTTGCGGTCGGCTCTGCGTACTGGTGCCAAGGACAATCGCTTGTCCACTGTTGATGTGTTCAGTTACCTTCTGCGCCAGTTCCTCAGGAGTCGCGTTCGAATTCGCCAGGCCGATCTTTCGCCCCTGTTCGTTGTTGTACAGATCCATAGCCTCGCGATGCGGCGGGTTCCCGCCGATCTTTTCATGGCTAGTGGTGTAGGTCTGGGTCCAATCCTCACCGAACTTTTGCGTCATCAACGCATTCCAGTATGTATGCCGGAATGCGTCACCGTGCCCGTCCAGGTATGAGGTCGGATACCGCTTCTTGGCTTCGTCCTCCGCCAGCGAGGTGATATCGAAGAAGTCCCTCAGACCAGATATCCCCTTCTTGGAGTAGAGGTTATCGAGAGCCCTGGACTCCTCCTCGGTCATCAGAGTGGCCTTGAAATCTGGTATCGCCATTCGAATGACATCGAGCAATGCGCCGTCCGACGGCCAGATCACCGGTTTGGAACTCGACGTTTCGGTTTGGTAGTCGGTGAGTATCTTCGCGAGGTTCGGATCGGACGGGGTACCGGACACACCTTGCTTTACTGAATCGGCCAACTTCTCCAGTAGCCGTCCAAGGTTCTCTGATCCGGTGAGATCGGTTTCCTGAATCCGGGTCAGCGCTTGACGAATCGCCTGGGTCAGCCGGAACTCCTCCAACTCCTTGTTGGCGACAGCAGTGGCGGGAGACCACCAATGCTCCTTCATCGTCTCCCAATTCGATTGGTGCGAAAGCACTTCGCCGTCTGGTTCACAGAATAGATCCCAGTCCGAATTCTCGACCTCTTCGAGCCACCCCCGGATCTCTCCGACCTTCCCTTCAATGGTCTCGCAGATCGAGTTGATCGACTTGGCCATCTCCTCGTAGACGTCGACGGTCGTGAAACCATCCTTCTTGTCCTGCTCGCCGCGCTCGCGCACGCTATCGCCCGATTTGCCCTCGAAATATTCGTATGACTGCGCTATCTTGCGACCCGCGTCAGCCATTTCCGAATCGATCTCACCTGATACGCGCCTCACGATCGATGCCACATCACGGGCCGGGCCAAGATCCCAACCCAGTACCCGAGGAACTGTGAGGGGATGATCCTCGTGAAGTCCGCTCACCGCTCCCCCACCTGACGCAAGCCGGTCGCGTTGGCTTGATCCTGCTGCTCGAAGGCCGTGGCCTGTTGTTCGACTACACCAGCAAACTCGCGCATCCGGCCGACATGAAAATCCACTACACGGTCCAGCGCCTCGAGGGTCTCCTGGATGCGAACTCCCGTAGAAGAATCCGGCAGTTTGTCCCGCGCATGATCGCGACTGTCTTTCGCGACTGGCGCCTTACCAGCGATGGCGTCCGCGTGAACCCGCACATCAGCTGCCAGCTTACGCATCCTCACTGGGTCGACCTCGAACACGGGATCACCACACCTTCGATTTCTCTTGCCGCGCCGCGCAAGTCGCGTACGACAGACGCATTTACAGGATGCGTTCGCGGACCGCTGCCGCTAGCGTCGCCTCGTGGGCGCATCCTGGTTGAGTTCTGTATAGATACGTTCGGCCTCAGCCTGAGCATTTCCATACGCGATCCGATGCTGATCCGCGATCAGCAGCTCGAGCCGCCGAGCACCAGCTTCCAGCGCATACGGCTCGATGTACAGAGCCGTGATTGTGCCGCGAGCATCGGCTTCGACATACACACCGCCATCCGCCGATCGCGCGTTTCCGCGCACCTCGGAGACCGCAGCGTTCAATCGTTTGAGGTGCGCTGCCCGACGCTCGGTATGCTCGTCCATTGCTCCCCAACCCCGATCGATACACGGCTCCATCTTGGGCGTACAGCGGAACTCTATCGGTCACAAGTTCACAGCGACAAACCCGTTGGGACTGGGTCGGCCTGTCTACTGACCGGCGTTGCCACGAGCAGACCCGGGCACCCGCTCTTTAACAGTGGCGTCGATGTGGTCGAGGGCCAATCGACATCGGGAGACGGACACCTGAGGCAGAGCGCCGTTACGGTCGGGTGATGAGCGCTACCCGGGGCTGGTCAGCGGCGCCTCAACCCTGAAAGCACAAGCGCCGCAAGCGCACCCGCCCCGAAGTAAGCCGCGCCGGTACCCACCGATAGCCCCGGCGCACCCATGCGCGGCTTGATCACGGCGGGAGCGGGAGGGGGGATTTCGGCTTCGGGCTCGTTCTCCGATGCTGTTGCGGCCCAGGCGGTTGCGAACAGGATGATGCGATAGGTGGTGTAGCTGAACACCATCAGACCGATGATCGATCCGAATACCGCGCCGGCGGGGCTGTGCAGCACCGTCTGCAGGTAGAACGACGCGACGTATTTGAACAGCTCGAAGATCACTGCGGCAATCGCCGCCGCTCGGGCGGCACTTCGCAAGGTGACCGGCTCGCGGGGCAGGCGCGCGATAATCCAGACGAACACCGCCCACGAGGCGAGGAAACCGAGCAGTATCGAAATGAGCACCAGGATCAGCCGCGCACCGGGCAACTCCGACAGGCGGAAAGTGATCAGCAACCGCGCGCCGAGAGTGCTCGACGCCAGGGTGGACAGACCGACCGAGACCACGAAGGCCAAGGCGAGCCCGATCAATGCACCGAGGTCGGAGAGCTTGCTGAGGAACCAATTGCCTTCCGGGGTCTTCTGTTCCCACTGTTCGGTCAGTGCCGCGCGCAGATTCGCCATCCAGCCGAGTCCGGTGTAGACACCGACGAGCAGACCGAGCGTGCCGACCGTGCCGCGCGATCGGACCGCCTGATCGATCAGATCATTGAGCTGGCCGCCGAGTGATCCCGGAATGTTTTCGATGATCTTGTTCCGCAGTTCGGTGAGCATTTCCGGGTCGCCCGACAGCACGGAGCCAGCGATCGCGAAGGCGACCATCAACATCGGAAACAGCGACAGCACAGTGAAGTACGTGATCCCGGCCGCGTAGTAATCACCGCGTTGCCGCTGATAGTTTCCACCCGCGCGGATGAGGTGATCCAGCCATGGCCGCGACTGGATCCGCCGTTCGAGCGTCGCTTTGATGTTGTCGATCACCTGCATCTGTCACGCCCCTTAAACAGAGACCGCGCGGTGATGGTCGACAAGCGGTCGCTAGCGGTATTCCCCGGCTAGCGAGCCAAAAACCCCACCCGGTCGTAAACCTGTGCCAGAGTGTTGCCGGCAATCTCACGCGCCCGCTCGGCACCTGCGTCGAGGATGCGGTCGAGTTCGCCCTGATCTGCCAAGTACTCTTCCACCTTCGCCCGCAGCGGGGTGACAAATTCGACCAGCGCGTCGGCGACGTCGGACTTCAGATCGCCGTAACCCTTACCGGCATAGTCGCGTTCCAGCGTGACAATCGGTGCGCCGCTCAGTGAACTCAGGATCACCAGTAGATTGCTGACACCCGGCTTGACTTCCGGGTCGTAGCGGATTTCACGCTCGGTATCGGTGACCGCGGAGCGAATCTTCTTGGCGGTGATCTTCGGATCGTCGAGAAGGTTGATCAGACCGGCGTCGGTGGAGGCCGACTTGCTCATCTTCGACGTGGGATCCTGCAGGTCGTAGATCTTCGCGGTGCCCTTGACGATATGCGCCTCCGGCACCACGAAGGTCTTTTTGAACCGAGTGTTGAAGCGCTGGGCCAGATTTCGGGTCAGCTCCAGATGCTGGCGCTGATCCTCGCCGACCGGCACCTGATGCGCACGGTAGAGCAGGATGTCCGCGGCCATCAGCACCGGATAGGTGAACAGTCCGACGCTGGCGTTCTCCGCGCCCTGTTTGACCGACTTGTCCTTGAACTGGGTCATCCGGCTGGCCTCGCCGAATCCGGTGATGCAGCTGAGCACCCAGGTCAGCTCGGCATGCTCGGGTACCTGGCTCTGCACGAAGAGCGTGGAGCGCTTGGGGTCGATGCCGAGCGCGAGCAACTGCGCGGCCGCCGCCTTGGTGCGCCTGCGCAGTTCCTTCGGATCCTGCGACACGGTGATCGCGTGCATATCCGGGATGAAGTAGAGGGCGTCGTAGTCGTCCTGCATGGTCACCCAGTACTGCAGCGCGCCAAGGTAGTTGCCGAGATGGAAGGACGCGCTGGTGGGCTGGATCCCGGACAGCACCCGCTGTTTGCGTTCAGCGGCCGGGTTCGTCTGAGCAGGACTGGACATGTCCCGATCTTCGCATGCGTGTCACGCGGAATTTCGCGCCGCCCAGTTGCGTGGGTCGACACCGGGCATGCTCGGCCGGCCGGTGCTGTGCAATTCGCGTTCCCGCTTGGACAACAGCTTGTAGACCGGCGCGCTCGGACCGGCCAGCGTCGCACGCAGCACCGGCGGAACCAGCGGCGGTGCGATATGCGCGGTGCGCACGCCCTGGGCGAGCGCGCGAAAGGTGATTTGCTCGGGCAGCCCCCAGCGCATCCCGTACATATCGCGAACGCGTGGCGGCAGACTGCCCTGCACCAGCAGGTAGAACGCGTCGACGACCTGACGCATCGGCCCGCGCTGCGGATAGGGCACCCGCTGACCGGCCAAATATGAACCGACCAGCCGGGCCTCGTCGGTGAGGAACAGCTCGTCCGAGGCGAGGTAGTCGTCGAAGGATTTGCGGAACAGCGGGTAGCTGCCGGGCGCGGCCTCGCGCGGCATGCCGAACAGCTCGCCCCAGCGGACGTAGTCCTGGTACAGGCCCTCGCGTTCGCCGCCGGTCAGCCGGCGGACCAGCAGATCGTGCATCACCTCGGCCGAGTCGAAGGCGAAGGCCATGGTCATGTACATCAGGTGCGGGTCGAACGCCGAGTAACCGGTGCCCGCCGGATGGTGCGGTCCCGCCTCCTCGGGCAGTGCGCCGACGACCTTCGCGTGCTTCTTGGTGGTGAAGGCGAGCGCGCGATCCGCCTCGTCCTTGCTGCCGAGGAAGACGGCCTCGAAGAGCTTGCCGGTCAACGCGAGTCGCGAGTACGGGGTCATCCGATGCTCGGTGTTCTCGGCGGTTCCGACATACAGCAGCGGATTGACCGCGCCGATCACCAGGGCACGCTGGCCATAGGTGAGACCCACCGCGCGCTTGCTCATGACCCGTCGAGCCATCGAATTATCGGCGAAATAGCCGGGCTGGGACATCGCTGCCTCCTCGTCGAGCGCATCGTCGGACGCATCGGGCTTCCGCGATCCGGATCACCCGTCATCCCGGCGCGCGCCGGGATTCACAGCATCTGGCAATAGAATTTCCCAGAATCCAGAATCTGGCAATAGCCTCCGCCAGATTGTGTCCGGACCGGATCCGGCCGCAACCGAAGATCCGGTCGGCCGCAACCACACCCGTGCCAGAATCGCGATATGACTGCATCGCGAAGCGGTTCCGTGCGGGGTGGTGGTCGAGCGACGGGCGGACCGGCATCGCGTACCAGTTCGACGGGCGTTGGTGGCCGGACGACAAGTAAGTCGGCATCGCCCAGCGACTCGGCGAGCAACAGCGATCGCAGAGCGAGTGGGCCGACACCGCCCAGCGACTCCACAGCCGGTGGTGGCCGGAGGACGAGTAGGCCAGATCCACCAGGCGACTCGACGAGCAGCAGCGATCGCAGGGCGAGTGGGCCGACACCGCCCAGCGACTCCACAGAAGGTGGCGGCCGGACGACGAGTAGGCCAGATTCACCAGGCGACTCGACGAGCAGCAGCGATCGCCGAGCAAGCAGGCAAGCACCGCCCAGCGACTCCACAGAAGGTGGCGGCCGGACGACAAGCGGACCGGCGAAACGGACCTATGGCGGCGTCTCCGCCGACGAGCGCCGCGCCCAGCGACGCGCGGCGCTGCTAGATGCCGCGCTGGAAATCATCGGCACCCAGGGCATCACCAAGCTCACCGTCTCCGGGTTATGTGCGCAGGCCGGACTAAACGAGCGCTACTACTACGAAAGCTTCGACAGCCGCGATGCGGTGCTCGCCGCGCTCATCGATCGGATCGCGGAGGAACTGGCCGCGGCGATCGTCGGTGCGCTGCAAACCGCGCCTTCCGACACTCGCGCCAAAGCGCATGCCGCGATCTCGGCGGGCATTCATCTGCTCACCGACGATCCGCGCAAGGCGCATGTCGCGCTGGCCGCGGGCATGGCGACGCCGGAGCTGCGCGCCCGCACGAATCAGACCGTGCGGGTTTTCGCCCGCATCGTCGCCACCGAGGGCATCGACTTCTACGGCATCACCGATCCGAACCCAGAGCCCACCATCGACTTTCGCGCCACCTACCTGGTCGGCGGCCTGGTCCAAACCCTCACCGCCTGGCTGCAGGACGACCTCCCGCTCACCCGCGACGAACTGATCGACCACACCACCGACGTCTTCGTCCTCCTCGGCGAGGACCTCGCCCGCCGCCTCACCTGAGCCACCAGCATCACACCCCGTCGACGGTAGTCGAATGGTTATGGTTGTTCCTCGAGAGCCTGACAGCCACCATTCGACTGTCCTCGGCGTTACGGGCTCAGGCGGACGATGTCCGGGTCGGATGGTTCGCCTTGGAGGACGACTCGGAAGGCCAGGCCCTTTGTGGACCAGTAGTCGGCGGCTTCGCGCATGGCTTCGGTGAACCATGTGCGTTCTTCCAGTTCATCGATCAGCAGATCGGCCGAATCGCGGATCACGGCAACATATCCGGCGGCGGGGCCGACGAAATCATCGAGATCGCGCAGGCATTCGTCGAAGGCGTCCTTGTTCGCGCCGAAGTAGTACGGAAATTGGAACGCGGCCGCGAATTCGTCGAAAACGCGTGCGGTGGTGCGCATTTTGAGCCCGCGCAGTTCGCGCACCGCGTAGTCGACGGGTGCGTCGTAGCGCACGCCGCTGAGTGTCGGGGCGTCAACGGGGAGAGCACCGACCACGGCGGTCGGCACCGAAGGCGGCGCGTCGGTGGGCCGCCGGGCCTCGGGACGGGCAAGGAACTGCGATAACGGAACTGTCATCAGCGCATCCTCGTGAAGGTTTCGTAGTGGTCACCGGTGTACCAGGCGGAACCGTCGCTGCCGGTGACGATGCGTTCGGCGTCGCGGGAACGGTTGGGCTGCTTCGGGTTCACATCCCATTCCTGGTAGGTGATGGCTTTGCCCGCCGAATCCTTGGCGGGCAGGGTGCCCCCGCGGTTCATCCAGCGCTCACCGCCCTTGGTGCCGGACGCGTTCGCCGAATCCGGCCAGCGGCCCGCGTCGATCTCCACAAGAGTCGCGTAGGCGCGGTCCGGTACGCCGGGGGCTCGAACGGTGGATGTGGTGGTCACATCCGGGCCGCGCGCCGGAACCGCCAAACTCGCGCTGCGAGTCGTGGAGGTGACCGAGGCCGCGGTCGGCTTGCTGTCCCCGCCGCCACGCGAGGCGAGCAGTGCGATCACCAAGGCCAGTAGGGCCACACCGAGCGCGGCGAAGGCGCGAACCCGCTTCGAGGAAATATTCATGCGATCCCGATCTTCAGCACTGCCATGTCGCGAATCATCTTTATCGGGAACTTTATCGGTATTGCACCGTGACCGGCGCGTGGTCGGACCAACGCTCGGCATAGGTGGCGGCACGTTCGACAACGGCCTGCTTCGCCCGGCCTGCCATTTCGCCGCGGGCCAGGTGGTAGTCGATGCGCCAGCCCGCGCCGTTGTCGTAGGCGCGGCCGCGGTATGACCACCAGCTGTACGGGCCCGCGACACCGGGATGCAGGTTGCGCACCACGTCCACGTATCCGGCGGCGAGCATGCCATCGATCCAGGCCCGTTCCTGCGGCAGGAACCCGGAGTTCTTCAGGTTGCCCTTCCAGTTCTTGATATCGAGTTCGGTGTGCGCGACATTCCAGTCGCCACAGATCACGAAATCGCTGTTCTGCGACCGCATATGAGCGCCGATCTCATCGAGGAAGCGGTACTTCTCGTCCTGCATCGGCGTATCCGCCTCACCGGTGTGCACATACACGCTGGCCACGGTCAATTCATCGAATTCGGCCTCGACATAGCGTCCGGCGCCGGCGAATTCGGCGCTGGGATGCCAGGTTCCGTCATGCCAACGCCCCAGCCCGATGCGCACGGCCCGGGGTTCGCGACGGGACAGAATGCCGACCCCGGCCCGCCCCTTCGCACCCGGCTCGGCATGCGTCAGATACCAGCCCGCCTCCAGTGCGGGCGCGAGCGCGGCGCGGGTCTGCTCATCGGTTGCCCGAGTCTCCTGCAGGCAGATGACGTCGGCTTCGGTGACCGCCAGCCACTCGAGCATCCCCCTGCCCGTCTTGCCCGTCGCCGCCCGGACCCCGTTCACATTGATCGACGAGATGATATAAGGCACCTGACGACCGTACAATGCTGGTCAGAAGAACTCCCCCGGGACATCGAAGTCCAGGAAGGGGTGATTGACGATGAAGTCAGGCACCACCAACTCCCCCGCCCCGATAAAAGCGCTGCATATCGGATCCGGTGATCCGGTCCTGCTGCTGCACGGGTTCATGCTTTCACCGCACTGTTGGGAACAGGTTGCGCTGCGACTTTCCGCGAATTGCGAGGTGTTCGCCCCCGCCTTCGCGGGCCACTGGGGTGGCGAACCGATCGACGGCTGGTCCACCGATGTCCATGCCCTCGCCGACCGGATCGAGGATCAACTCGACGAACTCGGCTGGCGTACCTGCCATATCGCGGGCAATTCGCTCGGCGCCTGGGTCGGCTTCGAACTGGCCCGCCGCGGCCGGGCCCGCACCCTGACCGCGATCGCACCGGCGGGCGGTTGGCAGTCGCCCTCGCTCATCCAGTTCCGCGTCGGCGCGAAATTCCTGTCATTGGTGCCGATCGTCGAGGTGGGTAAGCGGCTCGGCGGATTCGCGATCAACAATCCGATCGCGCAACGCTTCGCACTCCTGCTGCTGAGCAAGAACGCCGCTGCGGTCGCGCGCCGCGATATCGCCGCCGTGATCACCGCCGCACTGCACTGCGATGCCATGATTCCGTTGATCCTGGGCACCGTGCGCTCTCCCGCGCTGGAAGACCTGTCCAACCTCCCGACCCCGGTGCGCCTGCTGATGGCCGAATACGACCGGATCATCCCCAACCGCGTGTACGCCCGCCGCTTCCTGCAGGAACTGCCCGACTCCGCCGACCGCATCCTCGTCAACGGCGTCGGGCACGTCCCCATGCTCGAAGCTCCGGACCGCATCGCGACCCTGATAGCCGAACACATCTACGCCAGCCGCACACACTTGCGCGCGGTCTGACCGGCACTACTGGGCGAGCAGGCCCTTGGCTGTGTGGGTGACCTGGATTTCGTTGCTGCCCGCATAGATCATCAGGGACTTCGCGTCACGGGCGAGTTGTTCTACCCATCAGCGGGGCGCAGCAGCGGTCGCTCAACCAGCGCGGCCGTCGCGATCTCCCGCAGATGCACCGAGGCCCGCCGCCAACGCCGGTGCGCCCGTTCGGAATCCGGATCGATGAAATCGGAGACCAGGATTCCGCGCAGTGCATCCATCGCGGTGTAGACGAAATCGCGGGCTTCCTTGCGCCGCATCTCATCCGGGACGAATCGGGCGACCGCCATCAGCACGACATTGTTGACGAACGGCTCGACCTTCTCCATGGCCGAGGCGAGCACCGGATCGGTCCGGCCCGCCACCCACAGCTCGACGGTAGCGATGAACAGTGGCCCCTGATGTAGCTCCCAGACAAAGTCCAGCGCCGCCCCGACCGGATCGTCGCCGCCCTGGACCCTGGACATCTCGTGCATCGCGGTCTCCGCGCGCAGCTGCGCCAGATGGCTGATCGCCGCGACCACCAGATCGGTCTTGGACCCGAAGTGGTGCACCTGGGCCCCGCGGGTGACCCCGGCCCGCTCGGCGACCCGCGGCGTGGTCGTCCCCGCATACCCGTATTCGACCAGGCAGTCGATGGTGGCATCGAGCAGCCGCGTGCGCATCTCACTACTGCGCTGCTCCTGCGTGCGGCGCTGCTGCTTGGACGCTTCGGACCTGGGCATTCCGGCGATTCTACACTTACATACAGATCTGCATGTTCATCTTCACCACGGGCATGAGCCAAGTCACCCGCCACTACCGGCCCCGGCATTCGCTATGCGCCGATCACCGATTCGCGCCTGGCCCGACGGACGCTGGTCTGGCGCAGTGGCGGCGAAACCCAGCGGATTCGCGCACTCACGAGCGTTGTTCGAGAGTTGGGACCGCTGAAGCAGAACTGACCGCCGCAGTCGGTCGGCGGCGCCGCCGCATACGACAGCACGGCCGGCGCAGACGCTGACGCGGCGAAGACCCGCCGCAACAACACGGCGGGCTGAGGCGGTCTCCGATGCCGGTGCTACTGGCCGACCTGCGCGAATTCTCGAAAAGGTGATCTGACGAGGCCGCACATCGGCGACGATTACCTCGACCCGATTTTTCGATCCGAGGAGTGCAGATGGCCAACGATTGGAACCAGAACATCATCGCGGAGTTCCGTGCGAACGCGGGCAAGGTCGGCGGCCCGTTCGAGGGCAAGGATCTGCTGCTGCTCACCACGACCGGCGCGAAAACCGGACTGCCGCGCACGAATCCGACCGCCTATATCCGTGACGGCGGCCGTTTGGTGATCATCGCGTCCAAAGCCGGCGCATCCGAGAACCCGGCCTGGTATCACAATTTGCTGGCGAATCCGAAGGTCACGCTGGAGATCGGCACCGAGACCATCGCGGCGACGGCCACCCCGATCACCGGCGGCCCGGAACGCGATCGGCTCTATGCGGCGATGGTGGAGGTCATGCCGGGGTTCGCCGAATACGAGACCAAGACGGATCGGGTGATTCCGGTCGTCGCGCTGGAACCCAGCGCCTAAACCGCTGAGCGACGACCGGTCCAGACGGTCACCGTGAACAGCAGAACGCCGAGGACCGCCAGCCCCGCCCCGACGGTCGCGGGTGCGGTGTAGCCGAGACCCGCCGCGATGACGAGTCCACCCAACCACGCGCCCGCCGCATTGGCGATATTGAGGGCCGCGTGATTGAGCGCCGCTGCGAGGGTCTGGGCGTCGGCGGCGACATCCATCAGCCGGGTCTGCAGACCGGGCGCGAGCGCCGCACCCGATGCGCCGATGAAGAACGCACCGATCGCCGCCGTGTACGGATTGTGCGCGGCGGCAACGAATCCCGCCAAAATGACGACCATCGCGATCATCGCGACGTAGATCGCCCGGTCGACGCCGCGATCGGCGAAAATGCCACCGACGATATTGCCCGCGACCATCCCGAGTCCGAAGAGCATGAGCACGAACGGCACCAGGCCGAGCCGAAGACCGGCCACATCGGTGAGCGTGGTGGTGATATAGGTGTAGACGGCGAACATGCCGCCGAAGCCGATTGCACCGACCAGCAGGGTCAGCAGCACCTGCGGGCGACGCAGGGCGCCGAGTTCGGTCATCGGATTGGTGATCCGGATACCGTGCAGCTCCGGAACGAATCGGATCAGCGCCGCGACGGTGGCGACACCGATCACCGCGGCCACCACGAAGGCGTCGCGCCAGCCGAGATGCTGGCCGAGCCAGGTCGCACTGGGAACGCCGACAACGTTGGCGGCGCTCAGTCCCAGCATAACCGCGGCAACTGCCTTTGCGCGCTGCCCAACCGGTGCCAGAGTCGCGGCGGCCAGCGAGGCGACACCGAAGTACGCGCCGTGCGGTAGACCCGAAACGAACCGCGCGACGACCAGAGTTTCGAATGTGGGCGCGATAACCGTCGCGGCATTTCCGATGGTGAACGCCACCATCAGGGCGACAAGCAGACGTTTGCGCGGCACCCGCGCGGCAAGTGCGGCGATCAGCGGAGCGCCGACGACGACGCCGAGCGCATAGGCCGATACCGCATGCCCTGCCGTCGGCTCGGAGACGTGCATCGCGCTCGCGATATCGGGCAGCAAACCCATCGTGACGAATTCGGTTGTGCCGATTCCGAATCCGCCGAGGGCCAACGCCAGCATCGCCGGAACATGCCAGTCCGTCCGCGCGGCCTCGGCGGGTGCTGGGGTCTGCGTGGCAACGGTACTGGTCACGTATTCATGTAACCGCCCGGCGACTCCCGCTGCTTCCCAGGCGAACGTGAGTTCCCCCACGTCGAGAAACAGTGCGGGCACCCGTACCACCGCCCCTTTCTAGCGACTGCAAGCAGTCGCTAGCGGTGTGGTGCGGGTGCCCGTAGGTCACGCATGGGGTTGACCACCAAGATCGCCCCGAGCGACGACTGATTTCGTGAGCGCACGGGTCACTCACCGGGTACGCCCAACCCCACGCTTTCCGCCGGCCCGCGACGACACCCTCAGTGGCACTCACGACCGGCAAAAGGCGCGGAGAGGCTGGGGAGCTCAGCGCAGGGCGCGGGCCAGGTTGGCGTCGAGCGCACCGAGGAACTCCTCGGTGGTCAGGTAGCCCTGATCGCCGCCGACGAGCAGCGCGAGGTCCTTGGTCATCTGGCCGCCCTCGACGGTCTTGATGACCACATCCTCGAGTGTCTGCGCGAAGCCGATCACCTCGGGGGTGTTGTCCAGCTTGCCGCGGTGCTCGAGGCCGCGGGTCCAGGCGAAGATCGACGCGATCGGGTTGGTCGAGGTCGGCTTGCCCTGCTGGTGCTGGCGGTAGTGCCGGGTGACGGTGCCGTGCGCGGCCTCGGCCTCACAGGTCCGGCCGTCCGGGGTGAGCAGTACCGAGGTCATCAGGCCGAGCGAGCCGAAGCCCTGGGCCACGGTGTCGGACTGCACGTCGCCGTCGTAGTTCTTGCAGGCCCAGACGTAGCCACCTTCCCACTTCATGGAGGAGGCGACCATATCGTCGATCAGGCGGTGCTCGTAGGTGAGTCCGGCCGCGTCGAACTGGGTCTTGAACTCGGCATCGAACACCTCCTGAAAGGTGTCCTTGAACATGCCGTCGTAGGCCTTGAGGATGGTGTTCTTGGTCGACATGTAGACCGGGTAGTTCTGCTGCAGGCCGTAGTTGAACGAGGCCCGCGCGAAGTCCTCGATGGACTTCTTGAAGTTGTACATACCCATCACGACGCCGCCGTCCTCGGGCATCTGCACGACCTCGTGCACGATCGGCTCGCTGCCGTCCTCGGGGGTGAAGGTGAGTGTGACGGTGCCGCCCTGGAACACCTTGAAGTCGGTGGCGCGGTACTGGTCGCCGAATGCGTGACGGCCGATGATGATCGGCTTGGTCCAGCCGGGAACCAGACGCGGCACATTCGAGATGATGATCGGCGCGCGGAAGATGGTTCCGCCGAGAATGTTGCGGATGGTGCCGTTGGGCGAGCGCCACATCTTCTTCAGGCCGAATTCCTCGACCCGGGCCTCATCCGGAGTGATCGTGGCGCACTTGACACCGACACCGTGCTCCTTGATCGCATTCGCGGCGTCGATCGTGACCTGGTCGTCTGTCTTGTCCCGATATTCGATGCCGAGGTCGTAATACTCGAGGTTCACATCGAGATACGGGTGGATCAGCTTGTCCTTGATGAACTGCCAGATGATCCGGGTCATCTCGTCGCCGTCGAGTTCGACGACGGTGCCTTCAACCTTGATCTTGGACATGGATCTTCGTGTCCTCCTAGGATGGTGCCCTTATTGCACGGCCAGGCGAACACGCTTGTGAGCGGACCCCAGCTGTTCCAACAGACAACGTATATGTCCCGCGTTGTCCGCGAGACGAGTGGTGCAAACAAGACAAGCGTACTGCTGCCATTGTTCTCACCGCGCGGGTAGCCCCCCGTGTGAAGCTGCGTTACCGCCAAGTAGGTCGGCCCCTGCCGAAATAGCGATGTCCGGGCATCCCATCGGACACCCGGACATCGCTATTTCAGGATCAGACCGCGACCGGAATCCGCGCGTCTTGCTCGGATCCCTCGATCAGATTTTCCGGCTTGTCCCGAATCATCAACGCGATCACCGGAATCGCCGCGAGGAAGAAGCCGGCGCCGACATAGAACGCCACGTCGTAGCTGTGGATCGAAGCGCGGGCTATCAGGTTGTCCACCGTCGGATTGTTCTGCGCGAAGGTCTTGGCCGTCTGCACCGAGATGGTGGTGAGCAGTGCGGTACCGACCGCGCCGCCGACCTGCTGTGCCGCATTCAACAGCGCACTGGCCACACCCGAGTCCTCCTCCTCGACCTGATGCAGCGCGACGGTCTGCATCCCGACGAATAGCGGGCCCATACCGAGCGCGATCAGCAGCTGCCCGGGCAGCACGCCGACCGCGTAGCTGTCGCCATAGCTCAGCTGCGCCAGCCACACCAGACCGAGCACGCCGAGCACGGCCCCGGCCACCATCAGCGGGCGCGGGCCCAGCTTCGGCAGCAGCGCGCTGGTGATACCGGCGGAGATCGCGATGCCCACCGGGAACGGCAGGAAGGCGAAACCGGCCTTCAGCGACGAGTAGCCGAGGGTGATCTGAAAGTAGTAGCTCAGGAACAGGAACATCGCGAACATCGCGATCGGGATCAGCAACGCCGCCAGGAAGGCGCCACCGCGGTTGATCTCACCCGGAATATGCAGCGGCAGTAGCGGATTCGACGATCGACGCTCGATGGCGACGAAGGCGATCAGCAGGGCGACACCGATGACGAGCAGCCCGAGGGTGCTGCCGGCCAGCCAGCCGTCCTCGGCGGCGCGGCTGAATCCGTACACGATGGCGATCAGACCGACCGTCACGGTGACGGCGCCGGGCACGTCATAGCCGCCGGTGCGCGGTGTCGGCACATCCTTCACCACGAAGGCCAGCGCGCCGAGCAGCGCGAGCAGTGCGATCGGGGTGTTCACCAGCAGGCACCAGCGCCAGGAGGCGTATTCCGTCAGCGCGCCACCCGCGATCAGGCCGAGTGCCGCACCACCCGCGGAGATACCGGCGAAGACGCCGAACGCGGTCGCGCGCTCCTTGGCCTCGGTGAAGGTCACCGAGAGCAGTGACAGTGCCGCGGGCGCGAGCAGCGCCGCGAACGCACCCTGCAGCGCCCGTCCGGCGAACAGCTCCGCAGCGTTCTGCGCCAGACCCGCCACCGCGGACGCACCGGCGAAGCCGACCAGGCCGACGATGAAGATCCGCCGCCGCCCGAGGTAGTCGGCCAGCCGTCCGCCGAGCAGCAGCAGGCCGCCGAAGATCAGCGTGTAGGCGGTCAGCATCCACTGCCGATTGCCGTCGCTGATGTCGAGATCCCGCTGGGCGAAGGGCAGCGAGATGGTCACGATGGTGGCGTCGAGAACCACCATGAGCTGGGCCAATGCGATCACCCCCAGGGCCAGCCAGCGTGCCGAACTCGTTTGCTTCTCCAGAACTTCCACCGCTGTCGCAGTCTCGCTCACCTTGGTCTCCTCGTCCGAAGTTCGTGTAGCCATCCTGTCATTGGCAGACATTTGTCGTCAATAGAAAAATGTCGTACTACGACATTTGGCTGCTAAGGACACGAATGAATCCGATTGCGCTAACATGAGTCCATGCTCGAGTCATCGACGCCGATCGGCGCGAGCGCCACAGCCGAGGACGCTGTGCGCGCCCCAGCGAACCCAGGGCCCAGTGCGTCCGGCGGTCCGGGGTTGCGCGAGCGCAAGAAGCAGCAGACCCGGTTGCGCATCATCGAGGTGGCGCTCGACCTGTGCGACGCACAGGGATTCGACGCGACCACGGTCGAACAGATCGCGGACCGTGCGGATGTGTCCCCGCGCACGATCAATCGGTATTTCGACAGCAAAGAGGCCATCGTCCTCGGGCCGGTCAAGGACTTCGGACTCGCGATCGCCGAATGCCTGCGTGGACTCCCGGTCACCGGCAATGAGCTGCAATCGCTGCGCGAGGCCTTTTTGCTTGTCGTCGACCAGGCCGCGGTGAATACCGAGGGACCGCTGTCGTTCCGGCGCTTCCAGCAGATGCAGCGGATCCTGCGCAGCAGTCCGACGGTCAGTGCGCAGAGCATGGAACTGGCCGACGACAAGAACACCGCGATCGCCGACGCGATCGCCGAGCGACTCGGCACCCAGCCCGATGCGCTGCCGGTGCAACTGGTCATCGGCGCCTGGCAGCTGATCGGCCACCTCAGCATGGAGTGCCAGAACTCGATCTTCGACGAGGAAGACACCGCCGCGGCCGCCGCGGCGGCCCGCGGCGGATTCACCACGTCGTTCGACGAGTTCATGCGTGTATGCACAGGGCAGCCCGCGACCGAACCGGCGGACAACCGATAACGGATTTCAGTCGCCGACCGCGCGCCGGTTACCATGTCCGTCAGGTCATGAGTGCCAGCGCGAAGCCCCGGCTTGCTGGACGGCAACCCTCCAGCAGCGGTGGGGTGCTCCGGGTGATGACCGGGCTCTCGATGGTCGAGAGCAAGCGCGCACTTCAGGAGGTATTTCCGATGAGTTGTTGTCCGTTACCCAGATCACGATAAGACCTGCTGGCGAACAACCCTTTGGAGCACGACATGAGTGACCCCATCGCGTCCGCGGCCGCACTCCCGGTCTACCGGACCACGGCCCGGTTCAGTCGGGTAGTTAGCATCGAGGATGTGCGTTCCCTCGTGATTCCCCCGGCATCGGCAACGCATTGTCCGCAGCGGGCTGTTTTCACGGCGGCGACGACGTGAGCGAGCGAACCATCAACCGTGAGCGAGCGAACCATCAACACAGCACCCTCGGTCGCGACGGAGCCGAGCGCTGGCGAGGCGGAGTCGTGACCGTGACCGACCCGAGTACCGCGCGTTCGTCCGCGGTGGCCCTGCCGCCGCCGGACGGGAGGCTCGGCATCATCGCCATCGGGGACGTGCGACTGGAGAGCGGCGCAGTCATCCCGGACGTTCATCTGGCCGTGCAGCGCTGGGGTGAACTCTCCCCCGCACTGGACAACGTGGTGCTCGTCGAGCACGCGCTGACCGGCGATTCGCATGTCGTCGGGGTGCCCGACGATATCCATCCGCTGCCCGGCTGGTGGGACGGCATGGTCGGGCCGGGCGCACCGGTGGATACCGACGAATGGTGCGTCATCGCGACGAATGTGCTCGGCGGCTGCAAGGGCAGCACCGGCCCCTCGACGCTCGCGCCGGACGGAAAGCCTTGGGGTGCAAGGTTTCCGGAGATCTCGATCCGGGATCAGGTGACCGCGGAAGCGGCGCTGCTCGATCTGCTCGGCATCGAACGCCTGGCCGCCGCCGTCGGCGGTTCGATGGGCGGCATGCGGGTGCTGGAGTGGATGGTCGGCGCGCCGGAACGGGTCGGTTCCGCACTGGTACTCGCCGTCGGCGCACGCGCCACCGCCGACCAGATCGGCACGCAGACAACGCAAATCGCCGCCATCAAGGCCGATCCGGACTGGCGGGGCGGCGACTACCACGACACCGATCGCGTCCCGACGACCGGCATGGGCATCGCCCGCCGCATCGCGCACCTGACCTACCGCACCGAGGGCGAACTCGATCACCGCTTCGAGAACAATGCGCAGGGCGACGAGGACCCGCGCGACGGCGGCCGCTATGCGGTACAGAGCTATCTGGACCACCAGGCCGAAAAGCTTTGCAGCCGTTTCGATCCCGCCACCTACGTGCTACTGACCGAGGCGATGAACCGACACGATATCGGCCGCGGGCGCGGCGGCATCGCGGCCGCCCTCGCCACCACCCCGGTACCGTGCGTGGTCGGCGGCGTCGACTCGGATCGCTTGTACCCGTTGCGAACTCAACAGGAACTGGCCGACGGGCTGCCGGGCTGCGAGGGCCTGGAGATCGTGCACTCCCGCGACGGCCACGACGGCTTTCTCACCGAAGCCGCCGCCGTGTCCAAATTGCTCACCGAGACAATGCGACTGGCGCGAGTCGGTCGCAACAGCTGAACCCATCATTCCTTCGACTGTGCGGCGGGAGCGCCGACGAGCAGTTGGACGATGGAGTGGACGAAGCCTTCCAATCGCTCGCGCGAATACTCGTCCGGCCCGCTGACCGCAAGCCTGCCGAGCATTTCGGCAACGCTCAGCACCGCATTGGTAAGTAGTGCGGAATCCATTCCCGCCCAACGCGGATCGAGTGCGATGCCCATGCCGACCAGGGATTCGGCCTGGGTGAAGATACCGGTACGGGAATCGGCGAGTGCCGCGCGGTATTCGCCGGGGTCGGCGCACGGTAGCCGAGGTCGGCTGACGCACGGCTTCGATGCGATTGATTCCGAGCGATGCTCATCGAGCCGGAGCCGACGCCGCACCTCGGCACGAGTGAACCGGCGGCTCCGCAGGATAAAGTGGGCCACCATTCGACTGCGCTCGATCGAACGCTGCCGCGTCGGTGGCCGGGTCAGCGGATGCCGACGAAAGTTGTTGCGCCTCAGTCGACACCGAGCTCCGAACGTGGCGCATAAGGTTGACGTCGGCCGATGGACGTCGCCTTGACTCGGGGAGTCGCCGATGTGCAGACTGGCCGACATCGCACCCATCTCAGTGTGGCGGGCATTCCGGTTCATGGACGACATCGGGGGTAGACCATGCGTATTCATCGTGCCGTACCGATATTCGCGCTGCTCGGCGCGATGCTGATCGGCACTACGGCGTGCTCGGACGAGCCGACCGAGACGACCCGGGCCGCGGCGTCGACGACCACCCTGCCATCGGCGCCGACCGTCCTGGGCCCGCTCGGCTTCGGCAAACTGCGGCTCGGGATGAGCCGGAGCGAGGCCGAGGCCACTGGTGAAATCGCGGCCTTCGACAACACCGACGATCCGCCCGGCTGCGGTCGCTACAGCGCACGAGCGGGTTGGCAGGGCTTCACCAACAAGGGCGAAATAGTCGCGATCATGCCCGGCAAACTTCCGGTACGCACACCCGAAGGCATCGCCGTCGGTTCCACCGTCGACGAAGTGCGCGCGGCTTATCCCACGCTCGAGATCGGCTACAACTGGAGTTCCGCCACGGTCCCCGACCAATCAGCGCACTACGGCTTCCTCGGCATCTACCGAAATATGCCCGCCGATGCCAAGGTCACCCAGATCATGCTCTACAACGACCGGGACACTTGCCACAACTGACGCGGGGCGGCCTCAGCCGACGCCGAGCGTATTGATCGTCGCGGCGATGAAGACGATGGCGCTGCCGAGCAGGCTCAGTGCGGCGACATCGAACGGCTTGCTGCGCACGGCGAGCAGTCCGACCCGGGCTGTCGGCAGGCAGAGCCGGAAGGCGGCCGCGAGCAGGGCCGCACCGCCGAAGAACAGCGCGCCGCGACGCCAGCGATCCCAGGCCACGAAGACGACCGCGAGCAGAATGACCGCCGTCACGACCAGCATGGGCAGGTGGCAGCGCAGGAACTGCGCACCCGGGCTGGTCCGGTCGGACTGCCGTTCGGCGGCAGACGAGTCAACGTCGGTCACGCCCCGATTCTTGCAGATGACATGCGGCCACTCACACCAGCGCGACACGGCCGCGCTCTCACACGCCGAGCCTCGAGGCAGGGCTACTGCTCCGCAACAGATTTCGCCGCTCGGCGGCACACCCGATCAGGCATTGCCTCCAACTACTACGCGGCGTAGTTTCAAGAGAAGGGCTGGGTCGACGGCGAGCGCACCCTGTCGCACCTCATCCGAGAATCCGTCGACGAACTGAAACTCGTGACGGGCGCGCAGGACCTGCCCGATGTCGTTCCGGGCTAGCCGGAGCGACCTGGTTGACTGCACAGGTGTTCCGTTTGATGTTTCACGAGCCCGCGATTCCCGGAAATACCGGCAATGCGATTCGACTTGTCGCGGGGACCGGGTGTGAACTGCATCTGGTCGAGCCGTTGGGGTTCGACCTTTCGGAGGCGAAGTTGCGGCGGGCCGGATTGGATTACCACGATCTGGCCTCGGTGACGGTGCACAAGAACCTCGCGGCGGCGTGGGATGCGGTGCGGCCCGAGCGCGTGTTCGCATTCACGACCCAGGCGAGCACCCGCTATACCGATATGGCGTACCGCGAGGGTGACGTGCTGCTGTTCGGCACCGAACCGACGGGACTGCCGCCGGAGGTGCTCGACGATCCGCACATCACCGATCGACTGCGCATCCCGATGCTGCCCGGCCGCCGCTCGATGAACCTCTCCAATGCCGCCGCCGTGACCGTCTACGAGGCCTGGCGCCAGTTCGGATTTCCCGGCGCCGTATGACCGTGTCGCTCAACCCGATTCGGCGATGACGGCGGGGTCAGAGGTCCAGCTCGAAGCGTTTGAAGCGGGAGGTTGCGCCTGCGGCGAGGCGGACAGCGGATTTGGGGACGCCGTAGTGGTCTGCGAGGAGTTCGATGGCGGCCTTGTTGGCCTTGCCCTCCACGGCGGGGGCGCGGACGTACAGCTGCAGGGTGCCGTCATCGAGGGTTTCGACGAGTGGGCCCTTACGGCTGTTCGGTTTGATTGTCGCCCTTACGACCGTCGGCACCTGTATCTCCCATCGTCCCAGCGCCTTTCGCAGTACCAGCACCGGCATTTTCTGCCGCCGTCGTGCTCGCCCCGGTCGGCGTACCGACCGCAGCGGCCTCGCCCTGCTCGGATTCTCCCGATCCCGACGAATGCTTCCGGCCCCGCACCACTCGCACGAGACCCCACAACACCGCGCCGATCACCACGACGAATCCGAGCCAGGGAATCGCCTTGCCGGTGAACACCACCGCGTCTTTCAGCCAATCGACCAGTGAATGCCAGCCGGATACGATGCCGTCCCAGAAATTGGTCGGCCCCTCATCGGAATCCTTGTCCTCGGTGGTGATGTCGATGGTGAGCGTGGACAGCGCGACCTGATCGTCGAGGTGCCGCTTCTGCGCGGTAAGGCTGTCGAGTTCACCCTGCCGACTCGACAGCGCCTGTTCGGCCGCAATGAGATCCGCGGTATTGGTCGCACCGGAGATGAGCGCGCGCAACCGGTCAACCGAGGCCTGCAGCGCCTTGATCCTGGCGTCGAGGTCCTCCCACTGCATGGTGACGTCGTCGCGGTTGGTGCTCATCCGGGTGACCCGGCCGACCCCGCCGAGGCCGTCGATGAACTTGTCCGTCTTGTCCGCGGGCACTCGCACGGTGAGCGTGGCCTGCGGATCGGCGTCATCGGTGCCCGGCTGTTCGGTGCGGCTGTCGACCCGGCCGCCGACCTCGCGCACCTGATCGGTCACCTTGCCGCCCGCCTTGATCGGATCATCCGCGGTGATGTCGACACTGCCGGTGATGACCTCCTTGCGCGCCTCGACGGTGGTCCCGCCGGTATCCCCCTTCGCCGGGGCACCCTCGCGCAGACTCGGCGGCGGCGCCATCGGCGCTACGGTCGCCATGCTCGACCGGCCCGAACTCGCGTTGTCGCCGTTGTCATCACCGCAGCCGACCAGCAACGTCAAACCCAGCAGGCCGATCACCAGCACAGCAAGCTTCCGCATGCACGCAGGTTAGCCGCTGCGGCGAATTCGGTCACGAAACTCGATGCGGCCATTCCCGAATGCCGAAGGGGACGTCGACCGGTTTCACGAGAAATCGTTCGATCTGATCGGCGAGCGGCGGCCAGGTCTGGCCGGGTTCGTCGAGTCGCATCGACACCGCGCCGTGCACCGCCGCGCGCAGATCGAGCATGACCGAGACCGGTCGTCGACGGGTACCAGACCAGCATTCATACAGCGCCGGATCGCGGCGGCGGTGCGTTCGGTCAGCTCCCGTTTGAACGGCAGGTCCATGCGTTGGTCGAGGGTGCTCTCGTGCAGCACCTTGTCCGCACCGAAACTCCGTGTCGAAGTGAAACGCGTTGTGGCAGAGGGCGATTACGTGGTCGCCCATGTGCACGGCGTGCGCGAACCCGGCGACCGCGGGACTGGCGATCATGGATATCTTCCGCCTCGCCGACGGAAAGCTGGTCGAACACTGGGATGTCATCCAGCCGGTTCCGGAGCAGGCCGCCAATGCGAACGGAATGTTCTGAACCTTTCAACGGAAGTCGCGGGATTTCGTATCGACGCGCAGGTCCATGCGCTGCAGATATTCGGCGACGACACTGACCGCGCCCTCGGCATTCTGGACCCGGCCGCGGATGAGCAGAGCGGGTGCGCTCTGGGCCAAGCGGCGATAGCGGGTCCACAGGCCCACCGAGCAGACGACGTTCACCATGCCGGTTTCGTCTTCCAGGTTGAGGAAGGTGACACCGGCGGCGGTGGCAGGACGTTGCCGATGCGTGACGGCGCCGCCGACCAGAACGCGGGAGCCGTCGGGCACGTCGAGCAAGCCTGCGGCGGGGATGACACCGAGCGCATCCAGTTGCGGGCGTAGGAATTCGGTGGGATAGCTGCCCGGGGAAATGCCGGTGGCCCAGACATCGGCGGCGGCCAGTTCGAGTTCGCTCATGCCGGGCAGAGCGGGTGCCGTGGTGGCGGCGCCGGTGCCGGGAAGTCGGTCGGGACGTTCGCCCGCCGCAGCGCCCGCCGCCCACAGCGCCTCGCGTCGGGTGATGCCGAGACAACCCAAAGCGCCTGCGGTGGCGAGGGATTCGGCTTGAGCGACGGTGAGTTCCACGCGACCGGTCAGGTCGAGGAAGGATGTGTACGGGCCGGACGATCGGGCGGCGACAATGCGTTCGGCGAGGTCGGTACCGATGTGACGGACGGTCGCAAGACCGAGCCGCACCTCGTCACCGTGATTTTCGACGGTGGGTTCGGCGCGGCTGGCATTGATATCGGGTCCGTGCACCAGGGCGCCATGTCTGCGAGCGTCGGCGACCAGCGACTGCGGGGAGTAGAACCCCATCGGCTGGGCACGCAGCAATCCGGCGCAGAAGGCCGCCGGATAGTGCAGTTTGAACCATGCCGAGTAGAAAACGATCGAGGCGAAGCTCTGCGAATGGCTCTCCGGGAAGCCGAAATTCGCGAAGGCGTACAGTTTCTCGTAGATGCGGTCGGCAACTTCGCCGGTAATGCCGTGCAAGTCGCGCATGCCTTGATACAGCCTGTCCTTGAGGCGCTCCATGCGTTCGGGTGAGCGTTTGGAACCCATGGCGCGGCGCAACTGATCGGCCTCGGCGGCGGTGAAACCGGCGACGTCGATGGCCATCTGCATGAGCTGCTCCTGGAACAGTGGCACGCCGAGGGTGCGTTTCAGCGAATTCTTCAGTGCGTCATGGTCATAGGTCACTTCCTCGACCTCGTTGCGGCGACGGATGTAGGGATGCACCGAACCACCCTGGATCGGACCGGGTCGGATCAGCGCCACCTCCACCACCAGGTCGTAGAATTCCCGCGGCTTCAGCCGAGGCAGCGTGGCCATCTGCGCCCGCGACTCCACCTGGAACACCCCCACCGAATCGGCGCGCGAAAGCATCTCGTAGACAGCGGTTTCCTTCAGGTTCAGCTTGTGCAGTTCGACGGTTTCGCCCTTGTGCTCGCGCACCATATCGATCATGTAGTGCAGCGCGGAGAGCATGCCGAGACCGAGCAGGTCGAACTTCACCAGATTTATCGCGGCGCAATCGTCTTTATCCCACTGCAGTACGCTGCGGCCGGGCATGCGCGCCCATTCGACCGGGCAGACATCGGCGATGGGCCGGTCACAGATCACCATGCCGCCGGAATGGATGCCGAGATGTCTTGGCAGACCCTCGATTTCGGTGGCCAGCTCCAACACTTCCGCGGGAATATCGGTGCCGGTTTCGGCGCCGACCCCCGTCCAGCGGCTCACCTGCTTACTCCAGGCATCCTGCTGTCCAGGTGAAAAGCCCAGTGCGCGTGCGGCATCGCGAACCGCTGACTTGCCGCGATAGGTGATCACATTCGCCACCTGAGCGGCGTTTTCGCGACCGTATTTGGCGTAGACGTGCTGGATCGCCTCCTCGCGGCGATCGGATTCGATATCGATGTCGATATCGGGTGGGCCGTCGCGCTCCGGTGCGAGGAAGCGTTCGAACAGCAACTCGGCGGCGACCGGGTCGACATTGGTGATGCCGATCGCATAGCAGACGGCCGAATTGGCGGCCGAACCCCGGCCCTGGCAGAGGATGTCGTTTTCCTTGCAGAAGCTGACGATATCGTGCACCACCAGGAAGTAACCGGGAAACTTCAGCTCGTCGATGATCGCGAGTTCGTGCTCGATCTGCCGATACGCCTCGGGATTTCCCGACGGCGGACCGTAACGCCGAGCCGCGCCCGCAAGGGTGAGTTCACGCAGCCAGGACGCCTCGTCGTGGCCGTCTGGCACGTCGAACGGCGGCAAGCTCGGGGCGATCAATTCCAGATCGAAGGCGCATTCGCGGGCGAGCGTCACCGCATTCGCCACCGCCTCCGGACAGGCGGCGAACAACTGGGCCATCTCCGCGCCGGAGCGCAGGTGTGCGCCACCGGTCGGTGCCAACCAGCCCGCGATATCGTCCAGGCTCCGGCGCGCCCGGATCGCCGCGAGCGCCATGGCGCGACGGCGCTGGGCGGGTGCGGCGAAATGCGCTCCGGTGGTTGCCACCACGGGCAGACCGAGACGATCGGCCAGGGCGATGAGGTAGGCGTTGCGTTCGTCGTCCTCCGGAATGCCGTGATGGGTGAGTTCCACGCTCACCCGGTCGGCGCCGAAGCGCTCCGTCAGGTCGCGCAGGGCAGCCTCGGCGCGCCCGAGACGGGTGTCTCCCGCCTGTAGGTCGTGGTCGAGGGCTCGGCGCACATGCCCTTTGCGGCATCCGGTCAGGATGTGCCAGTGCCTGTCCGACGCGGCGGTGAGCGCGTCCAAGTCGTAGCGGAGGATGCCCTTCTCCCCCGCGGCCATGTGTGCGGCGGCGATCTGACTGGAGAGACGGCGATAGCCCTCTTGACCGCGGGCAAGTACCAGCAGATGCGGACCGGCCGGGTCCGGCGAGCCGGTGCGCGGCGCCGAATCGGGCGCGCCGACATGGCCGAGCGAATTCCCGAGGCGCGGTGCGTCTTCCGCGGTGCCCAGCGACAATTCGGCCCCGTAGACCGTCGGGATACCCCATTCCCTCGCCGCCTCGAAAAAGCGCACGGTTCCGTAGAAGCCGTCGTGGTCGGTGAGCGCGATCGCCTCCAGCCCGAGCCGCACCGCCTCCTCCACCAACTCCTCCGGCTGACTCGCACCGTCGAGGAAGCTGTAGGCCGAATGCGCGTGCAACTCCGCGTACGGCACCACCGGACCACCTGGCGGTTCGACCGGTTCGGGCCGATAATCCCCGCGCTTGCGCGACCACGCCGGACTGTCGCCGCCGTCGCCTGGATACATCGCGTCCGGATTCGTCGGCCCGGGTCGACCGGACAGCACCCGCTCCAACTCCGCCCAGGTAGGCGGGCCGTTGCTCCAACCCATGACATATCACCTCCTCATATAGTCGAACATACATTCGAACTACGAAGGAGGTATGGATAGCCGCCGAATCAGGCAGCCGGGAGCGGATCCATCGACTTCTCGCCCAGCGCGGCATCGACCTTGTCCAGGCTGGAGCGGATCACGGCACCATAGGCGTCGTTGGCGAGCACATCGAGATGGCCGCGAGCGATGGTCAGCTGCATGTAAGCCACATCGAAGTCGCCGACGCGGCGGTGACTGTCGGCGAGATTGAGGTAGAGCGAGGGCAGGAATCCGCGTAGCCCCTCATCGAGCGGAACACCCGGGCCGAACACCGCGGCCAGCGCGCGTTGATCCCAGTGCAGCGCACCTTCCGCCGTGCCCTGCAGATCGGCAAGGTGATGCGCAATCACGCAGCGCTGCAACGGATCTCCACCGTCACCGAGCTCGTCCCACAGTTCCGCCAGCATCCGCCGCGCCGCCTCCGGATCACTGCCGGAGAGCCGCACCGCGGCAAAGATTTCCGCCATCCGATCGTCCGCCATGCGCAGAGTATCGCACATATGTTCGATAGATTCGAGGCCGGTTCGAATACCTCGGCGTGGCCCGATTCGAACGCTCGAGGACACGGCGACGTGAGCGAAGGACCCGGAGGTGTAACCGTAGCGACTGCTTGCAGGTCGCTCGAAACGATCAGCTTGCGCAACCACGGAGGGCCCGCGAATGTCGCCAATCGAACAGAGCGCACTTGGCAGGTAAACTTACTTCAGAGTAAGTTCATGCCAACTCGACCTGCAAAGGAGTAGCGATGACCCGAGCTTCCGCTGACGACGCCGACCTGCGCGGGCAGGTCCGGCGCAATCGCCGCAACCGCGACCTGACGGGGCGGCACGTGCTCATTACCGGCGCGTCCTCCGGCATCGGCCGGGCCGCCGCGCTGGCCGTCGCGGATAAGGGCGCCATCGTCTTCCTGCTCGCCCGGCGCGCCGACGAACTCACGGCGGTGGTCGAAGAGATCCGGGCCGAGGGCGGCAGCGCCTACGGATATCAGTGCGACGTAACCGATTCCGACTCCGTCGACCACGCCGTCAAGACCATCCTGGACGAGCACGGCCACGTCGACATGCTGGTGAACAATGCGGGCCGCTCGATCCGTCGCGCCATCCACCGCTCCACCGACCGGCTGCACGATTTCGAACGCACCATGGCCGTCAACTACTTCGGCGCCGTGCGATTGACGCTGGCGCTGCTGCCGCAGATGCGCGAGCGCAAGTTCGGCCACATCGTCAATATCAGCAGTGCGGGTGTGCAGGTGGCCACGCCGCGCTTCGCCGCCTACCTTGCGAGCAAGGCGGCGCTGGATAAGTTCGCCGAGGTCGCGTCGATCGAAACCATGGCCGACGGCGTCACCTTCACCACCATCCACATGCCGCTGGTGCGCACCCCGATGATCACCCCGAGCGGCGATCAGGGTCCCTCGGAGTCCCCCGAATGGGCGGCCGCCACCATCGTGCGCGCGCTGAGCGAGCGGCCCAAGCGTATCGATGTCCCGCTCGGCACCTTCGCCGAATACGGCGCACTGCTCACCCCGAAGCTGCGCGACCGCATCCTGCACCGCTACTACCGGGCCCTGCCCGACTCCCCCGCCGCCAAGGGCGAGCAGGCCGATACCGGGGAACTGACGGAATCCCCTGCGCCACAACATGAACCACGTCACCAGTCGACTGCCCGCCGAGTCGGCGGCACCGTCCTGCGCCGCGTCGCGCGCTGGGTGCCGGGCACCCACTGGTAAGCCCGCGACCTTCATCCCGCAGGGGGCGATAAAGGTCGCCGCGAACGGACATGGCTGCGGTGGATTCGCCGCAACCATGTCCCGTTCGTCACTCGCACCGGTGCCGATGATCGCGACCCGCTTACCGGACAGCTCGGTTTCAGTCGAGGACGAGGCGGGGCCTACTCCACTGTGGTCAACGACTGGATCCGGTCGGCCACAATCGCGGTGACCGGTTTCGGGGCGGCACCGCAACTGGCTTGGCGCGGTGGGAATTCGACGGTGCGAGTTGTCACCTGCCAGCGGCGGCCGTCGCGATGGGTTACCACGGTCCGTACGGAATCGATTGTGGCGGAATCATTTTCGATGTGGGCGGTGAGATCATCGAGGCGTGCCGAAACCTGTTCGCGGACTGCGATTTCCGCGACCTGCTCGACGGGATGATGACCGCTGCGACCACGCAGTCCGTCCAATGAAACCACACCGCGCTGCACGGCTTCGACCGCCGCGATGGCGGCCGCGGTGTCGACGCGGCCGTAGGTCAGTCCGGACGGCAGCAGCACCATGGCGGGTGCGAAGCGATGACCGCCGGTGTGCGAGCACTCCCAGACCCGGTCCGGATAATCGGCGGCCAGATTCGCGGCGATCGGACGGCCGAACAGCGCGCAGCACTGATCGCGCTTCCCGTGCGCACACACCAGGATCAACGGATCGCGCACGGGCGCACCGATTCCCGGCGGTGGACCGTTCAGCAGGTTCAGGTCCAGGTCGAGCAACTGCTTCAGGTCGGTGATCTCGAAGCGTTCGCACCAGGAGTACCCCGGACGCGAGCTGGCGATCAAAATCGTTCGGACACCGGTGAATTCGTTGCGGCCCGGCCGCCGGATCAGCGTCGGACGAACCTTCGCGGCGGCGGTGCGTGCGGCGAGTTCGGCGGTGATCTCCTGACCGAGTACCTCATCACCGATCACATCCCGACCCCACGCGCCCGGCTGCTCGACGCACAACCACCCAGTCACCCGGGTTGCCGTGCCGGGCAAGGGCACATCGACCGCGGCCGCCGCCGAGCAGAGCATCCCTTCGAATCCGGTCATCAGCCCAACGTCTGTCCGTCGGCGAGCGCCACGTCCCAGCGGCCGTCGGCCTTGGCCCGATCGATCTCGGCCTGTCCGGCCGGATGCATCAGCCCCTGCTCGATCAACTCGGCGACCAGGCCGATATTGCGCAGCGACCATGGGCTGCGCTTGCGCCGCGGAGTGAAGCCTACCTGCCAGAACTCCGCATCCTCACCGCGCGCCTGCCCGTCGATCCAGCCGAAGCACAGCGCCTGCCGCAGCGCGCCGGCGTGGTTCAGCGAAACGCGTCCGGAGCCCTTTTTGGCGAAACGCAGCCAGACCCCGTCCACCGAGGCATGGTTGGTCAGCAGCCAGTCGCGGAACGACTGCTCGTCGGGGAAGAACAGAACCGGACGGTCTTGCGCGGGCACCGCTTCACTCTAGATAGCCGCGGGCGAGAGCGTCGCCAGGAACGGCAGCACGGCTGCCTCGAATTCGCGGTAGCGGTCGCGGTGGATGCTGTGACCGCAGGTGAAGGCGGTCACCGAGCAGTTCGGGATGGTGTCGCGCAGAACCGCCAACTTCTCCGGATCGACCATGCCGCCGGGACCGCCGCGCAGCACCAGAGTCGGCGCGGTAATGTCGCAGAGCCGATCCCACCACTCCGGATTCGGCTTGCGGAACTGTTCGAGCGCGCTCCGCGTCATCGAGCGATCGAAGGCGAGCACCGCGCGCGGATGCCGGATCAGGCTGGTGGTGGCGTGCCAGAGTTCGGGAATGGTCGGGAAGCGACGAGTCAGCTTCACCTCTTCATCGCCGGAACGCAGCGGCATCGGGCACTCCTCGATGACCAGCCGCCGCACCAGTTCGGGCCGTTCCTGCGCGACACAGGAAACCGCGTAGCCGCCCAGCGAATGTCCGACCAGATCCACCGCGTCCAGCTCGAGGTGATCACAGAGATTCAGCACGTCCGCGCCGAATTCGGCGAACAGATAGGACTCGGTGTGCGCGCTGCGCCCGTGCCCGCGCAGATCGGGAATGATGACCCGCCGTCCGGCGCGCATCAAGATGTGCGCGAACCGATCCCAGGTATACCCGTCCCCGCCCATACCGTGCACCAGCACTACCGGCACGCCATCGCTCACCGCGGAATCCCGATAGGCGATCCGCACGCCGTCGAGCACAGCCCTGGTCACCGCGAGATCCACGATTTCCGAGAGTACTGGATCTTTGGCCGCGCCTCCGCGTGTTCGCGGCCTCCTGGTGTCTCGCGTCCGAGCCGAAAAGGGCGGAGCTGCGCGGACATCCGTTCACGCTGGCGCTGGTGCGGTCGCGCACGTAGTCAGTCGTAAAGCCCCTCGGCGCGCCAGGTCTGATCGTTGTAGATGAGCAGCAGGACACGGACGTCAGCCGGTTCACCCGCGAGCTGCACCTGGATGCGGGCGGCGGTTCCGGCGCAGAAGGTGGCGGATTCCGGGGTCCACCAGTGTTCGTCCACCGGCCACGGACCGGCCCAGCCCGCAAGGGGCCACTGCTTGCTGCCCCAACGCAGCAGGGCGGGGTCGGCGGTGAAGAGGCCGCGGTCGGTGACCTGTACGGGCGTTCCGTCGGCGGCCTCCAACCGCACCACCGGACGGTTCACCAGGATCACCGCGGGTGCGGGGCGGGGCAGGCGGCCGGGCCACGGCAGGGCCGGATCGGCGGCCGGAATCGGCTCGTCACCGAGGGCGACCATGGTGATGCGTTCGGCGGGTCCGCGGCCGCCGCTGAGCACACCGACCCTGACCGCTTCGCCGCCGAGCAGACCCTGCACCCGGATCAGGGCGCGGCGGGCCCGCTCGTCCTCCTCCCCGACACCGCCCCACAGACCGAGCTGAAGTGCGCTCGCCGCAACGACTTCGACGGGTTCCAGGCGCAGCAGTGTGATCGGTGCGGTGGGACGGTCACGGCGGGTGAGCCAGCCGTCCAGCTGCCAGCGCACCCGATCCGCGGTGCCCTCCGGGGTCAGCGGTTCGGCGCACCGCCAGATGCGCGAAAGTTGTTCGCCCGCCTCGGTTTCCGCGAGCACCGATAGCCGGGTGCAGGCCATCGAGGCATTGGACAGCGCCTCGTGCAACTGGGTGGCGAGCATGCGCCCCGCGAAGGCGGCGGCATCGACCCGATCGATCGGCGGCTCGCAGCGATACTGCACCGCCAGGTCCTTCGGCGGATGACGTGCGGACGGCGGACGTTCCGGCACGGCCCTGGCACAGCGATGCGCCAGCACGGCGTCGGCGCCGAAGCGCGAGGTGACCTCGATCGGGGTCAGTGTGGCGAAATCACCGATCCGCCGTAACCCCAAGCGATGCAGCAGATCCACCAGCTCGATGCGTTCCGGTGCGGACAGGCTCGGTTCGAGCGCGAGTTCGCGCACCGGCAATGGCGCCAGGAATCGCGCACCGTCGCCGGGCGGCACGATCGCGGCGAAACGCGCGGCGATCACCGCCGTGGACAACTCGTCGGCAATGCCGATCTGCGCCTCCACCCCCACGGCGGCGGCCGCGTCGACGAGCCGTTCGGCCGCCGCCTCCTCGGATCCGAAAAATCGGGCCGCACCCCGTGCACCGAGCACCAACAGCCCGGGGCGCAGCACCTCCACTCCCGGCACCGTCGCATCGATGGCCGCCACCACCGGTTCGAACAATCGCGCATCTCGATCCGGATCCACCTGCGCGACATACACATTCGGACACCGCGCCTGCGCCTCCCGCTTGGTCAGCCCACGCCGCACCCCCTCGGCCCTGGCAATTGCCGAACACTCCACCACCTTATTGGCGAACAGCACTGCCACCGGCCGCGTCGCAGGCACCCGCGCCATCGCCGCCGCCGTCACCGCCGACCAGTCCGGACACCACAGCGCCAGCACTCGCGTCCCACCCACCCGACTCGGCCGGATCACCACCCCGGCACCCCGTGTAGCAACCGGGCACCAGCTGTCCGGGGTGCCCGGTCACAGGACAGGATGTCCGGACGAATCTCGCTGGCGACCGGCGACGCGCCTTGGTCGGCAGCGCGGGTTTTCGTGTGGCGCGGCTGCCGCGCGAAGTCCCGCACTTCGAGGTAAGAGCGGTCGATCCTGGTGCGCTCGCCTCGGCACCGATGTGCACACGGCCTGTCCACCCGCGTATTGCGAAGGAGTATCAGGACGCTACACAGTCCAGATCTGGGGTCGATGTGACAGTCGGCCGTTATCTCCCGACCACCGTCGATGCGACAGTCGACCGTTACCCTCGGACCGCCGTTGCTTACAGCGGGGAGCGTCACCGCGCGCGAATCACGCCGACACACCGCACGCACGGAACGTCACCTCACTTGCTCCGGCCCCGTCGCCGAGTCGAAACTCCGACTCGACGGAAAGGCCGCTTCGCGCAGCTGAGCATGGCGCGACGGGCCAACTCACGACGCCGCACCGCGCGCCTCGACGGTCACTTCATCGGCCGCGGCCGCCGTTTCCAGTGCCACCCATTCCACTCGACTCGCACTGGGGCGCAGTTCGATTCGGCCGTGGCAGGGTGGGCCCGCCTTGCCGCGGACCGCGACCTCCAAGCGGAGCGAGCGGAGGCGGCCCCGGCCCGCACCGAGGCCGCCGTACCCGGCGATGCGGGTGTCCACGCGCAGGGACGGATTGGGCCAGCGACCGTCGGTGACCACCAGGGTGGCCCCTTTGCTGCGCGCGCGGGCGGCGATGACGCGGGTGCGGGACGGAGCGACAGCGGCGCCCGCAAGGCCGAGCACCACCAAATCGAGGCCGTCGAGCAACACCGCGGCCACCTCCACCGGATCCGGGCCGGGATCGGCGACGACGGCGAGGCGCTGCAATTGCGCACCCATCTCGACCGCGGCGAGCAGCCCGAGCCGCGGCACCCCGACCACCGCGGCATGCCCACCGCCCTCGGTCACCGCGGCCAGCAACCCGGCCAGCAGCGAACTCGCACCCGAATAGGCCACCACCGAACCCTTGACCAGGCCGCCATCAGGCAACAGCTCCGCAAGGGCGGGCGGCACCGCGAGCGCTTCCCTGCGCAATTCGGCGGTGTGCGGAATCCGCTCGGCCGCCGCTTCCCCGCGCGCGGGTATCGCCGCTATCCGTCGGCGCAGCTCATCCAGTGTCGGTTTATCCCTCGGCGGCATCCTGTCCCGCCGTCTCCCCGCCCCTGAGTCCTCATCCGAACCCATCACAACCACCTACTTCCAACGATGGACCCGAGGCGAAGCACGGCCCGAACCCCCACGATCAAGAGTTCAGCACCGATCCAGCTATCGATCACTATCGAATATACGTTCGATACTCGCCCAGTAGAAACCCGCCCCCGATTTCCGTCAAGTACGCGCGATCACTTCGTTTCGCGGCCGTCCTCGGTGGCGTGCACATGGCCGTTGCGGTGGCGCTGCGCACTCAGGAGGCCTTCACTCTCTCGACCAGTCGCGATTCGGTGCGCGCGGTCTCGCCCGAAATCCGGCGCATGCTCGGGTACAGCATTCACCCACCCTTCATCGGCATGGTGGACGGAATGCACCCGGATCGCCTGCTGACGCAAATAACCGGCACGGCGCGAATCAGGCCAGCTGGCCTTGTTTTCCGATACCCTCGCACCGTGACCGAACGCGCTCGTCCCATTGTCGGCCCCGATTATCTGGTTGCCGGCCGCTACCGTCTGCAGTCGAAACTGGGCGGCGGCGGTATGGGCGCGGTATGGCTCGCACACGATCGTCTGCTCAACCGGGACGTCGCGATCAAACAGGTGCTCTCCACAGCCGGACTCCCGGAGGCGCAGGCCAACGAGATCCGCAACCAGATCATGCACGAGGGCCGGGTCGCGGCCAAGCTCTCGCACGAGCACGCCATCGCCGTCTACGACGTGGTGCTCGAGGCCGGCGAGCCGTGGCTGGTGATGGAACATCTGCCATCACGCAGTGTCGCAAGGGCATTGGCGCTGGTGAACGCACTACCGCCGATCGAGGTGGCGCAGATCGGGGCACAAGTCGCCGATGCTTTGGCGGCCGCGCACGCCGCGGGCATCGTGCACCGCGATATCAAACCGGGCAATATCCTCGTCGCCGACCGCGGACCCGTCGTCGGCATGGCCAAGCTCAGCGACTTCGGCATCTCACGTGGTGCGACCGACAACTCCGACGAACCGGACGGCGTGATCACCGGCACCCCCGCCTATCTCCCCCCGGAGGTGGCGCGCGGCGCGCAGCCGACCACGGCCAGCGATGTGTTCTCCCTCGGCGCCACGCTCTACACCGCAATCGAGGGGCAACCGCCGTTCGGTATGGACGACGACACCGATGCCGTGGTCTATCGCGCGGCCATGGCCCAGATCATCCCGCCCAGCCGCAGCGGCATGCTCACCAACGCGCTGCTGCACATGATGGAACCGGCCCCGCAGCGCAGGCCGACCATGGCCGAGGCGCGGGACGAAATCCTCACCGCCGCATTCGGTCCCGGCACCGGTCCGTATATCCTCGGCGCTCCGGTGCGTACCGAGGACGGCACCATTCCGGCATGGGCGGCCCGCAATTCGGCATCGGGACTGCGCAGCCCGCACTCGACTCCGCTGCCGCGCCCGCACCGCGGCAACCCGTCGGGTCCAGCGGCCGCCGCACCCCAGCGCCCGAAGTCGAAGTCGAAGTCGAAAGAAGCGAGCAATGCCCCGCTCGCCATCGCCATCGGCCTGCTGATCGGCCTGATCCTCATCATCGCCGTCATCATCGCGATGATGTGATCCGCAGCGGCTCAGTCGATGCGGCGGCGGTGCGCCCAGCGGGTGAGTGCGTTGCGGTTGGACTGCTGAGTCTTGCGGAGCACGTTGGAGGCGTGTGTCTCAACGGTTTTCACCGAGATATAGAGCTTCTCCGCGATTTCCCGATAGGTGTAGCCGCGGGCGAGCAGCCGCAGCACTTCCAGTTCACGCGGGGTGAGCGAATCCAGTTCGGGATCCAGCGGCGGTTCCGGGACCGGTGATTTGCCGGTGAAGGAGTCGAGCACGAAACCGGCCAGCCGCGGACTGAACACCGCGTCACCACCGGCGACCCGCCGAATGCCATCAGCCAGTTCGGATCCCGAGATCGTCTTGGTCACATAGCCGCGCGCACCCGCACGGATCACCGCGATCACATCCTCGGCGGCATCGGAGACACTCAATGCCAGGCATACCGGGCCGTCATCGATGCCGGCCAGCACCGCGACCCCGCCACCGTCGGGCATATGCACATCGAGCAGTACGACATCCGGACGCGCGGCATTGATTCCGGCGACCGCCTCGGCCACGCCCCCGGCCTCTCCGACGACCTCCATATCGGTCTCCCGGCTCAATTCGGCCCGCACACCCGAGCGGAATACGGCGTGATCATCGACGAGAAAGACCCGCACGGTCACCTACTTCTCCTCACCCTCGGTGGGTCGACCCACCCTGACGCGCGGACCGCCCGCAGGCCGCCCGCACTTCATCGGTACCACAACTGCCACCACAGCCGTCGTCATCCGAGCTACGACCTGCGTCGCATCATCGGAGCGATCACTTGGCGTTGCGAACTGTCTGTCGTACTCCGTCGACCTGATCGTCGCCGACCGGCTGTTCCGCCTCGGCCCGGTCCCGATCGGCACCGGAATCGGTGCGCGGCATGATGATCCGCACCTCGGTGCCCCGACCGGGCGTGGACAGGATCTCCACCTGACCGCCGCGCCGCTCGATTCTGGCGCGAATGGATTTCGCGACACCCCGCCGATCCTGCGGCACCGCCGCGATATCGAAGCCGGCCCCGCGATCGCGCACGAAGATGCTCACCTGATGCGGTTCGGCCTCGGCGAACAGATCGATCTCCGGGACGCCCGCATGTTTGGCGGCATTCACCAGCGCCTCCCGGCTCGCGCCGAGCAATGCGGTGAAATGCTCCTTCGGCAGGCCGGACCCGCTGTCGGCACCGTCCATCGTCACATCGCCGACGGTGACCGGAGTCACCTTCACCCCGTGCTGATCCTCGACCTCGCCCGCGATCGTGCGCAGCGCCACGGCCAGACTCGATTGCGCGGGCCCGGAATCCTCGAAGAGCCAGCGCCGCAGCTCCCGCTCCTGACTGCGCGCCAGCCGGGCCACCTCTTGCGGATCGTCGGCCTGACGCTGGATGAGCGCCAACGTCTGCAGCACCGAATCATGCAGGTGCGACGCGATCTCCTCGCGTTCCTCATTGCGAATGCGGGCGGCGCGCTCGGCATTCAGCGCGCGCATCATGCGCAGCCACAGCGGCACCGTCAGCAGACCGGCGCCGATCAATGTGACCGCCACCGCGATCAGCGCGGAGCCGAGCGAGCTCAGATCGATCCTGGCCAGCACCACCACGCCGAGTCCGAGCACGATCATGGTGATCCCGGCGACGATGCGCGACCAGGTCACCACCGAGGGACGCGCGGGCAGTCCGAGTAGCGAACGTGGGCCGTCGGTGTCGTACTCGCGCCACACCAGCGCCGCACCAACCGCCACCACGACGATCGGCACGATCACCTTCGCCGCGGTACCGCTGAACAACCACGACACTCCGACCGCGAGCCCGAGCCCGAGCAGGGCCAACCCGATCGCCTGACGACGCTCCTTACCGGTCGGCTTCACCGCATCATGGCCGCCCGGAGTGAAGATCCACAGCATCCCGTAGGCGACGATCCCCGCCCCCGCCAGCGCGGACAGCAATACGAACGCCATCCGCACCTTGAACACATCGAGCCCGAGGTGATCGGCGATACCGCCGGCGACACCACCGACGATCCGGCCACCCGAACGCCGCACCATCCGCGGATACGGCGGTGTCGGCGGCAGGGCCGGCGCGGCGCCGAAGCGGCCGGGGCCTGGCGCGAACCCGGGCGCGGCGCCGAAACCCCGGGGATCGGCCCCCCGAGCAGCATCGAACGCGGGCACGGACGGGTACATGCCTTCGATACTGGCACGCCCGACCGACACCGACCATCAGGAATCGCCCTGATCTTCGTCGTTTCGCGAGCAGTGGCGATCAGGCTCGAATGAACAGCCGCAGCGCCGCGTCGACGACAGCGCCGCGAGTTCGATCATCCGGATCGGCGTCCGAACGCAGCCAGATGGCGGCGTGGTTGGTTGAGGATGCCGTGCAGGCAGTGCAGGGCGACCGATGGGTCCGGGCAATCGAACTCGCCGACGGCGAAGCTTCGCGGTCGATGACATCCGTCACCGTGGTGAACGAAACCTTCCAGGTCTGGGACATCAGTAACCCGGCATCGCCCGAACCGATCGGTGACCGGGTCACCGCACATAATCCGGCGATCATCTCGACCTCGTTCAGTCCCGACGGCAAGACCATGGCCACCAGCGGGAAACGACGGATTGATGCGGTTGTGGGACTTCACCGATCGCCGTCATCCCCGCCTCACGTCCAGTTCCATCGCACCGCCCGGCTCATGACTCCCGAACTCTGGCAGCGCTACCTGCCCCCCACTCTCCCACCGTCCGCCCTGCGAATAAACAAGAGACCGGTTGGTCCAAAGAGATCAGAGATTCTCAGGGTTCCCCCCGATGCGCCGAAGTGCTGGTCAGCACGACCATGGAAACCATGACGAAAACGAGCTTCGGCGATCAGATTCACCAGATGTGGCAGTCGCGGCCCGTCCGGTTGCCGCGGCAAGGTCCGATCGCGGGCGTCGCGGCCGGCTTCGGGCAGCGCTACGGGATCGATCCGGTGCTCGTGCGGGTCGCGCTCGTGGTGTCGACAATCTTCGGCGGGGCGGGCATTGTGCTCTACCTGCTCGCCTGGCTGCTGTTCAGCGAGGCGGGTGATCAGTACTCCGCGGCCGAGTCGCTGTTCGGCAAGGGGCACAGCTCGCAGTCACAGACCAAGACCATCGTTTTGATCGTGGCACTCGCCATCGCGGTCAGCACCGTCGGACCGGTCGGCGTCGGACTGGCCGGCTCGGGCATGATCAGCATGTCGCTGCTGCTGGCCGGTTGGTGGATGTTGCATATGCGAAACCCGCAGCCGCCGCCCGGCACGAGTTCGCTCGGTGGCTTGGACGGCGGTCTCACCACGACCGGCTACCCCGGGGCGGTATTCCCGCAGCGCACGATGCCGGGCGACTTCTACGCGCCGGAGAGCAGCATGTACACCCCGTACACGAAGTTGCCGGACGCATATGTTCCGGACGCTCCGGCCAAGGCCGCACCGAATATCCCTGCGCAGGACACAGTTCGCTCGCCGGATGCCGAAAATGGCAACGCTGAAACCGAACTGATCGAAAAGGGCGGCATGCCGATCGATGCGGCCGCTACGCCAGCCGTTCCCGACACCGTCCTGCTGGGTAAAGAAGATGCCGACACCGTCCTGCTCGACAAGGGCGAGGCGGGAACCACGGCACCACCCACCGAGACCGCAACGCCCGACAATGGAACGCCGAGAATTGCCGCTCCCGAATCGCCGGACACGACCGGCGGCCCGTCCGACGCGAGCACGGCGTCCGGCGCAACAGATGGCGACACCACATATGCCATGACACCCGGTACGAGCAATATCGACGCCGCTTCGGAAAACGGCGGCAGCTCATCGCGAACCGAATCCACTTCGCGCACAGGCACTCCCCCATCCCGCACAACGGCCGCGACCCCGACCGGTCCGACCCCACCCTCCTGGGACCCGCTCGGCGTCGCACCGCTCGCCTGGGATCTCCCCGAACCCACCCCGACCCGCACCATCGTCACGCCCCCGCCGAAGCGTCCCCGCTCGCGGCTCACCCCGGTGGTGCTCGGCCTGGCCATCCTGGCCGCCGCGGGTGCGGGTGCGCTGGCCGCCTCCGGTGTCGAGTGGATGACACCGGGACGCATCGGCGCGGTGGCGCTGGCGGTCATCGGGTTGGGTCTGGTGATCGGCGCATTCCTCCGTCGCGGCTTCGGCCTGCTGGTGTTGACCGCACCGCTCGCCGGATTCGTGGTGCTGGCCTCGATGCTCGGCCCGATCGAATTCGACAGCGCCACCGTCGGTGATCGCACCTGGGCGCCGACCTCGATGGCCGACTTGGCCCCGAAGTACGAATTGACGATGGGGACAGGCACATTGGATCTGCGGTCGCTGAACCTGACCGAAAACCGGACCGTCGAGGTCGCGGTCCGGCTCGGCGATGCCAGGATCCTGCTGCCCGAGGGCATGACGGTGCGCACCGATTGCACCGTCAATCTGGGAGATGTCAACTGCCCCACCGGTATTACCGGCCCGCATGCCGACAGCGCGCCGGTGCTCGACCTGAAAGTCCATGTCCGGACCGGCAATGCGGAGGTGCACCGTGGCTGACCCCACCGATGACAACGTCACCAAGCGGGGACCGTCCGTCTCCCTGCTGATCGTCGGACTGCTCGCCCTCGGTGTGAGCATCTGGGCCTTCATCGGCCCGGCCACCATGACCGCCACCGGTGTGGCCTCGCTCGGCTGGGTGGTCGTGATCGCCGCCATCGTGGTCGGCATCTTCCTGGTCATATCCCCGCGCAGACCCCGCTGATCACCCCGAATGGCCCGCCCCCACGGACGGGCCGTTCTCTTTCCGGAGGAGTACAACGCCAATGCCCATGGAACAGTTCGACACCCACGACGAACCGACCGACCATACCGGAATCCCGATCGGCCGTTTCATGCCGCTGACACCGAGCCGGAGCTACCTCGGCGGCGGCTTATTGCTCGGGCAGCTCATCCTCGGCCGCACACCGCCGCCCACAACTACTCCAAATAGGCCGGACAGCCCAAATGCTCGCTGATCCGGTCGAGTAGCCGCTGCATACTCACCCGCTGCTTGCCCTCGACACCCCGCGCGATCATCGGCACCATCCACCGCCCACTGGTCGCGACGTTGAACATCTGCTGGATCACCCGAGCGCCCTTCGGATGCGGCAGCACTCGGCATTCGGCACGAAACCACCGCTGCCCCTCGACCGCGAACATCGCCTGCGCCCGATCCACCTCGACCCGAATCCCATTGAGATCCCCGGCGATCGCGGCCCGGAATTCATTCGGGCCGCCGCGCAACTCGATCCCGGGGTCGGGCCCGTCGACGAGGAAGAAGGCGTTGTCCGGACCGACCGGCCCTGCGCTCACCGTGGTGAGCAGCGCGGCCACCACCCCACACGGTGCCTCGACGACCGCGTGAAAGGTGCAGAGCGGCTTCTTCGCTGCCATCCGGACCCCCTGGGGAACTGGTCTATCCGGCTGACGGTACTCCCGAAATCCGGCAAATCAGGCCCGATTGCGGGGTCACTCCCATTCGATGGTGCCCGGCGGCTTGCTCGTCACATCGAGGACAACCCGGTTGACCTCGGCCACCTCATTGGTGATGCGGGTGGAGATGCGCTCGAGTACGTCATAGGGCAGCCGGGTCCAGTCGGCGGTCATCGCGTCCTCACTGGAGACCGGGCGGAGCACGATCGGATGGCCGTAGGTGCGGCCGTCGCCCTGCACGCCGACGCTGCGCACATCCGCGAGCAGCACCACCGGGCACTGCCAGATCTGGCGATCGAGTCCGGCGGCGGTCAACTCCTCGCGTGCGATGGCATCGGCCTGCCGCAGCGTCTCCAGGCGGTCCGCGGTGACCTCGCCGATAATGCGGATGGCCAGGCCGGGCCCCGGAAACGGCTGGCGGGCAACGATTTCCTCGGGCAGCCCGAGTTCGCGGCCGACCGCGCGCACCTCGTCCTTGAACAGCAACCGCAACGGCTCGACGAGGTCGAACTCCAGATCGTCGGGCAGACCGCCGACATTATGGTGGCTCTTGATATTCGCGGTGCCGCTGCCGCCACCGGATTCGACGACGTCCGGGTAGAGCGTGCCCTGCACCAGGAACTCGACCTCCGGCTCGGCGCCACCGCTCTGTTCCACGACGACCTCGGAGACCGCGTCCTCGAACGACCGGATGAACTCCCGGCCGATGATCTTGCGCTTCTCCTCCGGATCGGTGACGCCCTTCAGCTCACCGAGGAACTTGTCCACCGCGTCGACGGTAACCAGCTTGGTGCCGGTCGCGGCGACGAAGTCCTGCTGCACCTGCTCGCGCTCCCCCGCCCGCAACAGGCCGTGGTCGACGAACACACAGGTCAGGCGGTCGCCGATGGCGCGCTGCACCAGCGCTGCGGCGACCGCGCTGTCCACACCGCCGGACAGCCCGCAGATCGCATGACCACCGCCGATCTGCTCGCGCACCGAAGTGATCAACGATTCGGCGATATTGGCCGGAGTCCAGGTGGCGGGGATGCCGGCGAGTTCGTGCAGGAAGCGGCTGAGCACCTGCTGACCGTGCGGCGAGTGCAGCACCTCCGGGTGGTACTGCACACCGGCCAGTCTGCGGGCCCGGTTCTCGAATGCGGCGACCGGAGCGCCCGCGCTGGTGCCGGTGACCTCGAAGCCCTCGGGCGCATCGGTGACCGCATCGCCGTGGCTCATCCACACCGGCTGTTTGGTGGGCAGACCGCCGTGCAGCAGACCGCCGTCGATATCGAGGTCGGTGCGGCCGTATTCGCGGGTGCCGGTATGGGCGACGGTGCCGCCGAGCGCTTGCGCCATGGCCTGGAAGCCGTAGCAGATGCCGAAGACCGGAATGTCGAGATCGAACAGCCGCGCGTCCAACTGCGGTGCGCCCTCGGCGTACACGCTGGACGGTCCGCCGGACAGAATCACCGCGAGCGGCTGCTTCTCGGCGATCTCGTCCACCGTGGTGGTATGCGGGATCACCTCCGAATAAACACTCGATTCACGGACCCGCCGGGCGATCAGCTGGGCGTACTGTGCGCCGAAGTCGACGACGAGGACCGGTCTCTGAGTTTCTGCCACTCGAACAGTTTAGTGAGGGAGCGCAGCGAGCGAACTATCGGCACTAGTGAGGGAGCGCAGCGAGCGAACCATCGGCACAGCAGCATCGCTGGCGCCGGAGCCGAGCGCCAGCGAGCCTTAGATGCCAGCGGCTGAAATCGTCCCGCGCGCCCCCGCACTGCTGGTTATCCTCATGCCGTGCCCTTCGCCCGCGCGATAGACGCCGACATCCACTACGAGGACAGTGGCGGCGACGGTCCGGTGGTCTTACTAGCACACGAATTCTTCATGGACCGGACGATGTTCGCATCCCAGATGGCCGCGCTCGCACCGGAATTCCGGATCGTGTCCTGGGATGCGCGCGGACACGGCCGCACCAGAGACCAGGGACTACCGTTCACCTACTGGACCGCCGCGCGCGACGCCCTCACCGTGCTCGACCATCTCGGCGCCGAACGCGCCGTGTTCGGCGGCACCGCGCAAGGGGGATTCACCGCGCTGCGCACCGCGCTCATCGCACCCGAGCGGGTTTCCGCGCTGATCCTGATCAGCACCGAGGCGCACGGCCCGACGCCCGAGCAATCCACCGCGACCCAGAAATTCCTGGACGAGTGGTACGGCGACGACTCCCGGCAGGAGGCCGTCGAACAGCTCGCGTATTGGCTGATCGGCGATGACGAGTGGTACCGGGCGATCTGGACCAAACGCTGGCTGGTCCGCGACCGCGAGGGCATCGAGGTCGCCGCGGGCTGTCTGCTCGGCCGCGATTCGGTATCGGATCGCTTGTCCGAAATCACCTGCCCCGCCTTGGTGATTCACGCCACCGACAGCGGCATCGCCCGCGAGCGCACCCAGCAGCTGGCCGCCGATCTCACCGCATCGACCTTCGTCGAGATCGCGGGTGCGCGCCTGGCGGTCACCATGACCCACCCCGACCCGGTGAATCACGCCATCCAGCAGTTCCTCCGCGAGCGATCCGTGCCGACGCACGCCCGCTGAGCGCGGCTACCTCACGCGCGCACGCTGAGACCGACCCGCTGGAATTCCTTGAGGTCGGAGTAGCCCGCCTTGGCCATCGAGCGACGCAGGCCGCCAATGAGATTCAGCGAGCCGAACGGGTCGTCGGAGGGTCCGTACAGGACACGCTCCAGGCTCGGACGCACCGTCTCGCCGGTATCACCGGACAGCTCGCCGCCCAGATCCCACGGATCCTCCACGTGCAGCAGTGAACCGCGCGGCACCGACGGATGCGCGGCCGAGGACGGCCAGTACCAGCCGCGACCAGGTGCCTCGGCGGCCAGCGCAAGCGGGACCCCGAGCATGGCGGCATCGGCGCCACAGGCGATGGCCTTGGCCAGCTGACCCGAGGTGGCGATATCGCCGTCGGCGATCACGTGCACATAGCGTCCGCCGGTCTCGTCCAGGTAGTCGCGACGCGCGGCGGCGGCATCGGCGATGGCGGTGGCCATCGGCACCCCGATGCCGAGCACCTCACCGGTCGTCGTCGCGCCGGGATAGGAACCGTAACCGACGATGACGCCCGCGGCGCCGGTGCGCATCAGGTGCAGCGCGGTCTTGTGATCGCTCACGCCACCGGCCACCACCGGCACATCCAGTTCGGCGATGAAGGTCTTGAGGTTCAACGGTTCACCGTCGCCGACGTGTTCGGCGGAGATGATGGTGCCGTGCACCACGAGTAGGTCGATACCGGCCTGCAGCAGCGCCGGGGTCAGCGCGCGGGCGTTCTGCGGGCTCACCCGCACCGCCACCGTCACACCGGCGGCCCGCACCTGCGCGACCGCGGCGGCCAGCAGATCCGGCTCCATCGGCGCGGCATGCAGTTCCTGCAGCAGCCCGACGGCACGCTCATAGCCACCCTTGGCGACGAGTTCGAGCAGCTGGTCGATCTTGGCGGCGACATCGGCGTGCCGGGCCCACAGCCCCTCACCGTTGATGACGCCGAGTCCGCCGAGCCTGCCGAGTTCGATGGCGAAATCCGGCGAGACCAGCGCATCGGTCGGGTGCGCCAGGAACGGGATCTCGAATCGGTATGCGTCCAACTGCCACGCCAGCGATACCTGCTTCGACGAACGAGTCCGCCGCGACGGGACGATATCGACATCGTCCAGTTCATAGGTACGCCGGGCGGTCCGACCCATACCGATCTCGACCATGTCGCGCACGCTTGCTCTCCTTATCTTTGGCAGCGCCTGCGGCGCTGCGTGTTCGCGGCCCCCTGGTGTCTCGCGTCCGAGCCGTCGAGACTCGCGACTTCGTCGCATCGCTTCGACGGCTCGGACGCGAGACGGGCCGCGAACGGTCGCTCGTAAGACTCGCTCCGTGGTGGTGACCGCACGTGGGCAGGTCGGCACCGGGTGTATGACCGTCCAGTCGGTCGAGACTTGTACCTGCATCGTATGCGCTCGGACAACTTGGTTGTTTCGATGGCCACGCCTTCGTGCGACGAGGCGAGACCAGCCGCGAATTCCGTGCTCGTGAGACTCGCTTCGTGACCGTCGGCTCGAGCGGCGAGCACAGCCGCCGGGGTGCGCCGACGAATCCGAAGCTCTATATGAACGTTTCGTGGCCACATATTCGGGTCAGCGATCACGAATGTCCGTGGCTGTCATACCGAGTCGCCGACTACATCCTGGGCCTCAGGTCAGGGATCGCGGTCCTACCCTTCTCAAACCTCGCGAAGCCGAGGGCCGTGTACCTCGATGATCGCGAGCACGGCCGATCATGCACGGCCCATTCCGTCCCGGCGAGCAGGCTAACCGCGACCAGTGTAGTTGGGCGCCTCGACGGTCATCGTGATGTCGTGCGGGTGGCTCTCCTTCAGCCCCGCCGCAGTGATCTGCACGAACTGCGCCTCCTGCAGATCCGCGATGGACTGCGACCCGGTGTAGCCCATGGCCGCCCGCAGCCCGCCGACGAGCTGATGGATCACCGGGTTTACCGGTCCGCGGAACGGCACCCGCCCCTCGATGCCCTCGGGCACCAGCTTGTCCTCGGCGAGCACGTCGTCCTGGAAGTAGCGGTCCTTGGAGTAGGACTTGGCCTGGCCGCGGCCCTGCATGGCGCCCAGCGAACCCATGCCGCGGTAGCTCTTGAACTGCTTGCCGCCCACCAGGATCAGCTCACCCGGGGACTCGGCCGTACCGGCCAGCAGCGAGCCGAGCATCACGGTGGACGCGCCCGCCGCGATGGCCTTGGCGATATCACCGGAGAACTGGATGCCGCCGTCGGCGATCACCGGAACGCCGTACGGTTTGCACGCGGCGACGGCCTCGAGGATCGCGGTGATCTGCGGCACGCCGACACCAGCGACCACGCGGGTGGTGCAGATGGAACCGGGACCGACACCGACCTTCACCGCATCCGCGCCCGCCTCGACCAGCGCGGCCGCACCGGCCCTGGTGGCCACATTGCCGCCGACGATCTGGATGCGATCGCCGACCTCGCCCTTGACCTTGGTCACCATCTGCAGCACACCGGCCTGATGGCCGTGCGCGGTATCGACGATGAGCACGTCGACCCCGGCGTCGGCCAAAGTCATGGCGCGCGACCAGGAGTCCTCACCGACACCGATCGCAGCGCCGACGAGCAGGCGGCCGTCACGGTCCTTGGTGGCGTTCGGGTATTGATCGGTCTTGACGAAGTCCTTGACGGTGATGAGTCCGCGCAGGCGGCCGTTACCGTCGACGATGGGCAACTTCTCGATCTTGTGGCGGCGCAGCAGACCGAGCGCGGCCTCGGCGGTGACGCCCTCCTGCGCGGTGATCAACGGCGCTTTGGTCATCACATCGGCGACCCGACGGTTCTGATCGACCTCGAAGCGCATATCGCGGTTGGTGATAATGCCCACAAGCGCGCCGGTCTCATCCACCACCGGCAGTCCGGAAATGCGGAAGCGGGCGCACATCGCGTCGACCTCGGCGAGGGTGTCGGTGGGACGACAGGTCACCGGGTCGGTGACCATGCCCGCCTCGGACCGCTTGACGGTCTCGACCTGCGCGGCCTGATCGGCGACCGCCAGATTGCGGTGCAACACGCCCATGCCACCCGCGCGCGCCATGGAGATGGCCATCCGCGCCTCGGTCACGGTGTCCATGGCGGAGCTGCAGAGCGGGGTGCGCAACCGGATCTCACGGGTCAGTTGGCTGGAGGTTTCCACCGAGCTCGGGATGAGATCCGAAGCGGCCGGTAGCAACAGCACATCGTCGAACGTGAGACCGAGCATGGCGATCTTGTTCGAATCGTCACCACCCGTAGGAGGGCGGACCGCGATTCGTTCGCCCGATACGGGATTACTCATTCGGATCGACCCCTCCTGAACGTCGAAAGCAACGAACGCCGGGGTGGCCGGCGTCGTGGAAGCTGATGGGTTGGACGGTGGCGGCTCCGCCAGCGCTGTCGGATACTGGCCGGGGCCTGTCACCCATGGTATCTGTCCCGCAAACACGCTCACGACTGCGCCTCGCTGACGGTCGTGCGCGTGAGCGCCTGTACCTATTGGTTCACTCGCTGCGCTCGCTCACGACTGCGCCTCGCTGACGCTCGACTCCGTCGTGCGCGTGAGCGCCCGTACCCATGGTTCACTCGCTGCGCTCGCTCACGGAACTGAGCCCACCACCGAAACTGGCGCGCCACATAGCTGGCGAAGAGCACCCTGTTCTGCGTACCGTGGGGGTGTGCGTGACCATCTACCACCTGGCTTGCCGCCGGATCCGTTCGCCGGAGACCCCTCCGACCCGTCCGCCGCACTCGATGCCATCGAGCCCGGCGAACCGCTGGATCCCCACGAGCGCCTTGCGGTCGAGGAGGATCTCGCCGACCTTGCGGTGTATGAGGCACTACTAGCGCACCGTGGCATCCGAGGACTCGTGGTCAGCTGCGAAGACTGCAGGCAAGATCACTACCACGACTGGGATATGCTGCGCGCCAACCTGCTTCAGCTGCTGGTCGACGGCACGGTGCGCCCGCACGAGCCCGCCTACGACCCGATGCCGGAAGCGTATGTCACCTGGGATTACTGCCGGGGATACGCGGACGCCTCGATGAACGAGGCCTTCCACGGCGACGGATTCGACGGGTTCGACAGCTGACATCGCGCGCCTCACACACAGCGCGCTGACGCGCGGGCGCGATGTGAAATAGCTGACATACAAAAAGCCGACCGCCTGTCGGCGATCGGTTCATGCACAACAATTCGAATGTCCGCGCACCCACGCACGCGCGAAAGTGACGGATATGCATCCGCCACAGCGCTTCTGCTCGATCGAACGCTTCTCACGAACCAAAGCACTGTCGGAGTATCGACTCCGATTAAGTGGCCGGTCCCGATCCGGGCAACCCCGGCAAAGACGGCAAACCGGTGGGAACCACGAAGGTCGGCGGCTGCTGATGAGTCGGGGATTGCGCGGGCGGGCCGGAGTCCACGCTCGGCACGACCCCCGTGGGCTGGGTGCCCACGGTGGTCGGTGGAGCCTGAGTCGGATGACTGGGCTGGGTGGGCTGTTCGGGAGCAGGAGTGCTAACCGGCGGCGCGGTTGTCGGCGGTGTCGACTTGCCTGGTGTGTTCGGCTCCGTCGTCGGCACCTTCGAATCGATCGGCGGAACCACCGCTGAGGTAGAACCAGCATCGCCGGAAGGCCTGGTGGTCGGCGAGTTGGTGCCGTCGGTTGCCGTCGGGTTGGGCGTCGTCGTCGATGTCGTGCTCGCCGCGAGCGACTTCCCGATCTCCGGAGCGATCTTGTTCAACTCCGCGAGCAAGGCGTTGAATTCGTTGATTCGCTTGTCCCGCTTGACCGGATCGTCGATCAGTTCGGCATTCGCCTTGGCGCCCTCCAGCTTTGCCCTTGCCTGCTCCGGATTGTCCTGAGCGAGCATCGTTTTCGCATTGGCCAGATCGCTGTCGGCGCGCTGCACCACGGTCGACTGCGCCTGTTCACTGAACACGACTTCCTTGACCCGCCAGAGCGGATCACCAGGAGCGGCGCCGTAGGAGAACGCCGAAAGACCACCGATGACCAGCGCCAGCGCGGCAGCCGTCCCGAGAATCGGACGGACAAGCCGAAGTCGCCCACCGGACTGCGCACCGATCCGGACCTGCCGGGCACCGATCTCCTGATTGACCGCGGCAACGATCTCATCGAGATTCGGTTCAGCGGGCAACGGCGGAGAAATCAGCTCCGCTCGCCAGTCCGCCAGCAGCGACGCGAGCTGAAACTCCTCCGCGCTGTCGGTCTGTACCGGGCCGTTGCTAGCAATGGCATCAATCAGCGCATCGTCTCTGCGCACCGCCGCGATGTCCACCGGACCGGTGTCACCACTCCCGGCGTAGGGACCGCTGTTTCGCGATCCACGTCGCGCCTTCCAGTCGCCCCGACCGCGCTCGCCATCCCTAGCCATACATTTCACCTGCCCTCGCCACTTGTGACTTCAGTTTCGCGAGCGCCCGGTGTTGGGCGACGCGTATCGCACCCGCCGTACTGCCCACGGCGACTGCGGTTTCTTCTGCTGACAAACCCATGACCAAACGCAGGATCAGAATCTCTCGATGCTTCTCCGGAAGCGTCGCGAGCAGACTGTTCATCTGCCTGCTCGTTTCGGACTCGAGAGCTCGCTGTTCCGGCCCCTGGTCGGTGGATATGACATCTGGTACTTCGGCCATTGCCTCCGCCTTGTTACGGGCGGCGTTGCGATGAGCGTCGGCAACCTTGTGCGAAGCGATTCCGTATACGAAGGCCATGAAGGGCCTGCCCTGGTCCTGATACCGGGGCAGAGCTGTCATCACGGCCAGACATACCTCCTGCGCGACGTCGTCCGCAGAGAGCTGTCCACGCTCCGCGGCGCCGATCCGCGCGCGGCAATAGCGCACCACCAACGGGCGGACCAATTCGAGTACCTGAGCTAAAGCGGATCTGTCGCCCTGCGCAGCGGCAGCGACGGCGAGGTCCAACTCTTCGCCCGTGTTCGTCATCGTCAGAGAATTTCCTGGCGTTACAAGTGGCACCGGCAGTGATGACCAGTGCTTCCGCCGAAGGGGCGGAACGGGTCTAACAATAGCGATACAACCCGTGGATCCGGACAACACGGTGGTGTCTTGATCAGACTCGGGAATCACTCATGGGACGAAAGTGCCCGCCACGACGGCGGATTGTCTGCGCGCACTTCTGCGCATCGGCCGCGGCCGCGCTCGCGCGAGTCCCCGTGGACACCCCTGAGCGCAACATCGAACTGGCCCAACGCAATGGGAGCAATCCGTGCTCGCGGCACTGCTCGGCGACCTCATCGGCGAGCGTTCGCGCATGCTCGACATCACCGGCTGCCGCGGCGGTCGCCGCGACCAGGAGCCGGGACTTGACCCGATGCCGGACGGACGGTCCGTCCTCGGCCAGCGCGAGGGCCGTCGCGGCATGGGACGCGGCGGTGTCGGCGGCGCAGGCGGCGAGTGCGGTCTCCGCGCAGACCCAATGCCACCGGATCAGCGTTCGCCAGCTGTGCGGCGACCGCGTCTGGGTCATCGCGTCATGAGTGCGCCGGAGCAGGCGGGAAGCGAGCGCCAGACGGCCGATGCCGAGCGCATCGGCCGCGAGACCGGTCAGCGCGTCACAGATCGCGTCCACGCGTTCGGGACCGACCACATCCCCCGTCGGCAGAATCAACGCGGCCGCGCGACCGTCGTGTCCGGCGGCACGGGCATGCCAGCCGAGCTGACGCAGAAACGAGCCCTCGGTACTCGCGGCCAGCGAAACCAACACCGGATCGGTGGTGTGTGCGCGCAATACTCGCAACTCTTCACGCGCCGCGGCGTAGCGACCCTGACCACCGAAGATCACCGCCCGATGCCAGAAATCGAGTGGGTTCACAGCGGTTGGCAACTCGGTAGCGGCACGGCCGGGACAGGCACCGAAAGCCGCGTCGGCAAGCATGGCGGACTCGATATATATAGGGGAAGAAGGCACGGGCACGCCGAACTCTAACCCGAGCGCCGCGGGTGGCCACGCCGCGAGAAACACGTCCGTCAGATACTTCCGGCTAATATTGAGCATTTCATCGCCGTCGCCATGTTTCCATCAAGTAAAAGTACTTCCGGCAATCGCATAGCGTGTGTGACCGGAATTCACATGCGTTTCGCGCAATTAACCTCAGCGCCCCGTTTCTGCCATCTCCGATCGACCGAACATCGTAGCGGCCCGTCGACGGTGTGATAGTGCCCACGTCTTCGCCTACTCGCTACTACACGGGGATGCAACCACCGAAGGGTTCCCACCTGCGGGAATGCGGAATACTGACGCCATGCGAAGATATACCAGCCTCTGACCAACCGATCAGTATTACCGGACGGGTCCAAGAAGTAAACAGCTTCGAGGTTAATTTTTGCAGCTTAAGATTTAGAAAACTGCTGGATCGAACTATTGACGGAATTTCGCGGCTGGACCTAACGTAACTCATCGCCACGGTCGGCGCCGCGCGAAATTGCAGCGACCGCAATAGGCGAGCCCATGGCACGCCGCCGACCCAGCGCCGTGGCCACAACTGTTGCAGAACAACTGCTCGACAACGCTGACGAGCTCGCACCACGAGGAGTTCACCATGCCCATGCCGACCCACCTCCCCGGACCGAACGCGGACGTCTGGGACTGGCAGATGCGAGGATCCTGCCGAGGCCAGGACTCCGCGGTGTTTTTTCATCCGGACGGTGAACGCGGCCGCGCCCGCACCGCACGCGAGATGCGCGCCAAAGAGATCTGCCGAGCCTGCCCGGTGCTCATGCAGTGCCGCAGCCACGCGCTCAAAGTCAGCGAGCCCTACGGCATCTGGGGCGGTATGTCCGAAACCGAGCGGGAGATGCACGCTCGACGTAACCGTCGTCGGATGGCCGTTTAAAACCAACTTCTCCCCATCCAGGTGGCGCGGCGCGCCGAATGCCTAGCAAACACCCGGCGATGGCCACAAGCCGAAGTCGGTCGCAGATGCGGCGTTTCATGAAACCAGCGGCGTGTCACGGCGTGTCCCCTCCAGAAACGTCTGGCGTGTCGAGGCTTACCGGGAAGTTGCCGGCCCCGCATGCGGTTCGCTGACACCCCACCGCATGGGGTCCGATAGCGGCCAGCTACGGTAGTGACCGATGACACAGAATGGAGCGTTGTGACAACGCGGCCGCCGGCCGCAGAGGGCGACTCGTTCCGAAGAGAAGCCATCCCACCCACCATTACGTCGAATCGGGTGGAATCTGCGGTAACGGCACGCGCCGCCGAAAGTATCGAGCTCGCCGCACTTCTCGAACGTTGCGGCCGGTCCGACCAGGAAGCATTCGCCGAGCTGTACGACCGAACGTGCGCGCGCGTGTTCGGCTTGGTGCTACGCGTCCTGCACGACCCCGGCTACGCGGAGGAGACCACCCAGGAGGTGTATCTCCAGATCTGGCGGACCGCGTCCAGTTTCGACGCGACCAAAGGTTCCGCGGTGACATGGTTGATGACCCTCGCCCATCGGCGGGCCGTCGACCGGGTCCGCGCCGAACAGGCCCATACCCTGCGCGAAGTCGCCTATGGGATAAGGGTTCTCGGCAACGAATTCGATGAGGTCACCGAAGAAGTGGAGCGAAGGCTCGAGCAACAGGCCGTCCAGCAGGGTCTAGGGACATTGACACAGACTCAGCGGGAGGCCATTTCGCTCGCCTACTACGGCGGGCGAACCTACGCGGAAGTCGCCGACTTCCTCGGCGTAGGGTTACCGACCGTTAAGTCCCGTATACGGGACGGATTGACACGACTGAAGAAAAGTTTGGGGGTGACGTGAGATGAACGAAGCCCGGATCGATCTCGCGCACGCCGTCGCGCTCGGATCGATCGACGACGAAGACCACAATGCGTTGCAGGAAGTGCTCGACGGTGAGGACCCCGTACTACGCGCGGAATTCATGATCGAAGTCCAGCAGACGAAGGAAGTCCTCGGCACTCTCGCGGAGGCGACGGCGGCCCAGCCGCCCGCCGCCCTGCGTGCCAGGTTGCTCGCCGCCATCGCCGCCGAGCAACCACCCGTCGCCTCTTAGAACTTCGCCGACCAGGGTCGGAATCAGTTCTCGCGATTGAATTTTTCGACTTGTTGCGCGCTATTGCGTTCATATTGCTCACAACACGAAGGCCCCCGGGACGTGCGGTCCCGGGGGCCTTCTACCGTGCGGCCTGCGCTCAGTGCGCGTGACCGTGGTGGCTGTGGTCGTGCTCCGCTTCGGCGGGCTTGTCGACCACGGCGCTCTCGGTGGTGAGAATCATCCGGGCCACCGACGCCGCGTTCACGACCGCGGAGCGGGTCACCTTGACCGGGTCGACGACACCGTCGGTGAGCAGATCACCGTAGGCGAGGGTGGCGGCATTGAAGCCCTCCTTGCCGTCGGCGACCTTGCTGACCACCACGGAACCGTCCACGCCGGCATTGGTGGCGATCCAGAACAGCGGCGCCGACAGTGCGGTACGCACCGCCTCGACACCGATGGCCTCGTCACCGGAGAGCGAGTCGCGCAGTTCGACGAGCTTGGCCGCGGCGTGCACCAGGGCGGTGCCGCCACCGGGCACGATGCCCTCGTCGACGGCGGCCTTGGCCGCGCTGACGGCGTCCTCGACCCGGTACTTGCGCTCCTTGAGCGCGGTCTCGGTGGCCGCGCCGACCTTGATCACCGCGACGCCGCCTGCCAGCTTGGCCAAGCGCTCCTCGAGCTTCTCCCGATCCCAATCGGAATCGGTGGCCTCGATCTCGCGCCGCAACTGTGCGCCACGGGCGGCGATGTCCTCGGCGGTGCCCGCACCGTCGATGATCGTGGTGTCGTCCTTGGTGACGACGATGCGACGCGCCTTGCCGAGCACCTCGATGCCCGCCTCGCGCAGCGAGATGCCCAGATCCGGGTTGACCACGGTGCCCGCGGTGACGACGGCGAGGTCGTCGAGGAAGGCCTTGCGCCGGTCCCCGAAGAACGGTGCCTTCACCGCAACGGCCTTGAGGGTCTTGCGGATCGAGTTGACCACCAGGGTGGACAGCGCCTCGCCCTCGACGTCCTCGGCGACGATCAGCACCGGCTTGCCGGATTCGGCGATCTTCTCCAGCAGCGGGAGCAGATCGGGCAGCGAGCTGATCTTCTCCCGGTTCAGCAGGATGTAGGCATCCTCGAGGACAGCCTGCTGGCTGTCGGCGTCGGTGACGAAGTAGGGCGAGAGGTAGCCCTTGTCGAACTGGACGCCCTCGGTGACGACGAGTTCGGTCTGCAGCGTCGAGGACTCCTCGACGGTGACCACGCCGTCCTTGCCGACGGTGGTCAGCGCCTTGCCGACCATTTCGCCGATCTCCTCGTCGCGCGAGGAGACGGTGGCGACCTGCGCGATGGCCTGCTCACCGGAGACCGGGGTGGCCAGCGCGAGCAGCGCCTCGGAGACCGCGTCGGCGGCCTTGGCGATGCCCGAACCGACCACGATCGGATTCGCGCCAGCCGCAACGTTCTTCAGACCCGCGCGCACCAGCGCCTGGGCCAGCACGGTGGCGGTGGTGGTGCCGTCACCGGCGACATCGTTGGTCTTGGTCGCGACGCTCTTGACCAGCTGCGCGCCGAGGTTCTCGAACGGATCCTCGAGGTCGATATCGCGCGCGATGGTGACACCGTCGTTGGTCACGGTCGGGCCGCCGAAGGCCTTCGCGAGCACGACGTGGCGACCACGCGGCCCGAGGGTGACCTTCACCGCGTCGGCGAGCTTGTCGACGCCGCGCTCGAGAGCACGACGAGCCTTCTCGTCGAACTCGATCTGCTTTGCCATGTTTTTGTCAGCTCCTGTGTGTTCTGGGCCGAACGCACTCCGCCCCGGGTCGCGAAAGACACCGGGGCGGAACGCATGTGCCTATCGGCTACTTGGTGACGACGGCCAGGATGTCGCGCGCCGACAGGATGAGGTATTCCTCGCCCTGGTACTTGATCTCGGTGCCGCCGTACTTGCTGTAGATGACGACGTCGCCTTCCTTGACGTCGACCGGGATGCGGTCACCCTTGTCGGTGACGCGTCCTTCGCCGACGGCGATGACGGTGCCCTCCTGCGGCTTCTCCTTCGCCGTGTCGGGGATGACCAGGCCGGAGGCCGTCGTCGTCTCGGCCTCGTTGGCCTGGACGAGGATCTTGTCCTCGAGCGGCTTGATGTTCACGCTCGCCACGTTGAGCCCTCCACTTTCAGGGGATTTACGGTCGTCCGGAACTGTTGTCCCGGACCATCGGGTATCGGTTTGTATCGAGCGACCCGCAAGCAGTCGCCGACGGTCACTCGAACTCGACCCTGCGCATCAGCCCCGTCGTCGCGGGTGCCGGGACCCCTGCTCAGTAGTCGAACTGGCACACGCACATCACACAGTGCCGACTAGCACTCTATACATGAGAGTGCCAGCGCTCAAGGTTGGGTGGTGCCAAAACCGTTGGTCCCGGCCTACGCGTGTCGTTTTCCGACACGCGTGCGCCACGCCACGCCACGCCCAGATGTCTGAGGACTTCCCAAGACTTCGGCAAATCTGTAACGTTCGGATAACGGATTGTGACAGTATTGACGACGGTCGTGCTCCGCTCGCCGTGTTCGTCACGAACCAGCGCTTCAGGGGAGCACCAAGCGTCACGAAACACCCAGTGCCACAGAGCAATACCCGCTCCGCAAGAGCAAGATCAACGTCAGTACCAGCGTCACGACACCAGCGTTTTCAAACAAGAAGCTTCACCAGAGGGCAAGACCACACGTGATCCATGGCCGTCCCAGCGACCCATCCGGACAATGGGTCGGCCCGGTCCCGCGTCCGGATCTCGCCATCCACGCGAGCTGTCCGTCTGTCCATTCGAGATGGTCGGCGACACCATGACCATCCGCTCGAAGGGAGGTGACATGCGAACATCCCTCGGCATATCGGCCGGTAACGAGGTCGTGTGCTCGGCGCTGGTCGCTACCGCGTCCAATGGCGCGCAGAGTTTCGACTATCGAGTGGTTTCCGCGGACGCGGCCCACTCCGATCTCGGCGATCTCGTCGCGTCCTCGATCGAGCTCATGACCACTCAGCTTCCGACCACGCAACTCTCCTATGACGTGGCCTTTCCGGCGCATCCGGTCGGCGCGCGCTTCGCCGGTGCGAAATCGGTCGGTGTCGACTCCGCTGCCGGTCGCCCGCCCACCAGCGTCGCGGTCGCCTATCGCAGCAAAGAGCAAGCGCAGGTGATCCGGTCGGCCACCGGCAAACAGCGCGATCTGCGGCTGGTGCCGGAAGGTACTGCGGCACTTACGTATTTGCGGCACACCGGACTCGTGGACCGCTACGAAACGGTCGCCATCGTCGACCTCGGCGCGACCGGTCTCAGCGTCACCGTGGCCGGCCGAGCCGACGCCACCATCCTGCGCACCGAACGCACAACGACGATCAGCGGCAACGCCATCGACGAGCTGATCTATCACCACCTGGTCGATCTGCACTACGCCCGGCGCGGCACCCGCCCCAACCGGGGCATGCTGACCAACCGCGGCCGCGCCGCCAAGGAACACCTATCGATCGCGCCCGCCGTGACCATCGATCATGTCGCCGGGGAGCCGCTCAAGCTGACCAGGGCCGACTTCGAGGAACTGATCTCGGATCTGCTGCGCGATACCGCCGTTTTCGTCGCCGCGGTTTTCGCGCGGGCACCCACGTTTCCGCAGGCCGTGATTGTGATCGGCGGCGGGGCCAATATTCCGGCTGTCCTGTCCACCCTCGAACGCGCGCTGGACATTCCGGTGCACACCATCGACGATCCGGAGGCGGTGATCGCGAAAGGCGCCGCGCTGGTGGCGGATTCGGTGCAGCCGTCGGTATTCCCGGTAGTCGGCGCCGCCGACGCGCCGGTCGGCACCTTCACCAAGGTCGTCGGCACGCTGGCGGGTGCGATCGTGGTGGTCGGGCTGGTCATCGGCTACGGGGTGAAGACCTTCGCACCGACCGGGGACGACGAGATCTCCCCCGCGGGCACCACCAGCAGTGCCCAACTACCCACGGCGCCGGTGACGGTGATGCCACCGACCGGCGCGGGCACTTCGACCACCGGCCCGAGCCGGGAGAGCACCAACCGGCCCTCCGGTGCCAGTATCCCCTCGCTCACTCCGGACCGCGGCCAACCGACCACCTCGACCGCCTCGTCGCCCGTCGGGACCACGCCGTCCGCGCCGACGCTGCGCCCGGATCCGAATCTGCCGCCGATTCCGTTCCCCGAGTTACTCGGACCGCTGTTCGGAAATCCGCATTCGCCGGGTGCCGGGTCGTCGGGTCAGGACCGCGGTCCGGCGTCATCGCCGCCGCAACCGGAGCCGACACAGACACCCGCGCAATCGCGGATTCCGTTCCCACCCAGGGCGAAACTTGGGTCGAGCGCGGGCCTGTCCGGACAGTTCATCGGCCCGCACGACTGAAAGCCAGGCAGAGCAATGTGTGCTGCCACCATCCAAACGCAGCTCACCCGGCGAGGGTAGTCGAATGGTTGCTCAGAATCCCACCCACAACCACCGTTCGACTACCCTCGACAACGCAACCACAGCCAGTCGACCGAGCTGGAAGCCACCGCCTGACTGTGGGAGGGTACGGCACACGACGTGCCCAGCACGGCCAGGAAAACCACGGCACGGCAACAACTCGAGCCAGCACCCCGAGAAGTCCGTACGGAACAACACCCCACGCACCCCACCCCTAACCCACTCACCGGTTCCACCACCACGCACGCCCGGCTGGTCGAACGATCACGTGAAATTTTGGCGGCAAAATGCGAGAGATGACCGCCCGCAGTGCCACCTGATCTTGATTGCGTCAGGCGAGTTGGCTGACGGAGACTGGGAGGCCGGGGTCGGTGGCGACGGTCAGGGGAGATGGGGGTGCGCCGCCTGCGATCACGTGGGCACCGAGGGCGGCGATCATTACGCCGTTGTCGGTGCACAGGCGGGGTTTGGGGACGCGCAGGCGCAATCCGGCCGCGGCGCAGCGGTCTTCGGCCATCGAGCGGATTCTGGAGTTCGCGGTGGCGCCGCCCCCGAGGACCAGGGTCTGCACGCCGACGTCCTGGGCGGCACGTACCGCCTTCATGGTGAGTACGTCGGCGACCGACTCCTGGAACGATGCCGCGATGTCCGGGATCGGAAGTTCATCGGCGGTGAATCCGTTGCGCTGGGCCGCCTCGACGTAGCGGGCGACGGCGGTTTTGAGGCCGGAGAAGGAGAAGTCGTAGCGGGGGTCGCGGGGACCTGTCATGCCGCGGGGGAAGGCAATGGCCTTCGGATCGCCGTGTGCCGCAGCGGCATCCAGCGCGGGTCCCCCCGGGAAGCCGAGGCCGAGTAGCCGGGCGACCTTGTCGAAGGCTTCGCCCGCCGCGTCGTCCACGGTGCTACCGAGTTCGACGATCGGCGCGGCCAGATCGGTGACGTGCAGCAGATGCGTGTGCCCACCGGAGACCAGCAGCGCGACGCACGGCGGCATCGGACCGTGTTCGAGGGTGTCGACCGCGACGTGTCCACCGAGATGGTTCAGTGCGTAGAACGGCACATCCCACGCTGCCGCATAGGCTTTCGCGGCCGCGACGCCGACCAGCAGCGCACCGGCCAGTCCGGGTCCGATGGTCACCGCGAGTGCGTCGGGCTTGCTGATGCCCGCGGCGGCCAGCGCTCGGCGCATCGCGGGCACGATGGCCTCGAGATGTGCGCGTGAGGCGATCTCCGGGACCACACCGCCGAAGCGGGCGTGCTGTTCGACGCTGGAGGCGACCTCGTCGGCGAGCAGTTCGCAGGTGCCGTCGGGGTGTCGGCGCACGATGCCGACTCCCGTTTCGTCACAGGAACTTTCGATACCCATGACGATCACGAAAGCACCTCGTTCGGTTGTGCCGATTCGGCCGGCTGCGGGCGCCAGGCCGGGTTCGCTGCTAGTTCCGGTCTGCGCATGGTGTACGCGTCGGCGCCGCTGGGATGGTAGTAGTTCTTGCGCAGGCCGATGATGTGGAAGCCGTGCTTGGCGTAGAGCGCGATGGCGGGGGCGTTATCGGTGCGCACCTCGAGGAAGACCGGCCCGCCGCGCTTACCGGCCTCGGCGAGCAGCGCCTCCAGCAGCATGGTGCCGACACCGCCGCGATGGCAGCCTGGATCGACGCCGATGGTGTGTACCTCGGCCTCGGGGTGTTCGGCATCACCGAGCAGCGCGATACCCGCATAGCCGACCATTCGCCCGGCCTCGTCACGCGCGACGATATAGCGGTTGTGTGGTCCGGCCAGTTCGGAGTGGAACGACACCGCCTGCCACGGATCGTCCTCCGGGAACAACAACTGCTCGAGTTCGACACAGCGCTCGATATCGGCGACATCCATGGGCTCGATGCGAGTCACGGGTCTGCTTCGCCCCTTGGACCTCCGGTCGGGTTCCACGGCCGTCACGCTCCCGTCCGGTCGAGCGTGCGGTAGCTCCGTTCCACCGCATCCGGTCTGCGCAGGTACAGCGGGATCAACGGTTCCGGGACGGCGCGCGCCAGCAGTTCGGCAGCCGCGACCCGCACCAGACCGGCGGGTGACGGAGTTTCGGCCGGGAGCACGGGCAGGTCGAACAGATCGACGTGCGAGGCGGAACCGGCGATCATGGTGGCCTGCACGGGATCCAGGTCACCGGGCTTGCTCACCTCCGGGCCCTCGATGCGATATCCGTCACGGTAGCGGGCCCAGTACACCTCGCGGCGGCGCGCGTCGGTGACCACGAGCAGTTCGCTCTCGGGTGTGATGCCAGGCAGCAGCGAGGGTTCGAGCGCCGCGTCGGCGGCAATCGCGTCGAGGCTGCACACACCGTGGACCGGGACGCCGAGCGCGTCACCGAAGGCGGCGGCGGTCGCCATGCCGACGCGCAGTCCGGTGAACGGCCCCGGACCGATGCCGACCACGACGGCCTCGATATCGGCCCTGGAACGATCTGCCTCCGAGAGGCATTCGAGGATTTGCGGAGTGAGCACCTCGGCGTGAGCGCGGGCGTCGACCCGGACGCGAGCGGCGACGGTGCGCACCCGCGCCGGTGCGACGGTGCCGGGTGCGGCCTGCTCCAGTTCCACCAATCCCGCCGTTACGGCGGGGGTCGCGGTGTCGACGGCTAGTACAAGCATGATTGGCCCAACGATACCGGGTGGTACCTGGGCGTGGTGCGGAGCTACTCGGTAGTTACGGCACCCTGGTCAAGGGGCCTCTCCGCGACCTATCCGACCCATTCCCAGATCGCGGTGCGGACTTCGGAATTCGGTTCGCGCGAGAGCAACACGTACAGGTGCCGCTCGGCGAGGTGTTCCACGACACCCTTGCCCCACTCCACCACCACGACCGCCTGATGCAGATCGGTGTCGAGATCCAGGGCGTCCAATTCGTCCAGATCGCCGCCGAGTCGGTACGCGTCCACATGCACCAGCGGCACCGGCGCGGCACCCTCGCGCTGTCCGGCCCGGTGCTGGCGGGCGATGATGAAGGTCGGTGAGCTGACCCGGCCCTGGACGCCGAGGCCCTCGGCGATACCGCGAGTCAGTGCGGTTTTGCCCGCACCGAGCGGTCCGTCGAGTACCACCAGATCACCCGCGCCCAGACCCGTGGCGAGTTCACGACCGAAGGCCTCGGTGTCGGCGACCGTGGGCAGAATCCGTTGCTGCCGTTCAGTCACCGGCGACCTCCGCGGTTGATTGGGTGTCCTCGATGACGCCCGCACGTACGAGCAGCCGGTCGAGTGCGGCATTGACGAGATCCGGGAATTGCATATGCGCCATATGCGCGGCGTCATCGAGTCGGACGAGTTCGCTCTCGGGCAATTCGCGTGCCAACGCCCGCGAGTTGCGGAACGGAATGACGACATCGTGCGCGCCGCCCAGTACCAGCACCGGCAGCCCGGCGAGCGTCGGCAGCGCGGCAGATTCGTCGTGCAGTTCGAAGGCCTTCAGGAATTTCACGATCGTTTCGACGGGCGTGCGGTCGATCATGAGCGTGGTGAAGCGCGACAGCGTAGGGCTGACGGGTCCGTGAAACGAGCTGACGTGCAGTATCGGCGCGATCACATGCCGGACGGTGCTGCGCCCGGCCTGCACCAACGTCGGCGCGGTGTGCACGGCCAAGCGGAAGCCGTCGACCGCCGGGTTGCGCAGCAGCTGCCCGATACCCGCCGAGGTGACCTCGGCCGCGGCGGTCGAGAGCAGACCGATCCCGATGACCCGCGCCGCGAACAACTCCGGGAACTGCGCTGCCGCGGCGAGCACCGCCATGCCGCCGAGCGAATGACCGACCAGGACCACCGGACCGGTCGGCGCGGTCGCTTCGATGACGGCCGCCAGATCGCGCCCGAGTTGGGCGACGGTGCAGCTGCCGGTGGTCGGGGTGCCTGAACGGCCGTGCCCGCGCAGATCGAAGAAGACCAGGCGAGCGCTTGTGCCCCAGCGCTTTTCCAGACCATGGCGCTGGAAGTGGTACGACTCCATGGTGTTGCAGAAGCCGTGCACGAAGATCACGGTGACCGGGGCGGCGGGCGGGCCGCATTCCCGGGTGGCCAGGCGCACACCGTCTTCGGTGAGCACCGCACCGGAGCGGTCCTCGTCGAGCAGGTCGAAGTTCTCGTCGCGGTATTCGTCGACACGAGTGGGCCGGAGCACCCGGGCGCCGATGCGGCGCAAGGCATGGGCGCCAGCCAGCGCGCCGACCACACCGGCGGTTGCCAAACCGCCGCGGACGACTGTTCTCATCGAATTCCCCCTACGTGGCGCCGCACCACTCGGCCGTGTGGGGAGCACACGATCTCATAGTGGATGGTGCCGAGCAGATCTGCCCAGTCCTGGGCGCGGGGTCGGTCCGCGCCGAACAGGATCGCGGTATCGCCTTCGCCGACGCGCGCGGCATTGTCGCCCAGATCGACGACGAATTGGTCCATGCAGATGCGACCGACGTTGGGGCGCAATGCGCCACCGAGCCACACCGCGAAGCGGTTACTCAACGGACGGAACACACCGTCGGCGTATCCGGCGGGGATGAGGGCGACGGTGGTGTCGTGCGGAGCGATCCACTGGTGGCCGTAGGAGACGCCCTCACCGGCGGCGACCTCTTTGACCAAGGCGACTCGCGCTTGGAAGGTCATCGCGGGCCGTAGGCCGAAGTCACCGAGTTCGGGTATCGGAGTCAGGCCGTACATCGCGATCCCGGGGCGGACCATATCGAAGGCCAGATCCGGGCGGCTGAGCGTGGCAGCCGAGTTCGCGAGGTGGACCAGTTCCGGTTCGAGGCCGTGTTCCTTGGCGGCGGCTACGGCCTCGACGAAGCGGGCGCGCTGGACGTCGAGAAAGGGGTGGTCCGGCTCATCGGCGTGTGCGAGGTGAGAGAAGATCGCGCGGAACCGCACCAGTTGTTCATCCACCAGCATGCGTAGGGCCGCGAGCACCGCCGGGTACTCGAGGGGCGCAATGCCGTTGCGATTGAGGCCGGAGTCGACCTTCAGCGAGACGATGGCAGGCCGGCCGCAGGCGCGCGCCACCGCCTCGATCGCACGCAAATGCTCCAAGGAGGACACGCCGATCTCGATATCGTGCTCGACCGCGGCGCGGAAGTCGGCATCGGAATTATTGAGCCAGCACAGGATCGGGGCGGTAATTCCGGCGGTGCGCAACTGCACCGCCTCGGCGACCGTGGTGACCCCGAGTTCGGCCGCACCGGCCGCCAGCGCGGCCCGCCCGACCTCGACGGCGCCGTGGTTGTAGCCGTCGGCCTTGACCACCGCCATCACCGCCGCGTCCCCCGCATATTCACGCAGGATCCGCACGTTGTGGGCAATGGCATCCAGATCGATAACCGTCTCCACTTGCGCCTCCACGCCTATTGATCCTGCCATTCGGCTTCTGGCTCGCGCGAGGGCGTCGGTTCATGGCCCAACGGCGAGGGGCAGGGGCGCTTGGATGCGAGCGTAGGTAGGACTCGGATGCCCGGACGCCCCGCCGAGACCAGCACGTCTCGCAGGGGCGTCGATGCGGAAATAAAAGTGCGGTCCGGGCAGCGCACCTCACTTCGCCGCAAGCGTGCGCAATATGCGGATTGCTGGACGCAGGTGGTCGAGGAGCGGTGATGCGGAGGTGGGGGCGGCGGATGGGTGGCTTTCGTGGGCGGCGAGGTTGGCGGCGAGGGCGTGGACGCGGGCGGCAGCCGCGGCGGACCAGGCGGGATCGTAGCCCGCAGCGAGGAGGGCGCCGATGATGCCGGAGAGGACGTCACCCGCGCCGGCGGTGGCGGCCCAGGAACCCCCCGCCTCATTGACGAGGACAGGGCGGCCCGGCGTCGCGACAAGGGTGGCTCGGCCTTTGAGCAGGACGGTGAGTTGCCAGGATTCGGCGAGCTCGTGGACCGCGGCCACCCGGTCCTGGCCGACTTCGTGCCCGGTCAGGCGGGCGAATTCGCCTGCGTGCGGGGTCAATACGGTCGCGGCGGTGCGGCCGCGGATTAGGTCGGGATCGGCGGCGAGCAAGGTGAGGCCGTCGGCGTCGACGACGACGGGCAGGTCGGTGGCGAGGATTTCGGCGAGTCGCTTGTGGGCATCGGTGTCGGTGCCCGTGCCGGGGCCGAAGACCCAGGACTGCACTCGGCCGGTGGAGGAGATGGTCTGGGCGGCAATGACTTCGGGGAAATGGTCGAGGACCTCGGCCGCACCGGTTCCGGCGTAGCGGACCATACCGGAGGTGGCCGCGACGGCGGCACCTGCGCACAGCACGGCTGCGCCGGGATAGGTTGCGCTGCCCGCGCAGATGCCGGTGACGCCCTGGGTGTATTTGTCGTCTGCGGGTCCCGGGATCGGCCACCGCGCACCGATCTCCGCAGGTTCCAGCGCTGCGAGATTCGGTTCGGGAAGCCGTAAACCGATGGGCACCAGTTCGACTCGGCCACAGTAGGGCGCGGCCAAGGCATGTACCGGCTTGTATGCGCCGAAGGCGACCGTGACCTCGGCTCGGACCGCCGGGCCGGTCACCGCGCCGGTGTCCGGATCGACCCCGCTCGGCAGATCGGCGGCGATGATCGGAACATTCAGAGCGGCAACGATTTCCGCGGCCATCGGGCGCAGCGGGCCGTGGCCGGAGATACCTACGATGCCATCGATCACCAGGTCGGGTGCGCCCAAGCCAGTTTCATCCAGGCTCGATCCAGCGCCACTCGATCCGGCGCCACTCGATCCGGCGCCACTCGATCCAGCGCTGTCAGCCGATCCGGCGGGACTCGACCTGACCGCGCCCCGTCCAAGGGAACTTGCCCTCGTCGCGCCACCCGCCCCAGCGAAGTTCGAGCCCGTCGCGCCAGCTGGCTCAACGGAACTCACCCCCATCGCGCTGGCCGCCTCGGCGGGAATCGATCCGGCGTCGCCTGACGTGGTCGAACTCGCACCATCGGTGCGCAATACGTCCGACGCATTTCGGATCCGGCCACCTGCCTTGCGCAGTGCGGCAAGGCCTTTCGCGTGGGCGCGTTCCGGATTCAGCAGCAGAGCGGTCACGGCGACGCCGCGGCGACGCAGCATTGATCCGGCCCATAGCACGTCGCCGCCGTTATCACCGGAGCCAACGAGCAGCAGCACCGACCTACCCGCGATGCCGCTGGTCCGCGCACGCAATTCGCTCGCGGCCACCCTCGCCAACCCGTAGGCCGCCCGATTCATGGGCATGCCCTCGGGGACACGGGTGAACAGCTCGGCCTCGGCGGCGCGCACTTCATCGGCGGTGAAGTAGCCTCGCTGGCTGGACATGAACGCTCGCCTCCACTGCGTCGATCGGGCACTGCGGTTCTGCTCGTACGAGACAAGCCGAAGCGGCAACGTCATGGCGCCGCGCGGGCCCGCACCGTCAGCAGACTACGCTTGGCCGTCATGCCGATGGTGCGCCGCGCGATGTCCACCCGGATCGCAACCGGATTCGTCCTGGCCGCGACACTACTGCTGGCAGGCTGCGGCTCCAGTGATACGAACTCGACTGCCGCATCGACCACCGCGAAGGCCGGCCAGCCGACGACGACCAGGTCCGGCGATTCGAAATCCGCCGCCGTCACCGTCGATGTCACGGATATGAAGTTCTCCCCCGCCGATGTCACCGTCAAGGTCGGCGAGACCGTGACCTGGAAGTTCAAGGACTCCGTCCCGCACACCGTCCAGGGCATCGGCGATAAGGCCATGGGCATCAACAGCCCGATCTTCGACAAGGGCGAATGGAGCTACACCTTCTTCGCCCCCGGCACCTACCGCTACCTGTGCTCCCTGCACCCCCAGATGCGCGGCACCGTCACCGTCGAGTAGCTCGATCCGCGCAGACGGCCCAGCCAGCACATCGGCATTGCTTGCCTTTCACGACACTCGATACACCCTCCCGTGCCGAGCATGAGGTTGACCGGCGCACCCTTTGACCCGCCCCGGCGAGATTCGGACCACTTGTCCGCGTCGCAGCACGCACCGCAATGGGAATACAGGCCAACGCGCGACCAGATCATCGCGCCGATCAACCAGAGCACCAAGTGAACCGCGCAGGCGCGATTCGGACCACTGTCTGCATGGCAGCCCGCACATGTGACGAGCATCCAGGTCGAGCGCGGCCGGACATTTCGACAATCACCGATGCACCGAATGAACCGCTATGCCTGCGGAATTCGGGTGCCGCGGGCCGCGTTGGTGTTCATCGCTTCGACAGCGGCGACCAATGGGGCCAGTTCAGGGTCGGCGGCGGCTTGGCTCAGAGCGCTGGACAGGGCGGTGTCGTGGGTGGGGCGCGGGTCGATAGCTCGGGGCCGTTACGACTGTCCCGCCGAACCCACGCCGCAATCGGCATACCACCGGTTCTCCGATGCCACAGCGGAGCCGTCCCCCGTGAACCATTTCACCGCGCGGTCGACTACCGAGCCGCCCTGCCGAACAGGCCACCCCAATTCTCTCCACCGAGCACCCCATAGGCTCCGGCACCAGTGGCGCTCTGGACGCGAGCTGTCGCACACCTGGTGATGACCTCGCACCGGCTCTACCCTGCGCGAGGCCATCACTAGCTGTGCGCCATCTCGCGAGACCGGACTGGTCGGGCGGGCAAGGCACCGCTGAATCGATCGACCGGGCGCTATTCGACGGTGACGGACTTGGCCAGGTTGCGCGGCTTGTCGATGTCGTAGCCGCGCGCCTGAGCCACCTCGGCGGCAAAGATCTGCAGCGGAACGGTCGATAGCAACGGCTGGAAAAGCGTTGGCGCCGATGGGATTTCGATGAGATCGTCGGCGAACGGGCGCACCGTGTCGTCGCCCTCCTCGGCGATCACGATGGTGCGGGCGCCGCGGGCCTGGATCTCACGGATATTGCTCAGCAGCTTCGAGTGCAGTACTGCGCGCCCCTTGGGTGAGGGCATGACGATGATCACCGGCAGCCCCTCCTCGATCAGCGCGATCGGGCCGTGCTTGAGCTCACCCGCCGCGAAGCCCTCGGCGTGCATGTACGCGAGTTCTTTGAGCTTGAGCGCACCCTCCAACGCCACCGGATAGCCGACGTGTCGGCCGAGGAACAGCACGGTCGGCACATGCGCCAGCTCCCTGGCGATCGCGCGCACCTGCGGCGCGGTCTCCAGTACCTGCTGCACCAGGTGCGGCATCGCCTCGAGTTCGGCGAACTCGCGGGCGACCTCATCCGGATACTTGGTGCCGCGCGCCTGCGCCAGGGCCAGCCCGACCAGGTAGTTCGCCGCAACCTGCGCAAGGAACGCCTTGGTGGACGCGACACCGATCTCCGGTCCGGTCCTGGTGTAGAGCACCGCATCGGACTCACGCGGAATCTGTGCGCCATTGGTATTGCAGATGGCGAGCACGCGCGCCTTCTGCTCCTTCGCGTGCCGCACCGCCTCGAGGGTGTCGGCGGTCTCACCCGACTGCGAGATCGCCACCACCAGTGTCGAACGGTCCAAAACCGGGTCTCGATAACGGAATTCGCTGGCCAGCTCGACCTCGACGGGCAGCCGGGTCCAGTGCTCGATCGCGTACTTGGCCAACAGTCCGGCGTGATAGGAACTGCCGCAGGCGACGACGAATACCTTGTCGAAGTCCCGCAGTTCCTGATCGGCGAGGCGCTGCTCGTCCAGCACGATCCGGCCACCGGCCTCGTCATGGGTGAAGTGGCCGATCAGCGTGTCGGCGACACCGGCGGGCTGTTCCTCGATCTCCTTCAGCATGAAGAAGTCGTGCCCGCCCTTCTCGGCGGCGGCCAGATCCCAGTCGATGGTGAATGGGCGAGTGCGCGCCGATCCGTCATTGCCGGCGAAGTCGGTGACCGTGTAGGTGTCGGCGGTGATCACGACGGCCTGGTCCTGGCCGAGTTCGACGGCCTCGCGGGTGTGCTCGATGAATGCGGTGACGTCCGAGGCGATGAACATCTCGCCCTTGCCGACACCGACGACCAGCGGTGTCGAGCGACGTGCGGCGACAATGACGTCCGGGTGGTCGGCATGGGTGAAGACCAGCGTGAACGCACCCTCCAGCCGACGCAGCACGGCCAGCGCGCTCGCCGCGAAATCACCCGCGGTGGGGCCTTCGGCGTACGCGCGCGCCACCAGGTGCACGGCGACCTCGGTGTCGGTGTCACTGCTCAGCTCGACGCCGGCGTCTTCGAGCTCCCGGCGCAGCGGGGCGAAGTTCTCGATGATGCCGTTGTGCACCACGGCCACCTTGTTGGTGATGTCGCGGTGTGGATGGGCGTTGCGGTCGGTCGGCGCTCCGTGGGTGGCCCAGCGGGTGTGTCCCATGCCGGTGGTGCCCGCGAAGTGGTCGGCCCCCACATCGGCGAGTTCGGCCTCGAGGTTGGCCAGTTTGCCGGCCTTGCGTTCCACCGCCAACACGCCCATGCCATCCAGGATCGCGACGCCCGCGGAGTCGTATCCTCGATATTCCATGCGGCGCAACGCGTCAACGACAACGCCGAGAGCGTCCCGGTATCCGACGTACCCCACGATTCCGCACATGGCTCACCAGAGTACTTATCGGATAACGTTCACGTCGTGTCGGCGTCTGTGAAATCACTCCTGAGTACCCTGACCAGGCGGGGGCCCCACCGCGTACTGCGCGGCAATCTCGCCATCGCCGGTCAGCCCGGCGTGGTGTTCACCCCGGAGTCCGGACTGAATCTACCCGCGGTCGCATTCGGCCACGGCTGGCTGACCGGCGCCGCCAACTATCGCGCCACGCTCGAACACCTGGCGTCCTGGGGTGTTGTGGCCGCGGCCCCGGATACCGAGCGCGGGCCGATTCCGTCACACCTCGGATTGGCCACCGATCTGCTCACCACGCTCGATATCTGCGCCAGCGTCCGGCTCGGTGACGGTGCGATCAGCGTGCATCCGGACCGGCTGGCGCTGGCCGGGCACGGCATGGGCGCGGGCGCTGCGGTGATCGCCGCCGGACAGCGTCGCGTTGCCGCGGTTGCCGCCCTCTACCCGGCGCCGACCGCGCCGTCCGCCGAGACCATCGCACCGGATATCGACACGCCCGCTTTGGTGGTAGCGGGGACGACCGATATCGAATCGGTCAGCTCGAATGCGATCCCGCTGACCGCCGCGTGGGCCGGGCCGGTGGTGCTGCGGGCGGTCGACGGGGCGTCGCACAACGGCATTGTCGAAGGGCGCCGCGCGTTGGCGGCGTTGGGGGTAGGCAAGCACGAAGCCAAGACCGCGCGGACGACGCGGGCGCTGCTCACCGGGTTTCTGCTGCACAAACTGTTGCGCGATAAGACATATGCGGCGTTTTCCGATCCGGAAGCGGTAATCCCGCACGCCACCGTTGTCGATCCGGAAGCGCCGCGTGAAGAGGAGAAGCCCAAGCTCTCGGTCATACAACTCGCGCAGTTGTTGCGCAAGTGATCATGGCCGGAGGCCGTCGAGCGCAGCGTGCCCCACATGGCCAGCCAGGTGACCGATCCGAGTGCGGCAGCTGCGAAGAATTGGGCGCGCATGTTCCCCGTTCGGCGCCATAGGACCGCCAGATCGCGCCGATGAGTGCGCCCATGCCGATGTATTGCGTGTCGTGGAATTTGGCATGCGGGGGCCAGGCCGGGTTGTGCAAGTGCGGGTCGGCGATGTCGGGGATGACCAGGTCGGCGGGGAGGGGCCGAGGAGGGTGTTGAGGAGGACGGCGCCGACGAGGATTCGCGGGAGGGCCCAGTGGGTGGTCAGGGGGCCTATCGCCAGTTGATGGAACCGGATTCCGATTCCACTGTGACGGCAGAGCGATGGGCTGCGGACTGTCAACGAACCGTTGGCATTCCGGGTAGTTCGGGCCGTGGACGACCGGTTGTGCGGCGCTTGCACGGTGGTCGACCGCTCGGTACGGTCGATCCAGCTGAATAGGGGGCGGGGAGCCGGTCCGGCCCTGTTCGATGTCATCGACATCCGGCGAACGGGGAGTACCACATGGTCAGCAGGGGGAAGCTCGTGGTTTTGGGTCCGTTTTCGCGGTTGAGGCTGTTGTGTCGACGGAGTGTGGGGGTCGCCTGATGGGAGCGGCGAACCTGCCGCAGCAGGCCCCGGCGACGCCGAAGATCTTCTCCTGGCCAGGGCTGTAAGGAAGGGGCGATTCGATGTCAGGCAATGAGCCCACGAGAATCCCCCCGCACGGGGAGAACGTATTCCATTGGGAACGTACCGAAATCGAGGAAGCGTTCAAGCCGCTGGATCCGAAGAATGCCCACGGTGCGGCCATGACCTACTCCAACGTGGCCACCCAATGGGACCAGGGTCTGGAGACTTTCGCCCGATCCGTCCAGGGCTCGATCGCCGAAGCGTGGGAGGGCTCGGCCGCAGATAAAGCCAAAGACGCGATCAACCGCTACGTCACCAGCGCCCACGAGCTGACGCCATTGATCACCCAGATGTCGAACGACATGGAAGCCGCCGCCGACGGAGTCCGCAACGTCGCCAACGGAATTCCGGAAGCCAACCATCACTCCTGGACCGCGAATGTCTGGCCGCCCCGCGCCCACGAGGAAGAGAACACCATGAACGAGGCGACCGCGGGCGCCCGCAACGCCATGCTCACCAACTACGTGAACAAATTCGCCGAGTTCGACGGACGAATTCCCGTGCTGCCCACCGCACTCGACCCGACCAATCCGCTGGACATCTCCGGACCGATCAAATCCGGCGGCAACGAACCGGGATCGTCAGGTCCCGGCGGGACCTCCGGGGGCCCGACAGGCGGCACCTCGACTGGCGGCGAGACCAAGGACGGGACCGAATCCGAGGGCAAGTCTCCCGAAGAGACCACGTCCACGGACACCAACCCGACAGATACCACCGCGAGCTCGACGAACCCGAGCACCACGACATCGACGATACCGACTGCGACGACACCGACTACGACGACACCGAGCACCACAACCGCGACAACGCCGACCACCGCGACAACCCCGAGTTCCACCCCGACCGGCACGGGTTCGCCCGGCAGTTACACCTCGACGTCGCCGAGTCCCGGCCGCTCCGTATCCGGCGCACCCGGCATGATTACGACCAATCCCGCTGCGGCAGCGGCCACTACGTCCACCTCGACCGGACGCAGCGGAATGGGAATGGGCGGTATGGGCGCCGGCGCGGGCCGCGGCAAGTCCGATGAGGAGAGCACCCATCAGATACCGGACTACCTCGTCAATGCCGCCAATACCGAAGAACTGCTCGGCGAGATCGCGCGCACCCTCCCCGGCGGCGTGATCGGCGAAGATCCGGAATCGCCACCCCCGCCGGCCCGCACCTGACCGCCGCACACCACCCTCCGGCCGCGTTCGACGCCGGCCGGGATCGTCCATGCGGGGCGGCGAGCCCACCGCGGCCGAAACCTATTGGTCAGAAACGCAAACGGACGCGCCGCACCCGTCACGAACCACCCGCACGATCGATTGGAATCTCCAGATGGCTGAATGGACTTGGGAGTCGGACGATTTCGCCGCACTATGGTTCAGCCTCGCGAACGACCGCTTCCCCAATCCACTCCGCTTCACCAGCCGTTTCGCCTACCGCGACGACTTCGATACCCACCGGGTCACCATGCGCGAGCGCTACTCCTCCGACGAACTCGAGGAGATCCAACTCGCCCTGCACACTCTCACCGCCTCGACTATCCGCATCCAAATCTTCGGCGGGACAACCCAACACAAGAACCCGGTCGGCGGCGTCCGCGTCTACCGAATCGTCGGCGCCCGCACCGACCACCACGCCATGTCACTGGCCCAAGCCACCTTCGGCGAAACCAATGGCCCCATCCGCTGCCGCCTGTTCCCCGTAGACCACCTCCCCGCCCAACTCACCAGTTCCCTCCCTCCCTGCGCCCCAGGCACCAACCCAGCCGCCACCTTCCACCCCGACGACATCTACGGCCGATCCAACGGCCACCTCGAAAGCGTCACCCGCAACTCCCCCCGCGAGCGCTACCAACGCCTGCTCAACCGCCCCGCCGACGGCGGCGGCTCCGCCCTCCTCCACACCGGCCCCGCCAACAAACTCACCACCCCCCTGACCACCGTCCAATGGCACGACATAACCAACGACGGCCGCTACACCGAACACCGCTCCCAACACATAACCGTCCGCCCCACCACCCCCACCACCCTGGCCACCCACTTCACCACCTGGATCGACCAAACAACCCAACGCCTCCGGCAGGCCGAAGAAGACCGCTGGTAGACCCCGACAATCCTCAGATCAACCAGCTCTTGCGGCGGTAGTACTCGGACTCAGGATCGTCGTCCTCATCGATCGGTGTGACGACATTGTGAGCTTTGCGGGCCGCGATCGACCGCGCGATCGCCTCGCGCTGCTCCCGTGCCTCGGCGGCGAGGCGTTCCTGCTCAGCACGAGCCTCGGTCTCGCGACGTTCTCGCTCCTCCGCCTCCGCCTGTGCCTTCCCCAACTCCTCAGCGTGGTCTTCCCAGAACGTGCGCATTTCTTCGTTCATTTGTTCAACGAAGTCGCGTCCCCGCGCTGCGCTTCGCTGCTCGATCTCCACGAGTTCCTCGCGCAGCATCCGAGACCGGCGGTCGTGCTCTTCGAATATCCGCTCGATCTCTTCCGAGTAATTCGCCATCCTGCACCTCCACTAGTCGCATCCACTTGCTAGAGCGGGCCGGCCTCGGCGAGTTGCGCCCCACTATCGAAGGGTTGCTCGGGTTTCTCTTCCTCGGTGCCGGTAAGAGCCGGGTCGGGCATGTGCTCGCCGTCCTCTTCCCGCTTGGTGCCCGTTCCGGTAGGCACGCCGGAGGTTGTGCCCGGAGTTCCCGTGCCCTCCTCCTGCTGCGAGTTGTCCGAGGAAGCGCCCCCAGCGTCTTCGCCTTCCTTCTCGACCTCGGTGTCCGAGATAACCGGTGCACCGTTCTCGTCCAGCTTCAGGCTGTACTCATGCGACTTTCCGTCGGCATCGGTCGAGACGAGTTTCAACTGTCCGTCCTGGCCCATCTCGAACTTCAAATGCTTTCCGCCCAAATCGAACTCGGCGCCCGAACTGTTGTCATCCGGCTTGCCGTCGCCATCCTTGTCTTCAGTACTCGTCGGATCGAGCGTCTTTTCGATCTCCTGCACCGCATTATCGATCCCGTCCTTGATCGAAGTGCCCAGAGAGGTGAGTCCTTGACCGACGGTCTGAGCGAGTGACGTCAATTGCGATGCCGCAGAGGTAAGGGAAGACAGCCCGGACAGGAGGTTGCTCGCCGTGGTGGTAGTGGTGGGCGTCGTAGCCGTGGTGGTAGTGGTGGGCGTCGTTGCCGTCGTTGTGGTCGTAGGCGTCGAGGTATTCGTGCTCGGGGTCGTTCCGGGGCCGGGGGTCGACGAAGCCGTGGTGGAGTTGTTGGTGGTGGGATTGTTGTTGTTCGATGGCGTCTTGTCCGTGGCGGTCCCTTGCGGGCGTGGATAAGGGTTGCTGTCCAACTCCTCCATGGCCTTGACCAGCAACGGGTACGCCTCTTTTATCGCCGTATCGGTCGAGTTGCACTTGTCCACGAAGTTGGTCAGCGTGTCCTCGAATTTCTTTTTGAAAACGTCATCGAGCCACTTGCGGCTGACCTTCTTGGTCGATTCTCGATCGAAAACCAACTTAGCACCTGCGATTACACTACCCACCCCGAAAGTAGGAGTGCCGTAGGCGTATGTGATTCCCACATCCTCCCACGAAAAGTCCGACCAGCCGGTATTGGCACCTTTGATTATCTCGTCGATATCCGAGGGAGACTTGCCATCGACCTTCACTTCACCGGAGCTGCTCGCCAGTTCATGGACGTGATCAGCCTTCGATTGAACCGCCGACCGCAGTTTCGGCACCACGGTCGTAATTGCATCGAGCGCGGCCCTGGCCTTACGTCGGTCCTCCTCGGCCATCGTGAGCTGCTGTCCGAACATGTACTTCGCAGCTCCAGCCGCCTGCCCCTGCCATATCGTGTCCAACTTCTGCGACAGCGCATACTGCGTATCCCACTGAGTATCAGCCTCATTGAGCGTTGAACGAAGTGCGGTGGCCGTATTGGCCAACTTTTCCAGGTTCATACCACGCTGTTCGTCATACCTGGCGTAGATCTGATTCAAGGTCGAGCTGGGGTCATGCCCGAACGCCTTCTCATACCGCTCGATCAACTGCGCAAAGAACTGGAGTCCCGACGATCCGGTATCAAGAATTGCATCGACATTCTTACCACTCAGGTCCGGTGACGTTGTATCCGCCATGCTATGACTCCCTGCTCGTCGAAACCGCCAGCCCGGGCATATGACTAAGCATTTTTGGTCTTGTCCGCATTCTCTTTGTCGGTATCGGAATAGACTATGCTGGCCGCACCCACGGTATCGCCGATAGCCGCACCCGCCGAGCCCCAGGCTTTCAGCCATTTCACGACATTTTCCAACCCGCTATGGATTGCTTTTCCCTGGGTTCCGTAGTTACGCCCCGCATCCCCGTCGCCGAACATATTGTCGGATACCCGCTTGGCGCTGTTCGTCACCACAGCCGCAGACAGCTGCAGATCGCTGCCGAACTGACCCAGTTCCCCGGTCTTGACGCCCAACATCTGGCTCGAATCGGTCATCGGTAAGGCCCCTCCAGTCCTGTCGTCCGATCGTCCGGCGGCGATCCAGCTCGCGCCGAGTACTTGCCCTACTTCCTTCGACGCGTACGGGCGGGATTCGGTTCCATCGGGTCGATCGGCCGAATTCGTATGCGCAGAAATCTACTGGGTGGGTCTATCGGCTACAACAACCATCGACGCGTCGCAGAAGAACCGGTCGGCCCGAGTACGGCCGACAGGGGATTCGTTCCACAGGTTCCAATGATCCGCACATGAAGCGCGCAGATCATTGCAGCCTGCGGCCGAGTCGCCCCTCGAAGGGGCTGGGTCGTGGGGGCCGTTGTCGGACAGTGTAATTGGATTTCGCACAGAGGACGAACGTGTCGAGACGGAGTCGACAGTGAATTGGTCGATGCGATGAGTACGGCCCGACCCCGAGAACAGGGCCGGGCCGACAACGAGAGGCCGCTCAGCGGCTAGTGCCCGATCTTCCCCTGATCGGTCCGCACCCACTCGGAAGTCCCGTCCGGATGCCGATGGAACTCCCACGCGGAGTAATCGCCGTCCTTCTCTACCACGGTGACCTGGTCGGCGATGCCATCGTGGTCCCAGTCGGTCCACACCTGCATTGCCTCGGGGCCAGTGGTGGTGACGGTGTCGAGGGTGCCATCGCCGTCGATATCCTGGGTCGGGTGGTGCAGTTCGACTTCACCGAGGCCGTCCAGGGAGGAGGATGCGTCGACGCCGGGTAGATCCATGCCCGGGAATTCACCTGAGGTGATCATGACTCCTCCTGGTCGGGACTCGCCTGGGTGACACGGCGGTCGATCGGTGGGTACCGGTCCATAGTGTCATCCGCGAGTCCCGAACGCAGCTCCCCGCCCTAACTATTGGGGACAATCACTTTTTCGGAATGATCAGCCACAGCACCAGATACACGACGAACTGCGGGCCCGGGAGCAAGCAGGACAGGACGAACAGCAACCGGACGACGTTGGCGTTCCAGCCGAAGTATTCGGCGATACCACCGCAGACGCCGGCGATCCACTTGTCGTGGGTGGAGCGGGTGAGTCGGCGGGTGGGCGCGGGGGCGGTCATTGTGTTCCCTCTCTGGTGATGTTCGGTACTACATCGACTCTGCCCGGGAAAACAGCGCTTCACATCGGTCGGATGACCTATCCCGACCCTGATTTCCGCAGGCCGCGGACTCAGGGTGCAACCCCGAGCGCCGACCAGACCCGGCGGTGGCGGTGCGGCACGGACACGGCAGACTCATGCTGGTGAGCACCACTCTGCACGCGCGCGGACTCTCCGCGGGCCACGGCGAACGCACCCTGTTCGCCGACCTCGATTTCACCCTGGCGCCGGGTGATGTAATCGGTTTGGTCGGCATGAACGGTGCGGGCAAGTCGACGCTGCTGCGCATGCTCGCGAAACGATCGACACCAACCGGCAGCATCACGCTGTCCCCGCCCGACGCCACCGTCGGGTACTTGGCGCAGGAGCCCGAGCGGATCCCCGGGGAGACGGTGCTCGAATTCCTCGGCCGCCGAACAGGCGTCGCCGATGCACAGCGGAGCATGGATGCCGCGGCAGAGCGTTTGGCCGACGGCGGTGCGGACGAATATTCGCCGGCCCTGGAACGCTGGCTCGCGCTCGGCGGCGCCGATCTGGACCAGCGGGCCGAGGAGGTCGCGGCGGATCTCGGTCTCGCGGATAGCCTGCCGAACGACCTGGATACCACGATGACCGGCCTCTCGGGCGGCCAGGCAGCCCGCGCCGGACTCGCTTCGGTTCTGCTGTCCCGCTTCGACATTCTGCTGCTCGACGAGCCGACGAACGACCTGGATCTCGATGGTCTCGCCCGGCTGGAACAGTTCGTGACCGGCGTGCGGGTGCCGCTGATGGTGATCAGTCACGACCGAGAGTTCTTGGCACGCACCGTGAATCGCATTGTCGAACTCGATCTCGCGCAGCAGCAGGTGGGGATCTACGACGGCGGCTACGAGGCGTATCTGATGGAGCGTGAGATCTCCCGCCAGCACGCGCGCGAGGCCTACGAGGAGTACGCTGACACCAAGGCCGGGCTCGAGGCCCGCGCCCAAATGCAGCGCAACTGGCTCGAACACGGCGTTCGCAATGCTCGCCGAAAGGCACGCGACCCAAAGAAGGTCGATTCCGACAAGGCGGGCCGCAAGATGCGCGCCGAATCCACCGAGAAGCAGGCCGCCAAGGCACGCCAGACCCAACGGCGCATCGAACGTCTGGATGTGGTCGAGGAGCCGCGCAAGGAGTGGGAGCTGCGCATGTCCATTGCGGCGGCGCCGCGCAGCGGCTCGGTGGTCGCCACTTTGGCGAATGCCACCCTCAACCGAGGGGATTTCGAACTCGGCCCGATCACCACCCAGGTCGACTGGGCCGACCGCATCGTGCTGACCGGCGCCAATGGTTCGGGTAAATCCACACTTCTGGCTCTGCTGCTCGGAAAAATTCAGCCGGACAACGGAACTGCCACACTCGGCTCCGGCGTCGAAATCGGCGAGGTCGACCAGGCGCGCGGGCTCTTCAGCGGAAGTGCCGCCCTCGCGGAAACTTTCAGCGCCGAAATGCCCGACTGGCCGGATGCCGAGGTCCGCACCCTGCTGGCCAAATTCGGCCTCCGCGGCCCACATGTCCTGCGGTCCTGCGAAACCCTCTCCCCCGGCGAGCGCACCCGCGCCGCACTCGCGCTGCTCCAAGCCCGCGGCGTCAACCTGCTGGTCCTCGACGAACCGACCAACCACCTCGACCTACCCGCCATCGAACAACTCGAGCAGGCCATCGAATCCTTCGAAGGCACAATGCTGCTGGTCACCCACGACCGCCGCATGCTCGACTCGGTCACCGCAACCCGCCGCTGGCACATGAACAACGGCCACCTCACCGAAAGCTAGATGATTTCCGCGACTGATCGGGTCGGGTTGCTGCCCGGTCAACTGTGGATGCCGCCTGCAGAGCCGCGCCTCATGGGCGCACAACCGGGGACGCCGTGGGACCAGGGTCGGGGCGGGATCGTTCGGTGCGGTGCTGACGGGCGGACAGTGCGAGGCCGCCAGGGGGAGCAGTTCGGCGGCTCGGGTGTAGCCGCGGCGTCTGTGGTGGCGTTCGAGTTCAGTGGTGAGGGCTGCACGGGAGATGCCAAGGCGCAGTGCGGATTCCAGGGTGGCAAGGGCTTCGGGGCGGGGCGCTGTGCGAGCTATGTCGATTGCGGTTCGGGTGGGGTTGGTGGTGACTATGCCGTGGATCAGTTCTAGTTCGGCCTTGTCGACACGGTCACGATGGACGATCAGGCGGCGGGAGCGCGAATCCTGGATGCCCAGTACATGGGTGGGTTGGCTGTGCGGTGTTGGGAAACCGTGCAATTCGGCGGCGGTGTGATAGGCGGCGGTCAGGGTTGGCACTCCCATGGATAGCCGGGCCGCTTCGACGCGGAGTTGGGCGGAGGGCGAAGTGGTCGCTTCGCGGAAGACGCCGCGGAAGACTCGGACCCATTCGCCTCGGTCGAGTAAATTTCGCATCTCTGTGCGGGTGTACTCACATAGCACCTGCCATGAGGTGAACACCCCGAATTGCTTGTCCCGTACTTCTTCCAGGCCTGGTCGCATACGCCAACTATCGGCGAAACCGAACCTCGCCCTCGGTGCCCGACCAGCACAGACAGAAAGTCTGTGGATAACCGATTCCCTGTGGACAACTCGCCGTGCAGCGAACCTTCGGGCCTCGTACCTGCCCGCCCCCCGAAGCGGCCAGGACGTGCGGCCGATCGTGCCGCTGCCCCAACTACACCGCGGCTACACGCTTGGCCAGATCGTCGGCCAGTTGCTGGGCTTGAACCGGGTCGGTCGCCTCGACCATCACCCGAACCAGTTGCTCGGTTCCACTGGGGCGCAACAGGATTCGCCCGGAGTCCCCGAGAGCTCGTTCGGCTTCCGCTACCGCCTCGCGGATTTCGGGGGCGGCGGCGACCGTTGCCTTGTCGGTAACCGGGACGTTCACCAGCACCTGTGGCACGGTCTGCAGCACCGCAGCCAAATCGGCCAGCGTGCGGCCGGTTTGCGCCATACGAGCCATCAGTTTCAATCCGGTGAGGATGCCGTCGCCGGTGGTGCCGTAGTCGGGGAAAACCACGTGGCCGGACTGTTCACCGCCGAGGTTGTAGCCGCCGCGACGCAACTCCTCGAGGACATACCGGTCGCCGACGGCGGTGGTGCGCAAGGTGATTCCGGCTTCGCGCATCGCGATGTGCAGACCCAGATTGCTCATGACCGTGCCGACCAGCGTGTTCTGGACGAGCGAACCGGTCTCGTGCATGGCAAGCGCGAGGATGGCCAGGATCGCGTCACCGTCGACGACGGCGCCCTCGGCATCGACGGCCAACGTGCGGTCGGCGTCGCCGTCGTGTGCGATGCCGAGGTCGGCGCCGTGCTCGCGTACCGCGTGCTGAATTTGTTCGAGATGCGTTGAGCCGCAACCATCATTGATGTTGAGGCCGTCCGGTTCGGCATTGATCGCGATGACCGTCGCACCGGCCGCTCGGTAGGCCGCGGGTCCGACCTCGGAGGCCGCGCCGTGCGCACAGTCGACGACGACGGTCAGCCCGGACAGGTCCTGTCCGGTCGCCTCGACCAGATGCTCGACGTACCGCTCGTGCGTGCCCGCCTCGCTGTATCGATTCGGGATCACCAGCCCGTGATCGCGGGCACCGGAAGCGTTCAGCACGCGACCGATCCCCGCACCGATGGGCCGAAGCGTCGCATCTTCGGCGATCAACGCCTCGATCCGGTCCTCGATCGCGTCGTCGAGCTTGTGCCCGCCGGCCGCGAAGATCTTGATTCCGTTGTCCGGCATGGGATTGTGCGAGGCCGAGATCATGACGCCGAGGCAGGCGTCGTACAGACCGGTCAGATACGCCACGGCCGGAGTCGGAAGTACACCTACCGAAAGCACATTCACGCCTGCGGCGGTCAGACCCGCGGTGACCGCGGCCTCGAGCATCTCACCGCTGGCGCGTGGATCGCGACCGACCACGGCGAGCGCGCGCTCCTTGCCGCGACTCAGGATCTGCGCGGCGGCACCGGAAACCCGCAGCGCCAGTTCCGGACTCAGCGATTCATTGGCAAGCCCACGGACTCCGTCGGTGCCGAACAAACGTCCCACTACCCTCGCCCCTCATCGTAGATCCGCGGCGTGCGCGACGGGCACAGAGGCGGCAGCCCGCGTAACCACGCAAGTCCCCGCAAACGCCGCAAATAGATACAGCACGAGAGCAGGCGCCCAGCCGTGCTGGGAGCCTGCTCTCGCACAGGTGCCCCGCCGACCGTACCGCCTCCGACACCTCCAGGGTGGCGGATGACGGTGGCCGACGTAGCCAAAATCAGCGCTTCGAGTACTGCGGCGCCTTACGGGCCTTCTTGAGGCCGTACTTCTTACGCTCGGTAGCACGCGGGTCACGCGTCAGGAAGCCGGCCCGCTTCAGGGCGGGACGGTCGTCCGGGGTGACCTCGATGAGCGCACGGGCGATGGCCAGACGCAGCGCACCGGCCTGGCCCGAGGGGCCACCGCCGACGAGACGCGCGTGGATGTCGAAGGACTCGGTCCGCTCGACGGTCACCAGCGGCGACTTGACCAGCTGCTGGTGCACCTTGTTCGGGAAGTAGTCCTCGATGGTGCGGCCGTTGAGCACGAAGTTGCCGGCACCCGGCAGCAGGCGCACGCGAACGACGGCCTCCTTGCGGCGACCGACGGTCTGCACCGGGCGGTCGATCACGATCGGGGCGTAGGCGGCGGGCTCGGCCTCGTAGCCGTAGTCCTCGTCGACGACCTCGACGTTGGCGTCCTCGGCTGTGTATTCGTCGGACTCGTTGAATTCCTCAGGAGCGGTCACTGGGCCACCTGCTTGATCTCGAACGGAATGGGCTGCTGAGCGGCATGCGGATGCGTCGGGCCCGCGTAGACCTTCAGCTTGCCCGCGATGGCGTTGCCGAGCTTGTTCTTCGGGATCATGCCCTTGACGGCCTTCTCCACGAGACGATCGGGCCGCGACTCCAACACCTGACCGACAGTGCGCGACTTGAGGCCGCCCGGGTGTCCGCTGTGGTGGTGGATCAGCTTGTCCGCCTTCTTGTTGCCGGAGATGGCAACCTTGTCGGCGTTGATGATGATGACGAAGTCGCCACCATCGAAGTTCGGCGCGTAGGTCGGCTTGGTCTTGCCGCGCAGCAGATTCGCTGCCTGGACGGCGAGACGGCCGAGCACTACGTCAGTGGCGTCGATGACGTACCACTTACGGGTCACGTCACCCGCCTTGGGGCTGTACGTAGGCACAGTGGTTCCCTGTCTGTAGTCGGTGTTGCCAGCCACGGCGTGCGGTCGAGCGGTTCCCGGCGGCCGGTTGAGACCCAGGGCTCGACGTACTTCCACACGCCAACGGGCAACGATACCAGCCATGCCCCAGCGGCATGAAACCGGTCAGATCTCGATCGGCGGGCCGTGATCGATGGCGCCGGGCGGGCCCGGGACCACGTAGCGGGGGACGTCGATGCTCGACTGTGCGCACTCCGCACCCGCGGCGTCGAATCCGGAATCGCCCGGTTCCGACACCAGGCCAGGGTCGTATCCGCGAGCCGCGGCAATGCCTTCACGCTGCTCATTGGTGACATACGGGGTCAATGGGCAGGAGACCGGCGTACCGATGACCGAAGCAGCCGGTTCGCCCCGGTCACCACCGGAGGGGATGGCCATCGCGGCCAGCACGGCGGCACCGGCCACCGCGGGCGCGCCGAAAAACTTGCCCCAGCGCTTGCCCTTGCGCGGTTTGTCCGCGTCATCGTCGGATTCGTGCGGATGCCACTCCGACTGCGGCGGTTGGTCCTGCGGCGGCTGGTAGGGACCGTGCGGGCCCGGCGGCGGCACCGGTCCCTGGGGTGCGGGAGGCCGACCGATAACGCTGGGCGGCTGCTCGTCCGGATACTGCCCGGGCGGGCGGGTGAATCGGCTACCCAGCTCGGCGAGGTTCGGCGGCAAGGACTCCCGGCCGACCCGGGTGGTCGGCTCCTCCCCCGTCGGCTCGGTCGCGGGTTGGACGGTCGGATATCCGGGCCCGTACTGAACCACCGGCGGATGCGACTGCCCGACCTCGCGCTGGCCCTGCCCCTGCTCCGGTCGAACCTGCCCCTGCTCCGATCGGACCTGCCCTTGCTCCGGTCGAACCTGCCCCTGCTCCGATCGGACCTGCCCTTGCTCCGGTCGAATCTGCCCCTGCTCCGATCGGACCTGCCCTTGCTCCGGTCGAACCTGCCCCTGCTCCGATCGGACCTGCCCTTGCTCCGGTCGAATCTGCCCCTGCTCCGATCGGACCTGCCCTTGCTCCGGTCGAACCTGCCCCTGCTCCGATCGGACCTGCCCTTGCTCCGGTCGAACCTGCCCCTGCTCCGATCGGACCTGCCCTTGCTCCGAATGAGACGGCTGCAACGCCTCGGCCTGCCGCTGCGCCGAAAGCGCCTGCTGCTGTGCCGATTCGGCCTGATACTGCGGCGACTCCGCCTGCCGCGCCCGCGGCGGTGCGGGCTCGGCATGCCGTCCCGCCGACTCCGGCTCACCGTTCTCGTTATCGGTCACCAGCAGATGCGAGGCACCGAGCACCAGCGCGTGCATCGGATGATCGGCCACATGCAGCCGGTGCCCGAGATGATTCTGGAACGCCAAGCGCAGCGCGTCGTTGAAGCAGACATTGCCGGACAGCAGCACCGTCGAGGTGTCCGCGCCGATCGAGCGGGCCGCGGCCATCACCTCGATCACCACATTGTCGGCCGAACGCGCATCGCGCATGGCCTCCGCGGTGACCGGCACGTCGACCGATTCGGTCGGCTGCTCATCGTCGCCGTGCACCGCGACGACCAGCATGGTCCGCCCGTCGGAGTACACCCCGGTCGCGCCGATGCCGTGTGGATTGCGATCGTCCGGGGACCGCACCAGACCGAGCGCACGCACATATCCGGACAGCGCAACACTTTCCGGCAGCGGTTCGACCGTGACGTCCAGCCGTTCGACCAGGTCGACGTACACATCGACTTTCGCGTCGGGCCAGCCGTCCGGGAACGGCAGCGCGACCAGATCCGGTTTGCCGCGCAGATATTTGCCGATGGCCGCGAGCGGGTTGTACATGCGGGCACGGAAGACCAGCTCGGCGGGCCAGGTCGCACCGGCCACCACGATCTGCGGATGGCCGAGAATGTCGCGCACGTCGGCGATCGCCATCCCCAGATCCGGCCGCTGCCGCTCCACTCCGGCGGTGTGCAGCCGACCCGACGAATCCGCCAGCAGATATGCCGGCGGCGTGTATGTACCTTCTACCTGCACGGGCCGGATCGGTGTCCCACCGCCGCCCGCGGCAACGGACACCACATCCCATCCGAGATGTACTGCCCCAACTCGCACCGTCACAGGCATAAGTGTGCCTGCTGCGCGAGCGAGATGCTCACCGCATCCGGTGAGAGCCCGCCTGAGCGGCCCCTCACGCGGTCGACTTCCGCAACCGCAGCCGACGCCAGGTGATGATCGCCAATACCGCGGTTATCACCACGAGCAGGCCGATATCGAGACACCAGATATTCGGCTCGTGCTTCCATACCGCGTCGGGTTGCGCGTTGGCGAACAGTGTCCGAATATCCACCGTCGACGCCCCGGCCGCATAACCCCATCGTGACGGGAACAGCCACGAGACCTGTTCGAGCACCACCCGGTCGGTCACCGGAATCAGGCCGCCCGCCATGACCAGCTGGACCATGATCATCACCACGAGCATCGGCATGACCTGCTCGTTGGACTTGGCCAGACTGGACAGCAGCAGGCCGAAGACCACACAGCACACCGCGGTCAGCGCGATATCGAGATAGAGCTCGGTGGGCCCGTTCGGGATCACCGAACCCTTCAGTGGCGGCTTCTTACCGACCAGCGTGATGCCGACCAGCACCGCCGCCTGCAGGAACGCGGTAATGCTGAACACCGCGATCTTGGCGAGCAAATACGCGGAGGGCAGGAGGCCGACCGCGCGCTCGCGATAGAAGATGGTGCGCTCGCCGACCAGATCACGCACGGTCAGCGTGGACCCCATGAAGCAGGCGCCCAAAATCAATACGACAAGCAGTTGCTGGGTCTCGCTGCCTCCAGACGGGACGAACAGCACCTCGTTGCCGCTTTGCACCTGCTCCAGCGGACCGCTCTGGAAACCGTTGCTGCCCGGCACCACCAGCGACAGCGCACCGAGGATAAAGGGCAGGACCACCAGGAACGCCAGATAACCGCGGTCGGCGAAGATCAATCGGACCTGCCGTCGCGCCAGGGTGGAGAACTGCTTGGCGCGCCCGGATTGCGGCGGGCTGCCCGCCGAGCCCTGCCGCGGCGGCGCGGGCGGTGGCGGCGGTGGCGCGAAGGCCAGCCTGGACCGGTACGCGGCGAATGCCTGATCCGGATTCGCGGCGACCCGCCCGAAAATCTCCGCCCAGTCGCTGGTGCCCATGGCCGCGCCGACGCTGGCCGGGTGACCGCAAAAGGCCGTCTTGCCACCGGGTGCGAGCAACAGCACCTGATCACACATGTCCAGGCAGGCCACCGAGTGGGTGACCACGATGACGGTGCGACCGGCATCGGCCAGCTCGCGCAGCATCGTCATCACCTGACGGTCCAGCGCCGGATCCAGACCCGAGGTCGGCTCGTCCAGGATCAGCAGCGACGGACCGGTGAGCAGTTCCAACGCCACCGACGCGCGCTTGCGCTGACCGCCGGAGAGCCGGTCCACCCTGGTCTCGGCATGTTCGGTGAGCGAAAGTTCTTTCAGCACACCGTCGATCACCTGCTGGCGGTCGGCCTTCGAATTGTCCGGCGGCAGTCGAAGTTCGGCGGCGTAGCCGAGGGCTTGGCGCACGGTCAGCTGACGGTGCAGCACATCGTCCTGCGGCACCATGCCGATGCGGGAACGCAGCGCCTCGTATTCGGCGTGCAGATTGCGACCTTCGAAGGTGACCACACCGCCGGAGGGCTGCGTGCTGCCCGCGATCAATTTCGACAGCGTCGATTTGCCCGCACCGGAAGGTCCGATGAGTGCGGTGAGCGTGCCCCGTCCCGCCTGCATATTCACATCGACGAGCAGCTGTTTGTTGCCCTCGACAGCGAATCCGACACCGTGCACGTGCAGGCCCTGTTCGGCGACCGGCTTCTGCCGATGCACCAATGTGCCCTGCTGGACGACGAAGTCGATATTTCCGATGGTGATGATGTCGCGCTCACGCAGCACCGTGCGTTGTTCGCGATGGCCGTTGACGAAGGTGCCGTTGGCCGAGCCGAGGTCCTCGATGGTCAGGCCCTCGGAGTCCGCGACCAGCCGGGCGTGCTTGCGCGAGGCCAGCGGATCGTTGACGACGATCTGATTGTCGGAGGTACGACCGATATTCAGCCCGCCGGGCGGCAGGCGATCGGCCCTCGCGATCGGCGCCGTGGACGGGCGGGTGCGAACCGGCGGCAGCATCGAGGTGTCGGCCTTGAAGGTCATATTGACGTTCGGCTGCTGCGGTTGGGAGGGCGGTGGCTGCTGGGGTTGCGGCTGCGAAGGCGGTTGTGGCGGGTGCTCTGGGCGTTGCTGTTGCGGACGCTGCTGGGACGGCGGCGGTGCCTGCGGTGTCCGTCGCGGATGTTGATAACCCAGCGGCACCGACGACTGCGGTTGCGACGACTGCGGTTGCGACGATGGCGGTTGCGCTGCCGGCGGTCGTTGCGGCTGGGCCGGCGTCGCGGGCAGCAGATGCAATAGCGGACCACTGATCGCATCACCGAGGCGGACCTGCGTCGGCCGATTGATCGGCACCGGCTGACTCAACCGCCGCGCATCCACGAAAACGCCGTTGGTGCTGCCATTGTCGGTGAGTACCCAGCTGTTCCCCTGCCATGCGAGCGTCGCATGCACCCGCGAGACCAGTGGGCTGTCCACGAACAACGTCACTTCCGGTGCGCGGCCCATCGTGACCTGTTGATTCGAATCGAAGACCCGTTCGGTTCCATCATGGCGCACGGTGATGGTCTGCGCCCCCGGTAAAGACATGCAGCGGATACTATTCCATCACCCGGACTTCGGCGGTGCCCCCGATGCGCCTTTATGCCCCGATCCGGAGACCGTTATGAACGTGCGACCGGCCGACTAGGGGGAGCCTTGCCGAAACTCGGAGCGACCGCAGTCGTTGCCGCAGCACTGTGCGTAATCGCAATGTTGGCGGGCTGTACTCGCGCGGTGCACGGTCGAGCGGTTTCGGTCTACGACGATCCGTTCAAGGTCGCCGGACTGCCCACCACGAACGGTCCGAGCGGACCGCGCGACGGCGTCCCCGACAGCTCGCTCACCGCGGTGAACGGCGACAGCGGCGAGGTGGATGCCCTGGCGCTCAACGCGATCGATGATATCCAGACATACTGGCGCGCCGAATACAGCAAGGACTTCGACGGTGAATTCAAGCCGGTCGACAAGCTGATCTCCTGGAGCGCGAAGGCGCCGCGCACCCAGGCACTCGAATTCTGCAGGGAATCCACCTATCACCTTGTGAACGCGGCCTACTGCCGACTGGACAACTCGATCGGCTGGGACCGCTCGGTGCTGTTGCCGACGATCGAGGACACCTTCGGCAAGATGGCCGTGATCATGGTGCTCGCCCATGAATACGGACATGCCATCCAGACCCTGGCCAAAATCGTGCAGTCGAAGGATCCGGTGATCGTCAAGGAGCAGCAGGCGGACTGCTTCTCGGGTGCGTTCATTCGCCATGTGGCCGAAGGCAAATCCAAGCACTTCACCATCAATACCTCCGACGGCCTGAACTCGGTACTGGCCGCGACCGTTGCCATTCGGGACTCCAATCCGGATGATCCCGAGAGCGTGCACGGTTCGGCGTTCGAGCGAGTCACCGCCGTGCAGATCGGCTTCACCGATGGTCCGAAGGCGTGCAAGGCCATAGATATGCACGAAATCGAGCGCCGCCGTGGCAATTTGCCGCAGAGCTTCAAGGATGATCCCGGCCACGGCGAGAATCCGATCGACAAGGACAGTCTGATCGAGCTCAGCAAGGCACTCGCCACGATCCTGCCGCTGAAGTCGGCGCCGACCTACGACTACTCCGGCGCGAAAATCGACTGCAAGAACGGCGTTGCCACACCGCCGGTTTCGTATTGTCCGGCCAAGAACACCATCGCGACCGACGTGCCCGCGCTCGCGCAGCGCGGCACCTCCGATGCCGATGACAATGATCCGTTGCCGCTCAAGGTGACCGGCGATTACAACGGCTACATCGTCTTCATCTCGCGCTACACCCTCGCCGTGCAGCAGAGCAACGGCCAGCAGCTCGTCGGCGCCAAGACCGGATTGCGCGCAGCCTGCCTGTCGGGTGTGGTCACCGGCAAGCTCGCGCAGCCGGGACGGACCCAGGCCCAGGGCGATATCGTCTTGGCCGCAGGCGATCTCGATGAGGCGGTCTCCGGATTACTGGCCGACGGGCTGGCGGCCAGCGATATCGACGGACAGACCGTACCGAGCGGGTTCTCCCGGGTCGACGCGTTCCGCGCCGGGGTGCTCAACGGCGAGCACACCTGCATGTCACGGTATTCCTGAACTCCCGTTCCCGGAAACGTGTCAAACGTTCCAGGGACCTGACGGATTACTCCGCGGGGTTGGCCTGCAACCGGAGTCGCAGGTCTGCTCGGGCAGTACCACCGCCTGGCCTCAGCCCGGTCTTACACGGGTTCCAGCAAGCTTTGACATCCGACCGCAACTCGCCTGGACGATGTAACGAATAACCGACTGGCAGCCTGGTTTTCACCGCCGTCCGACGCGTCCAAGTCCCCATCAAGATGTCACGTTCTGGCGGGGCGATGCGAATACTCAGCCGAACGGCGGGGGTGCGGCAGGTTCGAATCTCAGCACCCGGTTGCCGATCATGATTTCGGTGCCGGGTATCAGGCCCATCGGCTGGTGGGGTGGGAGGCGGATCCAGTCGCGGTAACCGGGCAGGCGGGTACGGGTGCCATTGGTGGAACCCCGATCCACCAGGGACACATCCCAATTCACCAGCAGCACCTCGGCGTGCGCGCGGGACATGCCGCCCGAGGAATCCTCGACCTTCAACGGCACCATGCCGCGCCGGGCCTGTTCGGAATGTTCCGGATCGCGGCCGAGGACCGCGTCCGCGGCCAGCATGTAGGTCATGCCGTCGTCGAGAACCAGCATGCCCAGCGGCGGACGGACCACCTCGATCAGCTGCTGCGTCTGATCCACCGGCATCCCGCAGACCGTGCAGAACGCCGAGCGCGGATCGCTGGGATGCGCACGCGCGCATTTGAATCCCAGCACCTTGACGGTGAGCGCGGTGGCCTTCGCGGTGGCCTCCAGCCTGCGCTGCAGGTCCGGATCCGGGCGCGGGGCGGGATTCGTGCCGCCCATTTGGGTCGGCGCGTGATGCGGGTCGACTGGTTCCTGCTCCTGAACCGAATCGAGCATCGCGGTTGAGGCGCGGGTCTCGGTCAGATGTTCGTCCCCGAGCTGCGGTTCGGGCTCGGGACGCTGGGTCGGTCCCGAATCGATGCGCGCGGTCGGCGGTGGATGCGCGTGCTCGGGGTGCGCCGGTTCGGACCGGCCGCGCACCGCATCGGACCAGACGATCGCGCCGCCCGCCTGTGCGATCCCCTCGACCAACCAGCCGATCCCCCGCTCGGCGGGCACATCCGGAATGCGGCCCTTCGGGTCATCGACGAAAAGCGCGACCGCACGCGCGGGAACCGATGCGACCCGGTCCACCGTGAAGGCAGCATCGCTGCCCCGATAGCGCTCCAGCGTTCTGTCACCGGCGAGCACCGCGGTGACGGCACCGTGCAGGAAGATTGCCACCCCGCCGGTCTCGGCCGCGGACAGGATGCCGAAATCGATTGGCGCACCGGGACTGATCCGCTCGGCATGCGTCATCAGCCAGCGGGTTGCCGCCCGCGCGACCAGTGCGCCCGGTCCCTCCGGACGCTGTTCGGCGGCGTCGCGCACGAGTTCGGCCAGCGACTCCAGCGCGATGACGGCGGGTGCCTCCGGAGTCGGGCGCGCATACCCATGATGTGCGACGACCACCACCGCACCCGCGACCCTGACGACGGCGTGACCACCGGCAACGACCTCAACCTGCCGATCCTTCAACGGTATCGGCCTTTCGGGGGTGCGCATTGCGGGGTCGTCGCCACATCGACAAGGGTATTGCAATCCAAGCCCTAAGGGGTCCCCCTCCTCGGCGTCCGTCCGGTAACTTCAGATGGACATCGGGAGGAACGAGGGGCCTGTCATGGTTAGGACTTCGCGCATCGCGCTCGCCGTGGCTTGTATCGCGGTGACCGGCGTGCTGGCCGGCTGCGGCGGCGTGCCGGGTACACCGCTGGCGGCCGAGCAAGACGTGCGCAAACTGGAGGTCGGCACCTATCCGGTCGATCGACACAAATACGACCAGGACGCGGGCTCGAACGGGGCGCTGGTCGAGGGCATGCGAATGTCGGAGGCCGTGGTCGCCAGTTCGAAGATCGACCCGTCGCTCACCTACGGGCGCGAAGGCAAGGTGCTCAGCAGCATCGACGATGCCGTCGAACACGTCGCGTCCGCGTCCAAGCCGGTGCTGGTGAACCGCAAGTACCTCACCGGATACGCCACCAGCGGTTCGGACAAGCCCGATCCGCCGGGTCAGACCCGGCCGTCGGCCGACACCACCGCGATCACCAACGTGGTATTCCGGTTCCCGGACGAGGCCACCGCGAAGATCGCCGCCCGGGAACTCGAAGACGCCGATATCAGCATCTCACCCGACAACCGCAAACTGACGTCGAGCAAATATCCGGATGCCTATATCCACTGGCGTCCGGGCATTGCCAATATCGGAACCTTCATGGCGCACAAGGAGTTCGTCATCTCACTGTTCGTCGGGCGGCCTCACGCGGACAGTTCGGACCTGCAGAGTTGGGTCGAGAAGACACTCGATGCCCAGGTCCCCGCGTTGGACAAATTCCAAGCCACGCCACAGGACAAATTCAGCAGCCTGAAGGTCGACCCGGAGGGCATGCTCGGGCGGGTAGTGGTCGCGGATCGTCGTGGGCACACCCCGAATGCCGATAACTTCGCGGTCTACGGGCCGAGTTATTTCGTACAGTCGGCGGAGGACGAGGCCAAGACCCAGCAGCTGGTGGACGAGGTCGGGGTCGAGCGGTTCGCCATTGTCGACAACGGCTCGGTCACCCGCGTGCGCGACTATCCGGCCGGCCAGAAGTTCATCGACGGGCTGATCGACGAGGTGCGCAACACCTTCGACCCGATCGACGCACCCAAGGATGTGCCAGGCGCGAAGTGCTTGCAGCTCAACAGCAAAGGTGATCCCGAGCGGCAGTACAAGTACCGCTGCTACGTCCCGTACAAGCGGTATGTCGGTGTGGTCACCAGCGATAAAGAGCCGGATGTGCGGCAAAAGGTGACCGCGCAGTACGCGCTTTTGGCCAATAGCCTCTGACACGGCACGCGCAGAACGCGGTTCCGGTGCTCAAAACCCAGCTGCGTAGGGGCCGGTCGAGTCGCTGCCCTTCCCAAACGGTTCCGGCGCTGACGAGAGCTGTGAAGTAGGATCCCGCGGGGAGTAAGCGAACGGGGAGAACAGCTCCGGAACGGGGGAAGTATGAGGTATCGAGGCGGGTTCGTCGCACTGCTCGCCGCAGCAGCCGCAGCGAGCGTGAGTTGTTCGACGACCGTGACAGGGCAACCAGGGCCGGGGCTTTCGCCGGTCGATGTCGTGACATTGAAGACCGGGGCGTATACCGCCGAGCCGACTGCCTACGCTCCCGACATCACCAGCATTCCCGACTTGCGGCTGATCGAAGCGCGCCGAATGCTCAACTACCTGGTTCATCCGTTCGAGATCGACAGCGAAATCAACGTGACCGCGAATCAGACGTTAATGGCGAATGCCGATTCGATGATCAGCGAGAAATCCTTTCCCGAACTGTATCGTCCGGTCGCGACGGACAACAATCTCCTTGCGGGAGTTTATGTCTCCGGCACCAACGGTAATCTCCGCAGTCGTAAGAAGCTGATCATCTCGATATTGCGCTTCCCGACCGATGCGGCCGGGCGAGCCGCCGCCGACCAGTTCGATCAGCTCACCAACAGCAATCCGGGCCGTCATCCGGTGGCCATCCCGGGGCATTCGGATGCTCGGGCCTCCTCGGCCGACGACAAGACGGTGACCTCGTTCGTCGCGCACGGCCCGTACGTGATCGTGGCGAATGCCGGTCTTCCCCAACCAGATCAGAGCATGATCGCGAACGATATCGCCAAAGCGATCGACCTGCAGATCACCCGATTGGATCAGCAGAAGCCCGTACCACTGGACGACTTGCTCGACCTACCGACGGATCCGGACAACATCATGCGCCGCGCACTGCCCGAGGCCCCGGACTTCAGCGACCCGTTCATCGGCAAGAGTGATTTCGGCTATTTCGGACCGTCCGGCGAATTACACTTCGAACGCAATCCGATCGAGCTGCAGAAGGCATTCGATGAGAGCGGCGTCGATCTGGTCGGACGCCGTGGCGCGATCCTCTATCGTGCGCGAGACCTGTCCGGCGCCTTCCACCTGCAGTCCGTCCTGGCCAAGGCTGGTAAGAACGACGAGATCATCCCATCGCCACCGGGTCTGCCCGATGCCACCTGTATCAAGCTCGATACCAGAGACGACACAAGGAATTTCGATCAATATTGCGTCGTGGTCTATGGGAGGTACGCGGCCGTCGTCGTAGGGCGCACGTTCACCGGAAACCTGGATCCGGTGCTGTACCAGCGCGCGGCCGCTCAGTACGCAATCCTGGCCAAGAGCGAGTGAGTCCGACCATGCGATTCCGACACAGCCTGTACGCCATGATCGCCGTGGTTCTCGCCGCGACCGCGGCCTGCGGTGACAGCAACGACGCGACCACTCCCGCCATCGACGTAACCAAACTGGACTCCGGGAACTATCCGACAACGCCACGCGATATGGAATCCACGCGCACGGCGGACTCGGGAGCCAACCTGGAATCGGTGCGGATCGGAAACTCGATACCGTTGCCTTTCGAAATAGACGGGAAGTTCGCTTACCAGCGCTTGGCATCGGTGGATGGGCGGACCACCCTGAAATCACCGGCAACCATGACCGCTATCTCGAGCAAGGAGTTCCCCGACCTCGCGACAGGACTCGTCGCCGGGTGGGAATCATCCGGCGAACGCCGTAAAAACCCGTGGGTCGGCAGCTCGGTAATCATTGATACGCTTCGATTCTCCGACGCGGCCAAGGCCGAGACCGCGGCCCGTCGCCTGGCCGACCGCCAGGCGGAGCTGGACCCTGGTGAGACGGTGACGATCCCGGAACACCCGAGCGCCCGTGCGAAATGGTCACCCGGTAAACGGACGCTGGATTCATTCCTCGCACACGACGCCATGCTGCTGTACGTGTACATCACCGATCCGGTCAGCGAACCTGTCGACACCGCGCCGCTGATCGCTTTCACCCAGGCGACGTTTACCAAGAGTATCGATGCACTGAAGAACTATTCGCCGACGCCGATCGATCAGCTCGGGTCCCTTCCGCTGGATGTGGATGGCCTGCTCGGCCGGACCCTGCCGCTCGAAGAGCGGCAGATGAGCATTTCCGGGATCGATCGGACGAGGCTCCTTACCGCGCGCAGCGCGCTGCCTGCCGAGAGGTTCCCGGCACTATCCAAAGCCGCCTTCGATGATGCCGGCGTCGATCTGGTCGCATACTCCGGCGAAAAGGTTTTTCGCACTCGTGATGTCAGCAGCACCGTCCGCCTGATCGCCGCCCTTATCGATCAGCGATCCGATGGATACCGTCCGATCGACGCGCCACCGAACATGCCGGACGCGAAGTGTTTCGACACCAAGGACAAAAAGACCTCTTCACTCAGTTATCCGCCGGTGTGCTATCTCGCGTACGACCGATATGTCGCGAAGGTCGAGGGAACCAATGTGCAAGAGGCGTATCAAAAAGCGGCTGCGCAATACAAGTTACTGACTTACGGGCGTTAGGGGGAGGCATGAAGCTCACTACCAGGCCGACGGCCGTTCGAATAGTGGTGGCGCTGTGCACGGTCGCGGCGTTGGCTACCGGATCGGCGGGCTGTGGCTCGCAGGTGACCGGGCAGCCGGTCCGCGTGGAGCCGGACGCGTCGAAGCTCGATTTCGGCAACTATCAGACCAAGCCGCGCCAAGTGGGTAATGCCAAGAGCAGCAAACAAGCTCGGGCGCGCGAGGCACAGCGACTGGCCGACTATGTGGCGCTGCCGTACGAAGCCGATCCCGCCTACGTCGAGGATGCCTGGGGCATCGCGACGCATATTGTCCTCAACCGCAAGACCCTGGGCAGCCTCGTCATCAACGACACCTTCGATGATGTCGCGAAGGACTTGGTCGCGGGCTGGGCCAACGCGTGGCGAACCGGGGGCGCGCAGGAGGACAAGCGACGAACGCTGAATGTCGCGGTGCTGATGTTCCCGGATGCGCAAACCGCGTCGGCCGTCGGACCGACCCTCGAACACGACGACTTCACCTACAACGCCGACAATCAGCCCGTTTCGATTTCGAAGTCGAATACGTACGCGCATTGGCGGCCGGACATCTCCTCCGTCGGCTCATGGACGGTGCACGACCGGTACATCGTCTACATCAAGGTGGTGGACGATATCTCGGCACCCGATCTGCCCGCGTTGACATCGCAGGTCGAGAAGATGCTCGCAGTGCAACTCCCGCTGCTCGACAAGTTCCAGCCGACTCCAGCCGGCGAACTCTCACGTATCCCGCTCGACCCACAGGGTTTACTCGGCCGAACCATACCCAGCAATCCGGAAAGCCCCATTCGCGCTGAGCCCGATGGTGTTTTCAGCGGCCGCGGGACGGTGTCGTTGATGAATGCCGGCCAAGCAACACTGCCGGAACTGGAGAAGTACAACGTCGATCTGGTGTCGTTCGGCGATGCCGTCGTCTTCCGAACCGAATCCCTGAAGGACGCCGACGGCCTCTGGACGACGTGGCAGCCGCTGAAGCCCGATCAGAAGATGGTCGCGGCACCGGCCGGACTCGGCGAACATGTCCAATGTTTCGCGGATGGAGTAACCGAGAAGAATCCGACCGGCTCGATGAATCTGTGTATGTTCCAGGTCGATCGGTACGTCGTGCAGGCATTCGGGAAGCAGCTGCAGGATCTGCACCAGAAGGTCTCCGCGCAGTATGTCCTGCTGCAGAGCCGTTGAGGACGGGTTCGGTGCGGCTCGAATACCCACCGACGACTTGCTAGATTTCTGACGGAGGCTCGCGTTTGGGCGTTCGACATCATCGAGGAGGACCGAATGGCGTTGCGGCCCGGCGCAATCGTAGGCGGCTACCGGGTACTTCAAGTTCTCGGCAGCGGCGGTATGGGCACGGTGTACCTGGCCCAGAACCCGATCCTCCCGCGGCGTGACGCATTGAAGGTGCTGAGCGCCGATCTGTCCACTGACGATGAATTCCGCGCACGCTTCGAGCGCGAAGCGAATCTAGCTGCCGGACTTGATCATCCGAACATCGTCGCGGTGTACAACCGCGGCGAGGAGAACGGGCAGCTGTGGATCGCCATGCAGTACGTCGACGGTGTCGATGCCGCAGACGAGGCCAAGAAGGGCCCCGCCGTGATGACCCCGCAGCGCGCCCTGCGGATCGTGTCCGAGGTGGGCAAAGGGCTCGATTACGCGCATCGACGCGGGCTGCTGCACCGAGATGTGAAACCGGCGAACTTCCTGCTCTCCGCCGCCGAAGAAGGCGATGAGGAACGGGTACTGCTCACCGACTTCGGTGTCGCGAAATCGTCCGATGACGGCCAAGACCTCACCGCGACAGGCAATTTCATGGCTACGGTTGCCTATGCTTCGCCTGAGCAGTTGGTCGGAACCAGCCTGGACAATCGCGCCGATATCTACAGCCTCGGCTGCTCGTTCTTCAAGCTGCTGACCGGGCAGAACCCGTATCCGTCGACCATGCCTGCCGTGGTCATGATGGGCCACATGCACGAGCCGCCACCGAAACTGAGCGCCGTTCGACCGGGTCTGCCGCCCGCGTTGGACGCGGTGATCGAGAAGGTGATGGCCAAGGACCCGACACAACGCTACGCGACATGTCGCGAGTTCACCCAGGCCGCCGAGGCCGCCCTTTACGGTACTCAATTCCGTGCCCCCGAGGCCGGGTACTCGACCGAGAACCGCATGCCTGTCGCGGGATATTCGACCAACCCGACCATGCCGGTTACCGGATATCCGTACGCTTCCGGCACCGGCCACCACACCCAAACCCGGACTTCCGCAACCGGATTCGCGCCCCAGGAAAACACCGACCAGAGCCTGATCGCGACCCAGCGAAACCACTCCCGCCGGTCACCCATCCGCCGATTCCTGATACCGGCGGCTCTGGCCGTAGTCGTCGTTGCCGCTGTCGCAGCTGGAACGTTTTTCTTGTCCAGCAGCGGATCCGACTCCGGCGGTAACGACAAAGTGACCGAAGCACGAAACGCCAATCCGCAATTCTCCGGAAAGACTGTCACCGCATTCAATTTCGGCAACTCGACGCTCTCTGTGGTGCTCAATCCCAGCGAGCAATCCAAGTTCCTGCAGAACCTCGGCTTTGTCTACAGCACCAAATACAAGGCCGTCGGCGATGAGAAGTCGCCCCGCGCACTGTCGGCCGCAAGTTATTCGGCGGATGTCGATTCCGAGGTCGTGATCGTGCTGCGGACCGACAGCCAAGCCGGGAACGGTGGCCTGCGTGGGTTGCCCGGCAGCATCCTGTCCAGCAACGCGAAAATCGTTGTGATCGACGACCCCTCGACCGTGCAGGCCTTCCAGGTGTGGACCGGGCAGTCCCAGGACACACTGGTCGACAAGATGGTTCCGTCGATCGGCAAGGTCGTCAAGTAACACTGCGGACGTGGTCGACAGTCTTATCGCAGCGGGATCGGTCTTGTAGACGCGACACTGCGCTGTTCGGTAGGGTATTCGCAGCCAGCCCACTCGCCAGTTCAGTGGCCGCGAACAGGGGGAAGGAGGGGATCGGTGTGCTGGTGGTGACCGAGACGATGACATTGCGGTCCAAGGCATCCGGGGGGATCTGTGTGGCCCTCCGACCGTGATGATGCCCGGTCGACAAAGCTACAGCGCCCGTGTGACGCGATGGAACTGCCAGATTCTTCAGAACTGGATGGAACCGAACGGGCCGACGACGCGTCCAACCATATGAACGAGGTCAACTCGCAGTAGGGATGTTGACCAGAACCAGAACCAGGAGCAGAAGCGATGACTTCACCAGGGAATTTCGTTGCGGATACCGAGGGTATCAATGCGAAGGCGAAGGAGTTCATGGAGCAGCACAACAGCCTGAACGCCGCGATCAGTCAGCTGAAGACCGACGAGGACAACGTCACGAACGGCGCCAACTGGCAGGGCGCGGCCCGCGACGCCTTCAATGCCTTCATGGAGCGTTACTACTTCCAGGCCTCCAAGATGAACGACCAGCTGATGCAGACCGCCGACAACCTGCTCAAGATGAGCAACCAGTTCTCGGATCAGACGCACGATTTCGCCTCGCAGATCCAGACGCAGGTTTCCAGCCTCGACCTGCCCGCGGTCTAATTTCCAGAATCACGCCATAAAGGAGTCTGAATAATGAGCATGGACAAGCCGATCTCCGCTAATTTCGACGGCGTTGCGGACGGTGCCCGCCAGATCCTCAACCGCGCCGAGAACATTCGGAACGAGCTCGAGGCGTTCGAGAAGAAGGTCAAGGCATTCTTCGACACGCAGGGCGGTCAGGCCAAGGAGGCCTTCGAGCAGTACCAGACGACTTGGAACCAGCACGTCGTCCAGCTGAACACGACGCTGAGCGGTGCCGCGACGCTGATCGACAAGGGAAACTCCGAATTGCAGGGCACAGACACCGCCCTCGCCGGCCTGTTCTGAGTTCCGACACGAACTATTCGTGGCCCCCGGCGGTTTGCCGGGGGCTCGAATTGTTTATGCGCCGAACGCGGTGCAACCGTACTGGGACAACACCGTTCAGGGATTCACCCGTAGCGAACCCGCGAACTGCTCGCAGGGTTGTTTGATCGAGTCGGTGCCACCGAGGTACTGGCATCCGGTGCTGACTTGAAGTCCGTGCTCGACCAGGACGTGCCAGCTCACTGTCGAGCCGTCGCCTGGCTGTTCGGTGTAGGCGAGTCCGGACTTACCGCCGAAGACCACGTCGCGTTTCAGATCGCTCAGCTTGCCGTCGGGCTGCTGCTTCATCTGAGTTTCGAGATCGGCGGCGACCTGCTCGTATCCGGTACCTGGGGCGACCGGGGTCTGGATCAAGGTGATGCGGGCACGGGTTCCGCCCGACGGGACGAGGTCGACTCGCGATTTGGTTGGGTCGATGGCCTGCGTCAAGCGCCACCCGGACGGGATCTGAAAGCCTACGCGTCCAACGGTTTCCGATGATTGCTTCGAGGTCGTCGGCGGTTGGGTGACCGGCGACTGTGGTGTCGTGCCCGCGGCCGCTGATGTGCTCGCCGCCGAGGCCGGAGGGGTATCGTTCGAGCCGCCGAATGCGAATACGGCACCGGCGGCCACTGCGGCGACCACCAGCACTCCGGCAATACCAGCGATCGCATAGGCCTTGGTATTTCGGCCGGGTGGCCGCATGGCCGCGGCCCGCTGACGCAGCGGCTGCATCCACTCGGTGGTCGGCAACGGTGCGACTTCGGGCTGATATTCCGGTTCATGCTGTGGTCCGCGCATCAGATCCGCGCCCGCGATCGGACGCACTTCGATCGCCTGTGTGCAGACCTGTTGCACCGCCGAGCGGATCAGGTCCAGCTTCGCCGAATCGGAAACTCCGACGGCCTGAACGAAATCGGCCGGCTGACCCGCGAGCACGCGATCGACGAGCTCGCACAGATCGAAGAAGCCACTCGACTCCGGCTCGATATCGGCGACCGCGAGATTCGGTTCGTGCTCACATGATTCGATTCGGATGCCCTGATGGCTGCGCACCACGGCGGTCGCGGTGGTCGAGAGCGGGCCGCATTCCAAGACCACCGTGCGGCGGCTGCGGGCGGTGCGGACATCGGCGACCACCGCACGAATCGCCATGTCCTCGAACAGCACATCAGCGGCGAAGCGGCGGGCGGCCTCGGCGAATACCGCTCGCCGACGACCACCCCATTCGGTCGGACAGACGACGGTGAGCTGCGCACACGGAACCGGGACGTCGAGGTTGCGCATTACGGTGCCGACTACCGAGCCCATCGCCTCGGCGAGACTCGGCACGCGCGGCAGCAGGGCGATCCGATCCGCCGCGATGTACTGGACGGCTGAGCTGACCTGTGTCGGCGGCGTAAGTGGCTCGCCGACAACGAGTTCGCCGCTGCTGCCGAGCACCACCGACGGCGGCACATCCCAATGTGTGGCCGGGCCGCGCGCCCATATTCGGGTGTCGGTCACCACGAGATCGACGTTCGACATCACTCGGCCGGTGGCATCCAGGCCAGCTGAATCAACCCCTCGGTATTGCGCGTGACGTATGTGCCACGCCCAGGCGGTTTGATACCGGGGCGGGTGGTGCCGAAGAGCACGCCCTCGTCCTTATTGCAGCTCATGACCAGAGCGGCCGAACCGAGATCCTTCATGCGCGCCACCGTCGCCTCGTACATGGCGCGGCTGGCACCACCGGAGCGCCGCGCGATGATCACGTGGAAACCGAGATCACGCGCATGCGGCAGGTGGTCGACCAGTGCCGATACCGGATTGCCGCTGGAGGAGGCGACCAGGTCGTAGTCGTCGACGATGACGTACAGCTCCGGACCACGCCACCACGAGCGGTCGCGCAACTGCTGTGGCGTGACGTCGGGTCCCGGCGTCCGCTGCGCGACATAGGCGGCGAGATCGGTCATGTTCTGGGTGAACTGCGGTGCGGTGGAGCCGTATCCGGCGAGGTACCCGGCGGGCACGAGTCCCAGCATCGACCGTCGGTAGTCGCCGAGGATGAAACGCGCCTGATCCGGGGTATTCGACGCCGCGATGCTCTCGATGATCGTCCGGAGCAATGTCGTCTTACCGCTCTCGGTATCACCGAGGACGATGAAGTGCGGGCTCTCGTTGAAGTCGAGATAGACCGGGGCAAGTTCGGATTCGTTGATACCGAGCGGAATTCGCATGCACTTGACGTCCGGATCGACCTGCGACGGCCAGTTGCCCGCGAGCTGCAGCAACTGCTCGCGCGGCAGCAGTTCCGGCAGCATCCTGGCCTCGGGCGCGGGGCGGCCCGGGGTCAGTCGGGCGATGGTCGCCACCGCATCGGCGACGGCCGGGCCGAGGTTGTCCTGATCCGCGCTTCCATCGATGCGCGGCAGACCGGTCAGCATGTGCAAGCACTCGGGCGTCATACCGCGTCCCGGACGGCCCTGCGGCACAAGCGATGCGAACTTGCGGCCGAGATCGGAGTCCATCGGGTCACCGAGGCGGAGCTCGATGCGGGTGCCGATCTGGTCCTTCAGAGCGGGACGGGCCTCGGCCCAGCGGGCGAGGGCGATGACCACGTGGACACCGTAGGACAGGCCCTGCACCGCCAGGTTCATGATGGGCTGTTCGAGGGGGTCGAAATCCTGGCGGATGGAGCCGAAGCCGTCGATGACCAGGAAGACATCGCCGAACGGGTCCTCGTGCGCACCGGCTGCGCCCGGGCTGCTCGCCGGGTCCATGGCGCGCAGGCGACGGAATTCGGTCATCGACTCGATGCCGAGTTGACGGAACCTCGCCTCGCGCTGGCGGACGATGGTGGTCATCTCGGCGATGGTGCGGCGGACCTTGTCCTCGTCGAGACGGCTGGCCACCGAACCCACGTGCGGCAGGCCTTCGAGGCTGGCCAGGGTGCCGCCACCGAAGTCGAGGCAATAGAACTGCACCTGTTCGGCCGTGTGGGTGAGTGACAGGGCCATGATCATGGTGCGCAGAGCCGTCGACTTACCCGACTGCGGTCCACCGACGACCGCGACATTGCCTCGCGAACCCGACAGGTCCACGACGAAGGGGTCGCGGCGCTGATCGTAGGGGCGGTCGACGATGCCCATGGGCGCGCGCAGGGTGGCGACGGCGGAGTACTCGCCGGTGAGCACACTGCGTGGGATGAGTTGGTCGAGGGTGGGGGCCTCTTCCAAGGGCGGGAGCCAGATCTCGTGGGCCGCGCGGCCGTGGCCGCGAATGCGGGAGGCCAGCATATTGAGGTTGGAGATCTGTTCGCCGTCCTCGGACTGCGGTTCGGGATCGTGCGTCGGCTCGGACGGCAGCGGGACCCGGTCGATGGTGCGGAAGTCGACGTGGGTGGCGGTGAAAGGGCGTGCCTTGATGTCGATTTCGCCGCCCGCGACACCTGCCTGGGTGACCTCGCGCTGGGAGCCGCCGCCGACGTAGGGGCCGGAGACGTAGGAGGCCTGGAAGCGCTGGATCTCACCGGAGTCGGACTTGAGGTAACCACCGCCGGGGACGCCGGGCAGGTTGTAGGCGTCGGGGACGCCGAGGACCTGGCGGGATTCGTTGGCGGAGAAGGTCTTCAGACCGATGCGGTAGGAGAGGTGGCTCTCCAGGCCCTTCAGTTTGCCTTCTTCGAGGCGCTGCGAGGCCAGCAGCAGGTGCACGTGCAGCGAGCGGCCGAGGCGGCCGATCATCACGAACAGTTCGGCGAAATCCGGGTGCTGGGTGAGCAATTCGGAGAACTCGTCGAGCACCACGAACAGTGCGGGCAGCGGGTCCAGATCGGCACCTGCGGCGCGCGCCTTCTCGTATTCGGAGACATTGGCGAAGTTGCCCGCCTGGCGCAGCACTTCCTGGCGGCGGTTCATCTCACCGGCCAGGGCGTCGCGCATACGGTCGACCAGATCGGCTTCCTCTTCGAGGTTGGTGATGACGGCGGCGACATGCGGTACGCCGTCCAAGCCGAGGAAGGTCGCACCGCCTTTGAAGTCGACGAGCACCAGGTTCAGCTGGTCCGGTGAATGCGTGGCCAGCAGGCTGAGCACCAGGGTGCGCAGGAACTCCGACTTACCGGAACCGGTTGCGCCGATGCACAATCCGTGCGGGCCCATACCGCTTTCGGCGGCTTCCTTGATATCGAGTTCGATGGGCGCGCCGTCCGCGCCGACACCGAAGGGCACGCGCAGCCGCTCGCGGCCGTAGCGGGGACGCCAGGCGTGCTCGGGATTGAATGTGCCGATATCGCCGAGCTTCATCAGCTGGGTCCAGGTCGAGATCACTTCGGCGTCATCGTGTTCGACATCGCTGCTGCGCTGGGTCGCGGCACGATAGGGCGCGAGTCGGCGCGCGACCTGCTGGCCCTGCTGCGGGCTGATCCGGTCGATGAGCGCGAAACGCTCCTGGTTGCCGGTGGCGCCGCGACCGACGCATTCACCGTTCTCGACAACCATCTTGATGCCGCGCGAAACCGCCAAACGCGGTGCGTAGCCGCACAAGTCGATGATGGTCACGCCCTCGTAACCGGATTCGCGAAGTTGGTCTTCTTCGGCTTCGAGCAGACCGCCGTCGACGACGATGACGATGTGCACCAGGTTGGCGTTGGCCGGCTGGTTACGGGAGTAGCGAACGCGATTGGCCAGCAACGGATGCAGGCCCGCGGTGGCCTCCCGGATCGAACCGTAGAACATGCGCTGGGTGCCGATGCCGTCCTGCGCGTCCGGATGCTGGGTGTGCGGCAGCCACTTGGTCCACTCCCATTCGCGGGCGGTGTCCGGACCGCAGACGACGGCGATGAGCACCTGGTCCGGCGCCTGGAACATGCACAGCTGCAACAGCATTGCGCGGGTCATATCGCGGGCCTCGGCGCGGTCGCCGTCGAGTGCGATGGTCGCGAAGCCCTTGACCGCGATCGCGGTCGGCAGATCCGGAACCGTGGAGTGCGCGCGCACGAAGCGACGCAGCGAGACCGCCGCGATCGGCTCCAATTCTTCGACCGGACCGGTCTCCGGCGCGACCAGGCGGGTGGCCAGGCGCTGCCCCCCGGTGCCGATGCGAGCGTGGCAGAAGTCCTTGTCCCCGGCGCGGCGTTCCCACATGCGGGAAGTTCCGGCCAGCATCCAGATCAGGGCCGGTTCCGGATGGCTCCATTCGACGGAAGCGCGCTGCTGCGTTGCGGTCTGGTCGACGTCCTTGCGGACCTGATCGAGGTAGCGCAGGTAGTCCTTGCGGTCCTCGTTCGCCTCGGCCGCCTTCTGTCCCTTGCCGCCGCCCTGACCGGCGAACATGCCGACCATGGAGACGACCATCATCATCGGGAACATCATGCTCATCGGGTTCGACGTGATGCTGCCGCCCTGGGTGAACATCAGCGCCATCATGCCGACCATGCCGACGACCATCACGACCGGCATCAGCTTCGATACCAGGCTGCCCGGTGTCACCCTCGGGATTTCGGGCGGCGGCTGCAGCGTTACCTCGCCACCTGGTGAGCGCGGCATTTCGCGACGCGCGCGCCGCTGGAACCGGACGGTACTCATCGGACGAGCTCCCCCTCTTCGCAAGCTGCACTTTTTCGGCCTCAGTGTAGAGGCCACAGCTGACATGTCGTACAGTTCGACCAGCATTCTGCTGCCCGAACGGTGGGTTCGCAAGCTTGGCCCCCTCGCTCACGGGACGCGGAAATACGAGGTAGAGACCGAGTTGGGGGAAGCTTGACGCACGCGCGACTTGACCACATCGACGAAGAATCCTCGCGCGGTATCGTCCGTGCACCCGACCTTGCCCGGGTCACGATTCTCGCAAAGCACACCCAGGTGGATATGGCGATTCCGGTCGATGTGCCGGTCGCGCTGGTGATTCCGAGTGTCGTCGATATGGTCGCTCAACACAGCCGCACCAACGATTTCGACAATGAGGGCGAACGCTTCGAGCCCGCCGAATGGGTGCTGGCCAGAATCGGCCATCCGCCCTTCTCCAATTCGCTGAGCCTCGGTGAGCACGGTGTGCGCGACGGCGAACTGCTCATGTTGGAGAGCGCCTCGCATACCGCGCCGACGCCGCTGTTCGACGACATCATGTACAACGTCGCGATCGCCGACGCCGATCACTACCGCAGCTGGACCCCGAAGGTCGCGCGGATCACCGGTTCGGTGCTCGCCGAGCTCACTATGATCGTCGGCTGCCTCGGTCTGCTGCTGTCCAAAGACGCACTGCCGGGCTGGGTCAGCGGTTCGCTCGCGTTGAGCGTGGCAATTCTGCTGGTGATCGCGGGCATGGTGCTCAGCAGGATGTACGGCGACACCTCGACCGCGCTGGTGCTCGGCGGCTGCGCGCTGCCCGCCGCGTTCACCGCCGGAATGCTTTACGTGCCGGATGATTACGGCTGGGCGCATCTGCTGCTCGGTTCGGTTCTGGTCGGCGCGACAGCGATACTCGCGTGGCGCGTCACCGGCGTCGGACTCGCGCTGTTCATCGGCGCGGCCACGCTCGCGGTGTACGCGGTACCTGCCGCGCTGGTCGGCGTGCTCACCGACCAGCCGCAGAAGGCCATCGGCGCCGTCGTCGCCGCGCTCGGACTCGCGGGTCTTTCACTCGCGCCGCGGGTTTCGATGCTGCTGGCCAAGCTGCCGCTGCCGCCGGTGCCCTCCCCCGGCACCCCGATCGACCCGACCGAGGACGATCCGGACGATCACCGCGCGCTGCCGACCATGGATGCGCTGCGGGTGAAGTCGGAACGGGCCCGGATGTACCTGGCCGGACTCGTCTCGGCGACCACGCTGCTCTCGGTGGCGGGTGCGTTGGCAGGCGCCGATCCGGGTGCGGAGGATCCGTACTGGCCTGGTATCGCGCTGGCGCTGGTGACCGCGGCGGTGCTGATGTTCCGCAGCCGGACCTACGCGGGTGCCGAACAGGCCGTGGTGCTGATCGCGGGCGGCGCGGCGATCGTGCTGATCATGATGGTCGGCGTCGCCGTCGGTATGGAGCAGCCACTGGCCGTCTTCGGTGCGGCCATGGTGGTGCTGGTCGCCGCACTGATTCTCGGCATCATCATTCCGAACCAGTCCGCGACACCGCCGATGCGCCGTGGCGTCGAATTGCTCGAGTACGCGTTCGTGGCCGCCGTGCTGCCGCTGGTCTTCTGGGTGGCCTCGCTCTACTCGCTCGTTCGCGGGCTTTGAGCGAGCGCAGCGAGTGAACAACAAACACAGCCAGCAACCTGGTCGTGCTGGAGCCGAGCGCCAGCGAGGCGCGGGCATGAACAGGCAGATGCGCGTCGCGGCGGCAGCCGTGGCGTTGGGTCTGAGCGCGTCGCTGGGGCTGGGGGCGTCACTGGGGCTGGGGGCCGGTGCTGCTTCCGCGGACCACCCGCCGGCCGTGAATCCGGGCCTGCTGCCCGCGGGCGATCCAGCCGCACCACCCGAAAAGACCGAGCGCCCAGCGAATTCCGATTGCTCGAATACGGTGTCCGGCGGGGAGGGCGCGACTATTCCCACCGCGCAGCGCTCCCTCGATCTGGAAAAAGCGTGGCAGTTCTCCAAGGGTGAGGGCCAGACCGTCGCGGTCATCGACACCGGTGTCGCGCGGCATCCCCGGTTACCGGGACTGATCGCTGGTGGCGACTTCGTGGCGAACTCGGGCGACGGCACCGAGGACTGCGACGGGCACGGCACCTTTGTCGCGGGCCTGATCGCCGCGTCGAAGATCGACGGTCAGGGATTCTCCGGTGTCGCGCCGGAAGCCCGCATCATGACCATCCGCCAGACCAGCAAGATGTATCAGAAGGAAGGCCGGTCCAGGGAGCGCAATCCCGACGACCTGCCCGAGGGCTACGGCAATCTGGCCACCATGGCCTCGGCGATCCGGCGCGCGGCCGATGCGAACGTGAGCGTCATCAATATCTCCGAGGTGTGGTGCGGTTCGTCCAATGACGTCGACGGATCCATCGGCGCGGCAGTGCGATACGCGACGCTGGAGAAGAATGTGGTCGTGGTCGTGGCGGCCGGAAACCAGGACGGCTCCTGCAAGACCGAACAGCAGATCATCGATCCGCTGAAACCGTCGGCCGATCCGTGGAGCAATGTCAGGGTCAATGTGAGCCCGGCGCGCTGGGACGACTATGTGATCTCGGTGGGCTCGATCGATTCCAACGGCGCACCGTCGAAATTCACGGTGCCCGGGCCATGGGTCAGTGTGGCCGCGCCGGGCGAGAATATGGTTTCGCTCGACCCGCGCGGCACCGGAACCGCGACCGGCACCGTGAATCAACAAGGGCAGCAACAGGCGATGAGCGGTACGAGCTTCGCGACGCCGCTGGTCTCCGGCGTGGTCGCGCTGGTACGGGCCCGCTTCCCAGATATGAGTGCGTTGGATGTGGTCAAGCGGATGCAGGCCACCGCACACGCGCCCGCCGAGGGGTGGAGTCCGTATATCGGCTACGGCGCGGTCGACCCGGTCGCGGCGCTGACCGATGAGGTGAGCAGCACGCCGCTGCCGCCCAAGCGGCCGAGCCCGGCCAAGAGCGCCCAGCTCGCGGTGCCGAAACCGGCGCCGCCGCCGGACAATCGGGCCCGCAACGTCGCGCTGATCGGCACCGGGATCATCGGTACCGCTTTGGTGCTCGGCTATCTCGCCTCGTTCCCGATCCGCCGCCGGTTCGGCGTCAAGTCCGACGATATGTAGCGTCTTCGTGGCAAACGGCGGTACATAGGGTGTCGCACCCGATCGATACAGGTAGTTCCCATGCACGTAGCACAACACGACGGCGGACAACCGAGCCGTAGACAGGCCTGGGAACGCGCGACCGGCATCCCGATGCTGGTACTCGCCGTGCTCTTCATCGGTGTCTACGCCTGGCATGTGCTCGATACCGGAGCGTCACCGCGGCTCGATGCCTGGCTCGAACGGGTCGACATCATGATCTGGACGGCATTCGTCGCGGACTTCGGCATCCGGACCTGGCTGTCCACCGATCGCTGGCGATTCGTGCGGACGCATCCGCTGGAGCTGTTGATCGTGCTGCTGCCGCCGTTTCGTCCGGTGCGGTTGTTGCGCGCGGCGCTGTTGGTGCTCGACCAGCTCAACCGCAATCGGGTGACCCGGGCCCGGCTCGCGGTATTCGTCGGCACCAGTTCGGCACTCACGCTGGTGCTGTGCAGTCTGGCGTTCTTCGATGCCGAATACGGCGCACCCGACAGCAAGATCCACAACTTCGGCGACGCCCTGTGGTGGTCCATGGTGTCGGTGACCACGGTCGGCTACGGCGATGTGTATCCGGTGACCATGCAGGGTCGCATGATCGCGCTGATCCTGATGACGCTCGGCATCGGCCTGATCAGCTTCGCCATCGGCACCACCACCAGCTGGCTGATGGACCAGCTGAAGTCCGTCGAGGTGACCGCCGACCGCACCGAAGTGGAGATCGCGATGCTGGCCGACGAAATCCGCGCGTTACGAAGCGAAGTCGCCGAGCTGCGCGCGGCCTCCAGGTCCGATGATTGACTCAATTCGCCGAGGCGACAGGTGATTTCGAGGGTGACGGGTCTGCGGCGACGCCGTCGTGGGCGACCATCGCATCCGCGCGGGACAGGCTCGGACCGGCTGCGAGCAGGCCGACGATCGGCCACGGTGCCGGTTCGGCCTTGGTGCCCGAATCCGTGTCCATGCCGAGTGCCTTTTCGGCGTCGGAGTCCTTGATGCCGTAGCGGACACCGGTGTCGGCGATGTAGAACTTGCTGTCCTTGCGGCGGCTGTCGGGTTCGATGCCGGTGGTCTGGACGAAGGCACCGGTGCCCGGCGGGATGTATACCGAGTCCGCGTTGGGGCCGGAGCCGTCCGCCTGGGCCAGCGGTACGAGTTCGGCTTTGTCCGGAATCGGCAGGGCCACACCGGTGAGCACCGTCAGTTCGGCGCGATTGCCGCCGTCCTTGTTGTCCGCGGCCGCGGCCAGCGGCTTCCAGGACAGGCAGCTGACCGGCTGGTCCTTGTAGTCGACGATGGACGGGACGACCTGCGGATACATACCGACCGGCAGTGCGTTCGACACCGGCGCGTAGGTCTTGTCGATCTGATCGACTACGTCGTTGCCGGACGTCGAGCGGTTCCGGTTGCGGATGATCTCGGCGGTCACCGGCGAGATCGGCTGCAGACCGTCTTGCAGCACAACGTATTCCGTATTGGGCTGCGCGGGGACGTGCACCACATCGCCGATCCGGTGGTTGCCGATCGAGTAGCTCACCGAGCCGCCCGGATTATCGATCTTGGGCGGAATGATCGGCAGCACTTCGGGAATCGTATTGAGCAGGCCCTCACCGATCGGCCGGGCGGTAGCGCCGGTGATCTTCAACGCGTCGGTGACCGCGCGCTCCTTGAGGTCGACGCGGGCACGCTTGCCGTCGTAGACCAGATACGCCGACTCCTTGCCCTGCACCAGCAGCGCCCGATCCCTACCCATGACCGAGGCCTTCTCACCGAGCGAGAGACTTCCAGCGAGCACCGAGGTGGTGAGATCCCTGCTGCCGTCCACCTTCATCTGATCGCAGACGGTCCAGATCCGGCCCTTGCCGTCCTTGTCGAATCGCAGCGAGGAAGGTGCGCCCGGAATGCCGATCAGCTGGCCCCGCGCTTTCTTGCCGATCTCGGATTCCTTGACGATGACGGCCTTTTCCGGCGATCCCGCGGCCAACCTGGCCGAGGCGAGGTTCAGCGTCGGATGCGCCACGTCGTTGATCATCACGTAGACAGCGCCGGATTCCTTGCCGATCAGGATCTTGTTACTGCCTACCTTGTCCTGCGGACGCAGCAGTGCGAGCACCCCGCAACCGGCCAGCACCACGATCGCCATGATCAATCCGGCCGCGTAGGCGCGGGACTGGGAGCGCATCGGGTCGTGCAGCATGCGCACGTCCCGGCGCACCAGCGCGTGTTCCATCCGGCGGACCAGGAAGCGATAACCGCTCACCTGCCACCGTGTAGTGGGTTTTGAAGGCATGTTTCCCTCCCCGAACAATGCTCGCGTTCGCGGAACACAGTACAGTTCCCGAGGACTATTGTTCAGCTCGGCTGCTGCTATACGGCCGATACCGGGTACTTGGGGGACGACGATGGCCGAACAAGCCGGCGCGGGACCACGCCCGCTACTCGGGCGCATCTCACTGCGGAATCTGTTGATCGCACAGGTGATCGGGCTCGTTGCCGGACTGATCGCCCTGTTGGTCGGGCTCGGTGCCTGGCCCGCGCTGGGCGTCGCGGTGGCCGCCGGACTGCTGCCGCTGATCCCGATCGCCAAGCGCACCATCCTGGATTGGATCGCCACCTGGTGGCGCTACCTCACCCACGGCGATTACGAGCTCGGCGACACCGTCGACTTCCGCGGCCCGGACGGTCGCTCGCTCGGGCTGTACTGGGACGGCAGCCGAGTTGTCACCGTCGTCGAGGTACTGGCCCCCAAGGGCGGGCTGACCCGGATCGCTCGCACGACAGTGCACGCCTCGCATCTGCTGCCACTGCCGGAATTGGCGAAATGCCTGAACCAGCACGACATTCTGCTCAGCGGTATCGATATCATCAGCCACGGTCACCGCAGCCGCTCCGGTACGCCCGCCGGCAAGATCTATGAATCGCTGCTGGGTCCGCTGCCCGCGACCGCACACCGGAATGTGTGGCTCGCCATCAGCTTCGACGCGATCGCGTGCCCGGAGGCCGCGGCCCGGCGCGGTGGCGGCAGTGAGGGTGCGTCACGCGCGGTAACCATTGCGACGCAACGCATTATGCGCACCCTGGAGGACGCCGACTGCAGCGCCCGCATCCTTACCGCACCCGAGATCCGCAAGGCGGTTCTGCAGGTCACGCAGGGCTTCGATCCGCGCACGCTGACTCATCGCTGGCGGTATGCCGAGGTCGGCAACAGCGTGAATATCGGTAGGGCGGTCGACCCGAAGCGACTCGGCTCGGATCTGCTCTCGCAGCTGTGGGTCGCGCCGTCGCGCGGTACGACGGTCGCGGTGCGGCTGCGCCCCGGTAGTTCGGCCGAGTCGGTGAGCATCGGTGCGGCTTGGCGGCTGACCACGCGGGAGCTGCCGGAACGCACGAAGCTCAAGGGTCTGATCTCGATGAACGGGCGGCAGCGCGATGGTCTGCTCGCGCATCTGCCGCTGGGCGTACCGGATCTCGACGACGCGGTTCCGGTGACCGAGTATCCGATCGATGTGATCGATGCGCTGCATCTGCCGTCGTCGGGTTGTGGTCAGCTGATCGGCTCCGATGACGAGGGGCAGGGTGTCGCGGTCCGCATTGTCGGTACCGGTATTTCGACGGTGTATGTGGCCGGTGAGTTGTATCTGGCTCAGCAGTTGGTGTTCCGCGCGTTGGCGGTCGGTGAACGCATCCTGATCCGAACCGACCGGACGCATGCCTGGGAGAACCTGGTGACGACCATCGGGAATCCGGAGCGGCTGCAGATCGCGGTGGAGACGCATCAATCCGATGCCGGGTTCACCGCGACGATGGTCGACGGCGTGCTGGCACCCGCGCCGCACGCGGGTGTCACGACGATCTATGTGACCGGAGATCCGATGGGATGGCCCGCGACTCGGCCGGACCTGTCGATCCACCAACCGGGAGCAATCGGGAACCATGTGGTGCTGCGGACCGGAACTGCTCAGGTCGATCTGACGTTGGTGTCGATTCCGCGCGAGGCGACGTACATCGGGCATCCGCGCGGGCGGCGAGCCATGGCGGGAAGTCCGCAGTAGCTCCTTGTTTCGGTGCGCGGCATCGGAGCTGCGGTAGGTCCTGTGGGCGGGCACCCACAGCCCAGCGTTCGGGCGTTCCAGGCTTTTGGCGAGGGTAGTGGAATGGTGGTAGTAGTCGGAGCATCGAACCACCATTCGACTACGCTCGATGGGTTCCGCTCACGGATGGTCAGCCTGGGTAAGGGTCTGTGGTGCGGGCGGTGCGGAGAGTTCTTGCCCACCAAGCCAATTGGCGGATCAGGCGACCGGCGGCATCTATTGCGGCGCCGTCCTGGGTGTTGCCTGATTCGTCGAATCGCTTTTTGGCCTGGTGGAAGCTGACGGTTTCGCGGATGGCGACCATGTGGATTTCCGCGACTACCTGGCGGAGTTGTTCGACCGCGCGCAGGCCGCCGGAGAGGCCGCCGTAGGAGACGAAGCCGATGGGTTTGGCGCGCCATTCGTGTTTCGCGTTGTCGAAGGCGGTTTTCAGGGACGCCGGGTAGCCGTGGTTGTACTCGGAGGTGACGGCGACGAAGGCGTCGGCGGCGGCCAGACGCCGGCGATAGGCCTCGACCTCGGCCGTGCAGGTCAGGTCGGTCGGCAGTGGGGTGGTCAGGAGATCGATGACGCCGGTCTCGAATTCGGGGGTCGACCGTACCGTGCGCAGGAACCAGTCGGCGACCACCGGAGCGAATCGCTCCGGGCGCGTGCTGGCCACGATGACCTCTAGCCGTAGCGGAGTATCCACTGCGCGAGCCTAACTCGGTGTGCCGACGGTACGGTCGAGGCGGGTGCGGCGATCTCGATTCATTCGCGGGATCGGTCCGGGCGCGCGGCTCGGTGATTCCGCATGATCGACGGGGCGACCCGGTGCGACTCTGGAGGAAACGACATGATCCTGGTGACCGGCGCGACCGGCAATATCGGCACAGAACTGGTTGCGGCACTGAGCAATTCCGGCGCAGCTGTGCGCGCACTGGTCCGCGATCCCGCGCGGGCGCAGCTGCCCGCCGGTGTCGAGGCGGTGACAGGCGATCTGAACCAGCCGGAAAGCCTGACCGAAGCCCTGGACGGGGCCACCGGAATGTTTCTGCTGCCGGGCTACGCCGACACCCCCGACCTGCTCGCCCGCGCGAAGAAGGCGGGCGTCCAGCACATCGTGCTGCTTTCGGGGGGTTCGGCGGCGCTCGAGGATATGAACAATGCGGTCTCCGCGTATATGACGCAGGCCGAACGGGACGTGCGCGAATCCGGCCTGGCATGGACCTTTCTGCGCCCGCGCTCCTTCACGTCGAATGCGCTGCGCTGGTTACCGCAACTCGAACAGGGTGATGTGATCCGCGCCCAGTTCCCCGACGTACCTGTCGCCGCAATCGATCCCGCCGATATCGCGGCGGTCGCGGCGGTCGCCCTGACCGGCGGCGGACTGGCCGGGCAGGTCCTCGAGCTGACCGGCCCGCAAGCGCTCGTGCCCGCCGATCAGGTCGCGGCGCTCGCCGAAGCGCTCAACCGGCCACTTGTCTGCCAGGGCTTGACGAATGCGGAAACGCGGGCCGAACTCGAGGCCGCCATGCCGCAGCACTATGTCGACGCATTCTGGAGCTTCTTCGTCGACGGCACCCTCGACGAATCCCAGGTCTACTCCACCGTCGAGGAAGTGACCGGCCGAGCGCCGCACACCTTCGTCGAGTGGGCCCACGCCCACGCCGCCGCCTTCGCTCCCCCGAAAGCGTGACAGATCGGCTCTGGGTCGGCCCCGGAGATCGCTCCCGGGGTTGCGCCGTTTCCGGTCGATGCGCGCACACGCCGCATCGATGCGCTGATGCGGGCCTCGGACCGGATTTCGCGCCCCACCGCACCCGCTGAGTCGGTGCCGAATGTTCGAGGTGGTCGAACGATTCGACGGCGCACCGGATTTCGTCGCGAACCTGACGCACAGAGCAGCCGGCTCAGGACTCACATCGACGAACCGGGTCCGGCCTCCGGTTCCGCCAACTCGGGGTGGGGGGCAGGCGGGTTCATGTTCGGGCCGGCACGCTCGATTACTGGTTCTGGCGCCGACACATTTGCGTTCGGCGCCGGAGTGTCGAAGCGGGGTTCGGGCCGCACGATCGGCGCGACGGGCCGCGGCTCCGGGTGCACCTGATGCTGGGGGGCGGTCGGCGGCGGCGCGGCTCGCACGTGTAGCGGAGCGGGTTCCCGTTGAGGTGTGGTGGTCTCGACTGCGGGGGCGGCGAGTTCGGCGAGACCGTGGGCGGGTGCGATTCGGGCGGTGAAACCCAGTGTGCGCCTAGCTCGTTCGGGGTCGGCGGCGAGGTGGCGGGCATCGGCGAGGTGGTAGCGGCCGGTTACCACGGGGGCCGGGCCGCCGCGGGCTTTGGCCATGATCGACGCGACTTCCCACATGGTGATGGGGTGACCGGAGGCGATGTTGAGGGGGACGAAGCCGGGTGGGCGGCGGTCGACGGCGGCGACGGTGGCGGCCACGATGTCGTCGACGTGCACCACATCCCTGACCTGTCCGCCGTCCTCGCCGACCAATGGCGGGCGGCCCTGATCGAGTGCGGCGAGGAAGTTTCCGATGAATCCGGCGCGCGCCCCTTCGCCGTAGCCGTTGTGGTAGCGCAATGCCGTGACAGCCGCGCCGGTGGCCAAACCCCAAGCGAGCGCGTAGTTTTCCTGCGCCAACTTGCTGGCACCGTAGAAGCCGCGCGGGCGCAGCGGCGCATCCTCGGTGACCGGCTCCCAGGTGAGCAACTCTGCGGTACGCGGCGCCAGGTGGTCGAACATGCCGCGATCCAGGTCGGCCCGCCGCCGCAATCCGGGATAGAACGGCCCGCTGTTCATCCCGCGATAGCGCCCCTCGCCGTACACCACGATGGATGACGCGAGCACCAGATGACGCACCTTCGCCCGACCCGCCACATCGAGCAGGACCGCCGTCCCGAGATCATTGTGCGCGGCGAAAACCGCCGATTCCGGCCCGGAGGTGACGGCGGCGAGATGACAAACCGTATCGATCCCGCGCAGCATCGGCTCGAGCGCTTCGGCATCGCGCACGTCGACTCGCGAAATACCATCCGGCACTTCCACATCCGGCCCGAGTAGATCGACTCCGACCACCTCGTGCCCGGCTGCGGCCAATGCCCGCCGCAACCGCGCCCCGACGAACCCGGCTGCCCCGGTGACCAGCACTCTCATCACATTCGCACCCCGCGTTCAGTTCCGGAATCAACCTGACCAGCTGCCCGAACTCACGGTAGTTCGAACGGCAGCGACACTCCTGCATGGATACGGCAACGTTCGCAGGTATCGGTTCCGGTGACCGCCGAAACCGAGCGCCGGATCAACTCCTTGAACGGGCCGAGGTTCCTCTTGAATTCGGCGAAGACGTCGACCGCGTGCACACCGTCGCCCTCCTCCACCCCCGCGTCCAGGTCGGTCACCAAAGCCACTGCGGCATAGCACATTTCGAGTTCACGGGCGAGCACGGCCTCAGGATGCCCGGTCATATTGACCAGTTCCCAACCCTGCGCGGCGAACCAGCGGCTCTCGGCCCGGGTGGAGAAGCGCGGCCCCTGTACCACGACCATGGTGCCCGAGGATTTCATCGGCAGCGCATCCGTCGCGGATTTCGTTGCCGCGGAACGCAGTTCGTCGCAGTACGGGTCGGCGAAGGAGACGTGCACGCCGCCGCCGTCGAAGTAGGTCTGCGGGCGGCCGGAGGTCCGGTCGACCAGCTGATCCGGCACCGCGACGGTCCCCGGCCCCCAGTCCGCGCGCAGGCTGCCGACCGCGCACGGCGCGAAGATCCGCCGCACCCCGATCGAGCGCAATGCCCACATATTGGCCTGGTAGGGCAGCGTATGCGGCGCGAATTCGTGCTGTGTGCCGTGCCGGGGCAGGAAGGCCACCGGGCGACCCTCCACCTCACCGACCGCGATCGGCGCGCTCGGCTTGCCGTAGGGCGTCTCGACCTCGACGGTGGTCGCCCCGTTATCGAAGAAATCGTAGAAGCCACTACCGCCGATCACGGCGAGCGCGGGCCGAACATCCAAACTCATGCACCAATTCTCTCGCTCGCCCCGGATTCCCGACCAGACGGGTCCACATCCGGCCAACGCCCAGCGATCCGAGCCGATTGCGCGGCAGCCTGCGCCACCCGCGCACCGTCGGCGGATTCGATGTGATCGCGGTCGCCGGGGTGCAGGCCAGCTTCCTTCTTTCCCGGCCCTACCTGCAGGTCGGCGTGACGCTGATGATCCAATTCCTGGTCCCGATCGCCTGGAACTGGGCGGTGCGCGGACGGCGACCGTCGGGGGCCACAGATCGGTGGCCGACGCGGGGCAGAGCGCGGTAACCTGACAACGTCCTCGCAGCACTGTACCCTAGGGGGGTATTAATCAGGCCGGTCAAGCCGGTGAGCAGCGAGGAGACAGCCGGTGACACCCACCCCGTCGGACAATGACACCGCGCCAGGCAGCGACTCGGCGGGTACCGCGCACGACCATTCCGGCCACGGCTACATCACCGCGAAGGACGATTACCTCAAGCGCCTGCGTCGGATCGAAGGCCAGGCCCGCGGCCTGCAGCGCATGGTCGAGGAAGAAAAGTACTGCATCGATATCCTCACCCAGGTCTCGGCGATGACGAAGGCGCTGCAAGCCGTCGCGATGGGCCTGCTGGAGGACCACATCAGCCACTGCGTGGTGGATGCCGCGGTCGCGGGTGGTCCAGAGGCCGACGCCAAGATCAAAGAAGCCACCGACGCCATCGCTCGCCTGGTGCGTTCCTGACGCTCAACCGTGTCGCCGTCGGTACACCGCGGCCGCACCCGGATGCAGAGGGACGGCATCGGTTCCGATGAGCGAGCGGGTATCCAGGAATTGGGTGCCCGCTGCCTCGGCAGGCACCAACCGGTCCGCGCGGGAAACCAGCAGATCGACAATCGCTCCCGCCGCGGCATCGGACATGGTCGGGGCGGCGAGCAGTAGATTCGCGACGCCGACCGTGCGGACCGAACGACCGCTGTCGTAGGCGTCGGCGGGAATTTCGACCAAATCGTAGAGGTGTCCGAAGCGCTCCCGCATCGGTGCGGCCAACACACCGAGTTCCACCAGCCGCAACCGCTGCGGCACATCGAGTGCGTCGGTCGGAACGCCACCCGCCCATAGCAGCGCGTCCAGCTCACCGGATTCCACACCCGCTACCGCATCTCGCAGCGGTCGATGCGAAATATCCACATCCGAAACGGGATTCACGCCCGCGACCCATAGCAGCCGCTCCCCGGTCACCGCCGCACCGGATCCGGCGGCCCCCAGGTTGACCCGGGTCCCGCGCAGATCGGTGACCTGCTGAATCGGGCCTTCCGATCGCACGGCCAACTGCAGATAGTTCTCGTACACCCGACCGAGCGCCACCAAGGGAGCCCGCTCACTCTGCACCGAATCCGCAAGCGCCAATGCGGCATCCACCTGCCCGTTCGCCAGCATACCCAGATTTTCCTGCGAACCGGTTGTCGTCACCGGTTCGATCCGCACGGTGCCTTCCTCCCTGGCCACCGCCGCGAGCAGTTCCGCGAATGCATGGTAGAAGCCACCGACCTCGCCCGAGGCCAGCCGCACCAGCTCCGGATCCGAACCACACCCGACCGCACCGGCCGCGACACCGAAGACGGTGAGCGCCAGGAACTTCCGCCGCCGCATCATGACCACACCGCCTGCGGCAGCCGGATCTGGATCGCGAGACCGTGCGGCTGCACGGGGAGCACGGACAAGGTACCGCCGCGGGCTTGGACCAGTGCCGTCGCAATCGGAAGCCCCAGGCCCGAGCCACCGGACGACGCGCCGGAGCCGCGGAAGAACCGGGTGGTCAGCTTGTCGATCTCGGCCGGTTCGACGCCGGTCCCATTGTCACGGACGGTCACCGTCACCCATCCGGGCTCGGCGTCGACCACGATGACGGTCTGCGTGCCCGGTCCGGCATAGCTGCACGAATTGCTCAGCGGCACATCGAGAATCTGGGCGAGTACATCGGCGGAAACCGCGGCTTCGGCTGTGGCGACCTGCGGTTCCGCCCGCAATTTCTGCCCGGCGCTCTCGTAGGCGGAGTACCAGGCGTCGATCCGATCGGCAGCCACTTGCACTGCATCGCAATGGATTTCGGTAATGGATGGAGTGCGTGCGGCCTCGAAAGCAGCTGGGGTCTCGGCGACCGCCAAGCTGAGCAGGCCATCGAGCAGCGCGGTCAACCGTTCGACCTCCGCGCCCGCGCTGCGGAAGGTCGTCACCGCACTTTCCGGAATCGCGGCTTCCAACGAGTCGAGACGAATCGTCAAGGCGGCAAGCGGGTTTCGCATGGCATGCGCGGTATCCGCGACGAGCTGACGTTGCGCGTCCGCCGAATCGGCGACCGCCAATGCCATGGCATCGAAGGATTCCGCGACCGCCCGCATTTCCGGCGGTCCACCGTGGTGGCGGGCGATCGAGACGTGCGCGGCGGCCTCGGCACGCGGCTTCGGCAGGGTCGCGGTCAACTCGGCGACCGCCTGCGAAAGCGCCGCCAGCGGGCGCAGCACCCAGCGCGCCAGGCTCAGCGCCAGCGTGGTGAACACCACCATTGCCAGCACCGCGCCGACCGCGATCACCGCCCACGCGCGGGCGATATCGCGCCGGGCACGGGCAGTGGATGCCTCGATCACCACCGCGCCGTTGACCTGCACTCCGGTGCCGACCGGACGGGCGATCAGCACTGTCGACGCACTCCACGGCGTCAGTCGATACACCGGCTGCGGCCGCTGGTTGCGGCGGGCGGCGGCAACAGCGTCCTCGACGGGATCGGCGGCCGCGTCGACGCCCGCGTTCACCGTCCGCGCCCCTCGTGCATCTACCACGAGCACGTTTTCCCCATAGAGATCGTGGTAGCGCCCGGCCTCGTCGGCCAACGCCCGGCTGTCATCCTCGGCCACCGCCGCATCGGCGAGGCTGGCGAACCGGTCGGCATCGCCGGACCGATCGGCCACGAACTCCTGGGTGCGGCTGGTCGCGAAGGTCAGCGAGAGCGGTACCGCGAAGGCGAAAACGGCGATCGCCGCGAATACCGTCAGCGCGACGAGTAGTCGTCTGCGCATGCCGGGCTCCGCTCCTGCTAGGTCTTTCGGGCCGGCACGATCACTGGCCCCAGCGGTAACCGTAGCCGCGAATCGTTGTTATCAGCCCAGGTCGGTCCAATTTCGCGCGCAGTCCGGTCATGTGCACATCCAGTGAGCGCGATACCGCGACGAACGCGTCACCCCAGATCCGATCCATCAGCTGCTGGCGGCTGACCGCAGCGCCGGGCCGCTCCACCAATGCCTCCACCAACTCGAATTCCTTCTGGGTCAATGCGATCGGCCGCCCGGCCACCTCGACCACCCGGGCCACCAGATCGACCCGCACATCTCCGGTGACCACGTCGGCACGCTCCGGCTGCGATCCGGCGGCGGCGCGCCGGACCACATTCTCCAGGCGGGCCATCAATTCCGCGATTCGCGGCGGTTTCACCAGATAGTCGTCGGCACCTCCGCGCAGTCCGCGCACGATCGAGCGTTCGTCGCTGCGCGCGGTCAGGATCAGCACCGGCACGGAACTCACCTCGCGCAGCTGGCGCAGCACCTGCAGACCGTCGCCGTCGGGTAGTCCGAGATCCAGGATGACCGCGTCGTAGCCGCGGTGCGCGGTGAGCAGATCGGCGCCGCGGCGCTTGCGCTCGGCCTGATAACCGCGGGCGTTGAGCGCCTCTACCAGCGCGTCGCCTACGCCGTCATCGTCCTCGACCACCGCCAGCCGCACACGCCGATCCTTCCACAGCAATGGAGCGGCGTATGCGGTCGGGCCGTCAGGGTCGAGCCGCCGCGAGGTCATGGTCCGGCCCGGTGGCCGAGGTGTCCGCCTTGGTGAGCGAAACACCGTCCGTGGCAGCGGCATCGGCGTCGATCGCGGATCCGCTCGAGGTCTCCCGCATGAACCAGTAGGTCAGCAGCGAGATTCCGATGCATCCGGCGACGTACCAGAAGTACAGCGATTCATGATTCGCCTGCTTCAGCGACAGCGCGATGGTTTCCGCCGTACCGCCGAAGATCGCGACGGTCAGCGCGTACGGGAGGCCGACGCCGAGCGCGCGGATCTTGGTCGGGAACAGCTCGGCCTTCACGATGGCGTTGATCGAGGTGTAGCCGGTGATGATGACCAGCGCGCCCATCATCAGCGCCCAGGCGGCGATCGGATTCTTGGTGTGCGCGATCACGGTCATGATCGGCACGGTGAGCAGGGTGCCGGCGACGCCGAAGAAAATCAGCAACTTACGTCGTCCGACCCGGTCGGACAGCGCCCCGGCCAGCGGCTGCAGCACCACGAAGACCAGCAATGCGATGAAGTTGATCCACGAGACCGTCGGCTTGGCGATGCCGGAGGTATTGATCATGAACTTCTGCATGTACGTGGTGTAGGTGTAGAACGCGACGGTGCCGCCGAGCGTCAGCCCGATCACCAGCCAGCATTCCCGCGGGTACTGCAGCAGCATGCGCAGCGAACCGCGCGCAGGCTGGTTTGCACCGGCGCTGCTCGCCGCCGGGTCACGTTCGGCCTCGACCTCGGCCTCGAAGTGCTCGGATTCGTCCATGCTGCGTCGCAGCCACATTACGATCAGCGCGCCCGCCGCACCGATCACGAACGGAATGCGCCAGCCCCAGTTGTTCATCTGGGCGTTGTTCAGGAACTGCTGCAGGATGATCTGCACACCGAGCGCCACCAACTGTCCGGCGACCAGCGTGACGTACTGGAAGCTCGAATAGAATCCGCGCTTACCCGTCGAGGCCACCTCGGACAAATACGTTGCGCTGGTTGCGTATTCGCCGCCCACCGAAAGCCCCTGCAACAGCCTGGCCAGCAAAAGCAGTGCCGGCGCGACGATTCCGATCGTCTGGTATCCAGGTGTCAGCGCGATCAGCAGCGAGCCCGCCGCCATCACCGTCACCGAGAGCGTGAGCGCCGAGCGGCGTCCGAACCTGTCGGCATAGCGGCCGAGCAGCCAACCACCGAGCGGCCGCATGAGGAACCCGACCGCGAAAATCGCTGCGGTGGAAAGCAATTGCGCGGTCGAGTCACCCTTCGGGAAGAACGACTTCGCGAAATACACGCTGAATGCCGTGTAGACGTACCAGTCGTACCACTCGACCAGATTGCCGATGGAGCCACGCAATACATTCGCGACCACCCGGCGCTCGCCGACAGGCTGTGTCGTAGTCACAAGATCTCCTTCTTCGACGCGGCCTTGCGTCGGTCGGAGACCAGTGTGTGCGCCGTCACATCGCCGATGGAAGCGGACGGCGCCCTTTCTAACGCTGTCTTAGGACGATTGCCATCGGTTGACGATCACGGCTGCGGATCCTCCCGAACGAATCGGGCAACCGCCGTCCATCCAGTGCTGAACCGATGAGGAAGGCGACCGTTCGCCTCTTTCAACAGTCCCTTGGGGCGATCGGCCGGTAACTCGGGCCGATCGCCGACGCAGGGCTATTTCACGAGCAGTGGCGCGAGGGTGTGCAGGGTGGCGGCTTCTTCGGCGAGCACTTGGAGTACGACGTGATCGGCACCCGCACTCAGGTGCTCTGAGAGGCGGTCGACGATCGAATCGGTGTCGCCATGGGCTACCAGGGCGTCGATGAGGCGGTCGCTGCCGGGTTTGGCGAGGTCGTCGTCGGTGAAGCCGAGGCGGCGAAGGTTGCTGACGTAGTTCTGCAGGTCGAGGTAGAACTCGACGCGCGGGCGGGCGGTGGTGCGGGCCCGGACCGGATCGTCGTCGAGGACCACCTTGTGTTCGGTGGCCAGCAGCACGCCATCACCGAGCACGGCGCGGGCGCGGGCGGTGTGTTCGGGGGTGACGTTGTAGGGCAGCGCGCCGGCGGACCGTTCCGCCGCCAGCCCCAGCACGCGCGGGCCGAGCGCGGCGAGGGCACGGCGCTCCTTCGGTACGCCCGCGGCATCCAGTTCGTCGAAATATTCGCTCAGCGCGTCATAGGGCTTGCGGTATTCGCCCTGGTGTTCGGGGTGGCCCGCACCGAGGCCGAGCAGGAACCGGCCGGGGAAGCGCGCTTCGATCCGGTGGGACGACTCCGCGACCTGCTTCGCGGGCGCGGTCCAGATGTTCACGATGCTGGTGGCAACGTTGATCGACTCGGTCGCCTCGAGCAGCGACTCGATCACGGGCAATTCGGCGGGCGGGGACCCGCCGAGCCACAGCGTGCCATAGCCGAGTCCTTCCAAGTCCTGTGCGTCCTGCGGGGTGAACGCCCCGTAGTAGCGCCAAACGCCGAACCTTCCGAGATCTGCGATCGCCATGTTCCGAGCCAACCACGCTGTCACGGTTCCTATTCCGACCTCCGAATGGGGTTAGCACTCTCTATCGCAGAGTGCTAACTTGGATGGTGCACAGCTTCCGTCGCTTGCCGCCGTGGCAGGCGGCGCCGCCGATGAAAGGGAGGTGATTGCTGTGCTCCGGTTCGATCCATTCCATGACATCGACACCGTTGCCCGCCAACTGCTCGGCGAATCCATGGGGACGTCACGCGCGCCACGATTCATGCCGATGGATCTGTTCAAGGCAGGCGACCATTACGTACTCAACGCCGACCTGCCCGGTGTGGACCCCGGCTCGGTAGATGTGAGCGTCGACAACGGCACGCTCACCCTGCGCGCGCAGCGCAGCCTGCCGAGTGACGAAGGCGTCCAATGGATTGCCTCCGAGCGCTTCGCCGGCACCTACATGCGCCAGCTCAGCCTCGGCGACAATGTCGATGCCGACAATATCAGCGCGACCTACAACAATGGCGTGCTCTCGGTGACACTTCCGATCGCCGAGAAGGCCAAGCCACGCCGCATCGAAATCTCCGGTTCCAGCCAACCACGGACGATCGAGGCCGGCTCATCCGGCTAGCTCGGCGGGGCCATGCTCCCGTACCACGCCGGCGCCCGCCGATTCACGGTGCGGGAGCGCCGCCCTCACAAGGGCACATAGGTTGTTGTCGCCGCGCACAGGTTGAACCGTCTGCGCGACGTCAAGACGTTATGCGCCAACCTCAGCTGCCACAGCAGCCGTCGTCGACAGTTGGGACCGTACGCATTTCGCGGGTTTCGGCATTGCGCGCGGCGAGGTCGGCAGCGTCCGGATAGTCGACAGCGATGAGACTCAGACCGTGCGCGGGCGCCACGGTGACCGAACTGGAGCGCTCGGTTTCCTTCAGTAGCGCGGCGATCCAGTCGGGCGTGCGCCGACCCTCCCCCACCGCCAGTACCGCGCCGACGAGGCTGCGCACCATGGACCAGCAGAACGCATCCGCGCTGACGTAGGCGATGAGCAGGTCCCCTTCACGCTCCCAGTCGAAGCGCTGGAGTTCACGGACGGTGGTCGCACCATCGCGGCGGCGGCAGAATGCGGCAAAGTTGTGCAGGCCCAACAACTTTCGCGAAGCCTCACGCATGGCTTCGAGATCGACGTCGTGCCGGCAGGCGACCACGCTGCGGGCACGCAGTGGCTCGGCCCCATAGGGAGCGGTGGTCAGCCGGTAAGCGTAGTGGCGGCGGATCGCCGAGAAGCGTGCGTCGAATTCGGGCGGCACGATGCGAATGTCCTTGATTCGCACGTCTTTCGGGAGAAACCGTGCCATGCGATGGATGAGCTTGGCCGCATCCGGCTCGGTGCCGGTATCGAAATGCGCGACCTGCCCCTCGGCATGCACACCGGCATCGGTGCGGCCGGCGACGGTCAATTGGATCGGCTCCCGGAACACCTTGCTCAGCGACTCTTCGAGCACACCCTGCACCGTGCGCAGACCCGGTTGCCGCGCCCAGCCGATGAAATCCGTACCGTCGTAACTGATATCGAGCCGCACCCGGACCGAGTCGGCGTCGTGCTCCGGCCGCGCATCGACTTCCGCGGGCTGCACGCCTTCAGGACCCCCCACAACTCCAGGAGCCTCCGCGACCTCACGGGCCTGCGAGCCCTCAAAAGGCCCCACAACCCCAGGGACCTGCAAACCCTCAGAAGCCCCCACAACCCCAGCAACCTGCAAACCCTCAGAAGCCCCCACAACCCCAGCAACCTGCAAACCCTCAGAAGCCCCCACAACCCCAGCAACCTCCAAGCCCTCAGAAGCCCCCACAACTCCAAGAGCCTGCAAGCGCTCAGAAGCCTCGACCCCAACAGACTCCCCAACCACAACAGACTGCCCGGCCCCAACAGACTGCCCGGCCCCAACAGACTGCCCGGCCCCAACAGACTGCCCGGCCCCAACAGACTGTCCGGCCCCAGCGGACTGCCCGACTGCGCCCGAATCCACCGGCGTGGACGCACCCGACGCCGTCGAATCCACCGAATCCTTCTCGGTCACAGGCGATCTCCTAGTCGATACGGACGCGGGTGGCGGTGCGGGTGGAACCACTCGCCATGCGAAACCCGGTGTCGGCGTGGTGGTCTCGGATACGAACGAGCCCGCCGACCCATATGGGGGCGGCGGGCTCGTGCGAGAACCGAACGTCAGGCGTCCTTCTTGTCCTCAGCGGCCTCGTCGGCAGCGGGAGCCTCGGCCTCGGCGGTCTCGGCGACGGTCTCTTCGGCCTTCTCCTCGACCACGGTCTCGGCGGCGGGCGCCTCAACCTGCTTGGACGCGGCGACGCGACGGGCGCGGTCGGCCTCGTTGGTCACGGTCTTCTCCTGGACCAGCTCGATGACCGCCATCGGCGCATTGTCACCCTTGCGGGGCAGCGTCTTGGTGATGCGGGTGTAGCCACCCTCGCGGCCCTCGAACGACGGACCGATCGAGGCGAAGAGCTCGTGGACGACATCCTTGTTGCGGATGACCTTGAGCACCTCGCGACGGTCGGCCAGGGTGCCGGCCTTCGCCTTGGTGACCAGCTTCTCGGCGTAGGGGCGCAGCGCCTTGGCCTTGGCCTCGGTGGTCGTGATACGACCGTGCTCGAAGAGCGCCGTGGCCAGATTGGCGAAGATCGCCTTCTGGTGCGACGCCGACCCGCCGAAGCGGGCACCCTTCTTGGGCTTGGGCATTGTTTGTTCTCCTGTGTCTTATTGCGGCGCTCCCGGCGCCCTGCGTGGTTACGCTCCGCTACCGCCTCCGGGCGCGTCGCTCACGCCGCGGGTGCGAGGCCGGCCCGGGGTGCCTACCCCAGCGGCCTAGAGCTGTTCGGTCTCGGCGTAGTCCTGCTCGCCGCCATCGGTGTCACTGAACGTGCCGCTGTCGCTCCACGTTCCGGTGCTCGCGTCGTAACCCACCACGGACGAAGGATCGAACGAGGCCGGGCTGTCCTTCAGCGAGAGGCCGAGCGCATGCAGCTTGACCTTGACCTCGTCGATGGACTTCTGGCCGAAGTTGCGGATGTCCAGCAGATCCGATTCGGTGCGGGCGACGAGCTCGCCGACCGTGTGCACGCCCTCGCGCTTGAGGCAGTTGTAGGACCGGACGGTGAGGTCCAGATCCTCGATCGGCAGACCGAACGAGGCGATGTGGTCCGCCTCGGCCGGCGAAGGGCCGATCTCGATGCCTTCGGCTTCGACATTGAGCTCACGGGCCAGGCCGAACAGCTCGACCAGGGTCTTGCCCGCCGAAGCGAGCGCGTCCCGGGCGGTGATGGAGTTCTTGGTCTCCACGTCCAGGATCAGACGGTCGAAGTCGGTGCGCTGCTCGACACGGGTGGCCTCCACCTTGTAGGTCACCTTGAGCACCGGCGAGTAGATCGAATCCACCGGGATCCGGCCGATTTCCGCGCCGGACGCCTTGTTCTGCACCGCCGGGACGTAACCGCGACCGCGCTCGACGACGAGCTCGATTTCCAGCTTGCCCTTGTCGTTCAGGGTGGCGATGTGCATATCCGGGTTGTGCACGACAACACCGGCAGGCGGCACGATGTCACCGGCGGTGACGGTGCCCGGGCCCTGCTTGCGCACGTACATCGTGACCGGCTCGTCCTCCTCCGAGGACACGACCAGACCCTTGAGGTTCAGGATGATGTCGGTGACATCCTCCTTCACACCGGGAACGGTGGTGAACTCGTGCAGGACGCCGTCGATGCGGATGCTGGTAACCGCGGCCCCCGGAATCGAGGACAGCAGGGTACGCCGCAGCGAGTTGCCGAGGGTGTAACCGAAGCCCGGCTCGAGCGGTTCGATGGTGAACTTCGAGCGGTTTTCGGCGACGACCTCTTCGGTCAGCGTCGGACGCTGTGAAATCAGCATTAGGATCATCCTCCTGTACGGGCGCCCACTATTTGACGCCCACGTCTTGGGGGTTGTGCGCGACCGCTCGTCTCCGAGCCGGCCCTTTCGAGCGACCTGCAAGCAGTCGCTAGCGGCCACGCACCAGCAGCGAAAGCTGTTTACTTCGAGTAGTACTCGACGATCAGCTGTTCCTGCAGGGGCACATCGATCTGGGCGCGCTCGGGGAGCTGGTGCACCAGGATCCGCAGCCGGCCCGGGAGCACCTGCAGCCAACCCGGAACCGGGCGGTCGCCGACGGTCTCGCGCGCGACCTGGAACGGCAGCGTGCCGAGCGACTTCTCCTTGACATCGATGATGTCGTACTGGGTCACCTGGAAGCTGGGGACGTTCACGGCCCGGTTGTTCACCAGGAAGTGACCGTGGCTGACCAGCTGGCGAGCCTGCCGACGGGTGCGCGCCAGACCGGCGCGGTACACGACGTTGTCGAGTCGGGTCTCGAGCAGACGGAGCAGGTTGTCACCGGTCTTGCCTTTGAGGCGGTTGGCCTCTTCGTAGTACCGGCGGAACTGCTTCTCCATGACGCCGTAGGAGAAGCGCGCCTTCTGCTTCTCCTGCAGCTGGAGCAGGTACTCGCTCTCCTTGATCCGCGCGCGGCCATGCTGGCCCGGCGGGTAGGGACGACGCTCGAACGCCTGGTCGCCTCCGACGAGGTCGACCCGCAGACGACGCGACTTGCGGGTGATAGGGCCTGTGTAACGAGCCATTTTTCGTTATTCCTTTCCCGCTAGACGCGACGCCGCTTGGGCGGACGGCAGCCGTTGTGCGGCTGCGGGGTGACATCGGAGATCGTGCCGACTTCCAGGCCCGCGGCCTGCAGCGAACGGATCGCGGTCTCGCGGCCCGAACCCGGGCCCTTGACGAACACATCGACCTTCTTGACGCCGTTCTCCTGCGCCTTGCGGGCAGCGTTCTCGGCGGCGAGCTGCGCGGCGAACGGGGTCGACTTGCGCGAACCCTTGAAGCCGACGTGGCCCGAGGACGCCCACGAGATGACGTTGCCGGACGGGTCGGTGATCGACACGATCGTGTTGTTGAACGTGCTCTTGATGTGCGCGTGGCCGTGCGGGACGTTCTTCTTTTCCCGGCGACGCGACTTCTGGGTCTTCTTGGGGCCGGAGGCCCGACTCTTCGGAGGCATCCTTTATCCCCTACTTCTTCTTGCCTGCGACGGTGCGCTTCGGGCCCTTGCGGGTGCGCGCGTTGGTCTTGGTGCGCTGGCCACGCACGGGCAGGCCACGACGGTGGCGCAGACCCTGGTAGCAGCCGATCTCGATCTTGCGTCGAATGTCGGCCTGCACCTCGCGGCGCAGGTCACCCTCGACCTTGAGGGCCGAACCCTCGATGTAGTCACGCAGCTGCGTGACCTGCTCGTCACTGAGGTCCTTCGAGCGCAGGTCCGGGCTGACGCCCGTCGCCTCGAGGATCTCCTTGGCGCGAGTACGGCCGATGCCGAAAATGTAGGTCAGCGCGATCTCCATGCGCTTTTCGCGCGGAAGATCAACGCCCATGAGACGTGCCATGTGGCAGGTTCCTTAATCGTTGCGGAGGTCTGCTCCCTGTCCGTCCCCTCGTCTTGGTGGGGCCCCGGCCTCCGGTCCGGGGGTAGGCGGGCGCTGTGTGCGCCCGCTGGCGCTGGGAGGTCTTCTTTTAGTTGGCCAAGCCGATCAGTGATCGGTGCCCGGCTGGTGCTGCGAAACTCAGCCCTGACGCTGCTTGTGGCGCAGGTTCTCGCAGATCACCATGACCCGACCGTGACGGCGGATCACCTTGCACTTCTCGCAGATCTTCTTGACGCTCGGCTGAACCTTCACGTCCGTCCAATCTTGTTCGGTTCACACAGGTGTGAACACAGTTTTTCCCCAGCCGACGACTGGGGAAGTCTCTGTAGTGAGCCTTGCGGCTCGATGGTCACGCCTTCCGGCGCGATCACTTGTAGCGGTAAACGATGCGGCCGCGCGACAGGTCGTAGGGCGAGAGCTCGACGACCACACGGTCCTCGGGAAGGATGCGAATGTAGTGCTGCCGCATCTTTCCGCTGATGTGCGCGAGAACCTTGTGTCCGTTCTCGAGCTCGATCCGGAACATCGCATTGGGCAGCGGCTCGACAACTCGACCCTCGACCTCGATGGCCCCGTCTTTCTTCGCCATGTCCTCCGCGATCCCGGTTTACACTCAAACCTGGTTTGATTGCCTTGTATCTGCTTCCATGTACCCATCGGTGGTCCCGATCGGCGGCATGCAAACAGTCGGCGCGTAGGTGCACCGCCGACCAAGCTTACCGGGTTAATTGCGGGCAGGCCAATTCGCCCTGGTCACAGTGGGCGGGAGCGGCTATTGTTCCGCTTTTGGTGCGCGTGTCGCCGTGCGCAGATCCGCAGTTGCCCGCGTAGTCGTGTGGCCGGAGCCGCGTTGGAGTCGTGATCGTCACGCAGCGGCCCCGTCGGTGACGAGACCGGAAGTCGGCGCTGCTCTGCTCGTCGTCGAATGCCCACCGGCTTTCCAGCAGAGCTGTCTTACCGGCACGTGCCCTTCTCCTTATCCGGCATGGTGCCCCTCCTCCTTATCCGGCACGGTCCCCCGTTCGGCATCGGCCACGGGCATCAGCATGGCGGTTCGTCGCCGTCCACCACCGAGCGAGCGAGGACAGGGCACTGCGTCGGGACGCCGAGCCGGAGCATGGTGATGCTTCGCGAATTGGTCGCACCCGGATGCGGTCGCGAATGCGTTCGCGACTCTGTGGGGAGCGTTGGCGAACACGTTTGCTCGGCTGGACATAGAGGCCGCCCACGCCGGAAAGCAGAGGCCCGCCGGAGATCGGGATCGAGGCCGGATGCTGATGACGAAGCAGACGCGTGGCAATCCGCCATGCGGAGCGCGCCTGTCATACGACACAGCACATCTCGGCCTACCTATCGAGAGGCGCGTGGGGCCCAACAGATCCCGCGATAGGGGCGTTCGAAAACCGGTCATTCGGCCCACTCCCCACCCGTGATGAGGCAGAGTCGTCGCGTAAACTGACCACAGCCCAGGAATGAAGGTCGAGCAGATCAAGGGGGACGCGTGAGGGAGCGCAGCGAGCGAACCATCAACACAGCGCCCTCGGGCACAGCGCAGCCGAGCGCCGGCGAGGCGGAGTCGTGAGCCGTAACAACGACGGCCTCCCCATGCTGCCCCCGTGGCTTTCCGAGAGCGATGTCACCGGCGGCTACGAAGCACCCGTACAGAACCTGCCACAGGACGACCTCATCGATGAAGCGCCTTCGCGGCGTGGACGTTCCAAGCGCGCGCCGGAGACCGAGCGTCCCGAAGCCGCGCGCCGGGACAAGCGCCGATTCGGCCGTCGCAAGAGTAAGGACGAGCAGCCCGAGGAACAGGGCCAGCGCCCGGGTTCGGCGGGGCGCGAATTGTCCGGTCCCGGTTTCGAACTACACAGCGGACCGGGTGGTTTCCAGGGCCCGAACGCCTTTCGTGGACCCGAACCTCAGCGCGGCCCTGAGCCAGGGGAACCGCACCGCCAAGGTCCACCGCAGCACGATTCCGGTCCACTTGCGCGCCCGGATGGGCCGGGTCAGGATGCGCCGCGCTCGGAAAACGGTTGGCAGGGTAGCAATCAGCTGCCGACCCGCCACCCCGGCCAGCCCTCCGCCGGTTTCGACCCGCTCGGCAGCAGGCCGCCGACGCCACCGTCGCAACCGCTGGTGCACCCTTCCGGTCCGCAGCAGCCCGCCGCCGATTACCAGGGCCGTCCGGTTGCCGCAGAGCCGTCCGCGTCCGTCGAGGAAACGATGCGCTACCAGGCGTCGCGTCCCGGTCTGCCGCCCCCGCCGAACCAGGCCGCCGCACAACCGTATTCGCCTGCCGCACCACCGCAGCCGCCGACGAGCGAGCGGCCGGGGACCGGCGACTTCGACGCCCCACCCGCATGGCTCGATACGCCCCGCACCGCACAGGGCCAACCGGCGGTTGGCACGGGCCCGCATACCCCGGCAGCCTCGGCGCCAGCTCATCCCGGGCCGACTTCGGTGCCCGAAAACCGCTCGGAAAATGGCCAACTCACGCCGCCCCCACAGGGCGGCGCAGCGCCCGAATCGACCTCGGGCGGCACCGACGCACCGTCCGCACGGCTCGACGAACCGCACGCGCGCGGAATCGACGGCCCGTCCTCGCAGCACTCACGCGGGTTCGACGGCGCGCCCACCCGACACGATGAACCGAGCCCTCAGGGCTCTCATGGCGTCGACGGACCGCCCACCCGACACGATGAACCGCTGCCGCATGAGCCGCGCGGAGTCGACAGTCCCCCTTCGCGACTCGACGAGTCCCGGCCGGACTCTCGTACGGACAGCGCGGGCCCGGGACTCGATGAATCGCGCCGGGCCGACTCGCACGGGGACACTGGCTCGGCGCAGCAGTTGGACGAGGCGCGTTCGGCGGACTCGCAAGGTGACGATGGTCCGCCGCCTTGGCTTGCGCCACAGCGGCCGTCGGAGGATCAGTCCGCTGACGAGCAAAGTGCGCGGAGCGAGCAGCGGCCTGAGTTGCCGCCGCCACCAGGGGAATTCGACACACAGTCGGCGGCGGCCTCCGGTATGCCCGCGGACACTGGTACAGCACGTGGTTCCAGCTCAACAGCCAGGGCGGCGACGGATGAACCGGGTGCGGTAAGCCGTACGGATCGGGATGATTCGGCGCGAGCGCTCGCTGCGGAGCAGACCGCGCACGACGCAGCAGGTTCCGCCGAAGGCGATCGCGCCCAATCCGCTGGTGCGACACCGATATTCGATTCCGCGACCGTCGATCCGACCAGGCGGTCGGGTGGCTCCCCGCGCGTGCCAAGCACCGCATCCTCGGAGTACGGCCCCGCACCGCGCGGCGCCCAGGATTCGGCCGCGGGCACCGGCCACCCCGCAGGCGGATCGCCCTCGGGCACAACATCGTCCGCGAGCGGCGGTGCACCGCACGACTACAGCCAGTACGGCCAGGCGACGCAAACCGCCAACGACGATCCGGCCGCCGCGCGGGCAGCCGGCTCGGGAGCAGCACCTCGGACACCGAGCCAGTTCCATCGCCCGGCATCCGCACCACAGACACCCGGCGGCGGGTTCCACCAGCCGCCCTCGCAGGGACCTGATGCCCAAGGGCCTACCGGTACCGGAGATTCGGAATCCGGTCGGCCGCAACGCGATAGTGGGTCGGCCGCGCCCGGATGGGCTACCGGCCCCGATCCGGCGGGTTCGGAGTTCGTGGGATCGGGGGCGGCACCGCAGGCACCGAGCGACGAGCTCGGACGCCCGGGCTCGACACCGCAGGGAACCGCGGCCGAATCCCGGCAGCCGACCGGGACGGCAGAACAGTCCGGATCCGGTGCAGGGCAACGAGGACGTGAGTTGGCCACGCCTGGTTGGGCTGCACATCCCGTCCCCGGCACGGCGGGCACACCGACGCCCGTCGTTGGACGGCACCGGTTGCCATCGGAAATCGACGCAGCTGCCGACGCGGACGATGCGGCCGCGGATGCGACCGACACTACCGGCGATCAGCAGGTTCCGACGAGCGAGCAGTCGGCACCGGATGGGTCGGGCGACCGAGGAAGTGTTGCCGGAGCGGAGCAATCCGCAGTAGCCGAAGGGCAGAGCGGCGACCGCAGTTCCCCCGGGGACGCACAGCCCGCGTCAGGACAAGCACCGGGCACCGACCAGCCGAATACTCAGTGGCACAACGGAACTGGATACGCCCAACCGCCCACCGGGCAGTCGTCTGTCGGCGATCGGGCCAGCGCACCATGGCAGAACGGACCTGGGCCCACAGGACAAGCACCCATCGGCGACCCGGCCGCGCCATGGCAAAACGGACCCGGATACGCGAACCCATCCACCGGCCAAGCACCCGGCGGCGATCGCGCACCGTGGCAAGGTGGCCCGACTCCCACAGGGCAAGCACCTAGCGACCATGCGCCATGGCAAGGCGGACACGCACCAGCGGGTCAAGGGTCTGGTGATCAATGGCACGGCGGCCCGGTACCCACGGGGCCGGTCGGCAGCGACCAGGCACCGTCGCATAGCGGACCCATCGGGCGCGCACCCGGCAGCGATCAAATTCCATGGCAGAGCGGCCCCACGGGGCAAGGCCCCGGAGGCGAACACGCACCGTGGCAAGGCGGACTCGCGCCCACCGACCAAGCACCTGGCAGCGACCGAGCACCACGGCCGAGCGGCCCAGGAACTACGGGCCAAGCACCCGGCGGCGATCAGGCCGCACCGTGGCAGGGCGGAACCGGATACGCGGAACCGCCCACCGGGCAGGCGCCGGTCGGCGATCACCGGCACAGCGGACCCACGGGGCAAAGCCCCGGAGGCGAACACACGCCGTGGCAAGGCGGGGTCGCGCCCACCGGCCATGCACCTGGCAGCGACCGAGCACCACGGCCGAGCGATCCTGGATCTATGGGCCGAGCACCTGGCGGCGATCAGGCCGCACCGGGGCAAGGCGGAACCGGATACGCGGAACCGCCCACCGGGCAGGCGCCGGTCGGCGATCACCGGCACAGCGGACCCACGGGGCAAAGCCCCGGAGGCGAACACGCACCGTGGCAGGGCGGTGTCGCGCCCACAGGCCATGCACCTGGCAGCGACCGAGCACCACGGCCGAGCGATCCTGGATCTACAGGGCAAGCACCCGGCGACCACGCGCCTTGGCAGAGCGGACCTGGATCTACAGGGCAAGCACCCGGCGACCACGCGCCATGGCAGAGCGGACCCGGGTACGCGCAACCGTCCACCGGACAGGCACCGGTCAGCGGTCAGGTCGGACCACTTTGGCAGAACGGACCTGGGCCTACGGGGCAGGCACCCGACGGAGACCGGGCACCGTGGCAGAGCGAGCCCACCGGGCAGGCGCCAGGCGGCGATCACTCGACGTGGCAAGGCGGACTCTCACCCACCGGCCAAGCATCTGGCGACCACGCGCCATGGCAGGGCGGCCCTGCATCCACGGGGCAGGCACCCGGCAGCGACCAAGCACCGTCGCAGAGCGGACCCATCGGGCGTGCACCCGGCAGCGATCACGCACCGGGGCAAGGCAACTCCGCACCCACGGGCCGAGCATCCGGCGGCGACCAAGCGCCATGGCAAGGCGGACCTGCGCCCACGAGGCAGGCACCCGGCAGCGACCAGGCATCGTCGCAGGGCGGCCCAGGCGGGCGAGCATCCGGCAGCGACGACGCACCATGGCAAGGCGGACCGGCACCCACGGGGCAGGGACCTGGCAGCAACCGAACACAGCAAAGCGAACTCGGACCGACAGGCGACCAGGCACCGTGGCAAGGCGCGCCCGGCCCCATGGACCAAGCGCCCGGCGGCGATCGCGCACCATGGCAAGGTGAGCCCGGCCTCATGGGCCAAGCGCCCAGCGGCGATCGCGCACCATGGCAAGGTGCGTCAGGGTATGGGCAGCCGCCGACCGGGCGGGCGCCTGAGGGTGAGCAGTGGCAGAATCCTGCGGCGCCGGGTTTCGGGCAGCAGTCACCGGGTGAGCAGCCTGCTGACCAGTGGCAGCAGGGGCATGGGCCGATGGGACAGCAAGCGCCCGTTGGGGATCCGCAGGCCGGGTACGGCCGACCACCGGCCGGACCGCAGGGGATACCGCCCGGGTACCAGCAGGGTGGTCAGTATCGGCCCCAGCATCCGCATGGGCCCCAGCCTTCGCATGGGCCCCAGCCTTCGCTCGATGACGTGCCGTTGCGGCGTGCGAAGAAGTCGCCGAGTGGTGGGTGGCGCAAGGCCGTGCACCATGTTTCCGGCGGTGCGATCAATCCCGGCTTGTCCGCGGAGGAGTTGCGGCTGCAGGAGTTGGTGGCGCGGATCCGGCAGCCGGTACGCGGTGACTATCGGATCGCGGTGCTCTCGCTCAAGGGTGGTGTCGGAAAGACCACCACGACAATGGGTCTCGGGTCGATCTTCGCCTCCATCCGTGGTGACCGGGTGATCGCGGTCGATGCCAATCCGGACTTCGGCACGCTGTCGCAGCGGGTGCCGCTGCAGACCCGTTCGAGCGTGCGCGATCTCTTGTTGGATCCCGCGATCCAGCGCTATTCGGATGTGCGCAGGCATACCTCGCAGGGCACGAGCCGACTGGAAGTGCTTGCCAGCGAACGGGATCCGGCGGCGTCGGAGGCGTTCAACGACGAGGAGTACCGCGCGGTCGCGCGCATCCTGCAGCGGTTCTACAACATCATCCTGACCGACTGCGGTACCGGACTGATGCATTCGGCGATGGGCGGCGTGCTCGATCTCGCGCATTCGCTGGTGCTGATCTCCTCGGCCGCGATCGATGGCGCGCGCAGTGCGGCGGCGACGCTCGACTGGTTGTCCCTGCACGGCCACGATCATCTGGTCCGCAATGCGGTCGTGGTGATCAACCTGCCGCGTGAGGGTTCCCCCAATGTCGGCATCCAGCAGCTGCGCGAATACTTCCTGTCGCGCTGCCGCGCGGTGCACATCATCCCGTACGACTCGCACCTGTCCGAGGGCGCCGAGATCGATCTGCACCGCCTGCACAAGACCACCAAACGCGCCTACGTCGAACTCGCCGCAACGGTCGCAGACGAATTCGGCATCGACCACCGCCGCTACAGTGTTTGATTCGCCGCGCCTGCGACGCGGCGTGTTCGCGGCCCCCTGGTGTCTCGCGGCCGACCATTCGACCGACCTGCAAGCAGTCGCCAGCGGCGTGGTGCCTGTCACCCGACACCAGACACCGGTGAGCCGTCCACCGCGAATCGGCAAGGGCCGTCGCTACCCGATGGGAAGCCACGGCCCCTCGTCACCCCGGGGTCGTCACCACTCCGGGAGTCGCCGCCGTCCCGCGAGTACATCGCGCACCAAATCGTCGTAGGCATCGGCCAATTCGGCCAGATGGTGCCACGCGACGTGTAGCTGTTCATCGTGTGCGTCCAGGGTCATCAACGCATGGTGGGCGCGCACCGAGGACTCCGCGATCCGATCGATGACCGAGCCGACGGTTTCGGTGTGTAGCGTCGCACCGAGCCGGTGCTGCGGCACGCTGCGCGCCACCCAATCGTCGATAGCCATGACCAATTCGATTCTGCGACGCTCGATTTCGAGGATCGTCGCCGGATCGGTCGATACCGATCCGCCACGACCGACGAGCCGTTTCTCATGCAGAATCGCCAGGTCACGGGCGAACCAGAGCAGCGGACCACCGACAACTCGGTGACCGCGACACGCCCGAACAAGTAGATCCGACGTGGGAAGTAGTCCGGGAGTCAAGGACTGCACCGTCGAATCGACACACCTCGATGTGCCTGGAAGAGCCATCACAACCGTTGATGAATCCGAACCTGCCACGTTGCCTCGCCGTCATCGCCGCACAACACCTGGATCAGGACGTTCATTACAATAAACCTCTGAAGGCACCTGTCAAGCGTTACCCGGCCGTAGGGTGTGACGAAGAGTACACTTCGTTACCTGCACGATTGACCGAGGAGCAAGATGGCGGACGGTCCGACGTATCTCCGGATCGCAGACCTCCTCCGTGAGGAGATCCGCGGAGGCAAGTGGAGTCCGGGCGATCGGTTGCCCAGCCACACCGAGCTGGCCGATCACATGCAGGTTTCGATCACTACCGCGCGCAACGCTATTCAGGTGTTGGTTACCGAGAACTTGGTCTACACCGCGACTTCCCGTGGCACCATCGTCCGAAACCAAGAAGTCCTGGAATCGGTTGTCACCGACCATATTCGTCCGGATCGTCCGCAATCGGCCCACGATATCTTCGAAGAGATCGCGCGCGCCGCACATCGCGAACCGACCAAGGAGTTCAGCGCGAAGATGGAACCAGCCGATCCCGAGGTGGCGCAGTGGCTGGGCGTGCCGGAGGATTCCTGGGTGCTGGCCAGGACCGTCGTCCAGTTCCTGGACAACGAGCCGTGGTCGTGGGAGGTCAGCTTCTATCCACGGGACTTGGCGGAGGCGACCGGTGTCGATTCGCCGAACGATATTCCGGAGGGCACGACACGGCGACTGGCCGACCGCGGCCACGGCGAGACCGCGCACCGCGACACGCTCGCCGCCCGCCCGGCCAGCGCGGAAGAGGCGATCGTGCTCGGTGTCGCGACCGGCACCATTCTGCTGGACCATCTACGCATCGGCGCCAACCACGAGCGCATCACCAGGGCCACTCGGCATCGGTCGATCGCCACCCGCAACCGGCTGGCCTATGAACTCGGCGACGACCAGGGCAGCAACGTCATTCGACACACGCTCGGCATCTCCTACCGGCCGGGGATCGCGTTGCCATGAAAAACGTTCCGCCATGAATACGGTGCAGTCATGAAAATCATCCGCCGGGCGACTCTGAGTGACCTCGGCACCATCTGTCGACTCCGGATCCAGCGCACCGCGTGGCTCACCGCGCGCGGCTCCGATCAGTGGACCGTCGCGGGCCGCGGCCTGCCCATCGAGATCTTCGCGCAGGCGGTCGGCGAAGCGCTGGACGCGGGCGAAACCTGGATTGCCGAGGTGACAGGGGAACCGGCCGGAACGATCACCGTCAACGACCGCTCGGATCGGGGGCTGTGGTCGCCATGGGAGCTGGCCGACGCGGTGATCGTCCATTACATGATCGTCGATGTCCGCTTCGCCGGCCAGCGCGTCGGCCACCGGCTATTGGCCCACGCCGCATCGCTTGCGCGCCAACGACAACGCCATTGGGTCCGACTGGACGCCTGGACCACCAACACCGATCTGCACGACTACTACCGCAGGGAAGGCTTCCACTTGGCCAGGATCGCGGGCCCGGCCGCCTCGGGACCGTCCCGCGCGTTGTTCCAACGCCGCTCCGACAGCTGGACCTTCGAGCCGATGACGCCGGTACTGACCCATGTGCCGCTGCCCCCGGCGGCACAGCCGGCGCCGGAAGCTCACAGCGGCGGCAGATAGGCGATCTGCACCATCGCCTGACCGCGGTTGCGCGACACCAGGATGCCGCGCCCAGGCGGCAGTTTCATCGGACGGACATCACCGATCAGCTTGCCCTCGTCCTTGGGGCCGCTCATGATCAGCGCATCGACGGAGAGGTTCTTCATACCGCCGAGCACATTGTCGTAGAGTGCGCGCGAGACGCCGCCGGTGCGTCGGGTGACGACCACGTGCAGACCGATATCGCGGGCCTGCGGCAGGTACTCCAGCAATGGCAGCAGTGGATTGATGCCCGCGGTGATCATGTCGTAATCGTCGATCAGCAGATAGATTTCGGGTCCGGTCCACCAGCTGCGCTCGCGCAGCTGCTGCGGGGTGATGTCGGAGCCCGGAATGCGCTTGGACATGTAGCGGGCGAGTTCGTTGACCATTGGTCCGCAGGTCTGCGATGAGGTGGAGTAGCCGCCGAGATGGGCCTCGTCGACGACGCCGAGCAGGCTGCGGCGGTAGTCGATCAGGATGATCTTGGCCTGCTCCGGTGTCGCGTTCTCGGTAACGCCCATGGCGATATTGCGCAGCAGCGTCGTCTTGCCGCATTCGACGTCGGCGAAGGCCATGAAGTGCGGCTCCTGGCCGAAATCCAGGACGAACGGGTCTAATTCGTTCTCACCGAGCCCGACCAGCACCTTGGTCGGGCCGAGTTCGACCTCGTGTTTGCGCGCGATCGCGACGACCTCGTCGCGACCGATCTGCAATGGCAACATGCGCACCTCGGGGGCGCGTCGACCCGGATAGAGCTGCTGCATCTCGTCTCTGGCTCGGGCGGCGCCTTCGGCCAGGGTCTGCGGATCGGAATCGGAATCCAGCCGGGGCAACGCGATCAGCATATGCAGTTCATCGGGGGTGAGACCGCGACCGGGACGACCGACCGGCACCAGAGCGGCGGTACGCCTACCCATTTCGGAGTCCGTCGGGTCGCCGAGCCGCAGCTCGATGCGGGTGCCGATCTGATCCTTCACATTGGGCCGGATCTCGCCCCAGCGCGCGGCGCCGATGATCAGGTGGATGCCGTACGAAAGCCCCTGTGCCGCAATGGCAGTGATCTGCGGTTCGACGGCGTCGAACTCCTCGCGCATGGCAGCCCACCCGTCGACGACCAGGAAGACATCGCCGAATTGGTCGGCGGCGAGCGGATCGTTGGGATCGGCCGCGGTCCCGTTGATGAGCCGGGCTTCCATCTGGGAGTACTTGCGGCGCCGGAACTCCACCATGGATTCGATGCCGAGTTCGGCGAAGCGCTCCTCGCGCTGACGCATCAGCGTGGTCAATTCGGCGACGGTGCGGCGCACCCGATCGCCGTCCAGGCGGCCCGCGACCGAACCGACATGCGGCAGACCGGACAGACCGGCGAGGCTGCCGCCACCGAAATCGAGGCAGTAGAACTGGACCTGTTCGGGACTGTGCGTCGCCGCGGCGGCCATGACGATCGCGCGGATGGTGGTCGACTTACCCGACTGCGGACCACCGACGACCGCGACATTGCCTTGGGCACCTGCCAACTGGATGGTCAGCACGTCACGGCGCTGTTCGTAGGGTTTGTCGATGATACCGATCGGCATCCACAGCTGGCCGTGCCGGTTGACCGGGGAGCGCCAATCCGGATCGGGCAGCAGCATATCCACCGTCGGCGATTCGTCCAGCGGCGGCAACCACACCTCGTGCGCCGGACGGCCGTGTCCGGTAAGGCGTTTCACGACGACCTCGAGCAGCGTCTCCGGAACGCCGCCACCCAGCGGCTCCTGTTCCGGCTCGGCACCCGGAGGCGGCGGCAGATCGGGCAGTTCCATCCGCACTCGTTCGGGCCGCTCCTCGGCCTCGACCGGTCCGGCGGTGAACACCGTCGGCGACTGACCGCCGACCACCCGACCGTCCACCTGCCGGCTGCCGCTCGGTGACACGTACGGCCCGGACACATAGGTCGCGTTGAACCGCAACGGATCGTCGGCATCGCTCTTGAGATAGCCGGAGCCGGGAATGCCGGGCAGGTGGTAGGCGTCGGTGATGCCCAGTACGGCGCGGGATTCGTTGGCGGAGAAGGTGCGCAGACCGATTCGGTAGGACAAGTGCGAATCAAGTCCGCGCAACTTATTCTCCTCGAGCCGCTGCGAGGCCAGCAGCAGATGGACGTGCAGCGAGCGCCCGAGGCGGCCGATCATTACGAACAGATCCGCGAAATCCGGCTTCTGCGAGAGCAATTCGGAGAACTCGTCGACAATGACGAACAGCGCGGGCAGCGGATCGAGCGCGACCCCCGCCGCGCGCGCCTTCTCGTAGTCGGTGACGTTGGCGAAATTGCCTGCGGCGCGCAGCAATTCCTGGCGGCGGTTCATCTCACCGGCCAACGCGTCCTTCATGCGGTCCACCATCGACAGTTCTTCCTCGAGGTTGGTGATGACCGCGGCGACGTGTGGCAGCGAGTCGAGGCCGAGGAAGGTCGCGCCGCCCTTGAAGTCGACGAGCACCAGGTTCAGCGCGTCCGGCGAGTGCGTGGTCACCATGGAAAGCACCAGCGTGCGCAGGAATTCGGATTTACCCGAACCCGTTGCGCCGATGCACAATCCGTGCGGACCCATACCGCTCTCGGCGGATTCCTTGATATCGATTTCGACCGGGGTGCCATCCGGGGTGACGCCGATCGGCACCCGCAGCCGCTCGCGCGCGGTGCGCGGACGCCAAACCCGCGACGGTTCGATCTGCGCCGCGTCCGGAATCTTCAGCAGCGCCATCAGTCCCGGGTCGGTCCTGGTGTCGTCGCCGAGGCTGACGATCTGTGCGGCAGTCGCGATGCGGAATCGGGCCAGGCTACGGGCGAAGGACGCGGATTCCGCCGCGCTCACCTCGTCGGCGGTGGCGAATTTCTCGGTTCCCGCAGCACTTTTCGCGCTCACCGCACCGTCGCCGACAACTAATTGCAGACCACGCCGCGCGGCCAGGCCGTTCTCGGGTGCGGTCAGATCGAGCACGGTGACCGAATCCAGACCGGATTCGCTGACCAGGCGCTCGGTGCCGTTGACGTAGCCGTCGTCGATGATGACAACCAGATGCAAACGGCCCTGTGTCGGTTGCGGATTGCGCATGAAGCGGCCGCGTTCGAGCAGCTCGGAGGCGAGTGCGGTTTCGAGTTCGGCCAGCGAGCCGTACATCATTCTGGCCGAGCCCATGCCGTCGCGGACGGTCGGATGTTGCAGGTGCGGCAGCCATTTCGCCCATTCCCAGGCCGGACCGTCCGGATCGGCGCAGACGATGGCGACCGTGACGTGGTCGGGGCCGTGAAATGCGGTGAGCTCCATCAGCATCGCGCGCGCCAGCATCCTGGCTTCCTCGGCATTGCCACCGATATTGATGGCGGGGAAAGCGCGAAGCGACACCGCGGTCGGCAGCTGGTGCACCACCGAATGGGTTCGTACGAAACGGCGTAACGCAACGGTGGAGACCGGCTCCAGATCTTCCAGCGGCCCGGTTTCCGGACGCGCCAACTTGGTCGCCAACCGGTGGCTGCCCACCCCGACCCGTACATGTCCGAAGTCCGGATCGTTCGGCCTGCGCTCCCACATCCGGCGGGTGCCGACCACCGACGGCAGATCGATCGGTTCCGGATGACTCCAGATCAGCGATTCCAGCTGCTTAGTGCCGGTGCGGCGGACGTCCTTGCGCATCTGGTCCAGGTAGCGGAAGTAGTCCTTGCGCTCCTCGTTGAGTTCGCCGGCACCCTTGGGGCCGTTGCCCCGCATGCCGAGCATCATGCCGCCCATCGACATGAGCATCATCATCGGGAACATCATCATGAACGGGTTGGCGAGGAGGTTGCGACCCATCATCACCATCATCGCGATCATGCCGACGACGGCGACCACCATGATCACCGGCATCAACTTCATGATCAGTGGCCCCGGCAGGGCCCGCTGGATCTCCGGCGGTGAATTCAACGCCACCTCACCGCCCGGTGCGCGTGGCGGGGCGATGCGGGGGCGGCGCACGAAACCTTCGGTAGCCATGGGTCCCTCTACTGCTCTGTTACTTCGGACTCGAGATCGACGGAACCACGAGCGCGCCGAAACGGAATCGACAGTGCCGCACCGAGTCCCAGCACGATCAGACAGGCGATCGAGCCGATGATCGCGACCCGTCGCGGCAGCGGATCGGGTCCCGCGGGATGTACCGGCGCCGCCATCACACGTGGGATATCGGAGCCGACGCTCACCGGCTTATCCGGGAGTTGCGCGGTCAGCGCGGCCAGCGGATCGATCAGGCCGTGGCCGACCCGATCGTCGCGGCCCGGGCCGGGTGCTTGTGCGGTGCGGGTAATTCGATCGATGACCTGTCCGGCAGTGAGTTCCGGGAATCGGGACCGGACCAGTGCGGCCAGTCCGGCGACATAGGGTGCGGCGAAACTCGTGCCCTGGATGGTTCCGGTGCCCTCCTGGGTGACCGCACCGTTGACCAGTCCGGTGCTGCCCGGCTTATTGTCGAGCGAGACGATATTGCGCCCGATGGCGGCAGCGCCGACCCACGGCCCGTGCAACGACAGCGCCGATGGCGAGCCATTCGGATCGATGGAAGCCACGGTCAGGACGTAGGGCTGGAACCACGCGGGACTCGCGATGGTCTGCACGCTGTCCCAGCCGTCACCGTCGTTCTGCTTCTCGCAGGCACCGCCGTTCTCCACATTGCCCGCCGCGGCGACTACCACGACGTTGTGGTCGTAGGCGTACTTCACCGCGGCACCGAGCGGAACGTCGGCGGTATCGGTTCCGGCTGTGCTGCACGAGACTTCGGAAATATTGATAACCGTGGCACCCATATCGACGGCGCGCACCACGGAGGCGGCCAAGGCGAGCACACTGCCGTATCCGGAGCGCACCATGGCATCCGGCGGCTGATCGCCGCCCGCGCGATCCTTGCGCTCGTAGTGCGTGCTCAACTGGCGGATGGTGAGGATCTCGGCATCGGGAGCGACACCGACGAAGGCATCGTCCGGGCGCGGGCGCGCGGCGATGATGCCCGCGACGAGGGTGCCATGGCCGTCACAGTCGACAGTGCCGTCGGAGTCCGAGACATAGTCGCCGCCGGCTTGCAGTGCGGGCAGTCGCGGATGCCGATTCACGCCGGTGTCGATGACCGCAACCTTTTGTCCCGCACCGCGACTGAATTGCCAGGCGGCCGGCAGGTCGAGTACTCGCTGCGGCAGCGGCGGCTCCGCGGGCGAACCACCGATGAGTGACAGTTCGGCGCAGACCACCTTCTGCTCGGTCGGCTCCAAAGGCGCGGGCCGACCGCTGAGCGCCTGCGCGGGTCCGAGCGCACCCGGGTCGATCCTCGGTGGTGGGACGGCACCGGCCGGAGCGGACCAACCGAGCACCGATGCGCCGAGAACCGCTGCGGTGCAGACGATTCCGGTTCCGCGCCGCCAGCCGGGCTTACTCGCCCGAGCAGTCATATGTTCCTGGCCATCGAATAAACTCCCATGATCCACAGCACCAGCGGGATCACCGCGACGATCAGCAGATATTCGGCGATCTCCATGGCTCGGCGAGTCACCGGCGTCACCTCGAGGTGTGGACCGATCACGCCGAACACCAGCACACCCGCCGCAACGGCCAGCAGCAGCACACCCGCGAGCAGCAGCAGATCCGAATCGCCGAGGGCCAGTGCGGTGATCAGGCCGATGACGATGACGCAGCCACCCGCGATCAGCGCACCGGCCTGCACCAGATCGGCGAAGGAACGACCGCGCAGGCTGATGATCACCGCGGCGATGACGGCGAGCGTAATCCCTTGCCAGCGTGCGGATCCCAGCGGATCGGCGGCGCCGAGCGCACCGGCGGCCGCGGCAATGGCGCAGGCGATGAGCATGCCGGTCTGGTACTGGTTGGCGGCTCTGGCCCGCTCACCGAGTCCGGCGGCCGAGGGCAATGCGGTCGCACCGATCGCGCCGATGCCCTCGATGGTCGGGCGCGGTTCGTGATCGGCCGGATCGATCGCGCCGCCCGCGGTCGGCACCGGTGGGATCGGCAGCCGGGCCAGCACCGCGGCCAGCCGCGGCACCGCGGAGATCAGTGTGATGGCCACCACCAGGATGGCGGCGGAGATCTTGGGCAGATCGGAATCCCAGATCATCCGCACCAGTGCGGCGATTCCGCCGAACAGCGCGACGGTCACCGCGGCCGCGGCGAGCGCGGCACCGGTCGCGGTGGCGCGATAGATCACAGCCGCGGCCACCAGCGTGACCGAACAGCCGAGCAGCAGATGCGGACTGCCGAGATCGCCTGGCACGAATAGTGCTGCGCCACCGAAGAACAACAGCAGCGCACACAGTGACAACCAGGTGGCTGTCAATTGGTCCGCGTACTTACGCGCCGCGATGCCCGCGGCGACGGCAGCGATGATGGCGACACCGGTCGCGAGGAAGGGCGCGGCCACACCATCGCCGTGCGCACGCCCAGCGGCGAGCAGCAGCAGCGCGAGCAGCACCGCCGACACCGCGGCGACCAGACCGGTCCAGCGGGCCGCGGTGGGCGACCAGCCGCGGAAATCGACACTGGTGAGCCGGGATACCGCATCGATGACGTCGTCGAAGAGCGCGGGCGATTCCTTCGCGGTGACCGAGCGCAGCACCAGCAGTTCGCCATCGAACACCTCGGCCTCGGTGAGGCTGCGGCTCGGTGCGATGGCGTCTCGGCCCAGGCGGGCCAGCGTCCAGTGTTCGGTATGCAGTTGGGTGCCGCCGTCGTCGCTCTCCACCACATCGGGATTGCGCGATTCGATCAGGGCGACGAGATCACCGATAAATGTGGCGATCGGCACGGTCGCCGGAAGCCCGACATCGAGCTGGGTATTTCCTCCGATGACGGAGACTCGGCACAGTTCGGGTTCGGCGGCGCGGGTGCCGCTGCTCAACGGTTCGGTCAATTGCGCACCGATCCCAGCTCTTTACGGAACGATCCAAACACTTGCGCCCGGTTTCCTACCTGTCGAACCAACTCTACGACTCGGATCCACTCTCGCACGAACGTTCCCCCCGTCGCATGTGGTCGTCGCACACTTTGCAACCGATCGGTAGCAAAACATAATGTATCGGACGAGCCGAGCCGACGCGATCGCTAAGCTGGTCGGAAGATGTACGCGGACAATCACGCAACAAAATAGATAGCTCCAACCAACACTTCGGGGTTTGACAGCAATGACCGGCAACCGCCAAGCACAACGGGCCTTCGACGCCGGAATCCTGTCGCTGGGCCTGACCATCGACGGACAGGAATCGGCTCGCGATCTCGAGTACGCGAAACTCGCGTTTCAGCGTGCCACCGAGTGGGATCCGACGATGTGCGACGCCTGGCTGGGCCGGGCCGCGGCGGGTGAGGTCACCACCGAGGTGCTCTACAACCTGTACAAGAACAGTGGGACAACACTTTTCCGCGAGCAACGCCGGTTGGGGCTGGCGCCGCGGGCATTGGCCGGACGCTTCCTGGCCGGGCTGTACATCGACTACCCGCTGGCCGGCTACACCGAAATCTGGCTGGCCCAAGCGGCGCAGTTGATTTCCGAGAAGGAGTACGACGAGGCCGAACGGGTGCTCGACGAACTCGCCGCCCATCGCGCCTCGATGCTCTCGGATACCGATCGGGAGATCGACGACCGGATCTGCGCGTATATCCGTGGCGTACTGCACTTCAACACCCAGCGCTGGCCCGATGTGATGGCCGTGCTCGCCGGATCCGCCGATTGGGACGACCCGTATCTGGCCGCGGGCGCACACGTGATGGTCGGCTCGGCATGCGCTCAGCTCGGCCTGTTCGGCGAGGCCATCCGGCGCATGGAACAGGCCGAGGCGGGCCCGATTCCGGCGGCCAGGACCACCGCCATGTTCTGCCGCGGCCTGTGCCTGCGCGAGACCGGTAAAGAGGCCGAGGCGCAGGCCCTTTTCGAGACGGTGTATTCGCAGGCACCGGATTTCGTCGCCAACACCGCAGCCATGCGCGATCGCACCTACCGGCTCACGGTGACAACCAAGGAGTCGATCGACGCGCGCACCGACCGCTGGGATCCGGCCTCGGCACCGTCGGTGGAGGCGATGCAGACCGCCGACGCCGAGGACCGCGCCAAGAAGATCCTGGCGGACGCGCGCGCCGAACTGGATTCCCAGATCGGCCTCGAATCGGTGAAAACGCAGGTCGCGAAGTTGCAGGCGACCGCGCAGCTGGCCAAGATCCGGGCCGAGAAGGGTATGGCCAGCATGGCCCGCGGCAACCACTTGGCCTTCACCGGTCCGCCCGGCACCGGTAAGACCACCATCGCCCGGGTGGTGGCCAAAATCTATTGCGGCGTCGGTCTTCTCAAGACCGATAAGGTCGTCGAGGCCAAGCGTGTGGACTTCGTCAGCCAGAATCTCGGCGGCACCGCGATCAAGACCGACAAACTGATCGATACCGCGATGGACGGTGTGCTGTTCATCGACGAGGCATATACGCTGATCCAGACCGGTCTGCAGGGCGGTGACGCGTTCGGCCGCGAGGCGGTGGATACGCTGCTGGCCAGGATGGAAAACGACCGTGACCGGCTGGTGGTGATCATCGCGGGCTACGACGGCGAGATCGACCGGCTGCTCGCCGCGAACGACGGTCTGGCTTCACGTTTCGCCAAACGCTTGCAGTTCCCGTCGTACACTCCGACCGAACTCGGGCAGATCGGCAGCCTGATCGCTCGCTCGCGCGATTCCGAGTTGTCCGAGGGCGCAATGGAACTGCTGATCGAGGCGTGCGGGCGGCTGTACGAGACCGAGCGCGTCGACCAGAGCGGGCAGCCGCGTCGGGGCATCGATCTCGCGGGCAACGGTCGATTCGTGCGCAACATCATCGAATCCGCCGAGGAGGAACGCGAATTCCGCCTGGCCAATGACGAATCGCTGGATCTGAGCGCGGTAGACGAGACGGTGCTCATGCGCATCGAAGCGCCGGACATGCAGGCAGCGCTCACCGGTGTGCTGGCTTCGCTCGGCGTCTGAACACTCAGTTTCCTACGGGCAAGATATCGTGCTTGACCAGCGCATCGTTCTTGGACAGCGTCGGTCCCGGCACCAGCTGACCGATGATCGACCAGGGGGCCAGGCGCGGTTCGCTGCCGAGTCCGAGCACTTGGGCGGTGGCGATATCCGGGATGCCGTAGCGGATTCCGTTGTCCGCCACATAGAACAGGCCACCGCGCCGCAAACTGCCCGGCTCCGTTCCGGTTACCTGCACGAACTCCCCCGAAGCCGGTGGGATGTAGGCGGAATCGACCCGATCGCCGGTGCCGTCGGAGGTGGCCAAATTCACCGGTTCAGCCGAACCCGGCAGCGGTAGACGGTTGCCCGCGAGCAGGGTGATAGCGGCTCGGTCGGTGGGGCTTTCGGTCGCGTCGTTGGCGGGTTCGGGGCCCTTTTGCCAGCTCAGGCAGGTGACCGGAGCGTCTTCGGCGGAGACGACCTTCGGGGTGGTCGCCGGGAAGTGGTCGAGGGAAAGTTGGTGTAGCACGGGCATATTGGTCAGCACGTCCGGTGGTTCGGCCTTGATCTCGCGCATGCCCTGGGAATTCGCGGTGCGGATGACCTGCGCGGCGAAATCGGTGACCGGCTGCACACCGTCGGCGAGCACCACATACAGCTGGGACTGATCGGTGCGACCGGTGCCGCCGACCGCGATGACCCCGCCGATCGGCACGTCGGAAAGCTTTGCCGGACCGGGCTGTCCGGCCTTCGGAATATCCGGCACGGCCAGCGGCGGAACCGCGATGGCGGCATCCAGCAGGCCGGTGCCGACCGGCCGCGGCTTGTGCCCGGCCAGGTTCAGCGCCCGTGCCAGCACCGAGTTGCCGGGATCGACTTCCGCCCGCTTGCCGTCGTAGATCAGGTAGGTCTTATCGGCCCGCCGCACCAGCAGCGCATCCGATGGGCCGAGGGTGCGAATGCGTTCGTCCAGTTGGGGTTTGCCCGCGAAAACCGCGGTTTCCACACCGGTCGCCGCGGCCGCGCTGCCGGTGATCGAGAGTTGCACCGTTTCGCACAGCGACCAGTCTGAGCGGCCGCCCTGCGTCGAACCGGGCAGTGCCGCGGGCGCACCGGGGATACCGAGCATCGGACCGCGCGGCATCGACGAAAGCTTCGAATCCTTCACCGATTTGGGCGATTCGTTGCTGCCGCTGATCAACCGGGCCGACGCCAGGTTGAGCACCGGGTGCAGGCGTTTGTCGTCCTTCTTGTCCTCGGATTCGGCCACCACCACATACAGCGCGCCGCTGTCCTTGCCGATCACGATGTTCGCGTCGCCGATCGCGCCCTGCGGCCGCAGGAAGGCCAGGATGGCCGCGCCCGCCACCACGAGCAGGCCGAGGGTGGCGCCGACGAGCATCGAACGCAGCTGAGATCGCATGGGGTCGTGCAGCATCCGCACATCGCGTCGGACCAGTGCGTGATCGAGTCGGCGCAGCAGAAAACGGTAGCCGTTGACCTGAGCCTTGGTGGTCAGCTGAGCCGGCACATGGTCTCCATCGAACTACGGGAAGGACTGGATAATTACAGTATCGTTCGGTGCTGCGGTGTCAATCCAGCGACAATTGGGCAAACCATTTCCCGTCCGCGCACACTGGTGTGGCGCGGTACTGTTATCGCAATACTGGTCCGATTATCGGGGACGGGGCTGTGAACAAACGCGATACCGACTCCGGAGCGAACGCGCGTGAATTAACCGGAAACGAAAACTCCGTGAACGCGACGCACACAACGTTACGTGATCCGGAATTCTGGCTGCTGCGTCAAATGCCTTTGCGACTCATGATTCCGCTCGCGCTGATTGCCGCGATCGCGGCCTGGATCGCAACGGCGCTGCATGCACCGATGGTCGCCGTCATCGCGGTCGCCGCGGTCGTTCTCATTGCCGGCGCGGTACCGGTGCGTCGGCGCGAGCCACGCAATATCGTCGGCATGCTGGCGCGCACGATCGCCTTTCGCTGGCGGCGGACCCGGCCCGGTCCCGCCGATGCCGGCCAGGACGCCTTCGACGTGCCGCTGCCCGAGGGCGGCAGTTACGGCGTGCGCTGGGACGGCAATCTGCTGCTCACCATGCTGCGCATCGATCCGCCGCCGGATGCGCTGACGCTGTTGCGGCGCGGTTCGCTGTCCACCGACCAGGTGCTTCCACTCACCGAAATCGGGCGCTGCCTCAGTCAATTCGATATCGACCTGGCCTCGATCGATGTGATCAGCACCGGTGCGCGCACCGCGGGCGGCGGCCCGGTGGCCCAACTCTACGACCGCATCCTCGGCCCGCTGCCCGCCATCGCGCATCGCACCGTCTGGCTGGTGCTGCGGCTGGATCCGCTCGCCAATGCCGAGGCCGTGGACAACCGTGGCGGTGGCGGCGCGGGTGCGCTGCGAACCGCGGTCATCGCGACCCGCCGGGTGGCCAATCGACTCGCGGGCCGTGACATCTCGGTATCGGTGCTCACCGCGGGCGAGATGAACAGCGCGGTGCGCCAACTCACCCGTGGTATCGCACTGGACGGGTTCGTCGAAACCCCGAAATCGCTGGTGCACCAGGGCCTGTACCTCACCAGCTATGAGATCGGCCCGGAGTTGATCGGGTCGCGCGGCTTCGCCGATATCTGGGCCACCCCGAGCCTGACCACGACGGTCACCGTGCGGCTGCGCCCCGGTGCGCGGCGGCCCGGCGAAGGTCGCGAAACCGGTTCCCCGCCGATCAGGCTGGGCGCGCTGGTCCGCTTCGACACCGCGGCCGAACCGGTCGAGCCGCCCGTGCCCGGCCTGCGCACCCTGCCGGGTGAGCAATTCCGCGCGCTGCTGGATTGCCTGCCCGCCCGGACTGCTCGACGCGACGGTGACAGCGCGGGTGACTACCGCGGACCGCTCGCCGCGCTCGACGGCATCGTCGTGCCGACCGCCGGTTGCGGTCAGCTGATCGGCGCCGATAATGCCGGTCAGGGCATCGCGGTGCCGCTGATCGGTGACGGCACCAGACATCTCGAGGTGATCGGCCGATTGGATCTGGCCCAGCAGGTGATCCTGCGGGCCATCGCCCTCGGCGCACACACCGTCGTGCACACCGACCGGCCCGAGGCCTGGCAGTCCATGGTCGCCAATGTCGACGCGCCGCATTCGCTCTCGCTGGCGCCCCGCTTCGCTGGTGCGGGGCATCACGTCGCCCCACCGCAGCCCGGCGGGCCCATTCCCGCCGCGACGGTCGTTGTCTTCGACGGTATCGCCCCCACCGCGCTGACCGGTGGCGCGACGATCGTGCACGTTCGCGCGCCCGAGCAGCCCGATGGGCAGTTCGATGCCGATATCGTTCTGGTGCAGGATGTTTCGGCTCCCAACCTGATCACGGTGCGCACCTCGACGGCCAGCGCGACGGTCAATATGGTCACCACTCCGGACGAAATGTGGTACATCGGCGAATCCCTCGCCGCGGCTCGGTAATGGAACGAATACGGCCGGTCCGGAAGCGTGACGCTCCGGACCGGCCGAATGGCGAGATTCAGGCCCCGAAGCCGTCACCGATCTTGCCGTCGGTGCCGAGCGCGCGGTGCAGCGAGTTCTCCACCGCTGCGGCGACATTGTTGAGCGAGGTGAGCGTGTCACCGTACTCGGAGTGCCAGGCGTCGTAGACCTGCTTGAAGCTGGCGTGGGCCACGTTGTTCTCCCACGCGATCTTGAGCACGCCGCCCGCGTCCTCCATATCACTGCCGTACTTGACCAGGTCGCCGTGCAGGGTGACCAGGTCGTTGAACAAGGCTGTCATCGGGCCCTTGGCGTATGCCATCGTCGACATAGTGAGTTCCTCCGAATCGAAGACTGATTGTTGTTACGACACAATCGATTACAGGCTGATGTGCTGGAAACCCTCTTGGTTCTCCTGCTCCATCTGCATGTACTGCTGGGTACCGTGACCGACCTGCTCGGTAATGGCGTTGAGCTTCTTGTGCAGCTCCTGGGAGTGCTGGGCCCAGTTGGTCGAGGCCGCGACGAACGCTGCCTTCGCATCGCCCTCCCAGTGGGTCGCCGCGGCGACCTCGTCATCGATCTTCTTCAGCGTGCGCTGCATGTTTTCGACCGCGGCCGCCATGTACTCCTCGGCCTTCTTCGCGGTCGGCTGGTCTACGTGTACGCCTTCACTTACAGCTTCACTCATCGTGGACACCTCTCGTGTAGTGATTCCAATGCCCGGAAACGATGTCGGGTGACATCGCCGGAAGGTCGGCGGCTGACTTACTGCGCGCCCTCAGGGTCTACTGCGGAAGCCACCTTCCCCCGGGCAGTGATTCGATCAAGGCCGAAACCGCTTGCGCGATACGGTGATCGGTGCCCGGTGTCACCGTGGACCAGACCTGCTGATCCGCAGCAATACCGGGCGCGGCCACAATGCGACCGCGTCCGGTGTCATAGACCGCGACCGCACCGGGCGGCCGGGTGGTCGTACCGTCGAGATGGGCGTAGGCCACGATCTCGGCGAAGGCATGGCAGGAGGCGAAGGCCAGCCCGTAGGCGGTGGCGTCACGATCGGCGACGCCCAATGCATAGACGGCGTCCGCATAGTCTTCGGAGGTCTGCGCCGCGGTGTTGTTTCGAGCGACCCGCAAGCAGTCGCTAGCGGTGAGTCGCTCGCTCAATTCGCTCGACAGCGCGCTGAAATCGACCACCTCCGCCGGCGTTCCGGCTCCGAGCGCCGCGAGCAGCGGGCGCACCAGCGCCGCGCCCGATCCGTCCGCCCAGACTGTCCGCACGTCGAAGGTGTCGCCGGTGCGCACCGCGATCGCATGCTGTTCGCCGCGGCGGGCCAGGCAGATCCGAGTCACGGCCGGCGTTGCGTCGGGCCCGGTCGCATAGATGCGGGCGACCAGTTCGCGATCGGGTAGGGCCAGCGTGAACATGGCATCGGCCAGTTCGGAATCGACATCGCCCTCGGCGTCGAGCACGCCCGCGTCGACAAGTTCGGTTACCGCGCGGCGCTGGGCCTCGGCCCACGCATCGAACGAATCCTGTTGCGGCCCAACGGAAAGCACCAGCGGCAAGGTCTGGACACCGAGTCGCTCGGCCACCGCGAGCAGTCCGTCATTGGTCATGGTCGTCATTCGGCACCTCCCGATGCCGTCCGACCGGTGGCCGCAGGCGCTTCCGGAGCGCCGAGTACCGCCGGGGCGGCGGCGATACCGAGATCGGCACCGATGGCGTCGCCGGTCACCGCGGCCGCGCGGGGGGCGTATTCCTCTTCCTCGGCTCCGCCGGCTGCCGCCATCGCGCCGGGAACCATCGGCAGCGCATTGGCACTCGCCGTGGAGGTCGGAACCGTTTGTGGTGTAGTCACTTCCACCGGCGCAGGTGCTTCGGTGAAGACCGGTGCCCGATTCGGCCGCAACTTCGTGAGCGTCGGGACAGCACCGATTCCGCCCGGCATGAACATCCCGGGTGTGATCGCGGGCAGCGCGGGCATTGCCGAAGTCGCGGCCGACGCCGGCGCGCTCGCTTCCTCGGCCGCCAATGCGGCGGACGAGGCGATTACCGGCGGATCCTGCTGAATCCACGGTGTCGCAAGCGGTTCGGTCGCCGCCTCGTAGGTCTGCATAACCCTTGCGGCCGCCGCCTTCGCCATATCGGCGTCGGTGTCGGCCCGGGCGGCCACCGCCTCGAGCGGTGCGCCGAGCGCGCCACTGATTGATTCGAGCATCCGCTGTACCGTCTGGATGGCCTCGATCTCGGCGGTATGCGGCATGGTCAGCCGGGCCAGTTCATAAGCGGCGGCTTGGGTTTCGGCGCGCACCGCATTATTGCCCGCGGCCGTCGCGGCGTCGGCGAGCCAATCGCGCAACCGCGAAATCCGGTCCAGCACCGGGCCGCTCGTGGTGGATTGCCACGCACCGCGCATCGACGCGACGATCAGTTCGTATTCGGTGACCGCCGTGCCGAATCCGGCGGCCAGCCGGGTCCACGCGGCACCGGCCTCGGCCATCGGTACCGCGCCGGGACCGGTGGACAGTTCACGCGCCAGCCGGTCCGGCTCGCGCGCGCCCCAGACCACACCGGTGAAACCGGGCCGCGGCGGTTCGATCATGGTGGCTCCGTGTCGTATTCGCTCTGGTGTCAGGCCGCGCCGGAGACGCCGAAGTCGGCGACACTGTCGTTCTCGGCGCGACCGAAATGTGCGGCCTGCGCGCGCAACGTCGCCGCCAGCTTGCGCAATTCCACGATTCCGGCGGTCGCGCTCTGGCCGTAGGAGGCCGCGACATCGTTCATCGTCTGCGCCGCGCGCACCGAAACCTCGTCGACGCCGGCTGGCGGCACCGTCAACGCGGGCGAGCCCTCGCGCAGTTCCGCTTCCAGCCGGGCCGCGAGTCCGTCGAGCCGGGTGGCCGCGTCCCGGGCCGCTGCCGGATCGAACATCACTCCATCGAAATCCGTACCGCCGCTTGCCATCGCAACCTCCTGAATCAAGGAACCTTTAGAGGGTGAGTTCCTTATCGGGTGGTGGCTCGGAGATCTGTTCGGTCGCGCCGACCACCGGCAGCGAGACCCCCTCGATCGGTCCGACGACCTCTTCGCCGTGTTCGGCATTGACCAGGAAACCGGGCATATCGCCGCCCGCATCCCCCGCCCCGCGCGCACCTGCCGCGCCCGCCGCGCCGTAGGGCATCATGCCCGGGCTGCCCGGCGCACCGGTTACGCCACGTGCCGCGGCAACGGGTTCCGCTGCCGCGGAACCGGTTCCGGTGGCATTGAAGCCGGGCATACCGCTGAGTCCGGCGGTGCGGGGTCCGCTCCACGGGCTCAGTGGTGTCGATATCGGGGCCGCGCCGATACCGCCCACACCACCGCCACCGCCACCGCCACCGCTGCCACCGCCTGCGCCATCGCCCGACGCGCCGTGCTCGGCTTCGTCCTTCTCCGTAGCTTCGCGCTGCTCCTTCGCGATGGCGTCGGCCTGCAGTTTCTGAGCCTGCGTCGCGTTCTGCGTCGCCACCTGGGTGAGCGTCTGCGCGCCGGTCTGCGCCATGGTCATCAGCGGGGTGAGCAACTGCATCACCTGCTGCATCGAGTCGACGCCTTTGGGGGCATCGGTGACCTCGACCTTCTTGCCAACGGCGGTCATATGCGCCGAGTGCGCGGTCATTTCCACCCGAGTTTTGGTCACCACCGCGATGCCCTCGGTGACCGCCTCCACGGTCGCCGCCGCGATAAACGCTTGTCCGCCACCGGTTGCCAGCCACGGCGTCGCCGCGGCCACGGTGGCCATGTACTTGGCGATGACCGACGCCATCAGCGCGCCGCCGGTCGCCACCGAGGTCGCGCCACCGGCGAGCGAAGCCTTCTCCTGCGCGCTCTGCGTGGCGAGTTCCGCGCCGTTCGCCGCGGCCTGTCCGGACTTGTTCGCGGCCTGCATCGCGGCCAGGCCCTGCCACAGCGACATGACGGTCTGCAGCGCCTGGGTGCCGAGTTGGATCGCGGTCTGCGCGGCTTGCGCGGTGTCGGAGAGCACCTTGGTCGGGTCGGGTCCGCCGCCCGCGGGCGCGCCGAGATTTCCGGTGCCGAAACCGCTCGCCATATCGGTGAGCGGCCTGGCCAGTGCGGCCAGATCGATGACCGGCAGCGGCGGCAATTCGGGCAGCGGTGGCAACCCGGAGACTTCCGGAAGTGGGCCAAGGCCCATATCCTTCAGGATGTCGTTGACCGGTCGATCGATCAGCGGCGCAAGGGCACTGCCGCGCAGCAGATCTACGATCGACGGATCGAGCGGCGCAGTCATTGCTAGACGCCGGCAGCGCCGAATTCGGTGCCGGATGCCGCCTCGGCCGCCTCATAGGCGGCGGCGCCCTGATGCGCGGTCAGCGCGGTACCCGCGTGCACACCGGCCAATTCGAACATCGAACTCACGTGATTGGACTGCGCGTAAGCGAACGCCATCAGAAAGTCCTGACCGATCAAGCCGAATACCGGCGCGGCCGCCGCAACGGTTGCCACCTGGTCGAACGCACCGGCCGTCGCGATACCCGTGGCCATGGCCACTGCCGAGTCCCCGTACGCGCGAATCGCATCAGGCGTAGCCACGAGTTCGCTCATCGTGATCCCCCATCCCGTAATGGAATAGACCGACTCTTCATAGAACCCATCAATCGAACTGCAATGCCGAAAGTCAAACTTGCACAAACTTAAGGTTCTTGACAAAAGTTCTACGGGGACAGCGTGAACGTCAGGTGTCTACTCGGCAACTTCCTCGTTGAAGGCAGTGACCAATTCGCTACGTCGCTCGAATGCCTGCCGCACCGCGGCGGCCGCTGTCGCTACCAGCGTCGACTCGAATTCCGCCGGTGTCATCCGCGAAACAGCCTGGGAGAACTGCAGATCCAGCAATGTTCCGTTGCCATCGACCTCAACGGTGATCGAACCGTCACGCGCGGTCTCTCGCCCGCGCACCCCGGCCATATCGTCGGTCAGATCCCGGATCCGATACAGCCGCCGCTGCACCCCGGCCATCAGTTCGTCCATGGTCTCGTACACGATGGAAACTCCTCTCGGACAACGGGGAACTACACCTGACGCAACCAGCTGTCCGGCTCGGTCTCGTACTCCTGCTCTTCAGCTAATTCCTGGCGCGCAACATCTTCGGCGGTCGGCAACCCGCTCAGCGCCAACATCTCCGCGGGCACTCCCGCCGCCGCCAACTCCGCCCTACGCGCCATCCCGGCCCGATTGGCCGCCTGCCTGCACAGCCGCAGCACCTCGGCAGCCAATGCCTGCGGATCGCGCTTCAACTCGGTCGCTTCGACCGAAATACCCAGTGGCAGACCCTGCTCCGTGGTGCGCACCGAGATCGCGCCGCTGCGCGAGGTCGCGGTCCATTCGGGAAAGCCCGGTTGTGTTTCGGCCATGGCGGCCACCTTTCAGACTCGCTCGTCCTTGATCGCACGCACCACCTCGGCGACGCGCGTATTGATCATCGCGGTGAGGTGTTTCGCATCGATGGCACGCGCCACCGGCGGATTCTGGTCGTCGATCGCATAGCGGCCGTCGTCGCGAATGTCGCGCCACTGCAGCCGATGTCGAGTGATGCCGCGCGGGCCGAAACGCGACCGCCCCTGGATCACATCGATCGTCCCGGAACAGGAGGTCGGTAGTGCCAAGAATTCCGCGGAGCGATCGGCGATCGTATCGTCGAAGGAATCGTGCACCATCGATCGGCCGAGCGAGTAATCCAGGCCGTCGCCCTCGTACTGGGTGGACAGCACCACGGCGGCCCGGCGGCCCGGCTCGATCTCCGGCAGCGCTCGCACGATCGCACCGGCGAGATCGACCGCATCGCATTCGGTGATCGTGAAACCACCGGAATGCCAGTATGTTTCGCCGGCCAGCTCGGAGAAGACATAGCCGCGGTCACCCCGGCGGACACCGTGCAGCCGAACCGACACGTCCGGCTGCCAGGGTTCGGCCGGGTCGTAGCCTTCCGCGACGATGCGCAGATCCGGGAAGGCCAGCACGTCCAGCACTTCGTCGAACGACCGGTCGCCGGAGTGCCGCAGCCGCGCCAGCGCATCCTGTTGTTCGCGGACATAGTCCTCGTTCACCCAGGTGCGACAGGTGTAGACGAATGGTTCGGGCAGGTAGTCCTGCTTCAACGTCTCCCACTGGACGATGAATTCCAGGTCGGTGAACTTCCAGGTGCGATTCATTGCTCGACAACGGGTTTGGCGACGACCGGCGCGTCGCCGAGCGCCTCTTCGATGTGCTCGACCGAATCCAGATACGCGGCCCGCTTGTGTTCCTTGTTCTGCCCACCGGCACCATGGCCCGCGGGCCCCATGCCACCGGGTGAACCCGGCTGGCCCGTGCTCGCGATGCCCGCGCGGCTCGTCGTCGCGGCCGCGGCCGTCTCGGCAGCCGCCGCCCGCGGGAACAGCTTCGAATTCTGCAGGCTATTGGGTGAAAGATTGGCTCCGGCACCGCCACCCGCACCGCCCCCTGCGCCACCGCCCTTGCCCGCGCCACTACCGCCGCCTGCTTTGAGGGCGTCCTTGCCCAACCCCGACAGCGCGGACGGCAGACCTGCGAGGCCTGCCGACTGCATATCCTTGGCCGCCGCGGCCTGCGCCTGCTGGGCCGCCGCCTGCGCGGCCTGGTCCATTGCCTGCTTCACGCCGTCCAGGCCCTGTTGCGCGGACTGACTGGTTTGCTGGGCCGCTTGTTGGGCCGCCTGCTGCTGGGCGGCCTGCTGCTGGGCGGCCTCGCGCTGCGCGGCTTCCCGCTCGGCCTGCTGACGCTGCTGTTCGGCCTGCTGGCGTTGCTCGGTCGCGGTCTTCTCGGCCTGCTGGGTCGCCCGGCGTTGCTCGGCGAGCGCCTGCTGAGCTGCCTGCGATTGGGCACCCGAGGTACCACCCCTCCCGCTGCCGCTCCCGCCGCTCCCGCTGCCGCCGGTGCCGCCACCGGGTCCGGTCTGCTGGGTCTGCTTGGGCGACGGCGTCGGCGCGGTCGGCTGCACCACCGGACTCACCGGCTGAACCATGAGCGGAATCGCATTGCTCGATGCCGCCAGTCCGGGTACGTACCAGTCGTTGAAGATCCGCTTGGCCTTGTCGACTTCCTCACGCGCGTACTGGGGCGTGATCGTTTCCGGCGTGATATTGGGAGTATTCGACTGCACCGCCCATAGCCAGCCCGAGGTGTTGAGCAGATTGCTGGCGACCAAGCGCATACCGTCGACCATGTTCTGCACACCGGACACATAGGCCTGAACCGCGCCGCCCGCCTTCACCGCGGCGTCGCTGTTCCAGTCATCCGAGGTCTGCATCGCGGTCATCTGGTTGCCCAGATTCGCGGCGGGCCCGGTCACGTGCTCGGCCATATCGCTCCAGACGCCGGAGGCGTCGGAGGTGTGCCCCATCCCGTCGAACAACGATTGGTGCCAGGAGTAGGCGGTCGGGTAATCCAGGACACTGGCCGGCTCCGGACGAACAGGTTCGGTATCGCGTCCGTCCTTCTCGTTGGCATATTGCTTCAGGTCGGCCGGTGGTCCGCCGTATTTATCGGTTCGGCCGGTCTTCCCGCCCCAATCCGGGATCTTGGTGGTGCCGTCGGCGGGCAGACTCCAGCTGCCGTGGCGTTCGGCGGAGCGGGCATTCCTGAGCCGATCGAATCCGGAGGTATTGGCCTCCTCGGCGGCGGTGTACAGCTTGCCCGCGGTAATGAACTGCTGTGCCAGATCCTGGAGAATGGTCTTGTGGCTCTTGGCCCGGTCGTTCAGATCGCGGCCCGCGCGCTGGAACTTTCCCTGCAGCGCGATGCCGGAGGGGAGATTCCCGAACCCATCGACCTTCTCGACGAAGTGTGTCCAACCCTCGATGGTGTCGAAGACGTCGTACAGGTCGATGGCGTACTTGGCCAGGGTTTGCAGACTCGTCTGCTTGACCGTCAGATGCTGCGAATCCTTGCCGATATCGTCCCCGGAGAGCTGCCAAGGATTGGGCTTGTCATCTGTCGGCGCCATTGGTCAACTCCTGTCCCGCTCGGTGCTGCCTCGACGCGCGGTGTGCGCCCCTCGCGTCGCCCCTCATCCGCGCCCATATGACACCGATCATCCCATGAGCTGCGTGAACGGTCGGTGACCTCATCGTGAATCATGCTGGCGCTCATGATCGGTCACCAACTCCGAGACCACGAGCCGCGCGTCGACCACGGCTATCCGCAAACGGCTGCGCGTCGAACCTTCGCTTGCAAGGATCGGCGCGTGCGGCTTGTGCTGGTGGAAGACGATGACGGAGTCGGAGAAGCGCTGCAGGCCGCGCTCACCGCTCGGGGCTACCTCGTCGACCGCAAGCGGCGCGGCGCGGACCTACTACGCGCCCACCGCGGCTACGACGCGGTGATCCTCGATCTCGGACTTCCGGATATGGACGGGTTGGAGGTATTGCGGCGGCTGCGTGAAGCCAGCACGGTCCCCGTCCTGATTCTCACCGCCCGGGCCAGTGAGCGCACCGTAGTGCTCGCGCTGCGCTCCGGCGCGGACGACTACCTGGTGAAACCGCCGCGCATCGCGGAGCTGGTCGCGCGGCTGGAGACGGTCACCCGTCGCGTCGTTGTCCACTCCGCACCGGTGGAAGCGGTTGTCTCCCAAGATGTTCGGGTGGATCTGATGGCTCGGCAGGTCGAGGTGGCCGGGGTGCCGATCATGCTGACTCACAAGGAGTTCCAGCTGGTTCGGATCCTTGCGGAACGACCCGATACCGCGGTCAGCAGGCAAGAGCTGATGGACCGCATCTGGGGCGACTCGTCGGCCTCGGTATCGCGGGCACTGGATGTGCACATGGCGGGATTGCGCGCGAAGCTCGACCGGCCCGGTTTGATCACCACCATCCGCGGCTTCGGCTATCGTTGGCGCACCGACGGATCCTAGGCCCGTACCGAACCGTGCCGCTGCTGGAAGCGCCGCTCGAACTCCGCTGCATAGACCGACGGCGCCACCGATGACGAAGATTGTTCCAGCACACCGTCATCGGCGACGTAGAAGATCGCGCGCCCGATCGAGATCTCACCGGGTTCGGTCGGCACGTACACCATCCAGCCGACGCTGATCCGGTCTGCACGCAGATCTTCCATCGGATAGCCGGTGGTGTCCATATTCTGATCCAGAATGAACTGGCGGACCTGGGCCATCGCGGCGTCCCGCGAGATCGGCTCCGGCAAGGTGATCGTCACACCGGCCAGCGTGAGCTGATAGAGGGCGCTGTCGATATCGAAGGTGCCGTCGTCGCCGAAGACCTCGACGAGCGTATCCCGAGTCACCACACCGATTTCCGCCGCCGACACCAGATTCGCCACCGCCGCCCGCTGCCCATCGCTCGGCTGCTCCGCGAGCAACCCAGCGACCACGCCGGCCACCGTATCGGAGGTCCAGATGCCGGGCACCGCTTCGCTGAGCCGGTCCGCGGTCGGCGACTCGCCGCGATACCACCGACCGCCGTCCCACCAATAGCAGAACGACAACAGCCCGCTGGCCGCGCGCGGATTCAACACCGGATTGGCGACCCACTCCGGGGCTCCCGCATACAGTGCGGGCATCGGCGTCGCACCGTTGTAGACGGCATCGAGTTCGGGCGCATTCCATACGCCACCGGACAGCACCGCGCGACCACCCGGCAGGGCATACAGGGTCGATCCGCTGCGTTTCGAACCTTCGAACCAGCCGAGAGCGGGCAAAACCCTTGGCCCCCACTGTGATCCGGCGGCCACGAAAGCAGCCGCGATTATGGCCCAGCGGGCCGACAGCACCGGGAAGGCCGGAAAGTCCCGCTCGGACAGCACCGGGCGCACGCCGGTCTCCCGGTCCGCCCTGGCCTGCGCGGCCGCCGCGCCCGCCGGGCGCGATTGCCGATCACCGTGGCCGATATAGGCGGCGAGCCAAACCGGCAGCCGGTCGCGCGGGTACGCCTGCAAATCCGCGAGATAGACCTCGGGAAGGAATAGGTGATCGTCCGGGAAGGGCTCGTCACCGTAGTCGTAATCGACCTCGATCTCGCCGGTGCTCGCCAACTCGATCAACAGCCGCCACCAGGGGCCATCGCTCAATTGAGCCGAGAGATGGCGCTGTTCGCGGACCAGTTCGACCACATCATCGGCAGGCTGCACCCGCGCCTCGCGCTGTTCGTCATCGGCGAATGTCACCAACCCGATTTCGGTGCTCGTGGTCATCGCGAAGACGGCCTCCAGGCGCCGCCAGCCCGGTGGGCCACCGGCCGCGAGCGCGCGGGCGATCCGGTGCATGAGCTGTTCGGCGTGCTCGGCGACGTCTACTGGTTCGTCGAGGGTGAAGCCGATATCGGGGGCGTCCTCGTCTTCTTCCTCGGTGGTGTCGTCGGCCGGGTTGTCGGCGGCCTCGGAGGCCTTCATGAACTCGGCCGAGAACTCCGCATCGCCGTCCGGTACCGCCGCGCGCTGCTCGTGATTCGGGGTCGGCTCTTCATTCGACTTGTCGCCGGGTGCTTCGCCATCAGGTGTGGTCACGTCGCCGCAATCTCCCTCATCTGCGCACCGCGCACGGGAACCCACGCACAATGCCCGAGCTAATTACCGTTCCCATCCTGGCACAGCGCCGAGTTACGCGATTCACAAAAGGTCGGGGCTCAGCAGGTGTCCCTGAAGAGCCCCATCGGCGTGCGGCTCGCCATTGACCGCGCGCCATTACTTTCCGTCGGGATGGCCGACGGTGGCGAGGGCGGTGGTCCAGTCGGCGACGATGGCGTCCTGGGCGTCGGTCAGTGCCACCTTGCCCGAGCACACCAGCGAATGCAGCTGGTTCTCGACGGTGTCCTTCGGATTGTTGGGTCCGGCACCGGGCTTGTGGTCGGGGGAAGGTGGCTCCACCCACAGGTTGCGCGGGTCGTTGGGGTCGCCGCCGAGTTCCAGCGAGACCAGGTGGTCGTATTCGGCGTCGTGCAGCGAGCCGGTGTACCCATACGACTTGGCGTTGGCGTCCTTTTCCCGGTTGGTGATGTTGGCCGGCGGCCGGATCGAGGACGTGTAGCCGCCGGCGCAAATGGTGCTGCCCAAGGTGTCCGGGGTGACCTTGGGGTTGGTCGCGCCCGGCGTGCACGCCGGATCCGGTAGCGGCTGACCGCTGGCGGACTTGCCGAAATGGCAGCTGCCTTCGGCCGGTTGCGGCTGCACCGTATAGGTTCCCGACGGACCCGGACCGACCGGCACCCGTGCGGCCTCCTGCGCGGCGGGCGGATGCGGCACAGCCTGGGAGATCGGTTTCGAATTCTGGTGTGCGCAACCGGCTGTCAACAGCGGCACGGACATTAATGACACCAGCAGGAGCTTGCGTGTTTTCATGACTTCCTTCGGCAGACCTTCATCTGTACCCAATTGTCTGGTACGGCAGGTGATATGGCAGCGCGATGCGAAGTGCATGCGAATGCGTAGGGGTTCCGTCGTTCGCGGTGGCGACGGAATTCGCAGTCCGGCAGGGCAATGGTTAGCGGCATGTTGTCGGCGCTGCATGGGCCGAAGAGCGGTACGGGAACTAGGCACGCACTGGGGCGCAGTCGTCGTCGATGTCGGCCTGCGCGAGTGCCTGGTCGAGGTCGACGGCGGCCATGTTCAGCGGGTCGGTCAACCCGGGCTGGTTCGGCGGACCGCCGACAAGAATGTCAGAGCGCGACGCCGACCCAGCCGGCGAAACTTGACAGGCTATCGGTGCGCCGTCGTTCAGCCGCCGCGATCCCGTGCAGCGTCTCGCGTACAGAGGGGTGCAAGCGGGTTTGCTGTGGTGCGATCCTCCGTGCCCGGTTCAGCGTTTTCAGCGCCTTGTCGGGTTGACCTGAGAGCAGCCACGCCCGCGCAGTGTCCTGCCAGTGGTGCCCTGCGCGGGGTGCCGCTATGCCTGCCGGAAGCACCAACGCCGAGCCTTCCCGTGCGGCTTTGTCGGGGTCGCCCGCCTCGAGTTCGACCGCGCACGAATGAATGCCGACATTCGCGGGCCCGAAAAGGGTTCCGTACAGGTCGCTTTCACCGTTCATCGACTGCGCAAGTTGGCCGGCTTCGGCGATGTGTTCACGGGCCACGTCTGTACGGAATCCTCGAGCGGCGACGATCGCCCCGCACAGGTGGCCGTATCCGCGGACCGCATTGGATGCCTCGCTGTTGCCGGCAATCATGTCCAGTCCCTGATCTATCAGGGTGAGTCCGACATCATTTGCGTTGTGGTACATCAGAACTCGGGCTCGCTTGATCTTCGCTTGCGCCGCGTACAGCGGGTCATCAGCCTGTGCCGCCAACCATTCGAGCCGGTCAAGTACAGGCACCGTCATGTTCATATACCCGAAACGTCGACACAACCGTTCAGCGGTGACATGTGCCGCTGACAGCAGCGTAAACACCCTGGCGCGTTCGGCATCGGTGCCTGCCGCGTGCAGTGCCCCATACATTTGCCGGATCAGAATCGGCAGCCGCGCTAAAGCGGCCCGTCCGCGATCGTCTCGGTAGTCGCGTTCAACCAGGGCCATGTCACCGGCCAACTCCGCCAGCGTCGGCGGCTCGACACCTTGCACGTACTGCCCTTCGGCCAGCAGCGCCCGCAGATCGGTCAGACCTTCCAGCGGCCCATCCGTTTCGATCGTGTCGTAATAGGGCGTACCCGTGAGCTGTTCGGGCTCGACCCCCAACGCTCGCGCCACAGCAGCTGTGAACGCGGGTGACGCTGGTTCACGGCCCTGCTCGACGGCCCGTAGCAGTGAAAGACTGTAGTTGGCTTTCTGTGCCAACTGGATTTGTTTCAGCCCGGCGAGCTTGCGTTCAACCGCGATGCGGTGGCCTACGTGGGTCACAGCGGACTCCCTAGCAGTTGGGCAGGTTTGGCATCTATAGCTGAGACTACCGGCCGCGACCAGGGCGTTGCGAGTTGTCACCAGGTTGTCACTCGCCGCTCTTATATGCCCATAACGTCGGATTGAGCACCTCCCCAGCGGGACGCGCCCCGGAGCGCACCGCGAGCTACGAGCCGCCCAACGGTGCGGTTGGTGCCCCCGCTGGGGAGTGTGCAGCCAACGACAAGGGGAGCAGACCGTGACTGTGAGCGACCTTCCGCATCGAGTTCCGTTCGTCGGCCCGCCACGGCCCGAGTTCCGGGGTTGGTGGCAGCCACCGCCCGCCGAAGTGATCGCGCAACTCGGCATTGCAATCAGCGAACTCGACTTTCGGGCCGACCCCGAGGAATCGTCCCGGTGCCGGGGTGTCGAGTCCTCCGGCACCGGTGACTACGAACCACCGACATGGGTGCCCAATGGCGCACAGTGAGCCGAAAGCGAAGCTCTGCCCCCGCTGCACCCATCAGGACGCCGAGCCGAGCACCGGCATTTGCCGCTACTGCAAGACCGCTATCGAGCGTGCAAGCCGCGCAATCGTTCTCGCGCTACGCGACACCAACACCAGAACCAACCACCCGGTGGGGTGGTTGCAGCACCACGACGGATCATGGGCACCCGTAGACGATCACGGGTTCATCGGCCAGACATTCGCATTCGCATCGGACGATTACCACGAGTTCGACGAGCACGCCGTGATCACCGTCGAACCGATCTCGACCAACGACACCGAGGCCGACTAGCTGTGTCGACTACAGGAGTTGTATGCGCGACCGTCGCCGGGGTTGTGACATTGGGTGTCGTGGTCTTCTACGTACTGCCCTACCTCCTCGACCGCCCGGTGCACGTCGACGGGGAACGCCCCAGCACCGAAATACTCGCCCGCATCGCCCGCGACCAATGCCACCGCGCACCGGACTACCCGTACAGCATCGAGGAAGCGCGCCGCGTATTCCGTGCGCGCATCAACTGCGACGCCGACTCGTGCGGCGCCAAGCATGAGGCTGTCTGGACTTTGATCGACGCGGGGGTGCTGCGACCGAGCACACGTGTCGAACGGTGATGGGACACTGACACAACGGCAGCGACGAGAAACGGAGGTATCGGCGTGGGGAATGACGAACAGATCGGTTTCGATATCGAGTTCGATGACAAAACCCAAGCATTTTTGGATTGGGTTGCGCCTGAACGCATGGAATCGGCGATACGAGCTTTCCTCTCGACGGCGGTTCCAAATCTGGGCAACGAGTCGGAGTGGTGGAAGCCACCTGTGTCGACCCACGTACTCGAGGCTGCGGTTCAACTATTCGGTGACTGGGCAGGTTTCACCGCGCCCGAGAACTGGTCGCTCGCTGATGGTCTCGTTCGGTTCCTGGGCGAGTGTCATATACGGCGACATCCGGACAGCGCCTGGACGAATCGCCCAGGGTGGGGCGCTCCCCGTTATACCGACATCGGCCCTGCGGTATGTGTACGTGGCGATTCAGTGCAAAGTGTGGTGTCTAAGGCGGAAACCCTGTTCAGGCGGAATTACGGCCCCGACATGGTCGAGTACAACATCGACATGGCTCACTTGCCTGCGTAGCAAATGAATTCGTAAACAGGGGGCGGTGCCGTGTCCGACGAATACGACAAATTCCGGCGAGATCTCAGCAACTACGAAAAGGGACTCTATTTCGAACTCGGGAGGGCGCACGAGCGGGGAGAAACGGCGGTCGACCCGGTGCGTGTGGATCAGCGGGTGAAGATTTGGGTGCGGCGGGTGGGGGTGGCGCAGACGTCGTGGATCAGGCGGCCCAGGTCGAGTTCGGGTGGGAGCGAGCGGTATAGGAGTTGGCATACCACGGTGCCGGAGGCGGTGACAGCGAAGCGGGTTCGGCGGTTCTCGACAGGTTCCCATTCGATTGCGACAAGGGGGGTGTCGAGGTTGATGGTGTTGTCGCCGATGCGTAGGGCGAGGCCGGAGCGGTCACGGTAGAAGACGATCGGTGTGTCACCGAGATCGCCGTATACGCCGAGTTGCGGGCCGATTCCGCCGCCGACGGCTTGGAGTGCGCCGGTTTCGGGGTCGAAGTGTGCGGGCACGCCGAAGCCGGAGAAAGGTCGGACGAAAAGGGTTCCGCTGTTGCCGTTCTGGGATGGGCGGTTGCGGTGGCCGCCGGAACCTTGGCGGTTGCGGGTGGGTGGTGGTGCGCCGACGGGCGGCGGTGTCATCGGCGGTGGAGTTGATTGAGTTGTCGGGTCTTGTTGCGGTGCAACTGGATTAATCGGCTCGTGGGATGCCTCGAGCCAGCCGGGAGATTGTGGGGCAACGGAGTAGGCCCGGCCGGGTGGCTCCGAAGGTACGGGTGTACCCGGGCTTAACGGGGGTTCCGACGGGCGGCCTGATGACGGTGGGTGTACCCGGTCGTGCGGGAGCGTCGTCGGGTCGTGGGGTGGGAACGGTAGGGGTTGCGGGGGTTCGGGCGTCGTCGGTGGCACCGGGGGTTCCGGCGCGGTCGGTAGGACAGGCGGCACCGGCATCATCGGTGGCACCGAAGGCTCCGGCGTCGGCGGCAGGACCGGCACCGGCATCGTCGGTGGCACCGGCGTGGTCGGTGGCACCGGCGTGGTCGGCGGCACCGGAGGGGTAGGTGGAAGCGGTGGTGTAGGTGGAAGCGGGGGCTTCGGAGGGACCGGAGGCTTCGGCTCATGCGGCGGCACAGGCGGCTTCGGTGGCACCGGAGGCTTCGGCTCATGCGGCGGCACAGGCGGCTTCGGTGGCACCGGAGGCTTCGGCTCATGCGGCGGCACAGGCGGCTTCGGTGGCACCGGAGGCTTCGGCTCATGCGGCGGCACAGGCGGCTTCGGTGGCACCGGAGGCTTCGGCTCATGCGGCGGCACAGGCGGCTTCGGTGGCACCGGAGGCTTCGGCTCATGCGGCGGCACAGGCGGCTTCGGTGGCACCGGAGGCTTCGGTGGCACCGGAGGCTTCGGTGGGTGCGGCGGCGTTGGTGGGTGCGGCGGCTTCGGGGGTTCCGGCGGGTGCTTCGGCAGCGGCCACGTCGGATCGAACGGTGCCCTGCTGGGCGTGTCGGGCATCTCGTACTCGTGGTTCAGCCTCGGCGGATGCGGGATATGGGAGCGCAGCACCGAGCCGGGCAGCGGCGACGGCTCCGAATCACCCGAATCCGACCGCCCGTCCGGCGGCTCCTGGCCGCCACCCCGATCCGACCGAGCCCCACCGTCACCCGAACCCCCGTCCCGCCCATGACTCCCGCCCTCCCCGGCCGACTCCCCATCGCCCGCGCGATCACGCGAGGCACCGCCGGACGACTCCCCCTCACCAGCACGCCCGTGCCGCGCCCGCTCATCAGAAGACTCGCCGCCACCGCTGCGCTCAGGATGCGTTGTCTCGTCGGATGATTCATCATCGGCACGGCCACGACCCACCGCACCGTCGTGCGACGCACCACCACTTCCACGCTCGGGACGCGTTGTCCCATCGGACGACTCATCATCCGCACGGCCACGACCCACCGCACCGTCGTGCGACGCACCACCACTTCCACGCTCGGGACGCGTTGTCCCATCGGACGACTCATCATCCGCACGGCCACGACCCACCGCACCGTCGTGCGACGCACCACCACTTCCACGCTCGGGACGCGTTGTCCCATCGGACGACTCATCATCCGCACGGCCACGACCCACCCCACCGTCGTGCGACGCACCACCACTTCCACGCTCGGGACGCGTTGTCCCATCGGACGACTCATCATCCGCACGGCCACGCTCCCTGCCACTGTCAGACGACTCCCCATCGCCCGCACGCCCGTGCCGCGCCTGCCCCGCAGACAACTCCTTAACCGCAGGCACTTCCGTTGTCGGCGCAGGCGCGATGCTCTCGGAGGAGGAAGGTGGAGTCTCGGCCGGTGCTCGCTGTGGGAGTTCGTTGGTTGGGGTCGGGGGGAGGGCGAGGGGGGCGTCGGGGTTCGGGAGTGCGGGTGGGGGGAGTTGGGGTTGGTGGTCTACTCGGGGTGGGGCGTAGGGGATTTTGGTGCGCCAGTCGGTGCGGGGTGGGCGGTTGGCGTTCCAGTCGAAGCCGATGCGGATGGCGTGTTGATTGGCGTCGTGCCAGGCACCGATCGGGTTGTGCCGCAAGTAGTTCGATTCGGCGAGGGCGTCTTGCAGGAGCAGGATGTCTTGTGGCAGTGGGGTGCCCGCGATCAGGCGGTTCCAGGCCTCGGCGACATCGGCGACGGCGTCGAGTGGACGACGACGGAGGATGCCGTCGTTCGGGTCGTGCACCAGATGCGGATCGCGCATGAGGTGGTTCTTGATCTGCTGGATCTCGGCGCGGGTGAAGGCGGGTGTCGAGTTGTCGAGTCGGTCGGCGACCAACCTGGTCAATTCGGCGCGACCGGCACCCAGGTTGCCGAGCTGGTCACAAACATTGTCGACCAATCGTCTTGCGTCACCGGGCTGTTCGTCCCGCAGATGGCCGGTGAGCGCGTCGACGATCGGGTCGAGGTCGCCGGAGCTGTCGAGTCTGCGGGCGATCTGATCGACGATCTCCGCGGCCCGAACGGCATCTGCCGCACCTTCCGCATCCGGATGTGCGGCAAGGTGATCGACAATGCTGTAGATATCGCTGTCGTCGGCGCGGAACCGCTGGTATTCGGTGTCGGCCCAGTCCTGCACCCGCGCCCACGCCGCTTCCTGATCACGTTGGCGCTGTTTGTATTCCTCCGACAACTCGCCGCGATCGGGCACCCGATCCTGCGGATCCCATTCACGTGCCATCGGCTGCACATCGGCCGCGCGCGGACGGAAGTAGGGATGTCCCTTGAATCCCGGACTGATACGGCCCGGATGGTCCTTATCGCTGTACCAGGTGAATCCGGACAGCTTCGCCGATTCGAGGATGATGCGCATGGTGTTGTAGAACACGCCCGCCATCGGCGGCTCGAAGGTCGGCACACCCGGATCGAGTGGGTCCATCCCGGGAATCCGCGGCAGCAATTCCTCATCGATCGCACCGGGTGGCGGATCCAGGAACGGGTCGACAATGGACGACTGGAACGGATCGACCGCCCAACCACTGACGCCTTCCGGAAGTACGCGCGGCTCGAATGCTTTCGGCACCCTGGAACTTTGACGGTTTGTCGTCCAGTCCGGGCGGGTCGGATTGACCGGATGCCAGTCACCATTGGCGTCCTGCCACCGGGTGAGATGGATTCCGGGCGAGCCTTCGCGCCAGCCCGCGGTGAGATAGTCGCGAAGCGGTGGTGCGAGTTTCTCGATGCGCACCGGCACCTCGCGCTCGGCGACGATCACGCGGTATTCGATTCGCGTCTCAGGTCTTGTCATCGCCTGTGCCACCGCGGAATTGCGTCGGATCGCATCGGTGAGTGCCGCATCGTGGCCGGCGCGCGGATGCTCCAATGTGCCGCGCGGGGCCACCACGATGATCCGCGGATGTTCGCCCTCGACGAGGCCGACGCGATCCGTGATCGGCCTGGCACCCTCGGCGGCGAAGACGTCGCGACACGCTCCGGCCAGTTCGGCCATCTGATCCTGGATGCGCCCGATCCTGTTGTCCGCCTGGTTGACTCGGTCGGCGGCCGCACGCAGCAGTTGCAGTTGCCTGGTGTTCTCCTCGGTCGGCGCGAGACGGTTCGCCGCATCGCGCAGGGTCTGGTCGATCTCCGCGGGGCCCAATGCGTCTCGGTTCACGCCGAGACGGTCTGCTAGGTCGTCGCACATCCCGCGCCATGGCTTACTGGCGAGCACTTCGGTGGCGCGTTCGGCACCGAGCCGGTCGAGCTCGGCGCGTGTCTCTGCCGAGAGCGGCTGGTGTGCAATGACATCCGCGCCCTCAAGTGCGGCAATACGCCGATCCAGTTCGGCGAGGGCGGAATCGGCTTCGTTGAAGCGCTCCGCCGCGTCTTGCAGCTTGAAGATGTTGTTTTCGCGCTGGGTGCGTTCGGCCGAGCCCACCAATTCCGGTTCCGGCCTCGATGTTTCGTCGCCGGTGCCCGCAATGTCCCTGGTGCCGACGATATCGCCGCTGAGCTGCCGCACGGTCGGCTCCAGGTTGTCCTGGTTCAGGGCGTGATCGGGATCGGGAATGTCGAAGCGTTCGGCGCGGTCATTGCGCTTGGCCCGCCAGAACTCGCATTCGGCCGCCATTGCGGCACGTTCCCGCACCAATTCGGCGTGCACGGCCTCCGGTGTTCCGGACAGTTCCAGCGTCGCGATCGCCTCGTCCAGCCGCGCCACTTCGGCATCGACACGGTTGAATTCGTCGGCTGCGCGCTCGAGTGCGTCGATCCGCGCATGCCGCTCGGCCTGTTCATGCACCAGCATGGTCTGGTTGCGCAGCTCTTCGAGGGTCGTCTCCAGTGGCAGGCCCGGTCGCAGCCCCTGCTCGACATCGACCGGTAGTCCTTCGGCGCGAAGTCGGCGAAGATCGCGCATTTCCTCGCGATCGGCGACGGCCACGGCACGCTCCGCACGCAGCCGCTCGAGTTCGGCCCGGACCTCGGGGGTCAGCGCGTCCGAATCGGGCGCAGTGCCGGGCGCGGTTCCGGGATCCGGCTCCGAGCCGTCAGCGTCTCCTGGTTCGAGCGTGGAGCGCGTGGGATCCGAACCGTCCGCAGCGGAACCCTGTGCCCTGGATCGCATCGGATCCGAACCACCCGGATCGGTTCCCCGTGTTTCGAGCGCCGATCGCCCTGGATCTGAACCATTCGCACCGGCCCGAGCCTTGGGCGCTGATCGTGTCGGATCCGAACCGTCCGCAGCGGAACCCTGCGGCCTGGATCGCATCGGATCGGAACCATGCGTATCGGTGCGTGGCGTCTCGGTCGATGCCTGCATCGGATCCGACTGTGCCGCAACGCGTTCCGGTGGCGCTGCGGACCCCGAACCCGGTGTCTCCGGCGGACCTGTCGGCCGGGCCGGTACCGCTCCGTCGCCGGGCGGGCGGATCGGGGTGACGGTGACGACTCCGGATTCGTCGACCACGACGTGCAGATAGTCGATCTGGACGCCCTGATCGGCCAACTGTCGGCGGAGTTCGGCGGGCATGACCTGCTCGGGTGCCGACGACGGCGACGCGACAACCACGCGCTGCCCATCAGGTGCGATTCCGACGCCCTCGGCGACCATATGCGCCTGTTCCCCGGCCAGCACATCGCGAGACGCGAGCACGGCGGCGCGCTGCCGGGCCACGTTCTCCTCGCCCATCGCGTGGATGTAGCGGCGCAGCTCGGCCTGATATGCACTGGCCGCATCCCTGACCTGGGCGGCTTGTTGCTCGGCGGCCCGGAGATCCGCGAAATGCTGCACCATCTCATGGCGGGGGACGTTTTCACGATCCCGTATCTCGGCAGCCTGATCCTCTGCCGCACTCACCAAATCATTGACGGCACTCTGTATTTCATGCGGACTCAAACCGTCGGGGTTGACTCCGAGCCGCCTCGCACCTTCGGCTATGCCCGGTTCCATGGCCTGGCGGGCAGCCGCCGTCTCCGCAATCCGCGCGGCTAACCCGGGCAGCGCATCACGCAATTCCGGCGTGACAGGCTCGTGCTCCCGCGAGGGTCCATCCTGCGGCCAACCGCCCGAACCCGATTCCGGTTGTCCCGGACCGGGCGGCTCCTGCGGCGGATGCTGCGATCCCCCAGCACCACCGGCCTCCGGCGCACCCGACGGCCCCGCTCCCTCCTGCCCACCGAGTGGCCGAACCCGCACGTCCCCGGGCTCACCACCGCGCCGCCCGCTCGCCTCCTCCTGCACCTCCGACGTCGAATCCCGCCGTCTGGCCGACGACTCCTCGCCGACACCCAACTGCGGCGCGTCCGGCGGGGGTGGCAGCTCGGGGCCGGAGTGCTGGTCGGGCGGCGACCAGGACGGATCAGGCGCGACGACGTCGACGGCGTAGGGAATGCCCGCACGCCAGTCGGTGAGCGGCGGGCGGTCCGCGTCCCAGTGGAAGCCGAGACCGATGGCGTGGGTGTTGGCGGCGCGCCAGGTGGCACCGGGATTGGCGCGCAGGAAGTCGGATTCGGCGCGCGCATCCTGCAGCAGGACGAGGTCCTGGGACAGCGGTTCGCCAGCCATCAACCGGTTCCATGCCTCGGCGACATCGGCGAGGCGGTCCATCGGGCGACGGACATACGCGCCATTGGGATCGCTGTAGTCGCGCACCAGATGCTCATCGACCATCAGGTGGTTCTTGATCTGCGCTATTTCGGCGCGCGTGAAATCCGGTACATCGTGGCGCATGTGCTGGGCCAGGATCTGGGCAATGGCGTCCGGATCCGCGCCCGCGCGCAAGAGCTCGCGAATATCGGCGATGGTGTCGCGCACCGCGTCCGGATCATCGGCCGCGAATCGATTCGCCAAATCGTCCGCGACACGGTCGTTTTCGTCCTGCATCCGCAGCAACTGCGCATCGACATCGCGGGTCGGATCGATACCGCGATCGGCGGTAACCAGCCTGTCCTGCACGGTCGCGACCACATCCCGCGCCGCAGCCACCTGCTGGGCACGGCGGTGGGCGTCGAGCCCGTCCACGATCCGATCGATATCGCTGTCATCGGCCAGGAATCGCTCGTACTCGGCATCGGCCCAGTCCTGCACGCGACGCCAGTTCGCGACATCGCGATCCCATTCCCGTTGCAGCCCGTCGGAAATATCCACCCGATCCGCGGGATTGCCGTGCTCGGCCGGATCCCACGGTCGATGCATGGGCTGAATATTGCGCTCCGGTCCCGCGAACCACTCATAGTTGCGGAAGACGGTGCCGAACGGCGGAATCTTCTGCAGCCACGGCCGGGCCTGCACCCACTCGCCGATCTCCGGATGCGCCTGGATCCATGCCTTCACCGCCGGATGCTTCGGCGTCTGCGCCGCCATCAGAATCAGCCGGGTGATGTTGTAAGCGTCACCGCCCCAATGCTGTTCGAAGATCGGTGTGCCCGGCGGCACGGACGAGGTGTCATAGCGTGACGGCGCCTGCGGCATGTTGACCGGCAGCGTGCTCTCCGCGATCTCACCTGGCGGCACGTGATCGGTCGGCAGCGTGATGTCGTTGACGACATCCTCCATGGCCCAGCCGCTGACACCGTCCGGCGGATCCTTGGGCGTGAACTTCTTCGGCACGGTCCCGGCATCGCGATTGCCGACCCAATCCGGGCGGGTCGGATCGACATGGTGCACAATGCCTTCGGCGTCGACCCACGACGTCATAGCCATGCGTCTACCGTTGTGCCAGCCGGTGCTCAGTCGTCGGATCTCGGGTGGCGGCATTCGCAGCGTCCGAGTGTTGCCCTCGCGATCCGCGAGCACCCGGCGGTATTCCACGCGAGTTTCCGGACGCACCATCGCCTGGGCGACCGCGGGATCACGGCGCAGCGCATCGGCGAGGGCCCGATCGTGATCCGCGCGCGGTGCCGTCGGATCGGGACGCGGACCGTACACGATGATGCGGGGGCGCTCGCCCTCCACGATGCCGACCCGGTCGGTGACCATCCGGCCGCCCTCGGCTTCGACCTGCTGCCGCCATACGCCCGCGGCTCCGGCCATCTCGTCCTGGAGTCGGCCGATCCGATTGTGCGCCTGGTTGACATCGTCGGCGGCCTGGAAGAGTCCGTCGATCTCACGATGGCGAGCCTCTGCCTCATCCGGAGACATCGCGCCATCGAGCACCTCCTCTTCCACATCGAATCGCAGGTTGTCGATCGTTCTGCGCAGCCGATCCGGTTGCAGCGCAGCCTCATCCGGATCGCCCGACGCATCGACGACACCGAGCCGGACGGCCAGATCGTCGCGCATGGCCCGCCGGGGCTTGATCTGCCTGAGCTGATCCGCCCGCTCCCGTGCCATCCGATCGATCTCGGCAGCACCCTCCTCCGACGGCGGGCGGTGCCGTGCGACGCCCTGGTCCTCCAGCTCGGACAGCCGCTGATCCACGCGGCGGACCTGATCATCGAGCGATTCGAAGTCCTCGGTCGCCGCAATGAGTTTGCGCAGCGCCTCTTCGCGCCGTCCCTGCTCGCCGGGCTCGACCGGGCTGCGCACCTGTCGGTTCGCCTCCTCGAGACCACCGAGGACGTCGACGACATCGGTCCGTGCGTGGGCATGCAGTGCTTGAATCGCCTCGTCGCGCGCATCCGGGTCCCGACGCACCCATTCGGTCGAATCGTCCAGACCCAAATTGGCGGCGCGCTCATTGGCCTTGGCGCGGACGAACTCGCGCTCGCGCACCAGATCTCGTCGCTCCTGCAGCAGCCGGTCGTACTCGTCGACCAGTCCGATGCTTGCGGCGAGTTCGCCGACCTCGGCATCCACTCGTGCGAATTCCGGTGCGAGCCGCTCCAATTCGGCGACAACTGCACGATCCGCGTCCGAAAGCAATCGCCGCCCCGCGAATTCGGCAACCGTCGCCCGAATTCGGCGCGGCGTCCACGCATCCGCATCCTCCTGTGCCGGAAGTCGATCGGCCAGCTCAGCGATCCGGGCCGCCAGCGCATCCCGCCGCGCGACCGCATCCGCATGCGCCCGCACCGCCTCCTCATGCTGCGTTCCGGTCCGGGCTTCGGCTCCTGGCTCCGAGCTTCCGGCTGGTTCCGTGGCAACCCACCGGTTATCCGCGCTGCCCTGTTCACCATCCTGGTTGCGACCCGACGCTTCCTCCGGCTCCGACGTCGGCGCGGCAGGCGGGTCATCACGCCGGCTATCCCCGCCCCGCTCTTCCTCACCCTGGTTCCGACCCGACGCTTCCTCCGGCTCCGACGTCGGCGCGGCAGACGGGTCATCATGCCGGTTATCCCCGCCGCGCTCTTCCTCCTGTCGGAATTCGTCGGCCGCCTGCTCGAGTCGATGCGCCACCTCATCGAGGTGATCCATCAACTCCTGGTGCTCGGCCTCGGCTTCCTCATCGCGACGCCGGAATTCCTCATCGGCAGCAGCCTGCTCACGCGCCAATGCCGCTTCGATCCGCGACGGCGGATCGGCCTCTGGCACAGCGGTTTGCGGGTCATCGAGTTCTCCGAACCGCTCGTCGAGGCGACGGGACAGCGCGTCCAGATGATCCATCAACTCCTGATGCTCGGCCTCAGCTTCCTCATCACGACGCCTGAACTCCGCTTCCGCGGCGGCCGACTCACGCGCCAACACATCGTCGATACGCGACCGTGGATCCGCCGAATCTCGCTCCGCCGCAGCACCTTCCGGCTCGTCCGCAATTCCGTCCAGTCCGCGCGCCACCTCATCGAGGCGATCCATCAACTCCTCGTGCTCAGCCTCGGCCTCCTCATCACGACGCCTGAACTCCGCTTCCGCGGCGGCCGACTCACGCGCCAACACATCATCGATCCGCGACCGTGGATCCGCCGAATCCTCGCCCTCCCTCATCTTGGCGACCCACTCATCGAGTTCCGCACGCATGCGCGCATTCCACTCGGCCTGTTCGGCATCCATCTGCCGCTTCCAGTCCGAATCCATGACGACGCGGCGCGGCTCGTGCGGATTCGACGGAGCCGCCTCCTCGGATCCGTTGCCGGAGTTCTCATTTCGTGAGTGACCCGGATTTTCGGGCATTCCGGCGGGGACGGGAGGCTCCGACGGCGGCTTCTTACCGCCGCCACCGGCCTCGGCGGGCGGCTCGACTTCTTGCCGCGCCGCCGGATCATCGACGCGCAGCACTCGTGTCTCGCCTTGCGCACCGATCCGCAACTCGCGCACGACCGTACCGGGTTCGGCGCGCAACTCCGCGAGCTGCGGATGTCGATCGGCCGCATCGTCCAGCACGCGAACCGGATCTCCGTCGCCCCAGCCGACCACGAATACGCGCGCCGGCTCACCCGGCACCACACCGACCCGATCGGTGACCGGAATCGCGCCGGCCCGCAACAACGCGTCGCGCTGCAGTGCGATCGCCATCGCCTCGTCGAGCCGTGCGACCCGCTCCTCGGCTTGCGCGATTCGCTCCGGATCGCCTGCGGCCCTCGCCTCGTCGCGCTCGCGCACCGCCGCCGCATTCTCGGCCGCCAGCCGATCCAGCACGTCTTGTCGCTGCTGCTGGGCCTGTCGCTGCTCTGCGCCATCGTCCGGATGCGCCGGTGGGAACTCCGGTGCGTCGAACGAATCGTCTTCGGGCCGTGGTCGATCGATCGGCCGCGGCGCGGAGTAGCCCTGGTCCGAGCGGTTTCCGAACGACAGTCGGTCGGTAATCCTGCGCAGCAGGCCCTTCGGCGCACTGTGGTCGTTGAGATCGGCCGAGCCATCGAGCAGGATACGACTGATGCGTTCCCCGAGCCGCCCCGAGTCGGTATCGGACATGCCCTGGAACTGCCTGGCCACCACATCGCTCGCACTGCGGTCTCCGATGGGCGGCGCCACCCGCCACCCGCCGTTGCCATCGGACTGCAGCATGACCCCGAAGTCCCACGCCCGCGTCTTCACCTCGGTTCGGAGGAACTGCGGCCAGCTGCGTTCTCGCGCGGAATCGGCTGCGGCATCGTTGTATTCCGGCATGGCCACCTGCCGTGTCCGCAGTCGGCGTGCCACCTCAGCCGGATGCGGCTCGCCGATCGACGGATCCGCCTCGGCGAGTTCGTAACCGCGTGACATGAAGCCCGCACGAAGTTTGCCCTTGCGGCTCGAGGAAGTGCTATCGCCGGTATCGAAAGCATCCGGGCCGAGCTGGCGCATCCAGACATCGAAGCCGAGAGCCGTCTGTCCGGCGGCACGGTAGCGCAGGTAATGCGCAAGCATTTCGGTGGCCCGCTCGTCTGCGCTCGGGAGACGGTAGGGCCCCTCGGCGATACCGGCATAGATCCAATCGGCCGACAGCGAGCCGTCGGGACGCTGTCCCACTTCCAGGTATTCGATTCGGTGCGTGTCGTCCCACAGCACATTGGTGTATTCCGGACGCGTCGCGGCCAGTTCGCGCAGCGCGTCCATGTGCTCGCCCGCGGGCGCCGCCACCACCAGACGTCCACGACCCACCGGCTGGTGACCAGGAAACTGGGCGACCCGGTCGGTGAGCCGAGTCCCACCCGGATCCCGTGCCAGTTCATCATCGAAGAAGCGATTGATGCGGTCCGCGGCGTCTTCCGCGCTTATCCGGCGCGGCGACGCGTCCTGATCGGCCGGATGCCCGGCTTCGGGCTCGGTCGTATCGGACCACGGGCGATAGTCGTCGACGTTGTCGCCCGCATGCCGTGCGACATCGAAGGCGACCTCGGCTGGTTCCAGACCGACCTTGTCGATGTACTTGCGCAGCGCTTCGCGACCGGCTTCGTAACCCGCCTGCTCCGGCCGGATCGCCGGATCATTCGAGCGAGCCGCAGCACGCTCCGCACGCCGATAGGCGCGATCGTATGCGTCGGCGTAGGCACGTTCGGCCGGACCGACCGGCACGAAACGGCCCGAATCACGCAGTAGCCGAAGGGATTCGATTTCCACCGCGTACTGACGACTGCGCTGATCCCGGATCGCCGGGCTGTCGGTGTGGCGCGCCGGCGGCCCCTCGCCGGGTGCGCGGGTGATTCCGTGCGCGCTGTCCCACTGGGCCCGATAGAACGCGGCGAGGTCATTACCGTCGACGCGCGGGCCCGACTCCACCAACCGATTTCGCACTTCACGGACGGCGGCATGGTGTGCGGCCGCATCGATCATGCTGTCCGCGACCTCACGGTTGTCGCGGTAAGCCCGCAAAGCTTGCTGCTCCGCCCGTTTGAAGGCGTCCTCATATGCCTTGGACAGCAAGGTTTCCGGAGCCGGTGACGCTTCCGTACCGAACTGGCGCCATCTATCGAATTCGAAGGCTCTTGCCTGCGCGACCGCCTCCCGATCCAGCATCAGATCGACGTATTCGTCGCGCCCGAGGGTGAATCGCTCGAGCGGACCGTCGCCGAGCTGTTCGGCCAGATATGCCGCCCGAATCGCTTCCGCCGCATGCTGGGACGGTGCATCGGTCAGGCCGAGCAGCACGGTATTCGAGGCCGGGTCGTATCCGGCATCGACGCCGCGCTGCTGTCTGCCGTCGTGGCGGCTGGAATCCACGTCGAGGCCGAAGCGGATCTCGACTCCATGCCCGGCCAGTACTTCGGCCGCCCACCGTCCGAGTTCGTTGCCCCTGAGTATGCGCTGCAGCCGGTCCGACGCCACCTGAGCGGTGTCGACTATCGACTGTTCCGGCAATGCCGCGGCGGGTTCGTCCGGCGTTCGCGGTGCCACCAGGTGGTCTACCTCCGCACGCACATCCGCCGCAGCGTCGACCCAGGCCGCGCGCAGATCCACCGGCTCCCGGCGCACGTGGACGGCACCGGAATCGTCGACGCTGACCCGGACCCGTTCCGCGACGGCATCGCCGTAGCGGATGGCGCGATGCAGATCGCTGCCTCGATCCGCCGCCGCGCGCGATATCGCGGCATGATCACCGCGAGCATCGACCACGATCACTCGCAGTGGTTCACCCGGCAGCACCGCGACGCGGTCATCGACCCAATGCTGCTCGGAGACTTCCGGACCGAGCGCGTCCTGACCGACTCGTGCCGCGATCTCATCGAGCAGATGGTTATGCCGCGCCTCCACCTCGGCATGTCGACGGGTCGCCTCGACCAGCGCTCGCACCTGCGCGGGGCGCTCGGAATTCCGTGCGCCCACTGGCCTGATTCTGTCGTCCGCCACCGCCTGCCGACCGCGCTCGAAAAGCTCCCGGTCGCCGCGGTGGGTTTCGGGGTCGAAGGCGCCGAACCGTCGGACGGCACGATCCCAATCGCCCTCGACCGCACGCAGTTCCCGGGTGAGCGCCGCATGTTCGCGGACCAAGCGCCGCAGTTCCCGCGCCGATTCCGGGGAGGACGGCTCGTGCATTCCATCCGGATGCTGATGGGCATCCCAGGTACCGCCGTGGATATCCCGCAGACTCGCGCCCTCGCTCGGATACAACGGCGAGTCGAACATATCGCCGGACAGCAGCGCCTCGATGCCCGCCTCGCGGCCGATTCGGCGCAGTTCGTGCTCGCCCAGGCCCGGATCCGCGGCGGCCACGGCCGCGTCGCGGGCAGTCAGATACTGCGCGTGCAACGCGCGGGTGTAGGCCGAATCCGCAACATCGTGCGTGGTCGGGGCCGGTTCCGGATATCCGGCCGCGCCAAGTTCACGGCGCAACTCGGCCTGCCTGCCGAGCACCTCCGCTTCCGTGCGCAACTGTGCGTCGACATAATCCGCGCGATCGGTGGCGCGGATACGGGACGGATCCACCTCGACCCGACCGGACAGCACGACATCCGCGAGTACCGCCGCACGTACCAGCGCCTCCGCCTGGGCGGGCTGGCCGCGGTCATGGGTGTCGACGGACACGTCCATGGTCCGGCCGTTGAACGAATCCGGCCGACCACCTTCGAAGCGCACCGCGGCACCGGCGGCCCGCAGTGCCTCGGCCGCTTCGCGTCCGGTTTCGCTGCGCCCCAGCAGTTCCCACACCGGACCACCGGTCATATCTCGCGGCCGGACCTGCCAGGCCCCCGCGTCCGGCTCGGGACCGTCGGCCGGCCGGAACTCCGGCGAATCCGATCCGTCGCCCGTCGCTTCGGGTCGGACCGAGGTCTCCGGCCTGCTGAAATGCGCTACGACCTTCTCGTATTCGCCCGGCCGGCCGCGCATCGCATCGTGGTCGAAGCTCACCTCGGTGAAGCCGAGTTCGACAGCCAGTTTGCCGGTGAAGGTGTTGCGCGCCGCCTCTTCCGGAGTCAGGTACAGCTCCTGCACACCGGCATTGAAGGTGTCGAGGTTGTCCCGGACCCGGTCGTCGGCATTCCACTCGGCACGGATCTCGGTCACCTGATGTCCGAGCTCACGCATCATGTCCCGGAACATTTCTCGCCCGGTCGGCGTGCCGTCACCGACACGCACCGTCGCGCGCAGTACGCCGTCCGCGTCGACGCGACCGTGGATGCCGTGCTGGTTGTCCCCGCCGTACCGGTTGGTGTAGGCATTCGGGCGGTCGTCGAAATCCTCGTCGTGCCTGCTCGAATCCTCGGGCCGCACTGCGATATCGCCGTGTTCGGACGGCAGATCGGAGGCGTGCGCACGGATTTCGGCCAGACGTGCCATCACCGTGTCGTGCCACTGGCCGCGACCGTGCTTGTCGAACTCCGGGCGCAACGCGGCGACACGTTCGGTGATCGCGTCGACCACCGCGCGGGGCAGATGGTGGTCGATGACCTCGATGCTGTCACCGTTGCGACGCAGGAAGTGTTCGGCGAACGGGCTCAACGCATTTCGCGCGGCTTCGCTTTCCTCGAAACCACGACTGTGGTCGATACCGAGCACCTCACCCGCCGGGCCGATCATCCAGCCCTGTCCGTCGCGGTCCGGAATCCGGATCAGCGCGTCCAGCAGACCGAGCGCACGGCCCGCGACGGTATCGGCGTAACCGAGCTCGTGCACATCGATGAACTGCGGATGACGTTCGGCCGCAACATGTCCCGCCAACTTCTCCACATACACGACATTGGATTTGGCGTGGAACACCTCGGGCACATTCGCACCGATAGTGCGGCCGAGCAGCGACGCCAACCGCTCGGCGACGGCGTGGCGCGGATTCATGACGGTCTTGCGGATCAGTTCGGTGCCATCGTTGAAGGTGACCAACTCCACCTTCCTGGCGGCATGTACCGAGGACCCCTCGCTGAGCACCGTGACCGAACGCTCACCGGAAGCGATCGCGGAGCGGACGATATCGTCGAACGAGCGGATGCCGTGCGCGTCATCCCACGCGTGGCCGTAGAACTCGGCATGGGTTTCGGTCGAATGCTCGGGACGATGTCGAGACACCTCGGGGCGAATGGCGTCCAGGCCCGCATCATTGGCGATTCGATCGAGTTCGGCCGCGGGCGCTTGCGGATTCTCTTCGTGCGCTCGGGCTCGGGCTTCGTCGTAGGCCGCGGTATAGGCGCGCTCCAGCGGGGTTTCCGCGAGATCGTGTCCGGCGGCCCTGAGTTGTTTCGCCGCAACGATTTCCAGCGCGTGCGCCCGGGCTTCCTCGTCGAGCATGCGCGTGATGTATTCCTCACGCGGCAGGCGCATGCGTTCCTGCGCACCACCGGGAGTCTCACGGGTATGTGCCAAATCGACGTGGATGGCGCCGTGCACCAGCGCGGCCATCTGTGCCGCATCGGAGGCGCCGACGTCCAGGGCGAGGGTGCGGCGGCTCGGGTAGTAGCGGTCGTCGGCGCCGGACTCGTGCACGATATCGACGTCGTGGCGGGTGAGCACCTCGTCAGCCCAGCGGCCGACTTCGCTCTCCCGCAACTGTTCTCGAATCCGGGCGATACGTTCCTGGGCCGCCTGACCCGCACGGTCCAGTGGGGTGAGATCGGCGGCGCGATCGAATTGGTTGGGTGACGGCTCGTCGATGGACTCGACCCTGATGCGGCCGACTTGGTCGGCGTCGACGTTCAGGTGCTCGCGCACGACCCCGGGCCGGTCGAGCAGTTCGCGGATTTCCGGGTGCTGCCGCGCATCGCGCAGGACGCGCTGGTGGTCGTCGGTGCCCGACGCGACGACCAGTCGGTCGGGCTCTCCGGGGATATGCGCGATGTGTTCGTTGAGCATCCGCGCGTTCGGGTTCTCACGTACGTGTTGGGTGAGAACGTCTTCGATCGCCGCATTCGCCACCTGGTCGGCGCGGTGGTCGTAGGTCGCCTGGGCATGCTGACGCTGGTCGGCCAGGTCGGCGAGAATGCGCAGATCGTGTTGTTCGGTACGCAGTTCGGCCTGCCGCTCGGACCGAACAACAGGTCCGGCAAGTTCATTCGTGATGCGCTGCAGGCGGTCGGTGATCTGGCGTTGCAGCGGCTGTCTGGCGAGGGTCGGATCGAGGCCGAGGGCGGTCGCGCGCTTGGCGAGTTCTTCCGAGGTGTCGCGCAGGTCGCGGAAGGCCGACTCGCGGTCAAGCGCCGCAGTACGCAGGCTTTCGGCGATATCCGCAGGGGTGTCGTGCATGCGCGCGCCCGACGGGAGTTCGGCACTGGCCGCATGCACGCGATCCCAGGCGTCGCCGTAGTAATCGGTGTAGTTCTTGCCGTTTTGCCACTCGTGGATGGCGATTTCCTGGCGTAGCGCATCGACGGCGACCTCATGTGCCGCCTGGCGGACCTCGGCCGGGGTGAGCGACGAATCGCTTTCCGACAGATCGGCGGCGGCGCGGTCATGGGCGGCGGTGTAGGTCTCCTCGAGCGGGTGCACGGCGATGTCGTGGCCGAGATCCCGGAATTCCTGGGCCAATTGGAAGCGTCGGCCCGTTGCCGCAGCCTCCTCGTCGACCATGGTGCGCACGAATTCGTCGCGTGCCATCCCCCGGACGTCAGCGGTTCGGCCCTGGACGTACCGTTCGGCGTGCACGGATTCGTGAGCCAGAGTGAGCGCCTGCTGGACATGATCGGCACCCGAGGTGAAGGCGACTGCGGTCAATTCGCGTCGCCGGAATTCACCGGCTCGGCCGTCACCCGCGGACGGCTCGAATCCCTCGCGAACGGGACTGTCGTCGAAGCTCGCTGCGATCCGCCGCCCGGTCTCGGTATGGCGCAACAGTTCACGGACCTGATCGGGCTGCGCATCGAGTGAGCGGCCGATGCGGGCACCCAGATCGGTGGCAAGTGGATGCTCGGAGCCGGGCGGGTGCAACGGATTTCCGGCCGGGTCGAAGGCGATGGCGTACGTGCCGCGGAGTTCGCGCGGCACCGTCGGCGGGAACCCCTCCACTCGGCCCGCCGCCGGATCGCGCACCACGATCCCACCGTTCTCGTGCACCAGCACATAGGCGTGCGCGCCGACGTTGTAACTGTCGACCGCACCGCTGTATTCATCGACAACCAGCGCCGAAGACCCCTCCGGCATGGAAAGCAACAGCCGCGCGATCTCTTCATGACCCTCATACGAACGCAACTGCCCACCCGCGGCCGTCTGCACCTCCGCGGCCGTCATCCCGTCCAGCCCGATCACCCGCTCCGGCAACCTGATCGCCGAACTCCCGGTGAGCGCCTTGATCAACCGCAGCGACAACTCCGCGCACCGGCCACGATTCCGCTCCGGAATCCGAGGCTCATCGCCCCCTTGTCCCTGCTGGAAATCCGCCCCATCCCGCGACCTATCCGCAGGCGCATCCCCCGTGTTCCGATGCGTATGCGGCTCGGCCACCGGCTGTGGCACGAATGCCACTGCAGGATCAAGAGATTCAGCCCGCTGCCGCGCCGCCTCCCGCCGCGCCTCGACCTCCTCCCGCCGCACCGAATCATCGGCACGATGCGACTTGGCAGGCTCGATGTCCACACCCCGATGCGCCCCGTCATCCCGCGCCGTCGCGTCCGTCGCATGTCGGACGTCGGACGCTTCGGAGCGCACCACACGCTCGTTGTCGGCGCGCACGGCACCCTCACCCTCGCGCCCCGCAGCATCGTTCGGCCGCGCAACGGTGTCACCCTCTGCCCGCACCACACGGTTCCCCTCGGCGCGCGCCACACCGTCACCCTCAGGCCGAACGACACGGTCACCATCCGGGCTATTGCTCCCATTCCGCGCAGCACCGTCACCCTCATGCCGCACAACGCTGTCCGCCTCGCGACGCAGAGCACCATCGCCGTCGGGGCGAACCACGTCACCACCTTCGTGCTGCGGAGCGCTATCACCATCGCGCAGCGCGGCGCGGTCGCCGTCCGGCCGTACGGCACCTTCCCCGTGAGGTCGCGAAACATCGCCGCCGTCAGGCCGCACCGCACTGTCACCCTCGGGCTCCACGCGCTCTGCATCATCAGGCCGCACTGCGGCGTCAGCCTGGGCACGCACGGCACCTGTACGCCCGGGGCCGTCACCCTCGGGGCGGGCGGCACCGCCACCGTCGGCCCGCGCGGCACCGTCGCTCGCCGACAGAACACCGCCCTCGCGGTCGGGCAGCACCGGACTCTCGCCCTCCGGCCGCAGCACATTGGTGCTGTCGGGGTGCACCGCGCCGTGGTTGTCCGAACGTGCCACGCCGTCATCGTCGGGGTGCATGGCACTGTCGCCGACAAGGGGCACGACACCGTCACTATCGGAGCGCCCAACGGCATCCCCATTGAGCCGCACAGCACCGGCACTGTCCGGGGGTGCAGCGGTGTCGCTGTTGAGGCGGCGGACGGTGGCATTGCCGTCGGCGTTGGTCTCGGCGTGGCTGGGGGCTGGTGCTGCCTGTGGGCCTGCTATTGGTTCGGCGGTGGGGTGGTGGGGTGTTGATTGGTCTGCGCTCGCGCGGATTTCGGGTGTGGTGCGGCGGGATTCGGATTCGGAGGACGTGTCGCCGGTGCCGGTGCGGAATCGGTCCGGGCCGGGGCGTCCGTCGGTGGTGGTGCGGGTATCGGCGGACGGAGTTGCGGAACGTGGTTCTGTAGTGCGGGGTTCGGCGGTCGGTTGTGGGTGGGTCTGTTCGCGTGCGGTTTCGGTGTTGGAGGTTGCGCCGGGGCGCATGTCGGTGGTTGAGGTTGTGCGCGGTGTGGATGGTGTTGCGCCGGTGCGTGCGTCGGGTGCGGCGTGCGGTGGCGCGCTTCCGGGATGTGTAGGAGCAGTGCCGGTTTGGAGTGAGGTCGATGCTGCGGCGGCACCTGCTTGCGCGGCCACATTGTCGCCGAAGATGTGCGAACCCTCGGCGTTCGTGTTCGAAGTGTGTTCCACGCCCGCAGGGGTCAGGGAGGCCCGGGTACCGGCATCGAGGCGGCTCTGCCCCTCGCGCGCCGACGCCCTCGCGTGATCGGCCGACCCCGTACGGTCACCGGCACCGTTGGACTCGGCATTCGAATTCGCCCGTACCGCAGAGGGATCCGAATTAACCGCGGCTTCTCCTGCGGCCCGGACGGCACCGTCCGATCCGGTTCCCACCTCCGAATTCCGGGTCGACCGGTCGACTCCACCATCAGCCGTTTCATCGCCGATGCGCTGCGCGGCTGTGGAACCATCCGCGTCGGCGCGCACAGTCGAGGAACTGTCATCCCCCGCATGCGCGGTCGCACCATCATCACCGGCACGCGCTGTCGCACCATCATCACCGGCACGCGCTGTCGAACCGCCATCACCGGCGTGGGCGGTCGCACCATCATCACCGGCATGCGCTGTCGAACCGTCACCACCCGCGTGGGCGGTCGCACCGTCACCACCAGCACGCGCAGTAGAACCATCGCCGGAGGCCCCCGCCTTCGACATACCGTCATCAGCACCATGCGCCTGCACCGAACCATCGCCCGCACCACGACTATTCGACGAGCCATCAGCCCCCGACCCGTCGTCCATGGCATGCGCTGTCGAACCATCCGCCGCACCGTCCCCACCGCTACGACCGGCAACAGGCTCCCCCGTATGCCCCGCATTCGGCGCACCCTCGCCGGTCTGCCCGGTTCCCGAACCAGCGACCGCACGCCCACCGGCGTCGGCAGCATCACCAGCCGGCCCGGCATCGGGGCGAAAACCAATGCGGGACAGATCATCCGGGTTGACTCGCGTACCGTTCGGCCGGTACCAATCCGGATGCCGATTGTGATAGAACTGCTCGGCCGCCGCTCGATTCGCACCGGACATCGCGCCGTTCGAGGCGCCCGCCGTCAACATGCGCAGGTCGAATTCGGTCTTCTTCAGACCGTCGACGGCCTTGTCCCAGCCACCTTCGGGTCCGGACTTCGCCCAGGTGAACGCGAACTGCGCGCCGACGCTGCCGCCGAATCCGGCGATGGCACCCACTGTGCCCGCCGTCGCGCCGGTGAGCAGTCCACGCAGCCAGGCCTTCATCTCGGTCTCGGCGAACTTCTCGCCGAGACGCTCGCCGATCGGGCTCGCGGCACCGGCGCCAACCGCGGAGCTGATCGCGGTGATGGCGACCTGCTCCCAGTTGACCTCTTTGCGATGTCCCGAATTCACCTGGTACTGCTGAATTCCCCAGTCCTGGACGGTGCCGAGAACCGTGTCGATGGCGATGTGCCGGACCAGGAAATTCGCCAGTCGACGCCCGAGGAATTTGGCCACGATCTCGACGATCTTGTCCATGATCCGCTTGGCGATTATCCGGATGGCCACCCGTGTTCCGGCAATCGCCAGCGCCTCCTCCGCGGGCGCGGTCGGCGGAAAGATCCATGCGATCGCGATCTCGGCCGCGAGCAGCGCGAGGGAGGTGATCAGCATGAGCTGGCCGTATTCGATTTCGGTGCCGACGCTGGTCGCCGAATCGGCCAACTTCTCGAAATCGCGGGCCAGCATCTCGAGTGATTGCGGACCTTCGAGATAACTGTCGAAGTTGGCGATGATCGCCTCGATGCCGTCGCCGTCCTGATATGCCTTCAGCGACGCCGTTTTCGCATCACGGATATCGGGCAGAATGTCGCGCAGTCCGGCGGCCGCAGTGCGCCAGTCATCGGCCAGCCCCCACATGCCATCGGGATCGCCCGCAGGCCAGTCGGATCCGGCGACCCATTCCAGCCATTTGAGATAACCCGGCAGCTCAGCCATCTGCGCTCACCCTCGGTCACCAGCTGGAATCGGTGACTCCACGGTCCGTGGCCGATTGACGCGAGACGACCTCGACATTGCTGAATTCCATCGGCGCGCCGTCATCGTCGGAAACCGGTTGGCGCTCTTCGGAATCAGGCGGCGCAAGCGAAACCTTTGGCGCCTTCGGCATTTCGGCGCTCAGGTCGGGCATGCCCTCGATCAGATCCGATAGTTTGGGCAGTCGCGCACGACGGTCGTGCAGGGGCGTCATCAGCTCCTGCGCCTTGCGCATCACCTCGGCGGTCGCCTTCTGCGCCGCCTCGGTCACCGCCTTCGCGATCTCGCCATAGCTCAATTCGTCTATGCCGGAACCGAATTTGGTTTCGATAATGGTGCCGTCGGCGTTGACGGTGACGGTGATCCGCTTGCGCACGGTAGCGCTCGCGGTCAGTTCGGCACGCTGTTGCTGCACCTGCGCGATCGCCCGAAACTGTTGCTGGACTTCATCGAGCACCGCCGCCATCTCGGCCTTGGCGAATTCGTTCGTCATCGGCCACAACTCACCGGAAGCCGTCGCCGTTGGACTGGTCCATCCGCCGCAGTTCCTTGGCGGTCTTGGTCTGACCGGTGTAGAAGTTGTCGAAATTCGTCGCCGTGGTCTCGATATTCCCGGTCATCTGCGCGCGCGCGACCTTGTATCCGTCTGGCCCGTCGGCGAACTGGCGTCCCAGTTTGTCGTTCCCCCACGGCGCACCACGGCCGGCGAGCGCAGCGTCCAACGTGCTCAGCACGCCGTTCACTCGATCCCGAACGGCGCTGGTCCGCTCCGCGGCCTTCTCGAACAGATCCGCGTCGTGCCTCAACTTGTCCGACATCGCGTACTCCTCGAGCTCCAGCGGTCCCCCGCACCCATCGCCATCGGATCCTCTGATTCGACGATGACAGCGCTCGGCGACTCACCAGTAGCTCGAACATGAACGGCAAGTGCCGCGCCAGTTACAGCGCCCACCGACCGCGGTTCGCGGTCACTTCGGCTTGCGGAACCTGCCCATGATGCCGTCGACAATGCGCAGCACACCGCGCACCGCCATCGGGAAGAAGGCCGCCTTCATGAACTCGAAGTAGCTCGGGTTGTACCGCGCGACATACGAAATGGCCGGATCCACGGATTCGACCTGGTGCCACCAGAACATCGGGATGTAGAGGATGTCGCCGGTCTCGAGAACCACGTCGTAGCAGGACGCGTCCTGCAACTTCTCGAAGCTGCTCACATCCGGGTCGAACTCGTCGGGGAGTCCGGTGTAGGGGTCGGAAACCTTCATCGGAATCCGGCCGTAAACATTGCGGTACTCATTCGGCGGGAACAGCCGGACCCGCTTGCGGCCGTGCAGCTGAATCAGCAGGCCGTGCCATGGATCATTGTGCAGCGGAGTCAGATTGCCCTGTTGGCCGATCCACACACTGCTCGCCGCCGGGCTCTGCTGCCGGGTGCCGACGCGCGCGGGCAACTGCTCGGCGAGCGGCTGCGGGTTCGCGGCGGCACGCGAGTAGTAGTTCTTGCCCGGCTTCTGCTCGTCGAAAACAGCTGCCATGACATCGCGGTATTCGAGCACCTCGACCGGCGACGTCTCCTGTGTGAACACGTTGGTCGCACTGGTCAGCGCGGCGACCTTCTTGTCGCCGTATTTCTCGCGCAGCGCTTCCGGCTGAAAATCTTCGAATACCGGCCAAGTTCTTGCGACACCGCGGAATACGGCCGGAGTCCGTTTATCGAATACGGCCTCGAGTTGGAAATCCCGATCGGGTACGACCAGCCCTTGCTGCCCACCCGTCGACCGATTCAGTACATCGCGAACACTTCGCCCGGCCCAGAGTACGAAACTGGCTAGGAAAATAGGAGCCAGCGTGACCGGCCTCTCATCGTAACCCTTAGTCATATCCCCGTGTCTTCTAAGAGAATTGGTGCACTGCTTTGACTTTCGGTTGCTCGAAGCAACCACCACCGCGCCGCGATCCCGACCCTATCGACATCCTCGAGTTTACCGCCCGAACCGTGCCCACTGCTGGGAAGATGGGGACGCAACTCTCGGACCGAGCAGTCGGACCTCCCACAGACGGCAACAGCCGGTGCCGGCCGGAACGCCTAGGGTCGAGGAGACGCCGATTTCAGGAGATGTCGTGGCCGACTTGCCTTCGGACCCATTGCTTTCGCTGGTGACCGTGGCGGCTGAACATATGGGGTATTCGTGCCGGGCAACTGAACCCGACGAGGTGCAGTTGATGGGCCCGCGTGGGGATGGACCACATTTTCTGTGGCTTGACAACTTGCGGCGCAGGCTGAATGCGAAGCCATTCGATCAGTGGCCCGCGCTCATCGCGGATCATGTCGAGACGTTCCTGGCGCGAGTCGATCTGGATTACACCGATCCGCTCGATACCGACGAATTCACAACAGTGCGTGGATTTCTCAAGACACGGTTCGCGTCGTCGGACACCATCGCGGGTATCGACATTGTCGGGCACTACGTCGCGCCGGGCATCATCCAGGTGGTGGTGATCGAGCAACTCCGCACCGCCGAGATCGTCACTTGCGACCAGCTCGCCCACTGGCAGATCGACACCAACGAGCTCTTCGAACTGGCCGAGGCGAACACTCGTGCCGCCGACCGCCTGGCGATCGAATGGCGCAACTACAACGATGCGCATTTCGCCGTTCTGAGCGGGTCGGAGTCCGCGAGTGCCCACTCGAAATGGCTCGGCGACTATCCGGTGATCGGCACGTACGGAGCACTTTTCGTCATCTCGCACGAAGGCAACGTCTATACGCATCCCATTGTCGGGCCGAATGCGCTGACCGCGATGATTCTGCTGGGCAAGGTCGCCGCCAACACCTACCGCAGCGAACCGCAGCCGATCAGTCCGGCGGTCTACTGGTGGCGGGACGGGGAAATCGGCCTTGCCGCCATCACCGAGATCGATCCCGATAACAGCGTCGAGGTGCGCCCGACCCCGGAATTCGAGGCATTACTGACCAGCCTGGCGGTGACCTGCGAGTTCGCGGTGGTGCCCGCCGATGCGGTCGATACCGCACTCGATGCGATGGAGCAGTACCGGCACATGTGCACCGCCCCGGAGGGCAGTGCGGCCCCACCCGCCGTCGACGACCTCATCGCCGAGATCGACCGCAACGGCGGCGCAGTCGGATTCGTTGCCGCCGTCGCTGATTCGCGCGGAGCGGTATTGCGCACCTGGGGGCCGAACCGGGGCAGGCACCTGCTGGCCGTACTGAAACTCACCAAGGACCGCGACCTCGCCGTGCTGGACGTCGAGACGGGCCACCTCTACGACCCCCGCGGCCACATCGATGTCCGCGTGACCGTCGGTGACGGCCGGTCACTGCCCTACCTCACCCCCGCACTGCTCGAGGACGTCGTGGTCGCCGCCGCCGACCCCGATGACCCGTTCCTGGTCGTCGCACGCGCGGATGAGACCTACATCCGCACGCGCCGCCACGAATGGGTCTATGAAATCGAGCACCGGGCGGGATCCGCGTCGGAGCACTTTCGCGTATACACCCTGCGGCACAAGGTCGTTCGCGATGTCATCTGGGCGTGGGTCGGTGGGGACCCGTCCTGGACGGTCGCGGTGCAATGGCGGCGGGTCGATCCCACATCGCCCGGCATCGAGGCGGCATCCGGATTGGAAATCCTGCAGGACGAACTGTCGTGCGCCGGTCCCGGCCTCACGCCCGACGCACTCGCCCTCCTCGATACCTTTCTGGCAGTGCGTGATACGCCGATCCCGTCGATGGATCCGGTTCCGACGAATGACCTCGCGAGCGACCCGGCGAGCTTGCGTGATCTGGCGTCATCACACACCGAAGAGGCACGCCCGATTGCCGAAGTCGAGACGCCGGACGACACCGACGAGACCTGAGGGCGGCCGGCGCACCCGCGATCACCCGGGTGCAAGGATCGAAGCATGCGAGTACTGGTGCAGCGCGTATCCGCCGCGCAAGTGACCGTCGACGGACAGACCGTTGGCCGGATCGAACCGAATCCGCAGGGCCTGGTCACCCTGGTCGGAGTGACGCATGAGGACACGGAATCCACCGCGAAGGCATTGGCGGACAAGGTGTGGCGGTTGCGAATCCTGCAGGGGGAACGCGCGGCCGCGGACCTGGATGCGCCCGTTCTCGTGGTCAGCCAGTTCACCCTCTACGCCGATACCGGCAAGGGACGGCGGCCGTCCTGGTCCGCCGCCGCACCCGCCCCCGTCGCCGAACCGCTGGTCGAGACCTTCGCGCAAGCACTGCGCGAGCTCGGCGCAACCGTCGCCACCGGACGGTTCGGCGCGCATATGCACGTCGAACTCGTCAATGACGGTCCCGTGACACTGCTCCTGGAGGGCTGACCACAACCGCCGAGCGCAACCACCCCTGACAGCTTCGTGCACCGCTGGTTCGCACGGCTACACTCACGAACCACGCGGAACAGCCACGGCGGCCGCGAGCGCGGTTGTCATGGCTGTCGACAGGTCGATCGCGGCAGCACCGGTCGCCGGTTGATTGCCTGCTCATTCCGGCCATTTCTATGGCAAACTCGGTCGAGCAGAATGCGGCCGCTCGACGACCGTGACGCGGAAGGTGAAGCGGGAGTTGAGGTCGCGATGGATCTGAGTGCACTCGAGCGTCGGGTAGCCGAGGATCGCAGGGCAGCGATCGACCGGACGGTCGAGAACGAATTGCGTCTGGCCTCGTCGCTGTGCGACCTCGCAAAAGGCCTGGTCGCGACCAAGAACGGCCCCGGCAGGGACCGGACGGCCGAGGCCTTGGCCCCTTCGCAGGAGTCCGTCGGCATCCGGCTGCACTGGCTCGCCGCCGGTCGGGTGACCGCCGAGTTCGCGGGCGAAGTCCAGGATGCGCTACGCGTCTTCGAGCAGGCGACCCGGCACATCGGTCACCGCGAGCTCGCGGCGAGCACCATCCGCAATGCCTGCCATACCTATCGCCAAGTGTCACAGACGCATCCGCAGGTGGCCGCCGTCTGCGCGGACGGGCTCTCGAAATGCGGCGTCTGGTTGTGCCGCCTCGACCCGAAGGCCGCCGTCGCCGCCAGTGAGGATGCCGTGCGCATCCGCAGCGCGCTGTTCGCGGCGAATCCGGATCAGTCCGGAAAATATCTCGCCAGCCTGAACATGCTGCTGCGCACACTGATGGTCGGCCGCCAGCGCAAACAAGCCGTGGCGATGTATCGCGAGCGGTATGCGGCACTGACCTCACCTGAGATGACGGCACGGCTACGCGAAACCCGGATCGAGGACATCGATCTCACCAACAAGACCTTCACCGCGCTCACCAAACTCGAAGCCCGGACCTTGCAGCGCGCGGGACATCTGACGCAGCAGCAGATTCTGTACCAAACCTCCGGCGATCTCGCCACGATCGAGGAGATCAACTGGAAGCTCGCGCTGGTCGGCCTGAAGCCGCTGGCCGCTGGCGCCCTACCCGATCCCCCGTCCCGGCCGGTGGAAATCGGTGCGACCTTCGGCGCATTGAGTGTCCGCTGCAGCGCGCGCGACGCCGTCGCCCAGGTTCGCGCCGCGATCATCGCGGCCTACGCCACCGACAACGCACGCCAGGTCGATCGCTCAGCCGTGCGCGGCGCACACGAAACCCACTGGCATACCTTCGATCCCGAACTGAACTCGACCGAATCCCTAGGCGATGACGTAGTGCTGATCGAACAGCCATACGGCGGTTCGGTTGTCGTCATGAGCCTGAACTGGGAGATCACCCAGGTTGGCAAACATCCACTGGCACAGCACCTTTCCGCGCGTTGGCCGGTGATCAGCGTTACCGCGAACGAGAAGATGTCCTACGAGCTGTGCCGCTACGAGGACGGTGTGGCCACCCAATACGCCGCACTCGGCCGCCCGAGCGGACAGGCCCCACTCGATGCCCCATTGGCACCCCTGGACTTCGCGGCCCTGGCCGACTACGGCGCGGATTACGCGTCCGAAACCCAGGTCCGCGCCGCGTTCGGCAACACCGAAATGTTCGCGAAACTCACCCACCTGCCCGCCAGCGGCATTCGGCAAGCGGCCCTGGCCATTCCGCTCGCGGACTACGGCGACAATGTCCTCTTCTTCCGCGGCAACGGGAGTTAACCGGGTACTTCCACAGAGCACCGATCATGTCGACGATCATCGAGACTGCCGCAGCCAGTGTCAATCTCCGACTACCTGCACGGCAGACCCGAGACAGCAACCGGCGAATTCGACTTCCCCATCCACACCGACGTAATCCGCACCGTACGCCGCCCGGTCGATATCCGAACATCACAGCCGAATTGAGCCGCGCAGCGGTCTAGCGGAAGTCGCTACCTACTCGGTGCGCCATGCACCCCGCGCACCGCCCTGAGCTGTACGGAGACCCGTATCGCCGCCCTGAAGCACCCATCGAACGATCACTGTTCGCCGCAGAGCCACGCAATCCCACAAGGGAATTCGAGTAGCCATCTACTCGGGTGAGCACCCCACCCCCGGCCATACGCTTCTCCCATCGTCGAGGTTCAACACGAATCGGAGGAGAAATCATCGCCAATGTGGTTTGCGGTCGATCCCCTGGATGACCCCGGGTTGCGGTAGGACGCGGCGCAAGGAACGACGACACCGATCCAGCGCGAGCTGGGTAATGTCAGGGCAGGCAGCGGACGCATTGTGTCCGAAGTCGTTGCTTACCAGACATTTACGACCTGCGGGCGCCGGTGCGGCTCGGCTCCTCGCCGCGCGACGTCACCGAACACGGAGTCGGACAGCGTGACCGACCACGGCACACGGCGGAATGTTCGCCGAATCCAGGAACAGAGTCGAGCTACAGACTCAAATGTAGTCGTAGCGCCCGATCGAGTTCGGCCGCAAGAGTTTCGGGCAGTCGACCCAACGTGCGCCCGACTCTCTCGACTGATACCGAACGCACTTGCTCGGCCTGGGCTTTCGAGAGAACCCGCAGACCCGGCACATCCTTCAACAAGACCTGGAACGGAAAAACCTTCTCAGTGTTGCTGGTAACCGGGACAACTGTGACAACGCCTCGGCCAAGTTGCTCGGCGCGACGATTGGCACCGTCGTTACTCACGACGATTGCGGGACGAAGCTTACTGACCTCGTTCCCGCGAACCGGATCGAAATCTACGAGCACGAGATCGCCACGGCGCATCACCTCAGCCCGTCGTCGACAGTCGCCGACCAGACAGCTTCCTCACCAGCTCCGTCCCACTCATCCCATGCCTCTTCGTAGGCATCTTCGAGAGCACGACTACGCAGCAGCGCGATCGCCTTGTGAACGGCGGCCGACCGCCCTGGCAGGCCGGACCGACACACTTCAGCGTCGAGCACCGCCACGTCCTCGTCCGACAGGCTCACACTAAGCTTCATACCACCAATGCTACCAGGGTAGGAACGCGCAGGATACCGCTCTTATTTCGGACGAACCGTAAGAATCCGCGGCCCGTCCTCGGTAACCGCAACCGAATGTTCCCAGTGCGCCGCCCGACTTCCGTCCAACGTCACCACGGTCCAGTCGTCGTCGAGCACCTTCGTCTGCGTAGTGCCCAACGTCAGCATCGGCTCGATCGCGAGCACCGATCCGACCACGAGTTTCGGCCCCTTACCCGGCGCACCCTCGTTGGCCAGGAACGGATCCATATGCATCTCCCGGCCGATGGCGTGCCCACCGTAACCGTCGACGATGCCGTAGGACCGACCGTGTTCCTTTTCGGCCGCGCGCGTACCCATTTCGATGGCATGCGAGACGTCGGTCAGCCGGTTACCGGGCAGCATGGCCGCGATACCCGCCTCCATCGATATCCTGGTGGCATCGCTGAGCAGCTCATCGGCCTCGATGATCGTGCCCACGCCGAAGGTCCAAGCCGAATCACCGTGCCAGCCTTCGAGAATCGCGCCACAGTCGATCGAGACCAGATCACCTTCGGTCAGGATCTCGGACGAGGTCGGAATCCCGTGCACCACACGGTCGTTCACCGATGCGCAGATCGAACCCGGAAAGCCGTGATATCCCTTGAACGACGGCACGGCGCCCGCATCGCGGATCACCTGCTCGGCGATCTCGTCCAACTCCAGGGTGGAAACACCGGGCTTGGCCGCCGCGCGCGCCGCGACGAGTGCGCGGCCGACAATCGCACCGGCCGCCGCCATCGCATCCAGTTCACCTGCCGTCCGGAACGGCACGACCTTCTTCTTGCGGTTGAAGACCATCCGGCCTCAGTGTCCCAGGGCGTGCAGCGCGCGTGCGTTGACCTCGTCGATCTCGCCGACACCGTCGACCGAGACGACCAGACCGTCGTAATGCTCCAGCAGCGGCTCGGTCTCCTCGCGGTACACCCGGAGCCGATTGCGGATCACGTCCTCGTTGTCGTCGTTGCGACCGCGCGCCATCATCCGGCCGACCACGGTCTCCTCGGGCACGACGAAGCAGAGCACCGCGTCGAGCTTCTTGTCCATATCCGCGAGGATCTTCTCCAGCGCGTCGGCCTGATCGACTGTGCGCGGGTAGCCGTCCAACACAAAGCCGTTCGCGGCATCCGGCTCGGCGACCCGAGCCTCGACCATGCGGTTCGTCACATCGCTCGGTACCAGATCGCCAGCGTCGATGTACTTCTGCGCCTCCCGGCCCAGCGGTGTCCGAGCGGAGATATTCGTGCGGAACAGGTCCCCGGTGGAGATGTGCGGGACGCCCAGTTTGTCCGACAATAGGTCGGCCTGGGTGCCCTTGCCGGCTCCCGGCGGTCCGAGAAGTACAAGTCTCACTTGAGGAACCCTTCGTAATTTCGATTCATCAGCTGGCTTTCGATCTGCTTCACGGTGTCCAAGCCGACGCTCACCATGATCAGCACCGAGGTGCCACCGAACGGAAGGTTCTGGGTGCCACCGGATGCGCCGATATCGAGGAAAAGGTTCGGCAGGACGGCCACGAGACCGAGGTAGATCGAGCCGGGGAGGGTAATGCGGCTCAATACGAAATTGAGGTAGTCGGCGGTGGGCCTACCGGGGCGATACCCGGGGATGAAGCCGCCGAACTTCTTCATCTCGTCCGCGCGTTCCTCCGGGTTGAAGGTGATCGCGACATAAAAGTAGGTGAAGAACACGATCAAACCGAAGTAGATCGCGATGTATGCGGGGTTGCCCGGGTTCACCAGGTATTTCTGGATGATCTCCTGCCACCAACTCCTATCGGTGGCGGTCTTCGAGGAGGTCAGCTGCGCGACCAGGTTCGGCAGGTACAACAGTGAGGACGCGAAGATCACCGGAATAACACCGGCCTGATTGACCTTCAGCGGCAGATAGGTCGAGGAACCGCCGTACATCTTGCGGCCGACCACACGCTTGGCGTACTGCACCGGAATTCGGCGCTGGCCCTGCTCGACGAAGATTACCGCGGTGACGATGGCGAACGCGGCGACACAGACGAGTCCGAAGACCAGTCCGCCGCGGTTGTCCAGAATGTTCTTGCCCTCGGTGGGGATGCGCGCGGCGATACCGCCGAAGATGAGCAGCGACATGCCGTTGCCGATGCCGCGCTCGGTGATCTGCTCGCCGAACCACATGACCAGTGCGGCACCGGCGGTCATCACCAGCACGATGATCACCATGCCGAAGATGCTGGTGTCGGCCAGGATGTCCTTCTGGCAGCCCTGCAGCAGCTGACCGCGGGCCGCGAGCGCGACCAGACCGGTGGCCTGCAGGATCGCCAGCGCGATCGAGAGGTACCTGGTGTACTGCGTCATCTTGTTCTGGCCCGTTTGGCCTTCTTTACGCAGTTCTTCGAAGCGCGGGATGACGACGGTGAGCAGCTGGATAATGATGCTCGCGGTGATGTAGGGCATGATGCCGATCGCGAAGACCGACAACTGCAGCAGCGCACCACCGGAGAACAGGTTGATCAGCTGATAGATACCGGCGGAATCTCCGCCGGAGACCAGGTCGATGCATTCCTGCACACTCTTGTAGTCGACACCGGGGGACGGCAGCGAAGCACCCAAGCGGTACAGCGCGATCAACCCCAGCGTGAAGAGAATCTTCCGCCGTAAGTCCGGAGTCCGGAAGGCCGATACGAAGGCGGAAAGCACAGATCCTCCTGGCGAACGACATGGTCATGCCACGGATATAGAAAACCCGTGACGAGGCTTGGCAGACAACAACTGAACTCTAACAGTGGCACCGGCGGTGTGAGCTCAGTGCCCAGAGGCGGCAGCTCGCATAACCACGGAGGGCACGCGAGCGCCGCCAATCGAACACTGTCGAGCTCTTCACTCGTCCGGTGCCACTATCTGCAGAGTACCGTCAGCCCAGCTCGGTGACAGTGCCACCGGCCGCGGTGATCTTCTCCTTGGCGGCGCCGGTCACCTTGTCGACGGTCACCTGGACCGCGACGCCGATCTCGCCATCGCCGAGAACCTTGACCAGCTGGTTCTTGCGAACCGCGCCGGCTGCCACCAGCTCCGCCTTGCCGATCGCGCCGCCCTCGGGGAACAGCTTCGCGATCGCGCCGACATTCACGACCTGGTATTCCGTGCGGAACCGGTTCGTGAAGCCCTTGAGCTTGGGCAGCCGCATGTGAATCGGCATCTGCCCACCCTCGAAGGCGGCCGGGACGTTCTTGCGAGCCTTGGTGCCCTTGGTACCGCGGCCCGCGGTCTTGCCCTTGGAGCCCTCACCGCGACCCACACGGGTCTTCTCGGTCTTGGCGCCGGGAGCCGGACGCAGGTGATGCAACTTGATGGTCATGTCAGACCTCCTCAACTGTTACGAGGTGGCGCACGACGTTGATCAGCCCACGGTTCTGCGGGTTGTCCTCACGAACCACGGTCTGGCGGATCTTGCGCAGGCCGAGCGTACGAAGGCTCTCCCGCTGGTTCGCCTTGGCGCCGATCGACGACTTGATCTGGGTCACCTTGAGCTGGGTCTTAACCTCTTGGGCCATAACTACCGACCTCCCGCTGCCTGAGCGCGTGCGCGCAGCATGCCCGCAGGGGCAACGTCCTCGAGGGGCAGACCGCGACGGGCCGCGACCTCTTCTGGACGCTGCAGCATCTTGAGCGCCGCAACCGTCGCGTGCACGACGTTGATGGCGTTGTCGCTACCGAGCGACTTCGCCAGAATGTCATGGATACCAGCGCATTCCAGCACCGCGCGCGCCGCACCACCGGCGATCACACCGGTACCGGGCGAGGCCGGACGCAGCATGACCACACCGGCCGCCGCCTCACCCTGCACCGGGTGGGTGATGGTCGAGCCGATCATCGGAACGCGGAAGAAGCCCTTGCGAGCCTCCTCGACACCCTTCTGGATGGCCGCGGGAACTTCCTTGGCCTTGCCGTAGCCGACGCCGACCAGACCGTTGCCGTCACCGACGATCACCAGGGCGGTGAAGCTGAAGCGACGACCACCCTTCACGACCTTGGAGACGCGGTTGATCGCGACGACGCGCTCGAGCTGGTTCTTGTCGGCCTGCTGGTCACGACGGTCACCACCGCCACGACGATCGCGACCACCGCCGCGGCCGTCACGGCTGTCGCCGCCACCGGCGGCACCATTCTGCTGTCCGGCGGGTCCGTTGCCGCCGTCACGCCTCTGACGTCCCGGCATCAGACGTTCCTTCCGTAAATGTTTGCAGTCATCAGAACTTCAACCCACCTTCGCGAGCGGCATCGGCGAGCGCCGCGATGCGGCCGTGGTAGTCGTGGCCACCACGGTCGAACACAACGGCCTCGATGCCCGCGGCCTTGGCACGCTCGGCGAGCAGCTGACCGACCTTCTTGCCCTTGGCCGACTTGTCGCCGTCCAGTGCGCGCACATCGGCCTCGATCGAGGACGCGGCGGCAATGGTCTTGCCGATCGAGTCGTCGATGAGCTGTGCGTGCAGGTGACGCGAGGAGCGGTTGACCACCAGACGCGGACGCTGGGTGGTGCCGACGACCTTCTTGCGCAGACGGAAGTGACGGCGGGTCTTCGACAGACGACGCGTCGTCGACACGTCCTTGCCACGCGGAATGCGCTTGGCCTTCTGATTTTCGGTTTGCGCCATGATCACTTACCCGTCTTTCCGACCTTGCGGCGAACGACCTCGCCGGCGTAGCGGATGCCCTTGCCCTTATAGGGATCGGGCTTACGCAGTCCGTGGATGACAGCGGAGATCTGACCGACCTTCTGCTTGTCGATTCCGGACACGGAGAACTTGGTGGGCGATTCCACCGCGAAGGTGATGCCCTCCGGGGCCTCGATCGGCACCGGGTGCGAGTAGCCGAGGGCGAACTCCAGGTTGGAGCCCTTGGCCGCGACACGGTAACCGACGCCGAAGATTTCCATCTTCTTCTCGTAGCCCTTGGTCACGCCCTCGATCATGTTCGAGACCAAGGTACGGGTCAGGCCGTGCAGCGAGCGGTTCTGGCGCTGGTCGTCCGGGCGGGCGACCTCGAGCTGGCCGTCCTCACCCTTGGTGACGGTGATCGGCTCGGCGACGAGGTGGGTCAGGGCGCCCTTGGGCCCCTTCACCGACACGCTCTGGCCGTCGATGGCGACCTCGACACCGGCAGGAATGGCGATGGGCTTCTTACCAATACGCGACATTTGTCCTACCTCCCTTACCAGACGTAGGCGAGGACTTCGCCGCCTACGCCCTGCTTGGCCGCCTGACGATCGGTGAGCAGACCGGTCGACGTGGAGATGATCGCCACGCCGAGGCCGCCCAGGACCTTGGGCAGATTGGTGGACTTCGCGTACACACGCAGACCCGGCTTCGACACCCGGCGCAGGCCCTGCAGGCTGCGCTCACGGCTGGGGCCGTACTTGAGGTCGACGACGAGGGTCTTGCCCACGGTCGCATCCTCGGTCCGGTAGTCGGCGATGTAACCCTCGCGCTTGAGGATCTCGGCGATATTCGCCTTGAGCTTCGAGTGCGGAGCCTTCACCTGATCGTGGTACGCCGAGTTGGCGTTGCGCAGACGTGTCAGGAAGTCTGCGATCGGATCAGTCATGGTCATGGTTCGACCTTGACACCTTTCTCGCTGCGGTTCCCATGCAACACCGGCACCCAATAGGCGTACCAGCCGTGGGCCTACAGCAATTCGGCGGTCCGGCCGACATTTGCCGACCGGATTGAGTTCTCATACGAGTTCTCGGTGCGAGGGCCGTCCACACGTCGATGCAACAGCGCATCTTGGACATGCGGACACAGAGGTGCCCGAGCAACCGCTCTAGTGTAGGCAAGCCCCAGCTGAGGGCCAAATCCGCCCCCGGCCGCTCACCTCGGCGTAGGTTGCGCTGATGCGCCGTCTCGACCTGCAGCCGAAGAAGAAGCTCCGCAATCCGGGACGTCACCTGCGTCAGCTCGCTCGTTGGCCAGAGCGAATCGCGGATCGAATTCCTGACTCGACGAGCCTCGCTGACCAGCGCTACTGGAATTTCAAGCTGCCGGTCATCGACAAACTGGTCGAGCCGCCGTATGCGACGAATGCGATCCGCAGCGTGTGCCTCATCGCACTTTTCGCTGCTGCCGAGGCGGTTGAGCGTTCGACGCGGCGCCCGGAAAACAGCCGCGTCGCCTGCCTGGTGACGACGCCCTTCCTGTTCAGCTCGGAAGTGACAATTTTTCTATCGGAAGACTATTTCCACAGCTTCCTTCCAGTGCCAGACGTTCAGCGCACGACCTACCAGGGCGGATGGATCGAAGCGTCGCCCGCCGAAGCATCGCTGCTCGATCCGATTCGCCCACCAGAACCGAACGGCCTTGAATTCCTTGGCGGAACGCGGCTCCTCCAATTCGATGAGGAATGGCCCGATCACCTCGTCGACAGCATCAACTGGATCTGGGCGTTTCCGCGCAAATGAGATCGCCAGCAGGGATTGCATGGTCGCGACCGTAGAATCCAAGCAGCACTGAACCGCTACTTGGGTGGTGCGGGGTCCGACAAAGTCGGATTCTTGGGCATGCCTGCGGTGGCGTCGACGCGCACCGCCGAACTGTAAATTCCCTGCGGCAGGAAGCCTGGGATGAAGGTGGCGCGCTGGACCGCATCGCTCTTGCGATACACCAGGATGCTGGTCTGGCGCGTGAACACCGGCTCCATTTCCACTGTGGCCCCGACGAATTCCTCCACGCGCGCACGGGTGTTCGCGGTCAGCACATACACGCGGTCCCAGTCACCACCGGTCAGATCCCGTAGCTGCGCTTGACCTCGGGTCCGCACCAGTTCACGCAGTTTCGCCTCCAGCTCAGGGTCCGCCACCAGACGCGGGCCGGTCGGCTCTGGATCGGTGAACTCGAGATACTTCGGATAGCCCGGGGCGGCCAACGTCACTGCTGCCGTGTACACACCGGACTGCAACGGAACGTCCACCCACACCGCCCGTTGCAGCTCGACCCCCTTCATGAAGACCACCGCACTCGCGCCCCGGCGATCGAAGGTTTCCTCCATCGGTACCCGCGCACCCACCTCCCGCTCCACCTGATCCCGGCCGAGCTCCTCCTGCTGATAGATGTGCACTCGATCCCAGTCGCCACTCGCGAGCCCGCGCAGCGGTGCGGTTCCGCCGTTGTGCCACAACTCGTTCAAGCGAGTTGACAGTTCCCGGTCCTGCTCGAGCCGCGGCTGCCCCGGCTTACCGATGCTGAACAGCAACAGTCCGGCCACAACCAAGACTGGGAGGATCACCAGGACCGATCCCCACAGCACCTTGCCGCCCAGTTTCACCAATACGTTCCGTTCGTCGGTTTTCCGGGACTGCCCTCGGGATCGTGACCGCCCTGCGCAGGCGGCTCCTTGTCGGTCTGCCCCGTATACCCGAGCGGGACTTGGTTGCTGTACATCAGTTGGTTGTCCGGACCTGGCCCGACCACCACCGTCTGACCATCGAGCACGGCTTGCTTCACCAGCGTGTACAGCTCCGCATTCGATGCGTTCGGATTCTGCATGGCGATCCGGCGGCCGACCTCATTGTTGTACAGGTCCATCGCCTCCGCGCTGGCATGCGTTTTCGCGGGGTCGTCGATGCGCTCGTGTGCGGTGGTGAACGCCTTGGTCCAATCCTCCCCGAACTCCTTGGTCAACATCGCATTCCAGTACGCGTGCCGGAAGGCGTCGGCATGCCCGTCACCAACGCCGCCGTCGCGGAGCTCACCCTTGAATACTTCTTTCCCTCCATCGGAGGCCAATTCCTCGATGGCGTACGCCGCAGCGACCCCGTGCAGATTCAACCGCGAGAGCATGTCCGCCTCTCCAGCGGTCATCTCCTTCGGATCGATCCCCATCGAGCTGAGTAACTTCCCGATTGCACTGTCTGGGTCGGCGGGAAACATGATCGACCTTCAGCACCACAGTCTCCCCTTCGCACCTATCGATCCTATCGCGACCGTACCCGGTGAGGTGAGCGGCCGGAACGGGATGCGCGCCAGCGAGATGCCCGGCTGGATCCGGTGGGGGCGTCAAACCCGCCCGCCCCTTGGCATCGAAAACCCTTCGACTGCACCTACTCTCGCTCGCAGGACGCACATTGAAGCCCTCTGTAGCACTCGACTACAGGGCGCGGGCGCGGCGGCTACCCAACGGCGCTATGAATCGCTGCACCCCCGGACGGCGCTGACAACCGCTGACTAATCGGGCTTTAGCAGCGACGCCTCGGGGCCGACTCCAGCCGTTCTGTGGGTTGTGCTCCCTGTACATCGTGGCGGGCGGGTCGTAGCCTCGCAGTATGAGTAACATCCCACCGAACGCGGTCGGCCGCCATCTGCGTGTAGGAGCTGTCTCCGAGTCGCCAATGGCTTTGTACCCGCCTGCCGCACAGGGAGACTGAGCAACTGCCCTGAGGCTCTACACATGGAGCGCTCGGATAGTCGCAGCGAGATCCGACTGTCCATGGGCACTGGCGCCGTGCACAACCGCCACATCAACTACACATGGAGCTGTTCGTCGAAGATACCGACAAACAGCTGACCCTCATGTACTGCGAAGTGGATGCGATTACTCGTGGGTGAAAGCTTCGCGTGCCATTCGCAGCTGATCTGCTCGCCGTTGAAGTCAACGAGGCGCTGACGCATCGCTTTCGCATTCTTGTGGGTTTTCGGACTCTCTGGCGAACAGACCACATCGGCCTCGATCTGCATGAGCTTTACCCGCCGCACCGACTGCTTTTCCGCGGACCAGATCCGCGGCGCATGGTCATGTAGGCCAGCCAAGTTCGCGATGACCTGCCGCCGCACCACCAGCGGAGGACCGCTGAACCTACCCAGCTGATCCCAGATCCCGTCGACAAAAACGATGTTGGGAAAGGGCAGGTGTTGATGGTCGGCCACGTTGTCCAGCAAACCAGGATCTGAATCCAGAATGGACCGCCAGAACAGCGGCGCATCCGTCTTGTCGGCAATAAAAAATACACTTTCGCCCGGTCCGCCAGTCCTCGATTCAACCCGCTCAGCGCCACGCCGCCCTGCAGTTGCCGTTGTCAGACATGCGATCTGAACTTGCTTCGCCGCCATCATGAGGCAGATTCCAACGCTGGGCGCTATCGGAAGAACCTTCGTGCCGATAGTGAACTCCCACTCGCTGGGATCTTCGTCATACCGTGCGATCTTGTCCAAACGGCCATGCAGTTCCTGACGAATGTCACGGTCGATGCGTGGGTCGAGTAGATGATCGACCAAAGTGCGACCAGACCCCGATTCGATATCGAACAGTTCGTCTGACCGCTTCACCGTGCCTGGCGTGGACCGCACATAGTCGAGCAATTCCAGGAAGACGGCAAACGCCTCTTCCAGTTTGGCCGGCTCCTCTGATTCGAACGCGAACCCCGCTTCGTCCACAACGAACCGCCACCCCCGCATGCCACTACCTCCGCCGGGCCCGGTTGATGAACCCCAAGTCAGTGTCCATTTGGTCGAAAAAGCCTGCTGGCCAATCACTCATCGATCCAGTCGGCCCGATGGTCAATTCGTAGGGATCGGGATCGACGCCGAAGTAGTGCACCACGGCGTCCGAGTGGACCAATGACTCGTTGGCCGTCACCGCTCGCCGGATCCCATTGAGCACATGGTCACTGTGCGTCTCGACCACCACCTGAACTCCAGCAGCCGCGATTTGAGCGAAGAACCGCCCTATCATCGACTGTGCCGCCGGGTGCAGGTGTGCCTCGGGGCTGTCGACGATCAACATCCCACCGGTCGGGACGACGAGTCCGGCCACGATGATCGGCAGGCTGTAGCTGATTCCGAACCCCGTGTTGGTCAACAAGATCCATCCATCTTGCGAGCTGGCCCGCACGTTCAGGGTAGCAACCCCGGTGCGCGGTACCACCTGGGCTTCTATCTGCAACGGGCCCACAAGGCGGCTCATCCAGGCCTCGACTTGCGGACGCAGCAGTGGAGACGCCGAGTCCGCATGCTGCCGGGCAGAATCCACTTCCGCTCGGTCGGCGAGCGCCAGCACATGCGCGGCAAATCGGCCATCTTCACCTAGCACACAGCCATTTTCGGACGGCGAGGTAGGCAGCGCGATCCGTGGACCGATGCGCTCCGCAGCCAGATAGGTAAACGCCCCGGCACGGTCACCGAAGGGATAGGCTGGGCGCCCGGGCCGGTCGACGATGGACAACCGGGACGACTCCGGGTTCTGCGCACCGGAGAACTCCCAGCTCGCCGCGCTACCGTCGCCAAATGTCACCGAGATCGCGATCGCGTCCGAAGTGGCTTCCGCAGAAAGCACATCCGCGGCCTGGCCGAGATCGAGACCTGGATAGCCATTGAGAGCGACGAAATCATCGGTGTCCAGCTGGCCTTGGTGCGCTAGGTGCAACGCCTGAATTACCGTGCTCTTGCCCGCACCGTTGAGGCCAGTCAGCACGGTAAGCGCGTTGAGGCGCAATGAGAGTTGTTGGAACCGTTTGAAGTTGGCGATCTCGAGGGCTTCGATCACAAACCGACATCCTTCATGATGCTGCGCGGCTTGGCAAAACGTGTTTTGACACGTTGCGGGTCGGAGGTCGAGGCGCTGATCGATGCGATGTAGGCTTGGTCGTCAGTCATCGCCGACCGCGCCCGTTTGACAATTTTGGTTCGAACACTTTCGAGCTGCGCTGGCTTGTAGTCCGCAAGCACCACTGCCCAGCTTTCGAACAGTGCCCGATTGATCGGCGAGAGCCGATTGCTCGAGAGTGACCACTTCCGAAAGGCGTGCGAACCGAAGACGAGGCGGGCGTTGTCCATAGCGCGCACGAACTCGTCGAACCATTCTCCGACCTGAGCATCGGACACTTTGTCCTTTGCGTCGATCAGCTCAGCCGTCTTGTCCAGCAGGTTCTCCAGGCTGCCGTAGCGGTCGTAGTCGCGGATGTCGACCAGACGACGAAACGCGATGAATCGGAGGACCGCCTCACGGTCATTCATACGTATGTGGTCGCGTAGCACGCCGCCGGTCGCCGCATGAAAGGACGGGTGCGACGCACACAGCTTGAGCAGTTGCCGACTGCGGTTGCGGCTCATGCAGTGCCGAATCTCCATCGCGTTCAAAGGTTCGCCACCGGTATTGATGCGCTTGAAGATGTTGTACTTCACGTCATTTGGCGTCGACGGATCGATGACGTGGACAACGATCTGGGTGTTGAGCAGGCGACGACGCAGCGGCGGCGTCAGACTGTCGAACTTCTTCCCGTCCTCATCGAGGTACTCCAGATCATCGAGGGCGAAGGCAAGCTTCCGGGCGAAGTCGTGGATCGTCGAAAGACGTTGCAAGCCATCGACAACGCGCAGCAGTCCCACCTCGTCTTCGGCGAAGTAGAAAGCGGGTAGCGGAATCTGCAGCAGCAGGCTTTCAATCAACCTGGACTTCTGCCTTGGCTTCCATACCCGATTGCGCTGAAAGTCCGGTGCGAGTTCCAAGTCCGCGTCGTCGATCATGTCCAAAACATTGCGCAGCGCGAACTGACGGGTTGTCACCCGGATCTTCTCCGGATCCCATGGCCTGATCTCGCCCTCGTGGGGCATGGGGTAATCAGGTTCTACCTCGACACCGGTAGCCTCACCCTCGAAAACTTCCTCGACGATGTGATCGGGTTCGAACGAAGCATCGGGCGCATCCACTGCCGACATAGGTTCGGATTCTAGATGAGTCCGGGCCCAGTCCGGCAAAGTCAGGGTGAGGTCGTCGGCACGGAGCAAGTCTTCGCGTCGACAGAATCAAGGGCGCCGCTACTTCGATCACATACACCCAGCCTCGAGCCGAGCCAGCGGGGGCGACGTACTCGAAAGCCGGAAGTCCCGTCGATGACCAATCTGATCGCCTCGGGCTGTTCGTCCGGCGGGTACCGCTACTGCTGGTAGCTCCTCAGCAGGAGGGCTAGGGCATCGAATATGGAGAGCCCGCGCCCTCGTTCACGATAGGCCCTCGACTGCTCCCTCAGACTCGGAGAATTCTGTTTCGTTCACATCCCGTGCCGAGCGATCGGAGCACTTCTAGTGCGCGAAGCGACGCGCCACCGGGCGTTTTAGCTCCGATGTTCGCGTGTCGCCGTCCGGGCTGGCGAGGCGTCGTTCCAGGGTAGTGAACGCGCTGATCGCTTCTGGTGACTCGAAGGCTCGGTTGCGGCGGCCAATCGTGAGCTGGCGCAGGATTCCGGCCTCGGTCAATCGGTCGACCGCGGCATTCGTGGCGGGGAAACTGCGTCCGATGAGTGTGGCTGCGGTGGAGACGGTGAGAATCGGCGCTCCGATGAGCTTGCTGAGGAGCAGGTCCAGCGCGGAGTTCGCCCGCACCGGCGCCACTCGGTCCCGCCACGATCGTTGCAGTTCGACGGCTTTCACCTCGAAGGCGGTCGCATCCGCTGCCGCCCGAGTGCATGCCGCGGCGAAGCGCGCCACCCACAAGTTCAGATCGTCGGTGGCCTGCGCCGATTCGGACGAGCCGATGTGCCGGAAGCGAGTCAGACCGTCGATGTAGCTGTCACTCCAGGTAGCGAGGACCAGAGAGACAGGCGCAATGATGCGTTCGGCTACACCACGGCGGCGCAGCACGAGATGGATCAACGCACGGCCGGTTCTGCCATTGCCGCCGATGAACGGGTGGATCGTTTCGAACTGCGCGTGCGCGATCGCCGCTTGCGGCGACGGCGGGCAGGTCATCGCTGTTGCAGAAGTCGACCAGGTCTTCTATCAGTTCTGGTACATATTCCGGCGGCGGTGGAACGAAAGCGGCCGAGCACGGATTGAACGAGCTACCGCCGATCCAGTTCTGCACCTCACGCAAGCATCCGCCGTGCTCGGCAATCTTGGTACCAGCCAGCAAGCGCCGATGAACCTCGAGCAAAACATCTTCGCGGATCAACTCGTCGCGACTGATCGCATTGGTTGCGACCGCCATCGCGTCGATGTTGGCCAGCACCTCCGTGGCCGTGACGTCGGAGGATTCACCCTCCAACTTCCGCGCCGCCTCCGCGCGCAGCAGTCGACGCGCTCCGATCTCCAAGCCCTCGATTCGCGAAGAAGCGACAGCCTCGGCGCGAAGCAGCAAGCGAGACAACGCCTCCGTCTCGACCAGCGCTTTCGCCTCGGTGTCGAGGCGGGCGATGGCGACCTCGGCATCGACGACGTCGGCGGCGGTCTCGCTGGTCAGCACGATGGGGCGACCGACCAACGGATCGGGCAGGTACGCCTGGTAGGTGCCGGAGCCACGGTCTCTGCGAGACAAACCACCACCATCCAAGTTGCCCGCCCAGCGCAGCTGTACAACCTTCGCCATGTCGCCTCTTTATTAAAGGTTAACAGATAACCTTTAATAAAGGACGCAGTTGTTAGTACTTGCCGCAAAACACACGAGGGCACGGACTCGGTGGGAGTCCGTGCCCGTTCGCTATCGCATTATGCGTGGGCACCGAAGGATTCCGATGCGATCATCACGAACTTTCCTGGTCCGAACTCGAATTCTGATCGGGCGCAAGGAAAGTCGAACAGCCGAGGGCACGGACTCGGTGGGAGTCCGTGCCCTCGTTCAATATTCGATTGATGCGCTCACAAGGAGCGCAAGCTCACCAGGAGCTCTTGTGCACACCCGGCAGCTCACCGCGGTGCGCCATTTCGCGCAGGCACACGCGGCACAGGCCGAACTTGCGGTACACCGCGTGCGGGCGGCCGCAGCGCTGGCAGCGGGTGTAGGCGCGAACGGCAAACTTCGGCTTGCTGTTGGCCTTGTTGACCAGTGCTTTCTTAGCCATGTGCTCAGTTCTCCTTGAACGGGAAGCCGAGGTGCTTGAGCAGGGCACGGCCTTCTTCGTTGTTGGTCGCCGTGGTCACCACGGTGATGTCCATACCGCGCGGGCGGTCGATGGAGTCCACGTCGATCTCATGGAACATCGACTGCTCGCTCAGGCCGAACGTGTAGTTGCCGTTGCCGTCGAACTGCTTCGGCGACAGACCGCGGAAGTCGCGGATACGGGGCAGCGCGATGGAGACCAGCCGATCCAGGAACTCCCACATGCGGTCGCCACGCAGGGTGACCTTCGCGCCGATCGGCATGCCCTCACGCAGCTTGAACTGCGCGATCGACTTGGTGGCCTTGCGGATCTCGGGCTTCTGACCGGTGATCAGTTCCAGATCCCGGACCGCGCCGTTGATGAGCTTGGCGTCGCGCGCGGCGTCACCGACACCCATGTTCACGACGACCTTGACCACGCCCGGGATCTGCATCACGTTGGCGTAGTTGAACTCGCTGTTCAGCGCGTCCTTGATCTCGGCACGGTAGCGCGCCTTCAGCCGCGGCTGGGCAGGAGCGGAGCCTGCGGAGCGACCCGATGTCACAGTCTCAGAGGTGGTCATGTCAGATGTCCTTCCCGTTCTTACGGGAGATCCGGACCCGCTTGCCGCTCTCCTCGTCCGTCCGGTAACCGACGCGGGTCGGCTTGCCGTCGGAGTCGACGACCATCACGTTGGACACGTGGATCGGAGCTTCCTGGGTCACGATGCCGCCCGAGGAGGCACCACGCTGGTTGGTGGAGTTGGCAACGTGCTTCTTGATCCGGTTCACGCCCTCGACCAGGACCCGGTTCTCCTTCGGGTAGGCCTGGATGACCTTGCCCTTGGCGCCCTTGTCCTTACCCGAGATGACGAGCACCGTGTCGCCCTTGTGCACCTTCATGTCAGAGCACCTCCGGAGCCAGCGAAACGATCTTCATGAACTTCTTCTCGCGCAGCTCGCGGCCGACCGGGCCGAAGATACGAGTGCCACGCGGGTCGTTGTCCGCCTTGATCAGCACGGCCGCGTTCTCGTCGAACTTGATGTACGAACCGTCCGGGCGACGACGCTCCTTGACGGTGCGCACGACGACGGCCTTGACGACCTCGCCCTTCTTGACGTTGCCGCCGGGGACAGCGTCCTTGACGGTGGCGACGATGATGTCGCCGATGCCGGCATAGCGACGCGACGAACCACCGAGAACGCGGATGCAGAGGATTTCCTTCGCACCCGTGTTGTCGGCGACGCGCAGTCGCGACTCCTGCTGAATCACTTCAGCCTCCTTGACCTGGATGTATACGCACGCCGGATTGCCGACCCGACGGGCATGGTCGTGTCACCACCCGAACGCGCGCCTGCCAGCGGTTTCTCGATCGGATGGATCAACCACCGGGGGTTCGCGGCCGAATTGCGGGCACAGCTCCCGCAGGCAACCGGTTCAGTCTAGGGGAAGCCCCAGGTCGGTCCAAAATCGGGGCGGGCCATCGGACCGAGGCTGAACTTCGCCTTTGCATCCTCTCGCGCCCGAAAGTCGGAGAGTCCCGGCTCATGCCGCCCACTCGCTCGGCGAGCGAGTGGGTCTTACGCAATCGACACCAGCAGGGTTGAAACCAGCCCTGTAGAACCGCTCGAACCCCAGCTGGAAGGGGCCGCGGGCACAATGCGTCGGCTGGTTACTACCCTCGGGACGAGCAAGATCTCCGGAAGACCCGTGCATATTCCACATCACCGCTGGAAAAGGGGTTCTCTTGACTTCGTCCGCGCGTCCCACCCGGCTCGGTCGCCGCACGTTTCTGATCGCACTCGGTGTGATTCCGGCCACCACCGCGCTGGTCTCGTGCTCGCGGGAGCAGTCGGTGCGGCTCACCGGTGTCGATATGCGGGGCGAGGACCCGGCGATTCGGCCACAGGACGATTTGTTCCGTTACGTCAACGGCGGCTGGCTGCGCGATTATCAGCTGCCGCCGGACAAGCCGTCCTACACCACCTTCGACGAGGTCGGCGACCGGGTCGAACAGCAGCTTCGGGCGATCATCGACGGCATCCACGACCCGAAAGCCGGGACCGCCGAGCAGCAGATCCGAGATCTCTACGACGCGCGGGTCGATCTGGCGGAAATCGAGCGGCTCGGCGTGGCCCCGCTGGCGGATCTGTTCGCGGCGATCGACGGCGCGACGACCAAACCGGATCTGGCCGAGGTGATGGGCGCGCTGCCGATCGGCGGGCTCATCGGCTTGTCCGTCGGGGTCGATCAAAACAATTCGGCCAAATACGTCGCCGGCATCTCCCAGTCCGGTATCGACTCGAATATGGGCGAGCAGTATTACCGCAAGCCCGAATACGCCGAGCAGCGTGCCGCGTATCAGACCTATCTGCGACGCCTCGCCGCGGGCGCCGGCTTTCCCGATCCGGCGGGCACTGCCCAGCGGGTATTCGAACTCGAAACCAAGATCGCCAGCGGCTTCTGGGACGATGTTCGGCTGCGCAATCCCGATGCCGTCTACAACCCGATGAGCTGGACCCAATTGACCTCGCTCGCACCGCAATTCGATTGGGAACCGTGGCTGGCGGGCAATACCGACCGGCCGCGTGCACTGTTCGATCGCGTGGTGGTCGGCCAGCCGTCGTTCGTGTCGACGGCCGGAAAGCTCTGGGCCGAGGTCGATATCGCCGCCTGGCGGGAGTATCTGCGCATGGCGGTGGTCAAACAGTTCGCATCACTGCTGCCCAAGGCCATTGCCGATGCCGAATTCGATTTCGTCGGAAAGGTGCTGCAAGGGTTGCAGGAGCGTCCGGAGCTGTGGAAGGACGGCATCGCGACCCTCAATGCGAACCTGAGCCAGCCGCTCGGGAAACTCTATGTGGACAAACACTTTCCGCCCGCGGCCAAAGAGCGCGCCTTGGCGATGGTCGCCGATCTCATATCCGCCTATCGGGCCGACTTCACCGATTCGACCTGGATGTCGCCGCCGACCAGACAGGCCGCCATCGCGAAGCTCGACAAGATAGTCACGAAGATCGGCTATCCGGACAACTGGATCGATTACTCGGGTTTGACGATCACACGCGGCAAATTGATCGAATCCGTTCGCGCCGCACAGCGTTTCGAGACCAAGCGCGGTTTCGCGCACCTCGGCACCCCGGTCGACAAATCCGAATGGCAAATGCCACCGCAGATGGTGAATGCCCAGTACAACCCGAACGCCAATTCGATCTCGTTTCCGGCCGCCATTCTGCAGCCGCCGTTCTTCGACTCCGATGCCGCGACCGCGGTCAACTACGGCGCGATCGGGGCGGTCATCGGTCATGAGATCGGACATGGCTTCGACGATCAGGGTTCGCGCTACGACGGTGACGGCAATCTTCGCGACTGGTGGACGCCCGAGGACCGGACCGCATTCGAGGCCAAGACCAAGCAGCTCATCGATCAGTACAACGCGCTGGTCCCGGCCGGTCTCGACCCGAGCAAGCACGTCGACGGCGCGCTCACGGTCGGCGAGAATCTCGCGGATCTGCGCGGTCTCGGTATCGCCGTGGCCGCCCTCGACATAGCCGATAAACACGACGGCAAGGGCGACCCGGACAACCGCACGCTGTTCCTGTCCTGGGCCCGGATCTGGCGGGAGAAATCGACGAAGCAGCACATGGAACTGCGACTGGCCATGGATCCGCACGCGCCCAACGAGTTCCGCTGCAACCAGGTGGTCCGCAATATCGACGAGTTCTACACCACCTTCGCCGTCGAACCGAGCGACAAGCTGTACCTGGCCCGGGACCAGCGGGTCTCGCTCTGATCCGACGGGCTGGCAACGCCGGAGACAGGTAGCCTCGGGCCAGCACTATCGCGCCTGACGAGGATGCGGCCGGGACCGCATCGGGAGAGGAAATCCTCGTGACATCAACCGGTCGTCTCGGTCAGCTGGACCGTCGTGCCTTCCTGATCGCGCTCGGGGTGGTGCCCGCGGCCGTCGCTCTGGCCTCCTGCTCCAAGGATGAGCCTCAGGTGCAGCTCACCGGGGTCGATCTGGGCGGCGCGGACGAGGCGATCCGGCCGCAGGACGATCTGTATCGGCATGTCAACGGCAAGTGGCTGCGCGAGTACCAGCTGCCGCCGGACAAGGCTGCGGTCGGCGCGATCAGCGATGCCAGCGATCGGACGCTGGATCAGCTGCGCGAGATCATCGAGGGTCTCGAGGATCCGAAACCGGGTTCGGAGGCGCAGCAGATTCGCGATCTCTACGATGCGCGCCTCGATGAGGCCGCCTTCGAAACGCTCGGCATGACACCGCTGACCGATCTGTTCGCCAAGATCGATGGCGCGGCGACCAAACCGGATCTGGCCAAGGTGATGGCGGAGCTGCCGATCTCCGGGCTGATCGGCATCGGAGTCGGCATCGACCGCAAGGACTCCAATTCCTATATCCCCACCGTCAGCCAGTCGGGTATCACGCTGAGCGAGCAGTATTACCGCAAGCCGGAATACGCCAAGCAGCTCGCGGGCTACAAGACCTACCTCGAGAAGATGTCCGCGGGCGCTGGGTTCACCGATCCGGCGGGGATCGCGCAGCGCATGGTCGATCTGGAGACCAAGATCGCGGCGGCGCATTGGGACAGCGTGCGCAATCGCAATACCGATGCCACATACAACGTGATGGGCTGGCACGATCTGGTCGCGCTCGGACCGCAATTCGATTGGGATCCGTGGATGGCGGGCAATACCGATCGGCCACGCTCGCTGTTCGACAAGCTCGTGGTGGCGCAGCCGTCGTTCGTGACCGCGGCCGCGCAACTGTGGGCCGAGAACGATATCGCGCTGTGGCGAGAGTATCTGCGGGTCAATGTGGTCGCGCAGTTCGCCCGATTCCTACCCAAGGCGATCCGCGACGCGCGGTTCGATTTCGTCGGCAAGGTGCTCAGTGGACTCGAGGAGCGGCCGGAGACCTGGAAGTCCGGCGTCGGCGTCGTCGACGACAATCTCGGTGACCAACTCGGCAAACTGTACGTGGACAAGCACTTTCCGCCGACCGCCAAGGATCGGGCCAAGGAGATGGTGGCCGACCTCATGGCCGCTTATCGGGAGAACTTCACCAATTCGACCTGGATGTCCAAGCCGACCAGGGACGCCTCGATCGTCAAGCTGGACAAGATCGAGGCCAGAATCGGATATCCGGATAAGTGGGACGACTACTCCGCGCTGAAGATCACCCGGGGCAAGCTGATCGAATCCCTGCGCGCCGTCAATGCTTTCGACTCCAGGAAGGCGTTCAACCGGCTCGGCACTCCGGTCGACAAGTCCGAATGGGGTATGTCACCGCAGACCGTCAATGCCTACTACTCACCCACCAGCAACCAGATCACCTTCCCCGCCGCTTATCTGCAGCCGCCGTTCTTCGACAAGGACGCGACGACCGCGGTCAATTACGGTGCGGTCGGCGCGACCATCGGTCACGAGATCGGCCACGGCTTCGACGATCAGGGCCGTAAATACGATGCCAGCGGTAACCGCAGCGACTGGTGGACACCCGAGGACCTGGCCGCATTCGAGGCCAAGACCAAGCAGCTGATCGACCAATTCGACGTGCTGGTCCCCGAGGGCCTCGATCCCAAATACCACGTCGACGGCGCACTCACCGTCGGCGAAAACCTCGCCGATCTGCGCGGCCTGCAAATCGCCGTCGAGGCCTACCGTATCGCCGCCGAGCGCGACGGTATCGACCCCGACTACCAGCAGATGTTCTTCTCCTACGCCCGCAGCTGGCGCGAAAAGCAGACCGAGGAATCAACCATCAGCCTGCTCCAGGACGTCCACGCCCCCAACGAATTCCGCTGCAACCAGATCGTCCGCAATATCGCCCAGTTCTACAACACCTTCGCCGTCAAGGAAGGCGACAAACTCTTCCTCCCCGAAAACCAGCGCATCACCCTCTGAGCCGTAGGCCGACCTTCCTCGTTATCGGACCAGGTCCGCGAAGCTGATATCGCCCAGCACCACGTGTTCCAGTCGTACGAATCCGTCGCGATGCAAGCGGTGCAGGCGGTATTCGGCGGCGTGGGCGTCGAGCCGGAACTCGCGGACCTCCTCGATGTCGTACTTGGTGTCGAGTGCGACGACAAGATAGAGCGGGATCCCCGCGCGGGCGTACTGAACCTTCTTGTCGAGCAGATCCTCGGCGGCGGTGGATGGCGAGGAAACCTCGATGACGATCAGGGCATCACCGGCCTCCGGTTTCGCACCCCGCTCCGGAAGGCACCGATAGACCGTGACATCCGGCCGCCGGAACGTGAATTTGGGTACTCGCCAGAGCACTACATCGATATCGGTTTCGACTCGAATACACGGTTCGGTACTCGGCAACTGCTCCATGGCACCGGCCAGCCTGCGCGCCACGCGATTGTGCTCGGGTACCGGCGACTCACAGACGATCACATGCCCGTGTACGACCTCGATTTCGCGTGCTGTCGCCTCGGGCAGTTGACGGTATTGCTCCTCGGTCATCTCGTGCGGCAGATGGCCGAACGGCTCGATCGTCATGACGGAAGCCTACCCATTCGTCATGTCCGGAGCCCGACTTGGAATAAGCCCGGCTACTGTGCCGGGCTTATTCCAAACGGGACCCGCTTCTGGGCTTTCGCCGCCGAACCGACTCGGGTCAGAAGGCGCTGCCTGTGGAGGGGCGGGGGAAGTAGCCAGGCCAACCGGGGTAGTAGCCCGGGTAGCTCGGGTAGCCCGGGTAGCTGCGGTGGCCCCATCCACCGTTGCCCCAGCCACCGAAGCCACCCCAGCCGCCGAAACCGCCGTGGCCGTGGATGTCTTCGGCCTGATCGACCAGCACGATCGCCGGACCCTGGGTGTCGGTCGTATCGGCGAGCGCGGGTCCCGCGACAGCGGCGATCGGGGCCAGGGCAAGGGCGGAGGTGATGGCGATGCGGGCGACCATGGGGCGGACGCGTCCGGCGGAACTCTTTTGATTCATCGGAACTAGCCTCGATTCGGTATGCGTCAGTCGTGCGAAGACCCGCGTCTTCACGGGTTCGACGTCGATGCCTCCCGGACGAGAGGATCATTTATTGACGTCATTTAACGTACCGCTAGATAGCGGCACGTTCAATAGGTTTGCAACAGATGACATGACAGCAACCGCCGAGCCGGGGTGGTGCGGCGGTCAATGTAGGTTAGGCTGACCTATGCTATTGCGGCTCGAAGGGAGCCGAGTCGGGGAATTCCTCGATGAAGGAGAGGGTGTCGATGGAGTCTGTACGGACGTCTCGTGGCTGGAAGCGGGCGGCGGTTGCCGTGCTGGCCGGTGCCCTGACCCTGGGTATCGCCGCCTGTGGGTCGTCGAGCGACGACGCGGGGTCCGACGGTGGCGCACCCGTTACCGTCAACCACGCCCGCGGCACGACAACAGTGCAGGGCACCCCGAAAAAGGTTGTCACACTGGGGAATCAGTGGCTGGATTCGACGCTGGCGCTCGGGGTGACCCCGGTCGGCTACGTCGACAATGTCGCCTCGATATCCAAGAGCACCCCGGCATGGGAGCCGAAGTCGCTCGAATCGGCGAAGGCCCTGAATACCACCGGCAATATCGCCGAGCAGGTCGCGGCGCTGGAGCCGGATCTCATTCTGGTGGACGGATTCCTGGCCGACCAGAAGACCTATGACGAGCTGTCCAAGGTCGCCCCGACGCTGCCCGCACTCACCTCCTCGTCGATTCAGCCCTGGCAGGACCTGGTGACCACGCTCGGCAAAGTACTGCACAAACAAGACGACGCGACGCGCGTGATCGCCGATGTGGACAAGAAGGTGCAGTCCATCGGCCAGGCCAATCCGGGTCTGAAGGGCAAGACCTTCGCGAGCACCTGGTTGGCCAGCCCGGCGCAGCTGATGGTGCTGACCGATCCGAACGACGGGTCCAGCAAGATCTTCTCCCAGCTCGGACTGAGCATTCCGAAGAACCTCACCGATCGGCCGTCGAACCAGGGCAGGCTGGCGTTGTCCCCGGAGCGGGTCGACGAACTCACCGCCGATCTGCTGCTCGCGGGCTACTCCCCCGGTATGGACGAAAAGTACCGGCAGCTCCCCGGATACGCCGATCTGCCCGCAGTGAAGAAGGGTTCGGTGGTTTTCCTCACAGTGCAGGAGATCAGCGCCGTCAACCAGCCGACCGCACTGTCGGTGCCCTACCTGCTGAACAAGCTGGAGCCCGCCTTCGCCAACGCGGCGAAATAGGTTCAGCGCGCCGGAGATTCGAGGCTCGCACGCATCAGCGCGCGGGCCTTCGGCCATTCCGCGGCCAGAGCCAGCAGGCATCTGAGTTCATCGGTCCGGTCGCGCAGGTCGACCGGAGTGGCGCGACCGGAGGCCGTCGCGGGCGACCGACCAGCCGTAACTCAGCGCGCGCCGACGAGTTCGTCGGCCTCGGCGAGTTCGGCCAGTTCCTCCTCGACGTACTTATCGCCTGCGAAGTACGAGGCCGCGGCGGCCAGGAACATCATCAAGGCGGCCGAGACGAACACCACGATCAGACCCGAGTGGAACGGTCCGGTCAGCAGATGCGGGAAGAATTCCTGACCGGTGAGGGTGTCCGCATCGACGCCCGGCTTGGCCAATTCGCCACTGGGACCGAGCAATTCCTGGATCGGGTTGTAACCGAGGAAAGCGGCGAACATGCTCGCGACGGGCGGCAGGTCGGCGAGTTGGGACGCGGCGCCCGCGGATACACCCTGGGCGCGCAGACCACTGTCGAGTGCCGAGGGCAGGCTCGCGGCGAGGCCGACGACCATGAGCGAGAAGAAGATTCCCATCGACAGCGCATTGCCGCCGTTGAACAGGGTGCCGCGCATACCGGATGCCGCGCCGCGCTGGGACGCGGGCACGCTCGACATGATGGCGGCGGTGTTCGGTGAGAAGAACAGTCCGCAGCCGATGCCGTTGAGCAGCACGATCGTGGCGAACACCCAATAGTCGAAGTCGACCGGGATGACGAGCAGCAGCAGGAAGGTGAGCCCGGCCAGCGTCGCGCCGCCGGTGGTGAACCGGCGCGATCCGTAGCGGTCCGACAGCCAACCCGAAACCGGTCCGGCGGCAAGGAATCCCACGGTCAGCGGCAACAGATAGATACCGGCCCACAGCGGCGTCGATTCGTAGTCGTAGCCGTGCAGCGGCAGCCAGATGCCCTGCAGCCAGATGATCAGCATGAACTGCATGCCGCCGCGGCCGATCGAGACCATCAGATTGGCGAAATTGCCGAGGCCGAACGCACGGCTGCGGAACAGCGACAGATGGAACATCGGCTCGGCGACCTTGGTCTCCACCACGCAGAACGCCGCGAGCAGGGCGATGCCGCCGAACACCGCGCCGAGCACCCAGGGGTTGGACCAGCCGGTGGGATGTCCACCATGGGGCTGGATGCCGTAGGTGATGCCGGTGAGCAATGCGGTCAGTCCGAGGCCGAAGGTGATAGTGCCCGCCCAGTCGACCTTGCCCTCGGTGCGCATGCCCACCTCGTGCAGCGAGCGATAAGACCAGATCGAACCGATCACGGCGATCGGCACGCTGACCCAGAACACCGCGCGCCAATCCCATTCCGAGAGCACGCCTCCGATGATCAGTCCGAGGAAGGAGCCCGCGACCGCGGCGACCATATTGATGCCGAGTGCGGTACCACGCTGTTTGGCCGGGAAGGCGTCGGTGAGGATGGCCGTCGAATTGGCCGTGAGCATGGCGCCGCCGATGCCCTGCAGCACGCGCCAGACGATGATCCACATCGCGCCCGAACCACCCTGGAACGGATCGAAGGACAGCGCGACCGAGGTCACCGCGAAGACGGCGAAGCCGAGGTTGTAGATCCGGACGCGGCCGAAGATATCGCCGAGCCGCCCGAACATCACCACGAGTACCGCGGTGACGAGCAAATAGCCCATCAACATCCACAGCAGATAGCCGACATTGCCCGCTTCCAGTGGATTCAGCCCGATACCTCGGAAGATCGCGGGCAGCGAGATCAGCACGATCGAGGCATTGACCGCACTGAGCAGCACACCAATGGTGGTGTTGGTCAGGACGATCCACTTGTAGCGCGGGTGATCCCGGTCGTAGCGCAGGCGGCGGCGAATGGTCTGGACATCACCCAGATCGAGATCGGCGGATGGAATCGTCACGGCAGCCCCTTGCTGATTGTTACCTCACGAAACTATATAATTAGCTGATGTAACTATCAAGCCGGGGCCCCACTCAGTGGACCGCTCAGCCCTCCGCGGCCTTGCGGTAACCGCGTACCGCGAAAGCGCCGAAGACCGAGGCGAACCCAACGGACCAGGCCAGGGTCTGCAGCAGCGGGGTGGCGATGGGGCCGCCGATCGTGCAGCCGCGCATTGCCTCGATGGCGCAACTCATCGGCTGGACGCGAACTACCGGCTGCAGCCAACCCGGGTAGTTCTGCACGGGTACGAATCCGGAATTGAAGAACATCCCCAGCAGCACGAGCGCCGAGAACAACTGCACGACCTTGTCGCCCGCCTTGCTGACGCCGACCGTGATCACCATGGTGGCGAAGCCGGGAATCAGCAGCACCGGAACGGCGAGCGCGCCGAGCACACCCAGCCAGCCCTGCTCGAAGCGCAATCCGAGCGCGATGCCGAGAGCGACCACGATGATCGTCGCGATCAGCGTGCGTCCGCATTCGGCGAGCAGTCGGCCGATCAGTCCGGCCGCGCGGTGTACCGGCAGCACCCAAATGCGCCGCAGCAGACCGCTTTCCCGTTCCGCGTAGAGCGAAAGGCCGGTCCCCATGGCGCCGTACATCGCGCCGGTGACCGCGATCATCGGGACAAAACCGTAGATGGCGTCCACACCGGAGGATGCGCTGAGGAATTTGTGGAGCACCAGTTGGTACATCAACAGCAGCAGTACCGGCAGGATCACGGTCGAGGTCAGCACCTCCTGCTCGCGCGGCCAGCGTCGCAGCAGTCGGCCCGTTTCGACGAAGCTCTGGTCGATCAGTGTTTTCACGGCCGTCGCCCTTCCACCCAGACCGAGATCGCGGTGAACACGACGATCAGACCCAGAATCCAGGCCACCGCAACGGCGACGGCCGAGGTGTATTCGCCATCCGCGAGATCGCGCAGGGCCGCAGCGGCCTGGGAGACCGGCTGATTGCGAACGAAGGGCTGGATCCAACCTGGAAAGCCTTCGGCCGGAACGAAACCCGTGGACATCATGATGAGCAGCAGTTGCGGTGCCAGCAGTGCGGACGCGCCGACTTCCGGCTTACCCGTGGCGACGCCGAGCGTGTCGGCACCGATGACCAGTGCCACGGCAAAGGCAAGGGATAATGCGATGAAGACGAGAGCAGCTGCCGCGCTGTGGAATCGGAATCCGAAGGCCGTGCCGATGACCAGCGCTCCCGCGAGCCCGGCCAGCGCGCGAACCAGATTCGCGGACATCCGCGCGGCCAGCGGTACCCACGATTCGACCGGCATGGACCGCATGCGAGTTCCCATGCCGCTGAAGGTATCTCGGGCGGCGCGGTCGGCCGCGGACATGGCGGTGAAGAACATGCCCTGCAGCAGGATCACCGGCAGCAGGTACTGGGCGTAGTCCGCACCGGTCTGCTCCATCGACTTGCGCAGCGGGACATAAAAACAGACGAAGAAGATCATCGGCGCGACGAAACCGAAGGGCAGATCACCCTCGCGGATCGCCGCGCGCACGGTGCGACCGCTCAACGCGGTCCACTGCATTCCGGCGGGAATGGTGACTGATTCGGTCATGCGGTCACCAACCCGGGCTCGTCGGTGGTGAGCTTGATGAAGGCCTCGTCGAGTGACGGTCTGCGCAGGGCGATATCGATGAGTTCGATACCGGCCTCGGTAATGCGGCGCAGCGCCTCGGCCAGCGTGGCGGCACCGTCGGGAGCGGGAAGCGACACCCGGTCCTTGGATTCGGCGACGGTCACCGTGCCGAGACCGTCCAGTGCGGTGATCACGGCGGGCACGTCACCCGCGTCGACCGGAACGACCTCGCAGTAGCTCGAACCCGAACGGGCCTTGAGTTCGTCCGCAGTGCCCTCGGCGATGACGCGGCCCTTATCGATGACGATGATGTTGTCGCTCAACGCATCCGCCTCTTCGAGGTACTGCGTGGTGAGCAGGATCGTCACCCCCTGTTCTTTCAGCGAACGCACCAGCGACCAAACGCCCTGTCTGCTCACCGGATCCAGGCCGGTGGTGGGCTCGTCCAGGAAGACGACCTTGGGCGGGCGCACCAGCCCGCAGGCGATATCGACGCGTCTGCGCATGCCGCCGGAGTAGCCGCCGACGCGACGATCGGCCGCCTCGGTGAGATCGAACTGTTCGAGCAGTTCGGTGGCGCGGACCTTGGCCTGTTTCGGACGCAGACCCATCAGGCGGCCGAACAGGACGAGGTTCTCCCGGCCGGTCAGCACCTCGTCCAGGGCGGCGTACTGGCCGGTGAGCATGATGGATGCCCGCACATCCGCGGCCTCGCGCACGACGTCGTATCCCGCGACCAGGGCGCGGCCCGCATCGGGCTTGGTGAGCGTGGACAGAATGGAGACCGTGGTGGTCTTGCCCGCGCCGTTCGGGCCGAGTACGCCCAGCACACTCCCGGCCGGCGCCGAGAAACTCAGCCCGCGCACGGCGTGGACGTCGCCGAAGGACTTGCGGACGTCCTCGACCACGATAGCGTTTTCGATTGCGTTCATCGTTCTCCCGGAGTTGCGCTTGGTATGGCGGCGGCGACCGCAGTGATGCAGCGCTGCCAGATAGTGGCGAAACGGTCGATCTCGGTGGTGTCGAAAAGTGCGTCACTCCAGCGGAACAAGGTGGCCAGCTGGGGTCCATCGGCGCCGGGGTAGACGGCGACGACGAGGTCGAGTGCGTAGCGCAACGGCATCTCCGGTTCGGGTGCGACCGGAAGCCGTTGGTGCAGGGCGAGGTCGGTGATCGGGGTCCACGGACCCGATGCGCCTGCGGTGAGGTCCATGCGGCCCAGGTAGTCGAGCATCACCTGGGGATCGGTGTGCGACTCGGTATCGCCGTAGCGGAGCAAGCCGTAATCCAAGCCCTTGTTCGGAACGCTGTCGAGTTGTGCCGCAATCGCTTTCAGCAAGTCTGCGACTTCGGCCGAACCGGATTCGGCGCGAGTGATATCGAGTGTCGAGCCCGCGCCGACGCGCAATGGGTACACGGTGGTGAACCAGCCGACCGTCCGCGATGTGTCGACGTTGCCGACGGCGGCGTCTTCACGGCCGTGGCCCTCGAGGGCGACCAGTGCGCCGGTGGAGCCGTCCTGGTTGCGTTCCACTCGCCAGGTGGTGAGTGCGATTGCCAGTGCGGTGAGCAGTAACTCGTGCATGCCGAGGTCGTTGCCGAGGCCGTCGAGGATGTGGCGGGTGATGTCGGTCGGCATGAACGACGGCGTGAGACGGTAGGCGGACCAGGTGTCGCGGGTCGGATCCGGGTGGCGCAGGCCGAGTTCCGGATCGGAGCCGGTCAGCTGGTCCGACCAGAAGTCGCGTTGGGCCGATACTTCCGGTGCGGTACCGCGCTTGTCGAGCAGTTCGGCCCAGCTGCGGTACCCCGTCGATTCTGGTGCGACAGTGGGGGTTTGCCCCTCTGCGATTTGCGACCACGCGTCTGCCAGATCCGCGAGGATTATGTGCCAGGAGACGGGATCGACCGCGAGGTGATGGATCGACAGCAGCAGCACATCGCGGCCCAGGAAGCGGACGGCCTGAATCATGGTGCCGGTCTTCGGATCGATGCGGTCGATCGCCGCTCGTGCATGCTTCTCGAGCGCGGTACCGAAATCACCGGATTCCCGAACCTCGTGCAGGATTTCGGCGGCGCGCACGCTGCCCGGCGCTCTGGTTTCGAACCGGTTTCGGGTCCTCGACAGCTGGCCGCGCAGCATGTCGTGACCGTCGATCAGTGCCTGTAGCACCGCTTCCAACTGGGCCCGATCAACCTCGGCGGGCAGCGATACCAGCGTCGAGAGTGCGAGCCTGCGGAAGCCGCCGTACTCGTACATCCAGGACATGATCGGCGTCGGGAGTACCTCGCCGATCGCGGTCGGGATGTTCTCCTGTTGTGCCGCACGGGAATCGATGGCGGCGGCCAGGTCGCGGACCGTGGGGTTGGTCATGACCATGGCCGGACCGACCGAGAGTCCGGCGCGTCGCGCCGCGTTCACCAGGGAGATGGCGACAATGCTGTCCATGCCGAGTTCGATGAAGTCGTCATCGATGCCGGGCGTACCGCCAAGCACCTCGGCGAGCGCTCGACACAAGGTCCGCTCGGTATCGGTGCTCGGCAGGGTGCGCTGGGCGGAGCCCTGTAGGGCCTCCAGCGCCAGCGCGTTCAGAACTCGGACGTCGAGCTTTCCGTTGGGGGTGACCGGCAGCGCGGGCAGCGCAATGACCCGCGCCGGAACCATATACGCAGGCAGGCGCTCCGCAAGGCGGGCACGCAAGGTGGCCGAATCAGTACTGACCGCGAAGGCGACAAGACTCGGGCCGCTCGGCCGCTGCACGACCGATACAGCGCCCGCACGAACCTGCGGCAGCCGTAGCAAAGCCGTTTCGATATCACCGATTTCGATGCGGTAGCCGCGAATCTTGACCTGGTCGTCGGCTCGGCCGAGATAGGCGAGGTCGCCATTCGGCAACTGCCGCACCAGATCACCGGTGCGATACATGCGAGCCCCGGGTCGGAAGGGGTCGGCGATAAAGCGATCCGCGGTGATGGCGGCCTTACCGATATAGCCGCGGGCCACCTGAGCGCCGGACAAATACAGCTCACCGACGACACCGCGCGGCACCGGCCGCAGCATGGCATCGAAGACGTACGCGGACATGCGATCTACCGGTCCGCCGATGGTGGGCTGGGCATTGCCCGGCTCGTTGCGACCGGTATTCACCGTCGCGACCACCGCCTCGACCGTGGTCTCGGTGGGGCCGTAGCAGTTGTAAACCGCGGTACCCGGCAGCGCGCGCAGCTGCTCCCACATGGGCGCACCGATGGCCTCGCCGCCGAGGGCGAGCACGGTCAGTCGCTCACCGTCCACCAGACCGGCGGCCGAGAGCTGGGTGAACATCGACGGCGAGGTGTCGATCATGTCGATCTGGTGCCCGACGATGCCGTCGACGAGGCCCTGCGCATCGCGCATTTCGGTCTCGTCGAACAGGTGGACGGTGTGACCGTCGAATAGGCCGATCATCGGCTGCCAGGAGGCGTCGAAGCTCAGCGACCAGGCGTGTGCGATGCGCAGGCGGCGGCCGAGCCGGGCCACCGCCGGGCGGTAGACGCGGTCGCGGTGGTCGGTGAAATAGCTGGTCAGAGCGGCATGGGTGCCGATCACGCCCTTGGGTTCGCCGGTCGAGCCGGAGGTGAAGATGAGGTAGGCGGTTGTCTGCGGGGCGACCGGGCGGTAGGGCGAGACGGGGTGGTTGGCGATTCGCTCCGTGACGGCGGGATCGTCGAGTAGCAGGACCGGGTGTGTGGTCTCGCCGAGCAGGTTTGCGGACTCCCCAATTGTCAGAATGAGTTTCGTATCCGCTTGGCGCAGTATGGATTCGATGCGGGCAGCGGGAGCCGAGATGTCGACCGGCACATAGGCTCCGCCAGCTTCCAGTACGGCGAGGATCGAGATGATGGATCGAGCCGATCGCGGTAATGCCAGGGCGACAACGGTTTCCGGGCCGACACCATTGGTGGTCAGCTCATTCGCCAGTTGCCCAGCAGCTGTACGCAATTCACGGTAGGTGTAGCGATCCGAACCGGTGCTCAGTGCGATCGCATCCGGGGTGTGGGCGACCTGGTTCAGGAAGAGCTCGTAAGCCGTGCCATTCACGCAGACGTCCTTGCCTGCAACGATGACTTTTTCGTCGGCCAGCAGCACGTCCAGTGCATCGGGGCTCGAATCGCCACGATCGGGCAGCTGACGCAGCACCGACAGGATCCGCCGGCCGATATCGCCGACCGTGAAGTGCGGCAGGGCTTCGGCAATCGCCTCGAGCAGGACGACGAGCGTGCCGTCGTTCAGATGAGACACCACCGAAAGCGGGTAGTGCACCAGACTTTCCATGGCCACCGGCAGGAATCGGGTGCCGCTCGCGGTGACGATCGGATCGGTGGCCGCGCCGATGGGTGCGTTCTCGAAGACGAACAGCACGTCGAACAGCGCACCGTGCCCCGCCACACGCTGAATAGTCGACAGGCTCACATATCCCGCGTCCCGCATAGCCGCCGATTCGCGCTGCAGTTGTGCACATTGCTGGGCGACGGTGCTGGTCCGGTCGATGATGACGCGCGCGGGCACGGTATTGATGAACAGCCCGATCATCGTCTCGACGCCGGACAGCGCATCAGGACGGCCGGAAATGGTGGTGCCGAAGACGACATCGCGTCGACCGGTGAGCCTGCCGAGGACGACGGCCAAGGCATACTGCACAACGGTATTGACCGTCAGGCCGTTCGCGCGTGCCCATTGCACCAGCCGCGCGGTTTCGGCATTGTCCAAGCTGAATCGGCTGCGGCGCGGAATCGCCGCGCCGACTTCGGTTGCCGTACCGGCGGCCAGCATGAGCGGACCGCTCAGCGGCGCGAGGTATTCGGTCCAGCTGCGGGTGATGGCGGCGGTGTCCTGCGCGGCGAGCCAGCCGATGTAATCGCGGTACGGCCGGGCTGGTGGCAGCGAATCCGCCTGTCCCCCGGCGTCGTACACCGCGATCAGCTCGCGGAAGAACACCGCGACCGCCCAGCCGTCCATCAGGATGTGATGCGCGGTCACGATCATTCTGCGCCTACCCACCGCGCCGACTCCGTCGGTTGCCATCCCGCTGTATTCACCCACCCCGCCGACTCCGTCGGCTGCCATCCCCCTGTGTTCACCCACCCCGCCGACTCCGTCGGCTGCCATCCCCCTGTGTTCACCCACCCCGCCGACTCCGTCGGCTGCCATCCCCCTGTTTTCACCCACCCCGCCGACTCCGCAAGCTCCGTCGGCTGCCATCCACCTGTGGCGCTCGGCGGGCAGCGTAACCAGGGTGATCCGCAGGGCCGGACCGCGAGAGAGATCGAACCGCTGCTGCCGGTCCGCCTCGGCGATGGCATCGAATTCCGCAGGTAGCGCGGAGGTTTCGAACCAGGGCAGATCCACCCAGGTCGGCACGATCTGCACCGGCTTGGGTAGATCCTTATCCCAGAACGCGGCCCGCAGATTGGCGTGCCGCTGCAGGATCGCCTCGGCGCTGCGGCGCAGCATCGGCACGTCGACCGGACCGCCGATATCGATGACGAACTGCATCGTGTACAGGTCGATCCCGTCGGCGGCCAGCCGCGCCAACGAGAACAGACCCTCCTGCAGTGGGCTGAGCGCGAGCACATCCTCGATTTCGGCCGGGACGCTCCGGTCCACACTCATCGCAACGCCTTTCGGCCCTCGGACATCGCGTCACCCTTCGTCGGGTCCGCCGCTCGGAAGAAATCGCCCCTCATTGCGACTGCTTCCATGCCGCACCCAATGCGGCCAGCGCGTCCGAGCCGAGGCCGGACACGCTCATCGCGGCGTGCTGGTGGTTGTCGGTCGGCTGCTCGGGCTCGGCCTGCACGCCACCGGTACCGAAGGTGTCGCCCATGGTCGTGGTCTCCCCGGCGGCTACCGCTTCGTCTACCGCGGCCGCGAGTTCGCCGATGGTCAGGTGCTCGAATATCAGCTGCGGAGACAGCGGAAGACCGAGCTCATCGGCGCGGGCCGACCACTGGATGGAGATCACGCTGTCGCCGCCGAGTGCGAAGAAGCCGTCGGCGGCGGTGACATCCTCGATCTCGAGCAGTTCCTCGAGGATTGCAATGAGCTGCTGTTCGGTCTCGGTGTGCGCCACATCGGAAGATGCTTTGCCCGTGCTGGTTTCACCGGCGCTATCGGTCCGGAACGCGAGCCGCCCCACGGTATCCCAGCGCGCCCGCTGCCCCGTGCGGAACAACCGGGCTCCCGGCAGGTGCGGATCGTCGATGAACGCGTCTGCCGAATCCTCGACGTACCCCAGAGCAAGCCCGACACCACCGACGTACACATCGCCGTCAACCCCGGGCGCGACCGGTCGCAGGGCTTCATCCAGCACCAACAGCCGAGCCCCTGGAATGGGTCGCGCACGTCCGCTGCCATCGACCGCACCGCGTGCCACCGCACCCACGTACTCCGGAATCCGGAAGTCGAAGGTGGCGACCGAACCGGCTGCGAGCGCGGGCAGCAGATCGGGAAGCGCTGCGGGCCAATGGGTTCCGACGACCTCCCAGCTGTGCACCGACGGCAGCATGGATACGCCGGTCTGCACGAACCGCGACAGCGTGACGGGCTCGGCGACCACATGGGTGACCGAATGCGCGCCGATCAGCTCGACCAGCGCGACCGGATCTTCACCTTCGGTGGTGAGGATCAGCGTCGCCCCATCGGCGAGCGCGGCCAGCAACTCGACTTCGATCTCCGATCCCGTCCAGGGCACGGCGACGAGTCGCACATCCGCCCAACCTGTTGCCCGGTCCAGCGATTCGCCGCGGCGATCGGCGGCAATGGCGCGTCGATCGGCCACCGCGGCCGCCAGCGCGTCGCGGTCGAGCACAACGTGCGAAACCGCAATGGTCCCGCCGGTATTCGCTACCGCATCCAGTGCGGTTAGCCTGCGCACCACCCCGGCCATCGAAGCACCATCGGGCACTTGCGCCGATCCGCCGCCGTCGAGCTGTTCGAACAGCTCGCCATAAGTGAGCGTCTCGGTGCCGCACCGCAGGGCGATCCGATCGGTCGGCACCCCGCGGCCGCGCCGGATCAACTCGGCAAGGCCCGGCGTCCAGGAGAGCTCCACACCGGTGGCCCATTCACCGAGGACCCGTTGCCGCTCGGCGGCGGGCATGATGTCGAGCTCACCGACCGTGCTGTCGGGTGCTTCGGCGAAGGCCGTCAGCACACGAAGCATGCGCTGCGCGAACAACTCTCCGGTCGCGGGCTCGTACAGATCGGTATTGACGATGACGCTGGCATCGAAGCCGCCGTCGGAGCCCGCGAAAAAATTGATGCTGAGGTCCAGCAGCGAGATGTCGAAATCCAATGGCAATACCGTCAGCGCGGTGTGCGCGTCCAAACCCTTACCGGCACCGTCCCAGTTCTCCTCGCGGAAGTGCATCATGGCCTGGAACAGCGGGTTCCTGGACCGGGACCGCGCCGGATTCAGCGAGTCGACCACGCGTTCTATCGGGATGTCCTGATTGCTGTAGGCGCCGAGTGCGGTATCGCGGGAGCGCTCCAGCACGGTCCGCAGCGTCGGATCGCCGGACAGGTCATTGCGCAGCACCACCATATCGGCGAGCAGTCCGACCAACTCGGCGGCGGCCGGATCGACCCGGCCCGCGATAGGCGTACCGAGCGGAATATCCACACCCGCACCCAGTTTGTGCAGCAGAGTCGCGACGGCGGCCTGGTAGAGCATGAATTCACTGCCCCCGCTCGCCTCGGCGAGGCCCTTCAGTTTGCCGCGCAATGCGGCGGGCACCGCGAACGGCACCACATGTCCGTTCTTGCCGAGAATGGCGGGACGTGGCCGATCCAGCGCGACATTGATCTCGTCCGGCAGACCGGTGAGTGTGTCGCGCCAGTAATCCACCTGCGTGCCGAGCGTCTCGACCACCTCGCGCTGCCACAGCGCATAGTCGGCGTACTGCACGTCCAGGGGCGTCCAGTCCGGATCAGCGCCTGCGGTGCGTGCACGGTAGGCGGTGGCGAGGTCGTCCAGAATCGTCCGGAACGACCAGTGATCCGCCACCAGATGATGTACGAGCAGCGAAAGTACGTGGGCCTTGTTGTCCAGCACGAAGATTTGCGGTCGGATCAGCAGCTCGGTAGCAACGGCGAAGCAATGCCCACCGGCCGCAGCGAGTTCCGCACGCAGCTGCTCCGGATCGTCCAGCTCCGTTACCGGCACATCGATCGGCCCGGCGGGCAGCACCAATTGATAGGGCACACCGCCGTTCTCGGGGAAGACGGTGCGCAGCACCTCGTGCCGGGCAACGACATCGCCGAGCGCCGCAGTCAGCGCATCGAGATCCAGTGGGCCGTCCACCCGCACCGCGAATGGAATATTGCCGATCGCGCTCGGCCCCTCCAGCTTGCGCTGGAACCACAGCGCGAGCTGCGAATAGGACAGCGGAATATGCTCGGGCCGTTCCCGTTTCAGCAAGGCGGGCACGGCAGCGCGGGCCGGTGCCGGTGTGGCCTCGATGAGCGCGGCAAGTCCCGCGACGGTCGGGGTGTCGAACGGTGCCCGCACATCGATCTCGACGCCGAATTCGGTGCGAATCCGCATGACCAGGCGGGTGGCCAGCAGCGAATGCCCGCCTAGATCGAAGAAGGAATCGTCCGCGCCGATCTGCTCGCGGCCGAAGATCTGCGCGAACAGGCCGGCGAGCCGGATTTCGGTGGCGGTGCTCGGCTGCCGATAGCGGCGTGTGGTGACGCGTTCCGGATCCGGCAGCGCGCGCCGATCGAGTTTGCCGTGCACGGTCAACGGGATCTCGTCGATCACCGCGAAGGCACTGGGCACCATGTACTCCGGCAACGTCGCAGCGGCGTGCCTGCGCACCTCGTCGATATCGAGCGTCGACTCCGAAAGACCATTGGCCGCGACCACATACGCGGTCAGCATCGCACCGACGGCCGCGTCCTCGACCGCGATGACGACACAGTGGCCGACACCCGGACAGGACGCGATGGCCGCCTCGACCTCGCCGAGTTCGATCCGGAACCCACGCACCTTGACCTGCTCATCGGCCCGGCCGACGAATTCGATCTCACCATTGGCGTTGCGTCTCGCGAGATCGCCGGTCCGATACAGCCGAGCGCCCGATGCGAACGGATCGGCCACGAACCGCTCTGCCGTCAGCCCGCGCCGATTCAGGTAGCCGCGCGCCAATTGCGCTCCACCCAAATAGATCTCACCGACCACACCCGATGGCACCAACTGCAGCGCCTCGTCGAGCAGATACACCGTGACGTTCTGATTCGGCACACCGATCGGCACGATCCGCGTGCCCTGCGGACCTTCCACATTCATATGCGTCGCACACACCACGGCCTCGGTCGGACCGTAGTGATTGCGCAGTTCGGCATCGAAGACGCCGGCGAACTTGTCGGCCACCTCACCGGGCAGCGCCTCACCGCCCACCGGAACATGCCGCAGCGCACGCCATTGGCTCACCTCCGGCAGCAGCAGGAAGGTGCTCAACATCGACGGCACCATATGCAGCACGGTGACCCCGCAGCGGGTGATCAACTCGGCGACATACGGAATATCGCGGAAGGCATCCGGCTTCGGGATGACCAGCCGGGCGCCGAGCGTCAGCGTCACGAAGATATCGAGCAGGGAGGCATCGAAGCTCACCGAGGAGGACTGCAGTAGCCGGTCTTCGGCGGTCATACTCCATTCCGCGACGAAGCCCGCGAGATGTTCGGCGATCGCGGCATGGGACACCGGCACGCCCTTGGGCTTTCCGGTGGAACCGGAGGTGTAGATGACATACGCCAGATGGCCGGGCAGCAGCGGTCGCACCCGGTCCGTGTCGACAGGATCGGTCTCGGGGAGTTCGGCGGCCGCGGACTCGGCGGCGGCCAGTTCGGCCCACCCGAGCACCAGCCGGGGCGCGGCATCCTCGACCAGGTAGTCGATGCGATCGTCCGGGTAGGCCGGATCGATGGGCAAGTAGGCGGCACCGGATTTGAGGACACCCAGCACCGCGACGACGAACTCCACCGAATTCGACAGCCGCAACCCCACGATGTCCTCGGTGCCCAGTCCGCTCGTGATCAGCCAGTGCGCGAGACGATTGGCGCGGCGATTCAGTTCGACATAACTGAGTTCGATATCGAGGTCGGCAGGGGCGACGATGGCGAGCGCGTCGGGCGTTGCGGCGACCTGGTTTTCGAAGAGCGCGACCATGGTGGTCGGTTCGGCCTCGACAATCGGGCCGTGTGACAGTTCGAGAATCGCGGCCCGATCCGCCGCGCCGAGCATATCGATATCACCGAGCCTGCGATCGGGATTCGCGAGCGCGCTGTCCAGCAGCTGCACATAGTGGCCGAGCAGCTGTTCCACCAGAGAGCGGTCCAGATCGGCGATCCGGTACTCGGCCTCCAGATAGGCGCCATCGGCTTCGGCGACAACGGTCAGCCCCAGCGGAACCTGCGCCACAGCGCTACCGAGATCCAGCAGCGTCGCCTCGACACCCGCGAGATCGAAGCCCTGTGCGCTCCTGCGGACCCCGAAGCCGAGTCGGACCAGCTGCTCCAACCCGTCCCGGCCGCCGACGCGATCCGGATTCGCTTCGCGCACAACGCGATCGATGCCGACATTCTGATGTGCGAAGGCACCGACACAGGTGTCGCGAATGGTTTCGGTGAAGCGGGCGAAGGTGTCCTCGACGCCGATGGTGGCGCGGAGCAGCAGCGTATTGCCGAAGTAGCCGATCAATGATTCGGCGGCGGCATCGCGGCGCACGGTCACCGGGACCGATACCAGGAAATCCGTTGCCGCGGTGTAGCGATGGATCACCGCGTCATAGGCGGCCAGCCACACCATGAACGGGGTGGCGCCGTGTGCACGCGCGAAGGCCTCGACCCGGCCGACGAGCTCCGCGGACAACGGCAATGTGCACCGGTCGGACTGCTTGGCCGCGATCGCGGCGACCGCGGCCGGACCAGGGAGTTCCAGAGATTCCGGCAGTGGGCGCAGGGTTGCGCGCCAGTAGTCGATATCGGCGCTGTCGTTGTCGGCGCTGTCGTTGTCGGCGCTGTCGTTATCGGCGGCGGCGATATCGCCGATGACCGCGACGTCGACGAATTGCGCACGGCCGGTCTGGGCGGACTCGGCGCGGTAGGCGGCATTGAGTTCGGTGAAGAAGACCGCCCACGAGTCGTCGTCCCAGCTGATGTGATGTGCGACCAGGAGCAGGGCGAATTCGTCGGCGCCGGTGCGCACAAGGCTGACGCGCAACGGCGACTCGGTCGCCAGATCGAACGGTCGGCCGAATTCCCGGCGCGCCAGCACTTCCAGCCTGCGCGACCGGCCGGATTCCGGCAGATCGGTCAGATCGTGTGCCTGCCAGGACAGTTCGAGATCGGCACGGGCGATCTGGTACGGCTCGCCGTTCTCGTCCAGCCCATAGGTGGTTCGCAGTATGTCGTGGCCGTTCACGACGGCCGCGACCGCATCGCGCAGCCGCGCCTCGTCGAGCGCACCCGTCAGCCGGTAGGCCACACAAATATTGAGGGTCGTGTCCTCTGGATCGCGGGTCTGCAGAAACCACATGCGCCGCTGACCGGCCGAAAGCGGATGACGCTCACCGGGTTTCGATCTTCGAATCGGCGCATTCTCGGAAGTCGGTGCGGTCAGACCACTTTCGGCCAAACGCTGGCGCAGCAGCGCCTTGCGGCGGTCCAGCACGCTCGCCGGCTCATTGTTCGACATCGTCAATCCCTCGCCTAGACGTTGCTGTCGGCCATCAGGCGCACGACGTCGTCCAACGACGCGCCGCCCAGAATGGCCGCCACCGGAAGATCGCGGTTCAGTTCCGCCTGCACCCGTTTGCGGAAGTCCAACGCCTGCAGCGAATCCAGGCCGAGTGCCACCAGCGGCACCGAGCTGTCGATGGGGTCGAGCCCGTCGACGCCCATTACCTTGCCCAGTTCGATGCGGACCTGGTCGAACAGTGAACCGGCGGGCCTGGGCGTGGGCTCTACCACGATGACTGGCGTCGCCGTCGGCTCGACCGCGGGAGCTGAGCACTGCATCTGTGTGAGCACATCGGTGAGCAATGGCCCGAATCCGAGCGCCGAGATGAGGGCATGTACCTGGGACCAATCCGCTGCCGCGACCAGCCGGTTGCCGGGTCGGCCGATTTCGGCGTATTCGGACATCCCGACCACGAGCGCGTCGGCCGGATCCATCGGTACCACCCCGGCCGCGGTGACCCGGTCCAGACCGACCGCATGCAACGGCCCCGCCAGATCCCAGATGCCCCACTGCACCGCGACGGCGTTGGCGCCCTGAGCGCGCAAGCGCTGTGCGAGCACATCGAGCATGCGATTGACCGTGGCGTAGAGGATCTGTCCGCGCCCGCCGAACGTCGCGGCCGCCGAAGAACAGATGATGATGCGACAGTCCTCGCTCATCGGCAGTGCGCGCAGCAACAGATCGATGCCGACAATCTTGGAACCGCCCATTTCCCAGACCTTTTCGGCAGTGATATCGCCGAGTTCGGCACCGACGTAGTTCACCGCCGCATGCACCAGCATGCTCACCGGCCGATCGGCATGCGCGTCGGCGAATCCGCGCACCGCGGCCTCGTCACCGACATCGCACGCGACGACCACGACCTCGGCATCACCGCTCTCCCGGATCGAACGCAACCGAGCCGCGATGGCGTCGGTCTCCCCGGAACGGCTCAGCAGCGTGATACGTCGAGCGCCACGCTCGGCGAAGTGCGCACCGAACTTCAAGCCCAGTGTGCCGGTGCCCCCGACGATCACGATGTGGTCGAGGTCCTCGGATGCGATGGCACCCGAAGACTCCTGGTCGACCTCGAGCCGCTTGGCGTACAGACCACCCGCACGCAGCGCGAGTTGCGGTTCATCCTTGGTATGCAGGGCCCGCACAATCGCGGCGGCCTGCGCGGCGTCGCTCTCGCCGACGCCGAGATCCAGATGCCGGAACGCGGTGCCTATGTGTTCCATACCGATGCAGCGGAATCCGGCCGAAATCGCGCCGTGGAACAGGTGCGGCACGGCATCCTCGGCCACCACGGATTCACCGCCGATGGTCAGCAGCCAGCAGTCGGTGACGGTCGAGTCGATGGCGGGTAGCCACCGCGACTCGTAGAACTCGGCCACCTCACGAAGGGCGGTAGGCCCGTCCATATCCGGAAGTTCCGGCAGCAGTACGACAATGGCGTCGTGGTCGGCGACAGACTCGGGGTGAACGGGATCGGAAACCGTGGCATTGCCGCCGTGGTTGTAGGCCGCGGTGGTCAGCGCGGCCGCCAGTTCGCCGCATCGGCCGGTGGGGTCGACGATCAGCAGCCTGCGCGGCGCGCCGAGTGCGCGTCGCTCCAGCCGCACCCAACTCTCGGCCAGTCGCGTCGGGTACTCGCCTCCACCCACCGCTTCCGCGGTCACCGGTTCCGGCGGCGCGATCGGTGTCGCGGATCGGTATGCGGCCCAGAGCCGTTGCGGGTTGAGCACGGTATTCGGGAAGTCACGAAGCGGCAATTGGACAGTGCCGGAGCCGGATTCGCTGCGCAGCGAATCCCATGAATAATTCAGGTCGTGGACCGCGACCGTGGCCAGGTTGCGCGTGAACTCCGCCAGCCCCGTCGCGGTGCGCAGCGACGTGCCGAGCACCTGGAAATCGCGCGGCGGCAGCCCCGGATCACGCGGTACCAACGTCAGATTCTCCTGCACCGCCAGTTGCAGCATCGGATGTTCGGAGATCTCGATGAAGGTATCGACGCCGTCGGTTGCGGCCGCCACGACGGCACGATCGAAGCGGACCCGGTTGCGTAGATTCCAGTACCAGTACTCGTCGTGCTGCAGATCCGGAGTGATCGCCGCGCCGAGTGTGGCTCCGTAGCAAGGAATATCGGTATCGGCGAAGTTCGGCTCACTCATCTCGGTGCCGAGGAATTCCTCGAACTCCGCTCGCAATACGGCCACGATCGAGGTGTGCGCCGGGTAGGCGACCCGAATCTCGCGGGCGAACCGGCCCTTCGCGGTCGCGGTCGCGACCATGTCGACAATGGTGTCCCGATCCCCCGAGATGGCCAGAATATGTGGCGAATTGACCACCGACAGCTCAGCCCACCCGGAGTGCCTGGCCAGCAGCGCCTCGCAGTCATCGCGATTCATCCCGAACACGGCCATCGAATAGCCGCGCGGCGAGATCCGCTCGACCAGCCGGGCGCGATGGGTCACCGCGAGTACCGCATCGCGCCGAGTCATCACACCGGAGACCGCACCGGCCGCCAGCTCACCCTGGCTGTGCCCGATGGTGGCGGCGGGCAGCACACCGACAGCACGCCACATGGCGGCCAGACCGGCCATATGAAACATCAAGGCGGGCTGCACCTCCCAGACCGCGTCGGCGTATTCGCCCTCGTGCCCGAGCAGATAGTGCAGCGGGCTGACGTGGCCGAAACGCTCCTCGTGGATCTCGGCGCACGCATCGATCTCGGCTCGGTAGGCCGCGGAAACCTCGTAGTACAGCGCGCCCATACCCGGCCGCTGGCTGCCCTGACCGGGAAAAACCAGCCCGATCCGGCGGGCGGTCGCGGCTCCGTCGGTCGATACCACCGCCGCATGGGAGGCGTCTTCGGCGATCGCCCGCAGCGCGTCGAGTAGTTGCACGCGATCGGTGACCATCGCCAGTGCCCGCCGCCGACGCGCGACCCTGGTGCGAAACAGCATGTCCGCCACGCGATCCGGGGTCACTCCGGGATGCCGCTCCAGATATCCCAGGACGGCAGCCGCCTCGCCGCGCAGTCCGTCGGCCGTATCGGAGGAAAGCAGTACGGGGACGGTGCCGTCCGGTAGTCGGTAATCAGGCATCGATATCCTCCAGCACGGGCATGGCCAAGATCACGTGCGCGTTGGTGCCGGCGACGCCGAACGAAGAGACGGCGCCATAGCGGACGCCGTCGATCGGGTCCCAGGGTTCGAGTTCCGTGGCCAGCCGCAAGCTGGTGGCATCCCAATCCACCTCGGTGGTCGGGTTGTCCGCGTAGAGGCTCGGCGCGATCTGACCGTTCGCGCCGCTCAGCAGCACCTTGATCAGGCCGAGCACCCCCGAGGCGGCCTGTGCGTGACCCATGTTCGACTTCACCGAGCCGAGTCGCGGACCATCGGTGCCGCGGTCGACACCGCCATAGGACTGTGCGAGGGCGGTGAGCTCGAGCGGGTCACCGACCGGCGTTCCGGTGCCGTGCCCCTCGATCAGGCCGATGTCGTCCGGTTGGATTCCGGCCGCCGCCAAGGTCTTCTCGATCAGTCGCTGCTGTGCCGTCGCGCTGGGTACCGCGAGCGGTGCGCCCTTGCCGTTGTGATTGACCCGGGTGGCGAGCACCCGGCCGTAGATCCGATGGCCGAGTTCCCGTGCGCGCGACTCGCGTTCCACGACGACCACACCGGCGCCCTCACCCCACAGCGTGCCCGTCGCATCGGCGGCATAGGAGCGACAGTGGCCGTCGACGGCGAGTGCGTTGTTCTTGGAGAACTCGAAAAACGCCGCGGGCGAGCCCATGACACAGACGCCACCGGCCAGCGCCCAGTCACATTCACCGGCACGCACGGCATTGGTAGCCAGGTGCAATGCGGTCAGCGACGATGCGCACGCGGTGTCGGTGGTCAGCGACGGCCCGATCAGTCCGAGACTGTGCGAGATCCGGCCCGCCACCGCACCGAGGGCGGTCCCGGTGGCGCGGTATCCGGAGTACTCGGTCACCACGCCTGACTGCGGCCCGTATTCATTGATGGACGCGCCCATGAAGCAGCCGACTTCGGCGCCGTCCAGCGCGCCCGGATTGATGCCCGCATTCTCCAGCGCCCGCCAGGCCACCCGCAGCGCGATCCGCTGCTGCGGATCCATCGAAATGGCTTCGCGCGGGGTGATGCCGAAGAACATCGGATCGAATTCGGTTGCCTCGGACAGGAACCCACCGGCATCGGCGACCCGGCTCCAGCCTTCGGTACGGTGCAGCGCGAGCAACTCCTCGATCGGCCATTCCCGATTGCGCGGGAACGGTCCGATGAGTTCGCGCGCTTCGGCCAGCGCCGACCAGAAGTCGGGCAGCGTTTCGATACCGCCCGGCGCCTCGACGGCCATACCGGAGATGACGATCGGATCCATTTCGCTACTCATCCGACGCGATCCAGTTCGGGCGCGAGCAGCTCCGCGATACCGGCGGCATTGTCGTTCAGGTAGAAATGCCCGCCGTCGAAGATGGTGACGTCGATTTCCCGTGTGCTGTGATTGGACCAGCCGTACAGCTCACGCGGCGTGATGAAAGGGTCCTCGGCACCGCCGAGCACATGAATCTTGGCCTGCACCTGGACATCCACCGGACAGGTGTAGGCATCGAAGGCGCGGTAGTCGGCCTTCACCACCGGCAGCGCCATCCGCATGAGCTCGCGGCTGCCGAGTACATCGGCGCCGGTGCCCTCCATGGCGCCGAGGTGGTCGAGGATCTGCTCGTCCTCGGTCGGATGCGGCGGCAAGTCGATAGCCCGGCCCGGCGAAACCGCGGCGGACGGGGCGAGCAGTCGCACCTCGAGTCCGGCCGCCTCGGCATTGCGCACCAGTTCGAAGGCCACCATCGCGCCCATGCTGTGGCCGAAGACCGTCAGCGGCAGACCGCGATTGTGTTCGGAAGTCCGGAATTCCGCGAACGCACCGGCGGCCAGTTCGGGCAGCGTGGCGAGGGCCGCCTCGCGGGCCCGGTCCTGACGACCTGGGTACTGGAAGATCAGCACATCGAAGTGCTCGCTGAGCACCTTCGAGAACGCGCGATAGGTGGACGCGCCGCTGCCCGCGTGCGGGCAGATCAACAGGGGCGGGCGTGCTGTGCCGTTTCTAGCGACCTGCGAGCAGTCGCTAGCGGTGGAGCGGTGCTTATGGAATTGCCGGATCCATCCGAGATTTGCTGGCATGTCTTGACTCCTGCGCTTCCGCCGGACGTCCCGGCGCAACGGTCGCGCCAGGCAGCGTCATTCGATCGGCGGTGTACAACAAACCCCGGCTCGCTGCACTGATCTGGTTACTTCTGAACGGTCGATTCTTCTGAACGGGCGCCCGATATTAGCGTAGCCTACCCTAACAGATCCACCGATTCCGGCCGACTCCCCTGTGCCGCCGCCTCATCGACCGGTGAGATAGCCACCGCGCGTGAAGAATTCCGCGGCCGAATGCTCGGTACCGTCCGCGGTGCGAATCCGGGTGAGCACCAAGCCACGGTTGCGCCCGCGATGCGCCTCCGGACCACACACCACCGCGCCGCCGCCCTCCTGCACGATCACCCGACCGGGCGTGCCGCCGTAGCGCGCCTCCGAGACCGCCGCCCCGAGCACCTCGATCCGCTCATCGCGGTAGTAGGTGAACGCGCGCGGATACGGCTCGGACAGCGCGCGCACGAAACGCTCCAGATCGACGGCGGACCAGTTCCAGTCGATGCGGCTGTCCCGTTCCGAACGCTTGTGGAAGTAGGTGCGCTCGGATTTGCGCTGCGGCTTCCATTGCGCGGTACCGGATTCCAGGGCGTACAGCGCTTCCTGCAGCGCGCCTGGGATGAGTTCCATACCGCGCAAGACCAATTCGGTGCCGGTATCGGTGGGTCCGATGGGCAATGAGCGCTGCACCAGGATGTCGCCGGTGTCCAGCCCCTCGTCCATCCGATGCACGGTCAGACCCGTCTCGGACTCGCCGCTGATGAGCGCCCACAGCACCGGCGAGAAGCCGGTGAACTTGGGCAGCAGCGAATCGTGCAGATTCAGGGTGCCGTGCGGGGGCAGGTTGTAGAGCTCGGCGGGCATCCAGGTGTACCAACTGTTCACCACGATCACGTCCGGTTCGGCCCGCTTCACCAGGTCGATGGTTTCGGCATCGGCCCGTTCGGTCAGATGCACAGGTATGGCGTGCGCGCGGGCGAGGTCCTCGACCGAATCCGACCAGATTCCCTTGTAGGAGTCCGCACTGGCCGGATGGGTGACCGCGAGTACGACCTCGTGCTCCGAATCGATCAGTGCCTGTAGCGTTTTGCGGCCCCAGGTCTGGAAGCCGAACGAGACGATGCGCATGAAAACCTCACGTAGATGTATTGGGGATATCCGGGCCGAATCAGCACAGCCGGGCGGCCGCACCCCGCCGCGCACCGACGACCTGACGCGCCGGGGCGGTACGCAAGATCCGATCCGAAAGTTCGCCGAGGCAACTGAGATTCGGGAACCCGGGCCCCTGCGCGATGGCGGCCATATTCGGCAGATAGAGCTTCGCGTCAAGTCCGGAGACCGCGAGGTCGTAGCCGATCGAGGCCTCCAGCCTGGGCTGGGTCAGCGGGCCGCCGATGGCGAGCTCGAGCAGATCGGCGGCATCGGAATCGAAGAGCTCCAGGAACCACAGCGGCTGCCCGCCGGTCGCGTCGACCACCAGGTCGAAGTTCTGCACCAGATCCGGGCGACGGTCGTTGCGCAGCGTCACCGCCACGCCGTCACCCCGTTCGGCGACCCGCACGACCCGTCCTTGCAGGTGATGCACGCGGTTGTCGCCGATGACGCTCTCCTGCACGCGAACCGAGAACACACCGCGGTCGGTGCGCCGGATGACGTCGCGGCGCTCGTCCATGCTCAGCGCGTTCCACTTCGTCGGATCGCTGAAAAGTGCGTTCTCGAAATAGCTTTCGCCGCGGGTGTAGATGGTGGCCTTGGGCGTGATCACCGAGATGGTCAGCATGTCGTGGCGAACCAGCTCGTCCAGCGCCGAACCCGCTGTTTCGCCACCACCGATCACCGCGACGCGCGAGGAGACCGGCAGCGCGCGTTTGCCCGCCAGATCCCAGAATTCGGCGATGCTGAGCACCCTGGGGTGTTCGGCCAACGCCTGACCGCTGTGGCCAGGACCGGTGATCATCAGCGCGTCCGTGTCGATCTGGGTGATAACAGCAGTGTTGTTTCGAGCGACCTGCAAGCTGTTGCCAGCGGCGGCGTCGGTCACCGAAACCAGCCAGCCGTCGGCCGCCGCCGCGACCGAATCCACTGTCCCCAGGACCAATTCGAGATCTATCGCGCGGGACACCCACTGCAGATATTTAGCCCAGACGTGGTGGTGCGGGCTCGGCCGGCCGCGGTCGATCCATTCGGCGTAGGTGCCGTGCTCGACCAGGAAGGAGGTCCAGCTGTAGGCCATCATCGCCTCGTCGATGGCCCGGTTGTGCCCGCGCGCCCAAGTCGAGTGGTACGGGAATCCGATGTCCTTTTCCGGACTGGTACCGAGCCGGTGCTGACCGTTGGTCCAGCCGCCGCTCGGCAGCCAATTTCCGCCGACAGCATGCGCCTCGACGACGATCACGCGCGGGGTCGCGAGCCCCAATTTCCGCAGGACGTGCGCCTTTGCCGCCACCGCAAGGGCTTTCGGCCCGGCGCCGACCACCAATAGTGTGTCCACGGTTCTCCTGCGTTCGATCTGGGGCGGTAGCCAGGGTCACCTAACTTTCCGACTTCAGCTTTGCATAGGCTTACCTTATATTGCACTGTAGTGCCAGTCCCCGGATCGGCACCTCCCGGCAAACGAACGATTGGATGATCCGATGCTCAGCACCAGAAATAGGCCGGTGGCACGCCTTGCCGCCGCGGCGTTCTCGCTCACCGCGGCCGCAGTTGTCGGCGCATTCGGCACCGTCGCCACGGCGGCCCCGGCCACCGCCGCGCCCGTCGGCGCGCCGATGCGGACCGCGGCTCCCGGCCTCGGCGAGCTGAAGACCAAGCTGCAACTGGTGCTGAACACCGGCGCTTCGCGCTCCGCCCGCGCGGCCGAACTCGAGGCGGGCGAGGCCGGTCTCAGCCTGGTCGACCAGGTCGGCAGCGTCATGGCCTCGGCGCCGCCGAGCTTCCGCTGGAACGTCCTCGGCCCGGTCGATGTCTCCGGCGATCTGCTCACCGCCCAGCTGACCACCGCCATCGACGGCTGGGACCCCTGGTACTTCGACCTGTCCTGGAAGCAGATCGACGGCACCTGGAAGCTGACCCGCGAGGCCGAATGCACCATCGCGAGCGTCGCGATGCTGCCCTGCAACCTGTAATCGCCTGCGACACACGCGAGTTGGTCCCGAGGCCGATCATCGCCTCGGGGCCACACGGCCATTCGGAGTAGTTTCACCGGACACCCCACGACATTAGAGTGTGTTTAGGCTAACCTTAGCTGCATGGGTAGAGGTTTCGAAGGGTTGATGCTGAAGGCGTGGCGCGCCGAGGATTACCGGCTCACGGTGACCTCGACCGAGTACATCAGCGACAAGTACATGCGGCTCGGATTCGATGCGGGTGGACTGCTCGCCGATCATCCGGTGCATCCGACGCAGTGGGTGCGGCTGTGGATTCCGAACGGTGAGCGCGAACATCAGCGGGGCTACACGCTGGTCGATCCCGATCCGGACGGGAACAAATTCTCGATCGAATTCGCGGTGCACCACGGGCCCGCCTCGATGTGGGCGCAAAAGGCGGCCGTCGGCGACCAGATCGATGTCTCGGTGCTCGGCTCGGATTTCCAACTGCCCGACCCACTCCCGAGCGAGTTCGTCATCTTCGGCGATACCGCGTCGCTGCCCGCCATCAATTCCCTGCTCGACGCGATAGGCGATGTGCCCGCCCGGGTCTGGCTGGAATGGCAATACGAATCCGACACCGGGCTGCCGGTCCGCAATAAGCCGCACCACCAGGTGAAATGGGTGCAGCGGATCGACAACGGCCGGCTGCTGCGCGAGCAGGCCGATGAAATGGAATGCCCGAAGGACGCTTTCGCCTGGGTCGCGTGTGACGGCCACACCACACGGTCGATCGTAAAGGCGCTCAAGACCACCCACGAGCTCCCGAAACCCGCCATCAAATCCCGCGCGTACTGGAAATAACATCCCGGCCCGCACCATGCGCTGCGAACTCACCGACGGTAGTCAAATGGTCGTTCCTGATCTCCGCGCCGGCCACCCTTTGACTCCCCTCGGCAGCGCCAATCATCCTCCGGGATGGGCTGATCGGGACAGCGGTGGTGGCCGGTGCGCGATGACGAGCACGGTCCGACCTGCCATCAGCACCGCGAGCGCAGCATGCACCGTGCGGTACGAGCGGTGGCGATAGACGACCGATCGGGTGCCGTGGGAACTCGCACCTGCTCGATACCGAATGACCGGTTCTCTCATCGCATTTGGCAACATGTCTTCGACATGCCGGGGAAGCTTGTGTGAACGGCGCACCATCCCAGCAACTTTCGCGCGCGAGCATTACTAGCTTATGCAGCTACACAGATTGCGACTGCGGTTGGAGATGTGAAAATGTTTGTCACGACAATTATTTCGAATATCGGCGATTGCCGCCGTGATCCCGGCACCTTGACCGAGCGACAGGCGCACCGAGCGATGCAGGTACATCTGAATTGCAGTGTCGACAGCTGCAAGGTGCGCCGCCGCGCCCGGCAGACGCTGGTCGAGTCCCGGCGAATGGTGCTGGACGAACGCGCCGAGCCGTAGTCGTGATGGCGCAACTGCACCGCCTTGGAACCGACTGCACGCTGTCTGCGTTGTCAGAATCATGACCACCACCGAATCCGATCGCTCCGCCACGCCCGTCGTCGACACCGGCACCGCATTCGGTGCCAGGGTCGCCGCCCGCCTGGAACGCGAGAATGTCATCTGGCTGACCACCGTCGGCCGCAGCGGAACACCACAGCCGAATCCGGTGTGGTTCCACTGGCGCGACGGTGAATTCCTGATCTTCAGCCAGGCCGATAAGCCGAAGTTGCGCAATATCGCCCGCAATTCTCGGGTGTCGCTACATCTCAACAGCACCGCAACCGGCGACGACGTGGTGATTCTCACCGGCACCGCGCGAATCGACGAAACCGGGCCGACACCGGCGGAAGTCGCCGCGTTCACCGAGAAATACGTCGAGGGACTCGTCTCGCTGTCGATGACCGACGAACAGTTCTACGCCGACTTCTCGGTCACAGTGCGCATCACCCCGGATCGACTGCGCGGATTCTGAGCCCGACCCGACCGTGAGCTGGGGATTAGTCGCCGACTAAGGTCGTCGGTAATGAGAAGGAGGCAGCAGCCGCCGTTGCCGAAGCGGCACGGCCTGGATCCGGCCCGGCTCCGCCTACCGGAGCAGGGCGATTGGGCGACCATTCGCGACCATCTGGTGGATCGGCTGCCTCGTGTTCCCGCCGCGCGCATCGATGAGCTGCTGGATGCGGGCGGGATCGTCGATCTATCCGGTCCGATCGCACCGGACGCGCCGTATGTGCCGGGGGGCGCGGTCTGGTTCCATCGCGACCTACCCGATGAGACCGAAGTTCCGTTCGATATCCCGATCATCTACCGCGACGACGATCTGCTCGTGGTGGACAAGCCGCACTTCCTGGCGACGATTCCGCGCGGCCAGCACATCCTGCAGACGGCGTTGGTCCGGCTACGTCGCGAACTCGACCTACCCGATCTCATTCCGGCGCACCGGCTCGATCGCGTCACGGCGGGGCTGGTGCTCTTCGTGATCAATCCGGCCCGACGCGGGGCCTATCAGACGATGTTCCACAAGCGCACGGTGCGCAAGGAGTACGAGGCCATCGCCCCCTTCGATCCGGAGCTGACGCTGCCGCGCACGGTGCGCAGCCGGATCATCAAGGAGAAGCAGGTGCTCGCCGCGCAGGAGGTGGCGGGTGAGCCCAATGCGGAGACCTGGATCGAATTGCTCGAGCAGCGCGAGGGCCTCGGCCGCTACCGGCTGCGACCGCTGACCGGGCGCACCCATCAACTGCGGTTACATATGAACGGACTCGGCATTCCGATCCTCGGCGACGACTTCTATCCGGTGCTCACCGACAAATCTGTGCACGACTTCACTCGTCCCCTGCAATTGCTGGCCACATCACTCGAATTCACCGACCCGGTCAGCGGCGCACCGCGCCGGTTCGACAGTGCTCGGACGCTGCAGGCATGGGCGGATCCGCCGGGTTGGCGGGGTCGGCATCAACGCCGCGGAGCGTAGCGCGAAACAAGGTACGACCATGTTGATGACGCAACCCCCCGAAGCCGAAGCCGTCGCGCCAGTTGTGGGCATCCGTAGACTGGGCCGGATGCTTCAACAGGACCTCGACGAAGGGGAATGGCAGTCGGCGGAGCCGACGGGCTGGGTAGGCGCACCGCCCCGCCACAAACTGCACGCCTATCTCGACGTGGCCGTTGTGGTGATCGTCCTGGCCTGCACGAATCTGATCGCCCACTTCACCACCGCGTGGGCGAGCATCCTCACCGTTCCGATCGCCGCCGTGGTGCTGCTCGGGCTCATGCGGCGACGTGGACTCGGCTGGTCCGAACTCGGACTCGCACCACGGCACTGGCGACGCAGCACGCTATGGGCGCTCGGCGCGGTCGGCTTGGTGCTCGCGGTGGTCGCGATCGGGGCGCTGCTGCCGATCACCCGGCCGTTCTTCCTCGCCGACCGCTACGCCACCATTTCCGGCGCGCTCATCGCATCGATGATCGTCATCCCGCTGCAGACCGCGATCCCGGAAGAGTTGGCCTTCCGCGGTGTTTTGCACGGCACGCTCGACCGCGTCTACGGCGTCCGCGGGGTCTTCGCGGCAGGCTCCCTGCTGTTCGGCCTCTGGCATATCGCCTCCTCCCTCGGCCTGACCACCAGCAACCGAGGCCTGACCGGCTTCATCGGCGGCGGCCCGGCCGGTCAGATCATCGGCATCCTGCTCGCCGTCATCGCCACCGCCGCCGCGGGCGTCGTCTTCACCTGGCTGCGCCGCCGCAGCGGCAGCCTCCTCGCCCCCATCGCCCTGCACTGGTCGATAAACGGCGCGGGCGCATTGGCCGCCGCCATCGTCTGGCACACCACCCTCAGCTGACCCGAATTCCGAGCAAGCCCGGGAGCTTGCGATTCGCGCATTTGTTCGAGTTTTCGGGGTCCGCGGCATTGACCTCGGGCGCGTACCGGTTTAATCTCGGTGCGATCACACATATGTTCGAGCATGTAGGTCTGCGTCGATATGACACCTGCTCCTGGGAAGGCTCGCGATGCGCGACAAACAGTCGACCGGTAGGTCCGAGATCGCCGCATTGGCCGAGCGGGTCGCGAACGCGCGGGGGCGGCTGCCGCTGCAGGATGACGCGGCGCTGGTACAGGCATTATCGGATGACGAGATCGATGCGGAACGCGAACTCGCGCAATGGGTTCGGGCGCAGCGCCGGGGGCAGCGGAAACGGGCTGTCCAGGATGAACTCACGGCGGAGAAGCGCAACCGGCGAACCATGTCCGCCATCCAGCGCGCCGATGACGCGGACGCCCGCTGGCATCGGCGCGCACTGGCGGCGCGGCGACGGGTCTCGAATCAGGATGCGCGCCTTGCCCAGTTGTACCGGCGGGCCGAATGGTCCTCGCGTGCGTTGATCACCGTCGTGGTGCTCGGCATGGTGTGGGCCGGGGTGAATGTGCAGCACAACCTGGTGCCCAGCGGGAATATGGCAGATCCCCTGTACTGGTTGAGCTATGGGATCGAGGCAATGATCTCGATCCCGATCATCACCATCATGGTGGCCGCGACGACGGCCGCCCGCTGGGGCCGCGAACTCGACCGCGGCAAGGTCGTCTTCTTCGAAGCCGCCTTGCTCGGCACGACCATCGCGCTCAACGCGGGCCCGCACCTGGCCGCCGGATCCTTCGGTCAGGCCGCCGAATACGCGATCGCACCGGTCATGGTCGGCGTCGTGATCTGGTTGCACGCCTGGGTTTCCGCGCGATACGCCCTGCTCATCGACGGTGTACCGCTGGTCGAGGACGAACCCGACCTGCCGCCCCGGCATCGAGTAACCACCGAACGTGGCGCACCCATCGATACGTTCCGTGCCGATGAACCCACCGACCGTCGAGAACTGCTCGCCGCCACGGGTTTCGATCCCCTGCTCGACCAAGCCGGTGTCCGCTTCCCGGTCGATATGGATCCCCACGTCGCCGATGCGGCGAGGCGTACCGCCCAACCCGACTCGGTTCCCGTCTCGCGCCTCGATTGCACGGAAACGCTTGTCTATCACGCACAGAGCACCCGCTCGACGAACGGCCGTCTCACCCAACAGCTCCCGAACGACGACTACCGCGCTGGTAACGCGGTGCGTGCGACGGATCCGATCCATGACACCGCGCGGCCCTATACCCACGCCAACGGAACATTGCCGGCCAATACGTCGGCGAGCGCCGCGAACAGCCTCGGCAAGAACACATTTCATGCCACGGACCTCGATCAGCGCATAACACCAGATACGGCTGCGAGCGCCGAGCGCGCAGGTCACGCCACTGCGCTCGGCAAGTCCGCGACGGCACCGATGAATGCTCGGGACACGACTTCTGCCGGGTTCGAGCCTCGAGACGCGCCAAGGCCCGGTGCCGATGAGCGCGCGACCTTCGCCGACACGGACTTCGCGCCACAAACGGCAGCGCCGAGCGCCGCCAACAGCACCCGCGACGAGCACACGGCCGTCGCCGCGGACGGACTCGTCCCCAATACCAGTGCCGATCAGCGCACGCCCCTCACCGACACGGACTTCACGCCACAAACGGCAGCGCCGAGCGCCGCCAGCACCCGCGACAAGCACACGGCCGGTGCCGCGAACGGACTCGCGCATACCGGTGCCGATGAGCACACGACTCCTGCCGCAATCGGTCTCGATCCCCAGACCGCAGTGACTGCTGGCGATGAGCGCATGACTCTCACTGCCACAACAGGTTTCGATCCCCATACCACGCATCCCCGGACCGCGCTGGCGCCCGCGGCCGATGAACGCACAACTTCCGCGAGCACAGGCTCAGCTCCCCGGACGGCTACGCCGAGTGCCAGCGGCCGCGACGAGCACACGACTGTTGCCGCAGCAGGACTCGAGCCCAGGACCGCGGCGACTGCTAGCGATGAGCACACGACTGTTGCCGCCAACGTCCGTACCGCGTCCGCGACTACTGCTTCCACTCGCTACGCGCACACGGCTTCCAATACCAGCGGCTTCGATGCTCGCACAGCACCTGCGGCCGCCGATCGTGGGGCTTTGCCTGCCACAGAAGACGCAGCTCCTGCTACAGATATCGACCTCCGGGCTGCAACGGCGGCCGACGCCAGCACTCCGGACGAGCGCACGGCCTCCACGGCTGCAGGCCTCGAACCCGATGCCACGACCAGTGCGTCCGGTCGCGACGAACGTTCCAATCGCAGTGCGAGCGCGACTTCTGTTGTCGGAGAAGCGGAACCGCAGCGGGCCGCAGCACGCCCTGCAGCGCAGTCGCAGCTGAGCATCTTCGATACGGCGACTGTCGAATCCCTTGCGCAGACCAGTACGGACACCGGGGACCGCGCACAGGCCGATACCGATCGCGCCACGGTGCCCCACACCGCAACCGCTGCGGGCACGGGCACGCCAGCTGACGCTCCCCGCCCTGCGAAGTCCAGCACTCGCGCCGAAACCCCCACACGCACAAGCACACCCACCGAACCCCAGCGTGCTACCCGAGGTTCCGCCACACCGACGCCGGCCGAACGAATCACACGAGCAATGGAGGGTCACCGCACTTCGAGCGCCGACAACTCCGCAGTCGATCACGAGGATCAGGCGACAGTATCCGATGCCGACGTCAGGCAACTCGTTCCGGAGGACACACCTCGCCGGACCACCAGCGAGGTGATCAGCGAAGTCGTGCAATCGCTTTCGGCCGAGAACGTGCTGACCGAGAACCTCGGCTCCGAGAGCGACGATATCGAGGTGTGGTCGGTCGCCCGCGCAATCGCTGGCCGCGGCCTCTCGGTCATCCCCGTGGAACAACTCGCTGAAATCCTCATGCTCGCCGACCAATCCTGGACCCCAACCAGCATCGGCGCCGAAGTCGGCCTCTCCCGCACCGCTATCGCCCAAGTCTTGGAATTCGCCCGCCGAGTCCGCCGCCCCTACGCAATCAGCAGCTGACCAGACCTCACCACTGCAACCGACAACAGCACGGCAGCAGCACCGACAGGGCGACATTCGGTGCTCCCCACACACGAATACCCGCGCAGCTGCGGCCGTCGGCGGCTCAGCGGCAGCAGCAACAGCAGTGACAGCCCGAAAGCGACAGCGACGTAACGACAAGCCCGACAGCAGCGGCAGCGACGGCCGACGGCGGCAACGCAGCGGCGGCGTCAGCAGCGACAGCGCGACGTCAGCAGCGGCGGCGTCAGCAGCGACAGCGCGACGTCAGCAGCGGCGCAACAGCACCGTCAGCAGCGCGGCGTTCGGTGATTCCTGCTCACGCATGCCGAGTGACTACCTCACATAGGGTTGCACACCGTATGCGAGGTAGTCGCTGGGTATGCGGCAACGAGCATTGAGGACGACGAGAAGGGCCGTCCGACTTGGATATCCCGAGTCGGACGGCCCTGTTCACTCAACGGCTGGACTGATCTGTGTTGCGAGGTTCGACCTGTTGCCGCTGCCTGCTCGGCCTTTAGTTGGAGAACGTATCCGAGTATGCGTACGGATCCGAGCGCGTATCTTCCGCCATCCCCTCGGATGCACCCTTCGAATCCCGATCCCCATGCCCCGGCCACCAGGCACGGTGCCCGATCAGCGCGGTCACCGCCGGGGTGAAGAACATCGCCATGACGAATGCGGCGATCGCGATGCCCACCGAGATCGCAAAGCCCATCTGTGACAGCACATTGTTGCCCGCCAACATCATCGAGGCGAAGGTGCCCGCCAGGATTACACCGGCTGCGGCGACGGTCGGACCGGTGTGCCGAACCGCGAGGGCGGCAGCCTGTTTCGGCTCGTTTCCGGCTCGCGCCTCCTCACGCAAGCGAGCGACCATCAGAATGTTGTAGTCGGTGCCGAGTGCCACCACGAATAGGTACATGATCACCGGCAGGGTGAAGATCAGTCCGGAATTGCCCTGGAAGTGCTGGAAAACGAGTACCGCCGCACCGAGCGTCGCGGCGAAGCCGAGGAAGACCGAGGCCATCAGGTACCACGGCGCCACCAGACTGCGCAGCAGCAGCGCGAGCACGATCATGATGAGAATCGCCGCCACCGGGAACACGATCTTGTAGTCGTGCACCATCGCGTCCTGGAAGTCGACGAACACCGACGAGATGCCACCCACCACAGCGGTAGTGCCCGCGGGTGCCGCCGAATGCGTGGTATCGCGCAGCGGACCACGCACCGTATCGAGCGCGGCATCCGATTCGGGCGCACCATCGAGGGTCACCTGGAAGTCGGCGGCCAGTCGGTCACTCGATACCGTCGGCGCCCCGACCTGACTCACACCCGGCACCGCGGCGAGTACGGCGCGATAGGCGGTGAGCTGGTCATTATCGAGCGGTGCGCCGGTGTCCGAATGCAACAGCACCTCGGACGGTTGGGTCGATCCGGCGGGCATCCCCTTGAGCAATTCCTGGTTGTAGACCGTCGATTCGGAGGAATCCGAGGTCGAGCCCGAGCTCAGATCGAACGTCGGATGGAAGCCGAACGCAAGCACACCCAGGGCCACCATCAGCCCACCGGATACGGCCGCGAACGCACCGGGCCGCCGCCCCATCGCCGCGCCGATCGCACCGAAGCGCGCACCCTTCGGCTCCTGCTGCCACGCCTTCGACGGCCAGAACACCTTGGTGCCCAACAGCGAAACCACGGCGGGCACCAGCGTGAGACCGGCCAGCAGCGCCACCGCGACGGCGATCGCCAGCGCGGGACCGAGCGCACGGAACATGCCGAGTGTGGACAGGATCAGCGCCATGAACGCGATGATCACCGCACCGGCCGCCGAGGTGATCGCCTCGCCGACCTTGGTGACCGCACTGACCATCGCGGTCTTCGGATCCTCGCCGGACCGCAGTCGCTCCCGGTACCGGAACATCAGGAACAGGATGTAGTCGGTGCCGACACCGAAAAGCACCACCAGCAGAATGGAATTCACCGAACTGTCGACCTTCAGATCGAAGGCCTTGCTCACCATCGCGATCAGGCCGCCGACGGTGCCGGAGACCGCGCCGATCACGACAATCGGCAGCAGCGCGATCACCGGACTGCGGAAGATGATCAGCAGCAACACCAGAATCAGCACCACTGTGGCGATGCCGATAATGGCCATTCCCTTTTCACCGGACTCGGTCTGGTCCAGCATCTGCGCCGCCTGACCGGTGACGCCCGCCTTCAGATCCGAACTCTGCACCTGATCGCGCAATGCGTCGCGCAGTTTCTTGACCGCATCGCTCTGCGTCGTATCGCCCGCATTGGTCACCTTCGTCATCTGCACGGCGGCGATCTGCACCAACCGGTTCTCCGAGGGCGGAACGGCCTGGATGCCGATGACGTCCTTTATTCTCTGGTCGTCGAGCTTCGACGCGATCGCCGTCACGCTCGCCGAATCGGCCTCGGACAGCGGTGCGCCGTCCGCGCGGACGAAGACGAGCAGCGCCGCAGGCGCCTGCTGTTGCGGAAATGCCTTCTGCTGCAATTGCATTGCCTGAATCGACTCGTAATGCGATGGCAGGAATTCGGATTGGTCGGTGGTCGATTTCAGTTGCGGCGCCGTGGCCACCACCGCGATCACGATGAACAGCCAGAGACCGATCACCTTCAACGGGTTGTGCACGACGATCGCGCCCAGTCGAGCGAACATGTGGGAGAAGTCCTTTCGAGGTCCGAACGAGCGGACCGGTCTCAGATGTCGAGTTCGTCGATGTTCGGACTCGTCGCGGTGCCGACGAGTTCGCGGTAGATGCGTGCCGGAATCCGCCCGGCGAGTTCCTCGACCGAGTCGACGATGTCCACCGTGTAGTCGCCCCAGTTCTGGTCGCCGACGTCGAAGATCTCGCGCCAGTTCTTCAGATTCTTGGTCCAGTTCGTCAGCGCGAAGTCCATCCAGTCGGCCCGCTGCCGATGCACAACGTATTTGCCCTTGCGGCTCAGGTAGACCCGGATCACCTCGATTCCCGATTTGGTGAATTCCCTTGTCTCACCGAGCTTTCGCCCGACGAAGCGCTGTCGGCGCAGGCCGCCGGGACCGACCTCGAGCAGCACATCGCGCATATCCGATGCGTTCTTCTCGATATTGATCGTGGTCACATCCGAAGCGGTGTCGGTCGGTGCACTCGAATCCGGTGTCATGATTCCCCGTCTCATATACAAAAGCATTGGTTCGACGCCAGCGGACTCGATTCGGTCCGCTGCGGTGAGTCGATCTGCTGTTTACCGGTCGCCTCGAGCCCGCTCCTCGGCGTCCGTCGAGAATCACTATAAGTAGATGTATACGTATAACGCAAGACCTGCGCCGAGCGAGTTCAGCGCGCCCCAACGGGCACCTCCTCTCGGTCGACCCGACGCACCACCCTGACCAGCAGCAACAGCCCGATACCGAGTCCGAGCCCGAGTGCCGCGGCCACCGCGAAGCCCGCCGGGAATCCGCCCGCGTCGATCGCGACGCCGCAGAGAGAACTGCCGATGCCGTTGCCGAGCGTCATCGCGGCGCCGTGCCAGCCGATCGCCTCGCCGCGCCCGCCCTCCGGAACAATTCGACTCAATTGATCCACGGATGCGACAAGCGTTGGCGCACAAAGTGCTCCGGCAATGAGCCCGGTCACCCCGAGCGATAGCGGACCGATGGCGAAGCACATCGGAATGGTGACGGCGCCGAGCCCGGCGAGCAGCACATACGTCGAAATGGATCGGCGCAAAGCGCCGTAGACAAGCCCGCCGACCAGCGAACCGAAACCCCAGACCGCCATGACCACGCCGAGCCACCGCTGCGCGCCGAACTCGCGAATCGCGGATACGAATGTCAATTCCGAACCCGCGAGCACCGCGATCGCCACACACGCGCCGATGCACAGCGCGACGAACTCGACCCGAAACCATTCGCGCCGCGGCACCGTCGCGGCCCCGGCCTTGTCATCCGAGCGCAGCGGCGGATTACGCACCCACACAAAGACTCCCGCCAACACCAGCGCCATCTGCATGCCGAATAGGGTGAGCGTTGTCGACCAAGCCGTGGCGGCGGCGACGCCGAGCACCGGCCCGACCATGAACGCCATCTCCACCGACACCGATTCCAGTGCCAGCGCCGGTTGACGGCTCTGCTCGGTGGTCGTTGCGATCACGGCCTGCCGAACCACAGTGAAGATCGGAATATCGAAAAGCCCGGCGACCGCAGCCAGCACCAGTAGCGCCTCGTACCCGACGAACGGCGCGATCGACCAGCACGCCGCCCCGACCACGATCGACGGCAGAATAGTGCGCCGCAGCCCGAACCGGTCCAACATACGGCCACGCCACGGCCCACTCGCCGCGACGCACAGCGTGACAACCGAACTCAGCGCCCCGGCCTGCCCATACGACCCGTGCAAGGTCTGCACTACATGCAGTGCGAGCAGCACCGACCCGGCGAAGAACGGAATGCGAACCATCACCCCCAGCAGCAGCACATTGCGTACCGCCGAGTCAGCCAGCACCTCCCTGTAGGCCCGCACCCGACCGAGCGTCCCACGCCCGCCCACTCGCACGCCACCGATTAATCCGATGATTCGATCCGACGGCGCGCAACCACGCACCTGCTCGAGCCCGGATCACATCGGCGCAGGCTCACCATGTTCGAGGTAGACGGTACGGCTCTCGGAACGTGCGATATGTGCTCGACGTAGTCGGCGGGCGAGCCGCGGGATCAGGTAGTCATCGAACTTCGACAACCCGACCCACGCCCAGCGGTCGAGTTCGCTCTCCTGGAGGCTGATGGCTCGCTCATCGGCTCCGATCTCGCCACAGTCGAAAACATAGAGGATCTTGTCACCTTCGCCCTCGCTCGGCGCCCAATCGTGAACCAGCAAATGCCTTGGTGCACGGTCGATTCCGAGCTCTTCGCGAACCTCGCGACGGCAAGCCGCACCTGGCGACTCCCCGGGCTCGACGTACCCGCCGGGAATATCCCAACCGCTGCCGTAGGTCTTGTGCACCAACAGCACCTCGTCGCCGCGCACGAAAAGCGCTCCCGCCGCCAGACGTGCGTGTGCAAACCGATTGTCCGCATTGGTCATTGGTTACCTCACGACGTGCATTCGTTGGGCCAAGGCTTGCAAGACGAACGAAGGACTGCCGTGCGCGTTGCGCATCCAGGTGAGTACGAGTTGTCGGCTGAGGTAATGATGGCGAACCTGTTCCGGGGCCGCCTGATAGGCATCGAAAACACCACGCAGCTCCCGTTCGAGCGCGGGGAGTTGAAACGACTCCGGATCACGAGCAGGCGGCACCGGCGCAGGCATCAAATGGCTGTAGTCCATCAACGCGGCCCGGAGCGCGGGGATGGTCGAACTCCCGCTGTCGGTGGTCCATTCCAACAGACTCGGATCACCGATCAGGTCTCCCAGCGAAACATCGAGTGCGTCTGCGAGTAGACGGATCACCGACAAGCGGTCCAGCGGAATCCGATTGTTTTCGACCTTGCTCATCCAATCGTCTGTCCGCCCGACAAGACCGGCTAGCACGTCTTGGGACATACCGCGACGCCGTCGGTACCAAGACACCCGCTCACCGATGGTGAGGTTCTGGGTCATTCCGCGCACAACACAATCTTCCGACTCGGCTGGGCAACAATCCCGGAAAGATATTCCGGGCGTACATCTGATCCGGCCTCAGGCTACTTGCAAACCAAACGACATCAGTGCTGAACGGGACGAAGGCCACCGTGGACACCGAGGAACTCGAGAGCGTCGTCGATTGGGCGGACTACTACCGCCAACAGTTTCATCTTCCCGCCGAGGAACGCGGCGGTTATGTCATGCTGCCGGTGACGAACCATCTGAGCATTGTCCACATGCCGAAGCTATTGGCCGAAAAAGTCCGAAATTCCTTGCTACAGCAGGGAACTCCAGGCCCGGTGCTGGCGCGGCAGATCCGCTGGACCTTCGTCGCCGCCGTGGACTACTCCCCGGGTGATCAGGTCCTGGAACTGCTGGCACGCAAAAACATTTGTGTGCCCGTCGTAGGCAGCGCGCTGATGATACCGACGGGCCTCGGGCGGTGGACCCGCGAAGGGGTGCACTGGATCAATCCGCCGGGTCGCGATCAATTGCTGCCAATACTGTCGAACGTCATCAGCACAACGCTGGCATCGTTATTCGATCGAAACGATAGACCGGCTCCGCCGCAGACCGGGTGAATAATCCGAACCGCCGAGCAGATATGAAAAAGGCCCGCTTCCCAAATGGGAAGCGGGCCTTTGCTTTTCCGCCGGAAAAGGGGTTACTTGGCCTTCTCCAGGACCTCGACCAACCGCCAGTGCTTGGTGGCGGACAGCGGGCGGGTCTCCATCAGCTGGACGCGATCGCCGACACCGGCGATCTCGTTCTCGTCATGCGCCTTCACCTTGGTGGTGGAGCGAATGATCTTGCCGTAGAGCTTGTGCCGCGTGCGGTCTTCCAGCTCGACGACGATGGTCTTGTTCATCTTGTCCGAGACCACGTAGCCGATGCGAACCTTGCGGGTGCCGCGCTTGACCTCGGGGGTCACGTTCTCTTCACTCATGCCGCATCTCCCTTGCCAGCGGGTGCCGAGGCCAGGCCGAGCTCGCGCTCACGCATGACCGTGTAGATGCGCGCGATCTCGTGACGCACGACGCGCAGGCGACGGTTGTTGTCCAACTGACCCGTCGCCATCTGGAAGCGCAGATTGAACAGCTCTTCCTTCGACTCGCGCAGGCGGGCGACGAGCTCCTCTTCGTTGAGCTCGCGGAGCTCTGCGGCCGGTGTACCGGTAGCCATCAGAACTGCTCCTCCCTGGTCACGATCCTGCACTTCATGGGGAGCTTGTGCATCGCGCGGCGCAGGGCCTCACGAGCGATCTCCTCGTTGGGGTAACTCATTTCGAACATCACGCGCCCGGGCTTGACGTTCGCGATCCACCACTCCGGCGAACCCTTACCGGAACCCATGCGGGTTTCGGCCGGCTTCTTGGTGAGCGGGCGATCCGGGTAGATGTTGATCCAGATCTTGCCGCCACGCTTGATGTGGCGGGTCATCGCGATACGCGCGGACTCGATCTGCCGGTTGGTGACGTAGGCCGGCTCGAGAGCCTGAATGCCGAATTCACCGAACGCGACCGAAGTGCCGCCCTTGGCCATGCCGCTGCGGCTCGGGTGATGCTGCTTCCGGTGCTTGACCTTCCGTGGCATCAACATGCGTCAGCCCTCCTGTGTTTCTGCCGGGGCGTCGGCAACCGCGGTAGCGGCGCCTGCACGACCGGCTTCGGTGCTGGTCGCGGTGGTGCCTGCGGAACCGGACCGACGCGGGCGGCTCGGCCGCTCCCGGCGCTCACGGCGGTCACCAGCGGCGGGCGCGGCCGCGGCCGTGACCTCACGCTTGCCACCGACGATGTCGCCCTTGTAGATCCAGACCTTCACGCCGATGCGACCGAAGGTGGTCTTGGCCTCGTAGAGGCCGTAGTCGATGTCAGCGCGCAGCGTGTGCAGCGGGACGCGACCCTCGCGGTAGAACTCCGAGCGCGACATTTCGGCGCCACCGAGGCGGCCCGAGCACTGCACCCGGATGCCCTTGACGTTCGGCGAACGCATGGCCGACTGGATGGCCTTGCGCATCGCGCGACGGAACGCCACACGGTTGGACAGCTGCTCGGCGACACCCTGGGCAACGAGCTGCGCATCCGACTCGGGGTTCTTGACCTCGAGGATGTTCAGCTGCACCTGCTTCTTGGTGAGCTTCTCCAGCTCGGCGCGAATGCGATCGGCCTCGGCGCCGCGGCGACCGATGACGATGCCCGGACGCGCGGTGTGGATGTCGACGCGAACCCGGTCACGGGTGCGCTCGATCTCCACCTTGGAGATGCCCGCCCGCTCCATGCCGGTGGCCAGGAGCTTGCGGATGGCGACGTCTTCCTTCACGTAGTCCGCGTACTGCTTGTCCGCGTACCAACGCGACTTCCAGTCGGTGGTGATACCGAGGCGGAAGCCATGGGGATTGATCTTCTGTCCCATTTACTTTGCCCCTCCCTTCCGGCGGCTGCGAGCAGCACCGGCAGTGGGCACGCTCTCGACCTCGATGGTGATGTGGCTGGTGCGCTTGCGGATCCGGAACGCGCGGCCCTGGGCCCGCGGCTGGAAACGCTTCATGGTCGCGCCCTCGTCGACGTAGGCGGTCGAGATGACCAGCGTGGCCGGGTTCAGACCGAGGTTGTTCTCGGCGTTGGCCGCGGCGCTGGCGACGACCTTGGCGACCGGCTCGCTCGCGGCCTGGGGTGCGAACTTCAGGATCGCGAGTGCGTCCTCGACCCGCTTGCCGCGGACCAGGTCCACGACGCGGCGAGCCTTCATCGGGGTGACGCGAACGTGCTTCGCCGTCGCCCGGGCAGTCGGGTTCTGAACCGTCGCTGTGTTTGATTCGCTCATCGCCGCTTGCTCTTCCGGTCTTCCTTGACGTGGCTCTTGAACGTCCTGGTGGGCGCGAATTCACCCAGCTTGTGCCCGACCATGGATTCCGAGACGAACACCGGCACATGCTTGCGGCCGTCGTGGACGGCGAAGGTGTGACCGATGAAATCGGGGATGATGGTCGAACGACGGGACCAGGTCTTGATGACCTGCTTGCTGCCCTTTTCGTTCTGAACGTCCACCTTCGCGAGGAGGTGGTCGTCGACGAACGGGCCCTTCTTGAGGCTGCGTGGCATTTCTTACCTCCTCCTTCAGCGCTTCTTGCCGGTCTTGCGACGGCGGACGATGAGCTTGTCGCTCGGACGGTTGGGCTTGCGGGTGCGGCCTTCCGGCTGACCCCACGGCGAGACCGGGTGGCGACCACCGGAGGTCTTGCCCTCACCACCACCATGCGGGTGGTCGACCGGGTTCATGACGACACCACGGACCGTGGGGCGGCGGCCCTTCCAGCGCATACGGCCGGCCTTACCCCAGTTGATGTTGGACTGTTCGGCGTTGCCGACCTCGCCGACGGTGGCGCGGCAGCGCACGTCGACGCGACGGATCTCACCGGAGGGCATACGCAGCGTGGCGTAGGGGCCTTCCTTACCGAGCAGCTGGACGCTCATGCCTGCGGCACGGGCCAGCTTTGCGCCACCGCCCGGACGCAGCTCCACGTTGTGGATCGTGGTACCGGTCGGGATGTTGCGCAGCGGCAGGTTGTTACCCGGCTTGATGTCGGCGGTCGGGCCGGACTCGATCGGGGTGCCCTGCACCACGCCCTTGGGAGCGATGATGTAGCGCTTCTCGCCGTCCCGGTAGTGCAGCAGCGCGATGTTGGCGGTGCGGTTCGGGTCGTACTCGATGTGCGCGACCTTGGCCGGGATGCCGTCCTTGTCCAGTCGACGGAAGTCGATCAGACGGTAGGCACGCTTGTGGCCGCCACCGCGGTGACGCGTGGTGATACGACCGTGGGCGTTGCGGCCACCCTTGCTGTGCAGCGGGCGGATCAGCGACTTTTCGGGGGTCGACCGAGTGATCTCAGCGAAGTCCGAGACGCTGGAGCCACGACGGCCCGGCGTAGTCGGCTTGTACTTACGGATTGCCATGAGTTCTTCTCTGCTTTCTGGATTCCCAGGCGCTTACGCGACCGGGCCTCCGAAGATCTCGATGGGCTTGCTGTCGGCCGAGATGGTCACGAGCGCGCGCTTGGTGTCCTTGCGCTTGCCGTAACCGAAGCGGGTCCGCTTGCGCTTGCCCTGACGGTTGGCGGTGTTGACGCTGGTCACCTTCACACCGAAGACCTTCTCGACGGCGATCTTGATCTGCGTCTTGTTGGAATCCGGGTGCACGATGAAGGTGTAGGTACCTTCCTCGATCAGTCCGTAGGACTTCTCCGAGATGACCGGCGCCAGCAGAATGTCGCGGGGGTCGGCGATCGTGGTCACTTGCTCTCCTCCTGTGCGGATTCGGCGTCCTTGAATGACTCAGCGCCGTGCACGAAGGCGTTCAAGGCCGTTACGCTGAACACCACTTCGTCGCTCTCGAGCACGTCGTAGGTGTTGAGCTGATCCGGCGCGATCGGGTGCACGAACTCCAGGTTCTGCACGCTCTTCCAGCCCGCGATGTCCTCACGTCCGAGGACGAGCAGGAACTTCTTCCGGTCCGACAGCTCGGACAGGAACGACTTCGCGGTCTTGGTCGACGGGGTCTGACCCGAGACCAGTTCGGTGATCACGTGGATGCGCTCGTTGCGCGCACGATCCGAGAGGGCGCCACGCAGCGCGGCGCGGATCATCTTCTTGGGGGTGCGCTGGCTGTAGTCACGCGGCTGCGGACCGTGCACGGTGCCACCACCGGTGAACTGCGGCGCGCGGGTCGAACCCTGACGGGCGCGACCGGTGCCCTTCTGGCGGTACGGCTTCTTGCCACCACCGGAGACCTCGCCGCGCGTCTTCGTCGCGTGCGTGCCCTGGCGTGCGGCAGCGAGCTGCGCGATGACGACCTGGTGCATCAGCGAGATGTTCGCGGTGGCATCGAAGATCTCCGCGGGGAGCTCGACGGTGCCGTTGGTCTTGCCGCCGAGTTCCTTGACCGGGAGCGTGAGATTCACGGCCTTCTTCTCTGTATCAACTGCGGGGCTGGTCATGCGTGCGCACCACCCTTCACTGCGCTCTTGACGGTCACGACGCTGCCCTTGCGACCCGGGATCGCGCCCTTGATCAGCAGCAGGCCGTTCTCGGCGTCGACCTTGTGCACCGACAGGTTCTGCGTGGTGACACGGTCGTTACCCATGCGACCCGACATGCGCATGCCCTTGAACACGCGGCCGGGGGTGGCGCAACCACCGATGGAACCGGGGCGACGGTGTACCGCCTGGGCACCGTGCGAAGCGCCCTGACCACGGAAGCCGTGGCGCTTCATGGTGCCCGCGAAGCCCTTGCCCTTGCTGGTGCCGGTGACGTCGACGTAGGCGCCCTCTTCGAAGACATCGGCGTTGATCTCCTGGCCGACTTCGAAGGTGGAGGCGTCCGCGACGCGGATCTCGGCGACGTGGCGGCGCGGGGTGACACCGGCCTTGGCGAACTGACCGGAAACCGGCTTGTTCACCTTGCGCGGGTCGATGGCGCCGAAAGCGACCTGGACGGCGCTGTAGCCGTCGCGCTCCACGGTGCGAATCTGGGTAACGACGTTCGGTCCGGCCTTGATGACGGTCACGGGGACGACACGGTTCTTGTCGTCGAACACCTGGGTCATACCGAGCTTGGTGCCCAGGATGCCGGCCGCCGGCCTGTTCTTGTTGTCAGTCATATCTCGAGTCCCCGTCACTGAATGTTGACGTCGACGCTGGCCGGCAGGTCGATACGCATAAGGGCATCAACCGTCTTCGGCGTCGGGTCGAGGATGTCGATCAGCCGCTTGTGCGTCCGCATCTCGAAGTGCTCGCGCGAGTCCTTGTACTTGTGCGGCGAACGGATGACGCAGTACACGTTCTTTTCGGTCGGCAACGGCACCGGCCCGACCACACGGGCCCCGGTGCGGGTCACCGTCTCCACGATCTTGCGCGCGGACGCGTCGATCGCTTCGTGGTCATAGGCCTTGAGCCTGATGCGGATCTTCTGTCCCGCCACGCTAAGTGTCCTTTTCTCCGCTTATCGTTCGTGGTCCGGAAGCCGGCTTCCGTACCACCTTCAATTGCACAGCCCGAACACACGAAGACGTCCCAGCCTGATCGGGTCAGGCCCGGCGACGGCAGCCTGCGTAACCACGCACGGCCCCCGCTCGGGCAAGATCCAACACCGTGAGACCGCGACCGGGCACGCCCGATCCTCGCCGCTGTTCATCTGTCATGGTTCTCCGGTCCACGCGGTCGGGCGTGTCGCGCCGATCTTCGATCGGCATTCCACGCAGCCGCTCATCCCTCGGCCCCGGTCGAAAACTTCACCTGGCCTGGAACGTTCGTCCCGGACGTACCCACGCTGGATGTCCAGCGAGGTACACGATTGGGTGTTGCTCGCCTCGCCACCCGCCACAACCGTCGAACGGCATGACCCGGCGCAAGGCAACCCGAACAGTATGCCCGACTGCGTTGGCGACTTCAAATCCGCCCCCTACCAACGCTTCGCCAGCAGGTCAGGGTGCGAATCCCGGGCGCGCCCGACCACTACCGCAGACGAACTTACTTCCGAGTAAGATCGAGCCATGACGAAACCGACCGCGACTCATCGGATCTGGAACAAGCTGCCGGACAACCGGCTGGGACACACCTTGTTCTCGCTCGGCATGGTGGCCCGGGTGCCCTACTTCGGGACGGTGCTGCCGAGCGTCGTGCGGCTGGAGCCCGGACTGTGCGAGGTGACCTCGCCGAAGTGGTTCGGCATCCACAACCACCTTGGCACCTTTCACGCGATCGCGGCCTGCAACCTGGCCGAGGTAGCCATGGGCATGCTGAGCGAGGCCACGGTGCCCGATACGCACCGCTGGATTCCCAAGGCCATGAATGTGCAGTACCTGGCCAAGGCCGAGACCGGTCTGCGCGCGGTGGCGAAGCTGGCCGAGGTGCCCGACTTCACCCGGATCACCGAGGGGCAGGAGCTGACCGTTCCGGTGTCCATCTACGACAAGCACGGCCTCGAGGTCGTGCACGCCGACATCACCACCTGGATCACCCCCGAGTAGGTGACCGGCGGGACGCGGTGTTGCGGGCGAACGGACGGAGCGGTTTGAATGCGAAGCATGGGTGACAGGGCGGTCCGGGAATTCGACCTCTGCGTGGTCGGGCTCGGACCGACCGGCCGAGCGCTGGCGCATCGGGCCATGCGGGCCGGGTTCCACGTCGCTGCCGTCGATCCGCGGCCGGAGCGGCTCTGGCCGCCGACGTTCTCCTGCTGGATCGATGAACTGCCGGAGTGGTTGCCCTCGAGCGCGATTGCCGCGCGTATTCCGAAGCCGACGGTCTGGGCAAAGGCCGAGCATCGGATCGACCGCCCCTACTGCGTGCTGTCGAAAACCGGACTGCGCGATGCACTGCCGCTCGATGACGCCACCGTTGTAGCCGGGCGCGCAACTCGTGTCGAGGGCCATGAGGTGGAGCTCGCGGACGGCACGATCCTCAGGGCCGCAGCGGTTTTCGATACCCGTGGGCTGCCGACGCTCGGACACCGTCGCGCGGCAAGTGCACACGGCATCTTCGTCGACGCCGAAACCGCCGCGCCCATGGTGACCGATGGCGAGGGTCTACTGCTCGATTGGCGTACGGAGAACGGCGCGGGACCGGATGAGCCGCCGTCGTTCCTCTATGCCGTCCCGATCGGTGACGGCACGGTGATCTTCGAGGAGACCAGCCTCGGCCTGCGCGGCGGCATGCCGCAGCACGAGTTGCGCAGACGCACCCTGAACCGCCTTGCCGCACACGGCATTCGGCTCACCGGCGACGAGCCGACGGAGGCCGCGCACTACCCGCTGGACCAGCCACCGCCGAAAAAGGGGACCGCCCAAGCGATTCCGTTCGGGTCCCGCGGCGGCATGATGCATCCCTGCACCGGCTACAGCGTGGCCGATTCGCTGACCCTGGTCGACACCGCCGTCGCCGCCCTCCGGCAAGGCCACGACCCCATCGCCGAACTCTGGCCGTGGCAGGCCCGGCTGGTGTACTGGATGCGCATGCGCGGCCTCTGGGGCATGGGCCGCTTGACCACCGAGCAGTCCATCGCCATGTTCGACGCGTTCTTCAACGCATCGCCGCGCGGCCAGCGCGCCCTGCTCTCCGCCCACGACGACTACACCGTCCTCGGTGCCGTCCTCTTCAACACCGTCGCTCGCACCTGGCCGTTCCGCTGGCGCTACGACCTGGTCGGCTGGACGAATCGAAACCGCTGGGTCGGTTTCGATTTCGCCGCAGCCGAACGCGAAGAGGGCCGAATCGGCTGAGGAAGGTCAGGCGCCGGTTTCGGCGGCGCGCTGGTAGCCGCGGATCGCCGGATACGCGAACACGACGATGAGCCCGAGAACCCAGGCGACGGTCTTCAACAGGGGTTCGGCGACGGCGCCGCCGTAGGACAGTCCCTTCATCGCATCGATGGCGCAGCTCATCGGCTGATTCGCGACCACGTCCTGCAACCAGACCGGATAGGCGATCACCGGCACGAACCCGGAATTGAAGAACATCAGCAGGGTATTGACGATGCCGATGATGCTCACCAGCATGACGCCCTCGGTAATGGTCGCCAGCGCTGTGACCAGCACCGCGAAGCCGACACCGAACAGCACCGGAATGCCGACCAACGCGATGGCCGCCAATGGCCCCTGCCCGAAGCGGAAGCCGAGGGTGAAGCCGACCGCGATCACGAACAGCGTGGTGACCAGCACGCGGACCGCCTCGGCGAGCAGCCTGCCGGTCAGTCCGGCCGCCCGGTGCACCGGCATGGTCCAGAACCGACCGAGCAGTCCGGTGAACTTCTCACCCTTGAAGCCGAGTGCGCTGACCACCGCACCGGACATCGCCGCGACCAACGTGATCAGCGCGACCTGTCCGTAGATACTCGGCTTACCGGTGGCCGCGGTGATCGAATTGCCGAGCACGACGCGGAACATGAAAAGCGTCAGCGCGGGATAGATCAGCGTCTGGATGGTGGTCGCCGGATCACGCGCCCACACCAGCAGCAGCCGCTTGCACTGGATCAGGCTGTGCGTGATCCAGGTCGACAGCGCGCGTTCGGATGGCGTGGCCACCCGCGGCAGCGGGTCGAATCCGTCCACCTCGGTGCGCTCCAAGGTCTCGACAGAACTCATGACCGCCTCACACTCGCCCAGATCGCCAACGGAGTAAAGACGATCGCCATCCCGCCAAGCCAGGTCAGCGGCACCCACAGCACATCCCAGGTCACCCCGTTGTGGGCCATATCGCGCAGCGCGAAGGAGAACTGGGAGATCGGCTGATTGCGCACGAACGGCCGGATCCACATCGGAAAACTACGTTCCGGGACGAATCCACAGGAGAGCATGCCGAAGATCAAGGTGGGCAGCGTCAATGCCTGACTCAGCGATTCCGGGCTCTTGGTCAGGCTGCCCAGCGCGTCCGCGCCGAGCGCGAGCACCGTGCCGACTGCGATCGAGAACACGCAGAACAGCACGGCCTGACCGAGTCCGGCGACGAACCGGAAGCCGATCATGTAGCCGAAGATGATCGCCGCGGTCAGCGCGGTCAGCGAACGCACCAGGCCCGCGCCGATCCGCGCGCTCAACGGCACCAGCATGCCGATCGGCATCGTCTGTAGTCGCGTGCTCAGACCGGTCAGCGCCTCGTATGCGGACAGCTGCGCATTCGACATCATCGTGAACGCCATGGTCTGCAGCACGATGATCGGCATGACGAACTGGGCGTAATCGATGCCCTGGAACTTCATGACATAGCGCAGCGGCAGATAGAAGCCGAGCGTGAACACCAGCGGGGTGATCATCGCGACGATCAGTTCGCCCTTGACGGCCATGGTCCGCACAATGCGTCCGGACAGCGCGCGCCACTGCGCGAAGTGAGAGAGCCTGGCGGCGGGCAGCTCGGCGAAGAGCAGTGCCGAATCGGCCCGCTCGACGGTGGTAGAACTCACGACCGCGCCTCGCTGGCGCTCGGCTCCGTCGTGACTTCCAGTCCTGTGTTGTTGGTTCGCTCGCCGCGCTCGCTCACGACTGCGCCTCGCTGGCGCTCGGCTCCGCCGTGCGCGATGCGCGCTGTGTTGTTAGTTCGCTCGCTGCGCTCGCTCACGCGTGCCCGCCCGAATGGCCGGTGATGGAGAGGAAGACATCGTCGAGCGAGGGCCTGCGCAGCGCGATATCGGCCAACTGGATCCCGGCGGCGTCGAGCCTGCGCAACGCCTCCGACAGCGTGCCCGCGCCGTCGGGTGCGGGAATCGAGATCCGGTCGCCGCCATCGACGTCGGCGAGTACGGCGGCGGGCACCAGATCACCGAGTGCGCTGGCGGCCTTGCCGAGCTGACCCGGGTCCAGCGGCACCACCTCGCAGTAGCTGCCGCCGGTCTTCTCCTTGAGTTCGTCGGCGGTGCCCTCGGCGATCACCGTGCCCTTATCGATGACGATGATGTTGTCGCTGAGCACATCGGCTTCCTCGAGGTACTGCGTGGTGAGCAGCACCGTGATGCCCTGATCCTTCAGCGCGGTCACCAGATCCCACACGCCCTGCCTGCTGCGCGGATCCAGACCGGTGGTCGGCTCGTCGAGGAAGACCACCTCGGGCCGCACCACCAGTCCGCACGCGATATCGACCCGACGACGCATACCGCCGGAATAGTGGCGCACCGCGCGGCGGCCCGCGTGCACCAGGTCGAATTCCTCGAGCAGAGTGTCGGCGCGCTTGCGGGCGGCCGATTTGCCCAGACCCATCAGCCTACCGAACAATTCCAGGTTCTCCCGGCCGGAGAGGTTCTCGTCGAGCGCGGCGTACTGGCCGGTCATCATGATCGAGCGGCGCACACCCGCCGGATCCTTCAGCACATCGTGGCCCGCGACGACGGCGGTGCCGGAGTCCGGGCGCAGCAGGGTCGAGAGCACTTTGACCATGGTGGTCTTGCCCGCGCCGTTGGGCCCGAGGATGCCGAGCACGCTCGCCCGCTCGGCGGTGAAGCTGATGCCCTGCAGCGCGTGCACGTCGCCGAATGACTTCCGGACATCCGCAACCGCGACCGCGACGTCACCACCACTGTCGATGGGTGGTGGCTCGCTGGTATGCGAATCCGCTTGGTTCAAGCTCGGCATCAACTCTCCACTGTGTCTGATCGGCGGCGTTCGCGGGCCGGGGCGGCGACCCGGTCGCCGAGAGCGCGGGCAATGAATACGTCCCGCTTGGTGATCCCTACCGCCAAGCGTGATGTTACCGGCAGAGGCATCCGCGCATGGCCGACCGCGTTATACCCAGCGGCCCGCGACCTAACTGTGTCCTTACTCACATTTCTTCCGGCCGACTCACGCGACCCGAGAACGTCGCTGGTGGCGGCCCTCGAGGGGCCGCGTAGGGGCGGTAGCGACACCTTGTCCGGCCGTCGCGGCGACCATAGTCTGCTAAAACGGGAAAACGCACTAACTCGTTGCGGCAGTGCTGTTTCGCCAAAGCGTTCAGCGGCTGCGGCGGATCGACCCCGCGAGAGGTGACCATGGCCGAGACCGCGCAGCCGAGGCTGGCAGCGCATACGGGAGGATCGGGCCGACCGAACGTCCTGACGTCCTATGACCCGCGCACCGGTGAGATCGTCGGCAACTACGCCGTGATGGGCGCGGGTGAAATCAACCGCACCGTGCGCGCCGCACGCTCCGCCGAAAAATGGTGGGCGGAACTGGGATTCAACGCCCGCAAACGCTGGCTACTGGACTGGAAACGCAGTATCACCAGGCGTGCAGGCGAACTGGTGGAAATCCTGTGCGAGGAAACCGGAAAACCACAGGCGGACGCGGTGATCGAGGTGATGCTCGCCGTCGAGAATCTGGATTGGGCGGCACGCAATGCCGCGCGCGTGCTGGATCGGCGCAAGCTCGGCTCCACCTGGCTGACCCGCAACCAGCACGCGTCGGTCGGCTATCTGCCGCTCGGCGTGGTCGGGGTGCTCGGACCGTGGAACAACCCGGTGTTCACCCCGATGGGCTCGATCGCCTACGCGATGGCCGCCGGCAATGCCGTGGTGTTCAAACCCGACGAGCTGACCACCGGTGTCGGGGTCTGGCTCGCCGACAGCTGGAACAAGCTCGCGCCGAATCAGCCTGTGCTACAGGTCGTTACCGGCGACCACACCACCACCGCGTCGCTGTGCCGCGCCAAGGTGGACAAGATCGCCTATGCCGGTTCGGATGCGGGCGCGCGCGAGGTGATCACGCTGTGCGCGCAGACGTTGACGCCGGTGGTGGTCGAGCGGAATGGCAAGGGCACCATGGTGGTTCACGTCGACGCCAAACTCGACGCGGCCGCCGAAGCCGCGGTGTTCGGTGCGATGGCCAATGCGGGCCAGAACTCCACCGGCATCCAGCGGGCCTACGTCGCCAACTCCGTCTACGACCGATTCCTGGAACTGGTGATCGAGCAGGCGCGGCGGCTACGACCCGGCGCGGACAAGCGCGCGTCCTACGGTCCGATGATTCTGGAATCGCAGGTCGACGTGGTGCGCAAGCAGGTGCGCGACGCACTGGCCAGAGGCGGGCGCGCCGTGGTCGGCGGAATGGATTCGATTCGCGATCCCTACATCGAACCGATCGTGCTGGCCGAGGTGCCGGAGGAGAGCGTCGCGATCACCGGCGAGGGCATCGGGCCGCTGCTGATCGTCAACAAGGTCGCGAATATGGACGAGGCGGCACAGCGGATCAATGCGGTCGGCAATGGTGTCGCGGTGTCGGTGTTCACCCGGGACGTGCACGGTATCGAATCCTTCGCCGAGCAACTGCGGGTCGGCGTTGTGACCATCAATTCTTCGAGCACCTACGCCGGGGTTCCGGCGCTGCCGTTCGGCGGGGTCGGCGAATACGGGCAGGGACACCATCACGGCGATCAGGGACTGCGCGAGTTCAGCCGGACGCTGGCGATCGCACGCAAGCGGTATCGCGCGGCGGTGAACCTGTCCACCTTCGACCGGCACCCACGGCATCTGCGCACGGCCAAGGCCACCTTCCGCATGCGCCACGGGTGAGTCATTGGCCGCGCCTGCGGCGCGGCGGGTTCGCGGCCCCCTGGTGTCTCGCGTCCGAGCCGTCGAGACTCGCGACTTCGTCGCATGCGCTTCGACGGCTCGGACGCGAGACGGGCCGCGAACGGTCGCTCGTAAGACTCGCTCCGTGGTGGTCACCGATAACGGATCGTTCAACACCCATACGTACCCGCCGGACAGTCGAAACCCCCACCAACGCATGCGCTTCCACCACTCGGACACCACAGGCCACGAACTCCTCGCTCCGTGTGGGGCTGGTAGGCGGGGATAGCGGTCAGCCCAAGAGCACGGCCTCCATCAGGGCGCAGACGCGGGCCAGTTGTTCGGGCCGGGGATCGAACTTGGTCAAACGGCCCACGTCGATCACCTGAGCGATGCCGGCGTGCACGCGGAAGCGCGCCTCCACCGGATCGCCGTCGAGCAGGTTGGCCCACTCCAGTACGTTCTGGCGCTGGATGGTGCGCAGCTTGTGCTGTTCGGCCTGCGGCAGATTACTGAATTCGGCGTAGTAGACCGGCATGATCTCCGGCATCGAGAAGGTGAGCCGGGCCTGGCGGTAGGCGATGCGCCGGACGGCGTCGGGACGGCTGGTGGCTTCGGCCAGCGCCTCGGTGATCGCGATGGCCACCCGGTCGCCGGAGCGGTGGAAGGCTGCGGCGAGCAGGTCGGCTTTGCTGGTGAAGTACCGGTAGACGCTGGAGGCGTTGATGCCGACGGCCGCGCCGATTTCCTCGATGCTGGCCTCGTGATAGCCCTGTCTGCCGAAGATCCGGATCGCCTCGGTGAGCAGCTGTTCGCGTTTCGAGGTGACCGGTAGGCCGCGGGTGGCCGGTCCGGGCTGGGGCTCGGTCGGTGCGGGCGGCAGTTCGGCGCGCAAGATCGACCAGCTCATCTCGCGCAGCAGCGGCATCAGCCGGGCGGTGGCGAGCGTGGTGCGGTGCGAGGAGATGCTGGCGATGGCACTGAGTACCCCAGCCGCGAGCATCGCCACATCCGCGGGTGGTGCGGTAGGGCGCAGCTGTCCGATCGGTTCGGCCAGCGTCGCGTTGAGCGCGTCGTAGACCTTCCTGATCCGGGCGCGGTCCTCGGCCTCCAGGTAGCGCCGCTCCCAGCGATACAGTCCGGCCTCGCGGCGGATATCGATGGTGTGTTCGCTGATCGCCTTGATCAGGGCGTCGAGCCTGGGTTCGGGCTCCAGATCCGGGTTGTCGGCGGCGCGCGCGACCTGCAGCAGGTGCAGTGCGCCTTCTTCGGCGGCCGCGACCAGCAGCGCGTACTTGTTCGCGAAGTGGCGATACAGCGCGGGCCCCGAGATGCCGACCTCCGCGGCGATCTCGTCGACACCGACCGGGTAGTATCCGCGCTCGCTGAACGCGCGCGCGGCGGCCCGGATGATCTGGACCTTGCGATCCTTCGGGCGACGCCGCACCGGCTCCGCGCCGGTCCTGCTCGCACCCGCGTCAGGCCGCGCGGAAGCGAGACCGACCTCGCTGCGATCCGCGACCATGTAGCTCTCCGTTCCGATACGGCGCCGCTGGTTGACAGCGCCGGACAAATCATCCTAAGTTAACCACAATTCGCAAAGTTAACTACCATTCATGGTTCCCGCCAGCGATTGCTTGCAGATCGCTCCAAAGAACCAGGCCCGCTGAATTCCAGACCAGGAGCACCAAATGAGCCAACCGGATTCCGCGACCACACCCGCGGGTTTCAGCGCGGTCCACGACGGCAAGGTGCTCCGGGTCACCATCACCAAGCCCAAGCGCAAGAACGCCATCGACTACGACACAATGGTCGCCCTCGGTGACACCTTCCTCGCCGCCGCCGAGGACCGCTCGGTGCGGGTGATCGTACTGACCGGCGAGGGCGGCGACTTCTGCACCGGCGCCGATCTTGCCGCATCGGCCGCCGAGGCGCAGCGCGGCATCACCTCGGACATGGTGATGGATGTGGCCAACCGGCTCGTGAAAGCCATTGTGGACGCGCCGATTCCGGTCATCGCCCGGGTCAGGGGCGCGGCCGCGGGAGTCGGCGTCGGCATCGCGCTGGCCGCCGATCTGGTCTACGCCGCCGAGGATTCCTACCTGCTGCTCGCCTTCATCAATATCGGCCTGATGCCCGACGGCGGCGCGGCAGCCATGGTCGCCGCCGCGGCCGGACGCCCGCTGGCCGCCGAAATGGCCCTGCTGGGCGAACGACTCCCCGCGCCTGCGGCCAAGGCGGCCGGGCTGTTCACCGCCGTGGTTCCCGAGGATGAACTCGACGCAAAGGTCGAAGCGGCGGCCGCCAAGATCGCCGCGGGCCCGCGCCGTGCCCTCGAACTCACCAAAAAGGCGCTCAACGCCGCCACCCTCACGGCACTGGACACCGCCCTCGCCGCCGAAAAAACCGGCCAGAGCGAACTGCTCCACTCCCCCGACTTCTTCGAGGGCGCGACTGCCATGCTCACCAAGCGCAAGCCGGTCTTCGCCGACTGATCGCACGAATCGGGCGCGCCGTGATCCCGGACACAAGCGCGCCCGCACAAGCGACTATGTTGGTCGGCTATGGCTTACCTGGTTACCGGAGCAACTGGGTTCATCGGTCGATTTCTTATTCCCGAGCTGCTGAAACGGGAGGGGGATATTCATGTACTGGTCCGGCCGGGGGTCGATTCTGCGGACCGGTACACCTGTTGTGCTCGGGAGTGGATGGGTGGCGAGCGGGTACGGCCGGTGCGCGGGGATATGGGCGCACCCGGGCTCGGTATCGATCCGGCGTGGATCGCCGCGCACCGAGGGGCGATCGACCACGTCTTCCATCTGGCGTCGAGCTATGACCTCGCCGAACGCGACGGCGGCACCAGACATGTCGTCGATGTCGCGGAGCAGCTGAAAGCCACTCTGCTGCACCATGTCTCGACGGTTGATGTGGCGGGCGGGTTCGACGGTCTGTTCACCGAGGACATGTTCGACGAGGGGCAGGTGCTGAGTTCGCCCGTGCAGCGGGCGAAATTCGAGGCCGAGAAGATCGTGCGCGAGTCCGAGTTGGGCTGGCGGATCTACCGGCCTTCGATCGTGATCGGACATTCGCGCACCGGTGAGATCGACCGAATCGATGGGCCGTACTACTTCTTCCGGCTGCTGCGCATGGCCGCGCAGCTGCCGAGGATTCTGCCGGTGCTGGTGCCGAAGCTGGGGGAAACCAATATGGTCCCGGTCGATTTCGTGGCTCGCGCGCTGGCCCATATCGCACACCGGCCCGACTCGATCCGCACCACCTACCACCTGGCCGATCCGCGCCGACAGAGCGCCGCCGAGGCGCTGAATCTGTTCGCCGACGAGGCCGGTGCACCGCATCTGGTGGAAGTGATGCCCAAGCGCACCCTCGAGATGATGCTGCGCGTCCCCGGCACTAGCTGGCTGCTCCCACGCGTCGGCGTCCCCCAGGATGTGTTGGAGCACAGTGAATTCAGCTGCTGGTTCGACTGTCGCAATGCCACCGCCGCACTCGCGGGCACCGATATCAAGCTGCAGCCGCTGGCCGCCTATGCCCCGATGATCTGGAAATACTGGATCGAGAACTGGGTATGACTACCCCGCCAGCTCGTATTCGGCTCTGGCCGCATCGATTTCATCGATGTGTTCGATGGCCCAGGCCCGCAGCACGTCTACGGCTGCGCCCGAGCGGTGTCAGCGTGTATTCAACGGTGACCGGCACGGTCGGATACACCTGGCGGCCTCGCCCGAACGCGCCCGCAGGCTTTTCACCCCGGATTCGACCTGGCCCCTGTTCGTCGACCTGCCGACCGCGCGCACCTGGACCGGAGGAGATCTGCGGGCAATTCGTCGCGCAGATGATCGAGCGGATGGATGCGTCACAGCCGATCGGCCAGGAAGGTGCGGACCGTGCCGGCTGACGGCGCGCAGGCGGTCGCCGACTGGACCACCCGCGCGACCACCGTGGCCGGCGATTCGTACCTCAACAATGTGGCGATAGTGTTCCGGGTCGAGAACGGCAAGATCGCCGAGGCCCGTGAGTATTTCGATACTGGCTATGCGCAGCGCATGCTGTTCGCCTAGTTGCCCGTGACGGTCAAGTAGATCAGTGCCACGTTCAGCAGGCTGATGATGATGGCGACCAGCCAGGCCAGGCCGGTGGTCACCCGGTGGTTGACGTCGGCGCCCATCAGGATGCGGTCGCTGGTGAAGCGGACCAGTGGGATCAGGGCGAACGGGATGCCGAAAGACAGCACCACCTGCGAAATGATCAGTGCGCGAGTGGGATCGATGCCGACCGCGAGAATGATGATGGCCGGAATCAGGGTGACCAGCCGCCGGACCAGAAGCGGAATCTTGCGGCGCAGCAACCCTTCCATGATCATCGCCCCGGCGTACGCGCCGACCGACGTCGATGCCAGACCGGAGGCCAGCAGGCCTATCGCGAGCAGCAGCGCGGCGACCGGGCCGAGCGCATCGCCGACGGCGGCGTGCGCACCCTCGAGGGTGTCGACATTCTCGCGGCCGCGCAGGGTGTTCGCGGCCATCAGCAGCATGGCCAGATTGACCGTGCCCGCGAGTACCATGGCGAGTCCGACGTCGTATCGGGTGACCCGCAGCAGCCGGGTCCGCAGCGGACCGATCTCGGGCTGACCGTGGCGGTCCCGGGCCAGCCCGGAATGCAGGTACACCGCGTGCGGCATGACGGTCGCGCCGATCATGGCCGCCGCGAGCAGCACGCTCTCGGTGCCCTGGAACCGCGGCAGCAGACCACCGACGGTGCCGGCGGCCGACGGCGGCGAAATCACCACGCTGGCGAGGAAGCCGATGGCGATGACGGCGAGCAGACCGGTGATGACCCGCTCGAACGGCTTCTGCCCGCGATGGTTCTGCACCAGTAGCAGCGCCATCGAGACCACACCGGTGATCACGCCACCGACCAGCAGCGGCAGATCGAACAGCAGCTTCAGGGCGATCGCGCCGCCGACCACCTCGGCCAGGTCGGTGGCCATCGCCACGGTCTCCGCCTGCACCCAATAGGCAAGGCGCACCGGACGACTCGACTTGTACCGCACCGCCTCCGGTAGCGACATACCGGTGACCAACCCCAGCTTCGCCGACAGGAACTGCACCAGCCCGGCCATCACATTGGCCATCACGATGACCCACACGAGTAGGTAGCCGAACTGGGCGCCCGCGCTGATATTCGACGCCACATTGCCGGGATCGACATAGGCGATGGCCGCTACGAAGGCCGGACCGAGCAAGACACTGACGGATCTCGCCCGGGTCGTCGCGTTCCGCGCCGATTCGACCAGGGTTGTGCTCATATAACAGAATTTTACGGCTTCCCGAACTTTTTGTTTAGCACTATCTATAAAAACGACCGTCCCGATTTGTGTGATAGCGCACAATCGGGGCGGTCGGCTGGAAGTCGCGGGATCAGCTCAGATGCCGAGGCCCTTCGCGAGGGTAGGCCAGGAGGCGTGCAGCTCGTCGTTCCAGTAGCCCCAGGAGTGGGTGCCGTTGGGGCGGAAGTCGTAGGTGGCGGGGATGCCCAGCGAATCCAGTTTCGCCTGCATGTTGTGGGTGCAGTAATTGGTGCCCGCCTCGATGACACCGCCGATCAGGATCTGGTTCGCCAGACCGCCCGGGCCGGGCAGCGTGTACGGACCGTCCAGGGTGTCGTACGGGCCGGGCAGACCGCTGCCGGTCGAGATGTAGAGATCGGTGCCGCGCAGACCCTCGGCATTGACGTAAGGATCGTTCGCAACCCACTCCGGCCCACCGAGCGGGCCCCACATGTTGTCGACATTGCCGCCGCCCCAGGTCTCGACGGTGAGCTTGACGAACTCCGCGCCGACCGGGTCACTGGTCTGGGCGCAGCCGCTGTAGGCCGCGGCGGCCTTGTACAGGCCCGGCTTGGCGATCGGCAGCGCGAGCACGGTGGTGCCCGAGGTGGACAGGCCCGCGATGGCATTGGTGCCGTTGGTGCCGAGCGAGCCGTCGATCAGCGGCGGCAGCTCCTCGGTGAAGAAGGTCTTCCACTTGTTGCGGCCGAGTACCGGATCATCCTTGATCCAGTCGGTATAGTAGCTCCACTTGCCGCCGATGGGCTGGACCACATTGACGTTCTTGTCGCCGAGGAACTTCAGCGCATCGGTCTTGGCCACCCAGGACGCGCTGTCCTCACCGCCGCCCGCACCGTTGAGCAGGTAGAGCACCGGACGCGGCACCGAGGCGTCGGCGGGGCGCTGCACATCGATCGGGAAGGTCCGGTCCATGGCCGCGGACCAGACGTACAGGCGGATGCTGCGGTCGTCCTTGTACTCGGCCTTGGTGATCTTCGAGCCGTCCGGCGCGACCGGGTTCGCCAGCAGCGTCTTCGAATCGATGATCGGATCAGCCGTCGCGGTAGATGCGCCGAAGCCGGACATGACTCCCGCGAATACCGCGGTTGCCGCTATCACCGCCGCCGCACGTATGCCGCGACGCCGGACCAGACTACGCATCAATTTCACACCTTCACTTCGTATCGTGATTACGGGAGGGCTTCCCCTGGCCGCGGGCATGCACCGCGGCCGACCATACGGCCTATTCAGTCGTGACGATAGTGGACATCGTTACCGCAATGTTGCTCCATCATGCCTCAGCGGCCGGAATGTGATCATGGTCGCCCCGGATATCGCTGACCGTATTCGGCCAGCCCGCCGAGGGCCCGGATCCAGTGTTCGGCGAAAGTCTTGACCTCGTCACCACCGAATACCTCGGCCGCGTAGTCGAAGCGCACGAGCAGGCCTTCGGCGGTGGCGTCGGCGGTGATATCGAGCAACAGATCAGCGGCCGGTGCGTCGGTGTGCATGCGCGCCGGGCGCAGATCTCGGTAGCGCAACGCACACCGGCCCGCGGGGAGTGCGGTCAGGGCGGCGGCGGTATCGGGATTGAGGTAGCGCAGCAGGCCGTAACCGACGCCAAAGGACGGCACGGCTCCGGTGAGCCGTTTGACCTGTTCGATCGCGATACCCGCCGCGCGACCACCGACCAGCGCCTCCTGGATGTTCACACCATCCAGTTGCAGCGGGAGCGGGTAATCGGTGGTGAAGGCGCCGACAAGGGTATCGGTATCGGCCATCGACCGACTGTCGGCGTGCAGCCGGACCACCGGGCCCATCGCATCGGTGACGATTTCGCCCGCGGAGGTGATCTGCGCTATCGCCAGCGCGGTAAGTAGGACGTCATCGATGCCGGCACCGTGCACGGCAGCTGCCGCGACGACGGCGGCGGTGCCCTCGGTGGTGATGGTCAGCGAGACCCGGCGCCGCGCTCGCAGGTTCTTGTTCGTGGCGCCCGCCTTGGCGGCGGGGACCGCGCCCAAGGTGTGATGCCACCATGCCACTTCCTCGATTGCCGCCGGGCCGCTCGCTCTCTCGGACAGCACCCGGAGCAGGTCGGACAGTCCGGCCTCGGGGACGGCGGGCGAACGGTGCCTGCCACGCGACCAGGCCAGCGACAGCTTGTCGATGATGGTGCGCCAGGAGGTGTCGTCCACGACGAGGCCATTGGCGACGATGACCATGGTCGAGGGCACCTCGCGGCCGCCGACCAGTACGAAGCGGATATTGCGGCCATGGACCGGATCGAGTTCGGTGGCGACGGCACGCACCACATCGTCGATCGGCGGCGGCGTCTGCTCGATGCCGTATTCCAGGCTGAGGAAGGCCTCGTCGAGACGCTGCGCCTCGGCCGGGATCTCGAAGACCGGATCGGCGCCCGCACGGTCACGATGCAGCCGGACCCACAGCATCGGGTGCTGTTCGAGCACCGTATCGACGGCGAATTGCACCGCTTCCGGCGAGTAGTTGGGCGGGATCTCGAGAGTGACGACGCGCAGTTCGACACCGGAGTCCAAGAGCCGCACGGCATTCGGAGTCAGTGACAGCGGGATGGGTGCGTCGTCGGGTTCGTCGCGGCGGTGCGCGACGGCGTACTCGATCGGATCGTCGTCGTGGATGACCGCGAACGGGGCACGCTCGGGTTGGACCGCGATCTCGGGTTCGTCGGCAATCTTGGGTTCGTCGGCAATCTTGGGTTCGTCGTCATCGAGGTCAAGTACCGGCGCCTCGACCGTCGGGGGCAGGTCCTCGGCCGGTGCCGGCACATCGATTCGTACCGGGGCCAGGACCGATGTCGGGTAGTCGTGGTCGAATCCGGCCGGATCGGCCAGTGGTGCCGCGTGCTCGTATCCCTCCGGTGCGGCGGCGTATTCGACCGGTGCCGCGGCTTCGGTTGGCTCCGCGGCATTCTCGACCGGGGGCTCGGGCTCGGTGAGCAAGGCTGCCAGGACGGGTCCGATTTCGGCGAGGGCCGCCGGTGACGTCATCAGCTCATGGGTCGACTCGACCGGATGCTCGTTGATCGTGCCGTCGACATACGGCCGCCAGGCCCGGGGTTCGGCGGTATGGCCGGTGGCGCTGAAGAAATCGAGTGTGCCGTGGAAAACCTTGTGCTGATGGTTGATTCCGAGCTCCACCGAGCGCACCGCGCCACGGTAGCTCTGACGCAGGCGTTCCGGGGTCAGCAGTGCCAGTTCGGGCGGGATATTGGCGTAGAGCACCGCGAGCGCCTCTTCGGTGAGGTTGCGGATATTGCTGTCACCCAGCATGTCCGGGCCGATGCCGAGTTCGGCGAAGGCCGAACGCAGTTCCGCCCAGAAGTCGGCGATATTGCCGCCGGTGCGGCTGTCCAGCATGGCGAGCAGTGCGACTTCCGCACCCGCGGACTGCAATTCGACGGCGACCGCATGGGCCAGCGCACCACCGAGCGACCACCCGAGCAGTCGGTACGGCCCCTCTGGCTGCACCGCGCGGATCTCCTCGACATAGCGCCGAGCCATGGCATCCAGCGAATCCGGCCGGAAGTCGGATTCGGACAGCGCGGGCGACTGCACACCGAAGATCGGGCGCTCGGCGGGCAGATACTGCGCGAGACCGGTATAGCACCAGGACAATCCGGCCATCGGATGGATGCAGAACAGCGCTTCACCGGTGCCGTGGCGAATCGGCAGCAGCACCTCGAGTGCGGCCTCGGCGTTCAATCCGTATTCGTAGGCCTCGGTTTCGTCGGCGGCCATGATGCGCTGGGTGAGCGCCGCGACGGTCGGATCGGTGAAGAACCACTGCACCTGGACCGCGATGCCGGTCAGCTCGCGCAGCTTGTTCACCGCGCGCATGGCGGCCAGCGAACTGCCGCCGAGCGCGAAGAAATCGTCATCGGAGCCGACCAGGTCGAGACCGAGTACCTCGGCGTATACGTCGGCGACGGCCTGTTCCTGCGGGGTCGCGGGCGCGAAATAGGGACGCGGGGCGAGTTCGGGTGCGGGCAGCGCCGCGCGATCGAGCTTGCCGACCGGGGTCAGCGGCACATGGTCGAGGACCACCACCGCCGAGGGGACCATGTGCCGAGGCATACTGCGGGCGGCGTATTCGATGAGCGCACCGGTATCAATGGCCCGCCCCGCCACCGGAAGCACGTAGGCGACGAGAATCTTTTCACCCGTCGGATTTTCCCGACCGATCGTGACGGCGAACTCGACATCGTCGTGCCCTCGCAACACCGCATCGATCTCACCGAGTTCGATGCGCAGACCGCGGATCTTGAGCTGGAAGTCCGTCCGACCGACGTATTCGAGCTCCCACTCCCCCGGTTCACCGACCCAGCGCACCAGATCACCGGTGCGATACATCCGGGCACCGGGCGGACCCCACGGGTCGGCGACGAAGCGTTCCGCGGTCAGCGTCGGGCGGTCGTGATAGCCGCGTGCCAGCGCGTTGCCACCGAGATAGAGCTCGCCGACCGCACCCGGCGGCACCGGGCGCAGCCGCGGATCCAGCACCACCATCGGCGTTCCGGGCACCGGGCCGCCGATCGTAATGCGCTGTCCGGCGATCATCTCGCTCCAGGACGCGGCCACCGTGGCCTCGGTCGGACCGTAGCCGTTGATGAAATGCCGTCCCGGCTGCCATTTGGCGACCAACTCGGGCGAACTGGAATCGCCACCGCAGCACAGGAATCGGAATTCGTCCAGACCGGCCGGATCGACGGTGCCGAGCACGGCGGGGGTGAAGATCGCGTGCGTGACCCGCTCGGTGCGCAGCAGCGCGGTCAGATCCGGGCCGCCGAGGATGGTGGACGGCACAATGACCAGTGTCGCGCCGTTGTGGAAGGTGCACAGCCACTCCAGGATCGACGGATCGAAGCTCGGCGAGCACAGATGCAGGAACCGATGCTGCGGACCGAGCTGGAACACGGCGGTGGCGTTCTCCACGGCACCGCCGACCCCGACCTGGGTGACGGTGACGCCCTTGGGTATGCCCGTCGACCCGGATGTGTAGATCACGTACGCCGGATGCTGCGGCAGCAGCGTGCGCAGCCGCTCGGCATCGGTGATCGGCGATGGCGACTTACCGGCCACGGCCGCGTGGATCGCGGGATCGTCGAGCTGTAGCCAGCTGGTTTCGGTCGACTCCTCGGGCAGCCGCTCGGTGTAGGTGGAGGTGGTGATGCCGAGGACGGCACCGGAATCGGTCACCATATGCCGGATCCGGTCCGTCGGATAGGTCGGGTCGATCGGCACGTGCGCGCCACCGGCCTTGGCGATGGCCCAGAAGGCCGCGACCATCTCCAGCGAACGCGGGAAGGCAAGAGCGACAAGGCTCTCCGGGCCGACACCCCGATCGATCAGCACCCGAGCCAGCCGCGACGAGTATTCGTCCAGTTCACGGTAGGAGATCGAGCGACCGGCGGTGCGTACCGCGACATGTTCGGGATCGACGCTGACCGCGCTGGTCAGCAGGTCCGGCAGTAGCCGGACGGCGGGTGTCTCGCCGCGCCGCACCGGTGTCAGCGCCTGCTCTTCGGCGGCGCCGAGCAGGCGCAGGTCGCCGATCGGGGCGTCCGGCCGCGCGACGATCTCGGTGAGCAGCCGGGTGAACCGGGCGGCGAACATCTCGATCGTCTTGTCGTCGAACAGGTCTCGCGCGAAGTTGAATTCACCGCGCAGGCTCTCCTCGGAGGTACCCGGGGCCCACATGGTCAGCGAGAGATCGAATTTCGCGGTGTCGACGGCGAAATCGAAGGTCTCCGCACGTAATCCGGGGAGCTCGAAGCTGCTGGTCGGCAGGTTCAGATACGACATCGACACCTGGAACAGCGGGTGCCGAGCCGTGGAACGCGGCGGGTTCAGCAGTTCGACCAGCCGCTCGAACGGCAGGTCGGCATGCGAAAAGGCTTGCAGGTCGGTGTCTTTGGCATGGGCGAGCAGATCGCCGAAGGTGCGGTCGTCGGGCACCGGTAGCCGCAGCACCAGCGTATTGACGAACATGCCGATCATGTCGTCGAGTTCGGCCGCGCCGCGACCGGCGACCGGGGTGCCGATGGCGATATCGTCGGTGCCGGATATGCGCGCCAGGAATACCGACAGCGCGGCGTGCACCACCATGAACATGGTGGCGTTGTGCCTGCGGGCCAGGCGCATCAGCCCGGCGTGCACCAGCGGGTCGATCTCGAATTCGGTGCGACCACCCGCAAAGGTCCGCAGCGCCGGGCGCGGCCGGTCCGCGGGTAGGTTCAGTTCGTCGGGCAGATCGGCCAGCGCCGTCCGCCAATACGCGACCTGCGCCGAGATCAGGCTTTCCGGGTCGTCCTCGGAGCCGAGCATATTGCGTTGCCAGACACTGAAATCCGCATACTGCACCGGCAGCGGTGCCCACGAGGGCAGCTCACCCGCGCTGCGGGCCGAGTAGGCCAGCATGACGTCGCGGACCAGTGGCGACATCGACCAACCGTCGGCGCCGATGTGATGGGCGACGAACACCAGGATGTAAGCAGTGTTGTTTCGAGCGATCTGCGACCGGTCGCCAGCGGCGCTATCGAGCCGGAACAGGGTGGCGCGGAAGGGTACCTCGACGGTGACGTCGAAGCCCGCCGCGACGATCTGCTGCACCTGCTGCAGCGCATCCGATTCCGCGATCGGAACCGGCACCAGATCGATCGGCACTTCGTTGGGTGCGAGCACCTCCTGCACCGGACCGTCGGTGGTCTGCGGGTAGAAGGTGCGCAGCACCTCGTGCCGCGCCACCACGTCCTCGACCGCCGAACCCAGTGCGGCGATATCGAGTTCGCCGGAGAGCCGGATCGCCACCGGGATGTGGTAGACCGCCGAGCTGGGATCGAACTGGTTGATGAACCACATCCGCAACTGCGCCAGCGACAGCGGGATCTGCTCCGGTCGCAGCCCGGCCAGCAGCGGCTGTCGCCGACCGGAACCGGCATGGGTTTCGACCTTGGCGGCGAGTCCGGCCACAGTCGGCGTCTCGAAGATCGAGCGCACCAGCACCTTGGTATCCATTGCGTCGCCGACCCGGGCCGCCACCTGTGTGGCAAGCAGCGAATTGCCGCCCATGGCAAAGAAATCGTCATCGCGTCCGACGCGCTCCACGCCGAGCACCTCGCCGAAGACACCTGCCACGATCTCCTCCACCGGCGTCGCAGGCGCGCGGAAGACCTGGGTCTCGAACTCCGGTTCGGGTAACGCGGCGCGATCGAGCTTGCCATTCGCATTGCGCGGCAAGGCCGTCAGCGTGACGAACGCATTGGGCATCATGTACGACGGCAGCACCGCGGCCAGCGCGGCCTTCAGTTCGGCGACCACGACCGGCATCGCCTCGTCGGCAGGCACGACATAGGCCACCAGCCGATCACCGATCCGCGCATCGGATTTGACGAGCACCGCGGCCTGCGCGATCTCGCGCCTGGCGAGCAGTGCTGTCTCGATCTCGCCGGGTTCGATCCGGAAGCCGCGGATCTTCACCTGGAAGTCGGTGCGGCCGTGGTATGCCAGCTCACCGTGCTCGTTCCAGGACACCAGGTCGCCGGTGCGGTACATACGAGCACCGGATTCGAACGGGTTGGCCACGAACCGTTCCGCGGTGAGGTCGGTCCGCCCGAAGTAGCCACGTGCCAATTGTGCACCGGCCAGGTACAACTCGCCGGATACGCCGACCGGCACCGGCCGCAAGCGCGAATCCAGTACGTAGACATGGCTGTTCCACTCCGGCCCGCCGATCGGCACCGAAACCGCGTCGGCGTCGGTCACCCGATGGTTGGTGATCGAGACCGCGGCTTCGGTGGGGCCGTACAGGTTGAACAGGTCCGCGCCGTTGCCCTGACGGAATCGCTGCGCGGTGGCGGCCGATAGCGTCTCACCGATGGCCAGCACCCGGCGCAGCGATCGGGACAACTGACCCGTCGACAGCGCGTCCAGCATCGACGGCACCACATGCAGGGTCGTCACCGACTCGCGCGCCATCAATTCGTTCAGATAGGCCGGATCCCGATGACCATCCGGCGCGGCGACGACCACCGTGCCACCGCATATCGCCGCCGTCCAGAACTCCCAGACCGACAGGTCGAAGGTGGCGACCGTCTTGAGCAACAGCACATCATCGGCTCCGAGGCCGAATTCGGCCGTCTCCCAGAGCAACTGGTTGACGATCGCGCCGTGCGTAACCGCGACGCCCTTCGGCTGCCCGGTCGAACCCGACGTGTAGATCACGTACGCGGTATTGCCTGGCAGCAGTGCACCACGGCGTTCGTGCGCCGCAAGCGGAGCGTCCGAATAGCGCGACAGGTCGAGCTCATCGATCGTCACGGAATCGACGGCGTCGGTGTGGAAGCCGTCTTGCACGGAGCTGAGCAGGCAGACCGGTCGTGCGGTTTGCAGGATGTACTCGACGCGTTCGACGGGTTGATCCGGATCGATGGGCACATACGCCGCACCGGATTTCGCCACCGCGTATATGGCGACGATCAGATCGATGGACCGGCGGATGCCCAATGCCACCCGGTCCTCCGGGCGCACACCGAGCTCGATCAGGTACCGCGCCAACCGGTTCACCCGGGCGTCGAGCTCCGCATAGCTGACATTGCGCCCCTGCTGATCGGATACCACCGCCACCGCATCCGGCGCGGCGGCCACCGTCGCATCCAGGAGCGACACCAGCGTCGCGGTCGCATCGATCGGATGCGCGGTGTCGTTCCAACCCGCCAGAATCCGCGAACTCTCGTCAACGGCGAGCAGTTCGATCTCGCCGACCCGCACCGACACATCGTTGAGCACGGCGTCGAGCACCCGGACGAATCGGTCGGCGAAACCTTGCACCGTCGACTCGTCGAAAAGGTCGGTGGCATAGCCGAAGTTCGCCACCATCCCGGCGGGTGCGCCGTCGTCGGCGTAGCGGTCGGCCAGCGAGATGTGCAGATCCGTCTTGGCCAGCTGCAGATCGAAATCGACCGTGGCGACCGAGAGTCCGGGCAGCTCCAGGGTGGTCTCGGCCAGGTTCTGGAAGGAAAGACCCACCTGGAACAGCGGATTGCGGGCGATCGAACGAACCGGATTCAGCGCCTCGACGATTCGCTCGAAGGGCACATCGGCATTGGCGAAGGCCTCGAGATCACGCTCGCGCACGTCGGCGAGCAGGGCGGCGAAGCTGTCACCGGGACGCACCCGCGTCCGGAATACCAAAGTGTTGACGAACATGCCGATCAGATCATCGAGTTCGCGCTCGCCGCGACCCGCGATGGGCGTACCGACCGCGATGTCGTCGGTGCCCGACAACCGGGCCAGCAGCACTGCGAGCGCCGCATGCACGACCATGAACAGCGAGGCGTGATTGGCCCGCCCCAGCGCATGCAGTTCCGCGTGCCGATCCGCCGAGATCTCGAACCGCACCGACCTGCCCTGGAAGGATTGGGCAGGCGGGCGCGGGCGATCGGTCGGCAGTTCCAGCTGGTCCGGCGATTGCGCCAAGGTCCGTCGCCAGTAGGCGATCTGCTGTGCGGCCGGCGATTCCGGGTCGTCCTCGTCACCGAGTGCCTCGCGCTCCCACAGCGCGTAGTCGGCGTACTGCACCGGCAGCGGCTGCCACAGTGGAACCTGCCCCTGCACCCGAGCGGCATAGGCGACCATGAGATCGCGCGCGAGCGGACCCATGGATGCGCCGTCGGCCGCGACATGGTGCACGGTCAGCGCGATCACATGCTCGCGCGGCGCCAGGCGGAACAGCTCGACCGCGACCGGAACCTCGACGGTCACATCGAAGGTCAGCGCCGCGAAGTCGATGAGCCGACGTACCAGTTCGTCTTCGGCCACATCGACGGGCACCATGGCGAACCGGGTATCCGGCACCGGATGGATGACCTGATGCGGCCGCCCGCCGATGCTCGGATAGGTGGTTCGCAGCACCTCGTGCCGGGACAGCACATCGCCGATGGCCAGCCCGAGCGCCGCCGCATCCAACTCACCCGTGAGCCGCACGGCAAGCGGAATATTGTCCACTGCCGAGGTTTCGGTGTCGAACTGGTTGAGGAACCAGTACCGCTGCTGCGCCAGCGACAGCGGAATCAGTTCGGGCCGCTCCCCCGCGACCAGCCGCGGCCGACTCCGGCCGGATCCGGCGGTGCGTTCGACCACGGCGGTGAAGGCGGCGACCGTGGACGCGTGGAACAGATCGCGGACCGCCAACTGCGTATCCAGCGCGGCATCCAGTCGTGCGGTCACCTGGGTGGCCAGCAGCGAATTGCCGCCCAGCTCGAAGAAGTCGTCGTCCAGGCCGACGCGCGCGACACCGAGCACATCACCGAAGGTGCCCGCGACGATCTCCTCGACCGGTGTGGAAGGTGCGCGGAACGCCTTGGCCTCGAATACCGGCGCGGGCAGCGCCTTGCGGTCCAGTTTGCCCATCGGCGTCAGCGGCACCTTGTCGAGCACCGTGATGCACGCGGGTACCATATGCGCTGGCAATTTCCGCTCTACCAGGGCCTTCAGCTCCGCCATATCGACGGTCAGCCCGTCGATGGGGTGCACATAGGAGGCCAAGACGGTGGTACCGCTGTCGAGTTCGTGCCCGACGGTCGCCGCGAAATCCACGTGGTCGTATGAGCCGAGTACCGCGTCGATTTCGGTGAGTTCGATGCGGAAGCCGCGAATCTTGACCTGGGAGTCGTTGCGGCCGAGGTACTCCAGTTCACCGGTCGCGGTCCAGCGCACCAGATCGCCGGTGCGGTAGAGCCGGGTGCCCGGTTCGAACGGATTGGCCACGAATCGGGCCGCGGTGAGCGTCTGTTGGCCCAGGTAACCGCGTGCGAGTTGCGCACCGGCGACATACAGTTCGCCGACCACCCGGTTCGGCACCGGCACCAGCCGATCATTGAGCACATAGGCGGCGATGCCGTGGATCGGCGAGCCCAGGGTCACCGGCTCCCACGGCACCATCGGCGCGGTGATATTGGTGGCGATGGTGGCCTCGGTCGGACCGTAGGCATCGAAGAATTCGCGCAGCAGCCCGCCCGCGATCGGTAATACCCAGCGCCGCACCAACTGCGGCGGGCAGGCCTCACCACCGGTCACCACGACCCGCAGTTCGTCGAGTCCGGCGGGCTCCACCGAGGCCAGGGCCGCAGGTGTCACGAAGGCGTGGGTCACCCGCTCACGCCGCAGCACCGCGGCCAGTTCCGCGCCACCGTAAACAGTCGGCGATACGACCACCATGGTTGCCGCGCCGCCCAATGCCAACAGCAGTTCCAGCACCGACGCGTCGAAGGACGGCGAGGCGAAGTGCAGTGTCCGGGCGGCGCTCGTCACCCGGTATCGGGTCCGCTGTTCATCGCAGAAGCCGGATAATCCCTGATGGGTGACCACCACGCCCTTGGGAACGCCGGTCGAGCCCGAGGTGTAGATGACGTAGGCCTGATGTGCGCCGTGCAGTGGTCGCACCCGATCCTGATTGGTCACCCGGTCCACCGGATACCGCTGCAGCTGTTGCGCGGTGATCGGGTCGTCGAGCAGCAGCCATTCGGTACCGCTTGCGACTGCTTGCAGGTCGCTCGAAACAACACTGCCGGGCAGGCCGCGGCGGACCGCGGCGACGGTCAGGCCGAAGTTCACACCGGAGTCGGTCAGCATGTGCGCGACCCGATCCGCCGGATAATGCGGGTCCACCGGCACGAATCCGGCGCCGGTCTTGGCTACCGCCCACACCGCGAGCACCGAATCCACCGACCGCGGCACGGCCACCGCGACCAGATCCTCCGGTCCGACACCACGATCGATGAGCAGCCGGGCCAGCCGGGTCGAACGCTCGTCCAGCTCGGCGTAGCTCAACCCGCCAGAAGTGGTGGCGGCATCGGCGAATACGACGGCGAGGCCGCCGGGATTCGCCTCGACGGCGGCCGCCATCAGCTGCGGCAGGGTGATGGCGCGCGTCCGCTGTGTCCGTGTCCGAGCCGGCCGCACCCGAGTCTGGCGCGTCACCTGCTCACCGCTTCCTCATGCCGACGTTGCCCAACCACCCGAAACATGAAGGAGCTCACCTACCCTGTAATCCCTAAAAAGTGCTCCCCTCCCAGCGCTTGCTCAGAAGCATCGCATGGTCAGACGCCGATCGTAACCGCATTGGCACCTTGTTCCCGTCGACGATCCACCTGCGTTCCCCGGCCGATTGCTACCGCTCACGGGTTTCGAGCAGCTCAGCGAGCCGGGGACCGATCTCGGCCAACGCTTCGGCAGAGGTCATCAACTCGTGCGTCGACGCGATCGGCCGATCGATGATCTCATCGGAGACGAAAGGCTGCCAGTCGGCGGGGGTGCGATCTGGTCGAGCCTCGGCATCGACCGTGGCGCGGAAGAACTCGAGCGTCCCCTCGAATACCCCTGGCCGGTACTGCGACTCCAGCTCGACCGTGCGCATGGCCGTGCGGTAGATCAGCCGCAGTCGTTCGGGGGTGAGCACGTCCACGCCCTGGCCGATGGCCATGGTGTGCAGCGCCGCCACGGCCTCATCACCAATTTCCCGCAGATTTTCGGCCGCGGGCAGAGCCGCCGCGTCCAGTCCCGATTCGGTGAAGGCCTCGCGGATCTGGTTCCGGAAATCGGTGAAATCGCCGCCCGGGTAGGCGTCCAGAATCGCGAGCAGCTCGACCTGCGCGCCGTCGGCCTGCAGTTCGGTCGCCACCGCGTGGGCCAGCTTGCCGCCGAGCGACCAACCGAGGATCCGATACGGCCCCTCGGGCTGCACCGCCCGCATCTCGGCGATATAGCGACGCACGATCTCGACCATCGAGCCCGGGTGGTAGTCGTCTTCGGTGAGCGCGGGCGTCTGGATGCCGTAGATCGGTTGGTCGGCCGGGAGGACCCGGGCCAGTCCGGCATAGGACCATGACAGTCCGGCCAGCGGGTGCACGCAGAACAGCGGCGGCCTGGTGCCTGCGGCCCGGATCGGGAGGATTACCCCGAGTGCGGCCGCGGAGCCGGAGTCGAAATCGCGCCCGTGCTCGAGCACAGCGCTGATCTGTTTCGATATGCCGAGCACCGTCGGCTCGGTGAAGAACCAGGCGACCTTGATCTGCGCGCCGGTCACCTTGCGCAGTCGGCTGACGACCTGGGCGGCCAGCAGCGAATTACCGCCGAGGCCGAAGAAGTCGTCATCGATGCCGACCCGGTCGATGCCGATGACCTCGGCGAAGACAGCGGCGACGGTCGATTCGAGCGGGGTCGTCGGTGCGCGGAACTCCCGTGCCGCGAAGACGGGATCGGGCAGGGCGCGGCGATCGAGCTTGCCGTTGGGGTTCAACGGCATGGCGTCGAGGACCATGATGGCGGCCGGAACCATATAGGACGGCAGCTGTTCGGCGACATGGGCCCGCAATGCCTCGGCATCGACTGTGGTCGCGGCTACGACATGGGCGACGAGCTGATCCGACAGCACCGAGGCCACCGCCCGGGCCACCGAATCGTGTGCGGTGAGTGCGGTTTCGACCTCGCCGAGTTCGATGCGCAGGCCGCGCAGTTTGACCTGGAAGTCGGTGCGGCCGAGATAGACGATCGAACCCTCGGCCTTGCGGGTGACCAGGTCGCCGGTGCGGTACATCCGGGAACCGGGCGCACCGAACGGGTTGGCGACGAAGCGATCCGATGTCAGGTCGGTGCGGCCGGCGTAGCCGCGGGCCAATTGCGCACCGGCCAGGTACAACTCGCCCGCGACGCCTGACGGCACCGGATGCAGCCGCGAATCCAGTAGGTACGCTTGGGCATTCCAAACCGGCAGGCCGATCGGTACCGCGCCCTCGATATCGGCGGCCACCGGACTGTGCGTCGCGTGGACGGCGAATTCGGTCGGTCCGTACAGGTTGTAGAGCTCAGCTGAGCTGACCTTGCGGATGGCCTGCACCGCGTCGGCGTTGAATGCCTCACCGGCGATCAACAGGGTGCGCAGCGATGCCAGTGCGCAGCCGTCGACCGCACCCGCGAAGACGGTCAGCATCGAGGGCACGAACGAGGTGATGGTGACCCGCTCGGCCGCAATGACCTCCGCGAGGTACTGCGGGTCACGATGGCCGTCCGGGGCGGCCACGACGATTCGACCGCCGGTGGACAACGGGCCGAACAGCTCCCACACGGACACGTCGAACGTGGCCGGGGTCTTGAACAGCACGATGTCGTCGGCACCGATGCCGTATTCGCCGGTGATCCAACGGATCTGGTTCACCACTGCGGAATGCGGCACCGCCACCCCCTTCGGGCGACCGGTCGAACCGGAGGTGAAGATGACGTACGCCGGGTTGCTCGGCCGCAGCGGCGCAATCCGCTCGGTGTCGGTGACCGGCTGCTCCGAATAGCCGGACAGGTCCAGCTCATCGATCGTAATCGCAGGCAGTTCAGTCTCGAAGTCGTCGCGCGAACTGGTCAGAACGCACACCGGTGCGGCCGACTCGAGCACATGCCCGATCCGCTCCGCGGGCTGCTCGAGGTCGAGCGGCAGGTAACCGCCGCCGGCCTCCTGCACAGCGTAGGCCGCGATCACGAAATCGACCGAACGCCGCAGGGCAAGGGCGACAAGCTTTTCCGGCCCGACACCAGCCTCGATCAACCGCCGCGCCAACCGGTGCGCATGCGCACCGAATTCGGAGTAGGTAAACGAAGAGCCGGCCGCCGGATCGACGATCGCGACCGCATCCGGCGTCGCCGCGGCCTGCCCGGCGAATTCATCCACAAGTGTCCCCACCGCGGCGAGTTCACGGTTGGTGTCGTTCCACCGCCACAGCACCGCGGCCCGTTCGGTAGCGCTGAGCAGATCGATATCGCCGACCGGCGTGTCCGGCCGGGCGATGATCTGTTCGAGCAGCCCGACGAACCGATCCGCGAACCCTTGGACGGTGACGTCATCGAAAAGATCCCTGGCGAAGGACAATTCGGCGACCATACCGGCACTCGGAGCCGCCTCCTGAATGGTCAGCGACAGATCGAATTTCGCGGCATCGATCTCCAGATCGACCGCACCGATGCGCAATCCGGGCAGCTCGAACGAGCTGTCCGGCAGATTCTGGAACGACAGCATGACCTGGAACAGCGGATGCCGTGCGGTCGAGCGCACCGGGTTCAACAGGTCGACCAGGCGCTCGAACGGAATGTCCGCATGTGCGAAGGCGCGCAGATCCGCATCCTTCGTATGTGCCAGCAGCGCACCGAAACTCAGTTCGCGCGACACCGCGCTGCGCAGCACGAGGGTATTGACGAACATGCCGATCACATCGTCGAGTTCGGCCTCACCGCGACCGGCGACCGGGGTCCCGATTGCGATGTCATCAACGCCGGACAACCGCGCCAGCAAGACCGCGAGCGCGGTGTGCACGACCATGAACATGGTCGCATTCTCGGCCCGCGCGAGTTCCTGCAGGCCACGGTGCAATTCGGTGCCGATCGTGAAGGCCACCCGGCCACCGCGGAACGACTGCGTCGGCGGACGCGGCCTATTCGTAGGCAGATTCAGCTCGTCCGGAATTCCGGCCAGCGCGTTGCGCCAGTAGTTCGCCTGGGCCGTGATGAGGCTGTCCGGATCGGCTTCCGAACCCAGCACCGCACGCTGCCAGATGCTGAAATCGGCGTACTGCACCGGAAGTGGCGACCAAGCCGGTGGCGAACCGGCCGAGCGGGATACGTAGGCGATCATCAGATCCCTGGTCAGCGGGCCCATGGACCAGCCGTCCGCGCTGATGTGATGCGCCACCAGCACAAGCACATGCTCGTCCGACTCGACCTGGAAGAGCTTGGCCCGCACCGGAACCTCGACCGTCACATCGAAACCGGCCGAGGCCGTGGCGACGACCTGCATGGGCAGATCGACCGCGCTCACCCGCACCGGCGTCAGATCCGGCACCGCCTGTTCGGCGGGCACGATCAATTGCACAGGACCGTCATCGGTCTGTGGATAAACGGTGCGCAGCACCTCGTGCCGTTCGATCAGATCCATGACGGCCAGCTCCAGCGCAACCAGATCCAGCGCACCGGTCAGGCGCACGGCGGCCGGAATATTGTCGACCGCCGAGGACGGATCGAGCTGGTTGAGGAACCACATCCGCTGCTGTGCCATCGACAGCGGAATCCGTTCCGGGCGCGGACCGGCGGTCAGCGCGCGGCGACCACCGAATCCGGCGTGCTGCTCGATCGCGACCGCGAGCCCGCCGACCGTCGACGCCTCGAACAGGGTGCGCACCGGCACCCGGCCGCCGATGGCCACACCGAGCCGGGCCACCACCTGGGTGGCGATCAGTGAATTGCCGCCGAGTGCGAAGAAATCGTCGTCGGCGCCGACTCGTTCCAAGCCGAGCACATCGCCGAAGACGCCCGCCACGATTTCCTCGACCGGTGTTGCCGGGGCGCGGAATTCGCGGCTGACGAAGGTGGGTGCCGGCAGCGCCTTGCGATCCAGCTTGCCGCTGGTATTCAGCGGGAGTGAGTCGAGCGCCACGATGGTGGCCGGAACCATATATGCCGGAAGAGTTCCCGCGATCACAGCCAGCAGTTCGGTCTGATCGATCTGGTGACCGAGGGCAGGTACGGCGTACGCGACCAACTGGTCGCCCAACGTCGACGGCAGCACAACGGCCACCGCCTGGCTCACCGAAGCCTCGGCCAGCAGCGCGGTTTCGATCTCGCCGAGTTCGATGCGCTGGCCGCGGAACTTGACCTGGAAGTCCGTGCGGCCGATGTATTCGAGCACACCGCCGGACTCGGTCGCGCGCCAGACGACCAGGTCACCGGTGCGGTACATGCGTGTGCCGGCGCCGAAGGGGTTGGCCACGAACCGATCCGAGGTCAGATCGGGTCGGCGCACATAACCGCGGGCCAGCTGGTCACCGGCCAGGTACAGCTCACCGGCCACACCAGCAGGCACCGGATGCAGTCGCGAATCCAGTACGTATACCTGGGTGTTCCACTGTGGCGGGCCGATCGGGACGCCGGGGCGGTCATCGCCGCGCGCCTCCCAGGAGGTCACCGAGACCGCGGCCTCGGTCGGGCCGTATAGGTTGTGCACGCGGGCATTCGACATTGCCCGCACGGCGTCGACGGTTTCCGGCGGCAGCGCTTCGCCGATCACGAAGATGTCCCGCAGCGTCGGGCAGGAGCCCGCCGGGGTGTGCGCGGCGAAAACGGTGAGCATCGACGGAACGAAATCGGTGACGGTGACGCTCTGTGCAGTAATGGTTTCCGCGACATAGGCCGGGTCGCGGTGGCCGTCGTGCGTGGCGACCACCAGTTTCGCGCCCGCGCGCAATGGCATGAAATAGCCCCACAGCGAGACGTCGAAGGTGGTCGCGGTCTTCTGCAGGTACACATCGCCGACGCCGAGCGGATACTCCGCGAGCATCGACGTGGTCTGGTTGTGGATGGCCGCATGCGAAATCGCCACGCCCTTGGGACGTCCGGTCGAACCCGAGGTGAAGATGACGTAGGCCGGGTTCTCCGGACGCACCGGACGCAATAGTTCGTCGGCGCGCACCGGATTCGCGTCGAATCCGTCCAGTGCCAACGTATCCAGGTGCAGCACCGGCGTATCACCGGGCACCGTAACCGCATCCGCGGTGGTGGTCAGCACCGCTACAGGCTGGGCGGTATCCAGAATGTGCGCGATCCGCTCCGCCGGATGATCCGGATCCAACGGCACATACGCGCCACCGGCCGTCACAATCGCATACATCCCGACGACCAGCTCCACCGAACGCCGAATCGCCAGGCCGACCAGGGATTCCGTGCCGACACCGCGCTCGATCAGCAACCGCGCCGAACGGTTGACCCGCTGATCGAATTCCCGATAGGTCAGCGTTGCTCTCTCGTATACCACCGCGATCGCGTCGGGATGGTCCGCGACCGCTCGGCGATAGCTGTCGAGCAATAGTTCCGGGGCCACCGGACTGGCCGTCTGGTTCCAGTCGAGCAGGATCTGCTCCCGCTCGGCGGTGGCCAGCAGGTCGAGTTCGCCGACCGGGATGCGCGGTGCGGCGATGATCTGGTCGAGCAGGCGTCTGAGGCGCTCAGCGAACCCCTCGACGGTCGCCTGATCGAAAAGGTCCCTGGCATAGACGAATTGACCGGTGATACCGGCGGGCACGCCGTTCGCGTCGTAGGCATCGCTGACAATGAGGTCGAGATCGAACTGCGCCACCTGGATGTCGATACCGACACCGGAGACGGTGAGACCGGGCAGCTCGAGGCTGGACTGCTCCAGATTCTGGAACGACAACCCGACCTGGAAAAGCGGATGCCGCGCGGTCGACCGGACCGGGTTGAGCACCTCGACCAGCCGCTCGAACGGGATATCCGCATGCGCGAAGGCCCGGATATCGGCCTCCCGCTGACGCGCGGTCAGCTCGGTGAACGTGGCACCGGCGTCCACCCGGGTGCGGAACACCAGGGTGTTGACGAACATGCCGATCAGATGATCCAGCGCGGCTTCACCGCGGCCGGACATCGGTGTGCCGATGGCAATGTCGTCGGTGCCCGAGAGCCGCGCCAGCAGTACGGCCAGCGCGGTGTGCACGACCATGAACAGCGTCGCGCCCTCGGCACGGGCCAATTCGATGAGGGCACGGTGAGTTTCGGGATCGATGCGAACCTCGGCCGTACCGCCCGCGAAGGACTGCATCGCAGGGCGCGGCCGGTCCGACGGCAGATCCAGCTGTTCGGGCAGATCGGCCAGTGCGTCACGCCAGTAGGCGACCTGCTCGGCCGCCAGTGATTCCGGATCGTCCTCGCTGCCGAGCAGTTCGCGCTGCCAGATGCTGTAGTCCGCGTACTGCACGGGCAGTGGTGCCCAGCCCGGCGCGGCATTCGCGGAGCGGGCTGCATACGCGAGCATCAGGTCGCGGGTCAGCGGTGCGACCGACGAACCGTCACCGGAGATGTGGTGCACCACCATGGCGAGTACATATTCGTGTTCAGTGGCGCCGTCCGCGGAGCCCTGCACGGCCACACCGGCCACCGCCGAACCCACCCCGCCAACAACCGCGTCCCCACCGCCCTGCACGGCAACACCGGCCCCCACCGCCGAACCCGCCCCACCAACAACGGCATCCCCACCGCCCTGCACGGCGATACCAGCTCCGATCTCCGAACCCCCCGCACCGACTCTGTCGACAGCGAACAGCACGACCCGGACCGGCACCTCGCTGGTGACGTCGAAGGTCGTCGAAGTCAGCTCGACGACCGCGGATTCGAGTTCATTCGGCGCGACCTCGCGGACCTCGAGTTTCGGCACGACACCATCCGAGGGCAGAATCAGCTGGACCGCACCCGCATCGGTCTGTGGGTAGATGGTGCGCAGGATTTCGTGCCGCTCCACCACATCGACGACCGCTCGGCGCAGCGCCGCCACATCGAGGGTCCCGGTGAGCCGCACGGCGATCGGGATGTTGTAAGCCGTGGACTCGGTGTCGAATCGGTTGAGGAACCACATCCGCTGCTGTGCCAGTGACAGCGGAATATGTTGCGGCCGGTCGCCTGCCACCAATGCCTTGCGGGCACCGGTACCGGCGAGCTGTTCGAGCTCGGCCGCGAGTTCGGCGACCGTGGACGCCTCGAAGAGCAACCGGACGGGTACCCGGGTTTCCAGTGCCGCACCGAGACGCGCGACCAATTGCGTTGCCAGCAGCGAATTTCCGCCGAGGGCGAAGAAATCGTCGTCCAAGCCGAGGTAGCAGCCGTCGTCGGTGCCCGTGCCGATGCGCAACACGGTCGCGAACGTGCTTGCCACGATCTGTTCGGTATGCGTCTTCGGCGCACGGAAGGCAGCCTGCTCGAAGACCGGTTCCGGCAGCGCCTTTCGATCCAACTTGCCGACCGGGGTCAATGGGATCTCGTCGAGCACGACGACCGCGGATGGCACCATATGCGGCGGCAGGCGTCGTGCCGCATGCTCGATGAGCACACCGGGCTCGATGGCCCGGCCGGACACCGGCAGCACATAGGACACCAGGATCGTGACACCCGCGTCGCTCTGCCTGCCCATAGTGATCGCGAATTCGACATCGGCATGCCCGCCGAGCACGGCATCGATCTCACCGAGTTCGATGCGATAGCCGCGGATCTTCACCTGGAAGTCCGAGCGGCCGACGTATTCGAGTGCCCACGGGATCGACGGCAGCGCCGCATTGCCCATCCGGAGTTCGGCTTCGGCGAACCAGCGCACCACGTCACCGGTGCGGTACATCCGCGCTCCAGGCTCGCCCCAGGGATTAGCCACGAAACGCTCCGCGGAAAGCCCCCGACGATTGTGATAACCACGCGCCAACGCGCCGCCGGACAGATACAGCTCCCCCGCCACGCCCGGCGGGACCGGATGTAGCCGAGCATCCAGCACCAGCGCCGACATGCCGTGTACCGGTGTGCCGATAGTGATCGGCGAACCCGCCCGCAGCGTCGCGTAGGAGGCGATCACGGTGGCCTCGGTCGGACCGTAGCCGTTGTAGTACCTGCGGCCCGGCTGCCACTTACCGAGCAACTCCGGTGTCGTGGCATCGCCGCAGACCATGAGCATTTCGAGCTGCTCGAGCCCGATCGGATCCACCGAGCTCAGCACCGCCGGGGTGATGATCGAATGCGTGACCCGCTCGCTGCGCAGCAGGTCACCCAGTTCCGGACCGCCGATGATCGCCGCAGGGACGATCACCACTGTCGCGCCGACCGAAAGCGCGACAAGCCATTCCAGCACCGACACGTCGAAGCTCGGCGAGCAGATATGCAGCAGCCGATGCTCCGGCTCCAGCCGGTACAGGCCGACCGAATGGTCGATCAGGCCGCCGAGACCGGTGTGGGTCACGGCGACGCCCTTGGGCATACCGGTAGAGCCGGAGGTGTAGATCACGTACGCCACATGGTGCGGCCGCAACGGCATGATCCGGTCGGCGTCGGTGACCGCTGCGGCGGATCGGTCGGCGCACAGCGCATCCGTCTCCGCATCGTCCAGCACAAGCCATCGCACGTCGTCCGGCAACTCACCCAGATGCTGCGAAGCGGTGAGGCCGACAAGCGCACCCGAATCGGTCAGCATGTGCCGCACCCGATCCACCGGGTAATTCGGGTCGACCGGGACATGTGCGCCACCGGCCTTCGACACCGCCAACACGGCGGCCACCATCTGATACGAGCGTGGCAGAGCCAGCGCTACCAGGCTTTCCGGACCAACGCCGCGATCGATCAGTACCCTGGCCAACCGCGACGAGTACTGGTCGAGTTCGCGATAGCTGATCGACCCGCCCTGATAGCGGACAGCAGTACGCTCCGCACCACGACGTAGCCCACGCATGAGCAGATCGGGCATCAGCAGATCGGGCATCAGCAGATCGGGCATGAGCCCACCGGCCGTCACGTGATCCGGATGCACCCGGGTCAGGAATTTCATCTCGGTTTCGGCCAGCAGCGGCAGATCACCCACCGGCAGCTCCGGCCTGGTCGTGATCGCCTCGAGCAGCCTGACGAACCGATCCGCGAACACCCGAACGGTGGACTCGTCGAACAGGTCACGCGCGAAAGAAAACACCGCGTACATGCCCTCGGATGTGCCCGGCAGCTCGGTAATCGCCAGCGAAAGATCGAATTTCGCGGTATCGATATCGAGATCGACTGCGCCGACACGCAATTCGGGCAGCTCGAATGAATTATCGGGCAGATTCTGGAACGACAGCGCCACCTGGAACAGTGGATGCCGTGCCGTGGACCGCTCCGGATTCAGCAGATCGACCAGGCGCTCGAACGGAATATCGGCATGGGCGAAGGCCCGCAGGTCGGCGTCCTTCACCGCCGAGAGCAATTCCGGGAAGGTCGCGCCACCGCGCACCAGGGTCCGCAGCACCAGCGTATTGACGAACATGCCGATGACGTCGTCCAATTCGGCCGCACCACGACCGGCTATCGGCGTGCCCACGGCGATGTCCTCGGTGCCCGACAGACGTGCCAGGAAGATCGCGAGTGCGGTGTGCACGACCATGAAGATCGTCGCGTTCTGTGCGCGGCCGATCTCCTGCAGCCTGCGGTGCACCCGCGGGTCGACCGTGAAACCGACTGTGCCACCGGCGAACGACTGCGTCGTCGGGCGTGGCCGATCGGCGGGCAGGTTCAGCTCGTCGGGCAGACCGGCCAATGTCGTGCGCCAGAATTCGGCCTGCGCGGTGATCAGGCTTTCCGGATCGTCCTCGGAACCGAGCACTTCCCGCTGCCAGAGACTGAAATCCGCGTATTGCACCGGCAGCGGCTGCCAGGCGGGCGGAGTACCGGCCGCGCGCGATGCGTAGGCGAGCATGAGGTCGCGGGTCATCGGTCCCATCGACCAGCCGTCCGCGCTGATGTGGTGGGCCACGAAAACGAGCACGTACTCGTTCTCGGGTGCGACCTGGAACAATGCACCTCGCACTGGCACCTGATCGGTGACATCGAATCCGGCGGCGATGATCTCGACGATCCTCGCGTGCACCGCATCCGGCGCGACCTGTTGCGGAGTCAGGTCCGGAACCGCCTGTGCCGCAGGCACGATCACCTGATGCGCGATACCGTCGCGGTCGGCCGGATAGACGGTGCGCAGAATTTCGTGCCGCTCGACCAGATCGGCAACGGCCTGCTGCAACGCGGCGATATCGAGCGCACCCGTCAGCCGGACCGCGACCGGCAGATTGTTCACCGCAGATTCGGTATCGAACTGGTTGAGGAACCACATCCGCTGCTGTGCCAGCGACAGCGGAATCCGCTCCGGCCGCGCACCGGCCACCAGCGGCACCTCGCGACGCCGACCCGCGCCGGGTGCGACCGCGGCGGCCAGGGCGGCAACCGTCGGCGCTTCGAAGACGGCACGCACCGGAACGCGGTTGCCGATCGTGGCACCGAGCCGAGCCACCACGCGGGTCGCGACCAGTGAATTACCGCCGAGATCGAAGAAGTCGTCGTCCGCACCCACGCCCTCGATGCCAAGCACATCGGCGAATACCTCGGCGACGGAACGTTCCAGCGGCGTCGACGGTTCCCGGTAGGGCCGTCCGATGAACTCCGGTGTGGGCAGGGCCTTGCGGTCGAGTTTGCCGCTCGCATTGAGCGGCAAAGCGTCCAGATGCACGATCGCGGACGGGACCATATATGACGGCAGCGCCCCGCGTGCCTGGTCGAGCAGGGCATCGTCATCGATCTGCGCACCGGGCGCGGCCACCACATACGCGACCAACCGATCGTCGGCGCTCCCACGGACCAGCGCCACCGCGGCGCGCTGCACAGCGTCCACACCGAGCAGCACGGTCTCGATCTCACCGAGTTCGACGCGCTGACCACGCAACTTGACCTGGAAGTCGCTGCGGCCCAAGTATTCCAGGGCGTTTCCGCCAGCATGAGGCACCCAGCGCACCACATCGCCGGTGCGATAGAGCCGCGCACCATCGGCGTGCGCGACGAACCGTTCGGCGGTCAGCGATGGTGCGTTCACATAGCCACGTGCCAATTGCACACCGGCGACATACAACTCGCCGACCGTACCGACCGGAACCGGCCGCAACTGCCGGTCGAGCACATGCACCCGAGTGTTGGCGACCGGGGTACCGATCGCAATCGCCGGGCGCCCATCGGCTTCGGCGGGACAGGCGGTGACGACCGTCGCCTCGGCGGGGCCATACCAGTTGAACAGGTCCGCGTCGGGTACAACGGTGTTGAAGCGCGCGGCGGTCTCCCCCGACAGCGCCTCACCGGCGGCGAACACCCGGCGCAACGACGGGTACGCCGCAGGTGCGCCGTCGAGAAATGCGTCGAGCATCGACGGCACGAAATGCACCGTGCTGACCGAGTATTCGTCGATCACACGGGCCAGATACGCGGGATCGCGGTGCCCGTCCGGTTCGGCGACGACCACCGTCGCCCCGGTCTGCAAGGGCCACAACAGCTCCCAGGTGGAGATATCGAAGGTGATCGGCGTCTTGTGCAGCACCACATCACCGGGACCGTGCGGATATTTCCGCTGCGCCCAGCGAAATTGGTTCGCCATCTGCCGATGCGTGATCGCGACACCCTTGGGCCGACCGGTCGAGCCGGAGGTGTAGATGACATAAGCGGTGTTGCCGGGAAGCGGTGACGCGACACTCGGCAGGTCACCGAAGATCGAGGCGGTGGTCGCAGAGCGAACAGGTCGCTCGAAAATGTCCACATCGACCAGCGGTGTGTCGGTCTCGGTTTCGAAGCCGGTCCCGGTCGTGGTCAACACACACACCGGAGCCGCACTGGACAGCACATATTCACTGCGCTCGGCCGGATGGTCGGGATCGATCGGCACATACGCCGCACCGGCCCGCAGCACACCATAGATCGCGACGACCATCTCGATACTGCGCCGCATCGCCACCGCAACCAGCGATTCCGACCCGACGCCGCGACCGACCAAGTCCCCCGCCAGCTCCCGCGAACGCGCATCGAGTTGGCGGTAGCTCAGCGTGGTATCGCCGTAGATCACCGCAGGCGTGTCCGGGGTGCGGGCGACCTGTGCGTCGAACAGCGTCAGCAGTGTCGAATCATCCAGCAGCTCGGCCACTTCGGTGGCATTGACGGCGTCGAGTACGACGCGATCGGTATCGGTCAGCGCATCGACGTCGGCGACCTTGGCGAACGGATCGCTGAGGAAGCGCCCGATCAGTGTCGAGAAGCGTTGCGCCAGTGCCTGTGCCGCAGCCTCATCGAAGACATCGCGCAGGTATTTGAGGGTGAAGTGCATGCGCGCGCCGGGGACGATCACCGCGGTGACCGGATAGTGCGTGCCATTCACGGCGACCGCGCCCTCGATGCTCATGCCATCGAGCGCGCCCGCCGCCGCAGTCAGCGCCTGCTCATCGACCGGGAATGATTCGAACACCACCAGCGTGTCGAAAAGCCCTTCCACGCCGACGATTTCCTGGATTTCGCTCAGGCCGACGTAGTGGTGGTCCAGCAGCGCCGCCTGTTCGGACTGCAACTGCCGCAGCAATCCGGCGAGGGTGCCGTTCGCATCCAGGCGCACCCGGACCGGAATCGCATTGAGGAACAACCCGACCATGGTCTCGATGCCGTCGAGCTGCGGCGGCCGCCCGGAAACGGTGGCGCCGAAGACGACATCGTCGCGATCCACACTCCGGCCGATCAACAAACCCCAGGCCGCCTGGATGACGGTATTGACGGTGACCCCGGCATCGGCGGCCAACCGGCTCAACGCATCGGTGTCCGCCTCGGACAGTTCGAAGCCGACTTCGCCTACGCCCGCGGCGATTTCGCGGGCCGGATCGACCGAAGCCAGCGGTGTCGGCTCGGTGATGCCGTCCAGCACCTCGCGCCAGGCCTTGCGCGCGGCACTGTGGTCCTGCGCACCGAGCCAGGCCAGATAGTCACGGTAGGAGCGGACCTGCGGCAACTGGCTCGCATCGCCACCGAGCACATAGAGCGTCAGCAGGTCCTGGGTCAGCAGCGGCATCGACCAGCCGTCGATGAGGATGTGATGACTGGTCACCAGCAGGTGATAGGCATGGGCGGTCGAACGGATCAGCGTGAACCGCAGTAGCGGCGCGGTCCGCATATCGAAGTGGTCGGCCAGCTCGGCGGCCATGATCCGCTGCAACTCCGCGGTGGCATCTGCGCGATCGGTGAGATCGACTGCACGCCAAGGCACTTCGACCTCGTCGAGCACGACCTGCACCGGATTGCCCGCGGCATCCTCGGCGAATGCCACGCGCAGATTCACATGCCGACCCACCACGGCGACCGCCGCCGCGCGTAGTCGATCGGCATCGACATCGCCGCCGAGATCGACCATGAACTGGGTCATGTACGCATCGACCGAAGACTCGGCCAATTGCGCGTGGAACAGCATGCCCGACTGCAGCGGGGTCAGCGGCCACACCTCGGCCAGCTTCGGGTATTCCCTTGTCAGCCGGTCATTATCGGCCTGCGACAGCTCGACAAGCGGACCCTGCGCGCCGGTCTCTACCAGTGCTCCCTGTGTGGCGAGCGGCGCGAGGACCGCGACCGTGCGCGATTCGAAAACGTCGCGCGGCGTGAAGATCACCCCGCGCGCCCTGGCTCGCGACACCACCTGGATCGAGGTGATGCTGTCGCCGCCGAGTGCGAAGAAGTCGTCGTCGAGACCGATGCGCTCGATACCCAGCACCTCGCCGAGCACCTCGGCGATGAGCTGTTCGATTTCGGTCTCCGGCGCCCGGTACTCCTTGGTCTCCGGCACCGGTGCGGGCAACGCCCGGCGATCCAGCTTGCCGACCGGGGTCAGCGGAATCGTATCGAGCACCGTAATGGTCGTCGGAACCATATGGGCCGGCAGTGAGCGTTCGGCGAAGGCGGTCAGTTCGTCGGTATCGACAACCGCGTCGCCCGCCGGGTGCACGTAGGACGCGAGAATCGTGGCGCCGGTACTGAGTTTATGCCCGATGGTGACGACGAAGTCGACGCTGTCGTGCGCGCCGAGCACCGCATCGATCTCACCGAGTTCGATGCGGAAACCGCGGATCTTGACCTGGAAGTCGTTGCGGCCCAGGTATTCGATCTCACCGGCCGATGTCCGGCGCACCACATCTCCGGTGGCGTAGAGCCGAGAACCGCTGGGATCGAACGGATTCGCCACGAAACGCGATGCGGTCGGGGCGGGTCGATCGTGATAGCCACGCGCCACCTGCGAACCCGCGATGTACAGTTCACCGACCACGCCGTTGGGCACCTGATTCAGCCGGTCGTCGAGCACGTATTCGGTAATGGCACGGATCGGACCGCCGATGGTCACCACCGCACCGGGTGTCATCGGCGAGCTGATATTGGTCATGATCGTGGTCTCGGTCGGCCCATAGCCGTTGAAGAACTCACGTGTTCGGCCGTCGGCGATCGGTAATACCCAGCGCCGCACCAGATCCGGCGGACAGGCCTCGCCGCCGGCGACCACGACCCGGAGATCGTCGAGCCCCGCCGGATCGACCGAGGCGAGCGCGGCCGGGGTGATGAATGCGTGCGTCACCCGTTCCCGGCGCAGCAGCGCCGCCAGCTCGTCGCCACCGTAGATATCGGGCGAGACCACCACCATGGTCGCCGCACCGCCGAGTGCGAGCAGCAGCTCGAGCACCGACGCGTCGAAGGACGGCGACGCGAAATGCAGTGTGCGCGACTGGCTCGTGACGCGATACCGCTCGCGCTGTTCATCGCAGAAGCTGGACAATCCGGCCTGCGTGACGACAACACCCTTCGGCTTGCCGGTGGAGCCGGAGGTGTAGATGACGTAGGCCGAGTGCTCCGCCCGCACCGCGCGAACCCGGTCCGCATTGGTGATGGCCCCGCCCGAGTATTTCGACAGGCGCAGTGCGAATTCGGGTGCATCGATCACCAGCCACTCGACCCGATCCGGCAGCTCCGCCGCCACCTCGGCGACCGCGAGCCCCAGCACCGCACCGGAATCGGTCACCATGTGCGCGACGCGCTCGGCCGGATAATTGGGGTCGACCGGCACGAATCCGGCGCCGGACTTGGCCACCGCCCACACCGCGACCACCGACTCCAGCGACCGCGGAATACCAACGGCCACAAGATCTTCCGGACCGACACCGCGTTCGATCAGCAACCGGGCCAAGCGGGTGGACCGATCGTCGAGTTCGGCGTAGGCGAGCTGTCCCAGGGTCGCGCCGGCATCGGCGAAAACGACGGCGACACCCTCCGGATTCGCCTCGACCGCGGCGCCCATCAGCAGCGGCAGCGTGGCCCGCGACTGGCGGGCCCGGGCCGGACGGCTACGGGCTGGCCGGGTCACGCGAACGGCCCCCCTCCGATACCGCGCGGCCGCGCCCGATCCTGTCCCACCGACCGGTATCCCGGCATAGGAACTTTCTCCCCTCGCTCATCGTCACTACCCGGATCTCCCGGGTGGAAGATCAGCTCGGGTCCTGGACGCCCAATAGCGCACCGAGGTCGACCACAACCGGGACGGCCCCGAATTCCGGCGCGGGCGCGCCGTCATCCAGCACCACCGCGTGCAGATCCTCCAGCCCCGTCACCTCGACCGGCGCAAGTCCGGCCCGATCGATGAACAGGTGTGTAACCCATTCGTCGGCCAACAGTGCCGAAAGCGTTACGCTATCCAGGTCGCCGGCGGTGACCACGACCGACGCGCCGTTCTCTCCGGCCGCGACCACTTCCAATAGCGCCGCCGCCGAATCCGCACGGCCGTGCCGGAACACCCGGGACTCGAAGGTGAGTTCGGTGCGCGACCGCAGCCGCTTGGTCGCGACGGAAATATCGTTGTAGGACAAGGTAACCGCGGCCACGAAGGCCGGATCCTCACCGCGCAGCGCCTGCGTCCGGTTGGCATAGGTCACCGGGCGCGGCGATTCGGCGGCGATCTCGGCGAGCACATCCGGATCGTCGAGTGCCAGCCAGTCGACGATGCTGTCGGCGGGCCATGCGCCGGTGGTAATTCCGACCTTGACCTGCAGGCCGACGGGCAGTGCTCCATCGAGGGCGGTCACCGGCGTCAATGCGGCACCGGCTTTGAGCACCGCCCAGGTGGCGACCACCGCGTCCACCCCGCGATCCAGCCGGATCGCGACACCGGTGCGCGGACCGCAGCCGCGGGCGATCAGCACCCGAGCGAGTCGCGAGGACCGCGCGTCGAGATCCTGGAAGGACACCGCGTCCTCACCGAAAACCACCGCGGGCCCGTCCGGATCGTCCTCCACCGCGGCGGCCAGCGCCTGGGTCAACGCCGCACCGCTGGTGACCGGTACGCCATCGGCGGCAGGCTCGAGCACCGTTTCCGGCGCGGCGAGTGCGCGATCGCGTTCGGCGGCATCGAGGATATCGATATCGCCCACGCTGACCTGCGGGTCCGCGACGACCGCAGTGCAGATCCGAGTCAGCCTGCGACCGAATGCCTGCACCGTCAGCGCATCGAAAAGGTCTGTGGCGTAATTGAATACCGCGATCAGCCCGGCGGGTGCGCCGTCCGCGCCGTGCCGTGGCTCGACGGTCAACTGCAGATCGAACTTCGCCGCGACCGCACCGGTATCCAGTGCCGCGACCGTCAGACCCGGCAGTTCCAGCTTCGGCTGCTCGAGATTGTCGAAGGACAGCACCACCTGGAACAGCGGATTGTGCGAGGTCGCGCGGTTCGGCAGCACCACCTCGACCACCCGCTCGAACGGGATATCGGCATTGCCGAAGGCCGAAAGATCGGTCTCGCGAACATGTTCGACGAGCGCGTCGAAGGTGGTCCCCGATTCGGTCGTGGTGCGCAGCGCCAAGGTATTGACGAACATCCCGACCAGATCGTCGAGCGCGCGCTCACCGCGGCCCGCGATGGGGGTGCCGATCGTGATATCGGAACTGCCCGACAGCCGCGCCAGCAGCACCGCGAGCACGGCGTGCACGACCATGAACAGCGACGAATTGTGTTCCCGAGCAATACGAATCAGTCCGGCGTGCACCTCGGGCGAGAGCGTGAAGGCCGTCGAAGCACCGCGCATGGACGGCATCAGAGGGCGTGGGCGGTCCAGCGGTAGCTCGATCGCGCCGGACAGTCCGGCCAGTTGGTCGCGCCAGTAGGCCAATTGCTGTGCGGCGACGGAGTCCTCGTCGTCATCGGTGCCGATGACCTCGCGCTGCCAGATCGCGAAGTCGGCGTACTGCACCTCGAGCGGCGTCCAGGTCGGGACGTCGCCCGCACAGCGCGCGGCATAGGCGAGCATCAGGTCACGGGCCAGCGGGGCCATCGAGGCACCATCGGCCGAAATGTGGTGCACCACCATGGCGAGCAGGTGACGGTCCGGGGTATCACCGCGCAGCAGTACGCCGCGCACCGGAACCTCACGGGTCACATCGAATCCGGTCGACATCAGCTCGGTAATGCGGACGATCGGGTCGGCGTTCGACTCGACGGCGAGGCCGCCCGGCCAGGCCTCGGCGACCGGCAGGATCTCCTGGTACGGCAGCCCGCCGGGACCCGTCGACGGGTAGCGGGTGCGCAGCGCCTCGTGCCGCTCGAGCACATCGGCGACCGCAGCGCGCAGCGCCTGCACATCGAGCGCACCGGTCAGGCCGATGCCGAGCGGGATGTTGTAGGCCGCCGAACCGGTATCGAACTGATTGAGCACCCACATGCGCTGCTGCGCAAGCGACAGCGGCACCCGCTCCGAGCGCACCGCCGCGACCAGTGGGGCACGAGCTCCGGTCGAGGAACCGGGCACGATCCGCGCGGCCAGCGCCGAGACGGTCGATGCCTCGAACAGTTCGCGCACCGAGACATTGGCGTCCAACGCCTCGTTGATCCGGCTGACCGCCCTGGTTGCCAGCAGCGAGTTACCGCCGAGGCCGAAGAAATCGTCGTCCATGCCGACATCGCGCACGCCGAGCAGTCCGGCGAATACCCCGGCGACGGCCTGCTCGATGGGGGTCTGCGGGGCGCGGTAGGTGGCGCTGCTGACGAATTCCGGTGCGGGCAGCACCTTTCGGTCCAGCTTGCCGTTGGGAGTCAGCGGCAGCGCGTCGAGTACGACGATCGCGTCCGGAACCATGTAGCTGGTAAGGAAATCGGCGACCGCATTGCGCAGCTCCGCACCGAGTACCTGCGAATCAGCCTCGGCCACAACGTATCCGACCAGGCGATCACCGGCATGCTCGTCGGAGCACACCAGCACAACCGCCTGGCTGACCGACGGCTGGGCAAGCAGCGCCGCTTCGATCTCACCGAGTTCGATGCGGAAGCCGCGCAACTGCACCTGCTGGTCACTGCGCCCGGCGTATTCGAGATTCGCGTGGCCCGCGAAACCTGCCCAGCGACCGAGGTCGCCACTGCGGTACATGCGAGATCCCGGGATACCGAACGGATTCGCCACGAAACGGGTCGCGGCCAACCCGGGCCGACCGAGGTAGCCGCGGGACAACTGCCCACCGCTGACATAGATTTCGCCCGCCACCCCGACCGGAGCCGGATGCAGCCGGTCATCGAGCACATAGCTCTCCATGCCTGGCAATGCGCGACCGATCGCGCTGGCCGGATTCTCGGCCAGCTGCTCATCCAGTGCCAGGAACGACACGTGCACGGTGGTTTCGGTGATGCCGTACATATTGACCAGCCACGGCGCATCGAAGATGTGCCGCTCATACCAGCGCCGCAACTGACGCAGATCCAGTGCCTCGCCGCCGAATACGACATATCGCAGCGCGAATTTGCCCTGGTCGCCGGCGTGTGAGGCGCGATCGGCCTCGGCAAGTTGATAGAACGCCGACGGCGTCTGGCTCAGCACCGTGACCTGTTCGCGAATCAGCAAGTCGCGGAACTGTTCCGGCGAACGCGAGGTCAGATAGTCGACCACGACCACGGTGCCGCCATTGGCCAGCGCGCACCAGAGTTCCCACACCGAGAAGTCGAATGCGTAGGAGTGGAACAGCGTCCACACATCGGAATCGTCGAATTCGAACATCACCTGGGTGTTGGCGAACAGCTCCACCACAGTGCGGTGCGCGACGCCGACGCCCTTCGGTACACCCGTGGAGCCCGAGGTGTAGATGACGTAGGCCAGGTTGTCCGGACGTAGGCGGGACGTACGCTCGATATCGGTGATCGGCGATTCGCCGAAGCCCGCGGTCTCGTCCAACAGCACCAACGGAGTGTCCGTCGCCGGAATTTCGCCCAGCAGATCGAATGTGGTCAGCACACAGGTCGGCTGCGCGTCGGCGAGCATGAACTCGAGCCGCTGCGCCGGGTAGGTGGTGTCGATCGGCAGATACGCCGCACCCGCGGTGAGCACGCCGAGCAGTGCGACGGGCAACTCCTCGGACCGCCCGATGGCAACGGCGACCAGAGCTTCCGGCCCCGCACCGCGCGCCATCAGCGCCCGTGCCACTTGGTTCGCGCGCCGCTGCAGTTCACCGAAACTCAGTGCGGTATCGCCGAATCGGACCGCGATCGCATCCGGGCGACGGCGTGCCTGCGCCTGGATGAGATCGAGCAGCGTCACATCGGGCACCATCGCCCCGGCCGAATTCCATTCGTGCAGTACCAGCTCGCGCTCACCGGGGGCGAGTAGATCGATATCGCCGAGCACCGCATGGGAATCGGCGGCCACCGCGGACAGCACCCGCAGGAAGCGATCGGCGAAGTCCTGCACGGTGGCGGCGTCGAAGAGATCGGTGGCGTAGGTGAACGTCGCCGACATGCCCTGTGCAGCTGTGTATTCGCGGCGCTCCCGGTGCCCTCCGTGGTTACGCTCCGCTACCGCCTCCGGGCCCTTCGCTCGCGCCGCTGTGTCCGATTCGCGGCGCTCCCGGTGCCCTCCGTGGTTACGCTCCGCTACCGCCTCCGGGCCCGTCGCTCGCGCCGCAGTGTCCGATTCGCGGCGCTCCCGGTGCCCTCCGTGGTTACGCTCCGCTACCGCCTCCGGGCCCGTCGCTCGCGCCGCAGGGTTTTCCGCGATCTCGAGCTGCAGATCGAACTTGGCCAGCGCTACCCCGTGATCCACACCCGCGACCTTCAGGCCCGGCAGCTCCAGTTCGGTGCGCGCCAGATTCTGGAAGACCAGCATCACCTGGAACAGCGGATGCCGCGCAGCCGAGCGCACCGGATCGAGCAGCTCGACCAGCCGCTCGAACGGCACGTCGGCGTGTCCGAAGGCCTCGATGTCGACCTTGCGCACCGTACGCAGCAGATCGTCGAAGGTCATGCCGGGTTCGATCTCGGTCCGCAGCACCAGGGTGTTGACGAACATGCCGATCAGATCGTCCAGCGCCGCCTCACCGCGACCGGCGACCGGGGTGCCGACAGCGATATCGCGGGTGCCCGACAGCCGGGCGAGCAGTACCGCGAGCGCGGCGTGCACGACCATGAACAGCGTCGAATTGTGCTCGTGTGCAAGATCATTGAGTCGAGCGTGGATCTCGGCGTCGATGTCGAACGCGACGACGGCGCCGTTGTGCGACGACGTGGCAGGCCGCGGCCGATCCGCGGGCAGATCCAATTGGTCCGGCAGCGCGGCCAATTCGTCGCGCCAGAATTCGATCTGCTGCGCGAAGACGGATTCCGGGTCGTCCTCGCTGCCGAGGGCAGCGCGCTGCCAGATGGTGTAGTCGGCGTATTGCACCGTCAGCGGCGGCCATTCGGGCCGTCCGCCGCGCAGGCGATCGGAATACGCCGCCACCAGATCGCGGGCCAGCGGACCGAGCGAGAAACCGTCTCCCGCGATGTGGTGCACCACGCACACCAGCACGTACTCGGATTCGCCGAGCTGGAGCAGCCGCAGCCGCACCGGCGGCGCGACCGTCACATCGAATCCGGCCAGCACCTCGGCACTGATCAGCTCCGGAAGTTCATGTGCCGCAGCGTCGGTGAGTGGAAGGTCCGGCACCGCCCGCACATCGGTTACCGGCAGGACGACCTGGAATCCCTCACCATCGATGTCCGGATAGATGGTCCGCAGCACCTCGTGCCGCTCGATCAGATCGCGCGCCGCCGCCCGCAGTGCGTCGACATCCAGGCGCCCCGACAGCCGCACCGTCAGCGGAATGTTATTGACCGCGCCGGCCGTATCGAAACGGTTGAGGAACCACATCCGCTGCTGCGCGTACGACAGTGGAATCCGATCGGGACGGGTCTGCGCGGTGAGCGCCCGGCCGTCGGCCGAACCCGCGTGCTGCCCGACACGTTCGGCCAGTACGGATACCGTCGAGGCCTCGAAGATCAGCTGCACCGGCACTCGGATACCGAGTGCGAAACCGATGCGCGCGGCGGCCTGGGTGGCCAGCAGCGAATTGCCGCCGAGTTCGAAGAAATCGTCGTCGACGCCGACGCGTGTGTCCGTGCTGCCACCGTGCAGCACCGCCGCGAACACATCGGCGATGGTCTCTTCGACCGGTGTCGCCGGGGCACGGAACTGACGTGCCACGAACACCGGTTCGGGCAGTGCCGCCCGGTCCAGCTTGCCGACCGGGGTCAGCGGGATCTCGTCCAACACCATGATCGCGGCCGGAATCATGTAGTCCGGCAACGATTCTCCGATATGCGCGGCCAGCTCGCCGGTATCGACGGAGACACCCTCACGCGGCAGCACATACGCGACCAACGCGGTGGTACCCGAGGGCAGCGTCTTGCCGAGTGTGGCCGCGAAGTCGACATCCGGATGTGCGGTGAGCGCGTTATCGATCTCGCCGAGTTCGATGCGCAGACCGCGGATCTTGACCTGGAAATCGGACCGTCCGAGGTATTCCAGTGCACCGGTTTCGGTGCGGCGCACCAGATCTCCGGTGCGGTACAGGCGTGATCCCGAGCTGTCGACCTCCGCGCCGAACGGGCTGGCCACGAAGCGCTCCGCGGTCAGCTCCGGTCGACCGAGATAGCCCTGTGCGAGCACCGCACCCGAGACGTAGAGCTCACCGACGACGCCGGCGGGCACCGGCCGCAACCGCGCGTCGAGCACAAAGGCGCCGACGCCCGCGATGGCGGAGCCGATGGTGACCGGCTCACCGGACTGAAGGGCCTCCGTGCTCGTGACCATGACGGTCGCCTCGCTCGGCCCGTACGCATTGAATACCGATCGGCCGCTATCCGCCCACCGCGCCACCAATTCCGCGGGTAGCCGATCACCACCGGCCACCACGATCTGCAGGTCATCGAGACCAGCGGTATCCAGCGATTCCAGCGCCCCCGGGGTGATCAGCAGATGGGTGACCTGCTCGCGGCGCAGCAGATCCGCGAGTTCGACACCGCCGAATACCGTCGGCGGCGCGATGGCCAGCGTCGCGCCCACCGAGAAGGTGAACAGCGTCTCCATCATCGAGAAGTCGAAACTGGGCGAACTGAGATGGGAGACGCGGGAATCCGCGTCGATCAGATAGCGCTCGCCGATCGCCGCGAGCCCGGCCAGACCGGTGTGGGTGACCGCGACGCCCTTCGGCTTACCGGTGGAACCCGAGGTGTAGATGACATAGGCCGGATGGTTTTCATTGACCGTCCGCACCCGATCGGCATAGGAGACCGGGTGATCGGGCCGGGCGGCGATCCGCTCCGACAGCACCGGATCGTCCAATTCGATCCAATAGGCCGAGGTCCCGAGCTTGGCGCGATGCGCCGAGGTGGTCAGACCATGTGCGGCACCCGAATCGGTCACGATGTGGTGGATCCGGTCCGCCGGATAGTTCGGATCGACCGGCACATAGGCCGCGCCGGTCTTCGCGATCGCCCACAGCGCGACGATCGATTCGACCGAGCGGGTAATACCCATCGCCACGTAATCGCCCGCGCCGATCCCGCGAGCGATCAGCTCGCGCGCGACCCGCGAGGAGGCGGCATCCAATTCGCGGTAGGTGAGTTCACGCTGGTCAGCCGGGTTTCCAGTCGGGTTGAAGCGGAGTGCGACAGAGGTGGCGGCGGATTCCACTGCGGCAGTGAGCAGCTGGGCCAACAGCGGGCTTCCCGACCTGCGGCGGCGACTACCTCGGGCGGAACGACGAGCAGTTTCCATTCGGGTGTAATCACCTCTCGGGTCGAGCTAAGACCTGCCCCCGACCCCGCAAAAGGGCATCGTTACGCCGGAGGCCAAACCGGTCCGAGTCATCATATAAGCGTTGAACATGCACTGATACGCCTCCGCTCAGACGGCGCAGACGCGACAGCTATGTATCGGTCTCAGACGGTAGATGTTGCGACGCCCCCCAACGCAGTGAACTACGTCACATAGCAGATGCGCATCTCCAGCCCCGGAACCTCCATTGAAGCTGACCTCATTCGTCGAGCCATCGCTCGATCTGGTCGAGGTCCGCGACCGCACCCCATCAAGCGAGCGCCCAAAGATCACTCCGCGCTATGGCTTTCGCGCCAAACCGCGGTCAATACCTTGCCGATTTCCGCGAGCCCATCGGCGACCGTCATCCGCCAGTGAACGGTCGGCACCGCGCGATTGTCCACGGCACCGTCGACGACCTCCGCCCAGATTCCCGCGCCGATCGAACCGGTGGGATCGTCGAGCGCCGCAGTGAAATAGATGACGTCCCCGTGGAATCGAACGGGCTGGTACGCATTGCGCAGCACGACCGAATGCACGGCCGTATCCAGCACCCGGGTGAACCGGTCGGAACCGAAGGAGGCGAACGGCTCCGGCAGTTCGACCAGTCGCTCGGCGAGCTGTCCCCAGTCCACGTCGATATCGAAGCCCAGGTCACCCGCATTTTCGCCGAGCAGGCCGCCGATCAACTCGGCCACCGGCACAGGTGAGCCCGCGCCCTGCGCGCGTTCGTCGGGCGGATCGGCCATAAAGCTGTCCATCACCGCGAGCGTCGCCACTCGTTGTCCGGCTCGCTGTAGTTGCACCGCGATCTCGTGGGCGAAAACACCGCCCATCGACCAGCCGATCAGGTGATACGGCCCCTTCGGCTGGACCGAGCGGATCGCATCGACATAGATCGCGGCCCACTCCTCGATCGTGTCCGGCAGCACCGCCGGTGCGGCCAGAGTCGGCGCTTGGATGCCGTAGATCGGCCGGTCGGAATCGAGGTAGGCGGCCAGACCAGCGAACGACCACGCGATACCGGAGACCGGGTGAATGCAGAACAGCGGTTCGGCAGTACCCGTCGTGCGCAGCGGCAGCACTACATCGAAGGCCACCTCCCCCTCGACCTGCCCACCCGTCCTGCGGGCGAGCTCAGCCAGGAAGTCCGCCGGGGTCGGCGCGGTGAACACACGCATCACCGGAATCTTCTCGCCGAGAAGCGAACTCAGTCGCGCGGTCAGCTTCGTGGCGATCAGCGAATTGCCGCCGCGCTCGAAGAAGTTGTCGTCCATCCCGAATCGGTCGAGGTCGAGCACCTCCGCGAAGGCGGCCGCGACGGTTTCCTCGATCGGTGTGGCCGGTGCGCGGTACTGCCGCGCCTCGAATGCGGGTTCGGGCAGCGCGCGCCGGTCCAACTTGCCGTTCGGCGTGAGCGGCATGACGTCGAGCACCACGATGGCAGCGGGAACCATATAACCGGTGAGGAATTCGGCCACCTGGACGCGCAGCTCGTCTGGATCGATGCCGGCACCGGCGGCGGGCGCCACATAGCCGACGAGCTGATCACCGAGACGTTCGGTCGAGCGGACCAACACCACCGCCTGGCTCACGCCGGGACAGCGCAGCAGCGCGGATTCGATCTCACCGAGTTCGATTCGGAAGCCGCGCAGCTGGACTTGCTGATCACCGCGCCCGGCGTAGGCAAGCCCGGTCCGACCCCAGCGCCCGTGGTCGCCGGTGCGGTACATGCGAGATCCAGGTGCTCCGAAGGGATTCGCGACGAAACGCACCGCGGCCAGGCCCGGCCTGCCGAGGTATCCCCGGGACAGTTGAGCTCCGGCCACATAGATCTCACCCGGTGTGCCAACCGGCACCGGGTGCAGGCGCTCATCGAGCACATATCCGTCCAAGCCGGGCAGCGCGCGTCCGATCAGACTGTCCGGACTGTCCGCGATCTGCTTGTCCAGCGCCAGGAACGATACGTGCACGGTGGTTTCGGTAATGCCGTACATATTGACCAGTCGCGGCGCATCCGCGTCATGCCGCTCGTACCAGCGCCGCAACTGCCGTAGATCCAGCGCCTCACCACCGAATATCACGTGCCGCAGCGCGAATTCGCGGTCGGAATCGGCCCGATCGGCCTCGATGAGCTGGTAGAAGGCCGACGGCGTCTGGTTCAGCACCGTCACCTGTTCGCGAATCAGCAACTCGCGGAACAGCTCCGGTGCCCGTGAAGTCGCATAGTCGACCACGACCACCGAGCCGCCGGTGGCCAGCGCGCACCACAGCTCCCACACCGAGAAGTCGAACGCGAAGGAGTGGAACAGCGTCCACACATCGGTCTCGTCGAACCCGAACAGTGGCTGGGTATTCGCGCACAACTCGACCACATTGCGATGCGCGACACCAACGCCCTTCGGCACACCCGTCGAACCCGAGGTGTAGATGACGTAGGCGAGATGGTCCGGAAGCAGCGGTGCGATTCGGTCGGCATCGCTGACCGGACGGTCGTCGAATTCCGTTGTCTCTTCGAGCAATATCACCGGCAGTTCACCAACCGGCACATCGGCCCGCTGCTCCGCGGTCGTGAGCACACAGACCGGAACCGCATCCGACAGCACGAAGGCCAGCCGCTGCGCCGGATAGGTGATATCGATCGGCAGATACGCCGCACCCGCGATGAGCACACCGAGCAATGCGACCGGCAACTCTTCGGTGCGCGGAACCGCAACGGCCACCAGCGATTCCGGTCCGACACCGGCGGCAATGAGCGCTCTGGCCACCCGGTTGGCCCGCCGCCGCAGTTCAGCGAAACTCAGTGCCGTATCGCCGAAACGGACCGCCACCGCGTCGGGCCTGCGCCGGGCCTGATCGGCGATCAGTTCGGGCAGTGTCGCGGCGGGCACCCACGCACCGCGCGAGTTCCATTCGCGCAGAACTCTGGTGCGTTCATTCGGTCCGAGCAGCTCGATATCGCCGACGGTCACGGCGGCATCGGCGACGACCGCGGCGAGGATGCGGGCGAACCGATCGGCGAAGCCCTGTGCGGTCACGGCGTCGAACAGGTCTGTCGCATAGCCGAATTCGGCCAGCACGCCGTGAGTTTCACCGCGCGGGCCGATCCGCTCGTTCAGCGATAGCCGCAGGTCGACGGTGAGCGGATCCGTTGCCACGGTGTTGCCCATCGCGACTTGGAACAGCGGATGTCTGCCGGTCACCTGGACCGGGTCGAGCACCTCGACGAGTTGTGCGAACGGCACATCGGTGTACGCGCATGCGGAGGCGTCGACCGCACCGACTTCGGCCAGCAGTTCATCGAAGGTCGCGCTCGGGTCGTATCCGGTACGCAGCACCACAGTGTTGTCGAAGGTTGTCCCCGAGGATGGAATACCGGCGACGGCCGGTCCGACCGCATCGAGGGTCAGACCCGGATTGCTATCGGTACGGGGCACCACACTGTTGCCGAAGGTTGTCCCCGAGGCTGAAGTACCGGCGGCGTCGGCCGGACCGACCGCGACGCCCAGTTCATCGAAGGTTGTCCCCGATGCCTGTGCACCGATCGCGATATCGCTCGTGCCGGACAACCGCGCCAACAACACCGCGAAAGCCGCATGCGCCACCACGAATACCGAGGTATTCCTGGATGCGGCAAGCCGACGCAGTTCGTGGTGCAGGTGCACGCCGATTTGCAGCGCGACCTGCCCACCGATATACGAGGGCACGGTCGAACGCGGACGATCCATCGGCAGCGTCAACTCATCCGGCAGGCCTGCCAGCGTGGTGCGCCAGTATCGAACCTGGCTGAGTACATCGGGACCCACACCGTCCCGCACGGCGGCAACCGAATCCGCAGTGACGAATTCGCCGAGCACCGCGCGCAACCGCTGGGTCAGCGCCAGCGCCGCCGAATCCGCGACGGCATCGCGGCGGTACAGCACCTCCACCCGCAACTCGGCACCCAGTTCGGCCCGGACGGTAACCGGATAGTGGGTGTAGTCGACCGAACTCACACCACTGACCACCAGCCCATCGACGGCATTGCCCGCCTGCCGCAGGCCATCGGCGTCGATCGGATACGACTCGTAGGCAACCAGCGTGTCGAACAACTCGCTGCTGCCCGCGATCGCCTGGATGTCGGCCAGCCCGAGATAGTGATGCTCCAGCAGCGCCGCCTGCTCGCCTTGCAACACGGTGAGCAACTGCGAAACCGTTGTCGCCGAATCGAATCGGACCCGCACCGGAATGGTGTTCACGAACAGGCCGACCATCGCGTCGACGCCGTCGAGTTGCGGTGGACGTCCCGAAACGGTGACGCCGAAGACGACATCGTCACGGTCGGTGATACCGGCGACGACCACACCCCACGCCGCCTGTAACACCGTATTGACGGTGACCTCGGTCGCCGCGGCGAAGGCCGTCAGCGCGGCCGTCTCGGACGCCGACAGTTCGAATGCCGACCTGCCGAATCCATTGTCCGGCACCGCGGGTCGCACCAGCGCGGGTGCGAGCAGCGTCGGCGCGACCTTGGTCAGCGCGGTTTCCCACGCGCGCAGTGTGGCTTCGCGGTCCTGCCGCGACAGCCACGCCAGATAGTCGCGGTACGGTCGCAACCCGGGTAGCAGCGCGGTATCGCTCCTGGTCGCGTAGAAAATCAGCAGATCCTTCATCAGCAGCGGCATCGACCAGCCGTCGAGCAGGATGTGATGCGCAGTCAGTACGAGGTGGGTGTGCCCGGATACGGTGCGGTACACCGTGAATCGCAGCAGCGGCGCCAACGCGGAATCGAATCCGGTGCGCTGGTCGGCAGCGAGAAGATCGGGCAGGTCGGCGTCAGGCACCTCGGTGACCACCCGCCACGGCACCCGGACACCGTCGGCAATGAGCTGCACCGGTTTGCCGTTCGCGCCGAACGTGAAGGCGCTGCGCAGATTCGCGTGCCGGTCCAGCACCGCCTGTGCGGCGCGGCGAAGACGCTCGAGTTCGAATTCGCCCGAGAGTTCGACCGCCACCTGAATGACATAGGGGTCCACCGACTCCGCCAGCATTTCCATCAGGAACAGCAGGCCGGTTTGCAGCGGCGAAAGCGGCAGAACATCAACCAGACCGGGGTAGTTCGCCCGCCAGGTATCGAGTTCGTGCTGAGTGGTCGATACGAGCGGGACATCCGATGGTGTGAGACCACCGGCGTCCGGGTCGGCTACGTGCCCGGCTACTGCCGTGAGCGCGGTGAGCCAGTCGTCGGCGAGTTCCTGTACCGCCGCCGCGTCGAGGATTTCACCGGCGTACTTGAACACCACATCCATCCGCGGTCCAGCATCGGTATCGACGACGATCGCATTGATATCGACCACCGCCGACGCGGGCAGTGCCGGATCCTGGCCGTCGTCGAGGTCACCCAGGTCGCCGGAGGGCAGCCATCCCGGATCGGTCAACCCCGCCGATTCGCCGGTGGAAACCCGGCCCAAGTAGTTGAAGCCGATCTGCCCGATATCATCGGCCAGCGCACCGGCTGTGCCCGAATTCAGTTGGCGCAGCAGGCCGAAGCCGATGCCCCGATCCGGAACCGCGAGCAATTGCTCCTTGACCGACCGCAGCACCGCCGCGGGCTCCTCGGCAACCTCGCTCAGATCGAGCGCCACCGGGTACACACTGGTGAACCACCCGATCGTGCGCGTCAGATCGGCGCCGGGCACGGTCGCTTCTTCACGGCCGTGACCCTCGAGTCGAATCCTGGTGACCGTGGCGTCGATCCCGCGGCGCGCCCGCCAGGTCCGCACCGCCATGGCCAGCGCGGCGAGTAGACCGTCGTTGACACCGCCCCGGTACAGCGCGGGCACCGTGGTCAGCACCGCATCGGCGACATCGATCGGCACCTCGACCGTCAACTGACGCACCGTCGCATGGGTATCGACCGCGGGGTCGAGCGCACGCGAACCGAGCAAGGGATCCGGTGTCGCCAGCACAGTGCGCCAGTAGTCGAGTTCGGCTATCCGCGACGGCGAGCCCGCGACCTCCACCAGACCGTGCGCCCAACGCCGGAACGATGTTCCGACCGGCGGCAGCGCAACGGCCATCCCGGCGGAACGCTGCGCCCATGCGGTGATGAGGTCCGGGATCAGAATCCGCCACGACACACCATCGATCACATAGTGGTGCGCCGCGACGACCAGCAGATCGCGAGCATTCGACCTGCGCAGCCAACTGAACGCGACCATCCGGCCCGCAGCGGGATCCAGTGCGGCCAGCGCGGAAACCATGGCGGCGTTGCCGATTCGGTTGAGCTCGGCCTCGTCGGGAACGTCCGTCTCGGACACCAGCGCACCGAGGGTGCCCGGCGCGGCGACCTGCTGCCACCACCGGCCGTCGACCTGCCATACCCGCGCGCGCAGCATGTCGTGGTGGTCGAGTACGGCCGTGAGCGTCGCGGCCAGTCCAGTGCGATCGATCCCCTCCGGCAGCGCGAGCACGAGGGTCTGCGCGAATCGGCCGAACGAGCCGTTGTCGAGGAAGCCCGCGAGCACCGGCGTGAGCGGGATATCGCCGATACCGCCACCGGGCAGCTCGGCCAGCACCACCGGCGCGGGATCCGTGCCGAGCACCGCGACCCTGGCCAATGCGGCGACGGTCTTCTGCTCGAAGACATCGCGCGGGGTGAAGCCGATTCCGACCGCCTTGGCCCGCGAAACCAACTGGATCGAGACGATGCTGTCGCCGCCGATGGCGAAGAACGAGTCATCGGCTCCCACCAGCCGCACGCCGAGAACCTGCGCGAACAGTTCGGCGATCCGCGATTCCAGCGGACCGGACGGTGCCCGCGACACCGCGGTGGTGAACTGCGGCTCGGGCAGCGCGCTGCGGTCGAGCTTGCCATTGGTGGTCAGCGGCACCTCGTCGAGTACGACGATGGCCGAAGGCACCATATGCGAAGGCAATACCCGCGCCGCGAATTCCGTGAGCCGGTCCGCGTCGACGGCACGATCCGCCACGCGACGCACATAAGACACCAGTACTGTTGCGCCGGCGGCGGTTTCGTGACCGAGGGTGACCGCGAATTCGACATCCTCGTGTCCGCCGAGCACCGCATCGATCTCACCGAGTTCGACACGGAAGCCGCGCACCTTCACCTGGAAGTCGCTACGCCCCACATAATCCAGCTCCCATGCCCCGGCCGGAGTCGCATACCAGCGGACCAGGTCGCCGGTGCGGTACATCCGGGCACCCGGCTCGCCCCACGGGTTGGCGATGAAACGTTCCGCGGACAGCCCGGCTCGGTTGCGGTAACCGCGGGCCAGCGCGCCGCCCGCCAGATACAGCTCACCCGTAACCCCGGGCGGTACCGGATTCAGCCGCCCGTCCAGCACCAGTGCGGACATGCCGCGCACGGGCGTGCCGATGGTAATGCGCTGTTCCGCGGTCAATTCCGCATAGGACGAGATAATCGTGGTTTCGGTCGGTCCGTAGCCGTTGTAGTACCTGCGGCCGGGCTGCCACTTGGCCAGCAGTTCCGGTGTGGTGACATCGCCACCAACGGAAAGCATCTCGAGGTCGTCGAGGCCCGTCGGGTCCACTGTGCCGAGCACCGCCGGTGTGATGATCGCGTGCGTAACCCGTTCCGCGCGCAGCAGCTCACCGAGTTCGGGCCCGCCCGGCACGGTGGACGGCACGATCACCAATGTCGCGCCGACCGAGAAGGCGCACAGCCATTCCAGTACCGAAGGATCGAAGCTCGGCGCGCAGATATGCAGGAAGCGGCGTGTCGGCTCCAACCGGTACAGCTCGATCGCATGCGCGAGCAGGCCGCCGATTCCGGCGTGGGTCACCGTGACACCCTTGGGCATACCGGTCGAGCCCGAGGTGTAGATGACATAGGCCGGGTGGTGCAGACGCAGCGGAGTGATCCGGTCGGCATCGGTGATCGGCGCGGCGGATCGGTTGGCGCACCACGCTTCCGTCGTGGAATCGTCGAGCGCGAGCCACGGCACGTCATCGGGGAGGTCGCCGAGGTACTCGGTGGCGGTCAGTCCGACGACCGCGGCCGAGTCGGTCACCAGGTACCGGATCCGTTCCAGCGGATGGTTCGGATCGATCGGCACGTGTGCGCCACCGGCCTTCGCGACGGCCAAGACCGCGGCGACCATTACGTAGGAGCGCGGCAAGGCCAGCGCGACAAGACTTTCCGGGCCGACACCGCGCTCGATCAGGACCCTGGCCAACCGCGACGAGTACCGGTCGAGTTCGCGGTAACTGATCGACCGGCCCGCATACCGGACAGCGACACGGTCCGCACCATGGCGCAGTCCGCGCAACAGCAGATCGGGCAGCAGCCCACCCGCCATCACATGATCCGGCTGCACCCGGGTCAGGAATTCGACCTCGGAGTCGGCCAACAGCGGCAGATCACCCACCGGTGCTTCCGTATTCGCGACAATCGCGGTGAGCAATCGCACGAATCGATCCGCGAAGACGCGCACCGTCGCGTCATCGAAAAGGTCGCGCGCATAGGTGAACGCGGCGAACATACCCGAACCCGACTCGCGAATCGCCAGCGACAGATCGAATTTCTCGGTGATGAGATCGAAATCCACCGGGGCGACCTGCAACCCGGGCAGTTCGAACGAGGTGTCCGGCAGGTTCTCGAACGAGAGGGCCACCTGGAACAGCGGATGCCGTGCCGTCGACCGTTCCGGTTCGAGCAGGTCGACCAAACGCTCGAACGGGATGTCCGCATGTGCGAAGGCCTGTAGGTCCACATCCTTGGCGTGGGCCAGTAGCTCGGCGAAGGTGCTGTCACCCGATACCTCGGTGCGCAATACGAGCGTATTGACGAACATGCCGATGACATCGTCGAGTTCGGCCTCGCCACGTCCGGCGACCGGCGTTCCGATGGCGATATCGTCGGTGCCCGACAGGCGCGCCAGCAGTACCGCCAGCGCGGCGTGAACCACCATGAACAGGGTCGCATTGTGCTCGCGGGCCAATCGCAGCAGCGCGGCGTGCAACCGCGCGTCGATCGGGATATCGCACCGGCCGCCGACGAACGACGGGACGGCGGGCCGAATCCGATCCGACGGCAGGTTCAGCTCATCCGGCAGCTCGGCCAGCGCCTGTCGCCAATACGACACCTGCTGTCCGGCAAGGGAATCCGGATCCGATTCCGAGCCGAGTACCGCCCGCTGCCATATCGCGAAGTCCGCGTATTGCACCGGCAACGGCGTCCACGTGGGCGCGGACCCGCCAGTGCGCGCGATATAGGCCAGCATCAGGTCACGGGTCAGCGGCCCCATGGACCAGCCATCGGCACTGATGTGGTGGGCCACGAGCACCAGCACGTAGTCGCCGTCGCACCGCAGCAATTCGGCACGCACCGGCACCTCGGCGGTCACATCGAACCCGGTGCCGACCAGCTCGACGATTCGATCCGGCAGCTCGTCAAGGCTGATATCGACAACTGTCAGATCCGGAATCGCCTGTCCCACAGGGAGAATCACCTGATACGCGATCCCGTCGCGAGACGGGTACACGGTGCGCAGCACCTCGTGCCTGGCCACCACATCGGCGACCGCCGATCGCAGTGCATCGATATCCAGCGCACCGGACAGCCGCACCGCGACCGGCACGTTGTACGCGGCCGATGCGGGATCGAATTGGTTCAGGAACCACATTCGCTGCTGTGCCAGCGACAATGGCACCCGATCCGGTCGCGTACCCGCAGCCAATGCCGGTCGCCGACCTGAGCCGACCCCGTGCTCCACCCGGACCGCCAGGGCCGCGACAGTGGTCGCCTCGAACAACACCCGCACCGGTACCTGGGTATCCAGCGCAGCACCCAGGCGCGCCGCCACCTGGGTTGCGATCAGCGAATTGCCGCCGAGCGCGAAGAAGTCGTCATCGATACCGACCCGATCCGACCCGAGCACATCCGCGAACACCCCGGCGACGATCTCCTCGATCGGCGTCGACGGCGCACGGAAGACCTGGGTCTCGAACTCGGGCGCGGGCAATGCCTTTCGATCCAACTTGCCGTTGACGGTGCGCGGCAGCGCGGCCAGAACCACATAGGCGGCAGGCACCATATAAGAGGGCAGCACACGCGCGAGCGCCGACTTCACCTGTGCCACATCGATATCGACGCCCACCAGATACGCGACGAGCCGAGCACCGGTCCGCTGATCGGCATCCGCGATAACCGCCGCCTGCGCGATCTCAGGCAACGCGACCAATGCCGCCTCGATCTCACCCAACTCGATCCGGAAACCACGGATCTTCACCTGGAAGTCGGTGCGACCGCGATACTCCAGCTCACCATGCGCATTCCAGGCCACCAGGTCACCGGTGCGGTACATGCGCGTACCCGACTCGAACGGACTCGCCACGAACCGCTCTGCGGTCAGATCGACCCGCCCGAAGTAGCCACGCGCCAATTGCGCACCGGCCAAATACAACTCGCCCGAAACACCCACCGGCACCGGACGCAACCGCGCATCCAGCACGTAGACACGACTGTTCCACTCCGGCGCACCGATCGACACCGACGCCGCATCCGCATCGGTCACCCGATGGCTGGTGACCGACACCGCCGCCTCGGTCGGCCCATACAGGTTGAACAGTTCCTTCTGCGGATAGGTGTCCCGGAATCGCTGTGCCGGCCCCGCGGGCAATGCCTCACCGATGACCAGCACTCGCCGCAAGGTGAACGGCAGCCGACCGGTCAACAGCGCGTCCAGCATCGACGGCACCACATGCAGGGTGGTGACCGACTCCCGCGCCATCAGATCGTTCAGATAATCCGGATCGCGATGCCCGTCCGGGTGCGCCAGCACCGATCTCCCGCCGAATACGGCCGCCGACCAGAACTCCCACACCGACAGATCGAAGGTGGCGGCCGTCTTCAGCAGCACCGCGTCGCCAGGTCCGAGCACGAATTCGCTGGTCTTCCACAGCAATTGGTTGACGATCGCGGCGTGCGACACCGCGACACCCTTCGGCCGCCCCGTCGAACCCGACGTGAAGATCACATACGCGGTATTCGCCGCGCGCAGCGGCCTTACCCGCTCACCATCGGTGATCGGTGTCTCGGCAAGCCAACCGAGGTCGAGCCGGTCCAGTCGCACCACCGGCGCCAGCGCGGTGTCGAAACCCGCCGCCGCATTGGTCAATACGCAGACCGGTGCCGCGGCACCCAGAATGTAGTCGGTCCGCGCTGCGGCCTGGTCCGGGTCCACCGGCACATACGCGGCACCGGCCTTGGCCACCGCGTACATCGCGACAACCAGATCCACCGAGCGGCGGAAGGCGAGCACCACCCGCGACTCCGGACCGACACCGCGCGAAATCAGATGCCGCGCAAGTCGGTTCACCCGTGCATCCAGCTCGGCGTAGGTCACCGGTTCGCCGTCCGCGCCCATCAGCGCCACCGCGCCCGGTGTCGCGGCCACGGTCGCGTCCAAGAGCGACACCAGCGTCGCGGTCGCATCCACCGCATGGTCAGTCGCATTGCGAACCGACACCAGTTCGGTCCGTTCCGCAGCGTCGAGCAGTTCCAGCTCACCGACGACGGTGCGCGGTGCGGCGGCGATCTCGCCGAGCAAGCGCGCGAACCGAGCTACGAAGCTCTGAACCGTCCGCTCGTCGAACAGATCGTGCGCATAAGTGACGGCACCGCTGATCCCAGCGGGATGCCCCGTCTCGTCGTAGTGGTCGCCGATGATCCAATGCAGATCGAACTGCGATACCGCGGCATCGAAGTCCACCGCCGCGACGGTCAGTCCGGGCAGCTCCAGACTCGTCGCGGCCAGATTCTGGAACGACAATCCCACCTGGAACAGCGGATGCCGCGCCGTAGAGCGAACCGGGTTCAGCACCTCGACGAGTCGTTCGAACGGCACATCGGCATTGGCGAAGGCCCCGAGATCCGTCTCGCGCTGCCGCGCGAGCAGTTCAGTGAACGGTGCGGATTCATCGACCCGGGTCCGGAACACCAGGGTATTGACGAACATGCCGATCAGCTCGTCCAGCGCGGCCTCACCGCGACCTGCCATGGGCGTACCGACGGCAATGTCATCGGTACCCGACAACCGGGCCAGCAGTACCGCCAATGCGGCGTGCACCACCATGAACAGCGTCGCGCCCTCGGCGCGCGCCAATTCGGCCAGCGCACGGTGGGTTTCGGCATCGATGTGCACCGGAACCTTGCCACCGGCGAAGGATTGCACCGGTGGCCGTGGCCGATCCGTCGGCAGATCGAGCTGATCGGGCAGTTCCGCGAGCGCGTCCCGCCAGTAGGCGATCTGTCCGGCCGACAGAGACTCCGGATCGCTTTCACTCCCCAGCAGTTCGCGCTGCCAGATGCTGTAATCCGCGTATTGCACCGGCAGCGGTGTCCAGCCGGGCACGGAACCGGCCGAGCGTGCGGCGTAGGCGGTCATCAGGTCGCGCGTCAGCGGTCCCATCGAGGTGCCGTCACCGGCGATATGATGCACCACCAGCGCCAATACGAATTCGGCAGGCGCGTCCTCGACCTCGAACAAGCCGACCCGCAACGGCACCTCGGCGGTCACATCGAATGTCGTAGAAAGCAACTCGCGCACAGCGGATTCGAGTTGCTCGGCGGAGACCGTCCGGACCGTCAGCTCGGGAACCGACTGGTCCGCGGGCAAGATCAGCTGCACCGGCCCGGAATCGGTGTCGGGGTATACCGTCCGCAGGACCTCGTGTCGCGCAACCAGATCCGCGACCGCCGCCCGCAGCGCGGTCACATCCAGCGCACCGCTCAATCGCACCGCGATCGGGATGTTGTATGCCGCCGATCCGGTATCGAACCGATTCAGGAACCACATCCGCTGCTGCGCCGGCGACAGCGGAATGCCCTCCGGACGCGGCCCGGCAACCAATGCCTTGCGATCACCCGCCCCCGCGTGTTCCGCCACCGCGGCGGCAAGCCCGGCCACGGTCGGCGTCTCGAAAAGCAGACGCACCGGAATCCTGGCATCCAGCGCGGCACCGAGGCGCGCCATCAACTGGGTGCCGATCAGCGAGTTGCCCCCGAGTTCGAAGAAGTCGTCATCGGCGCCGACCGGCACGTCGAGCGCGAGAACGTCGGCGAACAGTTCGGCGACTACCGGCTCGATCACACCCGACGGCGCGCGGAAAGTCTTGGTGCGCAACTGCGGTGCGGGCAGCGCCCGCCGATCCAGCTTGCCGACCGGAGTCAGCGGGATCTCATCGAGTTCCATAATGGCGCTCGGCACCATATGGGCGGGTAGCTTGCTTGCGGCCAACTGGGTCAGTTCCGTCGTATCGATGGAAACACCATCGGCCGCGTGCACATACGACACCAGAATCGTCGCACCGCTGTCCTGTTCGTGACCGATGGTGACCACGAAATCGACGTCGTCGTGCGCGGCGAGCACCGCATCGATCTCACCGAGTTCGATGCGGAAACCACGGATCTTCACCTGGAAATCATTGCGCCCCAGATACTCCAGCTCCCGCTCCGCCGTCCAGCGCACCAGATCGCCCGTGCGGTAGAGCCGCGAGCCCGGCTCACCGAACGGATCGGCCACGAACCGAGCGGCGGTCAGTCCCGGTCGTTCGTGATAGCCGCGAGCCACCTGCGCACCGGAAATATAGAGTTCGCCGACGACCCGGCCCGGCACCGGCGCGAGTTCCTCGTCCAGCACATATTCGGTGATCCCGCGGATCGGCCCACCGATGGTCACCGGTTCGCCCGGCACCAGCGGTGCGCTGATATTCGTCATGATCGTGGTCTCGGTCGGACCGTATCCATTGAAGAATTCCCGGGTGCGACCATCCGCGATCGGTAATACCCAGCGCTGCACCAACTCCGGTGGACACGCCTCACCACCCGCGACCACGACGCGCAACTCGTCCAGTCCCTCGGCGGGCAGCGAGGCGAGCGCGGCCGGGGTGATGAAGGCGTGCGTCACCCGCTCCCGGCGCAGCAGTGCGGCCAGTTCCGCACCGCCGTACACCGTCGGTGCGACGACGACCATGGTCGCGCCCCGGCTCAGCGCAAGCAGCAACTCCAATACCGATGCGTCGAAGGAGGGCGAGGCGAAATGCAGTGTGCGCGAATCGGCGGTCAGCGTGTAGCGTTCGCGCTGCTCATCACAGAAGTTCGACAGCCCGGCCTGGGTGACGACCACGCCCTTGGGCGTTCCGGTCGATCCGGAAGTGTAGATGACATAGGCCGGATGCTCGGGGCGCAATTGCCGGATCCGATCCGTGTAGGTGATCGGTTCCGCCGAATATGCCGCGATGTCCGAGGTATCGATGGCGAGCCACTCCGGGCCGCCGGGCAGATCCACCGCCGCGACGGTGAGGCCGAGTGCCGCACCGGAATCCGACAGCATGTGCGCGATGCGATCGGCGGGATAGTTCGGGTCGACCGGCACGAATCCGGCACCGGCCTTGACGATCGCCCACACCGCGACAATCGAATCCACCGACCGCGGAATACCTACCGCGACCAAATCCTCCGGGCCGATACCGCGCTCGATCAGCCAGCGCGCCAAGCGGTTCGACCGATCATCGAGTTCGGCATAACTCAACTGCGCCGATGTCGCTGTGGCATCGGCGACGATCAGTGCGGCTCCGGCCGGATTGGCCTCGACGGCGGTGGTGAGCAATTGCGGCAGGGTCTTGATCCGCGGGCGTCGAGTCCGGTTGGGCCGCTCGCGATTCGGCCGCGTCATGCGCCGAACCCCTGTCGCACACCACGCGCTAACGCCAACACACCTTCGAACAAGCCGAGCATTTCCGGGACTACTTCCTAGCGTTTGTCATTACATCTCACCCCCCTGCACCGTCATCTACTCAGCTCGACACCACCGGCAGCAGCTCGTCCAACAGCACGATCTCGGCCGTTTCGGGCACCACGACCCCGGCGGTTGCGACCTCGGCGGTTGCGACCTCCGTGGCTGCGACCTCCGTGGCCGCGACCTCCGTGGCTGGGCCCTGCTCGAGCACCACCGCCCGCAGATCCGCCAGCTGGGCGGTATCGATGACGGCCAGCGCGGCTCGATCGGCGATCAGATGCGTCACCCACTCCTCGGCGAGCGACGCACCCAGGTCTTCGACACCCGGCACCACGATCAAACCGGCCCCGGTCGCACCGGCGCTCACCAGCTCGAGCAGCGTCGCCGCCGAATCGGACCGGCCGTGCTGGAAGGTGCGCGATTCGAAGGTCAGGTCGGTGCGCACGCGCAAGCGATCGGCCGCAGTGGCCAGCTCGTCGTAGCTCATCCGCACCCCGGTCGCGGCGCTGACGAGGGCCGGATCGGACCCGCTGAGCACCCCGGTCCGATTCGCGTGGTTCACCGGTCGCAGTGACTGCGCTGAGATTTCGGCGCTGGTCGCGGCATCGTCGAGGCGCAGCCATTCGATGTCGTCACCGATCGGACTCGCATCGGTGGTCAACCCGATCCGCACGGAGAGCTCATCGGGTATCGAAGACTCGTCCGCGGGCAGCAGCACCAGCGCCGCCCCCGCCTTGAGCACCGCCCACGCGGCCACCGCCCAGTCGGGACCGCGCTCCAGCCGGATCGCCACACCCGACCCCGGACCGCAACCATGCCCGATCAGCACTCTGGCCAGCTGAGACGACTTGGCATCGAGTTTCCGGTAGGGCATTTTCTCCTCGCCCCACACCAGTGCCGGCGCGTCCGGATCGTCTTCCACCGCGGCGGTCAGCAGGTGGGTCAGCTCGGTGCCATCGGTGGCGGTGGTGGCATCGCCGGCGGTGCGAACCGGATCCTGCTCGTCGACAATATCGATGCCGCCGATGCGCACGCCCGGATCGGCCACCACCGCGGTCAGAATGCACCCCAGCATGCGCCCCAGCCCACGCACCGTCGATTCCTCGAAAAGGTCTGTGGCATAGGTGAATACCGCTACCAGCTCATCCGGCGTCCCATCGGCCCGCAGGCGCGGTTCGACGACCACCTGCAGATCGAACTTCGCGACGACATCGCCTGTGTCCAACGCCGCGACGGTGAGTCCCGGCAGCTCCAGGCGCGGCTGCTCGAGATTCTGGAAGACCAGCATCACCTGGAACAACGGACGCCCCGGGGAGACCACCTCGACCACCCGCTCGAACGGCAGATCCGCATGCGCGAACGCCGCCAGATCCGTCGCACGCGTCTGCTCGACCAACTCGTCGAATGCCATGCCGCGCTCGACCGATGTGCGCAGCGTCAGCGTATTGACGAACATGCCGACCAACTCGTCCAACGCCCGCTCACCGCGCCCGGCGATCGGTGTGCCGATGGCGATATCCGCACCACCCGACAGTCGGGCGAGCAGGACGGCCAGTGCCGCGTGCACCACCATGAACACTGAGGATCGATGCTCACGCGCGATCCGAACGAGACCCTCATGCACCTCGGCGGGCACGGACCAGCCGACCGATGCGCCACGCCCCGACGCCGCCACCGGACGTCGACGATCCAGCGGCAACACCGGTGCGCTCGAAAGTCCGGCGAGCTGCTCGCGCCAGTACGCCAATTGCCCCGCGGCCACCGAGTTCTCGTCGTCATCGGTGCCGATGACCTCGCGCTGCCAGAGTGCGAAATCCGCGTACTGCACCGGAAGCGGCGACCAGCCGGGGGCCGCACCGCCCACGCGAGCGAGATACGCGGTCACCAGATCCCGAGCCAATGGGGCGAGCGAAGCACCGTCGGCCGAAATATGGTGCACCACGACAACGAGCACGTACTCGTCCCCGTCGGCCAATAGTCGAGCCCGCACCGGAACAGCTTCGGTCACATCGAATCCGGCCGACGCCAGCTCGACGACCCGACCGAGCACATCGGTGGTGGTCTCGACCTCGAGCCCATCGGGCAGCACCTCGGCGGCAGGCAGAATCTCCTGGTACGCCTGCCCACCGGTACCCGCCGTGGGGAACCGGGTGCGCAGCGCCTCGTGCCGCACCAACACGTCCTCGACGGCCAGGCGCAACGCCGCGACATCGAGTTCGCCGGTCAGCCGGAACGCGAACGGCAGGTTGTATGCCGGAGATTCCGGATCGATCCGATTGAGTACCCACATCCGTTGCTGGGCAAGGGAAAGCGGCACCTGCTCCGGGCGCTCGACCTTGGTCAGCGGTACGCGCGCGGCGGCGGCACGGCCCGCACCGGGGGTGATTCCGGCGGCGAGTGCGGCGACGGTCGAAGTCTCGAACAGATCACGCACGGCGACATTCGTATCAAGCGCATCGTTGATTCGCGCAACGACCCTGGTAGCCAGCAACGAATTACCGCCGAGTGCGAAGTAGTCGTCATCGAGGCCGATCCGCTCGATGCCCAGAACCTTGGTGCCCAGTACCTTGATGCCCAGCACCTCGGCGAAGACGGCAGCGACGATCTCCTGCGTCGGGGTGATCGGAGCGCGGAATTCGCGTGCGGTGAAGGTCGGCGCGGGCAGTGCCTTGCGATCCAGTTTGCCGCTGGTATTCAGCGGGAAGGCATCCAGCACCACAATGGCGGCTGGAATCATATATGCCGGAAGCACTTCGGCCACCGCGGTCCGCAAATCCTGCGGCTCGACCTGCCGCCCCGGCCGCGGCACCACGTAACCGACCAGTTGATCACCCGACTGCACAACCGATGCCGCGGCTTGGCTGACCGAAGGCTGGGCGAGTAGCGCGGTCTCGATCTCGCCGAGTTCGATGCGCTGACCACGGAACTTCACCTGGAAGTCGCTGCGGCCCAAGTACTCCAACCGGTGCGGGTGCTCGCGCCACACAACGAGATCACCGGTGCGGTACATCCGCGCCCCGGCGGTGAACGGGTCGGCGACGAAGCGATCCGCCGTGAGATCCGGTCGGGTGACATACCCGCGCGCCAACTGCGCCCCAGCCAGATACAGCTCGCCGACCACCCCGGCGGGTACCGGCCGCAATCGCGAATCCAGCACGTAGACCTGCGAATTCCACTGCGGCAGGCCGATCGGCACGGTGGTCTGCTCGATCGCGTCTGCGCGCCATGCGGTGATCGACACCGCCGCCTCGGTCGGGCCGTACAGGTTGTGCACGGCCGCATCCGACACCGCACGCAGCGCGGTCACCGTCTCCGGTGGCAATGCCTCGCCGATCACGAAGATATCGCGCAGGGTCGGGCAGGACCCGGGCGTCAGATGTGCGGCGAACACTGTCAACATCGACGGCACAAAGTCGGTGACGGTGACCCGCTGCGTGGCAATCGTTTCCGCGAGATACACCGGATCGCGATGCCCGTCGGGCGTGGTGACTACCAGCTTCGCACCCGCGCGCAACGGCATGAAGTACCCCCACAGGGATACGTCGAATGTGGTGGCGGTCTTCTGCAGATACACATCATCGGGACCGAGCGGGTAGTGGGCGAGCATCCACTCGATCTGGTTGTTGATGGCCGCATGGGTGACGGCAACACCTTTCGGGCGACCGGTGGAGCCCGAGGTGAAGATGACGTAGGCCGGATTGTCCAGCGAAACCGGTCGCAGCAATTCCGTCGGCAGCACCGGATCTCCCGAGAACGCCGACAGCTCAGCGGTATCCAGGTACACCACCGGCACATCGCCCGTCGACACGGCATCGGCCGTCGTGGTCAGCACACAGACGGGCGCGGCGGTATCGAGAATATGCGCGATCCGCTCCCCCGGATGATCCGGATCCAACGGCACATACGCACCACCGGCCGTCACAATCGCATACATGCCGACGACCAGGTCGATCGAACGCCGAACCGCCAGTCCCACCAGGGCTTCCGCACCCACGCCCCGCTGGATCAACAGCCGCGCGAGCCGATTGACCCGCTCGTCGAATTCGCGATATGTCAGCGTCGCGGAGCGACTCGATGAGGGGCGGTGGTCGGGCGACGGGTGGGCCAGCTCGGTCCCGTCGAAGGCCACTGCGACCGCATCCGGATAGGCGGCCACAGCACGGCGATATCCGTCGAGCAGCAGTTCCGGGACGACCGGGTGCGCGGTGTCGTTCCAGTCCCGCAGCATCCGCTGCCGCTCGGTGGGCGCGAGCAGCTCGAGCTCCCCGACCACCAGGTGCGGATCCGCGGCCACCGCGCCGAGCACCCGATTCAGGCGCTGCGCGAAACCCGCCACCGTCGCCTCGTCGAAGAGGTCGGTGGCATAGGTGAACGATGCCGCGAGACCGTTCGCCGCACCATGGTCCGCGCGCGGCACGACGGTCAGCTCGAGATCGAACTTCGCCTGCACGACGCCCAGATCGATGCCGGAAATGGTGAGGCCCGGCAGCTCCAATTCGGGCCGGTCCATGTTCTGGAAGGTCAGCATCACCTGGAACAGCGGATGCCGCGCCATCGAACGCACCGGATCGAGCAGCTCGACCAGTCGCTCGAACGGCACATCCGCATGTCCGAAGGCCGCCACATCGGCCCGCCGGAAGTTGCGCAGCAAATCGTCGAACGATAGTTCGGGGTCGACCTCGCCACGCAGCACCAGCGTATTGACGAACATTCCGATCACATTGTCGAGTGCGGCATCCCCACGACCGGCAACAGGGGTTCCGACGGCGATATCGGTGGTCCCAGCCAGCCGGGACAGCAGCACCCCGAGCGCCGCGTGCACCACCATGAACAGCGTCGAATGATGTTCGCGGGCTATCCGTTCCAGCGCCGTATGCACCTCGGCATCGATCTCGAAGGCGAACACGGCGCCGCGGCTGGACAGCACCGCCGGACGCGGCCGATCGGTGGGCAGCGCCAATTGCTCGGGCAGTCCGGCCAATTCGGTGCGCCAGAACGCGATCTGCTGAGCCAGCAGCGAATCCGCATCGTCTTCCGCACCGAGCACCGCCCGCTGCCAGATCGCGTAGTCGGCGTACTGCACGTCGAGCGGCTGCAGCTGCGTGCCCGCACCGACCGACCGAGTCGAATAGGCGGCCATCAGATCCCGCGCCAGCGGTCCCATGGAGAAACCGTCGGCCGCGATGTGGTGCACCACGCACACCAGTACCTGCTCGGTTTCGCCGAGCCGCATCAGACGTAGTCGGATCGGCGGCGCGACGGTGACATCGAAACCGGCGACGGCCGCGGCGATGACGAGCTCGGGCAATTCGGCCGTACTCGCGGACACGATCTCGAGCTCCGGCACCGCACGGGCATCATCGATCGGCAATATGACCTGGATGCCCTCGCCATCGATCTCCGGATACACCGTCCGCAGCACCTCGTGCCGCGCCACCAGGTCGCGCGCCGCCGCACACAGCGCCTCGACGTCGAGCGCCCCGGACAACCGCACCGCCAGCGGAATGTTGTCGATACCGCTGGTCGGATCGAAGCGGTTCAGGAACCACATGCGCTGCTGCGCGTAGGAGAGCGGAATCCGATCCGTGCGCGATTGCGCGGTCAAGGCATGTCCCGCGGCCGCGAGTACTGTCACCCGTTGAGCGAGTTCGGCGACTCCGGGGGCCTCGAATACCAGCTGCACCGGCACCCGCCCGCCCAGCGCGGTACCGATGCGCGCCGCGGCCTGCGCGGCCAGCAGCGAGTTGCCGCCGAGTTCGAAGAAGTCGTCATCGACACCGATATCCACACCGTCGGCGAGCAATAGCGCCGCGTACACCTCGGCGACGACCTGCTCTTCCCGCGTGGACGGCGCACGGAACGCACGCGCCTGGAAAACCGGATCGGGCAGCGCGTCACGATCCAGCTTGCCCACCGGCGTCAACGGCAGTTCGTCGAGCACCACAATGGCGGTGGGCACCATGTACCTGGGCAGCGAACGCTCCAGTGCGGCAACGAGTTCGGCGGTATCCACGACGGCACCGCTGCGCGGCAGCACATACGAGACGAGCGCGGTCGTACCCGAAGGCAATGTCTTGCCGAGCGTGGCCGCGAAATCCACATCCGGATGCGCGGTGAGCGCATTATCGATCTCCCCGAGTTCGATACGCAGACCGCGTATTTTCACCTGGAAATCGGATCGGCCCAGGTATTCCAGCACGCCGGTTTCGTTGCGCCGCACCAGATCTCCGGTCCGGTACAGCCGCGCGCCCGGCGCGCCGGCCTCCGCCCCGAACGGGCTGGCCACAAACCTTTCCGCGGTCAGTCCGGGCCGTCCGAGATAGCCCTGCGCCAGCGCGGGTCCGCCCAGATACAACTCGCCCACAACACCCGAAGGCACCGGCCGCAAACGCGAATCGAGCACAAAGGCCCCGACTCCGGCGACGGTGCCGCCGAGGGTGACCGATGCGCCGGGTTCCATCTGCCCGGTCGTGACCATGACCGTGACCTCGGTCGGACCATAGGCATTGAAAACGGCCCGCCCGTCCCGCGCCCAGCGCTCGACGAGTTCGGCGCCGAGCCTGTCGCCACCGGCCACCACGGCCCGCAGTTCGTCCAGCCCGGCCGAATCGACCGATTCCAGCGCACCCGGGGTGATCAGCAGATGGGTAACCCGTTCCCGGCGCAGCAGGTCCGCGAGCTCGACACCACCGAACACCGTCGGCGGCGCGATCACCAGCGTGGCCCCGGCAGCGAACGTGAAAAGCATCTCCATCAGCGAGAAGTCGAAGCTCGGCGAACTCAGGTGCGTCACCCGCGAATCACCGGTCAGTGCATACCGCTGACCGATCGCGGCCAAACCGGCCAAACCGGAGTGCGTGACCACGACGCCCTTCGGCCGTCCGGTGGAACCCGAGGTGTAGATGACATAGGCCGGATGCCGCTCGTCCAGCCGACGCACCCGATCGGCATAGGAGACCGGCCGCTCCGGCTGCGCGGCGATTTGCGCGGCGACAACGGGATCGTCGAGTTCGATCCAATCGACCGATGTGCCGAGCGCCGCGCGATGCGCCGCAGTGGTCAGGCCAAGCGCAGCGCCGGAGTCCGACACCATATGCGCGATCCGCTCCGCGGGGTAGGCCGGATCCACCGGGACATAGGCCGCACCCGTCTTCGCGATCGCCCACACCGCGAGGACGGACTCGACCGATCGCGCCAGCGCAGTGGCGACAATGTCGCCGGGGCCGATGCCGCGTGTCACGAGTTCCCAAGCCAGCCGCGAGGACGCCGCGTCGAATTCGCGATAGGTCAACTCGCGCTGGTCGGCCGGATCACCGGTCGGGTTGAAGCGCACGGCAACCGCATCGGCGGCGGATTCGACGGCGGCGGTGAGCAGTTGACCGAAGAGTGGGGTGCCGGCTCGGCGCCGACGGTTGGTCCGAACAGATCGACTCGCCCTATCCATTCCCAACCATTCGCCTTTCACATTTAGCACATGGCAGGGTCGAACAACCGCACACGGAATTCCGCCGCCGCATTCGCTCCTGCGCAACGCAATCGGGTAATCGTCTTGGCGAGAGCTAACTATCCGCGAATACGGAGTGCGTGGCGCTGGCTCCGAATCCGTTGTGACACAAGCCCTCAAACATCCCGGGACACTGATCGTTCAGCATTCGTCCCATGTTGTCCACTCGAGCGTTCACTTGCTCGAGCTATAGCCATCCTCGCCTCGTCGCCTGCACGCCCGCCTGGAACCGGGTGCTTGCGCCGAGCCGCTCCAGCAGCCGCGCCGTACGCCGGACCACGGTTCGACGGGACATGCCGAGTCGGCGAGCGATGGTGTCATCGGTCGCACCCAGGCCCATCAGAGTCAAAATCGCCTTATCCCTCTCGTCGAGCTCGTCGGCGGCCGGGTTCACCGAAATCGGCGCCGCCAGCGACCACAGCACATCGAAAGTCTTGACCAGCAACCGCAATCCCGGCGATCCGGTAATGCGCAGACCCATCGGATCCGGGCGGCGCTCGTCCGCGTGCAAGACCAGGCTCGCGCGCTCGTCATCACTGATGATCAGCTTGAACGGCGGCTCTGGCAGAGTGCGCGCCTGTGCCCCACTGGCATTGGTGGACAGCGCGTGCCGCAACCTTTCCGCATCCTGATAAATAGTGTCCTGATATAGCGTCTGGTAGCGGATGCCGTCACCGATCCGAGAGCGCTTGAGCAGGAACAGCTGTCGCTCGCGTTCCGGATCGCTGAGATAGGGACCACGTTCGATCACCTTGACCGTGTTGCGGGCCGAGGTCTGGACCTCCTCGAAATCCGCGAGCATCTCCAGGCGTTCGAAGACCGGCACGATCGCGCCATTGGTGCGCGGTGAGCGGCGCACCGATCGAAACGTCTCGCTCAGTCGCGCGGCCGCGGCGTGCATCTGGTTGATCTCGTGCTGCCTGCGCCGCGCCTCGGCTTCGGACAGCGATTCGGGGGCGTGCGCATCCCAGATGGCCTCACCATCGTCGGACAGCTGACTCACCGCGGCCTGCAGGTCGGTCAATACCCGCAGCGATGCGGCGGCGGTTTCCTTCGAGACGCCCAGATATTCGGCGACCTCGCCCAGGCTGGATCGCGGATGGTGCACCAGCACGGCGTAGGTCCGCCCATGCGGGGATCCAGGCTCGAAGATATCGCCCAGCGCTGTCATCGCCTGAGCCTAACGACCGTACGGTCCCGACGGGGCCCCCGTCGGAATATCAAGCCGGGCAAGAAAATCAGTGCGCCGACGGGCCCCACTGCAGCGGGACACCCTTGGCTGCCAAGTACGGCATCGGGTCGACCTTGTTGCCGCCCTGATCCCAGATCTCCAGGTGCAGATGCGGTCCGGTCGAATTGCCGCGGTTGCCGACGGTGGCGATGACATCGCCCGCGTTCACATGCTGCCCGGCGTGTACGAACATCTCGTTGACGTGGCCGTAGACCGCAATAGTGCCGTCGTCCTGCTGGATGCGCACCCACAGGCCGAAGCCGGAGGCCGGGCCCGCCTCGATGACGGTGCCGCTGCTCACCGAGTGGATCGGCGCGCCGAGCTGATCGGCGAAGTCGAGACCGTAGTGGAACTCACCCCAGCGGGAACCGAATCCGGAGCTGATCTCACCGGCGACCGGACGCACCGCGGGGGCAGGGGCGAACTGCTGCTGCGCACCCTTGAGGACCTGTTCGACCTGGGCCAGCGGGCCCGCGATCTCCGGCGGCAGGTTGCTGATGCCGAACGGATTGGCCACCGCGTCCGCGATCGGCGCGGCCACCGGAGTGGCTGCGACGGCCTGCGCGGCTTCGGCGACCGGGGCCGCGGCCTTGGCCTCTTCGACAGGTAATTCCGCCGTGCCCTTGAACGTGATGGGCGCGGCGGCTTCCTCGTCGCCGTCGTGCGCACCCGGCAGGAGCGGGGCGGCAATGGCGGGCGCGACCTGGGCTGCGGTGCCGATGAGAGCGCCGGTCGCGACGGCGACACCGGCCGCGATCTTCACCCGGTCGGTGGTCGACGGCTCGGCGCGATGCCGCGCCGGCCGACCCGCAATGCCGTCGCCGATGAGGCTCATGACGGTGATGGAACTGGGGCCTACCCGATGCTGCGACAAAGCTGGTCCTTGCGCTCGACCTACAGTGACTCGACGGATGCCGAAGTTTTGTAACGTTTCGGCATCCGTTGTGACGGGAACTCTACCCCGTCGTGACCATTCCGCAACCTTATCGACCGAAGTCCCTGTTTAAGGCCTGGTCAGACGCGCGGGGCGGCATCACGACGCTGACCCTTTCGAGCGACCTGCAAGCAATCGCGAGCGGCGACCGATGCGCCACACTAGGACCGTGATCCTCAACGAGTTGAGCGTTCCGATCGTGCTCGCGCCGATGGCGGGCGGGCCGTCCACACCGGAGTTGACGGCGGCGGTCTCCGCGGCGGGCGGCCTCGGCCTGCTGGCCGCCGGATACCTGACCGCGACCGATACCGCGGCGCGACTCGCGGCCACCCGCGAACTGACCACGGCGCCGTTCGGCGTCAACCTCTTCACCCCGGGCCCCGCCGCCGCGCCCGAGGATTTCGCCGACTACCTCGCCGAGTTGGGGCGCGCCCACGAGGTCGGCGTCCCGAAGTACGACACAGATGAATGGGACGCCAAGCTCGAGCTGCTCATCGATGCGCCGGTAGCGGTGGTCACCTTCACCTTCGGCTACCCGAGCGCCACCGAGGTCGCCCGGCTGCACGAGGCCGGTTCGGAAGTCTGGGTGACGGTCACCTCGGCGGCCGAGGGCCGCATCGCGGTCGAGGCGGGTGCCGATGTTTTGATCGCCCAGGGCGCGGAGGCGGGTGGGCATCGCGCCACCTTCATCGATCGCGTCGCGGATGACGCCACCGATCCGCTCACCTTGCTCGCACTGCTGCAGATCCTCAACGCCACCGTCGACCGGCCGATCGTGGCGACCGGCGGCATCACCACGGGGGCAGGCATCGCGGCAGCACTCGCGGCCGGCGCGGCGGCCGTGCAACTCGGGACCGTCTTCCTGCGCTCACCGGAAGCGGGCACCAATCCGGTGCACCGCGCCGCGCTCGGCGCCGACACCCCGACCATGCTGACGCGCGCCTTCACCGGCCGCCGGGCGCGCGGCCTGCGCAATCGGTTCATGGACGAACATTCCGCGACAGCACCGGCCGCCTATCCGGAAATCCATTACGCCACAGCGCCGTTGCGGGCCGCCGCACGAGCGGCGGGCAATCCGGACGATGTGAACATGTGGGCTGGCCAGACCCACACGCTGGCACCTGAGCTACCCGCTGGTGAACTGGTCCGCACCTTGGCCGCTGATGCGAAAACCGCACTGACCACAGCACTTTCGGGACGAATCCAGTCTTGTTGACAACAGTTTCCGTTTAGAATCGAGGGGCATCGCAACAGCAATCCAGGTCAGGAGAGCGCTATGTCCCTCGATGTTCCCACCGCCCTACTCGAACGCGCCGAACGCGGCGAGGTCGACGACGCCGACTTCGTCGAGGTCGTGCGAGTCTCGCTCCCGTATGCCTGGGAGGTCGTCAGCCGGGTGGCCGATGAGCTGCATTCCGGCACAGCCGAATTCGCCGACAATGTCGTCGCGCCGCCCGATGAGGTGGCCCGTGGACAACTGCTGCGCGCCATGGCCTCCGACGCCATCCGCGGCGGCCTGGAACGCCATTTCAACGTGAAGCTCGCCTTCCAGAACTGCCACCGCGTCGCGGCCTTCCCGATCGCCGCTGTCGGCGGCGAAACCTACACCACCTTCATCGGGACTCGTGCCCAACTGCTGAACCAGAACCCCGAACTACGCAACTGCTGAATCAGTTCACAGGTCGGCGCGGTCGAGATTTCGGTCGCGCCGACCTGCGTGTGGTCAGATGGCAGTGGACGCTGGATCCCGTGCAGTGATATCTCGAATTGCTACTGACAGATCAAGGGTTCCGATGGCACGAAGAGTGCCCGACCTCGACGATGATGCCCGCACTGAAGCAGCAAGGTATCTGGAGCAAGGTATTTGGGCACCAACACGAAGAACGACACGGTGAACGCGGCCTCCGTGAGATCGTCGACCGCCGACGCCGCGAGGCCGCCGTGCAGCGCCTGCGCCAAATGGTCGACTCCGGCGAGATCGACTTCTCAATCCTCGAATCGGAACAGCGTCACACTTGATTCGGCGCGTAGTGTGAGGGCGCATGAGCGGCAACGATCTTCGCGATGAGATCGATCGGCGGCTGAATCCCTGGCTGCCACAACTCGGCTCGGATCGCGGTGCGTACACCAACCATGTGCTGCGGGTGCTGGAGCTGTGCGATCTGCTCGATGGTGGCTCGAGCACCTTGCCGAGCACCCGCGAGGAGTTCCACACCGCCGCGGCGTTCCACGATCTGGGCATCTGGACCGCGGGCACCTTCGACTACCTTGCGCCGTCAGCCGACCTTGCCCTGCAATGGCTCGACCAGATAGATCGCCCCGACTTGGCGGACCAGGTCGTCGCAATGATCGACGAGCACCACAAAATTCGGTCAGCGGGCACCGCCACGGACCCGATCGAGATCTTCCGCCGAGCCGATGCGATCGATGTCGAATACGGCCTGCTCGGACGCTTCGGAATACCTCGCTCCACCTACCGCGAACTCACAAAGCGTTACCCCGACAAAGGCTTCCACCGCCGGTTGATCCAGCTGGCCGCCGAGCGAATCCGGACACACCCCACGTCACCACTGCCGATGCTGAAGTGGTGACGCGGGGTTTGTCGTTCTAGGACAGCGTGGTGACGGTGAGGTCGCCGTCGGCGTACTGGGCGCGCAGGCGCTTCTTGTCGAATTTCCCGACGCTGGTCTTGGGGACTTCCGCGATGAAGGTCCACCGTTCCGGCAGCTGCCATTTGGCGAACTTGTCGGCGAGGAACTCGCGCAGCTCTTCGGGTTCGGCCTCGGTGCCCTCGGCGAGCACGATCGCGACCAACGGGCGCTCGTCCCACTTCTCGTCCGGCACACCGATGACCGCGGCCTCGGCGACGGCCGGGTGGCCCATGACCGCATTCTCCAGATCGACCGAGGAGATCCATTCACCACCGGACTTGATAACGTCCTTGGCGCGGTCGACCAGGGTGAGGTAGCCGTCCGGGCTGATCTTGCCGACATCGCCGGTACGCAGCCAGCCATTGTCGAACTTGTCGGGATCGATCACCGCGCCGTCCGGGGCGTAGTACGACCCGGTGATCCAGGGACCGCGAACTTCCAACTCGCCCAGCGACTCTCCGTCATCGGGGACCACGGTGCCGTTATCGCCGACCAGGCGGGCCTGCACACCCGCCGGGAAACGGCCCTGGGTGAAGCGGTACTCCCATTCGTCCTCACCGTCTACCCCGGCGGGCGGATGCGCGACGCTGCCGAGCGGGGAGGTCTCGGTCATACCCCAGGCGTGCAGGATGCGCACGCCGTGCTTTTCCTCGAAGGCGCGCATCATCGACGGCGGCACCGCCGAACCGCCGACGACCACCGACCGCAGATGCGAGATGTCCTGCGGCTTCGCGGCCAGCCCGGCGAGTACGCCACCCCAGATGGACGGGACGGCCGCGGCGAAGGTCGGCTGCTCGCTGGCCATCATTTCCAGCAGCGGACCCGGCTGCAGGAAGCGGTCGGGCATGAGGACATTCGCGCCCGACATCAGCGCCGCATACGGCAGGCCCCAGGCATTGGCATGAAACAGCGGGACGATGGCGAGCACATAGTCGCGGTTGGAGAAGCCCATGCTGGTCGGCTGGCACACCTGCATGGCGTGCAACCAGTTGGAGCGGTGCGAATACACCACACCCTTCGGGTCACCGGTGGTGCCGGAGGTGTAACACATCGCGGCGGCGGATCGCTCGTCGATCACCGGGTAGTCGAAGGTATCCGGCTGCGCGGCGAGCAGTTCGGAGTAGGAATGCACCTGGACACCCTCGGGGGCCTGCAGCGCGGCGGCATCGCCATTGGCCACGATGACGTGGCGGACGGTCTTCAGATTCGGCAGGTACTGGGCGAACATCGGCACCAGCGTGCCGTCGACGATCACCACCTGGTCCTCGGCGTGATTGGCCACGAAGACCAGTTGCTCAGGGAAGAGCCGGATATTGAGCGCGTGCAGCACCGCACCCATCGCGGGTACCGCGATGTAGGCGACCATATGCTCGTTGTTGTTCCACATGAAGGTGCCGACCCGATCGCCGTCACCAATTCCCAAGGTGCGCAACGCATTTGCCAGACGTGCCGATTCGGCGCCGAGCTCGCGGTAGGTCATGGTGCGTACGCCGGTGCCGGTCCAGGTCGAGACGGTGGCATCGCCCATGAACGTCGATGCGTAGCGCAGCAACGTCGCCAGCGACAACGGCTCGTCCTGCATGGTGCTCAACATCGGTACTCCTTTTTTCTACGGTGGCTACGGCAGCCCGCCGACCATGAGCCACATCACACCGGGGATGTTACCCAAGGGTAGGGCGCGCAGAAGGCTCCATAGCCGATCCCATCAGAAGGCGTGTGCCATCAGTTTGTCCGGCTGCGCCGCGATTTGCGAGACGAGTCGAATGGGCACGTGGGGTCCAGTGGCGCGAAGAGTCGCGCTAAGTGCTGGCGCTGCTGTGCGCGACGGTGTTCACGTTGCGCGCCAAGGCGGTCGACGACGTGCTCGAGTTCTTCGACCTGCTGATGGTGACCAATCTGATGGCGCCGGGCAGAGCTGCAGTCCAAGGAGGAGAAACTGCGCCGGTACCCGAAGAGCAAGAACGCCGGCAGGTTGGCGCGGGCGGTGCGAGTGCTGCTGGAGATGACCGAGACCGAGCCGGAGCTGTCGTTGCGGCTGGTGTGGGATCTGATCGAGAACACTGTGTCCAAGGCCGAGCTGCGGGCGGCAGTCGCGGCGATCGATGAGCTGGTGCCGCAAGCGGACCTGGAGTTCGACTCCCGGTTCGAAGAGATGGCGGGCCGATTCGCCACGGTGCTGGCGTTCCTCCCTGCGATGATGCGGCACATCGACTTCGGCGCCGTCGGTGACGGCGTGGCGGTGCTGAAGGCCATGCGGGAGCTGACGGATCTTGTTGCTGGTATTCGATTCCGCCACGACGCCCCGTCCTTTCTCGGTCCAGCGCATCCAAGATCATCCGCGCTATCGCAGATAATTTGCGAAGTCGCCCCGCTCCGGACGGGGCACCAACAGTAAACTCTTGGCGCGACTTTTCGCGGATTTGGACTGAGCCCGCGAAAAGGCGCACCTCACAACGATTCCCAAGGACAGCCGGTGTGCGGCCGGTATTGGTGTCGAAGTCAGGTGACGAGGTCACCGAGTGGCGATGGCACCTCAGAGTTGACATCGGTCCTGTCCGGTGGGCTACGGTGTGAAGCGATGACTACCGGGACGGCATTGCGCCACACACGTATTGGTTACCCGGTGCTGTTCTGAGCGCCGCGCAGACCGCCGGTGTCGGTTCGCTTTTCGATCGAGGATCCGGTGTTGCGCGGGCTCCGCCTTCGTCGTGTTGATCACAGGACATCAACTACGACAGAAGGATTCAACGATGACTGCAACGCACGGTAGGTCGGTCGACGTTCGGACGCCCGATGGTGTCGCCGACGCGTATGTCGCCTGCCCCGACGATGGCGCGGCCCATCCGGGAGTGCTGGTGATTCAGGACGGTTTCGGACTGCGGCCCAGCCTGCGGTCGTTGGCCGACCGCATTGCTGCCCACGGCTACACCGTCCTGCTGCCGAACGCGTATTACCGGCACGGGCGTGCGCCGGTGATCGAGCTGCCGGACGTCATCGACCCGGCGGAACGGCCGGAGATCTTTCAGCAGGTCTTCCCGATGATCCGCGAGCTGACACCGGAGCTACTGCGTTCCGATGCGGACGCCTATCTCGAGTGGCTGGCGACGTCGCCGCAGGTCGCCGAGGGGAAGGTCGGCCTCACCGGTTACTGCATGGGTGCGCGGCTGGCGGTGCTGATCGCCGCCATGTTCCCGGATCGGGTTGCGGCGGTGGCAGGATTCCATGGCGGACCGCTCGTTACCGACACCCCGGACAGTCCGCACCTGACCGTCGGAAACATCACCGCGGAGCTGTATTTCGCCCACGCCGGCGAGGATCAGCACATGACCCCGGAACACATCGCTCAGTTCGACAAGGCACTCGACGCCGCCGGTGTCCGCTACCGCACCGAGGTCTACGAGGGTGCCCAACACGGCTACACCCAGGCCGATACCTCCGCCCACGACCCCGACGCCGCCGAACGTCACTACCGCGAGCTGCTCGCTCTGTTCGACCGCAATCTGCGCCGGTAGCCGAGCAGGCCCCAATCCGGGTCCGGAGTCCAACCACGCACGTCGTGATGCCTCGGGACACGCTTCTCGAGGCATCGTGTTAGCGCCAAATATGGCCGGTTGCAGCACCACCCCCGAAACCACCAGCGCCCAACAACGCTCAGCAATCACCCGAACCGACCGGCCCGACCCAACCGGATCGGCTTAGCGCGACTCTTCGCGCCACTGGACCCCACATGCCGAATGGCGGCCCCACGTGCCCGAGAACCGCCATCCGACGACGCTCGACGGCAAGTCAGACCGCGGAGTGAGCGGGGTAGGCGTGCACGAGGGCGCTGTCGAGTTTGGGCACGGCATGGGTGAGGGTGTGCTCGGCGCCGTGGGCCAAGCGGTGCGCGTCGGCCAGCGTGATGCTCGGGACGACATCCAGCTCGACATCCGCATGCAAGCGGTGGCCGATCCAGCGCATTCGAAGGCTGCGCACACCGAGCACACCGGGTTCGCCGACCAGCGCCCGCTCGGCGGTACTCACCAGGGTGGGCTCGACGCCATCCATCAAGCGGCGGAACACATCTCGCGCGGCCGTGCGCAATACCGCGAGAATCGCGATCGTAATCAGCAGTCCGACAATGGGGTCGGCGAGCGGGAATCCGAGCGCAACCCCGCCCGCACCGATCAGCACCGCCAGTGAGGTGAATCCGTCCGTCCGCGCATGCAATCCGTCGGCCACCAGTGCCGCCGAGCCGATTCGCCGCCCGACCCTGATCCGATACAGCGCGACGGTCTCATTGCCGAGAAAACCGATGAGTCCCGCTGCCGCGACCCAACTCAGATGCTGGATCTGCACCGGATCGATCAGTCTGCGCACCGCCTCGTATCCGGCGATGATCGCGGACAACGTGATCATACCGACCACGAACAACCCGGACAGATCCTCGGCCCGCCCGAACCCATAGGTGTAGCGCCGCGTCGCCGCCCGCCGACCGAGCGCGAACGCGATCCACAGCGGCACCGCGGTGAGCGCATCGGAGAAGTTGTGAATGGTGTCCGCCGCCAACGCGACCGAACCGGAAGCCAGCACGATCAATACCTGGAGCACGGCGGTCAGCCCGAGCACCAGCAGGCTGATCTTCACCGCGCGGATCCCGACAGCGCTGGACTCCAGCGCACCGTCGATGCTGTCGGCGGCGTCGTGGCTGTGCGGTAGGAAGATATCGCGCAGCGCACCACGCAATCCCCCCGGATGGTCGTGGTCATGGTTCGCACCGTGGTCGTGGTCGTGCCCATGATCGTGGTCGTGCTCGTGGTCCGCACCATGCGAATGCCCGTGGTGGTGACCACGCGAAATGTTCTGCCAGCGTTCAGGATTACGCTCGTGACTCATTCCGCCACCGCCTGATCGCGAGCAGGCAGTCCCCGTACCGACCCCCCGCCGCGGTGATGCGCAGGTACACCAGGGCCCGCGTGTTCGGCGTTGTACACCGCATCCACGACCAACTGGCGGACGTGTCCGTTCTCCAGGCTGTAGAAGATGGTGGTTCCGGCGCGGCGGGTCCGGACCAGACGAGCCATGCGCAGTTTGGACAGGTGTTGCGATACCGAGGGGCCGGGCTTGCCGATGTGATCGGCCAGATCATTGACCGAGAGTTCCCGGTCGACCAGCGCCCACAGGATCTGTACGCGGGTCGAGTCGGCCAGCATGCGGAAGACTTCGACGACCAGTCCGACCTGGTCCTCCGCAATCGGTAGCCGCAGTGGCTCGTTATCTGCATTCATACGCAGATAATAAAACTATGCTGCATCAGATGGAACGGTCCCTTCGGACCGGGTCAGATGGAACGGTCCCTTCGGACCGGGCCGACGGCGACATCCCTGCACTGCCGTCGGCAGACCGGCCCGCTCCAGCTCATCCGTTCAATCGGTGTGACTCGTGCGCGCTCAGTACCGACGGGCGCCCGCGTAGGGCATCGAGGACATCGGCGACATGATCACGCCGGTCCCATAGGTCGAAGCGTGGATGACCTTGCCGTCACCGGCATAGAGGGCCGAGTGGCTGCCGTCGTAGAAGGACACCACGTCACCGGGTTCGAGCTCGTCCTGGGCGACCGGGGTGCCCTCGGACAGCTGCTCATAACTGGTCCGCGGCACCTTCACCCCGGCCTGCTTATACGACCACTGCACCAGCCCGGAGCAGTCGAAGACATCCGGCCCCGTCGCGCCCATGCTGTATCCGGTGCCGACCTTGCCGCGTGCCGCGTCGACCGCGATCTCACCGTGCGTGCGTTGCGGCGCCACCACGGGCGGCGAGGCGGGCGGCTTGATGCCGAGAACGCTGCTGAGGTACGCGATTTCACTGCGGAACATATCCGCGGGCACCGTAATCCCGGTCCCCGGAATCGTCGCGAACGCCGGTGGCTCGGCACCGGGGGCTCCAGCCGGCGCCGATCGCCCGGCCTCTGGCGCCGAACGTTCGCCCCACGGAATCACCACGGGCAGTGAGCGCCCGGCCTGCGGCGCGGACCGTTCCGCGCCGGGGATCGCGAGCGGAGCAAACCGCTCCAACCCGAGCACCCCGACGGGTATCGAGATTTGTGCACCTGGAACCCCCAGCGGAATCGAAAGTTCGTTCCCACGGACCTCGACCGGCGCGAACTCTGGGACAGCGACCGGATCCTCGACCGCGGGAATCAGCGGGAGTTCCGAACGCCCGATACCCAGAGTCCGCAGGGACACCGCGAGCGCGGAACCCGGCGCAGCCAGCGGCGCCGAAAGTTCCTTGCCCTGCACCGCGACAGGCGCCGCACCCAAGGGAGCAATGTAATTCTCAACCGCAGAAACCAGCGGAAGCGCAGAACGCTCGACACCCACAGCCCGCAAGGGCACCGCGAGCGCGGAACCCGGCGCAGCCAGCGGCGCCGAAAGTTCCTTACCCTGCACCGCGACAGGCGCCGCACCCAAGGGAGCAATGTAATTCTCAACCGCAGAAACCAGCGGAAGCGCAGAACGCTCGACACCCACAGCCCGCAAGGGCACCGCGAGTACGGAACCCGGCGCAGCCAGCGGCGCCGAAAGTTCCTTGCCCTGCACCGCGACAGGCGCAGCACACGAAGGAGCAGCGTCAACAGTGGAAATCAATGGAAGTGCCGAACGCTCGATATTCAAGAACGCGAGAGGCGCGGAGAACATTGCTCCCGGAATCGTCGGCGGAATCGAAAGCTCATTACTCGGGACCCCGAGGGGCACCTCGACTTCCGCACCGGGAACCGCGCGCGGCGCCGAAAGTTCCTTCCCCGGAACTTCAGCTGGCCCGATCTCCGAAGGTGCGCCGGAATCCGCTACCGCGGGAATGCTGGGAATCGAAATCTGATCCGGGACTTCGAATGTCCCGACCCCCGGAATGGTCAGCGGTTGCGCTGACGCCCGACCTCCTGCGAGCAGTGTCGCGGCGATGGCCGCGCCTGCGATGACTCCCGCGCCGACGGCCCATAGGAGCACGCGCCGCAGGAAACGAGAATATCGACCCTCCGTAGTTGATGCCATGATCCGGTCCTCCGATGCTCGTATCGAAGTTCCTGGCCGGCCGTCGACGCCGAACTGCATTGGCGTTCCGGACTTCACCAAGACCTCGAATGAATTCGAAAACCATCACGGTGATCTTTGTCCAGCGGATCCGAGCGCCATGTTTCGCTCAATCCGCGCCAATTATGCGACACAACACGCGCATTGACGATAACAAAAGCGTAACTAATCTGAAATGCCCCGCAGCAGAATCTCTTCCGCAGCGAGGCATTCCGGCACAGAAATGGCTCAAGCGATGATCTGTTCTTCGATCTGTTCGGCGAGAGTTCGCAGTTTCGCGGCGAATTCGCGCGCCGCCGCCGGATCATTGTTCGAGCCCTTGACAACTCGTCGCGTCAGCGCGGCGAACCGCGATTCCACCGCGGCGAACAGATCGACGGCCCGCTCCCTCGATCGGTCCCGCAACTCCCCGCGCAGCCAGGCCTGCAGCAATTCGACCACCTCGGCCTTGTCGAACCGCTCGGGCAGCAGCGCGACGGCCTCGCGGAGCTTGCCCGCGGTGACCTTCACATCGTCGACACCGGCGATCGTGGTGTACACGGTGACCGCCGCATCTTCGCCGTACTGGGCGGCCACCGGCAGCAGTTCGCGAACCTGTCCCTCATTGATCGCGGGGGCGATCGGATGCAATTTGGCGGCGAGCGGCCAGGCCCGAATCAACTTGTGCGCGTATGACCGCTGCATATCCCAGCGCTGCTCCACATAATCGTCGAAGCTCGCGTGCCGATCCCGGTAGAGCCGACCGTCGCGCACTATTTGCAGCGCGCGTCCGGCAGACCAGAAGGCGACCCGCAGGCCGTCGATCGAGGTTTCACAGGCCGTCAACTGGGCCTGTTCGCGATCGTCGAGCGGCCCGACCAGCCCGGTTTCGTTCGGCGCGGGCAGTGGCATCGTCAGTACATTCGCCTCGACTGCCGGCGCGATCACCTCCAGCGACGCCGCGCTCAGCGGACCCGTTCGCCACTCGGCATCCCGCAGCGGGGATACCGGCGGCGTGTGCTCGGCACTATCCGCCAACGGATTCGCGCCACCGATCGAGCCCTTGCCGATGGAACCCTTTCTACGCTGCGGAGGCATCAGGCGGGCACCTCCACCGCGACCCGGTACGGACTCACCAGTTCCTCGCCGACCTGCCGGTATTCACCGAGATCCATGATCGGATTCTCGGCACCCTCCCCGACCTCCCCGTCGGCCGCCTCCCGGTACCACTTCCACGCGCTCAAATAGGATTCGAATACGTCGTAGCCCGCATCCTCCAGATTTCCGCGCTGCGTGCGGTATTCGGTCGAGACGTTCACGCCGTTCTTCATCGTCACCGGCACCTTGGTCATCAGTACCCGCACCCGGATCTCGCGGCCGCTATCCGCCGCGGCCTCCTCGGCGGCCTTATAGGTACTCGGCACCCGCTTGACCTCCGATGGGCTGACGCTGGTCAACAGAATCAGCTCATCGCTCTGCGGTATGGCGGCCTTGAATATCTCGGCCGACTCGCCACCGGCATCGACGATGATCACATCGAATTTCCCGCCATTATCGGTAATGCAGTCGTCGACATGCCGGGACGGGAAGGCGATCAGCTTGAACGGCACCTCGATCCCACCCCTGAGCAGCCGCCGATACCAGGAATATCCGGTCTGACTGAGCGGGTCGGCGTCGATGACGAGCACTCGCAATTCGTGGACCTGCGCGAAATATGAAGCCAAGAAAAACGCTGATGTCGTCTTGCCGACGCCGCCTTTGAGATTTCCGAGCGTTATGACCAGTGGTTCGGGTATTTCCAGTGGCGCAACAGAATTCTTCATGGACAGTCCTCCGAGGGTGAGGATGGTCAGCTGTGGCGGGCCAAGTTTCGCACAGCGGAGTTCAATTTCCGCTGATTGCGGACCTGCCATTTCCTCGCGCGCGAGCGCTGTGCCCGATTTCGGCGGCAAAGCTGTGTCCAATTGGACACACCCGACCGCCCTGTCGCCAACCGGGCGCATAGTGAAATGTCGACCCGATGCTCCCGACGCCGAGACCTGAGCGAGCTCACTCGCGATATCACCGACAAGGTGCCACGCGTGTTCGAATCCGAGAAGACCGAAACCTTTCCAGACGGCGCGGATCGGGCGAATCCATCGGCGCCTACAACATTTCCGAAGCGCATGCTGTATCCGATGCGGCCGCGGCGCGCTGTCGGGCCATCTCGGTCCGCGGTAAGCATGATAGACGTTGTGGGACAACGGCTTTCGATTGCATTCAGCGGTCCGAACTCGCCGGCCGGTATCGCGGAACTGATCGCCCCCGATGCCGCGATGAAGGTCACCACCGATGCGGCGCACGTGTTCGGCGTCGACGGCTACACCCAGGACTTCCCGATACAGCGCTATCTGCGCTATGCCGAGGTCATGCAGATTTTCGAGGGCACCAACCAGATCCGATGTCTGGTCATCCCGGCAGTCGCCGGACAATGGACACGACGGGTCACCGCCCGCCGCTAGCTCAGCCGAGTCTCAGCTAGCCCCCAGTAAGCTCGGGGCGACCGGGAACGATGACGAAAGGGCGCGAGCGATGCTGTGGGTACTGATCGGCGTTGTCATCTTGCTCGCGGCGGCCTACGTCATCTATCAGACGCAACAGAGCAAGCAGCGTGCGGCACGGGAGTTCGACGACGCGGCCGCCGACGCCAGGCAGATGATCGAGCGACTCGCAGGTCAGGTCTACAACCTGACCGGCAGCAATGAGGCAGCTGAGCAGGCACTCGTCGACGCCTCGGAGCGGCATATCGCGGCCGGCTCACAGATCGAGCAAGCCCGCACGCCCGCCCAGGCGCGGCTGGCGAAGCAGACCGCGGTCGAGGGCATGTATTACATCCGCGCGGCGCGCACTGCGATGTTGATGGATCCAGGCCCGGTGATTCCGGCGCTGGACGGTCAGGACACCGCGGGGCGGGTCACCGAGAAGCGGGTCGTCGAATACGAGGGCCGCGACGTCGCCGCTTCGCCGAACCCCTCCGCGGAGACGCCGAATTACTATCCGGGCGGACGCGTCGCGGGGCGGCCGGTACCCGCGGGCTGGTACTCCGAGCCGTGGTGGCGGCCCGCATTGATCGGCGGCGCTTGGGGTTTGGGTTCGGCGTTGCTGTTCTCCTCGCTGTTCTCCGGAATGTCCGGCGTCGGATATGACGTGCAGGGGTTCGAAAGTGGTTACGGCGAGGGGTATCAGGACGCGCTCGACGCGGCAGGTGGGGACCAGGGTTACGACTCGGGTGATCAGGGCGGGTACTCCGATGATCAAGGTGGGTACGACTCGGGTGGCGGGTTCGACGATGGAGGTTTCGACGGCGGCGGGTTCGATGGAGGCGGCTTCGACGGCGGGTTCTGACCGCCTTCAGGGCGCTGTTCGATACCAGCGGCTACTCCGAGGACCCCAACAGTCTCTGTCTTACGGCATTGGTCAACCCCAACCGATCCAGACCCGATGACACCCTCTTCGCCCTCCGACCAAATCGATTCAACCCACCCGCCCCCGACCCGGTAGACTCCCCGAAGTCCCACCGGTGCCCCCGGCACCGCCAGTTCAGCCCTCGTAGCTCAGGGGATAGAGCACCGCTCTCCTAAAGCGGGTGTCGCAGGTTCGAATCCTGCCGAGGGCACAGCATCGACGCAGGTCATCCCTGTACTTTTCGAAGGTCGACCACTTCTGCACCGTTTTGAGTACACAGTAACGAAGTTGGCTCGCGCCGAGTTCAGCCGATCAGCCACTGCATCGAGGTCGTCATCGAACAGGTCGGCATAGAAATCCAACGTCGTGCTCGGCTTGTCGTGTCCGAGCATCCGCTGAATGCCGAGTACCGACGCACCCTCCGAAACCGCCAATGACGCCGTGTGCCGCATCTCTTGCGGAGTGAACCCGCGAAGTTCAGCAGCTGCGGCGTTGTTCCACCTGCCAATCGGCTGGAAAAGTTGAGTGGCGATCGCGAGGGGCAGCACAGCATCCGTATCAACGACCAATGGCGGATCTGCTTCGTATGGGAAGCAGCTGGACCGCGCGACGTAGAGATTGTCGACTATCACTGAGGAGGAGAGACCATGACGACCACAACACCACTGCCTCCGATCTCTCCTGGCGAAATTCTCGCGGAAGAGTTCATGGAGCCATTGCAGATCAGCCAGAATGCGCTTGCGCGGGCGTTGGATGTCCCGGCGCGGCGTATCAACCAGATCGTGCATGGCAAGAGGGCCATCACCACACGAACCGCGCTGCTGCTGGCCCGGTACTTCGGCACCACACCCGAGTTCTGGATCAACCTCCAGACGCACTACGACCTGGTACGTGAACGCGAGAACCTCGGCGACAAACTCAGCCGGATCGTGCCTCGCCAATCGGTCGCCTGTTAGTTAGATATCCTCGTGGACAGTAATGAACCCGATCATTGATCGGGTTCATTGCTGTCCTGGAGTCCTCACGCGATGAACCCGAATGAAGGAGTCGCAATGGAAGCCAAGCCCACGGCCCTAGTCGTACAGCCCGGCGAGGCAGGCGGCGCGTCGCTCTCGGACGGAACGTTCGAGTTGCTCGCCGATGGCGGTGCGGTCAGCGCCAGCCGTCTGACGCTCAAGACCGGCGCCGACGGCGCGCCGCCGCATCACCACAAGCTGTCCCACGAAGCCTTCTATGTGCTGGGTGGGACGATGCTCTTCCGCCTCGGCGACACTCTGACGACGGTCGCGAAAGGCGGCTTGGTCGTCATCCCACCCGGCCTGCCGCACGTCTTCGGGGCGGCCGACGGCCAGGAAGCCGACGTGTTCGTCGTTCTCAGCCCAGGCATCGAGCGGTTCGGCTACTTCGAGCAGTTGGCCGCCATCAGCCGCGGTGAAGCCGAGTTCGACTCGCTAATCCCTGAGCAGGACCGCTACGACGTGCACTTCGAGAGTCTTCCCAACTGGCGCTCAGTCACCTGAGCACATGCGGTGCCTCTGCCAACACCAACGACTGACACCAACAGACACGAACACGAGCGGTCGTCGCGGGACCTCGACGGACGAGCGATCCAGTTGCAGCATTGGTTTGTCACCGCCTGTCCCTGTCAGACTGAAATGAGACCTGATGGTCTGTTAGTTTGCTGAGGTTGAGTAGGGCTGTATCACTCGCACGCGATCGAGTGGCGCCGCGCTCGGGACGCGGGCGCTTTGAATGCGTTGTCCGCCAAGCAGACCGGGCCGACGAGGACCGAGGCCGATAGGCGGGTGGAGAAGCTGGAAGCCGAGTTCGCACGTACCCGGGAAGAGCTGGCACGTAAGGACAAAGCCCTCGCCGTCCTGGGAAAAGCACACGCGCTGCTGGAAATGCTCTCCAGCAGCGCGGATTTCGAGAATAAGCACGAGAAGTGATCAATGCGGCCGTCGCCGAACTCGATCCGCTGGTCGGGGTTACGGCCGCGTGCCGGTTGACCGGCAAGTCGCGGGCGACGCTGCCGCCGAAGTCCGATCTGGTGTTGAGTGCTGCCGAACGCGCGCAACTGGTTTCGTGGGCGAGGCGGGCCAAGACCGCTCAGTATCTGGCGATGCGGGCCAAGATAGTGTTGCGTTGGATTCTCTTCGACGTCACAACGCGTCGATGATGCCGTCGACGATGGCGCCGAACGTCTCCGACGGCCTACCAGCCTTGATGAGCACACTGAGCCCGATCACGGAGGCAAGTACCTGACCAGCGGCGGCGTCGGCAACGCGATCCACGCCGAATTCTCCCGATTCCTGTCCTTGCGTGATTGCTTGCCGAAACACCGCTTCGATCTGCGTGAAGAGCTCGCTCGCGATGCGATTCACGTCGTCGTCGGCGGCGCCGAGCTCCGCGACAGCATTGACCATGACGCACCCCCGTTGGTGCTCACCGACGCCGGCAAGGACAGCGATCGCCCTTTTGAGACGCGGACCGATCGGCCCGGGCGCTGAGAACAAGTCGGTCAGATACTCGAGTCGTCTCTCGCTATAGCGCCGAAGGGCACTCATGAACAGCGCGTGCTTGCTCACAAATGTGTTGTAGAGACTGCCTTTGCCGATCCCCATCGCACTGGCCAACTCCTGCGGCGTCGTTCCGGCGTACCCCTGACGCCAGAACAGGTCCATCGCCTGTTCTACGGCCGCACCCGTCTCGAACTGCATCGGCCTACCCACGGAAACAGAGTAACTTGCAAGATACTGTACCTTCAGGTCAATAACTGCCCATGCGTTTCACGTCGGGGTCCCGCTACCCCTGCCAGGAGGACATTCCTTTGTCTGGTCAACTGCCCTTTGCGCACGTCATCCCTGCAACTGGCGTGCCGACGCGCGTTCCATTGAACACGCTCGCCATACCCCTGGGCTTGGCTGGACTCGCCCAGGTTTGGTCCGTGGCGACTATCGCGCTCGGCATGCCGTTCGCAATAGGGCAAGCGTTCTGGCTGATCGCTGCGATCGCCTGGCTCTGGACCATCGCGGTGCACGTGCGTCGCGGCACACGCACCGATCAACCGCTCTCGCATCAGCTCACGCACTTCGCTCAAGGCCCGCTCGCGGCATTGCTTCCCATCACCGCGATGCTGCTCGGAGCAAGCCTTCACCGTACGATTCCACTTGCCGGAACCGTGCTGACGTTGATCTCCATTGCCGCCGCTGCCGCGTTCGGCGCATGGATCCTGAGCTTCTGGATGCGTGGGGAACTGACGCTCGAATCCGTTCATGGCGGCTACTACCTGCCCATCAGTGCAGCTGGTCTCGTTGGCGCACTCGCCGCTGCCGAGTCAGGGCTTGACTGGCTTGCCGTCGGAACTTTCGCGGTCGGGATCTTCTTCTGGCTGGTTATCTCCGCGTTCTTCTTCCTCCGACTCGCGCTCCGTCCAACCATGCCCGCACCGCTCGTTCCGACACTCGCGATCATGATTGCTCCCCCTGCCGTCGCGGCGGCAGCGTGGCTGACGATCTCTGGCGGTCGACCCGATGAGGTGTTCGAGGGGTTGACGGCGGTGACGGCGTTCATGGTGCTGATCCAGGTGACGTTGTTGCCGCGCTACCGTGCACTTCCGTTCTCGCTCAGCTTCTGGTCATTCACCTTCCCTGCGGCGAGTGTCACTGCGCTCGTCATCACGTGGTTACGGCTGCTGCATCCATTTGCTTGGCAGGCCACCACGGTCGGATTGCTCGCCGCTCTCACGGTCCTCGTTGTGGTGGTCGCGGCGAAGTCGATCTTCTTGCTCAGCGCGACGACCCGTGCGGCAAGACGACAGCGGCCAGCCGCCGAGAAGCAGGCGATTGGCTGACCCGCGAGCAGGAACAGCCAAGTCGCTCGCCTCCGGCAACTTCTCGACCCAGGTCGTTACCCGGGAGCGGAGACATCGCTCGCCGCCTCGCACTTCTACAAGAACGCCTGGCAGCCCACGCTAGGGTCCGTCCTCAAAGCCATGTGAGCAGGGTGGCCAGGTCGAGCATGCCTCGGTTGGAGGTTGCGGTCGTATCGGGTGGCGATGGCCCGATACTGCTCGAGCCGGTTGAAACAGCGTTCGACCACATTGCGGCGCCGATAAGCGGTCCGATCGAACCTCGGTGGACGGCGACCTGCACTGCCTCGGCGACGACGGTTGGCCTGCTGATCGCTGTGCTGGGAATCGTCGCGGTGATACCCGCTGTCGAAGGTGCTGCCGGATCGCGCGAGTGAGTAGCCCTTATCGGCCAGGACTCGCCGGGGCCGTGCCTACGGCCGATCGCGCCCCAGGCGTCGCATCCAGATACCGGCTACGATTCACGGAAGTCGAGACGGGGCAGTCGGTTCAGCGGTCCACCGCAGTCATATCCTCGTAGCGTGAACCGCTGGCCGCGCCTTTCGGTACCGCCTCCCCGATGCGGTCCAGGTCCTCGCGCGTAAGGGTAATCCCGAGCGCGGCCACGTTCTCCTCCAGGTATCGGGGGTGCTTGGTGCCAGGGATGGGAACGATGCCCTCCTCCTGGGCCAGGATCCACGCCAATGCCAATTGAGCCGGCGTCACATGCTTCGCGGCGGCGATCTCCTTCACTCGCTCCACGAGTTCCAGGTTCTTCTGGAAGTTCTCTCCTTGGAACCGCGGCCTCCGGCGACGCCAGTCGTCCTTTGGCAGATCCTCGAAACGGCGCAACTGCCCGGTGAGGAAGCCGCGGCCGAGCGGGCTGTACGCGACAAAGCCGATGCCCAATTCCCGAACTGCGGGGATGAGGTCGTCCTCGGGGTCGCGACTCCACAGCGAATACTCGGTCTGCAGGGCGGAGATCGGGTGTATGGAATGCGCCCGGCGGATGGTCGCGGGCGCTGCCTCGGACAGGCCGAGATAACGTACTTTCCCCTGCCTTACCAGTCCCGCCATGGCACCGACGGTCTCTTCAATGGGGACGGCTGGATCGACGCGGTGCTGGTAGTAGAGGTCGATGTGGTCAACCCCCAACCGTCGGAGCGAGCCGTCGCAGGCCTCCCGCACGTGCTCCGGCCGGCCGTCAATGCCCTGCCAGCTGCCGTCCGAGCCGCGCACGAAGCCGAACTTGGTGGCCACTATCACTTCGTCACGCTGACCACGAATCGCCTTGCCGACCAGTTCCTCGTTGGTAAACGGGCCGTAGGCATCCGACGTGTCGAAGAAATTGACCCCTAGTTCCAGGGCCCGGTGGATGGTTGCGATGGACTCGGCTTCGTCGGCGGACCCGTAGGCATCGCTCATCCCCATGCAGCCGAGTCCCAACGTGGAGACGATCAAACCCTGCTTGCCCAGTCGTTGCGGCTCCATGTGATTCCTCCTCGTGAAATGTGACCTCTTTCGCCCGGATTTCCAACTGTGGGTCAACGTTATCCGGGACTTATCCCGGCTATCCTGCAAATATCTCCGCTTGGTCGATGTCGCCACCTCCTCGCACTCGATATCCCCATGCCGATCAGGCTGGCGATCACCTCGGTCCGGTCGTGAAAGAGTGCGGGTCGGTAGCGTCCTGTTCTCGACCCATACCTGGCCCGCCGTCAGGAAATCGAACGGGTACACCTGCTCCCCTCCGACGATCGAGAGGACTATCTGGTGTGGACATCGGCAGTCTGTCCTGCGGCGAGCAGGTTCTTCATGGAGGTCGATTGCACTGATGTCCCAGGTGCTGTTCACTGCGACGCCCGAAGTCGATCGGGCCTTCCCGCAGCCGTGGCACGAGTAGCCGATTGCCTTGCCGCGCTTCCAGCATCCCATCAGCAAACTGATGATGGGATGTTTCTATCAGAGGTTGATGGATTCGAGCCCTGCGGCGTCATGCCGGGCTTCCAGGGTGTGGTTGGTTACGGTGCAGAACATCTGAATGTGCCGCATGTGAGCCGGGCGATTGCGAGCCGCGTACCTGCCGTGCGAAGCAGCGCCTACCAATCATCGGCGGCAGGTCGTGGACTTGCCTGCTCTCGGCGGTGTTCGCCGAATTGGCAGTCGGCCGATCAGGAAAGACCCGATCTGCCCGCCCGACCAGGGATCGCCGCGTGCATCGACACGCGACCGGTTCCCGCCCGCACCATCTGGGGGTGATCACCGCAAATGCTCACGAAAGGCATTGGCATCGCCGCGATCGGCCGGACGCTGCATCTCACACGCAAGACTGTTGCCGGGGCCTCGGTGTGTCGTCCCGCGCCGGCCGTCGTTCGCGCGTGGGGATTGCTCGTGGTTCGAGCCCGCTTGCGCGACTGGACGTCTGGAATCTTCTGGAGAGCCGTGGAGCTCTGATCGAGACCGGCGCCGTGCGAGTGCGATCGAGAACAGATTCGCTGAGGTCAGCACGGGGTTCGACCAGGTGCGCGGCGAACTGGACCTCGCTGCGCTGATTGCCCGGACGGGCATCATGTTCGCCGTCCCCGGGGTGCAGCCCCTGACGTCGACGCGGCGGCAGCCGGGTCGGGCCTGCAACTGTGCCTTGACAGTATTGGGTCAGCAGGCCACCATGGAAACTATGGAGACGAAATTAGTTTCCTCAGTTTCCGAGGAGCGGCGTGCCGAGGTGATCGTCGACGCGGCCAGCCGGCTGTTCCTCGCGCCGGGCCTCGGGCGGGTCAGCATGGACGACCTCGCCCGTGAGCTCGGGATGAGTAAGAAAACGATCTACCGACACTTCCCGGATAAGCACAGCCTGATAACCGCGGTGCTGGACCGGCTGTTCGGGGCGATCGAGCGCACGCTGGTCGCCGCGGCCGAGGAGGCCGAAGGCCGGCCGTTCAGTGAGCAGGTGCAGCGGTTCCTGCACGCGACGTGCAGCGAGCTCGGGCGCATCGGCGCGGCTCAGCGAGCCACCGGGCGGGGCGATGCGGTGTTGCGCAAGCACGTGGAACAGCGGATGGACGCGGTGGTCTACCGACGGCTCGATGAGCTGTTCCAGCACGGGCACCGGCATGGGCTGCTGTCGACGCCACCCGAGCTGCTCAGCGAGATCATCCGCGGCGCGGCGGAACGGCTGCTGAACTCGCCGTTACCACGCAAGCTCGACCGCAGCGCAGCCGATCTGCTGCGAATAACAGTCAACACCGTCCTCTATGGCGCAATTCGTGAACAGGAGGTCGAATCATGACCAGGGTGGCATTGGTGACCGGGTCCAGTAGCGGAATCGGTGCGGCGACCGCGCGCCTGCTGGCCGAACGCGGAATGCGCGTTGTGGTCAATTACCTGCACAGCGACCAGGCGGCCAAGGATGTCGTGGCCGAAATCGAGGTCGGCGGCGGCCAGGCCATGGCCGTACAGGCCGACGTGCGCGACGTGGCGGCGGTCGACGGCATGATCGAGCAGATCCACGCGGCCTGGGGCGGCGGCGTCGACGTACTCGTGCACAACGCGCTCACCCCATACGTGATCAAGTCGTTCCACGACATGACCTGGGAGGAGCTGGGCGGAAAGCTCGACGACGAGATGCGGGCGGCGTATGTGGTCACCAAGGCCGTGCTACCCGCCATGACCGACCAGGGCTGGGGACGCGTCATCTATCTCGGCACGGGTCTGAGCCGCCGGCCACGGGCGGGCATGATCGCGCTCGGTACGGCCAAGGCGGCGCTGGCCCAGTTCGCCCGGTATCTCGCGCAGGAATTGGGCCCCAGGGGCGTCACGGTCAATGTCGTCGAGCCAGGCCCGGTGGCCGGAACCAACATATTGCAGGAAGTCGATGACGAGGTGAAACAGCAGCAGGTGGCCGCCACCCCACTGGGCCGCCTGGCGATCCCAGCCGATGTCGCCCAAGCGGTGGCCTTCTACGCCAGCGAGGACAACGGGTTCATGACCGGCACCACCGCCGCCGTCAACGGCGGCATGGCAATGTACTAGGGAAGGACCGATTATGCACACCATTGATCTGGCCTATGTCGGTCGGGGTCTGCACGAGGAACTGGTCGCCCATATCGCCGACCAGGAGGGCTACTACGCGGGCGAGGGGGTGCACGTCGCACTGCACGACGGCATCGCCTGGGACGAGGAACGGTTGCGCCACGGCGCCACCATCGGGCTCGGCCGAGCGCTGTTGTCGCGGTTGACCGGCGGCATCCCGTGGGTCACGCTCATTGTCAACACACACCGTCCGCTGTTCTGGTTCCTCGCCCGCCCCGGCCTGACCTCGCTGACGGACTTGGCCGGCCAACGGCTCGCGGTCCACGCGCCGGACACCCCGCCCGGTTGCTTCGCCCGGATCGTGTTGCGCCGGGCCGGCCTGGACCCGGACCGCGATGTGCACTGCATCGTGCGAGCGCCCGGCGACTACGGCATGGACCTGCGCCAGCTGCGCGAGGGCAGCATCGACGCCGCTTACGTCGGCAGCACCATGGCGCCGGAGGCGGTCGCCGCCGAGTACGGGTGGCAAGTGCTGGCCTGGGTCGGCGACCACTTCCAGATCCCCACTGTCGGCGTGGCCATCGACCCCGCTCACACCGACCCGGACGACCCCGCGCTGCAAGCCCTCGTCCGCGCCCACCGACGCGCCCTTCGGGTGATCCACGAAGATCCCGACACCACGATCCGGCATATGCGAACGTTCCTCGGCGGCCAGACCGCGGACGAGGTCCGAGCCCACTACGAGAAGTTCATCGCGCCGTACTACACCACCGACGGCCAGGTCGATCTGGCTATCGCCGACAGCGCGATCCCCGCGGTCGCCGCCGAACTCGGTGTGTCCGCCAGCGTTGACGCGGCCGACTTCTACCGCTAGTCACCCTGTGACAACCCCATGCAGGGCATCTCGACGGACCACCGGTGGTGGTGTTTGCCGTCAGTGTGACCGCATTCCTTGCAGTGCAGCACGGCCGGGGTCAACGGCGAGATGAACATCTCCTGACCCCGTGCCCTCCACACGGGGCCATACCGTCCCGGTCCGGCCGAGTGTCGTGCATCCGGCGCACCGTCTCAGCAACCGTCACATCGAAGCAAAACATTGATGCACACGATCGATCTTGCCTACGTCGGGCGAGGCCTACACGAGGAACTCGTCACCTACCTCGCCGGGCCCGATTCTGCATACATCACCGGCTCCAGCCTGAACATCGACGGTGGATTCAGCGCATGACCATGTGACAAGACAGTGGAGTTCATTTCCGGCCGATCCCCCGAATTCGTTGCTTCGACGCTGCGCGTGGCACGGATGTCCCACTCGGATGACGCTGTGGTTCAAGCACGAGCCGTTGTATTTTGCACTCCCTACAATGTGATGACGACTTTGCCGCGGGCTCGGTGGCTCATCATGTGGGTTACCGCTGCGGCGGCATCGGCCAGGGGGTAGGCCTTCTCGATGATCACCTTGATGTCGCCGGAGACCAGGAGGGTGGCGAGCGCTCGGAGGTTGTCGCGGTTCGGGACGCAGGTGACGGTGCGGACGTCGGTGGAGCCCCATCGCATCATCAGCATGGCCCGTCCGATTCTGGGCATGCTGCCGAGCACACCGCGGGCTTCGCCGATGCTGTTGGGGATCAAGGTTCCTCCAGGGGTCAGCAGTCGGGCAGTGACCGTGGGCGGATGATTCAGGACGTTGTCGAGGATGACGTCGTAGCGGTGTGTGCGGCGGGTGAAGTCCTCCTGGGCGTAGTCGATGACGTGATCGGCGCCGAGCGACTGGACGAATTCGATGTTGCGGCTGCTGCACACGCCGGTGACCTGCGCGCCGAGTGTCTTGGCGATCTGTACCGCGAGTGTCCCGACTCCGCCCGAGGCGCCGTTGATCAGCACTTGCTTGCCCGGTCCGGCCTGGCCCGCGTCACGCATGGCGGCCAGGGCGGTGATGCCCGACATGACCGACGCAGCGGCCTCCTCGAAGGTCAGTTCGGCGGGCTTCAGGATGAGCTGGCCCGCCGGTGCGACCGTGTATTCGGCGAAAGTGCCATGCTGTGTCGAGGCGGTGCTGTCCCACGTCGATCCGAATACCTCGTCGCCGGGCTCGAGGTCGGTCACGTTCGTGCCGACGGCCTCCACGATCCCGGCGATATCGGATCCCCGCACCGGCGTCGCGGGAGTCCACAGTCCGAACTGCAGCCGCAGGATGTAGGGCATACCGACCGCGCCGACCCAGTCCGGGGTATTGACGCTGGTGGCACGCAAACGGACCAGCGCATCGTCGGCGCCGACCGCGGGACGGGCGATATCGCCGAGCGCGAACACCCGGTCCGGCGGTCCGTAGCCCCGCTGCACGATCGCTTTCATCGGCTTGTCCCCGCCGGATATGTCGGGGGTGACCGCTTTCATCGATGGCGACATGGTTTCCTTGCCTTTCTCGAATGATGCGCCGCTCACGCCGCGTGGGCGTGCGCCGGTGTGGGAACACGTGATGAACGAGTCCGTCGCCGAATGGCTGTTTCAGCGACAGCGAGATTGAGCACCCAGGCGGCGCCGTGCAACAACGCCCTGGCGAATACGCCGGGCCCACCGACCGCGGCCTCCCAGAATCCGAGCAACACCCCCTGGGTTCCGGCGCCGACAGCGATCGCGTAGCCGCGGGTCATCCACGCGCCGTGCCCGGCGAAATCCCCGCGGCGCAGGGCCGCGGTGCCGAGCAGAATAGACAAGGCCATGCCCGATCCGAACAACAATCGAAAGGCACTGAGCAGAACCGAATCTCGCGCCGGCAGCGGATAGGTCACCGTCATCCACAGCGCCGACCCCGCGACCGCCAACCCGAGCGGCACCAGCACACGACCGGCATGGCGATGCCATCGATGACGGCGTAGCCCCGGCACGAATTGAAGCGCACCGATGACACTGAACAGACTGGCACTGACCACGTGCACCAGAATCGGCACCGGCGCCACGAAGAAGCGTTCGTTATCCATCGTGACAGCGACATCGACCGCCCCCGACAGTTCGGCGACACGAATTCCACTGGCAAGCACAGGAACAACGCTGAGCACGATCAATCCGGTGGGCACAAGCCAGTTCGTGCGAGAAGGCGTGGTCATACCTCACATCGTCGCCAACGGGCCGTTGCGCCACATCGGGACAAAGGCTCGAATCCGGTCACCCGATCGTCCGGTCCAGCAGTAGTACTTCCGGCCGATCGCGCGGCTGAGTCAGCGCTCGAGGCGGTGCGTCTCGTAGGCCCAGATGACGATCTCGACACGGTTACGTGCGCCGAGTTTCGCCATCAAACCGGCGATGTGGGTCTTCACCGTACTGAGGCTGATGTGCAGTTCGGCGGCAATCTCGCCATTGGTCCGCCCCCGGGCGACGATGGCCAGAATCTGTTCCTCGCGCTCGGTCAACGGCGAGACCGGTTGCAGCGGTGCCGGATCGGGCCCGCACCCGGCGAAGGCATTCAGCAGTCGCGCGGTAACGCTCGGAGCGATGAGGGCGTCACCGTTCGCGGCGGCACGCACGGCTTGCGCCAGCATATCCGGACCGGCCTCTTTGAGCAGGAACCCGCGCGCACCGGCACGCAATGCCGCGTAGACGTACTCGTCGAGATCGAACGTGGTGATCACCACCACGGCGAGGGGATCCGCGACGGCCGGACCAGCGAGGCGGCGGGTGGCCTCGATACCGTCGACCTTCGGCATGCGGATATCGAATATGCACACGTCGGGACGCAGTTGCTGCGCAAGTTCGACGGCACCCTGCCCGTCCGCGGCCGCGCCGACCACCTCGATGCCCGGCTGGGCGTCGAGGATCATCACCAGTCCAGTACGGACGATCTCCTGATCGTCGGCGACGACCACCCGGAGGTTCTCGCTCACGACACGACCTCGCGGGCGCTCGGCGGCGTCGTACGGGAGGCGCACTGTGCCGATGGCTCGCTCCACTGTGCTCTGCTCACGACACCTCACCTGCCTCGGCTCGTCGCGCTCGCACGTGGCAGCACCGCGCTCACCCGCCACCCCCGGCCGGGATGCGGACCCGCCTCGCACGTGCCGCCGAGCAGGGCGGCGCGCTCGCTCATGCCGAGGAGTCCATAGCCGAGAAATACAGAGCCGCGCACGGGATCGCCGTCGTCGCGCACAAGCAGACGCACCGCCGTGTCGTCGGCATCGACGCAGACCTGCACGCGGGTGGCATTGCGCGCGTGACGCAAGGCGTTGGTCACCGATTCCTGGGCCAGCCGGTAGATCGCGGTATCGACGGCCGCGGGCAAATCGGCGATATCACCGGTGATCTCGACATCCACCGACGGACCATGGCGGGCATTCCTGGCAAGACTGTCCACGTCGCCGACACCGGGACTCAGGTCGCCGTCGTGGACCGGACGGTCACTGCGGAGCATATGAACCATCGCGCGCATCTCACCGAGCGCGCGCGTGGCCTCGACCTCGATCAGGCGCAGCGCGTCCATCGCAGCGTCGGGACTGGACGCCGCGGTCACCATACCCGCCTGTGCGCGAATCACCATCGCGGACACATGATGTGCGACGCTATCGTGCAGATCCCGGGCCAGCCGCTCACGTTCGAGCAGCTTGACCTGATCGAGTTCGCGCGCCTTCGCCCGCGCCCGGTATCGCAATGCCAGGCCGAGCGCCACTACCGCGAACAGAACGATCAGACCGCCAACGACATCCGCGGCCGCAAGATCCGAAACCGCCATCGAGAAAACAGCGCTCACCAGCACGACCACCGAGCCGAGCAGCACCTCGCGCCCGGACCCCCACCGCACCAGCGCCAACGGCAACAACAACATCACCACCAAGCTGCGCAGGCCCGACTGTTCCCCACCCGCCAGCACCGTCCCGGCAGCCGACGCCACGAAGGCGAACGTCACCACCTCCAACGGCTTGGTCCGCCGCCACAGCAACGTCGGCATAATCGCCACCGCGACAGCCATCCACAGCACCCGATGCGGAAGGTTCGGCCGCACCAGCCCCTCCAGCACTACCAGCCCCACAAACACCCCCACCAGCACCCGATCCCACCACATTCGCCGCGGTGGGTCCGGTGGCCGCGGTTCGTCCCACACCGAACGCAAAAGGTGCCGCACGAAATCCAATCCTACGAAAATGGCCAGAGGTGACCGAATTACGATCCGACACGACCGTAGCCCGCTCTCCCGGCACGTCGTCGTCGCGGTCTGCTGATGAATCCCAACCGCAGGGCATCTCTTGTTATTTCGTCGCGGGATCGCGGCCACCGCGCCAAACTGTCGCCGCCGTAACGGTTTCCGTGCACACTTGCCGAGTTGACGGAGTGGACCCTGCCCGGAGACATCACCGCGGGGTTCAGGATTCGGACTGCTCGGCGGCCCATGTGGCAATCTGTGCGCGCGAGGTGAATCCGAGTTTGGTGAGGATATGTTCTACGTGTCTCTCGGCGGTGCGCTGCGAAATCACCAGCCGGGCGGCGATTGCCTTGTTGGTCATGCCTCGTGCAACGAGACCGGCGACCTGGCGCTCACGCTTGGTCAGTTGTCCTCCTGAGCGAGGGGCCGGCTCGATGGGGTCGGTGTGATCGCCGAGCGCGAATCCGACCGCGGCATCGAAACTCACCGCGGCGCCTTTGTCGCGGGCCGCCTCGAAGGCTCGCGCCCCGAGCACCGTGCGGCTGTGCCGGTCGCATTCCTCACGGTAGACAAGCAAATCCCGAAACATGAACGCGGAACCGCCTGCCACGCGACCCAGCGAATCGGCGGCACCCATCAGGACAGCGGCACGCCGGGCATGGCGCTGCTCGCCCGCGACCCAGGCCAGCGTCTCCAAACAGCCCGCGATGACGACCGGATCCGCTACCAGCCGGGCCGTTCGAATCCCCTCCTGCAGCAGGTACGTGGCGCGCTCGGGTTCATCCTTTCGCCACAGGGCAAATCCTGCTGCCCATGACAACCACGAACGAACCATCGTCTCGCCGGCGGATTTGGCAATGGCGAGCCCCTTGTCGAGGCACGTGAGGGCCCGGGCGCTTTCCCCCTGCAGTGCGTAGGCCCATCCGAGCGAAAAATGGGCCGCCAGATGTTCCAGTCCGACGTTTCCCGATGCCTCGTAGGCGTCGATGGCCTCGGCGAGGCGGGTACTTGCTCGCGCCAGATCATTGTCACCGCCGGCAAGACACGTGTTTGCCTCGGCATGGGCGAACAGGGCTCCGATCAGCGGCTCGGCAGTTTGCTCGGCCAGAGTCCGGAGTTGTGTCATTGTGTCGGTGGCGGCGGGCAGGTCGCCCTGTATCGCGGCCATCGCATTGGCTACGTACAGTGCCTTGGACCGCTCGACGGTCGTGGCACCGGCCGTGAGTTCGAGTGCGCGAACGCACCAGCGGCGTCCCTCGCTGAGCCGTCCCCGCAGCGTCCAGAACATATAGAGGGCGGTGGCGATCCGCAACGCGCTGTCGGTCGGTTCGGTCAGGGCGAATCCCAGTGCTTCGCGCAGGTTGGGTACTTCCCGCTCCAGCCGGGCGACCCATTGCACCTGGCGTGGACCGACCCACTCCGCCGCCGCCTGGGTCGCCAGCCGCTCGCACCAATCCCGGTGCCGCCGAGCCAATTCCGGATATTCGCCGCTGTCCTCGGCTTTTTCCTTACCGTATGCCTGGACGGTTTCGAGCATTCGGAAGCGGATCGTGCCGTCGGTTTCGCCGCGGATCAGGATCGACTTGTCGAGCAGCGCGGACATCACATCGAGCAGTTCCGGCTCAGTCAGGTCGGTGCCGCATACCTGTTCGGCGGCGTCGAGTTCGAAACCGCCGGCGAAGACCGACAGCTGGGTCCACAGTCGCTGCTCGATGGGCGTGCACAGGTCGTAGCTCCAGCCGATGGACCACCGCAGAGTTTGCTGCCGCTTGGGGGCGTCACGCCTGCCGCGGGTCAGCAGGGTGTAGCGGTCATCGAGGCGGGTCAGGATCTGCTCGGGCGACATCGCCCGTAATCGGGCCGCGGACAGCTCGATCGCCAGCGGTAGGCCGTCGAGCCGGGCGCAGATCCCGGTGATGGTGAGCCGGTTGTCGTCGGTCATCTCGAAGTCGGGCACGACCGCGGCGGCGCGTTCGATGAACAGGGTCACCGCGTCGTAGCGTGCCGCCGCTCGCAGCGTCGGCTTGTCCGTCGCATCGGGGATCGCCAAGGGGGGCACCGGGTACACCGCTTCGCCGCCCAGGCCGAGGGCCTCCCGGCTGGTGGCCAGAATTCGCAGGTGAGGACAGGTCCGCAGCAGCGAGTCGGCCAGCTTCGTGACCGCATCGATCACCTGCTCGCAGTTGTCGAGCACCAGCAGCAGCTCGCGCGGGGACAACAGCTCGGTGAGGACCTCGAGCATGGGCCGGGCACTCTGATTCCCCAGGCCGAGGGAGGTGGCCACGACGTCGACCAGCAATGTCTCATCTCGCAGACCACCCAGCTCGACCAGCCATGCGCCGTCGGCGAAATCGTCCTTCACCTTATGGGCGACGCGCAGTGCGAGCCGGGTCTTGCCGACTCCGCCGATCCCGGTCAGTGTCACCAGGCGTGACGCCGCCAGCAGGCTAACGACGTCGGCCACCTGGATCCGCCGACCGACGAGGCTGGTCACCTCGAGAGGCAGGTTCCCCTCACCGTTCCCTACTGCGGCCGTCGACCTCACGGCCGATGCCTGGTCGGCTCCAGGTTCGGTTCGCAGTGCCATCTCGTCGACCGGGAAACCGTGATTGCGTTCCACCTGTCGCAGTCGCTCGCCCAGTTCCGCACCGGTGGGACGTTGCTGTGGGTCGCGCGACATCGCCGCCTCGATCACCGTGGACACGTCGTCGGGTATGCCGCTGTTGCGCAGGTCGGGGACCGGTTGCTGGGTGATCCGCAGGAATTGCGCGACCACTTGCTCACCGCTGCGGCGTTCGAAGACCGCATGACCGGTCAGGGCACAGAACAGGGTGGCTCCCAGCCCGTACACATCCGAGGCTGGACTCGGGGCGTCGCCTGCGAGGACTTCCGGCGCGGTGAATGCGGGCGAGCCGGTGACAGTGCCGGATTCGGTATGGAATCCGCCGGTGATGTGGGCTATCCCGAAGTCGGTCAACGCGGGTTCGCCGTAGTCGGTGAGCAGAATGTTTCCCGGTTTGATGTCGCGGTGCAGCACGTCGGCCCGGTGCACTGTTTCCAGCGCACCGGCGATCTTCACTCCTAGGTGCAGCACGTCCGGCAGCGGCACGGGGCCGTCGCGGCGGATGCGGGCGTCGAGGGAGCCGTGCGTGTAGTACGGCATCGCCAAGTAGAGGAGTTCGCTCGTGGTCTCGCCTACCTCGAGCACATCGACGATGTTGGGGTGTCCGGTCAGTCGTCCCATCGCGCGTTGCTCGCGGAAGAAACGCTCCCGATTCTCGTCGAGCCCGGCGGTGAGGACCTTCACCGCGACCGTGCGGTCCATGGCGCGCTGGGTACACCGATACACTTGGCCGAACCCGCCCCGCCCGATCTCCGCCGCATCGTCGAAACCAGCGGCGTTCAACTCCGTGATGACATCACTACCGACATCACGCTGTGTCCGGAAGGCATCGCTCTCAACCATCGGCTACTCGTGTCCCAAACTCAGCGGACCATGGGAGTATATCCCCGCCGTCCTGTCCGGAGTACCCGACATACTCGCTGCCCTACTGCTTGGTGCCTGCTTCCAGCGCGCCTTCCTGATCGAGTTCGAGGGCGAGCATCTCGCAGACCAGCCCGCTGATGAGTTCGCCCGCGCTCTGGTCGACAGCCTGCTGCCGGAGTGAACGGCCTCTGGATCGAGTTTGTCTCGACCTGAACCGGGATTCTGAAATTCGGGCCCCTGCTTCGGCTGATCGGTGGATGATTTCCGCCAGTTGTGTTCCGGGGCAGGAGGGTTCGGGTTGGCGAGTGGAGCGCTGACCTCGGTGATGACCTGGCACCTCGCTGCCGCCGATGACGGAACCGTGGTGACCGTCAGATCGGCTGGAGATCGTCGGGCAGCAGGCGGAACGCGGCATGACCAGTGAGTGGGGTAACCGCGCGGAAATCACGTCGGTCGAGTGTCAACACCTCCGCAGTTTCGTATCGCTCGGCTAATGAAACATTGGTGGCGTCGGTGAGATCCAGGCGCATGGCCAGATATCGGTTCTGTACCTTGCGCGCGACCCGCAACAGGTCCGCCGAGATCGTGGGCACTTCGATGCGTCCGGTGTGCTCTTGTGCCAACAACCAATCATTAATCGCATAAGCGGCTTGACGATTGAGATTTCGGGTGGTGATGTGTTCGACTTCGAGCAAGACGAGCGGAGAAACGATGGTGAGCGCCGCCTGCTGAAGCGCTGCGCGCGCGTCGACGTGCTCGGGATCTGCGGAGTTGAAAGCGGCGACCAGACCTGAGGTATCGCCGATCACGATCATCCAGCATCGGCTTCGGTGCCGGTGATCGCTTCTCGCACAGCGCTATCGATCTCATCCGCCGTCACCGCATGCCCGTAATCGAGAACCGGGATATCCCATACCTCATCCCATCGGCGAGTGCGTATCGCGGCCAGATGAAAAGCTTCACGAAAATACTCGGACTCCGGGCGCCCTTCGCGCGCCGCTGCCATCTTCACCAACTCGAGGTCGGCCTCGTCGACCATGACCGTCGTCTTCTTCAAACCCATAGGGTTATGGTACCCGCACCATAACATTCGGCCGACCTATACGCACGGCCGTTCACGATAGACCCAGAACCCCCACATCGGCTGGGCGGCAAGGCCCTGCCGGCAGCTCGAAACTGGGACTCACCGACCGGACTTCAGACAGTCGAATCCCACTCCAACCGTCAGCGTTCACCAGAAGAATCGCCGGTCAGAACGGGTTCCACGCTGGTAGAGCCCTGCCTGGGACTCTAAAGGAATGGGTCCGGCCGCATAATCGACGCAGGCTAGTCAGATCGGGTACGCACCCACAATGACCAGCCGTTTTCCAGTTGCCCATGTTTTGCGTGCCATGCCGAGGGCACAAGAAATCTCCAGGCCCGGATGTGAGGACGAGTTTGCCTCGGATGCGGCCCGATTCGGCTAGTCGATGGGCGGCGGCGACGTCGGCCAGCGATATGACGCGATCGATATGCACGCGAATCCGGTGGGGACCGGCGGGGACTGCTGTCTGCGCCGCCGGAACTGCGGGCGAGATCACCCGCAGCGCGGTCGAGCGGCTGCAGAACTCGCAGTTACCATGCGAAACTCGACCGCAGTGCGACGATCTGCTGCGGACGACCGTCGACACAATGCGCTACGGGGCTATCCGCCCCGGGATCGAACACGAGAAAGGCTCCTGACCGAGGCTCACTTCTACCGGAAGGACATCTCATGAAAATCGCAGTCATCGGCACGGGACTCATCGGCTCTCAGGTGGTACAGAAGCTCACCGCGGCCGGACACGATGCGACCGGACACTCGCGCTCGACCGGGATCGATCTCCTCACCGGCGACGGGCTCGACGCGGCGCTACGCGGCGCCGAGGTCGTCGTCGACGTGGCCAACTCGCCGACCTTCGACGAGGCATCCCTCGACTTCTTCCGCACCACAGTGCCCCACCTCTTGACCGCCGCGCAGGCCGCAGGTGTCCGGCACATCGTGACGCTGTCGATCGTCGGCGTCGACCAGGTGCCCGACCTCGTCTACTACCGGGCCAAGACACTGCAGGAGGACATGGTCGAGGCCGGTCCGATCCCGTACTCGATCGTGCGCGCGACGCAGTTCATGGAATTCGTGGTGGCGTCGCTGGACTGGACCACCGATGGTGATGTCGTGCGCCTGCCCGCCACCGCGATTCAGCCCATCAGCGCCGCCGAGGTCGCGGCCGCTGTCGCCGAGGTCGCCGCGGGTGCTCCGCTGCGGGGCACACGCAATATCGGCGGCCCCGAAGTCTTCCCGCTCGACGAGCTGGGCCGCATCACACTGGAGATGACCGGCGACACCCGCCGCGTCGTCACCGACGAGTCCGCCGGCCTGTTCGCAGCGGTCAAAGGCGATGTGCTGACCGCGCCCGAAGGTGCCCACCTCGCCACCACGCACTTCCGGGACTGGCTACGGTCACGCTGACCCACTGGATCACACCGAACCGACCGAGCAGTCCGCAGCGCAGCCACCGATCATCAACCACCGACACCCACCGGAAACGGGTACCGGGCACACGGCCCGGTACCCGTTACTCGTTCATCGGTTCAGTTGAAATGCGCCGCGAGGATCGGTGCGTCGGCATTGCGGAGATCGCCCGCGAGGCACGCGCCCGCCATTGCCATGGCATTGCCGATCGGACCTTGTTCGACCACCAGATGACCACCCGCGCCGGGTCCGTCGGTAATGGTCACGGTGTTGGACATCGACCTGGCGACACCACCCGGCACGTGCCACGGCCCGCTGATCCGGCTGACCGCCCCGTTGGACCAGTTGATCTTGCCGTCGATCTGACCGTCGGCACCGTTGCAGCTACCGGTTCCATTGAAGGTGCCGTTGACCGCGGCCTCGGACGCGGGTGCGCCCGTGCAACCGGTGAGATTGCCGTTCCAGGTGGCCGTGGTCGGCGCGACCGACATCCCGAGCGGGCTTGTTTTGTAACTGAATTGGCCGCCGGTGCAGCCGCCGGCAATCGGATCGGCCGCGGCCTGCTGGGTGCCGACCAATGCGGCGGCGAGTGCGGCGACTGCGACCGAAGCTGTAGCGATCTTCCGGGAAATTGCCATGACGAGTACCTTCTCCTTTTGATCGAACTGATCTGATGGAGCAGCTGACGACAAGCAAACGCCAAGATCTTAGTCGGCGCGTGCGATGCGGGCTAATCAGCCCACACACATTCCCCGGGATATGCCCGTCGGGCATAGGTATTGTTCGGGTTGATGCTCGATCCATACAGGTCGGGTGCGGCTACTGTCGTTGGCGCCCGCCACCGCACACTGCCACAGCAAATACAACGCAACCGTAGTAAACCCCCCGCCGAATACAACAGGCGGCCTCGGCGAAGGTGGAGGCATTGGGCGTACCGCCCGAATAGTTCACCGACCGGCGGTCTTGGCGAGGTGCTCGGGATAGCGCGCACCGGCGAACGCGGTGGCAGGAGCAGCGGCATCGATACGGGCGAGATCGTCTGCGGTCAGGGTGATCTCGGCGGCGGCGACATTCTCCTCGAGGTAGGTGCGGCGCTTGGTGCCCGGAATCGGAACCACATCGTCGCCGCGGCTCTGCACCCAGGCGAGCGCCAATTGTCCTGCGGTAATGCCCTTTTCGGCGGCCAGCTCGCGCAGCGCCGCGACGATGGCCAGGTTGCTGTCGAGGTTTTCCCCAGCGAATCGCGGTAGCCGGCGGCGCAAATCATCGGCGGGCAGATCTGCTGTGGAGGTGATCGCGCCAGTCAGGAAACCGCGGCCGAGTGGCGAGAAGGGCACGATGCCGATGCCGAGTTCACGACATGTCGGCAGCACCTCTGCCTCGATATCCCTTGTCCACAGCGACCATTCACTCTGCAGGGCGGTCACCGGATGGACCGCGTGCGCGCCACGGATGGTCTCCGCCGAAGCCTCCGAGATGCCGAGGTAGCGAACCTTGCCCGCCTGCACCAACTCCGACAGCGCGCCCCAGGTCTCCTCGATTGGAACATTCGGATCGACGCGATGCTGGTAGTAGAGGTCGATGTGGTCGACACCGAGCCGGGCCAGCGAAGCGTCACAGCTCTGCTCGACGTATGCGGCGTCGCCACGAGCGCCCATGTTCCCGTCCTCGCCCCACACGATGCCGAATTTGGTCGCAAGCACCACCCGATCGCGGCGGTCGGCGATGGCCTTGCCGACCAGGCGCTCGTTGGTCTCCGGGCCGTAGACATTTGCGGTGTCGAGCAGCGTCACGCCCAGATCCAGCGCACGGTGGATGGTGGCGATGGATTCGTCGTCGTTATCGCGCACGCCGTAGGCCTGGCTCATACCCATGCAGCCCAGACCCTGTGCACCGACGGTCAACTGGCCGAGTTTCCTGGTCGGAATCATGCGGGCTCTCCTCCTTGGTCGACGATCTCGTCATCGACGCTACGACCTGGAGAGCGCTCCAAGTCAAGCGCAAGGAGTTCGGTCAGTTCGCGAATGCGCCCATGACGATCGGTGCGACGAACCGCTCCAGCATGACCCGCTCATCGGCCTCGTCACGGCCGGGCGCGGTGAGCAGCGACATGATGATACGAGCCAACCAGCGGGCGAGCCGGGAGCGGTCCGGATCGGCCGTCTGCGGCAGCAGCCCGGCCGCTATGGCCTCGATGACCTCGGATGATCGACCGATTTCATTGGCAATGCCCGCGTCGCCCGCATTGAACCACGCGATCAGGGTCGGGTCGGCACGGACCTCGCGCAGCGATGCGAGCATGATCGCGACAATGCGCTCACCCGGATCGGTTATCTCCCGAGTTCGCTCGGCGACCGCCGCGCCGACTCGACGAGCTTCGCGGTGCACGAACGCGATTCGCAACGCTTGGCGGTTCGGGAAATAGCGATACAGGGTGGCGCGCGAGCAACCCGCGGCCTTCGCGACATCGCCCATCCCGGTATTCGTGACCCCGCGCTCGACGAACAACTGCGCGGCGGCATCGAGAATTTGCTCGGCCGCGATATCGGCGCGCTTGGGGCGCAACCAATCTCCGGTCATGCGGTCACCCGGAACGGCACACGATCCGGCCAGCGCACATAACTGCCGTGGGCGTAACGCACCCGGTCGATGTCCACGACGAAATCCGGGCAACGCGCGAGCAGTTCCTCCAGCGCGACGCACGCGACCATGCGCGCGGCGGCTGCGCCGAGACAGTGATGGTTACCGTGGCTGAAGGTCAGGATCTGTTTGGGACGCCGTCGTACATCGAGTTCGCCTGCATTGGAACCGAATTCGCGTTCGTCCCGGTTCGCCGAGGCATACAGCAGCAGCACCCGACGTCCGGCCGCGATGGTGGTGCCGTGCATCTCGACGTCGCGCACCATGGTTCGCGCCAAACCCTGCACCGGCGAGGTGAGCCGCAAGAACTCCTCGACCGCATCAGGGATGAGCGACGGATCCTCGATCAGCAGCCGCCGCTGATCCGGACGCTCGGTCAGCAATTGCACCGCACCGCCGAGATTACCTGTGGTGGTGTCGTTTCCGCCGGTGATCATGGTGAAGGCGAAGCCGAGAATCGAGATGATGCCCGCATAGTCGCCATCGGCGCCGAGGCCGGAAGCCACCAGATGCGAGATCGTATCGTCGGCGGGTTCGGCGCGACGGCGTTCGATCAAACGGGTGAAGTACTGCATCAATTCGCCGATGGCGTCCTGGGCATGGAGCGGACTGCCGCCCGCGGAGGCGGTCATGATGAGATCGGTCCACTCGTCGAATTTCGGCCGATCCGGTTCCGGCACACCGAGATAGTGTGCGACCACCATGCTCGGCAGCGGCTTGAAGAGTTCGACGACGATATCGCCCTCGCCCGCCGCCCGCAGCCGCTCCAACCGCTCGATGACGAACGCGCGTACCTGCGGTTCGACCGATCGCACCTGGCGCGGCGTGAAGCCTTTCATGACCTGTCTGCGGAAGGTGGTGTGATCCGGCGGATCGGTGAAGACGAACGGCCGCGGTTCGGGCAGCCCGATCTCGCCGAGGTCGCGGTAGTCGACGGTCAGGCCGCCAGCCGAGGAGAAGGTCGCGACGTCCCGCGCGGCCGCATATACATCCGAATAGCGGGACAGGACGTAGTAGTCGCTCGCCGGATCATCCTGGGGCACAACGTGGTGCGCGGGATCGTGCGCGCGCAGTTCGGCATACATCGGCCACGGGTCGCGCCAGGTCTGCGCGGATCTCAATTCGAAATGCGGTCGATGAGACAACTCTGTCGTCATGATCCGAGCGTAAGACAAAATTATAGAACTGTCTAGAACGCGTTCTATATCGCGTCAGCGGGAATCCTGCGCCACTTCGAACCGGCCTTGCGGTCAGCGCAGAGTTACCACCAGCAACACCGCCACCACGATGAACAGGATTGCCAGCACCGCGGCCATGGCGATGAGGCCGACTCCGGTCGGCGGAAAGGGTCGGCTGGTGCGCGGTTCGGGCGCGGACAGTCCGGACTCGCACCACTTATAGGTCATCGTTCACTCGAAGATTGCCAGACTTCGGGGCAGTTCCCGAGCCGCTGCCCGGCGGTACCGTAGAAGCTGGGCCGAAAACGTGGGGAGGCAACGATGGTGCGGTGGGAACGGCCGCCCAGGATGAAGACACCGGACGCGCAAGCGCCGTGGAACGAGATCGTGCCGCAGCTGTGGATGGGTGGGCATCATTATGGAAACGTCGAAGGCGCGCGGGTGCCCGCGATCGTCGGTATCGAATTCGATGTGGTGATCAGCCTGTTCCAGGCCGACGGGCACGGGCCGGGACCCGATGTCGAACACCATCACCTCGCGATTCCGGATGCGGAGTTGCACGCCGATCAGTTGGCGGCGGCGCGCGAATTGGCCAGGATCGCCGCAGCGGCGGTTCGTGCCCATCGCAGCGTCATGGTGCGCTGCCAGTACGGCTACAACCGTTCGGGTTTGGTGGTCGCGCAGACGCTGCTGGATCTCGGGTATTCGGTCGATGACGCCATCGACTTGATTCGGCAGCGGCGTTCCCGCTATGCGCTGAACAACGAGTTCTTCGTGAAGTACCTGATGATAGGCCTCGACTGAACTTGAAATGCCAAGCGCCCCAACCCAACGGTCGGGGCACTGCGGTTTCGGCGACAGATGCGCCTCAACGCGGCGCGTTGGCCGGATCGGCAACCAGGAATCCCTTCTGCCGCACCAGTAGCCGTAACCCATATCATCGGACAACTTCGGCCGATGACGCGCAAGATGGCGCGTTCGGGGCGACGATGTATTGCGTGGCAGGACAATTCGTTCCGGTCCCCGACTGGTTCGCATGGGAGAACCAGGATTGCGGGATCGCGATCGCGGATATCGATGGAGACGGCGCCCTGGATGTCGTCGTACTCATGGTGGACAATCCGGCTGGTCAGAACACCGCGTCATATCGGGTGGGCATGGGGCTCGCCCCCGACGGCTCGACGAAGAGTTGGGGACCGTGGCTGCCGGTGCCGGATTGGTACGGCTGGGAGAACCAGGGCGCGGGCATCGCGATCGGCGATCTGAGCGGCAACGGCCGACCCGATCTCGTGGTGTTCGTCGTGGACAATCCACCCGGCCAGAACCAGGGTTGCTACCGGATCGGGCGCGATCTGGCCGAGGACGGCACGGTGACCGGCGGCTGGACGCCGTGGATCACCGTGCCGGATTGGTACGGCTGGGAAAACCAGGGTGCCGATATCTGCCTCACGTCCGTCGATGGGCAGCCCACCCTGGTCGTTTTGGCGGTCGACAATCCGCCGGGCCAGAACAGCGGACAGTTCCGGTTGGCCAAGGGACTGACCGCGGACGGCGCGGTCGGCGAATGGACGCCGTGGGTGGCGGTGCCCGACTGGTACGGCTGGGAGAACCAGGGCGCGGGCATCACGGCCGCGGATCTGGACGGCGACGGCAGGCCGGAATTGATCGTCTTCGCGGTGGACAACCCCGACGGTGTGAATGCCGGTGTGTACACCATCGGCTGGGGCCTGGAAGGTTCCGGGCACGCGGTCGACGGCTGGAGCGTATGGACCAAGACCGAGTGGGGCTTCGCCGAAAACCAAGGCGCGGCACTGGCTTTGCTGCCGCACGACGGGACACCTGCGGAACTGGTGGTCTTCACCATCGACGCACCGGATGGCATCAATGCCGGTTATATGCGCGTGCTCGAACTGGAGACCGATCTGACGCACGCACCACATATGGGCTTGTGGCGCATTCTCGATTTCGGTACCGAGATCAACCCGGTGCACGCCGCCGTACTGCACACCGGTGATGTGCTGTTCTTCGCCGGTTCCGGTAACGATCCGGACCGCCACGACGCCCACGAATTCCGCACGCGCGTCTGGCATTACCCGCGACCAGGACTGAGCGCACCCGGAACCCCGATCGATATGTTCTGCGTCGGACACGCGTTCCTGCCGGACGGCAGGCTGCTCGCCGCGGGCGGCACCGAACGCTACGACCCGTTCTACGGGCTGAAGGACACACTCATCTTCGATCCGGCGACGCTGACCTGGAATACCAAGCCGGACATGACTTTCGGCCGCTGGTACCCGTCGCTGGCGCCGCTGCCGAGCGGCAATATCGTCGCGGTGTCGGGTCTGGGTGCCGACAACTTCCTATCCGTCGTTCCGGAACTATTCGACGCCGGCACCGAAACCTGGTCCCAGCTGCCATCTCCAGGTCCGATTCCGATGTACGGGCATCTCGTGCTACTCGCCGACGGCAGGTTGTTCTACACCGGTGGCCAGTACGGTGCGAACAACGGCATGCGGCCCTCGATTTGGGATCCGGAGACCGGCACGACTGTCGAGGTGCCCGGTCTCACCGATCCGGGTTCACGCAATCAGTCGGCGAGCGTGTTGCTGCCGCCCGCGCAGCAACAGCGGGTCATGATTCTCGGCGGCGGCGGATACGATATGCACAGCCCCGCACCGGCTTTGGCCGATACCAGGATCGTCGATCTGACCTCTGCCACGCCGGAATACCAGGCGGCGCCGCCGATGGATCATGCCAGGATGCATCTCGGCGCGGTCCTACTTCCGGACCGAACGGTGCTGGCCACCGGCGGTTCCGGCATGGAGGAGATGGCGCCCGACGCGCCGCCGCACGCCGAGATCTTCGATCCGGCGATGGGCACCTGGATGCACACCGCGCCCAGCCGGGTACCGCGGCTGTACCACTCCGTCGCACTGCTCACCCCCGACGGCAAGGTAATCACCGCCGGCTCGAATCCGGCGCGCAAGACCGAGGAATTGCGCATCGAAACCTATTGGCCACCTTATCTTTTCCAAGGCGAGCGACCGCAGCTCACGCTCGCGACGGACACAGTCGCCCACGGCGCGACCGTTACCGCGATCACCACTGCGGCCCTGCGCGAAGTGAATCTCGTTCGACCTGGAGCGTGCACTCACTCCTCCGATAATGAGCAACGCCTGATCGACCTCGAATTCGCCAGCACCGCACCGGATTCCGTGACGATCACGCTGCCGTCGAATCCGGCACTCGCGCCGCCGGGCTGGTATCTGGTGTTCGTCGTGAACGACCAGGGCGTGCCGTCGATCGGACAGTGGCTGCACCTGGGCTGATTGTGACCGATCACAGTCCCGGACCGCCTGCCCGGCCCGTAAGGTACCGATCATGGTTCCCACCGAGATATCCGAGCTGGTCGAGTCGGTCGTGGAGTCCTATCTGCTCGACGGACGGCGCCGCTACAACCGGACCCAGGTCGCCGAAGAATCCGGGACGACCACCGACCTGACCAAGCGGCTGTGGATGGCACTCGGCTTCCCGGCCGGTCTCGACGATGCCGCCGTCGACTACGCCGACGCCGATATCGCCGCGGTGCGCAATTTCCGCGCGCTCAATGTGCTCGCCTCGGCGGACTCCCGTCAGCAGGCCGCGACCGCACGCACCCTCGGCCAGGGCATGGCGCGACTGGCCGAATGGCAGGTCGATGTGGTGCTCGCCGAAATCAGCGCTCGGATGGCCGCGGCCGCGCCCGGCACCGATCCGGCCGAAATCGCCCGCGACGCCACCGAGACGGCCATCTCCACACTCGAACAGCTCAATACCTACGCGTGGCGCCGCCACCTCGCCGCGGCCCTGGCCCGTTCCCTCGATCCGGGCACCACGGCGGGCGAGTCGGTGCGCGAGCTGGCGGTCGGCTTCGCCGATATGGTCGGCTACACCCGGCTCACCAGACATCTGCACCCCGACGAACTCTCCATGCTGCTGGAGGCATTCGAATCCACCACCACCGCCGCGATCACCGAGAACGGCGGCTGGGTGATCAAGAATGTCGGCGACGAGGTCATGTTCGCGGCCGAGTATCCAACGGATGCGGCCCGCATCGCGCTGGCCATCCAAGAGAGCACGATGATGGTCGGCGGCACCCCGGAGCTGCGGGTCGCCGTGGCATACGGGCCGGTGCTGCAACGCTTCGGCGATCTGTACGGCTCGGTGGTCAATATCGCCTCCCGACTCACCGGCGTCGCCCGCCCCGGCACCGTACTCGTCGATGACGACGCCGCCGCGGCCCTTGACGGCAATCCGGAGTTCGATATCCGCAATCTGCGCAGCGTGCGCGTCCGCGGCTTCAACCGCCTGCGGCCCCACACGCTGCGGCGTAATGGCAAGTACAGATAGCACACAACCTGGGCTCGCGCCCTGGGTCGCCACACGCTGCGCCGCAACGGCAAACACCGGCAGCGCACCACACTGAGCTCACCACCTCGGTCCCCACACACTGCGCCGCAACGGCAGACACCGGCAGCGCACCACCTCGGTCCCACACGCTGCGCCGCAACGGCAAAACGCCAGCAACGCACCACCTGACCTCACCACCTCGGTCCCCACATGCTGCGCCGCGAAGGCAAGCGCGGTGGCGCACAACCTAGGTCTCCACACTCTGCGCTGCAAGGCGAGCACGGTGGCGCACAACCTGGGTCTCCACACTCTGCGCTGCAAGGCAAGCACGGTGGCGCACAACCTAAGCTCGTCCGGTGGAGTTCGAGTGGGCCGAGTTGCGGAAAAGCTGCGTTATCGAGGAGGACGCGGCGGTGCTGGCGCTGAACAAGCCCGCCGGGATTTCGGTGACCGGGGAGCGGCACGACAGCGATATCGTCGAGGCGGCGGCAGCGGTGGGGGAAACGTTGTATCCGGTGCACCGGATCGACAAGGTGACCTCCGGACTCGTACTGCTGGCCAAGGAGCTGGGCGCGCACGGGCAGCTGACCAGGCAGTTCAACAAGCAGACGGCCGAGAAGGCGTATCTGGCGATCGTGGAATCGACCGGCCTGCCCGATCGCGGCGTCATCGAACTGCCGCTCAGTGTCGGCCGCAAGAACCGCGTGCGAATCGCCGCGCCCCGCGAATCCATTCGCGAGCAGGCCGGTCGCTGGTTCGTCGATGACGCGGATCTCTTGGCCACCAAGAACTATCCGTCGACAACCCAGTTCATCACGGTCCTGCGCACGGACACCCACACCGTGCTCGCAGTGCGCCTGATCACCGGCCGCCGCCACCAGATCCGAGTACACCTGGCTTGGATCGGACACCCCATCGTCGGCGACCCCCTATTCGACAAGTCCGCCCGATACGACCGCACCTACCTCCACTCCTGGCAACTCGCCCTCGCCGCCCCCTGGCGCACACCCCCAACCCTCACCCTGCAAGCAACCCCCACCCCCGACTTCTGGCACCCCCTCCACCCCACCCCCGACCCCGCCGCCCTCCTCCAACACGCCGACAACCTCCTGCGCACCGCCGAATCCTCGTTCCCCCCAACCGAATAGCCCTCACCCGACCCGAACGCCGCACACGGAATCACCGGGCGATGACCGAACAACTCCATATGCGGCGCGCTGATCCGGGCACGCGGTGATCAATCGAGCGGGTTCCGCTCAGGCCAGCTCGGGGACCGCCCGAGCATGGCGACGATCTCGTCGAGCACGGAGTCACCGGACCAGGTGACGACCGGTCCGAAGGCGGAGCCAGGGGCCAGGCGGGCCGGACCACCGGGGACGATCTCGGCTACCGATAATGCGACCGCGAGCAGGTCGTCGTCGAAATGCACTGTGCGGCCGAGGGTTCGGGCGACGTCCCAGGAGTGCACGACGTAGTCGACGAAGTGGAAGCCGACTGCCTCGGCTCCGGAGAATTCGAAGGCACGGGTGAACTCCGGCAGCGGGAAGGACCGGTCGAGCACCCCGTCCTCGGCGAAGGAGGCCAGTACGTGTTCGGCGGCGGCACGGTAGTCCGCGACCGGGTCATCGCCCAGCGGACGCAGCCGCCACCGCGACAAGTCGCCCTCGCCGTGGGACGCGGCCGCGAAGCCGTAGTGCTGGGTGATCATGTGCTCCAGCAACCCGTGCAGTGTCCAGCCCGCGCACGGCGTCGGCTTGGCCAAATCGGCGGGAGTCAGCTGGGAAACAACTTCGATGCTGGTGCGCACGGCCTTGGCATCGAGGGCGATCAAATCGACCCTTGTTCCCAGTGATTCGAGGGTCTGCAACTCGGAGGCGGTGTCGGAATCGGTGGTCATCGCTGTCCTCTCGATATTTCCAAATTGATAAGCGTATGCATATCGTAAGCTGCTGCTTATCATAAGCCAAGCGGTATTTTCTACCCATGCCGGAAAAGCGCCCCGACCTCGCCGCGATGATCGCGCCGCTCGGCCGCGCCCTCGCCATGGCGGAACTGCCCATACTCGAGCGGCACGGCCTGACCATGTGGGGCTATGTGGTCCTGCTCGGACTCGGCGACGAACCCGTCTACACCCAGGCGGCGTTGGCCAAGAAGATCCGCGCGGACAAGACGCGCATCATCGGCACACTCGACGAACTCCAGCAGCGCGGCCTCATCCAGCGCGACCTCGATCCGGCCGACCGGCGCGCACGCCTGATTTCGCTGACCCCGGCCGGTCGAACCATCCGCGACCAGGCACAACGCGATATCCAGGAGCAGGAGAACCGCCTGCTTTCTCAGCTCTCCGCCGCCGATCGCAAGTCGTTCCTGCGGTCACTGCAGACGCTGTGGGCATCGGTCGTCGACCCGTCGAGCTGACCCCGATGTGCGCGCGACCACTTCCGACCCCGCGGCCTTCTACCGGTGGTCAGCCTCATGGCGACGCGTAACCCGCAGGTCATCTAGCCTGTAAACGTGCCGGCACACGATGGCGACACCCTCTGACGCAATGGAGCGATCCCCCCAGAGAAAGCGAACGGCCGATGATCCTGGTGGCTCAGGTCAGCGATACCCATTTCGATCTCGGCACCCGAAATGCCGAACGCGTCGAGCGGGTCATGGCCTATCTCGCCGAGCTGCGACGCAGGCCCGATGCCATTCTGGTGACCGGCGATATCACCGATTCGGGTAAGCCCGAGCAATATGCCGAGGCGCGCGTCGCACTCGATGCCGATATCCCCGTCTACGCCCTGCCCGGTAATCACGACGACCGCGCCGCCTTCCGCACGATCCTGCTCGGCGAATCCGCGTCGACCGCGCCGATCAACCACGCACACCGAATCGGCAATTCGACCGTGGTCCTGTTGGATTCGAGCGTCCCCGGCGAATCCGGCGGCCGACTCACCGAGGAAACCTACGACTGGCTGCGCGGCGTACTCGCCGCCGCACCCGCCGACGCGCCCATTCTCCTTGCGCTGCACCATCCGCCCGCACATCTGTTCAGTCCGGTCATCGATGAGATATCGCTGGCCGAGCCCGAGAAGCTGGCCGAGGTGGTCGCCGACGACGAACGCATCGTCGGCGTGATCACCGGACATGCGCATTCCGCCGCCACGACCACCTTCGCGGGCCGCCCGCTACTGATCGCCCCGAGCACCGCCTCTGTCCTCGGCGGGGAGTGGGAACTCGAACTCCCCCATCGCGTGATGGACTACGCGCCGGATCCGGCCATCGCCCTGCACATCATCGATGAAAATCGCCGCATCACAACGCATTTCCGCAGTGTTGCGATGGGCGGCCGGATCGGCGTGCAGCCGAATCAGCGGCGCACCACTCGTTCGCGGCGGTAGGCGGCCGGGGTCGCGCCGGTCCAGCGCTTGAAGGCGTAGATGAAGGTGGAGGATTCGGCGTAGCCGAGCCGGATGGCCACATCGCTCACCGAAAGCGGTGTGGCGGTGAGCATTTCCTCGGCGAGAGCGCGGCGCACCTCGTCCAGCAGCGCGCGGTAGCTGGTACCCGCGGCATCGAGGTGGCGGCGCAGGGTGCGTGTGCTCATATTGAGATCGCGTGCGACGGAGTCGATTCCGCGCGGCGCGGCGAATCCGTCGGCACCGCCGGGCACCAGGAGTTCGCGTACCTCGGCCGCGATACCGGTGCGGGCTCGGCGTCGATCCACCAGATCACGGCATTGCGCGAGGCACATGGCCCAGGTGTGCTCATTCGCCTGCGGCAGCGGCTGCTCCAGCATTGCCGGATCGATTGTGAACAGGTTGTGCGGCCGTCCGAAACGCGGCCGCACATGAGTGACCTCCATGATCCGATCGACATATGCCGGCTCGGGAAAACGGAATTCGGCCCTGGTCAGCGGCAGCTGTTTACCGATCAGATCGCTCATGACCTGATGCATGGCGGTCACATCGCGCTCGACCAGGAACTGGCGCACATCGGCCGGAATCGATTCGTCGTGCACCCAGGCGATGAATTCGCCCTCCCCCCATTCCGCGACGGGCAGGCAGAAGGTGAAGCTCAGCTCCAGATAGCGCAGCGCGAACGAGATCGCCTCACCGAGCGTCGGACTGCTGACGCAGGCGAAGCCGAAAATGCCGAAGGTGGTGATCCGATACCGGCGACCGACCTCGACTCCGAGCGCGGGCGTATCGGCGAGTTCGCGGACGAGATTGCGGATGACGGCGAGTTCGGTGCGCGCGTCGATCTGCGCATCCGGATCGTGCAGCATGGCCTCGGTCAGCCCGGTTCCGGCGAGCATGCGCGCGACGGGCACGCCCTGCTCACCGGCATAACCGACCATGAGTGCCACGCTGGCGATGCCGCGCGGAAAGTTCCAGTCGCGGATGCCCGGATCCTGTACCCGCTCCACAGCGGACATTATGGCCGAAAATCTCGATAGGCCCACCCCATACGCGACCTGCGGTCTTAGAGTGGAACTCAGCTACCGTGCTGTGAGGAGTGCCACAAATGACAGCTGGCGAACGGCCCTCGGTTATCATCATCGGCGCCGGTTTCGGCGGCGTCGGGATGGCAATCGAATTGCGGCGCAACGGTTTCGACGATATCGCCATACTGGAGCGCGGCACCGACATCGGCGGGGTCTGGCGGGAGAACACCTACCCCGGCGCGGCCTGTGATGTGCCGTCGCCGCTGTACTCGTTCTCCTACGAGCCCAAGCCGGATTGGCCGCAGCGATATTCCGGACAGGCCGCGATCCACGACTACCTGCGCGGTGTCGCCCAGCGGCACCGCTTACTGGAGGCGATCCATTTCGGCGCTGAGGTGACCGACGCCGAATTCGACGACGCTTCCGGCCGCTGGACCGTACGGACCAGGGACGGCACGGCCCGCACCGCCGATGTGCTCATCTCCGCCGTCGGCCAACTATCTCGGCCCGCCCTGCCGAACATTCCTGGCATCGACACCTTCACCGGTCAGGCCTTCCACTCCGCCGAGTGGGATCACGGCGTCGAACTCGCCGGTAAACGGGTCGCCTGCATCGGCACCGGCGCCAGCGCCATCCAGTACATTCCGGAGATCCAGCCGCGGGTCGAACACCTCACCCTTTTCCAGCGCACGGCCGCGTGGGTGCTGCCCAAATTCGATACCGACTACACCCCGGTCCAGCACAAACTCTTCGCGCGGCTGCCCGGCGCCCTGCTCGTCGAACGCTTCGGCTGGTGGGCCGTCGCCGAATTCATCGCGCTCGGCCTGGTCGAATTCCCGTGGATCGTGCGAATGGTCGCGAAAATCGCGTCGAAACATCTGGAAATGCAGGTCCCGAATCCTGAACTGCGTGCCAAACTCACCCCCGACTATCCGATCGGCTGTAAGCGCGGCCTGTTCTCCAACGACTACTACCCGGCTCTGCTCGAACCGAACGTGCAGGTCGAGACCACCGCCATCACCGAAATCGTGCCGAACGGCGTGCGCACCGCCGACGGCAAGGTGCATGAGGCGGAAGTTATCGTCTACGGCACCGGGTTCAAGGGCACCGAATTCCTCTGGCCCATGAATATCTACGGCCGCGCGGGCCGCAAGCTCTCCGACGCCTGGCAGGGCGGCGCGCACGCCTACTGCGGAATTACCGTGCCCGACTTCCCGAATCTGTTCCTCGTGTATGGACCGAATACCAATCTGGGCGTCGGCTCGATCATCTACATGATCGAATCGCAGGCCCGCTATATCCGCCAGGCCGTCCAACTGCTCGCCGACCGTCCCGGCCACGTACTCGAGGTGCGTCCCGAGGCGGAGGCGCGATTCGATGCCGCGGTTCAGCAGCGCCTCGCCCGCACACCGTGGAACTTCTGCTCCAGCTGGTATCGCACCGCTTCGGGCCGGATCACGAACAACTGGCCGGGTCCACAGCTCGCCTACCGCCGTCGCGTCCGCAAGTTGAAGGCCGCCGATTACGAGCTGACCCGGGTCGCCTAGCGAGCAAATCGACACAGCCTCAGGCACTCCACAGAAAGACCACACGAACTGTCCACACCGATCCTGGCAGACTTGACCCGTGAGTGATCTGCCAGCCCGCCCCACCGAGCGCGGCCCGCTGCGCCCGATCGAATTGGCGGCGGGGGCGGTACTCGGCGGTGCCACCGTCGGCCTGGTCACCGTCGGTGCGCTGATTCCGTTCGCCGCGGCGCTGCAGCTGGTCGCCGCGGTGCCGCTGGCCATGATCGCGCACCGCTATCGGCTGCGCGCCCTGATCACCGCGACGGGTTCGGCCGTGCTGGTCTGCTTCGTCGCGGCGGGCATCGTGCCGGCATTCGGCATTCTCAGCTCGGCCACTGTCGCGGGCATTATCGGCATCGTCAAACGTCGACGCGGCGGTTTGCCCGCGGTGCTCGGATTGTCGGTAATCGCCGGTCTCGGCTTCGCGGCGTTCGCCGTCGGAACGCTGGTCGTGCTTTCTCGGTCACGGAATCTACTGTTCAACACCATCCGCAGCACCGCGGAGGGCCTGGAGCGGACGGCGGCGCGGCAGCCCCAGCTGGAACCCCTCGGACGTGGAGTCGCCGACGCCGCGGACGCGGCGATCCGCTGGTGGTGGGTGCTGGTCGGCGGTGGTGTGCTGGCGGGCTTCATCGCGACGGCGGTGTTTTCCTGGTTCGTACTCGGCTCGGTACTCGATCGGCTGTCCTGGCTGCCCAGTCGGGACCGGCTCGACGCACCACCCGACGACCGGCCGATCGCGCCGCTCCCGGTGCGACTGCGCGAGGTCGGCTTCCGCTATCCCGGCGCGCCGGTGGATGCGCTGTCCGGGATCGATCTCACGGTCGATATCGGCGAATTCGTGGCCATTGTCGGCCACAACGGATCGGGCAAATCGACGCTGACCCGGCTGCTGGCCGGACATCCGCCGACCACCGGCGGCGTGGACCGGCCGGGCGCCGCAGGCCTCGGCCATCTGGGTGGTACCGCGCTGGTGCTGCAGCGGCCGGAGAGTCAAACGCTCGGTGTGCTCGTCGCCGACGATGTGGTGTGGGGTCTGTCCACCGAGCTCGCCGCCGCGGTCGATATCGCTGGCCTGCTGCGCGAGGTCGGTCTGGACGGTATGGGCGATCGCGAGACCGCAACGCTTTCGGGCGGTCAGCAGCAGCGGCTGGCGGTGGCCGCCGCATTGGCCCGCCGCCCCGCGCTGCTCATTGCCGACGAGGCCACCTCGATGATCGATCCAGAAGGTCGCCGCGATCTCGTTGCGCTCCTGGCCGAACTGCCCAAACGCCATCCGATGGCCGTGGTGTTGGTAACCCATCACGAGGCCGATGCCGCCGCAGCCGACCGGGTGGTGCATCTGGCCGGCGGCCGGACCGTGGAGCGGCTGCCCGCCTGGCCGCGACCGGCCGGCGAGATCCGGCGTCGGCCGATGGGCGAAACAATCCTGCGGCTGAGCGAGGTTCGCCACACCTACAACCGCGGAACACCGTGGGCCGCACCGGCTTTGCACGGCGTCGACCTGACGGTACGGCGCGGCGAGGCCTTACTCGTGGTGGGCGGCAATGGCTCCGGCAAATCCACGCTGGCCTGGATCATGGCTGGATTGATCGAACCAAGTTCCGGCCGTTGCGAATTGGGCGGTAAGCCGATCGCGAAGCAGATCGGCCGGGTGGAATTGGCCTTCCAGCACTCCCGGCTGCAGCTGCAGAAGCAGACGGTCGGCGACGAAATCGCGGACTGGGGCGGCCGGGCCACCGGATCCGGTGCGGTCGGACGCGCACTGGATGCGGTCGGTCTGGATCGCGCACTGGCCGCACGCTCCATCGAAGAACTCAGCGGCGGCCAAGCCAAACGCGTGGTGCTCGCGGCCATTGTGGCCAGCCACGCGCCGGTCGTCGTGCTCGACGAGCCGCTGGCCGGACTGGACCCGCACGGTCGCGCCGAAATCGTGGAACTGCTTGCCCGCCTGCGTGATTCCGGGCTCACCCTGATCGTCATCTCCCATGACGTGCACGATATGGCCGCGGTCTGCGACCGGGCCGTGCACCTCGAGGCCGGACGCATTCTGGAGACCGATCCGATCCGCGATACCGCGAATGTGCCCGCGCACCAGCTGGATTCCCGCACGACAATGCCGGGGGCGCACCCGGGCGATCCGGCCTGGCGACTCGGGAACGGAGGTCGGTAATGAGTACGGTGCTGTTCCGCGAAGTGCCGGTTTCCAGTCCGGTGCACAGCCTCTGGGCCGGAACCAAGATCATCGGGGCGTTCCTGATCAGTGTGGTGCTGATGTTCCTGCCGTCCTGGCCGGTACTCGGCTTGATGGTCGTCTTCCTGATCGCGATCGGATTGGTGGCCCGACTGCCGCTGAGCACGCTGCCGCGCCTGCCGTGGTGGTTCTGGGCGGCGATCGGCATCGGCGCCCTGCTCAATGTGCCGGTCGGCCGCGACGCCGTGCTGCGCTACACCAATGTCACTGTCTTCGGCCTGATCCTGCTGGCCTCCTCGTTCCTGATCGCCTGGACCACCCCGATGGGCGATATCGCCCCCGCGCTGGCCAAACTCGGCTCCCCACTGCGCCGATTCCGCGTGCCCGTGGACGAATGGGCCGTGGTCATCGCGCTGACATTGCGCGGATTGCCGCTGCTGATGGACGAGATCCGGGTGCTGCGTGCGGCCCGCCGACTGCGCCCGAAGGATGGCCTGCTCACCCGCGCCGCCGATAATCCGCTCGTCGATATCCTCACCGCCGCGATGGCGGTATCCAGCCGCCGGGCAACCGAACTGGGCGAGGCCATCACCGCGCGCGGCGGCACCGGCCAGCTCACCGCACACCCGAGCGCCCCAGGACGCAATGACGCGATCGCGCTGACGATGGTCATCGCGGTCTGCCTCGGCGCGGTCGTCCTCGATCTGCTCAGCTGATCGGCGATACTGGCCCTTGTGCCGGACCAAGACGACGATGTACCTGCCTGGCAACGCAAGACGGAGGGTGAATCGCGGTGGGCCGCGACGCTTGCCGTACTGGTGATCGTGGTATTGCAGGTCGCGCCGCCGGAACTCCGCAAGCAGCCCGCCTGGTTTGTGCTACCCGTGCTCGAGGTCCTGTTGCTCGGTGTGCTGGTGGTGGCGAATCCGTTCCGGCTCAACCGGGAAGAGCGTTGGCTGCGCAACGGCGGCCTCCTGTTGATCGGGCTGTTGAGTCTGGCGACGGCGGTTTCGGCGGGTCGGCTGGTGTTCCGGCTGATCGACCGTAGCCTCACCGATCCCGTGGAGATTCTGCTCTCGGGCGGTGCGGTCTGGTTGACCAATATGGTGGTATTCGGGCTCTGCTACTGGGAGTTCGACCGCGGCGGCCCCGCCGCACGCGCGCATGCGCGAAAGCCGTTGCCGGACTTCCTGTTCGTACAGATGCAGAGTCCGGAGCTGGCCGAACCCGAGTGGGAGCCACAGTTCGTCGACTATCTCTATCTGGCGTTCACCAACGCGACGGCATTCAGCCCGACCGATGTGATGCCGATGTCGCGGTGGGCGAAGGCGACGATGATGCTGGAATCGGCGATCTCCCTGGTGCTGGTGATCTTGGTGATCGCACGCGCCATCAATGTCATGTAGTCGGGTAGCGGCGGAATAGCGGAGAGCTATAACAAGATTCATTATGTGAGCAAAATCGTTTACCCCGAAAAGCATTCCTTTAAACCTTTTGTACGCGGTACATTGTCTTCGGAGTGCGTTCTTTAGATCACATCGTGGCTCTGCACGGCGTCGGGGGGAGGATTTTTCCTGTGCGGAGCGTTGCTACGGCTCGCAAGTACTGATGAAGATTGGACCACCGGAATGATTCTCCGCAAGATCACTGCGGCAGCCGTGCCGATCGTCGCCGCTGTCGCGGTCGGCGCGGGCACCTCCTACGCACAGCCGGATGCCGCGCCCGTACCCGACATCGGGTACGAGGCAAAACTGGTGGGCGACAAGATCGTCACCACGCTGACCGACGGGTCCTTCCAGTTGTCCGCGAACACCGTGGATATCAAGGACATCGCGGGCAATACGGTGGTCACGCTGCCGCTGACGTTCCGGCAGGACAGTATGGAGTTCGCCATGCCGCACGAGATCCGCGATGCGGGCCGGGTGCTGGAGTTGACCGCGGTCAAGGACTACACGCAGGCGCGGCAGGCGGCCACGCCGATCGCGTCGCCACGGGAGAACCTGCGCGCACAGGATAACTTCCTGTCCCAGTTCGGCATTGCCACCGCTATCGGCGGCTTCCTCGGCACGGTGATCGGCGCGCTGGTCGGGCTCACCGGCATCATCGGCGGACCGACCGTCATCGCCAGCGTCATCGCGGGCGCGGGTATCGGCGGCATCATCGGCACCCTCGTGGTCGGCGGACCGGCATTGATCATCGCGGGCATCGATCTGCTCAGCACCCTGTCCGCCCCGGCCGGCACCACCAAATGGCAGGACGCGCCGGTCAAGTAGGACCGGCACAAGCACTCCGAACGCGGCGCGCGGCGAATCCTCATAGCGCGCCGCACCTTTCGGTTATCGGCCGTGACAGCCCGGCGCGACCGGAACACCCGCGAAGCGATCGGCGAGGAAGCCCATCGCACCGGCCGCCTCCCCGATGGCGGTCACATTGTGTCCGGGCAGCGCCGAATGCACAGAGGTGAGATCGGCACCCTGTGCGCAGTATCGGCCGACCAGATCGGTGAAGCCAGCGACCGGGATCACATCGTCGGTGGTGCTGTGGTACAGGTACATCGGCATGACCGGTGCGCTGCCGCCCAGCTCCTGACGGTCGGTCGCAGCCCGAAATACCGGATGAAACAGCACATCCGGCACCGCCGCGAAATCGTCCACATGCGCGTTGATGTACTCGAGGACCAGATCCGGTGCACAGGCCGAGGCATCATCGGCGAGGGCGATGCGACCGCGTTCGTTGAGCAGTTCCGGAACACCGGAATTCGGCTCGTTCTTCGCTATCGCGAGCAATACGAGCATTCCCAGCCCGGCCTGCACGGTGCCATCCACACTATGGGCCATGGCTGTCCAATCGGCGGGCACCCCACCCGAGGTGATCCCGGCGAACTGGATATCGGGCGCGTACCGCGGTTGAATCTGTCCCGCCCACAGCGTCGCGAAGGCACCGCCCGAGTAGCCCCACGCTCCGATCGGGCTCGCCGGACCGACGCCGTCCGGTGCGAGCGTCCGGGCCGCCCTGATGCCGTCGAGCACCGCGCGGCCAGCATTGACGCCGTCCAGGAATCGGGAGTCCGGCCCCTCGTAATCGCTTGTCACCACCGCCCAGCCGCGGCGCAGCGCCTCGGCGATGAACGGTGTGTCGATATAGGTATTCGCGCCGCCGAGATCCCAGCCGCCCGCCAGCGCGTACGACGGCGCACACCGGGTGGCGAGACTGTCCTCGGCGATCTGGTACGAGAGCAAGGGGCGCTGGCCAGGGCCGAACCACGGCCAATTCGGCACCAGCACCGTGGCCATCCCCGGGATCGGTGAGCCGTTCGTATCATTGGTCCGGTACTGCACCTGCCAGGCCGAAACCGGAAGCGGTAGACCGTACAAGGCGATCGAGCGGGTCCGCAGCACGGCACCGTCGGGCTGTGCAGCCAGATCGGCCGGTGCCGCGTAGAACGGATCCTGATCCGGCGTCGGCACCGCCCTGGCAACTGGCGCGAATGCGAACGCCACGACCGCGAGGACGATAAGGATCGATACCGCACCGGATCTCCGGTTACCGCCGACGAATGGTGCAGATGAAATTTTCATCCGGGCCTCCCATGTTCCGACGCGGCGCGACGCACAGTGTGCCGGGAACGCGTCGGCGCCGACTTCGCCCAGCCTCGAATGTCACCACCGTACTGCCTGATCAGAGGCCCAGCAACGGGCAATGGCGGGCATCGGCAACGCCGTGCGTGTCCGATTTCCGACATGGTTACAGTTGGGGCGAAGCACGCTGCGGCGCGCTTCGAAAGTGGCTATCGCGCAACCGAATCACCGTCGGGCCGTACCCGGAATGTGATCGGTATCGAACAGGAGTGAGCTGACCATGCGGCATGGCAACGGACTGGACATTCCCGAAGAACTCGCCGATGTGTGTGTGCCGCATCGCATGGCGGTGATCGTCTACGACATGCAGGTCGGTGTGCTGTCCCAACTGCCGGACGGTCCGGAGATCATCGAGCGGGTGGCGCGGGTGGTCGAAGCCGCACGACGCGGCGGCTATCCGATCATCTTCCTGCGGCATTTCTTCCTGCCGCGCCGCCTGAGTGGCACTTTCGCGCTGCGAATGGCCATGAGCTGGCAGCAGGTCGACAATGTCGACGACGTGAAGTTCATCCTGCAGCGCGACACCCCGGCCTTCGAACTTGTTCCGGAGTTGCGGCCGACGGCGGACGAAGTGATCTTCGACAAGACCTCGATGTCGGCATTCGAAGGCACACCATTGGCCGCGGTGCTGCGCGATCTCGGCATCGGCGCATACGCGATCGCGGGTGTCGCACTGGAGATCGGCATCGCGCCGACGGTTACCCATTCGACCGACCTCGGCTTCGTGCCGGTGATCATCAGCGACGCCGTCGGCGGCCGCGATAAGGAGGCAATGGCGCGCGCCTACGACGATTTCGAATTCCAAGGGCACGCGATGGTCACCGACAGCGCGACCATCATTCCGCTGCTGGCCCGCGAACAGAACTGACCGCGGGAATGGCGGATCGGTAGGCCCGGATCGCCACGCCATAGCGACCGCTCGCAGGTCGCTCGAAAGGGGCCGGCGACTCAGTTGTCCTTGCGGACGGCCTGCTTGGCGGCATCCTGCGCGGCGTCGACCTGGCTCGCGAATTTGCCGTCGGTCTGCTTGTCGACGAGATCGCCCACCTTATCGATGGCCGTATCCACCTTGTCCGCATTCTGCTGGGCCAGGTCCAGCGCCTTGTTCGCGAGGTTCTTGAAATCCACCGTGCACTCCTCGTTTTCGAGCCGACACAACCGCAAACAAACGATACCGAGCGAACTCCCCGATGATCCGGCAAACCATCGGCGACCGCCGTCACATCTCGCCGAGCCAGGCCGGATGCCAGAGGCGGCCGGTCTCGGTCCAGTTCATGAAGCGCACGGTTCCGCTGAGCTTCGGGGTCACCCACACCGCGGCCTCGCGTTCCTCGGCGGTGAGGTCGTTGTCGAACGGGGTGGTCTTGCGCTCCAATTTGCCGAGCCTCTTGGCCAGATCCCGCATGACCGGTTCGCTGAACCCGGTGCCGACCCGCCCCACGTAATACAGCCTGCCATCGTGCGGAATGCCGACCAGCAGCGATTTGAAGTTGCGCGCGTCGCTGCGCCGCCAGCCGCCGATCAGGACACGCTGGGTACGCCAGTTGCGCTGCTTGACCCACGAATGCCCGCGCTTACCGGGCAGATACACCGAATCCTTGCGCTTGGCGACCACACCTTCCAGGCCATGCTCCTGGCTGAAGCGCAGCGCTTCGGCGCCGGAGCCGTCCAGTCGCGGCGGCACCCGCAGTGACGGCGCGTTGGCTGCGATTGCCTCCAGCACCCGACGTCGATCCGAATACCGTTTGCGGATGAGTGAAGTCCCGTCCAGATACAGCACATCGAAGGCGACGAAGACCGCGCGCGCCGCATCGGCCTGCAGCAGACCGACATTCGCGACGCCGTGATCATCGAACACCACGGCCTCACCGTCGAGCACCACATTGTGTCCGGCCAACTCCTCGGCCAGCACCGCCATACCCGGATAGCGTTTGGTCACCACATTGCCCGCCCGGCTGCGCAGAGTCAGTGTCCCGGAAGCTATTTCGGCGATCAGCCGGAAGCCGTCCCATTTGGTTTCGAAGCACCACTCGACGTCATCGAGATCGGCGACCTCACCGTGGGTGGCGAGCATCGGTTGCAGTCCACGTGGAAAGGGCGCGGGCCCAGCCGGTCTCGGCACAATGAACGCGGCCTCCGGTCCGACCGGACCACTGGACACCCGGTCCGCCTCTTCCTCGGCCGGATTCTGATCGCGCATGAGATGCATCAGCCACTGGGTGCCATTGGTTCGGATCATCGCGTAGCGACCACGCAGTCGCTTGCCGTGGAAGGTGACGATGACCTCGTCCTCGCGCCATTTCTCGGTGTCGTAGGTGCCGGAATCCCAGATGGTCATCTCGCCCCCGCCGTACTGGCCCTTCGGGATGGCACCGTGGAAGTCCAAGTATTCCAACGGATGATCCTCGGTGTGCACGGCGAGCCGGTTCTGATCCGACGAGGTCGGCGGACCCTTCGGGACGGCCCATGACACCAGTACGCCGTCGCGTTCGAGCCGCACGTCCCAATGCAGCCGCCGCGCGTGGTGTTCCTGGACGACGAAGCGATCATTCGCCCCGGCGGTTGGCGTTTCGGACGGCACCGGTTCCGGGGTCGCCGAGGCATCACGCATGGAGCGATATTTCGTCAGCGCATCGCTGTTCGAACCGGGTGGATCCAATTCGGCGAGCAGATCGCCGTCATCGCGCCAGCGCGCGAGCACTTCGTCGAAGCGCAAGTGCCGCAGCTTTTTCCGGCTCTCCAGCTCGGCCCAGGTGCGCGGTGCGGCCGCATTCGGCTCGGTGCGACCGCGCAGCGAATACGGTGCGATGGTGGTCTTGGACGGATTGTTCTGGCTCCAGTCCAGGAAGACCTTTCCGCCGCGCGCCGATTTCGCCATTGTCGCGGTGACCAGATCCGGGTGCAGCTTTTCGAGATTCGTCGCCACCTGCCTGGCCACCGTGGACGCACCGCCCGGACTCAACTCCCGATTCAGCGGCACATAGATGTGAATTCCCTTGCTACCACTGGTCACCGGGAAGGCGTGCAGCCCGATCCCCTCGACCATCTCGCGCACCGCCAGCGCGACCCGCGCGCATTCGGCCAGTCCCGCGCCCGGCCCCGGATCCAGATCGAAGACCAACCGAGTGGCGTAGCCGACCTTGTCACCGTCGAAACGCCATTGCGGCACATGGACTTCCAGCGCGGCCTGCTGTCCGATCCAGGCCAGTCCGGCCTCGGAATCGATGACCGGATAGACAACCTTGCGGCCGGAATGCTCGATGGTGTGGCGCTCCAGCCACGACGGTGCGTGCTCGGCGAGATTCTTTTCGAAGAAGGACGATTCGTCGACCCCGTTGGGCCAGCGCTTTCGGGTGACCGGCCGCCCGGCGATATGCGGGAGCATCGCGGGCGCGATTGCCGAGTAGTACGCGATGACCTCGCCCTTGGTGGTTCCGGTCGCCGGATACAGCACCTTGTCGAGGTTGCTCAGCTCAACCTCGACGCCCGGCCGGCCCGGGCTGCCACCGAATTCCCGGCGGGTCACCATAAATGAAGTTTAGGGGCGGGGACCGACAGATATCGGCCCCCGCCACAGATCAGGCCTGCGGCTCTCCCGGCTCTTCGGGCTCGGGAGCCGGCTTGGGCGCCGGCGGCACGGGCGGCTCCTCAGCCGCGGCCGTGGGCGGCTTCGGTGCGGGCGCGGGCGGCTCCGATGCGGAGTGGTCCGTCGGGACCGCCTTCTTGGCGGCCTGCTGCACCTTGCCGATCTTGTCGGAGTATTTGTGGCCGGTCTTCTCGTCGATGAACCCACCGGCCTTGTCAACCGCATCGTAAATTTTGTCGGCGTTCTCGGCTGCCGCGTCCCTACCCTTGCCGACCAGGCCTTTCAGGGTGTCCACGAGACTCATGCCTGCATTCCTTCCTGTCGACGAACCTAGGTATTCACCCAATATCCTCCCACCAGGAATCCCGGCTCGGCAGGTCATTGGGGTCGATGCGCTGGCCCGGCATCGGCACCGCCACCTCGGTGCCGGCCGCCCGTGCCGCCGCGACCATCCGGCGCACCGGCTCCGACCACCCGTGGAAGGCCAGGTTGAAGGTCGCCCAGTGGATGGGCACCAGCAGTCCGTGTCCCGGATCGCCGACGCCGAGGTCGGCATGTGCGCGAACCGCCTCCTCCGGGTTCATGTGGACGTCCGGCCAGGCCTCGTCGTAGGCGCCGATCGGCAGGAGCGTGAGATCGAACGGTCCGAGCGCGGCCCCGGCCTCCGCGAAAGACTTGGTGTAACCGGTATCACCACCGAAGTACACCCGCCGCGTCGGGCCGATGATGGACCAGGACGCCCACAGTGTGGTGTTGCGCACCAGGCCGCGTCCGGAGAAGTGCCGCGCCTCGGTGCAGGTGAGCACCAGATCCGTACCGTCGCGCTCACGCCCCAGCGAGGCGAGGGAAACCGAACCGCCCCAATCCAATTCGACGATCCGATGTTCGGGCACACCCCAGTGCCGCAGATGCGCGCCGATGCCGATCGGCACCAGGAAGGGCGCGGCCTGCCCGACCAACAGCTGACGGATCGTCGCCTTGTCCAGATGGTCGTAGTGATCGTGCGAGATCAGCACCGCATCCACCTGCGGCAGTTCCGACAGCGGCGTCGGCACCGGATGCAGCCGGGCCGGACCGACCAGCGCGGACGGCGAAACCCGTTCGCTCCAAACCGGATCGGTGAGAATCCGGTAGCCGTCGACCTCGATGAGCGCCGATGCGTGCCCGTACCAGGTGACCGCGAGATCGGCGGCCTCGGTCGGCACGTCGGGGGTGGCCAGCGGAACCGCATTGCGCGGGCGACCGGCATTGCGCCGGGTCAGCGCCGAAATCAGCAGGGACGGAGCGGCTCCCGAGACGAACTGGGTGCTCGGCTCGGTGTTGTGGAACTGCCGATTGCGATAGCTCACCGCGCCGCTGGCGTAGGGCGCAATGGCATTGATGGAGGCGCCGATCGCCGACGGGATGTCCCAGACCGCGCGCACCACCCAGGCGAGGCCGAGTGCACCGGCGGCAATGCCCACTATCTTCTTCGGACTCATCTATCGCCCCACGAATTTCGCCGCGCGCTTCTCTGCCCTGGCCAGCCGCCCCTCCTGGGCGTCCTGACTGGTCCACGCCGCCTCGAGCGCCGCACGCTGCTGCGCGCTCTCCGGATCCCGGGTGCCGTCATCATTGAGCTCCAACTTCATATGCCGCAGCGACAACGGGGCCAACTGGGCGATCGATTTGGCCCATGCCTGTGCGTCGGCCAGCGTGCCGAGTCGGTTGGCGAAGCCGAATGCGTAGGCATCGGCGGCCGATACCGATTCCGCGCCGAGCAGAATGGTCCGGGCCGGGCCACCGCCGATCAGCGATGCCAGCCGCCGCACGGTCCAGCGGTCGACGGTGATGCCGAGCTTGGCGGCCGGAATGGCGATATAGGCGTCGGGTTCCATGACCCGCAGATCCGAGGCCAGCGCGATCTGCACACCCGCGCCGAGCGCACCGCCGTTGATCGCCGCGATCACCGGGACCGGCACGGATTCGATCGTGTGCAGCATGTCGGGCAGGGCCGTCAGGAATTCCTCCGCGTAGACCCCGGACAGATCCGCGCCCGCGCTGAACAGGGATCCCCGACCGGTGAGCACAATCACCCTGGCTTCCTCGGCCGCGGTCAACACTGCTTCGCGGAGCCGAGTGACGAGTTCGAAGTTCAGCGCGTTACGCCGCTCCTCGCGCTGTAGTTCGATAGTGACGACATCGCCATCGCGGCTAACGTCGAGCATGCATCCTCCCCAACTGACCGGTTCGAGTGGTTACATCAACTCTGCCACAGGTGGCCGAACATACCGTCCAAGCCGATACGATCTCGGTTTGGTGCCGACAGGCTTCCCCATCCTGGTGATCGGTGCTGGTCAGGCCGGGCTGTCGGCCGGTTACCACCTGCAGCGCCTCGGATTGTGCCCGGAACGGGACTTCCTCATCGTCGACCCGCGCATCCACTTGGTCGGCTACGGGCCGTCCGCGAGCACCATCGGCGCCAACCGAGCCGGGCGGGCCGCCGCCCAAGAGCTGACGGCCCCACCTCGGCCTGCGTGCGCCGAACTTCTACAGGAGTCCGGTGGTGAAAGTGGTCGGATCGGGACCTATGCGGGCACCCACGTCGAGTGCGTTGATGGCGTTCATCTGGTCGCGGGTGAGTTCGAATCCGAACACGTCGAAGTTGGCGGCGATGCGGGACGGGGTGACCGACTTCGGAATGACGACAATCCCCTGCTGGAGGTGCCAGCGGATGAGCACCTGGGCCGGGGTGCCGCCGACCTCTTCGGCGATGGAGCCGATGGTGTGATCATCGAGCAGCGTGCCCTGCCCGAGCGGACTCCACGCCTCGGTTGCGATGGCATTCGCATCGTGGAACGCGCGCAGCTCGCGCTGCGCCAGCCGAGGATGCAATTCGACCTGGTTGACGGTCGGAATCTCGCCGGTCTCGCCGATGACCCGCTCCAGATCGGCGACGGTGAAGTTCGACACACCTATCGAACGCACCCGACCCTGCGCCTTCAATGTCTGCAGGGCCTTGAACGTCTCGATGAAGCGATCGGCCTGCGCCACCGGCCAGTGGATGAGATAGAGATCAAGGTAGTCCAGGCCGAGTCGAGCCATGCTGGCGTCGAAAGCGCGCAGCGTGGAATCGTAGCCCTGGTCGGAATTCCACAGCTTGGTGGTGAGATAGACCTCGTCGCGCGGCAGCCCGAATTCCCGGATGGCGCGGCCGGTGCCCTCCTCGTTGCCGTAGATCGCGGCGGTATCGATGCTGCGATAGCCCGCCTCCAGCGCGGCGGTGACCACCGGCTGGACGTCCTCCGGCGGTACTTGGAACACACCGAAGCCGAGCTGCGGGATCACGTTCCCGTCGTTCAGCACGATCGAGGGAATGGCGCTGGTCTCGCTTCTGAAGGTCACATTCCGACCGTAGAAGTGCCGCGCCGCGTCGTCAACGAGAACCCCTGGTGTGTTGACCACCGGTTTTCCCAACGGGATCGCGTTTGTGCTGGTTACCGAGGGTCGTCAGGACCGACCGAGGCGGCGATAGCGGGTATGGCGGGAGGCGCGAATCTCGTCGAGCGGACGGGCACGCAGCCCGGTGAGCTCTTCGGCGATGGCGGCCACCATGCGGCGGGCGAAGTCGACCGGTTCGTCGGCGGCGTCGGGAAATTCCGGGACGATGCGGTCGACGACACCGTCGGCGAGCAGGTCGGTGGCGCGGATGCCCTGTGCGGCGGCCAGTTCGGGGGCGTGGTCGGTATCGCGGTAGACGATGGCACTCGCCCCTTCCGGTGGCAGCGGCGCGAGCCAGCCGTGGGTGGCGGCCAAGACGCGGTCGGCGGGCAACAGCGCCAATGCGCCGCCGCCGGTGCCCTGACCGAGCAGGACCGAGACCGTCGGGGTGTCGAGCGTCACCAGATCGGCTATGCAGCGGGCGATTTCGGGGGCGAGCCCACGCTCCTCGGCCTCCTTCGACAGGGCCGCACCGACCGTGTCGATCACCAGCACCAGCGGCAGCCGCAATTCCTCGGCCAGCGCCATACTGCGCCGGGCCTCGCGCAATGCGGCGGGTCCCATGGTGTGTTCGCCCTGCTGCCCCGAGCGATCGTGACCGAAAACAATGCACGGCTGCCCACGAAAACGGGCCAGCGCATGCACCATGGCGCGATCGGATTCGCCCTGCCCGGTGCCGCTGAGCGGAACCCGTTGCGTCACATGGCGCAATAGGTCGCGGATACCGGGCCGACCTGGGTGGCGCGAGATCCGAACCGATTCCCAAGCCGGAACATCCGCGGCCGCATTCCTGCTCCTACGCACCGGCGCGGCCCAGCCGGGTTCCGCCGCAACGGGATCCGGCACACCACTGAGCACACTCAACGCACGATGCGCGATCCGGCGGAAAACCGAAACCGGCAGCACACCATCGATCACGCCGCTGCGATACAGATTCTCCGCGACCTGCACACCCTCCGGAAAATCCCTGCCGTACAACGCTTTATAGACGCGCGGACCGAGAAAGCCGATGAGCGCACCGGGTTCGGCGAAGGTGATATGGCCCAGCGAACCCCAAGACGCGAAAACGCCGCCCATCGTGGGACTGCGCAGATAGACCAGATACGGATGCCCGGCCGCCTTGTGTGCCGCGACCGCACCCGCGATCTTCACCATCTGCACGAAAGCGACTGTGCCCTCCTGCATTCTGGTACCGCCGGAGGTCGGCGACGCGACCAGGGGCAGGCCGAGTTCGGTGGCGCGCTCGACCGCCGAGACGATGCGCTCGGCCGCGGCCACCCCGATCGAACCCGCCAGAAATCCGAACTCGCAGGCGATTACGGACACGCGTCGACCACGCAGCAGACCTTCGCCGGTCAGCACCGCCTCATCTGTGCCCGCCGCCAGCTCGGCCTTGCGCAGTTCCTCGAGGTATCGCGGGGATGCGGCCACCGTCACCGGTGGCCGATCCCAGCTGATAAACGAGTCCGAGTCGAGCAGTTGCCCGAGCAACTCCCGCGCCGAAATCCTCATCGAGCGAGCTTAACCACTCGATTCGGGCCGACGCGACAGACGTGAACGCTCAGTAACCCTGCATGACCTTGCGTAGGGCGTACTCGGTGAGCGAGACCAGCGCCTGCTTGGCGGGTTCGCGCCGGCGGGCGTCGATGGACAGGATCGGCACATCCGCAGGCACCGCAAGGGCCTGACGGATGTCCTCGATCGGATACCGCGGTGCGTCGTCGAATTCGTTGAGCGCAACCAGGAACGGTAGATTGCGCGCTTCGAAGTAGTCGACGGCCGCGAAGCTGTCCTCGAGTCTGCGGGTGTCGACCAGCACCACGGCGCCGATGGCGCCGCGGATCAGGTCGTCCCACATGAACCAGAAGCGGTACTGGCCGGGCGTGCCGAACAGGTACAGAACCAGATCGTCGGCGAGGCTGATCCGGCCGAAGTCCATCGCCACCGTGGTGGTCGACTTCATCGGAATACCGGTCAGATTGTCGATTCCGGTACTGGCATTGGTCACCAACGCCTCGGTGCGCAGCGGAACAATCTCCGAGACGGCACCCACCAACGTGGTCTTACCGACACCGAAGCCGCCAGCGACCACGATCTTCGCCGAAGTCGGTTTACTGGTGCGGGTATCGACCTGCGCCGTCGAATCAAATACGCCGGAGTCCACTGAGAACCCTTTCGATCAGCTCGCGACGTTCATCGTCGCTGGAATCGTCTTTCAAAGTCGCCGAAACTCGTACATGCCCGGCCTCGATGAGGTCGGCCACGAGCACGCGGGCCACCCCGATGGGTATACCCAAACGCGCTGCCACTTCAGCAACGGACGGCGATTCTCTGCACAACTCCACGATGGACGTCTCGATGTTGGTCAGTTCGAACTGCCGCTCCAGGGCGACCGGATGCGATGCGACAAGTGCCTCCAACGCCAACTCGACCGTGGGCCTGGTTCGGCCCGCGGTCAAGGAGTACGGGCGAACGAGACTCGGCTCGGCGCTCCCCATGCGGTGATCGTCTATGTCCATCCCACCATCAGGAACCCATCGTGACGCGTGGCGTGGCCTGCACCGTCTGGCCGACACGCTCGACCAACAGGGCCATTTCGTAACCCACCTGGCCGATATCGCAGGAAGTATTCGTCAGCACCGCAAGATACGAGCCGTCGCCGACTGCCATGAGTAGCAGATAGCCGTGCTCCATCTCGACTACCGACTGCAGCACGGTGCCGCCCTCGAACAGATTCGAGACGCCTACCGAGAGGCTGGCCAGTCCGGCGGTAACGGCCGAGAGCTGTTCGGCACGGTCCACCGGCAGCTGCGCGCTCGCCGCCATGAGTAGGCCGTCAGCCGAGACCAGGACGGCATGAGCTACGCCAGGAACCTCGTTGGCGAAGTTCGAAACCAGCCAATCCAGCTGACGATTCGTACCACCTAGATCGGGGTTCATCGGTCTCCTTTATCTCCGGTTAGGTTCATTGCCTTCATTGCGCGGCCATCCCGGACGCCCTGCTGGTGACGACTCAAGCTGGACCTGATCGTTTCTGGATCGCGACGCGGCGCGCGATCGGCATTGCCGGTGACACCGCCGGGGACCAGCCTCCCGCCCGGATTGCGTTGAGGCAACCCGGCGGCCGTCTTTGTTTCGGCCTGGGCCTCGCTGGCGCGGCGGGCCGCCTGCCAGCCCTCGTCGCCGGGTGACTCGAAGGAGGCAGCGACTTGGGACCGGTCCTGGTTGGGATCCGATAGCCACGCCGACATCATTTCGGCGAAGATCGGTGTCCCGCCCATCACCGAATCAGAGTCGACGGCTGGCTGCAACCTGGTCTGGAAGAACGACGCCGCCTTTTCCGGATCGGGCTTGAAGCTGTGCCTGCCCGGATCACGCGGTGCGGTCGTCGCCCCGCTCTCGGACATCGCGGATGTCTCACCGCCGGCGACGGGCTGGGCCGCACCACGATCCCGTCGCGGCAGACCGACACCCGGCGGAACTTCCTTGCGCGGCAGCACGGTCGCTCCCGGATCGCGCTGCGGCAGACCGGTAGCAGCCGACTCTCGCTGCGGCAGGCTGTCGCGGGAAGGTAGCAGACCGTCGCGCTGTGGCAGGCCGCTCGGCGTCCCGCCCGACTGACGCTGCGGCAAACCGTTCGGGGCCTCACGCTGCGGCAAACCGTTCGCGGGCGACTGACGCTGCGGCAGACCGGTGGCACCGGAATCCCGCTGCGGCAGACCACCAGAAGCGGAATCCCGCTGTGGCAAGCCCGAACCGGTGTCCCGCTGCGGCAGGCCATTCGAGGCCGGATCGCGTTGCGGTAGACCGCCCGTGCTCTCCCGCTGCGGCAGACTGCTCAACGGATCACGCAACGGATCACGCTTCGGCAGGCCACCGGTGCTCTCACGCTGCGGTAGACCGCCCGTGGTTTCCCGCTGCGGCAAACCACCCAACGCATCCCGCTGCGGCAAACCGCCCGTGCTCTCACGCTGCGGTAGACCGCCCGTGGTTTCCCGCTGCGGCAAACCACCCAACGCATCCCGCTGCGGCAAACCGCCCGTGCTCTCACGCTGCGGCAAACCGCCCGTGCTTTCCCGCTGCGGCAAACCACCCAACGCATCCCGCTGCGGCAGACCACCGGAAGCGGAATCCCGCTGCGGCAAGCCCGAACCGGTGTCCCGCTGCGGGATACCGGTCACGCCGGAGTCACGCTGCGGCAGGCCATTCGTGGCGGAATCGCGTTGCGGTAGACCGCCAATGCTTTCACGCTGCGGCAGACCACTGGCGCTTTCACGCTGCGGCAAACCGCTGGCGCTTTCACGCTGCGGCAGACCGCCAGAGCTCTCACGCTGCGGCAAACCGCCCGTACTTTCCCGCTGCGGCAGACTGCTCAACGGATCACGCAACGGATCACGCTTCGGCAGGCCACCGGTGCTCTCACGTTGCGGCAGACCACCCGTGCTCTCACGCTGCGGCAAACCATTCGACGTTTCCCGCTGCGGCAGACCGCTCGCAGGCGACTGACGCTGCGGCAATCCACCCGACGCAGCACGCTGCGGCAGACCCGAACCGGTATCGCGCGGCGGCACGCCGCCTGCACCCGGTTCGCGCTGCGGCAGACCGTTCAGCCCCGACGTACGCTGCGGCAGACCGCCCGCGCCCTCGCGCGGCGGCGCACCGTTGCTGCCCGGCTGACGCTGCGGCAGACCACCACTGGGCTGACCGCCCTCCGGCACACCATTCGTGCCGGGCTGACGCTGCGGCAGTCCACCCGAATTCAAATTCCGCGGCGGCAGACCGCCACCGGAAACCGTCGGCTCGGCGCCCGGCCGACTCGGCGGCGGACCGCCCGGAGTGACATTGCGTCTCGGCAGATTCGCCGCGGCGAGCTTGCCGCGCTGCGGACCATTCGGCGCCTGTCCGGCCGATGGGCGCAGGGTCGGATTCGGTTGCGCCGGTTCCTGACGCAGCCCGGAGGCGCCCGAGGACATGGTCGAGCCGGGCGAACGCTGCGGTAGTCCACCCGCCGTCGGAATCGGGCCACTGCCCGCGGCCGGTGCCGGGCTGCTTGTCGGAATCGGTCCGCTCACACCGGGATCGACGGTGACCATGACATTGCCACCCGGCGTCCTGGTGATCGCGCGCATCTGCATCGATGCCGCGGCGGACTGCCGTTGCGGACCGGCCGCGGCGATCTGCGGTGCGGCCTGCGGCATCGCCGTGGTCTGGCCCTGTCCGAGCACGATCAGACCGGCCGGGACCTGCACGGTGACCGTGACGCCTGGATCGCGTGCGGTATCGAAGGTCGGGCGCAGGCGCACGGTGAGTCCGTGGCGCTCGGCCAACCGGCCGACCACGAAAAGACCCATGTGCCGCGCGGTGTCCGGACCCGGTTCGGCGGTCTGCTCGAGCCGCCGGTTGATATCGGCCATTTCGCTGGGCGGCATACCGATGCCGCGGTCCGCGACCTCGATGAGCATGCCCTGGTCGTGTCCCTGCGCGAAGGTGAACTTCACGTCGGTCTCCGGCGGCGACGCGCGTAGCGCGTTGTCCAATAGCTCGGCGAACAGGTGTGCCATATCGGAGGCGGCGGGCTCGACCAGCGAACCACGCGGTGTCGCACCGAGCTTCACGCGTTCGTAGTCCTCGACCTCGGAGATCGCCGCACGCAGCACGTCCGCGATCTCGACCGGCGCGGACTTGCTGCGCCGCTGCCGGGTACCGGCGAGGATCAGCAGGTTGTCACCGTTACGGCGCATACGAGCCGCGAGATGGTCCAGCCGGAACAGGTTTTCCAGCAGGCGCGGATCCTTCTCGTCGTACTCCATCGCCTCGATCAAACTGAGCTGATGGTCGACGAGCGACTTGGAGCGCCGGGCCAGGGTTTCGAACATGTCGTTGACCTGGGCACGCATCTGCGCCTGGTCACTGGCCAAACGCAGCGCCTGGCCGTGGATATCGTCGACGGCCCGGGCCAGCTGACCGATTTCCTCGTGGCTGCGGATCGGCATCGGCTCGAGCGGCACATCCTCGGGGGACGCGCCGTTCCGCAGCTGTGCGACCTCGTGCGGCAGATCGCTCTCGGCCACGCGCAGCGCGGCCAGACGCAGCCGGTGCAGCGGCACGATCATCGAGCGCGCGACGAATACCGCGAGCAACAGCGCGGCGAGAATGGTCGCGATGACGACCGCGGTGTAGGTCCACGCGCCGGTGTTGGCGTTGGACACCAGCGAACTCATCGCCGAGTCGATGTCCTTGGTGGACTTGGTGACCACGCGCTCGTAGACATCGAGGCTGCCGGTGAGCGAGTTCTTCAGATCACCGACGGGGATCTTGCCGGACTGCGCCTCCGGGCTGGTCAGCAGTGAGATCCGGTTATCGATACCGGCCCGCAGATCGGCGATCGCGGTATCGCCATCGGAAAAGCGGTGGGCGAGCACGTTGAGCATCGCCCGCTCGGTATTGGCCGCGGTGATCGCGCTCTGCACGCCCGCCGCCGAACCGCGCAGCACCTCGGGGAATGCGGCGACCTCGGCGACCAGCGAGTAACGGGTGTTCAACGAGTCGACCAGCCGCAGCTTCGCCTGCTCGATGGCCTGATCACTGACCTGGCCGACCGTGGCCTCTACGATGTGCACGCTGTCGTTGCGGACCCTGTCGATCGTGCCAATGACTTCGGCCGGGGTCTGCGTCGAGACGTTCTTGCCCTGGGCGCGCACTGCCTTGGCCTGGGTGATCATGTCTTCCAGCGCTGCGCGCGCGCCGGCAACACCGTCGACCTTGCCGACCGACTGCTCGGCATCGGCGATGACCTTGTCGAGGTCGGCCAGGTTCTTGTCCGACACGATCGACACGTTCGGCATGATCGAAATCATCTGCGAACCGGCGGTCGTCGCCGTCTGCGCACTCAGCGCGGTGACGGCAGGAATCGCCTCGATGTTCTTCGCGGCGGCGTCCAGTCGGTTCGCCTCGGCGAACTCGGTGGTAATCCTGGACACGCCGAGCCCAACCGCGACTGCCAGCGGAACGGCCAGGACCGCCGTAACCTTCCAGCGCAGGTCCCAGTTGCCGAGCGCCCAGCGTTTGCTGCCGGACCTTGCGGCGTCACGCATCTCCCACTCACTTTCCAAACTGGCCCCAACCACGTGCCATCAGCGAACCTAGACAATCGCATGCTGGCTCGACAGGCAGAGCTGGCCGAGGAACTGCGGCTGGCCGAGAAATTGCGTCTACGACGGCCCAAATAAGTGACATCAGATTCTAACGGATCAATAACAGCTTGGGTGACGTTGAGTATAGCTACGGGCTTTGACCTGCCGATAGCTGGCAAAACCAAAGGTCGCGGCACCCACCCGGGCGTCGCGTGAAGTCTGCCACAATCGTGCTGATCTATCGAGGCGGGCATCGAGGCGAGGCTAGGGAGTCACAGGTTTGGGTACAGCATCGCGTAGCGATTCCGTGGGAGGCGGTGGTCGAGCGACGGGTGGGCCGGAAAACCAGACGTACCGGCCGGTCTATCAGACGAGCTTGGTCGATCCCGCTGAGTTCTGGGCCGACGCGGCCGAGGCGATCGATTGGGTGACCCCGCCGACTCACATCGTCGACACCACGGCTCGCTCGATGGCCAGGTGGTTTCCGGATGCTCGCCTCAACACCTCCTTCAATGCCCTCGACCGGCATGTGCACGGCGGCGACACTCCGGACGAGGCAAGCCGGGCCGATCAGCCCGCCCTGATATACGACTCCGCTATGACCGGCACCAGAGGCGTTTTCACCTACGCCGAACTACTCGCCGAGGTTGCCGAATTCGCCGGTGCGATGGCACGTTTGGGTGTCGCCGCGGGCGACCGCGTGGTCATCTACTTGCCGATGATCCCCGAGGCGGTGATCGCCATGCTGGCCTGCGCCCGCATCGGCGCGGTGCATTCGGTGGTCTTCGGCGGCTTCGCCGCACCCGAACTCGCCGCCCGCATCGATGACGCCGAACCCGTGTTGATCATCACCGCCTCGGGCGGGCTGGAGCCGGGCCGAACGATCGATTACCCGCCGATCGTGTTGCGGGCCCTCGACCTCGCCGAGACGAGCGCACCGCGTCACGTGATCGTCAAGCAGCGACCGGAATTTCCGACCATCCACTTCCCCGCTCCACAGCCCGCCACCGAATCACTGCCGAGTTCCAACCAGACCGTCGCGGCGCAGTGGCTCGATTGGGGAGACGCGGTGCGCGATGCGCAACCCGCCGATCCGGTTCCGGTCGCCGCGACCGATCCGCTCTATATCCTCTACACCTCCGGCACCACCGGGAAGCCCAAGGGCGTGGTCCGTGACAACGGCGGACACGCGGTCGCGCTGTCCTGGTCCATGCGCAATATCTACGACGTCGGGCCGGGCCAGGTGATGTGGGCCGCCTCGGATGTCGGCTGGGTCGTCGGGCATTCGTACATCGTCTACGCGCCGCTGCTCGTCGGCGCGACAACGCTGCTCTACGAAGGCAAACCGGTCGGGACACCGGATGCGGGCGCGTTCTGGCGGGTGGTCGCCGAGCACAAGGTGCGGGTGCTGTTCACCGCGCCGACCGCGCTGCGCGCCATTCGCAAGGCCGATCCGGACGCCGCACTCGCCCACCGCCACGACCTGTCCTCGCTGCGCGCATTGTTCTGCGCCGGTGAGCGTTTGGATCCGGCCACCTACGAGTGGGCCAGCGAAACACTGCTCGCCGATCGGCCCGACTGCCCGGTGGTCGACCACTGGTGGCAGACCGAGACCGGCTGGCCGATCTGCGCGAATCTGCTCGGCCTGCAGCAACTTCCGATCAAGGCGGGTTCGGCGTCGGTGCCGGTGCCCGGCTTCCGGCTGCGGGTTCTCGATGCCGAGGGCAATCCGGTCGCACCGGGCACCGAGGGCAATATCGTCATCGGCCTGCCACTACCGCCAGGGACACTAACCGGGCTATGGCGCGACGAAGACCGTTTCCAGCGCTCCTATATGTCGGCGTTCCCGGGCCACTACCTCACCGGCGACTCCGGATATTTCGATGACGACGGGTACCTCTACGTGCTCGGCCGCAGCGACGATGTGATCAATATGGCCGGCCACCGGCTCTCGGCGGGCAGCATCGAGGCCGCCATCGCCGGACACGAGGCCGTCGCCGAATGCGCGGTTATCGGCCTGCCAGACGAACTCAAGGGCCAGCGGCCGATCGCCTATGTGGTACTCAAGTCCGGCGTCGAGATCGATCCGGACCGCCTGCGCGACGAACTGATCGCCCGGGTGCGTGGGCAGATCGGCGCGATCGCCACCCTGCACGACGCCGTCGTCGTGACCGCGCTGCCCAAGACCAGGTCGGGCAAGATCCTGCGCAAGACGATCCGGCAGATCACCGCGGGCGAAACCTACGAGGTGCCGTCCACCATCGAAGATGCCTCGGTGCTCGCCGCGCTCGAGGTCCAGATCCGGGCCAGCCGCCCGCAGGAGCCCGGCCCGGAAGTCGTTGCACCCAACGGCGATCCGATTGTGCCGTCATAACTTTGCGATTGCATTGCGTTTCACCCCTTAGAGAATCCTCAGGGATAATTCACACATGCGCCAGTGCGGGGCAATAGCGTCTAGGGCGCTGGATCCACAGCACCCTCGAAGCAGCATGACCCCCGAAATCTGGAGGCACACCCCATGAAGCTCTTCCGCAGTCGCCCGGCCGTCGCCGCTCTCGCCGCGGGCGGCATGGCCAGTGTGGCCGTGTTGCTCTCCCCGGCCATCGCGGCCGCGGATCCGATGACGCTGGCCGGGCCGCTGCTGACCTCCGACTGCTCCTTCGCCCAGGTCGATGCGGCGCTGCACGCCAAGGCCCCGCAGCTGGCGGCGATGCTCGACTCGAACCCGACCCAGAAGGCCGAACTGCAGCGCAAGTTCGATCAGCCGGTCGAACAGCGTCGCGCCGAACTCCAGGCCGCGATCAACGAGAACCCCGGCGCCGCGCAGGACGCCGAGAACGACCCGCGCGCATCCGGGCTGGCCGAGACCATCCGCACCGTGGCCGAAACCTGCCACAGCTACTGACGCTCCCCCGCCTCCCCGCATCTTTTGCCGGTCGTCAGGCACATTGCCAGGTTTCGTCGCGGGCCGACGGTCACGGGCCGACGGTCATGGGCCGACGGTCATGGGCACAGCAAGTTCTGGGCGTACCCGACGAGTTGCCCATGTTCTTACGAAATCAGTCGGCCCGTCGCCATCCGGGAATGATCGGCAACACCCCGTCAGTGCGGAAGGAAGATCTGGGAGTGCGGCGAGCACAATGAGTGATGTGACCGAGCGGAGCGCGAACCCGACCGTCCTTGTCGTCGACGACGACGAGGACGTGCTCGCGTCGGTCGAGCGCGGCCTGCGCCTGTCCGGCTTCCAGGTGCGGGTCGCCCGCGACGGCGCCGAGGCGCTGCGCAGTGTGACCGAGCAGGCGCCCGACGCGGTGGTGCTCGATATGAATATGCCGGTGCTCGACGGTGCGGGCGTGGTGACGGCACTTCGGGCCTTGGGCAATGAAGTCCCGATCTGTGTGCTCAGCGCCCGCGCCTCCGTCGACGACCGGATCTCCGGACTGGAGTCCGGCGCCGACGACTATCTGACCAAGCCGTTCGTCCTGGCCGAATTGGTGGCGCGGATCAAGGCGCTGCTGCGCCGGCGCTCGGACGTCGCGGCCCCCGCCACACCGGGCGCGATCACGGTCGGCCCACTGGAAGTCGATGTCGCCGGATACCGGGCACTGTTGAACGGCCGCGAAATCGAGCTCACCAAGCGCGAATTCGAGCTGCTGTCCACCCTGGCCCGCAATGCGGGCGTCGTGCTGAGCCGCGAGCGGCTGCTGGAATTGGTGTGGGGCTACGACTTCGCCGCCGACACCAATGTGGTCGACGTCTTCGTCGGATACCTGCGGCGCAAGCTGGAGGTCGAGGGCGCGCCACGGCTGCTGCACACGGTCCGCGGCGTCGGATTCGTGCTGCGAGCGCCCAAGTGAGTTGGCGATGACGCCGCAGCTCCCGGCTTCCCGGAAACGGCGGCAGCGCACGTTCTCCCTTCGCACCCGGGTGGCCGGTGCGGCCGCGGTCGGCGCGATCATCATCGTCACCATCATCGGCGCGATCTCCTCTCGGGCCATCGAGCGCAACAATCTGGCCCAGACCGACCAGCAGTTGGCGATCGCGTCGCGATTGGTGCTCATCGATTCGGTCTTGGCTGTCGGTGTGCTCGGACTGGTCAGTCCGAACTACGACATGGCGGTGACGGTCCGCGACAACAACACGATCGTGGCGAGCACACCGATCCGCCTGCCCGAACAGCCGATCGGATCGCATACCGTCACCGTGAACGGCACCCCGTTCCGCGTGCTCACCACCACCACGAATCAACCGGCGGGACGCGTTGTCTCCCTTGGCATTCCGTCCACGGCAGCGGCACGCACAACCGCCGAGCAACAGCGCTGGGTGCTCGCCGGGGCCGGACTGGCGATCGCCACCGCCGCCGCACTCGGCTGGCTGCTCGCGGGCCGGGCCGTCCGCCCGATCGTCGATCTCACCCGACAGGTCGGCGCACGCAGCGGCTACCGCGATCCGGACAATCCACAGCCACCGGTCGACGGCTCCGGAGTCCGGGAGGCGGAAAAACTCGCCGAGGCGGTGAACACCCTGCTGCAACGGGTTGATCAGGCACAAACCGAAACCGCCGCCGCCCTGGAGACCGCCCGCGATTTCGCCGCCGTCTCCGCCCATGAACTGCGTACTCCGCTCACCGCCATGCGCACCGACCTCGAGGTGTTGCGCACCCTCGACCTGGACGAGGCCCAACGCGCCGAAATCCTCGGCGACGTGCAACGCAGCCAGGGCCGCGTCGAAACCACCTTGGCCGCATTGGAACGCCTCGCCTCGGGCGACCTCACCCACGAACGCGATCACGTCGACACCGACGTCGGCGACCTGTGCGACCAAGCCGCCCACGATGCCATGCGACACTTCCCCGGCGTAACCGTCCGCATCGATACCGACGCCGAACTGATCACCCGCGGCCTGCCCGCCGGACTGCGCCTCGCAGTCGACAACGCCTTGACCAACTCCGTCAAACACGGCCGCGCCACCGAGGCCGTGGTCTCGGCCCACCGAATCCCCGACGGACACATATTGATAACCGTCGACGACAATGGCCGCGGCATCCCCGTCGAAGAGCGCACCGCCGTTTTCGAACGCTTCTTCCGCGGCAGCGAAGCCAGCAAAGGCGGCTCGGGACTGGGCCTCGCCCTGGTCGCCCAACAGGCCCAATTACACGGTGGTCGAGCCTATTTCGATGACAGTTCCCTTGGCGGCGTGCGCCTGGTACTCGACCTTCCGGAGCGCCGGACTACGACCTGAACCGAAAGCCCACCGCGTTCACCACCGTAATCGGCCATGGCAGCAGTCGCTTCTCGAGCGTCGCAACGCCGTCGATCAGCCGGTCGCACCGTCGGGTCGGGTAACCGCAACGACCGTTACGAGTTCGTCCAGGCCGGGCACGAAGCGGCGGCGCCTGATCGGCGTCACTTCAGCCAACGGCTCGCCGTTGATGGTGAGTACGTATCGCCCCTCTCGCAGACCACGGGTAACGTCGCCGGACTCATTGACGAACTGGCGCACACACCTACCGCTGATGAAACGCGAAAACCGGTCCGGGAGTGCGGAGAACGGCTGCTGCCACCGTCACCCATTCCCGGACCGGTTCGCGGTATCTGTGTCCTACTTCGGCGGTGCGGTGACCTTGACCGGCTTACCCCACGCCGACAGCGTCACCTTGATGGTGCCCGGATCCCGTTTGACCACAGCCTGAACCAGGTTCGGGCCGTTGCCGGGAGAGGCGGCGGTGGACGGCAGGGCCGATGCCGAACCCGATGGCGGCGCGACATCCGCGATCCACAGGGTGATCGGGAACGTGCCGGCCGGGTCACCCGACTTGGGCACGATGGGGTCGATGACCGTGGAGTCGATGGTTCCGGTCACCTTCACGGTGTCGGTGCCGTCGATCTTCTCGCGGCCCTCGACCTTCGGGTTCTTCACCTGAGCGATGAGGTTGGCCAGACCCTTGTCCTTGTCGAGGATGACGCCTGGGTCGTAGATCTGTTCCGCCGGACCGATTTTGGCGTAGGCGGAGGAGCTACCGGACTGCGCGTACATCTCCTTGTCGACGACCAGGAACTTGGCCTGGATGAAGTCGGCCTCGGGCTTGGTACGGACCTTCGCCTCGCCGATCGCCTGACCGGCGCCCTGCGGCTGGTTGGTCACATCGGCCGAGACGCTCTCGACCGGAAGGTTGGTGAGGTTGTCCACCTTCAGATTCAGGTGCACGGCCTGCAGGGTCTGGGTGGTCCTGGCGGACTCCTGCACGATCTGCGCGGCATCGGGCAGCTGACCCGAGGGTGGCGCGGACGAGGTTGTCTTGGAATCGGAGCTGGAGTCACAGCCTGTCACCAGTGCAGCGAACATCGACGCCGCGACCACGGCGGGCACGAGACCCGGTCGGCGAAGTCGGATTCGGTGCGAGGTGCGTGCTCGCGCTGTCAGATCACTCAATGTTCTGCCCCCAGAAGAGTGCGAGGTCGGGTACGACCCGGGTGGTTGACGAGGACAGCTGCTGCTGCCGCCCGGTGTAGTGCAGCATTTCGCCCGCCAGATTAGCCTGTCCCACACGCCAACTCGACCCGGCGGTGGGAAGCCGACTTTGACCGAACCGGGCATGCTGCGAGGGCTGACGTTACCCTTGGTTCGGTCTTCTCGCAGAGATCGGGGGGAATCCGATGCGAAATTTACCGGGTTAAGGGATTGTTTAGTGAGATGTAAGGCGCTGCAAGCACGATGCTGTCACGAAGGTTCAGGCAGTGTGTGTGACTTCGGGGGGACATCCGGTTCCCCGGATGAAGCGCCCCCGCGCCTGTCCGCGATACACGCCATAACCCCGGGGCCGACAACGGTCACCGAACCGCGGATCAGACACGGAGGAATGCGATGACGAACAGCCAACCGGAAGCGGAGGAGCGGGACTTCCGTAGACCGCCCGGCCCTCCTCCCGGTGGTGGCCCGCAACTCTCGAATGTGTGGGTTTACAACGGAAAAGCCTACGATCTGAGCGACTGGATCTCCAAACATCCCGGCGGCGAGTTCTTCATCGGGCGCACGAAAAATCGCGATATCACCTCCATCATCGGGTCCTATCACCGCGATCCCGAGCGAATCGGACGAATGCTGGAGAGATATGCGTTGGGGCGCAACGCATTACCCGAGGACATCCATCCGAAGGCGAACGCACCCGACTTCCTCTTCAAAGAGGGTTTCGACAGCTGGCAGGACACTCCGAAGTACCGATTCGACAATAAAGACGATCTGCTGCACAAGGTCAAGGCGCGGCTGAAAGAGCCCGAGCTGGCCGCGCGATTGCGGCGCATGGACACGATCTTCAACATAGTGGTCGCCGTGCTGGCCGTCGCATACTTCGCGGTGCAGGGTCTGCGTCTGTTCGAGCGCAGCTGGATGCCGCTGCCCGTCTTCGTCATCCTGATGGTGCTGCTGCGCAGCTCGCTGGCCGGGTTCGGCCACTACGCGATCCATCGCGCGCAAAAGGGCCTCAACAAGATCTATACGAATACCTTCGATTTCAATTACGTCGCACTGGCTTTCGTCACCGCGGACGGACACGCACTGCTGCATCACCCGCATACCCAGAGTGAAGTCGATATCAAGAAGAACGTCTTCACCATGATGATGCGGGTGCCCCGGTTGTATCGGGTGCCGATTCACACCCTTCACAAATTCGGGCACACGGTGACCGGCATGACCATTCGACTCCTCGATGTCTGCCGCCTCACCCGCAAAGTCGGCATCAAAGATATGTACGGAACCTGGGGTGGTGCGCTGCCGCACTTCATCGGTTCGTTCGGGGTGCGCGCGCTATTGCTCGGCGAGTTGGTGGTTTTCACGCTGGCGGGCGACTTCTGGGCCTGGGCACTGCAATTCGTGGTGACGCTGTGGATCAGTACCTTCCTGGTCGTCGCAAGCCATGATTTCGAGGTGGCTTCCGAGGAACTCCCGGCCGCCGATACCGAGGACTGGGCCGTCGATCAGGTGGAGCAGGCCTACGACCTGAAGGTGATCGGAAATCGTTATATCGACTGCTTTCTCGCGGCCGGTCTGAGTTCGCACCGCGTCCATCACGTACTGCCGTTCCAGCGCAGTGGTTTCGCCAATATCGCCACCGAGGACGTGTTGCGTGAAGAATCGGCGAAATTCGGCGTCGAGTGGCTGCCTGCGAAGAGTTTCTTCACCGACCGTTTCCCGAAACTCTGCCGTACCTACCTCTTGTCGCCCTCGCGCGAAGCCGAGGAACGGAATTGGGGCTTCATCCGCGAGCATTGCTCGCCCAGGGCGCTGAAAACCTGTGCGGTCTACACGGTGCAGGGATTCACCGGAATCGGCACGGTCTGAGCCGATTCCGGAGGTCGACCGATCGAACCGCTGGTCGACGGCGGTGCCGATCACCATTTTCACAAGAACGGGGAGAATTTCGTGTCAATCACTATCGATGAGGGAACGTCGGCGGCTCGTCAGGGGGACGAGTACGGCCACGGCCTCGTACAGCACGGGCTGCCGCCCGCGCCGCCGACCACGGTCGGGGTGATCGAGAGCATCGCGACCGGTGCGCCGAGTCAGCTCGTCGATCAGGCCGGCGCCGCCGATCGGGTGGCAGAGCTGTTCACCGATCCGCAACAGCGGGCACGGATTTCGCGGATCTACCAGAAGACGAAGATCGACAGCCGTCGACTCGTCGTCGATCCGCTGGATCCCGACTTCCTGCAGTTCGGCCGGGAGCGCGGCACGATCCGGGACCGGATGAATCTGTTCTACCGCCACGCGGTGCCGCTGGCCGTCGATGTCGCTGGTCGCGCCCTCGCCGGTATCGAGGACCCGGCGGCGGAGATCGGCTTGCTGGTCTTCGTGACCAGCACCGGTTTCATCGCGCCCGGCGTGGATGTCGCGGTGGTGAAGCAGCTCGGGCTTTCGCCGTCGGTGGGGCGGGTCGTGGTGAACTTCATGGGCTGCGCGGCCGCGATGAACGGCATTCGGACGGCTGTGGATTATGTTCGGGCGCATCCGGATAAGAAGGCGATGGTTGTCTGCATCGAGCTGAGCTCGGTGAACGCCGTCTTCGACGACAACATCAACGATGTGATCATCCACAGCCTGTTCGGCGACGGCTGCGGTGCGGTGGTCATCGGCGCCGGTCAGGTCCAGCAGCCGCTGGCGCCGGGCCGGGTGGTGATCCGGGACAGCTTCAGCAGGCTCTTCGACGGAGCCGAGGACGGCATCGTGCTCGGTGTCGATCAGAACGGCATAACCTGCGAGCTGTCGGAGAATCTGCCCCAGTACATCTACACCGGGGTCGATCCCGTGATCACCGAGGTTCTGGCCCGCAATGGATTGCAGAAATCCGATGTCGATCTGTGGGCGATCCACCCGGGTGGGCCGAAGATCATCGAGGAGTCCGTGCATTCGCTCGGTATCGCGCCGGAGCGGGCAGCGCTGAGCTGGGATGTCTTGGCCAGGTTCGGCAATATGTTGAGCGTGTCGCTGATTTTCGTGCTGGAACAAATGATTCGGCAGGAAGCGCCGAAGCCGATCTCGACCGGTGTGGCGTTCTCCTTCGCGCCCGGGGTCACCCTCGAAGGCATGATCTTCGACATCATTCGCCGGTAATCGCACCGGTCTCAGGGAGCGCAGCAACCATGCAACTCATCCGATTCCTCATCTCGATCTCCTGGATGCGGATCGCGGCCGTCATTGCCGCGGGCCTCATCTGCGGTGCGGCCAATACCTATCTGGTGACCCTCATCAGGGGTGTGGTGTCGCCGGAACCGCATCCGCACGTCGATATCCAGAGCTTCGGCCTGACGGCCCTGGTCATTCTGGTCAGTGGCGTGGTGTCGCAGGTGCTCTTGATTCGCCTTGCCCAAGAGGCGATTTACCGGCTGCGCGCGGATCTGAGCTCCGGTATCGTCTCGGCGCCGCTCGAGCATCTGGAACGGCTCGGCATGCACCGTCTGATAGCGACGCTGACCGAGGATGTGCGCTCACTGTCACAGGCAGTGACGGCCATTCCGAGCATCTGCATCGATGTGGCCACCATCGTCGGTTGCTTCGTCTTCCTGCTCATGGTGTCGGGTCCGCTGTTCGCGGTGACCGTAGCGGGCACACTGCTCGGGATCGCCTGTGTCGAGCTGATTCTCGGGCGGGTGCGCAATATCTATCGCGAGGCGCGGGAGAACGAAGACGCGCTGTTGCGGTCGTATCAGGCCGTGACGCTGGGTATCAAAGAGTTGAAGCTGCATCGGGAACGCCGCCGCGATTTCATGCAGCGGCATCTGCTCGGTTCGGCCGCGACGCTGCGTGCGCAGAATGTCGATGCGGGATCCAAATTCTCGGTGGCGCAGGGATTCGGGCAGGCACTGCAGCTCGGCACCATGGCCCTGATCTTGTTCGTGCTGGTCGCGCCGCTCGACCTGTCGCGCGATGTGATGGTCGGGTATGTCCTGGTGACGACATTCCTGGCAATGCCGATGCAGAACTTCATGCACCGCATCCCGGATCTGCTGCGCGGTGATGTGGCGCTGGCGAAGATCCGCGCGATGAATCTGTCCATGGAGACCATGCACGACGAGCAGCGGTTGCCGTTCACGGACCGTCCCGTCGTCGATTCGGCGCGGCTGGAGCTGACGAATGTCACCTACAGCTACCGGACGGAGCCGCCACCGCCGTTCCCGCCGGGTCCCGGCGGGCCGCCGCCCGGGCCGCGAGGCGGCGCGCATCCGCCCGGTCGGGGTCCACGCCCCGGCGGGCCGCGACCGGATGTCAACGGTCATCGGATCATCGACCACAGCGGACACGACAACCGGCCGATGCCGCTCGGCCCGCCACCCGAGCAGAGTAACGACGAGTCCGGATTCCGGCTCGGCCCACTCGATCTGGTCTTCGAACCCGGGCAGATCACCTTCATCGTCGGCGGCAACGGCAGCGGCAAATCCACACTGGCCAAGCTGATCACGGGACTGTATGTGCCGCAGACCGGTGCGCTGTCGCTCAATGGCGAGCCGATCGATCACGAGAATATCGAGTGGTACCGACAGAACTCCTCGGCGATCTTCACCGACTTCCACCTGTTCGAGGACTACCTGGGCTTCGATCGGCCCGGACTCGACGGTGAGGTGCGCCGCTATCTCGAGGAGTTGCAGATCGCGCACAAGGTGACGGTGCGCGACGGTCGGCTGTCGACCATCGATCTGTCGCAGGGGCAACGCAAACGGCTCGCGCTGTTGACCGCGCTGCTCGAGGACCGGCAGATCTATGTCTTCGACGAGTGGGCCGCCGACCAGGAACCCAAATTCCGCGACGTCTTCTATCAGGAAATCCTCACCGAGCTCAAACAGCGCGGGAAGACCGTCATCGTGATCACCCACGACGATCGCTACTTCCACCACGCGGATCAACTCGTCAAGCTCGATTTCGGCCAGGTGGTCGAGGCGACGCGGACCGAGGAGCCCACCGGCGCCGAGCTCTCCTGATCATCTGCGGCTCTTACCGAATCCTCAGAGTTCGGCCAATTCGGAGTTCTAGGGTCGGCAAACGTGGCTGGAAATCGCGCCCGCTGGGCCCTGCTCGCCGTTGCCGTTGTCATCGCCGGGGCGCTCGGTGGCGCCGTCACCGCTTGCTCGAGATCATCCGGTTCACCCGGCGGTATCGCGCTGGTGAATGCCGATACCGGGCCGACGGGTGCGCGCATCGCGCAGGGTTTACAGCAGGACGGCGGCGGATACGAGTGGACCGTCGGCAAGCCGGGTGAACTCGATGCGGATGACTACGCGGCGGTGATCACCCTGCCCGCCGATCTCACCGAATCCATGGGCACACTGGCGAGCGCACAGCCGAAACGGGCCAAGGTGACGGTAGATACGCACAAGGGCGCGGACGCGGATGTGGTGAACGGCGCGGTGAATACGGTGACGCACCGGATCGGCGCATCCGGTGTCGATGCCGCCCTGGCCGCCGTCGCGCAGGCGCGCACTCAGATGACCTCGGTGCAGTTCACCACCCAACTGCTCAATGCGGGAGTGAATGCCGCTGCCGCAGGTGCCGATCAATTCAGCTCGGGCGCGGATCAGCTGCTCGGCTTCCTGACCTACGCCAAAGCGGGTTCGGCACAGCTGACTTCGGCCATCGCACTGCTGAACTCGACCGTCTCCGGCGCCGCCGCACAGGCGAATCAACTTGCCTCGGCGTTGGATTCGACCGGCATCACGATCGGACAGGTGCAGCAGACCGCGAATACGGTGAGCGGCGGTCTGGATCAAATCCTGCCGCTGATGCGAGCGCTACCGTTCGCGAGTGATCCCCAGGTCGCCGACATCATCGCGAAACTCGAAGGACTGCGAAATGTTTCGGGCCAGGCCGGAACCCAGCTGAGCTCTCTGGGTGATCTGGTCGGCAGCGCGGTCGATCCGAGCACCGATCTGGGCACGCTCCTGCGCACAGTTGTGGACCGATTGACCGGCGCCAGCGCGCAATTGGCCGAGGGCGCGAGACTCGCCGAAGGCCTGCCGCAACTGGCGGACCAGGGTGGCGCTCAATTAGTAAGCGCCATAAGCCAGCTCACCGGCGGCGTCACCCAGCTCCAGCAGATCGTGACCAACCTCAGCACCCAAACCGACAAGGCCGTCGCAGCGCTACCCCAGCGCAGCAGCACCCAGCAGTCCGCACTGGCGCTCGCCTTGACGGACCCGGTCGAGGTGGTCCGCAACTGATCAGGCCGTCGAACCCGATTGGGACAACACGACGTCACATACGATCCGGCGTTAGTACTGCAACGGCACTCACCTGAGTCATCCGTCAGGTGGAGCAAACCCCTGACGCAGACCCGGCCGCCGAGCCCGCGTGAGACGACTTCGGCCCGTGCTCTGCGAGAGCACGGGCCGAAGTCGGGTTTTCAGCTCAGTTGGCGTTGAGCAGGTCGATGACGAAGACCAGGGTCTTGCCGGAAAGCTTGTGGCCGGAACCGGCGGGGCCGTAGGCGAGATGCGGCGGAATGGTCAGTTGGCGGCGGCCGCCGACCTTCATGCCCGGGATGCCGTCCTGCCAGCCCTGGATCAGGCCGCGCAGCGGGAAGCTGATGGCTTCGCCACGGTTCCAGGAGGAGTCGAACTCCTCGCCGGATTCGAATTCCACGCCGACATAGTGCACCTCGACGACACCGCCGGGCACGGCCTCGGCGCCCTCGCCCTCGACGATGTCCTTGACAACCAGCTCGGTGGGCGCTGGGCCCGCCTGGAATTCGATCTCCGGCTTGGTCATTCGGCTATCCCCTCTGATAGGTAATGGTGGATTCGGTTGAAAATCAGCGGCCGTTGATTTCGTGGTAATCGCGGTGACCGTAGCCGGTGTAGATCTGGCGCGGACGGCCGATCTTCAAAGGCTCGCTGTGCATTTCCCGCCAGTGCGCGATCCAGCCCGGCAGTCGGCCCATCGCGAACAGCACGGTGAACATGCGGGTCGGGAAGCCCATGGCCTTGTAGATGACACCGGTGTAGAAGTCGACGTTCGGGTACAGCTGGCGCGAGATGAAGTACTCGTCGGTGAGCGCGGCCTCTTCCAGAGACTTTGCGATATCGAACAATTCGTCGTCGCCGCCGACCTTGGACAGGATCGCGTCGGCATGCTTCTTGGCGATCGAGGCGCGCGGGTCGTAGTTGCGGTAGACGCGGTGCCCGAAGCCCATGAGCTTCACGCCGTCTTCCTTGTTCTTGACCTTGCGGATGAAGTCCTTGACGTTGCCGCCCTCGGCCTTGATGCCGTCCAGCATCTCCAGCACGGCCTGGTTGGCGCCGCCGTGCAGCGGGCCCCACAGCGCGTTGATACCACCGGAGACGGAGGTGAACAGGTTGGCGTCGGAGGAGCCGACGAGGCGCACCGTCGAGGTGGAGCAGTTCTGCTCGTGGTCAGCGTGCAGGATCAGCAACATGTCGAGTGCGGCGGCGATCTCGGGATCGACCTCGTAGGGTTCGGCCGGGAAGCCGAAGGTCATCCGCAGGAAGTTCTCCACCAGGCTCAGCGAGTTGTCCGGGTAGAGGAAGGGCTGGCCGACCGACTTCTTGTACGAGTAGGCCGCGATGGTGGGCAGCTTCGCCAGTAGTCGGATGGTCGACAGCTCGACCTGCTCGGGATCCTTCGGGTCCAGTGAGTCCTGGTAGTACGCCGAAAGCGCGTTCACCGCTGAGGACAGCACCGGCATCGGGTGCGCGTTGCGCGGGAAGCCGTCGAAGAACCGCTTGAGGTCCTCGTGCAGCAGGGTGTGGCGGCGGATCCGGTCGGTGAACTCGTCCAGCTGCGCCTGGGTCGGCAGCTCGCCGTAGATCAGCAGGTAGCTGACCTCGATGAAGTTCGAGGACTCCGCGAGCTGGTCGATCGGGTAGCCGCGGTAGCGCAGGATGCCCGCTTCGCCGTCGATGTAGGTGATCGCCGACTTGGTCGGCGCGGTGTTCATGAATCCGGGGTCGTAGGTCACATACCCGGTGCTGGCCAGCATTTTGCCGAGGTCGACGCCGTCATTGCCTTCTTCGGCTTCGGCGATCGTCATGGCGTATTCGCCGCCGGGGTAGCTCAAAATCGGCTTGGCGTCGTTGATGTGGTCTTTTTCGGGCACGGAAGGATCCCTCTCAGGCTAGGACCGTCGGCATCGGGGTGCGGTCGGCACGGCGGTGCACTCACCTAGACGCTAGTCGCTGCTCGCACGGCCCGAGAACGAGGGTGCCCACCGGTCGACCTCACAAACAAGTTCGCGTCAGGTGAGGTTTGTCGCGCTGTCGGACACCGGCACCGAGTGCGACCTGGCGACGCGATAGCGCACGAAGGCCGGGAACATGAGCGCAGCCAGCGACACCCCGATAACGACCAGCACGCCGCCACCCGCCGCGGCGACCGCGGTACCCAGGGCCGCTGCGGCAAAACCGTGGGCAACATCACCGATGCGCGGGCCACCCGCGACGATCACGATGAACACGCCTTGCAGGCGGCCGCGCATCTCGTCGGTGGTGACCGCCTGCAACATGGCGATGCGCAGCGCGGCCGAAACCATATCGACCGCACCGCCGAAGGCCGAGCACGCCAACGCGATCCACAGCCCCGGCCCGATGCCGAGGCCGTGACCGGTCCAGGCGACGGCGACGCCGAAGCCGACCATGGCCACCCCCCAGAGCACGATGCAGACCACCACCGCCAGGCCCTGGCGGCGCACGTGCGAGATCCAGCCGGAGAACACTCCGCCGAGCACCGCGCCGACCGAGATGGAAGCGAACAGCAAGCCGAGCGCGACGCCGCCGCCAGCCGGATCGCCGAAGGTCTCGTGCGCGATCTGCGGATAGAGCGCGCGCGGCATGCCGAACACCATGGCGATCACGTCGACCACGAAGGAGGCGAGCAGGATGCGCTGCGTCGCCAGATAGGCGAAACCGTCCAGGACGGTGCGGAATCCGGCCTTGCGCGCGGTTCCGGTCGGTGGGATGGCGGGCAGCCGCCACACCGCCCAGATGGTGGCGAGCAGTGCGATCGCGTCGATCAGATACAGGGTGGACAGACCGACGACGGGAATCAGCACACCCGCGAGCACCGGCCCGGCAATGGCGCCGGTCTGCTGCACGGTCATGCTGAGCGCACTGGCCGAGGCCAGATGTTCGGTGGGCAGCAACCGCGGGATGGCGGCACTGCGGGTCGGCTGATTCACGGCGAAGAGCGCCTGCTGCACGGCGAAAAGTCCGAGCACGATCCAGACGTTGTCGAATCCCGCCGCGGCCTGAACCCAGAAGGCGAGTGCGGTGATACCGGTGCCGCAGTTGGTGATGAGCATGAGCTTGCGCCGGTCCATCACATCGGCCAGCGCACCGCCCCACAGACCGAACACGATCAGTGGGACCAGGCCGAACAGACCGGCCAGGCCGACATAGCCTGAGCTGCCGGTGATCTCGAATATCTGCTGCGGGACGGCCACCACGGCCAACTGCGAACCGATGACGGTGACGATGTTGCTGGTCCACAACCGTCGGAAATCGGGATAGCGCAGCGGGGTGGTGTCGGCGAGCAGTTTCACCGACCGCAGCGTAATGAGTCGGTCAGTAGGCCAACAAGGTTGGGGTCGCCACGATTTCTAAGGTTGTAGTCGGTCGACCGTCATGACATCGCCGCTGATCCGCACCCGGATCCGGTTGTGCAGCCGACCCCGGCGACCCTGCCAGAACTCCACCTCGTCGGGTCGGATCAGGTAGCCCCCCCAGTGCGGTGGCACCGGGATCTCGTCCACATCGGCGAAGCGTGCGGTGGTCTCGGCCAGGGTGCGATCGAGTTCGGCGCGTGAGGCGATCGGCCGGGACTGGCGCGAAGCCCAGGCGCCCAACTGAGAATCGCGTGGCCGGGAGCGCCAGTAGACCGCGGTCGTCTCGGCGGAGACCAGCTCGACCGGCCCACGCACGTGAACCTGTCGGCCCAGCGCGGGCCAGACGAACGTCGCGGCTGCGAATGGGACGCCCGCCAGTTGGTTGCCCTTGGCCGAGTCGTAATTCGTGTAAAAAGTCACACCTTCCGGTGAGAGGCCTTTACACAGCACCGTCCGGGCGACCGGACGCGGCCCGACATCGGTGAGTGCGACAGTCGCGACCACCATGGCATTGGGCTCGGGAATGCCGACCGCGGTGGCCTGTTCGATCCAGTGCCGCAGCAGCGGCTCCCAGCCGCCTGCCAGCCAGGTTTCGTCCAGATCGGTGTCCTCGCCGCTGCCGAATGGCATGCCGCCGTAGTCGACTCGCATGGCGGCCAAATCGGTCGCCGGGAAAAGAACCCGATCATTTGCGGCCATTTCCTGACCGAGAGATGAATTGTCCAGGTCACGCATGGGCCAGACGTTACTCCGCGGTAGCAGGGAGCTAAGGTTTTGTTGATCGGCATGTGCTCGGCGAGCCACACCCCTCATCGACGAGAACAAGCCTTTCCCAGCGACCTACAAGCAGTCGCCGAGGAACGAACCGAAGTGCAAGGAGAGTCACAGAATGACTACCAGCCATGCGGTGCCCAGTGGGCAGACCGCCGTACCCCCTGATTTCGTCAGCGGCCTGGAAGGCGTGGTGGCATTCACCACCGATATCGCCGAACCCGATAAGGACGGCGGCGCGCTGCGCTACCGCGGCGTCGACATCCAGGACCTGGTCGGGTCGCGGGTGACCTTCGGCGATGTGTGGGCACTGCTGGTGGACGGTGAATTCGGCCGCGGCCTGCCGCCCGCGGAGCCGTTCCCACTGCCGGTGCACACCGGTGACGTGCGCGTCGACGTGCAGGCCGGACTGGCCATGCTCGCCCCGATCTGGGGCTACCAGCCGCTGCTGGATATCGATGACGAGACCGCGCGGGAGAATCTGGCGCGCGCCTCGGTGATGGCGCTGTCCTATGTCGCGCAGTCCGCGCGCGGCATTTACCAGCCCGCGGTACCGCAGAAGAAGATCGACGAGTGCACCACGGTGACCGAGCGGTTCATGACCCGCTGGAAGGACGACCCGGACCCACGGCATACCGAGGCCATCGACGCCTACTGGGTTTCCGCGGCCGAGCACGGCATGAACGCCTCCACCTTCACCGCGCGAGTCATCGCCTCGACCGGCGCCGATGTCGCCGCGGCGCTGTCCGGTGCGATCGGCGCGATGTCGGGTCCGCTGCACGGCGGCGCACCCGCGCGTGTGGTGCCGATGATCGAGGCCGTCGAGAAGTCCGGTGACGCACGCGCTTTGGTCAAGGGCATCCTGGACCGCAAGGAAAAGCTGATGGGCTTCGGCCACCGGGTCTACCGGGCCGAGGATCCGCGTGCCCGCGTACTGCGCGCCACCGCGCAGCGCCTGAACGCCCCGCGTTTCGAGGTCGCCGCCGCGCTGGAGCAGGCCGCGCTCGCCGAACTGCGCGAGCGTCGTCCGGACCGTGCCATCGAGACCAATGTGGAATTCTGGGCGGCGGTCATCCTGGACTTCGCCGAGGTCCCCGCGCACATGATGCCCGCGATGTTCACCTGTGGCCGCACCGCCGGTTGGTGTGCCCACATCCTGGAGCAGAAGCAGCTGGGCAAGCTGGTCCGCCCGGCCGCCATCTATACCGGCCCCGGCCCGCGCCAGCCGCAGGACGTCGCAGGCTGGTCCGCTGTCGCGCACGTTTAGCTGTGTTTTTGGCCGCGTGGCCGCGGCGGGTTCGCGGCCCCCGGGTGTCTCGCGTCCGAGCCGCCGAGACTCGCGACTTCGTCGCATCGCTTCGACGGCTCGGACGCGAGACGGGCCGCGAACGGTCGCTCGTAAGACTCGCTCCGTGCGGGGTGGTCAGTGCTTGAACGGACTTTGTCAGGCCAGGCACGCGGTCGGTGGCTGGCAAACGGGTCGTCGAGACTTGCGCCTGCGGCGCATGCGTTTCGACGGGGCGGATGCGAGACGGGCCGCGAACTCCTCGCTCGTAAGCATCTCGCTCCGTGCGGGGTGGTCAGTGCTTGAACGGACTTTGTCAGGCCAGGCACGCGGGGTCGGGTTGGCTGGCGAACGCGTCGTCCAGACTCGCGACTACGTCGCATGCGCTTCGACGGCTCGGACGCGAGACGGGCCGCGAACGGTCGCTCGTAAGACTCGCTCCGTGGGGGCGGCGATGACGGGGCCTTCGGCACCTGATGCACTCGCATCGAATGGGGCGAATCCCGTGGCCGCGGCGCATGCGCTTCGACGGCTGAGTCGATGGTGCGCTATGCGGCGTACGCGAGACGGGCCGCGAACGGATCGCTGGTAAGACTTGCTACGAGCGGGGCTGGGTGAGCGAGGAATCTCGCTGCCGATATTCCGCGTAGCATCTCGGGGGACGCTGTGGGAGAGAGAGTTAACGGGGAATGCTGGATAGGAATGTGTCGCGGCGGCGGCTGATCGGATTCGGTGCCGCGGCTGCGGCTTTCGTCGCTGGTTGCAGTACCGACAAGGACAGAACTACCACCGCGCAATCGAGAACGACCACGGCCGCGAACGCCGTTGACGTGCAGGCCATTCCGAGATCCCCGTTGCAGCAGGCCCCTGCGGCCAACTCCGCCGCGGCGGTGGCCGCCCGGCACGCGGGTGCCCACCCGACGCGGTGGGGCACGGAGATGGACGGCATCACAAGCACTTTCGCGGCGAACGGCAAACAGATGGCGGTCACCTTCGACGCGTGCGGCGGGCCCGGAAATAACGATATCGATGAGACATTGCTGAATATGCTCATCTCCCAGCAGATTCCGGCCACGCTCTTCCTGAACAAACGCTGGATCGACGCGAATCCCGGTCGCGCCGCGCAATTGGCCGCCGATCCGCTGTTCGAGCTGGCCAATCATGGTGTGGCACACAAGCCGCTATCGGTGACCGGCCGGGCCGCCTACGAAATCCCGGGCACCGGCTCGCCGCAGGAGGCCGCCGACGAGGTCTGGGCCAATCACGAACGGCTCACCACCTTGCTCGGCAAACCGCCGCGGTTCTTCCGCGCGGGTACCGCGCACTATGACGATGTCGCGGTCGCGATCGTCAACGAATTAGGTGAGCGGCCGGTCGGTTTCAGCATCAATGCCGACTACGGCGCCACCGCGAGTGCGGCGCAGGTGCAGAATGCGATGAAAGCCGCCGCACCCGGTACGATCTCGCTGGCGCATATGCACCGGCCGAATTCCGGAACGGCCGCAGGCATGACGTCGGCGCTGCCCGCGCTGCGATCGGCGGGGTTCACCTTTGTCCATCTCTGAGCACCGTTGCCACCCGTAGCCGGGCTCGGCACGCCATCGTGCCGGTGAGCCGCGGGGTGCAATTATTACGGTATGGAGTGCACGCCCCAGGATCGCGCCAATAACGCGCAACCCCCGGCGGCAAGCCAGTATGGTACCGATGCTGACCGGTGTCGCGATGTCAGCCGACCGCCTGCCGGTCGCTCGAAAAACAATGGTGAGACGGATTGCGGCCGTGCACCGGGCATTTCGCCAGCGCGAGATGACCGGATCGGCCCGATCCGAGCGGAAGGCGGTATGTAGGGTGGCGCAGGGAATCTTCGCGCACACTCGATGGCGGAATCTCGAGCAATGGCGAGTCCGCTGGAAAGTCGGCGCGGCCGTTGCTCTTCCGCTGGCCGCGGCCATTCTGCTCGGCGGTCTGCGCCTGACGGTCTTGTTCCGCGATTACTCCGAATACGACAGTGCGGCCGATCGGATCTCCGATATTCCGGCGATCACCGCACTCGAATCGGCGGCCTCGACCGTCGCAGGCGGGCAGGTCTACGGCACCACCACCGACCAGGACCTGGTCGAATTGTCAACGGCTATTACCGAAGCCACGGTGCGCGCGGGACGCAACGGCATCGATCCGACGGTCGCCAGGGCGCTGAAGCAGATGACCGCGACCAGCGAGGTCATCCGCTCAGGCGGTAAGGGCGGCGGCGATCCGGTGAGGGCCATCGAGCTCAACAACGCGATTGTCGCCGATGCCGTCGGCACTGTGGACAAATTGCTCACCCCCGTCGGCGTCGGCTCGGTCGTGGCCGCGAAGGCGCAGCTCTCCGATGTGCTGGTCGGCAAAGTCGAGGGCTTCAACTGGCTGATGGCGGCCATGACGGCGATCCAACAGCCGACCCAGGCCGAGAATTTCCAGATTGCGCAGGGACGCATCCTGGCCGCGGCCGATGCGATCGAACGGGTGTTGCCCGCGGCCAAACCGCAACTCGATCAGGTGGTGCGTCCCAATACCGCGGTGCTCGAGGACATGATCGAGGTCGCGATGCGCACGCACGTCGTCGACCTGGTGGAGTTGCGTCGGCTGGCCATCGAATCCCGCGATGTCTTCACCGGATTGACGCGCCAGATCGTGCAGGGCGTCATCCATGATGTCGACGACAAGGTCGCCGAGGCCCGATCCTCGGCCGTGCAGGCCTCGCTGGTGGTGCTCGGGACCGTGATCGCGGCGCTCGCACTCGCGCTGTGGGTCGCCCACTCGCTGCTACAGCCGCTACGCAGGCTGCGGGCCGGTGCCAGCGAACTCGCCGAGATCGACCTCCCGAGCGAGGTCGAACGGATCATGCGCGGCGCCCAACTCGAGGACATCGAGGTGAAACCGGTGCCGGTGCACACCGGTGAGGAGATCGGCGAAATCGCCCGCACCGTCGACGGTTTGCACACCCAGGCACTCAAACTCGCCGCACAGCAGCAACTGCTGCGCGATCAGGTCAACGACATGTTCGAGACCATGGCGCGGCGCAGCCAGACGCTGGTGGATCGCCAGCTCAGCATGATCGAAGCGCTCGAATTCGAGGAGAAGGACCCAGATCGGCTCGGCCAGCTCTTCCGGCTCGACCACCTGGCCGCGCGCATGCGGCGCAACAGCGCGAATCTGCTGGTGCTGGCCGGAACGCGGTCGCGCCACGATCGGTCCGGACCGGTCGAGGTGCGCGATATTCTGCGCGCCGCGGTCTCCGAGGTCGAGGACTATCAGCGGGTCAAATCCGGTGCCACACCGGACGGTTGGGTCGCGGGCATCGCGGCCACCGATGTGGTGCATCTGATCGCGGAGATGCTGGAGAACGCGCTCCGGGCCTCACCGCCCGACAGCGATGTCACCTTCGCCTACAGCCGGACCTCCGAGGGCGGCCTGCTCATCGAGGTCATCGACGAGGGCATCGGCATCACGGCGAGCGAACTGAACGAGATCAACGAACGGTTGGCGACGCCGGCCGTGGTCACCGTCGCGATGACCCGGCAGATGGGCATGTTCGTGGTCGGCAAACTCGCCGAGCGGCACGGCATCACGGTTCGGCTGCGTCGGACCCACGATCGCGCGCTCAGTCCGGGAATCACCGCGAGCCTGCACATTCCGCCCGCGCTGATCGAGGTGCCGTCGCAGGATGCGGAGGATCCGTCGACGCTGAAGCCGGTCATTCCGGTGCATCGGGACACGCTCGGCACCAAGGCGGGCGCGGATGTTGCCGAACCTATAGCCAAGGCGGTCACACCTGTTGCCAAAGCCGAACCCCCCGCACGTCGAATCGGTGCACCGCCGTCGGCCGCACCCGAGCCTGCCGAACCTGCGGCGGATGCGCCCGCGGCACCGCCGGTGATCACCAGTTATGGTCTGCCGAAACGGGTTCCGGGAGTCAACCGCAAAGGTCGGCGCAAAGCGGGAGGGGCTGCTACGAAGCCATCGAGCACCACCGCGGCGGCGGGCGCGCCACCGCGGTCCGCTAGCGTGGCCGATTCGGGTCCCCCGACCGGGCCGCAGGAGCGGGTGGCGAAGACGACCTCGTTCTTCCAAACCGAAGAGGGGGATTCGGCGGAGACCGCCGAATCCGCTTCGAACGGGTCTGCTTCGAACGGATCGACTTCGAACGGATCGACGCAGCCCACCGAAAGGAAAGCGGCAACGCCGATTTTCACCGGCATGATGTCGGCGTGGTTGGCGGATCCGGCTACGGGGGAGCTACCGGTTTTGAAGAATTGGCATTCGTCGGCGGATGAAGGCTGGTCTGCGGCAGAGCGGGCAGCGGATCCGACAATCACGGAAAGGACAACGTCCGGGCTACCGAAACGAGATCCAGGGAATCAGTTGGTGCCGGGTGGGGCCGAATCGGGGTCGGCGGCAATGGAATCCGCGGCGAGCACGCGCCGCGACCCGGAAACGATCCGCTCAGGATTGAACCGGTATCAGCGGGGGGTACGTGACGGAAGAGCCACTGGTAAGTTGAAACCCCTTGCAGCCGAGGATGTTCGATGACCGCACCTGAACAAGCACCACCCGAGACCACATCCCGCGCGGTCTCGGCGAAAATCGTGATAGCCGGCGAAATGGGAGTCGGCAAAACTACGCTGGTCGGCGCGGTTTCGGATATCGTTCCGCTGAAAACCGAAGCGCTGATGACCGATCTGAGCTCCGAAATCGACGACACCTCGGCGGTCCCGGACAAGACGACCACCACGGTCGCCATGGATTTCGGTCGGATCACCCTGTCCGATGATCTGGTGCTGTATCTGTTCGGCACGCCCGGGCAGCACCGGTTCTGGTTCATGTGGGACGACCTCAGCCTTGGCGCGATCGGCGCGATCCTGCTGGTCGACACCCGTCGAGTGGACGACAGTTTCGCCGCGGTCGACTACTTCGAAGAACTCGGACTGCCGTTCCTGGTCGCGGTCAACGAATTCGAAGGCGCCCCCAAGTTTCCCGAGGAGGCCATCCGCGATGCCCTCTCGCTATCCGCTGATGTTCCGGTGATGATGATCGACGCCAGGGACCGGGAATCGGCCAAGACCGCGCTGATCACACTGACCGGACATGCGCTGGCGCGGGTGAAAGCCAAGAGTTAGCGAAACGGCGGCTCGAATACCGAGCCGCCGCCCTAATCCTCATCGAGGGAGGCAAGCCAGTCGACCGCGACGGATTCGCCGCGGTCCACGGTGAAGAAGGCGACCTCCAGATGTTGGCCCAGATCGACGAGGCCGATCGCGACCAGCGGTACCGGTTGGATCAGGCGCACGCGCCATGGTTTCGCCTCGTCCCAAGCGCGCAGTTCGAGGTCCAGGCGCAGCACCGGGTCGTCGCGACCGGCGTAGTCGGCGGCGACCGGCGCGGCGGCAAGGACAGTGGCATCGGCGCGGCGGCCATCGGCGAGGATCTTCGAAATGCTCGCCCGGCCGGTCTCGGCGATATCGGGCACATAGAGCACCAGTCGGTCGCGATCGCCCGGATCGACCCGGCAGCCGACTACGTCACCGGGCTGCATCCACTCCAGGTCGTCCTCGCGCATCCGCTGCCGCACCCGGGTTTCGTATGGCAGCGCGCCTTCCCCCTGCACTCGAATCCAGAAAACGTGTCCGGGTTCACTGCGCCCCGCGACGTTCGTGTCAGGCCCGGAGGCGGTAGCCCGCGCAACCACGGAGGGCCTCGCGAACGTCGCCTTCGAACTCGGCCGCACGCCGAGAATGGTCGCCGAGCCGATCGCGCCGTGCATGAGCAACTCGCGCCGCTGCGCATCCGATAGCGCGCCCGTGCGCAATCCGAAGTTCCGCGGCCCCCTGCTGCGCTCTCGCCACCCCGTGCTAGCCGACGCAAGGTTCATGGGCGATAACGTTAGCCGGAGTGTGGTCAGAGTCACAGCATTACCACCGTCTACCCTGATGGCCATGACCGCTGAGTTCCCGATCATTCCCGACGATCTCAAGCCCGCCGACGGACGGTTCGGCTGTGGCCCCTCCAAGGTGCGCCCGGAGCAGTTGCAGTCTCTGGTATCCGTCGGCGCCTCGGTGTTCGGAACCAGTCACCGGCAGAAGCCGGTCAAGGATGTGGTCGCACGCGTGCGCAGCGGCCTGCGCGAACTCTTCGCGCTGCCCGACGGCTACGAGGTGGTGCTTGGCAACGGTGGCACCACGGCGTTCTGGGATGCCGCCGCCTTCGGTCTGATCCGCGAGCGCTCGCTGCACCTGACCAACGGTGAGTTCAGCTCGAAGTTCGCCGCGGTGGCCAAGGGCAACCCGTTCATCGGCGATCCGATCGTGGTCTCGGCGGAGCCGGGCAGTGCGCCCGAGCCGGTTTCGGACCCGTCGGCCGACCTCATCGGCTGGGCGCACAACGAAACCTCCACCGGTGTCTCGATCCCGGTGCAGCGTCCGGCGGGTTCGGAGAACGCGCTGATCGCCATCGACGCCACCTCCGGTGCAGGCGGTTTGCCGGTCAACATCACCGACGCCGATGTCTACTACTTCGCACCGCAGAAGTGCTTCGCCTCCGACGGCGGCCTGTGGGTCGCGCTGATGAGCCCGGCCGCGCTGGCCCGGGTCGAGGAGATCAAGGCTTCGGGTCGCTGGACCCCGGAATTCCTTTCGCTGCCGATCGCGATCGACAACAGCACCAAGGATCAGACCTACAACACCCCCGCACTCGGCACCCTGCTGCTGTTCGCCGACCAGATCGAGTGGATCAACGGCAACGGCGGACTGGACTGGGCGGTCAAGCGGACGCTGGATTCGTCGTCGCGGCTGTACTTCTGGGCCGAGTCGAGCTCCTTCGCCACCCCGTACGTCGCGGATCCGGCGCAACGCTCACAGGTTGTCGGCACCATCGACTTCGCCGACTCGGTCGATGCGGCCGCCGTCGCCAAGGTGCTGCGCGCCAACGGAATCGTGGACACCGAGCCCTACCGCAAGCTCGGCCGCAACCAGCTGCGCGTCGGCATGTTCCCCGCCATCGACCCCGAGGATGTTTCGCAGCTGACGCGTAGCATCGACTGGGTCGTCGAAAAGCTCGGCTGACAACAAACGGCTCAACACACCACAACGCCCGCCGAACGGGCCGCGAACAAACGACCTGACGTAACAGACCCGCACTACCGACCAGCACGGAGCTGTCTGACGAGCGAGGAGTTCGCGGCCCGTCTCGCGTCCGAGTCGTCGAAGCGCATGCGCCGTAGGCGCGAGTCTCGACGGCGCCGCCGCTAGCGACTTGCTTGCACGTCGCTCGAAAGGGTCGGACGCGAGACACCAGGGGTCCGCGAACACGCCGCGGCCAAGCGGCCGACAACACGAATAGAGCAGATTAGCGGGGCACGGAGGGACTTTCGCAGATTTCCGCCCCGCGTGTCTTGCCTCGAGATCATCAGTAGTGCACTACTGTTTCGGAAAAGTGGGCGGTGTCGCGAGCCGACGCGATAAGGAGGTAACGGTGCGTGAACTTCGAGTGATCGGGGTGACGCCCGACTCCACACACATCGTGTGCATCGACACCGAGACCGGCACCAAGTACCGGCTGCCCGCCGACGACAAGCTTCGAGCCGCAGCACGCGGAGACCTTGCCCGATTCGGCCAGATTGAGATCGAGATGGAAGCAACTATGCGTCCCCGCGATATTCAAGCTCGTATCCGTGCCGGGGCATCCGTTGAACAGGTCACCGAAGAATCCGGTATGCCGCTGAGTCGCGTGGAGCGGTTCGCCTATCCGGTGCTGCTGGAGCGGGCCCGCGCCGCCGAACTCGCGCAGAAGGCGCATCCAGTGCGCGCCGACGGTCCGGCCGTGGAAATCCTCATCGATATCGTCACCGCCGCGTTCACCGAGCGCGGGCACACACTCGAGAATGCCGAGTGGGATGCTTGGAAGGACGAAAAGGGCTTCTGGGTCGCGCAATTGCAGTGGCAGAACGGCCGTTCCGAGATCGCCGCGCATTGGCGCTACCAGCCCGACGCGCACGGCGGCTCGGTTTCCCCGCTCGACGATCCGGCCTCGGATCTGATCGATCCCGACTTCGGCCGTGCCCTACGCGGACTCGCCACCATCCTGCCGCCGCAGGCGGAGATCGAGGCGCCGGCGGCGCCCGAACCGCCGGTAGAGACCCGGCCGGTGGAACCTCGTCCGGCCGAGGCGCGTCCGGCGCGCGAGGCCGCGGCGGCACCGGCGCGTCCGGCGGCCCGGACCCAGCCGACGTTGGACGAGTACTACGAGCAGCGTTCCGTCGCGGCCGGCGGTAGCAGTACGCCGGTCAGCGCGGGTGGTGCGGCAGCCGCGATTCCGCCCGCCGCGAGCACGAATGCCATTCCGGCCGCGAGCGGTTCCGCTTCGGTCACCGCCGGGACGAATACGGCTCCGGCGGCCGGTGGTGCTCCGGCCGGTGCGGGCACCCCGGCTGCGCCCGCCGCTGCCGCCCCGGCCAAGGCCTCGAAGCCTGCGCCCAAGCCCGCTGCTTCCGAGGAAGCGGCGAAGAAGGCGCCTGCGAAGGCAGCTCGGAACAAGCGGGGGAAGGCGCCGATGCCGTCCTGGGAGGACGTATTGCTCGGGGTGCGGAGCTCGGGCCACTGAGTTTCGCTCCTGCGCTGAGTACTCGGCAGCACTGCGACACCCGAACCTCCGTAGCCGCCAACCCCTTCGGACATAACCCAACTTCGGCCAGCCGCCCGGCGCGCATCCGACCCGATCAAGATCAGGCGGCAATGGCGGCGGGGGCTTCTCGGGCGATGCCGCCATGCGTGCCACCTGATCTTGATTTCGGGCGGTTTGTTGCGAATTTCTGGGGGGTGCTGGCGTGTTCGAATGCGGAAGGGGCGATGTTGGCGCGAGAGTGCGGGTAGATTTCGGTGTGTCGTCGACTTGGTGAGTCGACGGTCGGGCGGGTCACGGTAGCGGGAGTTGCTAGAGGGCGCCGTGGGTTGCTCAAAGTTTGCGGAGCTGTTTGGTGCAACCATCGGGAGGTGCCGGAAATGCTGTCCAAGGCTTCGTCTCTCTGGTACGTCGACGCACAGGATCCGTTGGCGGTACTCCGCGCGAACCACGATCCGGACCCCGAAGCCGCGCTCGCGCTGGCGAAACAGTTGCACACGGACCGTGATGTCAGGCCGATCATGGTCGGCACGCTGGGCGGTTGCGCCGGACCGGATGCCGACGAGGTGTACATCGGCTGCTATCCCGGGGTCACGGTGGTGTGCTCGGCACAGGCCGCACGTGCGCATCCGACGGCGCTGGCGGAGTTGCTGGTTCGCCCGCTCGCCTCGGAGCACACCTATCTGATCTCGTTCGACGCGCATCACGGCTGGGGCGCATTCGCGCATTGGGAGCGTGGCGAATTCCGGCGCTCGTTCAGCTCGACGCGGGTGAACATCCTGGAGGACGAGGGCCTCCCGCTGGTGTGGGAGCGTTCGTATTGGGCAGGTGATCATCCGGTGCGGTGGCAGGCCGGGGAACTGCCCGACCCGCAAACCCTCCCCTTCGACCCACCTGATTTCGCCGACGCCGCCAATAACGAATGGCTCGGCTTCCACTACCGCGCCCCAGCCCCCGAGGGCGCACTGGTGTCAGGCGATATCGCGGTCTGCGGATTCACCCTCTACCCGAAGGGCCAGGCCCCCGACCCGACCGACCTGATCCCACTGGAGCAGCACAACGGTGACACGAAATCGAGACGAGGTCTGCTCGACTGGCTGCGCGGCAAGGACCCCGTCTCGTAAGGGTCTCTGCTAACGCGACAGGCCGCCGATGATCAGGACCAGCCAGCCGAGCAACACACCGACGGTGCCGCCACCGATGACCCACCGGGTCACCGGTGCCAGGCGCCAGCGCCAGGCGGTGGGTGCGGCGCCGCCGACCGCCACCAGGTTGACCAGGATCGCGAGCAGCGGATGGACCTCCGCCAAGGCCGAGCCGAATGCGTACACCGCGACGGCCGTCAGCAGTGCGACCATGGTCGCGACGGTGAGCCCGGCGGCCCACGGGGTCGGATCCTGGTACGGCTGGTATGGCCGGTACGCCCCGTTCGGGAAGTAACTCACGACGTCCTCACCCGTTCATAGAACGCCATGGCGGCCGCAGTAGCCACATTGAGCGAATCGGTGCCGGGTGACATCGGGATACGGGCTCGAATGTCGGTGGCCCGCATGGCTTCCTCGGTCAATCCGGGTCCCTCCGCGCCGAGCAGCAGCGCCACCCGCTCCCCTGTCATCGCCGTCGCCAAATTCACCGCAGCCGGGTTCGGGGTGAGCGCGATGATCTGGAATCCGTTGCTCCGCAACACATCCAGCCCCTCCGGCCACTTCGGCAGTTGCGCGAACGGCACCCGCAGCACATGCCCCATCGACACCCGCACCGCACGCCGATACAGCGGATCGGCGCACCGATCGCCGAACAGAATCGCCTCGACGCCGAGTCCGGCGGCATTCCGGAACATCGAGCCGAGATTCTCGTGATCGTTCACGCCCTCCAACACCGCGACCGTGCGGGCCCGCTCGATGACGTCGCCCACGGTCGACTCCGCGGGCCTGCGCGCCACCGCGAGCACCCCGCGATTGAGATGGAACCCGACCACCTCCGCCATCACCTCGGCACTCGCCCGGTAATACGGCACATCGATCCGCGACAGATCCTCCGCGAGCTCCACCCGCCGCTTCTCCACCCCGAGCAGCCCACTCGGCCGAAACCGCGAATCCAACATCCGCTGGACGACCACCACCCCCTCCGCGATCACCAACCCCTTGCGCCCCGGCAGATCCGGCCGCCGATCCGCCGACTTCAGATCGCGAAAGTCATCGACTCGCGGATCAGCGGGATCGTCGATATCGATCACATCAGCCACCGCTACATCCTGCCGTTTGCCGACAGCTCCACGAACACCGGTGCCGCAGACCTTTGTGCTCCGCCGTCGGCGAGTCGCGCGGCAAGTCGGTATGCGAAGTATTCGGAGCTTCTGTGGGAACTCCGTGAGGGTGGTAATTCAGGTGCGGGCGGGTCGGGGAGCGTGCGATCGTCGAGGGATGACGCTGATACCCGGCATCACCATTCGGTCGGCCACCGAGGACGACGTGGCGGCCATTCAGTTGCTCGGCGACACCTCGTTCGGGATGCGCGGCTATCCGGCGCATGCGCGATTGCGGGCGCAGCTCTGGCCGACCGAGGACGCGATCCTCGCCATCGATGACGGTCGCGTCGTCGGACATGCCAGGTCGACTCGGATGACGCTGACGGTGCCCGGCGAACGCACCGTCGAGGCCTGCGGAATCGCCGGGGTCGGAGTCTCGCCGACACACCGACGGCGCGGGATTCTGCGGGCCATCTACACCGAGCAGCATCGACGCACCGAGGCGGACGGGCTCGCATTGACCATTTTCACCGCGAGTCAGGGCGCCATCTACGGTCGGTTCGGGTACGGACCGTCGATTCGGGAGAACGCGGTCTCGATCGATCGGCGCTTCGTCGAGTTCCTGCCATCCACACCCGATCCGGGCGGCGTGGTGCTCAGCACCCTGGCCGACGCGGGCGCGTCGATGCGCGCGATCTACGACCGGTGGCGGCGGCTGGTGCCCGGTGCGCAGGCGCGTCCCGAGGCACGCTGGCGAATGGAACTCGACGATCCGCCGGCGTTCCGCAACGGCGGCACCGACCTTTTCGCATTCCTGCACCCGGACGGGTATGCGCTGTACCGCTATCACCGCCGCGAACACGGGATGGTCGCGGTGGTCGAGGACATGCGCGCGGTGACCCCGGAAGCCGATATCGCGCTGTGGCGGGCGCTGTTCGGATTGGAGCTGTGCAGCCACGTCGAGGCGTCGATCACCGACAACGATCCGCTCCCGTATCTGCTCACCGATCTGCGACTCGTGCGCACGAAGGCGCGCAACGACACACTGTGGTTGCGTCTCATGGATGTTCCCGCTGCCCTGACCGCTCGCTCATACCTCCGCGATCTCGATATCGTTCTCGCAGTACAGGATCCGTTCCGCAACGCAGGCGGCACCTTCGCGCTCACGGTGCGCGACGGCGTCGCCGAATGCACACCCACCACCCGCCCACCCGACTTCGAACTCGGCATCGACGTCCTGGCCTCCATGTACCTGGGCGCCTACCCCGCCCGGGTCTTCGCAGCCGCCAACCGCCTGCAAGCCAAGGACTTCGTGCAGCTACGCGCCCTCGACGAGGCATTCGGGGCGGAACGAGACGCAGTGCTCGGCTGGTTCTTCTGAGCTGGGCTGTTGCTGTTGGGTCAGCTCGGCCCCGCCGGGTCGGGTTGGTCCGCCAGTCGGTCCGCTCCCGCGTAGCTGGGTCGCGGGCCAACCCGGTTCGTTCAGCCGAATCGGCTGATCCCGCCAGCCGATCCGCTCCCACGCAGCTGAGTCGTCTTTGCGGGCCAACCCGGTTCAGCCGAATCGGCTGATCCCGCCAGCCGGTCCGCTCCCACGCAACTGAGTCGCCCTTGCGGGCCAACCCGGTTCAGCCGAATCGGCTGATCCCGCCAGCCGGTCCGCTCCCACGCAACTGAGTCGCCCTTGCGGGCCAACCCGGTTCAGCCGAATCGGCTGATCCCGCCAGCCGGTCCGCTCCCACGCAACTGAGTCGCCCTTGCGGGCCAACCCGGTTCAGCCGAATCGGCTGATCCCGCCAGCCGGTCCGCTCCCGCGTAGCGGGGTCGTCCCTGCCGCATGCCTGGTTCTCCAGTCGAGTTGAATGGGTGAGCCGACCAGCCCGCAGTTTCGGGGATTTTCTGAGAGCCTGGCTGCCTCGAGCCTGCGTTTGCCGAACTGAGCAATTCTGAGCGGCCGAATCCGCTCACGACCGCCGTTCTGCGCCGAGGCGGCCGGTCAGGCGCTGGTTTCGCTGATCGGGGATATCCCTGAGCCGTCCTCGTACTCCGGAGTGATGTCCGGAGGCGACGTGGGCTGGCATGCTGGATTCATGAAGCCGATTCAGCTGGTGCTCAATATTCTGTGGCTCGTAATCGCGGGGTTCTGGATGGCGCTCGGCTACATTGTCGCGGGCATCATCTGCTGCGTTCTGATCATCACGATCCCCTGGGGTATCGCTTCGTTCCGGATCGCGACCTATGTGCTCTGGCCGTTCGGACGCACTACGGTCGAAAAACCTTCCGCGGGTGTCGGTTCGATGATCGGCAACATCATCTGGTTCATCGTCGCCGGTTGGTGGCTGGCGCTCGGCCACCTGCTCACCAGCATCCCCTTGTTCATCTCGATCATCGGCATCCCCTTCGGCTGGGCGAACCTCAAGCTGATCCCGATCTCGCTGTTCCCCCTCGGCCGCGAAATCGTGGACAGCGACCAGCCATTCGGCGCCCAATACACCCGCGGTGGCTACGTACCTCGCTAGCAACCAGGGTCCAGGATGGGTCGGTTACTCCGAGTCGTCGACGAGTTGCTTCATGATCCCGACGGCGCGCGTCAGCACGACCAGTTGTTCGTCGGTGAGGGTGGAGAGCTGTTCGGTCATCCAGGCCTCGCGGGCACTGGCTTCGTCGGCGATCAGTGCGCGACCCGCATCCGAGAGCGACACGATGATCTGGCGGCCATCGGTCGGATGCGGCTTGCGCTCCACCAGTCCCAGATCGGAGAGCGAGGCGATCACGCGCGTCATCGAAGGCGGCTGTACGCGCTCCTTGGCGGCCAACACGCCCGGCGTCATTGCCCCTTCTCGATGCAGGGTGGCGAGTGCGGAGAGCTGCGTCAGGGAAATCTGCGCGTCGGCGCGCCGCCCCCGCAGATGTCGCGTCAAGCGCACCACCGCGAGCGACAGCTCGCCGGCGAGAGCTCGAACATCCGATGGCGTTGTCACAGAGCAGAACGATACGGGACACGCTGGCCGGTGACCGCCTCTTCCCGCAGCTACGCTGTGACTGTGCCCCAGAATGTCCCGCAGATCCCGCCGCGCTTCACCGATCCACGGCCGGTCCTCGTGGTCGGCAGCGCCCTCTGGCTGATCGCCACCGTCGTCGTGTGGACCAGCGACCGCTGGGAATCCGCCCGCCCGGTGTGTCTGATGGGTATGGCCGTCGGCCTGCTCGGCTACACGATCTTCGCGATCCAGCGCCGGGGCGCCCGCCGCGGCGACAAAGGCGCGCAAACCGGACTTTGACCGCCGGCCTCAGCTCACTTCGAACTCGTTGGTGATACCGGTGAAGGGGTGCAGGGTGCCGTCGGGGCTGAGACTGTCGGCGAAGTGTTGCATGCGGTAGGTGCCGGGGGTGGCGTCCGTCGGGATATCCCAGGTGAAGCGAGCTACGGATGCGGCCGGTCCACGTTTGCTCCAGTAGAAGCGGACGGCCCATTCGCCCTCGTTGGCGACGCGGACCCAGTCGCCGGATGCATTGCGGCGTTGCACTTCCAGGAAGGTGCCGTTGCGACGGGGGTTGTGTTTCGGGTGGGCGGAGACGAATTCGGCGGCGGCCTGGGTACCGGGCGCGTGCGAGGCGGCGGGCTGGGTCAGGACATCGCCGAATCCACGACCCGACGGTGTGGTGTCCGGGCCGGGTGCGGGTTGGAAGTTCGGCTGCAGGTTGGATATGTCGCGCGGCGCAGGTCCGCGCGGGACCTGCTGTCGAGCGGCGAAAGCCGTTGCCAGACGGGCGAACTCCTGCTGGTAGGCGGGCAACGTGTACCGGCCGAAAAGGGTTGAGCCGCCCTCGTACTGCTGAGAGTCGTATTCCTCAGGAGTGGTGACGTATTCGTGATACGCGTTCGCGTAGCCCTGCATCAGCACCTGCTCGAGCGGAACGCCGAGCGCGGCGGCAACAGCTCGGCGGATGCGCAGTCCGGCGACAATGGTGAATTCCGCACCGCCGCAGGCCAAGTAGAGCTCACCGATCCGAACGATCTGTATCGGCACCACATTCGGCACCCACGGCACCGGCGGCAACAGCCCGAGCGGCGCGATGATCGCCTTGGGCGCCTGCGCATCTGCCAGCCAAGACGGTGCGGGCCGGCGCGGATCGCCGAGCGCATCGATGAACGGATTGCGCACACCCTCGGGGATCGGAATGCCAGGCAGGCCTGGACCATCCTCGACGCTGCCCGCGATGAGAGAGACACCCGCGGCGGCGGGCGCGGTGTGGCGCGGTTGGCCGTCGGGTGTGAATCTGCCGTCGACGGCGGTATCGGCCAGGTCGATATAACAGAGCATCGAATCGACCGGACCGCTGATGGACTGTGCGCCCGACAATGCGGTTTTCGACGCGCGGTACTGACGCTCGCCGATGATGCGGGTGTTGTCGAACTCGTTCTCGGTCGGTCCCGAGCCGGGTTTCAGATCGAGATTCGGGGACATATCCCCCGCGTTGGTCTGCGCGAACGCGGCGACGAAATCGGCTGGGCCGCCGAGATACCGAACGCCGTGCTCGGTGTGTTCATACGAGAACGAGGCGTAACCCTTGTTATCCGCGCTGATCAGTCGGTTCTGGTTGGTCATCGACGTGTTGTGCGTAGCGAACCAGGTGATTGCGCCGACTTGTTGGCCGCCCTTGACGAATGACAGTGCGGTGACCGCAGGGTCGATGGCATTCGGGAACTGCTGTTTATCCACATCTGGATTGCGTTCGAAGGCAACTCGTGATCGGTTGACGCTCGCGTCGTGCAGTTCGGCGCGACCCAGCGAAAGCGTGCCCGGTCCGAGATCGGCGTGCGCGGCGGCGATCGCCTCCACGATGCCGTTCACCTCGGCGTCATATACCTGCTGTTGAAAACCCAGAATCGACAGGTTGTACGCGTAATCGTTGCTGGAGCCGCCACAGGTCGCATGCGAATGCGTCGAGGTGAGCGCGACGTTCTGTTCGGTGTACAGATCACCGAAGCGGCGGCCGAGTTCGAGCATGACGCCGCGGTGCACGGACTGGAAAATCATGCCGTTCTCCGCTACTGCGAACACGATTCGACGCGCACCGCTGGCGATGATGAATGCGCGAGCGCGCGGGCGCAGATGGATGCCCGCCGTCTGCTGCTCGAACTGTGAATAGCCCATCATTCCGCATTCTGCGGCCGGGCCGGTGATATCGGAAAGCCCCAGTCCGATGAGGTAGCCGACTATTTCGGGAGCCGCGGTGGCCGGTGCGCCGAGCGCCGAAGTCACACCCGGCGCCGTCGCCGCAGTCGCGAGCGCGGCGGACCCCGCCGCGGTTCGGGCCAGCACCGTTCTGCGTGACACCGGCATACGCGTCTCCCTTCGATCCCGTGCTGAAGCGAACCACACAACTGGACAATCGTCCAGTCGAGATTTTCGGCCCTGCGAATTGACTGCGGCGGAGTTGCGGACTTAACTCGCTTGGGTGTCCTCCCGATTGAGCGTCGAAGAACGACGGGCCCACCTTATCGAGGCAGCCATCGGCCTTGCCGAGAAAAAGGGCGTCGCGGGCGTGACCACGCGCGATGTCGCTCAGGCAGCTGGCGTTTCACTCGGTGTGGTGCATTACTGTTTCGAAAACAAGGACGCGCTGATGACCGAGCTGGTCAAGGCGTTGTCGATGGAATTACGCGATTCCGTCGATGCCAACGAAACAGTTTGGCAAGACGTCGGAAGTGGAAAAGAAGCGCTTCAAAAATTGGTGCGCGCCGGGCTCGAACTGATGTGGCTCAACATTGAAGCAACACCGGAACGACAACTGCTCACATACGAAACCACGACATATGCGCTACGCGAAGGGGAATCGACTCCCGCGAAACTCGCGATAGCGCGCGAACAGTACGCATTCAACGACACGACGGTCGCCGACATCCTCGACCATGCCCGCGATGCCACCGGTTGCCAGTGGTCCGTGCCGGTGCCGACGCTGAGCCGCTTCACCTTGAATGTGATCGACGGTGTTGTGCTGCGCTGGTTGGTCGACAACGACAGCGAAAGTGTGCGCGGACAACTGGATCTGCTCAGCGAGATGGTTGCGAACTACGCGGTGTAATTCGGCTGGGTAGCTATGTAGCTCTGGGTAGCTACGTAGCTGCAGTCAGGCCGGATGGTGCGGGGTTCGGATGTGGGTGGTTGCGCCGTCGCGCCACCAGGGGACAGACACGGTGGCTTCCAGGGCACCGCGCAGGCGGATCTGGAGATCGTCGTGGAGCACCAGGTCGCCTTGTTCATCGGGCAGGATGAACAGTTGGCGGAGAACGATTCCCAATGGTTCGGCGGACCACGTGGTGTGGCGGCCCTGGCTCATCACCTCGGCCGTGATCACATCGGAGACCATGGGGAGATCGAGCAAGGTCGCGAGGGCGGGCGCGGTAGCGGAATCGCCTGCTACCAGGTGATCCGCGGGAACGGCGAGGCCGAACCACGGCTGGTCGAGTACCCAGGCGTCGTTGGGGTCGACGACTGCCGAGGACAGGGCACGCACGCGCTCGGGGAGCTCGAGTTCGGTCAGGTCGAGGTGATCCACGGCGGCCGCGAGGCGGGCGTGGGTTCGGGAAACCACATCGGGCGTAGGGGTTTTCGACGGGTCGGCGAGTGCGTCCAGCAGTGCGGCGGCCAGTTCCTGGGTGATGGCATTCGGGTTCGCCAGGACTGCGCGTAAGGCTTCGGAGTCCAGGCCGGAAAGTTCGAATTCGGGGAGTAGGCCGGCGAATTCGGTATCGGCGGGGTGACGGAGCAGACCGAGAGGGGTTCCGTCTATGCGCGCATGTCTGCGCAACCACCAAGTCGTGTAGCCGTCGGGATCGGTGAGCAGTTCGCGGGTACGCGGAGTGGATGCCAACTGCCGCAACGCCTCTGGCCAGCAGGACTCTTCGACGAGGTCCAGGTCGCGGACGGCGGCCAGTTCCGGCGGATCCTCGGGCAGGTCCGACCACCAGCGCTCCTCGTCGTCCAGGTGGTGATCGGGGCCGGTGGGATCGGTTTCGACGACAATGCTGAAATCCCAGCCGACGCCCACCGCACGCAGCGCCTCGGCGCCGTAGCGGTCCACCAGATCCGTCGCGACAGTGCCGAACGGCGAATCGAGCACCAGCAATGTGCTCAGCGGCGCATCGGGGAGCAGCAATTCGTCGGCGGGGAGCAATTCCCCAGTAGTGTCGGGTAATTCGAGGAGGCCGAGCCAAGACGGGAGTGCCGACGGATCCGTATGTGCGGCGAGGCGCAGCACGGCATCTGTGGTGTCGGGATCGCCCGGCTGGTCCTCCAGTTCCGCGCGTAATCCGGGATCGCTCAACAGATCCTCGGCGGTGGCCGAACGTGCGCCGAGTCGCGCGAGGAGTGGATGCACGGCCTCGGGGTGCACCAGACGCGCCCAGTGCACCGGTATGGCGAAATCTAGCTGGTCATCCAAAACTGCTGTGCGCGGGCCGGTTACCAGCCGGCCGTCCGCCAGCGGCACCGCGAGCGCGCCGAGCTCTTCAGCGGCCAACGGATCGACAACGTACGGCTCCAACGCCGCGTACAGCGAATGCCACCACGTCGGGGATCGCTCGAGCCCGGCCGAAAGTTCCGCCAGCCGGGCAAGTCCCAGTCTGTGTACATCCAGTACAGCCAGAGCCTCGCTGTGTGTGCGCCCCGACAACTCGGGTACTATCAGCGGTCCGACGACGTCATCGAGCAGGTCGGCCAATTCCCGACTCAGGCCGGTGAATACGCTCGCTCGCGTTGGCACCGCATGTCTTATCCGGGGCGCGGACGAGCGCGCGTCGCCGGGAAGGTCTGCGGCGGTCCAGTCGTCAGTGCCGAGCTCGGCATCGCTCTCAGCGGCCGTGCGCACCGAAAAGGCTTGGTCAGCAACGGCTGACCGGGTACCGGCCGAGGCCGACTGTGCGGCGGTTTCGCCAGCGGCTTCCGAGCGGGTCGTGACGACTGGTAGCCAGGGGTGAGTCTGCAGTTCGCGGATCAGGGCCTCGCGCAGAATGCCGTCGACCTCGCTGCGCGCGAAGCCCGGGGAGGGAACCAGGACGAGTCGATCGCGCGGCGGGAGTGCTCGGGCGAAATCGGCATAACCCTGCGCGAATTCGGCAAGGCGAGCACCAGGGAGGACGCGGCGGCGGTCCGGCTGCATCGGTATGTCGGCTATCAGGAGAGCTGGTAGCGACAGCTCCTCGTCGGATCGCGTGGGTGCGCGCAGCACATCATGCACAGCGGACACCGGCCTGCCATTTTGCAGCGGCAGCAACCAGCGCGCCCGCGCAGTCCGGTACTCCCACCAAACCCGTCGCTGCGATCCGGGGCCATCGATCCGCAACTCCCTGAGCCCTGCCCCTGCGGATCGGCCGATGCTCAGGTCTGCCTCGGTGCCGCCGGATTCGGCATCGTGGGTGTCGTGCGGCCCGATCAGGTCGGCGTGCCCGTCACTCGGGTCGGCGCGCCCGCCACTCAGGTTCGCGTCACCGCCAGTCAGGTTCGCGCGCCCGTCACCTGGGTTCGCGTGGCCGCCACTAGGGTCCGCATCACCGCCGCCCGAATCGGCGCGCCCGCCACTCGGGTCCGCGTGGCCGTCACTCGGGTCCGCGTGGCCGTCACTCGGGTCCGCGTGGCCGTCACTCGGGTCCGCGTAGCCGCCACTCGGTTTCGCGTAGCCGTCACTCGGGTCCGCGTAGCCGCCACTCGGGTCGGCACCCCCGCGCGTAGGATCCACATGCCCGAGAGTCGGATGCGCATAGCCACGGCTCGGGTCCGCATTACCGCCGCGGAAGTCCACACGCCCGTGACTGGGATCCGCATAGCCACGGCTCGGGTCGGCATCGCCGCGAGTTGGGGTCGCGAGGGTATCACCACTACCGTGTGGCACGCCTTGTCGACTGTGCGGATGCGAAGCGCCGCCGCCGAAATCCTCGCTGACGTGTGCGGGGTGGGGATCTTCGTGCTCGCACTGGTGCGGACCTTCGGTGGGCGGATCGGTGACCGTGCTGGTGATCTCGTCGTCGCCGATTCGGATGCTCTGTAAGGCGGGCAGTTCCAGGAGGAGGTCGACGGCTTCGGCGCGCATTGCGGCGAGTAGGGATTGGGGGTCGATGTCGGGGTGCAGGCGCAGGACGATCTCGGTATCTGCGTCCGGTGGCGGGGTGGCGTCGGTCGGCCAAGCCAGGCGGAGGACGGGTGGGGTGAAGGCTTCGGCCGGGTCTGGGACGGTGATCGCGTTGTCGCGCAGGGCTTTCCAGGTGAGATCGTGGGAGAACCGGATGGAGCCGGTGGTCGATCGGACCTCGATCTCTTCGCTTACCGTGCGTACGGCGGTGAAGCCGACACCGAAGCGGCCGACGCTCACGGCCGGATCCGCCTTGCCGGAAGCACGCAGCGCGGTCAGCGCGTGCACGCCCGAAAGATCCAACGGTGCACCGGTATTCGAAATGTGCACCGCACCGTCTACGAGACGCACCACCACTCGGCCCGCGACACCGGCCTTGGCCGCGGCGTCCGCGGCATTCTGCGCCAATTCGGTCAGCAGCCGATCCCGGTACCCTGCCCGCACCAGATCCGCTTCGGTCGCCGCATCCTCCCGCAACCGAGTAGGCGAATCACGCCAAGCCGCAAGCACCCCCGCCCGCAGCCCCGACGTCCCGAACGGATCCGCCGCCGATACCGCGCTCACCCCTGCAGCGATGACCCGAACTCCGGCCGAGCCGCAGCCCCGGGCCCACTCCCACCCGCACCGTCAGCGGCTTGGTCACCGGCACCGGCGACCCCGCCGTCAGCGTCCGGGTGCCCACCGTCAGCGTCCGCTACAGCACCGTCGGCATCGACCGCCTCGCCACGAACAGCAGAGGCCTCGCCATCGGTTCCGGTAGCCCCGCCATCAGAGTCCGCAGTCGCACTGTCAGCGCCGGCGTCCTCGCGCTCGGCACCGGCAGTCTCGCTGCCGGCATGCGCAACGCCGCCGCCGATGTCCGCACTCGCACTGCCGACATCGGCGTCCTCGTCATCGACACCCGTGGTCTCGCTGCGAGCGTGAGCAACGCCACCATCGACACCCGCATCCCCACCAACAGAGTCGACAGACGCGCCATCAGCACCCACTATCTCACCGTCAGCGTGAGCAACACCGCCATCGACGTTCACACTCGCACTGACTGCGCTGGCCACCTCGTTGTCAGCGCCCAGTGCGTCGGCATCGACAGCGCCACGATCAGCATCGGCACTCACGCCGTGCGCTTCGGCCACCTCGCCTCGAACGGAGGAAGCTTCGTCATCTGGAACTTCAGCTCCGCCTACGAAGTCTGCCGCCGCACCAGCCGCGCCTGCACCCGATTCCGGCTGCGGCACAGCACCTTCAATGCCCGGTTCGATCACTGCGGCCTCAGCTTCGGCCGTCGCATCGACGACCGGCTCAGCCATGTGGTTGACGTCCGATGCCAGAGCGCCACCCGAACCTTCGGACACGGCCTCGTCAACGCTCGACTCACCCGCAGCGACGCCACCTTCTGCACCAATGGCCGACGCCCCAGCAGCATCACCGACCTCGGTAGCCCCGGTCGCGAAACCAGCATCCGATTCCGGCTGCGGCACAGCACCTTCAGCACCCGGCTCGACCACAACGGCACCGGCCGCTGCGCCGACCCCCGACCCCGGCTGCGGCACGCTCACTTCAGCACTCGACTCAATAGCGGCGTCGGCGCCCGCCACAGCCTCGAGAGGAACCGCCACGCCACTCCCGGCAATGGCACCAGACGCGATCTCAGCGCCCGATTCCGGCTGCGACGCGGCCACTCCGGTGCTCGACTCAACTGCGGCGGTGTCGCCTGCTGCGCCACTCGCCACTGCCTCGGGAGCTGCCTCGCCGCCCCCGGCGGTTGCACCGGGCGCAAGCTCGGCACTCGACTCCCACTGCGACGCAGCAGTTTCGGCGCTCGGATCTCCCGACGTGGGGAAGCTCGCTGAGCCGGCGGTAGCCGTGGCCTCAGAGCCTGCCACGCTCTCGGCAGTGGCACTGTTCGGTTCGGTCTCGCGACTGACGGATGCACCCGTCGTCGATCCAACCGGGCCTTCCGCCGCATCCGCGCCGGGCGCCACTGCGCCGATCGACTCGCGGTCCGCATCGGACGAACCAACAGGCTCGACCACCGCGCTCGGCTCAGTGACCACGTCAGCAGCAGGGCCGAATGCGGCTGCGGCGCTGGACATGTCGGCCACGCCCTGGGCGACGACATTGGGCTCACCCGATGTGCTCGACTCTGCCGCAGCCTCGCCCGGCAGGTGCGCAGCGTTCGACTCGACAGCGCTGGGCGACTGGCTGCCGAAACGCGAAGCAGCAGCGCCGGGCTCCGGGGAAGGCGGCTCAGCAATTGCCGCAGTTCGAGTTGCGGCAGTCGCATCATCTGCCTCGGTGCCGACACTCGGTGCCGCAGCATCCTCGACGACCGCCGGATCGGGCTCAGTCAGCGAGTCGGCTGTCAGATCTACCGCAGCGTCACCGGGCTCACTGACCCCGCTCGGCGTGGTGGCATCGTACGCGGCGGCCGTATTCGGCTCGGCCGCAACATCATCCGACGCGGCGACAGCACTCGATTCGACAGCACTCGATTCGACAGCGTTGGGCGACGCGGCCGCAACATCACTCGACGCACCAACGCCGGGCTCGACGGTCGACTCGACGACATGGCTCGTCAGTCCTTCAGCCGCCTCGGTACTGGGCTCGCCGTCCACACCACCTGCGGAGAAATCGACCGCAGCATTCGGCTCGGCCGCAACATCATCCGATGGGAGAGCATTCGGCTCCACCGCGCTGGGTGACTCAGCCACGACATCACTCGACGTGGCACCGCCGGGCTCGACCGAAGTCGGCTCAGCGGCCTCACCTGTCAGATCTTCGGTGGCCTCGGCATCGGCCTGACCGTCCGCGCCAGGCACCGAGACATCGTGCGCGACCGACGCATTCGGCTCAGCCGTGACATCATCCGACGAGATGGCAGCCGACTCCACTGAGCTGGTCGCAACATCGCCGACCCCTGCCTCGCGCGGCTGGGCCGCAGTGTCGGATGCGCCACGATCGCTCGGTTCGACCGTGGTCGGTTCGGCCGCGATCGCGGCATCGCTGATGCCCGCCGCGGTGGAAGACTCACCCTCGGTGGTCACCGGATCCGGTGCGGCTTCGGGTGCGGGCTTGCGCAACGCCTCGACCGGGATCACGTCGAACGCCGCGTCGTCGAACGCCTCGTACAGCGGCGATCCGCCGCCGGTGGGGACTTCTACGTCGGAGTGCGCGCCGCAGCCGTATTCGGCGTGGACTACGTGGCCATTGGCGCCCATGGCGTTGCCGCAGACGCCGAAGGCGGAGCGGAGGGCGCCGGCGAGGGGGAGGTAGAAGCCGCAGCGGCCGCAGGTGGATGGGGCGGCCTTCGCCATATCGGTTTCAGGGCCGTATTCGGAGTACCAGCGTTCGGCGGCTTCTTCGCGCCCCTCGCGGCTGAGCACCTTGGTGCGGCCCAGGCCGATTTCCAGCGCAACCTCGTCGACGGCCGGATCGCCGCTCGCGACGTAGCCGGGCACCAGCCGGGGATCATCAGCAGGCGGGGCGAGCAGGTCGCCGGGCGCCAGATCGCCGGGGCGGATGCGCTGCTCCCACGGGACGAAATCGGGTGCGACGAGTGCGTCCGGACCGGGCAGCAGCGCCGATTCGCTCACCGTCGCGTACTGCGCGTCCGGCGGGGCGGCCACCACGACCGCCCACTGCCAGCCGCGATAACCGGCCAGGGTGGCCTCGAACCGGTGGGTTGCCGCGGCCTCGTCCTCGCCGGTGACACCGATATGCGGGCCGACACCGGTCGGCTCCAGCTCCAGGAGCGCACGGCGGGCCACGTCGACGGCATCGGCAAGGATCGGCCGCACGCCGGACTGCGAAACAGATACTGCGCTCACGGCCTACATTTTGCCGTATGGAGCGCAATCGGCGTTCGTTGGCCGTCGTTGTCCTGGTCAGCCTGCTCGGAATCACCGGGTGCGGCGGCTCCGACGACGATCCGCCGCGACGGCATATCGAGGTGGTCGGCACCCGTCCACACGATCCACGGGCGTTTACCGAGGGTCTGGAGGTCGACGGCACCGTGCTCTACGAAGCCACCGGCATGCCGGGCGCGTCGGGGGTGCGCGCGACCGATCTGACTACCGGCGACGAACTGACCAGAGCCGAACTGCCCGCGCCCTACTTCGGCGAGGGCGTCACCAAAGCCGGTGCCACCCTCTGGCAGCTCACCTGGAAGCACCGGATCGCGATCGCCCGCGATCCGGCGACATTGGCCGAACACGCCAGGGCGTCCTACGAGGGCGAGGGCTGGGGGCTGTGCACCCGCGCGGGCGAATTGGTGATGAGCAACGGCACCGACACCCTCACCTTCCGCGATCCGGTCACCTTCGCCGTGACCGGCACGGTAACCCTCACCACCCGAAACCGCGCCCACCTCAACGAACTCGATTGCGCCGCCGATGGTTCCGTCTACGCCAATTCCTATCCCACCGACGAGATCCTGCACATCGATCCCGAAACCGGCCGCGTCCTCGCGGTCATCGACGCGAGCGGACTGCTGCCCGCGACCGTGCGCGCGCACACCGATGTGCTCAACGGCATCGCGCAACTGCCCGGCACGGACCGCTTCCTGATCACGGGCAAATACTGGCCGACCATCTTCGAGGTCCGATTCGTACCGGACTGAGCGAGCCAAGTCACCTTTCCGGACGGCTTGGAGCGGCAATTGAACCCAAGTCGCCGATGTACGACAGAATTGAGGTTGTGACTACTCCCCGCGATCCCTCCGGTTCCGACCGTGGTCCGTGGGATGGCGAGGAGTCCCCACCGATCCAGCGTCACCCCGGTTACGACCGCTACCCGCCACCCCACACCCCGCCCCGCCGGTCCTCGCTACCGCCACTCTCGCCCGAACCGCCGCAACGCCGCGAACCCCCGCCGACCAAGCCGCTGCCCGGTGAATCCGCGAAACCGGAAGACCCGCCGCAGCCCGAAATCCCGGCCGAGCCCCAGCGCGTTCCGCGCAAGCTGACCGTCACCCGGGTCGCCGCCATGCGCGGCCGTGAACTCACCTCCCGCGGCGTCGCCACCTTCCAGCGCGCCGCCAAGGCCGACGGCGCCGACAAATCCGGCCTCACCGCGCTGACCTACGCCACCATGGCGAACTTCGCCTTGGACGCCGCGATCGCGGTGGCTTTGGCCAACACACTGTTCTTCGCCAGCGCGACTGCGGAGAGCAAAACCAAAGTCGCCCTGTACCTATTGATCACCATCGCCCCGTTCGCGGTGATCGCCCCGCTCATCGGACCGATGCTGGACCGACTACAGCGCGGCCGCCGCCTCGCACTCGCCACCTCCTTCGCCCTGCGCGTGGTGGTCGCGGTGGTGCTGATCATCGCCTTCGACAGCTGGGCGCTGTATCCGCTCGCCCTGTGCATGATGATCGGCAGTAAATCGTTCTCGGTGCTCAAGAGCGCGGTGACGCCGCGTGTGCTGCCACCCGAAATCGACTTGGTGCGCACCAACTCTCGGCTCACCGTGTTCGGTCTGGTCGGCGGCACCATCGGCGCGGGCGCGGTCGCCGCACTCGCCGCCGCGATCGCCGGTTCCAATGGCGCACTTGTGCTGGCCGCCGCGATCGCGATCGCGGGAACTTTCCTGAGCCTGCGCATCCCACGTTGGGTCGAGGTCACCGAGGGTGAGGTCCCGGCGACCCTCAGCTATCACGCGAAAACCGAAGTGTTCAGTCCGGCAACCGAAGCCACGGTTCCGCCGCGCAAGCGCAGGCAGCCGCTGGGCCGCGCGGTCGTGACCGGACTGTGGGGCAATGGCGCCATTCGCATCTTGACCGGCTTCCTGACGTTCTATGTCGCCTTCGTCGCCAAGGCGACCGAACACGGCGGCTGGCAGCAGGCTGCCATGCTCGGCGTGGTCGGCGTTGCCGCGGCGATCGGGAATTTCGCCGGCAATGCGACCGGCGCCCGGATCGAACTCGGCAAGCCGTCACTGATCGTGTTGGGCTGCACCTCGGCCTGCTGCGCGGTCGCCCTGCTCGCGGTCTTCCTCGACAATCTGCTCGGCGCCGCATTGGCCACCCTGGTCGCGGCGGGTGCGAGCGCACTGGCGAAGGTATCGCTGGACGCGTCCATCCAGGACGATCTGCCGCCGGAATCGATCGCGTCCGGCTTCGGCCGGTCCGAGACCGTACTGCAGCTCAGCTGGGTTCTCGGCGGCGCGGCGGGCGTGCTGATGCCGACCACCTACTGGCAGGGTTTCGCGTTCATCTCCGCGGTCCTGCTGTTCGGGCTGCTGCAGACCTTCATCAGCGACCGCGGCCACTCCCTGCTGCCCGGCCTCGGCGGCCACCGCCCCGAACATGCCGAGCAGGCGGTCGCGACAACCCGACACGCCGACGCCGACCGAGCCGCACAACGCGGCAAGGAGCGCGATGGCGACACTAAGCACATGCAACGAGGCACAGGAGACCCGATCTGGTGAACAAGCTCAGTACCCGCACCGTCGTCGCGCTATGCGTGGCGGCCCTACTGGTGTTCACCGCCGCGTTCGTCGGCGTGTTGACGGTGTTCGTCCGCAACGCGGACCACCCCGACCCGACCGTCACCGCATACGCGCACGGCAAGACCGTCACGGTGTCCCCATTCCTGTACTGCACAGTGAAAATGGAGAACTGCAAGTACGGCGAAACCGTAACCCTCGACGTCCCCGCCGGATACCCGCTGCAGCTGTCACTGCCGAAGAAGATCGCCGACGCGCCCTGGCTGGCGCAGCTGGTCTACGCCATGCCGAGCGGCGAGAAGGTGGACCGAGTGGTGAGCCGCAACGACTATCCCGAGGGCGCACTCGCCGTCACCATCGATTCGAAGCCGGAGCCCGAATTGCGGCTCGTCGGTATCGAATTGCAGCTGCCGATCCTCGCGCGCGACGAGACCGGCCGCGAGTTCTACGTCCCGCACGCGGCCTGGTCGATCAGCACCTCGTCGTAGCGACTGCTTGCAGGTCGCTCGAAAGGGTTCGTAGCGACTGCTTGCAGGTCGCTCGAAAGGGTCGGCAGCGACTGCTTGCAGGTCGCTCGAAAAGGTCCGTAGCGACTGCTTGCAGGTCGCTCGAAAAGGTCGGCCCTGAAACGATTCGCGCGCTGCCCGGTAGGCCGGGCAGCGCGCGTAATTCGTTATCCGCGAACGTCAGTGATCGAGTTCGCGCGCGACCGCCCGCACCACTTCCGAAATGCGCTGAGCGGTCTTGCGATCCGGGTACCTGCCCTTGCGCAGATCCGGCTGCACCTTGGCCTCGAGCAGGGTGATCATGTCCTCGACCATCCCGTGCAGCTCGTCCGGCGTGTGCTTGCGCGCGGCCGGTTCCTTGTGCGCACTGCGATCGCGCTCCTGGCCCTGACGGACCGAGGGCGGCGATTCGAGTACCTTCAGACTCAGCGCTTGCGGGCCACGGCGACCGGCGGCCATGCCGAATTCGACCCGCTGGCCGGGCTTGAGCCCATCGACGCCGTCGGGCAGCGCGGACGAACGGACATAGACATCCTCACCCTCGTCCTGGGAAAGGAAGCCGAAGCCCTTTTCGACGTCGTACCACTTCACCCTGCCGGTCGGCACTGCACTCACCCGTTCGTCATCGAAACTCGGGCCCCACTGGCCCGAGCGCATCCGTCTGCCCAGGTGCTCGTCCGGCATAATCGCCGCGGACAGCTCCTGTCAGTTTGCGAAAAGAACGCGCCCCACAGCTGTGCAGGACGCGATTGACACAGAGTCTACCCCGGTGCGAATAACGCAAGCACATCAGTTTTACGGTCGAGCAGTGACGAACCCATCCGCGCCACCGCCGCCGAGCCGCTCACCGCGCCGCGCGGGCGACCGGTTGCTGTACGTGGCACTCGGTCTGTTCGCGATCGGCTTGCTTGCGATCGTCGCCATATTTCTGACGCCGGTCCTCAGCGATTCCGACCCGGGCCTGTGGCTGTATTTGCTGGCGATGTCGGCGCCGCTCGGCTTCCTCTGCGCGATCGTTTTCGCACTGTGGTCCGGCCGGCGATCGCGGTAAACCGGTTACCCCTGCTAATCGTTACCGAATCGCCAGTGTGATCCTCGTCACATAACGGCGCGATAACGGAGCGGTAGTGGCCCGTGACCGGCCCGCCCGCACCATGCCTCAGCTGCGCGGAAGCTTCTCCCCCGCAACCGATACCGGTCCGAGATCCGCGCGGACCCGCCGGTTACCAAATAGTGATTTTTCGCGCCGATCGTCGTACCGTCTTACCCAGCCGGGACAACCGGCAACCACCGGCCCGCCGCATCAAGCCTCACCCCGCGGGTACCGGACCCCAACGGAAGCAGGGGTGGGGGCGGGACGGACGACCTCTCAGTCCGGACCACGTGCAGATGCGTACGAGAGGCAGAAGAACCCGATATGAGTGGACGCCATCGCAAGCCAACCTCCACCGGGCGCACCGTAGCCAAGGTCGCCGTCACCGGCGCGATCATCGGCACCGCAGGTGTGGCTCTCGCTGGAAACGCCAGCGCGGCACCCGACCAGGATTGGGATCGCCTCGCGCAGTGCGAGGCCGGAGGCAACTGGGGCATCAACACCGGCAACGGTTTCCAGGGCGGACTGCAGTTCTCCCCCTCCACCTGGAATGCTCACGGCGGCGGCGAATACGCCGCGACCGCCAACCAGGCCACCCGCGAACAGCAGATCGCGGTCGCCGAGAAGGTCCTCGCCAGCCAGGGCTGGGGCGCTTGGCCCTCCTGCTCGTCCTCGCTCGGCCTGAGCAGCAGATCCACCCCGCGCACCGCCCCCTCCTCCACCGAGACCCCGCGCTGGAACCCGGCCCCCGCCGCTCCCGAGCAGGCCGCCGCCGACCCCAGCCAGCAGGTGTTCGACGCGATCGACCGCGCCGTCGCCGTCGTGCAGGGCCAGGGTGTGCAGATCCCGCAGGAAGCCCTCGATTTCTTCAATGCCGCCAAGGGCACTCAGCTCGACCCGGCGGTCGTGAGCTTCTACGAGGCGAACAAGGGCATGCTGCCCTCCTGAGTCGGCACAGCGCAGACCATACGAAGAAGGTCCCCGCATCACTGATGCGGGGACCTTCTTCGTATCCGCGGGTTTTCCGTCCGGGTATCGAGCGATGTGCCGCTCAGCGGTTGATCACCGTATTCGGGTGCATGTATGGCAGCTGATCGGCCGGGAGCGGAAACTCGGTGTCCTCACCGAACGGCGAGAGCCCACCGGAACGAGTCGACGACAGTTCGGTGACCGCATGGCCACCGTCCTCCACCGAGGGCCAGCCATGGTCGACATAGGGTTTCTTCGATTTGTTCACCACGACCACATTGTGGCATGCGAGCGACCCGCCAGCACTCTGCCCTCCGCTGCTGCCGACGCCCGGCCACGGATAAAGCGACATCAACTAGGCTGACAAAATCGACAATATTCGGACTGCTACGCAACGACTGATCTCGAGAGCACATGGGTAACTCGTCGGGGACGCCCAATGCCGGACCGGGCACACCACCGTCGGCCCGCGACGGCAGTCACGCGACACTCACAACCGGCAAAAGGTCCGGGGAGGCGGGGAAGCCTGCGACCGAATCCCTGGCCGGGTGGCTCGCTGCCCGCAGCAATGCGCAGCTGGTGGCCCTGCTCGAACTCCGGCCCGATCTGGCCGTGCCACTGCCTTCCTCCATGGCGGTGCTCGCGGCCCGCGCCGAGCAGCGCGCTTCGGTGCTGCGTGCCACCGACGACCTGGACACACTCGAGTTCGCGATCGTGGAAACCCTTGCGGTGCATCGGGCAACGGGTTCGGGCGCAACGCCGATGAGTCGCAAGGCATTGCGCGTGCAGTTGAAAGATCGGGTCAAGGTCGCGGCGATCGATGCCGCGCTGGCCCGCCTATCCGATCGCGCACTGGTCTGGAACGTCGGTGACGAGCTACATCTGATCCCGGCCACCGCCGAGGCGCTGCCGTGGCCGATCGGCAGCACAACCGAAATTCCGGATGCGCTGACCGAGCCCGAGGTGTCAGCGGCCCTCGCGGCCGTCTCCCCCGCCGAACGTGCGCTGCTGGACAAGCTGGCCACCACGGGCCCGCGCGGACGCACCAGGGACGCGGCTCCGGGCACACCGGCCGACCGCCCGATCCAGCAACTGCTCGGTCGCCGACTACTGCACTGGATCGACGAGGAGACCGTCGAGCTCCCGGTCACCGTCGGCCAGGTGCTGCGCCGGGAGCCGGTGACCCACCCGCACGCGCTGAAACCGCCGGAGCCGACACCGACGAAGCACAGCCCCGCCGAAGTGAATGCGGTCGCGGCGGGCGAAGTGGGCGAGCTGCTGCGGCACTGTGCCGACATTCTGGAGGCGCTCGGCCAGGCGCCCGCGCCCGCATTGCGCGCGGGTGGTCTCGGAGTGCGGGAGTTGCGCCGCATCGCCAAACAGACCGGTATCGATGAACCGCGCGCCGGACTGCTCGTCGAACTGCTCGCCGCCGCCAAACTCATCGAGAAGGGTATGCCGGACCCGCCACCGGAATTCGACTCCACCGACGACTTCTGGGCACCGACACCGGCCGCCGACGGCTGGCGCGACGCACCGCCCGCGCGTCGCTGGGTGGCGCTGGCACAGGCCTGGCTGGACCTGGACCGCACCCCGTGGATGATCGGCATGCGCGACGCCAATGACAAACCGCTGGCGGCATTGGCGATCGAACTGCGCACCCCGCACGCGCCGCGCGACCGTCGCACCATGCTGAATCTGCTCGCCGAATATTCGACCGGCACCGCACTGGTCCCCACCGATATCAGCCGACTGCTGGCCTGGCGGCAACCGCGGTGGCGCAGGCACTTTCGCGCCGAAGCGGTCGAGCACACGTTGGGCGACGCCGCGACGCTCGGTTTCATCGGACGCGGCGCGCTCGCCTCACCTGCGCGAGCCTTGCTGCACGACTCGCCGACCAGCGCGTCCGATGCCGAGGCCGAGATGGAATCGGCGCTGCCCGAGCCCATCGATCATGTGCTGGTGCAGGCGGATCTGACCGTCATCGCGCCCGGTCCGCTGACGCCGGAGTTACAGGGCCGGGTGGCACTCGTGGCCGATATCGAATCCGCGGGTGCGGCAACGGTTTACCGGATCAGTGACACATCGGTGCGACGTGCGCTCGATGCCGGGATGACCGCAGCCGAGCTGCATACGCTGTTCACCACGCATTCCCGGACACCGATCCCGCAGTCGCTGACCTATCTGATCGATGACGTCGCGCGCAGGCACGGCCAGTTGCGGGCCGGTATGGCGCAGTCGTTCATACGCAGTGACGATCCGGCACTGCTCGCTCAGGTGCTGAGTTCGCCGGTGGCGAGCGAACTCGCGCTGCGGGCCATCGCCCCCACCGTCGCAATCGCCCAGGCTCCGCTCGGCGAATTGCTCGAGCGATTACGCGCGGCCGGATTCGCCCCGGCCGGTGAGGATTCCGCCGGCACCATTGTCGATCTGCGCCCGCGCGGCGCCCGGATCGCGGTGCGTCCGCATGCCAGGCAGCCGTATCGCCCGACGCCGCCGAGCACCGAACAGCTGACACTGCTCGTCGCGGAGCTGCGTGCGGGTGATCGGGCCGCCAGCGCCCGCAACGGCCAGGCGGTGCGCCCCGACGGCACCAGAACGAGTACCGCCGCAACCCTGGCGCTGCTGCAATTGGCGGCGCGGGTGCGGCGGTCGGTCAATATCGGTTATGTCGACGCCCAGGGCGTCGCGTCCCAGCGCGTGGTCGAACCTTTGAAGGTCGGCAACGGCCAGCTCGACGCACTCGACCCGGTGACCGGCGCGATCCGGCATTTCACCTTGCACCGGATCGCGTCGGTCGCACTACTCGAGTAATCAGCCCTTGGCTGCGCCGAGGCAGAAGGTGACCTTCGGGTCCGGGACGGTCACGAAGCTGGTCGCGTCGGCGCCACACTGCAATTCGTCGGCCTGACCGTCGATGCGCTGCATCACCTTGAAGGTGGCTTCGGAAGAGGAGCAGTCCACGTACTTGTACGGGTTCGTGCCGACGTCGGCGTAGCAGCTGCCCTGCTTGAAGTTCGGCGCGAGGCACATGTAGGCCTGGCCGCCACTGACCAGATCCTCGGTGTAAGTGGTGTATTCGGCCGCGCATTCGATCTTCTTGTCCGCGGTCTGGAATACCTTGTAAACCGCCTTCGGCGACGAGCAGTCGACCGGCTCGGATTTGGTGGCCGATGACGAACTGTCGGTGACATTGATGCAATCACCGACCTTCGCCTTGGCGGTGTCGGACTTGCTTGCATTGTCGAGCGCCGAACAACCGGTCACCACGGCCACCAATGCGCCCACCGCCAGGAGGGCGAGCACAATGCGTGCCAGCAGCCTCATTCCTGGGAACTTCAACGTGAAACCCTCTCTCACCGAACGTGTTCACGACAGATGTGAACGCGGTGAGGATACCGTCACGGTGGCCCGAACCGCATCAGCAGTTCGGACAACCGACCAACAGGAGGCGCGGCTCAGTACTGCCCGTAGAGTCCGGTCAGGCCCATCAGCGCGAGATTGACGAATTTCGGGATCAGGTTGACCAGGACCATGATTACTGAACTGTTCACTATCAATGCCTTCCGCATGACGAACACATGGACGTTTGTCCAGTATGTGCACTCTGTCGCTTCCGGAGACCCGGTCGTTACGCTTGGCAAGTATGAGGCTCGAAGAGGTCGCCGTCGACTTGTACGGATTAGACCCTGGTGAGTTCATCGCCGCCAGGGCGGCACGCGTCGCCGAGGCCAAGGATGCGGGCGATAAGGCGCTCGCGACCGCCGTCGGCAAACTGCGTAAACCGACGGTGGTCGCCTGGACGGTGAACCTGCTGGCCCGTGCCGTACCCGATGATGTCGATGCGCTACTGCAACTGGGGACCGCGCTTCGCACGGCGCAACGGGAATTGTCCGGCGATCAGTTGCGCACACTTACCACGCAGCGGCAGCAAGTAGTCAATGCCCTTGCCAAGCGGGCGGGCGCCCTGGCCGCAGATCGCGGGCACCCGGTCACCGAGGGGGTGCTGCGTGAAGTGGGACAGACGCTTACAGCGGCGCTGGCCGATGACACGGTCGCCGAGCAGGTGCGCAGCGGGACAGTGGTGACGTCCGCGAGTTATGCGGGTTTCGGACCGGGCGGTGCCGCACTCACCTCGGTGAGCGGAACGGGCACAAAGAAATCCACCGAACCCGTCGCAGCAGACAATGCCGGGCAGGAACTCGATGACGCACTCGAAGCCCTCGAAACCGCCCGTGCAGCAATGGATTCAGCGCAGGCCGCGGCTGCAGAGACGGCAAACCGATTGACCGAGAGCGAATCCCGCATAGACGCACTGCGCGAAGAGCTTGCGCACGCCGAACAGCAGAAGCAATTCGCCCGCACCGCCGATCGCGGTGCACAGGACCAACTACGCGCGGCCCGGAAACAACTCGATCGGGCAGAGCGCTGGGTGGAAAAAGCCCGCCAACGCGTCGACTGAACGTCAGCCGCGTAGTGCGCCAGGAAAGAGGTACTCGTCCGGGGGCATTGTGGTGCGGTTCAGCCAGGCGTCGAAGAAGCTGGTCAGATCGGTCGGGGATTTCGACTGCATGAAGGTGCGGAATTCGGGCATCGAAGCATTGCCGTAAGCGTGCGCGGCGTTGAATTCCCGGACAGCCGTGAAGAACACCTCGTCACCGAGTTGTTTGCGCAGGGCATGCAGGAACAGCGGGCCGCGATAGTAGACGGACGTGAATTCATTTCCGACGCCCGGATTTTCCAGCGGAATATCCCAGAATTTCGGGACGGCACGGTTTTTGCGAATGGTCTCGCGGTAGGCCGCGTCGACGTCCTTGCCCTCCATCCGCTCCGGCCACAAATAGTCGGCGGTGTAGCTGGCGAAGCATTCGTTCAGGCAGATATCCGACCATTGCCGCACCGAAACCGAATCGCCCCACCATTGGTGCGCGATTTCGTGCACCGCGGTCGGCAGATCGGTCCACGGTGCGTAGATCGGACGGGTCTGGGTCTCCAGCGAGAACTCCAGATCCGCGTCGACGTAGATGCCACCCCCGGTATCGAACGGATAGGGGCCGTAGAGCGCCTCTTCGAAATCGATGATTTCGGGCAGACGCTGCTCGGTTTCCCGATTGCCCTCCGCATTCTGGGCAAAGGCGCTGATCAGCGGGGTTCCGTTGGCGCGGCGCTGTTCGAGGTAGCTGTAATGATCGATCGCGACCGTGGTCAGGTAGCCGAGCACCGGTTTATGCGACGCCCAGGTGACGTTGCGCCGCGCACCGGCGACCGCGTTCTCGGTCCGCACACCGTTGGAAACCACCTCCCATTCCGCGGGAACCGACGCGTGCAGGGTGAAGGTGGCCTTGTCCAACGGGGTGTCGTTGAGCGGATACCAGGTGGTGGCCGAATGCGGTTCGCCCGCCGCGAAGGCGCCGCCGCTGGGCGCGTAGGTCCAGCCCTCGCCTTCGGTGTTCCTGGCCTGCCCGGCGTAGTCGACGGTCACCGTGAAGGGCAGGCCGGGCAACAGCGGCAGCAGTGGGGTGACGGTCAGTTCGTGATCGCCGTTGCGGTCGAAGGCTGCGGGCAGGTTGTTCACCGAGACCATGCGCACGTCCGGGCCGTTGAAGTCCAGATTGAACATCCGCAGGGCCTGGGTCGCGGTGGCCTCGATCGTGGTCGTGCCGGTGAGCTGATGGCTCGGCGGGTCGTAGTCGATGGTGACCTCGTAGTGGCCGACGTCGTAGCCGCCATTGCCGTCCAGTGGGTAGTACGGATCGTCCAGACCCGGCGCGCCGACGAGCGGATCGGCATTCGCCGGAACCGGGGCGGCGACCAGTGCGCCTATCACGGCCGCACACAACCAGCCGGACCACCTCATACCACCACCCCTTTCATGGCCCACCTGACCTCGGTGGATGGTAGTCGCTTCAGTCGGCACTACCGCTGAGTGCCACCGACGCGCCGAGGCCGAAGATCATCGCACCGCCCGCACCGCCGACCGCCTCCAGTCGTTGCGGCGAGCGTGCGAACCAGGTGCGTGCGGATGCGGCGAGCAGGCCCCAAGCGCTGTCGGAGATCAATGCGATCGCCAGGAAGATGGAGCCGAGGATCAGGAATTGCAACTGCAGCGAACCCGCCGACGGTTCGGCGAAATGCGGCAATACCGCCGAGAAGAAGACGATCGCCTTGGGGTTGGTAAGGCCGACGAAGACGCTCTGCCGAAAGACCTTGGCATCGGCGGGGTCGATCCGCTCGTTCAGCGCCGCCCGCAGCGCCTTGCGCTCGCGGATCGCCTGGATGCCGAGGTACATCAGATAGAGCGCACCGGCGAACTTGACCACAGTGAGCGCGAGCGCCGAGGCCGCGAGCAGAGTGCCAAGGCCCACCGAGACCAGCAGTAGCGCGATGAAAACGCCCACGGAATGACCGAATACCGAGACCAGGGCGGCGCGGCGGCCGAGTGCGAGAGCCCGGCCGATGGTGAAGAGCACACCCGGTCCGGGGATGACGATGATGACAATCGATGCGGCGATGAAAGCCAGCAGGTTGGACGCCGGAACCATTTACCGAGTCTATTCGGCGGCGCAAGGGAATTCGGCTGATCAAGACCCCAGGTCACCGGGGAGCTGGTGCGGGTCGAGCAGCAACCGTTTCGCAGAGGTGCGCCGCACCTTGTCGGCGAGTTCCAGATTATCGGTGAGCAATCGCCATTCGACCTCGCTGATGGCCGCCCGCGCCCGATCGATGACGGTGCCGTCACGGGTGCCCCAGGCGATCGGCATGGCGCTGACCGACTGCCAGCGCTCGCCGACCTGACGCGGCGCCCGATCGGTGCGCACCGCGACCGACGGCACCCGCTCACCCGCGCGCTTCTCGTGCCCCGGCAGATCCCTGACGTTCCTGATCACCAGGGCATAGCGCGGGTCGTGGGTCTCCGGTTTCGAGACATCGACCAGGGCGAGCAGCACCACCCCGCCCGGATGCGTTTCGGACACGACCGCGGGCACCAGCTCACCGTCGGCATAGAGCTTGTCGATGCTGGAGCGGTGCGGCGTCCAGAACGCCACCCACAGCGCGACGACCGCGCCGAGTGCGAATGCGATCGCCAGCAGATAGGCCCACGGATGGTTGAGCCAGATCAGGAAAGCGGTGCCGAGTCCCAGCAGGACCGCGGCACCGATCGCCGCCGCTCGTTGTCGGCGCAAACCTGCGACGACTTCATTGACCGCGCGGGCGTGCTTGCGGTCAACTATGAAATCGAAGCGTCGCACGTCACCATTCCTACAGCGTGTCGTACAGGTCGTCCAACACAACCCTTCACGGGTGTTCCCGCACCGTTGCCGATGCGGGTTCCTGTTTCACCGAGTCCGGTTTCGCCGTCCAACAGTGGTCGGCCAGAGCCAAACACTCCACAGGCTCTGATAACCCGGCCCTCCGCTTGGAGGTCCGGGGTGTCATCGCGGACACGGGCGCTACTCTACCGAAGGGCAACGACAGGCTCCTCCGCTTATCCGATGGCCGGTCCCAGCAAGTCGTCGGCATCCGTAATGCGATACGCATAACCCTGTTCGGCGAGGAATCGCTGCCGGTGCGCGGCATATTCGGCGTCCAGGGTGTCACGCGCGACGACCGAATAGAAGTGGGCTTGGCCACCATCGTGTTTCGGCCGCAATAGTCGACCGAGCCGTTGCGCTTCTTCCTGGCGCGAACCGAATGTTCCCGAAACCTGCACCGCGACAGAGGCTTCGGGCAAATCGATGGAAAAGTTCGCGACCTTGCTCACCACCAGCACCGGAATCTCGCCGCGCCGGAAGGCATCGAAAAGTTCTTCGCGCTCTTTGGTTTTCGTCGAACCTTGAATTACCGGCGCATCGAGATCCGCGCCGAGCTCGTCGAGTTGATCAAGATACGCGCCGATCACCAAGGTCTGCGCATCCTTGTGCTGAGCCAGAATCGATTCCACCACAGGGATTTTGGTGCGCGCGGTCGAACAGAGCTTGTAGCGCTCTTCGGGCTCGGCGGTGGCGTAGGCCATCCGCTCGGCATCGGTGAGGGTCACCCGGACCTCGATGCATTCGGCGGGGGCGATCCAGCCCTGCGCCTCGATGTCCTTCCACGGCGCGTCGTAGCGCTTGGGTCCGATCAGCGAGAACACATCGCCCTCGCGGCCGTCCTCACGCACCAGGGTCGCGGTGAGACCGAGCCTGCGCCGCGATTGCAGATCGGCGGTCATCCGGAAGACCGGTGCGGGCAGCAGGTGCACCTCGTCGTAGATGACCAGGCCCCAATCGCGGCTGTCGAAGAGTTCGAGGTGCTTGTATTCGCCCTTGGTGCGGCGGGTGATCACCTGATACGTGGCGATGGTGACCGGACGGATCTCCTTGCGCTCGCCGGAGTATTCGCCGATTTCGTCCTCGGTCAACGAGGTCCGGGCCAGCAGCTCACGCCGCCACTGCCGTCCGGCCACCGTATTGGTGACCAGGATCAGCGTCGTGGCCTGTGCCTTGGCCATCGCGGCGGCGCCGACCATCGTCTTGCCGGCACCACACGGCAGCACCACGACACCCGAACCACCGGCCCAGAACGAATCGGCCGCCATCTCCTGGTAATCGCGCAGATGCCACTTCCCGCCGGTGTAATCCAGTTCGATCGGATGCGCCTCGCCGTCGACGTAGCCGGCCAGATCCTCGGCCGGCCAGCCGATCTTCAGCAGCATCTGTTTGATCCGGCCGCGCTCGGACGGATGCACGACGACGGTGTCCTCATCGACGCGGGCGCCGAGCATCGGTGCGATCTTCTTGTGCCGCAGCACCTCCTCGAGCACCGCGCGATCCAGACTGACCAGCGTCAAGCCGTGCGCCGGATTCTTCACCAGCTGCAACCGGCCGTACCTGGCCATGGTGTCCACGATGTCGACCAGCAGCGGCTGCGGCACCGCATACCGCGAGTAGCTGACCAGGGCATCCACCACCTGCTCGGCATCATGACCCGCCGCCCGCGCATTCCATAGCGCCAGTGGCGTCACCCGATAGGTGTGCACATGCTCGGGCGCCCGCTCCAATTCCGCGAACGGCGCAATGGCCTGCCGTGCCACCCCGGCCAACTCGTGGTCGACCTCCAAAAGCAGCGTCTTGTCACTCTGAACGATCAGCGGACCGTCGGTCACAGTCTCTCCTCGTATGCGGCGCGTCCGGCACTGTCGGATCGCTCGTGCGACTCCGGTCCATTGTTCCCGACGCCACCGACAACCCATCGGATGCGGCATCGATCCTGCTCCCGACGGGCGTAGCGTGCGTTGGCTTCGCACATACAGCGTGCGAGCAGCCTGTTTTGTTCCGGGACGATGCACCGACCGCCGATTCTCGTCCGGATACCGCGGGATCCCGCTGGATCGAGACACGACTGGCGATGATGTCACCTGGGCGGTCCAGCGGTGTCCGACTGGACCGAGACATCGACAGGGAGTGCGGGTGAGGATCGGGGTCATGATCGAGACTGCTGCGTTGTTCGGTGTGGCGGCGGCCGCGTTGGGAATGGTGCTCACACCGGGACCGAACATGATGTATCTGGTATCGCGCAGTGTTTCGCAGGGGCGGCGGGCCGGATTGGTGTCGCTCGGGGGTGTCGCGGCCGGATTCGGGGTCTACTTGGCGGCGGCCACAGCGGGGATCACCGCCGTGTTCGCGGTCGTGCCCGGCCTGTATCTGGCGGTGAAACTGGCGGGTGCGGGATACCTGTTGTGGCTGGCCTGGCAGGCGGTGCGGCCCGGCGGGACCTCGGTATTCGCACCCGCCGAGCTACCGCCTGATCCGACGCGGCGACTGTTCACCATGGGATTGGTCACCAATCTGCTGAATCCGAAAATCGCGATCATGTACATGGCCTTGATCCCGCAGTTCGTAGCGCCCGAGCACGGCCGGGTGTGGTTGCAGAGTCTGTGCCTCGGGTCGGTGCAGATCGCGGTGGCATTGACGGTGAACGGGCTGATCGTGCTCGGCGCGGGCGGGATCGCCGCCTTCCTGACCGGTCGGCCGCTGTGGCTGCGGATCCAGCGCTATTTCATGGGCACGATGCTCGGCGGGATCGCGGTACTGGTCGCGACCGACCGTGCGCGGCCCATGCCTGCCCGACGCCGTGAGCCGCTGAATATGTGATCGTGTGCGCGTGGCGCATTTCGATTCCGCGGTGAATACCGCGCAGCACGTCGGGGAGTTGTTCGGCGTCTTCGCCTTCGCGACCTCGGGGGCGTTGCTCGCGGTGCGGCGCGGATTCGACGTATTCGGGATCGTGGTGCTGGCCTGCAGCACGGCGCTCGGTGGCGGTGTCATTCGGGATCTGGTGATCGGCCGGACGCCACCCGCGTCGTTCGTCGATCTCAGTTATCTGTGGACCGCGCTGCTCGCGGCCGCGGTCATCTTCTTCTGGCATCCGTCGCCGCGCGTGACCGGCGGTCCGCTCGGCGTGGCCGATGCCTTCGGGCTCGGGCTGTTCTGTGTGACCGGCACGGTGATCGCCTACCACCATGGTCTCGGCGCCCCCTCGGCCACACTGCTCGGATTGGTCACCGCGATCGGCGGCGGAGTGATCCGCGATCTGCTCGGCGGGCAGACGCCGAGTGTGCTGATACCCGAGCAGATCTATGCGGTACCAGCACTTTTCGGTGCCACGGCGACCGCGACCCTACTGCATTTCAATGCCTACAACCCGATTACCGGCGCCTGCGCCGCGCTCGGCGCCATCGTATTTCGCCTGCTCGCGATGCGGTACGACTGGCACGCACCGCAGGCGCGACGGCGTCCACAGGACCGGGCCTAGCCGACTCGAACACCCGCGCGAAGTCGGCGCACGCCCTCGTCGAGGGTTTCGTCGCGTTTGCAGAAGGTGAAGCGCACCAGGTGATTCCACGCATCGACGTGGTCGGCGAAGGCGAGCAGCGGCACGGCCGCGACCCCCAGCCGAGCGGGCAGTTCCCGGCAAAACGCCAAGCCGTCGGTTGTGCCGAGCGGCGTGATATCCGCGCAGATGAAGTAGCCGCCCGCACTCTCCTTCACCCCGAAGCCGGTGTCCTTCAGCGCGGCGGCGAGCCGGAGTCGCTTGTCCGACAGCGTGTCCCGCAGGGCGGCGACCCAGTCGAGTTCATTGTTCAGCGCGTGCGCGACGGCCGGTTGGAACGGCCCACCCGCCACGAAGGTCAGGAACTGTTTGGCCGCGAGAACACCGTCGATGAGTTCGGCGGGACCGAGCGCCCAGCCGGTTTTCCAACCGGTGACGCTGAATGTCTTTGCCGCACTGGACACCACGACGGTGCGCTCGGCCATACCGGGCAGGGTCGCGAGGCTGATGTGCTCGTTGCCGTCGTAGACGAGGTGTTCGTAGACCTCGTCGGTGAGCACCAATAGGTCGTGCTCGCAGGCGATTTCGGCGATCGCGGTCAGATCGGCGCGGTCGAGCACGGTGCCGGTCGGATTGTGCGGCGAATTGACGATCAGCATCCTGGTCGCGGGGGTAATGGCGGCGTGCAGGCTGTCCAGGTCGAGTACGAAGCGGTCACCGTCGGCAACGAGATGGGCGGTGCGCCGTCGCGCTCCGGCCAGCGCGATTGCGGCCGCATAGGAGTCGTAGTAGGGCTCGATCAGCACGACCTCTCGACCGGGCTCGACCAGACCGAGCACAGCGGCACTGATCGCCTCCGTCGCACCGACGGTGACCAGGACCTGTGTGTCCGGGTCGTACCGGGTGCCGTAGCGGCGGGCCCGGTCGGCGGCGATGGCGCGCCGCAGGATCGGCATACCGCGGCCGGGCGGGTACTGGTTCAGCCCATCGGCAATGGCCTGACGCGCGACCTCGAGCATGCCCGCGGGTCCGTCGGTATCCGGAAAGCCCTGCCCCAGGTTGATCGCCTCGTGCCGGACGGCTGATTCGGTCATCTCCGCGAAGATCGTGGAGGCGAAGGGGCGCAGGCGGGCGACGGTCGCGGGTTGCGAGGACATATCCGGAGAGTAGCCCAGCGATCACCATTGTTGCCAACAGATAGCGAAAGGCTATATTTCACTTTTGGATTGACCTCTCTACCTGCATGGTTGTGCGGTATCCCAACGGCGGCTAGCCTCGCCATGTTCTACCTCACAAACCGCCGACCTGCGGCGGTGGCTCGAAAGGGGCGCTTATGGCCTCGTATCTGGACCTGGTACTGCAGCCGGCCGCGTCGGAGGTCGCCGGAACGGTACTGGGTTTCCTTCGAAATATCGCACACGACCTGATCGCCGGCTTCGGCTCGTCCACCGGCGATTGGTTCAACGGCTCCTCGACCGGCAGTAACGGCACCGGATCGTCGACCGGGGACTGGTTCCTCGGCTCGTCCACGCCGTAACCGATGGCGGTGTCAGGCCTGGCGATGGGGGCCCGGCCTGGCACCGCCTCACCCCAGGCGGACGTGGGACAGTTTCTCCGGATTCGCGAGATCGTAGGTACCCCAGATCAATCCGTCGCGAACCGCGAATCCGATCACCCGGGGCGGACCCTCGAGCCGACCGTAACCCGGGCCGACCCGATACACCACCAGACCCAATTGACCGTTGACCGTGGCGAATTCGAATTCCAGTGTCGGCTCCGATGAGCCGTCCATACCGTACTTGCGCATCAGCCCGAGGAGGAAGCGGGCGACCTTGTCCGCACCGGCGATGACATTGATCGCGGTGGACGTGGTGCCGTTCGCATCGCCGATTATTACCGAATCCGGGTGCAGCGCAGCGGTTATCGCGGCGATATCACCGGCGGACAGCGCGGCGATGAAATTGCGCACCGCGGCCGCGTGCTCGACATCCGAGACGGGCGGCGGGGCCTGTGCGACGGACTTCCTGGCCCGCACGGCCAGCTGGCGCGCCGCCTCCACCGAAATGCCGAGGATCTCGCCGATCTCGTCGAACGGCACCGAAAGCCCGTCGTGCAGAACGAATGCCACGCGCTGCGGCGGTGTCAGACTCTCCAACACCACCAGGGCGGCCAGGCTGCATTCCTGTTTGCGGACCACCGCCTCGAGCGGATCCGGCATGGTCGATGGCGTGGTACCGGTCACGACCGGCTCCGGAAGCCACTGCCCGACATAGGTTTCCCGGCGCACGGCGGCACTGCGCAGGCGGTCCAGGCAGATTCGGCTGACCACGGTGGTCAGCCAGCCCCGCAGATCCTCGATCTCGGATTGATGCGCACCGGCCAGCCGTAGCCAACTCTCCTGCACGGCGTCCTCGGCGTCGCCCGCACTGCCCGTCAGCCGGTAGGCGACCGAGAGCAGATGCGCCCGATGCGATTCGAACAAGTCGGCGAGAAGAGCGGCAACCATCAGGCTGATTCTACGTTCCGCGCCGATGGGCCCGACGAGCCGGTCGTGACACGATGATCATATGGAGGATCATCCGCTATCCGACACAACCATCTTTTTGTCGCGGCCGACCGAGGCCGATATCGACGATATCGTCGCATGCTGCCAGGAGCCCAGCATTGCCGAGTGGGTGACAATTCCGGTTCCGTATCACCGGAAGAATGCCGAATCCTTCCTCGACGATATGGTCGCGCCCGGCTGGGCCACCCGCAGTCCGATCTGGGCACTGCGGACACGCGCCGACGGTCCGGTCGTCGGCATGATCGATCTCCATGCGCGCGACGAATCGGCATCGGAAATCGGCTTCTGGCTGGTCTCCGCGGAACGCGGACGCGGGCTGATGTCGCGCGCGGTCGCCCTGGTGTGCGAATTCGGTTTCCAGCCAACAGGATTGGCGCTGAGCCGGATCAACTGGCGCGCCTTCGTCGGCAATCACGCCTCGGCCGCGGTGGTCCGTCGCAATGGTTTTCACTATGAGGGGATGGCGCGGCTCGGCACCATGCAGCGCGGCAGCCGCCGCGACACCTGGCTGGCCGGACGGCTGGCGACGGACCCGCCGGGCCCGGTCTCGGATTGGCCGCCCGGGATCTGACCGAACCGCCGACAGGGGCGCGCAACAGTCGTACATTGCCCATATGGCGATCGATGCCCGATTCGAGTGGATCGCCGAGACCATGCACCTGCGGCCCGACGACCGGATCCTGGAAATCGGTCCCGGCTCCAGCGACTCGATCGCGTACCTGGCCGCACAGCTGGACGGCGGTCGCGTCGTCGGTGTGGACCGTTCCCCGACGGCCATCGCCCGCGCGACGAAGCGTCACGCCGCACTGATCGAATGCGGCAAGGTCCACCTGCTGCACGCCGGACTGGAACAGCTCGACCGAGCCCGGGTACTCGCCGAAATCGGACCGGCTCGCGGCTTCGACAAGGTTGTCGCCGTCAACGTGAATCTGTTCTGGACCAAGCGGCCCACCGCCGAACTCGCGCTGATCCGGCAGGTCCTCGCACCCGACGGCACGCTGTATCTGTTCTACGGATACGGACAACCGGACGGACCCACCGGCACCGGTCCGAAACCCGCTCCCGGACATCTCATCGATTATCTGGCCACCGCGGGCTTCGACGGCGCCACCGTCTGCTCCGGCGATATCCTCGGCGTCGTCGCGAAACCGCGGCGAAATCCGTAGCCGCGCCCCGGCTTTCACCGGGGCGACAGGCTCGGAGTATCAGCGCTCGCGGCGCCGCTGCACCGCGTCGGCGAGGCGATCGAGCTGGGCGGCCGTGGTCTCCCAATCGATGCAGGCGTCGGTGATGGACTGCCCGTAGGTCAGTGCGTCGGCGTGCCCGAGGGTCAGATCCTGGCGGCCCGCGACGAGGAAACTCTCCAGCATCACGCCGACCACCTCCGGCTCGCCCGCGGCCAACCGGCTCGCGATATCGGTGACCACATCGACCTGCTTGTTGTGATCCTTATTGCTGTTGCCATGGCTGGCGTCCACCACGATCCGCTCCGGTAGCGATGCCTTCTCCAACCGGATGCAGGCCTCGCGGACCGAGGCGGCGTCGTAGTTCGGGCCGGTGCTGCCGCCGCGCAGGATCACATGGCAGTCCGGATTGCCGGTGGTGCGGATCAGCGCCGAGCGGCCGTCCAAGTCGGTGCCTGGGAAAACGTGACTGGCAGCGGCGGCCCGCACGCCGTCGACGGCCACCTGCACATCGCCATCGGTGCCGTTCTTGATGCCGACCGGCATGGACAGTGCGCTGCTGAGCTGGCGGTGCACCTGGCTGGCCGCGGTGCGCGCGCCGATGGCGCCGTAGGAGACCAGGTCCGCGATGTACTGCGGGGTGATCGGGTCGAGGAATTCACATGCCACCGGCAGGCCGAGGGCGGTGATATCGACCAGCAGCTTGCGGCCGATGCCCAGTCCGGTGTTCACGTCGAAGGAACCGTCCAGGTGCGGATCGTTGATCAGCCCCTTCCAGCCAAGGGTGGTGCGCGGCTTCTCGAAGTACACCCGCATCACGACGTGTAGCCGATCGTCTGATTCGGCCGCCTTGGCGGCCAGGCGGCGGGCGTAGTCCAGCGCGGCGGCCGGATCGTGGACCGAACACGGCCCGACGATCACCATCAGGCGATCGTCGGTACCGTTCAGCACGTCGACGGTGGCTTTGCGACCGGCTCGGACCACGTCGGCCAGCGCATCGGTGATTCGGTGTACCTGGCGGACCTCGGCCGGTGAGCGCAACGGGCTCACGCTGAGAGTGCGTTGGTCGTCCAGATCGAACAGCATCGCGGAGCGATTCGATGCGGGGTGGCGGTCGGGCGACGGGTGGGCGTGCCGCGCGTCGACGTCGGCTGCGGTAGTCATCGTTTGTGGGTTCCTTTACTTCAAGGCCGACCCACGGACGTGAAACCCGTCGAGCCGGTCCATCCTCCGGCTCGGGGTGAAATGAGGTCAGCGCAAATGGTTGCCGCAGACCGACCCACCCAGGGCCGGCTTGCTAAACCAGAAATAGACGCGCTGCACGACGGTGACTGTACCAGGGACTATCCCGAGGTAACCACACGGCCAACTTTCGTGCCGAAGATCACCCCAGCTGACCGGGAACGTAACCACCGGCCGGGGTGCGGACGATCACATTCATCCGGTTCCACGCGTTGATCGTCGCGATGGCCGCGATGAGCGCCGCGGTCTGATCGTCGTCGTAGTGCTTGCGCACCTGCTCCCAGGTCTCGTCGCTGACGCCGCGACCGTCACCGATGCGGGTGGCCTCTTCGGTGAGGGCGAGGGCGGCGCGCTCGGCCTCGGTGAAGACGGTGGCCTCGTGCCACGCGGCGACGAGGTTGATTCGCACGGCGGTCTCACCCGCGTGCGCGGCATCCTTGGTGTGCATATCGACGCACATGCCGCAGCCGTTGATCTGACTTGCGCGGATCTTGACCAGCTCGTAGGTGGCGGCGGGCAGGGAGGACCCGTCGACGACCTTGCCCGCGGTGACGAGCCGCTTGACGTAGCTACCGGCGACGGGGTTGGCGTAGAGGTTGAAGCGCTGTTCCATGATCTGTGCCTTCCATTCGGTTGGGGTTTCACAGAGAGGACGACGCGGCCCACCACAGTGTGACATCCACGAATGTGATGTGGATCACGAGTGCCGCGCATCGCCGTCGTGGTCCGGATCAGTACTGGCTCGCAGTGATTTCCTTCATCGCGCCCAAAACGACCGGCACAACCGCCGCGCTCCCTGAATTGTCCTGTGCCGCAGAGGGTTCCGCTACTTGCCGAATGTGTAGGTGACGCCGGTCAGCTTCTCCGACAGCTCCCACAGGCCGCGCGCGACCTGCTCGTCCTTGGATGCCGCGGTGGAACCGGACAGCCCGGGATAGCCACGCAGGCCACCCCATCCGTCCGGGCCGTAGAACGCGCCCGACTCGACCTGCTCGGTCGCCGCGAAGATCTCCGACAGCGCACCCATTTCGGCGCTCTGCGCCAGCAGTCGGTTGCCCAGCGCCATGACCCTGTCCTGAATGGATTCGGTATGCGACTGCAGTTCCGTTGCGGCATAACCGGGATGCGCGGCCACCGAAATCTTCGACGAACCCGCCGCGGTCAGCCTGCGCTGCAACTCGTAGGCGAACATCAGGTTGGCCAACTTCGCCTGACCGTAAGCGGACCAGCGCTGGTACTTGCGGCGCTCCCAGTTCAGGTCGTCCAGATCGATCTTGCCGGCCCGATGCGCACCGCTGGAGACCGTGACCACCCGGTCCGAGATCTTTTCCAGCAGTAGCCCGGTCAGCGCGAAGTGACCGAGATGGTTTGTGCCGATCTGCATTTCGAAGCCGTCGGCGGTCCGCCGCAGCGGCACCGCCATCACACCCGCGTTATTGATCAGTACGTCGGATCGGTCCACCGCATCGGCGAACGCACGCACCGAGGCCAGATCCGCGAGATCGAGTTCGCGCACCTCGGCCCGCGCACCGATCTCCCGTGCCACTTTCTCGCCCTTGGCCAGATTCCGACAGGCCAGGACCACCTGCGCACCCGCCCCGGCCAGCGCACGCACCGTCGCCGCCCCCAGCCCGCTGTTCGCGCCGGTGACGATGATCGTGCGGCCACTCTGATCGGGAATGTTCGAGGTATCCCAATGGCTCATGACCGGAAGTCTAGTGCGCGCGGCGACCGTTCTCAGGCGATGCGCACAGGTCACGCCTGGGCCAGGATCTCCTCGTCGGTCATGGCCACCACCTCCAGGTACACCTTGGCCACGGCGTCCAGTCGATCGGGCGTGCCACGACCGGTCTCCCGTTCGACCAGCCGCCCGGCCAACCCGGCCACCGTCCGGCCGACGAGCAGATCGGCGATCAGCGCGTGGTCGACCTCGAGCCATTCGCGGATCCTGGCGACGGCCGTGGTGGCCAGCACCGAGTCACCGCCCGCGCCGAAGAAATCGTCGTGCACGCCGATCCGCTCGGTACCGAGCACTTCGGCGACGACGGTGGCCAGCGCGGCCTCCAGCGGCGTGCGCGGGCGCGCGTCGACCGCTTCGGACGCGTCGGGTTCCAGCAGTGCCACCACCGCGCGACGATCGAGCTTGCCGTTATCGGTCAACGGCATCTGCTCGACAATCTCGATACGAGTGGGAATCATGTAGCCGGGCAACAGATCCCGCACTGCGGCGACAATATCCTCGGCGGCGCCGACCTCGCCCGAAACCGCCGCGACCAGCTTCGGCGCGCCCTTGCCGACCACGGCGGCCACCGCGTGCCGCACCCCCGGCGCGGTACGCAGTCCGCTTTCCACCTCGCCCAATTCCACCCGGTAACCGCGGATCTGGACCTGATGGTCGGCGCGACCGAGGAATTCGATGGTGCCGTCGGGCCAGTAGCGCGCCATATCACCGGTGCGGTACCAGCGGAGATCGTCGTGGACGACGAACCGTTGCGCGGTGCGCTCCGGATCATTGCGATAGCCCGCCGCGACATTCGCACCGCCGACCCAGAATTCGCCGGGCACCCAGTCCGGGCAGTCGCGACCCGCCGAATTCACCACGCGGCAGCGCACATTGCGCAGTGGCACGCCGAACGGGACGGTCGCCCAATGCTCGGGCGGGTCGGCGACCTCGCAAATGGTGTTGTGGATGGAGGTTTCGGTGGCACCGCCCAAACCGGAGAACCGGCAGCCCGGCACCTGCCTGCCCAGCCGCCGCGCCAGATCCGCCCCGACCCAGTCACCGCCGAGGGTGACCGCGCGCAGCGAATCGCCCAGGTGGTCACCGCCGATCTCCAGGATCATGTCGAGCATGCTCGGCACACAGTTGAGGATCGAAACCCGGTGGTGGGTCAGCAGTTCGACCCAGCTGGTGGCCTCCTCGCGCTGTGCGGCCGACAGCGCGACCACCGAGCCGCCGACGGCGAACATGCCGAACATGTCGTAGACGGAGGCGTCGAATTCCAGCGCGGACAGCCCGAGCACCCGGTCGGCCGGGCCGACCTCGAACCACTCGTTCACCGCGTCGATGGTGTTCATCGCGCCGCGGTGCGGCACGTCGACCCCCTTCGGCACACCGGTGGAGCCGGAGGTGAACAGCACATAGGCGATCGACTCCGGATCCGGAATCACCGGCTCGGCAAGCGGATTCGGATGGGTACGCGCCGCCGACAGCGGCAAACACGTGATATCCGTGCGACCCAGATCGGCGCCGTCGACGGTGATCGCGGCGACCACGTCACCGGTGCGCAGGATCTCCGCGCGCCGCCCGACCGGCTGATCGAAACCGATGGGCACATAGGCCGCACCCGCCGCGAGCACACCGAGTGCGGCGAGGATCTGGTCCGGCCCCTTCGGCAGCTGCACCGCGACGGTTGCACCGGGCCGCACCCCGATCGCACACAACGCGGCCGCGACCGAAAGCGCTTGTGCGGCAAGCTCGCCGTAGCTCCAGTCGCCGTCCACGCCGTCGTGACGCCACAGCACCGCCGGTGCGTCGGGCGTGCTGCGGGCATGGTCGAAGAAGCCCTGGTGCAGCGCTCGTCCGGAGACCGGACCGTCGGTCGCGTTCACCGCGGCGCGCACCGCGGCCTGGGCGACCGGCAGGTGCACCGCGGCCTCCGCGATCCAGCCCGCTTCGCCCGCGCCCAGCCTGCCGATGGCCTCGGTGTAGCTGGTGAACATGGCGTCGATCATGCCCGCGGGGAACGCGGATTCGCGCACGTCCCAGTTGAGCAGCAGCCCGCCGCGCACCTCGGTGACCTGCGCGTCCAGCAGCACCTGCGGTCCCTGCGAGATGATCCAGACCGGCTCGCCGAAGGTCTCGGTGACCGCGGTGGCGAACAGCTCGCCCAGGTTCAGCGCACTGGTGTAGACGATCGGCGCGAGCACCGGCTCGCCGCGGTGCCTGCCCAGATCGCGCAGCACTTCCAGCCCGGAATACGCGGTGTGCGAGCCACTTTCGTGCATCGCACGCTGTAGTGCTTTCGCCCGTTCGGTGACCGTCACATTCTCGGTGACGTCCACCTCCAACATAATCGAGGAGGTGAAATCGCCGATCACCCGGTCGATATCCGGATGCACCGGTTCCCGGTGGAACAGCGGCACATTCAGCAGGAAGCGGCTCTGCGCCGACCAACCGCCGATCGTCTCGGCGAATACCGCGGCCAATGCCATTGCCGGTGTGATGCCGCGGGCGTGCGCGGCGGCGAGCAGCCGCTCCTTGGCTTCCGGCGCCAACCAGTGGTTGTAGCGGACGGTCCGATGCGGTTCGGCGCGCTCGCCGACCGGAATGGTCGGCAGCTCCGGTGCGCCGGGCAGCTCCGGCAGCCGATCGCGCCACCACTGCTTATCGCGTTCCCTGGCAACGGCATCCACTGTGCGCTCGGTGCGATAGCGACGATAACTGTAGCCCGGCGGCGGCACCGTGCCCCCGTGGTAGAGCTCAGCGAGGTCGGCGACGAGCACGCGGTAGCTCATCGCGTCACCCGCGATCATGTCGACATCGAGATGCAGCCGGGTGCGGCCGTCGGCGAGCAGGCTCAGCGTCACGTCGAGCACCTGGCCCTCCTCGATGGCCAGCCGCTGATGAGTCTTGCTGTCGCGCAACCGCTCCAGCTCGGCTTCGGCCGCCGCAGGAGCGTGCGCGCGCAGATCGACGACCGAGTACACCGGCCGGCCCGGGCCGAGAATGGTCTGCTGGGTGCCGTCGGGAAGGAACCTGGTGCGCAGCATCGGATGCACGGCAACGAGATCCGTCACCGCCCGCGCCAAACGTTCGGGATCGACCTCGGCACCGTCGAATTCGACATACAGGTGTGCCGCGACACCACCGAGATCCTGCTCCTCGGAGCGACCGATCCAGTAGGCGTGCTGCATCGAACCCAACGGGAACGGCGCGAATTCGTCTTCGGGATCAACGTTTTCGACGGGTTCGATCTCCGCAACCGCCGCGGCGGATTCGTCGACGCCGAGCAGCCGCGCCCACTCCGCCACCGACGGCGCCGCAGCCAACTGCGCGAAATTGATCTCCAACCCGCGTTTGCGCCAGCCGCCCGCCAACTTCATGGTGCGAATGGAGTCCAGTCCGAGCTGGATCAGATCATCGCCGTCGGCGATCGTCTCGACCGGTATGTCGAGCTGCTGGGCAATGGCAGCGCGGATTTCCTCCCGGCCGATCGTCATCCCCGCCCCGTCCCCCGGTCGCTGTGCTGGCTCCATCTGGCGCTGTCACTCCTTGGTCGCCGCCGCATCCGGCGGATCGAGACTGCTCGGCGGCAGCCTATCGCATTGAGATAGGGTTGCCTAACCTATGTTATGAGACCCTGATCATGCAGCAGACCTTCCAGTGAGGCAGACCGTGACTTCGACATCCACCTCGCCCACCCATCGCGACGGCTACGTCCCCTTCCCCACCACCGAGGCCGCGACCTATCGCGCGGCCGGCTACTGGACCGGCCGCCCACTCGGCGACCTGCTGCGCGCGACCGCGATCCGGCACCCGCATCGCACGGCCCTGCTCGATATCGGCAGCGCGCGCACATACGGGTGGGTGGACGCCGAGGCCGACCGAATGGCGCACGGTTTACTCGCACTCGGCATCGCCCCGGGCGAGCGGGTGGTGGTGCAACTGCCGAATGTGCCTGAGTTCTTGACGGTTCTGTTCGGATTGCTGCGCGCCGGAATCATTCCGGTACTGACCCTGCCCGCGCATCGCCGCGCCGAAATCGAGCATCTGGCCGGACTTTCCGAAGCGGTCGCGTACATCGTGGCCGACCGGCTCGGTGACTTCGACTACCGCGAACTGGCCGAAACCGTCCGCTCGGCCGTACCCACCCTGCGTCACATTCTCGTACTCGGAGATCCGGGAACCTTCACCGATCTGAATTCGATTCCCCGCGAGGGCGGTTCACTTCCCGACATCGATCCGAGCGATATCGCGCTGATGCTGGTCTCCGGCGGTACCACCGGCCTGCCGAAGCTCATCGCGCGCACGCACGACGACTACGTCTACAACGCCACCGCGAGCGCCGAGGTCTGCCGACTGACCGAGGACGACGTCTACCTCGCGACACTGCCCGCCGCACACAACTTCCCACTCGCCTGCCCCGGCATACTCGGCACCGTATCGGTCGGCGCGGCCGTCACCTTCATCACCGATCCGAGTCCGGAGAGCGCTTTCGCCGCCATCGAAAGCCATCGCGTCACCGTCACCGCGGTCGTGCCGCCATTGGCTCAACTCTGGTGTGCGGCAACCGAATGGGAGGACGCCGATCTCGGCTCACTGCGCCTGCTCCAGGTCGGCGGCGCGCGGCTGGCCGAGGTGAACGCCCGCGAGGTTGCGCCCGCGCTGGGCGTCCAACTGCAACAGGTCTTCGGTATGGCCGAGGGCCTGCTCAACTACACCCGCCTCGACGACACCGCCGATATCGTCTGCACCACCCAGGGTCGTCCGCTCTCGCCTGCCGACGAGGTGCGGGTCGTGGATCCCGACGGCAACGAGGTCGCCCCCGGCGAAGAGGGCGAACTCCTCACCAAGGGCCCCTACACAATCCGTGGCTACTACCGCGCTCCCGAACACAATGCCCGCGCCTTCACCCCGGACGGCTACTACCGCTCCGGTGATCTGGTGCGCCGACTGCCGAGCGGCCATCTGATCGTCTCCGGCCGCATCAAGGACGTCATCAATCGCGGCGGCGAGAACATCTCCTGCGACGAACTCGAGGAACATCTGCTGGCTCATCCGTCCGTCCGGCATGCCGCCGCCGTCGGCCTTCCCGATGCTGCGCTGGGTGAAAAGGTCTGTGCCGTCTTGGTTGTCGACGGCGAGATGCCGACCCTGGTCCAGCTCAAGTCCTTCCTCACCGAGCGCGGTCTGGCAACCTACAAACTCCCGGACCTGCTCCGCCAGGCCGACGAACTGCCGATCACGGCCGTCGGCAAGATCGATAAGAAGGCCCTGCGCGCCGACCAGGGCTGACCGGAACGATCGGGGGTGGCGCGAGTCCGATCTCGCCACCCCCGATCCGAACCCCGGATAACCGGGTGCCCCAGCAGATGATTCGGAACGCGGGCCGACCTTGATGGGTATGAGTTTTGCTAGGCCTTGACTACATAGGGCGCGACACTGCCCAGTTTTTCGCAGGTCTCCTCGAATTCCCGCTCCGGCCGCGACTGCCCGACAATGCCTGCGCCCGCCCGCAGCCACGCCCCTTCGGTGGTCTGATAGACCGCACGCAGCACCAGCGTCGCCTCCATCGCGCCACTCGGCGAAATCGTCACCACGGCACCGGAGTACAGACCACGCGGCGCACCATCGAGACGGAACACCGAATCGACGCCCTCCCGCTTCGGAATACCGGACGCCGTGACCGACGGGAACAGGACCTCCAGCGCATCCCAGCTGGAACGGTCCGCAGCGAGCCGCCCGCGCACCGTGGAGGCCAGATGCTGCACGCTGCCACGTTCCCGAACCGCCATGAAATCGGAGACCGCGGGCGTGCCCGGATCGGCCACCTCGGTGATCTCGGCAAAGGAGGTCTGCACCGAAATCGCGTGCTCCACGATCTCTTTGGGATCGGTGATCAGATCCGCCCGAGCCGCCATATCGATGGCTTCGCCGAGCCCGAAGGCGCGCGTCCCGGCAAGCGGCTCGGTGGTGACCACCCGATCCTCGTCGACGGAGGCGACCAACTCCGGACTGAATCCGGCCGCCTCGAGTCCACCGAGGCGAAGCAGGAACGACCGCGCCGGAGTGTTGTTGGCGCGGCCGAGCCGGTAACTGGCGGGGACGTCCACCGCGAACGGCAGATCGACCTTCCTGGACAGAATGACCTTCTGATAACGACCGGAGCGGATTTCCGTGACCGCCTCGGCAACCCGATCGCGATATCCGGTCGGATCGAGACGCACATCGACCGGATGTGCCTGGGGCAGCTCGGTCTCCTGCGAGGCGGCGATGAGATAGTGAATGTCATCGGCCTCGGCCGGTGTCGCGCCGGAAATCCGGACGCCGAACTCGCCGACCCGCACCTCGATGCGCGGAATCATCAGATGGGCCAGTGCGGTTCGCGGATCCAGATGCCGCGTCGCATCCAATGCCCATGCGCAGAACTCGAATCCGATCCAGCCGTAGGCCCGACGCCCGCCAAGCGGCAGCGTGGCGAGGGCGTTGTCGATGACCCGCGCCGGGCTGCCCTCCCAGGCACTCGTGGTGCCGCGCCCGTCCCAGGACACACGCAATTCGTTCGCGTCGAGTTCGACGCCGCCGAGCGGATCGGCCGCGAATACCCATTCGCCGGGCGGTTCGTACATCACGTATTCGCCGAAGCGCTCGGCCGCCGCCAACCGGGACATCGCTGCCGCCGGATCGGTCACATACTCAACGCGCAAGCGCTCCGTGGTCGACAACGATCCTCCAAAGTTACGCTGACCTAACTCAGAAAAGTAAGGTTAGCATTACCTGTCTAGATCGGGACTGTGCTGCAGACCACAGAAGGCGGTTACTCCGCGGGCAGCGCGAGCGCCGACCGCTCGACGCTCAACAAACTCTCCGTGTTGTGCTCCGCGTGATACGCGGCCCCGCCGCCGCGCACACCGAACAACCGCTTGCTGTAGACCAGCCACACCACCGCCGCGATATTGATCAGCAGCGCGCCGACGCGCAGCACGGTGATCTTCTCGGTCAACTCGTAGATCTCCAACGGCAGGAAGATGCTGGTCGCGACCACCGCGAAGTACTCACCCCAGCGCTTCACCAGCCACAGCCCCACCGCCTCGATCGCCTGCAGCGTCGCATAGGCGAGGATGCCGATGGCCACCCACCGCAGGGTCGTACTCGACAGCGAGAACGCGTCATCGATCAGATGCACGATCTTGGATCGGTCGATATCCCAGCCGATCTGATCGGCCAGCGGGCGCAGCAGCGGCAGTTCCTCGTCGAAGACCGCCCGCATATCCTCGCGCGAGGACCGGAATTTGAAGACGGCGAGCGCGGCGACCACCAAGAGCAAGCCGCGCACCAACCGCTCGATCGCCAACGCCCGCATCAGCCAGCGGTCCCGCAGCAGTCGCCCGCGCGGCACCTCCGGAGCGTGGTCGGCGGGCCCGGAGCCCACCGGTTCGCCGGGTACGAACGTGCCGCAGCGCAGACACCGCCACGCGACACCGGCCACTGTCTGAACATGCAGTCGCTCCGCCAGATCCTGCTCGTCCGGCGCGTAGGTGTAGTGGCCGTGCCAGCCGCACGCGCGTAACGCCCAATCCATGCGCGCAGCCTAGTTCGCCATCGCGATCGGCCGCGATCGCAAACGCCGTGTCGGTATCCGAAGCCCAACTCGCCTGCCGGAGTTCCTGCGCGGAATCCACTGGCGGGCTTCAATAGGAGTCATGATCGATCACCGCGGGGATTCGCCCGCTCCAGCTCGAGCGGCAGCCCCCGATTCGGTGGTTGCCCTGATCGATGCCAGCTCCGGCGTGGAACGCGAACTCGTCGGCGCCTGGCTGGCCGACGGCGGACTGAAACACGAACTCGGCGTCGACGCACCGATCACCCAGTTGGATCTGGATGCGGATGCGATCGGCGATCGACTGGTCGGACGACGCGACGATCCGCTGGTGGTGCCGATCCGGGTGCTGTGGCTCCCGCCGGAGCGCGACGGGGTCCGTCGCATCACCTTCGCCGACCTGGCCCTGCTGACCAATCCGCGTAAGCCGAACCGACTCACGCAACGCCGGTTGGTCGGCAAATCGCCGGACCGTCACGTGGTGCTCACCGGGCAGCCCGCTCTGCTCAGCGAATTGCGCGCCAATAATCCGGAGGCCGCGGCGCTGCTTCTGAAGGGCTCCGCCGAGCCGTTCGCGCGCGCCATCGTGCGCGCCGCGGTGGTCGCCCTGGAACGCGCCGAACGTTCCATTATCGGGGACCGGTACAAGGTGCCGCGGCTGGTAGCCGAGGAGATCCTCGACTCTCCCGACTTCCTGCGCAGGCTCGAACTCATCGCCGATCAGCTCGGTACGAGTCCGCACGAGGTGTACCGGCGGGCCGAGAAGGCGCTGAACGAACTCGTCGCCGCCCAGAGCAGGCTGGTCTCGGATCTGTTCACCCAGGCGATGCGCCCGATCCACGCCTCGACCTGGAAGGTCGCCTCCGACGACTCCGGTCTGGACGAATTGCGCGCGTTGAACCGCAATCATCCGCTGGTCTTCCTGCCCTCGCACCGGTCCTATGTCGATGCGTTCGTACTCGGTGATGTGCTGGCCCGCAACGACTTTCCACCGAATCATGTGATCGGCGGCGCGAATCTGAGCTTCTGGCCGATGGGTCCGATCGCCCGGCGCACCGGCACGGTCTTCATCCGGCGCAGCTTCGGTGACGACGAGGTCTACAAGGCGGTCGTCGAGGAGTACTTCGCCTACCTGCTGGCCAAGCGATTCAATATGGAGTGGTACTTCGAGGGCGGCCGCACCCGCACCGGCAAGCTGCGCCCGCCGCGCTATGGACTGCTGAATTACCTTGCCGCCGCAGTCCGTTCGAATCGGATCGACGATGTGCTGCTCGTCCCGGTATCGATCACCTATGAGCGACTGAACGAACTCGGCGCCATCGCCACCGAACAGGTGGGCGGGAAGAAGAAGCCGGAGGGCCTGGCCTGGATGGCGCGCTATATACGCAGCCAACAACATTCGGCCGGACACGTCTATGTGCGATTCGGCGAACCACTTTCGGCGCGCGATCGCCTTGCCGCATATGGGGATCCGCTCACCCCGGCGCCGACGATCATTCCGCTGCACCGCACCGAACCGGCGGGAACCGAACCGAGCAATGTCACCGAGTCGGCGGAGGTCGCCGAGCTGGAGCGAAAGGCCGTGCAGCGGTTGGCCTTCGAGGTCGCCGACGGAATCAATCGGGTGACCCCGATCACGGTCAACGCGTTGGTCACCTTGGCGCTGCTCGGTGTGCACGAGCGTGCGCTCACCCTCGGCGAGGTGCGTAATGTGCTGGCCCCGGTGCTGCGGTACATCGAGAAGCGCGAGCTGCCGCGCGGCGAACTGGCGGCGCTGCGTGATGAGCAGAGCCTCGCGGTGGTGCTCGAGCAGTTGTCGCTGGCCAAGGTCGTGACGGTGTATCGCGGTGGCCTGGAGCCGGTGTACTCGATCGAATCGGGTGCGCATCTCGAGGCCGCGTTTTATCGCAATAGCGCTGTGCATTGGTTCATCAACCGCGCCATTCTCGAATTGTCGATCCTGTGCGCCTTGGAGATGCAGGCGCCGGATCAGCTGCGAGCGGGCTGGGACGAGGCCTTCCGACTGCGCGATCTGTTGAAGTTCGAATTCTTCTTCCCGGAGCGGGCGGAGTTCTCGGCGCAGATGACCGCGGAAATGCTTCTGGTGGACCCGGATTGGCACCAGCACACCGCGGCGGACACCCTCGGCGAGGATGTTCTGCACAAACTCACCGCATCCGGATTCATGATGGCGCACCGTGCGCTGCGCGCATTCATCGACGCGCAACTGGTGGTGGCCGAGCGGCTGGCGGCTCACGACAGCGCCGAAGAGATCGATCGCAAGGAGTTCATCGACGAATGCGTCGCGGTCGGTAAGCAGATGCTGCTACAGCAGCGACTGCACAGTCCGGAGTCTGTCTCCACCGAACTGTTCTCCAGCGCACTCAAACTCGCCGACAATCGCGGGTTGTTGACCGGGGTGAGTCATGACTCTGCCAAGCCGAGGGCCGAATTGACCCGGCGCAGAAATGAGTTCGCCGACCAACTGCGCATCATCTCGACCCGGATCTCGCGAGCCACCGCACTCGATCCGTCCAATATTCCCCTGCGGGGGGCCTGATGGCCGAACAAAGCCTCGCGGTTCCAACGGATCTCGCGGCGGCCATCGCCGCGATCCGGTCCGGGCCGCAGGGGCCGGAAGTCGCCGCGGTCTTCGAGTTCGCCGCCGTTGTGGATGGTTTCGGGCCGCTGTCGCAGTGGACATTCCGGCGCGGTAAGAGCCGAACTACCGCGGATATCCTGCTCGGTAGCATCCGCAACGGACTCACCGATGGCGAATACAGCCGGTTCCTCCAGCAGGCCATGCGGACACTCGCCGAGCAGCCCGAAGACGAGCTGGACGAGTTGGGCACGCTGCTGTTCCGGAAAAAGATCTACGGACACCTGTATCCCGAAGCGTGGCAGCTGATCCGGACGCACGAAGCCGCCGGGCACACCGTGGTGCTCGCGACCGCGCTGACCCGATTCCAGGTCGAACCCGCCGCGGCCGAACTCGGTATCGAGCACGTGCTGTATACCCGGATGGCGACCACCGATGGCGTGCTCACCGGTTACGCCGACGGAAAAACACTGTGGCGCAATGGCAAGGCCGAAGCGGTTCGCGAATTCGCCGGCGCGCATGGGCTGCACATCGGCCGCAGCTACGTCTACGCCGACAGCATCGCTGATCTGCCGCTGCTCTCGGTGGTCGGGCATCCGGTAGCGGTGAATCCCGACCGAAAGCTCGCTACCGCTGCCGCCGAACAGAATTGGCCGATACTGACGTTCCGTCCGCGCCGACCACCACGCCCGACCGACTATCTGCGCACCGTCGCCGGATTCGCCGGGCTGCTGGCCGGAGCGCTGCTCGGCGTGCTGAGCAAGTCCTACACGCGTCAGCGCCGGAAGATGGCCGATGCGCTGATGGCCTACGGAACCGCTGCCACGCTCGGCGCTACCGGTATCCGGCTGCGGGTCAGCGGCGCGGAAAACGCCCGCGCCCCGAGACCCGCGGTCTTCCTGTTCAACCATCAGAGCCAGTTCGACGTGATCATCGTGCCCAAGGTGCTCGAAGGCGGGGTCACCGGAATCGGCAAGAAGGAGCTGACGAGGAATCCGATCTTCGGTCCGCTGATGCGCTTCGTCGGGGTCACCTTCATCGATCGTGCCGACACCACGCAGGCCAAGGCGGCACTGGCGCCGGTGGTGCAGACGCTGCGCGGCGGACTGTCGATCGCGGTCTCACCCGAAGGCACCCGGTCGTATACACCACGCATCGGCCCGTTCAAGAAGGGCGCCTTCCACATCGCGATCCAGGCCGGGGTGCCGGTGATCCCGGTGGTGATCCGCAACGCGGGTGAAATCAACTGGCGCAACTCGATGGTCGCGCGCAAGGGCACCGTCGACGTGGCCATCCTCGACCCGATCGACGTCGGCAGTTGGGACGCGAACGATATGGACGACAAGGTCGAAGCCGTGCGTCAGCTGTACACCGACACCCTGCTGAACTGGCCGTCGCCGGACCGGTGATGCCACCGGGACCTTCAGCACCCCGTACGCCGGGGGCTCCGCCTTACCGGATGCCCGGTCGGCGGACGGATGCCCGGTCGGCGAACGGATGCCCAGTCGCCGGACAGATGCCTGGTCGCCGGACAGATGCCTGGTCGCCGGACAGATGCCCAGTCGGTGGACAGATGCCCAGTCGCCGGACAGATGCCCAGTCGGTGGACGGATGCCTGGTCGGTGGACAGATGCCTGGTCGGTGGACAGATGCCTGGTCGGTGGACAGATGCCCGGTCGGTGGACAGATGCCCGGTCGCCGGACAGATGCCCGGTCGCCGGACAGATGCCCGGTCGCCGGACAGATGCCCGGTCGCCGGACAGATGCCCAGTCGCCGGACAGATGCCCGGTCGCCGGACAGATGCCCAGTCGCCGGACAGATGCCCGGCCGCCGGACAGATGCCCGGCCGGCGGACGGATGCCGCTTAAATGGCAGACCGGGTACCCGGCCCCGGCCAATGGATGCCGAGTTAGTTGGTGGGTGGGGTGCCCGATTGACGGAGGGTGCCCGGCTGCTTGCCGGACGGGATGCCCGGCTGACGGACGAACCCCCGTTACCTGGTGCCCGGTCGGCGCCGGGTGTCTCAGACCGAGCGCCCGAACAGCAGCTTCCATGGCATCAGCGCGGATTCCAGTTGCACCTTGAGGCTCATCTTGGAGGCGCCGAGGGTGCGCTCCTCGAACCTGATCGGTACCTCCGCGATCGTGATGCCCTTCTTGACGGTGCGGTAGTTCATCTCGACCTGGAACGAATACCCGTTGCTGCGAATCGAGGCCACGTCGATGGCGCGCAACGTATCGGCCTTCCACGCCTTGAACCCGGCGGTGGCGTCCTTGACGCTCAGCCGCAGGATCAGGTTCACGTAGAAGTTGGCCCACGCGGACAGCGCCTTGCGGTACCACTTCCACTCCTCGGCGGTGGACCCGCCGGGCACGTAGCGGGACCCGAGCACGACACCGGCATCGGTGGTATCCAGCTTTTCCAGCATCGCCGGAATGACCTCGGCGGGATGCGACAGGTCGGCGTCCATCTGGATCACCACATCGGCGCCCTCGTCCAGTGCCCGGGTGATCCCGGCCACGTAGGCGCGGCCCAATCCGTTCTTCTCGGTGCGGTGCAGTACGCCGACAACATTCGGCAGCTCGGCCGTCAGCTTGTCGGCGATCTCACCGGTCCCGTCCGGCGAATTGTCATCCACCACGAGCACATGCAGATCGGGCACCGGCAGCGCCGTCAGCCGCTCCACCGCAACCGGCAGATTCTCCCGCTCGTTGTAGGTCGGCACAACAACGGTAACCCTCAAGGGTCGCCCTCCCTGCTCACCTGTTCCAGCCCGCAGACCCACGACAGGACCCGGAGCACTCGTCTGATTGCCAAGAACCGTACTTGATCGAACTGAAGACCACCTGAGCGCCCGCACGCTCCCGCCGCCACCCCGAATACCCGCGACATGCCGACTACCTCGCGAATCGCGGCGCCCACCCCGCCGACCACCCCCGAAGCCACATCGAAATCAGTTGCCGCACACCACCCCTGGCGCGCCCTCACTTCTCCCCATCGCGCCAACCCCGATCCCGAGCATCCTCACGAGCATTGCGCGCATGCACGATCTCCAATGCCCGCTCAGCAGTAGCCCGATCCGGATACGGCCCCATCCGGTCCCGGAACCAACACTGCTTCCCGCTCTCGGCCCGCTGATGCTTCAAGCAGTAATACCACTTCTCCGCCATCCCCCCAGCATCCCACCACCATGATCAACAGACCCCCATTTCCCACGACCCTCCAAGATCCGGCCCAGACTCCGCGGCGCCTGTGGGCACAAGATGCGGCACGGTCGAAAACCGGTCGTCCTGGCTTCGTGACGGCCAGGACGACCGGCGGGCCGATTAGAGGCAGCCCTTTTCCCTGAGCTGGGCGGCAACCTCATCGGAGACAGTGATGGAGCGGCCGATATTGGCCTCCGTCAGGTCGGATGCGCTGATCCCGGCCTGCATCGCGCAGCTCAGCAACTTGGCGTCTACTGAGATGGTTTCGTCGGCGTGCGCAATTCCGACCCCGCTCATGAGAGCACCGGCCAGCGCTATAGCGAGAACACCGGTCTTGACGAATCGCATGAGATTTCCTCCTTCGAATCGCAGTCCTATGGTTCTGCTCGGCAACTGGTTCACTTGCCTGATGTGCATTCGGAGCACGCCCGTCGGCCGCAGCCGACGCAGCCCACCCCCTGAGTTGCAGGCTCAAACATACGCATGGACACCGATGCGCGCCGGAACTTCGTCACTTCCGTCGAAGTGAATGGCAGATCCCCTGGTCATACGCGAGGAACCCCTGTCCGCGCTCTTTGCGGACAGGGGTTCCTCGTTTCGAGTGGCCAGGGCCGGGATCGAACCGGCGACCTTCCGCTTTTCAGGCGGACGCTCGTACCAACTGAGCTACCTGGCCGCAGGCACCCGTGGTGAATGCCATACGCGAAACGCCGGATTGCTCCGGCGCTTATTTTGCGACCCTGACGGGACTCGAACCCGCGACCTCCGCCGTGACAGGGCGGCGCGCTAACCAACTGCGCCACAGGGCCTTGCTTTGCTTCCAACGATCCGAAGACCGTACCCCCTACGGGATTCGAACCCGCGCTACCGCCTTGAAAGGGCGGCGTCCTAGGCCGCTAGACGAAGGGGGCTCGCCCCGGATTTCTCCGGACCGGCTTCAACGGCTGTCCGTTGGGAGCTGGGATAGCTTATGACAGATCGGCCGCGTTTCCCAAATCGGCTGTTCAGGCTCCCAAACCGAGCTCATCGAGTCGAGCTTGCGCCCGCCAGCCGTCGTTGCGGAACTTCTCCGCCCACTCCGGGGTGGCCATCGCCTCGACCACGACCTCGAGCGTCTCCTGGAACCGGGTCCGCAGATCGACCCCGCTGCCGAGGATATCGATCAGATAGCGCTGGCCGGCGAGGGCGGCAGAGATGGTGCGGGTGAAGCGGTCCGGGTCCGCATCGGCGCGCAGCTGGCCCTGATCGATGGCGCGGACCGCGAGTGCTCTGGTGGCGCGGCCGAGTATTCGACCGCCGCCGGTCTGCACATCGCGATAGAAGTCCGGTTCGATGATCAACCGGAATTCGGCCTGCACGATGATGTCGTGCTCGAGTCGCAATGCCACCTCGTCGACCATCCCGTGCAGGACGTCGAGTGGACCGAGATCCGTTCTGGCAAGCCAACGCTCGGCCGATGTGCGGTATCGGTCGACGGCGGTCTCGAGTACCGCGCGTGCGAGATCTTCCTTGGAATCGAAATGAAAGTACATGGCGCCCTTGGTGGCGCGTGAACCTTCCAAAATGCGGTTGAGCGATGCAGCGGCATAGCCGCTCTTCCCGAACTCAACGGCGGCGGACCTGATTATCGCCGCGCGTGTCCGGCGGGCCCGCTCTTGCTGCCGTGCCATGCTCGAAACGCCTCCGAAGCCTACTCGTCGCCAATCGGTGCCCCCAAAAGGAACGGACCCTTGGCGCGAAGTTATGAGTTTTATCAATACTTCAAACCGGGATTTCGCCCCGTTTCAAACTTTCGGTACGAAAACTTGCGAAAATCCTGAAACACACCAGCTGGTATAGTTTTCCTGCCCAGGTGCGCCGCAGGGGGTGCGCACCTGGGCATTACTTCGTCTCGAATCTGCCTCCCCCGGCGTCGACTCGTAGGAAGTCGCGATCGGTCGAACCGGCCGCGACACGTGCGGGCACACCAACGATAAGCCGAATTTCGGATCGCCGGGTAAGTCGGCGATTCTTCCGTAATTCACCAAGTCGTCACCGTACCCGGAAACACCATCCGACACGCGGCAAACCGAAGACTCCAGCGGCCGAAACATCCGGATATCTGTTACAGCAAACTTCACGCAATCGAGCAAAGTAATGCCTCGGATTTCCGAATTCGACAGCGTCGCAGCACTGTTCACCCGAGTCGACCAGCGGCCCGGTCGCCGCGGAGCCGTCCGCGCGACACCGGCCAGTCGCCGCGCTGCGTCCCCCCGCGCACTGGCCCTACACCCCCTGCAAATCCAAAGACATTGGTACGCAACATGATTGGATGGTAGCCCGGCTCGGTAGGAATGAACAAAGCTGGGTACCAATTGTTTACCGGCAGCATCGCTACCGGCACGCATCGTGTTACCCCGTGCGCCAGCACGACTCGGCACCGGCACCCGACATCTCCGAGCGAACCGATCCACGCCCCCAACCGACGCGCCCCGCCCCCGGTTACCCGATCCGCGCCCAGCCCACTACACTGTCCATCCGCGCCCCTATAGCTCAGTTGGTAGAGCTACGGACTTTTAATCCGCAGGTCGTAGGTTCGAGCCCTACTGGGGGCACCTCCTCAGGCGTCCGGTTTCCGAACCGGACGCCTGAGTCATATTCCAGACGGCGCGCAGTCGCGACGCGCATCGGCTGCGGCCATGAAACACCACATTCCGCGGCAGGCTTTCCATACCTTGCGCCGCGGCCCGCGCACCCGAGGGCATCCTCCGACAACAGGTGGAGCCGATGACTTCGCTCGATGATTCGATTTTCTCGGATTCCCATTGGACAGATCGCCGACAAGTCGACCAGGCCACCGACACGAAGGAGCTATTGCTCGGTTGATCGCCACCCAGGGCGACCGAGCCCGAGGCGCGGCTCGCCGATCGGCGCGTTGGATCAGTTTTCGGCGCGCAGGAACACAGCCAGCGTCGCCGATGCCGCCTCCGATCGCGACGGCTGTCCACCCGAGCGGCGGAGCAGTGGTGCGCACCACAGACGCAGTCCGGCGACGGCATCGGACACATACTCGGCGGTCTGCTCTGCGGCAGCGGCAAGTGTGGTGGCATCGGCCGCGCGATCGGAGAAGCGTTGGCCGAGAACACAGGTGGTGCGCTCGGGCGGACTTTCGGCGGCGAAGCGGACCGATCGCGGCGGCGACACCAGCGGCTTTGTGCGTTACGGCACGCTGGGCTAACGACTCTCGGCCGGTAGCGATAAACCCCTTGCTGCGGGCCGAGCCCCTACACTCGTTGTGGTTGTCGAACGCCGACGTCGGCATATGACCTCTATCACGAGGTCTCGTTTGCCAGCCAGATGCGTTTCGCATCACACCTACGGTGCCGTAAGGTATGGCCGCATCGGCACACGGTCTACCCGGGGGACTGACCAGCAAGAGCGCACACACATGAAGGGCTTGTATATGGCAAGGGATCTGACTCAACTCGAGCTGCTCACGGAGTTGGAGCCGGTTGCCGAAGAAAACGTCAACCGGCACCTCTCCCTGGCTAAGGAATGGCATCCGCACGACTACGTCCCGTGGGATGAGGGCCGCAATTTCGCGGCACTCGGCGGGGTGGACTGGGACCCTGAGCAGTCGCGACTGAACGAAGTCGCCAAGGCTGCCATGATCACGAACCTGCTCACCGAAGACAATCTGCCCTCCTACCACCGCGAGATCGCCGAGAACTTCTCGCAGGACGGCGCCTGGGGTACCTGGGTGGGTCGTTGGACCGCCGAGGAGAATCGCCACGGCATCGTCATGCGCGACTATCTCGTGGTGACCCGTGGCGTCGATCCCGTGGCGCTCGAAGAGGCGCGCATGATCCACATGACCAACGGATTCGCTTCGCCGACCGAGGCCGACGCAGGCTTCCTGCACTCGGTCGCGTACGTGACCTTCCAGGAGCTGGCCACCCGGGTCAGCCACCGCAATACCGGCCGGGTCTGCGAAGACCCGATCGCGGACCGCATGCTGCAGCGCGTCGCCGCCGACGAGAACCTGCACATGATCTTCTACCGCAACATGTGCGGCGCGGCCCTGGATCTGTCCCCCGACCAGGCGCTCGAGGCGATCACGCTGATCCTGGAGAACTTCCAGATGCCCGGCGCCGGTATGCCCAACTTCCGCCGCAACGGCGTACTGATGGCCAAGCACGGCATCTACGATCTGCGCCAGCACCTCGAAGAGGTGGTGCAGCCCGTGCTGAAGAAGTGGAGCATCTTCGAGCGCACCGATTTCACCGCACGCGGCGAAGTCGTGCGCGAACGGCTCGGCCTTTTCCTGGAGAAGCTGAGTCAGGACGTCGTCAAGTTCGAAGAGCAGCGCGACCGCATGCTCGCCCGCGAGGCGAAGAAGCGCGAGCTCGCCGGAGTCGCTGCCGGCTGATCTGGACCCGCAAACGTAACGCGCCGCCGCCGGATTTCTCCGGCGGCGGCGCGTTTATTTTCGGCAACAACGAGCTCAGTGGCAAACTTATAGCTTCAACAACCGAAACTCCTTGCGGCGCTACTTCACCGGCAGTGCGCCGTCGACACCGCCCACATCGGTGATCTGCCAATCCGAGTTCTTATCCAGCGTGACGTTGTAGGTCACCGTTGTCTGCGCGCCTTCCGGACTCTGCGCATTCGTCGAACTCACATTCACGAACGCATCGACTTTGTAGATACCGCCTTGCACCGACATCACCTTCGCGGTAATCGACGCGGCGGTGGAGGTCCACTTCAACGGAACCAGAATCTGTTCGAGCTCGGGCGCGGTCGCATCGAACTTATTCGCCAGCTGCGGAACGGTATTCGCCTTCAGCTCGGCCACCCAAGACGGGATGTCCCGGTAATTGACGGTGGCCGCGCCGACCGCGTATTCGGTGGCCACCTGCTCGGCCCTCTTATCCGCGGCTTCCCGAACGTTTCGATCGGCAAGGTCACCGCGTGCCGAAACGAGCGAGCCGCCCAGCACGGCGACCGCGATTACCAATGCGCCGATTACCGCGCCGACGACCACGGTGGACACGCGAATCGACAGGGTGCCCGGCCGCTGTCCGAACTTGTCGGCCCGCGTACGTAGGCCGTTGCCTCGGCAGTCTTGCCCAACTCCACGCCGGAGTCGTCATCGCCTGATGCGGTGCCCTCGATCCGTTCCGTCATTCGCCCTCGCCGATAACTCTGGTGGTCACAGGCGCTACCGAGAGCAACAAGCTACCGAGGCCGTCTGAGAAGGCCGGAGCGCTCTCGGCGCGGAAGCTCCAACCCGGGCGAGTCATCTCGGGGTCCGGTTCCGAATCCGCCGACGATCCGGCCGCGAACCTCGACACTGGTGGTATTGCCGCCGACGGCGCGCCGCGCTGACCGGCCGTGACTCACAGGACCGCAGGAGGCCGAGGATATGTCCAGCACATCGAAGGGCGACGGGGCGCTCACCGGCAGGGTCGTCGCGATCACCGGCGGCGCCCGCGGGATCGGACGGGCCACCGCAGAGGCATTCCTGGGGGCGGGCGCCGCGGTCGCGATCGGTGATATCGATGTCGAACTGGTCGCCGACACGGCGGCGGAATTGGGTGCGGACCCGGATGCCAAGATCGTCGGGTTACCGCTGAACGTGACGGATAAGGCATCCTTCGCCGCCTTCCTCGACACCGTGGACAGTGAACTCGGCCCGCTGGACGTGCTGGTCAACAATGCGGGAATCATGCCGACCGGGCTGTTTTCCGAAGAGGACGAGACCATGACCGAACGAATCATCGCCATCAACCTCAATGGGGTGATCCACGGTTCGCGGCTCGCCGTCAAACGGTTCAAAGACCGCGGCAGCGGACATCTGATCAATATCGCGTCTTTGGCTGGGACACAGGGCTTTCCGGGCCTGGCCACCTATTGCGCGACCAAGCACGCGGTGGTCGGTTTCACCTCGGCGCTGCATCTGGAGATGAAGGAGCACGGCGTGCACGTCGGCGCGGTGCTGCCGGGCATCGTGCGCACCGAACTGTCCGCCGGCGCCAATATGCCGGCCTGGATTACGCCCCTGACCACAGTGGATCCGGAGGATGTCGCGCAGGCGATCGTGAAATCCGTACAACAGGACAAACCGCTGGTGACCGTGCCGCGCCGACTCGCGGCCATCATCAAATCAGCACAACTGCTGCCCTACCGCGCACAGCTGGGTGTCGCGAAATTCACCGGCGCGACAACGGCTTACGCCCGACCCGACCCGGCCGTGCGCGAGATCTACCACCGCAGACTCCGCGGCGACTAGCAGGTGGGTCAGCACACGTCAGCACATACGGCTCGAGGACAACCCAGCCGCTGATGAGACACTGGTGGGCGTGACGATTACTGCCGAAGCCAAGAGCACGCTGCGGATCGGGCCGTATCCGGTCGATCCGGCGGTGGTGCTCGCGCCGATGGCGGGCATCACCAACCTGGCGTTCCGGAAGCTGTGCCGGGAGTTCGGCAGCTCCACGTCGATCTATGTGTGCGAGATGATCACCGCGCGGGCGGTGGTCGAGCGCAATGAGAAAACGCTGCACATGATGTCCTTCGACGAGGACGAGCATCCGCGCTCGATGCAGCTCTACGGTGTGGATCCGGCCACACTCGGCGAGGCCGTGCGGATCATCGTCGGTGAGGGCTGGGCCGATCACATCGATCTCAACCTCGGCTGCCCTGTTCCGAAGGTCACTCGGCTGGGTGGCGGCGCCGCGCTGCCGTACAAGCGCGCGCTGTTCAGCAAGATCGTCAAGGCGATGGTTTCCGGCGCCGAACCGGCCGGTATTCCGGTGACGGTGAAGTTCCGCATCGGCATCGATGACGACCACCTCACCTACTTGGACGCGGGCCGCATTGCCGAGGCCGAGGGCGCGAAGGCCGTCGCACTGCACGCCCGCACCGCCGCACAGCGGTATTCGGGCCAGGCCGACTGGACGAAGATCGCGCGGCTCAAGGAGGCCGTCACAACGATTCCCGTGCTCGGCAACGGCGATATCTTCTCCGCCGCCGACGCGGTGCGCATGATGGACGAAACCGGTTGCGACGGAGTCGTTGTCGGCCGCGGCTGCCTCGGTCGCCCGTGGCTGTTCGCCGAATTGCAGGCGGCGCTGCGCGGCGAAGCACTGCCCGAGGCGCCGGATCTCGGCCGCGTCGGCGAGGTGCTGTACCGGCACGGCGCACTGCTCGCCCAACACCTCGGCGAGGACAAGGCCATGCGCGATCTGCGCAAGCATATGGCCTGGTATCTGATGGGTTTTCCGGTCGGTGCGGACCTGCGCCGCTCCTTCGCGACTGTGTCGAGTCTCACTCAATTGCAGGACCTCATCGGCGAACTCGACCCGACCGCGCCATTCCCCCGCGATGCCGAGGGTCCGCGCGGCCGTCAGGGTTCGCCGGGCAAGGTGGCGCTGCCACACGGCTGGCTAGACGATCCCGACGATCCGGCCGTCCCGGCGGGCGCGGATCTGATGCACAGCGGCGGCTGATCGTTCCGAGCGACCGGCAAGCAACTTATCCGTGCAATCGCACTGTCACGCGATCGTCAAGAACCCTCCGACCAGCACATTTCCAAATGCGCAACATAACCTCGGCCAGTCGATTTCGCACTGGGCTGGCTCGCCGTGGCGGAATCGTTATCATTGGCGGAATCGGTCATGCGGGTCGAAAGCGGCCGAAACGGCAGCGGAGACGAAAAGCGAGGTTCGTTGGTGGGTGACGATCGGCACGGGCAGTCGCCACGGCCCGGAGGTCGCGCCCCGTGGGAGCGCTATCCCACGGCGGATTACACCGAACGCGACGGTGCACGATCGTCCCGGAGAGCCCGACATAACGATCCCGATTCCGGCTCGACACCGCTGACGGTTCAGGACCTGGTCCAGAAGGTCGACAACGAACGCAGCGGGCGCGGACGTCGACCCACGACTCCGGATGCACCGCCCACGCACGCGAACCGGGCGGCCCCGCCGGAGTCCGCCGCACGCCAAGGCGATACCCCGCCGCGTAAATCGAGCGCTCCCTCCGCGCGCCAAGCGGACGCGCCGCCCCGCACCTCGGCCATGCCCGCCGGACGCAATGCCGACGCACCCCGCACATCGGCCACCCCGGCCGGACGCAAGGCCGACGCACCGCCGCGCACATCCGCAATGCCGACTGGACGCAAAGGCGACGCGCCTCGTACGTCGAGCACCCCAGCCGGACGCAAGACCGATGCGTCCCGCACCTCCGGCAACCCGGCTGCACGCAATCCCGACGCACCGCGTACGACGGCCACTCCAGCCGCCAAAGCCGACGCCGCCCGCCGTTCCGGGGCCTCCCCGGTCGTCGACGACATCGCGGGCACCCCGACGACCGCGCGCACCGGGAAACGCCGCGCATCGACGGTTTCCGGAAAAGAGCCGCCGGAGGTCGTCACCGACGTCATCCCCCCGGTCGAGGAGACCCCTCGACCGAAGAAGCGCACCATGGGCTGGCCGACCACCGATCCGGACGACCCGAAGACCGCGGCCGCATCGAGCCGTGTCGGCCTGTCCCGGCTCGCCGCGAGCCGACAGCGCCGCAATAAGCGGCTACGGGTCGCGGGCCGGGCCACCCTGACAATTTGTGCAGTGGTCGCGCTGCTGGTCACCGGCGGCGGCTGGAGCTATCTACGTTCGACCGCCAATGGTTTCACCCAGGTCTCCGCGCTCGACGACCATCCGGAAGACGTGGTCGACTCCGGCGCGCAGCTCGGCGACGAGAACTATCTGCTCGTCGGCACCGACACCCGCGCGGGTGTCAACGGACAGGTGGGTGCAGGCACCCTGGACGATGCCGAGGGCTCCCGCGCCGACACCGTCATGCTGGTGAACATCCCCAAGAACCGTTCGCGCGTCGTGGTGGTCTCGTTCCCACGCGACCTCGATGTCACCCGTCCGCAGTGCAACGGCTGGGACAACGACAAGGCCGTCTACACCAACGATGTGTTCCCCTCGGCCATGGGCGACAAGCTCAATGCCGTGTACGCGCTCGCCGGACCGAAGTGTCTGGTCAATGTGATCCGCAAGATGACGGGTCTGAGCATCGGACACTTCATCGGCATCGACTTCGCCGGATTCGAGGCGATGGTCGATCAGGTCGGCGGCGTCGATGTCTGCACGCCCAAGCCGATCGTCGACGGCGTCCTCGGTACCGTCCTGGAAAATTCCGGCCACCAGCACATCAACGGCGAGACCGCACTCAACTATGTGCGCGCCAGGCACGTCTACGGCGAGGAACGCAGCGACTACGACCGGATCAACCGGCAGCAGCGCTTTCTGGCCTCGCTGCTGCGCGGCGCACTGTCGAGCCGGGTGCTCTTCGATCCCGGCAAGTTGAACGGCTTCATCTCCGCATTCACCAGCCACACCTTCGTCGACAAGGTGCAACCGACCGACCTGCTGACCCTGGGTCGCTCGCTGCAGAAGGTCGACGCGGGCGCGGTCACCTTCCTGACCATCCCGACTGCGGGCACCACCTCCTACGGCAACGAGATCCCGCGCGATTCGGATATCAAGGCGATCTTCCGCGCCATCATCGATGACCAGCCGCTGCCCGGCGAGAAGAAGTCGACCCCGGCTCCCGGTTCGATCCCATCGGCCCAGCCTGCGCCGCCGAAGCTGACCGCAGTGGATCCGAGCTCGGTATCGCTGCTGGTCTCCAATGGGTCGGAGACGGCAGGCGCGGCCAACAAGGCGGCGATCAAGCTCGGCAATCAGGGCTTCCAGATCTACAACACCGGCAATTACTCCGGCGGCAATTCCGAGGTGGCCACCAAGGTGCGCTTCGGGCCCGGTCACGAGGCCGAGGCGGCCACGGTGGCCAGTTCCCTGCCTGGAGCGACGATGGAGCAGTCGAATAGTCTCGGTGGCATTGTCGAGGTTGTGATCGGCGCCGATAATCCGACCATTCGCACTCCAACGCCGGTCGGCGATCCGATCTCGAACGTCTCGGTCACCGTGGCGAGCGCGGAACCGGTCACACTGCCCTCGGACCTGGAGCACGTCAACGCCGCCGACGAAACCTGCAAGTAGTGCCGCCGCAGGCTGGGCAACGCCCTCGCTAACGTTCGGCACCACCCATTAACCCAGAGTTGGTGACGAGGTCAGCACCTGGCACTAGTGTTTCTTCTCATGCGTGTCATCTACAACGAGCAAATGGCCGACCTTGCCCACCTGCTGGGCGAGATGGCCGGTCTGGCGGGTTCGGCGATGGAACGGGCCACCCAGTCGCTGCTCCAGGCCGATCTCACTCTGGCTGAGTCGGTGATCGGCGAGGGCGACCGGATCGCCGAAATGATCACCGGCGCCGAGGAGAAGTCGTTTGCCCTGCTTGCGCTGCAGGCACCGGTGGCGGGTGATCTGCGGCAGGTAGTGAGCGCGATCCAGATCGTCCAGGACGTCAACCGGATGGGCGCGCTGGCGCTGCACGTCGCCAAGGTGACCCGGCGCCGCCACCCCAACCACGCCCTGCCCGAGGCGGTGAACGGCTACTTCGCGGAGATGGGCCGCGTCGCGGTGAGTATGGGTGAGGGCGCCAAGGAGGTGCTCGAGTCCCGTGATCCGGAGCGCGCCGCGCAGCTCAACGAGGACGACGAGGCGATGGACGATCTGCACCGTCACCTGTTCACGTTGCTGATGGATCGCGACTGGAAATACGGCGTCGCCGCTGCCGTCGATGTGACACTGCTCGGCCGCTACTACGAGCGCTTCGCCGACCACGCCGTGGAGATCGGCCGCCGGGTGATCTTCCTGGTCACCGGTGAACTGCCGCCGGACCCCGACATCGAGCTGTGAATTTCAAAAGGCCCGCGTTCTACGCGGGCTCTTCCGCCTCCCCGCGCCTTTAGGTGCCAGACTCAGGCGCCCTAGTGACATTTGCGGCTGGCGGAACGAGCGGATCGAGTTGGCCCGTCCCCGGTGAGTTACCCCATGTACTCAGAAATCAGCTGGACCGGCTGAACGTAAAATGGCCCGCACCAAGTGCGGGCCATTTACTTGTGCCTTATCCGAAGCGACCGGAGATGTAATCCTCCGTCGCCTTCTGGCCCGGGTTGGAGAAGATCTTCTCGGTATCGTCGATCTCGATCAGCTTGCCCGGCTTGCCCTGAGCCTCCAGGTTGAAGAAGCCGGTCTGGTCACTCACGCGCGCGGCCTGCTGCATATTGTGCGTGACGATGACGATGGTGAATTCCTTCTTCAGCTCGGTGATCAGGTCCTCGATCGCCAGGGTGGAGATCGGGTCCAGCGCCGAACACGGCTCGTCCATCAGCAGCACATCGGGCGATACCGCGATGGCGCGCGCGATGCACAGACGCTGCTGCTGACCACCGGAGAGGCCGCCGCCCGGCTTGTCCAGCCGGTCCTTGACCTCGTTCCACAGGTTGGCGCCCCGCAACGAACGCTCGGCGACCTCGTCGAGCTCCTTCTTGTTGCGCACACCCTGCAGCTTCAGTCCGGCCACCACATTGTCGCGAATCGACATGGTGGGGAACGGATTCGGGCGTTGGAACACCATGCCGATGGTGCGGCGCACGCCGACCGGGTCGACGGTGGAGCCGTAGATGTCCTCGCCGTCGAGGAGCACCGCGCCCTCGACGCGGGCATTCGGGGTCACCTCGTGCATCCGGTTGAGCGAACGCAGCACGGTGGACTTACCGCAACCCGACGGGCCGATGAAGGCGGTCACGCTGCGCGGCAGTACCGACAGCTTGACATCGGCAACCGCATGGAATTTGCCGTAGTAGATATTCAGGTCTTTGACGTCGATCCGCTTGGCCATTTTTCCGTTCGCTTCTATCGGTTCCGCGTGAGCAGCTTGTTGACGACCGCGGCCGCCGCGTACAACAGGGCGATCAACAGGATCAGCGTCAACGCCGCGCCCCACACCCGGGCTCGGCCGGCCGGTTCCGGGTTCGCCAACTCTTGGTAGATCAGCAGCGGCAACGACGCCATATTGCCGTCGAACAGGTTGGTATTGATCGACTTGCTGTAGCCGACCAGCACCAGCACCGGCGCCGTCTCACCCATGACACGGGCGAGCGAGAGCAGGATGCCGCTGATCATGCCGGGCGCCGCGGTCGGCACCACGATCCGAACGATGGTCTTCCACTTGGGAATTCCGAGCGCGTAGGACGCCTCGCGCAGCTCGTCCGGAACCAGCTTCAGCATTTCCTCGGTGCTGCGAATCACCACCGGAAGCATGAGCAGTACGAGCGCCAGCGATACCGCCAGCGAACTCTGCGGGAAACCGAAGGTCGCGATCCACAGCGCGAAGATGAACAGCGCCGCGACGATCGACGGGACACCCGCGAGGATGTCGACCATGAAGGTGGTGACCTTGGCCAGCACGCCACGCCCGTATTCGACCAGGTAAACCGCGGCCATGATGCCGAGCGGAACCGCCAGGATCGCGGCGACGACGGTCTGCACGATGGTGCCGTAGATCGCGTGGTACACACCGCCACCGGTCTGGTCCGGCAGGATGCCCTTCTGCGATTTCTGCCACCAGTCCGGCGAGACGACGGACTCGAGGCCCTTCGAAACCACCATGAACAGCACCCAGATCAGCGGCACGAGCGCGATGGCGAAGCAGGCCCAGACCACTCCGGTCGCGATGTTGTTCTTGAGGCGGCGGGCCGCGCTCACATGCCGGAAGGTGGGCGCCTTGACCGGCTTGTCGAGAGTCGTCGTGGTGGTCATTACCCGTTCACCCTTCCACCGGACACGAGCCGCGCCAGCGCATTGACGATGAAGGTCAGCGCGAACAGCACGAAGCCGGCCGCGATGTAGGCGCCGGTCGGCAGTGGCTGACTGAATTCCGATGCGGCGGCGGCGATTTTGGAGGCGAAGGTGTAGCCGCCGTCGAACAGCGACCAGTGACCGGCCTGTGCCGAGGTGCGCAGGATCACCAATACGGCGATCGTCTCACCGAGCGCGCGACCGAGGCCGAGCATGGAACCGGCGATCACACCGCTGCGGCCGTAGGGCAGCACCGTCATCCGGACCATCTCCCATTTGGTCGCGCCGAGCGCCTGCGCGGCCTCGATATGCGACAGGGGTGTCAGGTTGAAGACTTCGCGGGAAACCGAAGTGATGATCGGCAGGATCATCACCGCCAGTACCACGCCGGCGGTGAAGATCGTGCCGCCACCGGAGATCGACACGTTGCCGTCGGAGAACAGGAAGAACCAGCCGAGGTTCTTGTTCAGGAAGGTCTCGACGGGTTCGAGTTTCGGCGCGAGCACCAGGAAGCCCCAGAGACCGAACACGATGGACGGCACCGCCGCGAGCAGATCGACGAGCATCGCGAACGGACGTGCCATCGGCTTCGGCGAATAGTGGGTCAGGAACAGTGCGATGCCCACACCGATGGGCACCGCTATCACCAGCGCGAGTATCGAGCTCAACACCGTGACCATCAGCAGGTCCCGGATGCCGAACCGCAGGTGGTCGGCGTTGGTGGTGTTGAACTCGCTGGTGGTGAAGAAGTTCGCCTCGTTCGCCATGATCGAGGGCCAAGCCCGGATCAATAGGAATAGGGCGATCAGTGCGATGGCCGCCACGACCGTGGCACCTGCTGCGGTGGCAAGCGACCGGAAGACGACCTCGGCCCCTTGGTTGTGGCCTTTCCTGGCCGGTGTTGCGGCCGGACCTTTCGGCGAGTCCGGTTCGGTGCTCGGTTCACTCGACATAGGGGCAGTATCTCCAGCCGCCAGCGGACCAGTCGAGTCCGACTGGTCCGCGGCGGACACCTCAGGGTGCACGGTCATGGCGTGGCGGCTATCAGTTGACGGCGTTGATCGCGGTGGTCAGCTTGGTCTTGAACTTGTCCGGGATCGCGACGTAGCCCGCGGTGTCCAGACCCTTCTGGCCGTTGTTGACGGCCGAGGTCAGGAATGCCTTGACCGCCTTGGACGTATCGGCGTCGGCGTACTTCGAGCAGACGATCTCGTAGGTCGGCAGGATGATCGGGTACGCACCGGCCGCGGTCGGCTTGTAGAACGACGAGGTGTCGAGCACCAGGTCGTTGCCCTCGCCCTTGATCTTCACGCTGTCGACGGCCTTGGCCGCGGACTCCGGGGTGAGCTTGACCGGATCCTTGGAGGCCGAGGTGACGACCTGCGCGATGGACAGGTTCTGCGCCTTGGCGAAGGACCACTCGTTGTAGGTGATCGAGTTCTTGGTGCTCTTGATGGCGGCCGAGGTGCCCTCGTTGCCCTTGGCACCCTCACCGACACCGCCGTTGAAGGTCTTGCCCGCACCCTTGCCCCACGCGCCGTCGGAGGCGGCGTCCAGGTAGAGCTGGAAGTTGTCGGTGGTGCCCGACTCGTCGCTGCGGAAGATCACCGAGATCTTGTCCGAGGGCAGCTTGGCGGTCGGGTTCAGCGCCTTGATCTCCGGGGCGTCCCAGGTGGCGACGGTGCCGTTGAACACCTTGGCGGCGGTCGGGCCGTCGAGCACCAGATCGCTCACACCGTCGATGTTGTAGGTGATGGCGATCGGACCGAAGACGGTCGGCAGGTTCCACGCCGGGGCACCGCAGCGCTCCTGCGCCTTGGCCGGCTCACCCTTCGAGGCGCTCAGCGGCGAGTCGGAACCGGCGAAATCGGTCTGGCCGCCGAGGAATTCGTTCACGCCGGCGCCGGAACCGCTGGAGGTGTAGTTCAGCGTGGAGCCGCTGCAGTTGGCCTCGTAGGCGGCGACAAAGCGGTCCATGGCGTTCTTCTGAGCCGAGGAACCGCTGGACTTGAGGGCCTTCTTACCACCACAGGCGACATCGACCTTGGCGGTGGAATCGCCGTTGGACGAGGTGCTGTTGTCATCGCTGCCACAGGCGGCCAGGGGCATGGCGACGGCGGCCAGCACACCGATCAGGGCGCTGCTGCGCTTGAAGTTCACTTATTCCTCCGGGAATCGCGTGCGACACGCCCGGTCCCTCACCGGCCCGGGCGGGTTTCGTGGTGCCGTTCGCGGGGAACTTGCGCACCAGGCGGCAACGGTGCCGCCCTTATGTAACGTAAGGTCGCTCGGTTGACATTTGGACCAGGCTGAGTGAACGGAGGGTGAACAGCCCGGCGCTAATGGTCCCGTCACGTGTGACATTTGCCCCGGTGTTACTCGAGCAACCCCGGCGAGCCGCCTGTTATTCAGTCAGCGGCCGAATACGCGACATCGATATGTGACGCGGCGAAGCCGAGCCGCGTGTAGGTGTGTACGGCTGCGGTGTTGTCGGCCTCGGTATAGAGCAGAACCTCCGGCAGATCGCGTTCGCGCAGGTAGCGCAGGCCCGCGAGGGTGAGCAGGCGGCCGAGTCCCCTGCCCTGTGCAGCCGGGTCGATGGCGACTACATAGACCTCGCCGACAGGTGGGTTCTCCTCGTAATGCACCTTGGTCCAGTGGAATCCGAGGATGCGGTCCGGATCGGCCCGATCCACCGCGATGAACAGCCCCTTCGGGTCGAACCAGGACTCGTCGCGGCGGACGGCGATATCCCGCTCGGTCCAGCCGCCCTGTTCTGGATGCCAGGCGAAGGCGGCGTTATTGACACGCAACAGTTCGGCATCGTCGGCGGCGCCTTCGTAGGTCCGCAGCGCGGTGCCTTCCGGAACGACCAATTCCGGTAGCTCCGGCGTTGCCAGCGACCGCCGCATCTGCCACAACTCCCGTGCGACGCGCAGTCCGAGCCGGGCCGCGAGCGCCTGGGCGGCGGGCCGATTTCCGTGCGCCCAGACCCGAGTACCCGATCCCCCTTTTGTCAGCGCGGCCGAGACCAATTCCGCACCGATGCCACGGCCGCGCGCAGCCGGATCGACGGCGACCTCGGCCATTGCGGGGTGTTCGCCATGTGCGGCAACGAGATTCGCGTAACCGGCGACGACGCCCTCGCGCAGCGCCACCAGATGTTCGGCCCCGGAATCGGTCGCGAGGAGCGAGAGGACGGCTTGTTCGGAGACCGGCGCGACACCGTCTTCGGCACTCGTCCGCACGAGCAGTTCACGCACCGCCCGCGCCGTGTCGGCGCCGAGTTCCGTGCCCCACCGCAGCGTCATCTCACCCATGAGCGTCTCCCTCGTCGATCCCGTCATCGCGACGAACGCGCGAATACCGCGCACCATTCCATCCGCTCGAGATCAGGTGGAACTGGTGGCGGCGACTTCTCGACGAATGCCGCCATCGATTCCACCTGATCTCGAGCGGCTACGGGACGGATCCGTTGACGGTGACGGATGGGGAGTCGTCGGTGCCTTCGGCGGATTCGTCGTCGGGGAAGGTGACGTGGTCGCCCTTGGTGCTGTTGCGCGCGGGGCGGACGGCCTTGTAGCCGACATTGCGGACGGTGCCGATCAACGATTCGTATTCGCTGCCGAGCTTGGCGCGCAGGCGTCGCACGTGCACATCGACCGTGCGGGTGCCGCCGAAGAAGTCGTAGCCCCAGACCTCCTGCAGCAACTGGGCCCGGGTGAAGACCCGGCCCGCGTGCTGCGCGAGGTATTTGAGGAGTTCGAATTCCTTATAGGTGAGATCCAGCGGGCGACCGCGCAGCCGAGCGGTATAGGTGCCCTCATCTATCACCAGCTCGCCGAGGGTGATCTTGCCGGTGTTCTCCGGGCTCGCGACACCGCCGTTGCGGCCGACCAGTAGGCGCAACCGGGCGTCGAGCTCGGCCGGTCCGGTGCCGGGCAGCAGAATGTCGTCCAGACCCCAGTCGGCATTGACGGCGACCAGCCCGCCCTCGGTCAGCACGGCGACCACCGGAACCGACGAACCGGTGCTGCCGAGCAGTCGGCACAGGCCACGGGCCGCGGCCAGGTCGGTGCGCGCATCGACCAGCGCGACATCCGCGGTCCCCGCCTCGAGCAGGGACGCCACCTCGGTCGGCGCCGGGCGCACATTGTGCGCCAGCAGCGACAACGCGGGCAGAACCGACTCGGGGTTGGGGTCGGAGGTCAGCAGGAGCAGCTCCACAAGCCCTCCTCCCATCTAGTAGCTCCGGACATAAGCCACACCGCCGGGGCCACGTCGCTTGATCACAGGTAATCGGTGCAAGATTAGCGCGTGAACGCCGATGACCTCGCCATCCGGGGTTAGTGTGGCACCTCGACGCAGACGTGCGATACCCGAAACGCACCGCCAAGTAGTGTTGCCCGCATGCGCAAGCTGATCATCGGGCTGCTGTGCCTCGCGGCATTGGCGGTAGTCGTCGATTTCGGCGCCGCCGCCTACTCCGAGTATCGCGTGTCACGTGCCCTGCGTGTCGGCGCCGACCTCACCGCGGACCCCGACGTGGTCATCTATGGGTTCCCCTTTCTCACCCAGGCCCTCGACGGCCGATACCAGACCGTCGACATCCGCGCGCGCGTCATGCGACCCGATATCCCCGGCGAAATCTCGGTCGGCGCGACGCTGACCGGAGCCCACCTCTCCCTCGGCGACCTCACCGACGGGAACGTGCGCGCGGTGCCGGTGGATCGGGTCGAGGGGCAGATGCGGCTCGAGCCGACCGAACTCGGCAAGCTGTTCAAAATCCCGGACCTGCAAGTACATTCGGCGCCAGGGAACAAATCCGACGGAACCGGCGGATCGGGCGGGTCCGGTATGACCACCGGCGGACAGCTCCTGCTCACCGGCACCATGCCGGGCAAGACGCCGAGCAAGCCGGGCGCACCGCTCGGCGGTGACAATGTGAGTGTGACCGCAGACCTCGTGGTCGACGGCGATCAGGTGAAGATCATCGCGACCAGCATCTACCGTGGTACGGGTGATGCCACGACAACCGCGGTCGTCACCGACACCGAGCGCCCCAAGGTGCTCGAGCAATTCACCCGGACAATCGATACGAACGAACTGCCGTTCGGGCTACGGCCGACGAAGGTCTCCGCACAGGGCGGCCAGATCGTCATCGAGGCCAAGGCCGAGAACGTGACCATCGACCTGGACAGATTGCGGCGACCATGATTGAAATCACAATTCTGCTGGTGGTGGTGGTTGCCGCAGCGGCGATCGGAGTGGTGCTGCAGCGCCGCGACGGCAAGCTGCGCGAGAGCGACACCGAGGCACAGGACGAATCGGCGCGCACCGGTCTGCTGGCAGCGGTCGGTGCCGACAACTCGGGCCCGGCGGTACTGCACTTCTCCGCCGACTGGTGCGGACCGTGCGACGCGGTTCGTCGCGTGGTCGCCGGGGTGACCGAGGAATTGTCCGGATCGCCGCGCCCGCCGCTGGATATCGAGGTCGATATCGATTCCGAGCCCGCGCTGGCCAAAGAGCTGAACGTGCTCTCGCTGCCGACCACCTTCGTCTTCGATATCGAAGGGCGGGAACGCTTCCGGATCTCCGGGGTCCCCAAGTCCGCGGACCTGCGTACCGCACTCGAGCCGCTGACCGTGGGATAACTCTTCCGGTGAGTCACCCCTGAGGGTGGAAAAACCGGGCGTGACACGGGTTGATAGCAACTGTGACGAACCCCGGGTCCAATTCTCCGCCAGAACCAGGTAAACTCCTCTGCGTGCAAGCCAACCACGAGCTGATGCTCACCCGACGACGCACAGTTGATCTGTGTCGCCTCGGTGGTTGTTGCTGCCTGTGTGGCTGAGCGGTCGGCTCCGTCAGAAGTCCTGATGCCGACCTGCGTCCGTCGTGCGAGTGATCTTTGATCCCCCGGCGAACTGGCAGTTTTCCCGCCAACAGCGAAATTCAGCGCAGGAGTACGCACAATGTCCACAAATTCCCGAAACACAGCCGTTGAGAACGGAATTCCCACCCCGCGGCGCTTCCTCGGCCCCGGAGGCGGCAGCTTGCGTAACCACGCAGGGAGCGCCGTAAATCCGGCTCGAGTCGATGTGCGCGGGCCACGCTTCGCCGCGTGGGTCACCACCGGTGTCCTCGTTCTCGTCCTGCTCGCGGCAGCCGTTTCGACGCCGGTCGCCGCGGTGCTCATCGCCGCACAGGCGGTGGTCTTCGCGATCGGCGCGGCCTACGGGCCCCGTCGGCACCCATACGGCCGGATCTTCGCCGCGTTCGTAGCACCGCGCGTGGGTCCGACCCTCGAAACCGAACCGGTGGCACCGCTGCGGTTCGCCCAATTACTCGGCCTGGTCTTCAGTGCCGTCAGCCTGCTGGGTTTCCTGGTCGGCTCCACCGTCGTCGGCGCGGTGTTCGCCGGCTTCGCCCTGTTCGCGGCGTTCTTGAATGCGGCGTTCGGGATCTGCCTGGGTTGCCAGATCTATCCGCTGGTCGCCCGACTCCGCCGGGCAGGGCCGGTGGGCGGTGTTCGCGGGCCCTCCGTGGTCACGCAAGCTACCGCCTCCGGGCCTGACGCGAACACCGCTGGGTCCCCGGCGAACTGACACTGCAAGTCACCACCCCGAAAGGAACAACATGGCTCGCTCCGATGTCCTGGTCTCCGTTGACTGGGCCGAAGAGAACCTCAACGCCCCCGGCGTCGTCTTCGTCGAGGTCGATGAGGACACCTCCGCCTACGACGGCGGCCACATCGAGGGTGCCGTTCGGCTCGACTGGAAGAAGGACCTGCAGGATCAGGTTCGTCGCGACTTCGTGAACCAGGAGCAGTTCTCCGATCTGCTCTCGGCGCGCGGCATCGGGAACGATGACGAGGTCGTGCTCTACGGCGGCAACAACAACTGGTTCGCCGCATACGCCTACTGGTACTTCAAGCTGTACGGCCACAACAACGTCAAGCTGCTCGACGGCGGCCGCAAGAAGTGGGAGCTCGACGGTCGTCCGCTGTCCCGCGACGCCGTGAACCGCCCGGCCACCCAGTACAAGGCCGCCGCCCCCGATCTGACCATCCGCGCGTTCCGCGACGAGGTCATCGCCGCCATCGGCGCCAAGAACCTGGTCGACGTGCGCTCCCCTGACGAGTTCTCCGGCAAGATCCTGGCGCCTGCGCACCTGCCGCAGGAGCAGAGCCAGCGTCCCGGCCACATCCCGGGCGCCATCAACGTGCCGTGGAGCAAGGCCGCGAACGAGGACGGCACCTTCAAGTCCGACGCCGAGCTGACCGAGATCTACGGCGAGGCCGGACTGGACGGATCCAAGGACACCATCGCGTACTGCCGCATCGGTGAGCGTTCCTCGCACACCTGGTTCGTGCTGCAGGAGCTGCTGGGTCACCAGAATGTCAAGAACTACGACGGCAGCTGGACCGAATACGGCTCGCTCGTCGGTGCACCGATCGAATTGGGAGAGTAATCACATGTGCGCAGCACCTACCCAGGGACAGGCCATTCCGGCCGGAGTCGATGTCGAGAAGGAAACGGTTATCACCGGCCGTGTTCTGAGCACCGACGGCCAGCCCGTCGGCGGCGCGTTCGTGCGTCTGCTCGACGGCAACGGTGACTTCACCGCCGAGGTCGTGGCCTCGGGCACCGGTGATTTCCGCTTCTTCGCGGCGCCGGGCGCGTGGACCGTGCGGGCGTTGTCCTCCTCGGGCAACGGCTCGGCCGAGGTTCGTCCGGAAGGCGCGGGCATCCACCCCGTGGATGTGGCAGTCGCCAAGTAAGTAATGCCACCGACGGCCCCGTCGTTTCCCCGGTAGCTGGGAAGCAACGGGGCCGTCGTGCTGGGCGGGACGCAACTCGTTAGACTCCAGTTGTGGTCCTCTTCTTCGAGATTCTGTTGGTGGCCGTGGCCGTTCTGATCGGCTGGTTCGGCCTGTACGTCTTCTACCGGTTGTTCACCGAATCATGAGTGAACTCGCGAGCGAAGGTTCCAACCCGGCCGAGCGAGCGAGTGAACAACTGAACGGCAACGGCCCGGCCGAGTCGGCGCCGCGCCGCAGTGGCGACGAGGCCGTGGCCGAGGCCGCCGAGCGGGCGAAACGGACTGGTGCGCGCAATATTCCGGTGCTGCCGGATCTGCCGCTGCCCGAGGACACCGCAAATCTGCGGCTCGGTCCGGATCTGAGTTCGTCGATGCTCGCGCTGCTGCCGATGGTCGGTGTGTGGCGCGGTGAGGGCGAGGGCAACGATCCCGCTCGCGGCGACTACCGCTTCGGCCAGCAGATCATCGTCTCCCACGACGGTGGCGATTACCTGGCCTGGGACTCACGTTCCTGGGTCATCGAATCCGACGGCTCCTACGGCGGACCGGACCTGCGCGAGAGCGGCTTCTGGCGCGTCGGCATCGACGGTGACGACGAGGTCATCGAACTGCTGTTGACCCACAGCACCGGCATCGTCGAACTCTTCTACGGCACCGCACTGACCCAGTCCTCCTGGGAATTGGCCACCGATGTCGTCATCCGCAGCCAATCCGGCATCGTCGTCGGCGGAGCCAAACGCCTGTACGGCATTGTCGAGGGCGGTGATCTCGCCTACGTCGAGGAGCGCGTCGTGGCCGACGGTCCCCTAGAACCCCGCCTTTCGGCCCGTTTGCAGCGCTACATCGGTTAACCGCGCCGCCCGATCGATGTCAAGTCGATGTCGATCGAGAAGGGGACGCTGATTTTCAGACGGTCGTGGAAGATGCCGACCGAGCCGTAAGTCCTTGTGCCGGGGTCGAGTTCGTAGCCATAGACGACAGCGTCCACTTCCCGCCGCTCGATTCGCCAGTAATGTGGAATCCCGGCCTTGGCGTATTTGCCTGGCTTGGTCTCGCGGTCGCGCTCCTCGGAGTCCGGGACCACGGCCTCCACAGCGAGGACGAGGTCCTCGGCGAAGTAATACGTCGACGGGTCCTCACGGACGAATGCCTCTGCGGTAACGACAAGAACGTCCGGCTCCGGCATCTGACGCTTGCCGAGCCGCACCGCGATCTCTCGATCAGCCCGCAAGTGCGGCGGGGCCTGCATATCCAGTTCTCTCAGGAAAAGTGAGATGACTCGACTGTGCCACTTTTACTGCGGACTCACGAAGATCAGACTCCCGTCGATCAGTTCGGTGTGCTCAGGAAGACCACGCAGCTCCAAGAAGTCCTCGACGGTGAAACCACCAGCAGGTGGGATCACCCAGTCAGGCAACGGCTCAACGGTCATTGCCCCAGCGTAGCGCCCGGTGGGGTGGCATCTAACCGGAAAGCGACGGCCCCATCCGTTAGGTACGCGGGCCCCTCTGTATCGGCTGCACCGGGTGTGCGGCTAGGACCAGAGTGCGGCGAATCAGGTTGGGTGCCAGGTGACGAGGAGTTCGTCGGCGAGGGTTTCGACGGCGAGTTTGGATCCGTTCACCTCGAGGACGGCGGCGCGGAGGCGGTCGTCGTGCAGGCGGGATTCGGAGACGGCGGCGATGTGGGAGCCGATCAGGTGTGAGTACGGGGGTTCGGAGCCGACGTCGAAGGCGGTGTATTTGCCGGATTCGGCGACGTATTCGATGTATTCGGGTTCGGTGAGGCCGGCGAAAGGGTCGCGCCACGGGGTCGATGCGACGAGGAGTTCCTCGCCGTCGGTTCCGGCGTCCAGCAGCAGCACCGAATCGTCGTCGAAGGTCAATTCGATGGGGCCTTCGGTGCGGTCGACATCACTGCCCTGTACGTAGAACATGCGGCGAACCGCCCTGATGCGGCGCCCAACCACTGCCGCGAGACCCTCCGATGGCATCGGCTACCCCTCGTGTCGAACCCGGTCGCCGGACTCTACCGTCCGAGAGAATTGTGCCGAAAAAGGAACGGCCCCCGAGCCATACCCCGCAGGCGGTGAAGCCTGCACGGGTCCCGGTCGGACCAGACCGGTAGCTCGGGGGCCGGGTGGCTGCCTGGAATTCGCTCAGCGCTCGCGCGCACGGAAATCCGTTGCAGCGGTGGCGCTAGCGGACAGCCACCTCACGAGTCCTATGAACATACATTCTTCGAACCACCTCCTTCCTTGTGTACAAACGAATCTAGTCAGCGGTCAGTGCGTCGGCAACGGAATTTCGCGGGGCGCTGAACCGGTGCGCTCCTCGACTCCTCCAGTGGTCGTGACCTGGCCTGATCCGTCGAATCGCAGCACCGCTTCGGCGCGGTGATCAGATGGCAGCTGATGTGTGACGACGACCACAGTTCGGTCGGGCTCGACCAGGCCGCTGCCGATATCGAGTAGCTCGCGCAACAGTCGCGCGCCCGCCTCGGCTTCGAGATGTTCGGTCGGCTCGTCGAGCAGCAGCACCCGCGCGGGCGAAATGAGCGCTCGGGCGAGCAGAATCCGCCGCCGCTGCCCGCCCGAAACCGCGGCCGCACCTGCGACCAGCTCCGTGTGCACACCATCCGGCAGCGATTCCAGCCAATCCCCGAGACCGACCGCGCACAAAGCGTTCTCGGCCGCTTCGGCCGTGAGATCCCCCCGCGCGACCCGCAGGTTCTCGAGTACCGAGGTGCCGAAGATGTGCGCATCCTCGGCAAAGAACGTCACGCCGGGCACGGGCGTACCGAACAGGCCCGCCCACGCCATGAGCAATGTGGTCTTGCCCGCGCCGCTCGGTCCGACGACGGCAATCCGCTTTCCTACCGGACGCTCGGGGAGGTTGCCCGGCAATCGATTTCGTGCGTCGCGGAGATCCGTATCGGCATCGAGGCGATCGGATACGCGCGGTACGCCATCCGGCGACGAGGCAGCGACGCCGGACCGATCGGCCTCGACTCGGCCGGTCGCACTGCCCGGCAACATGTCTCGCGCATTGCGAGTATCCGGGTCGGTATGCGGGCGATCCAATGTGCGCAGGACACCGTCCGACGGCGCAACGCCGTGCCAGCTGTCCTCGGCTCGGCCGGTCGCATTGTCCGGCAACATGTCTCGCGCATTGCCAGTATCCGGGTCAGTATGCGGGCCATCCAATGTGCGCAGGACACCGTCCGACGGCGCAACGCCGTGCCAGCTGTCCTCGGCTCGGCCGGTCGCATTGTCCGGCAAATGGTCTCGTATCGACCCACTGCGGTGTTCGGTGAATGCGCGGGCGGATTGCTGCGCGGTGCTCTCTGCCAGGGGGAGGCGATGCAGGGCCGCGCGGGCGGTGGTGAGGGCTTGGGCAGCGGCGGGGAGTGGGGCGACTGCTTCGAAGGCCGAGAGGGGGAGCAGGACCAAGATGGTGAGCGCCATGGGGGTCATGGCGAGCGGGGCGGTGCCATAGATCGCGATGCCGATCAGGAGGGCGCCGAGGACGCTGGCGCCGATCGAGAGTGGCGTCGCCGCGGCGGCCCAGGCGCTGCGTGCGGCCGCGGAGTCCTCGGCGGCGACCGCACGTTGTCCGGCGCGGTCGGCGGCCGCCAGCGCGGCATCCAGCTTGCCCGCGACCCGGAGTTCGGCCGCGTGGTCGAGGACCGTGAGCGCCTGCGCGGTGAATTCGGCACGGTCGGCGCGCACCGCGCGTTCGGACTCGCGAGCGGCCCACCCCGAGAGCCACGGTGCGACGATTCCGGCAATGCCGAGCGATACCGCCAGAATGGCCGCCGCCACAATCGAAATGGAGGCCATGAGTCCGATAGCGGCCAGCGCCAGCACAATCGCGACCGCGATCGGCACGAACACACGGACGACAACCGCACCGAGATCGTCGATATCGCTGCCGATTCGAACCAGGAGATCCCCGCGCCGCAGCGACGCAGCACCATCCGCGCCTGCCGAATCCGTTGCGGCGATCGAGACATCCCGGTCGCGGCTACGACTGAAGCCGGTCGCGCCGTCGCGGCCGGGCCGACGAACCGCCCCGGGAAGCTGCTCGGCACGCAAACCGTCACCGCCGCGGGCCGACCCCCCTGAACTGCCACCGCGCATATCCCGCCGCATCCAGACGTCGGATTGAGCGAGGGTCCGGTAAACGGTTGTCCGAGCGGTCGTCATCGCACGCAGCGCGACATCGTGGGTCGCAAGACGTTCCAGGTATCGGCACAGCCCACGGGATATACCGAGCGCCCGTACCGCGACAACGGCAACGCTCAGATCGAGCACCGGAGGCATCTCCCAGGCGCGCGCGATCAACCACGCCGCCAATGCCGCCAGCCCGAGCCCGCTGCCCAGTGCCGACACACCCAACCCGATCGCAACGGCAACCCGCCACGGCGACAACTCGAGCAGCACCCACATGCGCCGCAGGTCCGCTATTACTCCACGGCGACGCGCCGTTGTCCTCGGCACCGAAGTGTCTCTCGCACGGTTCATGAGACGACTGCCTGTGCGGTGGAGTGGACAGGGATTATGTGATCGGCGGCGGCGAGGACGGTTGGGCGGTGGGCTATGACGATTACGGTTGCGCCGGTGCGGGCTCGCTGCTGCAGGGCGGTGAGGACGGTGGCCTCGGCGGCGGGATCCAGGTGCGCGGTCGGTTCGTCCAACAGCAGGATAGGGCGGTCGGCGGCCAGCACTCTGGTGAGGGCGAGGCGTTGGCGCTGGCCGAGGGAGAGTCCGATGCCACCTGTGCCGACGATCGTGTTCCATCCGTCGGGGAGTTCGTCGAGTACTGCGTCGAATCCCGTTGCGATGCAAGCGGCTTCGAGTTCGTCGAGCACGCGGGCCGCCCCCTTGGCCGTGGTGTCGGGTGTGCGCGCACCGAGTAATTCGAGATTCTCACGCAGTGTTCCCGGGACCAGGACCGGACGTTGCGGCAACCAGGCGAGGCGCGACCACCAAGTCTCCTGATCCAGCGCGCGTACGTCGGTGCCGTCGACCTCCACCGAGCCGGACTCCGGTGCGATCAAACCCAGGATTGCTTGCAGCGCAGTCGATTTCCCACTCCCGTTGGGACCGGTGAACACTGTCACCGAACCCGGCCGCAACACCGCCGTCAGCCCGGCGGGCGCAAACCCGTCCCTGGCGCGTACCGAGAGATCGCATATCGCGATGAGGCCCGAGCCATCTCTGCCGACTTCATCTCTCATCTCGGCCGGATTGCCACTCGACACCGCTGAATCGAGTTCGCTGGTATCCCTGCCGTCGTCCCCGCTCTCCGAAGCACCCTCGCCGCCGATAACCTCATGAGGGGAGCCGACGGCGGCCACGGGATCAACACCATTCGTGCTCGAAACCGGCCTCACAGCACCGGCGCGCCTGGGCGCAGCCGACCGAACAACGCCCGCTCCGCCAACCGCAGCATCAGCCCCAATAGTTCCGGAAACCGACCGGACAGCGCCCGCGTCCCCACCATCCGCTCGACCATCGGCACCCGATTCGGGCTGAACCTGCGCAGACGGCTCGAGAACAGCAAAGGCCTTGTCCGCGGCCGCCATTCCATCCTGCGCCGCATGGAACCGCTCCCCCACCATCCGCAGCGGCAGATACACCTCCGGTGCGAGAATCAACGCCACCAGCCCGGCGTAGAGACTCATCTCCCCGTATACGAGCCGCAGACCGATGGACACCGCGATCAACGCGACGCTCAGCGTGGCAAGCATCTCGAGCACCATCGACGACAGGAACGCGATCCGAAGCGCACGCATAGTGCGCTGCCGCAACGCATCCCCGAGCGCACGCACCCGGTGTTCCATCGAACCCGTCCGCCCCGCGCTACCCTCCCGCCCCAACGCCCGCAATGTCGGCATCCCGGCGAAGAGATCGAGCAGTTGATCCGACAGCCGTGTGGTCGCGACGAGGGTAGCCTCCGCTCGGCCCTGCGTGAGCAGACCGATGAGCACCATGAACACCGGAATCAACGGCAGCGTGACCACGGCGATGAGGCCGGCGACCGGATCGTGAAACCCGATGACCACCAAGACAATCGGCGGCACCAGGCAAGCAAGGAGCAACGCGGGCAGATACCCGGTGAGATACGCCCGCAGACCGGTCAGCCCGGTACTCGCGACAACCGCCAATTCGGTTCGCCGAGTTTCGAGTTCGCGCGGCGGCAGCTGAGCACCGGCGGTAAGCACCGCGGTTTCCAGTTCCGCGACCACCGCGGCCCCCGCCCGATGTGCGATCCGCGACTGGACCCAGGTGGCGAGCACCCGACAGCCGATGGCGGCCACGAGCACCACCAACTCGAATGTCCACGCCCCGAAGCTGCGCCGACCGGGATCGGTGACGACCCCCGCCAGCACCTTTGCCAGGGCGACCGCCGTGACCACGATCGAACCCGTGATCACCACGGACAGCGCCACACTCAGCACCAGATAGCGACGGGCCGAGCGCGCGTACTTCCACAACCGGGGGTCGACGGGTGGGCGAGCCATGATCAGTCCTTGACGGCTTCCAACGGCAGGCCGATCGGCGCGGGAATCTGCTCGACCGTAATCCGTTTGCGGAATACCCAGTACGTCCAACCCTGGTAGCCCAGCACAACGGGCGTGACGACCACGGCGGCCCAGCTCATCACCTTCAGCGTGTACGGCGTCGAGGAGGCGTTGTCGATGGTCAGGTTGAACATGTCGCTGATGGTGGACGGCAGCACATTCGGATACAGCGACCCGAACAGCAGCACCGTGGCCGCCGCGGTGGTGACCGCCGTGCCGACGAACGCCCACCCGTCGCGGTCGGCGAAACTCGCCGTGCCCGCCAGCAACAGCCCGATTACCGCCAGCGCCAACGGAATCCAGGTCCATCCGGTTCCGTAGGCCAACTGCGTCCACACCCCGAAAACACCGACCACGATCGCGGTCGGTGCCAGCAACAACCGCACCGTCTTCACCGCATCGTCGCGCACCTCGCCGCCGGTCTTCAGTGCCAGGAAGACCGCACCGTGCAGCGCGAACAGCAATCCGGTCGTGAGTCCGCCGAGCAAAGCGTACGGCCCGAGCAAATCCCACACCGAGCCCGCGATGTGCTTCTTCTCGTTCAGCGGCACCCCGCGCACCACGTTGGCGAATATCCAACCCCATGCCAGTGCCGGTACCCAGGAACCGATTCCGATTGCGGCATCGCACCAGGCCCGCCACCGCGCATCGTCGATCTTGCTGCGATATTCGATGGCGCAGACCCGCACGATCAGTGCGATCAGCACGAGCAGCAATGCGATGTAGAAACCGGAGAACAGGCTCGCGTACCACTCCGGAAAGGCGGCGAACATCGCACCGGCCGCAGTGATCAACCACACCTCGTTGCCGTCCCACACCGGCCCGATCGTATTGAGCACCACCCGCCTTCGGGTATCGCTGCCCTTGCCGAGGATCGGCATCAGCATGCCGACCCCGAAGTCGAAGCCCTCCAGCACGAAGTAGCCGGTGAACAACACGCCGATCAGCAGAAACCAGAACTGTTGCAGATTCATCGTCGGCTCCTAATAGGCGAACGAAAGCTGTTCGACGGCAGGTTCTTCGGCCTCATGACGACCGCCCGTATCGTCTGGTCCACCGGTCGGAATCTTCGCGGGCTCGGGTCCCGCGACCGTGTAGCGCCGCATCAGGTAGAACCACACCACCGCGAGCGCGCCGTACAGCACGGTGAACACCACGAGCGAGGTGATAACGGTGCCCGCGACGTGGTCGGAGACGCCCTGCTGAACCATCAGCCGCAGGCTCTGGTCACCGGTCGGGTTCGGCGCGACAACCCATGGCTGCCTACCCATTTCGGTGAAGACCCAGCCCGCGCTATTGGCCAGGAACGGAGTCGGGATGGCGATCAGGCACAGCCACGAGTACCAGCGCTTATCGGTGATCCGGCCACCGCGGGTCAGCCAGAGGCCGACCAACCAGAGCAGGATCGCACCGGCCGAAAGGCCGATCATGGCGCGGAAGGACCAGTAGGTGACGAACAGATTGGGCCGGTAGTCGCCGGGCCCGAATTTCGCGTTGTACGCGTGCTGCAGATCGGAGACACCGTCCAAGGTGACGTCGCTGAACTTGCCCTTGGCCAAATACGGCAACACATAGGGCACCTCGAGCACGTGCGTCACGCTGTCGCAGTTGTTGTGTGTGCCGATGGTCAGCACCGAGAAGTCCGGATCGGTTGCGGTATTGCACAGCGATTCCGCCGAAGCCATTTTCATCGGCTGCTGTTCGAACATCAGCTTGCCCTGCACATCACCGGTGAAGAACAGCGCGACACCGGCGATGACGATCACCCACAGGCCGCCGCGTCCGCCGGTGCGCCACATCGTTCGCGCCTCAGCGACTTTGGTCTCGTCACCGCTGCGCGCATTGCGCACCATCCACCAACCGCAGATGCCGACCACGAAAGTTCCCGAGGTCAGGAATGCTCCGGCCACCACATGCGGAAATGCCGCCAGCGTCGTGTTATTGGTGAGCACCGTCCAGATGCTGGTGAGTTCGGCGCGCCCGCGCTCCGGGTTGTATCTAGCGCCGACCGGATGCTGCATGAACGAATTGGCTGCGACGATGAAGTACGCGGAGGCATTCACCCCGATCGCGACGAACCAAATCGTCGCCAGGTGCACGATTTTCGGCAGCCGGGTCCAACCGAAGATCCACAGGCCGAGGAAGGTCGATTCGAGGAAGAATGCGACGAGCGCCTCCAGCGCGAGCGGTGCGCCGAAGACGTCACCGATGAAGCGGGAGTATTCACTCCAGTTCATGCCGAACTGGAATTCCTGCACGATGCCGGTCGCGACACCGAGTGCGAAATTGATCAGGAATAGCTTCCCGAAGAATTTGGTCAGCCGGTACCAGTGCTCTTTGCCGGTGATCACCCAAGCGGTCTGCATACCCGCCACCAGCGGGGCCAGACCGATCGTCAGCGGTACGAAAATGAAGTGATAGACGGTCGTGATGCCGAACTGCCAACGCGATAAGTCCAGGACGCTCAAAACCGACCTCCCGCCGATCTACGACATTACGTAGTAAGAGTACGCCCGGAAACGGGTCCATCAAGGAGTCGTACGCCACGACACACCGGCGCAACCGACCCCCGACGTCCTATTTTCCGAGCTCGCCGAGTACTCCTACACGCTGTAGTAGGACGAAGATCACGGGCCCGGCGAACTCACCAATCGCCGATGGCCCCGGCCCGCTCCACTCCTCGATCCACCAATTCGATGATTTCGGCCGCATTGTCCGGCGCCATCATCCGCAATCCGTCCAGTGAATTCACCCTCGCGGCGAGCGTGATGCTCGACATCAGCCAAATGCTGTCGCAGGTCAACAGGTCAGCGGTGAACAACGAGTCGTAGCTGCACTTCCACCCGGCCTTCTCGGCCTCGGCGAACAGCGCACGCTGGGTAACCCCCGGCAGTACGCCGTTCTTCGCGGGCGGGGTGATCAACTGCTTGTCGCGCACGATCACCACCGACGAGCGCGGCCCCTCCAGCACCCGGTTCTCGGTACTGGTGAAGATCACGTCATCGGCGCCCATCCGCTGCGCGAACCGCAGCGCCGCCATATTGGTGGCATAGGAGAGCGTCTTCGCACCCAGCAGCTGCCACGGCGCGGCCTGCGCCAGATCGACCGAGATCCCACGCGATAGCGACACCACCGCGACACCATCGGTGCGCGCCTTCTGCACCCGCTCCGGCACCGGCAGCACCAGCACATAGGAAGTCGGCACCGGCACCGCGGTCGCGAGATCGCCCGAGGTGACGCTGGACGGAGCCGACAGCTCGGTATCGCGCCCACGGGTGAGGACCAGCCGCATCAGGCCCTCACGGTCGGTCCCCCATTCCTTCGTCGCCGTCTCGACCGCGTCTCGCCATTTCCCCAGTTCGGGCTCGGGTAGATCGAGCGCCTGCGCCGAACGACGCAGTCGGCCTAGATGAAATTCGATCGCGCACGCGTCACCGGCACGAACCAAAACCGACTCGAAGACACCGTCACCGCGCAGTACGCCGATGTCGTCGGCAAACAACAACGGCGCGTCCGGATCCTGGACGGCGCCGTCGAGTGTTACAAGAACTCGATCCACCATGGGTCGAGCGTAGGCGCTGTTCGTTGACCGCGCTGAGGACTGTGTAGGATTTGCGGCGCCTGCGGCGCCGCGTGTTCGCGGCTCTGTTTCCGGCCGCGTGGCCGCAGCGTGTTCGCGGGCACCCGATGTCTCGCGTCCGACATTTCGAGCGACCTGGAAGTAGTCGCTAGCGGCGCCGTCGAGACTCGCGACTACGTCGCATGCGCTTCGACGACTCGGACGCGAGACGGGCCGCGAACTCCTCGCTCTACAACTCACTCCGAGGTGGTCGCTGATGGCGCGACGTTCAGCACTTGTCGCACGCGTGCTGGGCCGCCGAATCCCGGGGTCTGCAGCGCATGCCCTCGACTACTCGGACGCGAGACGGGCTACGAACGTCGCTTGTTGAGGGTTGCTGGGGAGCGGACGTTGCGACGCAGTCCGAGGCCGCTGACAGCAACCAATCCGGTTCGCGCTTAGAGTGGTTTACGTGTCCGTGGTCGTCGCACCCAGTCCCATCCTCGCTGTCCCGGGCGCCGTCGCGGGCGCGGCCGGTACGCCGGACGCCGCCGTCGCCTGGCATTACGGGGATCCCTTCCGAGAGCAGCGCGCCGCCGCGGAGCGGGTGGCGATCGTCGACCGGTCGCATCGCTTCGTCCTGAAAATCACCGGGGCCGAGCGGCTGACCTGGTTGCACACCATCAGCAGCCAGCACATCGCGAGCCTCGGCGACGGTCGGTCGGCCGAGAACCTCGACCTCGATCTCAACGGCCGGGTGCTGCACCACTTCGTGCTGACCGAACTCGACAGCGCCGTGTGGATCGACACCGAAGGTGAGCACGGACCGGCGCTGCTGGAGTTCCTGGCGAAGATGGTCTTCTGGGCAGATGCCAAACCGGTCGAGGCCGCCGATCACGCGGTGCTGAGCCTGCTCGGCCCACGCATGACCCAGTTGACCGAAACGCTCGGCATATCCGCCCTCCCGGACACCTACGAAGCAGTGCCGCTGCCCGACGGCGGTTTCCTGCGCCGCATGCCGTGGCCCACCGCGGACTCCTTCGACCTGGTCATCCCACGCGACCAACTCGCCGATCGCTGGGCGCGCCTCACCGCCGCCGGCGCCGAACCCGCCGGCATGTGGGCCTTCGAGGCACTGCGCGTCGCGGCACTGCGCCCCCGGATCGGACTCGACACCGACGAACGGACCATCCCACACGAGGCCCGCTGGATCGGCGGCATCGCCGAACACGGTGCGGTGCACCTGGACAAGGGCTGCTATCGCGGCCAGGAAACGGTGGCCCGGGTGCACAACCTCGGCAAGCCGCCGCGCCACCTGGTGCTGCTGCATCTCGACGGCTCGGCCGAGGAACGTCCGGCCACCGGCGAGGACGTCACCGCGGGCGGCCGTGCGGTCGGCCGACTCGGCACCGTCATCGACCACTACGAATTCGGCCCCATCGCGCTGGCTTTGATCAAACGCACCATCCCGGCCGATACCGAACTGGTCGCGGGCCCGACCGCCGCCGCCATCGATCCGGACTCGGTCCCCGCCGACGACGCACCCCAGGCGGGTCGGATCGCCGTCGACCGGTTGCGTGGCCGTTGATGCGACCTGACAGCGCTCGGGTGCTGGCCGTCTGCGTGGTCCATGCCGAACTGGAGGTGCCGACCCGCGTCGGCCGGACGGCCATCGACAAGCGACCTGTTCCCCATCGCGTCGCCGCGCGTGCCCACGGTCTCGACGGCGACTACGTGTGCGACACCAAGAATCACGGCGGCGTACATCAGGCCGTCTACGCCTACGCCGAGGAAGACGCGCGGCGCTGGGGTGAGGAACTCGGCCGCGAACTGCCCGCGGGTTGGTTCGGTGAGAATCTGCGCATCGCCGGCCTCCCGGTCAGCGATGCGGTGATCGGTGCGCACTGGACCATCGGCGACACCCTGCTCGAAGTCAGCGCGCCCCGCGTGCCGTGTTCGACCTTCCAGCACTGGTCCGGCGAGTCCCACTGGGTCAAGCGGTTCACATTGCAGAGCGATACCGGCGCCTACCTGCGCGTACTCACCGAGGGCACGATCGGCGCGGGCGACGAGGTCCGCATCGTGCACACACCCGAGCACGGCATCACCGTCCGCGACTTGTTCACCGGCCGCGATCCCGATCTTCTCGCGATTCTCGCGACCGAACCGACCATCTCCGATGATGTGCGGATGCAGATCGAGCGTCACGGCCGCCGCAACGCCGATGTCGCCCGTGCCCGCGAGCAGCGGTCCGATGCGGCAAGCGCGCGCGAGCAGCGGGCCGAACCGACAGGAGCCGAGCTGTGACGGTCGAACTGGTCGAGGTCGTCCGCTCCGGCTTCCGCGAATGCGTACACAGCGGTTCGGTGGTGATCCTCGGTGCCGACGGCGAACCGACCCTCGCGCTCGGCGAGGTGCACGTCCCGATCTTCCCGCGTTCCACCAACAAGCCCATGCAGGCGATCACCTTGCTGCGCAACGGCTTCGAACCGCTCGATGATGCCGAGCTGGCCATCGCGACCGCATCGCACTATGGCGAACCGGATCACGTCGCCCTGGTCGAGCGCCTGCTCGACCGTTTCGGCTTCGACGAGAAGGCCCTCGAATGCCCGCCCGACCTACCGCAGGACGAGCGCGCGCGGGCGGAGGCGCTACCCGAACCCCGCCGGGTGTACATGAACTGCTCCGGTAAGCACGCGGCCATGCTCGCCACCTGCGCCGTAAACGGCTGGCCCACCGAGGGCTACCTGGACCAGTCGCATCCGCTGCAACAGGCGGTGATCGCCACCATCATCGACCTCACCGGCGAACCCGAAACCGACCTCGGCATCGATGGTTGCGGTCTTCCGATCATTCCCGTCTCGCTGGTGAATCTGGCCCGTGCGTTCGCGGCCATGGCCACCGCCGCGCCCGGTTCGCCGCAGCGGCGCGTCGCCGATGCGATTCGCGCCAATCCGCGAGTGATTTCCGGCACCAACGCACCCGATTTACTGACCATGCGGGCCACCCCCGGCCTGGTCTGCAAGATCGGCGCGGACGGTGTGCACGCGGGTGCGCTACCGGACGGAACGGCCTTCGCATACAAGATCGCCGATGGTCACGACCGTGCGCGAATCCCCCTGACGCTGGCCATTCTGCATCGCATGGGCGTCGAATGGACCGCCGCGCATGCCGAACTCGCGGCGCCGCCGGTGCTCGGCGGCGGTGCCAGGGTCGGCGTCATCCGAGCGATTCCCGGGGTCGTCTGAGGGGCGGCCCGACGGCGACAACCGGGCAAACGGCGCCACTTCCGGAGTTCTACCCCCACTCCTGGAAGCGCGACCGCCTGACACACGCTAAAGTGTCTGTCAGGAAGAGTATTAATTCGAACGGGGCCGCCAACAAACCCCAGGCCGCCCCGCAGTGACGCGAGGGGGTCAGCCATGGGCCGTGGCCGGGCTAAGGCAAAGCAGACCAAAGTCGCACGCGAGCTGAAGTACAGCTCCGCGCCGACTGACTTCGCGAGCCTTCAGCGCGAGCTTTCGGGTAGCCCCACCTCCCAGCGGAGTGGTGGTGTGCTGTCCGATGAGCACGACGCGGACGAATCCTCATCCCGCTGGGACGAGGACGACGACTACAACGACTGGCGCCGCTGACTCGGTAGACGACGAAGGGGGAGGCCGACGGGCCTCCCCCTTCACCCGTTGACGCCGCGTGACCGGACTAACCATTCGAGGCTTGCACAACAACAGCGTCCCGCATCCGACGATGCGGGACGCTGTTGTGAATTTCCATGCGCGACAAACGGAACCACTGCTGTCTTACGAGCGACCGTTCGCGGCCCGTCTCGCGTCCGAGCCATCGAAGCGCACGTGCCGCACGCGCGAGTCGGTCTGACCGGGACAAACCTGGCACTATCGACCACCACGGAGCGAGAACGCTACATCTGGTGAGTACCTGAGTTCCCGCAGTGATCGACCGATCTCGCTGAAGGCCCGAAGCCAGTCTTGCGGTGAGTCAGGACGGCCACCGCGGGAATTCGGCAATCATTACTGTCTTACGAGCGAGTAGTTCGCGGCCGTCTCGCGTCCGAGCCATCGAAGCGATGCGCCGCACGCACGGGATTCGACCACCCGATACGAGTGCACCAGGCGCCGAACGATCCACCATCACCAACCACCACGGAGCGAGTTTTGCGAGCGACCCGTTCGCGGCCCGTCTCGCGTCCGAGCCGTCGAAGCGATGCGCCGCAGGCGCGAGTCTCGACGGCTCGGACGCGAGACACCAGGGGCCGCGAACACGCCGCGGCCACGCGGCCAAAAACGCCACGCGGCCAAAGACTCAAAAGCGCGGGTGCTCGCCGACCAGTACGGCGCGGACCGCGTCGGCGTCCTTGGCCTTCTTGACGGTGCCGAGGGTCCAGCAGGCGATATGCCGTGCCGTCAGCACGGCCAGGGCTCGGTCGACGTCCTCGGGTGCCACCACGGCAACCATGCCGACGCCCATATTGAAGGTTTTCTCCATCTCGACCCGATCGACCCGGCCGCGCTGGGCGATCATCTTGAATACCGGCGCCGGATTCCAGGTGCCGCGATCCAGTTCGGCGACCATGCCCGCGGGAATCACCCGGCCCAGGTTCGCGGCCAAGCCACCGCCGGTGACGTGTGCGAAGGTGCGCACATCGGTTTCGGCGATCAGCGCGAGGCAGTCCTTGGCGTAGATGACCGTCGGCTCGAGCAGCTCCTCACCGAGGGTGCGGCCGAACTCCTCGACATGGCCGGTCAGCGACATCCGGTCGATATCGAGCAGCACCTTGCGGGCCAGGCTGTAGCCGTTGGAGTGCAGGCCCGACGATCCCATGGCGATCACCACATCGCCGGGTCGCACCCGGTCCGGACCGAGCACCGAATCGGCCTCGACCACGCCGACACCGGTCGCGGATAGGTCGTAGTCGTCGGGATCCATCAGGCCGGGATGTTCGGCGGTCTCGCCGCCGAGCAGTGCGCAGCCCGCCCGCACGCAGCCCTCCGCGATACCGGAGACCAGTTCGGCGACCTTCTCCGGGACGACCTTGCCGATGGCGATGTAGTCCTGCAGGAACAGCGGCTCGGCGCCGCAGACCACCAGATCGTCCACGACCATGGCGACCAGGTCGAGGCCAATCGTGTCGTGCTTGTCCATCGCCTGGGCGACCGCGATCTTGGTGCCGACCCCGTCGGTGGAGGCCGCGAGCAACGGCTCGCGGTAGCCACCCTTCAGTGCGAACAGCCCGGCGAAACCGCCGAGCTCGCCCTGTACCTCGGGTCGGCTGGCCTTCTTCGCCAATGGCCCGAACAACTCGACTGCGCGGTCACCTGCCTCGATGTCCACGCCGGCCGCGGCGTAGGAAGCACCGGCACCACTGGGGCTCTGTTCAGTCATTTTCGGGGAAAGCTCCAAACCGAATCGGCGGATAGATGCCAGCTCACGCTACCGGAGCCACATAACAAGCTTGCACCGGACGGCTCCCCACTTCCCCGGGACTTCGGCCGGTCGTGAGTGCCGGAGGCTTCGAGACCGGACCGACGGTTGGGACAGGTGACACCTTCTGGGCGTGCCCGACGAGTTACCCATGTACTTACGAAATCAGTCGTCAGGGTTCTTGCTCGCGGTCGCCCTCGTGCTCTGTCGCGAACAGGGCGGCCGTTTGCGCACGCCTGCGTCGCTGCTCCACCGGATCCGGGACCGGCACCGCGGCGACCAGTCGCCGGGTGTACTCGTGCTCCGGACGGCGCAGGATGCGATCACGATCACCCTGCTCGACCACCGCGCCGTTGCGCAGTACGACGATCCGATCGGCCAGCTGGTCGACGACCGCCAGATCGTGGCTGATGAACAGGCAGGCCCAGCCGCATTCCTGCTGTAGTTGACCGAACAGCTCAAGCACCGCCGCCTGCACCGAGACGTCCAGCGCACTGGTCGGCTCGTCGGCCACCAGCAGATCCGGATCGAGGACCAGCGCTCTGGCCAGGCTGGCGCGCTGCCGTTGGCCGCCGGACAGTTCGTGCGGATAGCGGCGTTCGGTGCCCGCGGGCAACTGCACGTCATCGAGGAGTTTGCGGACTCGCGCCCGGATCTCCGCCGAACTGCCCGCCTTGTGCACGATCAGCGGTTCCGCTACGCAGTCGCCGACGGTGAGCCGCGGATTCAGCGAGCTGGCCGGATCCTGGAAGACAAATCCGAAGCGGCGGCGAATCGGTCGCAGCTGCCGCTGCGACAGCTCCGCGATGTTCTGTCCGCGCACCTTCACGACCCCCGAGGTCGGGCGCTGCAGGGCCGCGACGCAGCGGCCGATGGTCGACTTCCCGGAACCGGATTCGCCGACCAGGCCGAGGGTTTCGCCGGGCCGAATGGACAGACTCACGTCGTCCACGGCGCGGAACGGTGGTCGGCCGAAGGGGCCTGGAAACTGCACGACAAGATCGGTCACCTCGAGCACCGGCTCGCCTGCGGCGACCTCCTCGACCGCACCGTGCTCCAACTGCTCGGTGCCCAAATGCGGAACGGCAGCGAGCAGTTTGCGGGTGTACTCCTGCTTCGGCGCCGCGAAAAGCTCGTCCACCGGCGCCTGCTCGACCACCTTGCCGTCACGCATGACCACCACGCGGTCGGCGATATCGGCGACCACGCCCATATTGTGCGTGATCAGCACGATGGCGCTGCCGATGCGATCGCGCAGATCGCGCAGCAGTTCCAGGATTTCGGCCTGCACGGTGACATCGAGTGCGGTGGTCGGTTCGTCGGCGATGATCACCTTCGGCTCGCAGGAAATCGCGATCGCGATCATCACGCGCTGCTTCTGGCCACCGGAGAGCTGATGGGGGTAGTAGTCCACCCGATGCTCCGGATCGGGCAGGCCGACCATGCGCAGCAGCTCGATCGCCCTGGCCTTGGCGGCCCTGCGGCTCATATCGCTGTGCGCCCGCAGTGCCTCGGCGATCTGATAGCCCACCGTGAACAGCGGGTCGAGTGCGCGACCCGGCTCCTGGAAGATCATCGAGATCGCGCCGCCGCGCAGCGCGGTGAGCTGCCGCTCGCTCATCGAGGTGACCTTGTCCGCACCGAGGGTGACCAGGCCGTCGACCCGCGCGGTATTCGGCAGCAGTCCGATCGCGGTCCGCGAGCTCACCGATTTGCCGGAGCCGGATTCCCCGACGATGGCGAGCACCTCGCCGGGGAACACCTCGTAGGAGACATCGCTGACCGCGTAGACCGGACCGGCGTCGGTGGCGAAGGTGACCGACAGCGATTCGATGGACAGCGCCGGGCGTTTGGTCTCGGCGACCGCTTCCGTCATTGCGATACTCCTTCCCCTGCTGAACTGTCTTTATCGGCGGCACTGTCGCTTTCGCGCAGATCCAGTTCAGCGGCAGTGAGTTCCGTTGCGGGAACGCCTTTTTCGAGGGCGGTGTCGCTGGCGACCGTGGCCGGGGCGAGGGCGCGACGGGTGCGCAGCAACGGATTCAGCACCTCGTTGAGGCTTTCGCCGACCAATGTCAGCCCGAGTACGACCAGCACGATGGCCGTGCCTGGGAAGATGCCCGTCCACCAAATGCCATTGGACACATCGGAAAGCGCCTTGTTGAGGTCGTAACCCCATTCAGCGGCCTGGGTCGGTTCGATACCGAAACCGAGGAAGCCCAGCGCGGCCAAGGTCAGGATGGCATCGCCCGCGTTGAGGGTGACGATCACCGGCAGCGACTGTGTGACGTTGGCGAGGATGTGCCGGAACATGATTCGAGTGGTGGACGCACCGGTAACCCTCGCCGCGTCCACATACGGTTCGTTCTTTACCGCGACGGTCGCATTGCGAACCACCCGAAAGTATTGCGGCACATAGATCGCCGTGATCGCGACGGCCGCCGACAGCACGCCACCGAAGCTGCTCGACTGACCACCCGCGACCACGATCGACACGACGATCGCGAGCAGCAGGGTCGGGAATGCGTAGATGGCGTCCATGAACAGAACGAGCACCCGGTCGAGCGCACGTCCGATGTACCCGGACACCAATCCCAGCGGTACCCCGACGACCAGTGACATCACCAGCGAGATCGCGATCACGAACAGCGCGGTGCGAGCGCCGAAGATCACCCGGGACAGCACATCCTCGCTGCGCACCGACGTGCCGAACCAATGCTGACCCGACGGCGGTTGCTGTGCGACGAAAGCGACACCGTCCGAAGAGTTCTGGGCGAGCCCGTACGGTGCGATCAGCGGTGCGAAGATCGCGACGAATACGAATACCGCGACGAGTGCGAGTCCGACGATCAGCGTCACCCGCTGCAATCCGGCGGTCATGGTGAACAGCCGCAATCCGGGGATCCGCCTGCGCTTCGTCGTCGGCACCGGCGGGATCACCAGTGGTTCGTTCGCCAATTCCGGAGCGGTCATCAGAACCTCACTCTCGGGTCGATCAGCGCGACGATGACATCCACCAGGAAGCTGATGACCGCGACGGCCAGCGCCAGGAACGCGACAATCCCCTGCACCGCGATGAAATCGCGTTGATGCAGGTATTCCGCGAGCTGGTAACCCAGCCCTTTCCATTCGAAGGTGGTCTCGGTGAGCACCGCACCGCCGAGCAGCGTCGCGATATACATGCCCATCACCGTGATGATCGGAATCATCGCGTTGCGCACGGCATGTCGCCCCGTCACCACCCGCGCCGAAAGTCCGCGTGCGCGTGCGGCATCCACAAATTCGCTGTGCAGCGTCTGGATCAGATTGACTCGCACCAGGCGCAGGAAGATGCCCGCTGTCAACAGACCGAGTGCGACCGCGGGCAATATCGCGTGCTTCAGCACATCGATCAGATAGCTGTTGTCCCCGTAGAGGATTGCGTCGACCACCATGATGTTGGTCTTCGGCGAGACATGCTGCAGTTGCAATTCGACCGAGGTGCTCGCCCGGCCGGCGACGGGCAGCCACTCCAGCTTCACCGCGAAGATCAGTTTCAGCAACAGACCGACGAAGAAGACCGGCGCCGCGTACGCCAGGATGGCGAACAACCGCAGCCCGGCGTCGGCCGTCGAATCACGATGTGTCGCAGCGTATCTACCGAGCGGCACGCCGACCGCGAAGGCGACGAGCAGCGCCCAGAACACCAGTTCCAGGGTCGCCGCGCCGTACGTTGTCACCACCTCGCTGATCTGCCGATTGTCCTGGGAGTGACCGAAATCCCCGTGCATCAGCCCGGAGATGTACTCCCAATACTGGGTCAGGATCGGCCGGTTCAAACCGGCGGCCTCCTTGCGCACTTCGATCTGTTCCTGGGTCATCCGTCCGCCCATAGCGGCGCTGATCGGATCGCCGATAACCCGCATCAGGAAGAACACGACGGTGACCAGGATCCACGCCGTCGGCAGAATCAAGAACAGTCGAATCACCAAGTACCGCAGCAACGCCAGCTGCCGGGAATCCCCACTCGACTTCCCGGCCCTCGGCAGCCCGAAGCGCCGGGCCCGAACCGGTGCCTGCTTTTCAGCGGCGGCAACAGCTTCGGGTCCGGCTTCGTCCGATGTCACTTGCTCAGCACCGTGTACCGGAACTTGAAGGACGCGTCGAGTGTGTCCGACACACCTTTGACGCTCGGATTCGACACCGCGATCTGCTTACCGGAAAGCAGCGGCAGGGTCGGCAGGTAATTCTGCGCGAGATCCTTCTGCACGTCCTCGATCAATTTGATGCGCTTGGTCTTGTCCTGCTCGGTCGTCTCCGCGGTGAGCTGCGAGTTGATCTTCGGGTCCTCGAAGTGCGACTGCAGGAAGTTGTTGGGGCCGAAGAACGGGGTCAGGTAGTCATCGGCGTCCGGGTAGTCCGGGAACCAGCCGAAGTGATAGAGCGGGTAACCGTCGCGGGCCCGTTCCTTCTGGTAGGTAACCCATTCGGTGGATTGCAGATTCACCTTGAACAGCCCGGTCGACTCCAGTTGCGATTTGATCGCCGCATACTCCTCGGAGCTGCTCGAACCGTAGTGATCGGGGTTGTACTGCAGATTCAGCTCCACCGGTGTCGCGACCCCCGCACCGGAGAGGAACTTCGCCGCGGCATCCTTATTGGGCTTGGCCCCGTAGAGGTCTTTGAGCGGCTCGGCTGCACCCGGCATACCTTCCGGCACAAAGCCGTACGCGGGCTGATAGGTGTTCTTGTAGACGCCCTCGGCCAGCGCGGGTCGGTCGATCGATGACGCGATGGCCTTGCGCACCGCCAGCTTCTGCTCTGGGGTGCCGCCCGGCATGGTGTTCAGATTGAAGACGATGTAGCGCAGTTCGCCGCCGGGCCCGTCTTCCACATTGACCTTGCTGTCCTTGCGCAGCGATTCGATATCGGTCGGCGTGAAGGATCGGTAGGCGACATCGAGCGCACCGCTCTGCAGATCGAGTTTCATATTGTCGGAGGTCGCGTAGTACTTGGTGGACACCTGCGATGTCTTGGGTGTGCCGAGGATGCCCTTGTAATCCGGGAACGCCTTGTACTCGACCAACTTGTTCTTGTCGTAGCTGGCGATCGTGTACGGGCCCGAGTACCCCTTCGTCTTCACCACTTCCTCATCCGGCAGCACCTTGTCGGCCGGGAAGACCTTCTCGTCCACGATCGGACCGGCCTGGGTCGGCAGGATCGCGGGAAAGGTCTGATCGTTGGCTACCTTCAAGGTGAAGTTCACCGTCAGGTCGTCGGCGATCTCGGTCTTCTCCAGATTGCCCAGCAGCGAGGCGGGGCCGTTCGGGTCGTTGATGCCGAGCATGCGATCGAAGGAGAACTTGACGCTCTTGGCGGTCAACGGGTTCCCGTTGGCGAACTTCAGCCCCGACTTCAGCTTGCAGGTGTATACCGTCGGAGAGCTGAACTCACACTTCTCTGCGGCATCGGGCTTCGGGGTGGCATCGCCGGGCGCGAAATTCAGCAGATACGAATAGATCTGGGTTTCGACCAGCAGCGAACCGTTGTCGTAGGCGGCCGCGGGGTCGAGCGAGAAGATCTTGTCCGTGGTGCCCGCCACCAGTCCGGCCCCGTCGCCACCCCCACCGGTGCGCCCCGATCCGCATCCCGCGATCGCGGAGACGGCCAGCGCCGCCATCCCGACCGCCGCGATTCGTCGCGTCCGGTCCCCTCGCCCAGGCTTGTTCGAAACCCTCATCATCAGGCCCCACTTCTCGAGCGCGCCACACCGCGGGAACTGGATCACAGGACAGCGGCGGGCACGGTGAACTTCCGATATGTCGGGCACCGTACCCAGGATCCATTTCTGGGATGTTGCGTTTTCAAAGAAAAAGTCACGGGCAGGTTAGCGGACGTTGCGAACGGCGCGGGGTAACACCGGATCACCGGACGAATGACCAGGTTCGCCTCGAAAGCGCCGCCGCGGCGTCTCGAATAGGCCATGGCACAGCTGTGGACAGATCGCGTCGAAAGCGGCCGAACAAGATCGAACCCCCCGACTTCTCGCCGAGGGGTTCGTGATCATCGCATGCTGTCAGGGACGGCTGAGCGCACTCGCATTCGCGTTCTCGCCCAATAACATTGCCTCGGACTGGCCGGCTCGGGGGCGGTAAGCCGTCGGAGCTTGCGCAGACGGCGGGGTGGGTGAATCCAGCATGCCCTCGAGCACGTTCTTGCCGATGGCCGCCTCGGTGGGCAGCGGGATCGGGTAATCGCCATCGAAGCAGGCGGAGCACAACCGCGAGCGCGGCTGCTCGGTGGCGGCGACCATGCCCTCGGTGGAGATGTAGCCGAGGGTGTCCGCGCCGATCGAACGGCGCACGGCCTCCACCATGTCGTCGTAGCTGTCATCGGCGCCCGCGCCATTGGCGATCAGCTCCGCGCGCGAGGCGAAGTCGATGCCGTAGAAGCACGGCCACTTCACCGGCGGCGAGGCGATCCGCACGTGGATCTCCACCGCGCCGGCCTCACGCAGCATCCGGATCAACGCGCGCTGGGTGTTGCCGCGCACGATGGAGTCGTCCACCACGATGAGCCGCTTACCGCGGATCACCTCGCGCAGCGGATTCAACTTGAGCCGGATGCCGAGCTGGCGGATGGTCTGACTCGGCTGGATGAAGGTGCGCCCGACGTAGGCGTTCTTCATCAAGCCCTGCCCATACGGCACACCCGAGCCCTGCGCGTAACCGACCGCGGCGGGGGTGCCGGACTCCGGCACCGGAATCACCAGATCGGCCTCGACCGGATGTTCCTTGGCCAGGCGACGGCCGATCTCCACCCGGGTGGCGTGCACCGAGCGACCGGAGATGGTGCTGTCGGGCCGGGCCAGGTAGACGAATTCGAAGACGCAGCCCTTGGGTTCGGGATTGGCGAAACGCATGGACCGCACGCCGTCGGCATCGATCGCCAGCAGTTCGCCCGGCTCGATCTCCCGGACGAACGCGGCGCCGACGATATCCAGCGCGGCGGTCTCACTGGCTACGACCCAGCCACGCTCGAGCCGACCGAGGCACAGCGGACGAACGCCGTGCGGGTCCCGCGCGGCATAGAGGGTGTGCTCGTCCATGAAGGTCAGACAGAACGCGCCCTTCAGCGTCGGCAGCAGCTTCATCGCGGCCTGCTCGATGCTCGAATCCGCGGCGGCGTGCGCGAGCAGCGCGGTCATCACATCCGAGTCGGAGGTGGCGGTGATCGGCGCGGAGCGACCACCGGAGACCGGCGGCCTACCGATCAGCCCGAGTTCACGTGCGCGCGCGCTCAATTCGGCGGTATTGACCAGATTTCCATTGTGGCCCAACGCAAGTCCGGAACCGACTGCGGTGGTGCGGAAGATCGGCTGCGCATTCTCCCAGGTGGTGGAGCCGGTGGTGGAGTAGCGACAGTGACCGACGGCGATATGACCCGGCATCGCGGCCAGCGTCTGCTCGTCGAATACCTGGCTGACCAGGCCCAGATCCTTGAAAACCAGAATTTGTGAGCCGTCGGAGACGGCGATGCCCGCGGCTTCCTGGCCGCGGTGTTGCAGCGCATACAAGCCGTAGTACGTGAGCTTGGCCACGTCCTCGCTCGGCGCCCAGACTCCGAACACACCACACTCTTCGCGTGGTTCGTTCTCGACCTGATCGGGGGTAGTTTCGACCGGCATCTCGGCGTTGGTCACCGTTTGCTCCCTGTTCGGGCGGGCTGGGGGCAATGGCCATTCTACGGGGGAACGATTCGTCGCGATCACCGCCACCGGGTAGGCACAGCAATCGCCGAGCGACGCTGCCGTTTTTCCACATGGCACGGTGCTACCGTGCCAAGCCGTGACGACTTCGGACAGTGCGCGCACCCGTGGGTCGGATACCCGGTTGACCGCGCGCATGTGGCTGGTCCCGATCGCGGTACTTACGCTGTTCATGGCGCTGCTGGCCACGATGTATCTGGATTACGTCGTCGATCCGGAGAAGAACCTGCACGATTTCCCGATCGCCTTGGTGAACCAGGACGTCGGCGATACGGTCGGCGGGCAGCAGGTGAATTTCGGCACACAGATCACCGATGCGCTGCGCCACGGCATTCCGGCGGACAAGGTCGATCTGCAGGTGCTCGGCATCAACGACGCCGAGCTGAAGATGCAGTCCGGTGCGGTCTACGGCACGATCCTGATCCCCAGCGATTTCAGTAAGCGCCTCGGAATTCTCGGTGTGGGCAGTGTGGTGCCCGGTGATATCCAGCGACCGACGCTGACGCTGCAGACGAATCCGCGCAGTGGTGCGTTCGTCACCAATATCGTCACGACCATCGGCACCCAGGCGCTGACCCAGGTGAACGAGCAGGTCGGTAAGAAGCTGACCGATCAGGTGAATGCGCAGTTGACGCCGCCGAGCGGCGGGGCAGCGCCCGAGTTGACGGGTGCGACGCGGGTGGCGCTCGCGGATCCGGTGCACATCGTCGTCTCGCCGTTCCGTCCGCTGCCATCCGGCACCGGACAGGGTTTGACGGCGTTCTTCTACGCGCTGCTACTTCTGCTCGCCGGACTGGTCGGCTCGATGACCATCCACACCATGATCGATGCCGCACTCGGATTCGTGCCCACCGAATACGGGCCGTGGTACGTGCGTTTTCCGGCCACTCCGATCTCGCGGTTCAATACGCTGCTGATCAAATGGGGCGTGATGGTGATCACTGCGAATATCGTCGCCGGCGTATTCCTGACTGTGGCTCGGCTGCTCGATATGCCGATCGATCATCCGCTCACGCTGTTTCTCTATAGCGTGCTGGCCATCATTGCGGTCGGGATCACCGGGTTGTCCATCCTCGCAGCGGTCGGTTCGGCGGGTTTGCTGATCAACCTGATCCTGTTCATCATTCTCGGGCTGCCCTCTTCGGGCGGCACCGTGCCGATCGAGGCGACACCGAAATATCTGGGCTGGCTGGCGAAATTCGAGCCGATGCACCAGGTGTTCGTCGGTGTGCGCGCGATTCTCTATTTCGACGCGAACTTCCCGGCGGGGTTGGCGCGCGGGGTGTGGATGGCGGTGCTCGGGCTCGCGATCGGGCTGGTGCTCGGCACCTTCAGCACCCGGTACTACGACTACCGAGGCCTGCATCGGCGCGATCTGTCCCGCGGCTGAGTCGAGCCCCGTGGCGGCTGCGACCGAGTTCGCGGCATGCACCAAGATAGGTGCCGTGAATTCGTGGATCGAACACGCGCGTTATCTGGCCGATGAAGTATTCGCACCACAGGCCGACGCCGTCGACCGCACCGGCGAAATTCCCGGCACCCATTTCGACCTACTCGCCGAGTACGGCTTCTACGGCGCGACCATGGACCCAGCACCGCGCAGCGATTCGATGAGGGGTGGTGGCCGGGTGACGAGGCAGGCCGATATGGATATCGCCACCTTTACCCAGGCCGGTGAGATCCTGGTGGCCGGATGTCTGACGACCACCTTCGTCTGGGCGCAGCATCTCGGGGTCGCGCGACGGATCGCCACCTCACCGAATCTCGAACTGCGCGAACGACTTACCGAGGATCTGCGGCACGGACGGGTGCGCGCGGGTGTGAGTTACGCGGGCGCGAACGACCAACCCGGCCTGGTCGCGCGGCGCGTCGACGGTGGGTATGTGCTCGACGGCACCGCGCCGTTCGTCACCGGGTGGGGCCTGGTGGACGTCCTCGGCGTGATGGCACGCGATGCCGATGACGAGGGATCGCTGATCAGCGTGCTGGTGCCCGCCGAACCGGGCTCCACGATGCATGCCACCCCGCTCCCGCTCATCGCCGCGGACGCGAGCAAGACCGTGACGCTCACCTTCGACGGTGTCCAGGTACCCGATTCCGCTGTGGACAACCGGATTTCGCTGCGCAGCTTCAACGCTTCCTTCATCCTGGCCGCCTGGCGCAACGGCGCGATCGCTCTCGGCATCGTGCGGCGCTGCCTCGGCGAACTCACGCGACTCGGCATCGACACCACCGCTTCGGCCGCCGAAGCCGCCCGCATCCGAACCGAACTCGACGATGCGCTCACCGGCCAGTCGGATGTCTACCTGGCCCGCGCCCGTGCCTCCGAACTCGCCGTCCGCGTGGCCACCGCCCTGGTGACCGCAGTCGGCAGCGCGGCGGTCACCTGCGGCAACCTCGCCGAACGCTCTGTCCGTGAGGCCACCTTCAGCCTGGTTTTCGGGTCCCGTCCGGCCATCAAAGCAGCCCTACTCGATCGGCTCACACGGCCGGACCATATGGTTGCCTGACCTGCTAGCCGACACTCGCGCCGGCATCATCGGACTCGGATTGTTCGCCGAGACGCATGGCGTACACGCGATCCAGGAAGTCGCGGTGCGCGCGCAACGTGGAGTCGAGTAGTTCGCGCCAGGTTCTCCGATCGATGCGGTGGTCGCTGACCAGAGAAGACAGCGAAGCGGGCCGAAGCTTATCGATGTGGTCGACGATGAAGGTGAGTCGACGACGCGGGAATTGCTCACCGATGCGCGGATTCTCATCGAGGAAGGTGTCGAGCGCGTAGAGGTAGTTGATGGCGCGGTTGTACTCCTCATCAGTGAGGTGGTAATCCATCCGCTTGATTTCGACGATCCACAACTCGCCCGCATCGTGCAGGAGCACGAAATCCGGCTCCCGTTTCTCGCTGCCGATTGCGGTGGTCACCAGTGCCTTGCCGAATTTCTGCTTGTACCACCGTTCGAAGCTGACGCGGACCCGCTTCAACGATTCGTTCATTCCCAGCGGTGTCCACTCGGGTGCCAGCAGCCAGGGCGCCCGCTCGATCAGCTCCTGGAAGGGACGCTCCAGTGACCGACGGTCATCGACCAGGCTCTGCAGTCGATCGACCACGGCCACCCGCTCGGAGGCGATCTGGCCGAGGGAATACACCTCGGCCACCCGCGCGGTTTCGAAAAGGGCGACAACGACATCGAGCCGGTTATCGGTGTCCTCGGCGACTTCCTTCAGCGTTTCCAGCAGGCTGCGCTGCGGGCCGAGCGAAAGGGCCAGGCGCACAATGCTGTCGATATGGCTCGGATCCTCCAGCGCGGCACGATCCTTGTTGTTCACCAGGATCCGCGCGGCATCCATCACCGACTTGCGGAACATCCGATCCTGCGGCGCGATCGACTGCAGGGTCACCAGAATGCCGGACTTCTCGACGAACTCCTCCCACACCCGGCGTTTGACCGAACTCTCGCCGAGCAGCCCGAGTTCGCGCACGAGATTGCGGCCCCAGACCGAAAGTGCCTCACCGCGTTCGGAATTCCAGATGATGTCCTGCCGGTCCGAGCGGACCAGATCTTCCTCGTCGTCCAACCAGTTCACATGCACCGCGCCGACCAGGTAGGAACGCAACTTGAATTCGCCGGTGAAGCCCGACGGAATGCCGAAGTCGCGGGTCTGTGCGACCAGTTTGCCGCGCGCGTAGATCCGGACGCCTGCCATGGCCTCGTCGCGGTAGGGCTGTTTGGAATAGGCCGCCCAGCCGGTCACCGGCAGGAAGCGGTCGCCGATCCACACCGGCCGCTTCGCGACATCGATCCTGGTCTCCTCCATGACGTCTACGGGCAGATCACGCAGGACGAACTTCTGCGGTGCGCCGCGTTCGGCAATGCTGTTGTGCACCTCCACCTGCCAGTCGGCACGCTCCAGGCCGAAGCGTGCGGCCAGTTGCCGACTCAGTTCGGGACCAGAACCGACGCGCTTACGCAGGAAGTCGCGCAGGATGACCGTGGTACCCCGCTCGGTGCTGAAGGTGCCGTCCCGCGGTCCGGGCCGTGGATGGTAGTCGCGTTCGGTATCGGAGAGCATTTCGTCGAGGTTCATCACGATATTCGCGACCGGCCAACCCTTTTCGGTGCGCTCCGCATCGGTTCCGCCGACCGACACCACCTCGATGGTCCGGCAGATCCCGAACGGCGCGAGTTTGCCGATGCCCTTACGGCCCATCACCGGCCGTTCCAGCCGTCGCGACAGATCGGTGCCGACCCGCACCCGGCGGTCGGAGCCGACCATCAGATAGTGCGCGTTGATCTCCGCCGAAGTCATGCCATGTCCGTTGTCGCGCACCATAATTCGATGCGGCTCGTGCTCGGCGGCATGGATGGTGCCCGCGAGCGTCACACCCCACGGCAGCGAGACCTCGACCCTGGTGGCATCGGCGTCGTAGGAGTTGGCAATGAGTTCGGCGAGCACCGCGGAGACACGATCGTAGAGCCGAATACCGAGCTTGTCGATCGTCAGGCGGCTGATCCGCATCGTGTACTTGTGCGAATGGTCGTCGAGTTCGGTGATCGTGTCCATGGTGGCCCCCATTTACCCGAGCGGGTTAGCTGTGCGTCCGCTAGCGCCCATCCTCGTCCGCATGGTTGTCGAGGGACTGAACTTTCGAACACCAGTTCATAACGGGCGGTTCGGTTCTCGCGGCTACCCGATCACGATCGTTATTCCGCGGTGGGGCGGGCGATGGGGAGCCAATGGGCGACTTCGGCGGCTCGGCTGCCGGAGGCGGTCACGGTTCCGTTCGCCACTGCGGTCTCGAAATCGAGCAGGCCGGTGGCGAGTAGGAGCCAGGTGCGCGGGTCGGTTTCGACGACATTGGGTGGTGTGCCCCTGGTGTGCCGTGGGCCCTCGATGCACTGCACGGCCACGAAAGGCGGGACGCGGACCTCGACGGAGTGGCCGGGTGCGGAGGCGGCGAGGGCTCGGACGGTGGTGCGGACCGCGGCCGCGAGTTCGGGCCTGGCGGGGGCGGGCGCCGAGTCGTCGCGCAGCCAGGTGCCGACTGCCTCGACCGCCGCTCGCATTTCCGCCGGATCCACTGTTCCTCGTCCTGCCACGGTGCCGAGATTACTGCTGGGCTCCGACAACACTGATGGAGCGGTCGGTTGGAACCCGGTCCCGCACCTGGAGCGCATTCAGTCGGCAGCCGCACTGCCGGTGGGGTGGTGAAGGCGTGCCGATCACCTGTTGCGAGCAGGAGCCGAGGCGAGCGGGCAACTGCTCCGGGGCACGCGCCGAGGCGGGAGTCAGCTGCCCGAGCACAAGCCGGCACCGCAGTCAGCTGCTCCGAGCGCAGGCCGGCACCGCAGTCAGCTGCTCCGAGCGCAGGCCGGCACCGCAGTCAGCTGCTCCGAGCGGCAGTCGAGGCGAACCGGGCGGCGATTCGCGGCGCAAGCGCACCGCCGGCGTTCACGGCGAAGTGCAGCAGAGCGGGGGCCGTTGCACTGTCGGTGCGGCGGCGCAGCAGATCGAACAAGCCGCCGCCGGCCGCGGTCGCGGCGATCGATGCGGGAACGCTGTCGCCCGCAGCGCGGGCGGGATAGATGTGCCAGCAGCCGAAAGTGGCTGCTCCGATCAACGCACCGCAGCGTGGACCGAACTCTTTGTCCAGCAACGGGTTCAGTGTCGCGCGAAAGATGAGTTCCTCGCTGTAGACCGTGCCGATCGGGATATGTACCGCGACCCACTCATCGAGCGGGACGTCCGGAGCCCGGTCGGCAAACCCACCGAGACGCTCGCGCAGCGCCGGAATGGCAACGGCCACACCATAACCGGTGGCGACCACGCCCGCCGAGGCGAGTCCGTAACCGAACCCACGCGCGGACAACCAGTTCGGACGGCCGCGAAATGCCAGTGCGTAACCGGTCGCGAACCCGGCATTGGCGGCGGTGCGACCGCGCAGGTCCAGTTTCGAGCGCGGCAACAGCCAATTGCTCCAGACCAACGGAACACCAACGGCGACAGCAGTTTTCGCGACCCGTCCGATAAACGTCATTTGATCTCGCGCTCGTAGTCCTCGGCGGCCTCGATCTGGGCCCGGATCTTGTCGGACTGTTCCACGGTCCAATCCGGCGGTGCGGCAACGGCGATCCAGCCATCCAGCACCAGACTGCCGTACCGGTGCCCATGCCCGTCGGCGACGCCCTGCGCATTGGACAGGTCACACGTGACCTGCCAGAACGTGACGAACGGCCACCAGCGCATCTGCGAGGACACATCGGAGCCGCGCGGTTCGGACAGCCAATCCGGTTGGGAGAAGATCAGATCCGAGGACCACCAGACGATCGGGTCGGAGGCGTGCTGTAGATAGGCGATGCGCGGGGCGCGCCATTCGGTGGTCGGACGCGCGAGATCGGCGCTGTCGGAGGCGAATCGGACCACAAGACCGTCGGCGTACACCGGTTCGACCTCGCGCGATCCGGGATCGCGTCGCGAAACGAACTGCTCCCACAGTCGATTCGAATTCGGCGGCCCGACCCACAGCGCACCGTCGACCTTGGAGCGCAGATCGGCGAGTCCGTCGAAGGCCGCCTCCGAGCCCTGCGAGCCCAGGCTCTCGCCGTACACGAGCAGCTTCGGGCGCGCCCCCTCGGGCCGCGCCGACCAATGCTGGTAGACCGCGTCGAACAGCTGCCTACCCGCATCCGATGCCTTGCCGCGGTCCGCGAGGAAGGACAGCACACTGGGCAGATACGAATACTGCGAGGCCACGACGGCGGAATCGCCGCCGTACATGTATTCGATGGCGCCGGCCGCCATGGAATTCACCCATCCGGTGCCGGTTGTGGTGACCACCACCAGCACCTTCCGGTCGAACGCGCCGGTGCGCTCCAGTTCCGAGACCGCGAGCTCGGCCCGCGCATCACCGCTGGGCGCCGACTCCAGACCCACATAGGCGCGGATCGGCTCACGCGCGGGCTTACCGGTGATCGAGCTGATCAGGGCCGCGGAGGGACCGTGCGAGACGAACCAGCGGCCCTCGAATCCGAGCGAATCCCATTTCGCCAGCGACGCCGGACTGCCCGATCGCTCGGGCTGCGCCGGTTGGACCGCATTCGGCGAGGTGTGATCGTTCTGCACGCTGAATGCCGAATTGGCCACCGCGAAGAAGGCGCGCGAGGCGACGCCGTTGAACACCGTGACGGTCAGCACCACCAGAACCAGGAATCCGGCCGATGGCGCCAGCTCGCGCGGCACCCGCACCCAGCGGTTGAGCTGGCGGGCCAGGAATCGGATGATCTCGCGCAGCGTCCGATACACCGCGACCACCCCGGTCCCCACCGCGATGCTGAGCAATCCCGTACGCAGATACGCGGGGGTGGTGGTGCCCTCCATGCCCATCAGCGCGGTGATCTCGCGTTGCCAGCGAGCCGACTGCACCAGCATGAAGGCCGCCGTGACAGCGGCAGTGAGCAGGATCGCCGATTTCACCGCATAACGCACCCAAGTCGGCGGCGCTGCGATCTGGTCGCGCAGCAGCTCGGCGAGCCGCGGCCGGACCCAGAGCCGGAACAGCCACTCCAACAGGCAGCCGAGTCCGTAACCGAGCGCGGCATTGATGCCGCTGATCAGGCCCTGGAACAGCCAGTCGCGGGGTAACAGCGATGGCGTCACCGAGAGTGCGAAGAAGATCGTCGCGAAAACCAGCCCGACATAGTTCAGATCGATGATGTCCTCGGCACGGCGCACCACCACGGCGCCGCGCGCACGCAGCTTCGTCAGGGTGGTCGAAGTTTCGAGCATCGGTCAGCGCGACGGCGCGATGCCCGGGTTGTCGGTGGGATCGGGCACGGGAGGCGACGTCAACGGGTCCGTAGCGATCATCACTCGAACAGTATGCGGGTGCTCGGGGCAGCGGGTGCGTTGCCCCGGAGCGCCAACCGATATTGCCGGTACAGATCACACGGCCGCTCGGCCGACACGATTCGCGAATCACCCAGCGGCAGGGCCACTACCGTGTCGTCCGGCAACTACCCAATGCGCTCGAGTAGTTGTACGCGGTCGCGCAACGCGCCGAAACAGCAGACTTCATATTCATGAGCAATCCCAACGCCCGGCCGAAAACCTCTTCGGCCTTCCTCGCGCAAGCCGCGATCGCGTTCGGCGTCAGCTTCTTCGGGACCGGCGTCGGCATCTTCTACCTGCCACTCGATATCGCACAGCGCGGCTTCCTCGGCATGTCCGTGCTGTTCCTGGTGTCGAGCGCGTTCACCCTGGCGAAGGTCGTTCGCGACCAACAGGAATCGGCGAGCATCAGCCGTCGCTTGGACGAGGCGCGGATGGAAAAGCTGATGGCCGAGCACGATCCGTTCAAATCGGTCGCCTGATGACGCGCACCTGGGCGAGTCCGGCAACGAGGGGTTCGGGCCCGCCCAGGTGTGCCCCGAAAGTCGGGTGAACCGACGACGCCCGAGAAGGGCGGTGCCCGCAACACCCGTCGGGGTATTCAGACCCGCTGTGTTCGGGGCCAGTGCCCATTTGAAAACAGCTTCGGCAGCGTGCCCTCGTGCGCCTCGCGCAGGTCCTCCAGGGTGATCGAGAACTGGCCCTGCACCTCGACGGAATCCGAGCCCTGGTCGACCACACCGATGCGCACCCACGGCAATTCGCGCGCGGTGCACATCTTGGTGAAGCGGGTCTCCTCCGAGCGCGGCACCGCGACGAGCACCCGGCCCGCCGACTCGGAGAACAGCTGCACGAACGGATCCGAGCCCTCGGGGAGCAGAATGCGGCAACCGGTTTCGCCGGCCAGCGCGGCCTCGACCACGGTCTGGATCAGACCGCCCTCGGAAAGGTCGTGCGCCGCACTGATCATGCCGTCGCGCGAACCCGAGGTCAGCACTTCGGCGAGCAGCTGCTCGCGGGCGAAGTCGACCTCGGGCGGCACGCCACCGAGATGGTCGTGCGCGACCTGCGACCAGATCGAGCCGCCGAATTCGTCGGCGGTCTCGCCGAGCAGGATCAGCGTCTCGCCCGGCTCCAGGCCGAGTCCGGTCGGGATGCGCCGGTGCACATCGTCGATGACGCCAAGGACGCCGACCACCGGGGTCGGCAGAATGGCGTCCTGACCGGTCTGGTTGTAGAAGCTGACATTGCCGCCGGTGACCGGAATGCCGAGGGCCACACAGCCGTCCGCGAGACCGCGCACCGCCTGCTGGAACTGCCACATGACGCCCGGATCCTCCGGAGAACCGAAGTTCAGGCAGTTGGTGACGGCCTTCGGCGTCGCGCCGGTGGTGGCCACATTGCGGTAGGCCTCGGCCAGCGCGAGCTGCGCGCCGGTGTAGGGGTCGAGCTTGGTGTAGCGGCCGGATGCGTCGGTGGCCAGCGCGATGCCGCGGCCGGTCTCCTCATCGATCCGGATGACACCCGCGTCGGCATGTTCGGCGAGCACGGTATTGCCGCGAACGTAGCGGTCGTACTGCTCGGTGATCCACCGGCGGCTGCACAGCTGCGGGCTGGCGACCATCTGCAATACGGTGGCGCGCAGTTCCTCCGGGGTCTTCGGCCGAGGCAGCGTGTCCGGGGTATCGGCGATGAGCGCGTCCTGGAAATCCGGTCGCTGGACCGGCCGCTCATACACCGGGCCCTGATGCGCGACCGTGCGCGGCGGCACATCGACAACGGTCTCACCGTGCCAACTGATCACCAGCCGGTCGCCCTCGGTGACCTCACCGATGACCGTGGCCAGCACATCCCACTTGTGGCAGACGGCCATGAACGCGTCCACGTTCTCCGGCGTGACCACCGCGCACATGCGCTCCTGCGATTCGCTGGAGAGCACCTCGGCCGGGGTCATCCCCTTGGCGCGCAGCGGCACCTTGGTCAGGTCGATATGCATGCCGCCATCGCCCGCGGCCGCGAGTTCGGAAGTGGCACAGGACAATCCAGCGCCACCGAGGTCCTGGATGCCGACCACCAGCTTGGCCGCGTACAGCTCGAGACAGCACTCGATGAGCACCTTCTCGGCGAACGGGTCGCCGACCTGGACGCTGGGCAGTTTCTTGCGGCCGGTGGCGGACTCGTCACCGGAGAAAGTGTCCGAGGCCAGCACCGAGACTCCACCGATGCCGTCGAGGCCGGTGCGCGCGCCGAACAGAATGATCTTGTTGCCCGCGCCGGAGGCGAAGGCCAGATGCAGATCCTCGACCCGCATGACACCGGCGCACAGCGCATTGACCAACGGGTTGCCTTGGTAGGAGGCGTCGAAAACGGTCTCGCCGCCGACATTCGGCAGGCCGAGCGAGTTGCCGTAGCCGCCGACGCCGCGCACCACACCGTCGACCACGCGCCGGGTATCGGCCGCGTCCGCCGCACCGAAGCGCAGCTGGTCCATCACCGCGATGGGCCGCGCGCCCATGGCCATGATGTCGCGCACGATGCCGCCGACACCGGTGGCCGCACCCTGATACGGCTCCACATAGGAGGGGTGGTTGTGGCTTTCCACCTTGAAGGTGACCGCCCAGCCCTCGCCGATATCGACGACGCCGGCGTTCTCACCGATGCCCGCGAGCATCGCGGACTTCATCTCGTCGGTGGTGGTCTCGCCGAAGTAGCGCAGGTGCACCTTCGAGGACTTGTAGGAGCAGTGCTCGCTCCACATCACCGAATACATCGCCAGTTCGGCGTCGGTCGGCCGACGGCCGAGGATTTCCTTGATCCGCGCGTACTCGTCGTCTTTGAGACCGAGCTCCTTGTACGGCTGCGGGGCGTCGGGAGTTGCTGCGGCTGCGCTGACGGTGTCGACCTGCGGAGTCACGGAGTACCAGGGTCCTTTCGGGCCGGAGCGCGAAGCTGGGGATTCGCCATGAAGTTTAGCCGTGGCCCTCGATGGGCGACCGCTCGCATCGACCGGTCGTCCGGATCGTCGGTTTTCGGGCCCGGATGCCTCGGGTCGGCACACATCGCGCGAGCTCGCAACCGCTACGCTTTGGCCGTGAACGATCGATCGGGGGTCGCGGATCCGGCCGAGCAGCCCGTCACCACGCAGAACACTCGGCTCGAACTCGACTCGGATGTCTCGCCGCGATTCTCGTTGTCGAACCCGCAGGTGCGCTGGCTGTTGATCGCCGTGGCGATGTTCGCCGTATCGGCCATCGTCTCGCTGGTGGTGCACTGGTGGAACGGATACATCGATCTCCAGGTCTATCGCAACGGTGCGCGCGTCTGGCTCGACGACGGCGAGTTGTACGGACCGATGCCCCCGGTCGAGGGGATCGGGCTGCCGTTCACCTATCCCCCGCTGGCCGCCCTGTTCTTCGCACCGCTCGCGCTGATGCCACTGCCGCTGGCCGAGGTGCTGGTGACCGCCACCTCGGTGCTCAGCCTCGGCATCACGCTCTGGTTGGTGCTCGCGCGGTTACGCCCGAGCCTCGAGCGGCGGACGATGCTGGCGCTGGTCATCGGTATGGTCGCGGTGGCGCAGACTTCCGAACCGATCCGGGCGACCTTCGGCTTCGGCCAGATCAATCTGGTGCTGATGGCCGCGATCACCATGGATTGCCTTGTCCGCAAACCGTTCTGGCCGCGCGGCATGCTCATCGGCATCGCGGTCTCGGTGAAATTGATTCCGGCCGGATATCTGCTGTACTTCCTGCTGCGCCGGGATTGGAAGGCGGCGGGCACGCTGATCGTCTCCGCGATCGTCGCGGTCGGACTCGGATTCCTGCTGTTTCCGAGCGATTCGGCCGAGTACTGGTTCCACACGCTGGCCGACACCGGCCGCATCGGCCCGCCGTACTTCGCGGGCAATCAGTCGATCAAGGGCTTGGCCTTCCGCCTCGGCGTCTCCGATTCCCTGGCCACCCTGATCTGGATCGCCCTGTCGCTCATCGCGATTGCCCTCGCCGCGGTGTGGATGCGCCGCCTGCTCGAAGCGGGACAGCAGGTCGCCGCACTGATGGTGAACGCTGCCGCGGTACTGCTGGTGTCCCCGGTTTCCTGGTCGCACCACTGGGTTTGGATCGCCCCCGCCATCCTGGTCGCCGCCGACGCCATCGCCCGCGGCACCCGCAATCGCTGGTTCATCGGCTCCGTCGCCGCCTTCACCGTCCTATTCATGATCGGCCCGCAATGGCTCCTGCCGCATTCGAAAGACCTGGAACTCGGCTGGGCCTGGTGGCAACAGATCATCGGCAGCAGTTACGTCCTCGCGACTCTTGCGGTGTTCGTGGTTGCCGTCGTCACCTACCACCCGACCAAACCCGCGATACCCGAGACATCCGGCGCCGCAGTCTGATCAGCGATCGCCCGCCTCGCCTGCACCGGCGCGCACATCGGAGATCCACCCCCGCCGGGTAGGCGTGTCGCAATTCTGCTGCCGACGTTGCCATTGGCGCCGGACCTGCCGAAACGCCGCAGGCCCGCATCGAGACGCTGGACCCGATCGCGGAGTATCGCAGCACGACTCGCCGATACCGGCCGCACGTGCTCGACAGTTGATGGGCAAGCTCTGTGGGCGCTCACGGGGTGTGAAACCTGATAGCGGGGAACTCCGCAGCACCTACCGGTCGAGCGGTGCGGGGGTCAGGAACGCGGCGAGCGCGGCGGCGTACGCCGAAACGTCTGCCGCGCCCATGATTTCGCGAGCCGAATGCATAGCCAGCTGCGCAGCGCCGACATCGACGGTCGGCATGCCCGTGCGGGCGGCGGTCATCGGTCCGATGGTGGAGCCGCAGGGGAGATCGGCCCGGTGCACGTAGCGCTGCAGCGGGACCTCGGCTTGGGCGCAGGCCAGGGCGAAGGCACCCGCACCCGCGGCGTCGGTGGCGTAGCGCAGATTCTGGTTGACCTTGAGTACCGGGCCGCCGTTGACCTCGATGCGGTGGGCGGGCTCGTGCCGGTCCGGGTAATTGGGATGGGTGGCGTGCGCCATATCGCCGGAGGCGCAGACGGATCCGGCCAGCGCGGCCAGGTATTCGGCGCGGCCGCCACCGCGTGCGAGCACGATCCGCTCCAGCACCGTCGGCAGCAAATCGGACTGCGCGCCGCGATCGGATTGACTGCCGACCTCCTCGTGATCGAACATCGCCAAAACCGGAATGGCCGCACCTGGTTCCTCGACCGCCGCGAGGAATGCGTTCAATCCGGCGTAGCAGGTGCCCTGATTGTCCAGGCGCGCCGCGCTCACCAGATCGCGATCGCGGCCCACCAACCGGCTCGGTGCCAGATCGTGGGTCATCAGCTCCCAGCCGAGTACCGCCTGCGGATCGACCTCGGCACATTCGGCGACGAAATCGAGGAACGAGCGCGGCTGCGCACCCAGACCCCAGATCGCATTGACGTGCCGCTGCGGATCAAGCGTGACACCCCGGCGGTCCTCCGAGAGATGTATGGCCAACTGCGGCACCCGCAGAATCGGTTCATCGATGCGAACCAGCTGGTCGCGCACCGCATTTCCGTCGCGCACGCTGAGCCGTCCGGAGATCCCCAGTTCCCGGTCCAGCCACGAATTCAGCCAGGCGCCGCCGTAGGGCTCCAGCCCGACCAACTGCCAGCCCGCCGCGGCCAGATCCGGATACTGCTTCACCCGCAGATTCGGACTGTCGGTATGCGCACCGACCGCTCGGAACGGCGTCACACCGCCGGAATCGGCAGTCGCCCATGCGACCAGCGAACCGCCGCGCACGACGTAATGGCGGCTCGGCCCATCCGATGGCCACGGCGCCGACTCCGCGAGCGGGGTGAAGCCGTTGGCGTCCAGTTCCCGCGCGACCGTCCGGCACACGTGGAACGGCGACGGTGAATCGTCGATGAAGGCGCACAGTCCGGCGGCCGTGGCTGCGGTAGTGGGAACGGGCATGCCTGCGATCCTATGCAGACCTCGCGCAGACCTCGAGATCCGTCTCGATCAGACCCCGCACGTGCTCCTGTGCTTCGAGCGGTGGTTTGTCCGGGCTCGATAGCGATCGAGCGGGCAGTCCGCTCGCCGGGAATCACCGCCGCGGCGGCGGAGTACAACTCGGTCCAGTCGTACTACCTCGAATACCGGAGCACGATAGTGCGGTCTATTCGGAACATAACCGAAGGAATGGAAATTACGCGCCCACACCGGCGCAACCGGACATTCATAGGCTTAATTCATCCGACGACTGAGGCTGTACCGATTTGAACTACCCCGCGGAAACGAGTTCGAGCAAACGCATCAGCTCGGCATAACGCCGCGCACCGATACGCGAACGCAACTCCTGCTCCGCACGCTCCTCCTCGGTGCGCACCGCGTCGACCAGATCCGAACCGAGTCTGCTCAGGCCGATCAGGATGCGGCGGCGGTCGTCCTCGGCGGCGACACGGAAGATCAGGCCGCGCTCGGCGAGTGCGTCGGCGTGCCTGGTCGCCGAGGACGGCGGTAGCTGTGACCTCGCCGCGAGCTCACTCATGGTGACCCCGAACTCGGTGGACAGATTCGACAGCATCGACCATTGATCGGCCGTCAGCTGCCTGGCGCACAGGGCGGAGTCGAGGTGATCCAGCCAACGCCGTTCCGCGGCACGCAGCGCACCATGCAGCGTGGAATATCCGCTTACAATGGTCGTCATTATTTCCTGCCTGCCATGAATTTCGCTCGAACGAGAAGAAGAGTACCGAATGTCAGCGTTCGGCGAGAGCCCAGACGGCACGATCGAGATCCTGAACATAGTTCCGATGCAGGGACCGGGCGGTATCGTCGCGGCGTCGTGCGATGCGGCGATTTCCCTCGCGGTCGACGAAATCAATGCTGGAGCCGGTTTTCTCGGTCGCGAAATTCGTACTACGAATATCGATGGCGGCCGGAATCCGCGCGAGGTCGCCGATGAGGTCTCCGCGTTGCTCGCCACCGGAATGGTGCACGCGATCACCGGCTGGCACACCTCGGCGGTGCGATTGGCCGTCGCGCGGGCCAATGCCAGCCGGGTGCCCTACCTTTTCGCCACCGGACACGAGGGCCTCACCAATGAGCTACCCGGGGTGCTGATGCTCGGGGAACATCCGGCGGGTCAGACCCTGCCCGCCGTGCACTGGCTCGAGCGTGAACACGGCGTGCGCCGTTGGGCGATCATCGGCAACGACTACATCTGGCCGCGCGAATCGGCCAAGGCGGTGCGCCGCAGTCTGGCCGATCCGAGTGCCATCGTGCTGGAGCGATTCGTGCCGCTCGGCGCACCGGACTTCGGTGAATTCCTCAGCGATCCCGCATTGGACCAAGCCGATGCCGTCATCATCCTGATGGTCGGCGCGGATGTCTCCCGCTTCAACCAGCAGTTCGCCGCCACCGGACGCGCCGACACGCTGCTGCGCATCAGCCCGGCCGCCGACGAGAACGTCCTGCTGACCGGTGGTCCCGCCGCCAACGACAACTTCTACGTGGCATCGAGCTTCTTCGTGGACCCGGACACCGACGACGGCCGCGACCGACTCGCTCGCTACCGCCGCCTACACGGCACCTTCGCACCCGCACTGACCAGCTTCAGCAATATGAGCTACGAGGCGATCCACACCCTGCGCGCGATCGGCGAGACGGTCGGATCACTGGCCGTACCCGAGGTACACGCGGCGCTCGATCAGGGTGTGCAACTCGAAACACCTGGCGGTTCCCGATCTTTCGTCGGAAACCAGGCGCAGCAGCACGGCTATATCGCGCTGGCCGACGGCGTCGATTTCCACATCATCGCCCGGATCACTTGACTGACGCCCCGACCGGCGGCATCCGATGCGAGCGCATCAGGTCCCCAACACCCCGTCATCACCGACCACCACAGAACGAGTTTTACGAGCGACCCGTTCGCCGCCCGTCTCACGCCCGAGCCGTCGAAGCGCACACGCCGAAGGCACGGGATTCGGACCATCCGATGCGAATGCATCAGGTCCCCAACACCCCGTCATCACCGACCACCACAGAACGAGTTTTACGAGCGACCCGTTCGCGGCCCATCTCACGTCCGAGCGGGCCGAGCACATATGCCGCACACAGGATTCGACCATTCGGGCGCGGCATACATCAGGCGCCGAACGACCCGCCATCACCAACCACCACGAAGCGAGATGCTTACGAGCGACCCGTTCGCGGCCCATCTCACGTCCGAGCGGGCCGAGCACATATGCCGCACACAGGATTCGACCATTCGGGCGCGGCATACATCAGGCGCCGAACGACCCGCCATCACCAACCACCACGAAGCGAGATGCTTACGAGCGACCCGTTCGCGGCCCATCTCACGTCCGAGCGGGCCGAGCACATATGCCGCACACAGGATTCGACCATTCGGGCGCGGCATACATCAGGCGCCGAACGACCCGCCATCACCAACCACCACGAAGCGAGATGCTTACGAGCGACCCGTTCGCGGCCCATCTCACGTCCGAGCGGGCCGAGCACATATGCCGCACACAGGATTCGACCATTCGGGCGCGGCATACATCAGGCGCCGAACGACCCGCCATCACCAACCACCACGGAGCGAGTCTTACGAGCGACCCGTTCGCGGCCCGTCTCGCGTCCGAGCCGTCGAAGCGCATGCGACGAAGTCGCGAGTCTCGACGGCTCGGACGCGAGACACCAGGGGCCGCGAACACGCCGCGGCCACGCGGCCAAATTATAGAGCGTCCAGTACCGAGAGGAACAGGCCGAGGCCGTCGTCACTCGGGCCGGTCAGCGGCTCGGTGGCGTGCTCGGGATGCGGCATCAGGCCGACGATCCGGCCATCGGCCGAGGAAATGCCCGCGATATCGCGCTGGGAGCCGTTCGGATTGTCGCCCGCGTAACGGAAGACCACCCGGCCCTCGCCCTCGAGCTCATCGAGCACGCTCTCCGACGCCTGGTAGCGACCCTCGGCGTTCTTGACCGGGATGAGGATCTGGGCGCCGGGCTCGAAGCGCGAGGTCCATGCGGTATTCGCGGTTTCGACGCGCAGCCATTCGTCACGGCAGACGAAGTGCAGACCCTCGTTGCGGGTCAGCGCACCGGGCAGCAGACCCGCCTCGCACAGCACCTGGAAACCGTTGCAGATGCCCAGGATCGGCAGCCCCTTACCCGCGGCCTTGACGACCTCGCCCATCACCGGGGCGAACCGGGCGATGGCACCGGCACGCAGGTAGTCACCGTAGGAGAAGCCACCCGGCACGACCACCGCGTCGACCTGCTTCAGATCGGCATCGGCATGCCACAGGCTTACCGCCTCGGCGCCCGCCAGTTTCACCGCCCGAGCCGCGTCGACATCGTCGAGCGTGCCCGGAAAAGTAATTACCCCGATCCGGGCGGTCATGGGACGCGCACGACCTTCCAGTCCTCGATCACAGTGTTGGCGAGCAGCGCCTCGGCGATCTGCTCGAGCTCAGCGTCGCTGACACTGTCGTCGACATCGAGTTCGAATCGCTTGCCCTGCCGCACATCCGAAACTCCGGCGAATCCCAGGCGCGGGAGCGCGCCGGCGATGGCCTGACCCTGCGGATCCAGGATCTCGGCCTTCGGCATCACCTCGACCACGACTCGTGCCACGCGTTGCTCCTCAGGTGGTGTTGGGGTTACCTGAGCAGCGTAGTTGTCCAGCTTGTCCGAGCTACGGTCGGGGTCGAGTCAAATAGCATGGCCCCATGCGCATAGCCCACTTCGGCCACTCCTGCATCCTCGTCGAATTGCACGGCAAGAAGGTGCTGTTCGATCCGGGCACCTTCTCGCACGGCTTCGAGGGCATCACCGGCCTGGACGCCATCGCCGTTACCCATCAGCATCCCGACCATATCGATCCGAGCCGGATCGAGGCGCTGCTCGACAACAACCCGAATGCGCGCCTGTTCAGTGATCCACAGACCGCACAGCAGCGCGGCGAGCCGTGGGAGCCGGTGCACGCGGGCAATGTGATCACCCTCGGCGATCTCCAGATCACCGGAGGCGGCGGCAGGCACGCGGTGATCCACCCCGAGCTCCCGGTGATCGACAACACCGTCTTCCAACTCGGCACCCCGGACGATCCGGCCCAACTCGTGCACCCCGGCGACTCACTGTGGGTGCCACCGGTACCGGTCGGCGTCCTCGCCATTCCAGCATCCGCACCGTGGATGCGCATCAGCGAGGCCGTCGACTACCTGCGCGCAGTCGCTCCCCGCACCGCCTTCCCCATCCACTTCGGCATCATCCAACCCGAAGCCCAAGGCATCTACTTCGGTCGCCTATCCGAAATGGGCCCCACCACCACAGAATTCACCATCATCCCCCCCGAGGCCCACCGCGACCTCTAAAACCTCGGACTGCTGATCACCATGTATCCCTGGCGGCAAATGTCGAGAGGGTCCGCCATGGATGCATGGTGATCAGGTGTCCAACGCCGGCTCAGTGGATCTGTTCGGCGTAGGTGGTGAGGAAGAGGGCCTCGGCGAGGGCCATGTGTTCGATTTCGGAGGGGGCGACGCTTTCGTTGGGGGCGTGGATCAGGCATTTGGGTTCTTCGACGCCCAGCAGCATGATCTCGGCGTGCGGGTAGGTGGCGGCGAAGACGTTGCACAGCGGGATCGAGCCGCCCTGGCCCTGGGTGGTGGTCGGGCGGCCGTATGAGGCGGTGAGTGCGGCTTCCATGGCGGTTCGAGCGGGACCGCCGCTGGCCGATCGGAACGGTGCGCCGGTCGACTCGGTTTCCACGGAGAGTTCTGCACGCCACGGCGTATGCGCACGCAGGTGCGCGGTCAGCAGTTCCAGCGCCTGGTCGGGATCGGTGCCCGGCGGAATGCGCAGGTTGAGCCGGGCTCGCGCGGCGGGCTGGATGGCCGCCGCCGAGCCGACCACCTTCGGCGCGTCGATACCGAGCACCGTCAAAGCCGGTCGCGCCCAAAGCATATCGGCGACCGTGCCGTCACCGATGAGTTCGACGCCGCCGAGTACGCCTGCGTCAGCGCGGAATTGGTCCTCCGAGTACTGCACACCGGTCCAGCTCTGATAATTGGGCAGTCCGGCCACCGTGGTGTTGCCGTGTTCGTCGCGCAGGGAGGCGAGCAGGTGGACGAGCGCGGCGAGCGCATCGGGGGCCGGACCGCCGAACATGCCGGAATGCATTGGCCCGGCCAAGGTTTCGATGGTGACGACAACGTTCACGCTGCCGCGCAGGGTCTCGGTCAAGGTCGGCACCCCGATCGCGAAATTGCCGCAGTCGCCGATCAGAATCGCATCCGCGCGCAGCAGATCCGGATTCGCCTCGACGAATTGTTCGAGTCCGCCGGTGCCCTGCTCCTCGGAGCCCTCCGCGACCAGCGTCACCCCGAGCGGCAGTTCCGCGCCGAGGGCCCGCAGCGCGGTCAGATGCATCACGATATTGCCCTTGCAGTCCGCACTGCCGCGCCCGTACCAGCGGCCGTCCTTCTCGGTCAGCTCCCAAACCGGAGTGCGCCAGGCATCGTCGTCGAGCGGCGGCTGCACGTCGTAGTGGCAGTAGAGCAATACCGTCGGCGCACCGTTCGGCGCGGGACGCGAGGCGATGACGGCCTTACTGCCGTCGGGAGTTTCGTGCAGACCCACCTTGGTCAGACCCGCCCCGGCGAATGCGTCGGCCACCCATTGCGCGGTCCGGTCGCACTCCTCCAGCGGGAACTGCCGGGGATCGGCCACCGACTTGAACGAAACCAGTTGGGTGAGATCGGTTTTCGCCTGCGGCATCAGCGCGGCCACCCGCTGGCGCAGCGCCGCGGTGCGGGAGTCGTCGATCATCTGCGAAACCTCATTTCAGATCCGATCCGGCACAGAAGCGGCCGACCGCCCGCCGCCCGCCAACTCTGGCATGAACCGCTCGGTGCATACCGAGAACTCAGCCGACCGATCGGTCTGTGTCGTCCGGTTCGGAACACCCGAAAATCCGGTCGCCGCTGTGACATGCTGAAACGTCGACGCTGGTTGCCACTGTTCGGCAAACATCACGCGATCCATATTCGGAGGCGATTCGATGACAGAAGGACTGGAGCCCGACGACCTATTCGCTCTGCCGGGCCTGCGCCGGTCGGCGCCGAAGGCCGGATTTCCGATCAACGAGTTGTTCCCGCAGGTCGCCTACGAGATCGTGCACGACGAGTTGATGCTCGACGGCGTCTCCCGGATGAATCTGGCGACGTTCTGCACAACCTGGGTGGACGACCAGGCGCGCAGGCTGATGAACGAATCCCTGGACAAGAACATCGTCGACAAGGACGAATACCCGCAGACCGCCGAATTGGAACGTCGGTGCGTGCGGATGGTCGCTGATCTGTGGCATGCGCCGGATCCCGCAGGCACGCACGGCACCTCCACCACCGGCTCGAGCGAGGCCGCGATGCTCGGCGGTCTGGCCGCCAAATTCCGCTGGCGCAAGCATGGCGGCACCGGAACCCCGAATTTCGTCTGCGGCCCGGTTCAGGTGTGCTGGGAGAAGTTCGCGCGCTATTTCGATGTCGAGATACGGCAGATTCCGCTGCGCGGGGACCGGCTGACCATGCATCCCGACGACGTCGCCGCCTACTGCGATGCGCGCACCATCATGGTGGTGCCGACCTTCGGGCAGACCTACACCGGTCTGTTCGAGGATGTCGCCGAGATAAGCAAGGCGCTGGACCGGCTGCAGGAGGTCAGCGGCCTGGATATCCCCATCCATGTCGACGCCGCCAGCGGCGGATTCCTCGCGCCGTTCACCGCACCGGATCTGATCTGGGATTTCCGGCTGCCGCGGGTCAAATCGATCAATGCCTCCGGCCACAAGACCGGGCTCGCGCCGCTCGGCTCGGGCTGGGCGATCTGGCGCGAGGCCGCCGATCTACCCAAAGAGCTGATCTTCGATGTGGATTACCTCGGCGGCAGCATGGCCACCTTCAATCTCAACTTCTCCCGCCCCGGCGGGCAGGTGATCACCTCGTACTACGAATTCATTCGGCTCGGCCGCACCGGATACGCCCGACTGCAGTCCCAGCTCTACCACGTCGCCCAGCATCTGGCCGATGGCCTGCTGAAACTCGGGCCGTTCGAGATGATCCACGGCGGCGATCCACATCGGGGCATCGCGGCGGTGTCGTGGCGACTGACCGAGGATGTCGGCTTCAATCTCTACGAACTCTCGGATCGGCTGCGGACCAGGGGTTGGCTGATCGCCGCGTATCCGCTGCCCGCCGACCGCGAGAACGAGACGATCATGCGCGCACTGGTTCGGCACGGGTTCAGCATCGACATGGCCGACCTGCTGCTCGCCGATATCGCGCGCAGTATGGCGCAACTCGAAAAGCATCCACAAGCCAAACCGCTCACCCGCGAGGAAGCGGGCGGATTCACGCATAACGCGACCGCGGCCGTCCCGAGCGAGCAGGCCGAACCCGTTCGATCGAGCCGCGAATAGCGCTGGCGCAGCGTCGATTACGCCGCGCGCCGCCGCCCGGTCACGCCATTACGGGCGGCGGCGCCTCGTGCGGGCGGTGCCGACCACACCCCTGCACGGCTTCCGGCGGACCCGATCAGGCCGCCTTGACGGCAGCGAACGGCTCCCAGCGGTACACGTCGCTGGCCGCGCCGTGGAATAAAGCGAGATCGACCGCGTCGAGCATCGCCTGCCGCGGACCGGAACGGCCGAGCTGAGCGGCGGAAACGGCCAGCCGCAGCACACCGCCGCGACGCGCGGTCCTGGCCGCGCCGAGCACCAGGGCGCGACACCACCAGGGCTCGGTGCGGAAACCCTCGCCCATGCCGTAGACCCGCGCCTTCTGAGCGATATTGCGCTCGAGATCGAGAATCGAGGTCAGCCCGAGCGCGAGCCGGAAACCGGCCTCGGGCAACGCCTCGATGGCACCCGCCGAGGCATCCCAGCGCGGCGCCGCGAACAGCCGGGTGCGCAGTTCCACCTGCTCGAGCACTCGATCCGCCGCGGTCAGCCGCAGGCGCGCCTCGTGCCGGGGCAGGGCGGCGAATTCCGCTCGGCGCCGCTTGGTCGCCGCCTGGTCGTAGCCGTGCAGCACGATCGCATCGCCGCGGGTCCGCCGACCGCGCAGCCACGACTGCGTCGCCGGATCTTCCACGAGCCGGTAGCCACCCTTCAACCGGGGCGCGACCAGCAGTGAAAGCCGCACATCGCGGCGATCCATTTCGGCCGCGAATTCGATAGCCGCGTCCCGAGTGGTGTCCCGGATCCCGGAAATCGACACGATCAGCTCAGCGTTCATGGCCTTACGGTGCCAGCCGCAGATGTACTAGGCGTGCAGGTCGGATGACCCGCCGACGAACACTGCGTTCCACCCGCGGCACATCTGCCCTAGGATCTCCGGCGTGAAGACAGCCCTGCTCAGTGTTCTGTCGGTTCCACTCCTGCTCATCGCACCGGCTACGGCGCTAGCCGATCCGGGCGACCCCCAGATCTTCAGTCAAGACGAAACATGCACGGCCACACAGGGATTCGTCAACCAGGTACGCGGCAAGACTCCCGACGCGACGCCGGATCAGATCGCCGACGCCTACATCGCGATCATGGATGCGAACGGCGCATACCAGGGGATCGAGCAATTCCGCGACAGCGATCGCGCGACGTTCCTGGACAACATGCGCACCTGCGGCCTCTGATTTACCACCGCTCCCAGTGCAGTACCTGCGCCCTCGGCACCCGGACCGCCGGTTCGAAGTCGGTGCCGAGGGTGTAGGCCAGCGGAATGAACGCCGCGAGCGTCACCTTGTCGTACGGAATCCCGAGTGCCGCAGCGAATTCGCGCTCCAGCGGACCCTGCGCGCTGGTCCAAGTGGTGCCGGCCAGCTCACGACGCTGCTCGGCAAACTATCGGTACCCGCCGGGTGAGCGGCCGGGGTGAACCGGCCGTGCACGGAAGCTACGCATCGGCCAGGCCGAGGGTGTCGAGCACCCAGGCGTATTCGAAGGCGACTTCCTTCCACTTCTCGTAGCGGCCGCTGACGCCGCCGTGGCCCGCGCTCATTTCGGTCTTGAGCAGCAGCGGTGTGTCGCCGGTCTTGGTGGCGCGCAGTTTGGCGACCCACTTGGCGGGTTCGACATAGAGCACGCGGGTGTCGTTGATGCTGGTGATGGCCAGAATGGCCGGATAGTCCTTGGCTTCGATGTTCTCGTAGGGCGCGTAGGACTTCATGTAGTCGTAGACGTCCTTGTCCGTCAATGGATTTCCCCACTCGTCCCATTCGATGACGGTAAGCGGCAGGGACGGGTCGAGGATCGAGGTGAGCGGGTCGACGAACGGTACGTTGGCCAGGATGCCTTTGAACAACTCGGGTGCCAGGTTCGCTACCGCACCCACCAGCAGGCCGCCCGCACTGCCGCCGTCGGCGATGACGCGGTCCGAGGAGGTTATGCCGGTATCGATGAGATGCCTTGCGCAGCAGACGAAATCGGTGAAGGTGTTCTTCTTGGTGAGCGTCTTGCCGTGCTCGTACCAGAGCCGCCCCATTTCACCGCCGCCGCGCACATGCGCCACCGCGAACACCATGCCACGGTCGAGCAGCGAAAGCCGCGATACCGAGAACGACGGATCCATACTGGCCTCGTAGGAGCCGTATCCGTACAGCAGCAGCGGTTTCGGCCCCTCGGGCAGACCCTTCTTCCGCACCAGCGAGATCGGAATCCGGGTGCCGTCCGCGGCGATCGCCCAATCCCGGTGCTGCTCATAGTCGTTCGCGTCGTAGCCGCCGAGTACCGGCTGCTCCTTGCGCAGCAGCAGCTCACCGGTGGCGGGCACATAGTCGAAGACCTGCATCGGCGTGATGAACGAGGTCAGCCCGATTCGCAGCGTCGGCTGCTCCCACTCCGGATTGGCGCCGGAACCGACCGCGAAGAGTTCCAGATCGAATTCGAGTTCGCGCCGCTCGCCGTAACCGGATTCGGTCAGCGGCCAGATGGCGACGCGGGTCAGGGCTTCGCGCCGGTAGCTCAGCACCAGATGACTGGCGAACGGATCGACATCCTCGAGCCGCACATCGTCGCGATGGCCGATCAGCAGCGTCATATTCGACGGATCCGATACCGGCGCCTCGGCGAGTACGAAGTTCTCGGCCTTCACCCCGTCCACGACATCGTTGTGCAGGATCAGGAAACGGTCCTCGCCGCCGACCACCGCATGCTCCGCGGAGTACTCGACGCCATCGCGGCGCGCAATGATGACCCGGAAATCCCCTTCCGGATTATCGGATTCGAGCACCCAGCCCTCGGTGGTGATCTTGGAGCCGACCCAGATCATCAGGTACTTCTCCGAGCGCGTCGCGCCGATGCTCACCCAGTAGCGCTCATCGGACTCGTGGAAGACCTTGACGTCGTCGTCCTTGCCCGTACCGAGTCGGTGCCGCCACACGGTGTCGGGCCGCCAGGATTCGTCGACCGTCTGATAGAAGACATGGGTGCCGTCCAGCGACCAGGTCGCACCGGGTGCGGTGCCGGCGATCTCGTCGGCGAGCACCTCGCCGGTGCGCAGATCCTTGAAGCGCAGCAGATAGCGCTCGTCACCGCTGGTGTCGACGGAGTACGCGAGCAGGTTGCCGTCATGGCTGACCGAGAACGCGCCAAGCGCGAAGAAGTCGTGGCCCTCGGCGACCTGGTTGCTGTCGAGCAGCACCTGCTCCCCGGGAATCTCGGTATCGACCTCGAGCTGCGGCGGAGTCCAGGCATCGATACCCTCGGCCGTATCTATTGCGGCGCTCGCGGGGCGCTCCGTGGTTACGCGAGCTGCCTCCCCCGCGCCCGTCGCTCCCGCCGGGGCAACGATGGGACAGCGGCAGTGCACGCCGTACTGCTTGCCCTCGAAGCTGCGCGAGTAATACCAGTACTCGCCCATCCGAGTCGGCACCGACAGATCGGTCTCCTGGGTGCGCGACTTGATCTCGTCGAAGATCCTGTTCCGCAGCCCGCCGAGATGGGCGGTCTGCGACTCGGTGTAGGCGTTCTCGGCCTCGAGATAGGCGATGACCTCGGAGTTTTCCTTGTCGCGGAGCCACTCGTACTCATCGATGAAGACATCGCCGTGGTGCACCCGCTCGGTGCGCACCGTCTTGGCGACCGGCGCCGTCACATCACCCGAACCGGCGAGCGTTCCGATTCCACTATCGAGAGCCATGGGCACCACCCTACTGTTCGGGCCGCGCACCGCCCGCCGCTCGCAGGATCTCGTCGAGTACCGCGCCGGTGCAGGTCGGTCATGGCCTGGTCGATGCGCCTCACTACCGGGATCTACTCGCTCCTCGGCCAGCTTGTCCACCAGGAACGGTGTCGCCCGCTCGTTCGGTGTGCCGTCCTCGTCATGGATGCACGGCAGCAGCTGGCTGACGGTATCGCTGCCGATGCCCGCGGCGAACCAGGTGCGGATCGCACCGGACTGCTATCCGCCTGTCGCCGGGCGACCCGCAGTTCAATATGTACGAGGCCGATCCGGCACCGCTGTACCGCACGCTGGTGGCCGAGTTGGATCGCCGCGACCTGGCGCTATCTGTATCTGACCGACAACGACGACTATCCGGCCCTGGCCGATCCGCGGCCGCGCTGGCACGGCACGCTGATCGCGAATATCGGTGAGAACCGCGAGCCGACCAGCGCGATCGAGGCCGAGGCGGTGCTCGGGCTCGCCGATCTGGTGTCGTTCGGACGCGCGTTCATCGCCAATCCCGACCTGGTGGAACGGATTACGCACGATCTGCCGCTGGCTTCGATCCGCGAAGAGCTGCTCTACGGGCGCGAGGCGGCTGGGTACGGCGACTATCCGAGCTGGGATTTGCGCGAAACGCGGTGCGCCTGACGGTCCTGCCGCATGGCCGCGCAGCCCATTAGGCTCGCGGCCATGCGTGCTGTTCACCTGCTGGCCGTCATCGGAATACTGTTCGCCACAGCTGGAATCGGCGCGCTTGCACCGGCTTCCGCATGCGCGTGCGGCGGGGTCGCCAATCGGCCGGGTCACTTGGCGTCGGTGCGCGAGGAGACGGCGCTGGTCAGCTGGGACGGTCGGCGGGAGACCGTGCTCATGCGGCTCGCGCTGAAATCCGGCACCGATCAGGCAGCGCTGATCGTGCCGACACCGAAGCCGGCAACCGTCGCGGGTGGCTCCGCCGCGACCTTTACCGAACTGGCGGGCTTGACCGCACCCAAGGTCATCACCCAGCGTCGATGGTTCGGCTCGGGTTCCAGCGACTCCGCGGGCGATGGCGCAATGAGCGCTGCCGGTGGCGGCCCGACCGTCCTCGACCGCGTGCAACTCGGCCCGCTGGAGGCGACCACCCTGTCCGGCGGCAACCTGGATGGCATTCGAAAGTGGCTGAGCGACAACGGCTACGAGATGCGCCCCGAGGTGGTCAGCACCCTGGAGCCGTATCTGCGCGAGGGCTGGTCCTTCGTCGCTATGCGCCTCACCAGCGCCCAACCGCTCGACGGCGCAATCGATCCGGTGCGCCTGACCTTCGATTCGGATCGGCTCGTGTATCCGATGCGCATGTCGAGTGCCGCCGAACAGGCCCAGTACGTGCACCTTTACGCGCTGAGCGAGCATCGCGTGCGACGCGCCGATCCCGATGCCACCGCACAGAGCGTGCACGTCGATTTCGCGGGCCGGGTGGCCACATCGGATCCAGAACTCGCGCCGGTGACGACGAATGGCCGCAACTACCTGACCGAACTGCGGATTTCGATCGATAACCCCGCGGATATCCACTCCGACTTCGCCTTCGAGGCCGATGCCAGCGACGCGGAGGTTTACCAGACGATCCACCGAACCGAGAACGTCGAGCTATTCGGCGCGCCCGCGGGCATTGTCATTCTCGGCACGGTCTTCCTGGCCGCGATCGTCGTGGTGTTCGCCATCGTCCGCGTGCTGCGGGCCTGACCTCAGGCTCCGATGGCCGGACCGATGGTCGGCCAAGAGGCGTGCAGGGTGTCCTGCCAGTAGGACCAGGAGTGGGTTCCGGTCGGGCTGTAATCGACCTCGGCCGGGATGCCGAGGGAACGCAGCCGCTGTTCGAACGAGATGACGCAGTTGTTCACGCCGACCTCGACCGGGCCGCCGAGGACGATGTTCTCGCCCAGTTGGGGTTTGACCTCGGCCTCGTGCGGACCGGGTATACCGGTGCCGGTGGAGAGATAGATCGTCTTGCCGCGCAAGCGATCCGCGAGCGCCGCCGCATCGTGTTCGGCCCAGGCCGGGCTGCCGGGACCGCCCCACATATTCACCGGGTCGCCGCCGCGGTTGGCGATGGAGAACATCACCGCGCCCATGGCCAGAGTTGTGTCGGGACAGGCGCTGTAGCCCGCGATCGCCCGGTACAACTCGGGATGGCGGGCGGCGAGGATGAAGGCCGCGTTGCCGCCCATGGACAGACCGCCGATGGCATTGACGCCATTGCCGTATCGGGCGTCGATGATCGGCGGCAACTCCTCGGTCAGGAAGGTTTCCCACTGGTAGCGGCCGAATTTGGGATCGTCGCGCTGCCAGTCGGTGTAGTAGCTGGCCTGGCCGCCGACCGGCAGCACCACATTGACGTTCCTGCCCCGGAAGAAGGATTCGGCGTCGGTGGCATTGGTCCAGGTGCTCTGGTCGATGCCCGGATCGAGGCCGTCCAACAGGTAGAAGGACGGATGCGAGTCGCCGCCCGCCGGGTGCAGAACATCGACCTGGATGATCCGTCCCATCGATGGCGATTCGATGAACAGCGCCGAGCGCGTCGTGCTCGGTTCATCGATCCGATTGATCCGTGCGGCCGATGCCGTGCCCGGCTCGACGAGCATGGGCACCGTCAGTGCGGTCGCAAAGGCGAGCACCGCAACAGCAATCTTCGTTCGCCGCACGAACCTACCTCCGTCACCGCATGACAATGGCCTTCAACGTAACTCACGTCGAGACGTTGGAGAAGAGATTCGTTATCCGGCGTTTCCGCGGCAAACCTTCCGGTAGGTAGTAACTTTCACGGCAGTCGCAGCCCGGACCGGCGACGGCTCAGCGTTCGAGCGCACCGCGGATCGAACTCGCCAGATAGTCCAGGTCAGCGCGGTGCGGGCTGGTCGGCCGCCCACGTAGTCCGAACCCGTCACCCGGTGTCCGCGGAATGACGTGCAGGTGCACATGGAACACTTCCTGACCTGCGGTCACTCCGTCGGCCAAGAAGAAGTTGACGGCATCACAGCCCACCTCGCTGTTCCGCAGCGCCCCCGCCAATTTCTGCGCCACCTGGAACAACTTCCCCCCGACCGCCGGATCCAATTCCGCCAGACTCCGTGCCGCCACCTTCGGCACCACGAGTAAATGCCCTGGCGTCATGGGCCGAACATCCATGAACGCCATCACATCATCGTCCTCATACACCCGGCTGGCCTCGGCCCGCCCAGCCACAATGTCGGCAAAGATCGTGTACGGATTCACGCCGATCACTATGGCCGATCGCTAGAGGATCGGCGAGGGGGTGTAGCGAGCGGCGTCGGGGTACTGGTCCACCAGCTTCTGGACGGCGGCGACCACATCGGAAACCTGGGCTTCGGCCGCGCCGATGAAGGCGGACTTGTCGGCCAGGGCGGCGTCCAATTCGGCGCGGTCCAAGGGGAACCGGGAGTCGGCGGCCAGGCGGTCCAGCAGGTCGGGTTCGCGACCCTGTTCGCGCATGGCGAGGGCGACCGCTACGGCGTGTTCCTTGATTACCTCATGGGCGGTTTCGCGGCCCACCCCAGCGCGCACGGCGGCGATGAGCATGCGGGTGGTGGCGAGGAAGGGCAGGTAGCGGTCGAGTTCGCGGGAGATGACGGCCGGGTACGCGCCGAATTCGGTGAGCACGGTGAGGAAGGTTTCGATCATGCCGTCGATGGCGAAGAAGGCGTCCGGCAGCGCGACACGACGCACCACCGAGCAGAAGACATCGCCCTCATTCCATTGCGCGCCAGCGAGTTCGGCGGCCATCGAGGCATAACCGCGCAGCACCACCTGCAGGCCGTTTACGCGCTCGCAGGAGCGGGTGTTCATCTTGTGCGGCATCGCGGAGCTGCCGACCTGGCCGGGCTGGAAGCCCTCGGTGACCAGCTCGTGGCCCGCCATCAGCCGGATGGTGTGCGCGAACGACGACGGACCCGCACCGACCTGTACAAGCGCCGACAGCACATCGTGATCGAGCGAGCGCGGATACACCTGGCCGACGCTGGTCAGCACATTCGCGAAACCGAGATGCCGCGCGACCTGCTGCTCCAGCGTCGCGAGCTTGGCCGAGTCGCCGCCGAGCAGATCGAGCATGTCCTGCGCGGTGCCCATCGGACCCTTGATACCGCGCAGCGGGTAGCGGTCGATGAGCTCCCGCAGACGGGTCAGCGCGATCAGCAGCTCGTCGGCGGCGGAGGCGAACCGCTTGCCGAGCGTGGTGGCCTGGGCGGCGACATTGTGCGACCGACCCGCCATCACCCGCGCGTGGTACTCGGCGGCCCGCTCGGCCAACCGCGCCGCCACCGCGACACCGTGCGCGTGCACATGCTCGAGCGAAAGCCGGATCTGCAACTGCTCCACATTCTCGGTGAGATCGCGGCTGGTCATGCCCTTGTGCACCTGCTGGTGCCCGGCCAGCGCATTGAATTCCTCGATGCGCGCCTTCACGTCGTGGCGGGTGACCCGCTCACGCTCGGCGATCGAGGCGAGATCCACCTGATCGATGACCCGCTCGTAGTCGTCGATGACGCCGGCGGGCAGATCGATGCCGAGTTCGGACTGCGCCCGCAACACCTCCAGCCACAGCCGCCGCTCGAGCACGATCTTGTTCTCGGGCGACCAGAGATGCACCAACTCGGGGCTGGCGTATCGGGTGGCAAGGACGTTCGGGACGAGGCTCATGACTTCGCCTCGCTAGCGCTCGGCTCCGTCATACGCCTGGGCGCTGTGCCTTTGGTTCGCTCGCTGCGCTCTCTCACGTCCAGTCAGTCTAGTGTCCGGAACCTGTCGACCAGCTGCGGTGTCGCGGGCGCGACGATATCGATGACCTCGAGCAACGCACCGCGCGCCATTCGCCTTGGCTCCGGGTCCATTTCGCTCAGCGCCGCCACCACGGCCCCGTCGACCACCGCGACCATCCTGCGCAACTGCTCCGGCCGAACCGCCCGATCGGAGCGGCGCAGCACATCGGCGAGCAGCTCGTCCAGCTGTGCCCTTAGCCGGAGCTGGACTTCCCGCAGTTCCGGATGCCGCGCCGAGGCCACCGAACGCTCATAGCGCGCGATGAGCTGCCCGCGTGCGCCCTCGTCGTTTCCGTCCGACCCCACCAGCAGGTCCAGCACCAGGTCGACGGTCGCCTCCGCGCCGCGTCTGCGGTGGCTCACCTCGCCGACCCGGCGCCGCATCGCGTCCAGCTCCGCATTGCCGCTGAATTCGACCGCTCGCGCGATCAGATCATCGAGCGACTCGAAGTAGTACGTCGTCGACGCCAGCGGAAGGTCGGCGCGCGTTGCGACCGAGCGATGCCGCACCGCATCGAATCCGCCTTCGAGTAACAACTCGGCGGCGGCCGCTACCAAAGCCTGGCGACGCCGTTCGCCTTTCGGGGTCGTCGCGGTTATCACCGTGCCATCGTGCCAGTCATCATCAGCTCATCCGTGCGAAATCAGAGGAAACCCAAAGAGTGAAAGCCGAGCCATCGTTGTTTTACCGCATCTGCTCGTTAATGGTGCCGAACTGTGCAAACTTGTTGTCGGACAGCATGATCAACCACGCAGGTAGTGACCCAGCCGAACGAGTGCCGCCTCGATGTCCGCGGTAGCTCCGGCGAAGGAGAACCGTACCGTCCGGTGACCCGCCGCGGTATCGAAGTCGATTCCGGGGGCCAAGGCGACTCCGGTGTGGTCGAGCACCTCGGCACACCACTTCCGGGAATCGTCGGTGAGGTGGCCGATATCGGCGTAGGCGTAGAAGGCGCCGTCGGCCGGGGCCAGTTCGGTGATGCCGAGCTTGGGCAACCCCTCCAGCAGAAGTTGCCGATTCACCGCGTAGCGCCGGACGTGACCGTCGAGTTCCTCCTTGGCCTCGGCGCCGAACGCGTGCAACGCCGCGAACTGCGAGACCGCGGGCGGACACACGGTCATATTGGACGCGAGTCGCTGCAGCGCGGGACGCAATCCGCTCGGCGCCAGCATCCAACCGAGCCGCCAGCCGGTCATCGAGAAGTACTTCGAGACCGAACCGATGACCACGGATTCGCGCGAGGTCTCCCAGGCCGATGATGTCCGGCCGCCGCTGAGGCCCTGGTAGGTGATGCCGTGGTAGATCTCGTCGGAGATCAGCAGGGTGTCGTGCGCATCGCACCAGCGGGCCAGCGCGGCGAGTTCCTCCGGATCGATCATGGTGCCGGTCGGATTGGCCGGACTGGCCACGATCAGGCCCGCGGGCGGCTCAGGGAGCGCCTCCAGCATGGCGACCGTCGGCTGGAATCGAGTCTCCGCGCCGCAATCGAGTTCGATGACGCGACAGCCCAGGGCAGTGAGGGAGTTGCGATAGGCCGGGTAGCCGGGCCTGGCCACCACGACGGTGTCCCCGGCGTCGAATGCGGCCAGGAAGATGAGGGTGAACGCACCGGAGGAGCCGGTCGTCACCACGACGTCATCGGGTTCGACGGCGTATCTGTAGGTATCGCGGTGGTGTTCGGCGATCGCCTCGCGCAGCGGCAGAATGCCGAATGTCTCTGTGTAACCGAGCAATTCGGAATCAATCGCCGTCTTCGTCGCGCGCAGCACCGGGGCGGGCGCTGGCGTCGAGGGCTGCCCGGCCGCCAGCACCAGCACATCGCCGTGCGTCCTGGCCCGTTCCGCGGCAGCTTTCCAGACATCCATCACGTAGAAAGGTGGAATGGTCGACCGGCGAGATTCTCTGGACACCCGACGTACGGTAGACGGTCCCGCACGTCGGGTGTGCGCCGATGCTCGGCTTTTGCCGGACCGAAATGCGACCCACCCGTGGTTCGTCATGTGCACGGCACGCGGCCCGGGTTATGGTCGGCGTTAATGCTTGACAAGGCGCGCCGTGTGCGGCTGGACCGAGTACCCGGGGTGGGTGGCATCGGTGTCATACCCCCCGATTGGCGTGCCGAGTTGCGCGAACGGCGCGAATCCGAATTGCGTGGGTGGGCGCGCGAGGTGCTCGGCGAGTGCAAGGACGGCCTGGTCTGGCTGCGTCGACAGCCACCGCCCGACCTGCACGCGCTGTGGGAGGACCGACCCAAACCCGACTATCGCGCGCTATTGCGGCGGCACCGGATCCTGATCGCGGGCCTCTGCGTCACGGCCGTATTCGCGGCCGCCGATTCCACGGTCACCTGGACCGTCACCGATCGCACGCCCGGCCCGGACGAAGCGCAACGCGTCGCCTTCGCCTATCCACAGCAGACGCAGTCGACACCGCCGTCGGTGAAGCGCTATCTCAATGCCATCGCCAACGGCGAGCGCATCCGTGAGCAGGAGGTGGTCGCCGCGGCGGCCCGCGCAACGCTGGAACGTGCCAAAGCCGAGGCGGCCGCGGCCGTGTCCGGTGAGTATCAGCCGTGGATGGCGGGCAGCGCGCCGGTCACGACGGGTTCGGCGCTGCCCGGCATCACCGGCATGGTGTTACCCACACGCGGCACCTTCACTTCCGGATTCGGTTCGCGCTGGGGCACTTTCCACAACGGCATCGATATCGCGGGGCCGATCGGTACCCCGATCTATGCCGTCGCCAGCGGCACCGTCATCGATGCGGGACCCGCGCAGGGATTCGGACTATGGGTGCGGATCCGGCACGATGACGGCAGCATCACCGTCTACGGCCATATGTACGACTTCTTCGTTTCGGTCGGCGAGCGCGTTCCGGCGGGTATGCAGATTGCTCGCATGGGTAACCGTGGTGACTCCACCGGGCCGCATCTGCACTTCGAGGTCATCGTCAACGGGCAGCACGTCGACCCGCAGCAGTGGTTGGCGGTGCACGGGCTCACGTTCGGTTGAGTTTTTGGCAGCGCCTTCGGCGCGGCGGGTTCGCGGCTCTGTTTTTGGCCGCGTGGCCGCGGCGTGTTCGCAAGAGTCAAATGAGTCAAACAGAAATGCGGTCCTCGACGGCGGCGAGACCGATGTCGGTGCGAAAGTGGCTGCCTGGCAACTTGATCGAGGCAATTCGGTCATAGGCGTGTGCGCGGGCCTCGGCCAGATCCGCGCCGATGCCGACGACGCTCAGCACCCGACCGCCCGCGGAGATCAGGGCCCCGTCTTCGCGCAACGCGGTTCCCGCATGCAGCACGGCGGACGAGTCGTCGGTATTGCCCTCGCCCGCTCCGGTGATCACGTCACCGACGCGGGGACGACCCGGATAGTTCTCGGCGGCGATCACGACCGTGACCGCCGAACCGTCGCGCCAACGCGGCGCGGCGAACTCGGCGAGGGTGCCGGTCGCGGTGGCATTCAGCAATTCACCGAGCGGGCTTTCCAGCAGCGCGAGCACCGCCTGGGTCTCCGGATCGCCGAAGCGACAATTGAATTCGACGACGGCGGGTCCGTCCGCACCGATCGCCAGACCCGCGTAGAGCAGTCCGGAGAAGCCGCAGCCACGCCGCACCAACTCCGCGGCAACGGGCTTCACGACGTCCTCGACGATCGCGGTGACCGTCTGCTCCGGCAACCACGGCAGCGGCGTATAGGCACCCATACCGCCGGTATTCGGCCCGGTGTCGCCGTCGCCGACGCGCTTGTGATCCTGCGCGGGCAGCAGCGGCACCACGGTCTCGCCGTCGACCAGGCAGAACAGCGAAACCTCAGGTCCGTCCAGGAAGGATTCCAGCAGCACCGGATGGCCCTGCTCGAGCAGTTCGGCACCGTGATCGCGAGCCGCGTGCCGGTCGGCGGTCACCACGACGCCCTTGCCCGCGGCCAGACCGTCGTCCTTGACCACCCAGGTCGGGCCGAACCGATCGAGCGCGGCGTCGAGTTCAGCGGGGTTGTCCACAATCTCGCTGTGCGCGGTGCGGACCCCGGCGGCCGTCATGACGTCCTTCGCGAACGCCTTCGAACCCTCGATGCGCGCGGCCGCAGCGGACGGACCGAAGCACGCGATACCCGCGGCCCGGACCGCGTCGGCGACGCCGAGCACCAGCGGCACCTCGGGACCGATCACCACCAGGTCCGCGTCCAGGTCGGTAGCCAGCGCGACAACAGCCTCCGCGGAGGACTGATCGACCGCTCTGACCTGCGCGTACTGGGCGATCCCCGCATTGCCCGGCGCAGCGAACAGCGCGGTCACCGCGGGGTCCCGGCGCAGCGCCAGGACGAGGGCATGTTCACGGGCTCCGGAACCGATGACGAGTACGCGCACGGGCAACAGCTTAGGTTGTTGCCAATGGTGGCTCCCCCGGCTCCCCGGAACTTTGCCGGTCGTTGGGTGCGTCGTAACTTCGTCCGCGGACCGGCGGTCGAGTGGCTGGCCCATTCTTGGACGTGCCCGACAAATTACCCATGTGCTCGCGAAATCAGTCGTCACGTTCTCCACCCCCAGCGGTGGTCGTGTGGATGATTGATGGGAGGGGACGCGACAGCCGACCTCCACCGCGCAAAGGACGTGCTGAGTATGGGTCTGATCGACGGACTGATGGGCAATGCCGGGCGGATCGATCCCGGTAAGGCGCAAGAGGAATACGCGAGATTGATGGGCGGCGGTGAGCAGGTCTACGCCGCGTATCTTCTTGTCCGCGACGCGATTCTGTTCACCAACAAGCGTCTCATCCTGGTCGACAAGCAGGGGGTCACCGGCCGCAAGGTGAGCTATCACAGCATCCCGTACCGCGCCATCACCCACTTCTCGGTGGAGACCGCGGGCACCTTCGACCTGGATGCCGAACTCTGCATCTGGATCTCGGGCACCCACGAACCGGTGCAGAAGCGGTTCAATCGGCAGGTCGACATCTACGAAGTGCAGAGCATCCTTTCGCACTACGTCGCCTGAGCACATGGCGTGAACCTGCCGGTGACCACCGGCAGGACCCGGGTCAGCAGCAGTTCGAGGAACTGCTCGGGCTGCCAGCACGCCGCGAAGTGGTTGGCGTCCGCGATCAGCGCGAACTCCTTGTGCGGCGCCTCGACGTCGTCGAAGTAGCGGCGCGCATCAGGCTGTCGTGTTCGCCCTGAAAGATGAAGAAGGGCAACTCGAATCGCGTTCCGTCGCGTCGGGCGTCGAAGTGCACGGCGTATCGATCCGAGCGCATGAGCATTGCTGCGGCGACGCAGCCGACGGTGGGTGAGCAAGCCCGCGGGGGCGGCGGCGATGGCGAGGTCAATACCCGAACCGCCGATCGGGAACTCCCGGCGTAGCCTGCGGTGCATGGCTTCTGTTTTCAGCGCGATCATCGAAGGCCAGCTGCCGGGCCGTTTCGTCTGGGAAGACGACGAATTCGTCGCATTCCTCACCATCGCCCCGGTGACGCAAGGGCACACGCTGGTGGTCCCCCGCAAGGCGATCGATCAGTGGCAGGATGTCGACGCCGACACCTTCGCGCGGCTCAACAGCGTCGCGCAGAAAGTCGGCCAAGCGGTCCGCCACGCCTGGGACGCCCCCCGCGCCGGCCTACTCATCGCCGGCCTGGAAGTCCCCCACCTCCACGTCCACGTCTTCCCAGCCTTCACCATGGGCAACTTCGACATCTCCGGCGCCAACCACCACCCCACCCCCGAATCCCTCGACGAAGCCCAAACCAAAATCAAGTCGGCCCTGCGCGACCTGGGCTACGGAGCCAACGTTCCCGATTGATCAGGCGTAGCTTCGGTGCGCCGGGTGCGTCGACCTAGTCCGTATAGGTGTCGCGGAACGCCTCGCGGACGGTCGCCGCATCCGGCGCATCCCGCCCTTCGATCCCGGAGACCACCTCCGCGACGCGCCAATAGTTGGACGGGACCAGTCGGCCGGAAGTCACGGCCGTGAGCGTGACGTCTGCCGCCTCATCCGGTTTGTCGGCCGCTACCAGGGCCAAGCCCAGATCTATATTCGCCGTGGCGATTCGACGCGGCCGGACAGACGCAGCGCCAGCGAGATCGGTGAGGACATTCCGCGCATAAGCTTCGGCGGCGGGATCACCGATCCACGACAACGTCGTGGCTACGTAGGCATCGGACTTCGGATTGCCCTTGGCCGTCGTCATCGCGGTGGTCGTCTGGCCGATATCGGACATCCCCGAAGGGCGGTCGGTCGACGAGATCGAGCATCGAGTAGCCCGAGAGCTGAGCGAGATGGACGCGGCTGCCGGGCCGATCGGATTCCCGCACGATGCGCCGGACCGTCCACTCGGCGTGCCGGAAGCGCGGCGCACAATGCAGCGGCATCGGGGTTGCCGGGTGCCCGATTGCGCGCGCAAGGCAGCGGCGTGGGATGCCCTGGTCGCGGCTGGGCAGATCAAGCCATGGACGGGCCGGGAGGGCTGACCCGCTCGAGCGACCCTCACCAAGGACGGTGCCACACTCTCGAACTGACGACCTTTCGTCTACCACGGCGAGTGCTCCACCAACCCAGCCCCCGAGTGGCCACAGCAGTGCGGTCGCTCAGCGACTTTCGCGAGGGAGGCGGACGGTGAAGGTGGTGCCTTCGTCCTCGGCGCTCTCCACGCTCACGGTGCCATTGTGGGCATCGACCAAGGCTTGGACGATGGACAGGCCGAGACCGGTGCCGCCGCTGGCACGGGTGCGGGAGGTGTCGGTGCGGTAGAAGCGTTCGAAGATGCGCTCGGTCTCCTCGGGCGGCAAACCCTGACCGGTGTCGGCGACCTCCAGCAGGACCTCGTCGTCTGTGGGAGTCAGCCGGACCTTGACGTCGGTGTCCGGTGGTGTGTGCGTAAGTGCGTTGTTCAGCAGGTTGGCCAGTATCTGACGCAGCCGCGCTTCGTCGCCGGTCACTTCCAATGTTCCAGTGCCCGAACGGATTTCCAGCTCGACGGAGCGGCGGGGACCCTCCTCGCAACTGGCCGCGGTGACGGCGCGGGCATTGTGCACGGCGTCGCTGGCGATGGCTAGCAGATCGACCGGGCCCAGTTCCAGCGGGCGCTGTGCGTCCAAGCGGGCCAGCATCAACAGGTCCTCGACCAAGAGCCCCATGCGCTGGGCCTCGTGTTCGATACGGTCCATGAACATGGCCGGATCCGCGGTAGCGCCCTGTCGATACAGTTCGGCGAAGCCGCTGATGGTGGTGAGCGGGGTGCGCAGTTCGTGGCTCGCGTCGGCGACGAAGCGGCGCATCTTCGCCTCGGAGCGCCGGGCCGCCGATTCGGAGGCTTCCGTCGCGGCGAAGGCCCGTTGGATCTGGGCCAGCATGCCATTGAGCGATTGGGACAGCCGATCGACCTCGGTGTTGGTGCCGCGCACCGGAACTCGGCGATGCAGGTCACCGTCGGCGATGGCGGCGGCGGTCTTCTCGACCGCGCGCAACGGCCGCAGACTGCGTCGGATCACGAAGTAGGCGAGCACCGCCAGCGCGGCGAGCACCGCGGCACCGACCATGAGCTGCAACATGATCAGTCGATTGACCGTGTCGATGTTCTCGGTGAGCGGTATCGCGATCGTTGTCGTCGTGTCGGGTGACACCGCCGTCATGGTCCGCCATTTGACCGTCGAACCGTTCTTGGAGCCGACGGTCACCGCTCTGGTGAGGACCTTGCTGCCCGGCGGATCCGTGGTCGGCCGCACATCGGGCAGTCGCGGCAATTCCGGCTCGGCCTCCTCGTTGAACGGTCTGGTCTCGAGATAGGTCGTGCCGTTGCCGCCCGGGGTGGGCTCGATGTGGACATAGAAGGTGCTGGACGGATGCGACGGGTTCGAAGGAATCGGCGGCCGCGGCCGCGACCACGCCATCACCGCATCGCGAAGTTGCTGGTCGGTGCGGTGCAGCAGCGAATTCTCCAGCGCCGAGGTGACGACCATGCCGGATGCGAACAGTCCGAGCGCGGCAAGCAGTACAAGCGCCAGCACCAGCGTGACCCGCAGCGGAATCGCAGAAGAAGCGCGTGCCAGTTTGCGACGGGTCTGTTCGAGCCGAGACGTGGTCATTTCTCGTACTAGCGCGTGCGATTCGGCGCGCGCATCACGTAGCCCACACCACGCAACGTGTGAATCAGACGCTGATCCCCCGTGTCGACCTTCTTGCGCAGATACGAGACATACGTTTCGACCACACCAACCTCACCCCCGAAGTCGTAGCGCCACACATGATCCAGGATGCGCGGCTTACTCAACACCGTCCCGGCATTGACCATGAAATACCGCAGCAGGGTGAATTCGGTGGGCGACAACGCAACCGGCTCGCCCGCCTTCCACACCTCGTGCGTATCGTCGTCGAGCTCGATGTCCTCGAACCGGAGTCGTGAACTCTCGCGCTGCGGCGCGGCATGACCGAAGCGGCGCAGGACAACTCGCAGCCGGGCCACTACTTCCTCGAGGCTGAACGGTTTGGTGATGTAGTCGTCGGCGCCGAGGGTGAGTCCGGCGACCTTGTCCTGCACATCGTCGCGCGCGGTCAGGAACAGCACCGGTGCGTCGATGCCGTCGGCGCGCAGTCGGCGCAGCAGCCCGAAGCCGTCCATACCGGGCATCATCACATCGACGATCAGTGCCTGCGGCCGGAAGGTGCGCGCCTTGTCCAGCGCCTGCGCCCCGTCGATAGCGGTATCGACGGCGAACCCCTGATAGCGCAGGCTCACCGACAGGAGCTCCACGATCATGGGTTCGTCGTCCACCACCAGCACTCGGGCCTCGGGCGTGGACTCCGCAGGCGCACCACTCATTGCTTCATAGTCCGGCAATCGACTGGGAACTGTCTGGACCTTGGCTGGGTGAATGCTGTGAAGTTGGCCGCGCGGGCGCGGCGTGTTCGCGGCCCCCTGGTGTCTCGCGTCCGAGCCGTCGAGACTCGCGACTTCGTCGCATGCGCTTCGACGACTCGGACGCGAGACGGGCCGCGAACGGGTCGCTTGTAAGACACGCTCCGTGGTGGTGGGGTTATCGCCGGGGTGCTCGGGACTCCGGGTACACATCGTCGTCGGTGAGCAGCGCGCTGCCTGCGACCTGGTCCTGCGCTAGTGCCTCCAGGAATGAACGCGCCCAGCGGTCCACATCGTGGGCGAGCACCTGACGGCGCATAGAGCGCATTCGGCGACGACGGGTATCGCGGTCGTCGTCCAGTGCGGAGATGACGGCATCCTTCACACTGTTCAGGTCGTGCGGGTTGCACAGATAAGCCTGGCGCAATTCCGCCGCGGCACCGGTGAATTCGCTCAATACCAACGCTCCGTTGAGACCGCTGTGACAGGCGACGTACTCCTTGGCGACCAGGTTCATCCCGTCACGCAGCGGCGTCACCAGCATGACGTCGGCGGCCACGAAGAAGGCGACGAGTTCGTCACGAGGGATCGGGCGGTGCAGATAGTGCACGACCGGATAGCCGACTCTGGCGAATTCACCGTTGATCCGGCCGACCTGGCGCTCGATATCGCCGCGCATCTGGATATAGCTCTCCACCCGCTCACGGCTCGGGGTGGCCAGCTGCACCATGACGGTATCGGCTGGATCCAGCCTGTTCTCCAGCAGCAATTCCTCCAGCGCGGCCAGGCGGATATCGATGCCCTTGGTGTAGTCCAAGCGGTCGACGCCGAGCAGGATATTTTTCGGATTGCCGAGTTCGGCTCGGATTTTCGCGGCCCGTTCGCGGACCGAGCGGCGCCGCGAATGCTCATCGAGTTCGGCCGAGGCGATCGAAATCGGGAACGCGCCGACCCGGACCGTGCGGAAGCCCACCTGCACCACGCCGAGCTTGGACCGCACACCGACGGTGCCGCGCGAAGTGGGCTGGCCGGCCAACCTGCGGGCCAGGTAGAGGAAGTTCTGCGCGCCGCCCGGCAGGTGGAAGCCGATCAGGTCGGCGCCGAGCAGACCTTCGATGATTTCGGTCCGCCACGGCATCTGCATGAACAGTTCGACGGGCGGGAACGGAATGTGCAGGAAGAATCCGATGGTGAGGTCGGGGCGCAGCATCCGCAGCATCTTCGGCACCAACTGCAGTTGGTAGTCCTGCACCCAGACGGTCGCGCCCTCGGCGGCGACCTTCGCGGTGGCCTCGGCGAAGCGCCGGTTCACCGTGACATAGGCGGCCCACCAGGCGCGGTCATAGACCGGGCGCACGATCACATCGTGGTACAGCGGCCACAGCGTGCCGTTGGAGAAGCCCTCGTAATACTCGGAGACTTCCTCCGCGGACAGCTGCACCGGATGCAGTTCCAGGCCGTCCTCGATGATCGGATCGATATCGACATCGGGAACGCCGGCCCAGCCGACCCACGCCCCCTTGTTATTGCGGAGCACCGGTTCCAGTGCGGTCACCAAACCGCCCGGGCTGCGCTTCCAGCGGGTGGAACCGTCGGGCAGTTTCTCCAAATCGACCGGCAGCCGGTTGGCGACGACGACGAAGCCGGAACCGGCCCCGCTCATCTCGGCGAGTGCGGAGGGGACCACCGTGGTGTCGGGTTCGGATGGGGTCTCTAGAAAGGCGTGTTCGGAGTCCTCGGACGGCTGTTGGGTCATCTGGTCCACTCACGCATCCTTTGCGCGTCGCTTTCGGCGTTTGAAGTTGTGAATAGTCGACGGCCCCGTTGACGTCGAGGTGGTTACTCGCCTCGAGAGTTAGGCCCGATGCCCAGCATGGACAGCAGCATCCGGCATTCGTCCGCATCCTCCGCGTAGGCCGCGACAACTCGCTGCGCCTGACGGGCGGTCTCGTCGGCGAGTGGTTCCAGATCGTCGTCCGCGATGTCGTTCGCGCTGCTCTTCGCGGCCATCTTCTTGTCCTCCCGGCTGAGTACGCTCGTACGTGCGAATAGTCAATGGTATCTGGCCACCACGGCGGTATGCCGCACCCGGATCCGAGTGACCTCCGACACGTTCGGCGTCATACCCTTCGCCTGCTCGCCGAAAACCGAAGCCCTATACCGTGGGAACGCAGCACCAACTCCACGAAAGGGTCGATATGCCGCTGGCCACGGTGAACGGAATTTCACTCAACTACCAGGTCAAGGGCGACCGAACCAAGGGCACGGAGCCGAAGGGCGCGGGTCCGCTCGTCGTCATGATCATGGGCACCGGTAGCCCGGGCCGGGTCTGGGAGTTGCATCAGGTCCCGGCGCTGGTCAAGGCCGGATATCGGGTCTGCACATTCGACAATCGCGGCATCAAACCGTCCTATGAGGCACCCGACGGCATGACCATCGATCAGCTGGTCGGCGATACCGCCGGACTCATCGAACTGCTCGATGAGGGTCCCGCGCTGGTGGTCGGCACCTCGATGGGCGCGCGGGTGGCGCAGGAACTCGCGCTGGCGCGTCCGGAACTGGTGCGCAAGGCCGTATTCATGGCCGGACACGGCCGCCTCGACCAGTTCCAGAAAACGCTCTCGCTCGGCGAACACGAACTCGACGCCAGCGGGGTCAGCTTGCCCGCGAAGTACGAGGCCGCCGTGACCGCGGTGATGAATATGTCGCCCGCGACCATGGCCGATCCGAACGCTGCCCGCGACTGGCTGGATCTGTTCGAATTCACCGGCGGTGCGGTGACGCCCGGTATCCGCGCCCAGCGCCGGATGGACCACGATTTCGACCGGGTGCAGGCCTACCGCGGCATCAAGGTGCCGTGCCTGGCCATCGGATTCGCCGACGATCGGATGATTCCGCCGTATCTGTCCAGGGAGGTTGCCGAGGCCATTCCGGGTGCGCGTTACCTGGAAGTTCCTGATGCGGGGCACTACGGCTATCTCGAGCGTCCAGAAGCGGTGAACAAGATCCTGCTCGATTTCTTCGCGGCCTGAGGTAACTGCCTACGCGTAACGTCTGCCTTGCTAGGGTCGACACAACGCTCGGGGAGCTTCCGGCGCTCGACAGCGTTGGACGAGCCAAGAGCGATCCCGTACATGCGCCAGTATCCAGTGAGGTGAAATTGAGCACCAACCCCTTCGATGACGAAGACGGTCGCTTCTTCGTTCTGGTAAACGATGAGGAACAGCATTCGCTGTGGCCGGCCTTTGCGGAGGTTCCGGCCGGATGGCGAGTCGTTTTCGGCGAGGACAGCCGCGCCGCGTGCGTGGAGTACGTCGAGAAGAACTGGACCGATATGCGTCCGAAGAGCCTGCGTGACGCAATGGCCGCCGATGACGCGGCCCGCCAGGGCGCCCAGTCCTGACCCGCGGTATCCGATACTGCGCCGGGCCCACTGCTGAACCGTCACTGCGTGGCACCGTAAAGCCGGTGTCACGCAGCTGGCGTGCCCGGTTATGATTAGCACCGTTTGTAAGAACCGTCCGCCTCCTTAGCTCAGTGGTAGAGCACCGCTCTTGTAAAGCGAAGGTCGTCAGTTCAATCCTGACAGGGGGCTCCAGCCGAGCGCGTCGGTGACGGCGCGCTCGTTCACGTAACAGAGGCCTTGCCGATTGTGTAAGCGAAGGTCGTCAGTTCAATCCCGACGGGGGGCTCCAGCCGAGCGCGTCGGTGACGGCGCGCTCGTTCACGTAACAGAGACCCTGCCGATTGTGTAAGCGAAGGTCGTCAGTTCAATCCCGACAGGGGCGCTCCAGCCCAGCACGTCGATCACGGCACGCCCGTTCACGCTCGGGTAGACACGCGTGGCGGCTGGATAATGGCTGGGTGTGTGCGCAGATCGTCGCCGATGGACAGCGATCGCCGGCCTGCCCCTAGCCGGCTATCGCTCATCGGCGATACCGGATCCCGTGACAGCGGCTGCGGCCCGCTAGATCGGTGTTACTGCGGAAACGAGCCAGCGGGTGTCGTTCTTGTCCAGGGTTACCCGGACTCGGCTGGTGGTGATGTTGGCTTGGGGGGAGTCCTTGCCGGTGGTTACCTGGTTCAGGTAGAGCAGGACTACGGCGTGGGCGGGGGCGGCGGAGACTACGCCGGTGGCCTGGGTGGTGGCCTGGACGTTGAGTTCCTTTTCCTTGGCGCCGGGGGCGATGGCTTCCTTGATCAGTTTCAGGTAGTCGTCGCGGAAGCTGCCGCCGAGATTGTCGGCGGCCTTCGGCAATTCGGCGTCCACCGTTTTGAAGTTGTAGGTGAACATCGCTTCGACGGTGCGCTGCGCCGCGGGAACGACCTGGGTGCGCGCCTGTTCGCTCTTGCGGTCGTTCCAGTACTTGTACCCGGTGACGCCGCAGACGGCCGCCAGCGCAACGATGACGAGGGCGACCGCGGAAGCCACCAGAATCAGACGCCTGCTCATGCCACGAACTCCACTTGTGAGGCGGTGATCCCGCTGTCGCCGCGGGTGACGGTGACCCGGAATCGGTAGTACCGCGTCTGCGGATCCGCCATACCCGCATTGGTCAGGGTCTGCTTGGCGGCGACCAGCACGCGTGCCGAATCACCGTCCTCGCTCTCGATGGCGGATTCGATGATCTCGCCGGTGGCCTTCACCTTGGCCTGTTCCACCACGCTCGCGTAGGCGTCCTTGCGCTGCGAGTATTCGGCCTTGAGTTCGCCGGAGGCCACCGCGAGGACGCGGTCGATATCGGCCTTGGCGGTGTCGTCCTTGATGGTGGTGAGATTGAGGATCGCCTGTTTGGCGGTCTGCACGTAGTCCGCGCGCCGCGCATCGCGGTCGGATGCGGTGTGCAGGTTGTAGGCGAAGAATCCGGTGCCGATCACCAGCGCGATCGCCACGACCGCGGCCGTGGCGGCACCGGCGATGAGCACCCAGCGCGGCGGCCCGGATTTCGGAGCGTCGTCGATGACATCCGCGACGCTGGGTATCTCCAGCGTGGTCACGGGTTCGGCATCCTCGCTCGGACCGTCCGACTCCGATTTCGTCACCTTGACGGTGACATCGACGGCCTTGGTCAGCTCGACACCTTCGGTCTCGAGTGGGAGGGTGTCCTCCGGCGGCGGACCCGCCGAACGCACCGCCCGTCGCCTGGACCGGGCCTTGACCACACTGGATTCATTCATGCCCGCACCTCGCTGACGCTCGGTTCCGGCATGCGCGAAGCACGCTGTGACATGGTTCGTTCGCTGCGCTCTCTCACTGCTGCTGCTCCTGAAGCATCGCCTGCCAACTCGACGGTATCGTGCCGGATCCGTCCTTTCCGATATCCCCCTGACGGTACGTGCGTCCGTCCGGTCCGATGAAAGTCCCACTGCTGGGATCCAATGTCGTACTGTGTGCGGCCGGGTGGGTCGAGCCCTGATCGCCGATCGGGTCACCAGACGGTGTCACCGGCTGCGGCGGACCGAAGGCCGGGTTATTGCCTTCGGGCACATAGCCGTTCGGGTCGCGGCACAGCTCCGGCGACGGCGCCCGCTTACCCGGCACCTCCATGCACGGCGTATTGCGGATACCGCGCACGGCCTCCTTGGCGTTCTGCGCCACCTTGCAGAACAGCCCGGGCGGCGTGTCCGGTGTGTCGAGCTGGGCGGGTGAGCGGCGCTGTTCCGGCGTGAGGAAGCCGGTGGTGCAACCGGGCGGATCGTTGAGTTCCAGGTGGAAGTCCACCACGGCACCGTATTCGACGGGACCGCGGATGGCCGTCAGGAACGCGGCGGTCAGCGGTGGATAGATCACCAGGATCTGTTCCAGACCCGAGTGATAGGTCACCCCGACCTGACCCACGCTGACCAGATTCGACAGCAGGATCGGCAGGGTCGGGCGCAGGTCCTGGAACAGCGAACTCACCTGCTGTGCCGCGCCGGGCGTCTTCTCGATCACATTGCGCAGCGCCGGATCATGGGCGCGCAGTTGGTCGGTCACCGTCGCCAGGTCCTGGGTCCACGACCGGATCGCCGCATCGGACTGATTCTGCGTATCCAGCAGCGGCCCGATCTTTTCCAGCAGATCCTTGGTCGGCTCGGCATTCGCCTGGGCCTCCTGCACCAGCAGCGATGCGGAATCGATGAACTTCTGCAGATCCGGTCCGGCCCCGTTGAAGGCCTTGAACGCATCGTCGATCACCTGCCGCAGCTTGGTATCGGCAATGCTGGACAGCAGACGATCGGAGCGATCGAGCACGGTGCCGATATCCTCGGGCAGCTCGGTGCGATCCACCGGAATCACCGAACCGTCGGAAAGGTTGCCGCCCTTGGCATTCGCGACCGGCACCAGATCGACATACTGTTCACCGATGGCCGAGACGCTGCGCACCCACGCGTCGACATCGGACGGAATCTTGTAATCGCTCTTGATGGACAGCTTCACGTCCACCCCCGTCGGGGTGAGCCGAACCTCTTCCACCTTGCCGACATTCGTGCCGCGGTAGGCGACATTGGCCGTCGGGTACAGCCCCCCGGTGGCCAACAGTTCGACAGTCACCTCGTAGCGGCCGATACCGAACATGGCGGGCAGTCCCACATAGGTACCGCCCATCACCACCAAGCCGATCACCGTCAGCACCGAGAAGATGGCCAACTGGATCTTGACGAATCGCGTGAGTTTCATCGGCCCGCACCTTCCTGCCCGGCGGGCGGAACGGTGAGGCCGGGAATCGCGGGCAGACCCGGAATCGGCGGCAGCCCAGGGATACTCGGCGTCGGAGCCGGAGTCGCGCCGGGTGACTGCAGCGGTGCCGTCGCCGGATTGCTATTGCCCTCCGCCGTCCCGGCCAGACCGCCGAGTGCACCCTCCACCCCACCGAACCGACCGCCGAGCGGAGTGCCGGTGAGGAAGTTCGAATCCAATCGCTTGCCCGTGATGTCGACGGTCATGATCAGGTTCATGTAATCGCCCTTGACCGCGTGATCGAGGTTCTTCATCGGGAACGGGAAGGTGAAGATCAGCTTCAGGACCTCGACCAGGCTGTTCCCGGTGCTGGCCAAGGTCTCCAGCACGGGTGCCAGATTCGCCAGATTCGCCTTCAGATTGTCCCCACCCTGCGCGATGATCCGCTGCACGACATCGCTCAGATCACCAAGGGCGGTAAGGGTATGCGTGATGTCCTCGCGCCGATCGGCGAGCACGGTGAGCGCCGGATGGATCTGTTCGATCGCCGCGGCCACCCGATCCTTCTGCTTGGCCAGTGTGCCTGCGAACCGGTCCAGCCCGCCCATCGCATCGATGATGTCTTTGGTCTGGGAATCCAGTGTGGTGGTCAGCTCGGTCAACTGTGGCAGCAAATCGCGGATCGCATCCTCGCGACCGTTGAATGCGGCATTGAGTTCATGGGTAATGGTTTCCAGCTGACTGATGCCGCCGCCGTTGAGCACCACCGACAGCGATGACAGGGTCTGCTCGGTGGTCGGATAGACACCGGCCCGATCCAGCGGGATCAGATCACCGTTCTTCAGCTCGCCCTGTGCCGGAACATCTTTCGGCGCGGCGAGTTCGAGATGATTGCTGCCGAGCAGACTGGTCTGCCCGATTCGGGCGGTCGCATTGGCGGGCAGCTTCACATCGTTGTTCAACGAGACGGTGACCAGCGCATGCCAGCCCTCGACCTCGATCTTCGATACCGTGCCGACCGTCACGTCGTTCACGCGGACCGGTGAATTACGGGTCAGCGTGGTGACATTGGGCATCTGGATCTTGACTTCGTAGGCGTTGTCACTTCCGGCTGTACCGGGCATGGGCAGCGAATTGAGCCCGTCCCACTCGCAGCCGCTGACTCCGAGCACGACGGCCAATCCGATCGCCGCACCGGCCATTCGCGTGCGCATCATCGCCCTCCTCCCGGAATGGCCAGCCCGGCGATGCCGTTCGGCACCGTGACCGGATCCGATTGCGGCACCGAATCACTCGGCCCGCGCGCGGCCAGACTCGGCGGACTGTAGACGAGCTGATGCGGGAACGCGGTCTGGTTGGAAACCGGATTCGCGAGCAGCGGTGGGTAATTCATCATGAGCTGCTGGATGACGGGTGCCAGATACTGGCGGCACAAGGCGGCGCTCTGATCGGAACCGTTCGCGTCGTTCGCCTCGACCGCGCCGCAGAGGAAGGCGAACGGATTGGCGAAGTTCGGCGCGACGACGGCACCGGTGAGACTGCCCTGCGCCGGGTCGTAGATCTGATAGAAGTTCGCCAGCGACGTCGGCCCGGCATGCAATACCTGCTCGAGCTGGGGCCGCTTATCCGCGAGGATCTGGGTGACCTCGGCCAGCCGCTGCACCCCCTCGGTCAGCGCCCCGCCGCGCTCTTGGATGAACCGCTGCACATCACCGACTGCGATATCGAGATTGTCCAGTCCGGCACCGAGATCACCGGAGACATTCGCGAGCACCGACGAGACCGAGGCGAGCCGGCCGCCGAACTGCACGATCTGATCGTTGCTCTTGGACAGCACATCCACGAACTGCTGCAGATTGCGGATGGTGCCGAACAGATCGGTGCGCCCGTCCGACAACGTACTCAGCGTGTGCGACAGCTCGCGCAGAGTATCGCGCAACGCCTCCGCATTGCCATTGCCGAGATTATCGGCGGCGGTGTTCACGAACCGCCCGAACGAGCCCTGCTCGTCATCACCGACCGGCCCCAATGTCGTTGCCAGTTTGGACAATTCGGCCTTGATGTCATCCCATTCGACCGGAACCGCGGTGTGCTCGATCGGAATCACGCTGCCGTTGTGCATTTTCGGCCCGCCGGTGTAGGCCGGGGCCAACTGGATGAATCGCGCCGACACCAGCGACGGCGAAATGATGACCGCCTTGGCGTCCGCGGGGATCTCGATGCCGCGATCGAGTGTCATCGCGACCCGGACCTGGTCCTTACCGGGATCGATGGAGTCGATCCGGCCGACCTCGACTCCGAGCACGCGCACCTCGTCACCGGCGTACAGGCCGGTCGTGGACGGGAAATACGCGGTGATCGAGGTCTTTCCGATCCGCGATATCAGTGTCCACCCGCCGGCGATCACCAGCGCGGCGATGACGACAAGTGCGAGCACCCGCACCCATTGCGGTGCCGAACGAACAGTGCGCAATGCATTCATCGCGGCGGCTCCTGAATCGCGGGCTCGATCGACGGCAACGCGGGGTCGGTCAGATAGGCGCGGAAGGAGTCCGGCACATGCTGCGGCCAGACCAACGCGTCGACCAGGATCTGCAGGCCGCGCGTGGTCGCGTTCGAGACATAAGCCTGGAAGTATGGACCACTGCCGACCTGCTCACCGAGCGCGGCCGAGAACGGGCCGAGTCCATCGAGTGCCTTCGACAAGTTGTCTTTATTGGATTGCAGCAGTGCGAGCACCGAATTCAGCCGGTCCAGTGTGGGTTTCAGCTGCTTCTCGTTGTCGTTGACGAGGCCGGTCAGCTGCTGGGCCAGCCCGTTGATGTACACGATCAACTGACTGAGCGCACCGCGCCGCCGATCCAGTTCGCCGAGCAGGTCATTGCCGTCGACCAGCAGCGCGTTGATCTGATTGCTGCGATCGGCGAGCACCTTCGTGACGTTCTGTGCCCGGCCGAGCAACTCGGTCAGCGCCTTGTCCCTGGCATTCAGGCTGCGCGAGAGCTGGGTGACGCCGTCGAGTGCTGACCTCAGCGGCGCCGGAGTATCGGCGAAGGTCGTGGACAGCGCGTCCAGCGTCCGGTTGACCTGGTCCATGTCCAAGCCCTTGACGGTATTCGTCAGATCGCCGAGCGCGTCGGTGAGCGAATACGGCGAGGTGGTGCGGTCCAGCGGAATCGTGTCGTTCGTCCGGGTCGAGCCGCTGCCCGCCGGAGTCACCTCGAGCGATTTGCGGCCGAGCACCGTATTGGTCTTGATGGCGGCACTCGTCTTATTGCCAAGCACAATTCCCTCGTCCAGCGTGAACCGGACGTAGACCTTCGCACCGTCCAGCTTCACCTGCTCGACGCGTCCCGACTTCACCCCGGCGACCTGCACATTGTCACCGGGAACCAGTCCGCCCGCATCGGCGAAGTACGCGGTGTAGGTCGCCCCGGAGCGAATGAACGGCAGCCGGTCGACCTGCAGTGCGGACAGCGAGACCGTCGTCGCGACGACAATGCCGATGATGCCGAGCGAGACCGCGCGTGATCGAGTTTCCTTCATCGGCTCTTCGCACACCTTCCCGTCGTCTGCATACCGGGCAGGGTGATGTGCATCGGCTTGCCGTCCGGCCCGTCGACAATGAAGTTCGTGCCGCACACGTACATATTCAGGAACGACCCGTAGGAACCGATCCGGACCAGCTTCTTGTAGGTTTCGGGCAGCCGATCGAGCACCCATTGGACGGTGTCGGAGCCGTCGTCGAGAGTCGCGGCGACGGTGCCGGTCTGCTCGATGGTGGTCTTCAGATCCGGCCGGGCCTGCTGCAGCAGATCGGTCAGATCCCCTGTCGCACCGGCGATCCGCGGCAGGGCCGCACCGATCGGATCCTTGTCGGCGGCCAAACCGCTGACCAGCCGCTGCAATTCCTCGAGTGTGGTGGCGAACTGCTGATCGCGGTCATCGATCGTGGCGAGCACGGTCTTCAGATTCTCGATCACGCTGCCGATCAACGCATCTCGATCGGCGAGGGTTTTGGCGAACGATCCGGAACTGTTCAGCAGCGCGACGAGCGTGCCGCCCTGGCCCTGGAAAACCTGGAGCAGCGCCTCGGTCAGATCGTTGACCTGAGCCGGATCGAGTCCGCGCAGCAGCGGTTTGAAGCCACCGAGCAACATATCCAGATCGAGTGCGGGCGAGGTCCGATCGAGGCCGATGGTGCTGCCTTTGGACATCACCTTCGCGGTGCCCGGCCCTTCGAGCAGTTCGAGATACCGGTCCCCGACCAGGTTTTCGTAGCGGATGGTCGCCTTGGTGCTGGTGTAGAGCCGGTACTTGCTGTCCACGTCGAAATCGACGTGGGCGAGATTGTCCTTGCCGACATGCACACCGGTTACCGAACCCACCGGCACACCGGCGATTCGAACCTTGGCACCGTCCAGCATGCCGGAGGAGTTGGTGAAGACCGCGTGATAGCCGGTCTCCCTGGCGAAGCGCATCTGGCTGAACACCACCACCAGCCCGGCCAATACCAGCGCCATCACCAGCGTGAAGATCGTCAGCTTGAGCGTTGTCGCGCGCGGTTTCACAGCTGCCCCACCCCCGGCAATCCGGCGAACAGCAACTGGAACACCTTGGGCCCGTTCAGATGTGTCGTCGTCGACGGCGTCCACACATGACCCTCGGAAGTATCGGTGACCACGAAGTTCGCATGGCTGTCCGGCACCCGGTCCAGCACGCCCTCGCAGTGCGGCCCGCCGGTGGCATTCACCTTCGGCAGATCCTGTGGGTACTGGTAGGCGTCGGCGCCCGGCATGAAACTCGCATTCAGCGGCACCGCGTCGAACCGTCCGCCGAAGATGTCCTCACCGATCGGGAGCACATTGGCCAGGCCGACGACCAGGCAGTACAGCGCGGGCTTGTAGTCGTCGAGCAGTTGGGTGGTCGGACGCAGCAGATCCAGCGCGGTCACCAGCGGCTGTTCGTTCTCGTGCAGCACCGAGCCGGTGGTATCGGCCAATCCGATGAGGTCGGCCAGCATCGCATCGACGTTCTCCTGCTCCTCGACGAGCGTTTTGGCCGTCACCGTCGCGTTATCGGTGGTGCGCAGCAGATCCGGCACGGTGTCGGCATACAGATTCGTGACGCCGGTCGAGGAGACCAGATCCCGTTGCAGCGCGGGCAGACTCGGATTGATATCGCGCAGGTAGGCATCGCTGCGGGCGAGCAGGTCACCGAGCTTCTCACCGCGCCCCTGCAGCGCGGTGCCCAGCGCCGACAGTGTGGCATTGAGCTTCTCCGGCTCGATCTTCTGCAGCACATCGGTCAGATGCTGGAACAGCGTATTGAATTCGACGGTCACCGATTCGGCCGTCACGGTCGATCCCGGCTTCAGCGGGGTCGACGAAGCCTGGTCCGGCGCAGTGAAATTGATGTACTTGGCGCCGAATACCGTGGTGGACTTGATATCCACGGTCGCATTGGACGGAACCATCTTCAGCAGTTCGGGATCCATCGCCAGCGTCAGCTTCGCACCGTCGGCGGTCTGCTCGATCTCCGAGACCCGACCGATCTCCACCCCGCGGATCTTCACCTTGGCGTCGGGATCGAGCACCAGGCCGGTGCGCGGCGCGTCCACCGTGACGGTCACCGTCTTGGTGAATCCGCCGAAGAACATGACCATCGCGATGGAGACGACCGCGACCAGCGCGATCACCATGCCGAGCCCGGCGAGCTTGAGCCCGAGCCCGCCGCGCAGTGCCGCGGCCCAGGCTGAAGTGTTTGGGCCGCTTCCCGATTGCTTCGTTGCCATACCGCTCTACCCGGAGAGATGGAAGTTGCCGGAGGTGCCGTAGATGGCCAGCGAGATCAGCAGCGTCACCGTGACCACCGCGACCAGCGAGGCCCGCACCGCATTGCCGACCGCGATCCCGACGCCGACCGGTCCGCCCGCGGCGTTGTAGCCGTAGTAGGTGTGAATCATCATGACCGCCAAGGCCATGAAGATCGCCTGGGCGAAGGACCAGAGGATGTCGCTGGGGATCAGGAAGGTGGAGAAGTAGTGGTCGTAGACGCCCGCCGACTGCCCGTAGATGACCACGGTGGCGAATCGGCTGGCGAGGAACGAACAGATCACCGCGAGCGCGTACAGCGGCACGATCGCGATCATGCCCGCGAGCACCCGGGTGCCCACCAGATACGGCACCGGCCGGATGGCCATGGACTCGAGCGCGTCGATCTCCTCGGCCACCCGCATGGCGCCCAGCTGCGCGGTCGAACCCGCGCCGATGGTTGCGGCCAAACCGATTCCGGAGATCACCGGCGCCGCGATGCGCACATTGATGAATGCCGCGAAGAAGCCCGTCAGCGCCTCGACGCCGATATTGCCGAGCGAACTGTAACCCTGCACCGCGATGGTGCCGCCGGTGAACAGCGTGAGAAATCCGACGATGACCACGGTGCCGCCGATAACCGCCAAAGCGCCTGTGCCCATGCTGATTTCGGCGATCAAACGAATGGTCTCGGTGCGATAGTAAATCAGTGCGCGTGGGATGGAACCGATTGTCTGCGCATAGAACACCGCGTGTTTACCCAGCGAATCGAGCGAGTTCGAAAAGCGACGCACTCGCCGCACGGTACGCGGAAAGCGGGATTGGATTACGAATGCCATCGCCTCACCGCGCCGCGAACTTGATACCGACGGCGGTGACCACGACATTCACCACGAACAGGGCCATAAAGGCGAAGACGACGGTCTGGTTCACCGCATCACCGACACTCTTGGGACCACCTTTGACATTCAGGCCGAGATAACAGGCCACCAGTCCGGCGATCAGCCCGAACAAACCGGCCTTCACTTCGGAGATGACCAGCTCGGGCAGATGGGTGAGCAGCGTGATGCCATTGACGAAAGCGCCGGGATTCACGTCCTGCAGCAGCACCGAGAACAGGAAGCCACCGACGATGCCGATGGTGCACACCAGGCCGTTCAACATCAATGCCACGAACATCGAGGCCAGCACCCGCGGCACCACCAGCCGCTGCACCGGGTCGATACCGAGTACGCGCATCGCGTCGATCTCTTCGCGAATGGTTCGCGCCCCGAGATCCGCGCAGATCGCGGTGGCGCCTGCGCCCGCCACGATCAATACGGTGACAATCGGCCCGACCTGGGTGACCGCACCGAATGCCGCACCGGCGCCGCTGAGATCCGCGGCGCCGATTTCGCGCAGCAGAATGTTGAGCGTGAAGCTCACCAGCACGGTGAACGGAATCGCCACCAGCAGTGTCGGAATGATCGAAACGCGTGCGATGAACCAGGCCTGATCAATGAACTCGCGCCCTTGGAACGGACGTCGAATGCTTGCCCGCGCGACGTCGGCAACGAGTTCGAAGAATCCGCCCACTGCCCGCAATGGCACAGCAAGGACCTCGTTCATGCACGATCCTCCTTGCTCATCCTGCTGATTCTGCTCATCGCACGATGCCTCACCCCGGCCACATCGCCGCAACAATTAGAACACGTTCACATTGCCGTAGGAAGCTTTTTGGCATATTTGAACTGCCATTTTTCTCAAATTCGGCCCATGAATTTGTAACAGGTGTCATTTGAGGGTGGCCTAACCTTTGTGAGGCGTCACGCACCGTCGACTCCCATGTCTACCAAGCGCCGCATCGGTGATCAACAGCTGGACGAGTGATCAGCTAGTTTCCGATGGCACCCGCCATCACAGTGTCAGTTGTCGAGATCGATCAAAGAAGACGCTGAAAACGTACGCCCCGTGGGCCGCTGCGCGAAGTATCCGCCGAGCGTGGCGGCGAGATCATTTACCGACCAGTGATCATCGGCGGCGTCGAAGCGCTCTTCGACGACCGGCGCTGCCATCAAGGCGACCATCGGCCCGTACACCACGAACAGTTGTCCGTTGACCGCCTCGGCGGCGGGCGAAGCGAGATATGCGACCAGGCGCGCCACATGATCCGGCGAGAGCGGATCGATGCCGGCCTCGGGCGCCGCACTGAAGACCGCCTCGGTCATCGCGGTGCGCGCCCGCGGCGCAATGGCATTGGCGCGCACACCGAATCGGGACAGTCCGCGCGCGGCGGAGAGCGTCAGCGCGGTGATACCGGCCTTGGCCGCACCGTAGTTGGCCTGCCCTTCCGGGCCGAGCAGGCCCGCCTCGGAAGAGGTGTTGACGAGCCTGCCGTAGATCGGCGCGCCCGCCGCCTTGGACTTGGCCCGCCAATAGGCGCCGGCATTGCGGGTCAATAGGAAATGACCGCGCAGATGCACCGCGACCACCGCGTCGAAGTCCTCATCGGACATGTTGAACAGCATGCGGTCGCGGGTGATGCCCGCATTGTTCACCACGATGTCGACGCTGCCGAACGCTTCCTCGGCGGTGCTGATGAGCGCATCGGCGGTCGACCGCTCGGCAATGCTGCCCGCGACGAACTCGGCCTTGGCGCCGAGCGCACGGATATCGGCGAGGGTTTCGGCCACCGCATCCGACTCCGTCAGGTCGTTGACCACCACCGACGCGCCCGCCCCCGCCAAGGCCAGTGCCTCGGCGCGCCCCAGTCCGGCGCCGCCACCGGTGACGATGGCCACCCGCCCCGCAAGGCTCACATCCGTGTCGTCTACATCGCTCACGGCTGCACCTCGCTGCGCTCGGTTCCGCCGTGTGTGATACACGCTGTGTTTTCTGTTCGTTCGCTGCGCTCACCCACGGGGCCGACTCTAGAACGTGTTCCTATCCGACGGCAAGCACCGGCTACTGCAACCTCAGCGCCGCCTTCGGACACTGGGCCACCGCGTCCTCGACATCGGCGAGCCGTTCCGCAGGTACGTCGGCTTCCACGATGTGCAGCACGTCCTCATCATCGAGTTCGAAGACGTCGGGGGCGATTCCGACACAGATTCCGTTGGCCTCGCATTGATCCGGATCGACCGTGACCTTCATGGGAACTCCTTAAATGCGACTCTGGTCGAAGCCTAACAACACCAGGTCATATCGGGTACCGCCATTGCGCGGATTCGGTAGCAATACTGGAACATGTTTCAGTTCATATGCAATGATCGGTTGACCGACATCGAACGAAGGCTCAGCTATTCCCACCCCGGCTATTCCCACCCCGGCTATTCCCACCCCGCCGACTACGCAAGCTCCGTCGGCCGACCATCCCCCAAGAGGTACTGCCATGCGCATCGCGTACACGCCGCAGCAGGAAGAGCTCCGCGCGGAGCTGCGCGACTACTTCGCGCGGCTGATCACCCCGGAGCGCCGAGCCGCGCTGAGCGCGACCACCGGCGAGTACGGCCACGGCAACGTCTACCGCGAGGTGGTCCAGGAAATGGGCCGCGACGGCTGGCTCACCCTGGCCTGGCCCAAGGAGTTCGGCGGCCAGGACCGCCCGACCATGGACCAGCTGATCTTCACCGATGAGGCGGCCATCGCCGGAGCGCCGGTGCCCTTCCTCACCATCAATTCGGTGGCGCCGACGATCATGCACTACGGCAGCGAGGAGCAGAAGAAGTTCTTCCTGCCCAAGATCGCCGCGGGCGAACTGCACTTCTCCATCGGCTATTCGGAACCGGGCGCGGGCACCGACCTCGCCAGCCTGCGCACCACCGCCGTGCGCGACGGCGACGACTACGTGATCAACGGCCAGAAGATGTGGACCAGCCTGATCGCGTACGCCGACTATGTCTGGCTCGCGGTTCGCACCGATCCGACGGCCAAGAAGCACAAGGGCATCAGCATGCTCATCGTGCCGACCACCGCCGAGGGCTTCTCGTGGACCCCGGTGCACACCATGGCCGGACCGGATACCAGCGCCACCTACTACCAGGACGTCCGGGTGCCGACCAGTTCGCTGGTCGGCCAGGAGAACGGCGGCTGGGCGCTGATCACCAATCAGCTCAACCACGAGCGCGTCGCGCTCACCTCGGCCGGACCGCTCATGGTCGCACTGAACCAGACCACCGAATGGGCACGCAACACCAAGGCGGGCGACGGTTCCCGGGTCATCGATCAGGAATGGGTGCGGCTCAATCTGGCCAGGGTGCAGGCCAAGGTCGAATATCTGAAGCTGCTGAACTGGGAGATCGCCAGCCGGGCCGATGCGGGCGGGGATGCCGCACCGCGGCCGTGGGATGCCTCGACCTGCAAGGTCTACGGCACCGAACTGTCCACCGAGGCCTACCGACTGCTGATGGAAATCCTCGGCCCGCAGGCCTATCTGCGTCAGGATTCGCCCGGCGCCGAACTGCGCGGACGGTTGGAGCGGTTCCACCGCGCCGCGCTGATCCTCACCTTCGGTGGCGGCACCAACGAGGTCCAGCGCGACATCATCGCCATGACCGCACTGAAGCAACCCGCCGCCGCGCGCTGAATCTATGGCGGTGTTCCCGGGGCCCTGCGTGGTCACGCCTCCGGGCCCGTCGCTCACACCGCAGAAAGCAGGTAGACAACCATGGATTTCACTCCCACCGAGGCCCAGCTCGACCTGACCCGCCTCACCGCCGAGGTCTGCGCCAAACTTGTCACCGCGGACCGGATCCGCGAACTCGATGCCGAAAGCCGCTTCGACGAGCCGCTGTGGCAGTCGCTCGCCGAGACCGGCGTATTGGCCGCCGCACTGCCGGAGTCGGTGGGCGGCGGCGATTTCGGCGCGCTCGAGCAGAGTGCCGTACTGCGCGAACTGGGCAAGCATGTCGCCGCGGTGCCGTATCTATGGTCGATCGTGGTCGGTGCCGGTGCACTGGCCCGCTACGGGTCGGCGGCGCAACAGGATTGGGCACGTCAGGCGGGTACGGGCGAGGTCATTCTCACGGCCGGGCTCGCCGAGGAGCACAACTGGGAGCCGACCAAGCCGACCACGGTTGCCCATGAGGCCGATGGCGGCTGGCGACTCACTGGCGCGAAGACCACCGTGCCGTACGCCGATCGTGCGGCTCGAATCCTGGTCTCGGCCACGGCTTCCGGAGCTCCCGCACTCTTCCTGGTCGACCCCACCGATGCGACGGTCACGGTGACCGCGCAGCGCGTGGTCGACTTCAGTGCCGAGTTCGGTGTCGAATTCCATGACACTCCGGCGGAATTGGTCGCGACCGTTGCCGAGGGCGCCGAAATCCTGGACTGGATCCTGACCCGTGCCTGGCTCGGCCTGAGCGCGCAACAGCTCGGCACCCTGGAACGCGCACTCGAGCTGGTCGCCGACTATGCCAGGGAGCGTGAACAATTCGGTAAGGCCGTCGGCAGTTTCCAGGCGGTGGCCCAGCGCCTGGCCGACGCATACATCGACGTCCAGGGCCTGCGGTTGGCGGTCACCCAAGCGGCGTGGCGGGTCTCCGAGGAACTGGCCAGCGCCGAAGCAGTACACACCGCCAAGTTCTGGGCCGCCGATGCGGGACATCGGGTGGCGCACACCGTGGTTCACGTACACGGCGGCGTCGGCATCGACCGCGACCACATCGTGCACAACTACTTCACCGCGGCGAAGCACAACGAATTCGCGCTCGGCGCAGCAACCGACCACCTGCGAGCCCTCGGCTCGCTCCTCGCGGACACTCCTGCCTGACCCAGGATTGCCGCACCGATATCGGCCCGCCGGACCTGCCACCGGCGGGCCGATTACTGCTGTAACCCTCGATTACCGAACCCGTGCGGACCGACTGTCGCCCACCGGTTCGACGCCACTTCACCAATGCTCGCCTGCGGCCACATACGTCCAGTGACCTCCGCCGCCACCTCAAAGAGGTGAATCACGCAGTGGGAGCATGTGACCTTCTGTGATCATCGACGAACTCGAGGATTACTACCAGGCAGCAGGTGCCACAACGACTACCTGAGTGTGCATCGAGCAGCATAGAATCTTACGTCAGCTGGCTGTCCGGGAAGCTCGACGCTTCTCCCTGCCTGAGGGGCGGCGCAACCAGACGATACGGTCTACAGGGGGATTTATGGCTTTCGAGGTCAATCCGGACGGGTTGCGCGCGGCGGCGGGCGCTCTGGCATTACTACCAAATCAGATTGATAACGCACCCCATCTGGGTGCCGAGCCGGTTGCAGAGAAATTAAAAGGCTCTGCGATTGGCGACGCTCTGACTGAGACGGATTCACTGAGCAGGCAAGCAAAAGACGTGCTCAAAGCGCGGTTCAATGAGTTCTCGGCGGAACTGGCTTATTCGGCGGACAACTTCCACGATTCCGATCTGGATGCCGCCAAACGGCTGGCCGATATCGCGGATATCAATTCCGGCGACCCACACGCAGGGAAGTAGTCTCATGCCCACCCCAAGCGAAGTGCTGAAATGGGATATCGCCGGGTTGGCGATCGCAGCCACGAACGCAAGCCAGATCGCGGACGCGATAATCAAGGCGTCAAATGGGATGTTCACCACGGTCCACGATGATCTGGCGTGGAAAGGCGTAGCCGCCGATGCTGCCCGGAGCAAGGCTGAGCGGGAACAAACTCAGATGCGGGCGATCGCGACCGCATATGATGACCTTTCCACGGCCTGCAGTAATGCGCATCGGGATATGGAACATCCGCTGGCAGAGATCAAGACGATTTTCCAGCATTACGCGGTGGCCCCGATTGTAGTCGCTAGCGATTGGTCGATCACCGGTGTCGACGATTGGGATTCTGAAGCGGGCAAACAGCTTTCGCGGCTATCGGGTCTGGTGTCGACGCTGACAGCCGCAGATGCCCAGTGGGGCGCGAAGATCACCGAAGCCAATGATGAACTTGCGCAAATGGCCCCCGCATCTGTCCTTGCCGCCGCGAACACTCAGATCCAGCAGGACAAGGCCAAAGACGACCGCGCCGACCCCGAACGGATGCGAACCTCGGCCGCGGCGTTTCAGCAGACATTCGGCAGATCACCGGCCAGCTCAGCCGACTGGACAACTGCCGAAGTACTCAACCCACACAGCTACGACCCGAAGTACAAGGGAGTCGACCCTGAGATCCGCGTTATCAAGATCAACCCGGTCGACGGCCAGGGTGTCGTGCGGACAGGGCAGTACATCCAGGAGCGCGATGTCTCCGATCCATCCCTCAGTAATCCCGCAGGACGGAACAAGGGCGATAATCGCGGCCCGGATATAAACTTCGACCCCGAACATACGCGAGTCACCACATATGTCGATTACGAAAACGGCATCGTGGTAGTTCGACAGAACCCATCGGTGGTGCAGGAAGCAGACGGCAGTTCCGGCCACGTCGAAGTCGGGAAGCCCGAAGCAACAGTGAAGCAAGCAGCCGACGGTTCGGTGCGCATCAAATACGATGCTGCCGACCCCATCGGAGCTGGTGGTCCGACACGACAGCTCGGTTGGTCTGTCAACGGCGACGTAGTGGTCACACCCACCAAAGATGGCGCCTACATCGACGGCACTCGCACCAACTACCCGTGGATGGAGGCATATCAGGATTACCCAGACGGCAGACAGCAGACGATCGCAGTCGACCCGCCAACCGGCGTAGGTACCGGTTCGAGTTTCGGACCGTCGATCAATTTGCAAGGGCACCACGACATCGGTATCGGCGGACAGGCGTTCGACGACCGCTGGAAGTCATGGAATCCCCACTACGATGTCAAAGTGGAGACGCCCGGAACCTCGCTGGGCGACCCCAAGAACCCGCCGTCCGTTCCGGTTACACCCAAGCCGAATTATATTTGATCGCCGCAGATATCGAGGAATCCATGCCCACCGACGGCACTACATCGAAGACCGAGCCAGAGCAGCAAGCGTCCGGCATGCCTTCGGCGTATACGCTTCTGGTGCTGGGCCTTGGACTGCCTGGTACGGCACTCCTGGTCTTTCTGGTCAGTCGCAGCGACGGCGGCGGGTTGTCGGGCACGATCTTCGGGGCATGGGCGATCTGGGTGCCGATTGCAATCCTGTCCGGCACGAGGTCGCTGTGGGACAACAATTTCGCAGCTGGCGGTACTCGTCGTCAGCGGATACGCGCCTTCCTCGCCGAATGGTTCGGCTGGACCGGACTCCTGGTAATTGCGGCGCTACTTGTCTCTTGGGGTGTTTTATCGAGCCGTGGCATTCACCCCAGGACAGGTTTCTGCCTCATTCCGGAAATAGGCGTTCCGATCGTGATGGTCGCATTCCGCGGAGTCGTCCGCAAAGTTGGCACGGCCCTGCTTGTCACGCTTGCGGCACCCCTGTGGACATATCTGTTGCTCGGCGGAGTAGTCCTGCTGGGACCGCCGTTCATCGTTTATTTGGCAACTATCGCAATAACACGTTCGGCAGCCTCTAGAACTCAACGCTGAGGTCGCCACGATGTGCAGTTGGCGGTCACCCGCGGATACTTCCGCCTGGCCTAGGATTCACCACCGAAGCGGTACTGCTCGCACGGTTGCGCAAAGCGGGCGGGGATGTGCACCGACCCTACCGGATCACCAAGGTCGTCGATGAAAATGACGGCGTCACAGTCGAATACGTCGACGGCGAGGACGCGACCGGCACGATCCGCGCGGACTATGTGGTCGGCGCGGACGGTATGCACAGCGTCGTCCGGGAGCAGGCGGGCATCGGCTTCACCGGCGACACCTACCCGGAATCCTTCGTCCTCGCCGACGTCCGGATGGACTGGCCGATCGCGCGTGAGGAAGTGGCGCTGCATCTTTCGCCCGAGGGCGTGACGGTGGTCGCGCCGCTGCCGGACGAGACCGATCCGAATCGGTACCGGGTCGTCGCGACCGTCGCCGAAGCCCCGAACACCCGACCATCGAGGATATTCAGACCATTCTGGACACGCGTGGCCCCGGCGGCGCCGTGAAAGTCCGTGAGGTGCTGTGGAGTTCGCGCTTCCGGGTGCACCACCGCGTCGCGGACCACTACCGCGCGGGTCGTCTGCTGCTCGCCGGCGACGCCGCACATGTGCACAGCCCGGACAGGGTATGACCACCGGCATCCAGGACGCGGCTTTCCTCGGCCCCCTGCAGCCCGTCGAGCGTAGTGATATGACGGTCGAATGCGGCGGGAGCGACCACCATTCGACTACGTTCGACGGAACCCGCGCCTCGCCTGGACGGCCTCGTGGTTCAGTTGCCGGTGAAGGTGGGTTTGCGCTTCTCGGCGAAGGCCTTCGGCCCCTCCTTGGCATCGGCGGAACGGAAGACCGCCATGCCGAGCTTCGCTTCGATCTGGAAGGCGTCCTCCTCCGGCATGGCCTCGGTCTCCCTGATTGTGCGCAGAATGGCCTGTACCGCGAGGGGGCCGTTGGCGGCGATCTGCCCGGCCAGCTCGAGCGCCTTGTCGAGCGCGGTACCGTCCGGCACCACATGGCCGATCAGTCCGATCTCCTTGGCCTCGGCGGCGGTGATGTGCCGACCGGTCAGCAGGATGTCCGCGGCCACGGTATAGGGGATCTGACGAACCAGTCGCACAGCCGAGCCGCCGAGCGGGAACAGCCCCCAACGTGCCTCGGAGACACCGAATTTCGCACCTTCGCCGGCCACCCGGATATCGGTGCCCTGCAGGATCTCGGTGCCGCCCGCGATGGCCGGGCCCTCGACCGCCGCGATCAGCGGTTTGGTGAGCCTGCGGCCCTTGAGCAGCGCCTCGAGCTTGGTCGGATCGAAGCTGCCCGCGGCGGAGGCATCACCGGGATGCCGCGCGGTCATCGCCTTGAGATCCATACCCGCGCAGAACGCGCCGCCCGCACCGGTCAGGATCGCGGCGCGGATATCGGGATCGCTGTCCACCTGGTCCCAGGCGTCGCGCATGATCGCCATCATCTCGGCCGAAAGGGCATTGCGGGCCTCGGGCCGATTCATGGTGACGATGAGAACGTGATCGCGCTTCTCGACGAGGCAGTCTGGCATTGCTGAGTCTCCTGACTTTCCAGGGGGACGGCAGGTCGGCGGAGCCCGCCGGGGGCAAATTCGGCCTTGTCAGAAACAGTAACACGTTCTATTTTTGTCTCTGTGAGCTACAACATAGCGGACCTTGTCGAACACGCCATCGATCTGATGCCCGACCGCGTAGCGCTGGCCGACGACGGCCGCGAGGTGACTTACGCGCAGTTGGAGGAGCGGGCCAACAAACTCGCCAACTACCTGCTGCAACAGGGTGTCCAACCGGGCGACAAGGTGGGCATCTATTCACGGAATACGATCGAGGCCGTCGAGGCCATGGTCGCGGTCTTCAAGGCGCGCGCCGTAATGATCAACGTGAACTTCCGTTACGTCGATAACGAGTTGCAGTACATTTTCGACAATTCGGATATGGTCGCGCTGATCCACGAGCGCCGCTACAGCGACCGGGTGGCCGGGGTTCGCCCGAATACGCCCCTGCTGAAGACGGTCGTCGTCGTGGACGACGATACGACCGGCGCCATTGCGACCGCAGCCGATTCGGTGGAATACGAGACGGTGCTGGCCGAGTCCTCCGGTGAGCGCGACTTCGGCGAGCGCTCGGCCGATGACATCTTCATGCTCTACACCGGCGGCACCACCGGCCTGCCCAAGGGCGTGATGTGGCGGCACGAGGACTGGTGGCGCGTGCTCGGCGGCGGCATCAACTTCCTGACCGGCGAATACGTCGAAGACGAATGGCATCAGGCCAAGACCGGCGCGGGCAATCCGCAGATGGTTCGCTTCCCGATTCCGCCGATGATCCACGGTGGCTCACAAACCGCGACCTTCCACAGCCTGTTCGACGGCGGTAAGGCCGTGATGATTCCGGAGTTCACCGGACACGGCGTGTGGCAGCACATCGACCGGCACAAGATCAACCTCATCTTCATCACCGGTGATGCCATGGCCCGGCCGATGATGGATGCGCTGGCCGAGGGCAATCCGGAAACCGGTGAGCCGTACGACCTTTCGAGCCTGTACCTGATCGCCAGCACTGCGGCGCTGTTCTCGCCGACGCTCAAAGACCAGTTCCTGGAACGGCTGCCGAACCGGATGATCACCGACTCCATCGGCTCCTCCGAAACCGGCTTCGCCGGTCTGTCCGTTGTCGCCAAGGGCGCCAACCACACCGGCGGCCCGCGGGTGAAGATCGACGCCGCCACCCAGGTACTCGATGACGAGGGGAATCCGGTGGCACCGGGCTCCGGGCAGGTCGGCTTCCTCGCGCGCAGCGGCCACATTCCCGTCGGCTACTACAAGGACGAAGCCAAGACCAAGGCAACGTTCAAGGAGTTCAACGGAATTCGCTACTCCATTCCCGGCGACTACGCGCGGGTCGAGGAGGACGGCACCGTCACCATGCTCGGCCGCGGTTCGGTGAGCATCAACAGCGGCGGCGAGAAGATCTACCCGGAGGAGGTCGAGGGCGCACTCAAGATTCATCCCGAGGTCTTCGATGCGCTCGTGGTCGGTGTGCCCGATGAGCGGTGGGGACAGCGGGTGGCCGCGGTCGTGCAGTGCCGCGGCGATAAGCGACCCACCCTCGAAGAGCTGCGTCCGGTGCTCACCCAGGAGATCGCGCCCTACAAGCTGCCGCGCAGTGTGTGGTTCGTGGATCAGATCAAGCGCAATCCGGCGGGCAAGCCCGATTACCGTTGGGCCAAGGCGCAAACCGAGGAGCGCCCGGCCGACGAGCATGTCGAGGCGAGCAGCAAGTAGCTCCGGCATCGACAACGGCAAGGACTGCTGCGGCAGCCCTTGCCTTTCGCCGTTGGTCCCGCGGCGATAGGAGATCGAATTGACAACGCCCCTTGCGTTTTTCGCGGTAACCGACGACGGGTTCGAGCCGCTGCCGTTCGCCGCGAGCGCGTGGTCGCCGAATATGGTCAATGGGCCCGCTGTCTGTGGACTGCTGGCCAGGGCGCTGGAGAGTCAGCACTGCGCGGAAGGATTCTCGCCCGCCCGGCTGACCGTCGATCTGTTCCGGCCCACCTTGTACAAGCCGGTGACGGTGGTGACCGAATTGGTGCGCGACGGCAATCGGATCCGGGTCGCCTGTGCCGCACTGATGCAGGACGGCGAGGATGTGGCCCGTGCCAGCGCGGTCTTCCTGAAGCGGTCGGTGCAGCCGCCGGGCGAGCGGTGGACGCGCACGGAATCGCCGGTGCCACCTGCGGTTCCGGTCGCGAACGGGCCGACGGCGCCGATGTGGAGCAGCGGTCTCGACTGGTCGTCCAGGATCGGCGATCACCAGAACAGTGAACGCAAGCGCATGTGGCAGGCTCCGCTCTCGGTGGTCGAGGGTGAGCCGCCCTCGGCCTTCGCCGCTGCGGCGATGATCGGCGAGTCGACAAGTCTCATGACCAATTGGGGCACCACCGGAATCGGCTTCATCAATGCCGATCTGACACTGGCGCTGGCGCGGCCGCTGATCGGCTTGGAGATCGGGGTCGAAGCCGACAGCCATATCAGCGCCGATGGCATCGCCGTCGGTAGTGCGACTCTGTTCGATCGGCACGGATCCTTCGGCACGTGTGTGGTGACCGCGCTGGCCAATGCCGACCGCCAGATCGACTTCGGCAACGGCGATTCGCACCGGAGAGTCGGCATTCGGTAGCCGTCAATTGCCGGGATGGTCCATCCAGAAGGGCTCCCACTGGTGGCCGTCCGGATCGATGAACGTGCGGCCGAACATGCCGACCTGGGCTTCCTGGGCGCGGCGATCGTCGTTGATTTCCTCGGTGGCGCCCGCGGCCAGGGCGGCATTGGTGAGTGCGTCGACCTCCTGTGCGCTGGCCAGGGATAACGCGTAAGCGCCGCCGCTGGTCGCGATCGTGTCGGCGATCGGGCGCTTGCTGAAGTTCGAATAGAAGTCCTTGGTCAGCAACATGGCGCAGATGTTGTCGTCGATGACTATGCACGCGGCGTTCTCATCGGTGACGTCCTGATCCACCTTCCAGCCGATCGCCTCGTAGAAGTTTCTGGACCGGCCCAGGTCCGCGACGGGAAGGTTGATGAAGATCATCTTGCTGGGCATGCGGGATCCCTTACGTCGGCTTCGGCGGTCTCTATGTTGAGACTGATCGAGCGCGCGAAACTCATCGCTTCCAGGCACTGTGTGGCCGAACACATCTGCCACACCGCAGCGATGATCTTGAAACCGCTGGTAGGCGGTGGTCTCGCATTCGCTCGCCCAAGCGCAAGGGACCAATGACGGACTGCGTCCGGCGGCTCCCGATTGTGGCAATTCAGGTCTCGAATGTGTCGGTGGGCTGTGGCAGGGTGACACCCATGAACGACTCCGTCGGCCTCACCCCGGACGTCCTCGATTCCTTCGAAGGACATCGGCGGGAACTGTGCGCCTACGCCTATCGTATGCTCGGCTCCTCCTTCGAAGCGGAGGATGCGGTGCAGGAGACCTTCACTCGCGCGTGGAAGTCCTACGACTCGTTCGAGGGTCGCGCCAGCCTGAGGTCCTGGCTGTACAAGATCACCACCAATGTCTGCCTCGATATGCTCGACGGCCCGCAACGCCGGGCCCGGCCGATGGATCTGTCCGGTCCGTCGCGGCCGGATTCGCCGCTGCCGATGGCGCAACCGGATTACGTCTGGATCGAACCGATCCCGAACGCACTGGCCTTCGGATCGGATCCGGCCGAGCACGCCTCGGCCAAGGACACATTGCGGCTGGCGTTCGTCGCGGCCTGTCAGCATCTGCCCGCGACCCAGCGCGCCATCCTGATCATGCGCGAAGTGCTGCGGTTCTCGGCCAGCGAGACGGCCGAGGCACTCACCATGTCCCCCGCCTCGGTGAACAGCGCACTACAGCGCGCCAGGGCCACCATGTCGAAGGTGCAGCCGACGGCCACCGACACTTATGACGAAACCGATGACGATCAGCGCAAACTCGTCGACGATTTCGTCAAGGCCTTCGAAGCCTACGATATGGACACCCTCACCACCCTGCTGAAAACCGATGTGGCACTGTCCATGCCGCCGATCGAATTCTGGGTCTCGGGCCCCGAGAATGTGGCCGCGTTCATGCTCGGCCACGGCAAGGGCTGCCGCGATTCCCGCATGATCCGGTTGGCAGGCGCCAACGGGTTGCCCGCATTCGGCCACTACAAGCCGAGCGAGACGGAGCCGGGCGTCTGGGTGCCGTGGTCCATCACCGTGCTGGAGTTGGACGGCGACTCGATCGCCGGACTCAGCTTCTTCCTCGACACCGAAAAGCTGTTCCCGCTCTTCGGTTTGGCGCCGGAACTGCGCGAACCGGCTGGGTGAGGTGGGTCGCCAGGGTTCGGGAAGGGACTGACAGGTCAGGCGGGCGCTCCAGCATGCCCAGCCGACCAGGCATGTCGGGCTGCATGACAGGTGGCGCCCGGATGCCGTCGCACAGAAGTGAAGGTCGCACAGAGGCAATGACAATCGCCCAGAAGGCATAGCCCCTGCGCGACGTTCACTCGCTGTGTGACAACAGTTTCGCTAGGTCCACCGGTGAGCAGGCCAAGCGAGCGACAAGCCGAGCACTCGGGTGGCACGCCGACGCCATCACACAGAAAGTGAAGGTCGCACAGAGACAACGGCTGCCGCACAGAAGGCACACCCTCTGCGCGACGTTCACTCGGTATGCGACAACCAGTTTCGCTACATCCACCGGCCGAACAGGCCAAGCGAGCGACAAGCCGAGCACGTCAGGGGCCACCCCCGACGCCATCGCGCGGAAATTGGAGATCGCACAGAAGCAACGGCTGCCGCACACAGGGCACACACTCTGCGCGACGTTCACTCGGTATGCGACAACAGTCCCGCTAGGCCCACCGGCGAGCACGCCAAGCAAGCGACACGCCGAGCACGTCAGGAGCCACCCCCGACGCTCACACAGAAAGTGGAGATCGCACAGAAGCAACGGCTGCCGCACACAGGGCACACACTCTGCGCGACGTTCACTCGGTATGCGACAACAGTCCCGCTAGGCCCACCGGCGAACAGGCCAAGCAAGCGACACCAAGCACGTCAGGAGCCACCCCCGACGCCATCACACAGAAAGTGAAGGTCGCACAGAAGCAACGGCTGCCGCACACAGGGCACACACTCTGCGCGACGTTCACTCGGTATGCGACAACAGTCCCGCTAGGCCCACCGCCGAACAGGCCAAGCAAGCGACACCAAGCACGTCAGGAGCCACCCCCGACGCCATCACACAGAAAGTGAAGGTCGCACAGAAGCAACGGCTGCCGCACACAGGGCACACACTCTGCGCGACGTTCACTCGGTATGCGACAACAGTCCCGCTAGGCCCACCGGCGAGCACGCCAAGCGAGCGACACGCCGAGCACGCAGCAGGTGGCACCCCGACGCCATCGCGCGGAAATTGGAGGTCAAGGTCGCACAGAGGCAACGGCTGCCGCACACAGGGCACACACTCTGCGCGACGTTCACTCAGTATGCGACAACAGTCCCGCTAGGCCCACCGGCGAGCACGCCAAGCAAGCGACACTCAGAGCACGTCAGGAGCCACCCCCGACGCCATCACACAGAAAGTGAAGGTCACACAGAGACAACGGCTGCCGAACAGAGGGCACAACCTCTGCGCGACAGCCAGCCGGTGTGCGACAACCAGTTTCGCAACATCCACCGGCCCGAACAGGCCAAGCGAGCGACAAGCCGAGCACGCAGGTGCCACCCCGACGTCATCGCACGGAAATTGGAGGTCGCACAGAAGCGGCGGCTGCCGCACACAGGGCACACACTCTGCGCGACGTTCACTCGGTATGCGACAACAGTTCCGCTGCGTCAGGTGGCGTTACGACGCCGGGATAGCGGTCGCGGAGTTTGCGCTTGTAGAGCTTGCCGTTGGGGTCGCGGGGGAGTTCGTCCAGGTAGTCGATGGAGCGGGGCATTTTGTACTTCGCCAATTGGGTTGCGGCGAAGGCCAATAGTTCGGCGGTCAGTTCGGCGTTGCCCTCGACGCCCGCGACCGGCTGGACGACGGCCTTGACCTCCTGGCCCCAATCCGGATGGGGCAGACCGAAGACCGCGACATCCTCGACCTTCGGGTGGGTGGTCAGCACGTTCTCGATCTCGGCCGGGTAGATGTTCACACCGCCGGACAGGATCAGATCGGAGCGGCGGTCGTGCAGGTAGAGGTAGCCGTCCTCATCGAGGTGGCCGATATCGCCGACCGTGAAAAGGTCACCGACCCTTGCCTCTTCGGTCTTCTCCTTGGCGTGGTGGTATTCGAAGCTGGACGCGCCCATGCGCATGTAGACCAGACCGGTCTCGCCCGCGGGAACCTCGGAACCGTCTTCCTCGCTGAGTACCTTGATCACCGACCAGGGCCAGGCCTTGCCGACCGAGCCGGGCTTCGTGAGCCATTCGGTCCCGTTGATCACCGTGCCGCCGCCCTCGGTGGCCGCGTAGTACTCGGTGACCGTCGGGCCCCACCACTCCAGCATCTGCCGCTTGGTCTCGGCCGGACACGGCGCCGCGCCGTGCACCATGCTGCGCAGCGACGAAACGTCATATTTGGCGCGCACATCCGCGGGCAGCGCGAGCAGGCGGTGGAATTGGGTCGGCACCATATGGCTGTGGGTGACCCGGTGCTTGTCGATGAGCCGCAGCATTTCCTCGGCGTCCCAGCGATCCATCAGAACGACCTTGTGCCCCAACTGGATCGAGATCGTCGCGAAGTTCAGCACGGCGGTGTGGTACAGCGGCGAACCGCAGATGTGCACGTGATCGTCGTAGGGCTTCAGCCCGAACAGGCCGAAGAAGGCGGGCGAATGCGGCGGTACGACATCGGGGTCGGTGCCGGTGAGCGGACGCCGAACACCCTTGGGCCGCCCCGTGGTTCCCGAGGTGTAGAGCATCGGCGCGCCGGTGGTCCGGTTATCGGGGCGACCGGTATAGGCCGCACCCAGCCACGACACCGACTTGAAGCCCTCGATCTCACCGACCGCGAAGCGCGCGGTGGCGGGCAGCCCGGCCTCATCCGCCGCGGCGATCGCGGCGGCGGCGAACCGGTCGCTGGCGATGAAGGCCTTGGCCTCGCTGTCGCCGAGGATGTAGGCGACCTCCGGGCCGGTCAGATGCCAGTTCACCGCGACGATGTACAGCCCGGCCTGATAGGCGGCGAAGTAAGCGGCGATCGCCTCGACGCAGTTGTGCACCATGCTGACCAGCACGTCGCCGGGCTGCAGGCCGAGCGCCCGCAGTCCGGTGCCGTAGCGGTTTGCGAGCGTGGCCAATTCGCGATAGCTCACCTCGCGGCCGGATGGATCCACCAGCGCGATCCGATCGGGTTCCGCGTTCGCGATGTTCCAGAGACCGAGAATTTCTACTGACTCCCTCGGGGGATGGTGAGGAGGCGGAGCCGACGGGGTGGGTGAATCAGTCACCCCTACGAATCTAGAACGTGTTCTACATCTGTACAAGGGGTGCGAGCCGATGCAATTGCTCGATATCCGGAACCGACACAAGCATCTCGGTGACGCCCGCGGCTTCCCACACGCCGAGCTGCTTACGCACATGCTCCTCGTCGCCGATGATCGATGTATCCAGAATCAGCTCGTCCGGCACGATGGCGGCGGCCTCGGCCTTCTTTCCGGATCGGAAAAGCCTGCCGATCTCGTCGACCTCGCGCTCATAACCCATCCGCCGGTAGACCTGGGCGTGGAAATTCAGTTCAGGCGCGCCCATGCCGCCGATGTAGAGCGCCATGATCCAGCGCATCCGCTCCAACTCGCTCTTGGGATCGTCGGTGATCACCACCTGACAGCTCGCGGCGATCTCGAAATCCGCCCGCGAACGCCGTGCGCCCGCCCTCGCGAAGCCCTCATCGAGCCAGTCGTTGTACATCCCGGCCAGCCGCGGCGCGTAGTAGATCGCCAGCCAGCCGTCCGCGATCTCGGCCGTCAGCACCACATTCTTCGGCCCCTCCGCACCCAGCCAGATCGGCAAATCCGCTCGTAGCGGATGCACGATCGGCTTGAGCGGCTTGCCGAGTCCGGTGGCACCCGGTCCGGTGTAGGGCAGCGGGTACTGCGGCCCGTCATTGGTGACCGGCGCCTGCCGCTCCAGGATGCGGCGAATGATGCCGACGTACTCCCTGGTGCGTTGCAACGGCTTGGCGAACGGCTGGCCGTACCAGCCCTCCACTACCTGCGGCCCCGAAACGCCGAGCCCGAGGATGGCCCGGCCACCACTGAGATGATCCAACGTCAGTGCGTGCATGGCCGTCGCGGCGGGCGTGCGCGCCGAGAGCTGCACTACCGAGGTGCCCAACCGCACCCGATTCGTCGACGAGCCCCACCACATCAGCGGCCCGAAGGCATCCGACCCCCAGGATTCGGCCGCGAAGACCGCGTCGAAACCGGCCGCTTCGGCGGCGACCACTATCTCACCGGCATTCTGTGGCGGCTGCGCCATCCAGTACCCGAGTTGCAATCCGAACTTCATGGGAGACCTCTTTCCAGCCAACTTCTTGCCACCAGAATAAGAACCTGTTCTACTCGATTTCGTGGCTGAAGAAAATACTGCGTCGCGGAGCGACTCCGTGGGGGGTGGTGGTCGGGCGACGGGTGGGCATACCGCATCCGGCACAATCACGGATGAGAGAGGGTCCGATTCGAACACCGGACCCGATGTACTCAGCGCACCCCTGCGGGTGCAATTCGACTACACGCGATCGGTCGGACCGACCATCGGCACCTTCCTGGCCAAGCTGCGCGCCCGCCGGATCGTCGGTATGCGCGGCTCGGACGGGCGGGTATTGGTGCCGCCGCCGGAATACGATCCGGTCACCTCCGCGCCGCTGACCGAATTCGTCGATGTGGCCGATACCGGCACCGTCCAGTCGTGGACCTTCGTGCGCGATCCGCTGCCCGGTCAGCCGTTCGATCGCCCGTTCGCCTGGGCACTGATCAAGCTCGACGGCGCGGACACCTCGCTGCTGCACGCCGTCGATGTTTCCACACCCGAGGACATCCACACCGGACTGCGCGTGGTCGCACGCTGGGCCGAGGAGACCATCGGCAGCATCAAGGACATCGCCTGCTTCGAACCGGGCGAGACGTCCACCGCACCGGCGGAATCCAGCGCGGACGGCGAGCCGATCGAGGTGCTGATCACCCCGGTCGATCTGCAGTACATGCACAGCGCGTCGCCGCAGGAGACCATCTACCTGCGCGGTCTGGCCGAGGGCAAGCTGCTCGGCGGGCGCACGGATGCCGCGGGCAAGGTGTACTTCCCGCCGCGCGGCGCCAATCCGACCGACGGCAGGCCGACCGACGAAATCGTCGAACTGCCCGACCGCGGCATCGTCACCACCTTCTGCATCGTGAATGTGCCGTTCATGGGTCAGCGGATCAAGCCGCCGTACGTGGCGGCATATGTGCTGCTCGACGGCGCGGATATCCCGGTGCTGCACCTGGTGCTCGGATGCGACGCGAGCGAGGTGCGGATGGGCATGCGGGTGGAGGCGGTGTGGAAACCACGCGAGGAGTGGGGCTTCGGGCTCAGCAATGTGGACCACTTCCGACCCACCGGCGAGCCGGATGCCGACTACGAGACCTATAAGCACCATCTCTGAGAGGCCACGTTGACTAACAACGCTCTGCCTACCCACCCCGCCGTCCTCGCGGGCTCCGACGGCTACCGTCCCCCTGGCGACATCGCAGTGGTGGGCTTCGCTCACGCACCGCATGTGCCGGAGACCTTTGGCACCACCAATGGTGTCGAGATGCTGGTGCCAATTTTCCAGCAGCTCTACGCCCGACTCGGCATCACCAAGTCCGATATCGACTTCTGGTGCTCGGGTTCCTCGGATTACCTCGCCGGCCGTGCATTCTCGTTCATCTCGGCGGTCGATGCCATCGGCGCGGTGCCGCCGATCAACGAATCGCATGTCGAAATGGACGCCGCGTGGGCGCTCTACGAGGCATTCGTGAAACTCCGCTCCGGCCAGGCGCAGACGGCGCTGGTGTACGGGTTCGGCAAGTCCTCGGCGGGTACGCTGCGCCAGGTTCTGACCATGCAGCTCGATCCCTATCTGGTCACTCCGCTGTGGCCGGACGCACTGTCCATCGCGGGTCTGCAGGCGCAGGCCGGGCTGGATGCGGGACGCTGGACCGAGCGCGATATGGCGGCGGTGGCCGCCGGTGATTCCGGCGATGTCGAAACTCTGCTCGCCACACCGTATGTCGCCGATCCGCTGCGCGCGCACGATGTCGCACCGGTCACCGACGGCGCGGCCGCCATTGTGCTCGCGGTCGGTGACCGGGCGCGCGAACTGTGCGAGCGTCCGGCCTGGATCACCGGCATGGCGCATCGGGTGGACACCCCCAATCTCGGCGCCCGCGATCTGACCGTCTCGCCGTCGACTTCGGCGGCGGCACAGTCGGTTACCGGCGGCGATACCAGTGGCTTCGATATTGCCGAACTGCATGCGCAGTTCAGCCATCAGCAGCTGATTCTCGCCGAGGCCATCGGCTTGCGGTCCGAGACCAAGGTGAATCCGTCCGGCGGCGCACTCGCCGCCAATCCGATGTTCGCGGCGGGTCTCGAGCGCATCGGCTTCGCGGCCGAGGCGATTATCGCGGGCACCGCGAATCGCGCGCTCGCCCATGCCAGCAGCGGTCCGGCCCTGCAACAGAACCTGGTAGCCGTTTTGGATTCGGAGGCGAGATGAACACCGTATCGCGCAGCGACTCGATGAGGGGTGGTGGTCGGGCGACGGGCGGGTGTTTCCCTGCTGCGGTACTCGGCACCGGACAAACCCATCACGTGACGAAACGAACCGATGTGTCCATGGCGGGCATGTGCCGCGAGGCAATCGATCGTGCACTCGTCGACGCCGGACTTACCATCGCCGATATCGATGCGGTGGTGGTCGGTAAGGCGCCGGACTTCTTCGAGGGCGTCATGATGCCCGAGCTGTATCTGGCGGATGCGTTGGGCGCCACCGGAAAACCCCTGCTGCGCGTGCACACCGCCGGGTCCGTCGGCGGCTCCACCGGTGTCGTCGCCGCCAATCTGGTGCAGGCGGGAGTGCACAAGCGCGTACTCGCGATCGCCTGGGAGAAGCAGTCGGAATCGAATGCTATGTGGGCGTTGTCGTTTCCGGTTCCCTTCACCATGCCGGTCGGCGCGGGCGCGGGCGGCTACTTCGCACCGCACGTGCGTTCCTACATCCGTCGCTCGAATGCGCCGGGCCATATCGGCGCGATGGTGGCGGTGAAGGATCGCCGCAACGGCGCGAAGAATCCGCTGGCACATCTGCATCAGCCCGATATCACGCTGGAGAAGGTGCTTTCCTCCCAAATGCTGTGGGATCCCATCCGATTCGACGAGACCTGCCCGTCCTCGGACGGTGCGTGCGCCGTGGTGATCGGTGACGAGGATGCCGCGAAGGCCGTCGAGGCCACCGGCAAGAAGGTCGCGTGGGTGCACGGCACCGCCATGCGCACCGAGCCGACCACCTTCGCCGGACGCGATCAGGTCAATCCACAGGCGGGACAGGATGCGGCGGCCGCACTGTGGCAGGCCGCCGGAATCACCGACCCGCTCAACGAAATCGATGTCGCCGAGATCTACGTGCCGTTCTCCTGGTTCGAGCCGATGTGGCTGGAGAATTTGGGTTTTGTCCCGCAGGGCGACGGCTGGAAGCTCACCGATAAGGGTGAGACCGAGATCGGCGGGACCCTGCCGGTCAATCCATCCGGCGGCGTGCTCTCCTCGAATCCGATCGGCGCCTCCGGGCTCATCCGATTCGCCGAGGCCGCCAAGCAGGTCATGGGCCGGGCCGGGGACTACCAGGTCGCGAATGCCGAGAAGGCGCTCGGACACGCGTACGGCGGTGGGTCGCAGTACTTCTCGATGTGGGTGGTCGGCTCGGAGCAGCCGAACTGATGACCCCGTTGAAGTTCACCGTCGGTATCGCGCTGAGTCCGCTGGAGCAGCTGCCGGAATTGGCGAAAACCGCTGAGGAGTGCGGATTTTCGTCGATCGCCCTACCGGATTCGCTGTTCTACATGAAGTCGGCGGCGGCGAAGTATCCCTACACCGCCGACGGCAGCCGATTCTGGGGCCCGGACACGCCGTGGGTCGACCCGCTCATCGGAGCGACCGCCATGGCGGCGGTGACCAGCCGGATTCGCTTCTACACCAACGTGCTCAAGCTCGGCTCACGCAATCCGCTGTTGCTTGCCCGCCAGGTGGGCTCGGTCGCCAACCTGTCCGGTGACCGGTTCGGGTTCGGCGTCGGAATCGGCTGGGCACCTGAGGAATTCGAATGGTGCGGCGTACCCTACGCCGACCGTGGCGCACGGTCGACGAGATGATCGAGGTCATCAAACTGGTACTCGACGGCGGCATGGTCGAGTACCACGGGAAGTTCTTCGACTTCGAGCCGCTGCAGATCAGCCCGGCGCCGAGCGAACCGGTGCCGTTCTACATCGGCGGCCACACGGCACCCGCACTGCGCCGGGCCGCCAAGGTCGGCGACGGCTGGACCTCGGCGATGATGACCTACGACGAACTGTGCGTCACCATCGGCAAGCTCGGCGCACTGCGCACCGAATTCGGGCGGGAGAGTGCGCCTTTCGAAATCCAAGCAGTGTGCATCGACAAGTTCGGGCGCTCCGGATATCAGGATCTGGCCGATGCCGGGGTGACCGACGCGATCGTGGTCCCGTGGCTGGCCGACGGCATCGGCTTCGACGGTGAGCTGGCGGCCAAGCAGGATTCGCTGCGCCGCTTCGCCGCGAAGAATATCGAGGACCCCATCGTCGCGAAGGCACGCGTATGAGTACTTCCGAACATCCAGCAAGGACCGCCGGACTCGCCTCGCAGGCCGCGGTGCGGGCCAGGGACAAGCAGGCCTGGGTCGATCTGTTCGCAACCGACGGCATTGTCGAAGATCCCATCGGCCCTTCTGGTTTCGATCCGGAGGGCAAGGGCCATCGCGGCAAGGAGGCCATCGCGGCCTTCTGGGATATGGCGATCGCGAAGACCGATTCGATCGAGTTCCTGTTCGAAGACTCCTTCGCCTGCGGCAACGAGATCGCCTTCACCGGTCTGATCCGCACCAAGATGGGCGGGCACCAGATCGATGCCGAGGGCGTGTTCACCTACAAGGTCGACGAATCAGGCAAAATCGCCGCGCTGCGGGCCTTCTGGGAGGTCGACCGCGCCATGGCTACGGCCGAGCCGATTACCTGAGCGCGCTGCCCCTCCCCTTGGGGGCAGCACAACAAGGGCCCCCGCACCGGCTATTGGGCAAACCGGTGCGGGGGCTCTTGTCTGTCACCGAGGCCGGGGACCCAGGCTGCCGACCAAGCCTGGATCCCCGGCGATTCAGTGCGCGACCGGGCAGCCCGAGGCCTTGTAGTCGACCTGGAATTCCTTGACCCCGTTGAGCCAGCCGGAGCGCAGCCGCTTGGGGTCACCGAGCTTGGTGATATCGGGCATGGCGTCGGCAATGGCGTTGAAGATCAGATCGACCTCCATCCGCGCCAGATTCGCGCCGATGCAGAAGTGCGCGCCGGTACCGCCGAAGGACAAGTGCTGGTTGTCCTTTCGCATGATGTCGAACTTCTCCGGGTGCTCGAAGACCTCTTCGTCGAAGTTGGCCGAGCGGTAGAGCATGACCACCCGCTGGCCCTTCTTGATCTGGACGCCGCCGAGTTCGGTGTCCTCCAGCGCGGTCCGCTGGAACGAGGTGACCGGGGTGGCCCAGCGAATGATCTCGTCCGCGGCGGTGGCCGGACGCTCCTTCTTGAACAGCTCCCACTGGTCCGGATGCTCCAGGAAGGCCGCCATGCCGTGGGTGATCGCATTGCGGGTGGTCTCATTGCCCGCGACGGCGAGCATGATCACGAAGAAGCCGAACTCCTCCGGGGTCAGCTCATCGCCGTCGACATCCGCCTCGATCAGCTTGGTCGCGATATCGTCGGCCGGGCATTCCTTACGCGCCGCGGCCATCTGGTACGCGTAGCCGAGCACCTCGGCCGAGGCGGCGACCGGATCGGCCGTGCTCCCCGGATCGTCGTAGCCGGTCATATCGTTGGACCAGGTGAAGACCTTCCTGCGGTCCTCTTGCGGGATGCCGATCAGCTCGGCGATCGCCTGCAGCGGCAGTTCGGAGGCGACCTGGGTGACGAAGTCGCCGGTGCCGTTCTCCACCGCCTCCTTCACGATGGCCTCGGCTCTGGTCTCGAGTTCTGCTTTCAGGCCGTTTATTACGCGCGGGGTGAAGCCGCGGGAGATGATCTTGCGAAGTTTGGTGTGCTGGGGCGCGTCCATGTTCAACAGGACGAAGCGCTGCAGCTCGATCTGCTCGCGGGTGATGTCGTCGTTGAAGCGCGGGATCGCGGTGTTCTCGAAGGTGGAGAACACATCGCTGCGGCGCGAGACCTCTTTGACGTCGGCATGCTTGCTCACCACCCAGAAGCCCTCGTCGTGGAAGCCGCCGATTTCAGGGGGCTGCGGATTCCACCAGATCGGTGCGGTACGGCGCAGTTCGGCGTACTCCTCGACCGGAACACGCTCGGCATAAATGTCCGGGTCCGTGACATCGAACCCATCCGGCAGGTTCGGCCGGGCATCGCGCTGGTCTACCACCAGATGTCTCCTTCGACAAACTGAAACACGTTCTACAATCATTGAAGCATAGGCTGCATAATGAGGGAAGAACAGGACAGATTCCGCCGTACCACGCGTAAACACACGTTTCAGTTTCTGTCCCGAAAGAAAGGTTGGACATGGGCACACCCGTCATCGTCGAGGCCGCTCGCACCCCCATCGGCAAGCGCGGTGGCCGGCTCGCCGGTCTGCACGCCGCCGAACTGCTCGGCGTCGCCCAGCGCGGGCTGCTCGAGCAGGCGCACCTGGATCCCGCAGCGGTGGAACAGGTCATCGGCGGCTGCGTCACCCAGGCGGGCGAACAGTCCAACAACGTGACCCGCGTCGCCTGGCTGCACGCCGGACTGCCGTGGCAGGTCGGCGCCACCACTATCGACGCGCAGTGCGGATCGGCGCAGCAGGCCAACCATCTGATCGCCGGACTGATCGCGACCGGCGCCATCGATATCGGCATGGCCTGCGGCGTGGAGGCGATGAGCCGAGTTCCGTTGGGCGCCAACGTCGGCGAGAACGCGGGCCCGCGCCGCCCGGCCTCCTGGAATATCGATCTGCCGAATCAATTCGAGGCCGCCGAGCGTATTGCCAATCGGCGCGGCTTCACTCGCGACGATCTCGATGAACTCGGCGTCCGCTCGCAGCGGTTGGCCGCCCAGGCCTGGGCCGAGGGACGCTTCGATCGCGAGGTGCTCACCGTGACCGCGCCCGGTGTCGACAAGGAAGGCAAGCTCACCGGCGAGAAGCTGGATGTGACAAGGGATCAGGGCCTGCGCGAGACCTCGCGCGAGGGGCTGGCCAAGCTCAAGCCGGTACTCGAGGGCGGAATCCACACCGCGGGCACCTCCTCGCAGATCTCCGACGGCGCGGCCGCCGTACTGCTGATGGACGAAAAGGCCGCGCAGCGAGCGGGTTTGCGCCCGCGCGCGCGAATCGTGAGCCAGGTGCTCGTCGGCGCGGAGCCCGAGTTCCATCTCGACGGTCCGGTGCAGGCCTGCACCCGGCTGCTCGAACGCTCCGGAATGAATATCGGCGACATCGACCTTTTCGAGATCAATGAAGCCTTTGCGGCAGTGGCACTTTCATGGGCTTCTGTACACAAACCAGACATGGACCGGGTGAATGTAAACGGTGGCGCCATTGCCCTCGGACATCCCGTCGGCTCAACCGGATCTCGGCTCATCACAACGGCTTTGCACGAACTGGAGCGTTCCGGTGGCAGCACCGCGATGGTGCTCATGTGTGCAGGTGGTGCATTGGCGACAGGCACCATCATCGAGCGCTTGTAGCAGTTTCAACCAATTCCGCTCCGAAGTTGAACGTTCATCCCAATGAGCCCAAAACGTGTCGTACGCCACACAAACTCCAGCACAGGCACGTAGATGACCCATCAGCTATCTTTTCGCTATCGTATCCCCATAGGGGAAGACCCTTGCGACGGGCCAGAACCGGTTCACACCACCCCTTCTCAAGAGCCGTTGGCGTGACCCGCAAACGCAACCGTCGCAGTGACTTCACCAGAGCGGCACCTAGAAGCTTCAAGGAAATCCCGAATCAGGCGTAGGTTTTCAGTTACTGAGCCGCTAATATCAATGATACGTATCCGAGATAACGACTGTTAGTACAGCGAAGGGAATTGGGCGGCTCACAATGGCTGATTTCGCGGCGCGGCTGAACAAGCTGTTCGAAACCGTGCATCCCCCGGGGCGCAAGCCGCACACCAACGCGGAGGTTGCGGCTGCGCTGACGGCCTCCGGGCATCCGATCTCGAAACCGTACCTCTCGCAGTTGCGGTCGGGACAGCGGACCAACCCGTCGGACGAAACGGTGGCTGCACTGGCCAAGTTCTTCAAGGTCAAGCCGGACTACTTCTTCAACGACATCTATGCCGCCAAGATCGATCACGATCTGGAGTTGCTGTCCCAGCTGCAGGGCTACGGACTGCGACGGTTGTCGAGTAGGGCGTTCGATCTGTCCGAAGAATCACAGAACCTCCTCACCTCCATGGCGGAGAAATTGCGGGCAAGCGAAGGTTTGCCCGAAATTCCTCCGGACGGTACCGAATAGGTTCTCCCACAGCGCAGTACGGTGCGACCCTCAGGGTCGCACCGTACTGCGTCATGGTATGGATGCTTCTCGCCTTGCGTCACCCGTGAATTATGGGCTTGGCAACAAGTGCAGGGTTGCGATAAAAGCGCGCGCCTGGAGTGACTGCGTTGTGACGAAATCAGTTGTGCGGATACGTCGGTAGACACATGGAATCCGGCAGGCCATCAGAGCCTTGCCGGATTCCTTGCTATGTCAACTGTATTGAATACCCCGAGCGAGTCCTCGGGAATGCTTCGGACTGATCGGTTTTGATTGCGCACGATCAATTTCGGGCACCCGCTTCGTAGGCGCGCGCGATTGCCTGGATCCAACCGCGAGGACTAATGCCCTCGGGCGGAGCAATCCACCGTGCGTCTACTACTACATCGCCCAATGGGTTTCGTGCCCACTGCGCAACTCGGTCCGCACGCGCCGATACCAGTGGCGGGCCCGCGGTGACAATTCGACGCCGCCGCCGGATTGCAGATACCGCGCGTCCATGATCTGCGCGACCTGGTCGGATGCCTCGAGCTGCGCCGAGGTACCGGTCTGCTCATGGGCGACCACCTCCGGAAATCGGCCGACCATGACGCGGTGCAAAACCTTGATCTGCCGCAACAGGATTCGCGCACGCACCCACAACTCCACCACGATCCAGACCGCACCGAACGCGATGGGCAGCGCGGCCGCCGCCCAGATCGGCCAGGCCCAGTCCGGTTCGCCGACCCGCGCGGGCGGCGCATCGATGGAGGCCCGGCGAACCTCCAGCGCGGCCAGTACCGCGACGACCGCGGTGCCCGCGGTGAAGATCGCGATACCGCGACCGAGGGTGGTCCAGTCCAGATTGCGCGCACCGGTGACAACGATGAATACACAGCCGAGTGCTACGACTACCCAGCCGAAGGTGGTGGACCAGAACAGATTCACCGCCACCTCGAATACACCGACGCCATAGATGACCAAGGCGATCTGGCGCAGATTGCGGCGGGAGACGACCGGCCACGCGGCCGAGGCGACCACCGAGGTCGCGGCCGCGAAGAGGATCCACGCCGAGACGACGATGCCATCGGAGCGCAGGCCCGAACGCAGGCCGCGCGGTAGCAGGTTGTCCAGCGCCAGCGCGATTTCCGGAACCGCGACGGTGGCCGCGAGTGCGACCGCCGCGACCGCGACGACAATCGCCACCCGGGCGGTCGTCGCGGGCTTCACCAGCACGCGCCCCACACGCGCGCCGACGGAACCGACTGCGGCGGAACCAGTTCCAAGCACAGCCAAACCGGTACCGAGCGCGGCCGAACCCGCACCCACCACCGCGAAACCAACAGCAGCCGAACCAGTTCCAAGCACAGCCAAACCGGTACCGAGCGCGGCCGAACCCGCACCCACCACCGCGAAACCAACAGCAGCCGAACCAGTTCCAAGCACAGCCAAACCGGTACCGAGCGCGGCCGAACCCGCACCCACCACCGCGAAACCAACAGCAGCCGAACCAGTTCCAAGCACAGCCAAACCCGTGCCGAGCGCGGCCGAACCCGCACCCACCACCGCGAAACCAACAGCAGCGAAACTAGTTCCAAGCACAGCCAAACTCGTGCCGAGCGCGGCCGAACCCGCACCGGCGGCCGCGGAACCGTCGGCAGCGGAACCGGTCCCGAGAACGGTGGCGACCCCGGCCGAGCCGATGCTGGTGCTGGTGCTGGTGCCTACCGAGCCACCGCCGAGGAGTGCGCCGAGCAGACCCGTCGCGGCTGAACCAGCTGCTGAACCGGCGGCGGCCGAGCCGGGACCGGCGGCGGGGTTCACACCGGCTGCGGCGTCGGTCGAATCGATCGGCGAACTGACACTCGGTTGGCCCGGAATCGTGAGCGGCATCCAGACATCGCCGTTCGAATCCGGCGTCGGATTATTCGGGTCCGCGCACGTCGCAAGTACTGCGACCACACGCGACGTGCGACCAACGGCCATGCGCCAGCATTCCCCTCATCCGAAATAGCGCAGATCTCTGGCCCGGTCGCAACACTTCAGTTCCGGGACTTCAACGAACGGGAGCCCATAGTAAACCCCAGCCCAATCCGCGCAGTAGCTCGGGGCACGCCGGGTATTCGACACGCCCGGCCCGCCACACGCCGGCTCTCGGTCGACCGCCCAGATCATGCCATCGGGAGTTCGGCTTCGATCCCGAACACATTTCCGCGTCGATCCCCCGACGTGCGCCGGGCCAAACGGGCAGACCAGTACGTATGACGATGCCGCGCAGCGGCGAATCGGACGTGCCAACAGTGGAACCCGGGTCGGTCCGTTCGCCCGGCGACGAACCCACCGCGGACCGCATGTTCGCACCTCTACCGCCAGAACACGAATCGAGGGACGCGCCGACACGACCCCACCGAACCGGAGAGACAAATAGCACGACCGTACCGATCCTTGTCGGGCGAAGCAACCGTCCAGCTTTCGGCGCTGCCGGAACTATTCGGCGCTCAAGCGCCGTATACCGCCTCCGGCGGAACGGACTTGGCGATCAGGTCGGCGACCACCGGGCCGAGTTCGGCCGGATTCCAGCGGGCACCGCGGTCCACGGCGGTACCGTGCCGCCAGCCGTCGGCGAGCGCGACCTTGCCGCCCTCGACCTCGAACATCCGGCCCGTGACGGCCGCGGATTGCGAACTGCCGAGCCAGACCACGATCGGCGAGACATTCTCGGGAGCCATCGTGTCGAAGCCGTCCTCGGGTGCGGTCATCATCTCGGCGAAGACGGTTTCGGTCATGCGCGTGCGGGCCGAAGGGGCGATGGCATTGACAGTGACGCCGTAGCGTGCGAATTCGGCCGAAGCGGTGAGGGTCAGGCCCGCGATACCCGCCTTGGCGGCACCGTAATTGCTCTGGCCGACACTGCCCTGCAGGCCCGCGCCGGAGCTGGTGTTGATGATGCGGGCATCGACCGGGCGACCCGCCTTGGACTCGCCCCGCCAGTACTCGATCGCATGGCGCATGGTCGCGAAGTGGCCCTTGAGGTGGACCCGGACCACGGCATCCCACTCGTCTTCGCCGAGGTTCACCAACATGCGGTCGCGCACGAAACCGGCATTGTTGACCAGCACGTCCAGGCCGCCGAAGGTGTCGACGGCCTGGCGGATGAGATTGCGCGCGCCGTCCCAGTCCGCGACGTCGTCACCATTGGCCACGGCCTCGCCGCCGAGTGCTTTGATCTCGGCGACGACCTGTTCGGCGGGCGTCTCACCGGTCGCCGCACCGTTCAGCGCGGAGCCGAGATCATTGACGACCACGCGGGCTCCGGCGGCGGCGAAGGCGAGCGCGTGCGCCCGGCCGATACCGCGGCCGGCACCGGTGACGATGACAATGCGCCCCGCGCAGATCTGCTCGGTGTCCATACCTGTTGTGTCCTCTTCGTTTTCAGGTTCGATTGTTCAGGCCTCGGCGGTCTGCTCGCCGACTTTCGCATTCGACGCCGCGAGGAATGCCGGACGCTCACCGCCGCCGTGCACCAGCAGCGTCGCGCCGCTGACGAAGGCGGCCAGGGATGAGGCCAGGAAGGCGGCGCAGCGGCCGATGTCCTCCGGGCGGGCCATCCGACCGAGCGGGATGGTCGCGCCGACAGCGTCGATACCGTCTTGATCGCCGTAGTGCAATTCGCTCAGTTCGGTGACAACCGGGCCCACGACCAGCGAATTCACCCGGACCTTCGGCGCCCATTCGACCGCGAGCGAGGAGGTCAGGCTGTCGACGCCCGCCTTGGCCGCGCCGTAGGCGGCGGTACCCGGCGACGGTCGATGCCCGCTCACACTCGACACCATCACAATGGAGCCGCCGCCCGGCTGCTGCTGCATCACCGCATTGGCGGCCTGCGAGACCAGCAGGGGCGCGAGCAGATTCAGCTCGACGATCTTGCTGTGGAAGTTCTTGCCGGCGTCGGCGGCAAGGGCGAACGGGGCGCCGCCCGCATTGTTGACCAGGTGATCGAGGCGGCCGTGCCGCGCGACGATCGCGTCGACCAAACCCTGCACGGCATCGGCATCGCGCACATCGCAGGGCAGGTATTCGATCTCCCGGCCCTCATGCTGCACCAGCTCTTCACCGGGTCGTCGCGCGCAGGCCACGACGGTCGCTCCGGCAGCCAGGAAAGCCCTGCTGACGCCTGCGCCCACCCCGCGCACACCGCCGGTGACAAGGACGACGTTGCCGGTGAGGTCTATTTCGAGTGCCACCGTGCTAATCTACCAAGCAACTGCTTGCTTTGCCATCTCGTACACACGATGGGACTTGCGATGGGGATCAACCGTCACTCCGAATCAACCGGCATCACCGTGGTCACGGTCGACTACCCGCCGGTCAACGCCATACCGTCCGACGGCTGGTTCACGCTGGCGGATGAGATCCGCGCGGCCGGGCGCGATCCGGAAGCCAAAGTGGTGGTCTTGCGCGCCGAGAACCGCGGCTTCAATGCCGGTGTCGATATCAAGGAAATGCAGCGCACCCCCGGCCATCAGGCGCTGATCGACGCGAATCACGGCTGTTTCGAGGCGTTCGCGGCGGTCTACGACTGCCCGGTGCCGGTGATCGCGGCGGTACAGGGCTTCTGCCTCGGCGGCGGCATCGGCCTGGTCGGCAATGCCGATGTCGTAATCGCTTCGGATGACGCCACTTTCGGGCTGCCCGAGGTCGACCGCGGTGCACTCGGTGCGGCCACGCATCTGTCCCGGCTGGTGCCGCAGCATCTGATGCGCGCGCTGTTCTATACCGCGAGCACCATCACCGCACAGCAGTTGCAGCACTTCGGCTCGGTGTACCAGGTGGTCCCGCGCGCCGAACTCGATGCCGCCGCGCTGGAGGTCGCCAAGAACATCGCGACCAAGGACAGCCGGGTCATCCGGGCGGCCAAGCGGGCGCTCAATGGCATCGATGTACAGGACGTGCACCGTAGCTACCGCTACGAACAGGGCTTCACCTTCGAACTGAATCTCGCCGGTGTCGCGGATGAGATCCGCGCGCGGTTCGACGGCGATCTGGCCGCACGCAAGGAAGAGAGCAAGGAAAGCTGATGCGGGACAAGCGAATGTCGCTCGACGAGGTCGTCGGCGAACTGCGCAGCGGTATGACCATCGGCATCGGCGGCTGGGGCTCGCGGCGCAAGCCGATGGCGCTGGTGCGGGCCATCCTGCGCTCGGATATCACCGATCTGACCGTGGTCAGCTACGGCGGCCCCGATCTCGGTCTGCTGTGTTCGGCGGGCAAGGTGCGCACGGCGTACTACGGCTTCGTCTCGCTGGATTCGCCGCCGTTCTACGACCCGTGGTTCGCCAAGGCGCGGACGTCCGGCGCGCTGGTGGCGCGGGAGATGGACGAGGGCATGTTGAAATGCGGGCTGGAGGCGGCGGCCGCTCGACTGCCGTTCCTGCCGATCCGCGCCGGTCTCGGATCCGATGTCGCGAAGTTCTGGGATGGCGAGCTGAAGACCGTCGCGTCACCGTATCCGGACGGCGACGGACGAACCGAGACGCTGATCGCGATGCCCGCGCTGAATCTCGATGCGGCGCTCGTGCATTTGAATATCGGCGATAAGCACGGCAATGCCGCCTACACCGGCGTCGATCCGTACTTCGACGACCTGTACTGCCTGGCCGCCGAACGCCGCTACGTCTCGGTGGAGCAGGTGGTGGAGACCGAGGAACTGGTGAAAGCCGTTCCGCTGCAGTCGTTATTGATCAATCGGATGCTGGTCGACGGTGTGGTCGAAGCGCCCGGCGGCGCGCACTTCACCCTGGCCGCCGACAGCTACGGCCGGGACGAGAAGTTCCAGAAGCACTATGCGGAATCGGCCAAGACGCCGGAGTCCTGGCAGCAGTTCGTCGACAAGTATCTGGCGGTCTCCGAGGACGAATATCAGGCCGCCGTTCGCGAGTTCGCACAGGAGGCGCAGAAATGACATCGCGAAGCGATTCCGTGAAGGGTGGTGGCCGGGTGCCGGGCGGGCCTACTGCAGAAACCGTCACCAAGGCCGAGATCTGCGCCATCGCCTGCGCCGAGATCTTCAGCGGCGCAGGGGAAATCATGGCCTCGCCGATGTCGCCGATGACGATCATCGGCGCGCGGCTGGCCAAGTTGACCACCGAACCGGATCTGCTGCTCTCCGACGGCGAGGCGCTGTTCTTCGCCGACACTCCCCCGCTGGGCGCCAAAGCGCCGATCGAGGGGTGGATTCCGTTCCGCAAGGTGTTCGATGTGGTCGCCGCCGGACGGCGCCATGTGGTGATGGGGGCCAATCAGCTCGATCGGTTCGGCAATCAGAATCTGTCGGCATTCGGTCCGTTGCAGCAGCCGACCCGGCAGATGTTCGGTTCCCGCGGCGCGCCGGGCAACACCATCAATCATCCGACCAGCTACTGGGTTTCGCGGCATACCCGCCGGGTGTTCGTGGATCAGGTCGATATCGTCTCGGGCGTCGGCTACGACAAGGTCGATCCGGCCAATCCGGCGTATCGATTCCATCACCTGCACCGGGTGGTCACCAATCTCGGCGTCTTCGATTTCCAGGGACCCGACCATACGATGCGGGCGCGCAGTCTGCATCCGGGCGTCACCGCCGACGAAGTCGCCGAGAACACCTCGTTCGAGATCGCCGGACTGGCCGAGGCGGACCAGACCCGGCTGCCGACCTCGGAAGAGCTGCGGTTGATCCGGGATGTGCTCGATCCCAAGAAGGTTCGGGAATCGGAGGTGCCGTCATGAGTTCGCTGCGGACACCGCTGACCGAATTGGTCGGCATCGAACATCCGATCGTGCAGACCGGCATGGGTTGGGTGGCCGGGCCGAGCCTGGTGTCGGCGACGGCCGAGGCGGGTGGGCTCGGGATTCTGGCCTCGGCCACCATGACATTCGCCGAATTGGAAGCCGCGATCGCGAAGACCAAGGCGCATACCGACAAGCCGTTCGGCGTGAATATCCGCGCCGACGCCACGGATGCGCCCGAGCGGATCGATCTGTTGATCCGGGAGAAGGTAGCCGTCGCGTCATTCGCGTTGGCACCGAAGCAGGAACTCGTCGCCGAGTTGCAAGATGCCGGTGTGGTGGTGATTCCATCGGTCGGCGCGGCCAAACACGCGGTGAAGGTCGCGTCCTGGGGCGCCGATGCGGTGATCGTGCAGGGCGGCGAGGGCGGCGGACATACCGGCCCGGTCGCGACCACGCTGCTATTGCCGTCGGTGCTGGATGCGGTCGATATTCCGGTTGTCGCGGCAGGCGGATTCTTCGACGGACGTGGTCTGGCGGCCGCATTGGCCTACGGCGCCGCGGGTGTCGCGATGGGCACGCGTTTCCTGTTGACCAAGGAGAGCACCGTACCCGACGCGGTCAAGCAGGAATACCTGAAGCGACAGCTGCAGGACACTGTGGTCTCGCTCAAGGTCGACGGTATGGCGCACCGGGTGCTGAATACCGAACTCGTTGATCGCCTGGAACATTCGGGGCGCTGGCGGGGGTTGGCCGCCGCGGTCTCCAATGCGGCGAAGTTCAAGGGCCTGACCGGCATGAAGTGGTCGACCATGGTCCGTGACGGTCTGGCCATGCGAAAAGCCAAGGACCTCAGCTGGTCTCAGGTAGTGATGGCCGCCAATACCCCGATGCTGCTGCGCGCCGGACTCGTCGAGGGCAATACCCAGGCGGGCGTGCTCGCCGCGGGCCAGGTCACCGGCATCATCGATGACCTGCCCACCTGTAAGGAACTCATCGACCGCATCGTTGCCGACGCGGTTGTGCGGATCGACACCATCGCCGCGCTGACTGCCGATCATGGCGTGACCCCGAGCCCGTCATAGCCGAAGCACCGCTTCGGTCTATTCACGAAGGCCGCCCGGAGCCTTCCTGGCCGGAGCGGTCTTTCGCATGCATTGGAAGTTCATACGAATCAAGGTTTCCGAATCCACTATCTGCCGAGGTGTGTACCGGGGCCGCCGCCTTCGCCTTGTAGCCTTGACCCACGCGACGACGGACAAATGAGACGGGGGGCACCAGTGAGTGACTTCGAGCTGGATCCGGACAAGACCCGAGAGTTGGCGAATACGGTTCGGAGCCATGGTGACGCGGTCGGCGGATTGGCACCATTGGCTGAGGGGCTCGTCGCCCTGCCCACGATGGAAAGCTCCGATATAGCCCAGACCGTCGACGCGGTCGCGACCGGACTGAACAAGGTTGTGGAATATCACGCTCGCCGTCTGCACGAGTTCGCAGATCTCACCGACACAGCAGTGACTCAATTCCTTGCGGAGGATGGTGCCTTCGCGGACCGTCTGCGGGAGGCCGGACAGCGGTGAGCGGCGGCGCGTATGTAGAGGCGCTTACGGTGTCCAAGGTGCTCAGTTGGGATCCGCGCCCTGCGGTGAACATCGGAGCGAAGATCTCGGACAAGGCCCAGAAGCTTGACGCCGATACCGCCAAAGCGGCATCGGCGATCGACATGTCTTACGAATACTGGAAGCGCGCCGCTGGCGACGCCGCTCGCGATCGCGCAGCCCAAGACCGCGACCATGCGCGGCGAACCAAGCAGGTGATGGGGGACATCCAGCAGGAGATCTATATCCAGCTCGACGCCATTGTTGGCTACATTGATGTCATCAAAGAGGCAAAACGCGACGCCGAGGATTCGGAGTACCACTTATACGTCGAGGACGACGGCGAGGTCCGCTCACGAATGCCCAACTGGAAGGTCGTGCTGGAGCACGGTCCGGACGGATTGGTAGCGAAGGAAGGCTACGAGTTCTACCTGACCAGTCGGATCCGGGGCGCGCTCACATCGATTCAGCAGACCGACAAAGAGGGTGCCGAGAAAATCCGGCGACACCTGGAGTCTCTATCGCCTGAGGTGCAGCGAGGCGCGACTCCCATGCCCAGCGACCCAAAGCTAGCCGAGATCCTCACGAAATATCAGACAGCACCGTCCAAGTCGGGTGCGACCTTGTGGCCTTCGGGCCTGTTGCTGAACGAGATCCGGATGGTTTCACCCGATTTCCAACCGACATTCATGACACCTGAGGAAGTGGCGCTGCTCGAGTTGCAGCTCACGAAGCCGGACGGGATCAGCAGGGTTACCGACTTCTTCGATTTCAAATCACAGGCCGAGGAAGCGGCAAAGAAGGCGTACGACAACGACCCCGCCGCTCTCAATGACGGTCATGGAGACGCGTTCCGGCACATGTACTGGAACTCGCTGATGACCCAACGATATGGCGAGGACTGGACTCAAAGCTTCGGCACAGCACACGAGGGTATCGGCGGCAATGCTCCCGCACGGGAAGCAATGGACCTGCACAACAACAGCCTCGGCAGACAGGTCGCGGTCGAGCATCCGAACGCCTCACCTGAAGAACTGCAGAGACTGGTCCAGCAGAAGATCGATGCCGGCGATGCGATCGTGATCAACCAGCAGCAACAGATCGAGTGGAGCAACCGCGTGAAGGTTGGCGAGACCGGCTCGCCGGAACCATCGGATATCCCACTACCAGCAGGGAAGTGAGGGCCATGGGCATCAAGCTGGTTACAGCTGTTGTCGGGATGGCGATGCTGGTTCTCACCGGTTGTGCCGCCAGCTCGGAACCGCCGAACGGTGTCGGGGAGGACTGCACTGCGACGTTCGAGTTGGCTGCGAATCCGCAACCCTTGGGTTCGCCCGCGAGGCTCGAGCAGACAGTACGCACGAAAGCCGCTGCGCCCGATACGGTTTCACTTCGCGATCTGACTGTCGAGGCCGGTTGGAATGACGATTGGGACCGGATGGTGGTCGTCCAGTCGGGAATGACTCGGGAAACAATGAATTCGGCCTCGGGATTGGCCGGATATTGTTGGCGGAGACTGCCGGTGTTCAGCTCGGATGACCACTTCCACTACGAGTACTACGTTTTCATCCAAGGTTCGGCGCCAAAGCAGGCTGTCCCGGCAACCCCGAGTCGCAAGCTTTTCAGCAACGTTCAACGCGGGGATGTACTGCGCCCCGACACTCTCCTCGAATCGGTTCCGCCAGCAGGAGCACGACAGGCAGGATACTTCGTTCCCGCTGGCTAGGTGACAATCCAGCGCGGAATCGGGCCTGGTGTTGTGACCGGCACACATCACAACGTCGGGTGCGGGTCCCAGCCCGCTGCGCTCGACATGGCAGCCGCCATGCTCGGCGACGGGTACCGCGATGTCGAGCAGGCTGCACAGTTTGGCATCGAGGCGCTGTTGGTATCGAGTGATCGCCCGATCCGGTCGGTGTGGCAGCGAGCGAACGAGCTGGGCATGCTCATGCGGGCCATTCCTACACCGGCGTCGGCGGGTTACCTGGACGAGCTCGAGAAGTGGGCACCGGCCGCGCGTGAGTTCTCGGCGCCCGAGCTGTAGTCAACCGCCGAGCGCAACGACGGCTCGATCGGTCCAGCGATACTGGCGTCCTTCCCGGCGTAACTCCACCAAGTGCAGCCTGTCGACGCGAACGGAGATTTGCGGAAGGTTCCGGAGCAGGGAGACATCGTCGATCAGCGGGGCTGCTCCTTGTGACCGATTGATGTATCCGATTCCGAGATGCGGCCGGAACTCCGATGTCTCTGCAAGTCGGCTCGATGGGCGGTGAACAGCCGATGCGCAACGAACTCGGCGGTGCACGCTGAGGAGACCGTCCCATGGGGTGACGGAGAACCTGAGTGCGCTTCGGGATCCCGTCAACGGGCCAATGCTGAGGTCGAAGGGCTTCACTGTAGAAAGTTCTGCCTGTGCCGCCGACATGACGCCGTCCAGTTGCCGATCGGAGACTTCGGCAACCTTGCCGATACTGAGCACCGTCAGGTGCAGGCCGTCCAAGGGCACCAGGTCGATACCGTCATGCACGAGCGCTTCCTGACACCGCGCCACGAGGCTGATCAACTCTGGATCGTCGAATGTGATGTACCAGTAGTAGCCCGCTTGGCCTGGCCCCCATGGCTTCATGGTCCAGTGGTCATGCAAGGTGGACAGTTGACAAAAGGCCGACCAGTCGTTGTCTGCAATCGCGGCTGCCTCGGATGTTGATGCCGGGCGGAGCAAGGGGAACGGACGTTTGGACGTGGCGCTCATATAGCTGCCATGCTCCTCGGCTCAGGACGATTGACGCTGAAGAGTTTACGGTCCCGCCGAATCGCCTACGAGCTGATCGTGTTCGAAGAGTTCGCCATGCCTACCGGCACGGCGAAGCTCAGAGTTATATCGGTGTCGCTTCCACTATTGGGACTGTGCGAAGCGGCCGAAGTGAGCGACGAGTCCACCGAAGTCGCTTCGTCCGCCCAGACGAACTCGCGGAACTGCCAGTGCACAACACGGTCCGGCTCCGTCTGCACCATCACTCCGAATCCGAACACCGCACGCGACCCTATCTGGGCTGACAACGGTCGGGCTTCCATCCGACTCGCTGGTCCGGGATGCCCCGAACAATGCCCCCGCTGACGCCGCACCGGCAGAGGGCTCGGGGAGGCGAGGCTCTCTAGTTGAGGCGCTCGATAATCGTTACGTTGGCAGTACCACCGCCTTCGCAGATGGTAAGCAGGCCGTAGCGGCCGTTGCGGCGTTCCAGCTCATTGAGCAGCGTCGCGAAAAGCTTTGCGCCGGTGGCGCCGAGCGGATGTCCGAGGGCGATCGCGCCGCCGTTGACGTTCACCTTCTCCGGATCGGCGCCGGTCTCGCGCAGCCAGGCGAGCACGACCGGGGCGAAGGCCTCGTTGATCTCGACGACATCGATATCCTCGATGGTCAGACCGGTCTTCTCCAGCGCCCACTTGGTGGCCGGAATCGGGCCGGTGAGCATCATGATCGGGTCGGCGCCACGGGCGCTCACATGGTGGATGCGGGCGCGCGGGCGGAGTCCGTATTCCGCGACGGCCCATTCGGAGGCGAGCAGGGTCGCGCTCGCGCCGTCGGAGATCTGGCTGGCCACCGCGGCGGTCAGTGTGCCGCCCTCGGCGAGCACCGGCAGCGACGCCATCTTCTCGAGCGAGGTCTCGCGCGGTCCCTGGTCGATCCAGAAATCACCGACGGGCACGATCTCGCCGTCGAAGCGGCCGTTCTTGATGGCATCGCGGGCGCGCTCATGGCTGCGCAATGCCCAGCGCTCCATCTCTTCTCGGCTGATATTCCACTTGTCGGCGATCATCTGGGCACCGTTGAACTGCGAAACCTCCGCGGTGCCATAGCGATGGTCCCAGCCCTGCGCCCCGACGAACGGTGCGTCGAAACCATATTCCGTGCCCGCCAACATGGCCGCCGAGATCGGAATAGCGCTCATATTCTGCACACCACCCGCGACGATCACCTCAGCCGTGCCACTCATAATCGCCTGCGCGCCGAAATTGATGGCCTGCTGGGAAGATCCGCACTGCCGGTCGACGGTAACGCCAGGAACTTCCTCCGGATAACCGGCGGCCAGCCACATGGTGCGACCGATATTGCCCGCCTGCGGACCGATATTGTCGACGCAGCCGACGATCACATCGTCGACCACCGCCGGATCAACGGGGTTGCGATCCAGCAGCCCACGCAATGCGGCCGCGCCGAGATCGGCCGGATGCACCGCGGCCAGCGCACCATTGCGCTTGCCGATCGGCGTGCGCACCGCGTCGATCACATAGGCGTCCCGCACCGGGGTGTACGGGCGGCGAGCGGATGGTGCTGACATGGAGAACTCCTACTTGGTGTTGCCCGACGGGCCTGGAGGCGGTAGCTCGCGTAGCCCACGCTGGGCCATGCGAGCTACCGAAATCGACTACGGCACGGTCAGGCCGTCCAGCACGATGGTCAGGTACTGCTTGGCGAGGTTCTCGACGGTGATCGAGCCGCCGGGCTCGTACCACCGCACCGCAACCCAAACCGTGTCCCGGAGGAACCGGTAGGCCAATTCGACATCGAGTTCCGGCCGGAAGCTGCCGTCCTCGACGCCCTTGATCAACACCCGGTGCCACAGCTCGCGGAATTCTCGGTTGTAGTCCGCGATATAGGTGAACCGCTCCGAATCGCGCAACCGCTTGGCCTCGGCCTGGTAGATCGCCACTGCGGCGTGTGAGCGGTCGAAGGATTCGTAGGACGCGATCACCAAGGCTTCCAAGGTATCTCGCGAACTGAGCCCGGAGGCCACGATCTCCCGGTACCGCCCGAACAGATCGTCGAGGAAGCCGCGCAGAATCTCGTCGACCATCGACTCCTTGGAATCGAAGTGGTGATAGAGGCTCCCCGAGAGAATCCCGGCCGCATCGGCGATATCCCGCACGGTGGTCGCACGCAGCCCACGCTCGGCGAACAGTTGGGCCGCGAGTGCGAGCAATTCATTGCGCCGAGCTGATTTCGAGGCGTCTGGTGCGGTCACACGGCTCATAATACAACCAAGCATTTGCTTGGGCCAACCGCGTGCCTCGATTGGTCAGCGCATCGAATAGCGCAGTGGTGACGACACCGACAGGTCGGCAAGGAGTCGGTCGCAGATCACGACCGGTGAGACGCCTGCGCGCGCCATCCGGGCGACCAGCGCGAGTCTGCGCTCACAGCTGTCCCATTCGACGGTCAGCGGGTTGCGATCCGGGCCCGCGTCGACAGTGGCCATAACGCGCGGCGGGCCGAATAGGACCGGCTCCTCGATGAGTTTGAGGATCATGCCGCGCTGCCAGGCACGATAGGTATCCATATCCGCACCGACCACCAGCTTGTCCGTAGCGGCGCACAGACCTTGGGCGATCTCGTCGGTGAACGCCACGCGATCGAAGCGGAATTCGCGGCATTTGCGAATGACATCGAGCAGATCCGCTCGCACCTCACACAGCAGTGCCGTCTGCCGCCGCCGTCTGCGATCCTGTTCGGATCCGAGCGATGCGGCACTGAGCCCGACGCGGCAGGCACGTTCGTAATCGCGTGTCATATCGGCGCGCAACGCACCCCGCGGATCACGGGCGACCTCGGCTTCATCGATCGCGTACTGCTCGAGAATCTGGGCGGTCCGGGTCGCGGTCGCGCGGTCGGATGTGTGGTCCATGAGTTCGGCACCGAGGGTGAGTGCCGCGAGCACCATGCTGTCCAGACGTCGCCTGGCCAGCACGACTTGGCGCACCAATTCGAGTTCCAGTTGTTCGTCGGCCGGTGGGCGATCCTGCCCCATAGCCATCGCCCCTTAGGGGAGTGCGGGATTCGACCACTCCCAGCATTGCACAGGTTTACCGCCGGCGTCCCGGCCTTTTTTACCTGATCAGGCGGTGTTTGATGGCAGCGCCTGCGGCGCTGCGTGTTCGCGGCCCCCGGGTGTCTCGCGTCCGAGCCGTCGAGACTCGCGACTTCGTCGCATCGCTTCGACGACTCGGACGCGAGACGGGCCGCGAACGGTCGCTCGCAAGACTCGCTCCGTGGTGGTCGATGATGGTGGATCGTTCGGCACCGGATGCACTCGCATCGGATGGTCGAATCCCGTGCCTGCGGCGCATCGCTTCAACGACTCCGACACGAGACGGGCCGCGAACGGTCGCTCGCAAGACTCGCTCCGTGGTGGTCGATGATGGTGGATCGTTCGGCACCGGATGCACTCGCATCGGATGGTCGAATCCCGTGCCTGCGGCGCATCGCTTCAACGACTCGGACGCGAGACGGGCCGCGAACGGTCGCTCGCAAAACTCGCTCCATGGTGGTCGATGATGGTGGATCGTCCGGCACCGGATGCACTCGCATCGGATGGTCGAATCCCGTGCCTGCGGCGCATCGCTTCAACGACTCCGACACGAGACGGGCCGCGAACGGGTCACTCGCAAGGCAGTAATGATTGCCGAGTTCCCGCGGTGGCCGTCCTGACTCACCGTAAGACAGCTCCGTCGTGGTCGGTGATGGTGGGACGTTCAACACCTTGATGCGCGCCGGACGGTCGAGTCGCGCATGTGGTGGGTCGATCAGGCGCGCTGGCTGCTGACCGATACCACTTCGCCGGTGAGGTATGAGGTGTAGTCGCTAGCGAGCATGGCGATGGTGGCGGCAACCTCCCAGGGTTCCGCCGCGCGGCCGAAGGCTTCGCGTTCGGAGAGGCGGTCGAGGAGTTCGGTCGAGCTGACCTTGTCGAGGAAGGCGTGCCTGGCGATGCTCGGGGCGACGGCATTGATGCGGACGCCGAGTTCGGCGGCCTCGACGGCGCTGCAGCGGGTCAGGGCCATGACGCCGGCCTTGGCGGCGGCGTAGTGCGCCTGGCCGTATTGCGCGCGCCAGCCGAGCACGCTGGCGTTATTGACGATGACACCGCCGTGGCCCGCATCGCGGAAGTAGCCGAGGGCGGCGCGGGTGCAGCGGAAGGTGCCGTTGAGCGTGATGTCCAGGACTCGGTCCCACTGCTCGTCGGTCATATCGACGACCGGTGTCTCGCCGCCGAGTCCGGCATTGTTGACCATGATGTCGATGCGGCCCAATGCCGTTGCGGCACCGCGAATCAACTCGTCGACCTGTTCGCTGCTCTGCACATCGCACACGATCGAGGCGACCCGGCGCTCCGGGAATTCGGCCTTCAACTCGACCTCGGTTTCGGCGAGACGCCGCTCGTGCCAGTCGGATACAACGACATCGGCGCCCTCGGCGAGTAACCTGCGCGCGGTCGCGGAGCCGATGCCGGTGCCCGCCGCGGCAGTGATCACGGCATTGCGTCCGGTCAGCAGACCGTGCCCCGGAATAGGCTGCGGCGCAACGGAAAGCGGTCCATTCATGGGCGAGCCTCCCGCGGCAGTCCGAGCACGCGCTCGGAGATGATATTGCGCTGCACTTCGTTCGAACCTCCGTAGATCGTGTCGGCGCGGGTGAACAGATACAGCCGCTGCCATTCGTTGAGATCGTGCTCATCGGCCACCAGACCGGCGGGGCCGAGCACGGCCATGGCCAATTCGCCGAGGCCGCGATGCCAGTTGGCCCACAGCAGCTTCGAAACCGAGGCTTGGCCGCCGTCGTCGGCGGTGCTGTCCTGCATGGTGCGCAGCGCGTGCGCGCGCAGCACACGCAGGCCGACCCATGCCCTATCGATGCGGTCGGCGATCAACGGGTCGTCGGCCGCGCCGGTGCGGCGGGCCAATGCCTCGATATCGGCCAGTTCGCGAGCGAATCGGATCTGCTGGCCGAGGGTGGAGATGCCGCGCTCGAAGGTGAGTGTGCCCATGGCGATGCGCCAACCGTCACCGGGTTCGCCGACGACCAGGTCCGCGGCGGTGCGGGCGTCATCGAAGAAGACCTCGTTGAATTCCGAGGTACCGGTCAGCTGGATGATCGGGCGGACCTCGATACCGGGCTGATGCATCGGAACCAGCAGGTAGGAAAGGCCTTTGTGCCGGGTCGAACCCTTTTCCGTGCGCGCGACGACGAAGCACCAGTCGGCCACATGGGCCAGCGACGTCCAGATCTTCTGGCCGTTGATCGACCATTCGTCGCCGTCGAGCTGGGCGCTGGTGGTGATGGCCGCCAGGTCCGAGCCCGCGCCGGGTTCGGAGTAGCCCTGGCACCACAGCTCGGTCACATTCCGGACGCCCGGCAGGAACCGCTGCTTCTGCGCCTGGGTGCCGAAGGCCAATACCGTCGGACCGAGCAGTTCCTCACCGACATGGGAAACCCGCGCGGGCGCGTTCGCCTTGGCGTATTCCTCATGGAAGATCACCTGCTGGCGCACCGAGGCCTCGCGCCCGCCCCACTCCTCGGGCCAGCCGAGGCAGGTCCAGCCTGCGGCGGCCAGATGCCGGTCCCAGGCGAGGCGTTCTTCGAAGGCCTCGTGTTCGCGGCCGGGCCCGCCGAGTCCGCGCAGCGCACGGAACTCGCCGTCGAGGTTCTCGGCCAACCACTCGCGCACTTCTGCGGAAAACCGCGCGTCCTGTGCTGCGGTGCCGGAATCTGAGGTCTGGATAGCAACCACGCCGGTAGGATAACCTACCAAGCACTTGCTTTGTTAGAGCCGGACCGCTTTTATCGAGCAAGGGCAGCAAAAGACCCCGCCGACGGTGAGGACACCCGTGACAACCCCCGCACAAACGACACCCATGGCACTGCACGATGCCGCGCGCACCTTCGGCACCGCGCCCGCCCTCGGCGACGGCGACGTACGGCTGGACTGGGCGCAGTTGCTGGCAGCGGTGCAGGAGGTGGCGCGGGCGCTGATCGCGCGTGGCGTGCAGGCCGGCGATCGGGTCGCCATGTGGGCGCCGAATACCTACCACTGGGTGATCGCCGCCCTGGCCGCGCACTACGCGGGTGCGGCCTTGGTGCCGTTGAATACCCGCTACGTCGCGGACGAGGCCGCCGATGTGCTGGAGCGGGTCGAGGCCAAGGCGCTGTTCATTGCCGGGACCTTCCTGGGCAGGGATCGGTTGGCCGAATTGCGTGCCGCAGCACCGGAATTGCACATCGATACGGTGGTGGTCATTCCGGTCGAGTCGGAAACCGACGATCCCACCGCGCTGAGCTGGTCGCAGCTGGCCGAAGTCGCCGAATCCGTCCCGCCGGCCGATGCCGTGAAGCGCGCCGAAGATGTCGGCCCCCAGGATATTTCCGACATCCTGTTCACCTCCGGCACCACCGGACGCAGCAAGGGCACATTGGTCGCGCATCGGCAGGCGCTGTCGGTGGTGCGGGCCTGGGCCGAATGCTCCACCCTCGACAGCTCCGATCGCTATCTGGTGGTCAGCCCGTTCTTCCACAACTTCGGTTACAAGGCAGGCATTCTCGCGTGCCTGGTGACCGGCGCGACGATCATTCCGCAGGCGACCTTCGATGTGCCGGTGACCATGCGACTGGTCGGCGAAGAGAAGATCACGGTATTGCCCGGCCCGCCGACCATCTACCAGACGATCCTGGACTTCCCGGACCGGGACAACTTCGACCTGAGCACCCTGCGGGTCGCCGTCACCGGTGCCGCGACCGTACCGGTGGTGCTGGTCGAGCGCATGCGTTCGGAACTCGACTTCGATGTGGTCATCACCGCCTACGGGCTGTCCGAGGCCGCCGGATTCGGCACCATGTGCCGCGCGGACGACGAGGCCGCGACCATCGCGGGCACCTGCGGCCGGCCGATCGCCGATTTCGAACTGCGGCTGAGTCCGGAAGGTGAGGTGCTGCTGCGCGGCCCGAATGTCATGCTCGGCTACCTCGACGACCCGGAAAGCACCGCGGAAACCATCGATACCGAGGGCTGGCTGCACACCGGCGATATCGGCACGATCGACGAGCGCGGCTATCTGAAGATCACCGATCGACTCAAGGATATGTACATCTCCGGCGGATTCAATGTGTATCCGGCGGAGGTGGAACAGGCGCTGGCCCGACTCGCCGGGGTGGCCGAATCCGCGGTCATCGGAGTCCCGGATACCCGAATGGGCGAGGTGGGCAAGGCATTTGTGGTGCGCAAGCCCGGCGCGGGACTCACCGAGGAGCAGGTGCGCGCACATGCGAGCACGGTGCTGGCGAATTTCAAGGTGCCGCGGTTTATCGAATTCCGGGACCAATTGCCTTACAGCGCGGCCGGGAAAGTGCTGAAACGTGAACTACGTGAGGAGAAGTCGTAATGTCCGAGATTCCCTATGAGCCGGACGTCGTCACGTACGAACGGCGCGGGCGGGTCGCCATCGTGACGCTCAACCGGCCCGACTACCGCAATGCGCAGAACTCGGTGATGACCTACGCTCTCGACGCCGCCTTCGAGCGCGCGGTCGAGGATCCCGAGGTCGGCGTAATCGTCCTGGCGGGCAACGGAAAACACTTCAGCGCCGGGCACGATATCGGCACTCCCGGCCGTGATCACCATGTGCGCTACCAGAACAAGGCCGCGCTCTGGTGGGATCACGTCGACAAGGTCGGCGGTGACCAGCGTTTCGCGCGCGAGCTCGAGGTGTACCTCGGCATGTGCCGACGCTGGCGCGAAATTCCGAAGCCGACTATTGCCATGGTGCAGGGCGCCTGCATCGCGGGCGGGCTCATGCTGGCCTGGGTCTGCGATCTGATCATCGCTTCCGATGACGCCTTCTTCTCCGATCCCGTTGTGCGCATGGGTATTCCGGGTGTGGAGTACTTCGCCCATCCGTGGGTGATGGGTCCGCGCGCGGCCAAGGAGTTCCTGTTCACCGGTGACCGCTTCGATGCGGCGCAGGCCGAGCAGTGGGGCATGGTCAATCGCGTCGTGCCGCGCGACCAGCTCGAGACCGAAACCCTCGAACTGGCCGAAAAGATCGCCACCATGCCGCAATTCGGGCTCGCGCTGACCAAGAAGGCGGTCAACCAGGCCGAGGATCTGATGGGCATGCGGGCGGGCATGGATTCGGTATTCGGCCTGCATCACTTCGCACATGCGCACAATGCCGAGGTCGGCGCGGATTCGCTCGGCGGTATGAACGCCAAGTCGATGAAGGCCAACGCGACGACGGCCTCGACGTCCGAGCAGAACGGGACAACGTAGTGGATCTGGATCTCGATCAGGCGACGCAGGAATTCCAGCGGGAAGTCCGCGAATTCCTCGCCGCGGCCAAACCCGCGAAGCCGCTGCCTTCGATGGATACCAAGGCCGGGTTCGAGGCGCATCGCGAATGGGAGCGCACGCTGGCCGAGGCACGGCTGTCGGTCGTCGCCTGGCCGCAGGAGTACGGCGGGCGCGATGCCTCGCTGCTGGAGTGGGTGCTGTTCGAGCAGGAGTACTACGCCGCCGGTGCACCGGGGCGGGTCAGCCAGAACGGCATATTCCTGCTGGCGCCGACACTTTTCGAGCACGGCACGCCGGAGCAGCTGGAACGGATGATGCCGCGGATGGCACGCGGTGACGATATCTGGGCGCAGGCCTGGTCCGAGCCGGAGGCGGGCAGCGATCTGGCCGGTATCCGCTCGACCGCGCGACGCACCACCGGCGGCTGGCTGTTGAGTGGTCAGAAGACGTGGAGTTCGCGAGCAACATTCGCGGACTGGGCCTTCGGGCTGTTCCGCAGTGATCCCGAGGCCGTATCCGATGCGGGGCCCTCCGTGGTTACGCAGGAGGCCGCCTCCGGGCCTGACCGCAACCGCCGGGGGCGGCATCGCGGACTCACCTATGTGATGTTCCCGCTGTCCGCGGATGGTGTTTCGGTACGGCCGATTCCGCAGTTGGACGGGGAACCCGGCTTCGCGGAGATCTTCCTCGACGATGTCTTCGTACCGGATCGCGATGTGATCGGCGAGCCCGGCGACGGCTGGCGGGTCGCGATGAGTACGTCGAGCAATGAGCGCGGACTGTCGCTGCGGTCCCCGGGCCGCTTCAGCGCCACCGCGCAGCGGCTCATCGATCTCTGGCTCGACACCGGCGACCGCACCAATACCGCGCAGCGCGATGCGGTGGTGGACGCCTGGATCGGCAGCGAGGCCTATCGGCTGCACACCTTCGGCACGGTCACCCGGTTGAACGAGGGCGGCAAGCTGGGCGCGGAATCCTCGATCACCAAGGTGTTCTGGTCCGAATTGGATATCGCCGTGCACGAGACCGCGCTGGACCTACTCGGCAGTGCGGCCGAGCGGTCCGGGTCCTGGACCGACGGCTATCTGTTCTCGCTGTCCGGCCCGATCTATGCCGGCACCAATGAGATTCAGCGCAATATCATCGCCGAGCGGCTGCTCGGACTACCGAGAGGGAGCAGCCGATGAGATTCGCGCTCAGCCCGGAACAACTCGACTTCGGTACCAGCCTGCGCAAGCTGCTCGACGCCGGACGGACACCAGCCGCGGTGCGCGGCTGGGCCGCGGGTGACCCCCGGCCCGGACGGGCGCTCATTCGGCAGTTGGCCGGTGCGGGTGCGTTCGGTCTTGCCGTCGAGGAGCGGCACGGCGGTGTCGGTGCGGAGCCGATCGATCTCGTCGTCGCGTTCCAGGAGATCGGCCGCGCCGCCGCGCCCGGCCCGCTGGTCGAGACGGCGGCCGCGATACCGGCACTGCTGCAAGCCCTTCCGGATCCCGCACCGGCCGCGCGCTGGCTGCCCGAGTTCGCGGACGGTGCGGCGCTCGGCACGCTGGCATTTACTTCGGTCGAACACGGCACGGTCGCGTTGGATGCCGATACCGCCGACGTCGTGCTCATTGCCGACGGTAAGCAGCTCCGCACCGGACATCGCGCGGGTCTGGTGCGATCGGTCGATCCGGCGCGGCGACTGTTCGTCATCGAATCCGATGCCGTTGTCGCCGAAGGTGAGCAGGTGCTCGAGGCGGTTGGGGCGGCCTTCGACTCCGGCGCGCTGGCCAATGCGGCGCAATTGCTCGGTGCGGGCCGGGCATTGCTGGCCGCGGCGACCGAATATGCCAAGCAGCGCAAGCAGTTCGGTAAACCGATCGGCGAATTCCAGGCCGTGAAGCAGAAGCTGGCCGATGTGCTGATCGGGCTGGATCTGGCCGAGCCGCTGCTCTACCGGGCGGCATTGACGATGGGTGAAACCACGCGCGGGCGTGACGTTTCGGCTGCGGTGATCGCCTGCGGCGATGCGGCCTATCGGGCGGCACGCGCGGCGCTGCAGGTGCACGGCGCGATCGGCTACACCGCCGAGTACGACCTGTCGCTGTGGTTGACCAGGGTGACCGCGCTGCGTTCGGCCTGGGGTACACCGGATCTGCATCGTTCCCGGATTTCCCGCGCACTGCGCGACGAGGCTGTTCGGGACCGAGCCTTGCGAGGTATGAAATGACTGCGTCCCGTAGCGATTCGATGGGGGGTGGTCGGGCGACGGGTGGGCCGAGCACCGAACATCAGGAGTTCATCGCCTCGGTCCGGGCGCTGCTCGCCAAGCACGCCGGATCCGCCGCCGTGCGCGCGGCAATGGATACCGAACTCGGCTATGACGAGACGCTGTGGCGGCTGCTGTGCGAGCAGGTCGGTGTCGCGGCGCTGGCGATTCCGGAGGAATACGGCGGATTCGGCGCCAGCCTGGTCGAATCCCTGCTGGTGGTAACCGAATTGGGGCGCACGCTGGCCGGGGTGCCGATGCTGGGTTCGGCCGTGCTCGGTGTGCAGGCGGTGCTGTTGTCCGGTGACAGTGCGGCGTGTGCGCGGCTGCTGCCCGAGGTTGCCGAAGGCGCCCGCACGATCGCGGTGTGCTGGGCTGGCACCGGCGGCTGGGATGAGCCGGGTGTGCAGTCCGAAGGCGGAACACTGTCCGGCACAGCGCATTACGTGCTCGACGGGTCGCATGCGGACACTCTTGTCGTGGTCACATCTGACGGACTGTTCGAGGTCGAGTCGGGAGCCGCGGGCGTCACCCGACGTGCCGTCCCGACTATGGATCCCACTCGCAAGCTCGCCGAAATCACGTTTGCGGCGGTTCCGGCGCGGCGGCTCGCTTCGGCGGATCCGGCGCTCACCGTACGGCTGCACGAAATCGCTTGGGCCGCAGTGGCTGCCGAGCAGGTCGGTGCGGCCGAACGGTGCCTGGAGATGACGGTCGAATACGCCAAGTCCCGGGTGCAGTTCGGGCGGGCGATCGGCAGCTTCCAGGCGCTCAAGCACCGCATGGCGGATATGTACGTGCTGGTGGAGTCGGCCAAATCCGCGTCCTATGCGGCGACGGTCGCGGTGGCGGAGCAGAGTCCGTCCGCTGCGGAGGATGTCTGGGTGGCGCGGACGCACTGCTCGGAGACATTCACGACCATCGTGGCCGAGATGGTCCAGTTGCACGGCGGCATCGCCATCACCTGGGAGCACGACGCGCATCTGTTCTTCAAGCGCGCACATGGTGATGCGGAGTTGTTCGGGCAGCCGCGCAGGCCGCTGACACCAACCATCTGACGGTCACGCCTGGACAGGTCTCGTACACAACCCCTCGCCATACATAGTTAGCGTATGTAATAATATTCTATGCAGCAGGCTCAGGTGGCAACAGCAGATGACATCGTGGTCGACCTTCTTGTCACCGCGGGCCGGCTGACCCGGCTGGTCGGGGTGATCAGCGGCGACGATCTGCCGCGAGCCGTGATGCGCGCACTGGCGGTGCTCGATGAACACGGTGCGGTGCGCGTCAGTGAATTCGCTCGTATCGATAGATGTTCACAGCCGGCGGCAACGGCGCTGATCGGCAAGCTCGTTGCGGACGGATACGCCTCCCGGGTCAAGGATCCGGATGATTCCCGGGCCGTCGTCGTCGAGCTCACCCCGGCCGGACGCAGTCGCCTGAGGCGTGCCCGTGGCGCCTTCGGCGAGGCGATGGCGGCGGGGCTCACCGGTTTCGATATCGAACGTTTGGCCCGCATGGAAAGCGATATGAAGGAACTGCTGGACGCGCTGAAGAAGTCGGTGCCGCAGCATCTGTCCAGGTCGCGATAGCCGACTCGGCTGGTCGGACCGGAGTACGGTCGGAGAGTATGACCGATGAGAAGCGTGGCCGAGTCAAGGTGGCGACCAGCCAGAAGCGAGTCCGGGTCTACCTCGGCGGCCAGTTGGTCGCCGATACCGCCCGACCGGTCCTGGTCTGGGAGAGTCCGCACTACCCGACCTACTATCTGCCCGTCGCGGATCTGCACGCGAAACTCGAGCCGAACGGCACCAGCGCGAAATCCCCGAGCCGCGGCACCGCGACCGGATACGACGTGGTCGTCGACGGCACCACCGCGTCCGGAGCCGCGGTGCGCTATCACGACTCCCCGTTCACCGAACTGAACGAGCTGGTGCGCCTGGACTGGAACGCCATGGACGAATGGTTCGAAGAGGATGAGCCGGTCTACGTCCACCCGCGCGATCCGTACACCCGCGTCGACATCCTCGCCAGCTCGCGCCATATCCGCGTCGAAATCGACGGCACCACTGTCGCCGACTCGCACTCCCCCCGCATCCTCTTCGAAACCGGCCTCCCCGCAAGGTATTACCTCCCCCTGACCGATGTCCGACAGGACCTGCTGAAGCCCTCGGCAACCCACACCAGCTGCCCGTACAAGGGCACCGCCGACTACTGGACCGTCCACATCGACGGCAAGGAATACCCGGACATCGTCTGGGGCTACCGCACCCCCCTCCTGGAAAGCCAGAAGATCGCGGGCCTGGCCTGCTTCTACAACGAGAAGGTCGATATCTACCTCGACAGCGAACTCCAGGACCGCCCCAACACCCCGTTCAGCTGACAGCTTGCCGCATCAGACCGCAACGACCTCGAGCATGCTCTCCAGCCCACGGAAATCCTTGCCGTCGCGCGTATAGAGCGGCAGCCCCCGAGCCGACGCTATTGCCGCGATCAACAGGTCCATCCTGCGGGGTTCGGGATCACGTTTCGCCGCCATAGTCAGTGCCACCAACGTGCCATACCGTGTCGCGGCGTCCTCGTCGAACGGCAGCGGATCGAAGTCCACAATGGCCGCGCCCAACTGCTCGGATCGCGCGCGGAGCGGGTCGCGGCGTCCCTGGCCATCGCGACGCCCTGGTTCAGCCGGCCCCGCCGGAGGACTCACCTCGCATCAGCGCCCCTAGGGACTCGCGGTCGGTCACGTCCATCTTGATGCAGGCGCGGTAGAGGTGACCCTCGACCGTGCGGACGGAAACCGTGAGGCGATCGGCGATCTGACGGTTGGACAGGCCTGCCGCAACGAGATTGGCGATTTCACGCTCGCGGGAGGTCAGTGGCAAGGGCTGGGCTGCTTGGCGCAATGCGGGCGTGCCTGCACCGCCGCAGGCCGCGGCGAGACGGTTCGCGGTGGCCGCGGATTCGAGGAGCCGGCGGCGATCACCGGCGCGTTCGTGTGCGGATGCGGCTTGGGCGGCGGCATCGGCGGCGGAGAGCATGGCGCCGATGCGCTCGAATTCGGCTGCGGCCGCGTCGAGTCCGGGTCCGTCGTGAGCCGCGAGTGCCACCGCATGGCGGGCCTGGACCTGCACCAGTTCGCCGTCGACCCGGGCGGCCAGGTCGGTGAGTCGGCCTGCCACCGAATGCTCGCCGAAGCGCGCGGCGGCATGCAGTGCCATGGCCTCGATGGCGTGCTGATGTGCGCGCGCGGCGGCGTCGGCGGCGCCCATGGCCAGTCGGATGGCGGGGGTGACGGTGCCTTCCGCGGCGGCCGCGCAAGCGCGCGCGATCTCCAACTGCGGGTCGTAGACCGCGCTGTGCCTGCCACCGCGAGCGGCCGCCTCGGCAATGGATTCGGCCGCCTCCGAAGCGCGCCCGAGTGCCGAATATGCCTCGGCCAGGCGGATTCTCGCCGGAATATGCCAAGCGGCGGCACCCTCGGCGGTAAGCGCGGCCAGTGCCTGTTCGAGATGTTCGATCCCGTCCGGGAAGCGACCCTGCGCCACGTCGACGGTGCCCTGCAAGATCTTCGACATGCCCCACGCCAGGTACTGGCCCGGTGCCGAGTAGCCGAAATACCCCGAGGCGCGCCGACGTGCGGCCTCGAGATCACCGGTGCAGATCAGCGCGAGCACCTCGGCATGGGTCGAGATGAACCGGTTGAGTCCGTCGATATGCGACTCCACCTGATGCCCGCGTGCCGCGTACTGCCGCGCGGCATCGCCCTTACCCATCAGCGCCAGTGCCAGGCCACCGCCGAAGGCTGCCCACCAAACCGCCCACGGTGGTGCGCCTTCGGTCTCCATCACCGACTCGGCCCCGGAAAACGCTTCCTCCAGCAGATTTTCGTGAACCGCGCACGCCGCGGCCAGGCCGTCGAAGGTGGCCACGATCTTCGGATGCTGCACCTTGCCGCGCAGCATCGCGAGCACCTCGTCGGCACGCTCGGCATCGCCCATGGCCCAGAACAGGTTCGAGACCCGGGTGCTGCCCCAGCGGCCCAGTTGCACCTCGTTCATCTGATCCGGATCGAAGCTGGCGAGGGTGCGTTCGGCCTCGATGCGATGGCCCTGCCAAAGCAGCGCCCGAGCCAGCAGATCCGCGGCCTCCACCCCGCCGCGACGTTCCACCGCGGCCCTGGCGAAGCGCTCACCGAGCGGCAGATCAGCCAGCCCGATCGCATCGGCCGCGGCCGCCTCGAAGAGTTCGAGATCGGCGGATTTATCACTGTCCAAGGCCAATTCGGCCAGCCGGATGCGGTCGGGCGCGGAATTGATCGCGCGTTCCTTGAGCGAGGAGTACAGCCGACCGCGCAGCCGCCGGGCCGAGGCGATGCCGAGCCTGCGCCGGATGACCTCACCGAACAGCGGATGGTTGTAGCGCACGATCAACTGGTGGGTGTTCTCGACAACCCTGATGAGACCGCGGGTTTCGGCGGCCTCCACGGCTTCCTCCCCGGCCAGTTCGGAGAGCACGTCGAGATCGATGGGCTCGCAGAAGGTGAGCAGTTCGAGCACCCGCAGCACCGGTTCCGGCAGCTGCTCGACCCGATCCTCCAGTAGCGCAGCCAATTCCGAGGTCACCGCGGCCCGGCCGCGCAGCTGCCAGACGCCGTTGACCTGCCGCAGCGCGCCAGCCTCCAGTGCGCCCTCAGCCAAATGCCGTAGAAACAGGGCGTTTCCGCCGGAGGACTCCCACATCAGGTTGGCCGTGAAGCCTTCCAACTGCCCACCGAGCATCGACTCGACCAGATCGACGCTCTGCTGCTGCGTGAACGGAGTGAGGTCGATGCGCAGCAGATGGCCGTCTTTCCACAACGAGGTCACCGCATCTGGCACCTGCACCCCGCTACGAACGGTCGCGACGATATGCGCGGCCTTATCGATGGCCAGCTGCAACAGCAGTGTGGCCGAAAGCTGATCGAGCAGGTGCGCATCGTCGACACCGATGATCGCGTGCCCGTCGGCGAGCAGCGCCTCGCGCGCGGCCGACATGAATGTCACCGGATCGTGTGCGGTATAAACGCCGACCATATGGGCGAATACGCCCAGCGGAATGCTGCGGGCCGATTCCGTACCCGCCACCCACCGGACATTGCCGCCTACCGCAGCCGTCGCCTGTCTCGCCAGCGTCGTCTTCCCGACTCCGGCGTCGCCCGTCAATACCGCACCGACGTATTCAGTTCCGGTGAGTGCCGCGCGGATCGCTTCGAACTCGGTCTCGCGCTCGATCATCGGCCAGTTCCGAGCCATAGCTCTTACTGTAGTTCGTCACGGATCATGATCGATGACAACGAACCATGAAGGGGCGCACCGGCTCCGCTGCTCGAGCTCCTAGCCGAGCACGTCGTGACGGACAATGGTCTGGTCACGACCCGGTCCGACACCGATACAGGAGATGCGCGCACCGGACAACTCCTCCAGGCGCAAGACATAGGCCTGGGCGTTGGCGGGCAATTCCTCGAACGTCTCGACATGTGAAATGTCTTCCCACCAACCGGGCATCTCTTCGTAAATCGGCTTGGCGTGGTGGAATTCGGTCTGTGTGGTCGGCATCTGCTCGACCCGCTTGCCATCGATTTCGTAGGCGACGCAGATCGGCACCCGCTCCAGACTCGACAGGACGTCCAGTTTGGTGAGGAAGAAGTCGGTGACGCCGTTGACCCGGGTCGCATAGCGTGCGATGACCGCGTCGAACCAGCCGCAGCGGCGGGCTCGGCCGGTGGTCACGCCGACCTCACCGCCCTGCTTGGCCAGGAATTCACCGAAATTGTCGAATAGTTCGGTCGGGAACGGACCCGAGCCGACGCGGGTGGTGTAGCACTTCAGGATGCCGAGCACCGTCGTTATCTTGTTGGGTCCGACGCCCGCGCCGACCGCCGCACCACCCGAGGTCGGGTTGGACGAGGTGACATACGGGTATGTGCCGTGATCCACATCGAGCAGGGTGCCCTGCGAACCCTCCAGCAGCACGGTCTCGCCACGCTCGAGCGCCAGATTCAGTTCCAGGCGGGTATCGGCGATGCGGTGCCTGAAGCTCTCCGCTTGTCCGAGAACCTCATCCACCACCTGCTGCGGGTCCAATGCGCGACGGTTGTAGATCTTCACCAGGACCTGGTTCTTGAACTCCAGGGCCGCCTCGACCTTCTGGGTCAAGATCTTCTCGTCGAGCACATCGGCGACGCGCACACCGACGCGGGCGACCTTGTCCTGATAGCACGGACCGATGCCGCGACCGGTGGTGCCGATCTTCTTATTGCCGAGGAAGCGTTCGGTGACCTTATCGATGGCCACGTGGTACGGCATGATCAGATGCGCATCGGCCGAGAGCAGCAGCCCGGAGGTGTCGACGCCGCGCTCCTCCAGTCCGGCCAGCTCGGCGAGCAGGACACCGGGATCGACCACGACACCATTGCCGATGACGTTCGTCACGCCCGGCGTGAGAATGCCGGACGGGATCAGATGCAGCGCGAACTTGTCGCCATTGGGCAGCACGACCGTGTGACCGGCGTTATTACCGCCTTGGTACCGGACCACCCACTGCAACCTGCCACCGAGCAGATCGGTTGCTTTGCCCTTACCCTCGTCGCCCCACTGGGCGCCGATCAGGACGATTGCCGGCATGGTCGTGTCTCCTACGGTTCGACGCGCAACAGCCATCTGTTGCAGCTACCTGCCGTATCGAGGCGGTGGCCGGACGCACAGTCTACCCAATGCCCAGTTGCGTCCTGGCCTCCGTCCGGATCGCAGTCAACGGTCGATGTCTACGCGGCCACAACGGAGCGAGATGCTCTTACGAGCGACCGTTCGCGGCCCGTCTCGCGTCCGAGGGGCCGAAGCGCATGCGCCGAAGGCGCGAGTCTCGGCCGCTCGGACGCGAGACACCCAGGGCCCCCGAACACGCAGCGCCGCAGGCGCTGCCAATCAAACACAGCTATGGTTGCGAGGCACTGGCGGACCATGGGTCCGCCGACAGGTGGCGAGGGTGACCGACGGGTTGTCGGCCGAACCGAGGAGGGTGTACGGCAGTTTGAGTACCCACGTTCTCCGTTGCGACGGCGCACCGGTACCCATCGCCCTCGCGTCGCTGCCACTCTCGCAGACGACCGCCATCCCGGAAAACAGCGTCATCGATGAGCTATTGCCCGTCCTCGCCGCCGACAGCCTGCCCCGGCTGATCGTGCTCGGCGACGATGCCGCCCTGGCCTCCGTACTGACCAATCTGATGCGGACCGAGCGACTGCATGTGGAGATCGGGTACGTGCCCGTCGACAAGACCTACGGCTCGCGTGCCTACCAGACCGGCACCGGCAACGCCGCCGCCAAACGAGCGGTGAAGGGTCGGCCCGTCGAAACCCCGCTGATTCGCGACGACACCGGAACCGTGCTGGTCGGACGGGCCGAGATCACCGGGCCCGGTGACGAGAAGCTCGAGGGCGAAGCCTATGTGGACGACGCCCAGTTGTTCTCCGGCAAGGTCGACGCGATGATCGTCTCCCCCATGCTGGACATGCCGGGAGTGCGGGCGAGCGTGCAGAAGAACATCATCCGCAGGCGCCGCTGGCTGGAAGGGCGGGCCGCGCAGCTCGGCACACCGGGGGCCGTGGTGACCAGGGACGGCATCACCAACGATCGGGTGCTGCCGCGCTCGTCGTTCTATCGGCATCACGAAAACTGGCTGCTGGTGCGTTGACGATGCGTTTTCCGAGAGACGGCCGCCCCGCATCGGGTGTTTCGCGGCGGCCGAGCCCAATATTCCTGCTGGTGATCGCGATCGCGGTGGCCGGTGGCGCGCTCGCATGGAACGCCGACGTGCAGTCGACGCGGGCGAAGTTCGGGGTATTTCTGCTCGTCGTATTCGGCTGGATCGTCACGCTGTGTCTGCACGAATTCGCGCATGCGTACACGGCGTGGCGGGCGGGCGATCGCGAGGTCGAGTTGCGGGGTTATCTCACACTGAATCCGCTGAAATACAGCCATCCGCTGCTGTCGATCGTGTTGCCGATGGTGTTCATCGCACTCGGCGGAATCGGCTTGCCGGGCGGTGCGGTGTACGTGCACACGCATAACGTGAGCGCGCGCATGCAGCGGATCATCAGCGGCGCCGGGCCCGCGGTGAATGCGGTATGCGCGGTGCTGCTGCTGGTGGTCGTGCGGTTTTTCGGCAGTGACAGTTCGCATCGCGCGTTCTGGTACGGCCTGAGCTTTCTGGCGTTTCTGCAGATCACCGCAACGCTTTTGAACATCCTGCCGCTGCCCGGGTTGGACGGATACGGCGTGGTCGAGCCGTCGCTGAGTTATCAGACCCGGCGGGCCCTCGATCAGTTCAAGCCGTTCGGCATGCTGATCCTGTTCGCGCTGCTGTTCACGCCGTCGATCAACAAGGTGTTCTTCGATGCGGTGTACTCGCTGTACGAGTTGTCCGGGGTCGATGCGGACTGGTCGCGGTACGGCAGCTGGCTCACCCGGTTCTGGACCTAGCCGATGTCCCGGCCGCCCGATCCGACCTCCCGGACCGGGCAACCTCTTCGCACGACCGCTGCGCGCCCGTACCCGCCCGGCCACCACACCATATGGCCGGTAGGGCGGTTCGCCGTCGGGCGAAGCGTCCCAACCGCGCTACCCCTCGTAACCGCGGTTGCCTCTCGAGGCTATGACCCCGGGCAGCCGCGAACACGAGTAGCGGACTACGCGAAGATCATGATTCGGGTGCCCGGGGCCGAGCACGCGGTTCCGCAGCGGCGGGAGTATGTCCGAAATCCGCTGAGTAGTCGGCTCATTCCGCCGGCGGCACGTGCGGATTCGGGACCGTCGGGGGCAGCAGAGCCATGGCCGAGATGCGCTGCATGCCGCAGACCCGCATGAGATCGACCAGCATGGAGCGCATCTGCGCGAAGACCACATGGGCCGAAAGTCCCGCACCCTCAACGAGTTCCGGTCGCGCGGCCTTGGCTATGCCGCGCAGCACCCGGGCGGCCTCGGCCTGATCCGGCTGCTGGCCCGGATCGGCGAGCATCATCCGGCGCACCACCTCGACGGCTTGGGCCAGGCGCTCCAGTCCCTCGATCAGTCGCGGGTCGAGGATTTCGTCATCCTGGACCAGGGTCAGGGAACGGCGCAGCAGCACCCTCGAATTGCGGACGGCATTGTCGAGCGGGTCGGCGGTGGCGCGGATGCGGTCCAGGCGCTGGCGGGAATTCCAATAGAGCGGGGAGATCCGGCTGATCTCGCGGCCGCCCTCCAGGGTGGAGCGCAGTCCATCGATCTGGGGCTGGGTCGCGCGGGCCGCGGTCAAGGCCATGCGGATCTTCTCCGGATCCTGTTCGAGCAGACCGTCGGCGCACCCGTGCAGCGACTTCGCCAGTACCGCAAGGACTTCCGCGGCTTGCTCGCGGGCCCGACGTACCGGATGCAGTGGTATCGATGCGACCACAACAACGCCGACCAACCCGCCGACGAGCGCGTCGATCATGCGCGAGAAGCCGCCGCCGGCCGACGGCGGCAGCAGCGTCGCGACCAACACCGCCGAACCGGCGGCCTGCATGGTGATGATCGAACCACCGTCCAGGAATACCGTCAGCGCCATGGCCACCGCGACAACGAGGGCGATCTGCCAGACGCCCGTGCCGGCGCGGGTGATGAAAAGGTCGCCGATGCCGATGCCGACCGCTACGCCGACCACCAACTCCACCGACCTGCGCAGCCGGGCGCCGAACGAAATGCCGATCGACACCACGGCCGCGGTCGGTGCGAAAAAGGGCTGGGTGTGCCCGACTATTTTGTGCGCGATAAACCAGGCGAGCGCCGCACCGACCGCGCATTGCAGAATCGGCAGCGCGGACAATCGCAGACGCGCCCACGAGCTGCGCAGCTTCTCCATGCCGCTGTCGCGGGCGACACCTACCGGGGAGTTCGGGTCGAGTCCACCCTTCGCCCGACCACCACCCCTCATCGAATCGCTCCGCGATGCCGCAATCACTTAGTCGAGGCCGAGCGCACCTGCGGCGCGTGGGTCGCAGTCTTCCAGCAGATCTAGGCAGCGTGCGTACTCTTCGGTCTCGCCGACCGCCCTGGCCGCCCTGGCCAGCGCGGCGACACTGCGCAGGAAACCGCGATTGGGTTCGTGGCTCCACGGCACCGGCCCGAAACCCTTCCAGCCATTGCGCCGCAACAGGTCAAGGCCGCGGTGGTAGCCGGTGCGCGCGAACGCGTACGCGGCGACGATGTCGTGATTGACCACCTGTGTATCGCCTTCGGCCCCGCCGCGCTCCAACGCGGCCTCGGCGAGATGGGCCCAGGCGATCGAAGCCGACGGATGCGCGGCCGCGACCTGCACCGGATCGGCATTGTTCAGCAGCGCCTCCTCCGCATCGGAGTCTTCGGGCAGGAGTACCGGTTGCGGTCCGAGCAAGTCACCGAACGAGGTCATGCGGTTCATTGTGCACTGCGCGTGCATGTCGCGCCGACACGGTGTTCCCCTGCCTGAGCAAGGCCCAGCCCACCTGTCGCGCCCGCCCGCCGCTGTCGAGCCGGACCAGGCGGCGTACGGCGCAGGGGAATCATCACAGTCGACCGAATTGCTGGCTAGGCTGGCCGTCGAGTTCAAACTGTTCCGCCCGACCGAGGGGTTATAGGTGTCCGACCCGAACGACGAGAAGAGCCCGGCACAAGATCCCGGCCGCCCCACCGAAGCGGGAGCTGACCCGCGCCCAGCCGCGCCCGCTGACCGGACACCCACATCGCCCAACCCCTCCGACCGGGGTGCGCCCGCGCGCCCCGGTCCGGCCACCGGCTCCCCGTCGGGAACGGGCAGCTCCTCGGGCGCCGGGGCTACCGCGAAGGAAAGCACGGCTGACGCGACCCGCCCGTTCCCCTCATCGTCAGGGCCCAGCTCGTCGGGATCCGCGCCCACACGCCCTGGTCCGGCCACGGGCTCCGGCACCCCCTCGGGGCCCAGCTCGTCGGGATCCACGCCCACACGCCCTGGTCCGGTCACAGGCTCCGGCACCCCCTCGGGGCCCAGCTCGTCGGGATCCGCGCCCACACGCCCTGGTCCGGTCACAGGTTCCGGCACCCCCTTGGGGGCTGGCACTTCGGGAGGCGGCGCCGGCTCGGCCACTGCTCCGACCCGACCGGTCCCCGCCTCGTCGGGGCCGAGCGTATCTCGGGGATCCGGTGCGCCATCGGGAAGCGGTTCGGCTGCGAAAGAGGGGACCGCCAGCGCACCGACGCGGCCAGTTCCCGCGGGTTCGTCGCCGAAGCAGCCGTCGCCCGGTGCCGGGCAGTCGAGCGCGGCAACCGGGGATATCGCCGCGCTCGGGAAGCCGGCGGCACCCAGCCAGTCGGGCGGAGCAGCCAATGCGCCGTTATCGACTTCCGACTCAGGTGGCACAGGTCAACGGGCTGGCGGCGCAACACCATCCGCTCAGACGCCGACCGGCGTAACATGGTCGGGCAACGTGGGCCAGCGAGATTCCGGCGCAGCCTCGCCTTCCGCACCGGGTAGCGCAACTAGGCCCAATGCAACCGCCGCAGGCGGCGCGGGCCGACGAGACAGCGGCAGCGCTTCGCCTGCGCCGGAAATAGCTGCCAAGCCAGGCAGCGGGGGCCAACAAGGTGGCGGCGCAACACCATCCGTGCAAACACCGAGCGGCGTATCGAGGCCGGGCGGCGCAAGCCAGCGAGATAGCGGCACAGCCTCGTCGACTCCCGCGCCGGGCGGCGCAGTCAACCTCGGCAGCACGGCACAGCGAGGTGGCGGCAGCCCATCTGCTCCCACGCCGGGCAGCCCAACCAGGCCGGGCGGCGCAGCCAACTCCGGCGGCGCAGCCAACTCCGGCGGCGCGGGCCAACGCAGTGGCGGCGCTGCCCCATCTGCTCCCACACCGGGTAACGCAATAAAGCCAGGCGATGCTGGCCAGCGAGATAGCGGCGCAACCTCACATGCTCCAACGCCCGGCAGCACAAGCCAACGAGACAGCAGCAAAACCTCACCAACCCCAACGCCCGGCAGCACCAACCCCAACGCCGCGCCCCAGCGAGGTGGCAGCTCACCAACAACGCTCGGCAGCGCGGGCCAACGAGATGGCGGCGCGGCTGCGTCAGGACCTGCGCAGGGCAGCGCAATCGGGCCGGGTGGTGTCGGCCGACGAGACAGCGGCACAGCCTCACCTGCAGCGCCCGGCGGCGGAACCAACCCGGGTGGCGCGGGTCGACGAGATGGCGGCGCGGCGGCGTCTGCGCCCGGTTCCGCGAAACCGGGCGCAGCTGCCGATTCCACACGGTCCGGCGGTGACGCGGCGAATTCCGAAGTGAAGACCACGGAGACCTCGCGTAATGGCGTCGAGGGCAAGACGGCTCCCACGAAGGCACCGGGTGCGGCAGCTCCGGGTGGGGCGACGCCGGTTGGCCGCTCCGGCGGAGCAACCGATACCGGCTCCGGGCCGAATGCACCGACCGTCGTGATCAAACGAGGTGGTCCCGCCGCCAAGTCCGCTGGTGGTACGGCGAAGTCCGCGGCTGCCGCGGCCGGTGGAACTGCCGCTGCGGCCTCCGATGCCGAGGCCACGGTAGGAGATGAGTCGAGGGCGACCGCATCAAGTGCCGCTGAATCGACTACTCCGACGGGAGCTGAGCCACCGTCTGAAACCTCGCCACCGGGTGACACCCCCGTATCGGCGACCGGATCCGCTGCGGAAACCGCTGTAATTCAGCGGGATTCGGCTGCGGCCAAGTCTGCGACAGCGGCCGACAAGGTCGACGATGCCGCGGGTGCGGATGCGGCGACCATGGTGATGCGCCGGATCGATCCGAAGGCGAAGTCGACCGCCGAGGAAGCGACTGCTGCGCCGACGCGGGACGAGCCGGATTTGGCGGACGCGGACGACAAGACGATCGCCATGCCGGTGGTTTCGAAGTTGGATGCCGAGCAGACCGTCGCACTGCCGATACAGAAGCCGGCCGACAAGGACGCCACGCTGCGAATGCGGACCGATGCCGGGACCAAGCCCGGTACCGACCGCGTCGTTGCGCCTGCGGCGCGGCCCGGTCCCATCAGTAAGCCGCCGAGCACACCACGTCCGGCGGCGGGTCCGAAACAGGCTGGGGCGCAAGGGCCTTCGCAAAGTGGGCCAGGGGTCGAGGAGACCGCGCCCTCGGCGCCGCGCGGGCCAGGACGGCCGCGTCAGGTCGCGTCGGCACCGTCACCTGCGGATACCCAGCTGACTCGACCCGCGCAGCCGGTCACCGGATCACGACCGATGGCCCAGCCGCAGCGCATCACGCCGCCCGGTCAGCAACCGGCGGCCGCCGAAGCACCGGCCGAGCGCTCGAAGCGCTGGTTGTTCCTCGGTGCGGCCGCGGTGGTGCTCATCGCGGTGATCGGGCTCGCGGTCGCGCTCATCGGGAGCCGGGGCGACAACTCCCCGGAGGCCAAGGTGCGCGCCTCTATCACCGATTACACCCAGGCGCTGAAATCCGGCGATCTCGCGGCGCTGCGCAACACCACCTGCGGACAGTTGCACGATTTCTATCAGGGCATTGCGGCGGACCAGTTCGCGGGCGTGCACCAGCTGTCGATGGATCGCAAGAACATTCCCGTGGTGGCGAGCGTCGATGCGATCAAGATCACAGACAAGACGGCGATCGCGCAGGCCTCCGTGTACACCGACGCGGATCCGACGAAGCGCTCGGCGCGGACTTTCGATCTGGAGCAGACCGCGGACGGCTGGAAGGTCTGTGACCCGCCGAGTGCCGGGACGCCCTAGCCGAACGGTGACGCCGAGTCCAGCAGGACATATCCAAAAGGTAAGCCCTCTAACCGGTAGCGAACGTCACACTTACCTGGTTATCAGACCGGTTCGCCAGTAGCATGGCCCGGATCATGGTCAGGGAGCAGACAATCGAAAAGCCGGAAGTCGAAGTAGTCGAGCAGACAGCCACGCTGGCGGGAAGCCGGTTCCGGGTTCGCGAACACTATTCGGTCGGCCGGGAGAAGGTCCGTGAGTTCGCCCGCGCGACGCAGAGTCGCCACGGTGCGCATTATTCCGAACCCGATGCGCTCGAGCTCGGTTACGGCGGCATCATCGCGCCGCCGACCTTCGCCTCGGTCATCGGCATCAATGCGACCAGGGTCCTGCTGGACACGGTACTCACCGAATACGACCTGTCCCAGATCCTGCAGACCGACCAGGTCTTCGAGCTCACCCGCCCGATCCTGGCGGGCGACCGGCTCAGCACCGAGATCATGATCGACTCGATCCGCCAGTTCGGCGATAACGACTTCATCCTGGTGACCTTCTCGCTGACCAACCAGCAGGGCGAGATCGTGGTATCGGGTTCGACCACCATCGTGGCGCGCCGCGGTGTCGAGGTGGATCCGAATATCGCGGCAGCCGTCGAGAACATCATGATGCACGCACTCCCGGTCACCGTCGGTGATATCACGATGGCGGACAGCGGCCCGCTGGTCGCCTTGCCCGCGGATGCCCCGCCCCCCGGACAGCCCGCGGCGCGCAGCGCATCCGTGCGCTCGCTCCCGGACTTCGACCGGCTGGCCGTCGGCGATCAGCTCCCGGCCGAGACCGCGCATGTGACGCGCGGCGATCTGACCAACTATGCGGGCGTTTCCGGCGATCCGAACCCGATTCACTTCAGCGAGCGCGCGGCCCAGTTGGCCGGACTGCCGACAGTGGTGGCGCACGGCATGCTGACCATGAGCCTGGCCGGTGACTATCTGACCTCCTGGCTCGGTGATCCGACCGCCATCGAAAAGTTCAGCGTGCGGTTCGCCGGATTCGTTCCGGTGACCGCCGAGGCGCCGAGCGCCGTCGAATTCAGCGGGAAGATCAAATCGCTCGATCCGCGCCGACGGACCGCGACCATTGTGCTCGCGGGTAATTCGGCGGGCCGCAAACTCTTCGGCCGGGCCATCGCCGAGGTTCGCCTCGCCTAGCGGCGCAACCTCATTCGATGGTCGCGTGCACGAGATAGACGTTGTAGTCGCTCCAGGTCGAAACGTTGAAGTACAGGTCCGGACCCGAGGACCAGGGGTGGATGAATCCGCCGTACAACTCGGGATATTCGCGCACCGTCACCGTCGGTGCGCCATCGGACCACACGCCCTGCGGTGAATTCGCTTCGCGGACGACCAGTGCCGCTTTCGCGGTGTCCAAATAGCTCATCTGCCAGACGTTTCGGGAGGCGTCGAAGCGCACCGACAACTCACCGACGGGCGCGTCGACGATCGGGCTCGCGGAGCCGGATCCGCCTACCGGAGTCCAGTTTCCGTCTCGCCAGTATTGGTAGGCGGTGGTGTTGAGGAGCTGATCCTTCGGCACTCGCGCGAGGCCGACCGAGCCGAGGCGGGTATTGGGCGTGCCGAACATGTACACGTAGTCGCCATGCGGAACCATCGCGCTCACTTGGAAATTCGCGAGGCCGAAAATGTTGTCCCAACGCGCGTAGGGATCCTTGGTCCAGGTCTGACCGTGATCATCGGAATAGGCGATGCCGCCGTAATTGGTGAAGAACGTGCCCGGAATGCTGTTCCAGGTGCGAATCGACATGTAGCTCAGGTACTGTCGCGCACCGAGTGCGAATCCGGAGGTCGGAATCGTGGTGACCTCGACATTGTCGAGTTTGCGGCTGGAAAGCACCTCGGCCGCGTGGCAGCGGTCGTCGGTCACCATCCGGTCGTAGGTCATGCCGTCGGTGAGATCGCGATCGGTGCTGAATGCGAGCACATTGCTGCGCCAATCCGATCCCATTCCGCCCGGCGGGTGGAAGCCGCGTCCGATGGTGTCACCGAAGGCGGTCGCGATCTCCCCCGGCGCGCTCTCCCACATGATGCCGAGATCGGTGCCATCGACCTGCCAGCGCTTATCGGTCCGATTGACCGAATGCGCGCCGGTCTGCTTGGCCACCTCGGTGACCGCGCCGACCCGTGGCGTCGGGCGAGCCGCGGTCGAAGGAGCGGGCTCGGTCGATGGATCCACCCGCGGCGGAGGCGGCGGCACCTGACCGGGGTCCGGTCCCGGTCCCGGAATGGCGAAGTGGAAAGGCTTGGGGCTCAACAGAATTTCCGGAATGCCGAGTTGGCTCGCCGGACTCGGCGGCAGCGAAGGTAAGTCGGTCAGATCCGGGCACGGATTCGTGCAGGGATCCGGCGGCAACTGCATCTGCGTCCGAACCGGCGCGGGTTCGGGCCGATCCGGCGGCAGCACGGTGATCACCGGATACGGAATCGGCACGTCGAGCGTCTCGGGTATCAAGCCTTCATGTGTCGCGGGCGGATCCGTCACACACGGCCCGGCCGCCGGGGTCTGCTCCGGCGCTGCACCGGCTCGTGCCGCGCACGTCAATGCCCCGGCCGCGCAGACGACCACCCCGAACACCGCCACCCACCGCCGAGCCATCCGCAACCCCTCTATATCTCGCGCAACAATTGACACCCGCCACATCGATGCTCTCCGCGATGCTGTGCACCAGGGCCCGACCCTACCCGTCTTGCCCGCTTCGCCCCGTCCGACTTACCGACCGAATAGCCTATGCGCCGCACGGACATCCAGAAATTAACAGGAAACTCCTACTCCATTTCCGGGACCGCAGGACAACCGCCTGCTAGCGTCCACGACACGACAACTCGAGTCGGGGTGAGTGGCCGTCCACCGGGGGAGCAAAGGGCCTCCGGTGGTTCTCATTCGACCAGAGGACACCCATGAAGCCTGCTTTGCACCCCAGGTCGCTGCTCGGAACCGCTTCGGCGATCCTGATCGCTTCCGCCGCCATCGCATTCGCGGCACCGACGGTCACCGCCGATCCACTCACCGACCTGCTGTGCAACTCGGGGTCCGCCCAGTTCTGCCCGCCCGCACAACCCCAACAGAACTCGCCGAGCAATCCGCCGCCGCAATCACAACCACCCCAGGCACAACCACCCCAGGCGCAACCGCCGCAATCACAACCACCGCAGACCCAACCGGCGCCCTACTACAAGAACTGCGACGAGGTCCGGCGAGCGGGAAAAGCACCGCTGCACCGCGGTGACCCGGGATACGCGTCCCACCTGGACCGCGATAACGACGGAATCGCCTGCGAATAAAGCGCACTGACATCGGCGCGGAAAGCGGAGCAGGATGGAGGATGTGAACGCTTCACTGATCTATCGCCGTGCTGTACCCGCGTTCGGCGCCGCCTGTCTGGTGGTCGGCGGCCTCGCGATCGCGTCGCCGATCGTCGCTGCCGATTCGTCTGCCGTCCAATTCATTGCCGGGCCTGATAGTTCGCTTCCGGTACCGTCTTATCGGCCGGGGCCGAAGGGGTCGAATGTGCCGCCGCCGGAGAAGTCGAAGGAGGAGGAGTCGCCGAGGTATTACACCGATTGCGATCAGGTTCGGGCCGAGGGTAAGTTGCCGCTCTATCGCGGTCAGCCCGGATACAACCCGTATCTGGATCCGGATGGGGACGGCATCGCCTGCGACTGAGCGATTACTGGACGGCCTGGAACACCAGGACCGTTGCGCCGATACGGATATTGTCGCCGTCGGCGAGCAGCGCACCGCTCTCGATCGCCTCGTCGTTGACGTATACGCCGTTGGCCGAATGCAGATCCTTGATCAGCAACCCGGCCCGGCTCGGCATGATGTGCGCGTGGTAGCGACTGGCCTTCGGATCGTCGAGGACCAGATCGTTATCGGTCATCCGGCCGATTCGCATGCCGCCCTGCGCGATTGCCGTGACCCGGCCGTCCGGCATGCGCAGCTGACCACTGCGGACCGCACGCGGCATCTCGGTGACCGTCTCGGTCATCGCCGCGGCCAGCCGCTCGGTGCGCTTGAGCTCCATCGTGCTCAGCGGTTCCTGCCGCAGCACCCGCTGTTCGAGATCGACCAGGACCGGGCCCGGATCGATACCGAGTTCGTCCGCGAGCACTGTGCGCACCCGACGGCACGCGTCCAGCGCGTCGGCCTGTCGGCCGGATAGGTACAGCGCGGTGATGAGCTGACCCCACAGCGGTTCGCGCAGCGGATGCTCATTGGTCATCGAGACCAACTCGCCGATCACCGATGACGCACGCCCACAGGCGATTTCGGCATCGATACGCGCCGAGGCGGCCTGCAGCCGCTCCTCGTCCATCGCGGTGGCGAAACCGTCGGCGAACTGCAGTCCGGCCAGGTCGGCCAAGGCCCGACCGCTCCACTCGCGCAACGCGGTTCCGAACAGTTGCGACGCGCCCACATGGTCGCCGACTTCGGCGGCGCGCGTGCCCGCATCCCTGGCCGCCTCGAAGCGGCCGAGATCGCAGGCATCCTCCGGGATCTCGAGTCGATAGCCGGATGATTCGGTGCGCAGCACCATGGCCGGATCCACGCCCGAATTACGCAGTGCCTTACGGATATTCGAGACGAATACCTGCAGGCTGGCGGCGTAGGAATCAGGCGGATCCTCGTTCCAGACCATATCGGCCAGCGCAGGCGAAGCCACCGCACGCCGTCGATTGACGGTCAGCGCGGCGAGCAACGCTCGCGGCTTGGGTCCGCCTACTGCCACCGGTTCACCACCGACGAGCAGTCGAACGGGCCCGAGCACGCGCACATCCAGAACCATGTGCTCAATGCCCCCCGAAGGGTAAATAGGGTCAGGCGCTGATCGAGCGACCCGCGGACTTCAGATCATTGCACGCCTCGACGACACGTGCCGCCATGGCCGATTCGGCCTTCTTCAGGTAGCTGCGCGGATCGTAGGCCTTCTTGTTGCCGACCTCGCCGTCGATCTTGAGCACACCGTCGTAGTTGCTGAACATGTGCGCGGCCACCGGCCGGGTGAACGCGTACTGGGTGTCGGTGTCGACATTCATCTTCACCACACCGAAGCGCAGCGAATCCTCGATCTCCGACTTCAGCGAGCCGGAACCGCCGTGGAAGACGAAATCGAACGGCTGCGCGTCCGCCGCCAGACCCAGCTTGGCCGCCGCGACGGATTGCCCCTCGGCCAGCACCTCGGGCTTGAGCACCACATTGCCCGGCTTGTACACGCCGTGCACATTGCCGAAGGTCGCGGCGAGCAGGTACTTGCCGTTCTCGCCCGCGCCGAGCGCGTCGATGGTCTTCTGGAAGTCCTCGGAGGAGGTGTAGAGCTTCTCGTTGATCTCGGCCTCGACTCCGTCCTCTTCACCGCCGACGACGCCGATCTCGACCTCGAGGATGATGTTCGCTGCGTTGGTCGCCTTGAGCAGCTCCTTGGCGATCTCCAGATTCTCGTCGATCGGGATCGCCGATCCGTCCCACATATGCGACTGGAACAGCGGGTTCTTGCCCGCGTTCACCCGCTCCTGGGAGATGGCGATCAGCGGCCGCACGAAGGTGTCCAGCTTGTCCTTGGGGCAGTGGTCGGTGTGCAGCGCGATGGTCACGTCGTAGCGCGCGGCGATCACATGCGCGAATTCGGCCAGCGCGACCGCGCCGACGACCATATCCTTCACACCCTGGCCCGAACCGAACTCCGCGCCGCCGGTGGAGAACTGGATGATGCCGTCGCTGCCCGCGTCGGCGAAGCCCTTGATGGCCGCGTTGACGGTTTCCGAGGAGGTGCAGTTGATGGCCGGGAAGGCAAAGGAGTTCGCTTTGGCCCGACCGAGCATCTCGGCGTAGACCTCCGGAGTCGCGATGGGCACTGTGAAGACCTCCGTGTTGTGCGGCAAAAGACAATTCTGTCAGTCCACAGACTAGGCCAGCGGGCTTTCGCGCGATCTGCGGGGACCGCTCTGTGCGGCGGGTTGACAATACGGACCGGCCGGTCGGACGAGGCGAACTTTTCGCACAGCAAGAGGTTTCTCAGTTGGACCCGGTACTGTTGGCGACGTAATTGCGCTGGCAGCTTCCGATGCGGTGGCAAGCAATGCAGGCCAGCCGTACCCGGGACAGGAGGCCGCGTGATTCTGCTGGCAGCGACAGAATCGGTGACGAGCAACGTCGCACTTACCCAGTTGCTGGACCCGATGCACCTGCTTACGGAGACGTGGCTCGAGAACGCGGTGCTCCCGGCGATCCTGGTGATCGTCTTCATCGAGACCGGTCTGCTCTTCCCGATCCTCCCGGGCGATTCGCTACTGTTCACCGGCGGCCTGCTGTCCGCGACGGACAATCCGCCGGTATCCATCTGGATCCTGTTGCCCGCCGTCATGGTGACCGCCTTCGCCGGTGATCAATGCGCGTATTGGATCGGCCGGGCCATCGGGCCCGCACTGTTCCACAAGGAAGACACCCGGTTGTTCAAGAAGCATTACGTCACCCAGACGCATGCCTTCTTCGAAAAGCACGGACCGAAGACGATCATCCTGGCCCGATTCGTGCCGATCATCCGCACGTTCATGCCGGTGCTGGCGGGTGTGTCGAAGATGGATTACCGCAAGTTCGTCACCTTCGACATCGTCGGCGCCATCCTGTGGGGCGGCGGAGTCACGGTGCTCGGCTATTTCCTCGGCAATATCGAATTCATTCGCAAGAACATCGAGCCGATCTTCCTGCTCATCGTCCTTATCTCGATCCTGCCCGGCATCATCGCGGTGGCCAAGAAGGTGCTCAACCGCGGTCCGGCGGCGCGAGCGACGCGCCCGGAGGAGGCAGCGGAGCGTAACCACGGAGGGCGCCGGGAGCGCCGCGAATCAGGCACTTACGAGGCCGCTCAGCACGACGACGCCGCGCTGACCGCCTCGACGAACGAGCCGACCCACTGAGCCGGTGTCCACGGCGCAGTTGCCCCTAGCAGTGGGCAGTTTCGATCCGCTGACCTCGGCGGGGCCCGCGCTCGTCTGGACGGTGGTACTGACCTTCGTCTTTCTCGAATGCGCGTTGATCATCGGGTTGTTCCTGCCCGGCGACTCGATGCTCATCACCGCGGGCATCGTGATGGCCTCCAACGCCGCGGGCGAGGCCCATGTCTGGGCGTTGTCCATCGGTGCGATGATCGCGGCCATCGCGGGCAACCAGGTCGGCTATGTCATCGGGCATCGCACCGGCCATCATCTGGTGGCCAGGAAGAACGGCCGCTATATCAACACCCGCAACCTGCAGCGGGTCACCGAACTGCTGCAGAAGCACGGCTTCCTCGCGGTACTCATTTCGCGCTGGATCCCATGGGTGCGCACGCTGTGCCCGATGGTCGCGGGCGCGGCGCGGATGGATCATCGTAAATACACCGTGGCCAGCACGGTCGGCGCCATTACCTGGGCGCCGGTGCTGCTGCTCATCGGCTACTACGCGGGCAGTTTCCTGGACCGGGTGCCATGGCTGATGCCAGGTGTCATCGGCACCCTGGTGGTCGGGCTGATCATCGGAACCGCCATCGGCATCCGGCACTACCGCCAGGAGATCGCCAAACCCGCCGAGGATTTCGGGCTCGAAACCGCCGGCGACGATACGAAAACAGCCTCGCTTTGACTCGCTGACCGGCGCAACTGCCCGCGTCCCGTGCCGGATCAGGCGGCATCGGTTTTCTCGAACCGGGCGGCGAACCGCAATTCGAGTGCGTGCGCAACCGGTCCAGCATGCCGATGGGTGGTGTGCCGCCGCCGGACTCGAGCCGGAAACGTCCGGCTGGTGCAGTCCGGCACGCCGAGCCAACTGCGACTGGGTGAGACCGAGTTCCAGCCGCCGTTCGCGGATGGCGTTCGCGAGTTCGATGGACAGCAGCGCTTCCGCACGACCCGCATTATTGTCGCTCCCTGCCCAACGATCGATGAGCAGCGCGGATGAGCCGGATCAGCCCTTCAGGCGCAGGACCGCGAGGACTCTGCGGTGGTGGGTGTCGGAGGGTGGCAGATCCAGTTTGGTGAAGATATTGCCGATGTGCTTTTCGACCGCGCGCTCGGTGACCGTGAGTGCGGTTGCGATCGCATTGTTCGACAGTCCCTGAGCCATCAGTTCGAGGACCTCACGCTCGCGGGGTGTGAGCCGGGCGAGCGAATCCTGTTGGCGTGCGGCACCCATCAACTGACTCACCACCTCCGGGTCTAGCGCGGTGCCGCCGGTGGCGACGCGGTCCAGGGCGTCGACGAAGTCACGGACGTCGGCCACCCGATCCTTGAGCAGATAGCCGACGCCGTTCGCGCCGCCGGCGAGAAGTTCGGTGGCATAGCGGGTTTCGATCCACTGCGAGAACACCAGCACGCCGGTGAGCGGATACTTGCGGCGCAACTCGATTGCCGCGAGCAGCCCCTCGTCGGTGAAGGTCGGCGGCATCCGCACGTCGACCACGGCCACGTCGGGGTTGTGGGTGCCGACCACATCGCTCAAGGTGGTGGCATCGCCGACGATGGCGACCACCTCGTGGCCACGCTCGGTCAGCAGCCCGGCCAGCCCGTCGCGCAGGATCGCGTTGTCCTCGGCGATGACCACCCGCAACGGCGTACTCATCGTGGCCCGGCCGTCGGCAGCAGGATGGTCACCACGGTCGGCCCACCGGTCGGACTCTGCACGGTCAATGTGCCGTCCACCGCACGCGCCCGCGCGGCCAGTCCGGAAAGTCCGCTGCCCGCAACGTGTTCTCCGTCCACGGGCTGCAGTACACCACCGATGCCGTTGTCGCGCACGGAAACCGCGATGGTGTGCGCATCGGTCGGCACGACCGACACCCACGCACTGGTGGCATTCGCATGTTTGACCACATTGGTGAGCAGTTCGGCGACCGAGAAGTAGGCGATCGCCTCGATCGCGGGATTCGGCCGCTGCGGCAGCTGGACTCGCAGCTCAACTGGAACGGCACACCGCGACGCCAGTGTTTCCAGTGCCGGCTCGAGCCCCAATTCGAGCGCGGGCGGATGGATTCCGCGCACCAGTTCCCGCAATTCGGTCAGCGCCTCCTTGGCATCGGCGTATGCGTCGGCGATCAGGTCGCGAGCGTCACCACCGTGGGATATCCGCTCCTCGGCCCGGCCCAAGGCCATGGCGATGGTGACCAAGCGCGCTTGCGTGCCATCGTGCAGATCGCGCTCGACCCGACGTAGCGTCGCCGCCGAATCCTCGACGGCCGCACGCCGGCTCGCACGCAACTCGACCAATTGCCGGTCCCGCGCCGTCGCCGACAGCAAGGCGATGGTGAGTAGTCCGTGTACCCAGCACACCGCGCGCAGCAGCCACGGCAGTGCGAAGCAGCAGATGATGCCGACCGCGGACATCAGCAAAACCCTTGGCCAAGTGTCGATATAGAAGGATCCGAACTGGGCCAGCGAATGGTGCTCGACGCCGTTGTCGTCGATATTCGTCGGGTTGAACAGCACCCACGGGATGGGCGAGAACGCGGTGAATACCGACACGGCCACCACGATCAGCACGAGGTACCCGCCGCCCACACCGAGTACGGCCTGCGCGAACAGGAACAGAACGGCCCGCCAACTCGCGCGATCGGTGAACGCGCTCTTCAGAAATCCGAAAAAGCCCGGCTGCGAAACATAGGGCGGCGGCGCGTCCACCTGCGCGTCCAGCAGATCCCTGGCCAGCGCGCGATACACCTTCGCCCAGAGCCGCGCGCCCAGCAGCACCAGTGCCAGGATCGGGATGCCGATCAGGAAGATCGAGGCGTACAAACCGCCGCCGAAACCGAAGAACAGATAGCAGACGGCGAGCATGCCGATCACGAAAACCGTGAATACGTAGACGAGTTGCTTCCAGGTCCGAGCCTGGATCGGCGCCCGCAGCACCGCGCGCAGTACCTCTCGCGCGTCCGGGCCGGTCTTGCCGGTCGGCGCGTCGAGCACGAGTGTTTGTGTCTCGGTCATGGACTCCATGGTTGTCGCGGGCATGGCGGCATTCGATCGAGCTGACCGCCGAAACGGAGGTGTGGCCAGCCACACCACCAACTACCATCCTGCGCATGAACTATCCGCCGCCGCCGCAGTACGGTTCGCCGTACGGATACCCAGCCTATGGCCCACCGCAGGATCACCCGCAGGCCATTACGATCATGATCCTCGGCATTCTCGGCCTGCTGCTGTGCCAGCTCCTCGGCCCGGTCGCGTGGGTGATGGGCAAGAAGGCGCTCAACGAGATCGATGCGTCCGGCGGCGCCATCGGTGGTCGCGGCAGCGTGCAGGCCGGATACATCTGCGGCATGATCGCCTCGATACTGCTGATCCTGACCATTTTGTTCGTCATCCTGATGGTGGTCCTCGCCGCTGTCGGTGTCCTCGGCTCCTCGTCCTCGACGTACTGAATCGTGCCGCCGGGACGGCCGGAATTAGCATCGTCGGGGTGAACCACCCCGCGCCGGATACGGCCGAGCAGCCAGGCCCCACCGAATGGGGCGAGCACCCGCACGGTGTCGGACCATGGGCGCAGGAGCACGGGGAAGCCCCGCCGGCGGATCCGCACTACGATCCGGAGCTGCTTGCCGGCGGTGACCGCCGCAATGTCGTCGATGCCTATCGCTACTGGAAGCGCGAGGCGATCATCGCCGATATCGACCGCCGCAGGCATCCGTTCCATGTCGCCATCGAGAACTTCGGCCACGATGCGAATATCGGCACCGTGGTGCGCACCGCCAACGCCTTCGCCGCGGCCGCCGTGCACATCGTCGGCAGGCGGCGCTGGAATCGCCGCGGCGCCATGGTCACCGACCGCTATCAGCACATCGAACATCACACCGATATCGGCGAGCTACTCGCCTTCGCCGAGCGGGAAAACCTGACCGTGGTCGCGGTGGACAATGTGCCCGGGTCGGTTCCGCTGGAAACCGCCGAGTTGCCGCGCCGCTGCCTGCTGCTGTTCGGGCAGGAAGGGCCGGGTGTCACCGAACATGCCAAGGGTGCGGCGGCACTGACGGTTTCGATCGCGCAGTTCGGTTCGACCCGCAGTATCAATGCCGGAGTCGCGGCCGGCATCGCAATGCACGCATGGATCCGGCAACATGCCGATTTGACGTCAGCTTGGTAACGAAAAGATCGGTATTGATCGGCTCGAAGCTGGCACCATTGACCCATGACCTCGCGGAGCCCGGAAACCGGGCGCGATGCTGCCCCCATGCCCGCGCTGTGGTCCGAGCGCGCGGATATGGCCGAATCCGCGATCGTCTCTCGGCACCTACGCGCGCTATGGGCCGTGCCGGGAACCGAATTGGGTGTCGTCGGTTGGCCGGCGACCCGTCGTGAGCGGGCGTTCGCCTCCTGGCACTACTGGTGGCAGGCACATCTGATCGACTGTGCGGTCGATGCCGCCAACCGGGTGCCGACACCGACGCGACGCAACCGCATCGCGGCGATCGCGCGGGCGCATCGGCTGCGCAATATCACCGGCTGGACCAACAGCTACTACGACGATATGGCTTGGCTGGCAATCGCTTTGGAGCGTGCCGAGCGAACCCAGGGCATCGCCGAGGCGCGCGGCGGTCTGATCGCACTGGAGAAGGAACTGTACGGCGCGTGGGATCCGGCGCGAGGCGGCGGTGTGCCGTGGCGGGTCGGCGCGGACTATTTCAATGCCCCCGCCAATGGACCGGCCGCGATCGCGCTGCTGCGCCTCGGCCGCCACGTCCGCGCGCAGGAAATGGCGGACTGGATCGATGCGACGTTGTGCGACAAGGAATCCGGCCTGATCCTGGACGGCATCCACCTGCCCTCCGGCGAGATCGAGAGCCCGACTTTCACCTATTGCCAGGGCGTGGTGCTCGGCCTGGAGGCCGAACTCGCGGTGCACACCGGCGAGCCGCGGCACAGCGAACGGGTGCACCGGCTGCTCACCGCGGTCGAGGAGCAGATGACCACCGATGGGGTGATCAATGGCGGCGGTGGCGGCGACGGCGGACTGTTCAACGGAATCCTGGCCCGCTATCTCGCGGTGGTCGCGCTGATGCTGCCCGGCGACGAGCGCGAACAGGCCGCCGACCGGCGGACCGCGGCGGCCATTGTGCGCGCCAGCGCCCAGGCCGCCTGGGCGAACCGGCTCGAGGTCGAGGGCGAGCCGCTGTTCGGGCACGACTGGAACAAACCCGCCCAGTTACCGGGCGGCCGGTCCGGTGCCGGCCATTTCACTGCGGGCGGTTCGGTGACCTCCTCGCGGGTGCCCGAACGCGATCTGTCGGTGCAACTGTCGGGCTGGCTGCTGATGGAGGCGGCCTACCAGGTCAGCGCCGCGGGGCTGTAGGCGTAAGCCTGCCCCTGCCGTATCGATCAGATGATCAAAGGCATTGCCAGACAATTGATCAGCGGCAGTACCGGGTGTTCGGCACAACCGTGAGGTTCGACGGCACCGCTGCGCGCAAGACTGCGAGCGGAGACCGGACCAGCCGAGAAGCATTCTGGGTTTGCCGAACCATTCGGTTGCTCATCCCGCCGCATGGAGTGTTGGGACGCGGTGGAACGGGCAGGTCACGGTTGTGGTCAAGGCGGGTTCACGGCGGGTGAGCGGTCCTATCCTTGAGGTGCAGGGCAGTCGGGTGGAGGCTGGCATGGATCACGCACGCGTTCTCCGCACAGTGCTCGGGGTGACCACCGGGTATTTGATCGTGCTCGGATTCTGGCTGGGGTGGCTACTACCGCATACGCCGCCGGGGACCGAGCCATTTCAGATCGTCGCGTTGGTCGGGCTGTTCGGATCATGCGTGGGCGTCGGAATGCTATTGGCGGCTCGGCCATCGCGCGCGGATCGGCAGTTGTGGCGGCACGGGCTGGAGGGGTGGGCGACCATCGAGGGCGCGCATACGCTGCAGCGCACCGATCATCACACCGAACTGACCGAATTCGATCTGGAGCTGGTTGTGCCGGGGTCCGAAAGTTACCGTGGCACCATCGTTTTCGATGTCACCCCGGCCGATAAGCCGCGGCTCGCGGTCGGCGAGACCATCTCCATCCGGGTCGATCCGCAAAATCGCGATCGGATCATTCTCGTTCTGGGGCAATAACTCTCGACCAACTGCGCGCTCCGGGCCGATCGGCGAACTTCGCCGAATCGACGGGCGGGAGGTCAGTCCCGCGCGTGCGCTCGCGGGTCCGCGAGCAGATATTGCGCGGCCGCATAGGTAGCCAGGATGACGCCCTCGGTGACCCGCCGGGAACGCTCGCTCCGCGCGAACAGTCGGCGCAGCACGATCAAACCATCGGAAACGGTGAACAGCAGTGCACCCAGGCCGAGCCGACTACGCGGATCGGCACTCGGAATATTCAGTCCGGCAACATTTTTCGCGCCCGGAGCCAATCCGGTATCGGAGGCGAGCACTGCCGCACTGCCCAGCGTCGCACCATAGGCCGTGAGCGGAGCCGCAACGGTAGGCGCCTTGGCCCGCAGCAGCAGTGCGACACCGAGCCAGGCCAGCACCCGCGGCACCGCGATCTCCGGGCGCGGCCGCCCCCCGCGCCGCCACCACAGCACCGAATATCCGGTCTGCATCACCGCGAACGAGGACGCGCCCGCGATCAGCCGCCGGTCATTGTCCGGCTCGATCAACAGCACATCACCGATGGTCGCGGCACCGAGGGAACCCAGCAGAACCGTCCGATCAACCGGCTCCAACACCGCCTGATCGGTCGCCACATCCGCCGCCAACAGCGGCATCAGCAGCGGCTTCGCCACCCATTGCACCTTCTCACGGCCGGTGACCGCGCCGTACACGGTCGCCGCCGCTGCCGCCAGAAATGCGGCTCGGAACGGACGCGTCAAAAGCTCGGCTCTTTCGGGGCGGGCGGCAGGGTGACGACCTGGCCCGCATAGCTCAGACCCGCACCGAAACCGAGCAGCAGCGCGACCTGGCCGCCCTTGGCCTTGCCGGTCACCAGCATTTCCTCCATCGCCAGCGGGATGGAGGCGGCGGAGGTATTGCCGGTGTTCTCGATGTCATTGGCCACCGGGATGTCATCGGCCAGCCCGAGGTTCTTCTTCATCAGCTCGTTGATGCGCGCATTGGCCTGATGCGGAATGAAGACCTCGATATCTTCCTTGGAGACACCGGAGACCTCGAGCGCCGAGGCCAGCGCGCGCGGCAAAGTGACCGCCGCCCAACGGAATACCCGCGGGCCCTCCATCCGCAGCGACATCCGGCCGATGGGCTCGACGGCCGGATCGATGCCCTGCAGCCGCTGTGCCTTCTCCATGTATTCGAGGAAGTCGACGTCCTGCTCGATCGCCGAGGCATTCTCGCCGTCGCTGCCCCACACCGTCGGGGAGATGCCGTTCTCCTCGCTCGGGCCGACCACCACCGCACCCGCACCGTCGCCGAAGATCATCGCGGTGCCGCGATCGGTCGGATCGAGTCCGACCGTCATCGTCTCGGCACCGATGAGCAGCACATATTCGGCCGATCCGGAGCGGATCAGGTCGGCGGCGACCCCGACGCCGTAGCCGAAACCGCCGCAGCCGGAGGTCAGATCGAAAGCCGCGATCCCGTTCATCCCCAGGTCGTTGGCGACCTTGGGGGCGCCGTGCGGGGTCAGCGTCAACCAGCTCGAGGTAGCCAGAATCAGCGCACCGATCTTGGACCGGTCGATGCCGCTGTTGACGATCGCCCGCTCACCGGCGGCCGCCGATATCGACTGCAGCGTTTCGTCACCGCTGATCCACCGACGGTTGCGCACACCGGTGCGCTCATAGATCCACTCCGGGGTCGAGTCGAGAACCTCGCACACCTCTTCATTGCTGACCAGGCGTTTCGGACGGTAAGCACCGATGCCGAGCATCGCGACATTCGCACGGCTCTTATTGACTGCAATGCTCACCACAGGTAACTCCACGACCCTTCACTGTCTCGAACGCCTCGACGCGCTCGACGTATACGTCCTGTTATCGGGTCACGCCGCTGTCGGCGTTTCAGCGCAAGGCGAAGCGCCGATCACCAGCGATTGCGACCCAGGACCGCATTCGCAGCTTATCCGAGGGCCAGATCCTTCAATCCCAGGATGGACCGGTACTCCAGGCCCTCGGCGGCGATTACCTGATCGGCACCGGTCTCCCGGTCCACCACGGTCGCGACACCGACGACGGTCGCACCGGCCTCGCGCAGTGCGCGCACGGCGGTCAGCGGCGAATTTCCGGTGGTCGTGGTGTCCTCGACGACGAGCACCCGCTTGCCGACGATGTCCGGGCCCTCGATCTGGCGCTGCATGCCGTGGGTCTTGGCGGCTTTACGCACCACGAAGGCGTCGATCGGACGGCCGGGTGCGTGCATGACGGCAAGCGCGACCGGATCCGCGCCCATGGTGAGCCCGCCGACGGCCTCGAAATCCCAGTCCGCCACCAGTTCACGCAGCAGCTTGCCGATCAGCGGTCCGGCACCGTGGTGCAGGGTGGCGCGGCGCAGGTCGACGTAGTAGTCGGCCTCTTTGCCCGAGGACAGCGTGACGCGGCCGTGCACGACGGCGAGCTCGCGCACGAGTGCGGCCAATCTATCTCGGTCGGCCGTCGAAACGGTGGCCTTGTTCGCCTGGTCGATCATGTCTGTCAAGTCCTTCCGCGTGCGTTGAACATGCCGCGATTCAGTCGGGCCGCCAGGGCTCGCGGAATCATCCCGGCGGCGGTGGTGAGCACTTTGTACTGCACGCCGGGCACGCTGAGCACCCGGTCCTTCTCCAAGTCACGTAGCGAACCGGCGACCACCTGGTCGACGCTCAGCCACAGCTTTTTCGGCAGCGAGGACATCTCGATACCGGCCCGCTCGTGGAATTCGGTGTGCACGAATCCGGGGCACAGGGCTTGGACCCGGACTCCCGTTCCAGCCAGTCCACCCGCCAGCCCTTCCGTGAAGGATACGACGTAGGCCTTGGAAGCCGAATAGGTCGAGCCGCGTCCGGGGATCAGACCAGCGACGCTGGCCACATTGACGATCGAGCCCTTCGCGGCCGCGATCATCGACGGCAGCGCGGCCCTGGTGAGCTGCACCACCGCGGTGACATTGACATCGAGTTGGGCTTGCACCTCGGCGGGCGGCTGCGTCCAGAACTCCCCCGACTGACCGAATCCGGCATTGTTTACCAGGAATTCGATGCCATCGGCGGCGCGAGCCAGCACCCGATCCCGATCGTCGGCCTTGGCCAGATCGGTGACGAGCACCTCCGAACGGGTCGCGAATTTCCGCTCGAATTCCGCGGCGAGTGCGTTCAGCCGGTCCTCGTCGCGGGCGACGAGCACAAGGTCATAACCGAGTGTGGCCAAACGCACGGCGAATCCGTGCCCGATGCCGGAGGTCGGTCCGGTGATCAGCGCGACCGGGCGGGTGGCACCGGGCAGACGCACAGGTTGGACAATCGGTGTCGAAAGGGCGTCATGCCCGCTCACTGCGGCACGGGTCCCTGATACGGGCGGAATCCCGGGTGGAACGGACCGCCTGGCGGTTCCGGTGTGTGCTCGGCCGACTCCCAATCGTCCGCATCCGGGTCGGACCGGACGGACTCGGGCTTCGCGGATTTGCGCTGGGCGGGGCGGTCCTCCGGCGACCAGTCGTCCTCCGGTTCGGCTGCCCAGCGCTCGTCGCGGGCCCGCGAGCGAGAGTCGGGGACGACAGCGAGACTGGGGCGGCGGGGCGGCTCGGGTGGCACCGGTTCGGCGGCCGGTTCGTCGTCGTAATAGTCGTCGTCGGAGTACTCGCGGTACTGCGGACGGTCGAAATCGTCTTCGTCATAAGACGATTCGTCATAGGCGGAGGCCTCGTAGTCGTCCTCGAAGTCCTCGCCCTTGCGCAGATCCGCCGACGCGGCCCCTGGACTGTCCGCCTCGTCTCGGTCATCCGCCCGCTGGCGCGGATGCGGCCGTCCCGGATCGTGCCCACCGGAATCCACCCCGCGCACATCACTCACCGGCGGCAGCACATGCAACAGACCGGACAGGCGAAGCACCGCATCGATGGCGGTCTCCCAATCCTTGGCCACCGTCCCGACATTCAGCATGCCGAGGGTCCAATTGCCCTCGCTCCACAGCATCTGCACGCTGTCGGGCAGCGATTCGATGAAGGCGACCATGCGCTGGTCGACGGCGTGCCTGGCGATTTCCGGATTGGTCGCGAACACCACCCGATCGCCGATCGCGCCGAGCAGTTCCAGATCGGCGTCCTTCGGCGGGGAAGCGGTCTTGAGCCGCATATCCACATCGATGTCGGAGCCGATCTGCCTGCGCACCGCGACCAGCGTCGCCGCGTCCTCCAGATCGAAGAGGACGAATTTCTCGCCCTTGCGGACGCCGGACACCACATCCACCGCGGAAAGATAGCCGAGCTTGGCCAACGCACCGCGGCGCCAAGTGGACGCCAGCGCCGGTTCCACCGACACATACGTATAGCCCTGCGCCTTCGCCCACACCTGGCGCGCATGACCGGTCCGCCGTCGCTGGACCCGATCGAAATACAGCAGCACGATCGCACCAACGAGCGCGATCGCCGCCAACCCGAACCACATTGCCGTCATCGTCGCCTACCCTATAGAGCCGACAGGGCTATTGCGCATCACTGCCCGCTGATATTTCACCGTGTGCCCCCGGGCAGTGCGGTACTGATGATGATCTTCGCGTCGATCGAACCGTCCGCGGCCTTATCGCCCTGCACCATGACCATGTCGCCGACCGGAAGATCGGATGCCTTGGACCCGTTCAACGAGATCACCTGGGTCTTGTCGGTGGTGCGCACCGTCACGGCGGATCCGCCGATGGTGTCGAGGGTCAATTGGCCACCGGCATTGGCTTTGATGGTGCCCATGGTCGCGCCGAGGTTATCGATGCCGCCGAGTCCCGGAATGCTCGGCAGGACCTGGGTGGACGATGGACCGCCCGAGGGTCCGGTGGATCGGCCCGCGGTCGGGAAGGCCGAAGTGCTCGCGGCGGAGCTCGACGAGGTGTCCTTACCGCCCATCAGCACGCCCGCGAGCACGCCGACCGCGCCGATCAGCAGAATCACCCCGACTCCGAGGGCGATCCACAGGCCGGTGTTCCGCTTGCGCGGCGGTTGCTGATCCGGGGGTAGGGATCCACCCGGCGGGCCGGGCGGATACTGCGCGCCCGGCTGACCGTATGCACCGACCTGGGTCGGCTCCTGCCACGCGCCACCTTCCTGCCCGCCCCACTGGACCTGACTGTCGTACGGCGGGAACTCCTTGGTGGCATTGACCGGCGGCGGCCCCCACGGCTCGTATTGTTCGGTCGACGGATAGACCGAGGTCGCATCGCCGTGGCCGAACGCCTCGGTGTATTCCGTCGTGGGCGGCGAAGGCTGAAATCCCGACTTACCCGACGGACCGATATGTTCCGTCGGCGCATCCTCCGGTCGCTGTGCCCAGGGATCGTTGGGACTACTCATGGCCTCCAGCGTAGGCTGTGTTGCTTTGGCCGCGCCTGCGGCGCGGCGGGTTCGCGGCCCCCTGGTGTCTCGCGTCCGAGCCGTCGAGACTCGCGACTACGTCGCATCGCTTCGACGGCTCGGACGCGAGACGGGCCGCGAACGGTCGCTCGTAAGACTCGCTCCGTGCGGGGTGGTCAGTGCTTGAACGGAATTTGTCAGGCCAAGCACGCGGATCCGGCGGCTGGCGAACGCGTCGTCCAGACTCGCGACTACGTCGCATCGCTTCGACGGCTCGGACGCGAGACGGGCCGCGAACGGTCGCTCGTAAGACTCGCTCCGTGCGGGGTGGTCAGTGCTTGAACGGAATTTGTCAGGCCAAGCACGCGGATCCGGCGGCTGGCGAACGCGTCGTCCAGACTCGCGACTACGTCGCATCGCTTCGACGGCTCGGACGCGAGACGGGCCGCGAACTCCTCGCTCGTAAGCATCTCGCTCCGTGCGGGGTGGTCAGTGTTTGAACGGAATTTGTCAGGCGAGGGACGCGGTCGGGTGGGTGGCGTCCGGGTCGTCCAGACTTGCGCCTGCGGCGCATCGCTTCGACGGCTCGGACGCGAGACGGGCCGTCAACGGTCGCTCGTAAGACAGTAATGATTGCTGAGTTCCCGCGGTGGCCGTCCTGACTCACCGTAAGACGGTACGGGGTGATCAGTGTTTGAACGGAATTTGTCAGGCCAGGCGCGCGGGTCGGGTGGCTGGCGTCCGGGTCGTCGAGACTTGCGCCTGCGGCGTATGCGTGTCGACGACTCGGACGCGAGACGGGCCGCGAACTCCTCGCTCGTAAGACAGCTCCGTGGTGGTCACCGGGGACGCCCAGCTGCGGGATGATCGCAAGCTGGGCCATCTCGGTTAGGCGCGCCCGACGATGAGACTTTCGCCGTTCGGGCTCACATTTACCGCCACGGTGTCGCCGTCGGTGACCTCGCCGGCGAGCAGCTCCTTGGCGAGGGTGTCGCCGATGGCCTGCTGGATCAGCCTGCGCAGCGGGCGGGCGCCGTAGGCTGGGTCGTAGCCGCGCACGGCGAGCCAGAACCTGGCCGAATCGCTGACGTCCAGCTTCAGTCTGCGCTGCGACAGCCGCTTCTGCAGCTGGTCGAGCTGGATATCGACGATGGATTCCAGCTGCTCCTCGTCGAGGGCGTGGAACATGACTACATCGTCGAGGCGGTTCAGGAACTCCGGTTTGAAGGCCGAGCGCACCGCGTTCATGACGAACTCCGGATCGCCACCCGCACCCAGATTCGAGGTCAGGATGAGGATGGTGTTGCGGAAGTCGACCGTGCGGCCCTGGCCGTCGGTCAGGCGACCCTCGTCTAGTACGGCGAGCAGGATGTCGAAGACATCCGGATGCGCCTTCTCGATCTCGTCGAAGAGCACGACGGTGTAGGGCCGACGCCGGACCGCCTCGGTGAGCTGACCGCCCTGGTCGTAACCGACATAGCCGGGCGGGGCGCCGACGAGCCGAGCGACCGAGTGCTTCTCGCTGTACTCGCTCATATCGATGCGAACCATGGCGCGTTCGTCGTCGAACAGGAAGTCCGCCAATGCCTTTGCCAGCTCGGTCTTACCGACACCGGTCGGGCCGACGAACATGAACGAACCCGTCGGCCGGTTCGGATCCGCGACGCCTGCGCGCGCCCGGCGCACCGCATCGGAAACCGCCTGCACCGCCTCGGTCTGGCCGACCACGCGCTTGCCAAGCTCCTGCTCCATCCGCAGCAGCTTCTGGGTTTCGCCCTCCATCATCCGGCCGACCGGAATACCGGTCCAGGACGAGACCACCTCGGCGATATCGTCGGGGCCGACCTCCTCCTTGAGCATCACTTCGCCGTCAGCGGCTGTCGCGGAAACCTTTTCGGCCTCGGCGAGCTGCTTCTCCAGCGCCGGAATGCGTCCGTAGCGCAGTTCCGCGGCCTTGCCCAGATCACCGTCGCGCTCGGCGCGTTCGGATTCACCGCGCAGGGATTCCAATTCCTCCTTGAGCACGCGGACCTGGTCGATGGCGCTCTTCTCGTTCTGCCAGCGGGTCATCAGCTGGTTCAGCTTCTCGCGGTCGTCGGCGAGTTCCTGGCGCAACTTGTCCAGGCGCTGTTCGGATGCCGCGTCGGTCTCCTTCTCCAGCGCGACCTCTTCGATCTCCAGCCTGCGCACCGCCCGCTCGACCTCATCGATTTCCACTGGGCGCGAGTCGATTTCCATGCGCAGCCGCGACGCCGACTCGTCGACCAGGTCGATCGCCTTATCCGGTAGGAACCGGGAGGTGATGTAGCGGTCGCTGAGCGTGGCGGCGGCGACCAGCGCAGAGTCGGTGATGCGCACACCGTGGTGCACCTCGTAGCGGTCCTTGATGCCGCGCAGGATGCCGATGGTGTCCTCCACCGACGGCTCGCCGACCAGCACCTGCTGGAAGCGGCGTTCCAGGGCGGCATCCTTCTCGATGAACTTGCGGTATTCCTCCAGCGTGGTGGCGCCGACCAGGCGCAGCTCACCGCGCGCGAGCATCGGCTTGATCATATTTCCCGCATCCATCGCCGATTCGCCGGTCGCGCCCGCGCCGACAATGGTGTGCAGCTCGTCGATGAACGTGATGATCTGTCCCGCACTGTTTTTGATCTCTTCGAGGACGGCCTTGAGCCGCTCCTCGAATTCGCCGCGGTACTTCGCGCCGGCCACCATCGCGCCAAGGTCGAGCGAGACGACGGACTTACCGCGCAACGACTCCGGCACGTCACCGGCGACGATGCGCTGGGCAAGGCCCTCGACGATCGCGGTCTTGCCGACGCCTGGTTCACCGATCAGCACCGGGTTGTTCTTGGTGCGACGGCTCAAAACCTGTACGACACGGCGGATTTCGGTATCGCGCCCGATAACCGGGTCGAGCTTGCCCGCACGGGCGGCCGCGGTGAGATCGGTCGAATACTTCTCCAACGCTTGGTAGCTGCCCTCTGGATCGGCAGTGGTGACGCGCGCGCTGCCGCGTACGGTCGTGAATGCCTCGCGCAGCGCGTCGGGTGTCGCGCCGTACTTCATCAGCAGCATGGTCACATCCGAATCGCCTTCGGCCAGGCCGACCATGACGTGTTCGGTGGATACGTATTCGTCGCCGAGTTCGGTGGCCAGGCGCTGGGCGGCGGTGATCGCGGCCAGTGCCTCGCGGCCGAGTTGGGGTGCGGTGGTCGCACCGGTCGCTCGCGGCAGCTTGTCCACGATGTCCTGTGCCTCGCGTCGAATGGTCGCCGAATCTGCCGCGACGGCCTTGAGCAAGGGGGCGGCGATGCCATCGGTTTGATCCAGCAACGCCACCAGCAAGTGCGCCGGACGAATCTCCGGATTGCCCGCGGCCGAGGCGGCCTGCAGGGCGGCGGTCAGGGCCGCCTGGGTCTTGGTGGTGGGATTGAACGAGTCCACAAGTCACCTTCTTACTAGTCGATTCGCACTATCCAACGTCCGAAAGGTTGAGTCTGTTCCGCTCAACTTTGATTCTCGAGCGGGCCGCTCGACACCCGAACAGACTCGATTCGAACGCTACGCCGCGACACTGCCGAATGGCATCAATCACCGGGCCTATGACACCGCGATGCCTACGATGGCCTTGGCCGTTGATTGATGCATCAAATCCAGCCCGACTCGAGGAGCGATGGATGCGCGCGATCGTGGTACGAAGCTTCGGAGCAACACCCGAACTGGCCGAAATGCCGACCCCCGAACCGGGCGCGGGTGCGGTCAGAATCCAGGTCGAGGCGGCAGGTGTCAACCCCTTCGACCAGAAGATGGCAGGCGGCATTCTGGATGGCAAGCTGCCGCACGATTTCCCGATGATCCTCGGCGTCGACGGCGCGGGCACGGTGACCTCGGTCGGCCCCGGCGTCACCAAATTCGGCGTCGGCGACCGCGTCGTCGGCAAATTCCTGGTCCCGCCCGCGGGCCACGGCAGCTTCGCGGAGTACTCGGTACTGCCCCAGGACGCCACCCTGGTCCCGATCCCCGATCGGGTGCCGACCGTCGCGGCGGCCGCCCTGCCGACCGCGGGCATCACGGCGCAGGACATCGTGGACGCCACCAAGATCGAACCGGACCAGACGGTATTGATCGTCGGTGCCACCGGCGGCGTCGGCTCCTTCCTGGTGCAGCTGGCGAATATCGCCGGAGCGCACGTCATCGCGACGGCGCGCGGATCGGTCGCCGATCAGATGACCAGGCTCGGCGCTGCCGAGACCATCGATTACACCCGCGGTCCGATCCGCGAACAGGTCGCCGCCGCGCATCCCGACGGCATCGACGCACTGTTCGATCTGGTGAGTCCACCCGAGGTGCTGGCCGAACTGACCACGCTGGTCCGCGACGGCGGCACCGTCTACTCCACCATCCGGTCCGCCGATCCGAACGCGCTGCGCGATCGAGGCATCAAAGGCGGAAATATCGAATCCTCCGGGCGTGGACCGGAACTGACCCGCCTGCTCGATCGGGTCGCCGCAGGCGATGTGGTCGTGCCGATCGACGCGACCGTCCCACTGGACCGGGGCCCATCGGTCATCGGCGCGACAGGGGCGCGGGGCAAAACCGTGCTAGCCATCTGAGGCAAGGTGTGAGCGAGCGAGCCGAAGACACAGCCGCCAGGACGGGCACCGCGAAGCCGAGCGACAGCGAGGCGGAGGCGTGAGCGCCCGCAAGAAAGGCTCACGCACACCCGAATTCGGCCTCTTCCTGAGTCCGGAGGCCGACAACTACCAGCAGCTCACCGAGCTGACGACATATGCCGAAAACGCCGGACTCGACCTGATCGGCGTCCAGGACCACCCCTACCAGCGACGCTTCCTCGACACCTGGACCCTGATCACCGGCTTGGCCATGCGGACCGAGCGACTCACCTTCTTCCCCGATGTCGCCAACCTGCCCCTGCGCAATCCCGCCGTACTCGCGAAATCCGTTGCCTCCCTCGACATCATGACCGGCGGCCGGATCCATCTCGGACTCGGCGCCGGCGCGTTCTGGGCCGCCATCGCCGCCATGGGCGGTTACCACCTGAGCGCGGGCGAGTCGGTCCAGGCGCTGGCCGAGGGCATCGCGGTCATCCGGGCCATGTGGAGCGACGAACGCTCGGTCCGGGTGCCCGGCACCTATCACCTGCTCGCCGGCGCCCATCCCGGACCGCAGCCGCAGCACGACCCGGGCATCTGGCTCGGCGCGAAGGGACCGCGCATGCTCGCCCTGACCGGACAGCGCGCCGACGGCTGGCTGCCCTCGGCGGCCTGGGCCCCGCCCGAATTCCTGACCGAGGCCGGCAAGCGCATCGACGATGCCGCCGCCGCGGCGCACCGCGATCCGCGCGCCATCCGCCGGGTCTACAACCTGTCGGGCACCATCACCGCCGACGGTACGGACCACGGCTTCCTGGAGGGCCCGCCCGAGCGCTGGGTGGACGATTTATCCACACTGCATCGTGACCAGCGCATCGACGGCTTCATCTTCTGGCCGACCGAGGGCGACCCCGTCGACCAGGTGCATCGCTACGCCGAATTGGTCGCGCCCGCGGTGCGCGCGAACGTCACGAGTTGACCCGGCGGTAACCCGGAGCGAGCGAGGTCGCGATATCCTGCGTATCCGGCCCAGAGCAGCCCCGATTTGCCCACGGATTACCCGTGAGCGCGGACGTGATCGGCCATACCCACACGACCATGTGATTTTCAGGGATACTTGTCGGCGGAGGACCGCCGGTTACGGATATGTCCCTGGGCAGATTTTGAGGGAAAGGAAGCTCCACGTCGTGGATGCGCGTTCGGCAGCGCTGGTCCGCGCCAACTTCCGAGCGGTGATCGAGTCACCGAACGGACCCGAGCGGTTGATCAGTGCGTTTTATGGTCACCTGTTTGCGGAGAAACCGCAGCTGCGGGAATTGTTCCCGCCCGCGATGGAGATGCAGGCCAAGCGGGTGGTGACCGCCATCCATTACGTGCTCGACAATCTCGAGGACTGGGAGCGGGCCCAGAGTTTCCTGGAACAGTTGGCGCGCGATCACCGCAAGTACGGTGTCATCGCCGCACACTACGACATCGCGGGGCGGGCGCTGCTGGCCGCCTTCCGGGTCTTCAACGGTCCGATGTGGAATCGCTCGCTCGAGGAGGGCTGGCGCGATATCACCATCCTCATCTCCGCATCCATGGCCATCGGCGCCAACTCCGACAAGTCGCAGCCGTACTGGGATGCGACCGTGGTCGGCCATCGCCGGGTGCTCGAGGACTTGGCCGTCGTGCGGCTGCAGACCGAAAGCCCGATTCCGTATCAGGCCGGGCAGTACGTACCGATCTCGCTGCCGCAGCGCCCGAAGATGTGGCGCTACCTCTCGCCGGCGATTCCGGCGAATCCCTACGGCGAGATCGAATTCCACGTGCGCAAGATCCGCGGCGGTTGGGTCAGCCCGGCGATCGTCAACGAAACCAGGGTCGGCGATCGGTGGATGATCGCGGGTCCGCTCGGCGGTCTGCACATCGATCGCGACAGCGGCCGTGACGTGCTGCTGATCGGTGCGGGCACCGGGATCGCCCCGCTGCGCGCGCAGCTGATCGAGATGGGTCAGCGCGGCATCAACCCGCGCGTGCACTTCTTCATCGGCGGCCGCTACCCCTGCGATCTGTACGACGTGGAGAATATGTGGCAGCTCTCGCAGAGCAATCCGTGGCTCACCGTGGTCCCGGTCTGCGAGCAGAAGACCAACCCGTGGTGGTATCCGCATCCACCGCAGGACGAGCCGTACGGCATGCACCGCCGCCTGATCGGAAATCTGGGAGCGGTCGTCGCCAGCTTCGGCTCATGGTCCGACCGGCAGATCCAGATCGCCGGTTCGGCCCGCATGATCGCCGACACCCGCCGCGCCCTGATGGCGGTGGGCACCCCCGAGTCGGTAATCAGCTCAGATCCCGTTTGAGAGAAGTGATGACAATTGATCCGAGCCCGCACCGCAATGGTGCGGCGCCCGAATGGAAGTCGACCGTCGTCGGTCACCACCGGCTACGCCACGACATCGCGGTTATCCGTCTGATCGGTGAGTACGTCCCGTTTCTCGCGGGACAGTCGGTCGAGGTCCGGGTACCGCAGCATCCGGGGATGCGCCGTCGGCTCTCCCCCGCGCTGCCGCCGTCGCTGGACGGCAAGCTGGAATTCCACGTGCGCACTGTGCCGGGCGGCTGGTGCAGCGGCAGTATTGTCGCCGACACCCGACCGGGCGACGAATGGCAGATCAGCGCTCCCCTTGGCACTCTCGCCGTCGATCCGTACGGGGACGAGGTGGTGATGATCGCGGGCGGCACCGGGCTGGCCCCGATGCGCTCCCAGATTCTCGACCTGGCCCGCCACGATGATCCGCCGCCCACCTACCTGTTCGTCGGCGGGCGCTCCCCGCGCGACCTCTACGCCGATGACATGCTGTTCCTGCTGGCGAACGAATTTCCTTGGCTCACGGTGATTCCCGTGATCGAGGGTCCGGAGGATCCGGGCTGGGTCGACGAATGGTACGAGCAGTCGCGCGTGGATATCGGCTTCCCGCTCGACGATATGCTCTTCGGCACGCTCGCCGATGTCGTCGCTTCACACGGCGCATTCGACCACCATCAGGTACTTGTCTGCGGTTCACCCAATATGGTCCGCGTGACATTGGACCGCCTCGTCGAAACCGGAACCCCAGCTGCCGCAATACAGTTCGAGGGCCTTTGATCGACACTCCGACCACCATGGAGCGAGTCTCGCGTGCCGTTTCACGTCCGCGCGGCATGGCCACAGAGTCGAAGCGCACACGACGCAAGTGTGAGCCACCGACGCGCGCGTCAGGTGCCGAACGTCCCACCGTCAGTGACCACCACGGAACTCTGTCCTACGAGCGAGGAGTTCGCGGCCCGTCTCAGGGCGCCGCGGCGAAGGCGCGGCCAACAACTCAAAAAAGCGGATCGTGGCGGATGTCCTTGGTCTGCGTACCTGCTGCCATGAGACGGAACTTGGTGGTCTGCACCATCGATGGTGAGCCGACGATCTGCACATCCCGGTCGGACCAGGAGCCGTAGCTCGCGACGACCTTGCCGATCTGGCCGGTCATCCGGGCTTCGAGGCCCGGCCAGGTGTGCGTCGGCTCGCCGGAATCCAGGTACCACCAAGGGTTTTCATCGCTCTCGGTGACCGGCGTGACGGTGAGCCATTTATTGGCGGTGGCCAGTTGGCTCAGGATCTCCAGATCGTAGAGGTCACACGGGTGGTGGCCGCCGACGAACAGATGCACCCGCGGATTGACGCGCCGCTGTGCCATCGCCATGAGCTGGGCGCGTAGGGGTGCGATGCCGGTACCGCAGCCGACCATCAGCATTTTGCGTTTCACATTGCGCGGCACGCCGAGTCCGCCGAGCGGTGAACCGAGCAGCCACTGGTCACCGATATTGGTGTGGCCGACGATGGCGGGACTGACCCAGCCGCCGAGCACACCGCGGATGTGGAATTCGATCTCTCCGTTCGCATTCGCGGGCACCGCCGGGGACAGATAGCGCCACATGCGCGGCCGGGCCGGGATCTGCACGCTGATGTATTGGCCCGCGGCGTACTGCATCGGCTGATTCAATTGCAGCCGCACCACGGCGAGATTGCGCAGCACCTCGCGGCACTCGACGACGGTCCCGCTCCAGACCGGCGGCGCCGATTCCTGTTCGGCCGCGCCGATCATGGTGTCGCCGATGATCTTCAGGCCTTCGTCCCAGGCCCGGTCGACCTCGTCGGTCCACATCTCGGTGCCCGCGAAGATCCGCATCGCGGACTTCAACGAGGTCGCCACGGCGGTGTAGTGCGCGGCCTGCACCCCGTACTTGCGGTGATCGCGCCCGAGTTGGGCGAGGAATGGCAATAACTTGTTCGGCTCCTCGAGCCGATCCAGCGCGTAGGAGATGGCCTTGACCAATCTGTCACGCTGGGAATCCATTGCTGCGGGAAAGAAATCCCGTACGGCGGGATAGTCCGTGAACAGAATTGCGTAGAACGAACTGGCTAGCTTGGCCGGACCCCCCTCCTCCGCAGCAACCGCCTTGAACGTCGTTCTTATCAAAGCGACAGTCCGCGAGTCCATTTGTGTCACACCCCTTTTGCACTCGAACACAAACCCGTGCCGGCGAGTGAGGTGCTGCGGGACACTCGACAGCAGCCGATGCGTAACGAGTGTAGGCGAGGTTTGCCAGCCGCGGTATCAGTCGCATAAACATCACGCATGTAATTCCCCTGAACGAGGAACCGCCCTACGAAAACCCTTGAAAACAAACCGAAAGAACGAACACGACGGCGAAATCCGTCATATACTCACCGAATTCGGAAGGTCAGGTTTGCAAGATTCATCCCAATCGGCATCTTGGAGCTATCGTGCGGCAACCCGCGATCCGAGACCGCTCATCCGGCTCGAGCAAACCGCCGGCGTAGGCCGACCTGGCGACCGACGGAATCGGCGGCGCGATCCGGCGCATTGTTTGCCGAAGCAAGGGCCACAGCAAACTTCGCAGGTCGGCACATCGTTGGCAACCCTGCCGAACCCACACACCGACACCCACGAGAGGCTGAACCGGTTGTCGGGTAATGAAACCGGTTCGGGGGTTTGCTCGAGCACTGCCGGCGGTAATTCGGGTCCGCAACCCGATTCGACGTTGCGACATAACGCATTCACTTATCGGCACGAAATGACAAAAGGCTCCGGGCTCGGTCGAAACCGAATCCCGGAGCCTTTTCGCGCTTATCAGCGCCTATTGCGCGGTTTCCACACCACCAGTGCGGTACTGCGTTGCGACGGTACGAGATCGGGGCGATACCCCGCACGCAGCCGGTCCAGCTCGGCCGCCATCTCGGCGACGCGCTGTTGCAGTTCCTCGACCTGATTGGTGAGTTCGATGATGCGCTTGATGCCCGCCAGGTTCACACCCTCGTCCTGGGACAGCCGCTGCACCTCGCGGAGCAGTTCGACGTCCCGTGCCGAATAACGTCGACCGCCACCCGAAGTCCGTTGCGGCGTAACCAGTCCGAGGCGGTCATACGTGCGCAATGTCTGCGCGTGCATACCCGCCAGCTGGGCCGCCACGGAGATCATGAAGAACTCCGCCCGCGAAGCCCCGCCGGACGCCTGCTTCGGATTATCGGACATCACGCACCTGCCCATCCCGCACGTGGATCGAACCCGCTGGTCTTCTCCGCCTCCGCGTAGCGCTTGAGCGCCTCGGCGGCATTGTCGTCCAGCTTCTGCGGCACGGCCACCTTGACGGTGACGAGCAGATCGCCCGCCCCGCCGCCGGGACCGCGCTTGGGCACGCCACGGCCGCGCACCCGCAGGATGCGACCGTCCGCGGTGCCCGCAGGCACCTTGACACCGACGCGCCCTTCCAGCGTGGGCACGGAAACCGTTGTGCCCAGCACCAATTCACTGTAACTGACGGGCAGCACCAGGGTCAGGTCGTCGCCGTTGCGGCCGAAGACCTTGTCCTGGCCGACGTGCACGGTCACATAGAGGTCACCCGAGGGCGCACCACGCAGTCCGGCCTCGCCCTGTCCGGCCAGCCGGATCTTCTGCCCGTCGCTGACACCGGGGGGAATCCGCACGGTGATGGTGCGGGTCCGATTCTGGATGCCGGTGCCGTGGCAGTCGATGCACGGATCGTCGATGATCGAACCGCTACCACGGCATTCGTCGCACGGCTCGCTGAAGCCGAACGCGCCCTGGTTGCGGCTGATCACGCCGTTGCCATTGCAGACGGGACAGACTCGCGGACTGGTCCCCGGTTTGGCGCCGCTGCCGTGACAGGTCGTACACGGCGACGGACTGGTCATTCGCAGCGGAACCGTGACACCCTGCGCGGCCTCGCGAAAGCCGAGGGTCGTCTCGGTCTCCACATCGGCGCCGCGGCGGGGACGGCTCGTGGTGCGCGCGCCGCCCCGGTTGAACAGGCCGCCGAGCAGGTCACCGAGGCCACCGTCGCCGGCATTCGCCTGGCCGAAGATGTCCCCGATATTGAAGTCCTGCGAGAAGCCGCCGCCCGCACCGGGAGTGAAGCCACCGCGCCCGTATCCGCCACCGGCGAACAGCTTTCGGGTCTCGTCGTATTCCTTGCGCTTGGCCGGATCCGACAGCACGGCATGCGCCTCGCTGACGGATTTGAACCGCTCCTCGGCCTTGGTATCGCCGGGATTGGCATCCGGATGCAGATCACGAGCGAGCTTGCGGTACGCCTTCTTGATCTCGTCCTGCGAGGCGCTGGAGGAGACACCCAGCTCCTTGTAGAAGTCCTTTTCGATCCACTCCCGTTGGCTCACCGGGCATCTCCTCCTCTCGGGTTCCTATTGGTTGTTCGCATTGGCATCAGCATCCGATGCCTCTTCTTCGACCAGATCGGCCACGCCATCGGTTACCCCGACGAGTGCGTGCCGAAGCACTCGATCGCCGAACCGATAGCCCTTGCGCATGACAAGGCCGATCACCGGATCGTGGCCGGAGCCCTCGTGCTGCACGGCTTCGTGCAGGGTCGGGTCGAAAGGCTCACCCTCCGTACCGAATTCCTGCAGTCCCTGCTTGTGCAGCGCGTCGGCGAGCTTATCCGCGACCGACTTGAGTGGTCCGGCATCGAGATCGCCGTGCGCCCGCGCACGATCGAGATCGTCGAGTACACCGAGCAATTCGGAGACCACGGCCGCCTTGGCCGAATCGATGGTGGCCTGGCGGTCCCGCTCGACCCGACGCCGGTAGTTGGCGTATTCGGCGGTCAGCCGCTGCAAGTCGGCGGTGCGCTCGGCCAGTTCCTTGGTGATGGCCTCGGCCAGGATCTCGGCCCCCGCATCGGAACCGATGACGGGTTCGGTGCCGTTCCCGGCTTCGGGACCGGGCCCGGCGGCGGGCTGCTGCGCCGCCGGTTCCCGGATTTCACCAGCCTGCGCCGTCTGGTCGCTTCGCGGGCTCCGCTCCTCCGGATCGATCTTGCGATTGTCGACGATGGTGATCGGCTCCTGTTCGGAGTTTCCGTCGCTCACTTCTTCTCCGTGTCGACCGGCTCGTCAACGACCTCGGCATCCACGACCTGGTCATCGCCTGCGGAGCTCGACGCGCCGTTGCCGGACGCGGCTTGGTCGGCGGCCGATGCCTCGTAGATCGCCTGACCCAGCGCCTGCGACTCGGTCGCCAGCTTCTCCACCGCGGACTTCACGGCCGCGATATCGGTGCCCTTGAGCGCCTCGTCGGCCTCGGCGATGGCAGCCTCGACCTTGGTCTTGACATCCGCGGGGACCTTGTCCTCGTTCTCCTTGATGAACTTCTCGGTCTGGTGCACCAGCGACTCGGCCTGGTTGCGGGTCTCGGCCTCCTCGCGGCGAGTCTTGTCCTCGGCGGCGTGCGCCTCGGCGTCCTTGACCATCCGGTCGATCTCCTCCTTGGACAAGCCGGAGCCGTCCTGGATCTTGATCGTGTTCTCCTTGCCGGTGCCCTTGTCCTTCGCGGTCACGTGCACGATGCCGTTGGCGTCGATATCGAAGGTGACCTCGATCTGCGGCACGCCGCGCGGGGCCGGCGGGATACCGGTCAGCTCGAAGGAACCGAGCAGCTTGTTGTGCGAGGCGATCTCGCGCTCACCCTGGAACACCTGGATCTGCACCGACGGTTGGTTGTCATCGGCCGTGGTGAAGGTCTCCGAGCGCTTGGTCGGGATGGTGGTGTTGCGCTCGATGAGCTTGGTCATCACGCCGCCCTTGGTCTCGATACCCAGCGACAGCGGGGTGACATCGAGCAGCAGGACGTCCTTGACCTCACCCTTGAGCACACCGGCCTGCAGGGCGGCGCCGACGGCGACGACCTCGTCCGGGTTCACGCCCTTGTTGGGCTCCTTGCCGCCGGTCAACTCGCGGACCAGGTCCGAGACGGCGGGCATACGGGTCGAGCCACCGACGAGCACGACGTGGTCGATATCGGCGACATTGATGCCTGCGTCCTTGATCACGGACTGGAACGGCGCGCGGGTGCGGTCGAGCAGGTCCGAGGTGATCTTCTGGAATTCGGCGCGGGTCAGCTGCTCGTCGAGGAACAGCGGGTTCTTGTCGGCGTCGACGGTGATGTAGGGCAGGTTGATCGAGGTGCTCTGGCTCGAGCTCAGCTCGATCTTGGCCTTCTCGGACGCCTCACGCAGGCGCTGCATGGCCATCTTGTCCTTGGTCAGGTCGATGCCCGCACTGGCCTTGAACTTGTCGACCAGCCAGCTGACGACGCGCTCGTCCCAGTCGTCACCACCGAGGTGGTTGTCGCCGGAGGTGGCGCGGACCTCGACGACGCCCTCGCCGATTTCCAGCAGCGAGACGTCGAAGGTGCCGCCACCGAGGTCGAAGACCAGGATGGTCTGTTCCTTGTCGCCCTTGTCAAGGCCGTACGCGAGTGCGGCCGCGGTGGGCTCGTTGACGATGCGCAGCACGTTCAGACCGGCGATCTGACCGGCCTCCTTGGTGGCCTGACGCTGCGAGTCCTCGAAGTACGCGGGCACGGTGATGACCGCGTCGGTGATCTCCTCGCCCAGGTAGGCCTCGGCGTCACGCTTCAGCTTCATCAGCACACGCGCACTGATCTCCTGCGCGGTGTACTTCTTGTCGTCGATGGCCACCGACCAATCGGTGCCGATGTGGCGCTTGACCGAGCGGATGGTGCGGTCGACGTTGGTGACCGCCTGGTTCTTGGCGGGCTGACCCGTCAGAACCTCTCCGTTCTTGGCGAACGCGACGATCGATGGGGTGGTGCGCGATCCTTCAGAGTTCGCGACGACGACCGGCTCGCCGCCTTCGAGAACGGCGACGACCGAGTTCGTGGTCCCGAGGTCGATTCCGACCGCACGAGCCATGGTGGTTCCTCCTAGTTGACGTAACTTCTTGTGTCGGTGCTGGGTAATCGCGGTCTTCGGGCGATCTGCCCGCTCTGCGACATCCGACCGGGTCGGGTGCCACGAGACCTCGTCCCGAGCACCTCACGGAGCACGGTCCCAGCAACGCTGAGCGTGGTCGGCTCAATCCTGCACCCATTCGACGCCGGGCGTCAACTGAAACTTGAGTCGAACACACTCAACATTGTCGATCAGCTCAACCGATGGCCCACGATGTTCTATTCCCGATGCGGGAAGAAAGGTCTTGTCAGGCCCGATGGCCCGAGCCGGAATCGTTGATTCGAATCCGCCGATCACCCCACGCACACCTGAATGGAACGCGCACTCGACCTGGCTGCCGACCTGCCGCTTCACCCATGTGTACCCGGACGGTCCGGCACCGCACTTCGGAATCTACGCCGCAGGTCGCCGGGGCAATACGCTCGTGGAGTGGGATGACACCAAAGCCGCAGTCTCCGAGGCGCTCTCGACCGCGGCCGGGGCCATCACCCACCATCACGCAGTGAGCCGAGACCATCGGCCCTGGTACGACCGCCAGCGCCCCGACCCGTTCGCGACTGCGTTACGGGCAGCCGAGTCCGCGCTGGATCCGGCCGGAATCCTCGATCCCGGCGTGCTGATCTGAGTTCAGCACTTGTCCACCGGGCGGGCCAGTCCCGGGTGAATGCCCGGGACGAGTCCGTTCGCCGCGGCGGTGCGCTGCAGAAGGTCGACCAGGGTGGCGCGCTCGTCGGGTTCGAGCGCCGCCGTGACATCGGCATCCAAACCGGTCACGATCGTCTCGGCCCGGGTGAGCAGCTCGTGCGCCGCCGGGAGTAGATACACCGCGTGTGCGCGCCGGTCGGTCGGATGTTTGCGTCGCTCTACGAGTCCGCGCTTCTCCAGTTCGTCCACCAGCCCGACCATCACATTGCGGTGGATCCGCTGCGCCTCGCACAGTTGCTGCTGCGATTGGCCATCGTTGGCACTCAATATTCGCAGCGTGCCGTAGTGGCGCGGGCTGATACCGAGCGGCGCGAGCAGATCGGTGAAGCGCGCGGCGACATGGAACCCGAGCTGACCGAGCAGGAAGGCGGAGTGCTCGGACAGCGGCACGAAGGTCGGTTCGGTCACTCTCCGAGCATACCCCGATCAACACACTCTTAGTGATTGCACACTTGATTGATAATCAGATGATGTGCATAGTTTGAGGTGCCGTCCTACTTCACCGATTCGAAAAGAGCCTTCTCGTGGATACCGACATCTCTCCGGGCGCAGACGCGCCACTCGACCCGCGCCGATGGATCGCCTTCGCGGTCGTGCTCGCCGCGGGGTTCATGGATCTACTCGACGTCACCATCGTCAATGTCGCGGTACCGAGCATCCAGACCGATCTGGGCGCCCAGTATTCGCAGATCGAATGGATCATCGCGGCGTATGTGCTCGCCTTCGCCGCGGTGCTCATCACCGGCGGCCGACTCGGCGATATCTACGGCCGCAAGCGGATCTTCCTGATCGGCATGACCGGATTCACGCTGGCCTCGGCCGCGTGCGGCTTTAGCTCGGATCCGACCATGCTGATCACCTCCCGGTTCGTCCAGGGCGCGATGGCCGCGCTGATGGTGCCGCAGATCCTCGCCATCATCCGTGCCACCTTCCCGCAGGAAGAGCGCGCCAAGGCCATCGCGATCTACAGCGGTGTAGGTGGCTCGGCCTCCGCGGTCGGCCTGTCACTCGGCGGACTGCTGGTGCAATGGAATCTATTCGATCTCGACTGGCGGCCGATCTTCCTGGTCAATGTGCCGGTCGGGATCGCGGCGCTGATCGCCGCGACCATCGTCATGCGGGATTCCCGCTCGCCGGCCTCGCCGCGGCTGGATCCCATCGGCATGGCGCTGGCGATCTCCGCGGTGCTGCTGCTGGCCTATCCGCTCACCGAGGGCCGCCGATTGGGTTGGCCCGCATGGACTTTCGTCATGATGGCGAGCGCCGCGGTGGTCTTCGGCGCATTCGTCGTCTTCGAGCGGCGGCGGGCACGGACGGTCGGATCCCCGCTGATCGATCTGGAGCTGTTCCGGTCCCGTCCGTTCACCGTCGGCCTCGCGAGCTGGCTGCTGTTCTGGATCGGGCTCGGCGGGTTCTTCCTGATCTGGACGCTGTTCATGCAGGCCGGGCTGGGCTGGTCGGCAATGCGGGCCGGGCTAACCGCAGTCTTCTTCGCGGTCGGCGCGGGCATCGGGGCCGGTATTTCGGTGAGTGTGCTCGCGCCGCGGTTCGGGCGCGTCGTGCTGGTCGCCGGTGGTGTGGTGAACGCCGGTGGATTCGCGCTGTACGGGTGGCTGGCCGCGCACTACGGTGCGTCGATCGCGTCATGGCAGATGGTCATTCCGCTGATCGTCACCGGTGTCGGATTCGGCATGGTGGTCGCGCCGACCATCGACCTGCTACTCGGTCAGGTGCCCGCACGTGAGGCGGGGGCGGCGTCCGGACTGCTCAATACCGGACAGCAGCTCGGCACCGCGCTCGGTGTCGCATTGGTCGGCGTGGTCTTCTTCGGTCAGCTGGACCATGATTCGACGCGCGGAGTCGAGGCGGTCACGCCGCAGGTGCGCACCGAACTCTCGACGATCGGCCTTCCCGAACCCGCACAGGATCGGATCATCGCGAATTTCCTTGCCTGCGTTCATGATCGGTCGGCACAGGTGGATCCGACGGCGGTCCCGGCCAGTTGCCAGAGCTCCGATGTGGGCAATTACGCTGTGGCACAGGTGCTCACCGATGCGGGCGAACGAGCCAATGCGGTGAATTTCGCCAACACCTTCCGCTACACGCTGTGGTACGGCATCGGCCTACTGGCCGTCATGTGCCTCGGCTTCCTCGTGCTCCCCAAGGACGCACGGCTCGAGCAGCACGAAATCGACGACCCTCTGGAAGACGACCCTCTGGAATTGGTACCAACAGGAGCCTGAGATGAAAGTACTCGCCATCGGACGCGACCGAGCCGTCGTCGACACCGCCACGGAATTGTTGCAGGCCAATGGGTATATCGCAGTGGGTACCATCGCCGACGCCGAGGCGCTGCGCGTGCTCGATACCGGCGAGATCACCGATCTGATCATCGGTGGTGGCGTGGAAGCGGATTCGCGTGCGGCACTGCAGCGAAAGGCGGCCGACCGGCACGTCGCCGTACACGAGGCCAAGCGCGGCGGTCGCGGTATCGAGGATTATCTGAACGAGATGGTCATTCCGACGCTGGAGCGTCGGTAGTAGCCAGACGGCGGTGCCCGACTCGGCGCGGGGACCGCCGTCCTGGCCCGGACTCGCATTTCCGCTGCATCTGATATACGCGGCAGTAAGGTGGCATGTGGAGGCTTCGACCGCCTCACCGCGCGCCGCCGATCCGAGGAGTTCGTCATGAGGGCCGCCGTCGTCACCGATACCAAGTTTTCGGTGGAGGATTTGCCAGCACCGACGCCCGGGCGCGGGCAGGTGCTGATCAATGTGTCGCGGTGCGGCATCTGCGGGTCCGATCTGCATGCCCGCACCCATGCCGACGAGATGGCCGAGCTGGCCGCACGCACCGGATACGACCAATTCATGCGCACGGAACAGCGGGTGGTGCTCGGACACGAATTCAGTGGCGAGATAGTCGATTACGGGCCGGGCTGCCGCAAACGCTGGCACACGGGTACACCCGTGGTGGCACTGCCGATCGTGCGCCACGACGGCGCACCGCAGCTGACCGGGCTCTCGGCGGCCGCTCCCGGCGGGTATGCCGAGCAGGTGGTTGCGCAGGAGTCCATGACAATGCCGATCCCGAACGGACTTTCGACCGAACATGCCGCGCTCACCGAACCGATGGCCGTCGCCTGGCACGCAGTGCGCAAGGGGCGAGTCGGCAAAAGGCAGACGGCATTCGTAATCGGGTGTGGCCCAATTGGTTTGGCTGTTATCAGCATGCTGAAGACGTCGGGCGTGCGCACCGTGGTCGCCAGTGATTTTTCGCCGCGCCGCCGCGAACTCGCCGTCGGCTGCGGCGCCGATATCGTCGTCGATCCCGCGACCGAATCCCCTTGGGAGGCAGCGCCGAAACGCGGGCGGATCGATAGTGTCACCGATATTCTCAGCCTCGGATTCGACACCATGGAACGGCTGCGCCGAATCCCGAATCTGCCATGGTGGTACGTATTCCGGCTGGCGCACGCGCTCGATGCGGGTCCGGCGGGTCCGGCGATCTTCGAATGCGTCGGCGTGCCGGGGATTATCGATCAGATCCTCGCGGCCGCGCCGCCGCTGTCGCGCGTTGTCGTGGTCGGCGTCTGTATGGAGACCGACCGCTTCCAACCCGCGATGGCCATCAACAAGGAAATCGAACTTCGCTTCGCCTTCGGCTACGACCCGGGCGAATTCCGCGACACGCTGCATATGATCGCCGACGGGAAGGTCGATCCGGACCATTTGATCACCGGAACCGTCGGCCTGGACGGTATCGATAATGCGTTCACCGCGCTCGCAGATCCGGAACAGCACGCGAAAATACTGATCGACCCGGCCAGTACGGCGACGACGCCCTGACGCTCAGCCGAGGTGCCGGTCGCGATCGGGCTGCCGATCGAGCCATGAGGGCGCCGCGGTGTCCGGGTAGCTGAGCGCGGGTTCGCCGTGCTCGAGGTAGACGGCGTGGCCCTCCATCCGGGCACGGAAGGCCTGCCAGACGCCGCGGCACAGTTCGGCTCGGGCGAACGTGTCCACAGTGTCGACGCGGACCCACTGCCAGCGGTCCAGTTCGCGCGCCGACAGTTGGACGGCCGATTCTTCGCCGAGTTCGCCGCAGTCGAAGATGTAGTGGATCTTGTCGCCCGCGGGGCTCTGTGCCCAGTCGTGCACGAGCAGGCGCTGCGGTGGGCGGTCGAGGCCGAGTTCTTCGCCGATCGCGCGGCGACAGGCCGCCGCCGGTGATTCGCCGGGCCCGACAATGCCGCCCGGAATGTCCCAACAGCCCCGATCGACCGAATGGACGAGCAGCACGTCCTCGCCGCGCACGAAAAGAGCCCCCGCAGCCAGTCTCACCTGGGCGAACGGTTTCGCGTCACGGTCCGACATCACCTCACGACCTTCCTTCGCCGGGTCCGGAAATACGCGGGTTCGGCGGAGTTGCCGCCGTTGGACCGCACCTGCTGCGACGATGGGCACGGTCTCTCCACTTGTACACCAGCAGCGCACATACGTCCTCGAACAGCTCGAGAAGGTGGGCTAAGCATGGCCGAGAAGATCTTCGACATCGTGTGGGATGCGATCGACGACGTCCGAAGCGACGTCGAGAACATGCGGCTGCGGTCGCGGTTGATATTCGAACTGACCGACCGGATCGCGGCCGAGGGCTGGAGTCCGGACGCCGCCGCCGAGCACCTAGGCGTGACCGCCGCGCGGATCTCCGATCTGCTCGGCGGCCGAACGCAGCTGTTCAGCCTGGACGCGCTGGTCAATATGATCGCCGCGGCCGGTCTACGGGTACAGGTGCTGATCACCTGATCCTCAGGTGGCGGCGAGCACCTGATCGGCGATCTCGCGGTCCAGTGCGACACGCACCAATGCGGCGGCCAGGTCGGCGGTGTGGTTTTCGGGGGCCAGATCGGCCAAGCGGTCCGGGTCTTTCGGAAGTCGGACGCGTTCGGCGCCGCGCAGGGCGCGTTCGTCGAAATGTGGTCGAGCCCAGGTCCATATGTCCTGGACTTCGCGCAGGAAGATATCGCTGCCGGTCGGGCCGATGCCCTGGAACTGTTGCAGCAGTCCGGCGGCGCGGGTCGGCTCGTGGTCGGCTTCGTCGGCGAGTTTGCGCAGATCGCCGCCGTAGCGGTCGAGCACGCGAGACGCGTTGGCGCCAAGGCGGGACGCCGTACTTTCGTCGTAGCGCTTGTAGTGGGCGCGTCCGAGTGCGTCGACGAGTTCCTGCCAGTCGGCGTCCGCGACCCGGTTCGGGGTGCGATATCCGGTACTCACCAGTTCCTTGGTCGCGGCGACGGCGATATCGGCGGAGATCCGGGTGCTGAGCAATTCGGCGAGCATGAGCAGCTGGAACAGCGGAGCGGGCTTATCGGCCAGAGTGATACCGGCCTCGGCCGCGTAGGCGGTGCCCGCCCGGTCCAGCAAAGCGTTCACCACATCTTTTTGAGTCATCGCATGCTCCTGGGTTCGATATCCGGGGCGTACCCAGGGGTCGCGGGTCCACACTCACGGCGAAACTCCGCCGTGTGCTCGCATGATCCGGCAGCGTGCCGACCATCCGGCGAGAACGCGGCAGTGCCCTCACGCCGCATTCCGAACAGACCGACAATCCCCGGACGCGAACGCGACAGCTTTCCAGAAGCGTCGGGATCACTCCGGGAGCAGGCTGAGGGTGCCTTCGGCGCTGCGGGCTGCGGTGAGGCAGGCGGTGGTCGTGAACTGGTCGGCCAGGGGGTGGCGGGCGCGGGCCCGCCATTTGCGCACAGCGGCCATGGCTTCGGCGCGCTGTACGGCAGGGTCGGCGCCGAATGGCAGGCCGAGTCGCAGATGCGGGGCGACGCCGGAGCCGCCGATCAGTCGGTGCAGTTCGGCGAGATCCGGTGCGGGCAGCGCCAATTCATCGGTGCGCAGGCGACCGAGTAGGCGGAGTTCGGCGAAACCGTGCACGTCGGCGAGCAGGGTGCGGACCCGGGGTAGCAGCTGGTCGGCGGGGGTGCCGGGGTATGCGTTGAGGACACGGGCCAGGGCGGTGAGGGCCGAGTGCGCCTTGAGCTGGTCGGCGCGCTGGCCGAATTGAACGTCGAGTACCGAGCGGAGTTCGTCCACACCGCTGCGATTGGTCAATTCCGCTGCCAGCGTGGCGGAGTCGCGCACACCGAGGCGGATCAGGGTGACCGCCGTGCGAATTCCGAACAGGCCGAAACGGGCCGCCAGCTGCGCGCGGAGTTCCGGCGGGACCGGGAGCGGAATATCGGGGCGGGCGAAGCGATCCGCCGAGAGTAGTGCGGCGCTCAGCTCGTCGACCGGCACCCGGGCCAGCGCCTCGAATGCGGTGAATTCCTGCTGACGCAGGGTCGCCGCGGCGAATGCGAGCAGACCGGCGACCGGAATTACGGCCTGGCACAGTCCCATTCGCTCCAACTCGCCCGCGAAACGTGCCGCGACATCGCGAGCGGAATGCAGTGCGTCGATTCGGCCCGCCCCGATCTCGTCGGCACGCGAGACCACTCCGATAACACCTAGCGGACCCGAAATATCCTGCGCACCAGCGGTTCCGACACCGACCTGTTCGAGGAACCGGACGTCGGCGTCGTCGAGCCGACGCAGCAGATAGACCACGGCGTCCGCACCCGGAATCGATACGGCCGCCATGCCGTCGGCGTCACCGGGCGTGAGCAATCGCGCGGTCCGCAACGACACCTCCCGCGACAGCGACGATGTGCCAGGGGTGTCGATAATGGTGGTATTCGCCAGTGTGGCAGCGGGCCACTCGACCTCCAGGTGGTCCACCTCGCGCGGACCCGGCGCATTCCAGTTCAGTCGTTCCAAATCGAAGGTGAGCCCGTGCGTGCCGCTGCCGCGGCGCACCACCACATTCGCTGTCGAGCCGTCCGGTGCGTAGGCCGTCACACTCGGGGTCGAGCCGTTGCGGTACCAGGTGACCACGCGCGTGCATTCGGTCGCATCGGTCGGGGCGATGTCCTGACCGACCAGGGAGTTGAGCAGAGTCGACTTGCCCGCCTTCAACGAACCCGCCAGTGCCACCCGCAGCGGCTGATCCAGGCGGCGGGCACAGTCGGCCAGCAATGCATGCGGTCGCGGCTCACGGGGAAATGCCTGCCTGGCCGCGGCGACCAGCTGATGCGCCTCGGCGACGATGCCGGGCGCCCGCCGAGCATCATGCCGGGTCACGTCTCTTCTCACGGGGTTACCGTACCGGCGGCTCCTTTCCGCGGCGCGACGATGGCAGGTTGCATAGCATCCGCATAGCGGCGCAGCTCGGCGACCATGTGCAGCTGCCGGTCGAGTACCGCGCAGCGCTCGGTCCGGCGGGCCGTTTCCATATTCGCCGCCTCCTGCGCGGCCCGCAGCGAATCGTCGATGGAGCGCAGGCTGCGTTCGGCGACGCCGGTGTAGTGATCGCGCAGAGCCCGATGGATGCGGTGCAAGCGGTCCTTGGATTCCTTGCCCGCCTGGAACGCGACGTCATCGATGAAGCGCCGAATGGCGACCTTGGCCTCATTGCGGCGCCGGGCCAGCCTGGCCTGCTTGTCGTCGCGGAAAGCCTTGCCGCCCACCAGGACACCGGCGCCGATGGAGATCGGATTGAGCATCGCCAGCCCGGCGAAGGTGGTCGCGAGGCCGACCATCAGCACACCACCGTAGGAACCCCGCATGCCGACCAGAATTTTGCTGCCGAAACCGATATCGGGCTCGAGATCGGCGAGGGTCCCTCCCCCGGCGCGGCTGTCCTCGGTGTGCAGGCCGGAGCTGACATCGGGCAGTTCGACCATGCCGATCTCGGTGAAGTGCTCAGCGACCCGCTCGGCGAGCTCGACGGCGCGGGTATGTGTCCAGAGCAGGTTGTCGCCGAGGGCGGTGTCGATATCGCCGGTGAGCCATTCGGCAATCCGATCCCAATGGCGGCCCGGATCGTGTTTATCGATCCACTCCTCACCGGTTCGGGCGATCTCGCGCAGGCGCTCGCGCAGATCGTGATCGACATCGCCGGCCAGATCGGTGATGCCGTCGGAGAGGGTCAGCTGCCAGGCCGAGGTACGCCGGTGCAGATCCTCGGCGGTGGTCTTCGCGATTTGCAGCTCACGGACCGCCATCGCGCCCTGGCGGGGATCGCGCAGTGCGACCAGTTCACTGCCGAGCGCGAGCGCCAAATGCTCTGCGGCGGACTGGATATCGTGGGCCACCGCGACCAGGGTGGCGGCTTGATCGCGGGCTACCACCTGCTCGCGAAGAAACTGGTACAGCACACCGAAGCCGGATTCGGCACCCAACTGTTGGTCCTGCAGAATCATCGCGTGCCTGCGCAGAACCGAGGAAACCGGGATGATCGGCACCTCGACGCGCGCACGGCTCAGATGGCCCTCGTCGGCCTGATGCACTTGGCGCCAGTGCGGATACAGATCGATCTTGGTGAGTAACAGCGCGGTGGTCGGGCACAGTTCGCGGACCTGCCGGAGGAAGGCCAGTTCCGGTTCGGTGAGTTCGGTGGAGGCATCCGAGAGCACCAGCACCGCGTCGGCGGTGGCGACCAGGCCGAGTACGCCTGCCGCATAACCACTTCCGTGGCCGCCGACGCCCGGTGTGTCCACCAGGACGATGCCGTCGGCCAACAGCGGATTCGGGAGCTGGATCTCGATGCGCAGCACCCGCCGGCCGTGTGCCTGCGGTGTGCGGACATTGATCATGCCGATCTCCTCGACCGGCAATGGAACTCGCGCCTCCTCGGTTCCGCTCGGACCGGCCGGCACCAGTTCGACATATGGTTCGGGACCGTGCGCGAGCAAGGTCGGGACAGCGGTGGTCGCGTCATCGCCGACCGGGCAGATCTCCAGATTCAACAACGCATTGACGAAACAACTCTTGCCCTGGCCGACTTGTCCGACGATCACGATGCGCCGCCGCGGATCGCGGACCCGGTCGGCCGCCATTTCCAGGCGACCGACCAGATCATTGCGACCCGCGGCGCGCGCCGCGGCGATGGTTTCACCCAATACCGTCAGCAGCGATACCGCGGGCGGTTGAGCATTGACTGCGGGTGTCCCCATCGAACCTCTTTCGTACGAATATCCGCTGCCGCTCAGTGCAGGAAGGCGTCGCCGCCCAGATCGCCGCCGGCATGTCCGGCCAGATCGGTACCCGCATGAGTATCGGCGAAGAGGCTGGAATCGCTGTGTCCGGTGACCGACGTGTCCAGATGCGATCCGGCCGAACTGTCGAGTCCGGAACCGAAGGCACTCGAAACATCCAGCGACGACCAGGTATTCGCGGTGGACCCGACGGTCGAGGCGGCGCCGCCGGTGAGTGCCGAACCGGCGTGACCGCCCAGATCCGCGGCGCCGTTGGCGGTGCCCTGTGCCGCGGCGCCGGAGTGCACCGTGGAGTCGACGCTCGACGAGAGTCCGCCGCCGAGGCCCGCGTCCGCCGAGCCACCGACACCGGTGGAAAGGCCTGTGGCCAAACCGGTTCCGGCGTGCGCGCCACCGCCGAGGCTGGTTTCCAGGCCACTGCCGACCTGGACGCCACTGCTGATTCCGCTGGAAAGACCGGTCTCCAGGTGTGTTCCGGCATCGACGGCGCCCTGCGCTCCGGTAGACACACTGCCGCCGAGCCCGGTGGCCGCACCGGTGGACAGTCCCGTCTCCAGACCGGTAGCCGCATGGCCCCCGGCATCGACAGCACCGCCCAAACCTGTGGACAGCCCCGCACCGGCCTGCGTCCCGGCGCCGACCGCGCCGTTCAGACCCGACGAGAGTCCCGCACCCAGCTCCGAACCGGCATGCGCACCGGCACCGACCGCACCGCTCACACCCGAAGACAAGCCGGCACCGAGCTCCGAACCCGCGTGGGCGCCGGCGCCGACCGCACCGCTCACACCCGCACCGAGCTCAGAACCCGCGTGCGCACCGGCACCGACCGCGCCATTCAGACCCGAGGACAGGCCCGCACCGAGATCGGCGCCCGCCTGCGCACCGACGCCGACCGCACCGCTCAGTCCGGATGCCAGGCCGCCACCGAGATCGGCACCAGCCTGTGCACCGACGCCGACACCTGTGGACAGCCCCGCACCGGCCTGCGTCGCGGCGCCGACCGCGCCGTTCAGACCCGACGAGAGTCCCGCACCCAGCTCCGAACCGGCATGCGCACCGGCGCCGACCGCTCCGCCCAGACCCGTGGACAAACCGCCGCCCAGATCAGCCGCGCCACCGATGGCACTGGAGAACCCGGACGTGACGTGCGCCCCAGCGTCACCGATATCCGATCCGACCTGCGCACCGCCGCCCAACGCACCACCGAGACCGCTCGACAGTCCGCCACCGAGCTCAGCGCCCGCACCGAGCGCCGCACCGGTAGCCAAACTCGACTCCAGCCCCGTCGTCACCTGAGCACCGGTACCGATCGCGGACGAAGCCCCGCTCGACACGCCGCCACCGAGCCCGGCCCCGGCATCCACCACACCGCCGAGCCCAGTCTCCAGCCCACCCCCGAGCCCACTCCCCGCATGCGCCGCCGTATCGAAAGCCCCCTCGATCCCCGAAGTAGCCTGCGCCCCAGCATCAACGGCCCCATTCACCCCTGTGGACAACCCACCCCCGACCCCCGCACCGGCCTGCGCAGCCCCACCGAGCCCGGTGGACAACCCCGCCCCCAGACCGCTCCCCGCCTGAGCACCCGCGTCGACAGCGCCACCCAGACCTGTGGACAAACCACCGGCCAGATCGGCACCTGCCTGCGCACCGGCACCCGCCGCACCTCCCAAAACGGTCGACAGACTGCCACCACCCAGATCGGAGCCCGCCTGCGCACCGGCGTTTACCGCGCCTGTCAGGCCTGTGGACAAATCAACGTTCGCGTCGGCCGCGGTGCCGATTGCGCTGGAGAATCCGGTCGATGCCTGGGCGCCGGTGTCCAGTGCGCCTCCCAAGCTGCCGCCGAAATCGGCGGCCGCATCGAATGCACCGCCGAGGCCGGTCTCCAAGCCCGAAATCGCTTGTGCCCCTGCACCAATCGTGCCGCCGAGACCGGCACCGAGATCCGTGCCGAGCTGGCCACCCGCACCGACAGCGCCACCAAGGCCTGTTGCGGCTTGGGCACCCGCATCGACCACACCACCGAGACCAGCACCCAAATCCGCGCCAACCTGACCACCCGCACCCACAGCACCACCAAGGCCCGCCCCGAGACCCGTCGCGGCCTGTGCGCCCGCATCGAACACACCACCCAGACCAGCACCCAAATCCGCGCCAACCTGACCACCCGCACCCACAGCACCACCAAGGCCCGCCTCCAGACTCGCGCCGGCCTGCGTGCCCGCATTCACAATGCCGTTCAGGCCGGTCGAAAGGCTCGTGCCGAGGTCAGTGCCCGCTTGGGCACCGAGGGCACCGCCGAGGTCGGCACCCAACTGGGTGCCCGCTCCGATGGCACCGCTGAGCCCGGCGCCGAGATCGGCACCAGCGCCGACTGCGCCACCGAGACCCGTCTCCAAGCCCGAAATCACCTGCGCTCCGCCGTTCAGGCCCGCGCCGAGAGCCCCCTCCAGCCCCGCTCCGACCTGCGCTCCGGCACCGAGTGCACCCTCGAGACCAGTGGTGAGATCGGCGCCGGCCTGTGCTCCCGCGCCGAGCGCGCCACCCAGTGCACCGCCGAGACCCGTCACGGCCTGTACGCCCGCACCGATCGCACCGCCGAGGCCGGCGGTCAGATCCGCGCCCGCGCCGACAATGCTGCCGAGACCGGCGCCGAGTTCGGCTCCGGCCTGCAGGCCCGCGCCGATCGCGCCGTTGAGCCCAGCACCCAGGTCGAGCCCCGTGCCGACGCCGAGGCCCAGGTCCGCGCCGAGGTCGATATCGGTGCCGAGGTCCACGCCCGCGTCGGCGGCCGCACCGAGTCCTACCGCGGCGGCGGTATTGGCCCCTGCTGCGGCACCGGTATCGACCGCTCCGGAGCCGCCGGCCGCCACGATCGCCGACAGCTGTGAGCCGCCCACGATCAGGGCCGATTCGGCGACCATGGGGGCGACGGCGGCGATATCCTCCGGCGTCACGGCGGGCAAACCGGCAGCTGCCAGCGCCTGGCCGGGGTTGGCGCAATAACCCACCGCGGCCTCGTGGTCACGGAGCAGGTTGAGAATGAACTCCAGAATCGCGTTGGGTGTCATCGAAATCATCTCCTGGATGAGCGGACCCTCGCGGTCCGCAGTCGTTGGAATGCATTTCACGCTAGGGACGCCCGGCGTTACTCCGAAACGGGGCGCACCCCTACTGCGAACCACACGTTCCCGTTAGGGACCCCCGAACCATTAGGGGAATTTCCCCGCACCTTCCCCGACTGGGTAACGGCTGATGCCCAGCAACCGACAGAAGTGTTGCGGCTGGCAGGTCCACTGCGCCTTCCCGTCTATACAACAGCGACTACCGGGCCACACAGTTTTCGAACGGGGTTCTCGAATGACAGAGCGTCTGGCGCTCGGCATCACTGTCGGAGCGTCGAATTCGGTCGCCGTGGCGACCCCGGGGGACGGCGGCGACTATGACAGGGGTCACTCCGGCGACACGGTCATCACCCATCCGAGTGTGCTGCGCCTCGCCCCGCATGCGGCGCCCGCGTTCGGGAGCGGCGCTCGCCCCACCGGCAGGCACTCCAGTGACGTTGTACTCGAGGACTTCCTCGCCCGGGTCGGTGATCCGGTGGATATCCTCGCCGAGGACGGAACCGCCCACTCCGCAGCGGATCTCGTGGCCACCACGGTCGGCTGTCTGATCGATGAGATCGGAGCAGGCGCCGCGCACTCCATGGTCGCCTGCCATCCGGCGTGGTGGTCGCGACATACCGTCGATGTGCAGCGGGCCGCGCTGGATCGCGCGGGCCTGCGCGAGGTGACCTTGGTTCCGGAGCCGACCGCGTCGGTGCGCTGGCTGGAGGCCGCGCACGGCCCGCTCGGCGACGGCACGGTTGTCGTATACGACCTCGGAGCTTCCGGCCTCACCGTCTCGGTGGTCCGCACCGGCGCGCAGGCTGCCGTGCTCGGCGCGCCATTACGCACCACCGATGTCGCCGGCGCCGAATTCGATCTGTTGACCATGCGCTATGTCCTGGCTAATGCCGTGCGTGGAAATGATTTCGATCCGTTCGATCCGGTGGTGGAACGGGAATTGTCGGCATTACGCGATCGCTGCCGATATGCGAAAGAAGAGCTTTCCACAAATACCGCGACGGTTGTCCCGGTCCGTTTGAACCCGGATGATCACCATGCCGAAAACATCCGGCTGGTCCGTGACGAACTCGAAGACCTGTTGCGCGGCCCCTTGCTCACCTCACTCGATCTCGTCCGTGACGCGGTACATCGCGCCGGACTCGATATCGGCAAAATCGGCCGGGTGCTGCTCACCGGCGGCGGCGGTGCGATCCCGCTGGTGGCCGAGTTGATCTCCACCGAATTCGCACTCCCCGTGGTCGCGGCGCCGCAACCACGACTCACCAGCGCGCTCGGCGCCGCCGAACTGGCCGCGGACCTGAGGTCGGTCACCGTGGATCGCACCCCGGTCGCGGTCATGGGCGGCAACGCGAGAACCGAGGAGCTGCCCACCGTGCCGCGGCCGGTCGAAAAGTCCGCCGACAGCAGCGTGGCCGACAGCGCGGTAGCAAGCGGCGGCCTTTCCCACGATGACACCGTGCCCGAAAAGACCCTGCCCGGCACGAGCGACCGACCCCGCCGCAGGCGCCGCGCCGCCGTCATCGCGGGTGCGGCACTGGTGCTCGGCGCACTGGCGACCGGCACCGTCGCCATCGGCACCGGCGCGCAGCCCGGTCCGACCTCACCGGTGCGCTCCGATCCGACGACAACACCGGGCGCTTCCGTCGTCGCGGCGACCAGTGACGGCAATCCCACCGGCTCGGCGACGACCTCGGCGAAGGATTCGCCCGTCGGCAGTCCGAAGCCGAAACCAGCTGCGGGACAACCGGGTTCCGCTGCGACGAGCACCGTCGCGGTGGCGAGCAGCCAACCCGTCGCAGGCGAGTCCGCCGACGGCCAGACCACCCAGAACCAACCATCTCCCGCACCGGCCACCCAGCCGACGGCGGAAGCTCCGGCGACGCATACCCAACCCGCGCCGCAACCGCAGCCTGCTCCGCAGACACCGACGCAGGTGCAGGTCACGACCGTGCCGCCCGTGCAGACCAACTTGGGCGACACCTTGAGCGACACTCTCGGCGGCGTCCAATCCGCACTGCCCAAGATTCCCGGAGGCAGATGATGGGTGATACCGCCTTCGACACGCTGCCCTGGGCACGCGAGATCTTCCGCGAATTGAACTCCGCGGACCGGGAACCGGTCGTCTATCTGATCAGGGGCCGCTCCGGCTCCGGCAAGTCCACCCTCCTCTCGGTGATCCGAGCCCGCCTGCGCGCCAACGGCATCCCGTTCCGAGACGACCCCGCAATGCCCGAACACCTTGCAGCGCAAGCGGGCTCGGTCAACGGAGCGCATGCGATGGCTGACGCCCACCGCGCCGACGGGCAGCACCCCGACCACGACGATGCGCACACCATCGGCGCGGCGCACGCCACCGGCCACGGAACCCGAATCGCCCAGAAAACCGACATCATTCAGCGCACCGATAACGGAGCGCATCCGATCCACCGCCTCGACGGCGCACACCCACGCACACCGCGCCCGGCCCTGATCATCGACAACGCCCACACCCTGAGCGACTCGGATCTCGAATCCCTCTGCGCGACCATCGAATCCGGCCGCTACACGGTCATTGTCGCGACCCAGCCGCGCCCGCACGATCCGCAGCTGCGCACACTCGCCGACACCGTGGCCCGCCGCGGCCGGGTGGCCGATCTGCGCGCACTCGGTGTCTCCGATATCGCCCCGTTCGCCCGCGAATTGGGTATGGCGGTGCCGCGCCCGGTCGCCCAGCACATCCATCGCCAGACCGCGGGCAGCCGCGGCGGCGTGGTGGCCGCGCTGACCGCCGCCTGCTCGGCCCGCATCGATGCCGGCATCCGCTCCGTCGACGACGCCGTCGCCGCCTGGGCCCGCACCCTCTTGGACAACCTCGAGCCCGATCTGCTGGAAACCCTGGTCGTCGCCACCACCGGCACCGGCCTGGACTCCTCCGAACTCACCGAGGTCCTCGGCGTGGACACCGCCGCGGCCCAGGAACTGATCGACCGGGCCAGGGCCAGCGCGCTGGTCACCGATGCCGATCTGCTGCTCGAACCCGCCGTCACGCCGCTGCGCACCCTGCTCGGCGACCGCCGCTTCGTGGCCGTGCAGCGTCGTTTGCTCAACGCGCGATTGGATGCGGGTCTGCTGCGCGATCACACCGCGCTGCTGCTCGCCGAATCCGGTGTTCGCGATGAGCGGCTGGCCGAATTCCTCTGCGCCGCAGCGGAAAAGGCGGGACGCGAGGCCGTGCGCTACTACGCCGCCGCGGCGGCGACCGGCGCGGACCCGGATGTCATCGCGTTGCGCTGGGCCGAGGCGGCCGCATGCACCGGCGACGGCGATACCGCCATGCGACTTGCCGAACCGGTACTGGCTCGTCCCGGTGTCACCGGCGCGGAACTGGCTGCGGCCGTGCGGATCTGCGCGGCGGTGCTGACCCGCCGCGGTCTGGTCGGGCGCGCGGCGCAACTGTATTCCTGGCTCGGCGCGCATCGGGTCGGGGCGGATTGGGCGGTCGGCGCGACCGTGCAATATCTCGCAGGTTCGGTGACCGCCGCGGCGGAGCTGTCCGAATCGGCGACGCAGTGGCCGCCGACCGAGGCCAATGCGCACGCCCGCCTGATCGCCACCGCACTCGCGCGCACCATCGTCGAACACGGATCCGGTACCGCCACAGCCGTATCCGCGCTCATCCAGGCCGCGCAGGCCGATGCGGGCACCGATCGGTTCCTGCCGTGCACCGCGGTCTCCATCGCGACGCTGCTGTGCCTGAGCACCGGCGAACCGGGACGTGCCGGTGAGGCACTGCGCCGGGCCACCACCAGCGGCCTGCGCTGTCACCAGTTGCAGGTGCTGACCGCTTGGGCGGCGATGCTCGGCGGCGACGAACAGGCCGCCGCGACCACTGTCGCCGCGCTGCAAATGGATTCGCTCGATATCCGCGACCGCCTGCTCGCGCACGGTGTCGCGGTCGGTCTTGCCCGCCGCGGCGGCGATCATGCCGCACTGACCCGCGCCTGGCAGGCCGCCTATCCGCTCTTCGACGACGTCGACGCCGACCTGCTCACCCTGCTGCCGATCGGCGAACTGTGGCTCGCGGGCATCCGGCTGCGCGACGAGCGCCGGATCGCACCGCTGGTCGATGCCAGTCTCGCGTTGCTGCGTCGCCTCGACCAGCCGCCCGCCTGGGCCAATGCCTTCCACTGGTACGGCGTGCAGGCCGCGATCGCACACGAGAGCCCGGAGGAACTGCTCCCGCACGCCCGGCTGCTCAAGGCCGCGGCCGAGGCCGGTGACCGGCATGCCGCGATCCTCGCCGACGCGGGCCGCACCTGGGTGCTGGTGCTGCGCGGCCAGGTCGCCGCGGCTCCCGTGCAGGCGGCGGTCGCCGGACTCAGCGAGATCGGGCTGACCTGGGATGCCGCCCGGCTCGCGAGCGAGGCCGCACTCGCCGCCGCCGATTCCGCGACCGCGACCACCCTGCTGAAACTGGCCAGAACCGTCCGCGCCGAAGCCCGTCCGCAAGAGCCCGCGGCTCGTCCGGCCGCAATGGCCGCGGCCTCGGGCGACGGTCAGGCCGCCGGCCCGCCACCGGTTGCCGCCGCGGCGATTCTCAGTGAACGCGAACGCGAGGTCGCCGAACTCGTCCTACTCGGTTTGACGTACCGGGAGATCGGCGCTCGCCTGTACATTTCCGCCAAGACGGTGGAGCATCATGTCGCCCGGATCCGACGCCGGATCGGTGCCCGTTCCCGTTCGGAGTTATTGTCGATGCTCCGCGCCATGGGACACGGCTCGCTGCTGGTGTGATCGGGGTGCGGCCCGATCCGTGACGCCGAAGCGAGGTATTGAGGATGGCCACTGGGGTGGGCCTGCGCATCGCCGAGGACAACTGCACAGCGGCCATCGTCACCGATAACGGCGAACCGACATTCATCGTCCGCGAGTCGATCCTGCATATGTCCGATGACGGCGACACCGTCCTCGGCGGACCGGCCCCGGCCGGGCATACGCATTCGATCACCGGTTTCGCATCCTCGGTCGGGGATCCGGCCGGGATCTCCGTCGACGCCGGCGAGGCCTACCGGGCCGAGGATCTGGTCGCGACCGCACTGTTCTGCCTGATCAATCTGACCGCCGAACATCTGAACGGCGCCGCCGAGTTCTATGCGACCTATCCCGCGGGCTGGCCGTCGGAGCACGTGCTCTCGCTCCGCGACGCACTGGACTATCTGGGCCTGAAGTCGGTACTGCTGGTCAGCGAGGGTGACCTCCCCGGCAGCGACGCCGTCGCACCGGAATTGGCCTACGCCTACGACGCCGCGCGCGCGGCGCTGGCCGCGGTGCTGGCGACCCCGGCGGGCGCGACCCCACCGGATCCCAGCAATGCCGAGAACTCGACCGTGGTCACCGATGTCATCCCGGCGGTGCCGACGCCCGAGGTGCAGCAGCAGGCTTATTCGGCTGCGATGCCGGTGGCCGCACCGCTGGTCGCGGCGACCGCGGTCGAGGCGACCACCCCGGAGCCGCCGCCGGCCGCGACCCCCAAGAAAGACCGCGGCACACAACTGCTGATCGCGATCGCGGTCGGCGTCGGCCTGATACTCGGCGGCATCGGTGTCGCCGTGCTGTTCCGTGATCCCGGCTCGACCCCGGTGCCGCCGGTACGCGACGCCAAATCCGACCAGGTCTCGACGAGCCCGACCCCACAACCGCCGGTGGAGCTACCGACCGTGCCGGAAACCACGCCGCCGCCGACCACCGAACCGCCGGTCGTCATCACCAGCAGCGAACCGGAGACGACCGAGCCGACCACGCCGCCACCGACCACCACGCCCGCACCGACCACGACGACACCGCCGACCACCACCCGGCCGAGCCGGACCACGACCACCCGTCCTGGCTTCCCGATGTGGACGCCGCCGACGTGGACGCAGCTGCCGTGGCAGCAGCCGATTCCGTTCGAGTTGGCGCCTCCTGGTTGATTTCGCAGCGACCTACCGGGGTTTGTGCCTTAAAGTGATCCGCTGACCGGTGTAGTGGGCTGGCACATTTCGTGCCGACGAAGGGACTTCATGCGCAAGTTGGTGGCGCGCAGCGCCGCGGTCAAGGCAGCCTCGATCGGATTCGCCGCGACCGTTTTCATCGCACCCCTACTCGTCACCACCGCCGCTTCGGCCGAACCGGCAGCACCCGGGCAGCTTTCCGCCGAGAACCTGCCGCCCGAACTCGTCGAGGCCATTTCCCGCGATCTGAAGATGACGCCCGCCGAGTATCTGGAACGCTCCGCCAAGGCCCAGGAGCTCAGCGAATACGCGGAGTCGTTCCGCAGCGAGCGCCCCGACACCTACGCGGGCGCCTGGCTCGGCACCGACGGTAAGCCGGTCGTGGCGGTCACCTCGGTCGATGCCGCCAAGATCGCCGCGGCCGACGGCTACCAGACCCATCTGGCCCCGATCTCGGCGAACGGCCTGGAGAACGCGCTGATGCAGCTGAATCAGTGGATCAACACGCTGCCCAAGGAGATCTCCCAGTCGATCAACTCCGTCGCGGTCGACTTCCTCAACAGCCAGCTGGTGCTGTCGGTCGCCAATACGCCGGTCGGCCACGCGCTGAACCTGCCGACCCTGATCGCCAACGTCAAGGTCATCCTCTCGCCCAACAGCGGCGGCCCGATCGAACGCCGTCCGATGGGCGGCGATACCTACATCACCGCGCCGACCTCGCTGAAGGACGCCTCGCTGCGCGGCGTCGATGTGTGCTCGTTCGGCTTCAACAGTGTGGACGCGGCGGGTAACGCGCTGAATATCAGCGCCGGCCATTGCGACCCGAACCTGGAAAAGGACGACCAGCACGCCGCGGTGTACCTGCCCAATGTCAGGGACATCACGAACAGCATCGAGCTCGGCAACTTCGTCAAGGCGCGCCTCGGCGGCCCGACCGCGCTCGACTACTCCGTCATCAAGCTCAACGAGCGCTCGATCAATGCGGGTATGGACCAGCCGTCGGTGCGCGGCTCCAATGGCACCACGCTGACCATCACCGGCACCGCCGAGCCGGTCACCGGCGCCCCGATCTGCAAGTCGGGCCAGTCCTCCACCTTCACCTGCGGGTTCGTGGTGGCCGATCGGGTCGAAACCCAGCTGTACACCGCGGAGGGGGTGAGCAAGACCGTGCGTGGCTTCGCCAGCTCGGCCTGCACGCTCGGTGGCGACAGCGGCGGCGCGATCGTCACCGGCACGCTGGCCCTCGGCATCACCAGCGGTTCCAATGCCGCCGACGCGCCCGACTGCAACGAGGCCAATATCGCCCTCGCGCAATACGGCGGCACCGCGACGCTCGGCATCCCGATCCGCTCGATCCTGGCCGATATCGATGCGTCCGCCGACAACGGCGTCGGCACCGGCATCGCGCTGCGGACCCGTCCGAACGCCGGGTGAGAGGGCTTGTCGGACACCGTATTTCCGACAAACCGACCGCCGGTCCGTTAGTGGGCCGAACAACATCCCGACATAAGTAGGCATAACCGGGCGGACACCTTAAGGTATGGGCATGCTCCTGCCACGTATAGGTCAGTTCCGATCAGCTGCGCGACAGACCCGGGTCCGAAAAACAGTTATCGCCGCCTCGGCGGCGATTCTGCTGTTCGGTCCGACGGCAGCAGTGGCGAACGCAGAACCCGACCAGCCGGCCCTGCCCGCCGACCTGGTCGCCGCGGTCGCGCGCGATCTGAAGATCTCCCCCGAGGAGTACCTGCACCGGGCCGATCTGGCTCAGCAGCTCGCCGCTTTCGCCACCACAGCGCAGCGCCAGTTCCCGCAGGTCTTCGCGGGTTCGTGGCTCGCTGACGGCGGCAAGGCGGTCGTAGCGCTGGCACAGGGCCCTGGTGCCGACGAGGCGCGTCAGGCGGCCACGTCGGCCGGATTCGAGGTCCGCAATGTCGCCAAGAGCGAGGCGGCGCTGCGCGGCGAGAAGAGCGCGTTCGAACGCTGGCTGGAGGGCCAGCCCGAGGCGGTCTCCGCGCTGGTACGCGGTGTGGTGGTCGATCCCGTCAACAACAGCATCGCGGTGCGGGTCGAGCAGGCCGGCCTGCCGATGCCGAACTTCGTCGACCCGTCGCGGGTCATCGTGACGGCCCCGCCGATCGCCGGTGAGCAGCTGCAGACCACCCCGGTCGCGGCTGCGATGCAGACCGGTCCGCTGGCCGGTGGCGACGGCTTCGCCTCGATCTCCGGGAAGACCTCGCTGCGCTGCTCGCTCGGCTTCAACGGCACGGACCGGGCAGGCAATGTCGTGAACATCACCGCGGGCCACTGCAATCCGGATATTCCGTCGGCGGGTTCGGGGAATTCGGCCGGCGTCTACGAGCTGGCCGGCGATCGGGCGGGTGCGCAAGTGGGCACCTTCCAGAAGTCGGTGCTCGGCGCCCAGGACTACTCGATCATCCGGATCAACGATCAGGCCAAGGACCGGTTCAGCAACAACTTCGTGCGCCAGCCCGGCCAGCCGGTCGCGGTCGAGGGCGTCGCTGTGCCGGTGGTCGGTGCGCCGGTCTGCAAGTCCGGTGCGCGCACCGGCTTCAGCTGCGGCATCGTGAATGCCGTCGACCAGACCGTGCAGGTCGGTGACCGGGAGCTGACCCAGGCCTTCTCCGCCAACATCTGCGCCCTGCCCGGTGACAGTGGCGGCGCGATCGTGTCCGGCCGGATGGCACTGGGCATCTCCAGCGCGTCGTCGGTGGCCGACTTCCCGATCTGCGAGATCCCGAATCTGATCGGTGCGCTCACCGGCAATGCGCCGCAGCTGTTCGCCCAGCCGGTCAGCGTCGTTCTTTCGGACAACCCGGGCCTGAAGGTCAACAACTAGCACTACCCCGCGAAAGGCCGACAGCGACGACGCTGTCGGCCTTTTTGCTGTCCTTGGGCCCGATCCACTGAACTTGCGGTGCCCGAGACCACGTAAATGCTCTGTGGGGCCCGGCGACCTTCCGGCATCCTGGAATGCATGTGTTTGGTGTTGATCGGTTGGCGGGTCCATCCGGAGTATCGGTTGATCGTCGCGGCCAACCGCGACGAGTTCTACTCCCGCCCGACCGAGTCGATGCGATGGTGGTCCGAGGTGCCCGGACTGCTGGCCGGGCGCGATCTCGGGGCGCTGCGCAAGGTTGCGGGCGATCCGCCGGGCACCTGGCTCGGGTTGACGCGGGAAGACAAGGGCCGCAATCGATTCGCCACCGTCACCAATGTGCGCAGTCCGAAAGACGAACGCGGCGATGCCCGTTCACGCGGCGCGCTGCTGATGGATTTCCTGCGCGGCACCGGCGACCGGCGTGAACTACTCGGCCCGGAGCAGTACGTGCTCGACGTAGCCGCCGCCCCCGACGACTACAACGGCTACAACATGCTGGTCTCGGATCTCGAATCGCTGTGGTGGCACTCCAACCGCAGCGCACTACCGTCCCAGGAGCTGACACCGGGCTTCCACGGGGTGTCCAACGGCATGTTCATCGCCTCCGCCGCACCCGGCTCCGGGGCGGCATTCGAAGCGCCCCAACCCATTTGGCCCAAAGTCCACAGCGGTCTCAGCGAGCTGCGCGCGGTGATCGAATCGGATCCCGGCAATGTGGCGCGCTATTTCCAGGTGCTGGCCGATCGCACCGAGGCGCCCGATGAGCTGTTGCCGCACACCGGAGTTCCGCTGCGGCGTGAGCGCACGCTCTCAGCCAGATTCATCGCCAACGCACTGCACGGGACCAGGGCGAGCACGGTCCTGCTGGTACGCGAGGACGGTTCGTTCGAGATGGCCGAGCGTTCGTTCGGACGCTTCGGGCGGCACAGGGGCGAGGAAATATTCAGCGGCAGTTTGGATTTGCGCGAGCACCAGGCCTGAAAACTCGACCGGCCCGCTCCCCAAGAGGCCGGTCGAGTTCGTTCGAAATTCAGTTCGGCTGCTGCGCCGGTACCGGCTGCTGGGCCGATGCGGGCTGCTGCGCCGCCACCGGCTTCTCGGCCCACCTCGTGGTGCCGTCCGGCGCTTGCACGGTGTTGAGCAAATCGAGGCCGGCAGCGACCAGCGTCGGACCGCCGACCGCGATGGTGCCGAGGATACCGCCGATGCCCGCACCGGTCACCAGACCCGGAAGGCAGCCGACCGGGAGACTGATGATGCAGCCGGCGACCGCACCGATCGCGGTGCCGATGAAACCACCGACCGCAGTCGCGATGCCGAAGTTGCTCGCGAATTCGTTCTGCGCGCGCTGGTTCTCGACCGGCGACGCGATGTCCTTGGCGACGACCGGCTTGGCGACGACCGGCTTGTCGGACACGACGAGATCCGCCGGCTTTTCCGGGGTGACCTCGAGGACGGTGCCGTCGTTCTTCATATCCGTTTTGACCGGAACGAGCTTGCCGTCGACGTCCACATTCAGTGGGAAAGAGACGAGGGTAGCGCCCTTGCTGTCCCGAACGTTGGCGACCGTGGTCTTCGGATCATCGGCGGTAGCACCGGCCTCCTCGCTCAGCGAGAAGGTTCCCCCCTTGAGCGTCGCCACAACGGTCTTGTCCACCAACTTGACGGAGTAGCTGACGTCGGGATCAGCTGGGGCGATCGGCTCGGCATGCGCGCTCCCCAAGCCGATGGTCATCGCGCCGATGACCATCGTGGCAGCCGCGGTGGTGCTGCGGAGATTCATTCAGTTTCCAATCCATCGTCACGTTGTCCGCGCGCCGCTTCCGTACACGCGAGAGCGCTCATCAACCCGAGGTGGTCGGACCCCGGATTCTCCCCGAGCAGTGTAAAAGACAGGCACATCGAACAGAACGTGGTGAGCGTAATCGAACCGACATGAAGATGCGAGATCGACTATTCCCACTGTGATCTCGGCGTGACATAAGCCTGTCCTTGCCGCCGAGCATTGTTTACGGTGGTTGTCGCCCCGAACCACACCCGCATCGCGCGATCTTCGTGAAATCAATCACAGGCGAAAAGCCGGTCAAGCCCCAGGAAGAGGGGGCAAGAGCCAACCGCCGATCGTACGATAGACCGGTAAGTTACCGATGGGTAACTTGCCTGCGGTTAGGATACGAGCCGACCGGGTGGCGAGATCGCCGCCCACGCTCGTGTTGCCTCTAAAGAAAGGTCGCGACATGAATGCCCTGACATTGACGCTGGGCACGATTGGTGTGGCGTTCAGCCTGTTGGGTTGGGCATCATTCGTCGGTGGCGTCCGCAAAATGACCCGCGCGATCATGATCGGCCAGCCCGCGCCGGATCGTTGGCGACCCTTCTTCCCGCGCTTGAAGACGATGATCGTCGAATTCCTCGCCCACACCCGGATGAACAAATTCCGCACGGTCGGCTGGGCGCACTGGCTGGTGATGATCGGCTTCCTCGGCGGTTTCATCCTGTACTTCGAGGCGTACGGGCAGACCTTCGATCCCGAATTCCACTGGCCGATCATCGGCGGCTGGGGCATCTACCACCTGTGGGACGAACTACTCGGCATCGGCACCGTGATCGGCATCCTGGTGCTGATCGCCATTCGCCAGCTCAACCACCCGCGGGTACCCGCGCGACTGTCGCGATTCAGTGGTTCCCGGTTCGCCCCGGCGTACGTCATCGAGGCGATCGTGTTCCTCGAGGGCATCGGCATGGTCATGGTGAAGGCGGGCAAGATCGCCACCTACGGCCACTCCGAGGCCTGGACCGACTTCTTCACCATGCAGGTGGCCAAGCTGCTGCCCTCCAGCGTGGCCATGGTCGCCGTCTTCGCGTTCATCAAGATGGTTTCGGGCAGCACCTTCCTGCTGCTGGTCGGTCGCAATATCAACTGGGGTGTGGCCTGGCACCGGTTCGCGGCCTTCTTCAATATCTACTTCAAGCGTGAGGACGACGGTGGCGTCGCACTGGGTGCCGCGAAGCCGATGATGTCCAAGGGCAAGCCGGTCGATATGGAGACCGCCGACCCGGACGTCGACACCTTCGGCGCGGGCCGGGTCGAGGACTTCTCCTGGAAGGGCTGGCTGGACTTCACCACCTGCACCGAATGCGGTCGCTGCCAGTCGCAGTGCCCAGCCTGGAATACCGGTAAGCCGCTCTCACCCAAGCTGCTGATCATGTCGCTGCGCGACCACGGTGTCGCCAAGGCGCCGTACCTGCTGGCCGGTGGCCGCAAAGATATGGGCGGCGACGAGGTCGGCCTGGTCGACGGCGACGGCAAGCCCAACGAGGCGAAACTGGCCAAGATCTCCGAACTGGCCAAGGCCGAGGCGGAGCGTCCGCTGGTCGGCGGCGAGGACGTCAACGGCATCATCGACCCCGAGGTGTTGTGGAGCTGCACCACCTGCGGTGCGTGCGTCGAACAGTGCCCGGTCGATATCGAGCATGTCGATCACATCATCGATATGCGCCGCTACCAGGTGTTGATCGAGTCGGAGTTCCCCTCCGAGCTGGCCGGTTTGTTCAAGAACCTGGAGAACAAGGGCAACCCGTGGGGCCAGAACGCCAAGGACCGGCTGAACTGGATCAATGAACTCGACTTCCAGATCCCGGTGTTCGGCCAGGACGCGGACTCCTTCGACGGATACGAGTACCTGTTCTGGGTCGGCTGTGCGGGTGCGTACGAGGATCGCGCCAAGCGCACCACCAAGGCCGTCGCGGAGCTGTTGGCCACCGCGGGCGTGAAGTTCATGGTGCTCGGCGCCGACGAGACCTGCACCGGTGACTCCGCGCGCCGGGCGGGTAACGAATTCCTGTTCCAGCAGCTCGCGCAGCAGAACATCGAACTGTTGAACTCGGTGTTCGAGGGTGTCGAGCAGTCGCGCAAGAAGATCGTGGTCACCTGTGCGCACTGCTTCAACGCGCTGAACAACGAGTACCCGCAGGTCGGCGGCACCTACGAGGTGGTGCACCACACCCAACTGCTGAACCGGCTGGTGCGCACCAAGCAGCTGATCCCGGTCGCCTCGGTATCGCAGAATGTCACCTACCACGACCCGTGCTACCTGGGCCGCCACAACAAGGTCTACAACGCACCGCGCGAGTTGATGGAGGCCTCCGGCTCCACCCTCGTCGAAATGCCGCGGCACGGCGAACGTTCCATGTGCTGTGGCGCCGGTGGCGCGCGGATGTGGATGGAAGAGCAACTCGGTAAGCGGATCAATATCGATCGCGTCGACGAGGCGCTGTCCACCTTGAACGGTGGCAACGAACCGTCCAAGATCGCGACCGGCTGCCCGTTCTGCCGCGTCATGCTCACCGACGGTGTCACCGCACGCAAGGACAGCGGCGAGGTCGGCCAGGGCGTCGAGGTCGTCGATGTCGCGCAGTTGATGCTCGACGCCATCGACCGGGTCGACCCGTCGAAGCTCACCGAGAACCTGACCGTGGTGCAGGAACCGAAGCAGGCCCCCGAGCCGGAACCGGTTGCCGCCGAACCCGAACCGGCACCCGCGGCCGAAGCGCCCGCCGAACCGAAGGCGGCTCCGGCCGGTGGCGGTCTGGCGATGAAGGGCGGCGGCAAGGCGCCCGGTGGTCTGGGTATGAAGGGCGCGGCCAAGGCACCGGGTGGTGGTCTCGGTATGAAGGGCGCCGCGAAGGCACCCGGAGCCAAGGCGACCCCGGCTCCGGCCGAGGACACCGCGGCGGCGACTGCTCCGGCGGCCCCCGTCAAGGGCCTCGCGATGAAGGGCCCCGCCAAGGCACCGGGCAAGGGCCTCGGCATGAAGGGCGGTGCAAAAGCGCCCGGCGCCAAGGCAACTCCTGACGCCGCCACCGAAGCAGCACCCGCCGCCGAGGCACCGCCGGCACCGCCGGTCAAGGGCCTGGCAATGAAGGGTCCGGCGAAGGCACCGGGCAAGGGACTGGCCATGAAGGGCGCGGCAAAGACACCCGGAGCAAAGGCACCGGAAGCAACGGCACCCGCCGAAGCGGCCCCGGCAGCGGAAACCCCCGCCACCGCACCGGTTTCGACCCCGACCGAAACCAAGCCGTCCATCCCCGCCAAGGGCCTGGCCATGAAGTCCGGCTTCAAACGCCCCGGCCCCAAGGCCCCCGGCACGGCCACCCCGGCTCCCGCCGAACCGGCCCCCGCCACCCCGGAAGCCGCCACCCCGGAAGCCGCAACGGAACCCGCTGACGAACCGGCCCAGCCCGCCAACGGCAACGGCACCCCAGCCGTCGCACCCCCGCCCGCCAAGCCCGGCGGCCTCGGCTTCAAATCCGGCGCCAAGGCCCCCGGCCGCAAGAACTGACGGTAAGCGAGAACAAGCGAACGGCCCGGGTGTGCAATGCGCACCCGGGCCGTTCGCTTTCGTTGACCGCCGGTCCTACGCGACCAATCGGCGGCCAGTGCGTCGTCGCCGCCGAAGACGCGCCCGGTGATCATCCATTCCTTGGCCTTGGCCAGGCCGACAATGCGCGGCAAGAACCAGAGCGATCGGCCCTCGGGAAAGAGGCCACGGCGGGCGAAGACGAATCCGAAGCGGGAATCGGTCGCGGCCAAGCGAAATCGGCGGCGAGCGTCACGGACAGGCCGACACCGACGGCGGCAACCTTGCATGGCGACGATGACGGGTTTGTTGAGATTGGTCATCGGCTGAACCACACGCGTGGACCATTCGACCCAGTCGGGCGCGGCGACATCCTCGTCGGAGCCGCCCGCCGTGAGGTTTATGCCGACGCGGAAATCCGTTCCGGCCGCGGCGAATACGACAGCGCGTACCGCATCGTCGTTATCGGCGGCGGTGACGGCGGCACCGAGTTGATCGGCCATTTCGGTGATGAAACCGTTGCGCGCCTCGGGTCGATTCAGCGTGATCGTGGCGATCGCATCCGCAACGCGGTAGGTAATGGTGCTATTCGGCTCCCGACTGCGGTTCAGCGCTTGCCGGATGCGGCGGAGATGAGCAGTTCGACCATGGCGGTGGCTTTTTCGGACTGTGGCGGGTCACCGGTGATGACATCGCTCCAGACGAAAGCCTCGCCGATGCGCACGATCGCATAGGCGAGATCGCGGATCTCGATGCGCGGATCCAGATCGGGCAGCCCGGCCAAACGCTCTGCGGCCCAATCGATCATGCGGGCCTGTACAACGGTGTAACGCGAGGTCAGGACGCGCAGTCCGTACTCTGGATCCTCGGCGACGAAGCGTGACAGCGGTTCGAAGGTGCGCACGGTGTCGGCGAGCTTGCCGAAATTGCGGACGAAACGTGTGGCCGGCGCCCCGTAACCGCGCGCCTCGACCCGGGTGATCGCCTCCGCGATCACCCGCCACACCACCTCCCCGATCACCACTTCCCGACTGCCCCACCAGCGATAGAGCGTGGCGCGGCCGATGCCGAGTTCGCGCGCGAGCTGCCGCATATCGATGCGGCGGCCGTCGAGGAACCAGCGGTGCGCGAGGTCGATCACATCCGCACGCGCCGGTTTCGATACGACCGCCGCCTCGTCGGACACGGCTACGGCCTCGTCATGGCCGCATATCGAGCGAGATGCTGGTCGCTGGAACCGAATTCGTATTCGATCGCGGTCAGTCGCTTGAAGTAGTGGCCGATCGCGAGTTCCTCGGTCATGCCCATGGCGCCGTGCAGTTGCACGGCGTTCTGGCCGATGAAGCGCGCGGCCCGACCGATGGTGACCTTCGCGGCCGAGACCGCTCGCGCCCGGTCCGCCGCGGCCGCACCCAATGAGTAGACGGCCAGATACACCGCGGCAACGGCCTGCTCGAGCTCGATGAACATGTCGACCATGCGGTGCTGGAGCACCTGGAAACCGCCGATCGGCTGGCCGAACTGCTGCCGCTGTTTGGCGTATTCGACCGTGTCCGCCAACACCTTTCGCATGCAGCCGACGGCCTCGGACGCGATCGCCGCGATCGCCTCGTCCGCCGTCGCATCGATCGCGTCCCATGCCGCGCCCTCGGCGCCGAGCAGCGCGTCGGCCGGCAATCGGAATCCGGTGAAGGTGATATCGGAGCCGACCCGGTCGTCGATCGTCCGATACGAATGCACCTCGACACCGGTGGGCAGATCAGCGGCATCGAATTCGGAGAGGAATAGCGAGATTCCGTCCTTGTCGCGCCGCTCACCGGCGGTGCGCGCGGTGATGAGCAGATGTGTCGCCAGCGGTGCGCTGGTCACGACGGTCTTGACGCCATCGAGCACCCACCCGTCACCATCGCGACGCGCGGTGGTCGATACATCGTGCAGCGTCTGTCCCGAGCTCGGCTCCAGCGCCGCGAACGCTGTCCGCGCCGCACCGGAAACGATCTGGCGCAGTACCGAATCGGCACGCTCGCCGCCTGCGCGATTCAGCAGACCGGCGCCGACCACCACGGTGTCGACAAACGGCTCGACGACCAGCGCACGGCCGAGTTCCTCGGTGATGATCATCAACTCGACCGGACCACCGCCCAAACCATCGACCCGCTCGGGCAGGGTTGCCCCGAGAATGCCCAGTTCCTCGGCGAATCCGCGCCATACGCCCGGCTGCCAACCGGCATCGGATTTCGCCGCGCCCCGGCTCTTGTCCAGTTCGTAACGGGCGCCGAGGAATCCGGCCACCGCGTCGCGAAGCAGTTCCTGCTCATCGGTGAAGGTGAAGTCCATCAGAGCCCCAATGCTGCCTTGGCGAGAATATTTCGCTGAATTTCGTTGCTGCCCGCATAGATCGAGCCCGCCCGGTCATTGAAGTAGCGCAGCGGCGCGACGGCCTGCCAGTCCGCGCCGCTGTGATAGCCGTCGGCGGGCGGGGTGAATTCGGCGATCGGCCCGCCCGGCGCGGTGGCATGCGGCTGATAAACCCGGCCGCGCGGTCCGGCCGCCTCCAGCGCCAATTCCGTGAGCCGCTGACTCAATTCGGTGGCCAGGATCTTGAGCATCGAGGACGCGGGCCCCGGATTCTTGCCGTGCGCCATCGCCGAAAGCGTGCGGTACTCGAGGATTTCGAGCACCTCGGTGCGAATTCGGGCCTCCGCCAACTTCGCCGCGAATGCCGCGTCATCGATCAACGGATTGCCGTCGGGTCCGGTCTGCTCGGCCGCCGCGGTGGCCACATCCTGGGCCATGACCTGCAGCATCGGCGCTGCCGCACCGCCTCGCTCGTGCACGAGCAGAAATTTCGCGACGGTCCAGCCGTCATCGATCCGCCCGAGCACATTGGCCTTCGGCACCCGGACGTTATCGAAGAAGACCTGGTTCTGCACCTGTTCGCCGGAGGTCATCACCAGCGGGCGGATCTCGATGCCCGGCGAGGTCATATCGATCAGCAGGAAAGTGATGCCCTGCTGCTTCTTCCCCTCGCGCGAGGTCCGGACCAGGCAGAAGATCCAATTCGCCTCGGTGGCATGGGTGGTCCAGATCTTGCTGCCGGTGCAGACGAAATCGGCGCCGTCGTCGACGGCGGCCATGGTCAGCGCGGCCAGGTCCGAACCGGCCTCCGGTTCCGAATAGCCCTGGCAGAAGAAGACTTCCCCGGTCAGGATGCGCGGTAGATAGAAGGCCTGCTGCTCCGGCGTACCGAACGCGACGATCGCGGGCGCGACCATCCGGATGCCCATCGGCGAGAGCGACGGCGCACCGGCCAGCATCGACTCGCGATTGAAAATGTAGTGCTGGGTGAGGCTCCAATCGCAGCCACCGTGCTCCACCGGCCAGGCCGGTGCGGCCCAGCCGCGCTCATGCAGGATGTGCTGCCATCGCATGCTGGCCTCGTGGTCCGGGTACACGCTCGTCGCCAAGCGCCCGGCCCGCCGCAGCTCCGGCGTCAGCTTCTCGGCGAGAAATGCGCGAACCTCGTCCCGAAAGTCCAGATCGGCCGCTGACCAGTCGTAATCCATCTGCCCTCCCGGAGGGATCTGCGTCATTGCATCGGGTCGCGCTGCGGCCCCACGAGACACAATGTACGTCTGTCTCACGCCGGAAATCAAACTGATGCCACCTGCCTGCACTTGCGTGCGCTAGCAGTCTTCGAACGCCGCCTTGACGTATCCGACGGACTGGTAGACGTAGTCGTAGGCCCACCTGGCGACCGAAAGACGTGGCTGCGGATCCACCATCAGCACCTCACCGTCCCAGCATTTCCCGAGGATGTAGCGGGCCCGCGAAATGTGCGGCGTGAAGGTGACGACGATGACTCGACGCCAACCCTGCGCCGCGGCGAGTTCGGCGAGTTCGCGACCTTCGCCACGTGTGGTACGCGGCGACGGATCGAAGCAGGTGACCTGAAAGCTGTAGCGGCTGTGGCAGATTCGGTTCATCAGCGCACTGTTCTCATACGGATCCGAGAACAGCACCCGGGGCGCGTAACCCTCTCGGGCCAGCCGCAGTCCCAGCTTCTCGCGCCCGTCGTGCGCGCCGCCGAGCACGAGAATCGCATCGGCTTTCACGGGTGCGTCCACCTGCGGCCGAACGTAAACCGGCCACAGACCAGCGACCGATACCACCACCGCAACGCCGACTACCACCCAGGCGCTGCGGGCCCGGATGCTGCGCTGGCGTCGCACGAGATCGATCGTAACCGGGCCGTCATCGTATGAGTTTACGCAGGCCAGAAGGCTATCGGTCTTTCATGTCGCCACATGTACATCTGCTGTTGCCGAGACCCTTGCCTCGCTGACGTGGGGTGGCCATCGGCGGGACCTATCAATCGATCATGCGATGCACAGTCTTCGGAACCGGGTACCTCGGGGCCACGCACGCGGCGTGCATGGCCGAGCTCGGACACGATGTGATCGGCGTGGATATCGATCCGGGCAAGGTCGCGAAGCTGTCCGATGGTGTGGTGCCGTTCTACGAACCCGGGCTAGAGGAGGTGCTGCGCCGGAACCTGGACGCCGGTCGGCTGCGCTTCACCACCTCGTACGCGGAAGCCGCCGACCACGCCCAGGTGCATTTCCTAGGCGTCGGGACACCGCAGAAGAAGGGCGAGTACGCCGCGGACCTGAAATATGTGCACGCCGTGGTCGATACGCTCGCACCGCTGTTGGAGCGGCCATCGGTGATCGTCGGGAAGTCGACGGTGCCCGTGGGAACCGCCGCCGCATTGGGTGCGCGGGCCCGTGCGCTCACCGACGCCGCGGTCGAGGTGGCGTGGAATCCGGAGTTCCTGCGCGAGGGTTTCGCAGTGCGGGACACACTGCGTCCCGATCGACTGGTGCTCGGCGTGGATCGCGAACGCGAAAGCGCCGCCTGGGTAGAGGAATTGGTGCGCGAGGTCTATGCCGACCTGATCGCGGCCGAGGTGCCGTTCCTGCTGACCGACCTGGCCACCGCAGAATTGGTCAAGGTCGCCGCGAATGCCTTTCTCGCGACCAAGATTTCGTTCATCAACGCCGTCTCCGAGGTCTGCGAGGCCACCGGCGCCGATGTGACCATGCTGGCCGACGCACTCGGCTACGACGCGCGCATCGGCCGCCGATTCCTCAATGCCGGACTGGGTTTCGGCGGCGGCTGCCTGCCCAAGGACATCCGCGCGTTCATGGCGCGCTCCGGCGAACTCGGCGCCGATCACGCGGTGGCCTTCCTGCGCGAGGTCGACAACATCAATATGCGCCGCCGCACCAAGATGGTCGATATGGCCGCGCGAGCCTGCGGCGGATCGCTGCTCGGCGCCAATGTGGCGGTGCTGGGTGCGGCCTTCAAACCCGAATCCGACGATGTGCGTGACTCACCCGCGCTGAATGTGGCCGGGATGATCCAGCTGCACGGCGCGGTGGTGACGGTGTACGACCCGAAAGCGGCGGAGAATTCGCGACGGGTCTTCCCCACGTTGAATTACGCGACCTCGGTCACCGAGGCCTGCGATCGCGCCGATGTGGTGCTGGTGCTGACCGAGTGGGACGAATTCGTCGCATTGCGTCCGCAAGACCTCGATCCGGTCGTCCGCAAACGGTCGATCATCGACGGTCGCAACTGTCTCAATCGAGCCACCTGGAGAGACGCCGGATGGGTGTACGCCGGACTCGGCACACCGTAGAGTTGCCTGCGACGCAGGGGCGACGCCGGGATGATCAGATCCTGCCTTCGGGTCTGTCGGACGTCGGCGGTAGGGTCCCGAGAGCGGGCCGATTCCCCGGCGGGCGGCGCAGGCTCGCACGTCGTGATGTGTGAAACGGGATGGGCAGCTGATGAGTTCGGTTCTGGGAGTTTCGGTGGGGGCCGGCGCCGTCCGTATGGCGCGACCACACACCAGGAGCCCCCACGGCCCCATCACCCCGCATTCCTTCGATCTGCAGACGATTCCGATCGTCGAGCACCAGGTGGAGGAGCTGGCCGCCGAGGCGATCGGCGTGACGCTGGAATCCATGCCAGGTATCGCGGCCACCGCGATCGCCTACCGCAGTGAGCAGCATGCCAAGGCGCTGCGTGCGGCCATGGCGCGGCAACAGCTCACCAATTACGAACTGGTGCCCGAAATCGTCGCTGCGGTCGAATTCGCGCAGGCCACCGGGGATATCCGCGGCATCTCCTCACTCGTCGTCTACGACCTCGGCAGCTCCGGACTGACGGTCAGCGTCGTCGACACCCAGACCCGTGAGATACGCCACAGCGAACGCACCAGCGATATCAGCGGCGACTACCTGGATTCGCTGATTCGCGAACAGCAGATCGCCTCGGGCCGGATCGCGCATCCGCCGGATTCGGCGGGGCTGGCCGCCCTGGACGCACTGTGCCGCGAGGCCAAGGAGCAACTGTCCTCGAATACCGCCGTGGCGCTGCCCAGCGAACAAGGGCTGGTGCTGCTGGCCCAGGAGAATTTCGAAGCCCTCATCATGCTGGCGATCGAATCGTCGGCGCGGATGGCGCGCGATGTCATCGTGCGCTCGGATCGTCCGGTGCACGGCGTGCTCGCGATCGGCGGTTGCGCGCGAATTCCGCTGATCGCCAAGGTCCTCGAACGCTGGATGGGTGTGCCGGTCATCGTGCCCGACAGCCCGGAGACGGTGGTCACCCGCGGTGCCGCGCTGATGGCGCGTCCGGTGCGCACGGTCGTCCAGACCCCGCAGCAGCACGCGCCGGCCGCGGATTCGCTGCTCGATGATGATGAACTCTCACCCGCCTGGCTGTCCGCACCGCCCAAGCGGCGCCGCCGCAAGCGGGAAATCAATGGTGCGGTGCTGACCGTCAGCGCACTGGCTGTCGTCGCGGCGATCGGACTCGGACTCGGTTACGGCCCACAGGTTCTCACGCGCGATTCGCAGAGCAGCGACCACCAGACCTCGGTCTCGCCGACCAACCCGCCGCGCACCACCACCCTGGACCCGCAGATCGCCGTTGCCCCGGCCAGCTCCACCGAGTCCGCGGAGTCGGTGGCCGCCCCGCCCCCGTACCGCGCGACGACCACGGAGCCGCCCCCGTCCACGCCCGGCCCGAATACCATTGTCGTGCCGGGACTTCCGCCGATCGTGGTGCCGACGATTCCGCCAGTGATCCTCCCCTTCCCGCCACCGGCGCCGCGCTGAACCGGTGACCCGCACTCCCCAGCGAAGCAGGTTATGCGGCAGTTGCCGAGGGGCGGAACCCTCGTCGCCCCACGCGCTCTCGGATCCGGCGGCGGTTACCGAGCGGCAGGGCCGTCGTCGTCCCAGGATCCGCGCGGATCCGGGCGGCGGTAGCCGTGCGGGTCGGTGTCGTAGTCGGGCTCGTAGTCCTGCGGATCGGCGCTGCGGTAGCCTCGACTGCGTTCGTATGGCCGGGAATTCGAGGGTTGGTCGTTCCAGGCAGCCGGGCCCGGCTCGTCATCCCGGGTCGGGGCCGAGGTCCGTTGGCGGCTGGGAGCGGCGGCGGAGGGGCGGGACGGCGAGCGACGGGAAGGGGCGGACGCCTCGGACTTCGCATGCCGCGAGTGCCGCGCGGGAGCAGCGGGTTCGGGCTTGTGACCGAAGGGCCGGGCGAGCATGACGGCGATGGCAGTGGTCAACGGGACCGAAAGGGCCAGCGCGATACCGCCGACGGAGGAGCGAGCGATTTCGATGGCGACCGCATCGCCGGTCAGGACGTCGCGGATGGAGCGGCCCGCGACACTGAACAGCAGCAGCAATGGAAGCGCGCCACCGGCGTAGGCCAGCACCAGGGTGTAGACCGTGCTCGCGATATGGTCCCGGCCGACGCGCATGGCGGCAGCGAAAACCTCCCGGCGCGATGCGGATTCATCGATGGCGGCGAGTTCGAAAGCGGCTGAGGCCTGGGTGATGGTCACATCGTTGAGCACACCGAGCGAACCGATGATGAAGCCCGCAAACAGCAGACCGGTAATGCTGACGTGCTCGATGTAGGTGGCGACGTTGGTGTTCTGTTCCTCGGATAGGCCGGTCAGATGCGTGACCTCGATGGCGACCCAGGACAGCACCGCCGCGACGACCATCGATGTCAGCGTGCCGAGCAGCGCGGAACTGGTGCGCAGATTCACACCGTGCGCCAGATACAGCACGGCATACAGGATCATCGCACCCGCGACCAGCGCGACCGGAATAGCGGGCTTACCGTCCAACAGTGCGGGCAGCATGAACAGCACGAGCACCGCGAAGGCGAAGACCAGCCCGAGCAATGCCCGCAACCCGCGCCAGCGCGCCACCACGATGACCACGACCACGAAGGCCAGCACGATCAGGGTCAGCGGCAGCCCGCGCGAGTAGTCCTCGAACGAGTACAGCGGCATTCCGCTCGGATCGGTCTGTCGCACGATCCGGATGTGGTCACCGGCATGCAGATCGGGTTGTCCCGGGCCGGGCGCGATTTCGAACAGGGTGTGATTGCCCTTGTGCGGACCGGAATCGATGCTGATCAGACTGCGCTGACAGGTGTAGCCCGCGGCGCGCGGCTGCTCGGGCTTATCGATGAACACCTTGCCGATCGAACTGCTGCCGCACGCGCCGACGTCCTGCATCACCACGGTTCCGGCCTCGGTCTGCACCGCGCCACCGCCCGCGTTCTGCATCGGCAGCGGGATGTCGATGTGCTGGCTGCTCGGCCACAGCACGATGGCGGCGATCACGACCACGACACCGATCGCGGCGAGCAACCCGACGACCACCCGGGCCGCGGTCGCGCCGATCGCAATGGGGCCGGAATGGTCGTGGTGATGGTGATGATCACTCATGGCTCACCGGACTCCTACCTTTTCGTCTGTAGTCCAGGGTGCGAGCTTAAAGGATTTCATTTTCAAGATCCGATTCACGGACCGGCAGCGACCGACAACGAGTCAAGAAAAGATTCCGAATGGAAATCGGGAGGGGGCGGCGGAGAGCAGGGGGATGTCTCCGCCGCCCGCAGGTTGGCGCCCAGGGGGGTAGGCAGCCTAACCCGAGGTCAGGTTGTCCAGGGGGGGTAGACAACATGACCGGGCACTCGAAGTGCCAAGAGACACTGTACACAAAAAGTCTCGTTTAGCGCTAGCTAGTAACCAAAACTCGCAACTATCCGTACACCGAGTCTGTTTTACCCCCGGAAGCGGGGCGATCCAGTAGCCCAGCGCACACTGACGAGGAGGTTCGGACCGCCCAGTCCCTACTGCCGGTAACTCGACAGGAAGTTCCCGAAGCGCTCGATCGCCACCGCGAGATCCCGTGCCCACGGCAGCGTGACGATCCGCAAATGATCATGATTCGGCCAGTTGAACCCGGTGCCCTGCACCATCAAGATCTTCTCCTGCAGCAGCAGATCCAGGATCAGCTTCGAATCATCGTGGATTTCATAGACGTTCGGATCCAACTTCGGGAACGCGTAGAGCGCACCCTTCGGCTTCACACAGGAAACACCCGGGATCATATTCAGCCGCTCCCATGCGACATCGCGCTGCTCGAGCAGTCGACCGCCGGGCAGGATCAGATCCTCGATGCTCTGATGTCCGCCGAGTGCCACCTGAATCGCATGCTGCGCAGGCACATTCGGGCAAAGCCTGGTCGAGGCGAGCAGATCGATGCCCTCGAGGAAACCAGCCGCATGCTCCTTGGGTCCGGTGATCGCCAACCAGCCGGAGCGGTAGCCCGCGACCCGGTAGGCCTTGGAGAGTCCGTTGAAGGTCAGGCAGAGCAGATCGGGCGCGAGCGTCGCCAGCGAAATATGCTTGGCGTCGTCGTAGAGGATCTTGTCGTAGATCTCGTCGGCGAGCAGCAACAGCTGATGCTTGCGTGCGAGGTCGACCAGCTGCTGCAGCACCTCGGTGGAGTACACCGCACCGGTCGGGTTGTTCGGATTGATGACCAGCAGCGCCTTGGTCTTATCGGTGATCTTGGCTTCGATATCGGCGATATCGGGCTGCCAGCCGTTGGATTCGTCACACAGGTAGTGCACCGGAGTGCCGCCGGCCAGGCTGGTCATCGCGGTCCACAGCGGATAGTCGGGCGCCGGGATCAGCACCTCGTCACCGTTGTCGAGCAGCGCCTGCATGGTGATGGTGATCAACTCCGAGACGCCGTTGCCCAGGTAGACGTCGTCGACATCGAGTTCGGGAAAGCCGGGGACCAGCTCATAGCGGGTCACGATGGCGCGCCGGGCCGACAAGATGCCCTTTGATTCTGAGTAGCCCTGGGCATACGGCAGCGCGGCGATGATGTCGCGCATGATCACATCGGGCGCCTCGAACCCGAACGGCGCGGGATTGCCGATATTCAGCTTGAGGATGCGATGCCCCTCCGCCTCCAGCCGTGCCGCATGTGCGCCCACCGGTCCACGAATTTCGTAGAGAACGTTCTGCAGCTTCGTGGATTGCTCCAGCACGCGCGGCGGGTGATGCGGAAGATGGCTAGGACTCACCCTGCCTATGGTGCCATTTGTGTTTTTGGCAGCGTGGCCGCGGCGTGTTCGGCAGTGCTTGCAGCCGCGATTTGATCCAGTGTGCTCCGCCGAATCAGGACGACGAGTTGCCCGGCGGGATACCTTTGGCCGCAGTGTTTCCGCAGAACTCTTCGATTTTCTCGTCGAGGAAGCGCGCCTCGACGGCGTCGCGGAACTCCGGTCCGGCGATCCGCCGCCGCAGCCCGACCAGCCGTTCCTCCAGTTGGGCGATGCGCTTGTCCTCGGCGAGGCCGAGCACCGGAACCAAGGCGGCGGTCGCACCGTCCAGACTGCCGTTGATCAGGTGCGCCGCGGCGCTGTCGACCCGGGCCATCGCCTCGGTGCCGTAGGAACGCCGCTCGGACGGGCCGTTCGCGTACAACTCGATGGCCTGTTGCGTCGCGGCCAAGGCGGGTTCGGCCTGACCGAGATGGATATAGGTCGCGCCAGCGTAGTAATGGGCCTTGGCCTCGTTGAAGCCGAAGACGCCGCCGACCTCGTCGTGCAGGGAGTCGGTATCGGACACCTCGCGGGCATCATCGGCGGCCCGGATGCAGCGATCGGCGTCGGTGTCACTGCCCAACCGCGACCAGATTCTGGCCTCGATATTCAATAGTCGAACCTTGGCCGTGGCCGATTCGGCGAAGTCCTGCCCGCTTTGCGCCAGCAGCACTCCCCGACGCGGTCGATCGGACCAGTATTCGATCAGCGCGTGCATGCCGCGGGTCCAGGCGCGCAACCCGTTGTGACCACACAATTCCGAATACGCCCAGGCCGCTCTGATCTGCTCGCCCGCGGCATCGAGATAGCCGAGGTCGGTGCTCGCATTGGCGAGCAATCCCGACAGCGTGCCTGCCAGCAGATACAGATGGCTGGTATCGGCGGGGCGCTGATGCCCCTCCAGCAGCCGGTACACCCGGCGTCGCACGCGCAGCATCTCCACCATCATCGGTACCGGCGGGATGTGCACATATTCGTTCGCGATGCGCGTGACATCGGCATCGAGCTGCTCCAAGGTGGTAGCACCGACATTGGTGCTCTCGGCCTGGCCGGCGTGCTCGCTCGCCTCGTGGGCAGCCGCCATGATCAGATCCCTCTCCGAAATCGCCGCTAACGCATCACCTCTCATCGCACCGGCGTCAATGAGAGCCAAAAGGTCCGCGTCACTCGAATAATTAGCGCGAGCCGAGACATCGGCCCGCCTGTCGAATCCGGGCGCGGTCGGTCGATCGAATACGGGTTGATCGATTATCGCCGCAAACCGCGCCCGCACAACATCGTCGGACCTGGCCAGGGATGTATCGAGGGCGGCTTGATTCACCGGACGTGGATGGACCCGCGCTCCGCCGGCCTCCCACTTCGATACGAGCCGCTCGTGCACACCCAGATGCGCTGCGAACTCCCGGATACTCATCCGCCTGGCATCGCGAAGGGCACGGGCCTCTTTACCTGACCACTGCCGGACCACGACGTCATCCTTCCGACCGAACTCCTTCCCAGGGTACGAGCGCTTTGTGAGTGCGGCCACAGGCAAAAGCCGTCCGCTATCAGAGGCAGCGGAATGGCAGTAGAAGGCGAGCGGGTGGGCGATTCCCGAATCGCCGTCCGGCACAGGACCCTTGGACACGAGGAGGCAAGGAGTTGACCGTGAATGTGGAGAAACTCAGAACAGTCGACGATTGGGTGGCCTATTACCGGCACGAGTTCGGATTACCGGTCACCGAACGCGGCGGGTTCGTGATGCTGCCCATCACCGGCCGGGTCTGCGTTGTCCACCTGCCGACGATCCGGGCCGAAAAGGTCAGGGCCGCACTGGAACAGCAGGGGACGAGGGGCCCCATGCTGGCCAGGCAGATTCGCTCGAGCGTCCTCACCGAGCCGGACAGTCGGCCGGGCGCGCAGGTATTGGAGGTGCTGAACCGTCTCGACATAGGCATACCAGCCATCGGCAGCGCCGTGATGTTGCCGACCGGGCTCGGTCGGTGGACCCGGGAAGGGTGCTTCTGGGTCAACCCACCGAGTCGCGGCGACACGCTCCCACCGTTATCCGTCGTCATCACGACGGCACTCGCGGTGGGGGCGGGTGGCGGGGACTGAATGCGTCGTCGGTCCCCGCCGCCGGGCCTACCGAGTCCGCCCCTCTACTGGCAGTCGACAGGGGCGGGCTCGGTCGGGTGTTTTTCGGGCCGATCCAACGTGGGCGAAGAGGCAGCGAAAGGGCAGTGGGGTTGCGTCCTGGAGCCTGAACCCGTACGCATCTGCACGATTCGAGCGAGACGAGGAAGCTCGTTCGGATCGACGCTGATGCGTACGGGTCCTGCCGCTGGTCACAACTCTTTCCGGGTCGTCGAAACCCGTACTGCCACAGATCAAGTGGGCAGCGGGAAGTTCAGATACGACCGGGAGGGTGTCGGTCCGCGCTGGCCTTGGTATTTGGAGCCCGCGGTGGTGCTGCCGTACGGGTTCTCGGCGGGACTGGTCAGTCGCAACAGGCACAGCTGACCGATCTTCATGCCCGGCCACAGGGTGATCGGCAGATTCGCCACATTCGACAGCTCCAGCGTGATGTGGCCGCTGAAGCCCGGATCGATGAAGCCCGCCGTCGAGTGCGTCAGCAGGCCGAGCCGTCCGAGGCTGGACTTGCCTTCGAGCCGACCGGCCAGGTCGTCCGGCAACGTGCACACCTCCAGCGTGGAGCCGAGCACGAACTCGCCGGGGTGCAGCACGAACGGCTCACCTGGGTCAGGCTCGACCAGACTGGTCAGCTCATCCTGACGTTGTGCGGGATCGATATGGGTGTACCGCGTGTTGTCGAACACCCGGAACAGCCCATCCAGCCGCACATCGATACTCGACGGCTGGATCAGGTTTGCCAGGAGCGGCTCGACGCCGAGACGCCCAGCGGCGATCTCCGCGCGGATGTCACGATCGGAAAGCAGCACGCCGACGAGCGTAGCGCCTGCTCGATACCGCTGCTCAGCCGCCGCATGGTGACGAACTGCCGCCGCGTTGTCGATGGCTCGGTTGCCTTGTCCCGGAACCGATCTCAGCGATTTCCGTCCGCGGTTTCGGTTGCCTGCACGAGTCTGTCGGACATGGCGCTGGTGATGAACTTGGGGATCGCGGGGGCGAATACTTTGAGATAGGAGTCCACCCATTCATGGCGGGAGCTGAGGAATGGGAAGTCGGTGGCGGCCATATGGCGAATGGCGAGCATGGGCAGGGGCGCGTCGAGTGCGGGGAAGGCCGGGTTGCGCAGCCCCGGGACAGTGCAGCCCGGATAGAACTGGCCGAGCATCAGACCCTTTGCGACGAACCGAGACTTCTGGTCGTGTTGCACCGCGTCGATGTCTGCGTAGTGGGTGAGGTCCGGGAACACCGCGAGTACGGCCTTGAACTTGCAATCGGGTTCGTCCGAGGGTGGCAGGGCGGGGAACATGTCGTACAGATCGTCGATGATCGCGGTCAGGCGCTGGGCGTCGACGGAAGTACCCGCGAAGAATGCGGCCCAGAGCGACTGGTTCGCGATGGCGTGGCTGGTGTAAGGACAGACCGGACCGGATCGGCCGAGATCAGGGTGCGGCCGACACAGGTATTCGCGCGTCCACCTACGCAACTCGCCGGCACGGGGGTGCGGGTCGATATGCGTCGCTGGATCGGGATCGAATAGGTTGACCGGCTCGATGCCGGAACGCGTCCCGACGATTCGGTGCGGGTTCATGATCGGCTTGTCCTTGCGGAGGTGGCGGGTTCCATCGGGGTGGTCCGGGCCGAGCGGAAATGCTCGGCGAGGACGAGTCCGATCGCACGCAGCGACTCGGGTTCGATCATCCGCTCGTGCCGGACCGGAATGTGATGGTCGGTGATCCGGCCATCGATCAGGTTGTGCCATGCGAGGGCCGGCGAGGGGCCGTCGTCTGTGTGGGCGCCGGCGCTGAAGTAGATCAAGTCGCCGTCGAAGGAAGTCGGCCGGTGGTTCCAGGTGAGGTCGACGAGCCGGGTGTAGTCGTCGTGCAGGATCACAAGGTGCTCGGGGGTCACGGCGGTGAAGAGTCCGCCTTGCCGGTGGAGCAGTTCGGCCGCGGCCGCCGGAGTGAGATCGGCCGTGCCCGTTGGCACATCGAGTCCGGCGAACTCGGCGAGCAGCTGCCCGATGGAAGGAGTGGGCACGCGGACGGTGTCGGCGGTGACGACGCGGGTGTCCATCATGGCCAGGGTGGCGACGGACGCACCGTCGCTGCGGAGTTGGACCGCGATCGCGTGTGCGATGGTGCCGCCGAGCGAGTAGCCGAGCAGGTGGTACGGCCCGTGCGGCTGAACGGCCCGGATCTCCTGGACATAGCGGGCGGCGAGTTGGTCGAGCGTCTCGAACGCCGCGGTGGCATCGCTGAATGCCGGGGATTGCACCCCGTACACGGGGCGGTCGGAATCGAGATGCTGCACGAGTCCGCTGAAACCCCAAGCCAATCCGATGGCGGGGTGCACGCAGAACAGCGGCGGCTCGTTTCCGGCGGCGCGCAGCGGGAGCAGGACGGACAGCGCATCGCCGGGGTCCTGTTCGTCGAGCCCGTGCCGGCGCATGTCGATGCGGCGGGCCAGCGACTCGGGCGTCGGATCGGTGAAGATCCACTGAACCGGCACGTCGACAACGGTCGACTCGGCGAGGCGCGCCACCAGTTCGGCCGCGGCAAGCGAGTTGCCGCCGAGGGTGAAGAAGCCGTCGTCGAGGCCGACCCGCTCGACGCCGAGGGTTCGGGTGAACGCGTCACAAACGGCGGCCTCGAGTGCGGTGGACGGCGGCCGGAACCGGGCGGGTCGCCGATCGGGTGTGGGTAGGGCCTGGTAATCGACTTTGCCGGTAGGGGTGAGGGGTATCCGGTCGACCGTGTCGATAGCCGTGGGGATCATGTACGTGGACAGCCGTTTTGCGAGGTAGGCGGTCACTGCGGCGGTATCGGGCGTGCTGCCGGGAGCGGGCACCACGTAGCCGACGAGTTGAGTGCTGCCGTTGGGGCCGGTGTGCACCGTGACGGCGGCATGGTCGATGTCGGGGTGTGCGCGGAGCGCGGCTTCGATATCACCGGGTTCGATGCGGTGGCCGTTGATCTTGAGCTGCAGGTCGCTGCGACCTGAGAATCGCAGTGTTCGATCGGTGGTCCAGCTGACCAGGTCGCCGGTCCGATACATACGTGTCCCCTCCGGCCCGTACGGGTCGGGGACGAACCGGGCTGCTGTGGTCGCGGGTTGGCGGTGGTAGCCGCGGGCGAGGCCCGGTCCGGACACGTACAGTTCGCCGACCACGCCGGCCGGGACGGGACGCAATCTGCGGTCGAGTACGACGGCGGTGAATCCGAGCACCGGCCCGCCGATCGTCATCGGGCCACCCTTGGTCGTGGTCAAAGGCGCATGGCCGCAGCTGACGATTGTGGTTTCGGTAGCGCCGTAGGCGTTGAGCACGGTTCGGCCCGGCGTCCACTGTGCTGCCAGATCGGGTGGACATGTCTCGCCGCCCAGGATCAGCGTGTCGAGGGTGTCGACTTCGTCGGCGTGCAGTGATGCGAGCACGGTGGGAGTGATGGCGGCATGGGTCACCCGTTCGGCATTGATCAACTCGGCCAGTGCGGCACCGGCGACTACCGATGCGGGGGCCACGACCAGAGTCGCACCGGCGGCGGTCGAACTGAACCATTCGAGGATCGAGACGTCGAAGGTCGGTGAAGCGGCGGCCAGCATCCGAGAGGCCGGGGTGAGGCCGAACCGCTCCCGAATTTCGGCCGCCAGGTTCGCGATCCCGGTATGGGTGACCACCACTCCTTTGGGGGTTCCGGTGGAGCCCGAGGTGTAGATCAGGTAGGCCGGATGCTCCGGCCGTAGCGGGGTCGCGCGCTCGGCGTCCTCGATCGCCGTCGGATCCGTCTCCGCCGTCATCGCGACGAAGGCGGGATCGTCGAGGGCGAGCCATTCGAGTGTGTCCGGTAACTGGTCTCGGTAGGTGTCGAGGGTCAGCCCGACTGCGGCACCGGAATCGGTGAGAATGCGCATGATCCGGTCGCGCGGATGAGTGGGATCGATCTGGACGAACGCGCCGCCGGACTTGGCGACCGCCCACACGGCGATGACAGCGTCGATGCCGCGCGGAAGCGTCACGGCAACCATCGCCTCCGGACCGATTCCCATTTCGATCAACACGCGCGCCCAGCGGTTGGAGGTTTCGTCGAGTTCGCGATACGACATCCGCACGCCGTCGCAGACCAGCGCTTCCGTGCCGGGCGTCATCGCGACCGCATCCGATAACACCTGCGGCAATAGCGACGCCACCGGCCCGGGTCGACCGCGGACGGGCACCAGCTCGGTCTGCTCCACGGGCGAGAGCAGCTGTAGTTCGGTGAGCGGGAGATCGATATGCGCGGCGACGGTGTCGAGCACGCGCAGCACCCGGTCTGCGAAGGCGTCGATCTGCTGTCGAGTGAACAGATCAGGCAGGTATTCGAAGGTCAGGTGCAGCCGGGTGTCGTGGTGCACGACCAAGCCGAGCGGATAGTGCGCGGCGTCTCGTCCGTCGACGCCGCGGACGTGCATTCCGGCGATGTCGATGTCTTCGGACAGCCCCGCCCGGTCCACTGGGTAGGACTCGAAGACGGTCACGGTGTCGAACATCGCGCGGGCACCGGCCACCTGCTGGATGCGGGCGAGTCCGAGATGGTGATGGTCGAGCAACGCGGTTTGTTCGGTTTGGATTCGCCGCAGTAGCTGGGCGAGGCTTTCGCGGTGGTCGAGCCGGACCCGTACGGGCACGGTGTTGACGAACAGTCCGATCATCGATTCGATGCCGGGCAACTGTGGCGGACGCCCGGAGACGGTGGTGCCGAAGACCACGTCGTCGCGGGCGGTCGCGTTGGCGAGCACGAGCGCCCAGGCCGCTTGGACGACAGTGTTGAGGGTCGTCTCATATCGGTGGGCCACCTCGACCAGCGCCGCGGTGTGGTCCTGGCTCAGCCGCACCCGCACTTCGCGCCCCGCGGCGGTGGTGCGGCGACCGCGGTCCTCGGGGGCCAGCAGAGTCGGCTCCGCGACGCCCTCGAGTGCCTGCGCCCAGGCGGTTTCCGCACCGGTCCGGTCCAGGCTGTGCAGCCACATCAGGTAATCGCGGTAGGGACGCACCGGAGGCAGTGCCGCGGCGTCGCCGTCGCCTGCGTAGAGGATCAGCAGCTCCCGGATCAGCAGTGGCGTGGACCAGCCGTCGATCAGGATGTGATGCATGCTCAACACCAGCCGGTACTGCTCGGGGGCGATCCTGATCAGTGTCAGTCGTAGCAGCGGCGCCTCGGTCACGTCGAAATGACGGTCGCCGGCCATGACCTGCTCGAGGGCGGCCGCGGTGTCGTCGTGCTCGGCCAGGTCGACCTCGGCGAACGGCACGTCGACATGCCGGTACACCACCTGAACCGGTTCGCGGGCGCCGTCACGCACAAATACGGTCCGCAGGTTCGGGTGCCGTCCGAGCAGAGCCTGCGCGGCACGGCGCATCCGGTCCGCGTCGACGCGCCCGGCGAGTTCGATACGGAGTTGCACGATGTAGGCGTCGAGTGCGCCGTCGGCGAGCTGGGCATGGAACAGCAGTCCCGCCTGCAACGGCGTGAGCGGCCAGATGTCGTCCAGAGCCGGGTGTCGAGTCTCCAAACGGTCGATCGCGGCCTGGTCGAGATCGACTAGGCCGACATCAGAGGGGGTCAGCCCGCCGACACCGGGTCGGGACGTGTGGACAGCCAGAGCCGTCACAGCCTCGCGCCACAGTTCGGCGAGGTCGGTGACTTCGACACGAGTGAGCACGCCGGACGGGTAGTCCCAGGCGGCGGTCAAGGCGGGGCCGTCCGAGGCATCCGTGGTGACCGCGTTGATGCCGAGCACCGCCGCCGCTGCCGCGTCGGGATTCTGATTGCCGCCGCCGGCGTCGCCATCGGCGGGCAGCCATCCGCTGTCGCGCAATGCCTCGGGAACGGTGTCCAGACGACCGAGATAGTTGAAGCTCACCTGTGGGGTCGGCAGCGCACGCAGGATGGGGGCGGTGTCGGCGTCGAGGTAGCGCAGCAGCCCGTAGCCGATCCCACGGTCGGGGACCTCGCGCAGTTGTTCCTTGACCGATTTGATGACCGCCGCCGCGGCAGCACCCGCGGCGAATGCGTCGTCGATATCGATGCCGGACAGGTCGAGGCGCACCGGGTAAGCGGTGGTGAACCATCCGACCGTGCGGGTGAGGTCGGCGCCGGGTAGCACCGTGTCGTGGCGGCCGTGGCTTTCGAGTGTGAGCAGCGTTTCGGTCACGTTGTCGCCGTGACGCTGCCGCCATCGAGTCAGTGCCAGTGCGAGCCCGGCGATGAGTGCGTCGTCCACATTGCCGCGGAACGCCTGGGGCAGGGTGGTGAGCACAGCGCGGGTCACCGAGGTCGGCAGCGTCACCTCGACGGTCGCGACGGTGGCCTGCACGTCGAGCTCGGGGTCGATCGGGCGAGCGCCGATCGGCGGATCGGCGGCACCGAGCGTGGATCGCCACCAGTCGAGTTCATCGCGGCTCCCGGCGGCGGCCTCGAGCCCGTGCGCCCAGCGTCGCATCGAGGTGCCGACGGGCGCGAGCCGCGGCCGTTGCCCGGCACCGAGCTGGGCCCAGGCCGTGGCGAGGTCGGGAATCAGGATCCGCCACGACACCGCATCGACGGCCAAGTGGTGTGCGACAACCAGCAGCCGTCCCGGCCGTTGCGCCCAGTCGAACCAGACCAACTGCAGCATGAGGCCCGCGGCGGGGTCGAGTCGTTCGGCGGCGGCGTGCGCCTCGGCGTCGGCGATCGCGGCGAAGGCGGTGCTGTCCGGTGCCGCTGTCACCGGCACGCGCCGGATCAGCCCGGCGATCGTCGCGGCCGGCCGCACCTGCAATGCCCACCCGGACGGGTGCGTGGGCTCCGGCTGCAATCGGGCCCGCAGCATGTCGTGCTGATCGATCACCGCTTGCACGGTGGCCTCGATACCGTCGACGTCGATACCGCTCGGCAGCGTGAGCATCACCCACTGGCAAAAATGGTCGAATCCGCCGCGTTCGAACATCCAGCACATGATCGGCGTCAGCGGTACCTGGCCGACCCCGCCGCCGGGGAGCTCAGCCGGAAGAGCAGCCGCCGCGGCGCTGTCCCGGACTGCGACCTGGGCCAGTCCCGCGACCGTCTTCCGCTCGAATACCTCCCGCGTGGAGAGCACCACACCGGCTGCCCTGGCTCGCGTCACCAACTGGATCGACATAATGCTGTCGCCGCCCATGGCGAAGAACGAATCATCGACTCCGACCCTGTCGACGCCCAATACTTCGGCGAAGAGTCCGGCCAGCGTCCTTTCCACCTCGGTGACCGGCGCCCGGAATTCGGCCCGGCCCATGGTGAAGTCCGGCTCGGGTAGCGCGGCGCGGTCGAGCTTGCCGCTCGCTGTCACCGGCAAGGTGTCGAGCACAACCACGGTCGCGGGCACCATGTGCGGGGCCAGTCGCTGTTCGGCGAACGCGCGGACCTCGGACGGGTCCGGCTCGACGCCGGGCTCGGGCACCACGTACCCGACCAACCGGTCACCGGCGGCGCCCCGGTGGACGGTCGCGGCCGCTCGCGCCACACCGGCACAGGCCAGCAGGCCCGATTCGACCTCGCCGAGTTCGATGCGGAAACCACGCAGCTTGACCTGGAAGTCGGCGCGGCCCACATAGTCGAGTGTCAGATTCCCCTCCGGTAGCCGCAGCCACCGAACCAGGTCACCGGTGCGATACATACGCCGGCCCTGCTCCGCGAATGGATCGGCGACGAAGCGTGCGGCCGTCAGCCCCATTCGGTTGCGGTAACCACGAGCCAGGGCCGGACCCGTGAGATACAGCTCGCCGACGATTCCGACGGGCACCGGCCGCAACCAGGCGTCGAGCACGACGTGCCCGACCCCGCGGATCGGTCCGCCGACCGTCACCGGCTCACCTGCCACCAGCGGTGCACTGGCGTCGGTCTGGATCGTCGCCTCTGCCGGACCGTAGGTGTTGAAAAACCTCCGGCCCGGCGCCCACCGTGATACGAGATCGGGCGCGGGCGCTTCGCCACCGACCATGACCGTCTCGAGGTTCTCCAACCCGGCCGGGTCGAGTGTCGCCAAGGCGGTAGGCGTCAGTGCGGCATGGGTAACCCGCTCGCTCGACAGGATCCGCGCCAGCTCGTTCCCGCCGTAGACAGTCGGCGGCGCGATCACCAGCCGCCCACCGGATGTGAACGCCCAGAGCAGTTCCAGGACGGCCGCGTCGAAACTCGGCGACGCGACATGCAGCACTCGCGCGCCGGGCTCGATATCGAACCGGGAGCACAGCTCGGCCACCAGGTCTGCCAACCCCTGGTGCGACACCACCACGCCTTTGGGCACACCCGTCGAACCGGAGGTATAGATCAGGTACGCCGCATTATCGAGCCGGATCGGCGCTGTTCGCTCCGCATCGGTCACCGGCGCCGCCGATGCCGCCGACGCCTCGGCTTCGACCGCCGCCTCGTCGAGGACCAGCCACGGCACGGATCCGGGCAATCGAGACCGCCACTGTGACAACGTGATTCCCACCGCCGCACCGGAATCGGTGAGCATGTGCTCGATCCGGCCGGTCGGATACTGCGGATCTATCGGCACGAATGCCGCCCCCGACTTCGCCACCGCCCATACCGCAAGCACCGACTCGACCGATCGCGGCAGCCCCACCGCCACATCGGCCTCCGGTCCCACACCCCTATCGATCAACAACCGTGCCAACCGATTCGACTGCGCATCGAGCTCGCCGTAGGTCCACCGACGATCCTCGTACACCACCGCGACCGCGCCCGGATCCCGCTGCACCATCGCCGCCAACAGCTCCGGCAGCATGCGCCCCGGCGCCGCCGGGGAGCCCGACACCGGCGTCAACTCCCGGTCTTCCGAGGGGGAAAGCAGATTCAGCCGGGCCAGCGGCAGATCCGGATCGGTCGCGACGACACCGAGCACACGCAGGATGCGCTGCAGGGCCGCGGTCATCGTGTCGTGGTCGAAGAGTTCGGGCAGGTACTTGATCTTCAGGTGCAGTCGGGAGTCGATTCGCGCGACCACTCCCAGCGGATAGTGCGCGCCGTCCGTGCCCGTGACATCGACTACTCGCATGCCGGCGATATCGGTCTGCGCCGTCAGCCCGAAACGGTCGATCGGGAACGATTCGAACACCGTCATCGTGTCGAACACTGCCCCCGACCCGGCCACCCGCTCGATTTCGGTGAGGCCGACGAACTGGTGCTCGAGCAGGTCCGCCTGTTCGGTCTGGATTCGGTCGAGCAGTTGTCCCAGGCTCTGGGCGGCGTCGAGACGGACGCGCACCGGCACCGTGTTGATGAACAGTCCGATCATCGTTTCGATGCCCGCGATCCGCGGGGACCGTCCGGACACCACGGCACCGAACGTCACATCGTCCCGAGAAGTCAACGTGCCCAACACGATTGCCCATGCCAGCTGGATGACGGTGTTGAAGGTGATGCCACGGGACCTGGCCAGATTCGTCAGCGCCGTTGTCTGCTGCTCGGTCAATTCGCCGAGCACATCGCGTGATTCGGTGTAACGGCGGCCGGGATCGGCCTGTGCTACCAGGGTCGGTTCCTCGGCGCCGTCGAACGCGCCGGCCCATGCGTCGAGAGCCGCAGCCGAGTCCTGCCGGGCGATCCAGGCCAGGAAGTCCCGGTACGGACGGACTTCGGGCAGCACGGTGGCGTCGCCGTCGGTGGCGTAGAGCACCAGCAAGTCCCTCAGGAGCAGCGGCGTCGACCAGCCGTCGAGCAGCAGGTGATGATTGGTCAGTACCAGCCGATAGTGCTGCGGCCCGGTGGTGACCAGCATCCAGCGCAGCAGCGGGGCACGAGCCGGATCGAACCTGGTTGCCCGGTCCGCGGCCAGCAGCAGCTCCCACTCGCGATCGCGGGCACTGTCATCGAGGCCGGACAGGTCGAGCTCCGACCAGGCAGCCTCGACATCTTCCTGGACCACCTGCACCGGACCGACATCGGTGTCGAAGGCGGTGCGCAGATTCGAATGTCGGTCAAGTAGCACTTGTCCGGCTCTGCGTAGCCGCTCCGGATCGACCCGGCCGCGCAACTCGACGACCAGTTGGGTCAGGTAGGCGTCCACCGACTGCTCGGACACCAACGCGTGGAACAGCAGTCCCTCCTGCAACGGCGTCAACGGCCAAACGTCGCTCAGCGTCGGGTACCTGTGCTCGAGTCGCTCGATTTCGGCCTGCCCGAGCCGGACCAGATCCAGATCCGATGGTGTCCGTCCGCCGCTGCCGGCCTGGTGGGCGTGGCTCGCCAGCGCGGTCAGTGCCCGGCGCCAGGACTCCGCCGCCGCACGCACCTCCTCGGCGGTGAGTACCTCGGCGGGATAGGACCAGATGGCCCGCAACTGCGGGCCTTGTCCGTTGTCCCGGGCGCGGACATTGATGTCGAGTACGGCCGAAACCGGCATATCCGGATGCTGCGCATCGGTGAACTCCCCGCCGTCCACCGGCCGCCATCCGACCGTCGGTTCTCCTTCGGGAACCCACTGGGAGACCGGGCCGAGGTAGTTGAATGCGATCTGCGGCGTCGGCAGCGTGCCGGTGTCGTCGTCGAGATACCGCAGTAAGCCGTAACCGATTCCGTGGTCCGGGACGGCGAGCAGCTGTTCCTTGACGGACTTGACGGCTGCGCCCATGGCAGGCCCGCCCGCGCATGCGTCGTCGATATCGATGCCCGACAGATCCAGACGCACCGGAAAACTCGTGGTGAAGCAGCCGACCGTCCGGGTCAGGTCCGCGCCAGGAACGACGCTTTCCTCCCGACCGTGCCCTTCGAGACCGATCACCACATCCGTCAGCTCCGGGGCCGCGGGCTCCCGTTCGCGCCGCCACTTCGTCAGCGCAACCGCCAGAGCGGCCAGTAGCCCGTCGCCCACCTCGCCGTGGAATGCCACGGGCACGTCGTTCAACAGCGACTCGGTCACCTCGGGGGAGAGCTCGACCTCGAGCGTCCGAGCAGTTGCGGCCACGTCGATCGCGGGGTCGAGGGCCCGCGACCCGATCATCGGGTCCTGCCCGTCCGCCATCGCTCGCCACAGTTCGAGTTCGGCTACCCGCTCCGGCCGTCGGGCCGCCTCGACCAGTCCATAGGCCCACCTGCGCATCGAGGTCCCGACCGGGGCCGGCTCGGTTGGCTCGCCGGACTCGATCCGCGCCCACGCGACCGCCAGGTCCGACACCAGCACCTGCCAGGAAACCCGATCGATCACCGACTGATGCACCAGCACCAGCGCTCTGCCCGGTTCGGCCGGATTCGCCGGATCGAACCAGACCACCTGCAGCACGATCCCGGCGTCCGGATCGAGCCGGGCCGCAGCGGAAGTCAGCTCCGCCGCAGCCGACGTACGGAACTCGGCACTTGTCGGCATCGGCACGCGGTGGATGGCATCGGCGGCGCGAATCATGCCGACCGGCAGCACATCCCACGCCCGGCGGCCATCGCCGTCCGAGCGCAGCCGCGCGCGCAGCATGTCGTGCCGGTCGAGGACCGCCTGCACCGTTTGCGCCATCCGCTCCAGGTCGATTCCGATCGGCAGATTCAGCATCATCGCCTGCGAGTAGCGGGCGAACTTCGGACCGGACCGTGCGAGCAGCCTGCGCATCATCGGCGTCAGCGGTACCGGGCCGACGCCGCCGCCGCGCAGTTCAGTCAACTGGGAGGCTGCGGTGCTGTCGTGGGCTGCGACCTGGACCAGTCCAGCGACCGTTTTCCGCTCGAACACGTCGCGTGCGGAGAACGTCGCGCCGGCCGACCTGGCTCGGGCCACCAACTGGATCGCCATGATGCTGTCGCCGCCCAGCGCGAAGAACGAGTCGTCGAGACCGACCGTTTCGGTGCCGAGTATGTCGGCGAAGGCTCCGGCGATGACGTGTTCGGTTGGTGTCTGTGGTGCTCGGAAGGGTTTGCGGTCGGCGAAAACCGGCTTCGGCAACGCCCTTCGGTCCAGCTTGCCCGCCGGGGTCAGTGGGATGCGGTCCAGGACCATGATCGAGGACGGCACCATATAGGACGGCAACCGGTCGGCCAGGTATTCGGTCAGGGTCGTGGTGTCGATGGTGTGGCCCGGTGCGGCCACCACATACGCGACGAGTCTTTGGGTTCCGGCGTCGTTGCGGTGGCCGATGGTCGCCGCGTAGGCGACGGTTTCGTGGACGGCGAGCGCGGTATCGATCTCGCCGAGTTCGATACGCAGGCCACGGATCTTCACCTGGAAATCCGAACGACCGAGGTGCTGGATCGCTCCGTCGCCGGTCCAGCGCACAACATCACCCGTGCGGTACATACGTCGACCGGATGCCCATGGGCACGCGATGAAGCGGCCGGCCGTGGTGGCTGCCCGCCGGTGATATCCGCGGGCGAGCAGATCACCCGCGATATACAACTCACCGGCCACACCGACCGGAACCGGTTGCAACCGCTGGTCGAGAACCCAGACCGAAGCCCCACGGACCGGAGCACCGATCGTGACCACCTCTCCGGCCGTCAAAGGGCTCCGCGTCGCGGTGACGGTGGTTTCGGTCGGGCCGTAGTCGTTGATCAGCTTCCGGTCGACGCCCCAGTGTTCGACCAACTGACTGCCGTGGTCTTCGCCGCCGACGATCAGATATTCCAAATCCGGTAGTGGCCAACGGGTGTGGTCGACGGTGGACAGTGCCGAAGGTGAGATCAGAACGTGGCTGACCTGCTCGCGGTCGAGCAGCGCGGCGAGTTCATCACCGCCGTAGACATCCGACGGCGCGATGACCATCGCCGCCCCTTCGGACAATGGCAACAGTATCTCCAGTACCGACGCGTCGAAGCTCGGTGACGCCAGATGCAATGTCCGGGAGTCGGATTCGACGCACATTGCGGCTTCGAGCGCGATGGCGCAGTTGCCGAGCCCGCGGTGAGTAACCGCGACCCCCTTGGGTAGTCCGGTCGATCCGGAGGTGTAGATGACGTAGGCGATATCGTCGATCCGCAACGGACGAACCCGGTCGCCGTCGGTGATCGGACCGCTGTCGGCAGCGTCGAGGTTGTCGAACGTCAACCACTCGGTGTCGCCTGGCAATCGCGCGGGTAAGGACCCGGCCGTAATGCCGAGGGCCGCTTTCGAATCGGTCATCATGTGGGTGATGCGTTCGGCCGGATAAGTCGGATCGATCGGCAGGAACGCGGCTCCCGTTTTGGTCACCGCCCACACCGCGAGCACAGAGTCCACCGAACGTGGAATGCCGATCGCGACAACATCTTCCGGCCCGATACCGCGCTGGATGAGCTGCCGCGCCACCATGCTGGAACGTTGGTCCAATTGTCGATAACTCATCTGTTGTCCGTCGCACACGATCGCGGTGGCGTCGGGATCGAGCATGGCTGCCGCCGTCAGCAGGTCGGGCAACGTGGTGGGCGGAGCCGACGGGACACCGGAGCGAGTCAGCAGATCAGCTCGCTCGGCGGGTTCGAGAACGTCGATCGCCCCGACAGGCACCGTCGGATCGGCGGCGATCGACTCCAGAATCCGAATCCACCGATGGACCACAGAATCGATGGTCACGGCATCGAACAGGTCGGTGGCATAGGTGACCGCGACGCTCATATCGCCGCTGTCATGGCTTTCCGACAGGATGAATTGCAGGTCGAACCGGGATACCTGGTTGGGCAGTTCGACCATCGACAGCTCTAGATCGGGAAGTCGCAGTGTTACCGGTTCCAGATTCTGGAACGCCAGCAGCACCTGGAACAGCGGGTGTCGCGCTTGGGATCGCTGTACGACCAGTTTGTCCACGACCTGCTCGAACGGAACGTCGGCATGTTCGAAGGCGTCCAAGTCGGATTGTTTGATCCGGCCGAGCAGGTCGCTGAACGATTCATCGAGATCGATCTCGGTCCGCAGCACCAGGGTATTGACGAACATCCCGATCATGTCGTCGAGTGCGGCAATTCCGCGCCCGGCGATCGGTGTGCCGATCGGAATGTCGGTGCTGCCGCTCAACCGGGCGAGCAGCACCGCCAGCGTGCCGTGGATCGCCATGAACAACGACGAATTACGCTGCCGCGCAAACCGTTCCAATGCCCGCACCGAACCGGCGGACACCGAGTAGTCGATGGTGGCGCCACGATTCGACAGCACCACCGGCCGCGGCCGGTCGAACGGCAGACGAAGCTCCTCGGCAACACCGTCCAGCGCCTCGGTCCAGTATCGGATCTGTTCGGCGCACAGCGATTCCGGATCGTCGGGTGTGCCGAGGGTCGCTTGTTGCCACTGCGCGTAGTCCGCGTACTGGACCGGCAGCGGTGTCCAGGCCGGGGCTCTGCCGCTGATCCGCGCGGCATAAGCGGTTGTCACGTCGCGGGCCAGCGGCGCCATGGAGAAGCCGTCCGCGGCGATGTGGTGCACCACCACAGCCAATACGTATTCCGGTTCCTCGCCGCCGACAATGCGGAACAACCGGGCACGCACGGGCGCCTGGATGGTCACATCGAAGCCGTCGGCGACGAATTCGGTTAGCGTCCGGACCAACCGGCTCGGCACGACCGGCACCACGATCAGCTCGCGGTCGACGTTCTCGACGGGCTCGACCAGCTGAATCAGCGTTCCGTGGTGATCTGGATACCGCGTTCGCAACGACTCGTGCCTGCCCAGCACGTCGATAACCGCCGCGTGCATGGCATCGATGTTCAAGTCGCCACGCAACCGAATGACGATCGGCATGTTGTATGCGCCGGATGCGGTGTCGTACTGGTTGAAGAACCACATCCGTTGTTGGGCAGGCGCGAGCGGCACGAGATCGGGCCGCGGCCCGGCGACGAGCGGCGGGCGCCTGCGCCCGGTACCGGCATGCTGCTCGATGCGAGTGGCGAGTTCCGCGACCGTGGACGCCTCGAACAACAGTCGCACCGGAATCTCGGCATCCAATGTGGCCCCGAGTCGCGCCGCGACGCGGGTCGCGACCAAGCTGTCGCCGCCCAGGGCGAAGAACGAGTCGTCGAGACCGATCGTTTCGATGCCCAATACGTCGATGATTGCCTGGGCGATCGCGTGTTCAGTTGGTGTTCGTGGTGCTCGGAAGGGTTTGCGGTCGGCGAAAACCGGCTTCGGCAACACCCTTCGGTCCAGCTTGCCCGCCGGGGTCAGTGGGATGCGGTCCAGGACCATGATCGAGGACGGCACCATATAGGACGGCAACCGGTCGGCCAGGTATTCGGTCAGGGTCGTGGTGTCGATGGTGTGGCCCGGTGCGGCCACCACATACGCGACGAGTCTTTGGGTTCCGGCGTCGTTGCGGTGGCCGATGGTCGCCGCGTAGGCGACGGTTTCGTGGACGGCGAGCGCGGTATCGATTTCACCGAGTTCGATACGCAGGCCACGGATCTTCACCTGGAAATCCGAACGACCGAGATGCTGGATCGCTCCGTCACCGGTCCAGCGCACAACATCACCGGTACGGTACATACGCCGACCGGACATCCAGGGGCAGGCCACGAAACGGCCGGCCGTCACGTCTGCGCGCCGGTGATATCCGCGGGCGAGCAGATCACCCGCGATATACAACTCACCGGCCACACCGACCGGAACCGGTTGCAACCGCTGGTCGAGAACCCAGACCGAGGCCCCGCGGACCGGACCACCGATCGTGACGAGCTGTCCGGCCGCCAACGGCGAGATCAGTGTCGCGGCGATAGTGGTTTCGGTTGGACCGTACTCATTGAGCACGACGCGGTCGCGACCCCAGCGCTCGACCAGCTCGGTGCCGTAGTCCTCGCCGCCGACCATCAGATACTTCAGATCCGGTAGTGGCCAACGGTTGTGGTCGATCGTGGACAGTGCCGAAGGTGAGATGAGAACGTGGCTGACCTGCTCGCGGTCGAGCAGCGCGGCGAGTTCATCCCCACCGAAGACGTCCTTGGGTGCGATGACCATGGCCGCGCCGGCGGGCAAGGGCAGCAGCATCTCCAATACCGATACGTCGAAGCTCGGTGACGCCAGATGCAATGTCCGCGAGCCGGGTTCGACGCCCATCGCAGCCCGATGTTCTGCGGCGCAGTTGGCGAGTCCGCGGTGGGTGACCGCGACGCCCTTGGGTAGTCCGGTCGATCCGGAGGTGTAGATGACGTAGGCGATATCGTCGATCCGCAACGGACGAACCCGGTCGTCGTCGGTGACGGGCCGACTGTCTGTGGTCGGCTGGTCGTCGGAACCGCCGAGGTTGTTCGATATCAACCAGTCCGTGCTGTCGGGTAGCTGTGCGCGGACAGATGTCACGGTCAGACCGATCGCCGCTTGCGAATCGGTCATCATGTGGGTGATGCGTTCGGCCGGATAAGTCGGATCGATCGGCAGGAACGCGGCTCCCGATTTGGTCACCGCCCACACCGCGAGCACGGAGTCCACCGAACGTGGAATGCCGATCGCGACAACATCTTCCGGCCCGATACCGCGCTGGATGAGCTGCCGCGCCACCATGCTGGAACGTTGGTCCAATTGTCGATAACTCATGTGTTGTCCGTCGCACACGATCGCGGTGGCGTCGGGATCGAGCATGGCTGCCGCTGTCAGCAGGTCGGGCAACGTGGTGGGCGGAGCCGACGGTACACCGGAGCGGGTCAGCAGATCAGCTCGCTCGGCGGGTTCGAGAACGTCGATCGCCCCGACAGGCACCGTCGGGTCGGTGGCGATCGACTCCATAATCCGAATCCACCGATGGACCACAGAATCGATGGTCGCGGCGTCGAACAGGTCGGCGGCGTAGGTGACCGTTATCGCCGCCGCGCCGCTGTCCTGGTCGGCCGACATCAGAAAATGCAGGTCGAAGCGGGAGGTGTCGACTGGCAGTTCGGCCGAGGGGTCGGGATCCGGCTCCCCACTCGGCACCGCCAACATCACCTGGAACAACGGATGCCGGGTCCGCTGCGCGACGAGTTCATCCAGCACCTGCTCGAACGGAACATCGGCATGTTCGAAGGCGTCCAGATCGGCTTGTTCGACGCGGCCGAGCAGGTCGCTGCACGATTCGTCGAGATCGATCTCGGTTCGTAGCACCGGAATGTCGACGGACCCGTCGGCATCGTCGAGCGAGGCCACAGTGCGCCGGATCGGTGTGCCGATCGGAATGTCGGTGGTACCGCTCAGCCGGGCGAGCAGCACCGCCAACGCACCATGGATCGCGGTGAACAGTGACCAGTTGTGCCGCCGCACGCACCGTTCCATCGCGGGAACCAGGTCGGCCCGCAATGGGTACCGCGCCGTGGCGGCTCGATTCGACGGCATTGCCTGCCGCGGGCGATCGAACGGCAGGCGAAGCTCCTCGGGAAGGTCCGCGAGCGCGGCTCGCCAGAACGCCAGATTCTCGTGTCGACGCTTGATCACCCCGCCATCACGGATGCTGGCGGGGTGAATCCGCTCGAGCGCGGCGTCCGGATCGGCCGCGAACGCATCGAGGAACTCCCCGAATCTGGTGCAGTGTGCCGACAGTTCGGCGTCGGTATAGAGGTTGGGATTGGCGAGGAAGTGCAGGATCGTGCGCGGCGCATCCCCGGTTTGGTACAGGTCGATCAGCAAATCGTCGACCGGCCCCGAGCTGAGGATATGGAACTCCCCGCTCATCGATCCCAATCGGATCTCCTGGTGGAAGAACATGACATTCACTACCGGGCCCGCGAAACGTCGCTGTCCGCCGTGGTATCCGGCGGCGGCACGGATATCGGTGAGGCCGCACCGCTGGTGCCGCAATGCCCCGACCAGATCGGACTGCACCCGCCGCGTCGATGTCGCCGCGGTGTCGCCCGGAACCAGCGCGAGCGGAAGGGGTGCGACATTGACGAACATCCCGCCGGACCGCCGCAGTACGGCATTGGTCCGGCCCGAAACGGGGATGTTGACCATGACCGCGTCGCGGCCGGTCATCCGGGCCAGATAGCAGCCGAATGCGGCGATCACCACCGCAGCCGGGCTCGCGTTCAGCGCTTTCGCGGAATCGCCGATCCGCTGTACCGTCTCCGCCGAAAGTTCGGCGGTTGCGACCGTACTGTCCGCGCGAGCAAGTGCGTGCCCGGCGACCAGACTGGACTCATCCGGCGCATCGGCGAGTCTGTTCAGCCAGTATTCCTTGTCGTCGGCGAATCGCTTCGACTCCCGATAGCTGCTGTCGGCCTCGAAGAGCGTGCGTAGGTCCGCCGCCTGGTTCGGCTCCGGTGTCCGTCCCTGCACCGCCGCCGTGTACAGCGCGGCGATGCGGTTCACGATCAGCATTCCGGCGTAGCCGTCCATCGCGACGTGGTGGATTTTGAGGTACAGCAGGTAATGCTGGTCCCCGACCTGCACAATCGCCGATCCGAGCAACCGGTCTCGTGTCATGTCGAGCGGTCTGGTGTATTCCCGATGCATCCACTCCAAGCCGGCCGCAACAGGATCCGGTTCGCCGCGCACATCGATAAACGGCCCGGTCGTACGGAGGAGCGGGTCGAACAACTGGTACGGCTCGCCGTCCACCTCTACCAACCGCAGGTAGCCCGACTGGAACTCCTGGCCGGCTCGTATCGAGACTTCGCGCAGTAGCTCGACATCGAGATCGCCGCGCAACTCGATATATTGTGCCTCGCATATCGGCACATCCGGACTCAATTTCTGCGCCAGCCACAACCCACGCTGCCCAGCGGACAACGGTACCTGCGCTATTGCTGACACGTCCGGCTCGGTTACTCCGCTCAACCCCCGGTCGGGGTGAAGCTGTGGTCGCAGAACGGTCATTGAACTTTCCTCTAACCCCGACCACGGCCAGTCTAAGCCGAATCATTCGCCGATGTATACCCACATTCCGGAATCTGCACCGTGAAATTTTCACCCGATTCGAGGTGGCGACCTGCGAATCTCCTTCGACAGGCATGGCGCATCGGCAGGCGAAATGCAACATGTTGCAACATAGGGACCTTCGGCCCCGGATGCCATGACTGAATACCCTAAACCAGGTTGACGTACGCGGCGTATAAACCGACCGAATTGCAATGCAAGATGCAATTCTATATAAATTCAATTCTACTGTTAACACCCGACCGCAGCATTGCGATCTTCGCTTTTATCGAAATCGGCGAATAGATGTCGCAAAGATATCTCAGCACATCGATGCCGAACATCGATGCCGAACGCGGTGAGTTCGCCGTGCTGCGGATCGCGGCGAGGAGCCGCGCCGACCACCAACGGGTTCGCCACTGCCTGTCCGCATCAGAGCAGGTCAGCGATATCTACCTGGACTTTTACCGGCCGCCGGACGATTCTGCTACAGTCTCGGACGTACCCTTCGGGGTCTGCCGATGTAGTTCAATGGTAGAACTTCTGCTTCCCAAGCAGACAGCGCGGGTTCGATTCCCGTCATCGGCTCAACGAAACCCACACTCCCACAAGGGAATTCACCTACTCCACCGGCCTCGCAGAGGGTCACTGTACCCAATCCTGTACCCAACGCGCCTGTCGGAGAACCGGACTCGAATCGGACGAATCGCCGCAGGTCAGAGCATGCGGATGGGTTGCCAACCAAGCCGGCAGCCATCCCTGAACGGGAAGCCACCCAACACCGCACCGGTCAACTCCCACACCTTCACAAGGACGAATGGGCACGCGACCCTGACTACCTGATCGCCCGCATCCAGGACGCGATGACAACCGCCGCCGCTGCCGTTGCGGCAGAACGCGCTGAGGGCGACCGCGACTCGAAGCGCATCGCGGATGCGGTGGAACTCGAACTGCTCCACATCCACCTCGAGCGCTTCGAGAAGGAGCTGCGGTCCCACACGCGCGCTGCCGACGAAATGCTGGACGTACTCACCCAATCGCATCAGGGGACGCCCGATCCCGCGAGGTCTACCCATTCCCCGTGAAGGAATCCGAATAAGCATTCCCATTCACCCAATAGCCCGTACCCGCGGGAACCGATCAGCATGAGGGGCTGCCTGTTCGCATTGCTGATCGTCGCGATTCTGTGCGTCGGGGGCTGTGTCGCGATCATCGCGGAAGCGGGCAACAGCACCGCCTCATCGAAATGAGCGTTACCCGTACCTGGTCATCCGGCACCGTCGACCCACTGGCCAGTCGGCCGAACGCGCCACGAACCCAACGGGTCCGAGGCGCGTAAAGGCTGATCAAACCGCTATTTCGAGCGGCATTCGGTGAAGATCTTGGTGTTGGCCTCGCGGGCCTTGTCGGCATCGGACTGGCTCATGCCGAAGTTGTTGGCGTCGGCAGCCTTGGCGTCGTATTCGTCGCTGACCATCTTGCGCAGGCCCTCCTGCGAAATGCCCTGGTCCACATAGAGTTTGGCGGCGCAGTCGGCCAGGTTCTTGTCCTTGAGTCCCTTGTCCTGGAGCGACTTGGCGAGGTCCGCTTGGGTTACCGCGGGCTGGTCCGCGGCCTTATCGTTACCGCACGCCGCCAGTACCGGCAGCGCGACGAGCGCTGCGGCGATCAGGAAGGTCCGCACCTGATTCCTCTTCTCGATTCAGTCTGTATCTATGGCCACCGCGTGGCGCCGCAACGATAATGCCGTACGAAGCCCAGCGGTAGCCGAGCGATCGGCTTCCCATTCGGAAAGTGGTTAAAGATCCATGGCCGCGCGCAATGCGGTATCCAACCGATCCAGCGCATCCGCTTCCATCTCATCGATGGGCTCGGCCAGCCAGCCACGATAGATGCGACCGATATTCCCGGCATGCACCCAACCGTGCCGCTCGACAGGCACAGCCAGAATGTCCTGCGGATCCTCGTCGACGATCTCGGCGGCGATCAGCCACTGCCTCGCTGATTCATTGATGCCATCACTGCTGATGAGCACGACGGTACGGCGCCGCGGCGAACCGTGTGGGTGATAGAGCCACAGTTCACCCCTGCGCACGCATCGCCTCCTCGGCGGCGGCGAGTTCCACTTCGTCCGCCGCGGCCAGGGCGGTCACATCGGGTACCGGACCGACACCGGTCCGCACCGCCTCGCGACGCGCTGCCTTCGATATCCACGCCGATGGCGACATCCCCGCGCGGGCCGCCGCCTGTTCGGCGAAGGCCCAGGACGCCGCGTCCAGCGAAAGGGTGACCTTACGCGTTGCCATACCATTTATCGTACCGCCGTTTCCGCCGACTGCCAGCGGAAATCCGGTCCGGTCGTGGCCGGAAATCTCGGTCCGCCGACTGCGAATCGCTGTACGGTCACGGATATGACGACGTTGAACCACCACCGGGTGGGCGCGGGGGAACCGCTGGTCCTGGTGCACGGCGTAGGCAGCCGCTGGCAGGTGTGGGAGCCGATCATCGGCACCCTCGCCGAATCCTTCGACGTCGTCGCCGTCGATCTACCCGGCTTCGCGGGGTCCGCGCCGATCGAGCACACCACCGTCGACACCCTCACCGAAGCGCTCGCCGACTTCCTGCGCGAACAGGGCATCGAGCGCCCGCACCTGGCGGGCAATTCGATGGGCGGGCTCATCGGCCTGAACCTCGGCGCACGTGGTGCGGCCCGCTCGGTCACGGCCTTTTCGCCGATCGGATTCTGGGACACCCCCGGCCGCGTGTGGTGCCAACAGTCGCTCGGCAAATCCCGTCAACTCGCCCGGGTGCTGCGTAGGTGGCTGCCCGACGTGCTGGGCACCGCCGCAGGCCGCACCATATTTCTGACGTTGATCTTCGGCAAGCCGTGGGCGCTGGATCCACAAGTGGCCATCGACACCGCCGCCGACGCCGCCGACGCACCCGGCTTCGAGCCCGCCCTCGCCTCCTTCACCGATGCGCAATTGCACGAAATCGGTGCGCTGGCCGACATTCCCGTGACCATCGCCTGGGGCAACCGGGACATCCTGCTGACCTACGCCACGCAGAGCAGGAAGGCACGCGCCGTGCTGCCCAATGCTCGCCACGTCACGCTGCACGGCAGCGGCCACACCCCGTTCTTCGACGATCCGGCCGGCTGCGCGCAGGTCCTGCTCGACACCATCAGCCCGCATCCCTGACCACTCGCGTCAGCGTTGCCGGATCCGCTTCGCCGAGCAGGATGCGGACCACATTTCCCAGCGGTGCCGCAGGATTCGGTTCCGGTCCAGATCGCCGGGGAGCAGCACACGCATGGCGAGGCCGGTCGTGATCTCGATGGTGAATTAGATAATGGTCGGCACGCGCGGATCGTCCGCGAGCGTGGTGGTACCCGCCGACCAGACTCTCCACCGCGGCGTCCAGGAGTCGCGTGCGCATGCGCGAGCGCCGCCGCCTGCGTCTCCCGGACGCGTTCGGGCATCGGATCAGCGTCCCTGCCACTGGGGTTCGCGCTTCTGCGCGAAGGCCAGCGCCCCCTCGGCGGCATCCTTGGAGAACAGCGCGGGCAGCGCGATTTCGCCCTGCTTGGCAAACCCCTCCGCGACGGACCAATCCGGCGATTCGTCGATGATCCGCTTACTCGCCGCCACCGAAAGCGGTGCGGCCGCGACGATTTCAGCCGCCAGGGCCAAAGCGCCGTCGAGTGCCGCACCGGGTTCGGTGAGCCGATTGACCAGTCCGAGCTGGTAGAGCCGTTCGGCATCGATGCGACCACCGGTGAGCGCCAGCTCCGCGGCCATGGGACGCGGCAGCCGCTGGGTCAGCCGCAGTACGCCGCCGCCCGCGGCGACCAGACCGCGCTTGACCTCCGGAATTCCGAACTGGGCATTGTTCGCGGCGACAATGAGATCACCGGAGAGCGCGAGTTCGAACCCGCCGGCCAGCGCGAAACCCTCGACCGCCGAAATCATCGGCTTGGCAGGCGGTTTCGCGGCGATGCCGAGCGGGCCGCGCTTGGGGGTTATCGGCATCTCCCCCTTCGATGCCGCGACGAGATCCATTCCGGCACTGAAGGTCGCGCCCGCTCCGGTGAGCACGAGCACGCGCGCGGCATCGTCGGCCTCGAATTCGTCGACCGCCGCCTCGATGGCCTGCGCGGTGGCCAAATTGATGGCATTGCGGGCCTCCGGACGATTCACGGTCAACAGCGTTATCGCATCGCGCTTTTCGACCAGCACCAGATCAGTCATCGGACAGTCCTCTCGGTAAGAAACGTGAGCTTGTCGGCGGCGATCACATCGGCGTCCGCGCCGATCGGGTCGCCGTCGGTGAACGCCGCGACGGTTTCCGAATCGGACGCCCGAACCAGTATGCGGGCACCGGCCGGAGTCAATGCGGAGATCACCACGGCCTCGGGTTCGTCGGCGCGTTCGGGCGCGGGACCCTTGTGATAGGCGACGGTGTAGGCCTCGACGGTGGCCGGTCCGGTGTCGTCGGGCACCGTATCGCGCCGTGCCACAGGCACTTCCGGTTCGTCGGCATGGAGCAGTCGCGCGGGCGGGCGAGCGGAGTAGACGCCGATGGCGTGCTTGGTGATGTACCTGGCGAGCGCGCTCGCCAGGCCCGTACGCCGATGGATCATCGCGCAGACGAGGCGCGATCGAATGGGTCGGGTAGTTGTTGCCGGGGCCACCCGCCAAGGTGCGTCCGCCGGTGACCGACAGCGGCCGCGACGAATCGTCGATCGGCAGCCCCAGCGCCTCGGCCGCGACCGGGAACGCAATAGCCGATCCCCGGTGCCGCTGTCGGTGCCCGCGCGACGCAGCGATTCGGCGGCGAGTTCGACCGGTCCGGGCAGGCCGGGCTCGCCGCTGGGCAATGGCCCGCTAACTGACTCGCAGGTAAGATTCGGGAATGGCCTCGAATATCGCGCTGCGGTTCGTCGACGACCGCGCCTACGTCACGCTGGACCGGCCGGATAAGCACAATGGCCTGACCATCGAGATGCTGCGCGACCTCGTCACCGCCGCACATACCGTCGCAGATCACAAGGAAGTACGCGCGGTCATCCTGTCCGGCAATGGTCCTAGTTTCAGCAGTGGCCTCGATATCGCGGGGACGAGCCGCGATCCACTGGCCGTCGTCTGCGGCTTCATCCCGCTGCCCTGGCGCGGCACCAATACCTTCCAGGAAGCCTGCTGGGCTTGGCGTCGGCTCTCGGTGCCGGTGATCGCCGCGGTACACGGCCACTGCTACGGCGGTGGCTTGCAGATCGCGCTGGCCGCCGACGTCCGCTTCGCCGACGCCGACACGGAATTCTCGGTGATGGAGGCCAAGTACGGCCTGGTCCCGGATATGACCGGCGCGGTGACGCTGTCCCGGCTGATCGGTGTCGACAAGGCACTGCTGCTCACCATGACCGCCGATATCGTGGACGCCGCATACGCCGAGCGGATCGGCCTGGTCACCGAGGTGACCGCGGACCCGGTCGCGGCGGCGGAAAAGCTCGCCGATCGAATCGCCATCCGCTCGCCGCACGCCGTCGCAGGGGCAAAACAACTATTCGATCGCTCCTGGCATGCCTCGGCTCGCCGCACCTTCGCCATCGAACGAGCCACCCAGCTGCCATTGATCCTGCGACAGGCCATTTCTCGTCGTCGCTGATCACAATTCGGGTAGTACTGCGTACAACTATCCAGACGAATCACGCAAGCCACCAATTTCACCGGTTTCGCTGTTAGCATCGTGAACGATTTGCCAGCCAGCCGAATGTGACACACACGAGGTGGGGGGCCGCGTATCGTGCCACTTCGGCCAGAACCCGGAGGGCCTTGAGACTTGAACAAGACCGCGTCCGCCTTGCTCTCGGCATTGGCAGGAGCTTCGGCCTTGCTCCTCGCTGCGACTACCCCAGCCTCGGCAAACCCCAATGCGATCAATCCGATTCCGGTACTGAACGGCACCAGCGGACTCCCCAATCTGGTCGGCCGAAGCAGGGCGATATTCCAGGTGACCGGCATGGCCAGCCCGAATAACACCCAGGCCTATAACGTGCTCGGCACCGATCTGGGCATCATGTGGGACAACGGCGACGGCGAGATGCTGACCGCATTCGGCGATACCGCCGGACTCGGCCTGCCGAATCTGCTCGCGGGCAGCACATGGGCGTGGCGCAGCAATATTCTGGTGCGCAGCCACACCCACGATCCGTCCAATGGCATCTACTTCGACAGCGTCGTCCGCGATATCTTCGGCCAGGCGCGCGATCTGATTCCGAGCCCGAAGATTCCATTCATCGAGATCAGCCGTATCCCCACCGCGGGCATTTCGGTCGGCGGCGTTCAGTATATGAGCCTGATGTCGGTGCAGACCTGGGACGATGTCGGCCGGTGGACCACGAATTTCTCCGGACTCGCCGTCTCCGGCGATAACGGTGAGACCTGGGCCGAGCTACCCGAGACCAGACGCCCGAATGAGGGCGGTAACGTCAACTTCCAGATGAACGCGTTCGTCAAGAACGGCGGGTACGTCTACGAGTACGGCACCCAGTCCGGGCGCAACCGGGCGGCGTATATCGGGCGGGTCCGCGAAGGCGACATCAAGAATCTGGGCGAGTACGAGTACTGGGACGGCGAGCACTGGAGCAAGAAGGGCGATGTCGATGCCGCGGCGCCGATCATGGGGGGCGTCGGCGAGATGTCGGTGATGTACAACGAGTACCTCGGCCAGTTCATCTCACTCACCACCGATCCGTTCAACTCGGTGGTCATGCGACGGGCCGCCTCGCCGGTGGGTCCGTGGAGCGATCCAGAGGTTCTGATCGACACCCGCGAACTGCCGTCCGCATACGCTCCGTCGATCTTCCCCTACCAAACCGGACGCGACCTGTACTTCGTCACCACGGTTCACAGTCAGTACAACGTTTTACTGATGCATACCACCCTCTAGCCCCTCCGCAACGGCACCTGGCCGTGGCTGTGTGCCGTTGCTCGTGCCGACTTGACCTCAATGGCACTTCAGGTATGAAGCTGGGTCGCGTCGAGTAGTCGAGCTTCGGGAGAGACGATGGGCACCACCCTCACATCCAGTGAATCAGTTACCGGCACTTCGGATTTGCGTGGATGGCTGCGTTCGCATGCGCGGCCGATTTTCGATACGCATTCGAATAGCCTGGGATCGGATATCGCGACATTGACCGAGCGGCTGGGATCTGCGACCGTGGTCGGGCTCGGTGAGTCGACCCGGTTCTCTCGACAGACCTTCGGACTGCGGGAGCGGGTATTCCGGGTGCTCGTCGAGGCATACGGTTTCCGCGCGCTCGCCGTGCAGGACGGTGCACGTTCCGGTGAGCGGCTCGATGCCTACGTACGGAACGGCGCGGGCGATCCCGAATCGGTGCTCGCGGGTGCATGGCGGCCGACCCGTACCGTCGAAATGGCGGCGGCGCTGGTTTGGATTCGCGAATTCAACAATGAGCACCCGAACGATCCTGTGCGGATTTTCGGAGTCGAACCGCCGCGTGCCGAACCGTCGGATTACGACGTGGTCCTGGATTATGTCCGCCAACAGGCACCGGATCGGTTGGCAGCCATCGAATCCCACCTCGCTCCGATCCGCACCGCGCACCAGGTAGATGAACATGTGCAGCGCCATCAGGGAATTCACCCCGGCCGCCCGTTCATCGACGACGCGCGCGATGCCTTGGCCTTATTCGAAAAGCTCTCGGTTACACCAGAATTCGAAAACGCACTGACGCATCTGCGGCTCATAGTCGAATTCCACGAGAAGAGCGTTGCCGGGCAGGGTGGTTTCGCGCGCGACGAGCGACCTGCCGCGGACCGACTAATCGAATGGCAGCGCGATACCGGCGCGAAGATCGCGTATTGGGACGGCATCGCCCACACCGCGGCCCTTCCCCTCGGCGACGGTCCGGCGGAGACCGCCGAATTCCGCGGTACCGGTAGCTATTTGCGCGAACATTTCGGTGCGCGGTACATCTCGGTCGCCATCGGGTTCCATCACGGTGATCTCGGTATGGCGGTGGCACCGGAACCACTGTCGGACCTGGTCGACGCTTCCCTGGGCGACGTGGATCTGCCCGCCTTCTACGTCGACTTGCACAGCGACGCACCGGAATCGGTGCAACAGTGGCTACGCGGTCCGGCGAAGCTGCGCACGATCAGCGGTATCTACGATCCGGCCAAGGACGCCACCGCCCACACGAGCGTGCGATCTCTCCTGAACGCTTTCGACGTGCTCGTCCACATCCGCGAGACCTCGCCAGTGCACTGGTTGCCCCGAGCGACTTCTTAGAACTCGGTCCGCCCGCCCGCGATGATCCCCCGGCGCGCGGACGGGATTGGCGATCGTCGCGGATTCACGATCGTCGCGGATTCACGATCGTCGCGGATTCACGATCGTCGCGGATTCACGATCGTCGCGGGTACGCGATCGTCGCGGGTACGCGGCGGTCGCGAGGTACACGGCGGTCGCGGGTACGCGGCACGCGGCGGTCGCGAGGTACACGGCGGTCGCGGGTACGCGGCACGCGGCGGTCGCGAGGTACACGGCGGTCGCGGGTACGCGGCACGCGGCGGTCGCGAGGTACACGGCGGTCGCGGGTACGCGGCACGCGGCGGTCGCGAGGTACACGGCGGTCGCGGGTACGCGGCACGCGGCGGTCGCGAGGTACACGGCGGTCGCGGGTACGCGGCACGCGGCGGTCGCGAGGTACGCGGCGGTCGCGAGGTACGCGGGGCAAATACACTCGCGCATATGGACGCGACCGATTGGGACACGCGGTATGCGCAGAGTGAACTGGTTTGGGGCGCACCGCCGAACAGCACTGTGGTGGAGCATGTCTACGGACTCGAGCGGATCGCCCCGCTGGTGCCGGACACTCCCGACGGCGAGCCGCCCGGCCTGCCGCGGGCCCTCGATCTCGCCTGCGGTGAAGGGCGCAATGCGCTGTGGCTGGCCACGCACGGCTGGCAGGTGCACGCCGTCGACTTTTCACAGGTGGGCGTCGATAAGGGCCGCACCATCGCGACCCGCCTGTCCCGTTCGGTCCGCAGCCGGATCAGTTGGCAATGCGCCGATGTCACCGATCTGGATGCCGCGGGCATCACCGGCCCGTACGAACTCGTGCTGATGGTCTTCCTGCACTTGCCCGCCGAACAACGCCGCAGGCTGGTCCGCCGCCTCGCCGATCTGCTCGCCCCCGGGGGCACGCTGCTGATCCTCGGCCACGACACCACCAATCTCACCGACGGCTTCGGCGGCCCGCAGGACGCCTCGGTCCTGTTCACCCCCGACGACATCATCGCCGACCTCGGCAACGACCCCGAACGCATCCGAGTCCGCCTCGCCGACCGCCTCTATCGCCCGACCGAGGAACGTGACGCGATAGACGCCCTGGTGATCGCCACCAAACCCCCAGCGGATCCGCCCGCCATCGAACCCGATTCCCCCAGCTAGCCGAGGCCGCCGCATACGCCACGCAGGCCGCCGCACACCACACACGTCCTCACACGCCACACATGTCCTCGCACGCCGCGCACCGCCTCGCACGCCTCACAAGCCACAAACGGCCTCACACGCCACGCAGGTCACTGCGCGCCGGGCAGGCTTGGCCGAAAATCCGATGCCCGGTCGCGCAGGGCGTAAGTGCGGCACACGAGTTGCCCGGGCCGCCATACTTCGGTGGAGGGTCGCTCACAGGCGGCCAGACCCAACCGGAACCGGATCGCACGTCGCACACGTCCTGGCCCGCACGCAGGCCACTGCGCGCCAGGCTGGCTTGGCCGAAGATCCGATGCCCGGTCGCGCAGGCGTACGTGCGGCACACTCAAGTGGCCCGGCACTCTGGCCGCCGGTGAGCGACCCGGTATGACGGCCCGTTGGCCAGACCCAACCTGAACCGGTCTGGGCGCGCGCCCTACTGGTACCAGCGCTGCAACCAGGGGGCGACCGTGTCGGCGATGGTGTCGAATCCCGACCGGAAGGAATGTGGCTGACCAGGGATTACGCGCACCTCGGCGGCATCGGCGGGGTCGGGGATGCCGAATGGGTCGTTCGCGCCGTTGATCACGACGACTTCGATATCGCCCGCCGCCAGCAGTTCTTCGCGACGCGTCTGCTCCGGCTTACCCGGTGGATGCAGCGGGAAGGACAGCGCGAGCACGCCGCGCACGTCGGCGGCGATGGCGGTGCGGCATGCCACCCGGGCCCCATTGCTGCGCCCACCTTGGATCAGCGGGACGTTCTTCACTCGCTTGCGCAGGTCGGCCACGATCTCGAGCCACGCCTCGTCCTGCTTCACCGCGGAACCGGGGGCGCGTCGTCCGGCGACCCGGTACGGCTGCACCACCCGAGCCACCGCGCCGCCCAGCTCGTAGGCGCAGTCGCGCACGGCAAGCAGGTCTTTTGCGTCGACACCGCCGCCGGATCCGTGCGTGAGCAGCAGCAGGAACGCCGCTTTGCGCGGCTTGTCGAGCTCGATCTCCGCAGGCCCGGCGCTCGTCTCGATTCGCACATTTCCACGGTAGTCCCCAGCTATCCGAAGAAGCCCAGTCACCCGCAGCGCGTCGGCAGCAGGGTAATGCACCGGCAAACCCGGCTCGACCGTCTACTACGTGGGCCGTAGACAAACGGCAACGCCTTCGAGTGTTTTCCGTGTCACATTGCCCACTCGGGTCTTTGCGACCCCATTACCGACCGGTAATATGGACATAAGTTACCCGCGAGTAGCATGCGGAGAAACCGGCACGGCTACCCGGTGGACGGACAACGGGCGGGAACGGCAACCAACCGACCGCACCAACTCAACGGAGAGTGAGTAACAGACATGGGCCACTACAAGAGCAACGTCCGCGACCTGGAGTTCAACCTCTTCGAGGTACTCGGCCTCGGTGCCGTCCTCGACAGCGACGCCTACGGCGATCTCGACACCGAGACCGTCAAGGAGATGCTCAACGAGGTGCGTCGCCTGGCCGAGGGTCCGCTGGCCGATTCGTTCGTCGACGGCGACCGCAACCCCCCGACCTTCGATCCCGAGACCCACACGGTCACTCTTCCCGAATCGTTCAAGAAGTCCTACCGCGCGCTCGAAGACGCCGGCTGGGCCAAGGTCGCCGTCCGCGAGGAGTTGGGTGGCCTCGGTGCCCCGAGCGCCGTCTCCTGGGCGCTCGGCGAGATGATCCTCGGCGCCAACCCGCCGGCTCAGATGTACGCCGCCGGTGCGGGTTTCGCGCAGGTGTTCTACAACAACGGCACCGATGAGCAGAAGAAGTGGGCGCAGATCATCGCCGATCGCAACTGGGGCGCCACCATGGTGCTGACCGAGCCGGATGCCGGTTCGGATGTCGGCGCGGGCCGCACCAAGGCGCTCGAGCAGGAGGACGGCTCCTGGCACATCGAGGGCGTCAAGCGCTTCATCACCTCGGGTGACTCCGACGACCTGTTCGAGAACATCATGCACCTGGTGCTGGCCCGCCCCGAGGGCGCAGGCCCCGGCACCAAGGGCCTGTCGCTGTTCTACGTGCCGAAGTGGCACTTCGACTTCGAGACCCAGACCATGGGCGACCGCAACGGTGTCTTCGTCACCAATGTCGAGCACAAGATGGGCATCAAGGTCTCGGCCACCTGCGAGGTCACCTTCGGCGGCCACGGCGTGCCCGCCAAGGGCTGGCTGGTCGGCGAGGTGCACAACGGCATCGCGCAGATGTTCGACGTCATCGAGAACGCGCGCATGATGGTCGGCACCAAGGCCATCGCGACCCTGTCGACCGGTTACCTGAACGCGCTGGACTACGCCAAGCAGCGCGTCCAGGGTGCGGACCTGACCCAGATGACCGACAAGGCCGCCCCGCGCGTCACCATCACCCACCACCCGGACGTGCGCCGCAGCCTGGCCCTGCAGAAGGCCTACGCCGAGGGTCTGCGCGCCATCTACCTCTACACCGCCGCGCACCAGGATGCCGATATCGCCGAGCTGGTCTCCGGTGCCGATAAGGATGTCGCCTTCCGCGTCAACGATCTGCTGCTGCCGATCGTCAAGGGTGTCGGTTCCGAGCGGGCCTACCAGTACCTGACCGAATCGCTGCAGACCTTCGGTGGCTCCGGCTTCCTGCAGGACTACCCGATCGAGCAGTACATTCGCGACGCGAAGATCGACTCGCTCTACGAGGGCACCACCGCGATCCAGGCGCAGGACTTCTTCTTCCGCAAGATCGCCCGTGACCGTGGCGTCGCGCTGGCCCACGTGGCCGGCCAGGTGCAGAAGTTCATCGAGTCCGAGGCGGGCAACGGCCGGCTGAAGGCCGAGCGCAAGCTGCTCGCCACCGCGCTCGAGGATGTGCAGGCCATGGTCGCCACCCTGACCGGGCACCTGATGGGCGCCCAGGAGCAGCCGTCCGAGCTGTACAAGGTCGGTCTGGGTTCGGTGCGCTTCCTGCTCTCGGTCGGCGACCTGCTCATCGGCTGGCAGCTGCTGCGTCAGGCCGACATCGCCATCAAGGCGCTCGACAATGGCGCGACCGGCGCCGACGAGGCGTTCTACCAGGGCAAGGTCGGCGTCGCGCAGTTCTTCGCACGCAATGTGCTGCCGGAGCTGACCGCGACCCGCGCCATCCTGTCGAATCTCGACAACGACATCATGGAGCTGGACGAAGCGGCGTTCTGATCCAACAGATTTCGCACACAGCGGCCCCGAAGTCTCTGGGGCCGCTGTTGTTATTTGCTGCGGTGCACCATCTCTCGGGCGGGCTCGGCGAGTTCGATCGCCGGTTGTTCCGGATCTTCCGCCAGCACAACGGTATTGCCGCCCAGCCGTTTCGCCTGATACATCGCGTTGTCGGCACACCGCAGCAGCCATCGCGGCCGTCCGGCGTCCGTGCCGCCGTCGCATACCGCGACACCGACACTGGCCGTGACGGTGACGGATATGCCGGGCGTCTCCGCCACGGCCGAGCGCAATCGCTCGCCCAGACTCAGCGCTGCCGCACGATCCAACTGATCGACCACCGCGAACTCCTCCCCGCCGGTGCGGGCGACCACGGCATCGGGATCGGCCGCGGCGCGCAATCGCGCGGCCGTCGAGACCAGCACCTCGTCACCGATGGTATGACCGAAAGTGTCGTTGACCGCCTTGAAGTGGTCGAGGTCGAGGGTGATCACGCACAGTTGGCGCTGGTATCGCGTACGGTGCACGTAATAGTCGAGCCCGCGGCGATTCAGCAGCATGGTGAGCGGATCCGAGAGCACATCGATGCGCAGCACCCAATAGCAGAACTGCAACGCGGGCAACACCACGACGATGGCCGCGACCATGATCAAGACCATCGCACCGGCCAGCGCGAGATCATTGCCCTGCGCATCGGTCACCAGCAACACGGCCAGCGCACCCACCGTGAGCAGCGACCATCCAGCGTGCGCGGCGAGCGCCTTCGGGCTGTGGAAGAACGTGATGTACGCGCCGGTGACCACGAGCAGCATCGCACTCAATGCGCCGTACACCCGATCGCTGTCCACCAGACACGATGCCGTGATCGCGACATCCGCCCAGGTCAACATGGTCAGTGAAGTGATGGCGCGGGGCCACGGGAACAGCCACCAGCGAACCGTCCACACCGCTGCCGTCGCACCGGCCGCCGCGAAGATGGTCCGGTTCACCGTGCCGCTCGGACCGGCAGGCGACATCCAGATCAGCATGTTGATCACGAGCATGATCGCACCACCCGCGCCGATGATCGCCTTGATCAGGCGCAGCCCGGAATGGGATTCGAGTGTCCGCACGAACCAGCGATAGTGCGCCGGATCGCGCCACCAACTGCGAAGTATCGCGCGACTGTCACCCATGGACCCACCGCCTAGCGTTCACGAAATCCTGCTGGATGTACCGAACAGCTTTGCCATTTCGAGCGACCATTAAGCAGCGGTGACAGGCCAGCCCCTGTCGAAGCCCCCATCTCCTGGTGATCTTCAGTGTAGCGATGATCACATGTCGCTCTCCACCATGAGGAGCCGGACATAGATCACGAAACGGGGCACAATGACCGGGCAGACCGCGCAAGAAGGGATCGTCCGGATGAACCGATCGCTGTCCGCACTCAGCAGAGCCGGTGTGCTCGCCGCCGCAATATCGGTCGCGCTGGCCGGACCGGCCGCCGCGGATTCGAACTTCCTGCTTCCCATCCCCGGCATCAACCCCATTCCCGGCATCAACGGACAGCCACGCGGCCTGCCTCGCCTACCCGGACTGACCCAGGCGGTCTTCCAGATGACCGGTATGGACAGCCCCAATCGCACCCAGAACGTCAATGTGCTCGGCACCGACCTCGGCGTCATGTGGGACGACGGCAACGGCCGGATGATCACCGCCTTCGGTGACAGCGCGGGCCTCGGCTTCCCGAACCTGCTCGTAGGCAGCGTCTTCGCTTGGAGCAGCCAGGTACTTTTCCACAGCTCGACCACGGATCCGTCGCAGGGGATTTCCTTCGAAGGCGCAGTGACCAATCCGCTGCCGAGCCCCAAGATTCCGGGCATCGAGATCAGTCTCATTCCGACAGCGGGCATTTCGGTCGGCGGGGTGCAGTACATGAGCCTGATGTCGGTGCGCGAATGGGGTGAGCACGGCAAATGGTCGACCAACTTCTCCACCCTCGCCGTCTCCGGTGACGGCGGGCAGACCTGGACCCCGCTGACCACGACCCGGCGCGCGAATGTGGACGGGCATCAGAACTTTCAGCAGAACGCCTTCCTGAAAGATGACGGTTACGTCTACCGCTACGGCACTCCGGCAGGGCGGCTGAACCCCGGATTCGTTTCGCGGGCAGTGGAATCCGATATCGCCGATCTCGATCGCTACGAGTACTGGGACGGCAAGGAGTGGAAGCCCGAGGCCAAGGACGCCGCACCGATCGTCGGTGATGTCAGCGAGCTGTCGGTTATGTGGAACGAGCATCTCGGCAAATTCATCATGCTCACCACGGATTCCAAGAATTCGGTGGTGTTGCGCACCGCATCGGCGCCGGAGGGGCCGTGGAGCGAGTCGGAGGTCCTCGTCGACGGCACCGCGCTGCCGAGCGCCTACGCGCCGATGATCTTTCCGTATCAGACCGGCAGTGACCTGTACTTCTTGCTGTCGGTATGGAACCAGTACAACGTCCTGCTGATGCGAACCCCGTTGTAGGAGCCGACTACTCGCATTTCACGACAGGTACCGGGTCGTACTTCACAGTCCGCGTCGTGCGCGAGATCTGCCGACCGGTTTTGCGGTCGGTGATGACTCGCGTATCGGAAATGGTGAACCCCGGTGCGCCTTCGGTGGCGATGCAGTCCTTGCCTTTGGGGAGTTTGATCTCGGTGGGCTCGGTGGGTTTGGTCTTCTCGCCGGTGATGGATTCGACATCGACCGTCTTGGTGCCCCAGAGGCGGACCGTGACCTCGGAGTCGGTGGTCGATGTCTCGATATAGACACCGGATTGGCTGTTATTGCGGAACTCGAGGTCGATGGCGCCGTCGAAGACGGTGGCCTCGCGCGCCGCCGGGTAGCGGGAAATGTAGTAGCTGTGCTCAGTGTGACCGGCATCTTCCATGCCCGCGAAATAGGCGGCGTTGTAGAGGGTCGTCGCGAATTGGCTGATGCCGCCGCCGACGGCGGTGCTCGGGCGACCGTGGTCGATGATGCCGGATTCGACGTACCCCTCGGCGGTGCCGCGGGGACCGGTGAAGTCGTTGAGCGAGAACGTTTCTCCCGGCTTGACGATGGCGCCGTTCACCTTCTTGGCGACCACGCGGATATTCACGCCGGACGGCCCGCTGAAGCCGCTCGTGGTGAATTGGCCCATCACCTCGGTGACGCCGAGTCCGTTGGCGGCCTCGGTGGTGAGCTTGGGATCAACCTTCTCGTAAACGGCCTGCGCGGTGCGCTCCTGCGGGGCGACGACGAGATTCGGCAACTGCTCGAATGTCTTCGCCCAATTGATCTTGTCGCCGACCACGGCCGGAACCACCGTCGCGGCCGACCCGGTCACGGCGAAGGTCGCATCCTTGGCCTCGACCTCGGACGGCGCGAGTTGCGGCCCCAGCACCCCGAGCGCGACGTCCTGTTTGAAGGACGGGGCGAGGCCGCCCTGACCATCGGGGGCGAAGGACAGTATGGAGGCGATCTGCTCCGGCTCCAGCTTGCCCGTCGCATTGTTCTTGCCCGCGAACACAATCGGCGCACTCACCGCCGGTTCGGCAATGGTGTGCAGAGCCTGGTCGACCGCTTCCGCGCGCACGGCGATCGGTGCGGCGGTCTCCGGGAGATCCAGCAGCGCACCGAGATACCAGTTTTCGATGAGCGCGGTGCGCGCGGTCGGAACATCGAGGATGCGGCCGGGTACCGGCGGCACGGCGACCGGGCGCGCGCCGTCGAAGGCGATGGTGCCTTCGACCGTCGCACGGTCGTGCACGCGCAGGGCGGTGAGCTGAGCATCGAGTGCTTTGTCGTCGACCGTGCTCGCGACCGGCACCGTGTGCGTGACGAACAGCGAAGTCAGTCTGGTGATCGGATTGAGCGGCTGGCCGCCGATGCTGGCCCAGGTGGCGTCCCAATCCACCCCGAGGCCAGCAGTTTTGGGTGTGAGCCTGGTCTGCATGTCGCCGATCTGCAGCGGCAGTTCCTGGTCGGCGCGCGGATCCACCGCGGTGCGCAACCGAGCATCCGCGGCCGCGGTATCCGCACCTCCGATATCGATACCGGCCACCACGACGCCGCGCGGTACGTGCCCCGACGAAAGTACGAGGTCCGCAACGTAAGCCAGACCGCAAACCGCTATCAGTGCGCCCACGCCGATGCCGATGCGTTTCACGATGGACGATCTCAGCCCGCTCGGTCTGGACGGCTGTTCGGGTGCGCGACCCCGCTGCCCGCCGGTGGGCGCGTTTGCCTTGGATCGCCGAGTTGCCCGCAGCGGCTCGGTCGCCATGGCATCCCCACCCCACTCCGGTGACCGATGTCCCGACGGAGTCGGCTGCTGAGCGGCCGACTGGGGCGGCGCCGTCGTCTCGGACGACCTCGGTTGCTGCTGCGCCGATCGAGGCCTGGGCGGCTGCGGCGTCTGATCCGCGCCCGGTGCCTGCTGGGCAACCGTGCGCGGCGGCGGTGGCTGCTGCGGTGTGGTGGATCGAGCCGAGTCGAGGAGCTGTCGTAGACCGACCTGGCCGCCTTGGTGTCGGCCCTGCCGCCCGGTACTCGATTCGCTCGTCACGAACCGTCCTCCCCGCTGCTCGATTCAAGGAGCCCGCACGGTGCGAGCCCCGCCAACGATAGTGGTCTCCACCGACATCGTCAGCGCAGCGCGGTCCATCAGCAAATCACGTGCAACGGACCACGCCACACATGGAAGGGCCCCGCGTAGTTGCCGGGTCGGGGGTCTGGCAACTACGCGGAGCCAATCCGTTTATCTGGTCCGCCGCACCGCGCGTTACACATGCGCGGGACAATCGAGCTGAACTTCCTACCACCGGGGCTCCACACGCGACGAGGGAGATGGCTGGAATGCAGCTGGGAATGATCGGCCTGGGCCGGATGGGCGGCAATATAGTGCGCCGGATCGTCAAGGACGGGCACACCGCCGTCGGCTACGAACGCAGACCCAAGATGATCGACACGCTCGTCGCGGAGCTGGGCAGCGATGGTTTCCAGGGTTCCACCGATCTGAAGGACTTCATATCCCGGCTGCAGACCCCGCGCGTGGTCTGGGTGATGATTCCGGCCGCGGTGACCGGTCAGGTGATCGACCAGGTCGCCGCGCTGCTCGTGCCCGGCGACATCGTCATCGACGGCGGCAACAGCCGCTACCACGACGACATCGCGCGCGCCGCGGCGCTGAAGCCAAAGGGCATCCACTATGTGGACATCGGCACCTCCGGCGGCGTCTTCGGACTGGACCGGGGCTTCTGTCTGATGATCGGCGGCGAAGCCGAGCCGGTGGCGCATCTGGATCCGCTGCTGAAGTCCATCGCTCCGGGGGTCGAGGCGGCCGAACGGACGCCGGGCCGCACGGGCGAGCCGTCACCCGCCGAGCAGGGCTATCTGCACTGCGGACCGGCCGGAGCAGGCCATTTCGTGAAGATGGTGCACAACGGCATCGAGTACGGTGCCATGGCCGCCTACGCCGAGGGCCTGAACATCCTGCACAAGGCAAATATCGGCGCGACCCCCGATGCCGTGGCATCCGCCGAGGAGGCCCCGCTCGAACATCCCGAGTGGTACCGATACGACATCGACGTGCCCGAGGTGACCGAGGTGTGGCGGCGCGGTTCGGTGGTCGCCTCGTGGTTGCTCGACCTCACCGCGAGCGAGCTCTACGTCGATCCGACCCTGGAATCCTTCGACGGCCGGGTATCGGACTCCGGCGAGGGCCGCTGGACCCTCGACGCCGCGATCGATACCGGCGTCCCCGCGCCGGTGCTCGCGGCGGCGCTGTTCGCGCGATTCTCCTCGCGCGGCGAGGCGCTCTACGCGGACAAGATGCTCTCGGCCATGCGCAAGGCCTTCGGCGGTCACATCGAGCTGCCGCCGAAGTAGGACTATCCAGACCCAGCGTCTCGGACAAGGTTGTCCACGGCAGACGCCGCGTAATATCGCACTGACGCCGACTCGTTCGCCTACCTCGAATTTTCTTGCGCTGCCGGTACTGCCCAGGTCGCGATCGAGACCGGCATGAGCGAATGGCTGTGGCGCACCGGACTTTCCGCTCGCGGAAGTTCGGTGCACTGACGCCGCGGGCGGGAAGTCGATACGGTGGAGTTATGGAGTTCGCTACGTCTTCCTTCTCCGAGAACCTGCGCCGATACGCACCGGAACTCCTGCCCGGCAGCGATTTCGGCAATGCCACGGTGCACGGACAGGACATCGCGCCGCACGGCACCACGATCGTGGCCCTCGCCTACCGCGGCGGCGTGCTGCTCGCCGGCGACCGGCGCGGCACCATGGGAAATCTGCTGGCCAGCCGGGATATGGAGAAGGTGTTCATCACCGACACCTACTCGGCGGCGGGTTTCGCGGGCACGGTCGGCATGGCCATCGAGATGATCCGGTTGTTCGCGGTCGAGCTCGAACACTACGAGAAGATCGAGGGTGTCGAGCTGACCTTCGAGGGTAAGGCGAACAAGCTGTCGAAGATGGTGCGCGACAATCTGCCTGCCGCACTACAGGATATGGCGGTGGTCCCGGTGCTGATCGGCTACGACCTGAGCGCCACCGACCCGGAGAAGGTCGGGCGGATCTTCTCCTACGATGTCGTCGGCGGTCGCAGCGAGGAGCGCTTCGGTTATACGGCGGTCGGTTCCGGTTCGCTGTTCGCGAAGTCCTCGCTGAAGAAGACCTACAGCCGCGGCATCGATGAGGATCTGGCGCTGCGGATCACCGTCGAATCGCTCTTCGATGCCGCCGAGGACGACACCGCCACCGGCGGTCCGGATCTCACCCGTGGCATCTATCCGACCGTTGTCGTCATCAATGCCGAAGGCGCAGTGGAAGTTCCGGAGAATCGGATCGCGGAGATCTCGCGTGAACTCCTTACCGACCGCACCGCGACGGCACGCGAATGAAAGCCAGCAGGATGGGCCACTAGTCGTTGCGGACCTCCCAGAACCGGCAATTCGACATTGCCGCTGGTGCGGCGAAGTGGTCGAACAGGTCGAGGCCGCTGGCGCCGAGGTGTGGGGTGCGTCGATGATCGTTTCGCTCAGCGCTCCAGGATCGCGACGACGCCCTGTCCGCCCGCGGCACAGATGGAGATCAGCGCGCGGCCGGATCCCCTCTCCGCAAGCATCTTCGCGGTGGAGGCGACGATGCGGCCGCCGGTCGCGGCGAACGGGTGACCAGCGGCGAGCGAGGAACCGTTGACGTTCAGCTTGCTGCGATCGATCGAACCGAGCGCGCCGTCCAGGCCCAGGCGTTCCTTGCAGTACTGATCGGACTCCCACGCCTGCAGGGTGGCCAGCACCACCGAGGCGAAGGCCTCGTGGATCTCGTAGTAGTCGAAGTCCTGCAGGGTCAGGCCATTTCGGGCCAGCAGGCGGGGCACCGCGTAGGTCGGCGCCATCAGCAGGCCGTCGGGGCCGTGGATGTAATCGACCGCGGCGACCTCGGAATCGACCAGATGCGCCAGCACCGGCAGGTTGCGCTCGGTGGCCCATTCGTCGCTGGACAGCAGCACCGCGGAGGCGCCGTCGGTGAGCGGGGTGGAGTTACCGGCGGTCATGGTGGCATCGCCGAGTTTGTTGCCGAACACCGGCTTCAGGGTGGCCAACTTCTCGACGGTCGAACCAGGACGCAGATTGTCGTCGCGGGTCAGGCCGAGGAACGGGGTGATCAGATCGTCGAAGAAGCCGCGGTCGTAGGCGGCGGCCATATTCTTGTGCGACAGGTAGGCCAGTTCGTCCTGGGCCTCGCGCGCGATACCGAATTCCTTGGCGGTGATGGCGGCGTGTTCACCCATGGACAGACCGGTGCGCGGTTCGGCATTGCGCGGGATCTCGATGCCGAGCATGGCGGGACGCAGCTGACCGACCAGCTTGAGGCGGTCCTTATTGTTCTTGGCGCGGTTGGCGTCGAGCATCCACTCACGCATGGACTCGCTGACCCCGATCGGGGCATCGGAGGTGGTGTCGGTGCCACCGCCGACACCGGCATCGATGCGACCGGCGGCGATCGCGTCACCGACGGTGACGATCGCCTGCAGGCCGGTGCCGCAGGCCAATTGGAGGTCGTGAGCCGGGGTGTAGGGGCTGAGCTTGCTGCCGAGCACGCTCTCGCGGACCATGCCGTGCTCGCCGACCCGCTTGAGCACCGCGCCGCCGACGACCATGCCGAGGCGTTCGCCCTGCAGACCGAACCGGCTCACCAGACCGTCCAGCGCGGCGGTGAACATGTCCTGGTTGGAGGCGTGGGCGTAGGCCTTATCGGAGCGGGCGAACGGAATCCGGTTGCCGCCCACGATCGCAACCGGGCGTGGGCCCTTCTTTGCCGTGCTCTTCGCTGAACGGGCTTTGGTTGTCACTCGAGTCTCCAAGGTCTCGTCGGGTGCCCGGTGGGCCGTTCGACACGGACGTGTCCGTGCAGATCGGCGCCCCGTCGCGGTTGGTTTACTTTAAACTTACTCTGGAGTAAGTTTGTTGTCGACACCGTACCCCGCAAGTCTGCGTAAATTCGCGCCGGGGCATGTAGACCATTCGGCAACGCAGCCACCGGCGCGCCGAAACCACGACACACGAGAAAAGGGAGAAACAGTGGCAGCCAGCAAAAGCAAGGGTGCTCCCAACCTCTACGGATCGTTCGTACACTCGGCTCCCGGCCAATTCCTGGCGAGCAAGTTGGGCCTGCCGCAGCCGCAGAACCTGCGCCGCTACCAGGCCGGTGAGCCGCCGCTGCCCGGTCCGGTGCTGCTCGGCGGCAAGGGCCGCGTTGCCGAACCGGTGCGTACGCTGCTCTCGGACTACACCTTCGCCGACGCGCCCGCCTCGGGGCAGAAGTACGGCGCGCTGGTCTTCGACGCGACCGGCATCGGCACGGTCGAGGATCTCTCGCAGCTGTTCGAATTCTTCCAGCCCGCCATGCGCAGCGTGGCGGCGTCCGGGCGCATCGTCGTCATCGGCACCACCCCCGAACTGACCGCGGGCGTGGACGAGCAGATCGCCCAGCGCGCGCTGGAGGGCTTCACCCGCAGCGTCGCCAAGGAGCTGCTGCGCGGTGCCACCGCCCAGCTGGTCTACCTGCACCCGGAGGCATCCGCCACCGCGTCCGGCCTGGAATCCACACTGCGCTTCCTGCTTTCGGCCAAGTCGGCCTTCGTCGACGGGCAGGTCATCCGGGTCGGCTCGGCCGATTCGGTGGCCCCGGCCGCCTGGGACAAGCCGCTCGACGGCAAGGTCGCCGTGGTCACCGGCGCCGCGCGCGGCATCGGCGCGACTATCGCCGAGATATTCGCCCGTGACGGCGCGACCGTGATCGTCGCCGATATCCCGGCCGCCGGTGAGGCACTCTCGGCCACCGCCAACAAAGTCGGCGGCACCGCTCTCGCACTCGATGTCACCGCACCCGATGCCGCCGAGAAGCTGGCCGAATTCACCACCGAACGCTTCGGCGGCATCGATATCATCGTGCACAACGCCGGCATCACCCGCGACAAGCTGCTCGCCAATATGGACGAGGGCCGCTGGAAGTCGGTCATCAACGTGAATCTCGCCGCACCGCACCGCATTACCGAGGGTCTGGTGGCGCGTGGCGCGCTGAAGGAGGGTGGTCGGGTGATCGACGTGTCTTCCATCGCGGGCATCGCCGGTAACCGCGGTCAGACCAACTACGGCGCGTCCAAGGCCGGTGTCATCGGCATGGTCAACGCCGAGGCGCCGAAGCTGGCCGAGAAGGGCATCACCATCAACGCCGTCGCGCCCGGTTTCATCGAAACCGCCATGACCGCGGCCATTCCGCTGGCCACCCGTGAGGCCGGTCGGCTGATGAGCTCACTGCTGCAGGGCGGACAGACCATCGACGTCGCCGAGACCATCGCCTACTTCGCCAGCCCGGCGTCGAATGCGGTGAGCGGCAATGTGGTTCGGGTCTGCGGGCAGAGCCTGATCGGAGCATGATGACCGAGACGATCACGCTCACCGAACCTCCCAAGAACAGCAGCCTTTTCGTCAAGGCCGCGCTCGGTGCGGTGCCGGTGCCGCTGGTCTCGGGGCGCAAAGCGACGCTGCCCGACCGCGTCGTCCGGCTGGAGGGCCTGCGCGTGGATCCGGATCACCTGGCCGCGTACTGCCGGGCGACCGGACTGCGGTTCGGCGACTCGCTGCCGCTGACCTACCCGTTCATCCTGAGTTTCCCGCTGGCGATGCAACTGGTTGTGGCACGGGACTTTCCGTTCGTCGCGGTGGGTGCGGTGCACTCGCAGAATCTGATCGAGCGCAGTCGTGAGATCTCGGTGAGCGAACCACTGGACTTCACTACGCACATCGAGAATCTGCGCGAGCACCCGAAGGGGCTGCTGGTGGATGCGATCACCGAGGTGAATGTCGGCCGGGAACCGGTCTGGCGTCAGGTCACCACCTTCCTGCACCAGCAGCGCACCTCGCTTTCGGGCGAACCGAAGGGTGAGCCGAAGCCGGAAGAGGTTCCGCCGCCGCCGATGCGCACCGTTCGGGTGGATCAGAAGACGATCACCCGCTACGCGGCCGCCTCCGGAGACCACAACCCGATCCACACTTCGGCATTGGGCGCCAAAGCATTCGGCTTCCCGAAGGCGATCGCCCATGGCATGTGGTCGGCCGCGAGCATCCTCTCGAATGTCGAGGGGCGGATTCCCGAAAAGGCCGGCTACGCGGTCAAATTCGGAAAGCCGATCCTGCTGCCGTCCACGGTGAATGTGTACGCCGATCAGGTCGAGGGCGGTTGGGACCTGGCAATGCTGCACCCGAAGAAGGGGTATCCGCATCTGACGGCCACGCTGCGCTGACCCGACAGCGAAGCCGCACTCCTGGAGTGCGGCTTCGCTGTTTCTGGGCCGAGTTTCAGCAGTCGCAGCCGCAACCGTCGCAGCAGCAGCCGTCACCGTCACAGCAGCTGCCGCAGCAGTTACAGCCGCAATCGCCGCAGTCACAGCAATCGCCGCAGTCGCAGTCCTTGATCCAGGCGTCCTTGCGCGTGCCATCGCACGGGTTGGTGTGGTCGGCGCAGCAGGCGTAGCCGGTGCAGTAGACGCCGAGGACCAGTGCCAGCGCCTCGCCGATGCCGGGGCGACGCGGCGGCTTCTCGAATCCGGTTCCCGGCGGCAGCGGGTACTGCATCGTCGCGGTGTGCCGAGATGTGCTGCAGGCGTGGGCGGTTGTGCCCACGCCGCGGCCGACCCTGCGTACCAAAGCGTGCAGCGGGTCGAGCAGCATCCAGCGGATGGTCGGGACCTGGTCCAGTTTCGCCTTCGCGACGGCCTTGCGCAGGTGCGAATCCGATTGCCGCAGTAAGTCGTATGCCTCGGGCATGGTGGTCCCGGTGGCGGCGAGCGGATTGAAGCGGCCGCGGGTCCGGTCGTCGTCGAAGTCCGCGACGGCATCGGCGAGATGGGCTATCCGTCCGAAATTCCTGCCCGCCGAACGCAAAGCGGCGACGTTATCGGGGCGATCGGCCAGCACCGCGGTGTGCGCGAAGAATTCCGCTGCGCAGATCTGCGTCGGTGCGGTCAACTCGTCGAGAGAGATTGTGCGAGACGCATTTTCCGACGTGCCCGCGGTGGGTCGGGCACCCGCCGCGGCGAGAGCTTCCAGATGCGACTGCGAATTGATCGCGGCGACAAGCGGTTCCACATCGAGGCCGATCAGGGATGCCTGCGATCGCGCGCGGTCGGCCCAGCGACTCGATACCTTCGTCATCGGACGCCGGGAGAGGACCGAACCGTCACCATCGTCGACGTGATCGCGAATCTTGGCCGATCCCAGCAACAGTGACGCGGTGGCAGCCAGCAGTACGCCCGGCGAATCCGCACTGGCCACTTCGGCGCGACGCATCCCCCGCAGCGCGCACGGCCCCGCCGTGGTCCGCTCGGTCGGGCCGGACATCTGTGCCTCGGTCAGCACGCTCAGGACGATCGCATCGGTATTGGTCGCCGCCCGCGCCAACTGCCCGTGCCCATCCCGCAGCCCCAAACACAGCCCACACATATGTGCACGCCACGTGCTCGCATCGATCCCGTACTTCTCGGCCCCATGCGAACACGGCCGCAACATCCCGAACAATTCCGCCCCGTTCCCCGACCACAGCGCCGGTCCACTCTCTTGATCTCCCGCACTCTGGCAGCCCGTCAACCCTGCCGCAAGCCGAGCCACCGCCCCACATGTGCACACCGACACCATCACCTCTATACGCGATGTGCAGCCGCGAATAGATCTGCGCTGCTACGACAATGGCGCGCTGGGGCGGCCAACCACCACGGTCCTCTGACAGCTCCGGAACACCACGCCCTATCCGCGCGATGTCAGCCCGCAAATCGAAGTGCGCTGCTACGGCCAGAGCGGCCGAACCCACAGGGCCACTCAGGCGCTGCCCCGCTTTGTCTACGCATACCGGCCATACGGGGTGTGTAGCTGGGACGAAGAGTGTGCGCACTCGGGAGCGGCGACCGGGCGCATACGGGCCAGTGAGTTACTCCGCCTTCTTGCGCCCCGCGAGACCGCGCCAGGCAAGGTCGTCCAGGAGGTCGACCGCCTCGGAGACCTCGATGCGGCCGCTGGCTACGCGGTCGGCGATGGCCTCGCCCGCGCCGATGACGGCCGCGGCGACAATATCGAAGTTGGTACCGGGTTCGGCGTGCTTGGCACTGGATTCGAGCAGTTTGGCGGTCAGTTCGATGACGCGTTCGCGGGCGTTTTCGATTTCCGAGGCGAAGGCTTGCTGGCCGATTGCCTGGCGGTAGAGCACCTGCCAGGAGTTGCGGTTGCGGTCGACGAATCCGAGGAAACCCTCGAGCGCCGCGCGCACTTGTTCATGTGGGGACAGTTGCGGATTGCCCGCCGGTGCCACCGATTCGATGAAGCGCAATCCCTCGCGCTGAATGCAGGCGCGGAACAATTCATCCTTGGAGCCGTAGTAGAGGTACAGCATGGGCTTGGAGATTTTCGCCTCGGCGGCGATCGCGTCCATCGAGGTGTCGTGGAACCCCTTACGCGAGAAAACCTCGACCGCGGCGTCGAGCATCTGCTGCTCACGAACCGCCCGAGGAAGTCGCTTCGTTCCGCCCGCCATTACTCTCCTACCACATGGTGAAACTCTTATATTACTCCAAGGTAAGTTCGGCGGGTCGGATTGCGCGTTCGTAAGTTCGGCGAACTATCGGCACTCGGCTCCCATCCTTCGGACCGCGATGTCCTTGGATTCGCGGGCGCAGCTGTTCGGCTGTCCAGCAGGGGAATACTACGGGTGTACGGCGATAGGGCGGCTGTACAACATACGAGAGCCACCGGCGACTTCACGCAGGTCGCTTGGAAAGGCCAATCGTCAGCAGGACTGCAGCGCGCCCTTGAATCGAGCCATCCGCAGCACCGATGCCCCGACCCGCTCGGCGGACAGGCGCCCACTCGATACCGCCTGCTCGAGACGGTCCAGCACCTGCGGCACCGCATCGGTGGTGATCCACAGCGCAGTGTCGGCACCGGCGATCAGCGCCGCCTCGACCGCGTCCTCGATGCTCATCCGGCTCGTGATGGCGGCCATGCCGCCGAGGTCGTCGGTGAAAATCGGACCCCGGAACGGTGCCGCGCCGTAGCCGGTGCCGTCGCGCAGCAGTGACATGGCCTCCGGGCTGATGCTGGCGGGGACATCGGGAGTGGTCAGGCCGGGTACGTCGAGGTGACCGACCATGGCGGCAGCGCCGGAGTCGACCAGATTGCGGAACGGCACGAGGTCGACGCTCTGCAACTGCGTCAGCGGCGGGGTGCGGACGGCGCCGGTGTGCGAATCGCCCGATCCGGAGCCGTGGCCCGGGAAGTGCTTCATCACCGTGCCGACCCCGACCTCGTTCATGGCGCGGATGTAGGCGCCGGCGTATTCGGTGACCACCGCGGGATCGTCGGAGAAGGACCGGTCACCGATGACCGAGTCGTCGGGCTGACTGCTCACATCGACGTCCGGGGCGAAGTCCACGGTGACGCCCAGATCCTTCAGTGCGCGCCCGCGGGTCACGGTGGCGTCGTGGAACTGATCCGCTGTCATGGTCTGGGCGGTCACCCGGGCCGATGGGGCGGCGCCGATCAGATCCTTGGCCCGGGAGACGCGGCCGCCTTCCTCATCGATCGTCACCATGAGCGGTACCTTGGCGGCGGCCTCGACCTGTTTGATCAGGCCGTCACCCAGCAGCGACTTATCGGTCCAGCCGCCGACGAAAATGCCGCCGACCTGCGAATTGCGCACCACATTCGTGGCGTCGTCGGCACCGGTGACACCGACTGTCAGCAGTTGCCCCAGTTTCTCGCGCAGGGTGAGTTTCGCGAGGAAGTCGGCACCGCAGTCACCTTTGACGGTGGTGGTGGCGGGAGCCGCGGAACCGGCCGTCACGGCGGGAATCGCGGACTTCGACGGCGCGGGGCCGGAGTCGCCGTTCGAGCACGCCGTCGCGACGGCGGCGAGGATTGCGAGCAGGACGAGAGGCGTCTTCCGCATAAGTCCACGGTAATCGGCGTGCTGCGGACGGTTCGACTCAGGTATGGCTAGCGGCCAGTCGCAGCGTCCGGCGGGCCAGGTCGGAGATTCGGCAACCGTCGTGGCCGAAGACCGCGCTGTGCAGTCGGTCGTGGAACGGATCGGTCCAGTGCGCCGGGATCCCGCGGGCACCGGCGCGGATTCCGGCGACCGAACCCGCGGTCGCGCCATTGGAGTCGGTATCGCAACCGCCCTGCACGGTCAGCGCGATCGTGCGGGTGAAATCGCCTGCACCCCAGAGTAAACCGGCGGCGACGAGGCAGGCGTTCGGAATGGCGTGCACCCAGTTGTAGCGGTCGTGGCGGCGGTGAATCGCTGCGAGAGCCTGCTCCCATGACCTGCCGCCGTCATGGTCCACGATCACTTCGGCGACCGCGACGCGCAACCTGGAATGTGCCGGAATGCATTGCTGGGCAACGGAAAGCGCATCCGATATGGTGTCGGCGGTGAAGGCCGCGGCCACCAGCGCGGCGGCCCACATCGCCGCGTACACACCGTTGCCGGTATGCGAAAGCCCGGCATCGCGCGCGGCCAGTTCGGCGGCACGCGCCGGTTTACCCGGGTTGACGTAACCGTAGATATCCGCGCGAATCATCGCACCTATCCACTCGCGATACGGATTTCGATACCCGGCCACCTCCGGTGGTTTCCGACCGGCAATCAGATTGCGGTAAGCGACCCGCTCCGCGGTGTAGGTCTGCAGAAATGGCAGATGTTCCAACCAGGCATCGGCGACATCGGATTGCGTGAAATTCGTTCCACATGTTTCCAATAGGTGCAATCCCAGCACGGTGTAATCGACATCGTCATCGCGCGGTGCACCGTCGATGCGGCCTTTCGCCGATACCGGCCAGGTCGGATTCAACGGATATTCCGGCGACGGCGGCAATAATGCGGGCACATAGTCGGTCAGCGGATAGGCGTCGGCCCGCTCGAGATAGGCGCGGATTCGTGCGGGCGTCCAGACGAATCCGTTTTCCAGCGGCTTGCCGAGCGTGCAGCCGACGCAGCGCCCGAGCCAACCGCCGTGGATCCGCTCGAACAGCTCGGGTATCGGCGCGACCGGCCGGATTGCCGACTGCGGTGCCGCAGTTCCGGATTCGTCATAACCCCAGTCGGGATCGCGTTCGGCGTTTTCGAGTCGATCGAAAATCGCCCAGCATTCGGCCGGTTCGACATGATCGGCGGCGACGAGCGCGCGCACCTCGGACTCGAACTCGGCCACCGAATAGCCCGATTCGAGCCGCTGCCGCCATTCGTAGAACAGCAGGGTCCGCGGGTCGATCTCGTGCCTGCCGAAGAACACCAGTTCGTTCGCATCGGGCATATCCGCTCCTGGTCCGTGTCGCCCGGTCGGTTTTTTCGCCGTTCAATCCGTTCCCGCTGCAGATTATCCGCGCGCGGCAATACCTCGTGTCGGGGTTGTCCGGAGTAATGTTGTGGCGTAGCCATATGACTCCTACCTGGAGGTCATCGTGCCGTGCGATCTCATGCTCATTGCCTATGACGGTTCCGAAAATGCCAAGCGGGCCATCGAATACGCCGGCCGGTTCCTCGCGGCGAACAGAGCGGTGGTGCTCACCGCCTGGGAACCGATGGTGCGCCAGGCCGCTCGGCTGTCCGGACTCTCCGGTGTGATGCAGCCGGAATGGGTGCCCGACGAGGAGATCGAGGATGTCGCCTATGTCGACGCCCGCAATATCAATATCGAGGGCGTCCGCTTGGCCAAACTCGCCGGTCTCAATGCCGAGGCCCGCACCGCCGAGTGCACGTCGACGATCTGGAATGCCATCGTCGAAACCGCCGACGACCTCGACGTCGACATCATCGTGGCAGGGACGCGCGGCGCCACCGGTATTCGAGCGCTGATGCACAGCAGCGTCGCCGACGCCGTACTCAAGCATTGCCACCGTCCGGTGCTCATGGTGCCGCCGGGCAGGGAACGGCGTCGCTGAGATTCGGGTCGCTGAGATTTGGGTCGCTCGGGTGGCTCTGCTCCGGGTTTGCGGGGTTAGGGTCGAGGGATCATGAACGGTTTCTTGCTCGCTCAGCCCGGTGGGGTGATCCGCGCGTCGGGGACCCAGGTCACCTTCGACGAGGCGGCGCGGGCGGTGGCGGCGCTGCGGGACGGGACCGCCGAGCTGATCGTCGGCGCCCTGCCGTTCGATCCCCGGAATTCGACCGCGCTTTGCGTGCCCGAGCGGGCCCAGCGCACGGTCGGGCCATGGCGGCCCGCAGCGCTGCCCGACCTGCCCGCCGTTCGGGTCATCACCGAAATACCAAGTCCGGCAGAGCATGTCGCGCGGGTGACGAAACTGGTCGAGCAGCTGAACGATCCGGCGCAGCCGTTGCGCAAGGTCGTGGCCGCTCGATCGGTGCTGGCCGAAGCCGACAGCGCGCTGGAACCGGAGCTGGTCGCGGGGCATCTGCTGACCAGGCATCCGCACGCGAATGTTTTCGCGGTCGATCTGACGGCAGCGGGTCGGCCGGGTGCGACGCTGGTCGGCGCCACCCCCGAGGTACTGGTCGCACGGCACGGCGCGACCGTCACGCTGCATCCGCTCGCGGGGACATTGCCGCGCCTCGCCGATCCGGACGACGACGCGGCGCAGGCGCGAGAGTTGTTGGCCAGCACCAAGAATCGCGATGAGCACGCGTTCGTCATCGAGTGGATTCGGGAGGTGCTCGCGCCGGTCTGCGCGGTACTCACCATTCCGGACGCCCCGCAGCTGATCAATACCCACGAGGTCTGGCATTTGGCCACCCCGATCACCGGTCGCCTACGCGATCCCGCGACGACCGCGCTCGACCTGGCGATCCGCTTGCATCCCACCCCGGCGGTCTGTGGCACGCCGACCGATCTCGCCCTCGACACGATCGCGCACATAGAAGAGGAACGCGGCTTCTACGGCGGCGCGGTCGGCTGGTGCGATGCGTACGGCGACGGCGAATGGGTGGTCGCGATTCGCAGCGCGGAAATCGCCGCCGACGGGCGCTCGATCCGTGCCTTCGCGGGCGGCGGCATCGTGGCCGCTTCGGATCCGCATGCCGAGTTGGACGAGACCAGCGCCAAACTGCGCACACTGCTCGGCAGTTTGCACTGCGCCATCCCGAGCTGAGCGACCCGCGCCCGCTATTCGATTCCGCTATCGGTGGCCTGAACGTAGGTGATCGCGCGCTGCCCTGCTAGGTTGGCCCAGAATATGCCTGCATCGATGTATTGGAGTGCCGCGATGAAGTTTGCTGTCCCTGGTGTTGCGAGTGCAGTCGCGGGCGCCGTGTTGGGCGTGATCGGGGTGTTCGTCATCACGATGGCAGTGCAGCAGAACACGCGGCCCGATATCGAGCGTTCCGACTCGACCTCCTCACTACTCAACAATGTCGAGTACGGCAGCCGCTGATCCCGCGCGGCGCGAACGATAGGCCCGTAGGCGGCAGCCTGCGTAACCACGGAGGGCCGGTGAGCGCCGCGGATTCAACACAGCCCGCTGCTTCGGCCACCGACTCGTTCGGTTCCTCGGGCGCGGCGCGTCAGTATGAGAGCGCCCCGCTGGGCAGGGGCTGGTTCGTCGGGACCGTGGTCGCGGCATTCCTGCTCACCTTTCTCCAGGCGCCCGGCCTGACGGTCGCCGACACCAAATACGATCTGGCGCAGAATCCGCTGGGTTTCCTCGAACGCGCCGCCCACCTGTGGAGCAGTCAGGCCCCGATGGGGCAGGTGCAGAACCAGGCCTACGGATATTTCTTCCCCCACGGCGCATTCTTCTCAGCCGGACATTTACTCGGTCTGCCCGCCTGGGTGACGCAGCGGATCTGGTGGGCGTTGCTCCTGCTCGCCGGGTTCTGGGGCATCGTGCGGCTCTGCGAAGTGCTCGGCATCGGCGCACGCGGATCGCGGATCGTGGCGGCGGGGGCATTCGCACTGTCACCGCGAGTGCTGACCACACTCGGTTCGATCTCCTCGGAGACGCTGCCGATGGTGCTCGCGCCGTGGGTGCTGCTCGCGCCCGCCGCGCTGGGCACCGCCTACCGGAACCGGCGCGGGGGTGCGGCCTCGCCCGCAGGTAGTGCGCTGGCCTTGGCATTGATGGGTGCGGTCAATGCGGTGGCGACGGTCGCGGCGTTTCTGCCCGCGCTGCTGTGGTGGGCGTCGTATCGACCGAACCGGAAGTGGTGGCGGTTCACCCAGGCCTGGATTCCGCTGCTGGTGCTGGCCACATTCTGGTGGGCGGTGCCGTTGCTGTTGCTCGGCAAGGTGAGTCCGCCGTTCCTGGACTACATCGAATCGTCGGGGGTGACCACGCAGTGGGCCTCGCTCGGTGAAGTGCTGCGCGGCACCGACAGTTGGACGCCGTTCGTCTCGCCGGAGCGGATCGCGGGCGCGGTACTGGTGACCCAGCCCGCCGCGGTGCTGGCCACCGGACTGCTCGCGGCGGCGGGTATGGCCGGATTGGCGATGCGGTCCATGCCGTATCGCGGGCGGCTCGCGCTGATTCTGCTGGTCGGGCTGCTCGGGATCTGCGCCGGATTTGTCGGTGAACTGAGCGGGCCGTTCGCGGATTCGGTGCGGGTGTTCCTGGACGCCGGGGGCGCGCCGCTGCGCAACGTGCACAAGCTGGAACCGCTGATCCGAATTCCGTTGGTGCTCGGTCTCGCGCATATGTTGAGCAAGGTGCCGTTGCCCGCGTCCGTTCCGATGCCGGTGTGGCGCAGCGCCTTCGCCCATCCCGAACGCGATAGATCCGTCGCCGTCGCCGCCTTGATCCTCACCGCGCTCGCGCTGTCCACCTCATTGGCCTGGACCGCGAAGCTCGCACCGCGCGGCGCCTACGACGAAGTGCCCGAGTACTGGAAGCGGACGGCGCAGTGGTTGTCCCACAATGCCTCCGATACCCGAGCGCTGGTTGTGCCCGGCGCCCCCTTCGGCAGTCAGATTTGGGGACTCACCCGCGACGAACCGCTGCAGGCGCTCGCGAGTACGCCGTGGGCAATCCGGGACGCGGTGCCACTGAACCCGCCGGGCACCATCCGGGCCATGGATTCGGTGCAGCGGTTGATCGCCGACGGCAGGCCCTCGACCGGACTCGCCGCGACGCTGGCCGAGCAGGGCATCGGAATTCTGGTACTGCGCAACGATCTCGATCCGGAGACGTCGCGTTCGACCCGGCCGATGCTGGCACATCAGGCGATCGACGGGTCGCCCGGATTGCACAAGGTGGCCGAATTCGGCAATCCGATCGAGACTGTCAGACCCGACGGTCTGGTCGCCGATGGTGATCTGCGCCCCGCGTATCGGGCGGTCGAGATCTATCGCGTCGAGGCATCGCCCGCCGGCACTCCGATCGAGATCCACAGCGGCACAGGCGCGCCGACATCATTCCCCGGTGCCTACACGGTGCCCATGACCTCGGTCGGTACGGTTCAGGGCGGGCCGGAAGTGCTCGAACGGTTGCGCCGCGATCCCGGAACCGCGCCGACGCTTCTCGCATCCGATGCGGCGGCGGCCGGTCTGCCGATCGGGCCGTTGACGGTGACGGATACGCCGATGGACCGGGAGGCCGACTTCGGTCGGGTGGACAATCACAATTCGGCGCTGCGCGCGCCCGACGATGCGCGCCGCACGCACAACCTCGTGCCCGACTATCGGGTTCCCGGTGCGGAATTGGTGCGCGGGGAATGGTCGGGTGCGACGGTCACCGCATCGAGTTCCGCCGCCGACGCCACGCAGTTGGGCGGCTCCGCGCCCGGCAGTTCGACGGCCGCGGTTGTCGACGGTGATCCGTCGACCGCGTGGATCAGCAATGGCGCCGAACACGCACTGGGACAATGGCTTCGGCTCGATCTCGATCATCCGATCAGCTCCGGACTGCTCGAACTGACCACCAGCTCGGCCGCGATCGGCGATCCGGTGAAGTGGGTCGAGGTGCGGACCGCGAACGGGAGTGTGTCCGCGCGGATTCCCGAACCTGGTATGCCGGTGTCGATTTCGCTGCCTGCGGGCAAGACCGACTGGCTCACCATTACCGCTATCCGCACCGAGGACGGTACGCGCGGTGGGCAATTCGGAATCAGCGAGCTGACTCTGGACGACTACACCGACCGGAGTGCGCCGGCGCGGGTCGATATTCGGCATCGGACCGTGCTTCCGCCCACCCCGGCGGGAGCGCAAGTGCGGGCCTGGGATCTCGGTCAGGAATTTCCCGGGCGCAGTGCGTGCTTCGATGCGCCGGACCGCGTGCGATGCAGCAAGGGACTTGCCTTGGCGCCGGAGGAACCCGGCACGTTCGAACGCACGCTGTCGGTGCCGGAACCGGTGAATGTGACGCCGCAGTTGACCGTGCGGACTCGACAGGGTCCGGCGCTCGAGGCGCTGCTCACCGACCACACGCGTCCCGTCGCCCGCGGTAAGGCAGACGTCGGTGACCTCCGTGGTTCGGCCTTCGCGGCCACCGATGGGGATCCGCGCACGAGTTGGACCGCGCCGGAGGATTCGGTGCGGAATCTGGCGGGCGGCAAACCGACACTCACACTGGAATTGCCCGAACCGGCGCTGGTGACAGGGTTGGACGTGACACCGTCGCTCGGCGAGTTGCCCGCCGCACCTGTTTCGATAGTCGTAAATCTCGGCAACGGCCCACAGGTTCGCGAGATCGAACCGGGCGAATCGACCCGAGTGTCATTGCAGCCCACCGTGACCGACCGCATCGAACTGAGCATCCAGACCTGGAAGCCGGTCCTCGACCGCACCGCCCTCGGGTTCGCCCAGACGCAGCCACCCGGTCTCGCCGAGGTATCGGTACTCGGTCCCGACTACCCGGCGCCCGCCCCCGGGGATCGGCTGATCACCGTCCCGTGTGCGCAGGGGCCGACGATTGCGCTCGGTGGACGATTCGTGCGCACGTCCGTCACCGCGACCGCTGATGAATTGCGCTCTGGCGCACCGGTTCCCGCTCGCGTGTGTGCGGATTCGGAACTTCCGCCCGAGTTGGCGGACACCGGGAATGCCCGCCCCGGTTCAACCAACCCCGCATTCGGTAATGGCCTGAGCACAGCCCGCACACCGGATGCGGCCGACAGCGGATCCACCGACACGATCCCGGTGGCTGCGGGGCGTGCGGACGTGACGGTCGCACCGACGGATCTGTTCTTCGTAGACCGACTTCGCCTGAACCGCACCGATTTCCCCCCTGCCGCTGCGCCCACCGCGACATCGGGACAGCTCCTCGTCCTGCCGCTCAGTACCAATGTCGGTTGGCAGGCGCGCACCGCCGACGGCAAGGAACTCGAGCCGGTCGTGGTCAACGGCTGGCAGCAAGGCTGGCTGCTCCCGGACAACCACTCGAATGCCATTACCGTCTCATTCCCCATCGACCGCTGGTACCGCCTCAGTATCTTCGGCGGCCTGCTGCTGCTCATCCCGCTCATCCTGATCGCCATCCCTCGCAAGCGCCGGAGCCCGGAAACCGTTGGTCCGGAGCCGAATTCGCCCGCAGGCGCCGACGCCACCCGAAATCCGCCTGGTAAGTACAGCCGTGCCGACTCCGACATGCACGCAGCCGAGCGGACCGCCGACGGGGTGTCGCCCCCGACCAGCTGGGGCAATCGCCTTCTCGGCGCGCTCGGAATCGCTGCTGTAGCAACCGTCATCGCCGGACCCGTCGGCACCGCACTGACCGTGGTCGCGCTCGCCGCCACTCGGTTCTCCGCACGGGTGACGCCGAAAGTCCTCACCGCCGTCGCGGGCCTCGGCACCGCCGCCGCGTCGGCAGCCCTTTCCACCGGACCATGGCGCGCCGCAGGCGGATACATGGGCGGCTCGCTGTGGGTGCAAGTACCCGCACTGCTCGCCGTGATCGCCGTCGGCATCGCCGCGCTGCCCGCCCGACGTGCGCATCATTGAATAGCCTCGAACGGGTGACGGACTGCGCAGAGTGCGGAGTCGACTACGACCCTGCCTCGGTTCCCGAGGTGTCGGCGCTGACGAGGGACCACGCAGCGGAATACGCGGCACAGGCCCGAATCCGGTCAGCCAACCGTCTCGTCGCGCGCTTCCGTCACGGTCGCAGCCGAGCGCGCGGCCTTCGCACGATCGCGATCACGCGCGAACCGGCGCGCCGGTTCCTCGATGAGTGCATAGCTGGCCGCGGCGATCGGGAGGGTGATCGCGATCGTCAGGATGAGCACCTTGCCGAAGTTGCCGCCGAACGGCAGGATTCCGAAAATCGGGAACACCACCGAGAGCACCGCGAGATGCCAGAGGAAGATGCCGTAGGACCAGCGCCCGATCATCGCGGCGACCCCGGATTCCAACCAGCGATGTGGACGCGCGCCGGGCGGGCGCAGCACCAGCGGCGCGAGCAGCGCGAAACCGATGATCGCGCCGAAACCCATCTTCGCCGCGTACTGCCAGGGCTCGGCCCGCGTCAGCCCGGCGGGACCGCCCATGTCGGTGGCGGAGATCAGGAATGCGACCAGCGCGATGCTCCACATCACCGGCTGATTGGCGAGCAGCCGAAGCCGCGACGATAGCTGATCCCTACTGTCGACGAGCTCGGCGAGCAACATGCCGCCCGCGAACCACGGCAGATATCCGGGCAGCCAATTGTCGGCGTGAATGGCATCCGGAGTCGGGACCGGAATGAAGTTCCAGCCCAGGCTCACGACCGCGAGCGCGAGGATCGCGGGGACGCGCCAGCGCGCGGCATCGCCACGTAACCGCACCGCCACGAACGCCAGCAGCGGCAGCGCGACATAGAAGGCCACTTCGACGGACAGGCTCCACATCTGGGTGAGTCCATCGGTGAGCGTGAGCGGCACGAATACCTGCGTCAACGCCAGATTCGAAGCCCATACCCGTAGGCCGGCGGTATCGGCCGCACTCGGCACCAGGATCAGCACCGCGGCGACCACAACCCAGTACGCGGGCAGAATGCGCGCCGCGCGATGCCGCAAGTAGTGGGCGACCGACGGCGCGGTGCCCAGTCCGCGCGCGACCGCCGCATGCGGACGCCACAGCAGGAATCCGGACAATGCGAAGAAGACCGCGACCGCCATATCGAACCGTTCCAAGATCCGCCCGAGTACAGGCGTATTCGCGGCGCCGGTCTGGAATGCGACGTGGGTCAGCAGCACACTGAGTGCGGCCATGCCGCGCATACCTTCCAAGGCGGGCACGAAACCGCGTGTACGCGCGGGTGCGATGGTGGTCGGCGCGGATTGGGTGGCGGTCATCGAACTCCAGTCTGCAGGATCTCCTACCAGCTGGTAACCCCACGTTTCAGAGTTCGCGCTGGACTCGGGCGATTTCTGGGTCGAATCCGGCCTCGGCACCGCATGGTACGACATCGGGCTGTTAGTGTCGGGGCTCACGAGTGCCGTGGCGTGCCCGCAGTACTCGCCGCACAGACCCGTTTTCTACGACGAGGAGAGTTTGCATGGCACTGAGTGCCGGAACCAGAAGGACGGTGGCCTGCCTGCTCGTGGGTCTGGGTGCGTTGCTGATCGTCGCCGCGGTTATGATCCCGACCTACACCATCAGCAAACTGGCGAAAACTCCACTCGATCTCGAGATCACCACCATCGCGACGAACCAGCCGGGCGAAGACAGCCTGGTCCTGGACTCCAAGTCGCTCACCGCACCGGAGGGCGCGGCCAAGATCGAGACGAATGTGCCGCTGATCTCGCAGCGGTTCCTCACCGTAGAAGAGCCCTCCGACGCCACCGAGATGACCGTCCAGGCCGGTCAGACCCTGCGACGCATCGATAAGCAGGGCGACACCGGCCTGCTCACCGCGACCGTCGACCGGGTCACCATCGACCGCAAGACCGGCGAGCCGGTGGCCAAGGACCCCAACGGCTCCATTGCCGTCACGGTGAACAAGGACATGGAGAGCATCGCCGACCCGGTCCAGCACACCGGCCTGCAGTACCGCTTCCCGATCGGCACCGAGAAGAAGACCTACCCGTACTTCGATGTCAATGCGCGTAAGTCCTTCGACGTGAACTTCATCGAAGAGTCCGAGATCAACGACATGAAGGTCTACCACTTCCAGATGTCGGTCCCGGTGACGAACATGTGGGACGTGATCCAGGCGCCGACCAACAAGCTGAGCCTGCCCGCATCGAAGTGGGGCCTCGAGGGCGACGACCCGGTCACCATGACCCGCTTCTACACCAACACCCGCGACCTGTGGGTCGAGCCGCAGACCGGCACCGTGATCAAGGGTGGCGAGCAGATCCACCTGTACTACGCGCGCAGCGGCGACCACCCGGACGTCACCGCGCTGAAGTCGCACCTCGTCTTCGACGAGAACACCATCGAATCGCAGATCTCGGTGGCCAAGGAGAACATCGACAAGCTGTCGCTGTACGGCCGTATCATGCCGATCGTGCTCGGCGTGCTCGGTGTCGCCGCCGTGGTCGGCGGTGTGTTCCTGGGGATCCGCGGCGGGACCGGTGCGGGTCGGCGTGGGCCGGGTCGCGGTCGAGATGATGCTCCGACCGAGCAGATCAGGATCCAGAAGAATCTCTGACGGTTGGTTCGACTACTCGGCTCCCCGACGTTATGCCGGGGAGCCGAGTTCGTTTTCGCGTAGGTCGATTCAGGGCGCGGACGGCCCCATCGGGTAGGCAACGGGATGCGACGGCTGATACAGCAGCATCACTCCCGCGCCGGGAATCTTCATATCGATGCAGCGCCCGAAACCTCGCTCGGCGATCTCACCCACGAATTCCGCCCCACGCCCGCCCAATTCCGCCATCGTCTGCTCGATGTCATCGCACATCAACGAAATCTCGTGACGCGGCGGCCCATCCGCCGGATGCACCCCGAGCTCACTCGGTCCAGTCGCGAATATGAGCCACCCCCCATGCGCATCGACATTCGGCCAGCCGAGAACGTCACGGAAGAAGGCGCGGGCCACATCCGGATCCTGCGCGTAGACCAGCGTGTGCACAGCGGTGATCATGCTGGTGATGCTAGGTGAGCGGACGGCTCCGCGATGCGTGTTCTGTCGGCCCGCCGGATGTTCAGCCGGATGCGCTCGGCAACTCGGCAGTCCCGGAGCGGTCGGCGGTACGCAATACGATCACCGCAACGAAGATGGTGGTAACGGCCGCGACACCGACCGCGGTGGTGATCAGCGTCGGTACCGAGCGTGCGAAACAGGCCATGAGGACCACCTCGACCACCAGGCCGAGCCAGGTCACCGCGGCGAGGGCGGTGCGGTCCACCGCGATCGCCGAAAGCAGTGCACCCTGTAGCACCGCGAGTATGGCTCCTTGCAGGGCGAACAACCACAGCAAGCCTTGGATCGGCGCGTAATCCTGTCCCGCGAACAATGGCGCGACCGGTGCCGCCAAGGCAGCGCCCGATACCGCCACGATTCCGATGCCCGACAGCACCGCCAGTGCATCCCGGATCGCACGTGCCGAATGCGTCGGCTGCGCCATCCGCGGATACAGCACGACTCCCACGGCCTGCGGCAACCAGAACGCGATCTTCGCCGCGATCGCCCCCAGCGCGTACCGGCTCGCATCCGCCTCGTCCAAAACGATTCGCGCAATGATCAAATCCGCCGACGACAATGCCATCAACGCCGCCTGCACCTGTGCCGCCCGCAACACCGGCAGCACTCCGACCGAACGCACACCCTGAGCCGTCGGCCGGTCGCCGACGGACCGAACGTCATCTCGAGTTCCCGCTTCGTCGACTGCGAATCCGGGCATCGGTCCTTCGGCGGTAACGTCCGGCGACGGTCCCGTCGCAGGCGCGATAGCGGGGCGAATGCGTACTGGCGGCGCGCCCGCGGTGGAGCGGGCGAACGCGGAGGCAACGACGATTCCTGCGGCGGCGGCGCACAATGCGGGAGCTGTGCCACCACCCGCCGCGAGGATCACCAACGCCGGGACCACACGGGCTACCCCGGCCGCGCCCAGGACCACGGCCAGGGCTCGGAAGCGTCTGCTGCCCTGCAGGATTCCCTGTTCACCGGATAGCAGGACCAAGGCGGGTGCCGCGCCGAGGGCCGCTGCACCGGCGAGTACACCGACGTTCAGTACGGCAGTCACAACCGGTATCAGCGCCGCGGCGACTACAGCGACGATCACCGCGCACCGCCACTGCAACCCGCGCAGAGCCGCCACACTCGACCCGCGCACCAGTTCCCTGGCAACCACGTTCTGGAGCGCAAGGGCGGGTACCGCGCACAACAGCTGCACCGCGAGCAGGCTGGCGAATTCGCTGTATCCGGTGACCCCCAACCACCGACTGGCCAGCATCTGCAGCAGATATCCCGCCACATTGGCCGTCATCGCCCCTGCCGTGACCAACGTCAGATCCGCGACGACGGGAAGACGACGGACAGCAGGCACGCGGCAATCGTCGCACCCCACCACCCCGCGCCCCGCACGCGCCCACCGTGACCGAACCGACTGTCGTCCCTGTTCCCTGCATGTCCGGCACCCCGTGGGATATCGAGCAACTCACCCCGCTGGCCGCCCGTCCCATGCGCACAATGCGGCTCCCCGAAGACGCGCTCACGCCCACAACCTGACCTCGCCGCATGATCACGAGGGGGCAGGTCCGGTGGAGCAAGGCCGACAACCGGAACCTGTTCCTGGACAACACCCACGACCGATCCTTCGGCGCCGCGCCTGCTCGATGCGCGACTCACCGCCGAGGCCGACGCCCAACTCCAACGCCTGGCAACACTGCTCGGCGCGATCGGCTACCCGATCGGGATTCTCCGTACCGGAAGGTGGTGGTTTGCTCGACGGTACGTAAGGTGCACAGGCGTGAGTGGCAGCGGCCCGGCTCGACGCACCCGGTGGGCGAGGTTCGTCCCCGCCGGTTACAGCGGCCTGCTGGCGCTGCTCATCGCCGGGCCACTACTCGGCCCGGGTTATCTTCTGCTGCGCGACGCAGTGAGCACACCGCGTTCCTATCCGACGGACTCCGCACTCGGTCTCGGCGACGCGGCCCCACGCGCAGTCCCTCAGGATGCGCTGCTGGCGGCGCTGTCACCGCTCATCGACGGCGGTTCGATCGTCAAGGCAATACTGCTCGTCGCATTGTGGGCAGCCGGATTCGGCGCCGCGGTCCTGTCCCGCGAATTGCTCCGGGTATCGACCGGCCCTCAACTGGTCGCCGTCACGGTCGCGATGTGGAACCCCTACGTCGCCGAACGTCTCCTTCAGGGCCACTGGAGCCTCCTGACCGGCTATGCGGCTCTGCCCTGGACCGCATTGGCCGCGTACCGAATCCGCTGCTCGATCAACCCGGATCCCGGGCAGCCGCCACTCGTGCCGAACGCCGAGGCCGCTTCCAGCCGAAGCGGAAAGTCCGCTTCGCGCAGGCGTGCGGTGAGTTCGTGGGCGGCTCTGGCTGGATGCTTCGCGGCCGCGGGACTGACCCCGACGGGTGCGCTGCTGGCGGGCTGCACCGCCATGGTCCTGGTCGGACGGCGAAATCTACTCGGCGCGCTCGCGCTGCTGCTGGCCACGTCCGCACCGTGGCTGACCGCGACGGCACTGTCCGGCGCAGGCTCCGAACCGTCCGACCCCGCGGGAATCGCCGCCTTCGCCGCCCGCGCCGAACCCGCCCTCGGCACCCTCGGCTCCCTGGCCGGACTCGGCGGAATCTGGAACGCCGACTCGGTCCCCGACTCGCGCACCACGCCCCTCGCCCTGATCGCCACCGCACTGCTGCTGACTCTCGTCGCCATCGGCATTCGCACTACCGCGGGGATCGAGGCACCCGCTACGAATCGCCATACCGCTGATCGGCCCACGCCCTCGACCAGCCCTGCACATGCCGATGAATCCGATACCGCCACAACTCGTTCGCCGGCCTCTGCTGCCGAACAGTCCGGCGATACCGCAACCTGCCGCCTCGATGCCGGTGACATCGAATCAGACAGCGACGCGGATTCGAATCGCGAGGTGTCCGAGACATCCAGCGCCGGCGCGACTCCCGCAGGCGACACCACAAATTCGACGCACCCCGAGGCCACGACCACCGACGCCGACACAGCCGCCGGCGACACCGGCGGCATCGATCGGGAGGGCTTGCGAGTCCGTCGCGCATTGCTGGCACTTGCGATTCTCGCCGTCCTACTGCCCGCATTGGGGGCCACGACGTGGGGCATGAGCGGCTTGGAGTGGCTCGTCGGTCATGTGCCCGGCGCGGGGTTGTTGCGGGATACGCAGAAGTATGTGGCGCTTGCCATGCCTGCGTACGTGCTGTGCGCCGCCGCTGGGTGTCGAGCGGTCGCACTGCGCTTCGCGGCAGCGGCGAAGGAGTCCAGCGGCTCGTTCGGGATGGCCTTGACCGCAACGGTATTCATCGCGCTGCTGATGCTGCCGCTGTTCGATTTGGCCTGGGGTGTGGGTGGGGCGCTGAAGCCGGTGCATTATTCCGTCGGCTGGCAGCGGGTTGCTGAGCGGATCGATGGGTCTGGGGATGTTGCCGTATTGCCCGGCGGGATGTTTCGGAAGTTCCCGTACAGCGGCAAAGTGGCGGTATTGGATCCGGCGCCACGAATGTTGCCGCGCGACGTGTTGCAGACCGGTGAGCTTCCGGTGCACGGGCGCACCGTGGCCGGTGAGGGCGCCCGGGCCCGAGAGGTGGAAACCGCACTGCTGCACGGTGATTCGGCACGGCGGTTGGGTGAGCTCGGGGTCGGCTGGGTCCTCGTCGAACGCACCACGCCCGGACCGCTCGGCGAGTCGAAAACAACACTCGCCCAGCTGGACTCGGTCTACGCCGACTCCCAACTGGCCCTGTACCGAGTCCCCGACGCCACCGACCATCTCGAAGAATCACAGTCCGCGCACCGCGTGATCGCCTACGCCGCCCACATCCTCTGGGCCGCGCTCATGGTCGGCGGTCTGCTGCTCGCGGCCATATTGCGCCCCACGCCGTTGACCCGAGCGGCAGACGAGTTCGTCGCATGACCGCGACCCACGACCGATCAGGGTCCTGGCGGAATAAGCCCCGAGCTGTGCTCACCTCGAGCCGCGGCCGCGAGCACCTCGTACACACCGTTACCGGTTTGCTCCCAAGAGAATTCACGCGCCCGGGCACGCGCCTTCTCCCCCATGACAGCGCGCGCCTCGGTGTCGTCGACCAGCTCACCGACGGACTCGGCGAGCTGGCTCACATCGTCGACGAGCACCCCGGTCACCCCGTCGACAATGGAATCGGTGAGTCCGCGTGAACTGCGGTAGCCGATCGTCGGGACGCCGTGTTGCGCCGCCTCGATGACCGCGAGGCCCCAGCCCTCCTTGCGGGAGGGCAGCACGTGCACCCAAGCGCGCGCGAGCAATTCGTGTTTGCGCCGCTCGTCGACGTGGCCGTGGAAGGTGACCGCGTCGGCGATGCCGAGGTGGCGGGCGTCGGTCTTCAGGTTGTCCGCCCACCAGCCGTCGCCGATGACATCGAGTCGCAGGCCGGGAATCCGACTCCGTAGTCGCGCGACAACCGCGAGCGCGTCTTCGATCTGCTTGTGCGGCACCAACCGCGAGAGCACCACGATGCGCGGCTCTTCGGTGCGCGTCTCCGCGCAGCCGGTCGGCGCGTCCACTGGAACGGGCTCGGCGCCGTTGCGCACCACCGCGATCCGGGAACCGTCCACCCCCAACGTGGCCAGTTCCTCGGCCGAGGGCAGCGAAACGGTCAGGTATTGGTTGTGCCGATGCACCCGCGGCGAGAGCCGCGATTCGATCCACCAGCCGATCCGCCCGACGAACCGTCCGGCGACCGGCCACTGCTCTCGATGCCCGTGATGCACCAGCACCACCGACGGTGCCTTCGTCGCCGCCCCCGCGAAGAACGGGATCCCGTTCTGCGTATCGATCACCGCATCGGGCCGCAGACCTCGCAGCGGCCCGATGCCGAGCCGTCCGAGCGCGATAGCGACCAGCGCCCGCGGATAGACCGAGAACCGCCCGCCCGCCCGGCTGATATCGATGCCGTCGATGCGCTCCCGCTTCGGTGCGCCCGGATATCGCGCGGTGCGCAGGGTTACTTTGACCCCGCGCGCGGCGAGCTGCGCGCCGACCTGTTCCAGGTATCGTTCGCTGCCGCCGCCCTGCGGGTGCCCGGTGTCACGCCAGCACAGCAGGAGGACTTCGCGCACTGTGGAGCTTCTCTCGGTCAGCAGGTCACGGATATCGCCGTACACCCTAACCCGCGCACCTGCCCGACCAGCCGCCACCGCGCCCTTACCAGCAATCGCGCACCGCGTGAACAGCAACCGACGCCCGCGAGAATTCCCAGCCCAGGCAGGCGGGACCGCGGCGCATTGCCCGCACTATGCGAGACTCTGCGCCGTGCCGACTGCTGAAACCGAGCCAGCCGAGGCCGTGGCGGCCCAAGCCCCACGGCGCGGACGAGCCGTGTCCCGGTTCGCGCGGCGGGCGACCTTGCGCCGGTCGCTGCGGCTGCTCGGCAGTTTCCGATTCGAGCAGACCGATCCCGCACTGTTCTACGGCGGTCTGGCCGCCGACAGCGCGGCGATGCTCGTCGACTTCTACACAGATATCACCGGACACGGCCTCAACGGCGCGACCATCCTGGATGTCGGCGGCGGCCCCGGCTACTTCGCCGACGAATTCGTCAAGACCGGTGCACGCTACCTCCCCGTCGAGCCCGACCCATCGGAGATGCACGCCGCCGGACTCTCGGTGGCGGGCGCGGTCCGCGGGTCCGGTATGGCACTACCGTTCCGCGATAACGCCGTCGACATCTGCTTCTCCTCGAATGTCGCCGAGCATGTGCCGCAGCCGTGGGTCATGGCCGACGAAATGGTCCGTGTGACCCGTCCGGGCGGCTTGATAGTGCTCTCGTACACGGTCTGGCACGGCCCGTTCGGCGGCCACGAAACAGGGCCGTGGCACTACCTCGGTGGTGAGTACGCAGCGCGCCGATACCGTCGCAAGACCGGCCGGGAACCGAAGAACCGCTTCGGCAAGTCGCTGTTCGCGGTCCGCGCCGCCGACGGGTTGCGTTGGGCGGCAGGCACTTCCGCGGATGTGCGCATCATTTTCCCCCGCTACCACCCGCGTTGGGCCTGGTGGCTGGTTCGCGTACCCGTGTTGCGAGAGTTACTGGTGAGCAATCTGGTGGTAGTGGCCGGCAAGCCGTAGCGCTACTTCTCCAGCCAGCCCCGGCGCCAGCTCCTGCGCCCGCATACGTTGATCGTGGCCGCCCATGGCGATTCCTGAATGGCCAAACCGACCGTCTCCAGGGTGGTCAGACCGACCTGATCAGCCAGCATTCCGACGACGGCGACCGCCTCGGCGGCCTGCATCGCGGCGGTTGCCTGCTCGATGGTCAGCGTCCGGCCCGGTAGGAAGGAAACCACCCATCCACCTACGCCCACACTTTTAGCTTGATGCTCGGTCTGGTCGCTGGTCATCAACGACCGACCGATCACTTGCACCGCCATGACTCTGACTCCCCAATTGCGTAATCGGTTCATGAATCGAGCGAGCTGATCAGTAGCTACAGCATGACCGGTACAGGAACAGAACGCAATAGTGCGTTCTCTGAAAAGCGAACCGACAGGTTGGAATTCGCGCAGTTCAGACCGTGGACCAGATGGCGAACTGGAACATGTTACAGACAATCGGGCCACAAAACTGTAACGTGTTCTCATGCATTACGACAGCCTGTTCATCGGCGGCCGCTGGACCGCGCCCGCCGCCACCGAGCGCCTCCAGGTCATCTCGCCCGCAACGGTCGAGCCGGTGGGCAGCGTCCCGGTGGTGGGTCGCGCCGACGTCGACGCCGCGGTAGCCGCCGCTCGGCACGCCTTCGACAACGGTCCATGGCCGTCCACACCGCCCGCGGAGCGCGCCCAGGTGCTCACGCGCGCCGCGCGCCTGATCGAGGAGCGTTCGGCGGATCTGCTCGCCACGCTCACCGCGGAAATGGGCGCACCGCAGATGATCGCCATGACGCTCAACCAGATTCCGGCGGTGGCCGCGCTCGACGCGTACGCCGGACTGGCCGAGTCCTTCCCCTGGAACGAAACCCGCACCGGCCTGTTCGGCACCGCGCGGGTCTCGCGGGAGCCGCGCGGTGTGGTCGCGGCCGTCACGGCCTGGAATGTCCCGCTGTTTCTCGCGGCCAATAAGCTCGCGCCCGCATTGCTCGCCGGATGCACGGTGGTGCTCAAGCCCGCGCCGCTGACTCCGTTGACCGCCAACAAGATCGGGGAAATCTTCACCGAGGCGGGCCTGCCCGAGGGCGTGCTGTCGATCCTGCCCGCCGAGGCGGATGCCGCGGAATATCTGGTCTCGCATCCGGGCGTCGACAAGGTCACCTTCACCGGCAGCACCGCGGTCGGTCGCAAGATCGGCGCCATTGCGACCGGACAGCTCAAAAGCGTCTCGCTCGAGCTGGGCGGCAAATCGGCGGCAATCCTGCTGCCGGATATGGATATCGCCAATATCCCGGTGCTCGCCTTCTCCGGTCTGATGAACAGCGGCCAGGGTTGCGTCGCGCAGACCCGCATTCTCGCGCCGCGCAGCCGCTACGACGAGATCCTGGAAGCGCTGGTCGAGCACGTGCAGACGCTGAAAACCGGCGATCCCACCGATCCGGCGACGACCTTCGGCCCACTGATCTCCGAACGTCAGCGTGACCGCGTCGAGGGCTATATAGCCAAGGGCAGGGAGGAGGGCGCGCGACTGGTGCTCGGCGGCGGCCGCCCGGCGAATGTGGACCGCGGCTGGTTCGTCGAGCCGACCATCTTCGCCGATGTCGACAACAAGTCGACGATCGCGCAGGAGGAGATTTTCGGCCCGGTCCTGTCGGTCATCCCGTACGAGACCGAGGACGAAGCGGTGGCCATCGCGAACGATTCCGTATACGGCCTGGCCGGCTCGGTCTGGACCGCCGATATCGAGCACGGCGCGGAAATCGCGGCGCGGGTGCGTACCGGAACGTACGCGATCAATTGGTACGCATTCGACCCGAGTTCGCCCTTCGGCGGCTACAAGAACTCCGGCCTCGGCCGGGAGAACGGACCAGAGGGTCTGGACGCATTCTGCGAGCAGAAGTCCCTGCTGATGCCGATGGGATGGACGGGGTAGTCAAGCCCCCGGCATAACCACCCGGACTACCGGCTGACGATCCGGTGCGTCGACGATCCTCGGCGCACCGGCGTCGACGATTTCGACCTGCCAGCCCGACGGCAGCGCATCCTGCAAACGTCCGGCAGCGCGCCGCAGCGGCGTGCTCGCGGTCGCCGGCTCGATCTGCGGCACCGCCAGCGGGCCGATTTCCAGATCGGGCCCACCCGTCACCCGACCGCCACCCCTCGAGGAATCGCTTCGCGATGCCGTATTCATCCAACCACCTCTCATGCGTTGATCTCATCGCTGGCCGCAAGGTTCGGATTCGCGAGTCGAAAGGGAAGTAGTTCAGTCATTGAGTTAATGATTGGCAATTGATCTGGCGGGTCATGAGACGGAAACACGCGTAACATGCGCCCCTCCCGGACATTCCTCGTATTAATACGAAGCACATCCGGGCAAATCAACCGTAGCGCACCGACGGCTTCAGATCCGACGATCCGAAAACATCGACCGATCGATACCGCCTGGTACGCGCATTCACCGACGAGATTTGCCAGCGATGCAGCGACCGGCGATAACCGGCGGGCGTCGTACCGGTGGCCGCGCGCAGATGCACCCGCAGCGCGGTGACGCTACCGAATCCGGACTGTGCCGCAACAACTTCGGTGAACAGTTCGGTAGTCTTCAGCAACCCTCTGGCACGCACGGTGCGCTGCGCCTCCAACCAGCGCCGCGCGGCGTGGTGCCCACCTCGGCTTCGAATCGGCGGATGAATGTGCGTTCGCTCATCAGCGCAAGTCCGGCAATCGCCGAAACATCCGGCGCTGCAGCCGGATTCGCCGCCCCCAGGCCATGGTCGCGGCCAGCGCGCCCGGGAAGTCATTGCTGCCCAAAGCATCCGGAATGTATTGCGCCTGACCGCCCTCGCGGCGCGGTGGTGTCACATTCCAGCGGGCCAGATCGGCCGCCACACCCGCACCCAACTCTCGACGCACGATATGCGGACACAGGTCCATTCCCGCGGACAATCCACCGAGGTGAGCACATCACCGTCGTCCACGTAAAGCGCGGCGGGGTCAAGCTTTACCGCTGGGAACAGCGTGGCGAATTCATCGCAATACGCCCCAGACCCTGCGCGAGCAGGTGCGCCAGATCGAGGCGCACACCGTCGGTGCCGCGATCGCCGCGCACCTCACCGTCGGAGTCGCCGATGAGGTCGACGATCTCGGCTTCGTTCCGCAGGCGCGTCGGTGGACGTCTTCGGGGCACGGATGTCCGACCTAGATCCGAGCTGGGTCGAGGAACTGCTGCGGCGCCATCCTCGGCACAACTTCAAACAGCATGTGACACAAGCGCTGACGAATGAGGCGGCCGCAGTGCCGGACGGACGGATCCGATGGCTCTTCCGGACCGCCGGCTTCCGTCAAGTGATCCGGTTCGCGCCGTTCTCCGAATAAGTCCGCCCCAGCCGAATCCGCCCGCACCATCGTCGAAAGATGGTGCGGGCGGTGCCGCGAGTTTCGGAAATTACTCACCCAGCACGAAGCGAGTCTCAAGAGCGAGGAGTTCGCGGCCCATCTCTCATCCGAGGCGTCGAAACGCATGCGCCGCAGGCGCAAGTCTCGACGACCCGGACGCCACCCACCCGACCCGCGCGCCTGGCCTGACAAATTCCGTTCGAGCACTGATCACCCCGTACCGTCTTACGGTGAGTCAGGACGGCCACCACGGGAACTCAGCAATCATTACTGTCTTACGAGCGACCGTTCGCGGCCCGTCTCGCGTCCGAGCCGTCGAAGCGCATGCGACGTAGTCGCGAGTCTGGACGACGCGTTCGCCAGCCGCCGGATCCGCGTGCTTGGCCTGACAAAGATCCGTTCAAGCACTGACCACCCCGCACGGAGCGAGTCTTACGAGCGACCGTTCGCGGCCCGTCTCGCGTCCGAGCCGTCGAAGCGATGCGCCGCAGGCGCGAGTCTCGACGGCTCGGACGCGAGACACCCGGGGGCCGCGAACCCGCCGCGCCGCAGGCGCGGCAATCAGACAGAGCCCAAGCGCTCCTTCAGCGCCTCGAACTCGTCGCGCACGCCGGAGGGCAGCTTGTCGCCGACGAATTCGAACCACTCCTCGATGAGCGGGATCTCCTTGCGCCATTCGGCGGCATCGACGGCGAGTGCCTCGTCGACATCGACCGGGTCGACATTCAGACCCTCGAGGTCCATCTGGGCGGCGGTGGGCACATTGCCGATCGCGGTCGGCTCGGCCTGCGCCGAACCCTCGATGCGGCCGACGATCCACTCCAGCACGCGGGAGTTCTCACCGAATCCGGGCCACAGGAAGCGGCCGTCGCCACCGCGACGGAACCAGTTCACGTAGAAGATCTTCGGCAGCTTGTTCGCATCGGCATTCTTGCCGACATTGATCCAGTGATTCAGGTAGTCACCGACGTGGTAGCCCATGAACGGCAGCATCGCCATCGGGTCGCGGCGCACGGTGCCGACCTTGCCCTCGGCGGCTGCGGTCTGCTCGGACGACAGGGTCGCGCCCATGAAGACGCCGTGCTGCCAGTCGAAGGATTCGGTCACCAGCGGAACCGTGGTCTTGCGGCGGCCGCCGAACAGAATGGCCGAGATCGGCACACCCTGCGGGTCGTCCCATTCCGGAGCCAGGATCGGGCACTGCGACATCGGCGTGCAGTACCGCGAGTTCGGGTGCGCGGCAAGGGTCTCGGTCTCCCGCAGGTACCAGTCGTTGCCCTTCCAGTCGATCAGGTGATCGGGCTCGCCCTCCAGGCCCTCCCACCAGACATCGCCGTGATCGGTGAGCGCGACATTGGTGTAGACCGTGTTGCCCGCCTCGACGGTCGCCATGGCGTTCGGGTTCGAGCTGCGGTTGGTGCCCGGCGCGACGCCGAAGAATCCGAACTCCGGATTCACCGCGTACAGGCGGCCGTCCTTGCCGAAACGCATCCAGGCGATGTCGTCGCCAAGGGTCTCCGCGCGCCAGCCGGGAACCGTCGGCTGGATCATTGCGAGGTTGGTCTTACCGCAGGCGCTCGGGAACGCCGCGGCGATGTAGTACGCCTTGTCCTCGGGCGAGATCAGCTTGAGGATCAGCATGTGCTCGGCCAGCCAGCCCTCGTCGTGGGCCATGGCCGAGGCGATGCGGAGCGAGTAGCACTTCTTGCCGAGCAGCGCATTGCCGCCGTAGCCGGAGCCGTAGCTCCAGATCTCGCGGTCCTCGGGGAAATGGGTGATGTACTTGGTGTCGTTGCACGGCCACGGCACATCGGCCTGGCCGTCGGCCAGCGGGGCGCCGACGGAGTGCAGGGCCTTCACGAACGGCTTGTCGGTGCCGAGCTTCTCCAGCGCGGCGGTGCCCATCCGGGTCATCACGCGCATCGAGACCACGACGTATTCGGAGTCGGTGAGCTCCACGCCCAGCTTGGGGTCCTCGGCGCCGAGCGGGCCCATGCAGAACGGCACCACGTACATGGTGCGGCCCTTCATCGAGCCGCGGTACAGCTCGGTCATGGTGGCGCGCATCTCGGTGGGGTCGACCCAGTTGTTGGTGGGGCCCGCGTCGGCCTCGGTCTTCGAACAGATGTAGGTGCGGGATTCGACCCGCGCCACATCGGAGGGGTCGGAGAGGGCGAGGAACGAGTTCGGCTTCTTGTCCTCGTTGAGCTTCTGGAAGGTGCCCGCCGCAACGAGCTGAGCGGTCAGCCGATCCCACTCTTCGTCGGAACCGTCCGCCCAGACCACTCGCTCCGGCTGAGTGAGTTCTGCGACGTCCTGTACCCAGGCGAGTAGTTCGCTGTGCTCGGTCGGCTGCTCGCCGTCGGAATCGCGAAGACCAGGAATGGTCGCTGAGGTCATGAAAACTCTCCTGAGATGGGCGGTTCACGGTGTTTCCGCCTGGACTGACCCATTCGAGCGACCTGGCAAGCAGTCGCTAGCGGGCAGGCCCATGACCAGCGCGAACACACCGAGCGCCACCGTTGGCGGGAAGGCACCCGCTACGACCAGTCGAAAGCGCGTCATGGCTGGACCGCGTACAAGGACGAAGCGGACGCCCAGGTTCCTGCTTAAGAGGTTAACGCGATGTGACGACCGGTACGGAATCGGGTTCCCCCAGGAGTACCCACCAAGTTACCTAGTCAAAAGAAGTCCGATATCGGTCGAGTATGGCGATGTCGCGTTCGCAGGCGGCGAGCTGTCCCGGTTGCTCGGCCGCGGCACGGCGCAGTCTGGCCTCCAATTCGGCCACCTGACGGTCGATTTCGACGATTCGCTCGGTGCTCGCGTGCATGACGCGGTCCGATAGCGAGGTCTCCGATTCCACCAGCGCGGTGACGACCCGCTGCTCCAAATGGGCCTTCACATTGACCAGCGCGTCGGAGATCCATTGACGGAGGTGCGCACGGTCGGCGACCTGGCCGCGGGCACGCACCACCCAGGCCGCCGCACCCGCTCCGAGCAGCAGCGTCACGGGCAGGACCGCGAAATTGACGGCTTGCACGAGGGAGAACGGAGCGACCAGTAGACGGCCGATGCCGACACCAGCGGACGCACCCAGCGCGATCATGAGGTGATCTTCGACACCTCGGTGCCGCGGCTCCGGATCCGGACCGACACGCGGGGCCGGATCGCGCCAACGCGGTGGCATGTCGCGGTCGTGTTCCGGTGCGGCGCCGACGCGGTCGGTGAGCTCGGACAGCCGCTGGTCGATGGTGCCGTCCACGACGTTGGTCAGTTCGTTGACCGCCTGCCGTAGGCGTTCGGGATAGCCGCCGAATTCGGCGCGGCGCAAACGGTCGAGTTCGCCCCGGGCGGCGGCGTGCAGCGCGCGGACCCGGGCACCGACATCGGTCATCAGATCGACCCTGGCCAGATGCAGCTGGCTGCGCAGGGTGGACATGGCGGTGGCGCGGCCGCCGTCACGTCCGGCGAGCAGGACGGCGCGTTCTTCGCGCCACTGGATCGGTTCCGCGCCGGAACGCAGCACCGCGACCTGTTCGGCGACCCGTCGGCGGGTATCGGTCAGCACGCGCGTGGTGACCGCGGCGAGCCGGTCGTCGGATTCGGCGCCGGCCGTGGCCGCCGCGAGTTCCGCATGCAGCGCGCCGAGTCCGGAGCGATCGAGCAGACCCGCATCTCCAGCCGATCGGCCCGCCACCGCGAGCCGCGCCGATACCGGCACGATCTCCAGATCGTGGATGCCCTGGGCGGCGAGCAGTTCGAGGTTGTGCGCCTGCACCGCGCGCCAGTCCTGATAGGCGTGGATGCCGTTCATGGCGAGCAGGATCCGGGTGCCGTCGGCGCGCAAGCGCTGCACCATGTGCACAGTGTCGGCGCCGAGGGCGCTACCCGCGTCCAACAGCATGAGCGCAACCGCCGACGGCGCATTACCCGACGGCGACGTGGTCTCCACCGCCGCGCTCGCATCGGGCACCGGATCCGACAGCGGTATCCGCGGCTCGAACCGAGCCAGTTCGGTGCGCAACAGGCTCGTATTGGCGTCATCGGGCCCGATCAACGACACCGCCGACGCGACCCCGGTCCCCCGCACCGCGCGCAACAGCGCGGTCCCCTGCGGATTCCACCGCGCGATGACCGCCTCGACCTCAGGAGTCAGCGAGCCCTGCTCGGATGCGGATCGGCGTGGAGCAGTGGCGGATTCATCACGGTCGAGCGCACCCGAGGCCGACGGCTCCGTGCCCGCGGAACTCGGCTGCTCAGAGTCACTCGGCTGCTCAAAGTCACTCGGCTGCTCAGAGTCCGGCACTGCTCATCCGTTCCCATAGCCGGATGTAGCCGTTGTGCACGCGCAGGGCGGCGCGGCGAGCCGCAGGGGACATATCGCTGGAGACCACCGCGCGCCAGCGGGCGGCGCGGGCGAGGGCGTCATCGGCATCGGACGGCGCGGGTGCGCGATATCCGGCGGCCAGGTGAGCGACCTGCGGGTAGGCGAGGCCCGCGCAGAGGCCGAGCCAGAGGGCATCGTCGCCGAAGAGGTAGTCCTCCAGCACGTCCCGTGCGTTCGTGCCGTCGGCCGGGACGGCGCGGGCGGCGAGACGGGCCAGTTCGTCGAGGAGTTCGCCGCCGTGCAGTGCGGAGACCTGTTCGTAGCGGCGGTGCAATAAGCGGTGCAGCGGATCGATACCGCTGGCCGCGTGCATGATCTGCAGCAGTGCGTGCGGACCCAGTTCGGGGTCTTGCCGCAACGCCGACAGCGCGCAGGTCACGCCGTACAGATCCCAACGTTGCAGCAGTTCTTCGCGCTCGGCGACATCCGGTCCGGCCGATGCCGCGACGAACAGGTCGGGCGAAAGCGTGAGCGCCGGATCCGCGGTTTCGGCCAGGCGGCGCAGCGTGGCCATATCGGCCTCGCTCACCGCACCGGCCCTGGTGCGCACGGCCAGCGAGGCGACCACCGGCAGCGTGACGGTCCCGAGTCCGCCGCTGTACTGCTCGGCGGCGGCGACCGCATCACCCCACCTTGATCCGATGGCATCGGCCTTGTTCAGCACCGCGACCGTGCGCTCCGGCGGCAGTTCCGACAGAATCCGCCGGTCCGCGGGCTGTGGCGCACCGGAGAGCACGTAGACAATGATGTCGGCGTCGAGTTCGGGATCGGCGACGCCCGGTTCGTCGATCGGCGCCGTCTCCACCGCCGACATCAATGCCAGCGCGTGCAGCACTGTGGTCCGCCCGGTATGCGCCCGCCCGGTCACCTGAATGCGCGGCGGCCGACGCCACCGCGCTATGGCGGTCCCCACTTGGCCCACGATCCGCGGATCGGCACCCGAGCGCAGCGTCGCGAGCAGGTGGTCGAGCTGGTCCAGTTCCCGTGCGGGTCCGCCCGGTCGGATCCGGGGCCCCTCGGATTCGGTGGCTATCGGCAAAGCTTCGCACCCCCTTTTCGGTGCGCCATTCTTGCAGACATACCGGGCGGACGGGCCATAGCGACCGCGGGCAGGTCGCGAAAGGGTCAGCTGCCGCTGAAGTATTTGTTCGCGGTCCGCACGGCCCAGTTCGGCGCGTATTTCGCGGCGGCCGCCAGTACCTTTGCCTGCGCGCCGATTTCGTAGTGCACCCGCGGCAGCCGTCCGCGCTTGCGGGTCGCGTCCCAGATCCCGTGCGCGACATCCTCGGCGGTCAGACGCACGCCGAGCGATTTGGTCGTACCGGTTTCGACTCCGTCCACCATGGCGGTGGCCACGAACAGCGGCCACACCGCGATCACTCGGATATCGTGGCGCTCCCATTCGAGATCCAGTGCCTCGGTGAGGTTTTTGACCGCGGACTTGGTCGCACCGTAGCTGGCGAGTTCGGGTTGACCGTAGATCGCCGACGCCGAGCACAGATTCACGACCTGAGCACCGGGCGTATCGCGCAGATAGCTGAACGCGGCATGCGTACCCGCTATGACCCCGCCGAGATTGACGTCGATGATGGTCTGGTGGGTGGCCAGATCGATCGATTCGAACGAACCCGCGCGCAGGATGCCCGCATTGTTGACGAGGATGTCGAGCCGGTTCTCGTCACCGTTGAACTCCGCCAGACGCTCGGTCCAGTGGGTGTCGTTCGTCACATCCAGCACCCCGGTGCGCACACTGCCGTCGGCGGCGTGGATATCGGCCGCGAGCCTGGTCAACCCCACCTCATCGATATCGTATGCACCGACGTGATACCCCTGTGCTGCGAAAAGTAGGGCCGTGGCCCGGCCGATCCCCGCCGCCGCGCCGGTGATGAACACAGTCGGTCTGCTCATGCGCGCAGTCTAGTGCGGGGGCAAGCCCCCTACCTCGGGGTTCCCACAGATGCCATGGTCACTTAGTCTGACGGGATGGTCGGCACCATAGTCGGTGCGCAGCTTCGTTTTTCGAACACGCGGTGCGAGCGACGGGCCCGGAGGCGGTAGCTTGCGCAGGGCCCGGGAGCGCCGCAATCGAACACGGCAGCCGACCAGGCGGAATCCGTTCCGCTGGTCTCGATGAGGAGGTTGCCGTGACGGTCGATGTCATCGGTGTCGAGCCGGACGCGTCCGGCGATCGGAAGCCGCTGCTACCCAGTAGCGATCCATTCCTCCGTCCACCGAAGGGTTTCGCGGCCCGGCCGGCCGGGACCATCCTGCGCAGCCGTCGCGTCGAGCTCGCACTGTTCGGTCTTGTACCGCAGCAGGTCTCGGCCTGGCAGCTGCTCTACCGCAGCTGTGACATGCACGGCACCCCGGAAGCGGCGGTCACCACGGTGCTGCTGCCGCTCGGCGCCGACCCGAACGAAGACCGCCCGCTGCTGGCCTTCCAGACCGCCATGGACGCGGTCGCCGAGCGATGTTCCCCCTCCTACGCATTGCGGCGTGGGTCCCACGCACTCGGCTCGGTCACCCAATTCGAATGGATGCTGGTGGCCAACGCGCTGCGCCGGGGTTGGGCGGTGAGCATCGCCGATCACGAGGGCCCGCACGGGAATTTCGGCGCGCCGCGTGAGCCCGGTTACCGCGGACTCGACGGGATCCGCGCGGCGCTGCGTTTCGCGCCGCTGGGTCTGCGCCCCGATACCCGGATCGCGGTCTGGGGTTATTCCGGCGGCGGTATGGCCAGTTCGTGGTTGGTCGAGATGGCGCCGACCTACGCTCCGGAGCTCGATATCGTCGGCGCGGTACTCGGCGCGCCGGTCGGCGATCCCGGCCAGGTATTCGCCCGACTCAACGGCGGGCATTACGCCGGGCTGCCCGCGATCGTGATCGCCGCGCTACGCAGGCTCTACCCGGCACTGGCCGAGGTATTCGACGACGATTGCGATGCCGAGGGGCTGCGGCTCATCGAACGCGCCGAACGGTCGACACCGCTCGCGGCGGTTCTCGGGCTCGTCAAAAGAGATGTCGGTCACCATCTGAGCCGTCCGCTCGTCGAGGTGCTCGCCACACCCGAAATGCAGGCCGTGCTCGACGACCTGCGGCTCGGTCACTCCATCCCGACCTGCCCGCTGCTGGTGTTGCAGCCGGTGCACGACCAGATCATCCACATGGACGGCGTCGACGGTCAGGTCGAGCGGTACCGCCGCGGCGGCGCACAGGTCACCTATGTGCGCGACCGGCTCAGCGAGCACTTCTCCCTGCTTCCGCTGGCCACGCCGATCAGCCTGGATTGGCTGAGCGATCGGCTCGCGGGAAAACCGGTGCGCGAAGCCGGCGACAGCACGGTGTGGTCGGTCGCCGCCTCGCCCACGGGTGTGCGCGGACTGTGGGAGATGCTCGGCACCGCGGTCAAGGTGGCGCTGGGCAAGCCGCTGCGTCAGGAGACCGAGCCCGCCGCTCGAATCCCCCGCGTACGCGCCGCGTAACCGTTCGTCTCGGGTGACCCGCAAGCGATCCGCTACGACCGCTTGCCGCCCGCATCCTGCGATGCTGGACAATGGAGCGCGTGAACGACGCCGCGAACCATACTGCCGAGTCAGTTCCCGGACCGCCGTCCACAGCTCCGGCTTCGGCGGACGGTGGATCCCGAATGGGCTCGGGCTCTCGCCTGTACCCCCGCGTGACGAGCTTTCGCTCGCGCCGGGGCGCACTCACCGCGACCCAACAGCAATCCTGGGATCGCACCTGGCCCAAGATCGGTCGCGATGTGGCCGACGAACCACTCGACGCCACCGCCTGGTTCGGCCGCGAGGCCCCGCTCGTCATCGAGATCGGTTGTGGGACAGGCACCGCCACCGCCGCGATGGCACAGGCGGAACCGCATCTGAATCTCATCGGCATCGAGGTCTATCAGCCCGGTCTGGCGCAACTGGTGCAGCGCATCCAGCGCGAGCAGATCGACAACATTCGACTGCTGCGCGGTGACGCTGTGGATGTGTTGGAAAACATGATTGCTGAGCAGTCGCTCACGGGCGTTCGAGTCTTCTTTCCCGACCCGTGGCCGAAAGCGCGACACCATAAACGCCGGCTGTTGCAGCCCGCGACGTTCGCATTGATCGCCAATCGCCTACGGCCCGGCGGTGTGTTGCACGTCGCGACCGACCACGCCGACTACGCCGAATTCATCGCCGCGGTCGGCGCCGCAGAACCGCAGCTCATCGGCTTGAACGAGACAACGGGCGGGGTCAGCGCCGAGCATCGCGACAGCGCACCGATCGGCTTCGAAAGGCCCGTCACGAAATTCGAAGGTAAGGCACATCGCGCCGGAAGCGCCATCAACGAGTTCATATGGGGGAAGATCAGATGATGAGTGTCGGTGAGATGGCCCATGAGGTCGTGGATGTTGCCGGGGAGGTGCACGGAACCGGATCCGAGGTGATCGGCGCGGTTACGCCCGATGTGCGTCGAGTGCTATTGGTCTGGGACGCCCCGAACCTCGACATGGGGCTGGGCGCGATCCTCGGCGGCCGCCCGACGGCCGCCTATCGACCGCGCTTCGACGCGCTCGGCCGCTGGCTGCTCGCGCGCACCGCCGAACTATCGGTGGGCAGCGTGACCCGGGTCGAACCGGAAGCGACCGTCTTCACCAATATCGCGCCGGGCACCGCCGATGTGGTGCGGCCGTGGGTGGAGGCGCTGCGCAATGTCGGCTACGCGGTCTTCGCCAAGCCCAAGATCGATGAGGACTCCGATGTCGACGCGGATATGCTCGCGCACATCGAGCTACGCAGCCGCGGTGCCGGGCTGGCGGGCATCATGGTCGCCTCCGCCGATGGCCAGGCATTTCGCGAACCACTCGAACGATTGGCCGCCAACGGAATCCCCGTTCAGATACTCGGCTTCCGTGAGCATGCGAGTTGGGCCGTAACATCCGATACCCTCGAGTTCGTAGATCTCGAGGACATCCCGGGCGTGTTCCGTGAACCGCTGCCCAGGGTCAGCCTCGACTCGCTGCCCGACGAGGGTGCCTGGCTGCAGCCGTTCCGGCCGCTGTCGGCGCTGCTCACCTCTCGCCCTGCCCAAGGAGTCGCTTAGTGTTCACACGCTGGGGCGATCTGGTCTATCGGCTGCGCTTCGCCGTCATCGGCACAGTCGCGGCCGCACTCTTGGCCATCGGCGGTTACGGCCTGGGCCTGGAAGACCATCTCAGCTCCAGCGGGTGGGACGATCCCACGTCGCAATCGGCCAACGCGGCCAAGCTGTCCGACGAGGCGTTCGGGCGTGATCACAACAGCGATGTGATCGTGCTCTACACGGCACCGGACGGTAAGACGATCGATGATCCCGAATTCCGGCAGAAGATCGTCGACAGCCTCAATTCGCTGCCGCGCGAACATCCGGATGAGATCTCCAAGATCAACGGCGCCTACTGGCAGACCGAAACCGGTCCGGCGTCACCGTTGACATTCGGTTCGAAGGATAAGAAGTACACCTTCGCCTCGGTCGCCATCCAGGGCAATAACGACACCGATATGGTGCGCAACTACCGGAAAGTGAAGGATGCCTTCGCCATTCCGGACGTCGATGTGCAGGTCGCTGGCCTGCAGGCGGTGGCGGGCACGCTGAACGACACCATGGCCGCCGACCAGAAGCGGATGGAGATCCTGGCCATCCCCGCGGTCGCGGTGCTGCTGTTCTTCATCTTCGGCGGTGTGGTCGCGGCGGCACTGCCACTGATCGTCGGTGGTCTGACGGTGATCGGTGCTTGGGGCATCGTGCGTTTCGTCACCCAGTTCACCGAGGTCAACTCGTTTGTCTCGCCGGTCGTTTCGATGATCGGTCTCGGTCTGGCCATCGACTACGGCCTGTTCATCGTGAGTCGATTCCGTGAGGAACTCGCCGAGGGCTACGACACCCGGGCGGCCGTGCGCCGTTCGGTGATGACCTCGGGTCGCACCGTCGTGTTCTCCGCAACCATGATCATCGCCAGCCTCGGCGGCATGCTGCTGTTCCCGCAGGGCTTCCTGAAATCGATCGCCTACGGCTCCATCGCGACCGTCTCGCTGGCCGCGCTGACCGCCATCACCATCCTGCCCGCGATGCTCAGCATTCTCGGGTCGCGGGTGGATTTGCTCGGGCTCAAGCGATTTCGCAAGACCAAGACCGCGGAGGAAGTCGAGAACGGCTTCTGGGGCAAGTCGACCCGCTGGGTGATGCAGCATCCGCTCAAGATCGCGATCCCGATCTGCATCCTGTTGCTGCTGCTGATCATTCCGGTCAGGAATCTGGCCTTCGGCGGTATCAACGAGCGGTATCTGCCGCCGGATAACGCGACCCGGCTCGCGCAGGCGAAGTTCGACTCGATCTTCCCGCTACGCAAATCCGATCCGATCCAGCTGGTTTTCGTCTCGGGTAACAGCAGTGACGTCGGCAAGGTGTGGACCGCGGCCAAGCAGGCGCCCGGCTTGAACGGCACCTTCGACGTGCCTGCTCAGTCCAATACGGACAAGGAAGTGTTCCGCACCAGCGCGACACTGGCGGATTCGGAGAATGCGGATCCGACCATCGACTATCTGCGCTCCCTCGAAATCCCGGACGACGTGCAGATGTATGTCGGCGGACAGCCCGCGATCCAGAAGGACAGCATCGACGCGCTGCTGCACCGGATGCCGTGGATGATCGCGCTGGTCCTGTTCGTGACCACGCTGCTGATGTTCCTCACCTTCGGCTCCCTGGTGCTGCCCATCAAGGCCGCGTTGATGAGCGCGCTCGGATTGGGTTCCACGCTCGGCATTTTGACGTGGATCTTCGTCGACGGGCACGCCGCGGGCCTGCTGAACTTCACTCCACAGCCGATCATGTCACCGGTATTGGTGCTGATCATCGCGGTTATCTACGGTCTTTCGACCGACTACGAAGTATTCCTGTTGTCGCGCATGGTCGAAGCGCGCACACAGGGGGCTTCGACCACCGAGGCGGTGCGCATCGGTACCGCGCAGACCGGTCGCATCATCACCGCCGCCGCGCTCATCCTGCTCGTGGTGACCGGCGCGTTCGCATTCTCCGATCTGGTCATGATGCAGTATCTGGCCTACGGGATGATCGCGGCGCTGTTCATCGACGCGACGATCCTGCGCATGCTGCTCGTCCCTGCCACCATGAAACTGCTCGGCGACGACTGCTGGTGGGCGCCGGCGTGGATGAAGAAGGTGCAGCAGAAGATCGGGCTCGGCGAGCCGATTCTGGACGACGAACGTCCCGGCGGGGGCGAGGTCGTCGACCTGGTGAAGACCACGCCGATCACCGATCCGGTGACGATGCAGATGCCCGCGCTCACCGATAACGCCAGTACCCGGTCGCGGTCACCGCGACGGCCGCGCACGGTCGAGGAGATCGAGGCGGATGCGCCGACGCAGCATTTCGCGAAGCTCCCGCCCGAACCACCGGTGCCGCCACGGCCCGCTGTCGCGCCGCACGATCCGACTCGGCCGCGGGCGAATTCGCCGCTGCATACGCCACCGCCTGGGCCGCCCGTGCCGCCCTCCGGACAGGCATCGGCTGCGCCGGGGTCGCCGCCCGCACCGGGGTCGCCGCCCGCACCAGGGTCGCCGCCCGCGCATGGGTCGCCCGCCGCGCCGCTCGGCCAGTCGGCACCGCCCGCACCCGAGCCCATTCGGCCGCGGCCGATTCCGACGATTTCGGGAGCCTCCGAACCGACTCGTCCGATTCCGCCTGCGCCCACACCGACGCCTCCCCCGCCACCGGTTCAGCAGACGCCGATCCCGGCTTCGGACCATCCGACTTACCACGCGGTCTCGGAACAGCCCGCCCCGTCGAATGACGATGCCTCGGACGAGAATCGGAGCAGCATCGAAAACTGGATGGCCGAGTTACGGTCCAACCGTCGCCGCATCGGCCAGCCCGACGAAGGTCGGCATCACAGCGCGGACGGGCGGACGGTCAGTGTGAACGAGTTGCTGCGGCGGCGGGATCGCGAGTAACACGTTGCGCGGCCGCGCCTTTCAGCGGCGACTACGCAAGAGGCACGCAGGAAGACCCGGCGTCCTCCTTGTTCGTTGAGCAGCGTTGGTGGTATCGCCAGATGGTGCTGTCAGGTCTGACTGGGTTCGCGAGCGTCGCGATAGGGATTCCTCCCGTAGCAGTTTTGCGCCGAGTGGGGGAAGCTGTGGCGTTCGAATTCCGGCCGCACCGGCGTTCCACGGGAGGCCGTCGCGGGCTCGGATGCGAATTCCGGTGTGTCGCTGTTGGTTTCGATGGCATTGAGCGGTGCTGAGGAGACTCGGGTGCCAGCGGCGGATTCGTCGGTGACGGCTGAAGGACACTGAGCAGCTTCGGTGCCAACAGTTTTGCGGGCCGTTCGGTGCGAACCCCAGGGCTCACTGGATCGGCGTTGGGCTCAGGTTGTCGTCCGCTGTGGGCTGATGAACGCGCAGCCAGGCAAGGATGGTGTGCAAGCAGGTGCCGATATTGCCGATTTGGCAGTGGTTTTGGGCTTGTTCGGCGGCGGTGAAGAGGCGAGTGGTGATGGAGCGGGCGTGGGTCAGCGCGGCGGCTTGGCGGTGGAGTTGGTGTGTGGGGACGTAGTGGTCGTCGGCTCCGGCGAGCAGCAGGACGTCGGCGGTGACGCGATCGGAGATGGTGCGGGTGGACAGGGCGCGGGCGGCGCGGAAGAAGGCGTAGGCGTCCGCGGTGCCGGTGACGTGCATGCCCTGGCGCAGCCCCCAGGCGGCGATCGGTTTGCGGGCTTCGGCCAGGCGTGCGGTGAGGTTGACGATGGGGCGAGCGTGGGCGGCGAGGGCGAGGCGCAGCGCCGGGGTTGCACCGGGAAAGGCTTGTCCGCCAAGGCATTCGAGGAAATCATCGAGAACGTCGAGCGCGACGACCCGGCGGATGCGGGGCTCGAAGGCGGCTGCGCGGATGGCGAGTCCGCCGCCGAGTGAGATGCCGATCAAGGTGACGTCATCCAGGTCGTAGTGGTCGAGGACGGTACCTACAGGGTGTTCCCATGCTGCCGCGAAGGGCAGTCCGTGCTCTTCCAGAGCGCCGCCCTGGCCGGGGCCGTCGAAGGCGATGACGCGGTATCCGGCACGAGCGCCGGTCAGCAGCAGGGGGAAAATTTCCTCGGTGTACTCGTCGAATCCACCGCAGACGACGATGACGCCTTGCGAAGGGCCTTCGGGCTGCACCTCGTATGTCGGCAATGCGACAGCACCGTAGGGCACGTCGACCGGAAACAGCTGGTAGAGATCGCGCATCGCACCGACGAAACGGTCGCGAGCATGGACGCGACGCGGGTCGTCGACGGGCATGAAGAACTCGGCCGCCCGGTCGTAGTACGCGGCAGACAGCACGCGACCGTCGGCGCGTGCCTGCTGCGCCAGCCCGAGGAACACCGTGATCCAGTCGGAGTAGGAGCCGATGCGCTCGGCGGCCGCGCGAATCTCGCTCAGGGCATCGGGTCCGATCCACTGCAGGAATCGGTTGAGCTGGAATTCCATGCCCCGGTCCGGATGCAGTCTGTGGTAGCCGACCGGGTCCGCAGTGGGCGCGATGTCGATGGTCGGCGCATCCCAGTTGACCATATCCACTCCTTAACGCAAGTAATCATGCGATAAGCACGCTAACCCTCACCGAACTCGAACGCAAGGATTCTTGCGTTAAGGTGACAGGGTGACCGAGTCAGCAGATCGGCCGCGGCGGACCGGCGGTCGCAGTGCGCGGGTGCGCGAGGCAGTCGTCGAGGCCGCCGTCAGCGTGCTGCTCGAACATGGTCCGAACAATTTCAGCGTCGCTGAGGTCGCGACACGGGCCGGGGTCCATGAGACGTCGATCTACCGCCGGTGGCGCAACCGAGAGAACCTCATCGTCGATGCAATGCTGGCCACCAGCGGCGAGGACGTCCCCGTGCCCGACACCGGCTCGGTACGCGGCGACCTCCTCGCACTGACCCGATCGGTAGCGGCGTTCCTGTCCCAACCTGCCGGGGCGACCTTCACCCGCGCGGCGGCCGTGCATGTCGACGACGAGTCCGTCGCAGCGGCGCGCCGCAGGTTCTGGGAGTCGCGCCTCGGCCTGACGTCGGTCATCATCGAACGTGGCATCCAGCGAGGCGAGTTGCCCCGCAGCACCGATGCGCGCTTGGTGCTGGAGACCATAATCGCCCCGTTCCACATGCGAGTCCTACTCACCCACGAACCGATCGACGAGTCGCTACCCGAACGCATCGTCGACCTGATCTGGGCCGGGCTAGAGCAACCAGGTGCGTGATTTCAACGAGATTGCCCTAGCCCGACGACGCTGGGCATCCTCGTACCCGCCAACGATCGGACCGGTCTCGCCGGGTTGCGGCTGCTGAATCTTGTTATCCAACACAGGCTTCGGCGAGGAATTCGGATGTGGCGGTGGCGCCGACCAGCACAGTCGCTACCTGCATCAGCGAATAACGCTGGTGAATCCTGGATTGCGGCACCGGCTTCAGCGAAGTCCCGTGACTGCGGGTACCGGCTCGCAGGTGCCGCACGAGTCAGTGGCTGTCTTTGTCGAATCCGGGTTGCGGCACCGGCTTCAACGAAGGGCCGACATTGCAAATACCGGCCAAGAGCAGGAAAACCCCGCCCAAGGTGTCAGCGGGGTCTTCTGTTGGATCTCGGCCTGCAGTTCGGACTTCGGCGAAGCTTGACGTAGGCGCGTGCTGGCTACGAGCAGGCGGACAAGCAGTCTCCAGTTGTCAGTGTTCTGCTGAATCCGGGTTTGTCGCACCGGCTTCGGCGAAGGCTCGGGCGTAGCGGGTCCCTGCCAGGAGCAGCAGGACGCCGACCACCAGGAAGGCTGCAACTCGGACGAGGCCATCGAGGGTGGCGAGATCGAAGAGGAACAGCTTGGCCAGGGCGGCTGCGGTGACGAGCAGTCCGGAGCCGAGTGTCAGTTTGGCGACGGCGGCCGAGCGAGACAGATTGCGCAGGCCGAAGAACAGCGCGGCCGTGGCGGCGGCCATCCACAGGATGGTGGCGGCGCTGTGGCCGATGATGAAACCGTCGGCGCTGCCGGTCGCGATGCCGATCGAGACCGCTGCGGCGGTTACCGCATACAGGCCAGCGATGCTCGCTACGACGAACAGTGTCGACTCGTCGGTTCCGCCCTTCGTCATGCCGGGGAGTCTCCGGGCGCACCAGACGCCCTCAACGATGACCGCGAGCGCGAGGACTGCGCCCAGAGCGGTGGCGAGACTCAGATGCAGTTGCGCGAGCCGTTGTCCTGCAAGCACTTCCGGAGTCACGGTGGTGAAGTACGCTACCGATCCGACCAGGGTGAATGCCGCGCCGATGGCGGCGGCAATACGGGAGCGCCGCTGTCCGGCCAACCCGAGGTAGCTCAGCGCCACCAGGAACAGTGCGATGGGCAGGGTCTGCGCTCGCGTCACGCCGACACACGCCTCGAGCAGCGCGAACGAACCGGCGATCGCGGAGACGAATGCGATCGAACCCGGAATCCGCACCAGCTCACGCAATTTCGGCACCATATGCAATGCCGCCACGGCCAACAGGACCGCCGCATAAACGGCCGCGACCAAGGTGGCCGAGTGCCGCTCGAACATCGCGGGGGCGGCCAAGAGCGGAACCGTCGAGAGCGCGAAGCCCAGCGCGGCGACGATATCGCCGGATCGCCTGCGCACCACCAGAACACCGCCGACCAACCCGATCGCCGCAATCGCCACCGCAGCGGTGAGCAGCCAGTACACCCGACCCTGCGCCGGATCGTCGACGACGGCGACGGCAATGGCGAGCAAGGTCGCCGAGGTCGCCGGCACCGTGCGCACCACATGCAGGAACGGCCAATCACGGACCAATTGGACTGGAACACAGGTCAACTGCAACACGATCAGGAATGCGAGCAGCACCAGCTCCGAAGTGACGAACGGCGACAACAACGCCGCACCCGCGACCACAAGCACCGCGAGCGGCTGCGATTGCCACCGCATCGCCAACCCGACCCCTCCCGCCGCAACACCGAGCGCCACCGCGAGCCCGACCACCGGATGCAACCACTGGTAGATCGCCGTCACCGCGACCACATCCAGATACGCTCCGGCGATACCGGTGGCAGCCAAGGAAATTCCACCGACCCGACCACCGACCCGTACGAACACCCGCGCCCCGGCGCCCACCAGCACGGCCGAGAACACCGCCCCGGCAACAACTCTCGGCACCGGCCCGAAGAACCCGGCCTGCGCGGCGAGCACCAACAGCATCACCACCCCGATCAGCGTCACCCCCACCCCGGCCACGGCCAGCACCCGACTGATCATCCCCTCCTGCTGCCACCACGGCGTCTTCGGCGCACGCGCCCCACCCCACCCCGGCGGCCGCGGCGGAACCGCCCCACCTCCCGGTCCACGCGGTCCTGGCGGCACAAATCCGCCGGGCATACCCGAACCCCCCGGCACTCCACCCGGTCCCCCAGCCCACCCGGACATCCCAACACCGCCCGGCGCGCCATACCCAGGCGCCGGCCGCGCCCACCCCGAAGTCCCGGTCGGCGGCATCGGAATCCGCCCCACCCCGCCAGGAACTGGTGCCGACGGCACCGCACCCGCCATCGGCGCGCCAGGCACCGCCCAAGCGACGGGCACCCCCGGCACCGCACCTGCCGCAGGCACGGCCGGAGCGCCCGGAATACCGGCAGAAGCCGACTGCTGCGGCACCGCGCCTGCAGGCACAACCGGAACACCGGGAGTCTCTCCTGCTGTAGGCACAGCTGACGCGGCGTCCCCTGCAAACAAGGCAGCGGTACCCGCGGCCGCTGCATCCGACTTACTCCTTGCGGGCATGGTCGGAGCATCCGACGACGCACCCGCGACAGGTACACCGGAAGCACCAGAGATCGCTTCGGGTGTGGGGGCCATCCGGGCACTCGCGGCGTCCGACCGCGCCGTCGATCTCCGGTCGGCAGACGACTCCCCCGAGACTGCCGATGTGGCGGTTGCATCCTGGCCGCCGCACGCCGACTCAGCCGAAGGAGCTACGGGAGCGTCCGGTAAAACCGTCTGGCCACCGACCGCCCCTGCAGCTCCGGACGCAGGCTCACCGCTGACACCGGGCGGCACCGGGATCGGACCGAGCGGATACTCTCCGCGAACCGAGAAGCCGGTCGACTCCGGCGAAACCGCCGATGCCGCAACCGAATCGGCGACGACCTGCGCTCGCAACAAATCCAGATCCCGGCCGAGGACGCCCATCTGCGTTCCCAACGCGGCGAACTCACCGGACAACCGCGAAATCAGCGCGGGATCGATAGACGAAGTCATGTCTCCAATGCTGATTTCCCGAGCACAATCGAACATGAGTAGAAACCACTGGTACTCATCCGGGATCTACTCGAATTCCATCTGTGCGACCGAGTCAGCCAGGCCCACCGCAGCTACGCGGATCCCCCGCCCGGTCGGGGCAGGGGGTCGGCGCTTACTGCAGGGTGTGGGAGCGCATGTTGGTGACCTGGTAGACCGCATTGATCACCGCGGACCGGGGCGGCATGCGCAGGACACCTGGGGTCGGTTCACCTGCCCAGTGCCAGCCGAGTTGGGAATCGGTGGTGGGGAGCAGCACGTGGCGGCCAGGGGGGATGACGGTCACGTGATGTCCGGCCAGGCAGCGGCGCACGCTGATCTCGACCGGGGTGGCCGGGCTCGGTGGTGCGACGAGGAAGGTCCAGGTGCGTTCGCCGGGTTCGGCGACTACCGGGGCCGTATAGGTCCGGTCGAGGGTGCCCAGGACTTTGCGGCCGAGATCCGATGGCATCACCAGGGCCCCGAGTATGGAGCCGGTGGTGATCATCGGGCGACCCGCCAGCAGTTGGACCGGCAGTCCGTACAGATGTCGCAGCATATGCGCGATTTCGTGGGGCGAGTGACAGCGCTCGAACATGGCCTACTCCTCACCCCGTTCGCAGACCGGGCAGCCCCCTCTGCGTAGCGGACCGTGCTGTTCGCGCGCGCGCTGGGTGTGGCGCGCGGATCGACTGGTCTGGACACCGGGCTCGAACGCGCGATCGGCGCGGAGAGCTCGCACGGTGGTATTCGGCATGGTGATCATTGCCGCCGCCCTTTGCATTCTCAAAGTTGCAGAAAGGCAACGGTATTCCAACCGAGCAGGAACGAGTCGTACGTAATGTCCCACTTCTGGTGAGCGCGATCACTTAACGTCGTACGCTGAAACAAGGATGTAACAAAGGACTTGGCTAAATGGACGATTCGTCGATCGGCGTGCGGATAAGGCTCTTCCGCGGAAAAGCGCTCACGCAGCGCCAACTCGCCGACCAAGCCGGTGTCAGTGTGGATCTGGTGCGCAAACTGGAACAGGGTGGCCGCCAGACCGCGTCTATCGCGAGTCTGCAAAAACTCGCGCGCGCACTGGATGTCGACATCTCCGACCTGGTGGGCAAGCGACACGGCATCCCCTCCGGCAATCCCGATGCCGGTATCGTCGCGATCCGGCGCGCACTGACCCCGGTCGACGATCTGCTCGGCGAGATCCCGGATGAGGACACGATCGGCCTCGACGAGGGCAGTCGCGCAGTCGATTACGCGTGGGGCGCCTACTGGACCGGCCACTACGAACTGCTGGCCTCGATCCTGCCGACCGGACTCACCCAACTGCGGGCAATGGTGCACGCCGCCCGCAACGGCGCGGTCGCATCCGCTAATGAACTACTCGCACGGATGTATTGGGTCACCGGCTGCACCCTGGTCCATCTCGGGCAAACCGATCCGGCGTTCCTCGCGATCCGGCAGGGACTTGCCGCCGCCGAACTCGGCAATGATCCGCTGCTGCTGGCCACCATTCGCGGCTCGGTCGCGTGGCAGCTGCTGGTGCAGGGCCGTTATGAGGAGTCGCGCAAGGTCGCGCTGCGTGCGGCGGCGGAGCTGGAGCCCGAGGGTGACGAAGTCCCGACACACCTGTCCGCGTACGGATCGCTGGTCCTGCAGGGCGCAACCGCGGCTGGTCGATCGCAGGACGTTCCCGAAGCGTTGTCGCTGGTCCAAGCGGCGGGCGAGGTCGCGCTGCGCATCGGCGTCGATCGTCACGATTACGAAACCTATTTCGGTCCTTCCCAAGTCGTCATGCAGACGGTCGATGTGAATATCAGCTCCGAACGCTATCCGGAGGCTCTGACCGCCGCGCAGGATATGCCCGCGAATTGCGGTCTGCCCCAGGCCTCCCGCGCCCGCCACCTCACCGATACAGCCGTCGCCCTGACCCGCACCGGCCAGCACAAGCGGGCCCTTGCCGCCCTGCTCGACGCCGAACGCGTCGGCGGCGCCGACTGGATCAAATACCAGTCCCTGCCCCGCCACATCGTCTCCGAATTACTGGACCACGACCGCCGAGTCCCGTTGCGCGCCTTCGCCCGCCGCATCGGCGTCAATACCTGATCGGCGTCGAGATCCCGCTCGACCACCGCCAGTTCAGCGTCAGCCGCAGGTGCTTTGCCGTATCGCTGCGGGCGCTATCGGCGAGTTGTGCACTGCTGACGAGTGCAGCGGAGACCTTGCGGCTGCAAGAGCAATTGCGCCTCACCCATCGGACTTGCGCGATCCGCGCTACTCGACGGCCAAGCGCACCGAATCTACCTGCCGCCACGCTTCACGCAATTGCCTTTCGCACCTCGAGTTGTCCGGCGACCGACCTCACCGAGTCGGTTCGAGCTAGCTTCCCATCAACTTGCGCCATTGGGCGCGCAGGGAGTGTTTGGCGGTTATCGAGCCGAAGCGGATTCGGCCGTGCACCGCGACGTGCAGTCGGCCGAGTGGTGGGCCGGTGCGGACCTTGTTGTTGACGCCGGAGCCGATCAGGTCGACGGCGTTGAGGTCGACGGTGGCCTCGGCGGGGACGATCAGGGTGAGTGAACTGAGATAGTCGTCGACGTGCACCTCGACGACCTGCGTGGACATGATCGCCTCGGTGAAATCGAGGGTGACGCCGGAGAGCCAGTTGTTCAGATGCAGCGCGGGCGCCACCTGCCAGGGACCGCGGCGATTCACCCCGGACAGTCGGCTGCGGATCACATTCCCTGGCGTGACCTGCGGCGGGACCGATGGCGGCGGGGAGACCCGCTTCGTGAACGCGGGCGAGGAGTTCACGAATGTCGAAGGCGGCGCGGCAGGCCGGCCGACGAGTCGCACACCGGGCAGGTCGACCAGCACGGCATTGAGTTCACCGCGGGTCTTTGCGGCCAGCGCGGTATCCATCCGCTCGGTGAACTCCCCGAGGGAGAGCATGCCGAGCCCGACGGCGCGCTGGAGCAGTTGACCGACATGTTCGCGTTCGGCATCGGAAACACGCAACTCGCGATCGCCGACCATGTCACCGGAGCCGACACCGTTTGATACCGATTCGGGGCCACCCATGAATCCGAGATTACCGAGCCCAGCACCTCCGCCGCATCAGGGCAATCCCCGAGTCCCCATCCCCCTCGGCCCCGATCCCGCCGATTTCCGCACAGATGCCGGACCGTCTCCGCACTCACCACACAGATACGTCGGGCGAGCCAAGCCCGCACATCACCCGGAGCCAGGGGGCACCCACCCCATCCCACCGATTTCAACACAGATGCCGGACCGTCTCCGCACTCACCACACAGGTGCGTCGGCGAACCATGCGCACCTACTCCAGCCCCTGTTCGATCGCATAGCGGGTCAGTTCAACCCGGTTGGCCAACTGCAACTTCCGCAATGTCGCCTGCACGTGGTTCTCCACGGTTCGATGGCTGAGCCCGAGCCGTGACGCAATCTGCTTGGCGGACAAGCCTTTCGCCACCATCCGCAAGACTTCGGTCTCCCGATCGGTGAGTGCGGGCCGATGCGGTTCATCCGGTTCGACCGGCGCGGTCGCCATCCGCCGATACTCACCGAGCACCAGCCCGGCCAGCCCCGGCGTGAACACCGGTTGCCCGGCCGCTGTGGCCCGCACCGCCTCGATCAACTCGCTCGCCGACGCACTCTTGACCAGATAACCCGAGGCCCCCGCCTTGATCGCATCCAGCACATCGGCGCGCTCGGCCGACGCCGACAACACGAGCACCCGGCTCTCCGGCGACACCCGCAGTACCTCCGCAGTCGCCTGGGCCCCATTCCCATCCGGCAACTGCATATCCATCAACACCACTGCAGGCCGCACCGTCGCCGCCCGCCGAGTAGCCGACCCCACCCCGTCCGCCGTCGCGGCAACCACGAATCCCGCCTCGGCCAGATCACGGGAAACCCCATCCCGCCACATCGGATGGTCGTCCACCACCATCACCGAAATCACCTCGGCAGCATCATCGCTGGTCACATCGTCCTCCTACGTGCTCGGGCTCCTGAGCAGCCAGCGGCAACCAATAACCGAACCGCCCCAGTCGCACCACCACGGTCACAACGTCCTCCTCCACACTCAGGCACCTGAGCAGCCAGCGGCAACCAATAACCGAACCGCCCCAGTCGCATCATCACTGGTCACAAGGTCCGCCTCCGCCCGCTCGCGTACCTGCGGGCAAGAAATCGCCTCGACCGCATCACTACTGGTCACAGTGTCCTCCTCCGGACTCGAACGTCCGGAGACACCGACTCCTGCCACACAGCTCCGGCGCGTTCATGCGGCAGCGTCCACACACCGGTCGTCATGCACGACGAATACTTGCGCCAGCACTCACGCGACTCCTCCCGCACGCGGCACCCGAAACTCCCACTCGGTACCGAACCCGGCCCCACCAGCCTCCTCGGTAAGCAACACCGCCGTTCCCCCCAACGTCTCGACGCGACCGATAATGGATCGCGAAACCCCCATTCGCCCCTCGGCTTCCGCCTCTGCCAGGCGTCCCGGCGCAATCCCGACACCGTCATCGCGCACACTGATGATCAGCTCGTCACCGGTATCCTCCAGCAGCACATAAGCTTTCGCATCAGGCCCCGCATGCAGCGCGACATTGGACAGCGCGTTCGCCACCGCCGCCGCGATCTCCCCCGCCGCCCAACGCCCGACCCGCACCGGCTCTCCCGGCGTCGAAACGAACACCGACGGCGTCGCGTGCACCGTCAGCAGCGGCCGCAGATCGACATCCACACCACCGGTATCCCCGTGCCTACCTTGTTCGGAGATCAAAACCCGCAGCGCCACTTCCTGTTCCGCCGCCCGCTGCGCCAATTCCTCGGTGGGACCGCCGATCTCGTTGCCACGCCGCTTGATGTAGCTGAGCACCTGCAGCACGCCGTCGTGCACCTCACGCGCCAGCCGCTCCCGTTCCTCGGCCGCCGCGGTCAACCGAACGGCCCGTTCCAGCTGCCCCTGCGCCCGGCGCGCGGTATTGGCCGCCAGTCCGAGCGCCAGCCCGATGGAGACGAGCACCGGCGCGGTCGCATCGGCCCACACATCCTGGCCCCACTGCTCGCGCACCGTCACGATGACCGCCGCTATCAGCAGCCCGGAGAGCACACCGGCGAGCGGCCCGCGCAGAATCGCCGCGGAGACAACGGCATTGGCGACCCACAGCGTGGTCGGAAGCGTCTGATGACCGTGGTACCAGCCGTAATCGGCGACCAACCGGGTCGAGGCGATCAGCGCGATCACCACCACGTGATCCCCGATCACCACCCACGACCGCAGCCGCGCCACATCGGGAAAGTGCCACTGCGACAACATGAATGCCGACGCACCGGACCACACCGCCATCACCGCGATCAGTACCCAGCTCAGCTGCTGATGGTCGTAGTGCCGCACCGAGGCGATCTGCTGACCGACCGCATAGAGCAGCGTGACCAGCCGCAATGCCTGCACGGCACGCCACAGCGGCGCGGTCGCCGCATCGTCCGCGCTCAGCTCGGCCGCGCCGGCCTCAGTCGGGCCCGGCCGAGTCATCCGACCGGTCCTGCCGGTACATCTCCTTGGTCAGCACCGCATCCACATCGAACCGGCCGGGCTCCGGTTCATCCGGCTCCACCGTGAATCGCCCCCCGTCGCCGGTGTGCAGTTCCTCGAACGCCTCCTCCGGACTCTCCGACAGCAGTGACCGAATCGCGGTATTCATCACCGCGACGAACGGCACCGCCAACAGAGCGCCCGCGATGCCGCCGAGCACGAGGCCCGCGGCAATGGCGAGCACCACCGCGAGCGGATGGATGCTCACCGCCCGCCCGAGCAGCAACGGTTGCAGCACATGGCTTTCCAGCTGCATCACCGCGATAATGATGCCGAGCACGATGACCGCGGTCACCCAGCCCTTGGTCACCAGTGCGATGAATACCGCGATGGTCCCGGCCAGGAATGCACCCACTATCGGGATGAACGCGCTGATGAACACCAGCGATGCCAACGGCAATGCCAGCGGCACCCCGAGAATCGCCAGACCGGCCCCGATGCCGATGGCATCGACGAGCGCCACCACCACGGTCGCGCGGACGAATCCGACCAGCGTGCCGAAGCCGAGTTGCCCTGCGGTGCGCACCTTTTCCCGATGCGGGGTCGGCACGATCCGGGTGACGAAGTGCCAGATCTGATCGCCGCCGTAGAGGAAGAAGATGAGAATGAACAGGGTCAGGAACGCACCGGTGAGGACGTGCCCGATCACCGTCGCGGTGGTCAATGCCCCGCTGGTGAGACCTTCCCTGTTCGATTGGATCGTTTTGACGATCGTGTCGCCCGCATTCCGAATCTGCTCATTGCTCAGATGCAGCGGACCGTTGATCAGCCAATCCTGAATCTCGTGGACGCTGTGGGTGATTTCGTCGGACAGCTGCGGTACGCCCTCGATGAACTGCTCGACGACGAAGGTCATGATCCCCGCGACCATCCCGAGCGATCCGACCAGCGCGACGAAGACCCCCACCGACCTGGGCACCCCGAGCCGCTGCATCCAATCCACCAGCGGCGCCAGCATTGCGGCCGCCAATAGGCCGATGGCAAGCGGTATCACCACCGTCGCCAACTTCTGCACGACCATCGTGATCGCGATCAGCGCGGCGAACATCACCAGCAGCCGCCACGCCCACTCGGCGGAAACCCGGACAAACGGATGTACAGAATCAGCAGCCGACCGCGCAGCAGTGGCTTTTCCGAGAGCACTAACCTTCTGGTCGGTCATCTCCGCGAGCCTAATGGCTGATCCTTTCGAGCGACCTGCAAGCAGTGGCTATGGCCAGAGCGCCGCGGACATGCTCGAATGAGCTGAACGCTAGATTGGTCATCGTGTCAGCGCCCTTGGAAGCGGTCAAACAGACCATGCGAACGCGCTGGCCGCTGTACCTGACATCGATGCTGTTGGCCAATGCCTTCGGTGCGGTCCTGGTGTGGGCGTTCGTCCAATATGGACTCCCGGTTCCCGAAGGTGAGGCGGCCGGTGCGCGACGCGCCGGCTTGGTGATTCCCGGTCTGGTTTTCACCACCGGTGGTTTGCTGAGCCTTGCCGCTTCGGCGCTGATGCTGCGTCCGGTCATGCGCTGGCAGATGCGCGGTGGGCCGCCCAGCCACCAAGAGCAGATGGCCGCACTGCACGCGCCGCTGCGCCAGGCGATCCTGCATCTGGTGCTGTGGTTGATCGGCGGCGCCATCCTGGCGGCCACCATCATCGTGGACGCGCCGGAGCTGGCGGGTGCCGTCATCGTCACCGAGTGTATGGCCGCGACGATCGTCTTCGGTTTCACCTACATGCTCGGTGAACGGATTCTGCGCCCGGTCGCCGCGCAGGCCCTCACCGAGGGCTCGTTCGACCACACGCTGACCCCGGGCGTCGGCACCAGGATGGGGATGACCTGGGGCATGGGCACCTTCGCGCCCACCATCGCCATCGTGCTGCTGTGCGTCACCCAGATCTCCTCGGACGTGAAGTTCTCCGCGCAGTCGCTGGCCATCTCCATTCTGCTGCTGTGCGGCGTGGTGATCATGCAGGCGCTGGCGCTATCGATGCTGACCGGATCCAGCATCTCCGACCCGGTGCGCCAGCTCAGCCAGGCCATCGACCGGGTGCAGGAGGGCGCTCGCGACGTGCAAGTCGAGGTATTCGACGGCAGCGAGATCGGACTGCTGCAGGTCGGCTTCAACCGCATGATGGAAGAGGCCGCCAAGCGCCGCCAGCTGCAGGAACTCTTCGGCCAGCATGTCGGCGAGGAAGTGGCGCAGCGCGCACTCGACTACGGCACCGAACTCGGCGGCGAGACCCGATTCGTCGCCGTGCTGTTCGTCGATATGGTCGGGTCCACCGCGACCGCCGCGGAGCGACCCCCGACCGAGGTGGTCAGCCTGCTCAACGAATTCTTCCGCATCGTGGTCGACGTCATCGACCGGCACCACGGCTTCGTCAACAAATTCGTCGGCGACGCCGCACTGGCGATCTTCGGCGCTCCGCTGGACCGCCCGGACGCACCGACCGCCGCCCTGGCCGCCGCCCGTGAACTGCGCGAAGTCCTGCGCGAGGTGCCCGGACTCGATATCGGTCTCGGAGTTTCGGCGGGCCTGGCCGTCGCCGGGAATATCGGTGCCGCAAACCGTTTCGAATACACCGTGATCGGCGATCCGGTGAACGAGGCATCACGCCTGACCGAACTGGCCAAGGATCAACCCGGCCGGGTACTCGCCTCGGGCAGCGCGCTGTATTTCGCCGATGAAAAAGAGCAGGGCTTTTGGCTGACGGGCGAGGAAGTCCAGCTGCGCGGGCGGCGACGCAAGACCAGGTTGGCCTGGCCGAAGGATGGGACCGCGGTGCAAGCTGGTTTTTTCGAGCGACCTGCAAGCAGTCGCTAGCGGCGGGGCCCGGAGGAGGCTGCCTGCGTAACCACCGACGGCCCCGGGAACACCGCCGATCAGATATTGGCTCCGCACGTCGATGCAGACAGCGAAACAGCCGGTTCGTTAGGCTGACCGCGTGACGGCCAATGGGGAACTAGCCGGCGAGCCCGCGCCGCGGCCGTCCGACGACCCCGATAGACCGGCGAAACGTGGTCGCCGGAGCAAATTCTGGTGGGTCAAATGGGTCGCAGGCATCGCCCTACTGGCATTGCTGATCGGCGAGGGTTACTACCTCTGGCCACGATTACACGATTCCTGGAATAACCTCACCGAAATTCATTGGGGCTGGGTCGCCGTCTGTATCTGGTTGCAGGCACTGTCGATGAGCGGATTCAGCAGGGTGCAGAAGCAACTGCTGCATGCGGGCGGCGTCGAGGTCCGTCAGCACAAATCCGTCGCCGTCGTCTACGGCGCCACCGCCATGTCGGTCACGCTGCCTGCCGGACAGGTGTTCTCCACCGCCTTCACTTATCGCCAGACCCGCCGGTGGGGCGCGAATCCGATCGTCGCCTCCTGGCAGTTGGTGACGTCGGGTGTGATCGCGACCGCCGGACTTGCACTGCTCGGTGTCGGTGGTGCGCTGCTGGTGGGCGACCGGGTCGGGCCGTTCAAGCTCATATTGTCGCTGGCCGGTGTGATCGCGCTGGTGTGGGCGGGCAACCACCTGTCGAAGAATCCGGGCGCGCTGGAAGCCGTGCTGCGCCGCGGGCTCGCGCTGCTCAACCGGATCCGCAAGCGACCCGCCAAGCAGGGCATGAACAAGATCGCCGATGTGCTCTCGCAGCTGGAATCGGTGGATCTCGGCAAGCGCGACGGGGCAATGGTCGCGAGTTGGGCGCTGGTGCACCGCTTCGCCGATGTGGCCTGTCTCGGCGCTGCCTGCTACGCGATCGGTGCCGATCCGAAGCTGGCCGGTCTGCTGATCGCATTCACCGTGGGCAAGGCCGTCGGCTCGATCCCGTTCGCACCCGGCGGCATCGTCTACGTCGACGCGACCCTCATCTACGGTCTGACCGCGGGCGCGACCCTGCCCGCCTCCCAGGCCGTCGCCGCCGCCTTCGTCTACCGCCTGGTGAGTTTCGTCCTGGTCGCGATCATCGGCTGGATCGTCTTCGCCTTCCTGTTCCGCACTCCGCAGGCCGATGATGCCGAATTCGAGAAGGAGTTCGAACAGCGCCGCACGCTGTGACAGCTCTGTTTTTGGCCGCGTGGCCGCGGCGGGTTCGCGGCCCCCGGGTGTCTCGCGTCCGAGCCGTCGAGACTGGCGACTTCGTCGCATGCGCTTCGACGGCTCGGACGCGAGACGGGCCGCGAACGGTCGCTCGTAAGACTCGCTCCGTGCGGGGTGATCAGTGCTTGAACGGAATTTGTCAGGCCAGGCACGCGGGTCGGGTGGCTGGCGTCCGGGTCGTCGAGACTTGCTTCTGCGGCGCATGCGTTTCGACGGGGCGGACGCGAGAGATGGGCCGCGAACTCCTCGCTCGTAAGCATCTCGCTCCGTGCGGGGTGGTCAGTGCTTGAACGGAATTTGTCAGGCCAGGCACGCGGGTCGGGTGGCTGGCGTCCGGGTCGTCGAGACTTGCTTCTGCGGCGCATGCGTTTCGACGGGGCGGACGCGAGAGATGGGCCGCGAACTCCTCGCTCGTAAGCATCTCGCTCCGTGCGGGGTGGTCAGTGCTTGAACGGAATTTGTCAGGCCAGGCACGCGGGTCGGGTGGCTGGCGTCCGGGTCGTCGAGACTTGCTTCTGCGGCGCATGCGTTTCGACGGGGCGGACGCGAGAGATGGGCCGCGAACTCCTCGCTCGTAAGCATCTCGCTCCGTGCGGGGTGGTCAGTGTTTGAACGGAATTTGTCAGGCCAGGCACGTGGGTCGGGTGGGTGGCGTCCGGGTCGTCGAGACTTGCTTCTGCGGCGCATGCGTTTCGACGGGGCGGACGCGAGAGATGGGCCGCGAACTCCTCGCTCGTAAGCATCTCGCTCCGTGCGGGGTGGTCAGTGTTTGAACGGAATTTGTCAGGCCAGGCACGTGGGTCGGGTGGGTGGCGTCCGGGTCGTCGAGACTTGCTTCTGCGGCGCATGCGTTTCGACGGGGCGGACGCGAGAGATGGGCCGCGAACTCGTCGCTCGTAAGAGCATCTCGCTCCGTTGGGGTCAACGGTGTGCGAACGGTTCAGGCGGCGAGACGCTGGTGGGCGAGCAAGGGCCCGGACCTGATCGGCGGGTGTCACGTATCAGGTGCGGCCGCGGGCACTACTACGCTGGCCAGCGTGAGGAAACTGGTGCCGTTGGTGGTGGACGCACTGCTGGTGATCTTGTTCTGCGCGATCGGGCGGCGCAGCCATGACGAGGCGGTTCTCACCGGACTGCTGAAGACGGTGTGGCCGTTCGCCATCGGACTCGCGATCGGCTGGGTGATCGCGGTCGCCGTGGCCGGTCGGGTAAAGGGGGAGGTCGACGGAACCGCCTTGTGGCCCACCGGGGTTCTGGTCTGGCTCGGCACACTGTGCGGCGGCATGCTGTTGCGCGTGATCAGCGGTCAGGGCACGGCATTCAGTTTCATCATCGTCGCGGCGTGTGTGCTCGCGCTGTTCCTGCTCGGCTGGCGCGCCGCCTTCCGTGCCATCAACTGATCACGGTTCCGGGTGGGCCAGCGATTGGAACAGCCTGGCCGCCATCCGCGCGGTAGCATCGCCGCTGTCGGCGTCGTTGATGTGGATCGCCAGTGCCAAATCCCCCGCGTTCGCGATAAGCCATGCGTCATTGCCCGCAGTGGCCATGAATCCGATGACATCGCGGTAGGACCGCAGCGGCGCGAACTCGGGTCGGCCCGCGCCGTCGCGCAACATCGCGCGCAGCCGATCGGTGAGCTCCGGTGACATCTCGGGGACCTGTGCATCCGTGGCGCTCGGGTGTCCGGCCTCGATCATCGGCGGCGGCACCTGCCCGCGTGCGATGGCGGCCGCGGCGATCGCCATACCGAATGGGCTGGCCAGCACCGCATCCGTACCACCGCCCTGGCGCACCTGCTCGGCACTGCGACCCGCGATCGCGACCCGGCCGGTCACCTCGTCCAGTCCCGGCACCTTGTAATCGACGCCGACGCCGAGATTCGGCGCGGATTCGGCCGCATCCTGCACCGAGACATCCTGCGGCGCCTTGTTCTTCAGCACCGCGGCGACATTGCGGAACAGATCGATATTGGTGCCGACCGGATAGAGCCCGGTGAACGCGACCGAACCGTGCTCACTGGCCTGCGTATTCTGCGCCACCGCCACGACCGCGCCGCTGGACGGCTGGATCGCAACGATCGAGGCGGGCGTCCCCACGCTCACCACCGCATCCTCGGCGGCACGCTGCAGGCGCTGATCCATGGTAGCCGCGATATCCGGACCGGGCGGGCCCTGGTAACCGGCGATCTGGCCGACGAAACGTCCGTCCTGTTCGAAAATCTGCACACCCCAACCGGAGTGCAGATCCTGGCTGTCCTGCCACACTTTGCGCAGCGCGTCCAGCATCGGCGACCAGGTCCGGCGGTCGGCGGAGATCAACCGCGGCTGCTTCTCCATGACCACGCCGGGCACCCGGGCCAGCGCGGATTCCAGGATCGCGAAATCGGGTTCGCGCAGATTCACCGCGATGATCGGCTTGCCCTGTGAGGTCGACAGCTGCTGCATCAGCGACGCTCCGGTGATCAGCGGTGCGACCGGTGCGATGGCCTTGGCGAGCGCGTCGGTCGAGGCCACCGGGTCGGTCGTCTTGGCGGGATCGAGTGTTACCACATTGATGACCTGCTCGGTCATCAGCGCGTCGCCGACGACGTCCTTGACCCGCGGCGGCGGGGTGGGCGTGGTGCGCACGAGCCGGACGGTGCGGTTGTGGTCCAGCTGCGGCATGACGACTGCGGGATCCCAGGAGATGCGCCAGCCGATCGCCAACTTCCGCACGTTGCCCTGCAGGCTGTATCGCCAGGTCTTGTTCTCGCCGAAGTTCCAGGCGACGTCCATGCTGAACAGGCCCGCCTCGCGGTCCAGGTCGATGAATTGGGTTTTCTGGTAGTCGACCTTGCCCGGCTGCAATCCAGCGAACATCTGCTTCAGTGTTGCGGACGCGGCCGTGGGATAAGAGGTGAGCTCCGCGGCCTTTGCATAGTTCTGCTCGTCGAGCAGTGCGGTGAAGCGATCGACGACGTACTCGGCTTCATTGCGCTTCGCCTCGGAACCACATGCCCCGATCGCGATAGCCAGCGCCACCACCCCCGAGAGTGCGATTGCGCCCCGGACGCGATAGCGGCGGGATCCCCACACATCCATGTCGCCCACTCTTCACTCTTGTCACTTCAGTAACAAGACCACCGTACCTGAAATTAGCTGCCCGCCGCGCCGCGGTGACCGGACGTTACCCATGCTCAGTATCTCCGATTGTTCCCGAAGCCCGTGCTTCGGCTGGTCGATCATGGACGTTCCCCGGTCCCGTTGCGACACCCGGCGCCGCAACCGTACCGGCCGGAACACGAACTTGTCAGAAAACGGCCCACGTCGGCGTTTCGGCCGCCCGCGTTGGCGTTTCGATCGCACAGGGCCTCGTTGACCAGCACACACCTTTATCTGGCGTACCCGAACGGCCGGTGGGCGAAACCGTTCGCACAGAGCAGAACCACGCGCGCGCATTTCGACGTAATCTTGTAATCAGTGAAATACAGACACCACAGTAAGTAGGTGAATCCCAATGAGGCACGAGCATCGGGGACGAGGCTTCGGACGACCGGGCGGCTGGCAGCAGGCCGACCTACCGGATCCCGCGGACGCCCCGGACTGGTTCGCCGGAAGGTTGCCGAGCGACTGGTTCGCCGGGCCGCCCGTCATCGAAATCGATCGAGACGAGATCGTGGTTATCGGTGAGCTCCCGGCCCCGGTACCGGAAAAGGAAGACACTCCCGCCGAGGAGGTCCCGGCCGCGACGAAGGAGGGCGCCGTCGCCCGCTTCCGCGAGACCACCCGCCCGGCCCGCATGCAGATCGCGAACGAGGCCCAGCGCCGCTACGGACGCAGCGTCGCATGGGGCGTCTCGGTGGACGGCGAACGAATCATGTTCACGCACTTGGCGGTTCCGGTGATGACGCGACTGCGGCAGCCGGAGCGCAAGGTGCTCGACACGCTCGTCGATTCCGGTGTGGCGCGCTCGCGCGCGGACGCGCTGGCGTGGACGGTGAAATTGGCGGGCAAGCATGCCGAGGCATGGCTCGAGGAGTTGCGCACCGCCATGCGGAAAGTGGACGACCTGCGGTCGGAAGGTCCGCAGGGACTCTGAACAGGGCGGGCTAGTGTCTAAGCCATGTCGACACCTGGCCCGATCCTGGTTCTCAACGGCCCGAACCTCAATATGCTCGGCATCCGCCAGCCGGAGGTCTACGGGTCGGCCACGCTCGATGATGTCGTCCATTTGTGCCGACAGACCGCCGCCCGGTACGGCCGCGAGATCGATGCGTTCCAGTCGAATTCCGAAGGAGCGCTGATCGATCGGATCCACCGGGCGCGCGGCGTCGAGTCCGGGATTGTCATCAATCCCGGTGGACTCACGCATACTTCGGTCGCGCTGCGTGATGCGCTGGTGATTCCGGAACTCCCGATCGTCGAGGTGCACATCAGCAATGTGTATGCGCGCGAGGAGTTCCGGCATCACTCCTACATCTCCCCCATCGCCGCCGCGGTGGTGGCCGGGATGGGGATTCAGGGTTATTCCGCGGCCATCGAATTCCTGATCCACCGCTAGCGACTGCTCGCAGGTCGCTCGAAAGGGTCGGCTGACCGGATCGGCTTGTCGCACTAGGCGAGTCGGAAGACCGGGAAGCCCGGGGCGATCTCGGCCAGCTCCGCATCGGTGGCGTCCTTGGTGACGCCCTCGAAGAATTTGCCGACCTCCCAGCCCCACTTCTGCAGGTAGAGGCGCAGCAGCGGCACTTTGTCCGCGTCGGCCACTTCGGTCGCGGTGAACACCTCGACCTTGCGCCCCAGCCGCAGTTCACCATCGCCCGCGACGCGCAGATTCCGCACCCACTGGGTGTGACCGCGCGGCGCGACCAGGTAGCGCGTGCCATCGGTATCGGTCATCAGATTGACCATGGTGGTGCGCCATTCGCCACTCTTGCGTCCACGCACCGCCAACAGCCGCGACCCCATAACGCTGATGCCGAGGCGAGGCAGCCAGTTGGCAATCTTGTTCATGATCGGGTCCATGCCGGCCGGGGCGAGGTAGCGGGTGCTGGCGTTCATTTCCTACTCCTTTGTGAGCACTGCTCTCTGTTGAGATCAGTGTTCCACACCGATTCACACCAAGTCAAGAGCACTGCTCTCTTTTCTTTGGACGATCACTCGGCACCCGATCACCGAACATGACCTCGCGATCGACGAACAGGAAAGCCGGGTTCAGCGGCAGCAGTTGGGGTCCAAGACCAGACACAGCGCCGCGAGGGCGTCGCGTAGCGCGCGATGGTAGGTATTCATGCCGCGGCGTTCGGTCTCGACCAGGCCCGCTTTTCTCAGCTGGCCGAGATGATGGCTGGTGGTGGATTCGGCCAGTCCGATCGCCTTGGCGAGGTCGCCGGTGTTCTCCGCACCGACGGGGCTGGTGAGCAGCAGGGACAGCAGTTTGACGCGGACGGGCTCGGCGATGGCTTTGAGCCGCAGCGCGATTTCCAACGCGGCGATGTCGTCGATCGGTGCGGCGGCGACGGGGGCGCAGCAGACCGGGGTGGACATGTCGATCACGGGCAGCGCCTTGGGCATGCGGTCGACTCTACCCACCTTGTTGACATATGTCGAAAAGGTGGCAGACTCAACCTTGGCAGCTTTTCGATATATGTCTCACAAGTCGAGGTATGACCATGTCCCGTATCCAGCTCGCCCTCAATGTCGACGACCTCGACCAGGCGGTGATGTTCTACTCGACCTTGTTCCAGGCCGAGCCCGCCAAGCGCAAGCCGGGTTACGCCAATTTCGCCGTTGCGGAGCCGCCGCTGAAGTTGGTGCTGATCGAGAATCCCGGCCATGGTGGCAGCCTCAATCACCTCGGTGTCGAGGTGGAATCCAGCGATCAGGTGCACACCGAGATCGCTCGCCTGTCGGAGGCGGGCATGTTCACCGAGGAGCAGATCGCGACCACCTGTTGCTTCGCCACACAGGTCAAGGTGTGGGTGACCGCACCGGATGCCGAGCGCTGGGAGGTCTACACCGTGCTGGCCGACAGTGAAACCTTCGGCGTCGCACCGCAACTGGCGACCGGCGAGACAGCGAGCGACGAACAGGCGATCTCGGTGTGCTGCGGCACTGCCGAGGAAGCCGCCGCCGAGGGGGCGTGCTGCGCCAGTGACGCCAAGAAGGCGGCCGTCGCCTCCTGTTGCAGCTAACCCGTCGTTCATCTGCTGTTCGTTTGCCCTCGGATTCGATAACCATCAATATCGATGTGTGTCGAATCAAGAGCTCCCGCTGACCGCTGTGACCGCACCCGCGTGCGAGGTCACACCACTGGCGCGGCATCCCTTGACCGCGCGGGCCGCCGCCGACCTGGCGGCGGTATTCAAGGCGTTGTCGGACCCGGTCCGGCTGCGCCTGCTGTCGGTGGTGGCCGGCCACACCGGCCAGGAAGCCTGCGTATGCGATATCTCCGCGGGATTCGACGTCTCCCAGCCCACCATCTCCCACCACCTGAAGGTGCTGCGAGCGGCGGGGCTGTTATCGAGCGAACGGCGCGGGTCGTGGGTGTACTACCGCGTTGAACCCGCCGCCCTGCACCAACTTTCGCAGTTTCTCGACCTTGCGCTGCCCGAGGCGATCGCTCGATGAGTGCGCTGTCGCGGCGGCTGCTGGCCGAATTCGTCGGGACCGCGCTGCTGGTGTGCACGGTCGTCGGTTCCGGCATCGCCGCCCAGCAGCTCTCGCCGCGAGACAGCGGCTTGCAGTTGCTGGAGAACTCGACCGCGACCGTTTTCGCGCTCGGTGTTTTGATCCTGATGCTCGGCCCGGTATCCGGCGCGCACTTCAATCCCGTTGTCTCGGTCGCGGATTGGTTGGCCGGACGCCGCCGTGGTACCGGACTCACCGCTACCGACCTCTCCGCTTACATCAGCGCGCAGGTCCTCGGCGGGATGGCCGGGGCGGTACTGGCCAACATCATGTTCGACCAGCGTGCCGTCCAGATCGCCACCCACCACCGCGTCACCACCGGGCACTTGGTCGCAGAGGTGGTGGCCACGGCCGGGCTGATCGCGGTGATCTTCGCCCTCGCCCGCACCGGCCGCGCCGCAATGTCGGCTGCCGCAGTGGCCGCCTACATCGGTGCGGCCTATTGGTTCACCAGTTCCACTTCCTTCGCCAACCCAGCTGTCACGGTCGGCCGCATCTTCTCCGATACCTTCGCCGGCATCGCCCCCACCTCGGTGCCCGCGTTCATCGCCGCCCAAATCGTCGGCGCCGGTATCGGATTCGCCCTCATCGGGCTGCTCTACCCCGACCCGGCACCAGCCGAGAACATCGTCGCACCGCACCCCGTGACCGGTCCTGCCTGAAAGACGCACTCCGCCGATGACATCCAAACCCAGTGTGCTGTTCGTCTGCGTCCACAACGCCGGACGCTCCCAGATGGCCGCGGCGTTCCTCACCCACCTCGCCGGTGACCTGGTCGAAGTCCGCTCTGCCGGATCCGCGCCTGCCGACCAGGTCAACTCTGCCGCCATCGACGCCATGCGCGAGATCGGGATCGACATCTCCACCGAGATCCCCAAAATCCTCACCGTCGACACCGTGCGGGAATCCGACGTCGTCATCACTATGGGCTGCGGCGACGCGTGCCCCTACTTCCCCGGCAAGCAATACCTGGACTGGAAACTCGACGATCCCGCAGGCCAAGGCATCGACGCCGTCCGCCCCATCCGCGACGACATCGAAAACCGCGTCCGCTGCCTACTCGACGAACTCGGCATCCCCGCCCGGCCATAGACACGCTGCCGGTGCCGGCAGGGACTCCCCTCAGGCGCGAATAGAGCCGTCCCGAAGCGCACCACGTGCGCCCTTCGCAACCTCCACCGAGAATGTGGAGATGACATCCACTCCCCGGGTGGTGCTCGCCCCGGACAAATTCAAGGGCTCGCTGACCGCCCCCGAGGTCGCGGCCGCCCTGGCCGCGGGCATCACCCGCGCCGTGCCGCAGGCCGAGCTCCGGCAGGTGCCGGTCGCGGACGGCGGTGACGGAACCGTCGACGCATTCGTGGCCGCGGGCTGGGAGCGGATCGAGGTCGATGCTCCCGGACCAACCGGCGCACCCGGCACCGCCGCCTATGCGGTACACGGAACCACGGCCGTGATCGAATTGGCCGCAGCCGTCGGACTGACGAAACTGCCAGGGGGACAACCAGATCCGCTCGAAGCCGACACCTACGGACTCGGTGTCGTGATCGCTCATGCGCTGGATCGAGGGGTAACCGATATCGTCCTCGGCTTGGGCGGCAGCGCCTCCACCGATGGCGGTGCGGGCATGCTGCAGGCCCTCGGTGCTCGGATCCTGGATGCCGATGGCGCTGAATTATCCACAGGCGGGGCGGCTTTGGCGCATGCCGTGCGATTGGATCGCACCGGATTGCATCCACGGATCGCGACGGCGACCTTCACCCTGGCCTGTGATGTGGACAACCCACTACTCGGCCCAACCGGTGCGGTCGCCGTCTATGCGCCACAAAAGGGCGCGACACCGTCGGATCTGTCGATTCTCGAAGCGGCACTGACGAATTGGGCCACGGTCGTCGCACCGGAATTCGCGAAGGTGCCAGGCGCAGGTGCGGCGGGCGGCACGGGATTCGGCGCACTCGCGGTGCTCGGCGCGCAGGTTCGCAGCGGCATCGAGGTCGTACTCGAACTCCTCGATTTCCCAACACTTCTCGATGGCGCCACCCTGGTCGTCACCGGCGAGGGGGCCCTCGATATCCAGAGCCTGCACGGCAAGGCCCCGATCGGTGTCTGCGAAGCGGCGCGCAAGGCGGGCGTCCCGGTAGTTGCCGCAGTCGGCCGAACGCAATTGACGCGCAATGAGATCCGGGCGGCAGGCTTCACCGCCTGCTACGCCCTGGCCGATCTGGAAGCGGACCCCGCCCGCTCGATCGCCGATGCGGCACGGCTCCTCGCTCGCGTGGGCGAGCGAATAGGCGTCGACAACCTGTGAACGCCTAGCCCGCCGCGGCGAGCAGATTGCCGAGCAGTTCGTCGCTGTGCTTATCAGGATGCCGGGGCGCAGCACATCATCGATGCCAGCGAGGAGGTCGGTGTCGACGCGACGCTGTCGCACGCGGCGCAGGGCCTGTGGCGGCGCGCGATCGCGGCCAGTGCGGAGGCGGGACAGCCGGTTCCGGTGTATCAGCTGTTCGCCGGGCGGCGGTAAGTCTCAGTTCCCGGCGGCACGCGCCGAATCGATGGAGCCGAGGCGCGGGAACGGGGTGGTCGAGAAAATCACCTCCACCGCGACCTCGAAATAGGCCGCGATCCGCAATGCCAGATGCAGGCTCGGACTGTATTCGCCCCGTTCGAGGTAACCGATCGTCTGATAGTGCACGCCGAGCGCTTCGGCAAGCTCCCGCCGGGAGATGCCGCGCTCGGCCCGCAACATGGCGATGCGGTTGTAGATGACCTCAGTAGGCACGCTGAATCGCCTTCTCGCGGCGCGCCGCCACGTTCGACCCGGACTCGCGACGTGCCATCCTACGCAGCACGATCGGCGCGAGCAGCAGCCCGGCCACCGCCCAGACACCCAGCACGGCAATGGTTTCCAGATGCCGCCAGGAATGGCCGAGCTCGATGGCGACCGCATCGCCCGGCAGCATCGCCGAACGCATGCCGAGCCCGACCCAGTAGACGGGGAACACCTGCGCGAGGCCCTGCAGCCAACCGGGCATCGAGGTGATCGGGTAGAAGACGCCGGAAATCGCGACGATGCCCATGATCGGCAGCGAGACGAAGCCGATATTGCGCGGGTTGCTGAACAGCGATCCGAGCACCGCGCCGATCGGCATGGTCGCCAGCATGCCGATTGCGACCACGCCGATCAGGCCCAGCCAGGAACCGATGCTGCCCATTGCCGTGCCGTCGACCAGGAACAGCCCCGGAATCAGCACGATCAGGAACGGGATGACCACCCAGCCCGCGGTCGTGACGATCTTGCCGATCAGGTAGCCGATCATGCCGTTCGGAGTCGCCTTGGCGCGCAACAGCGTTCCGTCTTCGCGTTCCAGGGTCAGCATCTGGGCAATGCCGAACATGCCGTTGAAGGCGACGAGCATGCCGAGGATGCTCGGCAGTGCAAGTGAACCGAGTGCGAAGCCACTCGCCTCGAAGGTCGCGTTGCGCATGAAGAACAGCACGATGACCATGGCGACCGGCCAGAAGAGCATGCCCCACAGGTCCTGCACATTGGTGAGCGATTGCCGTATTTCGATCAGTCCACGCCGGGTTCCGGCCCGCACGGCGGCATCGATCGGATTCATCGCGCGACCTCCTCGAGGGAATGGACCTCGGTTTCGAGCCGGCCGGATTCGTACTGCCGCACCAGCGCCATATACGTGTCCTCCAGCGAGGCGCGGCGCACCTCGAGCTCGCCGATCTCGTCGCCGTGCTGCTTGAACAGCTCGTAGACGAATTCGGTCGACTCCGCGGTGGTGTGCACGAACCGTTGTCCACCGTGGGTCCAACGGATTTCGGCCTCGCCCGCGATACGTCGCGATAGTTCGTCGGCCGAGCCGTCGGCGATGATCCGGCCACCGGCCAGGATCATGATGCGGTCGGCGAGCTTCTCGGCCTCGTCGAGATCGTGGGTGGTGAGCAGGATGGTGGTCCGGTCGTCGGCGAGTTGATGGACCAGATCATGGAATTCGCGGCGGGCCTGCGGGTCGAAGCCCGCGGTCGGTTCGTCGAGGAACAGCAGTTCGGGGCGGCCGACAATGCCGATGGCGACATCCATGCGACGGCGCTGCCCGCCGGACAGCGATCCGATCTTACTGTTGGCCTGCTCGGTCAATCCGACGGCGGCAATGAGTTCGTCTGTGTCCCAAGGCCTGTGGATCCTATCCGTGCCGTACGGCGCGTAATAGGAGCCCAGATGCGAAAGTAGCTCGTGCACACGCCATTTGGCGTGATCACGCCACGATTGCAGGACGACGCCCAGTCGCGCCCGCCAGGCTTCGCTCCCGTGTGCCGGATCCGTGCCGAGTACCTCGACGCGACCCGCGGAGCGCATGCGGAAGCCCTCCAGAATTTCGATGGTCGTGGTCTTGCCCGCGCCGTTCGGGCCGAGGAGCACCAGCACTTCGCCCGGCCGGGCTTGGAACGTCACGTCGTGCAGGACGTCGGTCGTGCCGTACCGCATCCGCAATTTTTCGACGTCGAGCGCGACGCCGTCACCCATGGTCATCTCATCCTCCCGTTGTGAGATCGGGATGAATCGTAGCATATCTACTACATGGCACCGCGACAGTGCTATTTCTTGCCTGCGTCGTGGTTGACATGCAGCCAAATAGCTGCCTATCGTGAATATGCAGCTGAATGGCTGCATATCACGAAGAAGGTGGCATGGACGAGGTATTCCGAGCGCTCGCCGATCCGAGCCGCAGGAGGCTGCTCGACAGCCTCAACGCGCGCAATGGCCAAACCCTGCGCGAACTGTGCGCCGAACTGGATATGGCCCGCCAATCGGTGAGCAAGCACCTCGCGGTCCTCGAGTCCGCCAACTTGATCACCACTCGTCGCAGCGGCCGCGAAAAACTGCATTACCTCAATGCCGAACCCATCAACGCCATCGCCGACCGCTGGATCACCCGCTACCACCACGCCCGCGTCCGCGCGCTGGCCGACCTGAAACAAGCACTGGAGGCAAACCCCATGAGTGACAACGCATTCGTCTACACCACCTACATCAAGACGACGCCGGAGCGACTCTGGCAAGCCCTTACCGAGCCGGCCTTCACCAACCGCTACTGGGGCGCGAGCTTCGACACCGATTGGCGGCCCGGTTCGGAAATGGTGTGGCACCAACGGGATTGGACCAGCAAAGACGCGGAACAGGTTGTCCTGGAGGCAGATCCCTACACCCGGCTCTCCTACACCTGGCACACCTTCGACCCCGCCTTCGCCACCACCTTCGAAATGAATCCGGAAGACGTGGCGGCCTGGGCGCGCGAGCCCCGCTCGAAGGTGACGTTCGAAATCGAACCCCAGGGCGAAACCGTGAAACTGACTGTCATCCACGACGGTTTCGAGCCCGGCAGCGCGGTCCTGGCCGGTATCAGCGGTGGTTGGCCGAGCATCTTGGCGAGTCTCAAGACCTTGTTGGAGACGGGCGAGTCCCTGCCGGAACCGGTGGCGTAGTTCTCGCCGGATCGCTGAACTGCTGGAATACAGCCGAGGACCCAGCTGGATCGTCGCCCGAGCGCGCCTCACGAGGCACTCGCGGCGGCTCCCTACTGGCGGCGCAGGCCTGCGATGAGGAGGTCGACCATGCGGCGGGCGTTGTAGCGGGGGGTGTTGCCCGCGCCGATGCAGAGGTTGCCGACGGCGCGGAGGAGCTCAAAGGGGTCCATGTCGGGGCGGATCTCGCCTGCTGCTGTGGCGGCGTCGAGGAGTTGGGCGCATACCGGGACCAGGCGGTCGAGGAAGTAGGCATGCAGCGTCTCGAAGGCGGGATCGTCGGACTGTAGTGCCTCGGCGAGGCCGTGTTTGGTGACCAGGAAGTCGACGAAGAGGTTGATCCACCGCCCCAGCGCGGCATGCGGTGCGTCGCTGTTGGCCAGCAGTGTCGGGCCGGCCTCGGCGCATGCCTCGACCTGGTGTCGGTAGACGGCGACGATGAGATCGGCTCGCGTCGGGAAGTGGCGGTAGATCGTGCCGATGCCGACGCCCGCCTGCGCCGCGATATCGCGTACGGGGACATCGACGCCGGACTCGACGAAAGCCGCGGCGGCCGCGTCCAGCAGTGTCTTCTTGTTACGCAGGGCGTCGGCCCGTTTTCGCGGGGCTGACGACCCCGATCCGCTGTCGATATCAACCACCTCCGGCACATCGCTTGCCAAACGGAACAAGGTTCCGTATTGTTGGTTTCGGAACAAGGTTCCGTTTGTTCAGGATGACAGAACAGCCGAGCCGAAACCAATTCACGCCTCTCATGGAGGAACACCTCATGCAGTACCGCACTTTGGGCCGCACCGGTGTGCAGGTCAGCACCCTCGCGCTCGGCGCGATGAACTTCGGCCGGATCGGGCGCACCACCCAGGACGAGGCCACCGCTATCGTCGACGCCGCCCTGGCGGCCGGGATCAACCTCATCGACACGGCCGATATGTACAGCGACGGCGAGTCGGAGGAGATGGTCGGCAAGGCCATCGCCGGCCGCCGCGACGACATCGTGCTGGCCACGAAGGCGAGCATGCCGATGGGCGCGGAACGCAACCATCAGGGCGGCTCGCGCCGCTGGTTGGTCACCGAGTTGGACAACAGCCTGCGCCGGCTGGGCGTCGACCACGTCGATCTGTACCAGATTCATCGGTGGGACCCGAACACCAGCGACGAGGAGACGCTGTCGGCCCTGACCGACCTGCAGCGCGCCGGAAAGATCCGCTACTTCGGTTCGTCGACATTTCCCGCGTACCGAATCGTGCAAGCCCAGTGGGCCGCTCGCGAAAACCACCTGCGCCCTTACGTCACCGAACAGCCCGGCTACTCGATCCTGCAGCGCGGCATCGAATCCCACGTGCTGCCGGTGACCGAGCAGTACGGACTCGGCGTGCTGGTGTGGAGCCCGCTGGCTTCGGGCTGGCTGTCGGGTGTGATTCGCGCGGGTCGAGACATCACCACCAGCCGCTCGAAATTCATGCCGCAACGCTTCGACACCACCATCCCGATCAACCGGGCAAAACTGGATGCCGTCGAGCAATTGGCCAAGGTCGCCGACCAGGCCGGTTTGACGATGATCCAGCTCGCCCTCGGTTTCGTGACCGCGCACCCTGGCGTCACCAGCGCCATCATCGGGCCGCGCACGATGGACCACTTGCACTCGCAGCTCGCCGCCTCCGACACCGTGCTCTCCGCCGACGTGCTCGATGCGATCGACGCGATCGTCGCGCCCGGCGTCGACCTCGCCCCGGACGAGAAACACGACACGCCACCCGCTCTGCGCCACACGGCACTACGACGCCGCTCATCGCCGGTAGGTGGCCGGTAGCCATGCCCAGTTTCGGAATCATGACCGCCCCGATGCAGGTCGGCTACCAAGACATCCTGCGGGTCTGGCGCGAGGCGGACGCAATCCCGCAGATCGAACACGCGTGGCTGTTCGACCACCTCATGCCTATCGGCGGCGACCCGAACGGACCCACGCACGAAGGCTGGACATTGCTCTCGGCCCTCGCCGCACAGACCCGGCGACTGCGCCTCGGTCTGCTCGTGACCAGCAACCGCTTCCGCCCGCCCGCGATGCTGGCCAAGATCGCCGCGACCGTCGATATCGTCTCCGGCGGGCGGCTCGACTTCGGTATCGGTGTGGGCTCACGACCCGACCATCCGCTGGCCCGGCGCGAGTACGAAGCACACGGCCTGCCCTTCCACGACACTGCCAGTGCCGTAGAGGGTTTCGCCGAGGCCTGCGCGGTCATCCGGCGGCTGTGGACCGAGGCCGAACCGTTCGACTTCCATGGCACCCATATCCGATTCACCGGAGCGTTCTGCAACCCCAAACCGGTCCAGCGCCCCCACCCGCCGATCCTGATCGGTGGGCGATCAGCCGCGACGCTGCGAGTGGCCGCCGAGCACGCCGACCTGTGGAACATCCCCGGTGGCGATATCGACGACGTCATCCGCCGCAGCGCACTGCTGGACCGCTATTGCACCGAGATCGGTCGAGACCCCGCCTCGATCACCCGGTCGATCCACGTGCCCATCTCCTACGACAACCCCGGCGGCACCCGCGACGCCATCGGCGCGGCGATCGACGCCGGTTTCCACCACATAGTCCTCGGACTGCCCGCGCCATACCCCGCCGACATCGCGCAGTGGGTCGCCGACGAGCTCATCAGAACAGCGGTCTAGGCCGAAAAGGATTGGCCTGGCCGCCCATTCCGCAATCGAATGCGCCCAGCGCGGGAATGGCACTCAGGCCAAATCCTCACGACCGTCCGCGCACGGTGATACCGCCTACCGCAACGGCGCCTGGTCGGCGTGGTCGATGGTTACCTGACCGGTGCGCAGATACGTCATCACGGCGGCGTCGACGGCGGTGTTGCCGCGGCCGAATGCGCCGTGGTCGCCGCCCTCGACCGTGATCAGCGATCCGCCGAGCGCCTGCGCCATGGCCGGGCCGCCCGCGTAGGCGGTCAGCGCATCCCAGCGGCTCTGTAGCAGTAGCGGTCGGGTGCGCAGATCCCTTCCGGTGATCGGCACCGGCTTGGTCACCGGTTTCCAACTGCCGCAGGCGGTTCCGGAGCGGACCAGGTCGGCGCGGGCGTCCATGGCATTACCGCCGGTGGCGATGGTGGCGATGGCCGAACCGATCAGCTCGGAGCGGCCGGGCACATTGTTCTCGTTGCAGGTGATGGCCGAGAAGACGAAGCGTCCGGTCGGATCGGTGCTGGTCGCGCCCTCGATGGCGAGTAGCTGGCGGACGTTCTTCGGATCGATATTGGCGTCGGCCATCGCCCTCGCGAAGGTCGGCCAGAAGGTGCGGGTGTAGGTGGCGACCGCGGTCGCACCGACCAGCGGCACTTGCGCGGACGCGCCGCCGGTGACCATCAGGCGCACCAGATTCTGCACCTTGCCCGCTTGTTCCACACTGTCGTTGAAACCGTCGCGGGCGATTTCGGCGAGCGGTTCAGGCAGCTCGCCGGGCAGGTCGGCGACGCTCGCGGGTGGCGGGGTCAGGTTGGCGTACCAGCCTCCGCCCTGCTCGGCGACCAGCCGCACCCAGTTCTGGTAGACCTGCAGCGCGGTATCACCGAGCCGGTAGTCGCCGCTGTGGTCGGCGATCCAGGCGAACAGATCGTCGAGCCGCTGCTTGCCGGCGACCTGCTGTTGCGCGAATTCCTCGGTCCACACCCAGTCGGGATTGACGTTGGAGTCCAACACCATTCGATCCACCCGGCTCGGGAACAACGACGCGTACACCGCGCCGAGGTAGGTGCCATAGGACGTACCGAGGTAACTGATCCGATCCACGCCGAGCGCTGCGCGCACCTCGTCCAGATCGCGGGCGGTGCTCTCGGTGGTGATTGTGTCGAGGTAGCCGGGCAGCGCCGCGTCACAGGCCTTCTTGATATCGTCGCGGTTACCGCCGCCCAGCGAAACTTGTTCGCCCTCAGCCGGTTTCGATGCCGCACTGATGGTCTGGGAATCGCAGCGCAGCGGGGTGGCCCAGCGCAGCCCGCGCGGCTGCACCGCGATCCGGTCATAATGCTCGTCGAGTTCGGCGGGCATCGAATCGATCCGACGCGCCCAGTAGTCGAGGCCATCCGCGCCCGGTCCGCCCGGATTCGCGGCAATGACGCCGCGACGCTCGCCGGTGGCGGCGATCCGGCTGACGGTGAGTTCGATACGCGCGCCGCCGGGGTCGGCGTAATTCATCGGGACGGAGATCACCGCGCACCGCACGGCGCGCCCCTCGGTGACCGACGAGTCCGGGCAGGCGCCGAAGGACGCCGAGGGTGCGGCCTCGGCCCAACCCGTCACGATCGATCCGCTGATCAGGCTCGCGGCGGCGACAGCGACCAGTGCTCGTGGAAAACCTGGCGTCCTCATCATGTTTCGTACCTCCGCCGGGCCCATCGCCGATTCGGCGCGACCAACAGCATTCTGGTCAGCCTGGCACCGGTAGACAAGTCGAGCCGACGATCGGATGCGATTGGTATTGCGGTGCACGGCCATCCACACCCACCGGAGTAGCGTCGAGCCATGTCGACTGAGGTCCGCAACAACTTCGCGCTGGAACGTTTCGAGATCTACGTCGACGGTGCCATCGCCGGCTACGCCGAATATCAGGACACCGGCGCCGAGCGGGCCTTTATCCACACCGAGTTCGATCCAAGGCACGCGGGACGGGCATACGGCCGGGTGCTGGTGCAGGCGGCATTGAACGCCTCACGTCAGGAAGGTTTCGGCATTCTGCCGATGTGTCCGCTGGTGCGGCAATTCGTCCGAACGGAACCGGAGTACATCGCGACGGTTCCGCAGTGGGCGCGGGAGAAGTTCGGCCTGCCCCTGTAGATCAGTACACGGTAGATCAGTACGCGGCGACGGCCCCGTCGAGCGCCTGCTGCAGATCGGTGCGCACCAGCCGGGCGATTTCCGCGGGTTTGGTCGGCAGTTCGGTGATCGGCACCCCGAAATGGAAGCTGGCCGACTTGGCCTCCTCCTTGGTGACCGGCACGCTCGGATCGGGTCGGGGCCCATAGCTCAAACCCAGGCTGAGGAGCACCGGCCGCGCCCCCAACTTCATCGCGCGGAATGCGATGTGGCCGATCCCGCTGCCCACCGGCTGCACCTCGGTGTGGTCGACATCGTTGCAGGTGCCCTCCGGAAAGACCGCGATGCCGTCACCGTTTGCCATCCGCTCCGCGCAGATATCCATCATCCGTTGACCGGCCGCATTCGCCGCCCGCAGGCCGTGGTCTTTACCGCGGAATACCGGAATCCCGCCCATCATGTCGATCTTGCGGCGCTGGCCGGGATCGATGAACAGGTCGTCCTTGGCCAGTACGCGAACCCGCCCGATCACCGAACGCAATTCGCTGCGCCACGCCGCGGCGGCGACGGTGTACGGATCGGATTCGGAGAGGTGGTCGATCGCGACGAGCAACGGCCTGCGCTGGCGAATCACCTGGTGCAGTAGCTCTTGCGCACCTTCGGCATAGGTGACGCGCGGATGGTATCGACGTCCGAGAATGGCGTAGGCCCCCCATGCCTTCAGCCGGTTCTGCCGGTGGTCGCGATAGAAGTCGTACACAGTGTCAGCGTTGTCGAGGCGGACCTCGGGCCGTTCCATTGCCACACCCTAACCGGTCTGTTTTCGGCGTGATCCAGGTGCCGCCGGCCGCCGATCCGGGAATCCGCCGCGCCGCTTGACCGACGAACCGCCTGTGCCAGTGCGATGATGTCGGAGTGGCACGCGGAGATGACCCGGACGATCGGAAAACTCGCGGCGGACACGGTGACCGCAGGCGACGCGATTTCCGGCAGGGCGAGCAGGTGGTTCGCGCAGGCACCCTGCTGGTGTCGGCGACCGAACTGGTCGAGCCGACCTTCCGGCGCACCGTTGTGTACATCATCGAACACAACGAGGCGGGCAGCTTGGGGGTCGTACTCAACCGTCCGAGCGATACCGCGGTGCACGACGTGCTGCCACGCTGGTCCGAGGCGGCAGCCGCGCCGCGCACGCTCTTCATCGGCGGCCCGGTCAAGCGGGACGCGGCACTGTGTCTGGGCACCATCCGGGTCGGCGCATCGATCGCGGGCGTCCGTGGACTGCGTCGCATCGATGGCCGCGTGGTGCTCGTCGATCTGGACGCCGACCCGGAGCAGATCACGCCACTGATCGAGGGTCTGCGGATCTTCGCGGGCTATGCGGGCTGGACCTTCGGCCAACTCGAGGGTGAACTGCAGAACGACGACTGGATCGTCCTTTCGGCGCTGCCGTCGGATCCGATCAGCGCCGGCCGCCCCGACCTGTGGGCGCACGTGCTGCGCCGCCAGCCACTGCCGCTATCCCTACTCGCCACGCATCCGATTGAACTGGAACGCAACTAGGGACGTGGTCTGCATGAAGGAGGAAGTACCTACATGCAACGAGACAAGTGATCCGGCGAGAACATGGATAACTCGCCGGATAAGCCCAGAAGCCGATCACCCCGACTACCGCCGGCCCGCGACGAATCCGAGGGACCGCCCGACGACCGGCAAAAGACGCGGAGAGGCGGGGGAGCAGGTGACGAATGCCCGAAGAACAAGCCGAGCTGATGCGGGTTCTGTATCAGGAACATGCGTCGGCGCTGTGGCGGTACACGCTCGGTTTGGTTCGCGATCCAGGCCGGGCCGAGGACATCGTGCAAGAGACGTTGTTGCGGGCGTGGCAGCGCCCCAACGTGCTCGATCAATCGACGACATCGGCGCGGGCCTGGTTGTTCACGGTCGCGCGCAATCTCGCCGTGGATGAGCACCGCAGCGCCCGTAATCGGCGCGAATTCCGCACCGACAAGCCGCCGGAACAGGCCGCACCGGATCAGGCCGACCGGGCCTTGGACGGTTGGCTGGTCGCGGACGCATTGAGCAGACTCAGCGGCGATCATCGCGAGGTGATCGTGCGGGCCTACTATCGAGGCCTTTCCACCCACCAGATCGCCGAGGAACTCGATATCCCGGCGGGCACGGTGAAATCTCGCATGCACTACGGCATGCGGGCGCTACGGCTGGCACTACAGGAGATGGGGGTGACGAATCAATGACGGACATCGCCGACGACTATTCGACGTGGGATGCACCGTACATCCTCGGCTCCCTGTCCCGCACCGAACGGCGGGAGTACGAAGAGCATCTGGACGACTGCCCGGTCTGCCGGGCGGCGGTTGCCGATCTCGCCGGACTCCCGGGTTTGCTCTCGATGGTCGATCCCGATACCGCGTTGGCCATGATCGAGCGGCCGGAAAAGACTGCGGCCGAGGCGGATCCCCCCGCCCAGCTGCTGCCCCGGCTCGCCGATGCGGCCGAGCGGCGTAGGCGGCGCAGTCGGTGGGCGGCCGTCGGGGCTGCGGTCGCTGCGGCTGCCGCGGCGGTGGCCATCGCGGTTCCGGTGGTCACCTCGGTCACCGCAGTGCAAAGGCCGAGCTCCGAACAGGTTGTGGCCGAACGCAGTATGGAGGCGGTCACACCGAATCCGGTGACGGCCAGCTTCAAGGTCGTGCATGCCGATGGCAAGACCCGGATCGTGATGACCTGCAGCTATGGGCCGAGCGACCAGAAGTACAACTGGGATCTCGACCTGTACGTCATCGGCACCGACGGCAGCCAGGCCAAACTCGACCGGTGGCCCGCCGGACCCGGCACCGAGCTGACGATCGACCGGACCGTCGACAAGACGCCGGATCAGATCCAGGCGGTGCAGATCCGGAAGGCGTCGACGGGCGAGACGCTGCTGTCCGGCACGGTCTGACACGCTTCGATCCCCCCGCCGAACTCGACGGGGGGATCGAAGGTTTCGGTGATTCAGCGCTGGGTCTGCTTGCGGAAGACCGAGGTCGACCAGAAGTATCCGACCAGCGTGAGGCCGACGCACCAGGCAATGGAGATGATGCCGTTATTGCCGATCTCCGTGCCCATGAGCAGGCCGCGGATGGTTTCGGTGAGCGGGGTGAACGGCTGGTACTCGGCGAATTGACGCAATCCGACCGGCATGGTGTCGGTGCCGACCAAGCCGCTGCCGAGGAACGGCAGCATGATCAGCGGGAAGGGCATATTGCTCGCGCTCTCCGGAGTCTGCGCGACCAACCCCATGCCGACCGCTAGCCAGGTGAGTGCGAAGACGAGCATGCCCAGCAGTCCGAATGCGGCGATCCACTCGACGACATTCGCCGACGGCCGGAAACCGGCGAGCAACGCGACACCGACCATGGCGGCGATGCCGAGCAGAGCCTGAATCAATGCGCCGACGACATGTCCGGCGAGTATCGCAGACTGCGAAATCGCCATGGTGCGAAAGCGGTTCACGATGCCCTTGGTGGTATCGGTGCACACCGAGACCGCCACACCCGCGGTCATGTACGCCGGGATCATCAACAGCATGCCCGGAGTCAAGTAGTCGATGTAGTTTCCGCCGGACGACTTCTCCAGTGCGCCACCGAAAACGAAGTTGAAGGTGAGCAACAGGATGATCGGCATGAGGATGATGCTGAAGGTCATGCTCGGATACCGCTTCGCATGAAGCATGCTGCGCCGCAACATCGTTTTCGAGTCGGCGAGTGCGTAGGCCATCGAGCTGCTCATCGCACGGTCTCCTTTTCTGCGGTGGGATGTCCGGTGAGGGTGAGGAATACGTCGTCGAGGGTGGGGGTGTGCACGGAGAGTCCGGCGACCTCGATCTGCTCGTAGTCGAGCCGGTCGAGCACCGCACGCAGCGATTTGACGCCGCCGTCGCTGGGGACCGCGAGGGTGAATTCCTCCTCGGTCACGTCGTCTACGATCCGCGCCTCCGGCCCCAATGCCGTTGCCGCGGCGGCTAATCCGAGCTGATCGGCGAATTCCAGCCGGATATGTCCGCCGGGTATCCGCCGCTTCAATTCGGCGGCCGTGCCCTCGGCGACGATCCGGCCGTGATCGAGCACCGCGATCCGGTCGGCCAGTTGATCGGCCTCGTCCAGGTACTGGGTGGTCAAGAAGACGGTCACGCTGTAGTCGTCGACCAGCGTGCGGATCATTTCCCAGATCGCCCGCCTACTGCGCGGATCCAGGCCGGTGGTCGGCTCGTCCAGGAAGATGATGCGCGGATCGCCGACCAGCGTCATGGCCAGATCCAGCCGTCGCACCATGCCGCCGGAATAGGTTGCCGCGGTCTTGTCGCCGGCCTCGACCAGGTCGAAACGCTCCAGCAGCTCGGCGGCGAGGCGCTTGCTCTCGCGGCGCGGCAAATGGTGCAGATCGCCCATCAGGACCAGGTTTTCGCGGCCGGTCAGCAATTCGTCGACCGCGGAGAACTGGCCGGTGACTCCGATCGCGGTGCGCACGGCATCGGGTTCAATGACCAGATCGTGGCCGTCGACGCGAATTTCACCCGCATCGGGGCGCAGCAGGGTGGTGAGGATCTGCACGGTGGTGGTCTTGCCCGCGCCGTTCGGGCCGAGGAGGGAGTAGATCGTGCCCGCCTGAACCGTAATGTCGATGCCGTCGAGCACCACGTGCTCACCGAATGATTTACGCAGGCCCAGCGCCGAAATGGCAGGGGCGCGATGACCGTTGGACATGGTCTTCCTTTCGAGAAATTTCATAAATCAATGCGAATGACAGCATGATTCGGCCGCACCGCGCCCGGAGTCCGGTGCGGCGTTATGAGAGGTGGTATTCGGTTGGTATCGAGTTCGACTGTTCTTACCCGCCCCGTCGGCTCCGCCGACTGCTATCCCCTAGATGTCGAGTTCCTCGACCGGCGGACGGTCGGCGATCTGGGCCACTCGCTCGTAGAGCTTGTCCGGAATCTTTCCCTTCAATTCGCCGAGCGAATCGACGATCTCGAAAATGAAGTCGCCCCAGTCCTGATCGCCGACGCCGAGCATGCGACGCCAGTTCGTCAGATCCTTGACCCAGTTGGTGCTCTGCGGGTATTCGTCCCAGTTCGAATACTGGGCATGCATCACGAATTTGCCCTTCCGACTGCGATACACCCGGACGTGTTCCATGCGCTCTTCGTTCACGTCACGATGCTCGCCGAGCAGGGCGCCGGAGAAGCGGACCTGACGCACGCCATTGTGGCCGACCCGCAGCACTACCTCGTCGTAGCCCTCCAGCCTGCCCTCTTCCAGCTCGATGAACCGCCGCAGCGCGGTGGTCACCGCCCCCGAAAGGTTGCCGCCGACGAGCTCCTGCGCGCGCTGGAACAGTGGCAGGTCGTCATCGGCAACGTAGATCGTTTTGTTGGGCATGAACTCACTATACGTAGATGTATACGTACACGCAAGCAGTGGCGGGTCACAAGAATCCCGACCGCCTCATGCGCGGAGTACATCTTGCACGCCGCTAGCGACTGCTTGCAGGTCGCTCGAAAAGGTCGCCGCTAGCGACTGCTCGCCGGTCGCTCGAAAGGATCGGCATTGAACCGCTCGGCAGTCCAACTCGTAGTTCACGTGTACGCGATGCGTGACCGCGCTGTGCTCGCCTTCGGCGGCACGGCAGGTCGCTGCGAGAGGAGGGCCGATGCCGAGCAGGGTCGTAGATTATCTGGTACGAGCGGTTTCAACCCTGGGGGTGCGCCACATCTTCGGTGTCGACGGCGCGAATATCGAGGATCTATACGACGCCCTATTCGACGCGCCCTACGACGTCGCGGGAATCGTTGCCAAGCACGAGTTTTCGGCCGCGACCATGGCCGACGGCTATGCCCGTTCGACCGGCGGACTCGGCGTCGTCGCCGCCACCTCCGGCGGCGGCGCAATGAATCTCGTTGCCGGACTTGCCGAATCGTTCGCGTCCCGGGTGCCGGTATTGGCGCTGGTCGGACAGCCGCCGACCGCCCAGGAGGGCAACGGCGCGTTCCAGGACTCCAGCGGGCTCGCGGGCACCATCGACGCGGCCCGGATGTTCGGCGAGATCACCCAGTACTGCGCACGGGTGGAGACCGCCGCCGACCTGCCCGACAAGTTGGCCAGGGCGGTCGCCGCCGCCCGGCGCGGCGGACCCTCGGTCCTGTTGCTGCCCAAGGATGTACAGCAGAGCGATATCGGCGATACCCCGCCGTTCCGGCCGACATCGCCGACGCATCGGCGCGACGAAAGCGGCCTGGCTCGGGTGCGCGCCGCGCTGACCGCGGCACGCAAGGTCGGCAAGATCATGATCATCGTGGGCGACCAAATCGCGCGCGACGACGCCCGCGCCGAACTCGCTCGGCTGGCCCGCGCATTGGATGCGCCGGTGGGAGTCGCCCCCGATGCGAAGGACACCTATGACAATGCCGACCCCGCGTTCTGCGGTGTCGCCGGGAGTATGGGACATCCGGAATTGTCGGCGGCATTGCGCTCGGCGGCCCTGTGCCTGATCGTCGGCACACCGATGCCGATCACCGCGCGCACCGGATTGGACGAACTGTTGGCCGACCGCACCGTCGCGCATATCGGTGTCGCCGCGCCCTATCTGTCCGCGATCCACGCCACAAGCACGGATCTCGCGCGAGATCTGGCCGAACTCGCGGACGAATTCACCGACGGCATCGAAGAGAACCATCCGTATCCACCGCATGCTCTGACACCGCTGCGGGTGCCCGAGTCGACCGGTCCGGGTGTGCGCTACCGCGAATTGGTCGAGACGATCGAGGCGTTATTGCCTGAGGGCACGGACGTTTTCGCGGATGCGGGCAATACCGGGGCCGCGGTGGTGCACCATTTGCGGGTGCCGCGCGGCGGCCGATTCGTGGTCGCACTCGGCATGGGCGGGATGGGCTATGCGTTCGGCGCCGCGATAGGTTCGGCATTCGCACGCCATCGCGGACCGTCCGGAACCAGACGCACCATCGTCGTCGCAGGTGACGGCGCGTTCTACATGCACGGCATGGAATTGCACACCGCGATCGAACACCAGCTGCCGGTCATTTTCATCGTGCTCAACAACAACGCGCACGCGATGTGCGTCACTCGCGAACAGCTCTACTACCAAGATCGCTACAGCTTCAACCGATTTCGGCCCACACACCTGGGAGCGGGCATCGGTGCGATGTTCCCTGAACTCCCCGCGTACTCCGTACGTACTACCGCAGACCTGGCCATCGTACTGGGGCGATGCGTCGAATCCGAAGGGCCGGCGTTCATCTCGATCGACGTCGACCCCGACGAAGTTCCACCCTTCATCCCGTTTCTCGCGACATTGGAGAAGCTCGACACATTGGAGAATAGGCAGTGACAACAAGCGCCCTCCCCGCCCTCAGCGATATCCCGGAAGACGTAGTCCCCGGCGTGCTGCGGATCGAGAACTCAGATAAGGACGCAACCACTCCGATCATTATGGACATGCTGCGGTCGGTGTATCCGCACGACCAGATCTTCGGCGAATACTGTCCGGTGCAGGCGTATATCGCCGCGCCGCCGGAAGAGGTGTGGGAATACCTGGCCGATACCCGCAGCCTGGAGGAGTGGACCTACAGCCTGCGCGGCTTCGTCGAGACCGAGGAACCGGGGCTGTGGCTGGCCTGGGACCGGCTCGGCCCGGCGACCAAGATTTTCACCCGCACCGTCGCGCACCGCGAGGGCATGACCGTCGACTACCACTGCGCCTGGGATCAGAGTCAGCACCTTTGGATGATCTACCTGCTGCGGGTGATCGATGCCCAGGTGGTGTTCAACAAGCCGGGTTCGGTGGTGCTGTGGGTGAACTGCCGTCACCCGTTCTACGACGAAAACCCCTATCCCGAAACGGCTCCCGAGAAGCGGCCGGTATGGGTGGGCGACTTCTGGGAAATGTTCTCCGCCGGGCACCAGCTCGAAATGGACAACCTCAAGGCGATCTGCGAATACCGTGCGGCAAACGGTCTTCCGATCAAGCCCGACTGGATGAAGTGAGGCCGCGCCATGAACTTCTCTGATCCGAACGGCCCTGGACTGCCGGCCGTCAGCCTTGTCGATGTATCGAGCTATCTGCCGGGTGAGCCGGTCGGCACCGAATACTTCACGCAGTACAGCCGATCCGATCGGATGGCCAAGAACGTCATGTTCCGTTCGCCCAAGGCGCGCCACCATGTGGGCAGGGACGAGACCGCGGTGGACATGGTCGAGCGTGCCGTCGCACCGCTGATCGAACGCCATGGTGCACAGGCGATCTCGGATATCGATGTGCTGATCACGCACACCCAGCTGCCGGACAATCCGGTCATGGGCTGCGGACCCGAGGCAGCCCGCCGCCTCGGGATGAAGCCCCGCTTCGTCTACGACGTGCACAATGGCGGCTGCGCGGCCTTCGTGCACATGATGGCCATGGCCAGGATGATCCTGCAGACCACCGACGCCCGCTCCGCGCTCATCGCGGCGTCCCAGAACTGCGCGGGCCCGGTGTTCACCCAGACCGAGATCCGCAAGCTCGCGCAGGCGCCGGTGCCCGGCGACGCCTGCGGTGTCGGACTGCTCGTCAAGGACGATTCCGCGCCGATCCTGGATATCGAATGCCGCACCTATCCCGAATTCGCCGGGGATATGGAGTTCTCGACCAATGGCGAGCGCAAGTACTGGGAGCCGGGCGAGGGGCAGGGCTGCGTCAGTTTCACCGAATCGAAGATCACCAAGGTGTTCGCACGCGGTAATCGGCTGGTACCGGAGGTGGCATTGGCGGTGTGCGATCGGATCGGGGTGAAGGGCCGCGATATCGACACCTTCGTCACCAATCAGCCGAACCGGCTGTTCCTGCGCAACTGGCACGATGCGCTGGAACTGCCGCCGGAGCGGCATCCGGACACCTTCGACAAGTGCGGAAACCTGTTCGCCGCAGGCATTCCGGTCACCCTCGATACCGAGAATCGAGCGGGTCGGCTGCGCAACGGCTCGGTGGTGCTGTTGTCGGCATTCGCGCACGCCGGTGATTTCGCCGGCGCCGCGGCGGTGCGCTGGGGTGCGGCCGGATGAGCGTGCGGGTGGCCGATGAATCTCGGCCCTCGCAACAGCACCGAAGTCAGCGGACGCAGGCTCGGTTCGATCTCAGCCTGAGCGAAAATCCCTTCCCCCCACTGCCTTCGGTACTGATCGCCGTGAACAGCGTACTGGCGCAGGCCAATCGCTATCCCGAGTTCCTGCCGCGCCGGCTGCCGAGGTTGATCGCGGGGCGCGTCGGGGTGCATTCGGATCAGGTGGTCGTCGGTTCCGGTGCGACCGGGGTGGCCATGCAGATCATCCGGGCGTTGACCAAGCCGGGTGACGGAATCATCTACGGTGCACCGACTTTCGACGGCTATCCGATCATGGCGGAGATGGCCGATCTCGAGGTCGTGCCGGTGCCACTGGATGGCGCGGGCAATCAGGATCTCTGGGCGATGGCGAAGGCCATCGACAAGCGGACCGGTTTGGTGGTGGTCTGCCGTCCGCACAATCCGACCGGCACCGTGATCTCGGCCGGCGAACTGAAGTCATTCCTGTGTTCGGTGCCGCGCCGGGTCCCGGTCATCCTGGACGAGGCATATGCCGAATTCCTCGGTCCCGCCGATCGGGTCGATACCCTCGAACTGCTCAATCGACATCCGAATCTGCTGGTCCTGCGCACCTTTTCGAAGGCATACGGACTGGCCGGTCTGCGCATCGGCTATACCTTCGGCAGCAGCGAGTTGATCAGCCACGTCCGCAGGCTGCAGCTGCCGTTCGGGGTGAGTTCGGCGGCGGTGGCCGCGGTGGCAGCGTCCTACGCCGCCGAACCCGAATTGGCCGCGCGCATCCTGCGCATCACCACCGCACGCGAGACCCTGCGCAGTGCGTTGCTGCACCGACACATCGCCGTACCGCGCAGCTACGCCAACTTCCTGTACCTGCCGGGCCCCGGCGTAGCAACGGCGCTGCGCCGGGCCGGCATCGCGGCCAAGGTGTACCCCGACGGCAGCGCGCGCATAGCTGTCGGGGACACCGAGGCCGACAACGCGGTGCTGAAGGCGCTGGAATCACTGCGGTAGATGGTGTCGGAGCGGCGGCGTTCGCGGAACCTGTGTGGTTTCCACCACGCCGCCGCCTCCAGGTTATGGCCATGACGTTGCGACTCGATGATGACGACGAGCGCATGCTGAGCGAGGAAGCATTCGAGACCACGCTGGCTCGCACCACAACGCCGAACTGCTGGAATGGCTCGCGTGATCTCCCCCGGTCTGCGCACTTCCCGTGATCGCGCGGTGGTTCGATGGGGTAGTGATGCTGCGGCGGAAGTTCCAGGTGAATGCGGCGCCGGCGCGCGGGACGGCGAGCCGGGTGCTGTTCCGGTTCACGCTGGGGCGGCGTGCGGTGATCGGTCGCCAGACTGTCATCGAACCGGGTGGGACCAGTGGTTGGCACTATCACGATGGGACCCTGCTGGTGCTGGTCGCCCGCGGCACCCTCGACCATCCGGGCTCGGACTGTGTCCCGGTCACCTACCGGCGCGGCCGAATCTTCCGGGAACCCAGTGGCCCGTCCTATCCCCATGTGGCACGCAATCTCGGGACGACACCGGTGACGCTGTTCGTGCTGTACCTGAACCCGGTCGGCAGCCCGCTATCGCGTCACGTCGATCCGCCGCGGTGCGCCGAAAACAGCTCCGACTAGTTCCGTGCTCACACCAGCGAACCCCCGCGCACCAGACAAGCCACCACCGAGATTCCGGCCGAATAGCTGGTGCCGGTAATCGAGATCCGCCGAGCGCAGTCATACGGCGGCGGGGCGTGTCGTGCCGCGTTTCGACTGTGCTCGGCGAGCCAGTTCGTTCGAGCGCGGCTCAGACCGGGGGCAACCGAGTAATCGGGGGTCTCCCGAACGCAGTCAGTTGGTCGGGGCGCAGGTGTCGCGCAACGAGCACGCACCGCAGGAGGAACCGCAGCCGCCGATCTCCTGGGCGGGAACGAGCTCCTCGGCCGCGCGAGCTGCGGCATTCGCGCCCGCACCGAGGGTGAACAGCGCCACCGTGGCTGTGACCACCGCAACGATCAGCGCGGGGAAACCGCCTGCGGCCAGGGCAACGAGGCCGCCCGCGAAGAGCAGTGCGCCCGCGGCCACGGAGGTGGGGGCGGCGACGCGGTTGGCGATCCGGAAGGTTTCCTCGTCGTGCAGTGCCGCCTCGGTGTGCACCCCGACGAAGCGGTTGCGTGGCAGCCGGCCGGTCAGTCCGAGCACGCCGGTTGCGATGGCGACCATGGCCGGCACGAACAGGGTGAGAGCGACGACGAACACCTCAGGAGGCTAGCGCACCGCCGCCACGCCGGATCCAGCCCGGCCCGATTTTCGGTGTGTAAGCCCGGACGTTCTACCCTGATAGACACATCTATGACGGGGATCGGCGAGAACAAGAAGGCAGGACCGTGGCGGACACTCGTGCAACCGAAAGCGATGTACCGGAGCACAGGTACGGCGCCGGCCTCGCCGGCCGCATCGAGCGCCGGTGGCAGCGGACCTGGGATGAGCGCGGGACCTTCCACGCGCCGAACCCGGTAGGCCCGCTCGCGGGTGCGACGCCGTCGGACAAGCTGTTCGTCCAGGACATGTTCCCGTACCCGTCCGGCGCGGGACTGCATGTCGGGCATCCGCTCGGCTACATCGCCACCGATGTCTTCGCGCGCTATCACCGGATGCACGGCCGCAATGTGCTGCACGCGCTGGGCTATGACGCATTCGGTCTGCCCGCCGAGCAGTACGCGGTGCAGACCGGTGCGCATCCGCGCCAGACCACCGAGTCGAATATCGCCACCATGCAGCGTCAGCTGGATCGGCTCGGCCTGGGCCACGACCGTCGGCGCTCGTTCGCGACCACCGATCCTGAGTACTACAAGTGGACGCAGTGGATCTTCCTGCGCATTTACAACGCTTGGTACGACCAGGATCTGGACCGCGCCCGCTCGATCGCGGAACTGCGGGCACAGTTCGATTCGGGTGCCAGGCCGACCCCCGACGGCCGCGCCTGGAACGATCTGACCGCCGCCGAACGCGCCGAGGTGCTGGACTCGTATCGCCTGGTGTACCAAACGGATTCGGTGGTCAACTGGTGTCCCGGTCTTGGCACGGTGCTGTCCAATGAGGAGGTCACCGCTGACGGCCGCAGTGAGCGCGGCAACTTCCCGGTATTCCGGAAGCGGCTGTGGCAGTGGATGATGCGCATCACCGCCTACTCCGACCGGCTGGTCGACGATCTGGACCGCCTGGACTGGCCGGAGAATGTAAAGGCCATGCAGCGCAACTGGATCGGGCGATCTCGTGGCGCGCAGGTGAAATTCGATGCCGACGGTCAGCAGATCGAGGTCTTCACCACCCGGCCCGACACCCTGTTCGGTTCCACCTACGTGGTGCTGGCACCCGAACACGAACTGGTCGACAGGCTGACCGCGGAGGCTTGGCCCGCTGGTGTCGATCCGCGCTGGACCTTCGAGGACGCCGGTGACCCTCGGGAGGCCGTTGCCGGATACCGCAAGGCGATCGCGGCCAAATCGGACCTGGAGCGGCAGGAGAACAAGGAGAAGTCCGGCGTCTTCCTGGGTTCCTATGCGACGAACCCGGTGAACGGCGCCCAGGTGCCGATCTTCATCGCCGACTACGTGCTGGCCGGTTACGGCACCGGCGCGATCATGGCGGTGCCGGGACACGATCAACGCGACTGGGAATTCGCCTCCGTATTCGGCCTGCCGATCGTGGAAGTCATTTCCGGCGGAGATATTTCAGCCGCGGCCTACTCCGGCGACGGCGCGCTGGTGAACTCCGATTACCTGAACGGCCTGGCCATCGAGGAGGCCAAGGCCACCGTCATCGCGCGCTTGGAGGCCGACGGTCACGGCAAGGGCACCGTCCAGTACAAGCTGCGCGACTGGCTGTTCGCCCGCCAGCGCTACTGGGGGGAGCCGTTCCCGATCGTGTACGACGAGGACGGCGCACCGCACGCACTGCCGGAATCCATGCTGCCGGTCGAACTTCCGGAGCTGGACGATTTCGCGCCGGTCACCTTCGATCCGAACGACGCCGACTCCGAACCGTCGCCACCGCTGGCCAAGGCCACCGACTGGGTGAATGTCGAACTGGATCTGGGCGACGGACCCAAGCAGTACCGCCGCGACACCAATGTCATGCCGAACTGGGCGGGCAGCTCCTGGTATCAGCTGCGCTACGCGGACCCGACGAACCCGGATGCGTTCTGCGCCAAGGAGAACGAGCAGTACTGGCTGGGTCCGCGCTCGGCGGAGCACGGCCCGAACGATCCCGGTGGCGTCGATCTGTACGTCGGCGGTGTCGAACACGCGGTGCTGCACCTGCTGTACGCGCGGTTCTGGCAGAAGGTGCTGTTCGATCTGGGTGATGTGAGTGGTTACGAACCGTACCGCCGCCTCTTCAATCAGGGCTACATCCAGGCGCACGCTTACACCGACGCGCGCGGTGCGTATCTGCCCGCCGCCGAGATCATCGAGCGCGACGGCAAGCACTACTTCCCGGATCCGACCACCGGCATCGAGATCGAGGCGTTCCAGGAGTACGGCAAGATCGGAAAGTCGCTGAAGAACGCCATCTCGCCGGACGAGATGTGCGATACCTACGGCGCCGACACCTTCCGCCTCTACGAGATGTCGATGGGGCCGCTGGATACCTCGCGGCCGTGGGCGACCAAGGATGTCGTCGGTGCGCACCGGTTCCTGCAGCGGGTGTGGCGACTGGTCGTGGACGAAGAATCCGGCGTGCTCCGGGTCACCGACGCGGCGCCGTCGGAGCAGACGCGGCGCCTGCTGCACAAGACGATCGCGGGTGTGGACGACGACTACGCCGCACTGCGCGATAACACCGCCGGTGCCAAGCTGATCGAGCTGACCAACCATCTGACCAAGAGCTACCCCGCGGGCGCGCCGCGCGAGGTGGTGGAGCCGGTGGTGCTGATGCTGGCGCCGATGGCACCGCATATCGCCGAGGAACTGTGGGAACGGCTGGGGCACAAGGAATCCCTGGCCCACGGCCCGTTCCCGGTGGCGGATCCGGCGCTGCTGGTCGAGGAATCGGTGGAATACCCGATTCAGGTGAACGGCAAGGTGCGCAGCCGAATTCAGGTGCCCGCCGACGCCGATAACGCGACCATCGAGGCGACCGCTCTGGCCGATGAGAAGATCGCGGCACTGCTCGGCGGGAATGCGCCGCGCAAGCTGATCGTGGTGCCGGGGCGACTCGTCAATATCGTCGCGTAGGCGCGGGCCACCGCCGCGCACAGGTTGCCCGCCATCGTGCGCGGCGGGCAAATCCGTGTGGCGCGGGCGCTGTCAGCGCGACGGACAAGCCCGTTTGCGCCGACCGGTCAGCGCGGCGGCAGCAGCACGTCGTTCAGCGTCACCATAGAGAGATTGCGTTCCTTGATGATGTCCACCAGCTGCCCGTAGACGTGCGTAACCGCGGGCGCGTTCGCGTGCCCGATGATGATCGTCTGCGGATTGAAATACTTACGCGCGCACTCCAGTAGGTAATCCTCGGTGATCACGCCCGAGTCCGACAGCGAGCCGTACCACATGGTCGGCACGGTGTAGCCGAGATCCGCGGCGACCCGATCGACCGTGCCGTTGTGGCGACCGAACGGCGGGCGGTAGTAGGGCGTGCCGTCCACACCGAAGTTGTTCCACAGGAAGGACTTCGCCCGCTCCAACTGCGAGGAGATGCCCGACGCGGACAGATTGGTCAGGTCGGCGTGGTCCCAGGTGTGATTGCCGAGCTGGATCTGACCGGAATCGACCAGGGGCCGCAAAGCATCTCGGTGGATCGCCCACGAGTCGTAATAGGCGGTCACGAAGAAGGTGAACCGCGCGCCGGTATTCCTGGCGAATTCGATGTAGGCCCCGACGACTTCCGGACTCGCACCGTCATCGATCGTGAGCGCCATATTGGTGCCACCGCCCGGCAGTGCGGTGATGGTCTGCGCCGGAACCGGCGTCTTCGGTCCGATCGGCGGCGGGGGCAGCAGCGGCGCGGGCAGTATCGGCCCGCTACCCGCCGAACCACTGTTGAACGGCTCCCCCTCGGCCCGCACACAGCCGGTCAATGCCAGCGCGGTGCCTGTTGCAAGCATTGTCAGCAACCGACGTCTATCCACGATTCGAACCCTCTAGCTTCGCTCTATCAGCGCACCGCCGCCCCGTCGACGCAAACGCGCAGGTAACAGACGCGAGGCTACCGAGCGGAACTGTCTCCGAGCTGAACCTCGGAACAACATGTCAAGAAAACGACACCATCGCGGCCACACATTCGGACGAAATCACAGTGAGCCCGGACGAAATCACAGTGAGCCGAATCAGTAGGGGCGCAGCACGATCTCGGTCGGATGGCCGTCGCGCGGTGTCTCGATCGCGGCACGCACGGTCCCCGCAACCGTCTCCGGGCTCAGAAATTCCTCCGCGCGATACTCGCGACCCTCACCCGCGATGATCTCCCGCTGCATATCGGTATCGATGCGGCCGGGATGGATCGAGGTCACCCGCAGCGTCGGCTCCTCCAACCGCAGCGCGTCACCGAACGCGCGCAGACCGAACTTGCTCGCCGCGTAGGAGGCCCACCCAGCATTCGCCCGCAATCCGGCACCCGAATTGATCAGCACCACATGACCGTTGGCGGCGCGCAATGCGGGCAGTAGCAATCGAGTCAACTCGGCGATGGCGATCACGTTGGCTTCCAAGGTATTTCGCCACTGCCGCACCGAGGATTCGGCGATCGAACCCAGGTCCGCGATACCGGCGTTGTGTACCAACACATCCAGGCGTCGAATCGGCGAAACAGCTTCCGCCACCGCGGAATAGTCGGTCAACTCGACCGGCCATCCGGTGGCGCCGGGCAGTTCGCCTAATATCGCGCGCAGCGCCTCGGCCGAGCGGGCGCCGAGCAACAGATCGTGGGTCGGTGCGAGTTCGCGAGCGATCGCGGCGCCGAGCCCGCGGCTGGCGCCGGTGATCAGCGCGGTCGGCTTCGGTGTGCTGGTCACGGCGGTGGTCATGGAGTCACCGTATCGGCCACCGAAGCGGGCGGAAGCAGTACCCGCACGCGCGGCGATGGATGCATAAAGCGAATAAGTGGAATTCACGGACGGGGCATGCAGAGTGAGATCCGGCGCACAACAGCTGGCCACCAGGACGCACCAGGACGAGACACGAGTCACTGAGCGGGCGTACTTGCGGGTGTCATCGCAAAATAGGGGGATGGCACACCCGGGTTTCACCCCAACACAGCTCGCGGCTCGCGCCGCCTACCTGCTACGGGGCAATGATCTCGGCACGATGACCAGTGCCGCACCGCGGCTGTATCCGCACATGTGGAGCTGGGATGCCGCCTTCGTCGCGGTCGGTCTCGCCCCGCTGAGTGTCGAGCGCGCGGTCATCGAACTGGACACCCTGCTCTCGGCGCAGTGGAAGAACGGGATGATCCCGCACATCGTCTTCGCCAATGGTGTGGACGGCTATTTCCCCGGTCCGGCCCGCTGGGAGTGCAAGAAGCTGGCCGCCAATGCCCCGGACGGTCCGGACACCTCCGGCATCACCCAGCCGCCGGTGCACGCCATCGCGGTGCAGCGCATCCTCGACCATTCCCGCCGCCACGGCCGCAGCACCAGGGCGGTGGCCGAGGAATTCCTGAATCGGCGCTGGCCGGATCTGGTGCGCTGGCATCGTTGGCTGGCCCATGCCCGCGACCCCAAGGAGAGCGGCCGGATCACGCTGTATCACGGCTGGGAATCCGGGATGGACAATTCGCCGCGCTGGGATCGGGCCTATGCGAATGTGACGCCCGGCGATCTGCCGCCGTATCAGCGTGAGGATCTGCTGGTGGTCTCGGACACATCGCAGCGGCCCAGTGATCGCGAATACGACCGCTATCTGTGGCTGGTCGAGCAGATGCGTCGCGCCGGATACGACGACTACCAGCTCGCCTCGACGATGAGCTTCGCGGTGGAGGATGTCTTCGTCACCGCGATCTTCGCGCTGGCGTGCGAGGTTCTCGCCAATATCGGCGAGGAGTACAAGCAGCCGCATGCCGATGTCCGCGAACTGTATTCGTGGGCGGAGCGTTTCCGCGCGGGTGTGGTCGCGACTACCGACGCACGCACCGGCGCGGCCCGGGATTTCGATGTGCGACTCAAGCGCTGGATCAATACCGAAACCCTCTCGATGTTCGCCCCACTGCTGTGCGGCGGCCTGCCCCGCGACACCGAACGCAGTCTGCTGCGCCTGTTCGAGGGCCCGCGCTTCTGCGGCCATCCGGACCTGCGCTATGCCCTGCCGCCGTCCACCTCGCCGGTCTCCAAGGACTTCCGCTCCCGCGAATACTGGCGTGGCCCGGTCTGGCCGGTGATGAGCTGGTTGTTCTCCTGGGTCTTCGCCCGCCGCGGCTGGGCCGAACGCTCCTTCATGCTCCGCGCCGAGGGTCTGCGCCAAGCCAGCGACGGCAGCTTCGCCGAATACTACGAACCCTTCACCGGCGAACCGCTCGGCAGCATGCAGCAGTCCTGGACCGCGGCCTCGGTCCTGGACTGGCTCGGCTGACGCATCCGGGCCGGTCGCGACAATGGGGGGCACCGTTGAAGTAAGCGGCCCGACGGGCGGCGAGTGAATACCGTGCAAATACCTCAGATGTAACTCTGGTCACATCGATTGATGGTCGCTATCGTCGAACAGCATGGATAGTACTCGTTGGAGATCCACCCGCGCTGCGGCGCTGTCCGCGATCACGGTGGGCAGCATCCTGATGGCTACTTCGGCGGGCACGGCGGTGGCCGAACCGAGCGGGCCTGATGTGTCGTCGTGGCAACATGTCGACGGCCGGCTCATCGACTGGTTCGCGGTGCGTAGCGCGGGGCACTCTTTCGCCATGCTGAAGGCGACGGAGGGCGTGAATTACGTCAACCCGTATTTCGTGCCGGACAGCTTGTTGATGCGAGCGGCGGGAGTCGCGCGCGGGACGTATCACTACGCGCGACCGAACCTGCCGCCGGAGCCGCAGGCGGCGCTGTACGCGACGGTCGTGCTCGGACAGAACGGGCCGCTGGACCTGCCGCCGGTGCTCGATCTGGAAAATACGGGCGGACTCGGTCCGGCCGCACTGATCAACTGGACGCATCGGTATCTCAATACCGTGCAGGCCCTGACCGGGCGGGTGCCGATCGTCTACACCTATCCGAATTTCTGGAAGTCGGCCATGGCGAACACCGATGAATTCACCAGGTATCCACTCTGGATCGCCGACTACCGCGGCAACGAACAACCCGAAGTCCCAGGTGGCTGGCCGGCGTGGACGTTCTGGCAGACCACCGACAGCGGTCGCATTCCCGGTATCGCGGGCGGTACCGATGTCAACGTGTACAGCGGCGCCCAAGGCGATTTCGCGCGCTACGCCAATATGGGCTGAACAGCACGAAACCGCTACTCCCTGCAGGTTCGAGTAGCGGTTTCGTGTGTTGCGCGGGAAGCCGACTAGGCGCCGATTCGCCCGCCGCCCTTCTTCCACACCGAGACAACGGCGGGTCTGGGCAGACTATCGCCACCATCGGGCCAATGCGAGGCGGGCTTTTCCGCGGTCGCGTCATCACGCTCGCCCGGATGCTGGACGCACACCGTCACCCGCTGCTCCGACACCGTCGGACCGCAGGTCTCCGCGCCGAACGGGACGGTCAGGAATTGTTTGGTCTCTCCGCGATTCGGCCCGTCGAGCACCACCGAGAAGAGGCCGTCGTTGGCGCCGTTGGCGCGTGAGGCATCGGTGGAGATCCACAGATTGCCGTAATCGTCGAAGGCGAGATTGTCCGGTGCCGCGATCGGGCTGACCTTGGCCTTGTCGAAACCGGCGAAGTAGGTGTCGGTGGTCTTCGGATCACCGCACAGCATGAGGATATTCCAGGTGAACGTGGTGCCCGCGTGATCGTCGTCGAGTTCGAGCACCTGTCCGAATTTATTGATGTTGCGCGGATTCGCCTCGTCGATGGCGGGCTTGCCCTGCGCGCCACGCTGCTCGTTGTAGGTCAGCGCGACATAGACCTTGCCGGACTTGGGGTTCGCCTCGAAATCCTCGGGACGGTCCATCTTGGTCGCGCCGACCTTATCGGCGGCCAACCGGGTGAATACCGAAACCTCTTCGGCGGTGAAGCCGTCCACCTTCGAGGTGGCCTTGCCGTCCTCGCCGGTGACCAGCAGCGGAATCCACTGGCCGGTACCGGTGAAGCCCTTGTCCGAGGGCACCGTGCCATTGCCGTCGATCTTGTCCGGGTGATCGCCGGTGAATTTGGCGACGTACAGCGTGCCCGCATCCAGAATCGTCAGGTTGTGCCGCATGCTGGCCTGGCCGTTGCCGGACTGCACCTTTCGCGACGAGACGAACTTGTACATGTAATCGAAGCGCTCGTCATCGCCCATATACGCGACAACGGTGCCGTCCTTGGCGACGTGAATGGTCGCGGCCTCGTGCTTGAACCGGCCGAGCGCGGTGTGCTTGATCGGCGCGGCCGCGGCATCCCACGGATTCACCTCGATGACCCAGCCGAATCGGTTCGCCTCGTTGGGTTCCTTCGCCAGATCGAAGCGCGATTCGTGCCGCTCCCATTTACGCTCGGAGGCGCCGTTCGGGAAGCCGTAGCGCTTGAGCCTGGCCTTGGCGGCCTCGTCGGTGACCTTATCGCCGTTGGCGAAGTACTGGTTGACGTTCTCTTCACCGGAAAGGACTGTGCCCCAAGGGGTCAGGCCACCTGAGCAATTGTTGAGGGTGCCGAGCACCTTGGCGCCGGACGGGTCCGCGCTCGTCTTCAAGAAGGCGCTGCCCGCGGCTGGTCCGGTGACCGTGAATTCGGTGGTGCCGGTAATGCGACGGTTGTATTTGCCGAATTCCGGCGTCAGCTTGCCGACTCCGGATTCGCCCTTCACCTGGACCACCGAAAGACCGTGCGCGGCAATGGCGGTCTGGTAGTGCTCGAGTGCGGGATCTTCCTTGTTGTAGCCCTTGAACATCTGCGGTTCGGTGGTGTACTCGTGATTCACCACCAGCAGGTAGGTATTCGCCTGCCCTTCGATGGGCAGTAGCGCGGCGAAGTCGTTGTTGAAGCCGAACTGTTTGGCCTGCGCGGCGGCGGACTGGGCATTCGCGTCGAACTTCGGCGCGTCGGCGAACAGCGGGTCGCCCCAGCGGATCACGATATTGTGCTCGTAGCCTTCCGGAATGACCAGTGCGTCATCGGAATTCGCCGCGACGGGTTTGAAGTTGGTACCGACCGGTACACCGTCGACCAGCGAGCCACCCGCCGCCAATTCGACCTTGTCGTCTCCGCAGGCCGCGAGCACACCGGCCGCGCCGACCGCGACCACAACCCCCGCACTGCCTTTCAACATGCCGCGTCGCGTCAGCGCCGCGCGCACCATATCGCCGAAATATTCGTTCTCGGAAGTGTTCGGAACCTCGTGGAAGCAGGCGTTGCCGCATTTGTACTGACAGGTGATGGCCGAGCGCTTCGGCTGGCCGTCCCGCTTCACGAACAGGGCGAGGGGCTTCGGTGTCACGACTGCGCCTCGCTAGCGCTCGGGTCCGTCGTGCCACCGATGTGGCCTCTGCTTATGGTTCGCTCGCTTGGCTCGCTCACGATGAACTCCTGACATAGTGCTGACCGGCGCACCGTAAGCCGCTCAGGCAATCCACAGGAAACAGTCAGATGAACGACCGACCAATTAGGTGACCCTCAATTCGTTTACCGCGCTACTCATGTGCGACTCCCCTTGCAGGAGGAAGATCGGGATCAAGGACATGAGTACAGAGAGAGGAGTGGTGCGATGACCTTGTCCGGAGGAAAACCCCAGCTCACCTCGAAGGCGCTGGACTATCTCGATTCGATTCTCGCGGGTGCGGTGGCCGAGGCCCGCGTCGTCCTCGTCGACCACGACCATATGGGCGAAGACGGCGACGGCGGCTGCAACAGGTGTACCCACCCCACCTGTGTCGGGTTCATCCCGGGCGGTGGTGCGGTCTGCAAGCGCCCCACCTGCCAGCACAGCTTCTTCAGCCACCGCGTCTTCTGACGCAAACAAATACCGCGTCTTCTGACGCAAACAAATATTGCTCCCGTTCGGTGATGAACGAGAGCAACATTCTGCGCCGGGGCTACGCATTGACTTGCAGTGCGATCACGACCTCTTGTTCGTTCTCCGGCAGATAGTGCACCTGGATGATCCGACCGACCTGCACCTGGGCCACGCTGGCGGGCGGCAGGAACTTGTCCACGCCGGCGGTGAAAGTCGTTCCGTCGGGCCGGGTCACCACCAGGCCGAGCTCGATCTTGGAATACCCGTTACGAATTTCGCCGGGCACCGCAAGCGATTGCACGACGGCCTGAGCGGAAATGCCGCGCTCGGCGATATCGAGTTTGGCCTTGGTGGTGAAGCCCTTTCGGATCATGGATTCGTTCATGGCGCGCTGGGCTGCCGACCTATCACCGGAGCGGTCGACCTCGACCTTGTCGGTGTGATCGGGCAGATAGCGCACCGGCAGCACGACACCGGGCTGCAGCAGGGCGAGCTCGGTGAGCGGAACGATCATTTTTGCGTGCGAGTGGAAAATCTTGCCGTCGACGCCCTCGACGCTGAAATCGATGCGGATCTGCGGCTGGTCATTGACGGTGAGCCCGGTCTGGCGGAAGGACTTGATGGTGCCGATGCCGACCAGACCATCACGGAACGCTGAGCTGTTGTTGTTGCCGGTGAAGGCCGCCATGATGCCCTCCCCGATGCCATCGCCGGTGAAGGCGAAGACCATCGGGACGATGGTCAGGGCGATGATCGGCAGCGCCATCTGCGGGCCGACCCAGGCCAGCATGCTGTCGTCGAAGGGGCCGGAGCTGGTGTAGGTGAAGCCGTGCCAGAGGTAGTAGCCGATCGAGAGCACGAAGAAGGCGGCGGCGAGCGAGCGAGCGATGTTTTTCATGGTTTTCCCTGTATATGAAGTGGTTCGCCCCGCTCACGCCCCTTGTATCAAGGGGCGTGAGCGGGTTTGTCATGGTGTGGGTCAGCCGCCGACCACGGTGGAGCAGGCGAAGGTGATGTCGAATTTCGAGCTCTTCGGGGTTGCGGTCGGATTGGTGAGGTCGGGCGCGCCGACGCCCTCACCGGTGACCTTGTAGGTGTTGCCGTCCTTGACGACCTTGGCCGAACCGCCGGGCATGCCGTTGCCGAAGCCGAGGGCGTAGGGCAGGCCGTCGGCGCCGCCCTTGCTGCCCGCGACCGCGACCGCCTGGACGTTGTCGGTGCCGGTGATGGAGGCGCTCACGCTCAGGGTGCCATAGGTGGCGTTGTTGGTGTCGCTGAGTGCGAGGGCGAGGGTGCCGCCCTGCTTGGCGCAGGTGGTCTCGAACTTGCCGTCGAGCGCCTTGCCGTCGACCGAGGCGATCGACTTGCCCGACGCCGGTGCCGGGGCGGCCGAGGTGCCCGGCTTGGCCGAGGTGGTCGGCGAGCTGCCCGAATCGTCACTGCATCCGGTGACGAAGAGGGCGAATGCGGCGGCCGAGGCGGCGAGGGCGGCGGCGGAGATGCGGACCGGCTTGGTGTTCATGATCTGTTCCTTTGCTTGGTTCGGCTCCGGTGTTGGGCCGATACGAGAAAGGTAGGAATCGAACGCGCCCTACCGATCCCAGGTTTTTCGGAGTCTGAAACAGAGGAAGTTCCGTTAGCCTGGTCGAATGCGACGGCCGCGCGCGATGGTGCTGGACGAGGTTTGGCGCCGACTCGAGGGCGTCGAACCGCTCAGTGGACCCCACGGCGGGCCGCTGCGGCGCACCGTGAAGCTCATCCTGGATCCACTGGTCATCCGCCCCGTGCAGCATCCGCTGTGCGCGGGCCCGATCCTGACCGCCGACGGCGCGGTGCTGCTCGCCACTCGAATTCATGCCGCCGCCGACGTGCTGCGCGCGACGGCGGCCTGGTTTTCCCTGCTCAAACAGGTCCGACGGGCGCTGCGGATCACCGAGGGCAATCCGCAGGATCTGTATTTCCAGCGCGCCTTCGAACTCGCCACCACATCGGGTATGCCGGATCCGTCCCGGGACCGGGCGACCGCCGAGGCGACACTGCGCGACGTCCATGAATTCGCGGCGGGGCGCACCACACAGGCACTCAAGGAGTACATCACCGCGGGTGCGCGGACTGCCGAACTCGACTCGTTGATCGATATCGCGTGGGGACGACGTCCGGTGGGCGGGCCGACCGGAGAACACGCCGAGCTGTTCGCGGCGCTGCTCGATGCGGCCGCGGCGCGCGACGGTCGCAGCGCCGACGGGCAGCGGACATTCGATCAGCTCGTCGCCACCCATGCTGGGACACACGGGGGAATCCGACTATGGGGCAACAGCTTCGAGCCGACCGCACATCAGCTCGGGCTCACGGCGGTGCCGGTTCCGCAGTCACCGGCGCTCGGTTCGTCGGCCTCGAAGGCAAGTCTCGGGCTGCCGTTCGATCGCACCATCTACGAGCGCGTATTCACCGTGCTGCAGGCGTCGAGTGAACGGGCCGAACTGCCGCCCATTCCGGAATTGGTGACCACGGAGATCGCCAGAAGTTGTTCGCCCTGGGCGCTTTTGGATGAATCACTACGGGTCGCGGCGACGGCCGGGGCCGCGCTCGCGCTCGGGTTGCGGCCGATCGCACTGCATGGCGCGGAGTCGGCAGCGGCCGAAACCGCGGCGCATCGGGTGATCAATAGCCGCTGGCAGCGGGAGGCATACGTGCTGCAGGCGCGGCGGCTCGCGGTGCGCACCGATATCGAAATGCCGAGTGGCCCACTGGCGGCCATCGCGACCGAGCTGCGCACACCGTGGCGGCCGTATTTGCGGCGGCTGTGGGTTCGCCTGCACGGACGCGATGTCCGGGAGTTCGGCGTCTACGAGCCGGACGAGCTGTGGGATCTGCTCGATGGTGTGGCGCGCTCGGTCATGCTGGACCATCGCATGCGGGTCAAACAGGCGCTGAGTGTGAGTTCCCTGGTGACCGAGTCGGATCCGGCGGAATCGAGGGCGAGCTGATGAGCGGGATCGTGCGGATCGAACCGGCCGGAGACGGAATTTGGATCATCGCGCCCGACGGAGCGCCGACGGTATCGGACGGTGCCGCGGCGATCGATGCGATGGTGCTCGAGGTGGTCGGCGGTCATCTGTCGTGGAGTCTGCTTGCCGGACAGACGATTCCGGCGGCGGTGATCGATGATGTCGAGCTCGCTCAGGACTGGTTGTGGGCGGTGTACGGCGAACGGATTGCCATTGCCATCGCCGACACCGAGAGTGGTGGCACCGAATTCACCGACGTAGCCGACCCCGCGGTGCCGAATCTGGTGGCCGCCGCCTGGCGGCTCGGGTTCGCGTATTGGGCCGCGCGCTGGTGGCCGGCATCGACGATCGATGGCATCACCGCGCTCGACGATCGGCTGCTGGACCAGGAGATAGCGACACTGCGCACGCAGTGCGAACCGCTCCTCGGTGATGACCAGCCGGACTCAGACGAAGAGTTGCCTATTTCCGTCGAAATATCTACTCGTGCAGAGGATTACGCGCTCGCCGCTGGTGGCGGTGCCGATCGGCCGGCCGGGGCGCTGTCGCTCGGTCACGGCACGGGCGGATGGGATTGGCGCCGCTGCCCGCCCGGCCTCATCGACGCGTCCGAACGGGCGGTGTCCTGGGAATCGACCCGAAGTTCGGGCGCTACGACCGTCCGCGTCACCGCGGTAGCCGCGCCCCAATTGGGCTCGGACGCACCGGCACACCTGCACCCGCGCGCCCTCATCACCACACCCGTCGGGACCGCCGAGGCCGAGCTGGATCTGGTCGGCGATCTGTGGACCGGCGCGGCCACCACGCCGTCGAATTCTGTTTCGACGGTGGATGTCTACGTGCCCGGCGTCGGTGCGCCCGGCGAACCCGAACTGGGTGGTCCCGAGATCCGGCGACAGATTCGTGAACTCGCGGCCGCACGGCTGCGTCGGGCCACCACAGCGGACGATGCCGTCGACGCACCTCTCCTTGCCGAAATCGCCGCCGCCGCATCGGATTCGGACTTCTGATGCCTGCCGATGACGGTCGCGAGCGACTCGCCGAAGGAGCGGCCGCCTATCAGCGCGGCGATGTCGCCGAGGCCAGGCGACTGTTCGAGGAGATCGCAAGGACCAGCACGGATGGCCTGCGGGTCAGCGCTCTGGTCAATGCCGCGAGCATGTCCGATGAACTCGGCGATCATGCCGGGGCGATCGTCATGTTCCGCGAGGCACTCGCGGAAATGCCCGCGGACGCGATCGAAAAGCGGCCCGCCGCACTGATCAACCTCTCCCAGGCATTGCAGCACGTCGGCGATCTCGATGGTGCGCAGGAGGCGCTGGAACAGGCGCGCGCAATGCTGACCGAACACAATGACGAGAGCATGCAGCGGGTGGCCTGTCTGCTATCGCTGACCGCGGTGGCATTCCATCGCCAGAGCTGGGCCTACGCCATCGAACTCGCCACCGAATCATTGGATGCGGCGGTGCGTTTCGCGCCGCACCTGGCCGGACATCCGCTCTCGACGCTCGGCGGGATCTACTTCGAGACCGGACGGCGCGAACTCGCCGTCGACTTCATGGGCCAGGCGCTGGCGGCATTCGATGCGGCCGGTGATCGCAATGCTGTCGCCGAGACGGAACAGAATCTGGCCGTCATGTACGTCAGGTTGGATCGGTTCGACGAGGCGGAACCGCCGCTGCGCTCCAGCCAGGAGTATTTCGAGCGCGCCGAACTCGGATATCGGGCGGGCGTCGGGCTCAAGACCATGGGTTTTCTCGCCGAGGGCCGTGGCGATACCGATGCGGCGCATCAGCTCTATCGCCGCAGCCTCGACTATTTTCGAGAATCCGGTGCGGTGCTCGATGCCGCGGATGTGCGGGTGCGCCTGGCGACCGTGGCGTACTCGAACGGACAATACGACGAGGGCGAAATTCTCATCGGCGAGGCCTTCGCCGCGTATGCCGAGCGCGGTCTCGGTTTGCACTGTGCCCAAATCGATTTCTGGCATGCGGCGCTATTGGAGTCGGTCATCGAGGCGGCCGAATTCCCGGATGCCGAGTTATTGGGGCGGGCAATCGGTCTCGCGGTACCGTCGGCGCTGGCCATCGATGCCGTGCGCTACACGCTGCCCAATGGCAATCAACGCGAGAAATGGAACCGCCAGATCGCCGATCCGGCGATGCGGATGGCATTCCGGTTCGCCTATCTGTCCGGCAATGGTCCGCTGATCGTGGACCTCATCGAAACACAGTGCGCGGGTACGACATTGGATATCGCCAGATCAGCAGCCAGCGCACCGCCACGGCTGCCGCTCGAACTATTCGATCCCCCAGCTGAGTCGGCGCAACCCACGGTGCAGGTCGGGACCGGGCCGCAGAGTGGGTCGGCACCGCAGTTGGGCACGGCGCTGGCCTCGGTCGCGGCGGGCGCGGGACTGCCGGTGGTGCCACCGCCGCGGGTGACCGTCGCACCGGACGGGCATATCGCATTGGCCGGGTATATCGAGGCCGCCGAGCTGCGGTACGGGCATCCGGTGCGGGACAGCCGGGTGCTGCCCGCATGACCCTCTCGGAACAACCGACCGTCATTGTGCGGATGGCGGATGCCGGCGATCTGTACATGTCGTGGCGCTGGTTGCGCAACGAATACGCCCAGGGTGCGAGCATGCTGCCCGGGGATGCGATCACCGACGCCGTCGAGCAGTTCGCGCAGGCACTGCCGAATCCGGCGCTGCCCGGCGGACTCGAACGTGCCATGACCAGTGGCGCTTTCGCCTCGTACGACACGGAATATCTTGTTGCGCAGTCACTTTCCCGTGCACTGCTGCCCTATGGACTGGCGGCACAGTTGTACGACCTGCACATGCGCGGGGTGCGTCCACATATTCGGCTGCAACCCTCGCCCCGGGTGGCTCAGATCCCCTGGGAGATCATCGCTCCCAGCCCGGAGCTGCGTCTGGTGGATATCGCCGATATCAGTCTGCTCGCTCCCGCCAGCATTGTGCACGGCCCGAACCGCACGGCGCGCGCCTGGTCCGAGACGAGCACCCTTCCAGTAGTGGCCGTACTCGACCCGCGCGTCCCGGGCTTTCGCGCCGATTCCGCACTCGGCTCCGTCCTCGGACGGATGGACCCCAAAGCTCCACTCGCCCAACGGGTTGCCGAATATTCGGCCGAGGGCCGACTACTGCCCGCGGTCGACGACCCGATCGACGCGTTCCGCCGCACGGATATCGATCGAAGCTGGTTGAGCGAAGCACTGCGCGGCGGTGTCAGCCGCCTGACCTATGTGGGGCACGTAACCGCCGCAGCCCCCGAATCCGGCCAGAGCGAAGCCTCCGAACTACACCTCGCCTGCGACGCCGAATCCGTCGGCTTCGCCACCCCCGTCCGAGCGCATCGCCCGCTCTCGGCCAAGGACCTACTGCTCGGCACCCACACCCTGACCACCGATCCCGTCGCCGGACCACAACTCTGGCCCATTCCGAGCCGAGTCGCGCTGATCGCCTGCGAAAGCGGCGGCGATATGCGATTCAGCGAGGCCCTCGGCCTGGTCGCCGCCATGATCAACGGCGGCGCCGAACTGGTTACCGCCAGCCGCTGGCCGCTGCCCACCGACTTCGCCTTCCAGCGCCTCGCCGGCGCACCCCCCGAAGCCCACCCCCTGCAAGACGCCATCTGTGCCATCGACGCCGCCCACGAACACCCGGACCCGGTGACCGCCCTCGCCACCTGGCAACGCTCCCGCCTGACCGCCTGGCGCACCACCCACGCCATCGAACACTCCCCCTTGCTCTGGTCCGCCTTCGCCACCGTCCGCACCTGAGCGCGCAGCTACCGGTATGCGTCCGGTCGCTTCGCCACGACGAAGACAGTGACCAGCTGTTCTTATCGTCGATCTCGTACGCGGTACGTGGAGAGCTTCACCGGCGGTATCTTCCTCGAGCGGCCAGCAGATCTGGGCAGGTACCGTGAGGCGTACGGGGTTCTCCAGCGTGAGGCGCTTGATGCCCGACCGAGCCGAGACCTATTACGTGAAGTTGCGAAGGAGTTCGAACGTGGGCGTTGACCTGTCCGGTGCGAAGTGGTTTAAGAGTAGCCACAGTGGCGGGGGACAAGATTGCGTAGAGGCGGCGCACCTGGACGGTGGCCTGGTCGGTGTCCGTGACTCCAAGAACCCGACCGGTCCCGCGCTCGTCTTCACCCCGGCCGAGTGGGACGCGTTCACCGCTGGCATGAACGATGGCGAGTTCGATCGAGCATAGGCGCTCAAAACGTCAATCGAAAATACCCCGTTCCGCTGTCAGCGGAGCGGGGTATTTCATTGCGCTGTAAGGGGTTTCGACCGTCTCGCACCCCTGTTCCAGGTGTCGTGACCGGCGCGCGGTCCGGCTTCTACTGGATGCAGGAGGTATAGACGACCGTAGGTCACAGAATGTCCGCAATCATGACGAAACGGCTGAAACGAACCGTTGCCCTGAGAGTGCGTGCCACTGCGGGCGGTTCGGATCCGAGTCGCTCGGCGAGATCCCCAGCCGAGCCACGGCCGAACCGGGCAGCAGCTCGGCGGCGAGCTCAGTGGTCGTCGTAGTGGCCGTTGTGCGCGGCGTGGTGGTGGCCGTCGTGCAGGTAATCGACGTGGTCGCCGTGCTGGACGGCTTCATGGCCGCAATTGGGGCCGTGGATGTGGTCGTGGCCGACATGTTCGGTGTGGCCTACGGGTTCGCATTCGTCCCAGTGGCCGTTGTGCTCGCGGTGTAGGTGGCCGCCGTGGGCGTAGTCGGTGTGGTCGCCGTGCGGGACTTCGGCGTGGCCGCAGCCGGGTCCGTGGACGTGCTGGTGGTCGGTGTGCTCGTGATGCGCTGTGGTCATCGGACCTCCTCGTTCCCATTGCTGGATATGTGGCGCCGAGCGTGACGACACATTAACAGGTGCGCATCTGTCGAGTTTACTAGCCGTGTGCTGAGGGTCATAAAACCTGGGCGAGGAAGCGCTGCAGCCGCGGGGTCTGCGGGTTGTCGAACACAGCGTCGGGTGCGCCGGTTTCAACCACCTGACCAGCGTCCATGAACAGCACGCTGTCGGAGACGCTGCGCGCGAAACCCATTTCATGGGTCACCACGATCATCGACATCCCCTGGGTAGCCAGATCGGCCATCAGCGCGAGAATACCCTTCACCAACTCTGGATCCAGCGCCGAGGTGGCCTCGTCGAAGAACATGATCTCCGGCTGCATGGCCAGCGCTCGGGCGATAGCCACCCGCTGCTGCTGCCCACCGGACAGATTCGCCGGGCGCGAATCGGCCTTCTCGGCCAGCCCGACCACCTCCAGTTGCTCGACGGCCAGCGCGCGAGCGGCATCCTTGGACAGCCCGCGCAGCTTGCGCGGCCCGAGCGCCACATTCTCCGCGACCGTCTTGTGCGGGAACAGGTTGAAGTGCTGGAACACCATGCCGATGCGCTGGCGCAGCTGATCCGGATCAGCGGTGAGCACCGACTCGCCGTCCAACAGCACATCACCCTGATCGGGTTCGTGCAGGCGGTTCAGCACCCGCAGCAGCGTCGACTTGCCGGAGCCGGACGGCCCGATGACCGTGGTGGTCTTTCCCGCGTCGACATGGATATCGACGCCGCGCAGCACATGGTTGTGGCCCAACGTCAGATGCAGACCGGTTCCGGTGAGAGAGGCACTCATGCCTTACCCGCGCCCTTCCGTGATCGTGGCCGCCTCGACCTGGTCGATGGGCTGGTCGGGTCGGCCGGTGCGCATCCGGTGGTCGATGTAGTTCACCAGGTGCGTCAGCGGGATGGTCAGCAGCAGGTAGACCAGGCCGGCGGCGACCAGCGGGGAGAGATTTCCGGTCTGCGCGTTGAGATCTCGCCCGACCGCGAACAGTTCGCGCTGGGTCGCGAGCAGTCCGAGGAAGTAGATCAATGAGGAATCCTTGATCAGCGCGATGAATTGGTTCATCAGTGCGGGCAGCACCCGGCGCACACCCTGCGGAATCACCACCAGTGTCATGGCCTGGCGGTAGCCGAAGCCGATGGCCCGCGCGGCCTCCAGCTGACCCGCCTCCACGGATTGGATGCCGGAGCGGAAGATTTCACCGATGTAGGCCGAGGCCAGCAATGCCAGCGCGATCGCGCCGAGCCAATACGGGTTGTTGCCGGTGATATTGCGCACGACCGGCCCGATGCCGAGTCCGATGATCAGGATGATTACGACGGCGGGCAGGCCGCGAAAGATATCGGTGTAAACCCTTGCGGGCCAGCGCAACCAGCGCGTCCGGGAAATACCCGCGACCGCGAGCAGCATGCCGAGGATGGTGCCGAGCACACCCGAAACCAGCGCCAGGATCAGGGTATTCGGCAGACCGGTCTCGAACAGATCGGGAAAGGCCTTGCGGTACAGCGACCAGTCGAAGAACGTCTCCCGCAACTGCTGCAATGTCGATTTCGGCGCAGCCTGTCCGCTATCGGTGGTCTTCTTCTGCGCGGCGATGGCGGCGAAGTCCGGGAGTTGTGGTGCGGGTGCGGCTTTCGAGCCCGGCATCCAACCGGGCGGCAACTGCCTCGGCACCCAGTCGGCGTAGAGCTTGGCATAGGTGCCATCGGCGATCACGGCATCGAGACCGCTGTTCAGCGCATCGATCAGCGGCTGGTTGTTCTTGGCGACCGCATAGCCGACGAAATTGTCCAGGCTGAAGGTGTTCTGGATGATCGTGGTTCCGTCACCCGACTTCACCTGCCCCTCGGCCTGTGCCGACGGCGCGACCCAGGCATCGACCTGACCCGACTTCAGATTCGCGTAGGCGGTGGCGTAATCCGGGAACTTCACCGGATCCAGATGCAGCTGGTTGACCACGTAATCGTCTTGCACTGTGCCCTGCACGACGGCGATCCGGTTACCGCGTCCCAGATCCGAAAAGCCCTTGATGGCACTGCCGTTGGGGACTACGAGGGAGAAGTAGCCGAAGTCGTAACCGTTGGTGAATCCGACGCGTTCGCGCCGTTCCGCGGTGGTGGTGATATTCGACGAACCGACATCGAAGCGACCACCGGAGACCTGCGAGAGCAGCGGTGCGAATTCGGTGCCCGAGAACTCCACCTGGAGACCGAGTTTCGCACCGATCGCCCGCAGCAGCTCATTGTCGAAGCCGGTGAACGAGCCCGCCGAGTTCAGGCAGATGCTCGGCGGCGCATCCGAGAGCGTACCCACCGTGAGTTTGCCCGGCGTGATCAAACGCAGCTTGCCGGTATCGATCGCCGACACCGGCAACGTGCTCGCGGTGGTGTACTTGTCCGCACCCGCCGCGGCCGCCGAGCCGAGGTTCGTCGGTGCGGCCGATGCCGCGCTGAGTCCGGGCGGGCTGCATTGGTCTCGATCGGCGGAATCGTCGCCGGAACCGCAGGCCGTGGCGGCGAGGCCCACGGCAAGCAATAGCACGGCGATCAACGCACGAGACCGCACAGCGGGCAGACCAGCCATGGTGAGCAACCCTAACGCCCGATTCAGCGTTGAAAGGCAGCTACCCCGTGGCGCATGCGTCGGCCACACTTCGCGATCAGGGCTTACGGCCGCCGGGCGTGCGCGGACGCGGCACCATGGCCCGATCCCGGAATTCGAATCACGGTGATTCGAACCCGACCTCCGACCGGCGTTACGGCCCAGGGCTAGGCCAGACCTCGGACCGGCTCCGGATTCACTTCGTCACGCCAACGGACCGCTCGCTCGACCTCACTCAGGTCGAACTTCGGCCCGCTCACACCGATGGTGAACAGATTCACCCCGGCGTCGACGAATGTCGCCGCCCGCTCCGCACCCGGCCACTGCACCGAGCGCTCGATCTTCGCCTGATCGGTGCCGACGTCCGCGCAGTGGTCGGTGAGCACCTTGTTCTTGTGCGCGATCGCGTCGAGGTCGGCGAAGGTGTGCCATATATCGGCGTACTGAGCGACCAACCGCAGCGTCTTCTTCTCGCCACCACCGCCGATCAGAATCGGGATATGACGGGTCGGCTGCGGATTCAGCTTCTTCAGCCGGGCGGTGAGCCGGGCCATATTCGCCTTCAGCAGCGCGAGCCTGGTTCCCGGGGTACCGAATTCATAGCCGTACTCGTCGTAGTCCTTCTGGAACCACCCCGCGCCGATGCCGAGAATGAGCCGGCCATTGCTGATGTGGTCCACCGTGCGCGCCATATCGGCGAGCAGATCGGGATTGCGGTAACCGCCGCCGGTGACCAGCGCACCGATCTCGATCCGTTCGGTCTGCTCGGCCCAGGCGCCGAGCATGGTCCAGCATTCGAAATGCGCGCCGTTGTGGTCGCCGGTCAGCGGATAGAAGTGATCCCAGTTGAAGGCGATATCGACGCCCGCATCCTCCGCGCGCAACACGGCGTCGCGCAGGAGTCCGTAGTCGGAGGCGTGCTGGGGCTGTAGCTGTACACCGATTCGAACCGGTCGCGTCATGAGCCTGCTCCTCGTCGCTCGATCTGGTTCCCCGATCGAGGCTACCGGCGTCAAGATCTTCGGCGCAGCACCGGGGTCCCAGGTCGACGCAAGCTATTGAGCCGCCATGGCGACCAGCCGTAATACGTCGCGGATCCACCCGGCGTCACGGTCGCAGTGGGATCACCCGTGCAGCTACCGCGGCGCCCGCGAGCGAATTCAGCCCTGGCACAACACTACCGAGCCCTGCTCGCCACACCGCAGCAAACATGGAAGCCACCGACGAGCTGGGCCGATAGATTCGCCGACCACGAAGAGGGGCGGATTCGGCATTCTCCAGCTATGCTCAGCCGCGAGATTTCGAACTGCGTGGTGGTGTGTGAAATGGCGCATGCTGCTACCGCAGAGTTGTCGGGAAAACGACGAGGTTCCCCTCGGCAGCGAACGTGGATGTGGAAGTAACAGAACTTGTCATCGTCATCGAATCCGCCGAGTGGACAGCGCCGAGAGCAGCCCGTTCGACATCTACTTCCTATTGCGGCGTTCCTCACGTGCGCCACGGTGACTGCGGCGGTTGTGGTAGCCGCGCTGTTCTCCGCGCCCGCGACGTTCCGTATCCCGCTGGCGGTCGGCAGCATTGTGGCCTCGATCGCGTTGTGCGCCACGGTAACCGCGACGGCGTACTTCTACGGTGAAGCCACGCGAGCCCGCCTGACCATCGCCGCATACGAGGCGGCGGCCACGCAGGCGCGGGAATCCGATAGAGGCGTCGCGATACGCCTGGCCGCCGCGAACGAGGCTGCGGATGTGCACGCACGCGAGGCGAAGTACAACGAAACCCGCCGTGCCGCAGCGATGGCGGCCTTCGCGGGTGCGGCGAGCCGCATGCAGGCGATGACCACCAGCATGCTGGCGGAGTTGCGCGAGATGGAAAACCGGCACGGCGATCCCCGCGTCCTCGAAGACCTCCTGCACCTGGATCACCGCGCCGCGCAGGCGGGCCGTCTCGCCGACAGCATCGCCGTGCTCAGCGGTGCGCGATCGGGGCGCCGGTGGGCGAAACCGATTGCGATGGAATCGATTCTCCGCGGCGCGATGGGCCGCGTGCAGGACTATCAGCGGGTCCGGCTGCGTGCTGTTGCCGTCATCGCGATCGCCGGACATGCCGCCGAGGGTGTGATGCACGCGCTGGCCGAACTCATCGATAACGCGTGCAATTTCTCCCCGCCGACCACCGAGGTACACGTTTACGCCGCCGAAGTTCCGGCCGGTGTCGTAATCACCATCGAGGACAGTGGTCTGGTAATGAGCGAATCGGCGCTGCGGCGGGCCGAACAGGCTGTGTCGGGCGAAAACCGGAACGGACATGACGGCGCCCTGGATCTGTCCTCGCTGAGCGGAACTCGGCTCGGCCTGGCTGTGGTCGGCCATCTGGCCCGCAAGCACGGCCTCACCGTGTCCTATCGCCCGTCCGCGATCGGCGGAACCGCGGTGGTGGTGGTTGTCTCACGAGATCTCACCACACGCCTGGATCGCGCTCCGGGCGCGACGGCAGTACTCACGTTGCCGGAGCCGGTTCCGGTGCCCGCCGCCGCGCCGCCGGAAACTTTGCCCGCTGACGTGGAACCAGTACTGCCGAAGCGGCAGCGGGGCAGCACATTGGCCGCGGTCCACCCCGGCGGGTTGTCCGCGCCGCAGCGCCCCGCGGCGGTGCCCCCGCCCGTGTCGGAACCCGCCGCATTCGGTGCGTTCCAGCGCGCTTTCGCCGCCAAAAGCACCGATACCCCTGCCCCGGAATCACTTTCCCCTTCCTCTGCCGTGGAGAACGATCGATGACAACGTCTTTGCCCTCGCAACTGGGTTGGCTGTTGGAACAACTGCTGGACCGCACGCCCCGGACCCGGCATGCCCTGTTGCTGTCCAGTGACGGGCTGAAGATGTGTCACACACCGGAACTCGGCACCGACAGCGCTGATCAGCTCGCCGCGATCGCAGCGGGTATCCAGAGCCTCTCCCACGGCGCCTCCGTCGAGTTCGGCGACGCTCGCGGCGGGGTCCGCCAATCGATGATCGAGTTCTACGGCGGCATCCTGTTCGTCGTCGAAGCCGGTGCGAGCGCACATATCGCCGTCGTCGCCGCCGAGGACGCGGACGCCGGTCTGGTCGGTCACAATATGCGGGAACTGGTGGAACAACTGAGTGACCACCTCGCGGCCGCGCCGCGCGCCGAGGTACGGGGGTAGTCGTGGCCCGGGCAGGGCGCGACGACGAACCGGACCGCCTATATACCTTGACCGGAGGACGCAGCAAACCGGACTCCGACGCCTTCGACCTGGTAACCCTGGTGGTCAGCGAATGCGATCCGACGCCGGGCATGCAGTCCGAGCATGTGACGATCCTCGATATGTGCCGGGCGCCGACCGCCGTGGTCGAGATCGCTGCCGAGATGCGGCTGCCGGTCGGCATCGCCACGATCCTGCTTTCCGACCTGCTGCACTCCGGCAAGATCACCGTGCGGCATCCGCACGTCAGCTCCACAGTTCCTGGCGCGCCGTGGAATTCGGTGCCCGACTCCACCACCCTCGAGAAGGTGCTCGTTGGACTCCGCAATCTTTGACGCTGCCACGTCGAACGCCAAACCCGCGCGTGCCGACGCGCCGCTGGACAGCACGACTCAGCACGGGTTGAAGATCGTCATAGTGGGTGGGTTCGGCGTCGGTAAGACCACTCTGGTCCGTTCGGTCAGCGAGATCCGCCCGCTCGACACCGAGGCGACGATGACCGACGCAGGCCTAGGGATCGATGATGTGACCGGCGCACCGGGCAAGTCGACGACAACGGTAGCGTTCGATTTCGGGCGGATCACCATCGACGCCGAGAACGTGCTCTACCTATTCGGCGCTCCAGGGCAGGAACGGTTCTGGTTCCTGTGGGACCGTTTGTTCACCGGAGCGCTCGGCGCGATCGTGCTGGTGGACCAGCGCCGCATCGCCGACTCCTGGTATGCCATCGACCGGCTCGAACATCAGCGGACCCCGTTCATCGTGGCCTGCAATAATTTCGGTGCACCAGATCGGCCCGACGAGGTGCGTGCCGCCCTCGATCTGGATCCGCTGGTGCCGCTCGTCGACTGCGATGCCCGTTCCCGTGATTCCGCCAAACGTGTCCTCATCACGCTCGTCGAGCACATCCATGCCGCGTCCTCGAGCATCGCGGTCCCGCATACTCGCCCCACCCCGGAGATCGCGTCATGACCACCTCCAGCGCCGAATCGAGCGCGAGCACCGGCTGTCCGGCACAGCCCAACTCCGCGGCCGTGCCATTGACCGGCCCCCGGTTCCACACCGACCCGCACCATCTCTATCGCGAAATGCGCCGCAACCACGGCCCCGTGGTCGCCGTGGAACTGCCGGGCGGCGTACCGGCCTGGCTGGTCATCGGCTACCGCGAACTACACCAGGTCACCAGCGACCCGGAGCTGTTCCCCCGCGACGTCGGCCTGTGGAACCAGTGGCCGAATATCCCAGAGGACTGGCCGCTGCGCGCGATGTTCGGATCGAGGCGGCCGTCGATCTATTTCACCGTGGGTGCGGAGCACCGCAGGCACGTGGCGATGGTGGAACCCGCTCTGGAGTCGGTCGATCCGTTCGAGTTGCGGCGTACCTGTGAGGATCTGACCGATCGGCTGATCGACGGCTTCTGTGGCAGAGGCAGCGCCGATCTGGTCGGCGAGTTCGCCGCGCTGCTCCCCGTGCTGACCCTCGCCTCGGTCATCGGCTTTCCCGACGAGGAGGGGCCGCAGCTGGCGTGGGCGATGAACGAGATCGCCGACGGTGGGCCCGACTCCCAGTCGGCGTATATGCGGTACCAGGAGCGCATGCGCTATCTACTGGCGGTGAAGAAGGAGCGGCCCGGCGCCGATCTGGTGTCGCGGATGCTGGCTCATCCGGCGACGTTCACCGATGAAGAGTATGTCGAGGACCTGATGGCGGTCACTGCGGCGGCGCACCTGTCGACCGCGGACTGGATCGGGAACTCGGTGCGGCTGATGCTTACCGACGATCGTTTCGCCGCGGCGCTCGGCGGCGCGCGCTCGAGCGTGGGGAAGGCGATGAACGAGGTGCTGTGGGAGGACACACCGACGCAGATCCACGCGGGACGTTGGGCGGCACGCGATACGCGGCTGGGGGAAAAAATCATTCGTGCGGGCGACATGCTGTTGCTCGGACTGGCCGGCGCCAATGCCGATCCACATATCCGCCAGCATCTCGGTGGCGATACCGATACCCACGCCGGCAACAGTGCGCACTTCTCCTTCAGCTATGGCGAGTACCGCTGCCCGTTTCCGGCGCAGCAGATCGCGGAAATCATCGCGAGCACCGGCATCGAGGTGCTGCTGGACCGACTGCCCGACCTGGATCTGGCCGTGCCCGCACAGACCCTGGTCCGGCGACCGTCGGCCTTCTTGCGGGGTATGACTTCCCTGCCCGTCGTTTTCACACCTGTTCGGGCTTTGGGCGGTATTCGGTGAGCCGACCGACGATTTCGGTGGACCCGCCGACCTGTCACAACCCGGGTGGCGGCCGAGCGGTAGGCACCGACGCGATGCAAGCCAGACCTCCCGGTTGGCCATGGCTGGGTGCGGGCCGCGTCGTCTTCGAATTGTTCGCGGGCACACCACTGTTGGTACAGAATTAGCCCGCTCGTATGCCTGCTCATGGCCTCATGTCAGCGGTTGTAGCGCCGATTCCGAGCAGATCCCAGGACGCAGCTGTCAACCGTGCGCGCGAACTCGAGCATTTCGAGCACGAATCGAGCAGATCCAGTAGTATCGCCGCTCGACCCCTTACTCGGATCGTCCGGCACGTTCCTGCCGGTGATGGGATGTGATTTGTCATGGCCACCGTGACCTTCGATAGCGCGACCCGGCTCTACCCCGGCTCGTCCAAACCCGCCGTCGACAAGCTGAATCTGGAGATCGCCGACGGCGAATTCCTCGTGCTGGTCGGTCCGTCCGGCTGCGGAAAATCGACCTCGCTGCGGATGCTCGCCGGGCTAGAGGATGTCGACGACGGACGAATTCTGATCGGCGACAACGACGTCACGCACGCCGAACCCAAGGAACGCGATATCGCCATGGTGTTCCAGAACTACGCGCTCTACCCGCATATGACCGTCGCGGAGAATATGGGCTTCGCGCTCAAACTCGCCAAGGTCGCCAAGGCGGAGAAGGAGCGCCGGGTGCTGGAGGCGGCCGAACTGCTCGACCTCGAGCCCTATCTGGACCGCAAGCCGAAGGCGCTGTCCGGCGGTCAGCGTCAGCGCGTCGCGATGGGCCGGGCGATCGTGCGCCAGCCGCAGGTTTTCCTGATGGACGAACCGCTGTCGAATCTGGACGCCAAGCTGCGCGTGCAGACCCGCACGCAGATCGCCCAGCTGCAGCGTCGCCTCGGCACCACCACCGTGTACGTTACGCACGACCAGGTCGAGGCGATGACCATGGGCGATCGGGTCGCGGTGCTCAAGGACGGTCTGCTGCAGCAGTGCGCGACGCCGCGCGATCTGTACCGGGATCCGGTGAATGTGTTCGTCGCCGGATTCATGGGTTCGCCCGCGATGAATCTGTTCACGCTGCCGGTCGCCGACGGCGCGGTGGAGCTCGGCGGCGCCGAGCTGGCGGTGCCGCGGTCGGTCGCGGATGCGGCGGAGGGTTCGGTAGTGGTCGGGGTGCGGCCCGAGCATCTGGAAATCGGTGGGGCGGTGGACAAGTCGGGCATCCAAATGGAAGTCGACGTCGTCGAGGAGCTGGGCTCGGACGCCTACATCTACGGCCGCACGGTTGCCGAGGGCGCGACGAACGGCGCGGGCGAAACCATTGTGGCGCGGGCGGATTGGCGCAACCCACCGGAGAAGGGCACCCGGGTGCAGTTGACGCCCACACCGGAACACACCTACTTCTTCTCCGCCGTCGACGGTCGCCGCCTGTCCTGAGACCGCTGCGCGTGCACCTTCGGCAATCCGAAACTTCCTAGCGACGGTGCACGCGCAGAAGCGAAGGCCGAGGTGGCGGCACTGCTGAAATCCTTCGGCTGGTCCGATGAGCAGATCATCGACCTGGGCGGCGTCGTGACCGCACGAAGTACCGAACCCCTTGTGCTGCTGTGGGTTCACCTCTACAACAAGTTCGGCACCGAGGACATCAACTACGCGGTTGTCACCGGCTGAGGGACTACTTCGCCGAGCGGATGGCGCGCGAATATTCGGGGTTGAGCCGGACGCCGAGTTCTTCGAGGTCGATCTCGCGACCCGTTTCGCTACGCACCGCCACTCGAACCGGCGCACCGCTGGACTCCTCTACCAGCAGCAGCGGCGCGGGTCCCGGCTGCAGATACGCATCGCCCCACTGCATGAGTGCGAGCACCGCGGGCAGTAGATCGCGACCCATATCCGTCAGCACGTACTCGTGGCGAGTCCGCCTGCCTGCCTCCTGATACGGCCGCTTGGCGAGCAGCCCCGCCTCGGTGAGCTTGCGGAGCTGGCCGGATGCGGCGGCATCGGTGATGCCGACCCGGGCGGCGAAACCGTCGAAGCGGGTGGTGCCGTAGTAGGCCTCGCGCAGGATCAGGATCGCCGAGCGGGTGCCGATGAGATCCATCGCCTTCGCGATCGAGCATTCCGTGGGTTTCCACGCGCTCAGATCTGCCAACGGTCCTTCCATCACGGCTGCCATGACGAACATCATAGCGATATCTGGCTTGAGTCGACTATATCCAGGCGTTAATCTGACTATAAGACAATAGAGCCAGGCGGAGGAGCTCGGCTCACGGTTCGAAGGGAACCACCATGAGAGACGCGGTGATTGTCGAAGCGGTACGCACGCCGATCGGCAAGGGGAAGCCGAACGGGGCACTGCACAATGTCAACGCGGTGGACCTGCTCGCACACAGCCTGCGCGCGGTAGTCGACCGCAGCGGCATCGATCCGGCGCTCATCGACGATGTGATCGGCGGCATCGTCACCCAGATCGGCGAACAGGGCGCCAATATGACCCGGCGTGCGGCGCTGGCCGCGGGTTATCCGGAATCGGTACCGGCGACGACGGTCGATCGCCAGTGCGGCAGCAGCCAGCAGGCCATTCATTTCGCCGCACAGGGCGTGATCGCCGGTGCGTACGACATCGTGGTGGCGGCAGGTGTCGAGTCCATGGGACGAATTCCCATGGGCGCGAATATGATCGGCTCCGAGGACTTCTCCGGCGTCGGCTTCGCCGAGCGTTATCCGGAAGGTCTGGTATCCCAGGGCATCAGCGCCGAACTGATCGCGGCCCGCTGGGGACTGACCCGCAACCAGCTCGACGAATTCGCCCTCGGCAGCCACGAAAAGGCAGCGCTGGCAACGAAGAACGGCTCGTTCGCCGCTCAGCTCGCCCCCATCGCCGGACTGGAAACCGATGAGGGCATCCGGGTCGGCAGCACGCTGGAAACCCTCGGCAAACTGCGTCCCGCCTACTACGACGAGGCCATGGCCGCGCGCTTCCCGGAAATCGGCTGGCAGATCACCGCCGCGACGGCGAGCCAGGTCAGCGACGGCAGCGCCGCGGTGTTGATCATGACCAGTGAACGCGCCGAGGAGCTCGGTCTGAAGCCGCTGGCCCGGCTGCACAGCTTCGCGGTGGCCGGTGACGATCCGCTGCTCATGCTGACCGCCGTGATCCCGGCGACGCAGAAGGTGTTGCAGCGCGCCGGACTTCAGCTCTCCGATATCGATCTGGTCGAGATCAACGAGGCCTTCTCACCGGTGGTACTGGCCTGGGCGCACGACACCGGTGCGGACATGTCGAAGGTCAATGTGAACGGCGGCGCCATCGCCATCGGACATCCGCTCGGCGCTTCCGGCGCGCGCCTGATGACCACGCTGGTACACGCCATGCAGGAGCGCGGCGCACGCTACGGTCTGCAAACCATGTGTGAGGCAGGCGGTTTGGCCAACGCCACAATTATCGAACGGCTCTGAGGCGCCGAGTGCCGCGGCACCGGTCTCGTATCGGTGCCGCGGGCTCAGATCGAAACCAGCACTACCGCGATCAAAAAACCGAGCAACCACGACTCGGCAATCAATGGCACCGCCACCAACGGTGTCCACGCGATGCTGCGCCGGTAGCGGATCTTGTCCACCACCCTGATGCCCACCGCAACCACGGAAAGGGCAATCCCCACCCACGCAACGCAATAGGCGACTGCCAGATAGGGCACACCCCCATCGGGATCGGCATCACGCCCGAGGAGTTCGTACAGCGGCACGGAAGAGGCGACCACCCACCCGAACCCGACCGCGAATACCGACCCGAGCACCACCCGAACCGCATTCGCCAGCCGCGCTTTCCACCGACTCGACCCCACACCCTCAGCATGACCGGTAGATCGGGCTCAGGTTGTCGAACTCGTCCCGCTGGTGCCGGGACTTCGATGTCGACCGCAGCCATCGCCGATTCATCTGGCGATAGCGCAAATATTTTCGATCATGACGTGCCAGATATCGCGTGGGAACGCTCCATGCCCGATCCCTTCGAGCATGGCGAGTTTCGCTCCGGGGATGGCTTCGGCGGTTGCCCGGCCGCCTGCCGGTCTGATCATCGGGTCGGCCGTGCCGTGCAGCACAAGTGTCGGCAGTCGAACCGCGGCCAGCGCTGCGGTCCGGTCCGGTGCCGCCAGCATGGCCGCTTGCTGCCGCAGCTTGCCTGCGGGGTCGTAGGCCCGTTCGAAGCTCATCGCGCCGATTTCGGCGAGCCATTTATCGTCGCGTGGGTACTTGTCGGACGGTGTGCCGATGAGGTTGTAGAGGTCGACGAGTTGTTGTCCGCTCTCCTGTGCGGAGTTCACTGGTTTCCGTAGCAACGCAGCGACTTTCACGTTCGTCCTGACCGTAGCGCGTCCGATGCGAGCGGACGGTGACGACATGATCGAGGTCAGCGAACGTAGTCGTTCGGGATGTTCGATCGCCATAGTTTGCGCGATCATGCCGCCGAGCGAGCCGCCGACCACGTTGGCCGAGCGCCACCCGAGGTCGTCGAGGACCGCGATCGCGTCGCGGGCCATGTCGCCGAGCGAGTACCGCGCCGCGACCTTCGGGCGCACGATCATGGTGAACGGGCTCGGTTCACCGAGGTGAGTCAAATGCGTCGAGAGTCCGGCGTCGCGATTGTCCATCCGCGCCACCCGGAACCCTCGCCGCACCAGCTCGCGGCAGAAGTCATCGTGCCAGAGCAGCATTTGCGCGCCCACGCCCATGATCAGCAACAACGGCTCGCCCGTGTCCGGTCCGAACACCTCGTAGGCAAGTGAGACGTTCCCATTGCGCGCGTGCCGGCGCGTTACTTCGCGAGTCATCTACTGACCCTTTCGGTGGAGTGATATCGACCCATATCTTGACTGTTCACATAAGAACAGTTCTCAAGTGAACAGTCAAGATATGATGTCGACATGCCGCCCCCGACGGATCTCTACAGCGAGTTCGGTTTCTACATTCATCAGGTCGTCGCGTTGATCGACAAACGCGGCGATGCGATGTTCCGACGCAACCTCGGCATCAGCCTGCGACAGTTCACGCTGTTGCGGCTGTTCGACGTCGGCCCCACCGTGCCGTCCCAACAACTCATCGCCGAACGCCTCGGCATTGCGAAGAGTGCGGTCAGCAGGCAGATCGACATCGCACGGCAACGCGGCTGGATCCGAGTCGAGAGCTCGGCCCACTCCCGCAGGCAGAACACCCTCACGCTGACGCCGACTGGGCGACAATTGCTCAGCGAGGCGAAGTCGCTGATCGAGCAGTCCGAGTCATCGGCATTCGACGACCTACCGCCAGCCGACGTCGAAGCTGCGATACGCACCCTGAAAGCGCTGCACGGGAAACTGACAAAGCCGGTATCGGACACTGCCCCACCACCAACCGATTGACATCCCTTGCCAGCTGCGGCAAGCAGGCGGCGACAGCGGGCTCGTTAGGCTGCACGATGATGACCGAAACCTTCGTCTACGCCATTCCGATGCGGACCCGGTTCCGCGGCATCACGGTGCGCGAGGGAATGTTGATCAGAGGCCCGCTCGGCTGGGGCGAGTTCTGTCCATTCCCTGAGTACGACGATCGGGAGGCCGCCGGCTGGTTGGCGACCGCGGTGGAGCAGGTGACGGCGGGCTGGCCAGAGCCGGTGCGGGACAGGATTCCGATCAATTGCACGGTGCCCGCGGTCGATCCGGAGCGGGCGCATGCGATCGTGGCCGGGTCCGGATGCCGTACCGCGAAGGTGAAGATCGCCGATCACCCCGATTCGCTGGCCGAGGATCTGGCGCGGGTCGAAGCGGTCCGGGATGCGCTGGGGCCGAACGGATCTGTGCGCGTCGATGCCAATGCGGTCTGGGATGTCGAGACGGCCGTCACACATATCGAGCAGATCGACCGTGCCGCAGGCGGTTTGGAGTATGTCGAGCAACCGTGCCGCACCATCGAGGAGCTGGCCGCGGTGCGTCGTCGTGTCGAGGTCCGAATCGCCGCCGACGAATCCATCCGCCGCGCCGAGGATCCCCTGCATGTCGCGGTAGCGGGCGCCGCGGATATCGCGGTCCTCAAATGCACCCCGTTGGGCGGTGTCCGCCGCGCACTCGAGGTCGCCGAGGCCGCTGGACTGCCTTGCGTGGTCTCCTCCGCCCTGGAAACCAGCGTCGGCCTGGCCGCCCAACTCGCCCTCGCCGGTGCCCTCCCCGAACTCGAATTCGCCTGCGGCCTGGGCACTTTGTCACTCCTCGAAGGCGACCTCGTACCGGAATCACTGCGCCCGGTCGACGGCTTCATGCCGGTCCCGAAGTCTCCGCCCACACCCGACCCGACCCTGCTCGAGCGCTACCGCCACCCCGACCCGGCACGTATCCGCTGGTGGGAGGACCGACTTACCCGAGTCAGCGCACTGACCCCGCCGAAGTAACAGTGTCGCGAAGGTGGTCGGCAACAGCGAGCAGTGGACCACGTCGAACCCAGCACGCCCAACAGGTCGGCGTTGCGCGACCGCGGTCGCGCGATTTCGACCGTGCGGAGCCGGACACCACAGCCGAGCATCACGAGTTCGCATGCCCAGCCTGACAAATCAGCTACCGGCGTCCATAGGCGCGACCATAAGCAGCAGCGGCATCAGGTTATGCGGACACCGCACCCGAGCATGCTCGACCGCAAAACCAGCCCGGCTTCCGGCCCGATAATGCCATCGACGAGTTCCAAGTAGCGGCTACAGAACTCGGGCCCGTGCGGGGCCGCCGATCCGGCGGCGGGCTCGAGGTGATGGGCCAGTTCGTGCAGAATCACCAATTCGCGCAGTGCCCATGCGGTCGCACCGGCGTACAGCGGAACAGCCAGCACCGCATCGGCGGCCTCGTAATGCGCGGCGGCGCTTCCGGCGCGAGAGCGGACCCGGACGGGCGTCGCGGCGCGGTCCCATTGCGCCCGAATCCAATTGAGACTCAGCACCTTATCGGTGTAGACCTGCACCGATTCGACCGAGGCGAAGCGACGCTCGATCGGCAGCGTGAGGTGTGAACCGTAGAGCTCCACCGTGCGGACACCGTTTTCATCGGCTCGATCGAATACACTCCGCACCAACTGCTCGGCGTCATACACCTTGGCGCGCTGGGTATCTCGTGCACTCATCGGGCTCCGCTCACAGTCCTTCGTCGCCCACGCCGAGTCGGGCAATCGGCATGTCGCGCAATGAATTCGCTCATTTCGACCCACCCGGCAATTGCCCACGCGCAGCACCGAGTTCGGGAGATGTCCCCAGCCGCGCCGCCTTCCCGGCCCGGTCACCTGCACGCCGGGCCGCAGCGCTATGCCCGGCCGACGCCTGTGGGCCGCGCCAGGTGCCGCGGGCATCGGAGGTCTTCTTATAGAAGTCGGTGAGCTCGATTTCCTTATTGCGCAGGGCCAATGCCGTACCCGCCGCCACGGTTTCGGGCACCACCTCGGCCACGACCTCTGCCTTCACCTCGGCCAGGCGGCGGCCGATCCGTGCGGCGAATGCCATCTGAAAGTTCAGCCGCGCGGTAACCGCCGCGACCGGCGTTTGCACGCGCCGCTGCACCTTTCGGCCCCAGTGTTTCTCCGTGACGATCTTGTCGACGGTGGCCGAACGATACTGCCCCGATTTGATGTACTGATCCGACGCACGCACCATCTGCACCAGCAGACTTGCGTAGAGGGCTTCACACGTATCGATATCGGAATCGAAGCCGTACGCGTAAACCTGCGTGGAAGTGCGCGCAACATCGCAGCGCACATCATTGGCCGCGGCGATCGCCACGAACAACTGCACGTAGGTGCGCAACCCCTTCTTGCCCGGTTCGCCGATCGGAATCATCCGCTGCATCGGCGTCGGCCTGCGCTCACGTCCGGCGATATGCGCGCGGGCGACCGCGAGGTCGATCGAGGACCTGGTCGCCAACCGCTGGGCCGCGGCCAGAAATGCCTCGGCCTCGTGCTCGTTATCGGTCGATTCGGCTTGGCGCAGCAACCCACCGATCCGGGTGAGCATCCGGTCCGGGACCGCATTCGGCGAAGTCATCGCCAGTCAGCCTAACGGCATCGCGAGCGACCACCACCGGGCCCGCGGGACCCGGCAGCCGGCCGACCGACACCGCCCATCGCCACAGATCCGGCGGAAAACATTCGACCGCAGGCGATCGGGCCATCTGCCCGGCAAAATGTCGAGGCTACGAGCGACTGTGACGTCGCCGCGCCAGCGTCCGCCCCCGCCGGAAAGTGCCCCTGTTACGGGCACAATCGCTGCGTCGCATATAACAACCATGTATCTTGCCTTGTGCACCGGCAGGGTGTGCTGCTGCTCACGTCTCGACCCCTTGGAGTGTTCGCGATGGCTTTGAAAAAGGTGACGTCCCTACGTTCGTCGCTCGTACCACGAGCGGCGTTGGCAGCCGCCTCGGTTGCGCTGCTGACGGCGACGTTCACCAGTGCCTGCTCCAGCGACAACGGCGGCAATCCATCCAGCCAGAACCTCACCGGCCGCGGCCCGATCACCTACGTCGAGGGCAAGGACACCACCGAAACCGGCGCGGTCAAGCAGCTGATCGAGCGCTGGAACGCCTCGCACCCGGACGAGCAGGTCACCTTCAAAGAGCAGTCCAACGACGCCTCGCAGCAGTACGACGACCTGGTCGAGCACATGCGCTCCAAGCAGTCCACCTATGACGTGGTCGCCCTTGACGTGCCGTGGACCGCGGAGTTCGCCGCGAAGGGCTGGATCCAGCCACTGAAGGACACCTTCGCCATCGACACCTCGGCCCTGCTGTCCCCTACGGTCGCCAGCGCCACCTACAACAACACCCTCTACGCCGCGCCGCGAAACACCAACGGCGGCTTGCTGTTCTACCGCAAGGATCTGGTGCCGAATCCGCCCAAGACCTGGAGCGAGATGCTGGCGCAGTGCCCGATCGCCAAGCAGAACAACATGGGTTGCTACGCGGGCCAGCTCGCACCGTACGAAGGCCTGACGGTGAACGCGGCCGAGGCCATCAATGCCTACGGCGGCACCTTCGTCGGCGCGGACGGCAAGACCCCCACCGTGAACACCCCGCAGGCGCGCGCCGGACTCGCGGTGCTCGTCGACGCCTACAAGCGCGGCGATATCCCGAAGGAAGCCATCACCTTCAAGGAGCCGGAGAGCGCCAACGCCTTCAACACCGGCAAGCTGCTCTTCATGCGCAACTGGCCGTCCACCTTCGGTGACGCGGGCGCGGAATCCTCCGCGGTCAAGGACAAGTTCGGCGTCGCGCCGCTGCCCGGCGAGAACGGCGTCGGCGCATCGACCCTCGGCGGCTACAACGCGGCAATCAGTGCGTTCTCCAAGAACAAGGCCACCGCGCTCGACTTCCTGCGCTACCTGATCAGCGAGGACGCCCAGCACATCGTCGCGGCCGGTGCGCTGCCCTCGGTGCGCGCGTCGATGTACGACGATCCGGCGCTCATCGCGAAGATGCCGTACCTGCCCGCGCTGAAGGATTCGATCGCCAACGCGGTGCCGCGTCCGGTCACCCCGTTCTACCCGGCGGTGTCGAAGGCCATCCAGGACAACGCTTATGCTGCGTTGAACGGAACCAAGTCCGTCGACGACGCGATCAACGGTATGCAAAAGGGCATCGAGACAGCCGGGTCGTAGCGAGTACAAGAGCGGACCCGACCACCCCGTAGGAGAGAGAAACGGTGTCGGATCCTTCGGGAACGGCCACTCGCGTGCAGAGCGACGGCGATCAGCCGACAAAGCGCGGATTCGGTGGCACCTTGGCGTTGGAGTTGCGGCGTTCCGGTAAGGCGTGGCTGTTCGTCACGCCCGTGCTGATCACCCTGGCGGTGGTCGTCGGCTATCCGGTCTTCCGCGCGTTGTACATGTCGTTCCAGAAGGATCCTGGACTCGACCCGGCGACCGGCATGTTCGTCGAGGGCGGCGGCGCAGGCTTCTCGAACTACACGCACTGGCTGCTGCAGCAGTGTCAGGCGGCCGGCGAGACGGTCTCCTGCCCGACCGGCAACCTCGGCTCACAGTTCTGGCTGGCCATCGGCGTGACGCTGTTCTTCACGGTGATCACGGTGACCCTGGAGGCCACCCTCGGCCTCGGCATGGCCATGGTGATGGGCAAGACCTTCAAAGGCCGCGCCCTGCTGCGCGCGGCGGTGCTGGTGCCGTGGGCGATTCCGACCGCGGTCACTGCCCGGTTGTGGGAGTTCATGTTCCAGTACGACGGCGTGGTCAACCGGATCTTCGGCACCCACGTGCTGTGGACCTCGGAGGCCTGGCCCGCACGGTTCGCGGTCATCGCCGCCGATGTCTGGAAGACCACACCTTTCATGGCATTGCTGCTGCTGGCCGGTCTGCAGGTGATTCCGGCCGATGTGTACGAGGCCGCCAAGGTCGACGGCGCGTCGGCCTGGCAGCGCTTCACCCAGATCACGCTGCCGCTGCTCAAGCCCGCGCTGCTGGTGGCGGTGCTGTTCCGGACCATGGACGGACTGCGCCTGTACGACCTGCCCGCGATCATGACGCTCGGCAATCCGTCCACCCGCCCGATTTCGGCGCTGGTGGTCGAACAGGTCCGCCAGGGTCCCAACAGCGCGGCGGCACTGTCGACGATCACCTTCCTGCTGATCTTCGCGGTGGCGTTCCTACTGGTAAAGGTCTTGGGCGCCAATGCCGTTCGGACCCAGGAAGAACAGCGGGAGGCGCACTGATGACCACCGTGACCACCAAAAAGCCCGCGGCACAGACACCTTGGAGTAAACGGCTCGGTTCGGTTCGGCTGTATCTGGGTGCGCTGATCGTGCTGGTGTGGGGTCTGGCCCCGTTCTACTGGATGGCCGTCACCGCATTCCGCGATCCGGACTACACCTTCGACAACACCCCGTGGCCCACTCACGTCACCCTGGAGAACTTCCGCAACGCCTTCGACACCAGCCGCGGCAACGACTTCAGTAAGGCGCTGCTGAACAGCGTGATCATCGGCGCGGTGACCACGGCCGTCGCGCTGGTACTCGGCGTGCTCGCCGCATACGCGCTGGCGCGGCTCACCTTCAAGGGCAAGTACCTGGTCTCCGGGCTCATCCTGTCCGCGTCGATGTTCCCGGTGGTCGTGTTGGTCACCCCGCTGTTCCAGCTGTTCACCAACCTCGGCTGGATCGGCGAATACCAGGCGATGATCATCCCGAACATCTCGTTCGTGCTGCCGATGACCGTCTACATCCTGGCCTCGTTCTTCGCCGAACTGCCGTGGGAACTCGAGGAGGCCGCCCGCATCGATGGCGCGACCAAGATGCAGGCGTTCCGTCTGGTCATGCTGCCGTTGGCGGCGCCTGCGGTATTCACCACCGCGATCCTGGCGTTCATCGCCTCGGTCAACGAATATCTGCTGGCCCGACTGCTCTCCAGCGATAAGACCGAACCGGTGACCGTCGCGATCGCGCGCTTCTCCGGCAACAACCCGCTCGTGCAGCCCTACGCCGCGATCATGGCCGCGGGCACGATGGTCACGATTCCGCTGGTCATCATGGTGCTGCTGTTCCAGCGCCGGATCATCTCCGGTCTCACGGCGGGTGGCGTGAAGAGCTAGTACGCCTGTCGCATGGGTTGAATCCCGTTGCGGCGGTAATACTCGGCGTATACGATCTCTGGTCATTTCCGATCGTGTCCTGTGCAGGTGAGTTTTACCGACGCTCCGGGAGGAGATGATCGTGAGCTCGTTCGGCAAGAGGCGACGCGGCGGCAGTCGCCGGGGCAAACCGACGCAGGCACCCTATGCCTCGGTCGCGGGATTCAGCGAGCACAACTTCGGGACGTCACGACGCAAGGACAAGCCACGACCGCCCGGCTCCTCGAAACCGCCCCGGCCGCAGCCCACCCCGCCGAATCGACCACAGCGCACCAGGGGCGAACGCTTCCGACGGCTACTGCTCGCCCTGTTCATCACCTTCGTCGCGGTGCCGTCGCTGCTGTTCGTGCTGGTCTACTGGAGCGCCGAAATCCCGGATCCCGACTCGGTGCAGACCAATCAGATCGCCACCATCCTGGCCGCCGACGGGACCACAGTGATCGCGAAAGTTGTGCCGCCCGATGGCAACCGGATTCCGGTACCGCTGTCGGAGGTGCCGAAACCGGTGCGCGATGCGGTGCTATCGGCCGAGGATCGGAACTTCTATACCAACCCCGGCTACTCGACCAGCGGATTCCTGCGCGCCGCGCGGGACAATATCCTCGGCAAAGAGGATGCGGGCGGCGGTTCCACGATCACTCAGCAGTATGTGAAGAATGCCTTCCTCGGCTCCGAACGCACCCTGACGAGGAAGATGCGCGAGCTGATCATCGCAGCCAAAATGGCGCGGCAATGGAGTAAGGACGACATCCTCGCCGCCTACCTCAACACCATCTACTACGGGCGCGGCGCGTACGGGATCTCGGCAGCCGCGAAGGCCTACTTCAACAAGTCGGTGCCGGAGCTGACGCTCGCCGAAGGGACGGTACTGGCCGCGGTCATCCGCACCCCATCGATCCTGGATCCGGAAACCCATCTCTCCGATCTGACCGCGCGCTGGAAGTACGTGCTCAACGGCATGGTCGAGATGGGTGCGCTCGCGCCGGGCGACCGAGATGCGACGGTATTCCCGCAGATCGTCCCCATCACCGAAATTCCGGACGTCAACGCGGCCCGCGGGCCGGAGGGCCTGATCCGCAGCCAGGTGCTGCGGGAACTGCGCAGTGCGGGCATCAGCGAGCGGGAACTGAATACCGGTGCATTGCAGATCACCACCACCATCGATACCAAGGCACAGCAGACCGCACTCGACGCGATCCACGATCGACTCGACCCGCAACCGCCGGAACTACGTGGCGCGGTGGTTTCGATAGACCCACATTCCGGCGCGGTGCGCGCCTACTACGGCGGCGCCGACGGTTTCGGCTTCGATTTCGCACAGGCGCCACTGCAGACCGGCTCGGCATTCAAGGTCTTCGCGGTGATCGCTGCGCTGCGGCAGAGTATTCCGCTCACCCGGATGCTCGACAGTTCACCGTTGACCGATCGCGGTAACACGATCACCAATGTGGACGGCGAATCGTGCGGCAAATGCACCATGGCCGAGGCGCTGAAGCGCTCACTGAACACCAGTTTCTATCGACTGACGATGTCGATGTCCGACGGCCCCCAGGCAATTGCCGATGCCGCCCATCAGGCCGGTATCCCCGAAGAGATTCCAGGCGTGGCCGGTAAGACCCTCACCGAGGACGGCGGGCATCCACTGAACGGAATCGTGTTGGGCCAGTATCTGGTTCGCCCCATCGATATGGCGTCGGCCTACGCGACGATCGCCAATTCCGGTGTCTACCACCAGCCCTACTTCGTGCAGCGAGTGGTCGCGGGCGACGGCCGCGTCCTGCTGGATCGGGGCGGACCCGACAAACAGGCCGGCAAGCAACTCCCGCCCGGCCAGCAGCGCATACCGCGCGGCGTCGCCGACAGTACCGCCGGCGCGATGATCCCGATCGCCGCATACTCCAACGGACACAGCCTGTCCGGCGGGCGCCCCTCGGCCGCCAAGACCGGCACCACCCAGCTCGGTGAGTCGAAAGAGAACAAGGACGCGTGGATGATCGGTTTCACCCCGTCGCTGTCCACGGCGGTCTGGGTCGGCACCGAACAGTCCCAGCCCATCGAAACCGCGCGCGGCACCGACATCTACGGCTCCGGCCTGCCCGCCGATATCTGGAAGCAGGTGATGGACGGCGCGCTCGACGGCACCCCGATCGAGCAGTTCCCGGCGGCCGGTTCGCCGGGCAGCCCGCCGACCACGAGCAAACCCTCCGGCGGCAGCTACGACATCCTGAACCCGCCGACCAGCACCTCCTCCGCACCGATGATCATCATTCCACCCGCCCCGGAGCCCACGAAGGAAGTCGAAATCTTCCCCGGATTCAGCATTCCGGTGCCGGGCTGAATTGATGGCCGCGCCTTCGGCGCGGCGGGTTCGCGGCCCCCTGGTGTCTCGCGTCCGAGCCGTCGAGACTCGCGACTTCGTCGCATGCGCTTCGACGGCTCGGACGCGAGACGGGCCGCGAACGGTCGCTCGTAGGACTCGCTCCGTAGTGGTTGGGAGGGCTTGGATTCTTACTGCTTCAGTACTTCTGGTGACTATCGAGGGTCGCTCGAAGTACCTCGCGATGCGGCGGCAGCGCGACTCGGACGGGAGATGCGACGCGAACGGTCGCTCGTAAGACAGAGCTCCGTGGCGGTCGAAAACGACGGGCGTTCAGCACCTGATGCACGCATTGAGACTCACGCCTGCGGCGCATCGCTTCGACGACTCGGACGCTGAAACAGGCCGCGAACGGTCGCTCGTAAGGCTCGCTCCGTGGTGGTTGGGGAGGGCTTGGATTCTTACTGCTTCAGTACTTCTGGTGGTTATCGAGGGTGGCTCGAAGTACCTCGCGATGTGTCGGGAGCGCGACTCGGACGGGAGATGCGACGCGAACGGTCGCTCGTAAGACAGAACTCCGTGGCGGTCGAAAACGACGGGCGTTCAGCACCTGATGCACGCATTGAGACTCGCGCCTACGGCGCATCGCTTCGACGACTCGGACGCTGGAACAGGTCGCGAACGGTCGCTCGTAAGACAGCTCGGTTGGGTTGTGGCGAACTGACAACGTGCTGGTACTCGGTTCGCTGTGAATGTGCGTCGACCGGGGCCATGGGAACGGATGACGTGGCAGCATCGTTTGCCAGAGTGAAGTGAGCGCGCGCGCCGGAACCGAGACCAGGCCGACGCGGACGTCGCGAGATCGATGAGGAAGGATATGCGCTCGAGCGACGACACGGCGCGAGCGTCAGGCCCGGAAGTAGCTTCCGTGGCCACGGGGGCCCGGGAGCGCCGCCAATTGGAGACAGACTAGACATAGGGGCACGCCGGTGGATTTCAATGTCGTTGACCGTCCCGAGACGCTCGTGGCGGGCACAGTGCTGCGCAGCCCGGCGCTCGCGGTCGAGGGACCGCGCCGCGCCAAGGTCGAGGAGGCGTGGAAACGCAATCTGGCCCGCAAGCTGCCCGGCCCGCCGACCACCGCGTACGTGGACCACGCGCCGGAGATCAACTCCTACCTGACGCATATCGTCGGCTACCGCTGCCACACCATCGCGGATCTGCTACCGGGCGATGTGCTCGCCCGAGTACCCGCGGGACGGTTCGCCCGATTCACGCTCAGTGGCGACAATCTCGGCGACACCATCGTGACCATCTGGCGGGCGGTATGGGATGCCGAGGCAGCTGGACGATTGCTGCGCGCCTATACCGGTGACGTGGAACATTATCCGGACGCGCGTACGGCCGAAGTATTCGTGGCGCTGGCAAACGAACCGGTCGACGGTTAGGAACAGCTGTGGACTTCGAAATTGTCACATTGGACGAAAGCCTGGTCGCCGGACTCACCGTCCCGCTGGCCGGACGCGAGGTGACCGCCCGCGACCTGGACCTGGTGAACTTCACCTGGGACCGGTATCTCGCGCGGGAGAAGAATGTGCCGCGGGTCGCGGCCTATATCGGCCAGAACGATCACGCCGTCGCGATTCTGGGCTACGAGGTCACCGAGATGGACGATATGGATGCCGGTGATGTGCTGACCCGGATCCCGACCGGACGGTACGCGAAATTCGTTGTCTCCGACAAGCCCTACGATCTGCTGCGCACCGCATGGGCGCAGGTCCGCAAGGCCGAGAGCGCGGGCACCATCACCCGCTCGCACACCGCGGAACTCGAGCGCTACACGGGGCCGACCTCCGTCGAGGTCTACGTTTCGCTCGACTGAGCAGATCGACGGCGATGCGGGCCGGGGACGGAATTCCGTGCCCGGCCCTTTTGCGTGCCCGGCCCTTTGCGTGCCCGGCCCCGCCGGCGCCGCGGCAATCGGGCGGGGCAGGCGCCGCGGCAATCGGGAGGGTCTCGCAGCGGCGGAGTTGGGCGAGGCATTCGTCATCGTGCTCGGGCATCCGACCTACTACCCGCCCTTCTGCTTCGGTACGGCATCGGCCTCAGCATCGAGGTACCTGACGAGGCCTTGACAGCGCTCACGCTCGATCCGGCGCGGCCGCTACCGCGCGGCACGGTGCGCTACGCCGCGCCATTCGGTATCGACCAGCAAGAACGCCACTACCGAGGGGGCGCTCGACTTCCCACCCTCGGTCTACCTGCGAAAACAGTGCCTCATTGCGCCGACGACTATGCATGTTTATATCGCTCCGATATAGTGGAAAGTCGCATCCATCGGTTAGGTCTGCACACGCAGTCATCTGCACACACAGTCAGGGGGGTGAAGCTCGATGCTCGAGCTGGCAATCCTCGGGCTGCTCCTCGAAGTGCCCATGCACGGTTACGAGCTGCGCAAGCGGCTGACCGGATTGCTCGGGCCGTTTCGGGCCTTCTCCTACGGATCGCTCTATCCGACGCTGCGTCGCATGCAGACCGATGGGCTGATCGCCGAGGAGAACGTCGCGGGCGTCACCCGTCGTGCGCGACGGGTCTATCAACTGACTCCGGCCGGGCGGGAGCGGTTCACCGAACTGCTCGCCGATACCGGACCCCAGAACTACACCGACGACGGCTTCGGCGTCCACCTGGCGTTTTTCAGCCGCACCCCCGCGGAAGCGCGGATGCGGATTCTGGAGGGCAGGCGACGGCAGGTCGAGGAGCGCCGAGAGGGTCTGCGGGAGGCGATCAAGAAGGCCAGTGGCTCGCTGGATCGCTACACCCGCCAGCTCCACCAGCTCGGTCTCGAATCAAGCGAGCGCGAAGTGCGCTGGCTCAACGAGTTGATTGCGGCGGAGCAATCGACGAAGGCGGCACCACAGAAAGAGGGAAATATCGGCCATGAGTGAAGACAACAAGGCGGACAACGCCACCACCTCACCCACCCCGTCGGCTTCGCCTGCGGCCATCCCCCAGGTGCGCGTCGCCATCGTCGGCGTGGGTAACTGCGCTTCCTCGCTGGTCCAGGGCGTGCAGTACTACAAGGACGCGGACGAGACCTCCACCGTCCCCGGCCTGATGCACGTCAAGTTCGGCCGGTACCACGTGCGCGATGTGAAATTCGTCGCCGCGTTCGACGTCGACGCCAAGAAGGTCGGCTTCGACCTGGCCGAGGCGATCTTCGCCAGCGAGAACAACACCATCAAGATCTCCGACGTACCGCCGAGCGACGTTGTCGTGCAGCGCGGTCCGACGCTGGACGGTATCGGCAAGTACTACGCCGAGACCATCGAGCTGTCCGAGGCGCAGCCGGTCGACGTCGTGAAGGTGCTGAAGGACAACAAGGTCGACGTCCTGGTGTCCTACCTGCCCGTCGGCTCGGAAGAGGCGGACAAGTTCTACGCCCAGTGCGCCATCGACGCCGGCGTCGCCTTCGTCAACGCGCTGCCGGTGTTCATCGCCTCCGATCCGGTGTGGGCCGAAAAGTTCACCGAGGCAGGCGTTCCCATTGTCGGTGACGACATCAAGAGCCAGGTCGGCGCCACCATCACCCACCGAGTGATGGCCAAGCTGTTCGAGGACCGCGGCGTGCAGCTCGACCGCACCATGCAGCTGAACGTCGGCGGCAATATGGACTTCAAGAATATGCTCGAGCGCGAGCGCCTGGAGTCGAAGAAGATCTCCAAGACCCAGGCCGTCACCAGCAACCTGAAGAAGGAACTGGGCGCCAAGGATGTGCACATCGGCCCGTCCGATCACGTCGGCTGGCTCGACGACCGCAAGTGGGCCTACGTGCGTCTCGAGGGGCGCGCCTTCGGTGACGTACCGCTGAACCTGGAGTACAAGCTCGAGGTGTGGGATTCGCCGAACTCGGCGGGCATCATCATCGACGCGGTGCGCGCCGCGAAGATCGCCAAGGACCGCGGCATCGGCGGCCCAGTCCTCCCGGCCTCGGCCTACCTGATGAAGTCCCCGCCGAAGCAGCTGGCAGACGATATCGCGCGTGCGCAGCTGGAAGCGTTCATCATCGGCGCCGAGTAATCGGTCCCATCGATGCGAGAAGCTGGGGCGGAGAATGATTCTCCGGCCCAGCTCGTCTGTATCGCAACCGAGGGCAGCGTGGGCCGTGCCGACCGTTGCCGCTGGAATCATGCCGATCAGCACGGCCGCAGAGACAAGCCCTGATCGCGCAAACTGGTCTTCAAAGGTAACCCTCGATGTATCACCGGACCTTCGATATCCTCGCCGGTCAGTCCGTGACCGGCGACGCTGCCCGAGCGCTGATCCGCAAGGCGGTGGAGGCCGGATAGGTCTTCGTCTTGTCTGTTCGGGCGCGGTTGATGTGCACCGCATTCCGCGCTGGATAGGTCGATCACCTATCGCTGGTCGATACCGAAGCGGCAGCGGATTCACGGCCCGGCGGGAATTCGATCGAGTCGCGCGTGATGACACCGCCCCGAGGTACCTGAGCACGGCCACTCACGCGAACCAGGCGGCTCGCACGAGCGAATCAGGTCCTCAGCGGGGCGTGGGCGAAGCGACCCTGAGCGGTTCACCGGTGAATGTCACCGTCATGAATCCCGAAGCGCCTGCTCGGCTCTTGGCGTAGATCTCCACGGCTGGTCCGAGATCGACCGGTCCGTTGGTGGCGGAACTCAGCTTGAAGTAACTAACCGAGCCATCGGGCACCTTGATCGTCTGTGGTGCACCCGCGAGCAGTCCGGCTATCGCGCGTACATCGACGGCGGCCAGATCGAAGGTCTTCGTATCGGGGCTTCGTCCGTCCCGGATATCCGGCTCGCGGATGCTGCCGTTGTAGTAGTAGCTCGCCGTCTCGCTCGGATTACCGCTGACAGGCCGTTTGAAGAGCACATACTCCGGATATAGGGTGACCTCGTCGGCCTTGGTGTCGCCGAATTCCGCGCGGTACGCGGCGAGGAAATACGCGAGCCCGGCGCCGGTGGTCAGCGTCGGCACGTGTTCGGACGGACCGACAGAACCGCCGGCGCAGCTCGCGATACCGCCCACCGCTGCACCGAGCACCGCGGCCGCACTGATGATCGCCACCGGCGCGAGCCAGCGCCGTGGCCGCCTGCGATCCACCCGGACCACCGGCGCGTCGACCAGGTTGTCCGGGATCTGCAAATCGCCGACGATGGCATCGAGTTCGCCGAAGGATTTGGCGGACATGGCCTTCGCGGTGCGGGCGGTGTGCTCGTCCTCGGTGAGCTGACCGTCGGCCAGTGCCGCGTCGAGCAGGCCGCACACATCGGCACGGTCGGTATCGCGGGCCCGGATATCGCCGTAGCGCGTCGTCGCCATCAACGCCTCACTTTTCGAACGGCACCGCGCGCGCGACCGCGCCCGCTGGAGTCAGCAGTAGAAATCCGGACTCGTTGAACTTGTTGCCCGCGTAGATGGTGACGTACGGGCCGTTTCTCGGTATGCCGTAACTGCTGTACGCACCGGCGTCGTCGATCTGCACATCCATATGCGTGACAACACCGTTGGGCACCCGCAGGGTGCTCGGCGCGCTCGCGAGCGCATCAGTGATCGCGGTGACATTCAGCTGGGCGAGATCCACGGCGGGTTTATCCGCCTTGCGGCTGGTCACGGCGCTCGACTGCTGGAAGCCGCCGCGATAGTCGTAGCCGATCAACCGATTCGGCTCACCCGGCACCGCACGCGCCACGATGGCGTATTCCGGATACAACGTCAGCGTATCGACCTGCGGATCGCCGAATTTGTCGCGGTATTTCCCCAGGAACAGCGTGAGCCCTTCCCTGGTAAGCAGATTCGGCGTCGCGATCACGATCGGCTGCACCGATCCGAGGTCGACAACGACCGGTGGAGCGACAGGGGCGGGTGCGGTATCCGATACCCCGCTGGTCAGCACGAAGGCGGCGGCCGCCGCACAGACAGCGCCCGCCCCGACGGCGATCCGATACCAGCGCCGACGATTCGAACGCGGCGGCTGCGGTGGCGGCGCGGCATCGCTGGGCCGTTGCAGATCGTCGACCAATTGCACCAGTTCGCCAAGGGTTTTCGCCTCGCCGACCAGTTCGATGAGGGTCTGGTGCTCGTCCTCGCTCAGCTGACCGTCGCCGCGCGCATTGTCGATCAGTTGCCGGGTGGTGTCGCGATCGATATCCCGTGCCCGGGTGTGATCGGGATAACGTCCACCGGTTCCGGCTCGGCGCAACGGGTTTCGGGTAGGCGTCGATTCGCTCGGCACCAGATCACCCACGGCGGACGGTACTTGCAGATCACCGATGAGGCGCTCGAGCTCATCGACCGTCTTCGCGGTCTCGGCCTTGGCCGTACGGTCACGATATTCATCTGCGCCGAGCTGGCCTTCGGCGTAGGCGGCATCCAGCACACTGGACGCGTTGGCACGGTCGAGGTCACGCGCTCGCATACGTCCGGATGCTGCGGTCGACCGCCCGGATGTAGCGGGGGACACGGGAGAATCGTAATCCGCCGAGACCGGTAACGCCCCAGTTCACAATGAATACCGGTCGGTCGATCCCGCACAGCCCGGCGCGGCCCGCGCGCGGCCCCGCTACTCTGGTTCTCGTGCGAATTCAGCGACAGGTGGTCGACTACGCTCTCAAGCGTCGGTCGCTGCTCGCTGACGTCTATGCGGGCCGTGTCGATGTTGCCGAGGTTTGCGATGCAAATCCCTACCTTTTACGTGCGGCGAAGTTCCACGGTCGGGGGAGTGAGGTCACATGCCCGATCTGCCGGAAAGAGCAATTGACGCTCGTATCCTGGGTCTACGGCGACGGCGTCGGCCCGATGGCGGGATCGGCTCGCACACCAGAGGAATTGATACGCCTCGCCGAGACTCGCGAGGAGTTCTCGGTCCATGTCGTCGAGGTATGCCGGAGCTGCAGCTGGAATCATTTGGTGCAGTCCTATGTGCTCGGTACCGCTCCGTCGCCCACGCGGCGGCGCACGGGCACCAGGGCCAACCGGCGCACCGCAGCCGAATGATGTGCCAGGTCATCTGCCCGTCGGGTGACACGCGGAGCCTCGACGTGTCCGCCGCGGCGATAATCGCCGCACCGCGCCCCGCAGACCCTTACGAGTTATGGAGATCTTGTCAGTGAATTCGCCCTACGAGACTTCCCCCTACGGCGATGAACCGCACGGCGGCCGCACTCAGCGAAGTTCACCTCAGCCTCCGAACCCGTATCCCGGTCAGCGACCGGCCGGTCCCCCACCCGGTCGGCCCGGTCCCGGTGGTCCGCGACCGCCGCAGGGGGGGTATCCCGGTGAGCCGCGCGGTCCGCAGCCGCCGCGTCGACCGGGTCCGCCGCCGCAGGGCCGTCCGCCGCAGGGCAGGCCACTACCCGATAACGCACCGCCCAGCGCGCAGTCCACACAGAAGATCGAGCGCCCGAATCGGCAACCCGGTTCGCTGACCGACGCCGTCGCCGAACGCAACCGCCGCACGGCCCCGCCCACCGGTCCCCGACCGGCCAGCCCGCGGCCCGGCCAAGATCGACCCGGTCAGGACCGCCCCGGTCACGATCGCCCAGGTCACGATCGCCCCGGCGCCCGTCGACCCAACGGCGCCGGACCCACCACCGGCGAGCGCCGCGCGACCGCGGGCGCGCCACCCTCGGGACCGCCGCCGCGCCGCAATGGCGGTAACGGTGGTCCAGGCGGACCGGGCGGTCGTCGTCCCGGTGCGAAGAAGAAGTCGCCGTGGCGGATCGTGCGGCGGGTCATCTACGTCCTGCTGGCCCTGTCCATCATTTTGCCGAGCACGGTCTTCCTGATCGCCTACACCACGGTTTCGGTACCCCAGCCGGGTGACCTCAAAACCAACCAGGTCGCGAATATCCTCGCCAGCGACGGCACCACGGTGATCAGCAAGGTGGTACCGCCGGAGGGCAACCGCACCGACGTCACCATCGACCAGATTCCGCCGCATGTGCGCAATGCCGTGATCGCGGCAGAGGACCGGGACTTCTACACCAACCCGGGCTTCTCGGTTTCCGGCTTCATGCGCGCCGCCCGGGATCAAGTCCTCAACAAGGAGAGCGCGGGTGGTGGCTCGACCATTACCCAGCAGTACGTGAAGAACGCGCTCGTCGGTGACGAACACTCGCTGACTCGCAAGCTGCACGAGCTGGTCATCTCGGCGAAGATGGCGCGCCAGTGGAGCAAGGACGATATCCTCGCCGCCTACCTCAACACCATCTACTTCGGTCGCGGCGCGTACGGCATCGATGCGGCCGCCAAGGCCTACTTCGCCAAGCCGGTCTCGGAACTCACCGTGGCCGAGGGCGCGGTGCTCGCCGCCACCATCCAGCAGCCCTCCGGCCTGGATCCGGAGAAGAATCCCGAGGGCGCGAAGTTCCGCTGGAACTATGTGCTCGACGGCATGGTTTCCGGCGGCAATCTGAAGGCCGAAGAGCGCCAGGGCCAGCAATACCCGCAGGTGGTCCCGGTGTCCACCACCAAGGACAAAGGCCTGGACACCGGCCCCGAGGGCCTGATCAAGACCCAGGTGCTCAAGGAGCTGGCGGCTGCGGGCATCAGCGAACAGCAGCTCAACACCGCTGGTCTGTCGATCACCACCACGATCGATCCGAAGGCACAGCAGGCCGCCGTCGACGCCGCGCAGAAGAAGATGCAGGGCGAACCGGAAAAGCTGCGCGCCGCAGTGGTTTCGGTGGATCCGAAGACCGGTGCGGTGCGCGCCTACTACGGCGGCGACGACGGTCAGGGCTACGACTTCGCAAATGCCGGTCTGCAGCCGGGATCCTCGTTCAAGGTCTTCGGTCTCGCGGAGAACCTGGAATTGGGCAAACCACTGTCGGAGATGTATGACAGCGCGCCGGTCACCGTGAACGGCATCAAGATCACCAACGTCGAAGGCGAACAGTGCGGCACCTGCACCATCGCCGAGGCGCTCAAGCGCTCGCTGAACACCAGCTTCTACCGCATGGAGCTGGATATGCAGAACGGTCCGCAGAAGATCGCCGATATGGCGCACAAGCTCGGCATTCCGGAGACCATTCCGGGCGTCGGCAAGAGCCTGGTCGAGCCGGACGGCTCCCCGCCCAACAACGGCATCGTGCTCGGTCAGTATCAGGCCAGGGTGCTCGATATGGCCTCGGCCTACGCGACGCTGGCCGCCTCCGGCGTCTACCACGCACCGCACTTCGTCACCAAGGTGGTGAGCGCCGACGGGCAGGTGCTGCTCGACCGCGGTGATGTGGCCGGTGAACAGCGGGTCTCTTCGGCGGTCGCGGACAACGTCACCGACGCGATGAAGCCGATCGCGGCGTGGTCGCGCAATCACAACCTGGCCAACGGCCGCGAGTCGGCGACCAAGACCGGTACCGCCCAGCTGCTCGACACCGGCGAGAACAAGGACGCCTGGATGGTCGGCTACACCCCATCGCTGTCCACCGCGGTGTGGGTCGGCTCCATCGATAACTCACCGCTGCGCAACTACAGCGGAGGCATGGTCTACGGCTCCGGTCTGCCCTCGGATATCTGGAAGGCCACCATGGACGGCGCCCTGGACGGCACCCCCAAGGAAACCTTCCCGAAGCCGGCCCCGATCAAGGGCCAGGCCGGTGTGCCCGCGTGGTCCGCACCGTTCACCCCGCCGTCGACCACGGAGGCGCCGCTACTGCCGCCGATCCAGATCGTCCCGAATACGATCGACACCCCCTTCGGACCGATCCAGGTACCCGGCGTGCAACCGCAGACGCAGCAGCGCCAGCCGCAACAACAACAGCAGCAGCCGGAGTCGACGCCGCTGCCCGGACAGCCGACGGCGAACTCCGACGGTACGATGCCGACGACTACCGGATCACCCCAATCCGGCGAGACCGGTAACGGCAACGGCAACGGCAGTCAACCGACCCGCACCCGGTAGAGCGAAAAGCTCTGGCCAGCTCACTGGGGCTGGCCAGAGCTTCCCGATATTGTCGGACCAGACACTCGTGATGGACCAGAACCCATTCGGATCCTGGGTAGCACTTATCCTGCACCCCAGCCAACTGAGGCATTCGGTGTAGGAACCGTAACCCTTCAACACGACATATGAGCCGTCCGGTATCTGAACGCATCGATCGCGGACCCCGGCCCAGGTCGAGCATTCCGAATACGACCCGTACCCCGCTGAGGCATTTACCCGCGAACCCGACGAGCGCTGCGCCGACCAAGGCGACGGCAGCCATGACTTTCGTGAACATTCCCACCCCTTTGTAAGATCAACTGCCCCTCCGACGGTTGATCAATACGGCGCCAACACCGCTGAAAACGCCGCATAGCCGTTCGATCAGCGCGCAGCAGCCGCATCGAGCACGATACCCATCGGACACTCAGTACCACTCGGTCCAGGAGGCGCACCTCGCGGCCGGTACTCTCGGATGGCGTGACCGAACAGCACCTCGCGGACGGGCGGACGAACGGGAGCGCGCCGCAGCCCACTGGGATGCAGTCCGGTGCAGCGCAGACCACACCCGCGTATGACGCGCACGGGCACTATGTCGCGCCCGCGCCGCTGGCGCCGGATCTGCGTTCGGCCGACGGTCGAGATCGGCCCAGCCGCAACGATTCCCTGACCGCGCAGCTGAGCACGGTCGTCGGCGGCCCGGTCGGTGACCACGCGCTCATCGGCCGGGTCCGGTTCTGGACCCCGATGCGGGTGCTGCTCGCCTTCGCACTGGTCTTCCTCGCACTCGGCTGGGCGAGCAAGGCGGGCTGTATCCAGCAGACGACCACGTCCGACGGTTCGCTCACCCTCGACTGGAACAACGGCCGCCAGTACGTCGCCATGTGTTACTCGGATACCGTGCCGCTCTACGGCGCGGAGCGTTTGAACGAGGGCGCCTTCCCGTACAAGAAGGAATGGACCGAGCAGACCCCGGACGGCGGCCGCGAGACCAGGTACATGGAGTATCCGGTGCTGTCCGGGCTCTACCAGTACGCGTCGATGCAGGTCGCCAAGACCTGGGATGCCTCGCCGCTGCCCGGTGCGCTGCAGGTGGTCATCTACTTCAATGTGGTCGCGGTCGGTCTGGCCTTCGCCTGGCTGGTCACGGTGTGGGCCTCGGCGCAACTGGCGGGGCGGCGGATCTGGGATGCCGCGCTGGTCGCCTGTTCGCCACTGGTGATCGTGCACGCGTTCACCAATTTCGACGCGCTCGCAACGGCTTTCGCCGCCACCGGTCTGCTCGCCTGGGCCCGCCGACGACCGCTGCTCGCGGGCCTGCTGCTCGGACTGGGCGGCGCGGCCAAGCTCTATCCGCTGCTGCTGCTCGGGCCGATCGTGGTGCTGTGCCTGCGCGCCGACCCACGGCAGCGGGTGCCGAGCGCACGACTCGGACTTCGGTTGAGCGATATCGACAGCGTGCGCACCGCACTGACCTGGTTGCGCGAAACCCCGTATCGAACGCAATTCCTCAGTGCCCGACCGCTGGGCGCGGCCGCCTTGACCGTCGCGGCCGCGGCGGGCACCTGGCTGGTGGTCAATCTGCCGATCGCGCTGCTGTACCCGAATGGCTGGCGGGAGTTCTTCCGGCTCAATACCACTCGGCACGCCGACCCGGATTCCATCTACAACGTCATCACCTCGTTCACCGGCTGGGCCGGATTCGACGGCGAGATCGGACATGCCGAACAGCCGACCATCCTGAATCTGGTGTCGCTGCTGGTATTCGTCGCGGCATGTGCGGCGATCGCCTATATCGCGCTCACGGCCCCGCGCCGACCGCGCGTGGCCCAGCTGTGCTTCCTGGTGGTCGCCGCCTTCCTGATCACCAATAAGGTGTGGAGCCCGCAGTATTCGCTGTGGCTGGTGCCACTGGCCGTACTCGCGCTGCCGCATCGCCGAATTCTGCTGGCCTGGATGACCATCGACGCGCTGGTCTGGGTGCCGCGGATGTTCTACTACCTCGGCCTGGACCGCAAGGGTCTGCCCGAGCAGTGGTTCACCGGCACTGTTCTGCTGCGCGATATCGCGGTACTCGCGCTGTGCGCCTTGATCGTTCGGCAGATCTACCGACCGGAAGAGGACCTGGTCCGGCGCGATTTCGTCGACGATCCGGTCGGCGGCGTGATCGATCGCGCACCGGACCCGCTGCTGCCCTGGCTGCCGGAGGCACTGCGGCCAAGGGCTGTGCTCGGCCGCTAGCGACTGCTTGCAGGTCGCTCGAAAGGGTCGGCCGCTAGCGACTGCTTGCAGGTCGCTCGAAACGTCGGCTCAGCTGGTGCGCAGGAAGCGCGCCTGCCTGGCCGGTTCCCGTGGCAGCAGGTCCAGATCCAGCTGCCACGCGCTGCCGGTCCACGGATCGAACAGCGGGGTGCCGTCCACCGTCGGCAGATGACGGCAGGCCTGGGACAGCATCGCCACCGTGCCGTCACTGGACTCGGATTCGTCGGTGCCGACGATCACCGTGGACAGCCCGATCAGATCGCCGCGCACCAGCAGCGTCGCGATGCGCTGCGCGTCCGCGGTCTGATATCCGTGCGGGAAGTCCGCCGCGAGCAATACCCGGTGCTCGGTCGGCGGGGTGAAATTCCCACTGGAATAAGCCAATTCGGCCAGGTCTGCGGCATCGACCAGGATCTGCAGCCGCGCCGAGATATCGCCGTATTCGGTGATCGGCGGGCCGTTCAGCACCGGGGTCAGCGGACCGACGAGTTGGCTGAACGCACCGGTCAGATCGATCATGTCGACCAGGGTGCGCCGACCGGGATCGGCAGCGAGCAGCCGCGCGAGCACCGCGCCGACGACCGGGGCCGCCGCGGCTGTCGATTCGGTATCGATCCACAGCGGACGCGTCAGCGGCACCGGCACGCAGTACGGAATGCGCAGCGGCCCACGCTCGTTCGCGTAGAGCTCGCCGAGTCGGATGCCATCGCTCGGCGTCGGCGCCCCATCCCAGGCGGGCGAATCCCAGGACGCAAGTGACGGCGGCAGTTGCCGATCGGCGTCGGCGAGTTCACCCATGAGCGCTTGGCTGTCGCGCAGGTGACTACCTTCCGCGGTGGCGATCAGGTCGTCACAGCGCCGCTGTGCGGTCTGCCTGGCCTCCTCGGCGGCGGGGGTGTTCCTGGTCGCCGGATCCGAAACCGCCGCGGACAGTTCCTGATCCAGTCGCTGCATGGCGTAATCACGCGCGGAGATGAGCGCGGCGGCCGAGCGCGCGGCATCCTCGAAAATCATCCACAGGCGTTCGAGTCCGTGCGCGACCTCGAGCGGCGCCGGGCCGGCGGCACGGGAGTCGCCAGGACCGCTGATGGTGTCCTGACCACCAGCCCGGCCCGCACTGCCGACCGGTTCGGCTTCCCGCAGATCGGCCGCGCTGTGTTGCCCGGACTGCGGCGTCGCCGGTTCGTCGACCTCGACGCCGTGCGCGGTGAGCAGCACGGCGAGCCCACCCGCATAGCCCTGACCGACCGCGCGCAACTTCCAGTCGGTTCCGCGCCGATACACCTCGAGGCAGATCAGCGCGGTCTCCCCCGCCGACGGATTGATCGCGAATTCCGCTGTAGCGCTGTCGTGCACGGCGAGTTCGGCGGTGACCGCACCGAGCCCGTGCGCCTGCGCGGGCGCGGCCGGATCGGCGCTGACCACCAGCAGCACCGCCTTGGCGTCGGCGCGCACCTCGGCGAGCCGGATGGTGACGCCATCCTCGGACAGCGTCACCCCCGCGGTCTCGGCCTGGTTGTAGAACACGAAATCGCCGGTATCGAAGACCCGCAGGTTCTCCGCCACGACCAACGCCGAAACATCCAGGGCAGCCCCGGCTTTCGCGCTGAATCGAACTATATCGCCGGTCAGCACCATATTCTGACCGGCCTTCAGCTGAATCACGTTGTCCGCCCCGTTGTTTCGTGCAGTATCAATTACCCAGGAACCGGCCCAGCTGTGGCACCGCTTCACCGGGATGTTTGGCCTGGAAGCCTTCGCCGAGTGCCTGCAACTTCCAATCGCTGCCGACCCGGAACACCTTGGCCATCGCCATCGCGGTGAACGGCATTCCGCCTGCCATGGTGTACCTGGCCAGCTCGCCGTTGTTGGCGCCGTCGACCAAGCGGCAGAACGCGTTCTGGACTTGTTCGAAAGTGTGGCCCTTATAGGAGGTCACGATGAACACCAGCGTGCTGACGTGCGCCGGGATGCGGGTCAGGTCGACCAGGATCACCTCGTCGTCACCCTCGCCCTCACCGGTGAGGTTGTCGCCCTGATGCCGGATCGAGCCGTCCTTGGAGGTCAGCTGGCCGTAGTAGGCGACATCCACCACGTTCATATCGGCGAACATCACCACCGACGCGTCGAGGTCGATATCGACGGTCCGGTTGCCGAACATGCCGCGACTGCGCACCGGATCCCAGCCGAGACCCATCTTCACGAAGGTCAGCGCGGTGCCGCCTTCCTTACGCAGGGTGACCCGCTGCCCCTTGACCAGGCTGACCGGACGATCCTTGCTCAGGCTGATTTCACTGGGCGGCTGTTGCTGGGCGGCGGGCTGGGCGGGCGGCGGATAGCCCTGACCCGGGACTGGTGCGGGCGGCGGGTAACCACCGGGTGCGGGCGGGGGCGGGTAGCCCGGTCCGGGCGGCGGGTAACCGGACGCACCCTGAGGGTAGCCCTGCTGTGTCGGCGGGTACTGCGGCTGCTGCTGCGTCGGAGGCGCTGGCTGTGGCGGCGGGTAGCCCGGTCCGGGCTGTGCAGGCTGGTAGGCCGGTGGCGGCGGAACCTGGGTCGTGGCCGGCGACTCGTCGACGGTGACACCGTGATCGGTGACCAGCGCCGCGAAACCACCGGCGTAGCCCTGGCCGACCGCACGCACCTTCCACTCGCTCTGGCGCCGGTACAGCTCGAGTGCGATCACGATCGACTCGGTGTTCAAACCATCGATGCGGTACTCGTACAGCTGATTACCCGCCGAATCCGACACGATCGCGGTCGGCGCGGGAAAGCGGCCGAAATTGCTGGTCGCGTCGTCCAGGGTGATCACCGCGCGGATCTGCGCGATATCCGCGGGCACCGCATTCAGCGATACCGCCAGCGACGCGGGCTGCCCGGCCGGCGCGGGCTGCAGATTCACCCCGGGGCCATTGGGCTGATTGAAGAAGACGAAGTCCGCGTCGGAACGGACCTTCCCCGACTCGGTGACCAACAGCGCGGACAGATCCGCGGGTGCGGTCAGCTGGACGGAGATCACCACGTCGTTGGCGGCCAGCGGGCCATTCTGACCCTTGGCGAGTGTTGCGGACAAGTTCGACCCTTCGCTTGTCGGTGCGTACGGTGCCACTCTACGAGAAACGTGTCGAACACGATCCGAAGTAACTCCCCGCCGTGGCCCGTACAGGTACTCCAAGATCGGTTAGGGTGGCGAAACGCGGTCGGAATGGCGGGCGATAAACCCGTGTTCCCCTACGAGACAGCAGGCAAACCCCCTATGGCGCAACTGTTCGAACAGTCGAAAAAGGTGATCGAGGCACACCTCGCCGGATCGAGTATCCGGGCGATTTCCGGCTCGATGGTCGCCTACGAAGGAAATGTGCAGTTCAAGTCGGCCGGTTTCGGCGGCGGTGACGGCGTACTCGCTGGGCTCAAGCGGCGTGCCACCGGCGAAAAACTGTCGCTGATGGAATGCAGCGGCAACGGCCGGGTCTTCTTCGCGGTCAATGGTCAGCACGTGACCGTGGTGAATCTGAATAACGAGACGCTGCAGGTCGAATCGCAGCAGCTGCTGTGCTTCGCCGGAAACCTGCGCACGGACGTGCGTTTCGCCGGTGTGCGCGGTGCGTCCTCGGGTGCCGGTCTGTTCACCACCACGGTGACCGGACAGGGGCAGGTCGCACTGCTCTCGGCGGGCGGGCCGCTGATCCACCTGGAGGTTTCACCGCAGTATCCGCTGGTCGTCGATCCGGATGCCTTCGTGGCCTGCCGGGGCAATCTGAATCAGTCGTTCGTGACCGATGTTTCGTGGCGCACCTTCGTCGGTCAGGATGCGGGGGAGGCGTTCTCGCTGCGCTTCGACGGTCAGGGCCTGGTGTTGATCCAGCCGGCGGAACGGTAAGGGAGCCAGCGATGTTCGAGAAGGTCAACGGCAAGGTCGTCAAGGTCGACGTCGGGATGGCGGGCGGCGTGGTCGCGCGCAACGGCGCGATGCTGTTCTACACCGGCGATATTTCCTTTGCACCACACCAGGTTCCGGGAGCGGCGCCCGGTATGGGCGGTGGCGGCATTATGCGGATGGCGGGCCGGATGATGGCCGGTGAGCACGAGCGCACCATGCTGGCCTCCGGTAACGGCGAGGTGCACTACGGATTCGCCGGGCTGGAAGTGCAGGTGGTGCAGATGCAGCCGGGCGCGGTGCTGCGCGTCGAGGCCTCGCGGCTGCTGGCCAATACCGCCGCGCTGCAGAGTTCGATTGTGTCCGTGATGAGTTCGGGCGCCGGCGGTGGCGGCGGACTGATGGGTGCGTTGCGCGGCGCGGCCAGTGGTGCGCTGACCGGTCAGGGCATGTTCACCACGCAACTGTCCGGACAGGGCGCGGCGGTGCTGCTGGCACACGGCGGATTCCTGGAACTGCCAGTGGGCGGACAGAACCCGATCGTGGTGGACCCGCAGGCCTTCGTTGCCGCCTACGGCAATGTGCAGACCGAGTTGAAGACGGCATTGAGCTGGCGCGATGCGGTCGGTCGCGGTTCCGGCGAGGCGATGCAATTGCATTGCGTCGGACAGGGTGTCGTGTACGTGCAGGCCTCGGAAGAGAAGTTGTGAACCATGACCGATATTTTGAATCCGCTGAATCTCGGTGAGAGCGACAACCTTCCGGGCAACAGCTACGCCTACTGCATCGACCTGAACAAGCCGTGGTTCATGCGCAAGGGCGCGATGATCGCCTACTACGGCGATATGCGCTTCCAGATGCTCACCCACGGATTGCAGGGCGGACTGCTGCACATGGTCTCGCAGCAGTTCTCCGCACCGTTGTTCACCGGCGACTATGTGGTCGCCGAGGGCCACGGCAAGCTGATCATCGGCGACCGCGGTTACGACATCAATTCCTATGACCTCGAGGACAACGGCAACCTCACCATCCGCGCCGCCAACCTGCTCGCCTTCGAGCCGGGACTGTCGCTGAATCAGTCCATCGTCCCCGGATTTCTCACCCTCATCGGCACCGGCAAGTTCCTGGCCTCCTCCAATGGCCCGGTCATGTTCGCCGAGCCGCCGCTGCGCGTCGATCCGGAAGCCCTTGTCGGCTGGGCGGATTGCCCGTCGCCCAGCCACCACTACGACCAGCGCTGGGTCTCCAATTTCCTCGCGGCCGGTGCGGCGCGCTTCGGGGTGAACTCCGGTGAGGAGCGCCAGTTCGACTTCACCGGCGCCGGAACGGTTCTCATTCAATCCAGTGAGAAGATCCTCAGCGATTCCGCGCTGGTCCGCACCATCGAGGGGCAATTGCAGAGCGGCATGACCGTCGGCGGCCTGCAGCGGCTGCACGGCGTGATCACCCAGCAATTGGGCGCTCAGCAACAACAGAGTTACTGAATGAGGTTCGGGCATACACAGCATACGACCTGCTCCACGACCCTCGGCTTCAGCCGTGGGGTAAGCGTGTCAGCCATGTTCCCGAGGCACGCACGCTCGAACATGTCACATTCTCGCCGCCGGGCTGGCGGTGACAGCCTGCGGAGACCTCTGGATTACCAAGTCCGTGAAGCAGGAACCTCAACCCTCACAGGTTGGAATCCTGCGCCTTCAGGCGTGGGGAGGAGGTCAAGAACCAGTTGATGATCTCCTCGCCCGCGAGAATTCCGGAGGCGCGGGTGATGGTCAGGTTGGGGTGGGTCCAGTTGAGTTGTTCGAGTTCGCCGTGGCGCGGACGGATGGCGGAGTCCGCGGTCCGCAGCATTTCGGCGTCGAGAGCACCGTCACCTGCGGCAAGGGTCATTGCTGCAGCGGTGAGTTCACCGTTTTCGACCAAGCGGCGACGGACTTCGCGCACCGCATGACTCTTACAAACGGCCAGGGGCATCGTGTAGATCTTGCGGCCCTGCTGGGAGACGGACCAGCCGCGCGGGCGGCACCAGGCATCCCATTCGGCGAGGAAGCCGTCGGGTACTTCCTTGGGCTTGACCACCAGGTAGGTGAACAGATGATCGGCGACCCGGAACTTGGTGACCCAGGAATCATCGATCCGAGCACGCAATTCGGTGTTCACCTCCGAAAGCGTCGCGCCACCGGCCCGCACTTGCGCGTCGATATCGATGCGCCAGCGCATATCCGGCACGCCGTCGACCAGGATGTTCCCGCCATTGCTGGTAATCGCGTATCGCCAAGGAGCCCCGGGTAATTGGATACGTTCGAACTGCTTGATGGTCCGCGTGGTGGTGGGAATGACGGCGGCGGGTTCGGTCAGGGTCTGCATTCGCAGGGCGGCGGTTGTCGTCATGAACGACAGTGGCGCGCCCTCGAGGTGTTCCACACATACCGTCGGCACATCGGTCGCGGCGTGGAAAGCGTTGCGCGAGTAAATCATCGTTCGGTCGAGATCGGTAGCGATCAGAGCCTGTCTTCGTAGTTTTCTCAGATGCATTACTGCTGTACGTCCTTGATCAATCCCATGCACGAATAGGCCAAGTCGGGTACGACCTCGACCGGAACGCCGCGGGCCGCGGCGAGCAGACGGATATGCGCGTGTTCCGGTGCGTCCGCCACACGCACCAGTACCCGCCACGGCAGCCGCCGCAGCAATACCCGGGTCGTCTCACCGACACCCGGTTTCACGAAATTCACGCTGTCGACGCCGTATTCCTCGCGCACCCTGTCGACCGAGGCCCAGCCGGTCCAGGTCGGTGTCCGGTCGTCGGCGCGAACGGCGGCCAGCTCGGCGGGCACGCGATCCCGGACGGCGTCGAAAGCGGTGGTCACGGTGTCGAGCAGGCGACCGGAGACATCGTCGGCTGCCAGCTCGCGATAGAACTTCGCGCCGTGGAAATCGCCGGGTCCGATTAGCGTGTCATTGAGCACGGTGCGCGAAATCAGTCCGGAGACTGTCGAATTCAGGCAGGCGGAGGCGATCAGGAAGTCGTCTCGGGTGCCGTAGGTGCGCACGCAATGTCCCGGATCGGCGAGCACGGCGAGTTCGTCATTGAATCTGGCGCCGCCCGCGGCGTGATAGGAGTCCAGCGCTTCGGTGAGTTCGCGAGTGATGGCACCCTTGCCGGTCCAGCCGTCCACGAACACGACCGAAGCCGGATCGTGGTTGCGAGCAAGGTAATCCAGGGCGACAGCGTCGATACCGCGTTCGCGCACGATCGACACCGCGTAATGCGGCACGTCGAGACTTCGAGAACGCAACCAGCGCCGCATGAGAATCCCGATGGGCGTACCCGCGCGCGCCAGCGAGACCAGCACGATATCGGTACCACGTTCGGCGACAACGAGTTCGGATACCGTCGCGACGGCGAGCGCGAGGCGCTCGGCACTCTCGGCCAATACCTCGTCGAACAGTGAGCGATATGCGGCATCGGGCTGATATTCGATCGGCAGCGATTCCGCGTAATGCGCGGCACCGGACTGGATCCGGCGTTCCCGCTCGGCCACATCGGCCTCGAGGTCGACCTCGGACAGATCCTTCAGCAGCCACGAGACCTCGTCGGCCGCATACGATCCGAAGGTCGGTCCATACAGCGGAACCGGAAGTTCCAAGGCCGATTGTGGAGAGATATTCGATTCCGGCACAGCGTTCGACGTCATAACACCCTCGGTTCGGCATCGGTGCGTTCCGCGTGCAAAAGCCGCGGATCCGCACCCGGCAGCACTGCCAGCACGACATCGTCGCCGGATGCGGTCAGCACATCGATCAGACCGCCTTCGGCCAGCAGTTCATCGGTATCGGCAGGTGTGTCGATGACAACGACCAGAATCGGATCGACTTGGCGTGACCGCACCGAGGTGGCAGTCCCGGTCAGCGCCGGATCATCCCCTTCAGTCGCACGCGCACGATCGCCCGGTGCCGCGCCGTCGTCGCGCGTCACGAGTTCGGACAACGCATCCTCGATCCAGTGCGCGTTGTACAGATAACGCGGTTGCGTCTCACCCGCTTCGGGCGCAACGAACCGAAACCCACGCCGCAACGGATATCCCGGCTCATCGAGCACATATGCGGGCGAGCGAGTCGTCGTCTGAAACCGCGCCGGAATCCCGGCATCGGCCAGCTCGGCCGCCAACCGCAACGGCAGATACATCAGCTCTTCATGCCCGAGCACAATCGCGGGCCGACCAGCGAAATCATCAGCAAGTCGAACCCGCAGCGCCTCGGCGGCCCGCACCAGCGCCGCCTCGAACGCATCGGTATCCGATCGCAGAATCCCGTGCCGACCGCCTTCGGGAACCGAAGCAGGCCACGGCAACTCGACTCGATCGAACGAACCGCGCCGCGCCGCAATCGGATTCAAGACCGGATCCGGCATAGACGACACCGTCTCGACCAGATCCTCGGGCAGCATGGTGCGACCGGACGCCAGACACACCGTGTCGATCCGCGCATCCAACTCCGCGGCCGCCGCCGCGAACCGCGCCCGATCGCCCTCGGTCCGCATATCCACCAGCGACGCCAGCACATAATGCGACCGCGGCGAAAACGCGTGCAGTGCCCGAACCGCATCGATCGCCGTATCACCGGTGGAGATCTCGTCGTCGACGAGCACCAGCGGCAGATCGTTGACGAAGATATCCGCAGGTGCGGGCTGCAGCAGATGCGAGGTGGCGTGCGAATGCCCCTCTTCGAAGCCGGTCAGGGTGGTCGCGTCGGGCACCTCGCGACGGGTCGAATGCAGATAGCATCCGGCCCCGATCCGCGCCGCCACACAATGCCCCAAACCCGTCGCGGTCTCGGCGAATCCGAGCACCACGGCCTCGCGATCGCCAAGTGCGTCACGCACCAGATCGCCCAGCCGATTGCCCGCGCCGAGAACCACCCGCGGATCGGTCGGCAGATGCTTCCCGAGCACGGTCGAAACCAGGAGGTGCGCACGACGTGGATTACGCCGCAACCCCGGCTGAATCAATGTGGCGATGGGCAATTCGGCGGGCAGCACATCCAGCGATTCGCCGCCATGCGAATGCTCGTGCCGCAACTCGATACCCAAATTCGTTGTCGCCCAAGGATCAATGCTCACTCGGTCACCAACGCCGTCAATAGATCCACGAACGAAACACCCTTATTCGCGACACCGAAAACACGAGCCCGCAGCAGCGTCTGGCGCGCCCAACTGCGATGCGGCCGCATCTCGTTCATCTTGTTCCGGTATCCGGATGCGGCCACCCCGCCGACATCGACCTGCAGGATGTCGAGCGCATCCGAATACTCCTCGTGCGTCACCACCGACAGCGCATGCACGGCCGCGACATGCGACGGATGGATCACCGTCTTGCCCTGGATCCCATTGGCCCGGTCGAGTGTGATCTCGCGCAGTAGCCCGTCCAGATCGCGACTGACCAGATAACGCCGGAACGGCACCGCATCGGATTCCTCGAACGGCGCGGTCCGCAGCAGCGGCCGGAACATCCGCTCGTGGTCGGCGAAGTATTCCCAGACCGGTCCGGTGATCACGAAACCTGTACCGTCCGAACGCCCCAGATAGTTCACGATATCGGCGATGACATCCGCGACCACTCGCACGTCGTAGATGGTCAGATCCCGGTCCCGCCGAATACCGAAGGTCGAGCACATATCCGTCGCACCGATGCGCACCGCGAGTATCCGCTCCCGGTGCTCGGCCAACAGCGCGCCGATCTGGGTCAGCTCCTGATCCCGGCTCTCACGATGCACCAGCGCAGGCGATTCGAGCACCGGCATGCCGTATACGGGCCTGCCCAACCGCTCGGCGGCCGCCTCGAGCGCGGCGAGATATTTCGGACCGCTCGCCCTGTCGAATTTCGGAAAGACGAAGCCGGTCAGTGCCACCGCCCCGGTGCCGAGTTGCTCGACGATTTCGGTCACGGTATCCGCATCCCGAACGCGGACGAACAGCAGCGGATTCGGATCCTCGCTGTCGGCGAGCAGATTCAGCGTCGCGACGGTCTGCCGTTTGGCGAATTCCACCTCGTGATCGGCGACCGCGTCCTCCAGATCGATGACCATCGAACACACACCGCGCGCGGCCCGCTTACTGATCGTCAGGGCGAGGTCGGCCCGGGTCGCCGGCGCGTACAGCGTGGCGCCGAGCGCGAACGCCAGAATTTCCCGGTCGGCATCCTCGCCGAACGGTTCCGGTTGTCTATGGAACAGGTGCCGCGCCTCCGGGCCGTGCAGCTGGCGAAAATGGCGCAGCGGCAATTGCTTTCGCAGGGAAACCCGTTGCTGGACGACGATGCCCGCGGTCATCGCTTCGCTGTCCTCATCCCTGATGGCGGTGGCCGCATAAATCCTGGCCTCATTCTCGTCGTGGTCCTGCTTGCTTTCTCATTCGATCCACTACCCCGGCTACGAACTCCGCGGCTTTATCCAATTCGGTCACATAGGCCCAGTAGTCGGGGTGCCGCCCCGACAGGCTTTCGGTGATTCGATCTATCCGGTCCGCCTGTGCATCGAGCACAGATCCCCATTCGCCGACGAGTCCGCGGCTCACTGCGAGCATTTGCGCGTCCCGCAGCCGAAATCGTACGGCTTTGGCCTTCTCTTGCGGATTCTCACGGACCTCGCGCAGCAATGTCAGCCGTTTGGTGACGGCGTCGATCAAGTGTTCGGCCTCGGTGAGGTGCCCCCGTGCGGATGTGGTCAGATCAAGTGCGGACTCCGGATTGTTTTCGGCCGCCGCCGCACGTGCCCGCACGAGGGCGGCATCCGCGGCATCGATGGCCTTTTTGCTTTTCGGCCCATTGTTAGCCAGATCCGCCGAACTCGCAGCATTGAACTCGCGGAGCAACTCCGAGTAGGCCGGCGCCACCCGTTCGCCGCGGGTGTGGACCGCGGCCGATCTGGTGGCCACCGAGGTAATGGCATTGGCCGCGGCCGCGGTCCGAGATGGCGCTTGCGCCAACGCTTCTGCCAGCGCTTTCGTCGCCGATTCCAGGCGGTTGGCGGCCTCCCGGACATCGGCCGCGGGTGCCTCGGAACCGAGCGCCTCGAGTGTGAGCAGCGACTCATCCACCGCCGCCGCGTACTGGCGCACCGAAGGGTAGCCTGCATATTCGGATTCGGCGGCCTGCCCGCGCACACCGGCCGCCGCGACCTTCACTTGCTGCGCGAATTGCGGCACCGTGCCGAGCACCGCGACGGCATGTTCGAGCTGGGACTGATTACCGAGATAGAACTCGTCGACGGCACGGGCCGCGTCGGTCAGCTGCCGCACCAGGGTGTCCACCCGCGGTTGTCCCTGTGGCATCGGCGTGTCGTCGCGCTCGGCGTTATCCAGTTCCTCGGTGAACGTCAGATACGCGCCTGCGGCGTCGTAGCATCTGCTGCGCACGGGTTCCCATTTCGCGCTCATCCGTCGCTCGGGAAACACCTGTTCGCAGGCGTGCACCGCCGCCTCGGCCGCGCTCTGGCGCCGATCCATATCCAGGAACGCGGCCGCCAGTGTCGACCGGCCCTGTGCAATCCATTCATTGTTCCCGGACGACCGGAACCATCCACGCCTACGGCCTGCCACGCCCCGATGTTAGGCGGTGGACTAGTTCGCCGGGGATACACCAGTTCCTACGCAAGATTGCCGAAACCTACTACTGTCGTAAGGCGTACCCGGCGATTCGGACAATGCTGGGAACCACAGACGTCTATTGAAAGGGAACCCCGCATGGGTGTCAGTCTGTCCAAGGGCGGCAATGTCTCGTTGACGAAGGCAGCGCCGAACCTTACCGCTGTCTCCGTCGGGCTCGGGTGGGATATTCGTACGACCACCGGCACCGACTTCGATCTGGATGCCAGTGCGATCGCGACCGGTGGGGACAAGAAGGTCGTGTCCGACAAGCACTTCATCTTCTTCAACAACCTCAAGTCGCCGGAGGGCTCGATCGAGCACCTCGGCGACAACCTGACCGGTGAGGGCGAAGGCGATGACGAGGTGATCAAGGTCGACCTGGCCAACACCCCGCCGACTATCGAGAGCATCTTCTTCCCGGTCTCGATCTACGACGCGGACACCCGCCAGCAGTCCTTCGGCCAGGTGCGTAACGCCTACATCCGCGTTGTCGACCAGGCCAACGGTACCGAGCTGGCCCGCTACGACCTGTCCGAGGACGCCTCGACCGAGACGGCCATGGTCTTCGGCGAGCTGTACCGCAACGGCGCCGAGTGGAAGTTCCGCGCCATCGGCCAGGGCTACGCGTCGGGTCTGGCGGGTATCGCCCGTGACTACGGTGTGAACGTCTAAGACGTACTGGTCTCTCCCTCAGCGACTGCTTGCGGGTCGCTCGAAAGGATCGGCAGGGGGCTCGGCGACGGGCCCCCTGCTCGCATGTCCACGGAACGATTTGCCTCGCCGCTCCGTTGGACAATCGACGGTTCCGCGACCACGCTGGAACCATCATCGCGACCGCGGGTTGGTACGACCCTCGGGTTACATCGGCAAAGGCGCGCTCGGACAGACATTCGACCGCCGCACGGAAAGGGTCTCCGCGTGGTCCTGCGCATATTCGGCATGTCCATCGTTGTCACGGTGATATCACTCGTCGTGGCATTCCTGTACGGCGGGCCGACAGCACTGGCGCTGGCCGCCATCCTCGGTGTGCTCGAGGTCTCGCTGTCGTTCGACAATGCGGTCATCAACGCCACCGTGCTCGAGCGGATGAACGAGTTCTGGCAGCGGATCTTCCTCACCGTCGGCGTGATCATCGCCGTCTTCGGCATGCGGTTGGTCTTCCCGTTGGCGATCGTCTGGATCACCGCGGGCCTGAACCCGATCAAGGCGTTCGACCTGGCGCTGAACCCGCCCGCCGATGACGCGCTGGTCTTCGCGGACGGCAGCCCCAGCTACGAGAAGTTGCTCACCGACGCGCATCCGCAGATCGCCGCGTTCGGCGGCATGTTCCTGCTGCTGCTGTTCCTGAACTTCATCTTCGAAGAACGCGAGATCACCTGGCTGTCCTGGCTGGAGAAGCCGCTGGCCCGGCTCGGCAAGCTGGACATGCTCTCGGTGGTCGTCGCGAGTGTCGGCCTGGTGCTCACCGCGGAATTCATCGCGGGCGACGGGGAGCGCGCCACCGTTCTGGTCGCCGGTCTGCTCGGCATGATCACCTACATCGTGGTCGACGGCCTCGGTTCGCTGTTCCACACCGAGGAGTTCGAGGAATCCCCGGACGGCGGTCCGTCCCAGCTGGTCAAGGCCGCGGGCAAGGCGGCCTTCTTCCTGTTCCTGTACCTCGAGGTGCTCGACGCGTCGTTCTCCTTCGACGGTGTCATCGGCGCCTTCGCCATCACATCCGACCCGATCATCATCGCGCTCGGCCTCGGTCTGATCGGCGCCATGTTCGTTCGTTCGATCACCGTGTACCTGGTGCGCAAGGGCACGCTGTCGGAGTACGTGTACCTCGAGCACGGCGCACACTGGGCGATCGGCGCGCTGGCGGTAATCCTGTTCGTCTCGATCGGCGTGCACATCAACGAGATCGTCACCGGTCTCGTCGGCGTGGCGTTCATCGGCGCGGCGTTTGTTACCAGCATCATTCGGAATCGGCGCAAGGACACCGACGAAGTGGAGAGCGAGCGCGAGGTCACCCCGGTAGCCTGAATTCCGGCGGGTAGCCGAAGAACTCGAGCGGCAGCGGCCTCCTGGCCGGCTGCCGCTTCTCTTTTCCCGAGGGGGAAATGGCGATGTCGAACGAACCTCCAGGCGTGGACCTGTCCAAGGTGACCTTGTCAAAGGCCACGCCGAGCATCACCCTCACCAAACCCGGCGATCAGCAGGGCACCATGCGGGTCAATCTGAACTGGTCCAGTGGTCCGAAGGGCTTTTTCCGCCGATCCAAGGCCGTCGATCTGGATCTGGGCTGCCTGTATGAATTAGCCAGCGGTGCAAAGGGTGCGGTGCAGGCCGTCGGCAACAATTTCGGCGCACTGGAATCCGAGCCGTTCATTCAACTCGACAGCGACGACCGCAGCGGGGCATCGGCCAGCGGCGAGAATATGCACATCAATCTCGCTCGCCCCGAGGTGTTCCGGCGCATTCTGATCTTCGCCTTCATCTACGAGGGGGTGCCGAACTGGGCCGCCGCCGACGGTGTGGTGACGCTGTTCCCGACCTCCGGTCCGCAGATCGAAGTCCGGCTGGACTCCCCCGTGGACGGTGCGCGGTCCTGTGCGGTCGCCCTGCTGCAGAATCAGGGCTCGGGCATCACCGTGCACCGGGAAGTGAACTACATCAATGGTGCTCAACGCGCGATCGACGAGGCGTACAGCTGGGGCATGAACTGGCACGCCGCCAAGAAGTAATTCAGCGCACGGGCACCGGCTGCCGCTGATCGACTCGGTGCGTCGGGCGGCGGGCGTCGGGCGGCGTGCGGCGAACACCATGCCGATCAGTCCGGCGGCGAGGTGCCGCGGCGGCTGATCGATGAACAGCCAGGCCAGCACGGCGGTGACCGCGGGAGTCGCGAAGAACATACGCCCGACTCGCGTTGCATCCCAACGCTTCAGCATCGCGTTCACGCGGCAAGTCACGCCGCTCGTGCGATATGACCATCTGCGGCAACCGCGCCAAAAGCGCCGCGTTCCGCGCCAGACACGCCGACCGACCCGGTTCGTACTAGCCCACCGGAACCAGGCTGCCGGGTTCGAATCGGGGTATTCGCGGCAGTTCGGGCCGGAATCCGCGCGGTATCGCACGCACGAACAGGAAGAAGAACACCACGAGCAGCACGGCACGTCCCCAGACGCCGAATTGCACGACGTTCTCCATCGAATCCACCGAATTTCCGGTTCCGATCGAATAGAAATACCGGAATACGCCGATTCCGATCGCGGCGTCGGCGATCAGATACGTGCCGATCGCGGCCCACGGCACCTCGAGCAGCACCATGAACGGCACCAACCACAGCGTGTACTGCGGCGAATGCACCTTGTGGAACAGCAGGAATCCGCACAGCATCGCGCCGCTGACCCCGATCCACGGGAAGGTGCCGGTCATCGTGAATCGTTTCCAGCCCAACCACATCGCCAGCGCGAAGGAGGCCAGTACCAGAGTCGGCGAGGCAATCGATACCGCATGCTGAAATGCGCTCTCGCCGTAGGCGTCCTGACCGAAAAGCTGCCGAAGTCCCCAGTACCAAATGGAATTCGTGGTGATATCGGCCTGGCGCAATTGCTGGAAGGTGATCGATGCGCGCCAGCCGTCGTAACCGGCAAGCGCGAACGGCAGATTCACCACGACCACTGTGCCGACGGCGGCGGCGGCGGTCTGCAGCGCACCGCGCACATCGAATCGAGTCGGCGTCGGATCATCCATGCCGCGCTGACCGCCGGTGAGCACATAAGCCAGCAACGGCAGCACGAAGATGCCCGGATACAGCTTGAGACAGAACCCGATGCCGAGCAGCACAGCGGCCAGAATTCCCCTGGTACGCAGCGAATATCGGGTCAGCGCGGTCACCACGTACACCGCGGCGACCGCCGTGCAGACCACGGGCAGCTCCCAGTTGTGGAAGGCGTAGAGCACAAGCGGCGGCCCTGCCGCCCACAGCAGCGCCGCCCGCCCGGCCAGCCGGACCAGCAGCCAGGCGGTCAACAAGGCGAACGGCGCCAACAGCAATGCCGAATGCAGCAGGAATTCCGCGTCGTTATCGGCGCCGACCGCACCTAGCCACATCAGCACGCCACTGAGCACCGGATATTCGACCGCGCCACCGGTCAGCGTGCCATCAGCGGTGATGCCGCCATCGATGTAGGGAAAGACGTGCTGATCGATATCGCGACCGAGCCACAGGAATTGGATATCGGAATAACAGACGTCCGAATCCTTGATCACATCGAAGACCGCACTGCGACCGTTCTCGGCGAACGGCGCACCCGCGCACCGCGCCTTGTTCGCATATGCCAGCGCCAGCGTCAGCCCGCACAGCAACACCACCACCACCGCGGCCAAGGCCGCGCTGCGCGTCACTCCCCCGACGATCCTGTCGCGGGTGGCGAGTCCGGTCGGCATGGGCACCACCCTAGGCCGCACCGTGCGACGACGCCCGTACTTCCCCCCACCAATGACCACACGGGCACTGCCGCAGGCATCGATTTCGCTGCTCAACGGGCGTTCATGTAGCCTTGTCGGGTTGCTGACGCAACGACCCTCCTGCCACGGACCGTCCGTGGCCGTTTCCTAGTCCACAGGAGGTGATTGGTCCGTGCGTCATTACGAAGTGATGGTCATCCTCGATCCGAGCCTGGACGAGCGCACTGTTGGTCCGTCGCTGGACAACATGCTGAGCGTCGTCAAGACCGATGGCGGCAAGGTCGACAAGGTCGACATCTGGGGCCGCCGCCGGCTCGCCTACGAGATCGCCAAGCAGGCCGAAGGCATCTACGCCGTGGTCGATCTGACCGCCGAGCCCGCCACCGTGAGCGAGCTGGACCGCCAGCTGGGTCTCAACGAGTCGGTGCTGCGCACCAAGGTTCTGCGCCACGGCAAGTGACTCTCGATTGCGTCGGTGCCTGTCTCTAGGCTCTAGCGCAAAGCGAGTGCACTGCGGACTGCATACCGAGCAGGAGGAACCACATGGCAGGCGACACGGTCATCACCGTCATCGGAAACTTGACGGCCGATCCCGAACTTCGATTCACGCCCGCGGGCGCGGCGGTGGCGAATTTCACCGTCGCATCGACTCCCCGCGTGTTCGACCGTAATTCGAATGAATGGAAAGACGGCGAAGCGCTTTTCCTGCGCTGCAACATCTGGCGTGAAGCTGCGGAGAATGTCGCCGAAAGCCTGACCCGAGGCGCCCGTGTGATCGTGAGCGGACGACTGAAGCAGCGCTCCTACGAAACCCGCGAGGGTGAGAAGCGCACGGTCGTCGAGCTCGAGGTCGACGAGGTCGGGCCCTCGCTGCGCTACGCCACCGCGAAGGTCGCCAAGGCCAGTCGTGGCGGCGGGGGCGGCGGCTTCGGTTCCGGTGGCGGCGGTGGCAACTTCGCTCCGGCCGGTGGTGGTGGCGGCAGCCGCTCCGGCGGCGCCGACGACGACCCGTGGGGCAGCGCACCCGCGGCGGGCTCCTTCGGGGGCAGCCGCGTAGACGACGAACCGCCGTTCTGAGAACGGCTCACATCGGCTCGAATTTACTGAGCCATCATTGATTACGGAGTAACCATGCCTAAAGCGCCCGCGCGCGAAAAGGTGCTGAAGAAGAAGGCTTGCACCTTCTGCAAGGAAGCCAAGTCCGGCACCGTCAATATCGATTACAAGGACACCGCCCTGTTGCGGAAGTACGTCAGTGATCGCGGCAAGATCCGCGCTCGCCGGGTCACCGGCAACTGCGTGCAGCACCAGCGCGACGTCGCCGTTGCCGTGAAGAACTCGCGTGAGGTGGCCCTGCTGCCCTACGTGTCGACGGCTCGCTGAGAAGGGAGGCATCGCAATGAAGTTGATTCTTACTGCTGATGTGGACAACCTCGGTGCCCCCGGTGACACCGTTGAGGTCAAGGACGGCTACGGCCGCAACTACCTGCTGCCCCGCGGCCTGGCGATCGTGGCCACCCGTGGCGCGCAGAAGCAGGTCGAGGGCATCCGTCGGGCGCAGGACGCGCGCAAGGTGCGCGACCTGGATCACGCCAACGAGCTGAAGCAGGCCATCGAGGGCCTGGCGGCGGTTTCGCTGTCGGTCAAGACCGCTGGCACCGGCAAGCTGTTCGGTTCGGTCACCCAGTCCGACGTCGCCGCCGCCATCAAGACGGCCGGCGGGCCGGTCGTCGACAAGCGCAGCATCGAGCTGCCGAAGTCGCACATCAAGTCGGTCGGCAAGCACGACGTCGTGGTGCACCTGCACCCCGATGTCGTCGCGAAGTTCGACCTGCAGGTCGCGGCTAACTGAGTTCATTCGAAGGCCACTCTTGTGTTCCGACACAAGGGTGGCTTTCGAGACTGTGCGGCATCGATCCCAATTGGTCGGGCCTGGGTGAGTTGTGCCTTTCGCTGAAATAGCCAATTATTTGCGAATGGGTCGAAACGGTGATCTGGACCATTCTCGACACCCCGCCGCTATCAGCTCTACCACCGGTTATTCAGCTTGTGGATCGCCCAGAAAACCAACCGGATGCAATGTGATCTAGGCCATAGTCGCGCAACACGCTGTTTACCTACAACACGCCCGGCTGTTCAACTAGACCGACACGCCGCACTTAATTCATCCACACGTGGATAGATCAAGAAATCGATATCTATCAGCGAGTTTGAACGGCGTGACCTGGGTTTTCCCCAAGTTGTACACAGGGGGTGCACAACACCAGGTAAACAGTCCCCAACTTATCCACAGGTGTGTGCACATTGCGGTTTGGTGACTGCCCTCCGGGTCGCCTAGGTTCGTCGCAGCATCATGCACGCACCACCCGGAACGGCATGATTCGGCCCCTGCCGCGGCGGTTTGCTGGAACCGCAGGTGAGACCCTCTGATGAGGTCACTCGACCGCGGTGCGCTGCCGAATGTGTCGGAGCCCGGGAGTACAACGAGTGATCAATAGGGTCGGCGGGTAGGCGTTTTCGAGCGGCCTGCAAGTGGCGAGAGAGGACGGTCGAGTCTGGTGACCACCACCGATGACCGCGGGCATACGGACTATCCGCCCGAACCGCCCGGTGAGGACTTCGGCAGGCAGCCCCCGCACGATATGGCGGCCGAGCAGTCCGTGCTCGGCGGCATGCTGCTGAGCAAGGACGCGATCGCCGACGTCGTCGAGGTGCTGCGCCCGGGCGATTTCTACCGCCCGGCCCATCAAGCGGTCTATGACACCATTCTCGATCTCTACGGCCGCGGCGAACCCGCCGACCCGGTCACCGTCGCCGCGGGCCTGGACCGCCGCGGCGAACTCAAACGCATCGGCGGCCCGCCGTATCTGGTCACCCTCACCCAGACCGTCCCCACCGCCGCCAATGCGGGCTACTACGCCGAAATCGTTGCCGAAAAGGCGATTCTGCGCCGCCTCGTCGAGGCAGGCACCCGCATCGTCCAATACGGCTACGCGGGCGCCGACGGCCAGGACATCGCCGAGGTCGTCGACCGCGCCCAGGCCGAGGTCTACGAGGTCACCGAGCGCCGCACCACCGAAGACTTCCTCCCCCTCGAGGAACTCCTGCAGCCGACGATGGACGAAATCGACTCCATCGCCTCCCGCGGCGGCATCTCCCTCGGCGTCCCCACCGGTTTCACCGAACTCGACGAACTCACCAACGGCCTGCATCCCGGCCAAATGATCATCGTCGCCGCCCGCCCCGGCGTCGGCAAGGCCCTCGCCCTTGACACGCCCCTGCCCACCCCGTCCGGCTGGACCACCATGGGCGAAGTCCGAGTCGGCGATGAACTCCTCGACACCGCGGGCCGCCCGACCCGCGTCGTCGCGGCCACCGAGGTGCTGGCCGAAAGGCCGTGCTACGAGGTCGAATTCTCCGACGGCACCGTGATCGTCGCCGATGAGCAACATCAGTGGCTCACCATTGCCGGGTCAGCTGGTGCTCGCGTCGCCGCCGTACGCACAACCGGCGAAATCGTCCACAGCGTGCATCTCACGGACAACAGCCCGAACCATCTCGTGCCGACCACCGCTCGTTCGAACGCCCGGCATATTGTGGACGTTCGAAAGATCGACACCGTCCCCGTCCGATGTGTCGAGGTGGAAAATGCCGACCACCTGTACCTCGCCGGCGCGACGATGGTGCCGACTCACAATTCGACCCTTGGCATGGACTTCATGCGCAGCTGCTCGATCAAGCACGGCCTGGCCAGCGTGATCTTCTCGCTCGAGATGAGCCGTACCGAAATCGTCATGCGTCTGCTGTCGGCCGAGGCGAAGATCAAGCTGGGCGATATGCGTTCGGGCCGCATGAGCGACGACGACTGGACCAAACTGGCGCGCCGAATGAGCGAGATCAGCGAGGCACCTTTGTTCGTCGATGACTCGCCGAATCTCACCATGATGGAGATTCGTGCGAAAGCACGTCGGCTCAAACAGCGCCACGACCTGAAACTCGTTGTGGTGGACTACCTCCAGCTGATGACCTCGGGTAAAAAGGTCGAATCCCGCCAGCAGGAAGTCTCGGATTTCTCCCGAAACCTGAAACTACTCGCCAAGGAACTCGAGGTCCCGGTAATCGCGATCAGTCAGCTGAACCGTGGTCCCGAACAGCGAACCGATAAGCGCCCCATGGTGTCCGACCTGCGCGAATCCGGTTGCATGCCTGCCTCGACTCGAATTCTGCGCGCCGACACCGGCGGTGAGACCACTCTCGGGGAGTTGCTGGCCAGCGGTGATCAACCGCTCGTCTGGTCGCTTGACGAGCGGATGCGGATGGTGGCGCGTCCGATGGTAAAGGTGTTCCCGAGCGGTCGAAAGGAAGTATTCCGTTTGCGACTCGCCTCCGGGCGTGAAGTCGAGGCGACCGGCAACCACCCGTTCCTGACCGTCGACGGCTGGATCGCGCTGGAGAAGTTGGCCACTGGCGATCGCATCGCGACTCCGCGTCTGGTACCGGAACCGGTGCATACGACCCGGATGGCGGACGCCGAGATAATTCTGTTGGCGCACATGATCGGCGACGGCTCATGCGTGAAACGACAGCCGATCCGCGATGCCAGCATCGATGAGGAGAACCTCACTGCGGTCACTGAAGCGGCAACTCACTTCGGCGTCACCGCGGTTCGTGACGAGTATGCCGCGGCCCGTGTCACAACATTGCGACTGCGCGCTCCGGGCCGGCTGACCCACGGCAAGCGCAATCCCATCGCCGCCTGGTTGGACGAGCTCGGTCTATTCGGCTTGCGCAGCTACGAGAAGTTCATCCCCCAGCAGGTATTCGCCCTCCCCAACGATCAGATCGCACTTTTCGTGCGCCATCTGTGGGCCACCGACGGCTCGGTTCGCTGGGACGCCAAGGGGCGCCAACCCCGCGTGTACTACGCATCGACCAGCCGCCGCCTCATCGATGACCTGGCCCAACTCCTGCTTCGGCTAGGTGTGCACGGGCGGATCAAGAGAGTGCCCGAGGCGGGCTACCGCGACTGCTGGCACCTGACCGTCGACGGCGCGGACAACCAGAGCATCTTCCTGCGTGATATCGGTGTCCAGGACGCCCGACGACGCGCCGCTGAATCGGCACTGACCGAACTGGAACCGATGGCACGCAACACGATCCCCAAGGAGGTCTGGACCAAGGTCCGCGGCCTGCTGTCCGCCACGGAGATGACCCACCGTGAATTTTCCGCCGCGATGGGCTCACGCTTCTGCGGTTCTGCCATGTGGAAGCACGCTCCCAGCCGCGCCCGCTTAGCACGAGTCGCCGCCGTCCTCGACGACGCCGACATCGAGATGCTCGCAACAAACGACGTCTTTTGGGACAAGGTAATCGAAATCACCAGCCTCGGTGAGCAGGATGTTTACGATGGCACTGTTCCCGGGACACATAATTTTGTGGCACAAGGCATTTCGGCGCACAATTCCCTGGAGCAGGATGCCGATATGGTGATTCTTCTACATAGGCCGGATGCGTTCGAACGCGACGATCCGCGCGGCGGTGAAGCGGACTTGATTGTCGGTAAACACCGTAATGGTCCGACAGCGACCATTACAGTCGCACACCAGTTGCACCTGTCTCGGTTTGTCGACATGGCCCGTGGCTGAACCATAGGTTGGCGTTGCTGGCATTGATCGCCGACCAGGACGTCGAGCCCGCCGAGGACGCAGATGGTTTCGCGGCTGATGTCGGCAATCTTGTTGATCCGCAACACATCCGCCAGTTTCGACAGGCTCCAGGTCGAGAACGGCCAACCCAGCTCACGGGGTCAGCACCGGGCGATCTGACATATCCGATCACGCATCGTCGGATCGGTCTTCGCCGGTCTGCTCTCGCTCCATTTTGGGTCCAGTGCGTCGAACCCTTTCTCGTTGAAGTCGTGGATCACTTGCCGCACATACGGTTCCGACACCTGCATCAGCTTCGCGATCAGCCCCACCGGTTGATGCTGGGCCGAGGCCATCACCACCACCGCCCGACGCATCCGCACCGGCTGCTCGGGTCTCACCCATCGATGCCTCCCGGGTGCAAATGGTCGCGCAGGAAGGCGAGGATTTCGCGGCGGGCGGGGCGGGCGGCGGGTACCAGGCCGGGGGTGCTGAGGAAGGTGTGGGTGGCCTTCGGGTAGTAGCTCAGGCGGGCATCGGTGCCGTCGGCGCGAAGCCGTTCGACGTACCGGCTTCCGTGATCGGCTATGGGATCCAGCGCAGCGGTGACGACCAGTGTCGGTGGCAGATCGGCGAGGCTCTCGAATTCGAGCGGCGATACAGTGCGCGGGTCGAGGGTCGGCGGCAGGCTCAGCTTGCGGGCTGCACGCAGGCGGGACAGCGAAAGTGTCGGGTTATCGGCGTTTTCCGCGATCGAGGGGTAGTCGGTCACGGTTTCGGTCCAGTCCGTGCTCGGGTAGTTCAGCACTTGGGCGTGTAGCGCAGGGCCGTCCTTGCGGGCACGCAACGCCATGAGCGCCGCGATCATGCCGCCTGCGCTCTCGCCCATTACGGCGACGGCGGCGGGGTCGACACCCCAGTCGACGGGGTCTTCGACGAGCCGGACGAGCGTGTCGTAGCCATCCTCGACCGGCTGGGGCAGCGGGTACTGCGGGGCGAGGCGATACTCCACCGATACGACCACGGCCGGGCAGCGGGCCGCGAGATGACTGTTGAGCCAGTCGTTCTGGGCAGCGGTGCCCGCGATGAAACCGCCACCGTGGAACGAGACGATCAGCGGCAGCTTCTGGTACGCGTGCTTCGGGCGGTGCACCCGCAGCATCAGGCGGCGGCCAGGCAGATCGATCGTGGATTCGGTAATGCGGGCACGACGGTCCGGCAGACCGGTGACGATCCGCGCCGCACGAGACGATGCCGCGCGGTTGGCCTTCTCGCGCAAGGCAATCAATTGATCGTCGGTCAGGGCCTCCCAGTCCCGATCATCCTTGAAGAGGCGGGTGCCCAGTGGTGCTTTTCCAAACATGACTGCAGCATGCGCGCGTTCATCGTCGGGTGTCTTGGAGAAATGTTCCGCTCCGACGGTGAGCTTGCTTCGTGGTAGGCCACGCGACATCGTCGACCGCGAGCCACGGCGCGCGTGCCACGGCCGTGGGCGTTATCCCGGTAAAGGCCATGACATCCCGATGGAGGTGGGACTGGTCGACGAAGCCGCAATCCGTCGCCACCTCGGCGACACCGTGCCCCGCGGCGAGGCGGTGCGCCGCGTGGTCGAAACGAACCAGCGTCGCGGCACGTTTGGGTGTGAGGCCGATCTGCGTACCGAACCGGGACCACAGCCGCTTACGACTCCATCCGACCTCGGCAGCCAGCTGCTCGACCCGAACCCGCCCCCGGCTCCGCACCATCTGGCCCCACGCGAGGGCGACCTCCGGATCCACCGCCCGGCCCGCCGCAAACCGCCGAGCGACCGTGGCCTGCGCGATAGCGAACCTGTCGTCCCACGACCCGGCCGCGTGCAGTTGCTCCTGGATTCGCCGAGCGTCCGAACCCCACAGATCTTCGAGGGCGACCGCCGTCCCGCACCGAACACCCAACACCGCGTGTGCGATCACCGGCGACAGACGTATCTGCAGCACATCGACGTCTCGTCCGCATCCTCGAAAGTGGCAGGGGGCCAGACCCACAACGACACTGCCTCGCCTCCGCTCACCGCCGTCGTCATCGATCAGCAGTGTGTCGCCGAAATCGATGAACACCGTCAGCGCCGGATAGGGAACCATCCGAAAATCGACGAGGCCATCCGCTCGACCGCGGAACCCGGCCATGCTGACCCCTACCGGACCACCGGGCCCTGACGGGACCGCGATATCGACCACACCCGCGGCGACACGAACCGGCACGACAGGCATACCACCATGCTACGAGCGGTGCAGCTCCTACGCCGCCCTTGGTTGTGCGGGCCAGGTCGACCACCCGAAAGACGGCCGCCCGCAACGTTCGCGCGGACTCGACGGCGTGAATGTCAGGTTGTCGCGGCGATCCGGTCCCAGGGTCCGAATTGCATAACCATGCCGTCAGCGCTGCCGGATCGGTCAACTCCTCGGCCTCGGCGGGCGAGCCGCGGTGGCGCAACGTCCGCACGTAATCGAGGCAGATCCGACCGGATCCTTCACGAACCTTCAGCCTCGCGGCCAACCATCCGGAGACCGTGCGCAGGCTGGCGCTGCTGGAGGAGCCGCATTCCGATGATCGGCTCTACGACTTCCGCCTGCTGCCCGGCCCCGCGGAACGGGCCCGGCAGCGATGGTGGTTCGCCTTCAATCAGGTCGCCGAACTACCCGAACAGCTCCTGGCCGGACGCGGCAGGCACCTGGTCGACTACCTGTGCCATCGAAATCTGCGCAATCCCGACGCCATCGATGAACAGTCCCGTGCGGTGTACACACGCGCCTATTCCCGTCCCGAGTCGATCCGCGCCGCCACACGACGACGATTGGCGCGTGCTATCGCCGGGACGGATCATGCCGTCGACCAGCGTAGCTATATCAAACGGGCCGTTAATTAGTGACATACAACTTGGCCCGAACGTAACTTTTTGTCGGACCACGGTAACGATTCGGCCCTCGAGTCCGACGTCCTTCAAGACAGATGGCCTTGTCGGGGGGCCTGTCCGTCCACTTGTCGGTTTTTGGATTGGGGAACGGGACATGGCTCTTCGGGAGTTCTTCGCGCGCCATCGCATGGCTTCGGCCATCGCCGCGCCCGCGTCATTGGGAGTGGTGGCGATCGTCGCCGCTTCGATGGCGCTGACATCGACGCACGAAACGGTCGACACGCGCCTGCGGGCATCCGTTACGGAGTGCCACGACATGGTGACGATTTCGGTCGCCGGGCGTCGGGATACGCCCGACGCCGTGACCACGAAGATGCTGGTCGATGCCAATGGCAACGCGTTGCCCGCCGCGCTGTCCGGTGATCACAGCAGCCAATGGGTCGATCCGGTCGTCAACGCACCGGCCGACGATGTCGATCCCGGCTCGTATGCCGCCGTCTACATCGCCTATCCGGCGAATATGGACACCTACGAGGACGCCGTCAACGCGGGTGTCGCGAATACCGAACAGGTGATGCGGGAAATCTCACAGGCCTGCCCGGACACCAAGTTCTCGATCGTCGGCTACAGCGAGGGCGCCGATGTGGTGCGCCGCGTCGCCATGACGATCGGGCATCAGAGCGCCGATCAGGATGGTGGCTACGGCATCGTCGATCCGGCCGATGTCGTCGGTGTCGTCATCCTCGCCGATGCCGGACGTTCGGCGGGCGACGGTCCGTTCCCGGGTTCGAAGGATCCGTACAGCAACCCCGACGGGTTCGACCAGAAATATCAGAACGGCACGAAAGCCACGTCGGGCCAGGGTGCACTGCCCGGCACGAGCGGTGACTTCGGTGCGCTGAACGGCAAGATCGCGTCCTTCTGCTCCGATGGCGACCTCACGTGCTCGGCGCCGCAGAACATTTCACTGCTGCAGTTGGTGGTGAATGTAGGTCGGCAGTTGAATGTCGATGCACTGGAACGCGACGGGCTCACCCCCGCGACCGGACAGGACGTCGCCGTTGTCCTCGGCCGAATCGCGTTGGCGGCATTCGCGGACATCCAGTCGCAGCCGAACTGGATGCAGAGCGATGAGACGTTTCTGCAAGTGCTGCTGAGGGTTTCGGATCCGGAATACAAGCCGGGACAGGCGTCGCAGACTCCGGCCAAGGCGGAAGCGATCTCGACCGATCAGATGTCGCCGCTGGCCTATCTGCCGCAGAAGGTGTTCAACGAAATCATCGGTCTCATCGTGACGAACCAGAACACCATCCCGGTGATCATGAGCGACCCCTACCAGCAGACACTCGGCCCCAATGCGACCGGTCACCACTTCGACTACTGGCGCGATGCCGACCCGAACAACGGTAAGCCGCTGACATCCGCCGAGTACGCGGCGGCCTGGCTCACCCATCTGGCGAAGCAGGCCCAGGCGGGTCAGCCGGTCGACCCGACCACCAAGCCGGAGTCGGCCGATCTCGCCGCCGCCTACCAGGCAGCGACCTCGACGACCAAGACGCCCGAGCCGAGCAAGACCACCACCGCTACCACGTCACCGACCACCACCGCCCCCGCGAAGACAGAAGTCAACAGCCGGCCGACGACCACGACCACCACCGCGCCGCCGCCGAGCACGCCGGCGGTGACGACACCACCGGCTTCGACCACCACGACCACTCAACCCCCGAAGCCGACCACCACCGAATCCACCACCACCACAACGCAATCCACGCCACCGACCACCACCAGCGGGTCGAGTCACCCCTGATCCGGTCAGGAGCGCAGGTCAGCAACGGCGATCGCGCGCACGTCCGCACACGGCTGGCATGATGTTCGGGTGACAGCGAACAGTCGAACCGATCCCGCGGACGTGGCGCATACCCGCGCCGCCTATGACGAGAACGCGATCCGCTACGCCGACTTCGTCGAAGATCACCTGGCAACACAGCCGTTCGACCGCGCCATGCTCGGCGTATTCGCGGAACTGGTGCACGACGGTCGAGTGGCCGACCTCGGGTGCGGTGAAGGCCGAATGACCGCACACCTGTCCGGGCTCGGCCTGGATACCTTCGGGATCGACCTGTCACCGCGGCTGCTCGAATTGGCGCGGGCGCAGTATCCGACACTCGACTTCGAGGAGGGCTCGCTCGAGCACCTCGATATCGGCGACGCCACTCTCGCGGGAATTCTCGTGTGGTACTCGATAATCCATCTGCCGCCCGAACGAATGCCCGCTGTGTTGGCGGAGTTTCATCGGATACTCGAGCCGAGAGGGCACGCACTGCTCGCGTTCTTCCAGGCACCCGATGTCCAGGATCCGGAACCGTTCGACCACAAGGTGATAACCGCCTACCGATGGTCACCGGATCGGCTCGCCACACTGGCCGAACAGGCCGGTTTCACGCCGATCGCCCGGTTGGTCCGGGAACCGGATCCCGGCGAGCGGGGGCGCCAGGCGTACCTGCTCCTGGTGAAGGATCGCTGATTCGGCGAACGCGAATCCGCACCTTTCAGTAAGGTTGGGGACAGCACAGGGGACATGGCTGTGCGGGCCCTTATCGACATCGTGGTCGTTTCCTTTCACCAAGACCTCAGCACCACACCGTCGTCAGGGGGCGACAGACCATGGAGCTCATTTCTCCGATCGATGCCGTATTTCTGCTCGGCGAATCTCGCGAGCATCCGACGCACGTCGGTTCGCTACAACTATTCGAGGCACCGGAGGACGCCGGGCCCGATTTCGCGCGGCGGACCCACGAGAAATTATTGGCGGACAACGAATTCCACCCCACCTTCCGCAAGCGCCCGGCAACCTGGCTCGGCGCACCGCAGTTGGCGTGGACCCAGGACGAGAACGTCGAACTCGGCTACCACCTGCGCCGATCGGCGCTGCCGAGTCCCGGCAGCTTCGCTCAACTGCTCGAACTCGCCTCCGACCTGCACAGCACCCTGCTCGACCGACACCGTCCGCTGTGGGAAATCCACGTGGTGGAGGGCCTGAACGACGGCCGCTTCGCGCTCTACTCGAAGATGCATCACGCGCTGATCGATGGCGTCGCCGCGCAGCGAGTGCTGCAGCGAACGCTCACCAACGATCCCGCGGCGAGCGAAACACGCGTGCCGTGGAACCTGCCTCGGTCGATGCGCAAGACCGAGCCGTCGGGCTCGCTGCTGGGCGGGCTCGCGCGAAAGCTCTTGTCGGCGGCCAATTCCGGGCCCGCCGCGCTGCGGGTCGCACGCGCCGCACTGGTGCAGCAACAGTTGACCATGCCCTTCGAGGCGCCGCGCTCGATGTTCAATGTGCCGATCGGCGGCGCCCGCCGGTGCGCGGTCCGGTCCTGGCCGCTGGAGCGGGTCAAGCAGGTCAAGAAGGCGACCGGCACGACCGTCAACGATGTGGTGCTCGCCATGTCGGCCGGTGCGTTGCGCGCGTATCTGATCGAACAGAATGCGCTGCCCGATAAGCCGTTGATCGCCATGGTTCCGGTCTCGCTGCGGGCCGATGAGGACGATGCCGAAGCCAGTGGCGTGAAGGTCGGTGCGATCCTGTGCAATCTGGGCACCGATATCGCCGATCCGATCGAACGGCTGCGCGTGGTGAGCGAATCGATGCGCCACAGCAAAGAGGTCTACAACTCGCTCTCGCCCATCCAGACCATGACCCTATCCGGGTTGATGCTCAGCCCGCTGGCCCTGACCCTGCTGCCCGGCATGCTGTCGTTCACGAATCCGCCGTTCAATATCGTCATCTCGAACGTCCCGGGCCCGAAGGAACCGCAGTACTGGAACGGCGCCCGCCTGGACGCCTCATACCCGATGTCGATTCCGTTCGACGGGCAGGCCGTCAACATCACCCTCACCACCAATGTCGACAGTCTGGACTTCGGGCTCGTGGGCTGCCGCCGCAGCGTGCCGCGACTGCAGAGCCTGCTCGACCACCTGGAGAATTCGCTGGCCGAACTGGAGCAGTCAGCCTCCTGACCGTCTGATCCGGTCGGCCGGTACGGCTACCCCAAGAAAACTAGAACGTGTTACATTCGATGTCAGGCGTCCGCGCCTGTCGACGAAGCTACCGCCGCATCATGGCGATATCTGCGGCAGTTGGCCGAATCGGCAGCGCGGGCCGGTGACCAAATATGCAACCCGTTCCAGCACTCGTCAGCCGTTGTGATCCGGCTGCTGAGCAAGTAGGGAGACCAGCACGCCATGCGTACCGAAATCTGCGACCGGCTGGGGATCGAATTCCCCATCTTCGCCTTCACACATTGCCGCGATGTGGCGGCCGCGGTCAGCAATGCCGGCGGACTCGGCGTGCTCGGTGCGGTGGGCTTCACCGCCGAGGAATTGGAAGTCGAACTGGCCTGGCTCGACGACCATGTGCACGGTGTGTACGGCGTCGACCTCGTCATCCCGTCGAAGTACGAGGGCAAGGGCATCGATGACCTGACCCCCGAACAGCTGGAAGCCAAACTGGCGGAACTGGTTCCGCAGGAGCACCGGGACTTCGCGGAGAAGCTCCTCAACGACCACAATGTCCCGCATCTGCCCGACGGTGAGCACCACAACCAACTTCTCGGCTGGACCGCGACCACTGTCGCACCGCAGATCGAGGTGATCCTGCGCCATCCCAAGGCCAAGCTGGTCGCCAATGCCCTCGGCACCCCGCCGCCGGATGTGGTCGAGCAGATCCAAGGCTCCGGACGGCTCATCGGCGCACTGTGCGGTTCGGTGAAGCATGCGCTCGACCACAAGCGCGCGGGCCTGGATTTCGTTGTCTGCCAAGGCACCGAGGGCGGCGGGCACTGCGGTGAGATCTCCTCGATGGTGCTGTGGCCGCAGGTGGTCGATGCCATCGGCGATATGCCGCTGCTGGCCGCCGGCGGTATCGGCAACGGTCGTCAGGTCGCCGCGGCCATGGCGATGGGTGCGGCGGGTGCGTGGACCGGCTCGCTGTGGCTGACCGTAGAGGAGGCGAATGTGCCGCCCGCACAGATGCAGACCTACATCGACGCCACCAGCCAGGACACCGTGCGCTCGCGGTCCTGGACCGGTAAGCCGTGCCGCATGCTGAAGAACGACTGGACCGAGGCCTGGGAGGCGCCGGAGAATCCGGATCCGCTGCCCATGCCGCTGCAGATGATGGTGGCCCTGGACGGCGTCAAACGCGGGCACCGCTATCCGGAGGCTGCCAAGGATGTGAACTTCAATCCGGTCGGTCAGGTGGTCGGCATGATGAACAAGGTGGAGCGCTCCGCCGACGTGATCGCCCGGCTGATCAACGAATACGTGGAGGCGTGCGACCGCCTGAACAAGCTCAATAGCGCCATGTAACAGGCTCTTCGACGCCGCCTCGACCGTTCGGGGCGGCGTTTTCGTTCCTCCCGTGGCTGGGTAGCCGTTCGTCGGCGCACGCGGTATACAGATGATTCGCATTGTTACGGTGCGAGCGCTCGCGTCAGTCTTGGGAGGTCGGCATGTATCCCTGCACCAACCCTCGGTGCGGAAGTCGCGGACATAATGAGCCGGAATGTCCGAATCTGGTACATGCCGATCTGCCGCAACGGCGAAATCTGGTGGTGCTGGCCGTACTTGCCGTCGCGATCGTGAGTTCGCTGGTCCTCGCCGCCTTCGCCGCAGCACCGCATTGATATGAAGCCAGCGCCGCGTCCAGCTAGGTAATCGAGATCCGTCGAGCGCAGTCATATGGCGGTGCAGCTGGGCGTGTCGTGGCTCGTTTCGACTGCGCTCGGCGAGCGGGCCGGATTTATGCGGGGCAACCTATCCGGACGGGCGCCAATTGAGCTGAGCTGAGCCAGTTCTGGGCACGGCAGTACAGTCTCAGACAGATGGTCGACGGTCGCGATCTTGCTGACGATCACAACTCCGCAGCCCCCGAGCGGATTTGAGCGACAGCGCCGGCGATGACCGGTGGATTCCGAAGCATCTACGGCGATCAGGCCGTCGCCGCGTGCTCCGCATCCTCATGGCCCTCGGCCCCGACATCGAGCAATTCCTCGAATCGGGCGATCACCTTGTCGTGATACAGCCCGAACAGATCCTCGAACAGCGCGAGTTGCGCATCGGACGGGCCGGAACCCGAATCCCACACCGCGACGAGTGCACGCCATACCAAAACATGCAGATCCGCCGCACCCGCGAAGAAGGCCTCGACGGCCTCGGGTACCTCGAGCACCATATCGCCGATGGAGTTCATGATCGCGCGCTGCATGCTCAGCCCGAGTGCGGTGAGCAGTCGGCGGACCAGGCCGACCTCGATGGCAAGGATCTGTCGGAAGTCGGGAACATCCTGTCGGGCAAGCGATTCCAGTTGGTCGATCGCGGCCTTGAGTTCGGCCGGGTCGATCTCCTGCTCGCTGCTGGTGTAGGCGAGCAGCGCCTCCATGACGATGCCGCGCTCCACCTCGACGATGTCGTGGAACATCTCGATGGCCACATCCGGCATCGGAACCGAGAACCGGAACAGGTGCCGATATACATCGATGCCGCCCGCCTCACGGACATCGCGGATCGTGAACCCCTTGCCGCGTCGCGCTTCGACGAATCCGTACGATTCCAGCCGACCGAGGGTCAACTGCGCGGTCGCGCGGTTCATATCGAACTCTTCCGCGACCTGACGGACCGACGGCATCAACTCCCCCGGCTGATATTCCCCTGCGGCAACCCGGCGTGCCAGCTCATCGGCAACGTCGGCGACTACCGTTTGGGATCCCATCGAGATGCCACCTTTCGACTCGGTTCCGATACGTCCCAGACAGTCTATGCCCTCCTGTGCGAGACTGCACCTGTGTAACACTTGTCAGCGCGCAGTGTGAGGTGAGTCATGACAATTCCGCGTGGCGAGGGTCGATCGGCCGAGAGTTCGACAACTGGACGTGCACGCATTTTCGCGATGAGGTCGAACGGTAAACCTCCTGTTCGCACGGCGGTTCGCAATGCGAAATTAGCGGCGCTGCCGGTCGCTTTCGCGGGCCGGCAAGCCGCGGGCATTGGTAAGCGCGCGCTGGGCCGACCAGCCGGTGAGGTCAATCGCGAAATCCAGATGCGCACCGCACAGCATATGTTCGAGGTACTCGGCGAGCTGAAGGGCTGTGCCGCCAAACTCGGTCAGCTGCTTGCCATTTACGAACTCGCCCTGCCGCCAGATCTCGCCGAGCCGTACAAGATCGCGCTGAGTCGGCTACAGGATTCCGCGCCCGCAATGCTCCCGCGCTCCGTGCACGCGGCGATGACGGCCAGCATGGGGGAGAACTGGCGTTGGCATTTCCGGGAATTCGACGATCGGCGCGCCGCCGCGGCCTCGCTCGGCCAAGTGCATCGCGCGGTATGGCGCGACGGTACGCCGGTCGCGGTGAAGGTGATGTATCCCGGCGGTAGGCAGGCGGTCGCGAACGAGCTGGATCAGCTGCGCCGGATCTCCATGCTGGCAACGGTTTTCGTGCCCGGTGCGGATGTCAAAGGCTTGACGGAAGCGATCTGCGCCTGTGTGCTCGACGAACTCGACTATGCGGCGGAGGCCGAATCTCAGCGGATCTTCGCGGCGGCCTACACCGATGATCCGGATTTCTACATTCCGCGGGTGATCGAACAGCGCGGCGATGTGCTCGTCACCGAATGGCTGGACGGCACGCCGCTGCCGCGCGTCATCGCCACCGGTACGCGCGCGGAACGGGATCGGGCCGGCATGCAGCTGATTCGGTTCATGGCCTCCAGTTGGATCCGCAGCGGTCTGCTCTACGGCGATCCGCATCCCGGCAATTTCCGAGTGCTGCCGGACGGGCGACTCGGCGTCGTCGACTTCGGGGCCTGCACACCGTGGCCGACCGAGGGTTTCGAGGAATTCGCCTTCGACTACTGCGATGCGCTGTTCAACGGCGGACCTGCGGAATTGGAGGCGGCGGCACGCCGGCACGGCTTCTGCGAACCGGGCCGGGTGCTCGATGCCGAGGATCTGTTCCATGTGGTCGCGCCGTGCATCGAACCCTTCCGGCACGCGACCTACCGGTTCACCATGCGCTGGCTGCGCAAACAGGTTCTGCGCGTGGCGAATCCGCGGCTGTCGAATGCCCTGCGTCAGGGCACCATGCCCGCGCGCTTCACGCCGTTCGCCCGCTCGATGCTGACGCTGATCGGTGCGATCGGTCAGTTGGAGACCGAGGGTTCGTTCCGCGACGAGGTCGGGCGCTGGCATCCGACGCTGCACGAGTTGGTGATTCGGCCCGTCGAGGCGGGCGCGTTGCCGGTCGATCTGGCGGTGGCTCGGAGCAAGCGCGCCGACTCGGATGCGCGCCGGATGTCTGTCGGCTGAGTACAACCGCGCTGATCTGCTCGGATACCACGGACGGAACCACCAGAGAGATCACGTCTCAGACAGTGAGCTGTCCGTCGATGAACGTGGTGTCGTTGACGCCGAACGAAACGACCGAGCGGGCGTCGGAGCCGTCCGGAAATCGGGACGCGCATTCGGTCTGCCAGCGGCCCAGAATCTGCCTCCGCACACCCAGGTTGTACGAGGTGGCCGGCCGGCCGTTCGCATACGTCCGCGCGGCCAGGCGGCCGACCCAGCCGAGGCACTGCGGGTCGCCGACACCCGCGACGAAGGAATCACCGATGAAGCACACACGTAGGTCGTTCCACGCCCGGTGATCTTCGCGATTACTCGCCGTGGACCGGGACCCGGCTATCGTCCGCGCGACGGTTTCAGATCGTGCCCGTTAGGATCGCTGTGGTCATTCGGGAGGGATTGAAGTTGACAGGGGCCGAATCCGCAGTGGCCGCGGCACCGTCGTGGTTCACGGATTTGTTCGCGCATCGGCGCTGGATTCGCCGGGTCGAACCGTTTCCGCATATCTATGCCAGGGATGTGTTCGTACCCGAGTTCTACGGGCGGCTGGCCGATGAGCTCGCGCGAGTGCGCCGGGATCGGCCGAAGGCGTTCCAGGCGGTGGCGCCGGATTACGGTGCGGTCGGGGCCTCACTGGCGGGACTGCGGGACGGTCCGTTGGCGCTGTTCCTTTCACGGGAATGGCATGACCTGATCGCACGGGTGGCGGGGGTGGCGACGACCGGTGATGTCGAGGGGTCGGTGCACCATCATCGGCCGGGCAGTCCGTCGGGGTCACCGCACAATGATCTGAATCCGGCCTGGTTCAAGGGTTCGGCACCCGAGCCGGGCGAGATCAGGACCGTGGATCCGGAGGTGGATCTGAAGACCGGCCCGCGGACGCCGGAGGTCTTCGGGCGGGAGACGGTGCGCGCCGTCGCGGTGCTGTTCTATTTCGGCAATCCGGACTGGCAGCCGGGCGAAGGCGGCGAGACCGCGCTGTATGCCCATATCGGCGCGAATCCGGTTCCCGCACTGACGATTCCGCCACTGGACAATTCGCTGCTGCTGTTCGAGTGCACACCGCGCTCATGGCACACATTCGTCGGCGACAACGCCGCCGCGCGCAATAGCGTGGTGATGTGGCTGCACCGGCCGAAGGAAGATGTGGTGCGGCGCTGGGGAGGAGACAGCATTGCGCAGTGGCACTGAACGCCGGGTATGTCTGCTCACCGGAGCCGGAGGTGTCCTCGGTGACACTTTCTGCCGTGGTCTGTACACCGACTACGACATCATCGCGGTGTGCCGCAATCGCACCCCGGCCGCACCGTCGCAGCTCGAATGGTTCATCGATCCCTTCGAACCCGAAATGCCGGTGCCGGAGAACGATTCGCGGATCTTCGTGATCAAGGGCGACTTGGCCGAAGCGGGTGCGGTCGAGCGCGTCGTCGATATCGCACTTGCCCGCTTCGGGCAGATCGATCTGCTGGTCAACAATGCCGCGCACAGCCGATTCCAGCCGCGCGGCATCGTCGACGGCGATGCCGCGCTGGACGAATTCGATCCGCATTTCACGCTCAATGTCGGTGTGCCGCTGCGTTTGTCGGCTCGGTTGGCGCAGCGGAGCTGGGTGCACGCCGGAGACGAGAACCGGGCGCGAAATCGCAATATCGTGAATGTCTCCAGCATGGCGGGCTCGCGGGTGTACCCCGGCGGACAGGCGCTCTACGCGGCGTCCAAGGCGGCGCTCAACCACCTGACCCGGCATATCGCGGCCGAATTCGAGGAGTTCGGGGTGCGGGCCAATGCCGTCGCGCCCGATGATTTTCCCGCGGCGGTGTCCACCGAACAGGTGGTGCGGGCCATTGTCGAACTCGATCGAGGCGAGATGAGCGGCGAAGTGTTCACCGTCGGTGTGGCGGCCGAGGGTGGGCGTCACGCACTCGGTGCGGACACCCACTGACCTATGCCGTCGCGGTGATCTCTTCGGACATCGTCCAGAGCCGTTGCGCGAGTTCGGCATCCACCGCCTGCTTGTTCCGCGGCTCCTCCACGTCGAACCGGTGGAAGTACTTGCCGTTGATCTCGTCCGGCGTTGTCGCCAAGTGCACCAACGGATCCGCGCCTTTGTCTGCCCTGATGAAGAAGGGCCGTGACAGGGGCGAGCGGATGAACGCGCCGAGGCCGAGCGGAGCATTGTCGTAGACGTGGGTGGCGACCGCACCCGGATGGAATGCGGCGGTGACCAGCCCGGTGCCCTCGGTGCGGCGAGCCAGTTCCCTGGTGAAGACGATGTTGGCGAGCTTGGAGCTGCCGTAGGCGCCCAGCTGGTTGAACGAACCGGTCGAGGCGTTGACGGTGTCGAGGTCCAGTTTCGCCATCCGGTAGGTCATGCTCGCGGTATTGACCACCCTGGCCTGCGACTGCACCAGACGATCCAGCAGCAGGGCGGTCAGCAGGAACGGGGACAGGTGATTGACCTGGAAGGTCAGCTCATTGCCGTCATCAGTGACGGTGCGTTTCGCCCATGCGCCGCCCGCGTTATTGGCGAGCACATCGATGCACGGATAGCGATCGAGAAGCTGATCGGCAAGTTTGCGCACCTCGTCGAAGCGGGCGAAATCGGCGATGAACGGCTCCGCACCGACCCGTGTCGCCACCTCGGCGGTGCGCTCGGGCGAGCGCCCGACCACCGCGACGCTCGCGCCGCGCGCCACCAGCTTCGCTGCCGCCTCGGCGCCGATGCCGGAACTGGCGCCGGTCACCACCACCGTTTTCCCGGTTAGATCCTGTGTTGCCATGTGCTGCCTTCCATCGGCTGATTCGTCCTGATCCTCATCGGCTGAGACAGATTCGGCAAGACCGTCTACTGGACGGTAGGTCGGCGGGGCGAACTCGCCGGGACGCCCAGGCCCAGCCATCCGGGGGAAGCGCCGGCGCGCAACGGTAAGTTAGGCACACCCAACACCGGCAGAGGCCGGAGGAGGCGGACGAGCGGAGCCAGAGATGCGAGTTGATGGGCGGGATATCCCGGTCACGGGGAGCCTGCTGCAACCGCTGATCCGGCGGACCAGTGACATCATCCGTGTCGTACTCGCGGCCCTGTGGGTCGGCGTGGTCGTCGCCGCCTCGCTGATCACCCGGCCTGAGTGGCTGGCGCTGGAACGTTCGGTCTCGAATATCGTCGGCTTCCTCAATCCGGACCAGTCCAATCTGGTGTACCTGGTCTATGGCATGGCGATTCTGGCGCTGCCGTTCGCGATCCTCATCGAATTGATCATCGGCAGGCAGTGGAAATTGCTGGCGGGCTACGCGGCCGCGGGATTGGTCGCGGGTCTGCTGCTATCGATCACCGGCACGGGATTGTCCGCGCCGCAATGGCATCTGCAGGTACCGGATCGGCTCGATACCTTCCTGTCGCAGTTCCTCGACGATCCGCGCTGGATCGCCATGCTCGCGGCGGTGCTGACCGTATCGAGTCCGTGGCTGCCGACCCGGCCGCGGCGCTGGCTGTGGTTCCTGTTGCTGGCCTTCGCGCCGATCCACCTGGTGGTCAGCACGGTCGTCCCCGCGCGGGCCATGTTCGGGCTCGCGGTCGGCTGGTTGGTCGGCGCGGTGATCGTGCTGGTGGTCGGCACCCCGGCGCTGGAGGTGCCGCTGGATGCGGCGGTGCGGGTGCTGGCCAGGCGCGGACATACCGTCACCGCGTTCACCGTGGTGCGTCCCGCGGGACGCGGTCCACTGGTGCTCGCCGCGGCCATCGACGGTCCGGAGCGCGAATTGACCGTCGAGCTGTTCGGCAAGAATCAGCGCAGCTTCGGTGCGCTGCGTCAGCTGTGGCGCTGGCTCACCTTCCGCAGCAGTGAAACCGCGGCACTCAACGTCTCCATGCACCGCGCCGTCGAGCACCGTGCGCTGGTGGCCATTGCCGTCGGCGAAATGGGTCTGGCCGCAGTGCAGCAGGTCGCCGTCGCGGCGCTGGAACGCGGCTGGATGCTGTACGCGCACACCATGCCCCGGGGCAAGCCGCTCGACAAAACCTCCGGCGAGGACCTGGCCGGTGTATGGAAATCGCTCGCCGCACTGCACTGCGGCCAGATCTCGCACGGCGATCTGCGGCCCGTTGAGATCCGAATCGAGAACGGCGCCACGTTGTTCAGCGGATTCGTCAATGCGGAATTCGGCGCGTCCGACAAGCAGCGACAGTCCGATGTCGCGCAGTTGCTGGTCTCGACCACCGCGGTCTTCGGCAAGGAAGCCGCGGTGCGCACCGCCATCGAAACGCTCGGCGAGCAGACGGTACTGACCGCGGCGAGCAGACTCACCAAGTCCGCAATGCCCACCGGCATCAAGAAATCGATTCCGGACTGGGGCGAGGTGGTCTCCTCGGCCCGCGACGAGGTGCGCAAGCAGACCGGCCAGGACAAGATCGAGGCCGAGCAGATCACCCGGTTCAGCCGCAATCAGCTCATCCAGCTGGTGTTGCTGATCGGGTTGGTCTACGTCGCCTATCCCTTCATCAGTGCGGTGCCGACCTTCTTCTCACAGTTGTGGACCGCCAACTGGTGGTGGGCGCTGCTCGGGCTGGCGTTCTCGGGGCTGACGTATATCGGTGCGGCGGCGGCACTGTGGGCCTGCGCAACGCGCCTGGTCGGCTTCCGCAATCTGGTGATCATGCAAGTCGCCAATACCTTTGCCGCTACCACGACCCCGGCGGGTGTCGGCGGACTGGCCTTGAGTGTGCGCTTCCTGCAGCGGGCCGGGCTCGGTGCGGTGCGGGCCACCGCCGCCGTCGCATTGCAGCAGGCCGTCCAGGTGATCACCCACATCGGCCTGCTGATCCTGTTCAGTGTGGCGGCGGGCACCTCGGCGAATCTGTCGCATTTCGTGCCCGACGCAACCGTGCTCTATCTGGCGGCCGGTGTGGGCGTCGGCATTATCGGCGCATTCATGTTCGTGCCGAAACTGCGGCGCTGGCTGAACAATTCGGTGCGTCCGCAATTGCAGGAGGTGCTCGGTGAACTCGGTGATCTGGTCCGGGATCCGAAGCGGTTCTCGGTGATCGTGCTCGGCTGTGGCGCGATCACACTCGGCCTTGCGCTCGCGCTGTGGGCCAGCGTCGAGGCATTCGGTGGTGGCGCGTCATTCATCACCCTCACCATCGTCACCATGATCGGCGGAACCCTGGCCGCGGCCGCGCCGACACCCGGTGGCGTCGGCGCGGTCGAGGCCGCGCTGATCGGTGGTCTTGCCGCCTTCGGCCTGCCCGCGACCATCGCCGTGCCGTCGGTGCTGCTGTACCGCGTGCTCACGTGCTGGCTGCCGGTGTTCTGCGGATGGTTCTGCATGCGCTGGATGACATCGAAGGACCTGATCTGATCAGGCGTGCTTGGTTGCCACCAGTACGCCGGTGGTCGGTGCGATCGCGGTGAAGTCCACGGTCGCGAATCCCGTTGCCCGCAACGCTTCTCGGTAGCGGCGAATATCGATGGCCGCCAGCGGGTCCGTGTGCTGTCCTGGTGCGTGCGGGTCGTCGGTGCGGCGCGCGGCGAAGCGGGACATGATGCGAACCGCCGCGGGCAGGACTATTCCGGTCGGGTGGGTATCGGCGAGCAGCAGTCGGCCGCCGGGGCGCAGCACGCGGAACATCTGTGCCAGCGCCGCTGTGCGCTGTGCCTGCGGAATGTGATGCATGACGAAGGTCGAGGTAACCACATCGACCGACGCGTCGGGCAGGGTCAGCGACTGGGCGGCGCCGACTTCGAAACGGCAGTTGGGGGCGGCGCGGCCGCTCGCATAGTCGATCATCTCCTGGGACGGGTCGATACCGATCACTCGACCGGCCGGTCCGACCCGATCGGCCAGCCCTCGGACGAGTTGGCCAGGGCCGCAACCGATATCGACGGCGTGGTCGCCGGGGGCGGCACCGGTCAGCTCGACGAGTCGAGCGTTCAGGCTGCCCACCCGGCCGAGCAAGAAGGCCGACTTCAAGGCGAGGTAGCCACGCGGTTTGGTGATGAGAATGCCGATCTCGGAATTCCGGTCAGCAAATGCGTTAGTGGACTGTTGTTCGTTTCCGGTCATGAGTACATAATCGGATCAGATGACCGGATCGACCAGAAGCAAAAGTGCGGATATCGTGCCATTGCGAACGAATTCGCACTATCTGTACGACAACGCGGGTATTCGCGTTCGGAGGATGCCGATGACCAGCACCGATCGCCGAGTGCGGCGCACCAAGAGCCTGCTGCACCGCGCCTTGATCGAGCTGATGATCGAATGCGGCTACGACCGGATCACATTGCAGGACATTCTGAATCGCGCCGATGTCGGACGCTCCACCTTCTACGCGCACTTCCGGGACAAGGACGATCTGCTACTGGTCAGCAGTACCGAGTACCTGCGCGCGGCGGTCGCCGATGTCGAATCGGGCGCGAATGATCCTGACGCACCGCAACATTCGGAACCGCTCGCACCGCTGTACACGCTGTTCCGGCTGGCATCGGCGAATCCGGAGGTCTACCGGGCGCTGCTGGGCCGCAGGGCGACCGGCGTGCTGTTGCGCTCGACGCGGCGCATGGTGGAAGAGATTCTCACCGAACAACTTTCGGGTCGCCTGGATATGGACGACGACGAATTCGCGGTGACGATGACGTTTCTGTCCTGGGGCGTGGTCGGCCTGCTCGGCTCGATCGCGGATGCGGAGCCGCCGCTGCCCGCGGCCGAAACCTACCGTCGGCTCGAAGTTCTGGTCGGGCCCGGCCTGACGAGCCGGGTGTCGCACACCGAACGGGTCAGCGGCGCAGGCCGTTGACCACGCGGGTCGGCCTGCGGTCATAGCCTTCACACCTATGTGCCGATCAGCTCCAGCGCCTGCTCGCCCGGCCGCTTCGATCAGCTTCGCCTCATCGATGAAGTTCAAGGTGCCCAGCTGATCGTGACGCATCGGCGCCGCCGATGTCTTCGATTCGGCGAAAGGTCAGGACGAATAGTCCTTGCGCAACTGCACTTTCACGACCTTGCCGCTGGCATTGCGCGGCAGCTCGGCCACGATCACCAGATCCTTGGGTTGCTTGTAACGTGCCAGCTTCTCGTCGAGGAACGACGCCAGCTCGTCGAGGGTGAACTCGGCATCCGGATCGACCAGGGCGACAACGGCAACCGGCACCTCACCCCACTTCTCGTGTGCCCGCCCGATGACCGCGGCCTCGCGGATCTTCGGATGCGAGAAGAGCACATTCTCCACCTCGGCGCAGTAGATGTTCTCGCCGCCGGAAATGATCATGTCCTTCTTGCGGTCGACCACCCAGAGGAAGCCCTCCTCGTCCGCGCGGACCAGGTCACCGGAGTGGAACCAGCCACCGGCGAAGGCGTCGGCGGTGGCCTCCGGCTTGTTCCAGTAGCCCTGCATGAGAGTCGGTCCGCGATAGACGATTTCGCCGATCTCGCCGGGCGCGACATCGTTCATCTCGTCGTCGACGACGCGGGCCTGGATGGTCGGGATGGGCTTACCGACCGAACCGAGCTTGCGAATCGCGTCCTTGCCATCCAGCACACAGGTGATCGGCGACATCTCGGTCTGGCCGAAGACCGCGACATTGACCGCGTCCGGGAAACAGTCGGCCATGGCTCGCAGCACGGTATCGGAGGCCGGGGCCGCACCCCAGCTGAGCACCTTCAGCGCGAGCTTGCGCTGCTTGACCGTCGGCTCCTCGCAGATCATCTGCCACTGCGCGGGCACGCAGAACGCGGTGGTGGCCTGCTCGCGCTCGACAGCGTCGAGGAATTCGGTGGGATCGAAGGCACCGAGCGGGTGCAGCACGGTTTTGCCGCCGAGCAGGAAAAATGGTGCGAGACTGCCGAGTCCGGCGATATGGAACAGCGGCGAGGTGCAGAAGCCGATCGAATCGGGCCCGATATCCGTGGCCCGGATGCTGGTCAGCGCTTGGCCGTTCATATTCGAGTGCGACAGCACCGCGCCCTTCGGGCTGCCGGTGGTGCCCGAGGTGTACATGATCAGCGCGGGGGTGTCCTCGGGAATGTCCAGCGGCGTATGGGGTTCGCCACCCTCGGTAAGCACATCGTCGTAGCCGAGCACTCCGTCGGCGCTCTGGCCGCCGATCACTATGCAGGTCGCCAGCTCGGGCGCCTGACCCTGCACGGCGGCGGCCAACGGCTGCAGCATGGTGTCGGTGACGATCGCCTTCGCGCCGGAATCGCTGACGATATAGGCGACCTCGGGCGGGGTGAGCCGGAAGTTCACCGGGACCGCGATGGCGCCGAGTGCGTTGATGCCGAAGACGGCCTCGAGGTATTCGGGATAGTTCAGCGCCAGGATCAGCACCCGGTCACCGAAGCCGATGCCGCGGCGGGCGAGCGCGTCGGCGAACTTCAGTGAACGCTCGTGCAACTGCCGCCAGGTGGTGTCCACACCACGGAACCGCACGGCGACCGCGTCCGGACGCATCCGCGCATGCGATGCGATCTGGTTGTTCCAGTGGTTGCGCCGCGACCTGATCGGCTCGTCGAGCGCCTGTGCACCGGTGGTCATGCCACTCCTCTCGGACCGCCAACCGCGCGTCGGAGTATCCGACGGCGTCGACGGGCTGAACTGAGAGCAGAATAGCAACTAACTTAATCCAGCAGCAAGCGACCGATATGGGAATCGCTGTTAATCGGCTTGATTCGGTTACCTCGAGCAAAAAATTACATCTAACTGCGCTTTTAAGCGCAATCTCGATAGTTGCTTCGAGTCTTCGCGCGCGTCCAGAGGGCCATACGATGCGAATCACGACTCACTTACAAGTTGAACCGCAGACGATTGCCGTGTCACCATCACTGCGTAAGGGCGCCACTGGCACGCCCCGCAACGCATAGGAGAAGCGCAATGCTGCGTACCAGGTTCACCGAGACATTCGGCGTCGAACACCCGATCGTGCAGGGCGGCATGATGCATGTCGGCCGCGCCGGCCTCGTCGCGGCCGTCGCCAACGCGGGCGGGCTCGGCTTCATCACCGCGCTGACCCAGCCCACCCCCGACGACCTGCGCAAGGAGATCGCGCGGACCCAGGAGTCGACCGATAAGCCATTCGGCGTGAACGTCACGATCCTGCCGTCGATCAATCCGCCGCCATACGCCGAATATGTGCAGGCGATCATCGAGAGCGGCGTCAAGATCGTCGAGACCGCGGGCAGCAATCCGGAGCCCTTCCTGCCGTACTACCGGGAGGCCGGTATCAAGGTGCTGCACAAGTGCACCAGCGTGCGACATGCGTTGAAGGCGCAGAAGATCGGCGTCGACGGCGTCAGCATCGATGGTTTCGAATGTGCGGGACATCCTGGTGAGGACGATATTCCCGGGCTGATCCTGATCCCGGCCGCCGCACGGGTTCTCGATATTCCGATGATCGCCTCGGGCGGTTTCGCCGATGCCCGCGGTCTGGTTGCCGCGCTCGCGCTCGGTGCCGACGGCGTCAACATGGGCACGCGCTTCCTGTGCACACAGGAGTCGGCGATCGACCAGAAGGTCAAGGAACAGATCGTCGCCAACTCCGAACTCGACACCAAGCTGATCTTCCGGACCATGCGCAATACCGCGCGTGTCGCGGACAACGAGATCAGTCGCAAGGTCGTCGAAATCGAAAAGGCCGGCGGCACTTTCGACGATGTCCGCGATCTGGTCGCGGGTGCGCGCGGCCGACGCGTCTTCGACGAGGGCGACCTCGACGCGGGCATCTGGTCGGCGGGGCTGGCCCAGGGCCTCATCCATGACATCCCCTCCTGCGCCGAACTGATCGGCCGGATGGTCGCCGACGCGGAGGAGCTGATCACCGCGCGACTCGCGGAGAAGGTGGTCGCCTAGCGATTCGTCGCGAGCCCTGGGCCGAGCGCCCAGGGCTTGTCCCGTACCCGGCACAGCCCATCGAGAGGTGACCGCGACCGTGGTAAGACGAACCCCTGACCTACGATGACGTCGACTACCAGCCAAAGGACGGTCATCCGTGTCGGAAGGGTTCGACTGGTCTCTGCCGAAGACCTACATCCTGCCGGTGGATATCGACGGTTACCTGTCGATGCCCGAGGACATGGCGCGCAATGTCGAGATCAGAGACGGGATGATCATCCACTGCGAATCCACCTCGCCGAATCACAATGCGATAGCCCGAAATATCGAACGGGCACTGCTGGACGGCCACGCCGAACGCGGTTCGGCCGAGCCGTGCTTGCGAGTCAACCGGGCTGTGGACCTGTTGGTCTCGGAGGTCCCCTTCCACTACAAACGGCCGGACGTCATCGTCTACCGCTGTATCGATGAGCCTCGACCGAAGTGGCGGATGAAGCCGACAGCCGCGGACGCCGTGCTGGTAGTCGAGGTTGTCTCGCCGACCACGATCACCGCCGACCTGGTCGACAAACGTGCCGAGTATGCCCGGTTCGGTATCCAGCACTACTGGATCGTGCGGATGGCAAATGAGGACGGTCCCGCGGTTTCGATAGAAATGCTGACGCTCAACTCTGCCGGGGAATACGTCTCGGCGGGGCACCACACCCGATCGGACCGTTCAGCCAGTGCGATCGATTCGCTGGTGCCGTTCGAGGTGCACGCCACCTGGCAGCAACTCGACGAGGGGATCGACTGAAAGGGCGCGGGTTACCGCTTCCGTGCTGCGAGCGCCTCGACGGCCGCGTAGTCGTGGGCTGCGACGATTTCGATGCCGTCGGGTAGAGCGTGCAAGCGGTGGATGGTGGCGAAGGTGGCGTCGCGGTCGGCATCGAAGAGTTGACCGGGCATGGGTGCCTTCTCGCGGATCAGCTCGACCTGGAGTTTGTTCCATACCGCGTCGCCCGCGAGCAGTACCCGGGTGCCGTCGTCTACCGCGAGCAGGACGCCGATGCTGCCAGGGGTATGTCCAGCGAGGTCGACGAGCAGCACCGAACCGTCATCGAACAGGTCAAGGCTGCGCGGGAAGGTGAGCACCGGCGGCCCGTCGAGTTCGAAGGTGTCGAAGGCACGCCCGCGCAGTGGGCCTCGGGCAACGCCGGCCGGGGCGTGCGGGCCGTCGAGGGCCCAGGCGCGTTCGACGGCGGGTAGTCGGACGGTCACGGAATCGGGCAGTTCCAGCAGGCCGGAGATGTGGTCCCAGTGCAGATGGGTCGGCAGGACGAAATCGATCGCGTCGACGGCGATATCGCGGGCGGCCAGCGCGTCGGAGAGCCCGAGCACCGGCTTATCGGGCGCGACCAGGAGCGGAATCGGGAACGGCAGTTCGGGCAGCACCCGGTCGTGCACACCCGCGCACAGGGCCGGATCGACCAGGAATCGCGCCTTCGGATGTTCGATCAGATAGGCCGACATGGTCATCGGCAGTTCGCGCAGGCTGCGCACGCCCTCCGCGACGATCGTGGTCGGCGCGGCCATGCGGGCCTGCATCAGGACGGTGAGCCCGACGGTCGCCTCGGTCTGCGGCAGCGCGACCGGTTCCAGACCGGCCAGCAATGCGGTATCGGGGCGACGCGGGCGCAGCAATCGACCAGGCGTGGCAGCCAGCGCGCTGCAGCAACGCAGCAGGGTCGGCAGGGTGGGCGTCCGCTCGGTTCCGGATTCGGGCACGGTGCCACCGTAGGCGATCACGGAAAACGACGAAAGAACCGGGTATGCAGGACAATTCCGGACAATCCACCAGCCTGGACGACACCTTGATCGCGCCGATATCTACGGCATAATCGCAGGGGGTACCGGCGTGGGGGCACCAGCCCTCCGGCGACGGGAGGAGGACGGATGGGGCCTGATCTTCCGGACGGGCAGGGTGTTGTCTCGAGCGACCTGCGAACAGTCGCCGACGGTATATCGAACAGAACCGGTTCGCGACGTGCCGCGCTACTGAGCGCTGCCACCGTCGCCATTGCCGACCTGCTGAATGTCGATGCCGCAAAGGTCTCGACCGATGCACCGTTCAGCGATCTCGGCCTCGGCTCGCTGCAACTGGCGCGGCTGACGGCGCACCTGGAAGATGCCATGGGAGTCGAGGTTTCGCTCACCACCCTCTACGACCATCCGGACATCGAGCAGCTTGTCGAGTATCTCGCGATGCGATGAGCACCGCCGATACCGCTTCTGTCCGGCCGAATCCGCCGGTATCGATCGTGGGCATCGGCTGCCGGGTGCCGGGCGCGCCGAATGTATCCGAGTTCTGGCGGATGCTGTGCGATGGCCGGGATGCGACCGGTGCACCGCCGCCTGGTCGACCCGGCACGCGTTACGCCGGATATCTCACTGACGTCGACGCATTCGACAACGACTGGTTCGCGATCTCCGGTCGTGAGGCCGCGCTGATGGATCCGCAGCAGCGGCTGGCGCTCGAGGTCGCGATCGAGGCACTCGACGATGCCGGAATCGGCTATCACACCAGGGGTTCCGGGGCTGCGGTGGTATTCGGTGCGTGTGCCTACGATCACGGCATCGCGGTGCTCGGCCGCGACGGGCACGATGCGCCGTACGCGGTCACCGGATCGGCGCTGAGCATCATCGCCAACCGGCTGTCCTATGTCCTGGACCTGCACGGACCGAGTCTGGTGGTGGACAGTGCCTGTTCGTCATCGCTGGCCGCGGTGGATCTCGCGGTGCGTCTGCTGGCCGATGAGGCGGTGCCGTTCGCGATCGTCGGCGGGGTGAATCTAACGCTGCTGCCGCATACCTCGGAGTACCTGGCCGAAGGCGGGTTCCTCGCGCCCGACGGGCGCTGCAAACCATTCGATGCCGCTGCCGACGGATATGCCCGCGGTGACGGATGCACCGTGGTGGTGCTGCGGCGCACCGCCGACGCGCTGCGGGACGGCCATCGGGTGTACGCGGAAATCCTCGGCACGGCGGTCGGTTCGGACGGACGGTCCAATGGGCTGTACGCGCCGAGCGGCCGGGCCCAGCAGGACATTATTCGTACCGCCTGGGCACGGGCCGGACTCGATCCACATGATGTCGGGTACGTCGAATGCCATGGCACCGGAACACCATTGGGTGATGCGGTGGAGGTGGGTGCGCTCGCCGCGGTCGTCGGCGGCGGTGCCGAACCGACCTGGATCGGCTCCCTCAAATCCAATATCGGACATCTGGAGGCGGCCGCCGGAATCACCGGAATGGTCAAGGCGGCGCTGTCCATTCGCCACGGCGCCATCCCGCCGACCATCTATTTCCACACCGAGAACCCGCTGCTGAAGCTCGCCGAACACGGATTGCGGGTACCGACCGAGCCTGTCGACTGGACCGAAACACCGGTGTGTGCACGACGTGCCGGAGTCAGCTCATTCGGATTCGGCGGCACGAATGCGCACGTGGTGCTGCGCGGTCTCGACGCCGCGCGCCACCGGAGTTATGAACCGCCGGTATTGCTTCCGGTCACCGGTCGCGATATTGCCGAGCTGCGGTCGCATGCGTTGCGGTGGGCGAAGTTGCTCGAGTGCATGTCGTCGGACGGCACGAGCAACGATTCGCGAAACAGCATGAGCAACGCCCCACGCGACAGGCCCAGCAGCGCCACGCGCGATCGCATGAGCACAGCTCCGGGTAACGACACCACCTCGGCATCGCACGACAACATCCGCGCCCCCTACCACAACGGCGCAAGCAGCTCCGTGCATGGCGACACCGGCAACGCTCGGCGCGAGAGCACCTGTCGCACTTCGCAAGAGCGCACGAGCGATTCGCACGAGGGCGCTAGCGACGATTCACCTGAGCGAACAAGTGGTGATTCACCTGAGCACATAAGCGGCACTTCGCGCGCAGGCACACGTGGTGATTCAGGCGAGCGCACAAGCACTGCTACGCGCGCGGATATCGGCGCAGCGACCGGCGCGATTGTGGCGAGCTACTCGGGTATCGGAGGCAGCGATCACGAAATTCTTCGGCAATTCGCGGCTGGCGCGGCGCGGTTGATACCTGAGAATGCCCGGGCCGCAGTGGTTGCGCGGGATCTGGATGATGCGGTGGATCAGTTGCGGGCGTTGGCGGGTGGGGAGTCCGGGGGCGGGGTGATCGGCCCTGGTTCGGTGCGGCGGCGGGGCGGCGTGCTGTTCCTGTTTTCTGGGCAGGGTGGGCAATATTCCAAGATGGGGCGGGGTCTGGCGGCTCGCTATCCGGTATTCGCGCAAGCGGTGACCGCTGCCGCGGATGCGATTGCGGCGGCAGGTGGCGGGCGAGTTTGGACACCGCGCAACGGGTTCGCGCTCAGCGGTGCGGCGAGTAACGGAAGCAGTGCGACCGAATTCGTGCAACCGGCGATCTTCGCATTCCAGGTGGCGCTCGCCGAACTGCTGGCCGCGTGGGGGATCGAACCGGACGCGGTGGTCGGGCACAGTCTCGGCGAGGTGGCCGGGGCCGCGGTGAGCGGTGCGTTATCGCTTCCGGATGCGGCCCGAGTCGTGGTGCAGCGCAGCCGGATTCTGGCGCGGCTCGACGGGCACGGTGCGATGGCGGTGCTGGAGACGACAGCGGATGAGGCGGCGCGGCTGGTCGAGCCACTGCACACGACGGTAGCGATCGCGGCTATCAATGGACCGCGTTCGGTGGTGATCTCCGGTGCGCCGCGCTACATCGATGCGCTCGTCCGCCGAGCCAAACGCAGGCAGATATTCGCGCAGCGGATCGCCGTCGACTTCGCCGCACACAGTCCACAGGTAGGCGCGCTCTTCCCCGAATTCGTCGACACGCTCGGCGGACTCACCGCGCAGGTGCCGCGCGTCCCGGTGTACTCCACGGCGCGTCGACGCGAAACGATCACCACAGCCGCGATGGACGGCGACTACTGGGCCGAAAATGCCTCGAGAACGGTCGACTTGGCCGCCGCGCTGCAAAAAGCCGCCGACGACGGATTCGCGACGGTGCTCGAAATCGCACCCCATCCGGTCCTGACACCCGCGATCGGTGAGTTCCCCGAATTCGCCGGCGCCACCCACACGGTGACCACCCGCGACAACGAGGCCGGAACCTTCCTGACCTGCCTCGCAAAGCTCTACCTCGAAGGCCGCCCGCTGAATTGGGCCGCAAACGGCCCCTTCACCGCACCCCCGCCCGCACGCCAATGGTCCCACCGCCGGTTCCCCCCGATCACCATCATCGATCCCGGCACGACCAACGTTCCTGCCACCCAGGCCGACACCACCAACGTTCCTGCCACCAAGCCCCGTACCTCGTACGTCGCTGCCACCGAGCCCGACACCACCAGCGACGCCACAACCGAACCCCGCACCACCAGCAACACCGCCACCGAACCCCGCACCACCCGCGACATCGCCACCCGGGCCGACACCACCAATGTTCCTGCCATCGAGCCCAGCACGTCGTACGTCGTTGTCTCAGAACCGCGCACGTCCCACGACGCTGCAGCCAAGCCCGACGCAGCAACTGAATCCGGCGTCATCCGCGACGCTGCAACCAAGCCCAGCAGCACCCGCGCCGCCGCAACCGAACTCGACACCCACGGCACCCCAACAACGCCCCCTACCACCGGCCACGTCGGCACCAAACCCGAAAACATCTATGGCACCGCCACCGAAAACAGCACTCCCCGAGACGCCGCAACCGAACCCCACACCCACGGCGCTGCGGCTGAGCCTGGTACCACCCGTCGCAGTGCCACCGATCCCACTCTCAACGGCCACGCCGTCAACAACTCCCCGGTGTCCGACTTCGGCACAGGGATCGGAGTCGATGTCGTCCGCAGCGAACCCCACGACTCGAACGCAACCAACCAGCTCGCGGCTCCGCACAGCCGAAATGCCCAGGGTGCGAATACAACCACCGAGCAGGATGCTGCTGGCGGCCAAGACGCTCTCGACCCGAAGGCAACCGCTCGCGACTGGAACACCACCGCCCGACCCGACACGGCTAGCGGTCGCGACACCGACAGCGCGAATAGAACCACCGGACGCGAGACAATTCGCAGCCGAAATGCTCAGGGCGCGGACATCCCCTCTGGTTTCGACATCGGTGGCGGCCCCGACGCCCACGACTGGAACACAACCACCCCTCTCGACCGAGACATCCACGCCACGAACACAACCAGTGGTTTCGACATCGGTCGCAGCCGAAAGGCCGTCGATTCGAGCGCATCCGGCGTCTTCATCGCTGAATCCGAATTCCCCGCAGACGATCTCCACGATCACGTGGTGCAGGGTGCCCCGACTGTCCCCGCGGTCTTCTGGCTGCTCAGGCTCATCGGCCTGGCTGGGGCCGGGCGGACGATCGGCGATTTCGTGGTGCATGAGCGGACCGGGCTTGCCGCGCTGTCCGTTGTCACTTATCGAGCCGATGGTGCTGGAAAGTTGCGGGCGGAGGTCACAGGCGCCGGGACGCTGGCTTCGGCGCGGTTGGCCGGTGACCCCACACCCGGGGATATCGTCGCATGGATGCGGGTGGTCGATGCAAATCGGGCAGTCCGTCGGCGGATGCGAGCACTCACGCCAGGTGTTTTCTACGACTCGTTGCGTGCACGGCAACTCGACTACGGTCCCGGCTTCCGCGCGCTGCGCGATATCGAGGCCGGACCCGATTGTGCGGTGGGGTCGTTCGATTCCGCCCCGCTGCAGCGCTCGTCGACCCTCGACAGCTGCCTGCAGGTGCTCGCGGCCGCGACCTGGGACCACCTGCCCGCCGATGCCATCCCGCTGCCGTTCGGCATCGAATCCGCCTGGCTGTCCGCCGAACCGGACCTGGTTCTGCTGGAAGCCCATGCGCTCGTGCGTGATCGATCGACGACCGGAGTGACCGGCGACATCATCGGCACCGATCAGCACGGCGTCCCCGTGCTCGCGCTGTCGGGTGTCCGCATACGTTTTGCGGCGATCGAATCCACCATGCAGGTCGGCCCATTCCGCCAGGAAACGTGGATCCCGTACCTCGGCAACGCCGAGAGCAACGGCCGGCGCACCAGCACCACGAATCCGCGGCGCGCTTTGGTTATCGGCGAATCCCAGCTCGCCATCCGGCTCGCCAGAGAACTCGACCGCACCCTGCCCACCGAACGCGTTGCCCGCGAACCGGATGCCGCCGGTCCGATCGTCTCCGCTGTTCTCGCCGGACGCGCCGACACCGCCGACACAGCAGTCGTCGTGGTCTGGCCCACCGAATCCGGCGCGACTCACACCGGCCACGACATCGAGTCCGCGATCAGTGCCGCCGCCACGACCGGACGCATGCTGGATCTGCTCCAACGCGTCCAATCCGAGGACACCACAGCATCTTTGACGATCGTCCTCCCAGAACCCGGCGCGACCGACCGCCAACCGCCCGCTCGGAGCCGACAGCGCAGCTCGCCGGACAAAACGATCATGACAATGGCGGTAGCCGGTTTGGTGCGGTCGATGCAGCTCGAATCGGGCCGCGAAGTGCGGCTCGTATGGACCGATAGATCACCGTCCGCAGTGTCGCGACTGCAAGAACTCATCGCCACCGCCCACGCACTCCCCGATGAGCTCCGCGTCTGCGCCGACGCCATCATGGCACGCCGTTTCGTCCCCACCCGTCCCCGATCGACCACACCGACGCCGATCGACCCCAACGGCACCTACGTGGTCACCGGCGGATTGGGTGCGCTCGGTTCGGTCGCGGTGCGCTGGCTGCTCGATGCCGGTGCCCACGATGTCGTTGTACTCACCCGCGCACCCAGACCGGTGCCGGCACTCCTGGACGGACTCGAGGACCGGATAGTCGTGGTGCGCTGCGACGCCGCCGATCGCAGCGATCTCGCCAACGCGCTCGACGATGTTCGCGAATGCGGTTCCACCATCCGCGGCGTCGTCCATGCCGCGGGCGCACTCGAAGACGCCGCCTTCGAAGCCGTGACTGCCCGCCAACTCGCCCGCATGTTCGCACCGAAACCCATCGCCGCGAAAAACCTCATCGAGCTCACCGCCACCGACCCAACCGACTTCGTGCTGCTGTTCTCCTCGGCCACCGGGGCACTTGGCGCACCAGGACAGGGCGCTTACGCCAGCGCGAACGCCGCAATGGACGCCCTCGCTCACAAACACCCGGGTCGGCGCGTATCGAGCATCGGCTGGGGCGTATGGGATTCGGGCCTCACCCAGAGCGCGGGTGGTGCGGCGCATCTGCGGCGCGCCGGAATCCGCGCATTCGATATCGCACGCGGCACCGAATTACTCGCCCAGACCATGTATTACAACGAGCCCTACCTGCTCGCCCTCGACTACGCGCCGACCGCCGATCCCGACCCGGTCGCCACCCGACTGCGCAACCTGCTCACCGACCAACCAGCAACAGTCCCCGCGCCGCCGAACCCGATACCGCCGCGTCCGGCCGAACCACTCACCACGACCATCCGCACCGCCCTCGCCGCCACCCTCGACCTGACCGCCGACCATGTCGATCCGGAAGCCGATTTCAACGAATTGGGCATGAGCTCCCTGCTGGGCATAGAAATGCGCCGACGCCTCGAAACCCGCCTCAATATCCGGATCTCGACCGCCGAATTGTTCCGACACCCCACCGTCACGGCACTCGGCGCAGCCCTGGCCGACCGAGTCGCCGCCGCGAAATCCGATGGGGCGCTGTGACTTCTCCGAACACGATGCGAGCGACCGATGCACTGGTGACCCGGGTTGCCGAGTGGGCGCGAACCAGGCCCAACGACAATGCGTACACCGAATTGCGTTATCGCGGACAGGATTGCGCGCCGGTCACACTGACCTACGAACAACTGCACCACGCGGCGGGGGCACAGGCCCAAAGACTCAGGGCGACAACCGATCCCGGTGACCGAGTGGCAATTCTGTGTGGTCACGGAATCGACTACGTCATAGCCTTTCTCGCCTGCCTCTACAGCAATCGCATTGCGGTGCCACTATTTCCGCCGACGGGCAATAGAAACAGGTCTCGACTCGAGGGTGTACTCGCCGATGCTCGGCCCGCATCGAGCCTGACCTCGGCGACCGACACCACCACCAGCGCCATCTTGGGTCCAGACCTGGGCCGAGTGCTGATACTGACACCGGAGACCACCCCGGCAGCCGACCCGATTATCGATCGAGCAGACACGGCCTATCTCCAGTACACCTCCGGATCGACCAAGACCCCGGCCGGTGTCGAAGTAACCCACGCGAATCTCGCTGCGGCCCTGGATCAATTGTGGACAGCGGTGCCCGCGGTGCGCACCGAACCCATCGTCTCCTGGCTCCCGTTCTTCCACGATATGGGCTTGATCCTGGCCCTTTCACTACCGCTCTACTCCGGCGTGCACGGCGTGACCATGGCGCCGGCCGAATTCGTGAAACGCCCCATGCGCTGGCTGCGCGCCCTCAGCGACTACCGTGCCGGCGCCACCGGCAGCCCGAATTTCGGCCTGACGCTCGCGGTCTCGGCAACCAGCCCCGCCGAACGCGCGGGCCTGGACCTATCCCACCTCGACGCACTCCTCAACGGAGCCGAACCGATCCGCACCGAGGCTCTGACCGCCTTCACCGAAACCTTTGCCCCCTACGGATTCCGACACCGCGCCCACACTCCGGGCTTCGGCTTGGCCGAGGCCACACTCTCGGTCACCATATGCGATCAGTCGACCGAGCCCGTCACACATCGATTCGACCGAATAGCCTTGGCGCAGGGCCGCGCACAGACCGCACAAGAAGGCGTTCCACTGGTCGGCTGCGGCGTACCCGCAGGCCAGCGAGTCGCGGTGGTGGAGCCCAACGAGCACACCGAGGTAGCGGCGGGCACCGTCGGCGAGATCTGGGTCTGCGGCCCGAATGTCTGCGCCGGTTACTACAACAATCCGATCGCCACTTCGTCGACATTCCGGGCCACCATGTCCGGGAGTGACGAATCCTGGCTGCGCACGGGCGATCTCGGCTTCTGGCACGAGGGCCAGCTCTATATCGCGGGCAGGCGCGAGGACCTCATCATTATCGACGGCCGCAATCACTATCCGGCCGATATCGAATCCACAGTTTCCGACTGTGCCCCCGAACTGCGCGCCGGCCACGTAACCGCATTCGGTCACGATGACGGCCACCGCGAGGATCTGGTGGTCGTCGCCGAACTCGCCGACACGGCGGCCACCGGATCAGCGGAACTGGCCCTTCGCATCCGCAATGCCATCGCTGCCGCCCATGAGGTGACACCGAGGGCCGTCGTCCTGGTCGAACCGGGCCGGATCCCGAAGACTTCCAGCGGCAAATTGCGCCGTGGCGAATGCCGAGCGCTCTATCGCGCGGGCCACCTAACCCAGCAATGACGGAAACACCGCCGATCTCCCCCGGCTCGCCCACATCGGGCGCGATGATGGGCGAATGGCGACCGCAATCATCCCCGTGACATGGAAAGACCAGCCGGAAGAACACGACTACCCGGCGGCCGCGGACTATCTGGAGCTGCTCGCCGAACGGGACGTGGTCGACGCCGTGATCGGGGAACTGCGCGCCGCTCCGGTCGTGCACAAGAAGGCCAAGGACATCTTGCGTGCGGCCGGACTCGAACTGGTGTCGGCCGAGGATCCGTATGTCCGCCGCGATCTCGTCAAGATCAATAATCGCAAGTCGCGATCGCCGATCCTGCTGGTGCGCGGCGATTTCCGCAGCGGCGTGCCCATGGTGATCGCCGATGGCTACCACCGCGTGTGCGCCGTCCATTGGGCCGATGAGAATATCGCTATTCCGGCGAAGATAGCCGCTATGCCGCAATGACCTTCGCAACCCTCGCGCTGGTCATCGCACTCGGACTGTGCGGACCGCTGCTCGCACTGCGGCAGAGCTGGCACATCCCGGTGATCCTGGGTGAATTGCTCGTCGGCATTGTCTTCGGCACCACCGGATTCGGCATCCTGCACCCCGCCGACCCGATCTTCACCTTTCTCGCGGATATGGGTTTCGCGGTCGTCATGTTCGTCGCGGGCACCCATGTCCCGGTGCGTGATCCGGCGGTTCGCTCGGCAGTCGGTAAGGGCGCGGTCCGGGCAATCCTGGTCGGATTGCTCGCCGTCGCAGCCGGATTCGGGCTGGCCCGCTGGTTCGCAACCGGACACGGTGCGGTCTATGCGGTGCTGATGGCGTCCTCATCGGCGGCGCTGGTGCTGCCGATCATCGACTCGGTCGGTCTGTCGGGAAAGCCGATACTCGCCCTCACCGCCCAGGTCGCGATCGCCGATACCGCCTGCGTGGTGGCGCTGCCGCTGGTGATCGATCCGGCGAATGCGGGCCGCGCGGCACTGGGCGCCGTCGCGGTGGCGGTGGCCGCCACTGTGCTGTTCCTGGTGCTGCGCAAGCTGGAGCTGTCGGGTCGGCGGCGGCGAGTGCATCGACTGTCCGAGAAGCGTGCATTCGCCCTGGAACTGCGGGTCAGTCTCGCGGTGCTGTTCGCCCTGTGCGCATTGGCGACCCAGACCCGGGTGTCGGTCATGCTCGCCGGATTCGCCGCTGGACTCGCGGTCGCCGGAATCGGGGAGCCGCGACGCGTGGCCCGGCAACTCTTCGCCATCAATGACGGCTTCCTCGGCCCGCTGTTCTTCGTCTGGCTGGGCGCCCGACTCAACCTGCGCGAATTCGGCGACCACCCGCGGCTCATCGGACTCGGTCTCGCGCTGGGTATCGGCGCGGTGCTGGTGCACCTGAGCACCCGCGTCGCAGGTCAGCCGATCGCCTTCGGGATCCTCGCGGCGGCCCAGGTCGGTGTCCCGGTTGCCGCCGTCACCGTCGGCTCGCAACTACACGTCCTGCTGCCCGGCGAAGCATCCGCGATGATGCTCGGCGCGCTCTGCACCATCGCCGCTGCCGCAGTGGCGGCGAGCCGAATCGCAACCCGCACCGCGAAATCCGGCGCGAATTAGCGCCTCAGTTATCGGTGCGGCCGAGTAGACGGTCCGTCTCACGACGTTCCCGCTTGGTAGGTCGACCGGAGCCGCGGTCGCGGCGGGGCAGGGCCACGAGAATCTCCCGAGGCGGCGGCGGGGGGCTGCGGTCGATCAAGCACTGTGCGGCGATCGGAGGGCCGACGCGCTTGGTAATGACGCGCTCCACGATGACAATGCGTTCGATTCCACCGGCTCGGACACGGACCTCGTCACCGGGGTGAACCGGTTGGGCCGGTTTGGCAGCAACACCATTCACCCGGACGTGGCCGCCGCGGCAGGCTTCCGCAGCCGCGGACCTGGTCTTGAAAAGACGCACCGCCCACGTCCAGGAGTCCACGCGGGCCTGGTTCGGGGCGGTGTTCTTGGTAGTCGGTTGGGCGGATGCCACCCTTAGACCATACGGCGTGCCGTCACAACCATGTCGGGGCGCAGGGGGGTGTAGGACACGGGCTGACCGGACTGGACCGCATTGAGCAGCTTGCCGTCGCCCGCGTACAGGCCGACGTGGCCGCCACCGTTGGTCACCACGATATCGCCGGGCTGCAGGTCCTCGAAGGCGACCGGAGCGCCGACGTGCGACTGTTCGAAGCTGGTGCGCGGCAGTTCGATTCCGGCCTGCTTGTAGGCCCACTGGACCAGACCCGAGCAATCGAAGCTGAACGGTCCGGAGGCACCCCAGGAGTACTGCGCGCCGACCTTGGTCTTGGCGGCGTCCAGCGCGATGTCACTGGCGGTGTTGTGGAACATCTGCGGCATGGCCGGGGCGAACAAGCCGGGGAGCGACGGCGCGGCCTGCGGGGCAACGGCCTCCGGGGCGGGCGCGGCGGGCATCGAGGCGAGTGCCTGGGTGAGCTGCTTACCCAGATCCTGGGCCTGCTGGTCGAATTCCTGCGGAACCGGAACGTCGAAATCGCCGATTCCCGGGATGTTGATGGTGGCTGCCATCGCGGGGATCGCGGGCATCGCACCAGTAGATGCGGCGACCGCGCCCATGACGAGCGCACCCTTGACGGAATTCGGTAGCCGCGATTCCCGCTGCAAGCTGTGTTTACCCACCGAGCCGAGTCTCCGATCTTTCTGCTCTCCCACCGACCGGGTCAGCTGTCGGTTCGGACCGGCAGAACGGCCCCAACTCCCAGTTGAATCTCTGGGTCCCGGTACGGCAGTCGGAATTGGTGGCCCCGACAGCCGTTTTGGCGGTAACTCAGTGGCGCCGTTTCTCTTCCGAACCGACAGACTCCACTGGGTCACGAAGAGATTACGGCCAGGACGCGGTGTTGTCCAGCGCACAGACCAGCGTCTTCGTGGATGATCGAAAAACCCCAGGACGAGCGGTGCAATTGCGACACGCCCAGATGGTCACGACACGGTATCGGCGACGCACCGCGTGTTATCGAACCGACGTTCCGATCGGAAGTGACACTGCGTCCACCGGATTCGCGAGCCACCGATTGCTACCCGTCAGATCCGGCACTGCCAGATCCGGCACTGCGCTGATCGAGCGCCCGCTCCAGTTCATCGATCCGCCGCCGCGCATCGGCCAGACCGACCTCCAGCCGACCGAGCGCCACCACCAGCGGACCCACCGCGATATCCGCGACGAGTTGCGGATCGTCGAGGCCGCCTTCGATCGCCTCCAGAATGTTGGACCGGATGTGGCCTGCCACAGGGGCTTCGGCGGGAACTTTCCAGGACTCGACCAACTCGGCAAGGGTGGGGAGTGGTTCCGTGGGCATGCCCCTCAGCATGCGACAGTTTGCTAGCAATATCTAGGACACGCCTTATATATGGCCAGATTCGGCTGACGAAACGCGCTACGCTGTCTGGGCATGGACCCCGTGCGGAATCCGTATGCTCCCGGAGCCGGACAGCGCCCACCCGAATTGGCTGGGCGCGATAAGCAACTCGATGCCTTCGACGTTGTGCTGGAGCGGATCGCGCGTGGTCGACCGGAGCGCAGTGTCATGCTCACCGGATTGCGCGGTGTCGGAAAGACCGTGCTGCTCAACCAACTTCGCTCCGCCGCGGGCTCACGCGGTTGGGGCACAGGCAAAATCGAGGCCCGCCCGGATCAGGAACTGCGCCGCCCGCTGTCGTCGGCACTGCATATGGCCGTCCGTGCGATCGCCATGGCACACCGCAACCAGGAGCGCGTCGACGACTTCCTCGGCATACTCAAGGCTTTCGCGCTGCGCTCCACCGCCGATAAGGGCATGCGGGAGCGCTGGCAGCCCGGAATCGACGTGCCCGCGGTCACCGGTCGCGCCGACTCCGGCGATATCGAGATCGACCTGATCGAACTGCTCAAGGAGGCGGCCGCGCTGGCCAGCGATATCAATGTCGGCATCGCGGTCTTCATCGACGAAATGCAGGATCTCGGCCCTGCCGATATCTCCGCGATCTGCGGCGCCTGTCACGAATTGAGCCAGGACACCGCACCTTTGATCGTGGTGGGTGCCGGGCTGCCGCATCTACCCGCGGTGCTGTCCGCTTCGAAGAGCTACTCCGAGCGACTGTTCAGCTACCACCGCATCGACCGGCTGGACCGCGAATCGGCGGATCAAGCTCTCATCGCACCGGCCGAGCGCGAAGAGGTGAAGTTCACCGAGGAAGCGCTGGATGCGCTGTACCAGAGGGCGGATGGCTATCCGTACTTCGTGCAGGCCTATGGCAAAGCCGCTTGGGATCAGGCGCCCGAGAGCCCGATCACCGCCGAGGATGTCGAGGTGGCGGCACCGAGCGCCGAAGAGGAACTTGCCGTCGGATTCTTCGGTTCCCGATACGAGCGCGCCACCCCGGCCGAACGCGAATATATGCGCGCTATGGCCGATTTGGCGGGCGACGACGGTCCGGTGTCGACCGCGGCGGTGGCCAATGAGCTCGGCCGCAAACCCGCCTCGCTGTCACCGGCCCGCGACGGTTTGATCAAGAAGGGACTGATCTATTCGGCCGAGCGCGGCACCATCGGGTTCACGGTGCCGCACTTCGGTCGCTATCTGCGCAGCGTGTAGCCGGAAAGAGTCAGAGCGGCAGCGGAAGCGGGTATCGGTAGTCGCAATTCCCCTCCACCGACTTCCCCGTGTCGTGCAGGCATTCTGCAGCGACCGCAAGGTGGCGGGACTGACCACTCCGTCGTAAATGCCGACGGCTCGTTGAAAGTTCCGCTCCGCGGCCTTGGTCTTCGGGCCGAACTTACCGTCGACATCAACCTGACCGTTGCCATGGCTGTAGGTGAGGTTGTAGACCGAAACGACATTCGGGTGATCCAGGCAGCACACCAGATCGGCCTCACGCCGGAAAATGCTGCGCTAATGCCCTGATTAGCCCCGAGATTCTTGGCTAATACCTCGAGTGCCACCTGCTTCGGCAGGGCCGGATCATCGGCCAGATAGACCGCCCCATTCCGCCGGAACCAAGGGGCCGCACGATCGAATACCCTGTGAATACCTGCCCGGGCCGCAAGGACATCCCCACAATTCGGACCACGTTTTCTGGCGCGTTTCAGCCCCTACTCCACATCCGAAGCTTGGTGTCAAGGCAACTCCGGCACCTGGTACACGGCAAGGATCAGCTGATCCTTTCGAGCGATCTGCAAGCAATCGCTATGGCCACATCCACCCGTCTACCAAGATCATTAGAGATTGATAGATAACGCTCTACCTCAACGTCTACCGACCGGTAACAAACCCTCCTACACTCTTATGTGATCCTGATCACGTCCGAGGAGGACATCATGGCGACAACCGCGAAAGTCGACGCCACCGAAGAACAGGCCCGCGCACTGGTCGAGGAGTCCCGCGAAACCAGTTGGGCCAAACCATCGTTCGCCAAGGAGATGTTTCTGGGACGATTCCGGCTCGATCTGATCCACCCCTATCCCCAGCCCAGCGACGAGGATGCCGCGCGCACCGAGGCCTATCTGGCTCGGCTGCGGCCGTTCTGCGAATCGCTCGACGGCAGCGTCATCGAGGCGGAGTCCAAGATTCCGGACGAGTACGTCAAGGGTCTGGCCGAACTCGGCTGCTTCGGCCTGAAGATCCCGGAGGAGTACGGCGGCCAGGGCCTTTCCCAGGTGGGCTACAACCGGGCCCTGATGCTGGTCGGGTCCGCGCACCCCAGCCTCGGCGTCCTGCTTTCGGCACACCAGTCGATCGGCGTGCCCGAACCGCTGAAGCTGGCGGGCACCCCGGAGCAGAAGGCCGAATTCCTGCCCCGCTGCGCGGCGGGCGCGGTCAGCGCGTTTCTGCTCACCGAACCCGATGTCGGCTCCGATCCGGCCCGCATGGCAAGCACCGCGACCCCGACCGCGGACGGCGAGGCCTATGAGATCAACGGCGTGAAGCTGTGGACCACCAATGGCGTGGTCGCCGAACTGCTGGTGGTCATGGCCCGAATCCCCAAGAGCGAGGGCCACCGCGGCGGCATCTCGGCCTTCATCGTGGAGGCCGATTCGCCCGGTGTCACAGTGGAGCGGCGCAATTCGTTCATGGGCCTGCGCGGCATCGAGAACGGTGTCACGCGGCTGCACAACGTCCGGGTACCCGTACGCAATCTGGTCGGGCGCGAGGGCGATGGCCTGAAGATCGCGCTGACCACGCTGAATGCGGGCCGCCTCGCCATTCCGGCGCTGTGTACGGCCGCATCGAAGTGGTCACTGAAGATCGCTAGGCAGTGGTGCACGCAGCGGGTGCAGTGGGGTCGACCGGTCGGCGAGCACGCGGCGGTCGGGGAGAAGATCTCCTTCATCGCGGCCACCACTTACGCACTAGAGGCCGCGTTAGACCTTTCGGCCACCATGTGCGACGAGGCCCGCAACGATATCCGCATCGAAGCGGCCCTGGCCAAGCTCTGGGCCAGCGAAATGAGCTGCCAGATCGCCGACGAACTCGTGCAGATCCGGGGTGGGCGGGGCTACGAGACGGCGGCGTCACTGCGGGCCCGCGGTGAGCGCGCGGTCGGGGCCGAACAGTTGGTCCGCGATCTGCGGATCAACCGCATCTTCGAGGGGTCGAGCGAAATCATGCGACTGCTGGTCGCCAGGGAGATGGCCGATGCCCATATGGCCGCGGCTGGTGCGCTGGTCGACCGGAATGCGGAGTTCAAGGACAAGGCCAAGGCCGCGGTCGGCGCGGGTGGTTTCTATGCCAAGTGGTTCCCGCAACTGGCCGTCGGCGCGGGCACCGTGCCCGCGACCTATGCCGAATTCGGCTCGCTGGCAAGGCATTTGCGCTTCGTCGAGCGCAGTGCTCGCAAGCAGGCCAGATCGCTGATGTACGCGATGGCGCGCTGGCAGGCCGGGCTGGAATACCGGCAGAACTTCCTCGGTCGCATCGTCGATATCGCCGCGGAGTTGTTCGCGATCTCGGCCGCCTGCGTGCGCGCGCAGGCACTGCGGACCGCGGGCGCGCCGGAGGCCAAGGCCGCCGAGGAATTGGCCGATACCTTCAGCAGGCAGTCGCGGATCCGGGTCAAGAAGTTGTTCGACGCGCTGTGGGACAACACCGATGACGACGATCGCACGCTGACCCGCCACATCCTCGACGGCCGCTACGAGTGGCTCGAGGATGGCATCTTCGATCCGAGCGAGGGCACCGGACCGTGGATCGCCGAATGGCAGGTGGGTCCGTCGACCGAGACCAACCTGCTGCGGCCTTTCCTACCGTCGACCCGAAGCCACGCAGGCACCTAGACGCGCAACCGCGGCAAGCCGTCACCCAGGCATGGGTGACGGCTCGTCGCGTGATGAGTATTCACGTCTATCGGAAAATTTCTAGATATAGACATATTCCCGATACTCCACGTATGGTTACGGTCCCATAACAATTTCTAGCGGACTCTAGGAGATCCGATCGACTACCCGATAGACGGCGATGCCGCGGGTCGATCATGGACGTCTACCGGAATCTAGCGCCTGACCTATCCATTCATAGATTTACCGATCCACGGGCTTGTGCGCCCTGGCCAGGTCGATCAGCGGCGTCAGTTGGACAACGCGTACATAACGGACGGTATGGCGCGCTAACAGGGCGGGAATTCCGCCCGACAACCGGGCAAGAACGCTCCGAACCGGGTGTCCTACCAGACACAGGAGAATCGTCATGTCCACGACGACTGCCCGCGGCGCCGCCGACTACGACGGCCACCGGATGACGGTATCGGCCGACGACGGCACCCCGATCGCGGTCCGAACCTTCGGCGCCGACGACGCGCAACTGACCGTCGTCTTCGCGCACGGTCACTGCCTGCGGGCCGAGTCCTGGTCATTCCTGCGCGATCAACTGTTGCGGCAATTGGGGATGGCAGCCGGCGGGGCGGGTAAGTACAGCGGTTCGGATGTGCGGATGGTCTTTTACGACCACCGCGGACACGGCGAATCCGGCGTTGCCCATCCCTCGACCTACACCATCGAGCAACTCGGCCGCGACCTCGACGCGGTCCTGCGGTCGGTCGTGCCGACCGGCCCGATCATCCTCATCGGACATTCGATGGGCGCGATGGTCACCCTCGCCTACGCTCGGCTGTTCCCGGCGACCATCGGCACCCGGGTGGTCGGCGTCGGCCTCATCGCAGGTGCGGCGAATGGCATCACCGAGGTCGGGCTCGGCCGTTTCCTGAACCGACGCGCGGTGAATTCGTTGCAGCTCGCGGTGCTGCGAGCGCCCCGACTCATGCAGGCCTCGAAGCGACTTTCCCGCCGGATCTTCGAGCCGATCGCCCGCGAGGCGAATATGGGCACCAAGCGGACGAATCCGCGCATGGTCGCGGTGGCCGCGGCGATGATGAACGAAACCCCGCTGCTCACCATGTCGAGCTTCCTTGCCTCGCTGATGACCTTCGACGAGACCGCAGCGCTGCACCACCTCGGCGGCATTCCGGCGCTGGTGCTGGCCGGTTCTGCCGACATCGTCGTGCCCTTCGCACATTCGGTGGTACTCGCCTCGCAACTGGCGGGCTCGGAGCTGGTCCGGCTCGATGGCGCGGGGCACAGCGTGCATCTGGAGCGGGCCGAGGAGGTGGCGTTGTCCATCGTCGCGCTGGTCGACCGGGCCATCACCGCCATGCACGGTAACGGCCCCGAGTACGCGACCGCCAGCTGACGAACCGTTCGTCGGAACGTACGACAGGCCGGCAGCCAACCCTTGGCAACATGAGGGCGAACCACTGAAATTGTGGGCACCACGAGCCAGAATCCAATTCCTCACGTACTGTGTTAAAGATCACGTTGTGTGGTGAGTCACACGACTCGGTAGAGCGCGTTCCCAGGCAGACCATGGAACCCCTCGCTACCCATCGAGTTCGTCTGTCCGCCAAGGAACACAGGAGGTATCGCGATGACACGCAGCGATATAGCGGAACTGCGCTACACGGTCGGCCAGCTCCGGCAATCCATCGGCGCACTGCGCTCCCACTACGGCGACGCCAATTCGGTCCGACGACTGGAAAATGACCTCGAGCGGCTCGTCATCGATGCCGACGAACTCGAGCAGTCGCCGCCGCAGGAGATCACGCGCCGTCCGCAAGAGACCATCTACGTACCGGACAGCAAATCCGACGAAGCCGCGTGGATGGGCGCACAGGACGAGGGCCTCGGCTTCCATTCCCGCCCGCGCACAAAGTAATCCGGTTCGCGGACCCGGCTCGACGCCGAGCGGGCCCGCGACCGTATCTGCTCGCAATACCGCTCTGATCTGCGCGGCGTAACGGGTTCACCACCCGGTGCGGCGACCAAACCTCGATCGAATGTGGCAGAAATCACGGCCCCCCAGGCGGGTCGGCTTTGCCAGGACCCCGCTCGAGCCATAGCTGGGGTGTCGTATGGTGCTCAGCATCACATTCGATTGCGGAGGTCGCGCGGACCATCCGCACAGCAGATCAGCGAGGCATCCACCTGTGAGTGCCGCACCGACCGCCGCCCCGGAAACGGGCACCGGCGTCTTCAGCAAGACCAGGGCCGCCATCTCCACGCGCACCCTGCGTACCGACCGGTGGTGGGTACCACCGCTGGTAACCGCCGTCGGACTAGCCGCTTTCGTCACCTACGCGACAATCAGATCGTATGTGCGAACGGCATATTGGGTTCCGGAGTACCACTACCTGACCCCGTTCTACTCACCGTGCGTGAGCAGCGACTGCGTCGAGGGCTCCAGCCATTTCGGCGCATGGTTCGGCCACATCCCGGCCATCCTGCCGCTTGGCTTCCTGGTGCTGCCGTTCCTGCTCGGGTTCCGGCTCACCTGCTACTACTACCGCAAGGCCTACTACCGCGCGGTGTGGTTCTCCCCGCCCGCGTGCGCGGTCGCCGAACCGCACGCCAAGTACACCGGCGAGACCAAACTGCCGCTGATCATCCAGAACGTGCACCGCTACTTCTTCTATGTGGCCGTGCTCGTTTCGCTGATCAACACCTATGACGCGATCACCGCGTTCCACGGCAGGACCGGCGGTTTCGGCTTCGGTCTCGGCAATATCGTCCTGGTCGGCAATGTGGTGCTGCTGTGGGCCTACACGCTGTCGTGCCATTCCTGCAGGCACATCATGGGCGGCAAGCTCAAGCACTTCTCCGCCCACCCGGTGCGGTACTGGTTCTGGACCCAGGTCTCCAAGCTCAATACCCGGCACATGGCGCTGGCCTGGACCACCCTCGGCACGCTCGTGCTGACCGACTTCTACGTGATGTTGGTTGCCAGCGACACGATTTCGGATCTGCGGTTCATCAACTAACCGCCCTCACAAACCAGGAGTTTCGCGGCCATGCCAGAAGTGGAACGGCACAACTACGACGTCGTCGTCATCGGTGCCGGGGGCGCCGGACTGCGCGCGGTGATCGAAGCACGCGAACACGGTCTCTCCGTCGCGGTGGTGTGCAAGTCGTTGTTCGGCAAGGCGCACACCGTGATGGCCGAGGGCGGATGCGCCGCCTCGATGGGCAATGCCAATGAAAAGGACAACTGGCAAGTCCATTTCAAGGACACCATGCGCGGAGGCAAGTTCCTCAACAACTGGCGCATGGCCGAACTGCACGCCCAGGAGGCGCCCGACCGGGTGTGGGAACTGGAAAGCTATGGGGCGCTGTTCGATCGGACCGCCGACGGCCGGATCAGCCAGCGCAACTTCGGTGGCCACACCTACCCGCGCCTGGCGCACGTCGGCGACCGCACCGGCCTCGAGATCATCCGGACCATGCAGCAGAAGATCGTTTCGCTGCAGCAGGAGGATTTCGCGGAAACGGGCGACTACGAGTCGCGCATCAAGGTTTTCGCCGAATGCACCATCACCGAATTGCTCAAGGACGGCGATCGGATCGCCGGTGCGTTCGGGTACTGGCGCGAGTCCGGCCGGTTCGTGCTGTTCGAGGCGCCCGCCGTGGTGGTCGCGACGGGCGGCATCGGCAAGTCCTACAAGGTCACCTCGAACTCGTGGGAGTACACCGGTGACGGCCACGCGCTGGCCCTGCGGGCCGGCGCGACGCTGATCAATATGGAGTTCCTGCAGTTCCATCCGACCGGCATGGTCTGGCCGCCCAGTGTGAAGGGCATTCTGGTCACCGAGGGTGTGCGCGGTGACGGTGGGGTGCTGAAGAACATCGAGGGCACGCGGTTCATGTTCGAGTACATTCCGCCGGTCTTCAAGGGGCAGTATGCCGAGACCGAGGAAGAGGCCGATCAGTGGTTGCGCGATAACGACTCCGCGCGCCGCACACCGGATCTGCTGCCGCGCGACGAAGTGGCCCGCGCCATCAACTCGGAGGTGAAGGCGGGACGCGGCACCGAACACGGTGGCGTGTACCTGGATATCGCCTCGCGGCTGCCCGCCGAGGAGATCCGGCGGCGGCTGCCCTCGATGCACCATCAGTTCAAAGAGCTTGCGGACGTGGACATTACGAAGGAGCCGATGGAGGTCGGCCCGACGTGCCACTACGTGATGGGCGGAATCGAGGTCGATCCGGATACCGGCGCGGCGACCGTGCCCGGTTTGTTCGCCGCTGGTGAGTGTTCCGGTGGAATGCACGGCTCGAACCGGCTCGGCGGCAATTCGCTGTCCGATCTACTGGTATTCGGTCGGCGGGCCGGACTCGGCGCGGCGACCTACGTCGAGCAACTGTCCGAGCGCCCCGCAGTGGCCGATGCCGATATCGACGCGGCCGCGAAAGCCGCTGTGGCGCCGTTCGATCCGCCCGCCGAAGGGACCGGGGAGAACCCGTACACCCTGCACACCGATCTGCAGCAGGCCATGAACGATCTGGTCGGCATCATCCGCAAGGAGCACGAGCTGCAGCAGGCCATCGAGCGCCTCGCCGAATTACGGACCCGCTTCAACAGTGTGACCGTCGAGGGGCACCGGCAGTTCAACCCAGGCTGGCATCTCGCCCTCGACCTGCGCAATATGCTGCTGATCAGCGAATGTGTCGCGCAGGCTGCGCTATTGCGCACCGAGAGTCGGGGCGGACACACCCGCGACGACTTCCCCGCCATGGATCCGGAGTGGCGCAACAAGCTGCTGGTGTGCGCGATCGATGCCGCCGATGCGGACGGACCGGTGCCCGGCGTGCGGGTCACCCCGGAGGACCAGATCCCGATGCGCGACGATCTGCTCGCGCTCTTCGATCTGGGTGAGCTCGAAAAGTATTACAACTCAGCCGATCTCGCCTCCCATCCGGCGGGTTCGGTTTCAGCCACGGAAGGCGAGGCGTAAGAATGGGTTACGACGCCAAATTCCGCGTGTGGCGCGGTGATATCGACGGCGGGGAACTGCACGACTTCACCGTCCTGGTGAACGAGGGCGAGGTGGTGCTCGACATCATCCACCGGCTGCAGGCCACCCAGGCCCCGGATCTCGCGGTGCGGTGGAATTGTAAAGCGGGCAAATGCGGTTCGTGTTCGGCCGAGGTGAACGGCCGGCCACGGCTGCTGTGCATGACCCGGATGTCGACCTTCCAGCCGGACGAGCTGATCACCGTCACGCCGATGCGCACCTTCCCGGTGATCCGCGATCTGGTGACCGATGTGTCGTTCAACTACCAGAAGGCAAGGGAGATACCGTCTTTCACGCCGCCGGATGACCTGAAGCCGGGCGACTACCGGATGCAGCAGGTCGATGTGGAGCGCTCGCAGGAGTTCCGCAAGTGCATCGAATGTTTCCTGTGCCAGAACACCTGTCACGTGGTCCGCGACCACGAGGAGAACAAGGAGTCGTTCGCCGGTCCGCGCTTCCTGATGCGGATCGCCGAATTGGAGATGCATCCGCTCGATGTGGCCGACCGTCGCGATCTGGCTCAGGAAGAGCAGGGGCTCGGGCTCTGCAATATCACCAAATGCTGTACCGAGGTCTGCCCCGAGCACATCAAGATCACCGACAATGCCCTGATTCCGATGAAGGAGCGGGTGGCGGACAAGAAGTACGATCCGCTGGTCTGGTTGGGCAACAAGCTTTTCCGGCGCTGATCAACCGATACTGGACCACCGGCCGGGGTAGGAATACCCGGCCGGTCGGCGCACCCTTATAACAACGCGACAACCCCGACGGCGACGACCCACACGAGCACTCCGACGAAGAGTGCCGAGAGGAACGAGCCGGTCAGGACGAACACGCCGACTGCGGACACCGCGAAAAGCAGTGCCACGATCAGCCATTCCACCCAATCGCCCGGCCGCAGTTTCTTGTACCGGGGATGGGAACTCTTGAGCCCACGGTCCACAAGAAGTGGGCTACCCGTAATGACCCTGGGCAAACGCGGTTTCGTTGTCGAATCTGCGCTATTTCGTGATCTTCCCGAGCGGATCTGATCAATACGGGGGACCCGGTCTGCCGTCACGTGACCGAACCCGGCGGGCACAACAACCCGCCGGGTCGCTCACTCTAGGACGAGGGCCGGTCGAACTCACCATCGTGCACACCCGCTGTGAAAGCGGCCCACTCACCGGGGGTGAAGACCAGGACCGGCCCGTCCGGGTCCTTACCGTCACGCAGCGCGACATGCCCGGCATCCAATAGCGCCACCTCGACGCTGTCCTTGCCCGCGCCCTCGCCGGCTTTACGCCAGACCGCACCGGTCAAATCTACTTTCGCGCCCTCATTGATGCTCACGCCCGCAACTCCTCAGAACTCGCCGCCCGCAACACCTGCGGTGAAAGCGTGCCATGCGCCCGTGCCGAAGACGAGGGCAGGTCCACCGGAATTCTTGCTGTCGCGTACGCCGATCCGGCCGCCCGCGAGAAAAGCGACCTCGACGCAGTCCTTGCCCGCACCGCTGCGGGTGCTCTTGAACCATTGCGCGCCAACCAAATCCATACTCATGCCACATACTCCTTCGCTATCTGCCGGAGCAGATGTCTACTGGGTTGAATATCCAGCGCGCAGCGCTGGAGGCACTCGTGCGCACGATGGTACCGCCGTACATCGGCATGTCTTTCGAGGTAGAGATCCCCCGTGAAGCCCTCGGCGTACACCACCGGCGGCTCGATCGGCTGGCCTTTGCTATCGATACCGAATTCGAGAACTGTGAACGGTCCGGTGGACACTCCGAGCGGAACACCGGCCGCGAACGGCAGAATACGCAGGGAGATATTGGGTTGGGTGCTGATATCGGCAAGATGACGTAGCTGTGCCGCCATCACTTTGGCGCCACCGACCACCCGATGCAAAACCGACTCGTGCAGGATCACGTTCACCGTCGCCGGTGCGATCTTACGGGTGATCAAAGCCTGTCGCTGCATACGCAATTGGACCCGGCGCTCGATCTCCGCGTCCGAATCATCCGGGTAGCCGAGACGATTGAGCGCCCTGGCGTAGTCGGCAATCTGAAGTAGGCCCAGTACGATTTCGGATTGGTAGGAGGTGAGTTTTTGTGCCGATGCCTCCAAACCGACATAGACGTCGAAGTTTTCGGGGATGAGATCGCCGTAGGCATGCCACCAACTCTTGACGGCGGCTTGCTGAGCCAGCCCCTTGAGACCATCGGACAATTCGTCCGGTATGCCGTAGATACGACACAGTTCTTGGATATCGATCGTTCGGATGCGGTCGGCCTGGCCTTTTTCCAAGCGCTGCAACGTGCTTGCACCCCACTCCATCAGCCTGGATGCCTCCGCGATGGTGAGACCCGACTGGGTGCGCCAGTCCCGGAGATACCGGCCCAGCTGGCGTCTGGGTAGAGTGGAGGCGGCATTCTCAGGGGATAGCCGGTCCGGGGTTTCCGACGCTCTTGCCGAATTCGCTGACACAGCACGCTCCGTTCTGTATTCAACTGCGACGTTCTCGGGTCCCTCCGTGGTTACGCAGGCTGCCGCCTCCGGGCCCGTCGCTCACGCGATGCGCCCTGTGACATGGTTCGCTCGCTACACTCCCTCACGCCGCGCGTTCGGATGCATACCCAACGGTTGCTCCGGGCGATCCCACAAGCTCGGTTCCCCGGCACTTCGCTTGGGCAGAGGGCTCTTTCGTCCACTATGGAGAATCCTCCCTTCCCTGCTGGGTTTTGTGCTGGGAATTCGCCTCAAATCTTTGGATATCCATCAAGGACACTCTTCGCGACCTGCCGCGATGGTGTGCTGAGAGTGTGCCCGGAGCGGAACAGGCGTCTTTCCCCTCCCCCTGTGAAACCTCCGGGCGCGCACAGTATTCGATGGCGACGCTCGCGGCACCCTCCGTGGTCACGCAAGCGACCGCCTCCGGGCGTGCCGCGAACGTCGCCGGAATCGCACGTAGGAACGAGGAGTCATGGCTGTAAGTGTCATAGCGTCGTCCTTGATGACCAGCGATTTGACCCCGCATCGTGCCCGCAGCGTCGGGCAGGAGAGCTGGGTGGTTTCCTATTTGCCCGGACGCACGCTGACCTGCGACCAGGCGGTTGCCGCGCTGAAGGTTGCTGAGGTGGTGCCATCGCTGTTCGCCGCGGTCGGCGATCTCGCGGACGAGGTCGGCCTGACCGTCCTCGAGGCGCTGGGGATGGCGGTTCGACAGGCACCGTGGGATCAGGGACCGATCTCCCGATACACCCGACAAGTCCGCGCGGTGCGCCGCCGGGCGGAGGTCGCCTGATGCAGCTCACGAACCTGCACATGCCCGTCGCATCCCTATTGGCCTGCGGAAACGACCCTGGTGTGCTCACAACCGAACAAGCCCACGCCGCAATGCAGTTGCATATCGACTGCACCGTCGACCGGTGCCGGGTCCGCCGTGCGGCGCGGACCACGCTGGTCGAGGCGGGCAAATGTGTGCTGGACGAGCGCGCCCTGCCGTTATGAGGCCCGCTGCCGAGCCACCGGGCGTACCGGAGGTGCTTGCCGAGTGCATTCGGGTGCTGCGCTGGGTGACTGCCGAGTCCCTGGCACATCGACGGCACGCTGTCGCGCAGACGAAATACGGCCTGCCGAAACGAGTTGTCCGGCGGATCCGCTCAGTGCCAGGTGTGATCGGTGAGCGGGGTGCGCGGGCCGAACTTCGGCTTGTGCGCGTAACCGCTGATCTCCAGCAGGCGGACGGCCCGATAGCGATGTGGCCGTAGCGGTTCCAGATATTCGACCATCGCGTCGTCGTCGATGGGTTCACCGAGCAGGGTCCAGCCGACGATGGCCGCAAGGTGGTAGTCGCCGACCGAGAGGGCATCCGCGTCACCGAAGGCGCGCTGCCCGATCTCGGCGGCGGTCCACACCCCGATACCGGGCACTGTGCGCAGGCGGCGGGCGGCTTCGGCCGGACTTTCGGCCGCCGCCCGCTCCAGCGCATCGGCCACCCGGGCCGCGCGCACGATCGTCTGCGCGCGCTGCGGCCCGACATTGGCGCGGTGCCAGGTCCAGGACGGGATAGTGCGCCAGGTATCGGCGTCGGGTGGCAGCAGCAGTCCGGCGGGTGCTGGGCCAGGTGCTGGAGAGCCGAACTGTCGCACCAACTTTCGCCATGATGCGCGGGCGGAGACGGTGTGCACCTTCTGTTCGAGCACGGCGGGTACCAAGGCCTCGAAGACCAGGCCGGTGCGCAGCATGCGCAATCCGGGAAAGCGGCGGTGCGCATCGACGATCTTCGGATGATCGGGGGCGAAGTCGGAGACGTCCTCGTCGAGGCACAGCATGTGATCGAGTCCGTCGAGGAATTCGGCCGCGCCCGGACCCCAGGCGCGGGCATCGACAGTTCGGCGATCGGCTTGGGTCAGGCGATAGGTGACGGGGCCGGTCGGCATTCGGGAGGCGTGCCAGTGCGCGCCGTCATGGGTGACCTGGTGGCAGGGGTCGCCGCTGCCGCGAGACAGTGGCGCGAGGGTGGGCGCGAGATCGATCGGCCGCTCGGTCGTGATCGTCCTGGTCAGGCCGGTCGGGTTCAGGTCCGGCGCGGCCGTCTGATTGCGCACCGCCCCATTGTGCCCCGGTAGGTGGGCGGCGGGCGCGCGGGCCCGGAATGTCGCCCGGCTCACAATTTTCGGCCCGAATGTGCGATTTGCCATGCGGATTCGACATAATCACCGGTGCCAGCCATTTTGTAACGCCAAGAATTGGTGTGGCGATATTGATGCGTTCGGCAAACAGCTGGCAGTCGCCATTACGGAGGTACGAAATGATCACCAACGCGCTCAACTGGTTGCTCAATGCCTGGGGTGCGGTTTCCGCGGGCAGCTCGGGCTACCAGATTCCGTCGGGCACGCTGCCGTTCGGCAGCTGAGGCTCATTCGCCGAGCAGGAATTGCACGAGGTGCAGGCCTCGGCGGCCGCTCAGCTGCATGGCCTGGGTTCGGCACGAGAACCCGTCGGCTATGAAGATCGCATCTTCGTCGGCATTCCGTAACGCCGGGAGCAAGCCATTCTCGGCGACGGCGACCGAAATGTCGTAATGGTCTGATTGCATTCCGAAGTTTCCCGCAAGACCGCAGCAGCCGGTGACTTCGGTCACATTCAACTGCATTCTGGCTAATAGTTGGCGATCCTTGTCGAAGCCGATTACGGCATGGTGATGGCAATGTGGTTGGACGACCACCGACTGTCCAGGTCGGGGTGGCGGCCGCCAGTTCGGCTGTTCGGCAAGGAATTCGGCGAGTGAGCGCACGGCGGCGGCGGTAGCGGCCGCGCGCGGATCGTCCGGTAGCAGTTCCGGCAGGTCCGAGCGCAGGACCGCGGTACAGGACGGCTCTAGGCCGACGACCAGGCCACCGCCGCGCACATGCTCATCCAGTTCGGTCAGTGTCGCGCGCAGCCGGGCGCGAGCGCCGTCGAGTTGACCGGTGCTGATCCAAGTGAGCCCGCAGCACACGCGCCGTCCCGGTATCCGGACTCGGTAGCCGAGGGATTCGATCAGTTGTACTGCGGCCTGTGCTATTTCGGGGTCGAAGGCATCGGTGAAGGTATCGATCCACAGCAGCACTTCGGGTGCCACATCCGAATCCGCACGGTCGTGCCGGCTCCTGCGGAAACCGCGGTCGGCGAGTCGTGGTACCGCACGTCGCGGATCAATTCCGCCCGCGCGCAAGGCGATCCGGCGCAGCCAGCCGATTTCGGCCAGTGCGTTCGCCGCTCGCGGCATACGGCCCGCGACACCGAGCCAGCGCGGTAGCCATCCCAGAGAGTAATGATCGATGGGACGCGGGCGGTGCCGGTAGCGGCGGTAGAGCGCCTCGGATTTGTAGGTCGCCATATCGACCCCGGCCGGGCAGTCGGAGCGACATGCCTTGCAGGACAGACACAGATCGAGCGATTCGGCGACCGCCTCGGACGACCAGGGCAGTGCTCCACGCACCACCTCCTGCAGGACCCGTGCCCGGCCGCGGGTGCTGTCCTTCTCGTCGGCGGTGGCCAGATACGACGGGCACATGAAACCACCGGTCGCGCGGGTGTCGGCGCGGCATTTACCGATTCCGACGCAGCGATGCACGGCCGTGGAGATATCGCCGTTGTCGTGCGGAAATGCGAAACCGCCCGCTCCGATCGGCCGCACTTCGACCAGCCGCAGGTCGGCATCGATGGGGCGCGGCGCAACCAGGACGCCCGGGTTCAACACATCATCCGGATCGAAAAGTGCCTTGTACCCGGCGAATGCGTCGAGCGCGTCCTGGGAGTACATGATCGAGAGCAATTCCGAGCGGGCGCGGCCATCGCCGTGCTCGCCGGAGAGCGAGCCACCGTAGCGGACCACCAGCTCGGCGGCATCCTGTACGAAGTTCCGAAAGCGTTGCGGCGCATCGGCAATCGGCAGATCGAGACGGACGTGAATGCAGCCGTCGCCGACGTGACCGTAGAGCAGTCCATCCACGCCGTGGTCCTTTGTCAGCGTGGCGAAATCGCGCAGATACGCACCGAGGTGCTGCGGTGGGACGGCCGCATCCTCCCAGCCCGGCCAGGCCGGATGACCTGCCGGAGTGCGACCGGCCAGGCCCGCACCTTCGGCTCGAATGCGCCAAAGTGCCGCGGCGGCACCAGGATCGGTGACAATCGTGGAGTCCAGCGCACCGACGGTTCGGCCGAGCTGCTCGGCCGCGGCATATGCCTCGGCGGGAGTATCACCGGCGGACTCGACGAACAGCCAGCCGCTACCGCGCGGCAGGTCCGGTACACCGCTGGTGGCCCCGCGGTGTACGCGCACGATATCGACGAGTCGCGCATCGATGCCCTCGACCGCGATCGGGCCGCAGGCCATGACCGCCGCGACATCGTCTGCGGCCGTCGCGATATCGGGATAGCCGAGCACCGTGAGTACGGTGGCACGCGGCAGCGGGACCAGATCCACCGTTGCCTCGAGCAGCAACCCGCAGGTCCCCTCGGTGCCGACGAATGACTTCGCGACCGCCGAACCACGTTCCGGCAGTAGATGTTCAAGGCCGTAGCCCGATGCCTGCCGATCGAATCGGCCGAGTTCGGTGCGGATCACCGCGAGACCGGCCCTGGTGAATTCGGGCAGGCCGGGAATTACGGACGGGTCGGCGGCCAGCGTGCGCTCGGCTCCCGTCCCGTCGAGAATGCGCAGTTCACGCACATTGTCCGAGGTGCGCCCCCATGCCACCGCATGCGGTCCGCACGCATTGTTGCCGATCATCCCGCCCAGCGTGCACCGATTCTGCGTCGACGGATCGGGCCCGAACCGCAGTCCGTGCACGCCGGCCTTTCGCTGCAATTCGGCAAGGACGACCCCGGGTTGGACGCGTGCGATGCGCCGTTGCGGATCCAGCTCACCGATGCCGTTCATATATCGACTGAAGTCCACCACGATCCCGTGCCCGACAGCATTGCCCGCCACCGAAGTCCCCGCACCCCGCGCGGTAACCGTCAGCCCATTACCCCTGGCGAATTCGAGCGTGCGCGCCACATCCTCGGCCTCGCGCGGAAAGACAACCGCGGCTGGAAGTACCCGATAGTTCGACGCATCGGAGGAGTACTCGGCGCGCCGACGCAAGGACGCGTCGACCTCACCCGCGATCCTGCGACGCAACGCATGCGACATCTGGTCCTCGCTCACCCCACCAGCCTATGCACGCACATCCCCGACCACCCGCGCCATATCCGGACCCTTTGTCTGGATCCGTACTCCGCTTCGAATCGGTACTCATGTCCTGATCCGGATACCATTGCCGGATCCGCACCATGTGGGCGGGAGCCAAGGAAAAGGTGCGGTGGTTTCGCTGTGCGCGGAATCCTTGCGGAATCGGCTTGCACTCAACCTATGTTGAGGTCTTAGTGTCGGTGGCCAGGTATTCGATGGGTGGGGAGCGAGAGGGAGCAGCACGGTGAGTATCGAATCGGTGGCCTGGAGCCAGATGTATCGGCGGGCGAACGCGCCGCAGGAGCAGCGGCCGTTCCGGCTCGCGACCGCGCAGCGCATTCTGCGGTTCGCGCGGCCGCACCGCCGCCGGATCGGTGCGTTCCTGCTGTTCAGCGTGGTGTCCGCGCTGCTCGCGGTGGCGACGCCGGTGCTGGCCGGCCGGGTGGTCGACCACATCGTCGGCGGCGCCGCGCCGCGCCTAGTGGTCACCCTCGCCGTCCTGATCGGCGGGCTCGCGGTGGTCGATGCCGCACTCGGGGTGATCATTCGCTGGCTGTCCTCGCGGATCGGTGAGGGGCTGATCCTGGATCTGCGCACGGCCGTTTTCGATCATGTGCAGCAGATGCCGGTCGCGTTCTTCACCCGGACCCGCACCGGCGCGCTGGTCAGCCGTTTGAACAGCGATGTGATCGGCGCGCAGCGCGCGTTCAGCGACACGCTCTCCGGTGTCGTCACGAATCTGGTCACCCTCGTGCTCACCCTCGCCGTCATGGTCCGCATCTCCTGGCAGATCACGCTGCTCGCGCTCGTGCTGCTGCCGGTATTCGTGGTTCCGGTCCGGCGGATGGGCAATCGGCTGGCCGGATTGCAGCGCGAAGCCGCGGGCCTCAATGCGGCGATGAGCACCCAGATGACCGAACGGTTCTCCGCACCCGGCGCGACGCTGGTGAAGCTGTTCGGACGGCCGCAGCAGGAGTCGGACGAATTCGCACTCCGCGCGCGGCGGGTGCGCGATATCGGGGTGCGCACGGCGATGCTGCAGACGGTTTTCGTCACCTCGCTCACTCTGGTTTCGGCACTGGCTCTGGCTCTGGTCTACGGACTCGGCGGGTGGTACGCGCTGCGCGGCCAACTGGATGCCGGTGCGGTGGTATCGCTTTCGCTGCTGCTGACCCGCCTCTATACACCGCTCACCGCACTGGCCAGTGCTCGGATGGAGATCATGTCCGCGCTGGTGAGCTTCGAGCGGGTCTTCGAGGTGCTGGATCTGAAACCGCTGATCGAGGACGCACCGGATGCCGTTGCTGTGCCCGCAGGTCCGGTCGCGGTGGAACTGGACAATGTCACCTTCGGCTACCCGTCGGCCGACAAGGTGTCGCTCGCCTCGCTCGAGGATGTCGCGACACTGGATACCCGCGGCGGGGTCGAGGTGCTGCACAATGTTTCGCTGCGGGCCGAGCCCGGTCAGCTCATCGCTCTGGTCGGTTCCTCCGGTGCCGGGAAATCCACTGTGGCCCAGCTCGTTTCCCGGCTCTACGACGTGGACGGCGGTGCGGTGCGGCTGAACGGCACCGATGTGCGCGAGCTGACCACGACCTCGATCCGGGACACCGTCGGCCTGGTCACCCAGGACGGCCACCTGTTCCACGACACCATCCGCGCCAATCTGCTGCTGGCCCGACCCGAGGCCACCGAGGCCGAGCTGTGGGAAGCGTTGCAGCGGGCTCGGCTGCGTGAGCTGGTCACGTCACTGCAGGACGGTCTGGATACCGTCGTCGGCGAACGCGGCTACCGTCTCTCCGGCGGTGAACGCCAGCGACTGACCATTGCCCGGCTACTGCTCAAACAACCACGCGTGGTGATCCTGGACGAGGCGACCGCCTCATTGGACTCGACCTCGGAAGCCGCTGTCCAAGAGGCGCTTTCCGAAGCGCTGGACGGTCGAACCGCACTGGTCATCGCACATCGCCTCGCCACCATTCGGGCCGCCGACCAGATCCTGGTGCTCGAGGACGGCCGAATCGTGGAACGCGGCACGCATACCCAATTGCTGGCCGCCGATGGACGCTACGCGGAGCTGTACCGCACGCAGTTCGCGGACGAGCCGGTCGAAGTCGCGGCCTGAGCGCACCGAAGCCCGGCTCGAACCGGGCTGCGGTGCGTAGGTCAGAATTCGCCTGCGACGCCGAATACGGTGCGACCGGAGTGGCTGCCGTGCTGAATGGCGTGCAGGACCCGCTCGGCCTCGGTAATGGGAGCGAAGTTCTCGATGGTCGAAAGGTGCTGGGGCCGCAGCTCATTGGCGAGTCGTGCCCACATCGCGCGGCGCTTGTCGATCGGGACGTACGCGGAGTCGATGCCGAGCAGCGATACGCCGCGCAGGATGAAGGGCATGACGGTGGTCGGCAGATCCGGTCCGCCGGTCAGGCCGCTGACCGCGACCGCACCGCCGTAGCCGATCGCGCTGAGAATATAGGCAAGGGATTTGCCACCGACACTGTCCACCGCACCGGCCCAGGTGGCCTTGGACAGTGGACGCAATTTCGCATCCGGATCCGCCGGCAGGCGACCGATCACCTCGTTCGCGCCGAGTTCGGCCAGCCGATCACCCGCATCGGTCTTTCCGGTGGAGGCGATCACCTCGAAGCCGAGGCCCGACAGAATATCGATGGCCACGCTGCCGACACCGCCCGTCGCACCGGTGACCAGCACCGCACCGGTATCCGGGGTGAGTTCGTGATCGAGCAGCCCCTGCACGCTGAGTGCGGCGGTGAAACCGGCGGTGCCGAGCGCGGCCGCGTCGCGGGTGCTGAGACCGTCGAGCTCGACCACCCAGTCGGCCGGCACCCTCGCGTACTCGGCGAAGCCGCCATGATGCGAAACGCCGATGTCATAGCCGTGCGCCACCACCTGATCACCGGGCGCGAAATCGTCGACCTCGGAGGTGACGACCTCACCGGTGATATCGATGCCGGGGATGATCGGATACTTCCGGACCACGCCGCCGCCCGCGGTGATCGCCAGCCCGTCCTTGTAGTTCGCGCTCGAGTAGTGCACCTTGATCGTGACCTCGCCCGGCCCGAGGAAGTCCTCGTTGACCTGCTGCCGCGTGAGCACGATCCCGCTGTCCGATTCTTGTGCCACCATCGCCCAGAACTCCATGCCGACGAGCATACGAGCGTCGGCTGGTGCCAGGGTGGATCTTCGCCGCCCGCTATTGCGGTACGAGTTCGAGGCGCACGCCGATCAGTCTGACCGGGCGATCCAATTCGAACCGGTCGATGATGCGCAGGGCGGTTTCCACGATGGCCGCGATATCGGTGGTCGGCTCGGGTAGTTTCTCCTGCTTGCTGCGGGTATAGAAGGTATTGCTGCGGACGGTCACCGAGACGCGCAGCGGGGTGCGCCCCGCGGCGGCCATCTCCTCGCCGACCTCGGTGGCCAGTCGCGCCACCTGGGCGCGGATCTCCCCGGGATCGGTCAGGTCGTGTGGGAAGGTCTCGGATTTACTGCGGCCCACCGGAATTCGCGGTTCGGTGGTGACATCCGTATCGCCTTTACCGTGGCCGAGCACCCAGAGATATGGGCCGGTATTCGGACCGAACTCGGCGGCGAGGCGGCGGCGATCGGCGGCCATCAGGTCGGCGACGGTTTCGATGCCGAGTTCGGCCATCCGCGCGGCGATCCGATTTCCGATACCCCACAGCGCATTCGTCGGACGATGTGCCATCACCTCGACCCAGTTCGCGGCAGTGAGCCGGAAGATCCCCGCCGCCGCGCCGACGGTATCGGCGGGCGCGGCCGAGGACTTGCCCGCGGATTTGGCGAAGCCGGTCGCCAGCTTGGCCGTGAGCTTGTTGTCGCCGATGCCGATGGCGCAGGTCAGTTCCAATTGTGCGATGGCGCTACGGATTTCGCGTGCGAGCTGCTCCGGATCGTCGGTGTCGGCGGCGAGGAAGGCCTCGTCCCAGCCCCACACCTCGACGCGGCCGGGAAAGGTCCGCAGCAACGCCATGACTTCCTCGGATGCCTCCTCATAGGTGGCCATATCCAGCGGCAGGAAGATCCCGTCGGGACATTTGCGCTTGGCCGAGCGCAATGCCATCCCGGCGCGCACCCCGAATGCTCTGGCCGGATACGACGCGCAGGTCACCACCTTGCGTGGTTCGTCGGGATCGCCATTGCCGCCGACGATGACCGGCAGGCCGCGCAGCTCCGGATGGCGGCGGAATTCCACCGCCGCCTGGAACTGGTCGAGATCGACGTGCAGCAGCCACCTGGGCATACATAGGTCTTACCGCATGACCACGACAAGCAGCGGAAATTGGCCACGAACGTCCGTAGTCGACTCGGCCGGACCGGTACGAAACGGGCCGTACCCGCAGGTACGGCCCGTTCGAGGCGAATATCAGGCGCTCGCCGCGAAAGCGTGGGCGCCAAGGGCCGGTTCGGCGACCGGCTCGATGGCGTAGGCCAGGATGTCGGCCACGTCGGCGACCGGGCGCACATCCAGGGCGGCCAACACCTCCGCGGGCACGTCGTCCAGGTCCGGCTCGTTGCGAGCCGGGATGAACACCGTCTTCAGACCCGCCCGCTGGGCGGCCATCAGCTTCTGCTTGACCCCGCCGATCGGCAGCACCCGGCCGTTCAGCGTGACCTCACCGGTCATGCCGACATCCGCGCGCACCTGCCGACCCAGCGCCAGCGACACCAGGGCGGTGACCATGGTGACACCCGCCGACGGCCCGTCCTTCGGCACCGCACCCGCCGGGAAGTGGATGTGGATATTGCGATCCAGCACCGACGATTCGATGCCGATCTCCGCCAGGTGCGAGCGCACGTAGGTGAGGGCGATCTGCGCCGACTCCTTCATGACATCACCCAGCTGACCGGTCAGGGTGAGCGCGCGCTCGCCCTCGGCGCCATTGGCCTCGATGTAGAGGACATCGCCGCCGAGACCGGTGACCGCCAAACCCGTTGCCACACCGGGGACCGCGGTGCGTTCCACCGAATCCGGGGTGAAGCGTGGACGACCCAGGTACTCCTTCAGGTTCTCCAGATCGATGGTCAACGACGCCAGTGCGTCGTAACCCAGCTCGGTGTCGTAACCCAGCGAAACCACATTGTCGGCCGAACCGGTTCCGTCCTCGGACAGCCGAGTCGCGGCCTTGCGCAATGCCTTCGCGATCAACCGCTCCATCTGCCGCACACCGGCTTCCCGGGTGTAGTTGGCCGCCACCTCGCGCAATGCCTCATCGGTAATCGAAACCTCCTCGGTGGTAAGCGCATTGCGTTCCAGCTGCCGCGGCACCAGGAAGTCGCGGGCGATGGCCACCTTGTCGTCTTCGGTGTAACCGTCGACGCTGATCATTTCCATGCGGTCCAGCAGCGGGCGGGGAATGGTCTCGAGGACATTCGCGGTCGCGATGAACAGCACGTCGGACAGGTCCAGATCCAGATCCAGGTAGTGGTCGCGGAATGTGTGGTTCTGCGCCGGATCCAGCACCTCGAGCAGTGCCGCGGCCGGATCACCGCGGAAGTCCGAGCCGACCTTGTCGATTTCGTCCAGCAGGACAACGGGATTCATCGATCCCGCCTCCTTGATGGCACGCACGATCCGGCCCGGCAGCGCACCGACGTAGGTGCGCCGGTGACCGCGGATCTCCGCCTCGTCGCGCACACCACCGAGGGCGACGCGAACGAACTTGCGGCCCATGGCCCGTGCCACCGACTCACCGAGCGAGGTCTTGCCGACACCGGGCGGACCGACCAGCGCGAGCACCGCGCCGGAACCACGTCCGCCGACGACCTCGAGTCCGCGCGCCGCTCGGCGGGATCGCACAGCCAGGTACTCGACCATGCGATCCTTGACCTCGTCCAGGCCGTGGTGATCGGCGTCCAGCACGGCGCGGGCGGCCGAAACATCGGTGCTGTCGGTGGTTTTCACGGTCCACGGCAGTTCGAGGACGGTGTCCAGCCAGGTCCGGATCCAGCCGGATTCCGGGCTCTGATCGCTGGCCCGCTCCAGTCGACCGACCTCGCGCAATGCCTCGGCGCGCACGTCATCGGGCAGATCGGCCTGCTCGACCCGGGTGCGGTAGTCGTCGGCGCCGTCGGGCTCGTCCTCGCCGAGTTCCTTGCGAATGGCATTGAGCTGCTGGCGCAGCAGGAATTCGCGCTGACTCTTCTCCATGCCCTCGCGGACATCTTCGCTGATCTTCTCGGTGACCTCCGCCTCGGCGATATGCGCCTTGGTCCACTCGATCAGCTTGGTCAAACGCTGTGCGGTATCGGGGGTTTCGAGCAGCTCACGCTTCTCGTCGGCGGTCAGGTACGGCGCGTAGCCCGCGGTGTCGGCGATCGCCGACGGATCGGTCAGCTGATTGACCGCGTCGATGATCTGCCAGGCCTCGCGGCGCTGCAATACCGAAACGACCAGCTTCTTGTATTCGGCGGCAAGCTCTTTGGTGCGACCGTCGGCGGCGGACGTCTCGACCGGTTCGGCCTCGACCCACAGCGCGGCGCCCGGCCCGGTGACCCCGTGACCGATCTTGGCGCGCCGTTCGGCCTTCAGCACGGCGGCGGGCGCGCCACCACGCATCCGGCCGACCTGTTCGATGGTGGCGACGACGCCGTAGGAGGCGTAGCCCTCGGTCAATCGGGGCGCGAGCAGCACCGCGTCGGTATTCGCGGCGCGCGCGGCGTCGATGGCGGCCTGCGCCGATTCGTCCAGTTCGATGGGCACGACCATGCCCGGCAGCACGATCGGATCGGTCAGGAACAGCACCGGCAGGTTCTGTGGTGTAGTCACGTGTTCGACCCTTCCAAAAGTTGAGCGACGTCCAGTCAACCCCGGGCCTTCCACGTTTGTTCCACACCACCGCCCACGTTCGCTCAGAGCGATCAGCGTTCGATGCGGAACTGGAATTCAGAGCGTTTCCGAAGTCGATGCGCGGCCGGTATCCGGACCTGTTCGCTGCGACAATCCGGACGGGCTGAGTATCGGTGAGGCCGCGCGCCTTACCAAGGTCAGCGTGTACACCCTGCGCTACTACGAACGCGCCGGCCTGGTCATCACCCCCGTCGACCGCACCGCCGGCGCTACCACCAGCTGGACCTGGACTGGATCTACGTATGCACCAGGCTGCGAGCCACCGGAATGCCCCATCCAGACCATGCGTCGCTACGCCGGTGGCCGTCGGAAACGGCAATGAGCCCGAACGCATCGCGCTGATGGAGGCGCATCGCGGCGAGGTTGTCGCAAAACTCGCCGAGATCCAAGAGAATCTCGCCCTCATCGACCGCAAGCTCGATATCTATCGAGGTCGAATCGCAATCGGCGACCGCGATTTCACCGCACTCCGGGCTGATACATCCGTCGGCAATGACATACGTGTTGCGGACCTGCGGCGACGCTGGTCATCTTCGGGTGGGTCATCCCGCATCTGGACCGACTGTGCGCCGGGGCTCGGTCCCGCATTGACACCTCATCGGAGCCAATGAGAATGTTGGCAACCAGATATCTCACACCTGGGCGGCACTAGGGGGACCCGACGATGACAACACTCACCTCCGGAGTGTTCATCGATTGGGAACAGCTGACCGGTCTGTCCAAGTTATCCGTCGATCTGATCACCTTTCCGATCTTCAGTGCGCTAGCCGGTTGGCTCACCAACTGGACCGGTGTGCTGATGCTGTTCTGGCCGGTCATTTTTCGCGGAATCCGGATTCCTGGCCTCCAGGTGTTGTATCCGTACTTTCCGCGCCGGGTCCAGGTGCTGCCGACATTTTCCGGCGACGGTCGTCGGCTCGGATTCCAGGGATTCATTCCGGCGCGCGCCGAGAAGATGGCGAGCATTTGCGTCGACAAGGCACTGATGCGCATCGGCAGTCCGCGGGATTTCATCCACGAATTGGACCTGGAGAGTATTGCCGATTACATCGCGGTACTCGCGAGCGAACAGGTCGAAACGCTCGTCGACGAGGTGATGTACCGGGAGAATCCGGACCTGTGGCGCGGGGTGCCGAAGGCGATGAAACAGGTCATCTATCAGCGGGTGGACCGGGAATTGCCCGGATTGACCCGGCGGGCCTTCGAATCGCTCGGCGACAATGTGGACCAGCTCATCGATATCAAAACCTTCGTCATTCGGTATCTGCAGGAAAACCCGTACATCCTCGAGGATCTGACCACCACCATCGCCGCCCCCGAATTGCGTTTCATGGTGCGGATCGGCCTGCTCGGTGCGCCGTTCGGCCTGCTGCTCGCGCTGTATATGCATGTGCACCACACCATTCCGGTGTTCGGCTGGGTGCCGGGTTGGGTGATCGTGTTGCTGGCCTCGGCGGCGATCGGCGTGATCGTGAATGTCATCGCGGTCAAAATGGTCTTCGAACCGGGTGATCCGCAGCCGCGCTACAAGTACTTGTGGAAGCAGGCGCTGCTGGCCAAGCGACAGCCGCAGGCGGCGACCGATCTCGCGCACATCCTCGCCTATCAGGTGTTGACGCTGCCGAACCTGTCCAAGGAACTGCTCGACGGTCCGAACGGCGATAAGACCAGGCAGCTGATCGAGCGGCTGGTCTCCGATGAGATCCATCGCCAACTCGGCCCGACCACCTCGATCGTGCGCGTCGCCTTCGGCCGCCGTCAGTTCGACAATCTCAAGGTCGGCGCCGCGGGCGCGGCGGTCGGGCTGGCTCCCAGCCTGATCGAGGACGAGGCGTTCACTCTCGAACAGGCCAAGAAGATCGATGAGTTCGCCGCACGCAAGCTCCAGCACCTCACCCCGGGGGAGTTCATGGAGATGTTCTACGCATCGGTCGAGCAGGATGCCTGGCTGTTGTACTTGCACGGCGCACTGCTCGGCCTGGTGGTCGGCGCCGCCCACCTGACGATTTTCGGCTGGTAACCGGCCCGAATCCGGTCGGCGGCGAGCCCGCGCCAAATACAAGCACGCATGCTTGCATTTTTTTGAGCCCGCTGCGATGCTGGATCGCGACGGCGTACGAGCAGTGCGCCCGGACGGGACAGGGATCTGATGGCCGACCTGGACGCGCTCCTGCGCGATTTCGCCGACGACTGCGCGGAACTGGAACAAATCGTTGCGCCGCTGGCGGACTGGTCCGTGCCGACACCGGCGCCCGGCTGGAGTATCGCCCATCAGATCGGCCATCTGGCCTGGACCGATGAGGTCGCCGCCCTGGCCGCCACCGACCCGGACGGTTTCGCGAAGCTGGTCGAAGACGCGGGCCCCAAAGCGTTCACCTTCATCGACGAGGCCGCCGAGGAAGCGGCCACCGCACCCGCCGCCGAACTGCTCGACCGATGGCGCCGCGGCCGCGCCGGTCTGATCGAGGCGCTGCGCGCGCTGCCGTCCGGCAGCAAACTGCCATGGTTCGGGCCGCCGATGAGCCCGGCATCCGTGGTCAGCGCGCGCATGATGGAGACCTTCGCACACGGCCAGGACATCGCCGACGCACTCGGTTTGACCAGGACACCAACCGCCCGGCTGCGCACGGTCGCCCATATCGGCGTGCGGACCAGGAACTTCGCCTACACCGTGCGCGGTAAAACCGTGCCGTCCGAGGAATTCCGGGTCGAACTCACCGCACCGGACGACAGCGTGTGGTCCTGGGGTCCCGAAGATGCCGCGCAGCGGGTGACCGGTCAGGCACTCGACTTCTGCCTGCTGGTGACGCAGCGACGGCACCGTGACGATCTCGCGCTGAGAACAGTTGGCGCGGACGCCGCCGAATGGCTCACCATCGCACAGGCTTTCGCGGGGCCGACAGGGGACGGGCGGTCGGCGGGCCAGTTCGCCTGACCCGCCGCATCCGAACCACCGGGTCCGGCCGAATTTTCAGGTGCGGGCGAGCGCCACACTTGGGTGCGCCGTTCGTGTCGGCCGGACGCCGTTGGCCGGGTGTCTCGATGTGGCAGTCGAGAATGGCGCTCGCCAGCTAGGTGTATTTACCCGCTCGTCAGCTTGTAGAAACATTGACGACGCCATTCGGCTCGAGTTCGGCATCGCGGATATCACCCAGCTTTGTGATGCTGATCTCGCCCACGCGGCGCCACCTGCGGCCGCCCCTGTAACCTGGACAAGCGTATGGCTTTCAACGATGCGGGCCGCACGGTGAGGGGATCAGGGGCGGACGGAAAGGAACGCATCGTGGCATATAAGCCTGCCCAGATCGCTCGGCATGCCGCCATCGTGCTCGCGGGCGCCGCCAGTCTCAGTCTCACCGTTACCGCGGGGGCCTACATCGTCCACCAGATGGCCGACACCCAGCACGCCACCAACGACGTGGCCGCACCGCCCGCGGTTCGGATTCCGGATGCCGACATCGACTACGGACCGGTGCTCGCCGATGCCATATCGACCGGTGGAACTCGCGACCTGCCCGCACTATTCGGCCGCTTCCCCGCGGAATCCAGCGACGGCATGGTGAAAATCTCTCAGGCCCATACAGATCCGCCTGCCTCCGCCGGCATCGGCGGCAAACTGCGCCTCGGCACCGCCTATTTCGGCGCGCAGGTGGCACCGGGACGCGCGAATTCCGTCGCCTTCACGGTGGATACCAATGCACTGACGGCACTGACGGATTTCCTGCTCACCGAACCGGCTCGGGACCGGCTCGGCATCCACGCCGATCCTGATGGCGTCACCCGGTTGCGCACCGAGGTCGATACGCACAACTGCGAAGTGATATTCACCTTCACGGATCCGACCCTCGGTGAACACCGCTTGCGGCTCGATCGCAATCCCGCGCCGGGCACTGAACATGCTGCGACCGTGGAAGATTCGGCTACCTCAGAAACCGTCGACGCGACCCCGAATGCGACCATGACGACGGCGAACCACACCGTCGCGGTCTAGTCCGCCTACGCTGCGTCCCATGTACGACTTCTGTGTCATCGGGGGCGGGATCGTCGGAGTCGCGACGGCGCATCGGATTCTGCGACGTCATCCGGGTGCGAGCCTGGTGCTCGTCGACAAGACCGACGCACTCGCGACCCATCAGACCGGACACAACAGCGGCGTCATCCATTCCGGCATCTACTACCCTCCGGACAGTCTGAAAGCGCGGCTGTGCCGAAAGGGCGCCGCCTGGACGAAGGAATTCGCCGCGGCACAGGGCATTCCGTTCGAGGTGTGCGGAAAACTGCTGGTGGCCACCGATGCCACCGAATACCGGCGGATGCTCGTGCTGCACGAACGCTCGGTCGCCAACGGGGTCGATGTCGAACTCATCGACACTGCCGAAATGACTCGCCGCGAACCGCATGTCACCGGAGTCGGCGCATTGTTCGTGCCCGCTACCGGCATCATCGACTTCACCCGCGTGACCAACGCACTCGCCGAGGAGGTCTGGGCCGCGGGTGGCGAAATCGTGCTGAATGCCGAGGTCACCGCGCTCACGGAAACCGCCGATGCGGTCACCGCTGCGGGTCCCGCGGGTTCCTGGACGGCGCGCACCCTGGTGGTCTGTGCGGGTCTGCAGGCCGACCGGATGGCCGAACTCGCCGGTCTGCAAACCGATTTCCGCATCGTGCCGTTCCGCGGGGAGTACTATCAGCTGCCGCCCAGCCGATCCGGGCTGGTGCGCACACTTATCTATCCGATTCCCGATCCGAATCTGCCCTTCCTCGGGGTGCATCTGAGCCCGACGATCGATGGCACCCTGACCGTCGGCCCCAATGCGGTGCTCGGACTGGCCAGGGAGGGCTACCGCAAGGGCAGTTTCGACGCCCGCGATGCCCGTGCGGTGCTCGGGTTTCCCGGCTTCCATCGGGTGGCCCGCGCCAATGTGCGCACCGGACTGCGCGAGTTGCGCAACTCTCTGTTCAAACGCGGCTATCTGGCCGAATGCCGAAGGTACTGCCCGGATCTCACGATCGCGGATCTGCGACCACGCGAGGCGGGCATCCGCGCGCAAGCGGTACTGCGCGACGGCACCCTGGTGCACGATTTCCTGATCGAACGCACACCGCGCTCGATTCACCTGCTCAACGCACCGTCACCGGCGGCGACCTCCGCCATGCCGATCGCCGAATACATCGTCGACCAACTGTGACCCGCCGCGTTAGCTGGGTTGCGCGTTCCGGCAAACCAAGCGACCACCCGGTCATCAATGTGGTAAGCCCGCCAACCAAATTCCCGGCAACCCCTCGAATAAAGAGGAGGGCTGTAGTACTTTTAGCGGAGCCAACAGGGAGGGGCCCTATGGGCCACATCAAGTACGCGAGCGACGTCGGAGCCCCGGTCGAGGTGGCCTTCACCTATACGGACAACCATCAGTTCGTGCCGGATTGGATGTTCGCCGTCGCCGCGTTCGAGCCGAAAGACGAGCTCGACCAGGGTCTCGGTGCGATCTTCACGACGCGGATCGGGCTAGGACTGTGGCGGCCGACCATCGAATGCGAGATCACCGAATATCGGCGCAATGTGGTGATCGGCTACACATTGCGCGGCCAGATATCAGGAACTTTGACGCTGCGCTTCGACCCGCTCGGCTACGGACGCTCGGTACTGACCTCGCAAGCGGAGTACGCTCCACCGAGTGGGCTGTTCGGTCGGCTGTGCCTGCGCCCGGTGGATTCCGCCGTGCGCTCGGCACTGCGCCGCACCGAATCCCAGTTACGAAGGGAGATAGAGGAATTCCACGGTACCGATCTTGTCGGTCGGATTGCGTAGGGTGCCATCCATGATCATCGTGAGCACCGACGGATCCTGCCTCCGCAATCCCGGCGGCGCCATCGGCTGGGCTTGGGTCAATCATCAGGGCGGTTCACGCAGCGGGGGAGCCGCCACCGGAACCAACCAGGTCGCGGAGCTGCGCGCGCTTTTGGAGGCGGTACTCGCCCATCCCGGCGAGGAACCGCTGTTCATCGAGAGCGATTCGCTATACGCGATCAAATGCGCCTCGGAGTGGATCTTCGGCTGGCGGACCAACGGCTGGCGCACCGCCAGCGGCGGCGCGGTGAAGAACGTGGAACTCATCAAACAGATCGACCGGGCCATCGCCTCCCGACCGGGACCGGTCCGGTTCCGCTGGGTGCGTGGACACGTCGGCAATTACTTCAACGAAATGGCCGACACCCTCGCGGGCGAGGCGGCCAGACAGGCCGCGGCCTCCGCGGCCGGTGAGATCCCGACCGCGGAACTCCCCGAGCTACCGCCGGTGCTCGAGGACTCCTCCGACAAGACCACAAGATCCGCCCGGCCGCGGTCAGCGGGGAAGTCGGTCGCGCCAGCACCTCAGGCATTGACTCTGTTCTGAGTCCGCCGGGCGCGACCGGACGCAAGACCGCCGGAAAGACCTCCGGGCGGGTGGTGCCATTCCCACCCGCCCGGAGGCGCTTTTCGCCAGTAGTCGATCCGATCAGTTGCCCATCTGCTTGAGGATGGGCAGATCGAACTTGTCGACCAGCCACTTGTCGCCGACCTTCTTCAGACCGGACACCACCACGAGCTCCACCTTGCTCGGCGGCTTGTTCGCCGCGGCGATATTCACATTGGTGGTGGTCTGACCGATCACCACCAGCACATTCGCGTGCTCGGTATCGCCGGACTGGAAGCCGCACTGCATGTCGTAGGTGGACGAGGTCGCCTTGGCGTCGATGACGACACCCTTGAGGTCCTGGCCGAGCTTGGCGAACTGATCCTTCCAGTCACCGGCGGACGCGGCATCCACCTTCTTCAGGTACTCGTCGATGGTCTGCGGATCGTAGGTGGAGATCAGCTTGCCGTAATCGCACGCCGCCGCGGTGGCCGCCTCGTGCGCGTCCAGCTCATCGCCGCGATTACTCGCTTGCCGATAGAAGACGACAACGGCGGTCACCGCCGCGACGAGCAGCACACCGGCGACGAATGCGGCGACGATCGGCACCAGCGCGCCGCGATCCTTGCCGCCATTCTGCGGGACCGGCGGCGCCGCGCCCTTGGCCGACGTGTCCGCCGCCTGCTTCGGCTCGGACTTCGGGGCTGCCGGGGTCGGCGCCGCGGCTACCGCATCACCCGACTTCCCGATCTCGACGGTCTTGTTCTCGGCGGGCGCGTCGGCCTTGGCGTCCTCGTTCGGCGCATCCGAGTTCTGGTTCTCGGCGCCGACATCATCAGTGGACATCGATACAATCCTGCACTTTCCCGGCGCACCCGAGCGCACCGATATTGCCTTGTCGGTCCGCATCAGACGAACCGTTCGCACTCTGCGGGGGAGTATTCCCGGCCTGGGATCGCACGCCCGGGCCGGGGTAACTCACCGTCGAATACGTACCGCTCGCTGTGTCGACTCACCGCAGTGTTGGGTTCACCGCAGTGTTGGGTTCACCGCAGTGTTGGATTCACCGCAGTGTTGGGTTCACCGCAGCGGCGGCGGGGTCATTTCATTCGGATCCGCGCCCGGCGGCATTTGCGCGCCATTGTCCGGAACATTCGGGCGCGGCGCATTCGCCGAACCGCGCACCTGCAGTCCGGGCGGCGGGTTTTCGCAGTAGTTCCACTTGGGCAGCGAACCGTCCTGGATCACCTCGTTGCGGATCGGCGTGTGCGTGTACTGGCAGATCGGCCGAACCCAGATATCCGCGACAGCGTGGAATTCGTTGTCGTGCGCCGGCACGCCAGCGGCGGACAACCCGAGGTTCAGGGACGGGAACAGCGCCTGCAGCGCCGGAATCCGCAGCTGCGCGGCCCGGGTCATCGCCGCGAAGTTGGCGGCGAGACTGGTGATCGGATCGGCCGTTTTGTCCAGCACCGCACCGAGACTGGTCAGCTGTCCCGGTGCCTTCTCCAGCACCGCCTGCAGTTCACCGTTCGCATTGTTGAACTGGTCGAACAGCTGACCCGAATTGTGGGTCAGCGTCGCGAGATCGGGCTGCGCCATCGAGGTGGTGCTCGCGATGGTGCGCAGGTTGGTGATCAGATTCTGGGTCTGCGGCAGCAGATTGTCGAAACCGGCCATGGCCAGGCTGATGCCGTTCACCATGCCACGCAACTGATCCGGGCCACCGCTGAGCGCGGTGTCCAGGTTGGCCAGGATGACGCTGAACTTATCCGGATCGATCTGGGAGATCAGCGCGCTGGAGTTGTCGAGCACCGACCAGATCGGGGTCGGGGTCTTGATCTTCTCCGCATCGAATTCGATGACCGAACCGTCCTTCAGGTACGGCGCCTGCTCGGAATTCGGCCGGAAGTCGATGTATTGCTCACCGGCGCCGGAGAGCGCGCCCACCGAGATCTTGGTGTCGGCCGGAATCTTGTACTTCGCGTCGATTTCGGCCTTCGCGGCGATGGATTGTCCTCGATTGACCAACTCGATCGAGGTCACCTTGCCGATGCGATAGCCCCGCAGGGTCACATCGTTGCCCGGCTGCAGACCACCGGAGCGGTCCAGATCCACGGTGACGGCGTAGGTCGACTTCAGCGGATTCACCCGCATCACGCTCACCAGCAGATAACTGGCCCCGACGACGAACACCAGCACCAGGCCGATAGTGGACAGCAGCATCTTGCGCTGCATCAATTTGCCGAGCCAACTCATCGGTGACCCCCCTGCAGTCGTCCTTGAATCGCCTGCAGGACGGTGATCAGGCTGCCCGCGAAGTCGCTGAGGTCGCGGCCGTCGAAGAACTTGCCCTGCGCCGGATCCGACAACAGGCTGAAGTTGTGAATATTGGTGACCGTGGCGTAGACCGCGAGGCTGTTACCGCGGAAGGACGCATCGAGCGGGCCTCGTATTTCGTGCAGCGCATCCAATGCGGGACCGAAGTTCTGCTCGGTCTGCGACAGCGCGTTCATCAGCTTGTGCACATTGTCGAGTAGGTCGCCCAGTTGGTCGCCCGAGGTATTGGCATAGTCGCCGAGCGCCGCGCTGGTCACCGAAATCTTCTGCAACAGATCGCCGATGGCCCGGTTGTTCTCCGCGATGGCACCGATCATCTGCGGCAACGAATCGGCGACCTGCCCCAATTCCGAGTGCCTGCTCTCGATGGTGTTGGCCAACGTGCTGAACTGGGCGAGCACGCTGTCCACCCGGGCGCTGTTTTCGTTCAAACTGCCGACCACGCCGGTCATTTCATTGATCAGATGCGCAATCTGATCGCCGCGACCACCGACGATCGAATCCATCTCCGAGGCCAGTTTGGTCAGCGCGGCCACGCCACCGCCGTTGAACAACATGGATACCGAGATCAACAGCTCCTCGACGGTGGCGCCCGCCGAAGTCTTGTCCCGGCCCAGCGTGTCACCGTCGTGCAGGACCGGCGCACCCGGATCCGCCTTGGCCTTGGACACCGCGATGAACACATCGCCGAGCGGGGTGGCCTGGCGCAGTTCCGCGGTACTGCCGACGGGAAGTTCGATGTCCTTGCTGATCTTCAGATCGACAATGGCTTCGAAGTTCTTGGTCTGGATGTTGGAGACCACACCGACATCCGAGCCACCGATCTTCACCTTCGCCTGATCGGGCAGATTCAGCGCATTCTCGAATTTCGCGTGCACGGTGTAGGTTTCACCGGCCAAGCCCGGTTTCGGCAGCGGCAGCTTCTCCACCGTGAAACCACAGCCGGAGGTGATGGCCACCCCGGATGCCGCCGCCAACGCGACCAGCGTGCGACGGGCCTTCATCGTGAACCGGTCGCTCATTTGGTCATCCCCAACAGTGCCGCCGTCATACCGAGGTCCGGACCGAGATCCTCGAGCTTGCCGGTGCGGCAGCCATCCGAACGCATCTGAATCCGTTCACAGAACACGCTCAGCAGTTCACCGTTGAGGAAGGTCGGCAGGTTGCCGTGCAGCCGGACGTAGCCCAACTCCCGGTTCATCGACCGGTCCAGATTTTGCATGAGCAGCGGCGCGATGTCGACGACCTCGGTGAGGCCGCGGGCATTGGCCCGCAACTGATCGGTCACCTTGGTCAGACCCTCCAGCGAACTGCCCAGCTGATCCTGGTACTGCACGAAGACCGAACTCGTATTGGCCAGGAAGTCGTTGAGCTGCCGCAGTGTGGCGTCCAGCCCGGGGGCCTGATCGCTGAGCAGCCCGGTCATCTGCGTAATCCGATTGCTGAAATCGCGTACGGACTGGTCGTTTTCGGCCAACATCGTGGTCAGCTCGTTCAACTTGACGATGATGCTGGAGACCGCGTCCTTATTGTCGACGCCGACCTTCAATGCGCTGGAGAGTGCGTTGAGGGTGTCACGCATCTTCGCACCGTTGCCGTTCAACATCGGATAGAGCACCCGACCCGACAGCGGACCGATGCCCTCGGTACCCGGTTCCGGCTCGAGCGCGGCGGCGAACCGATCGATGGTCTCGAGCATCGTGTCCAGCTCGACCGGTGTCTTGGTCTTCGCCTTCGGCAGATGCGCGCCGTCGGACATGGTCTCGCCCTGGGTGTAGACCGGGGTCAGCTCGACGTGGCGGTCGGTGACGATGGACGGCGAAATGATCGCGGCCATCGCGTCTTTCGGGATCTTGACATCCTTGTCGATGGTCATATGCACTTCGACCAGGGTGCCCTTGGGAATGATCTTGTCGATCTTGCCGACCTGCAGGCCGAGCACCGTGACCGGATTGCCCTCGAAGACACCCGCGATGTTCTCGAAGTCCGCGGTGATCGTCATCGTGTTCCCCAGTGCGCTGTTCACCGAACTCGGCACCAGCGAGCAACTGCCGACGGCCAGGGCCGCAGCGCTGATCATCAGTGGTTTGGCCACCCGCCGCAGATTCGGCAGGCGCAGGTTGATTCGCATCAGTCTCATCCCTTGCACCCCTCGATCAGGTGGGCGAAGCACAACCAGTTGTCGGGGAAGAGCCAGGGGAGGCCGACCTCACCATACGGACCGTTGCCGAACGCGTTGTTCAAGGTGCGCACCGACACCGGCATGATCTGCAGCATCCGGTCGAGGTTGTCCTTGTTCTTCTGCAGGCCTTCCGCCATGGTGTTCAGCTGCGCGATGGTCGGGCCGAACTGGTTGTTATTGGCCGCACCGATCTCCTGCAGCTGGCGGCTCAGCGTCGACACGTTGTCGAGCAGCTGGCGCAGCAGGCTCTGGCGTTCCATCACCCGGTTCGCGATGGCCTCGCCCTGGGTGATCACCAACAGCACGCTATTGCGGTTGTCGCCGAGAATCGTGGTGACCCGGTCGAGATTTTTGAGCAGGCTGTCGACCTCCTCCTTGCGCGAATCCATCACCTTCGCCAGTGCGCCTACGCTGTCCAGCGCCTGCGCCGTCAGCGCGGGCGAATCACCCATCTGCTTGTTGATCAGATCGAGCGAGGTGGCCAACTGCTTGGTGTCGAGCGCCTCGAACTTCGGCGTGCCGTACTCGACCACATCGGCCAGGTTGTACGGAACCGAGGTGTTGGACAATGGAATTCGGCTGTCCTTCAGCCCCGACCCATCACCGGGGTCCAGATCGACATAGCGTGCGCCGAGCAGCGTCGCCATCTTGATCGAGGCCCTGGCATCGGGACCGAGCTCGACATCGTTGTCCAGGCTGAGGGTGAGCAGGACATGCCCGTTCTCCAGCTTCGCACCGGACACCTGGCCGCTCGGGACACCGGCCACATTGACCTTGTCGCCGACCTTGACCCCGGCGGTCTGCACGAACTCGGCCTTGACCGTCTTCTCACCGACGCCGATCAGCTTGTAAGCGCTCGAGCCGATCAGCAGCACGACGATGAGGACGCCACCGAGGACACCCAGCCAGAAGTAGCGGTTGTTGTCGAACCTGTCCTTGATCTTGGTCATCATGGGCGGCACACCGCCGACTGTCCGTTGCCACCGATCTGTGGGAGCAGACCGCGGGGGAGCAGGATGCCGTACAGCGAGACATCCAGCTTGCAGAAGTACGCATTCGCGTAGGCGCCGTCCTGGGTGAACTTGCCGAGATCGGACAGCGCCGCGGGCAGGTCGATCGCGGCTTGGTCGAGCTTGGCGCCGTTGGCGATCAACAGTGTCAGCGCCGCACTCGTCGAATCCTGTGCCGTGGCCAGCTTCGGCTGAATCTTGCCCATCATGTCGACCAGTCCGCTGGTCGCGTCCGCGATCTGCACCGTGGACGCTTGCAGCGACTGCCCCTGGTCGTACAGGCCGCCGATCAGTGCCCGGGTCTGGGTAACCAGGGTCTCCAATTCATCACCTCGCTTGGCCAACCCGGACATGACGCCGCTGAGGTTGGTGATCACATCGCTGAGAATCGCGTCTCGGCGCTGGAAATCCGTGGCCAGGGTAGCGGCCTGAGTGATGAACGCGCTCAACGAAACCCGGTCACCCTGCAATGCCTGGATGAAGGTCTCCGAGAGCCGGTTCACCTGCTCGGGCTGCAACACCTGGAACAGCGGCTGGAATCCGTTGAGCAGCCCGGACACATCGAAGGACGGTTCGGTGCGCTCGAGCGGAATCGTGGCCTTGTTCTTCAATGCCGCCGGGCTCGCCGCCTTGCCCGGGGCCAGTGCGACATAACGCTGGCCGATCAGGTTCTGGTAGCGCACCAGCGCCTTCGTGTCCTCGTACACCGTCTGGTTGCGCTGCACGATGAATGTCACGTTGGCGACGGACTTCTTGGTCTTCGAATCGCGGGTGACTTCGATCTTTTCGACCTTGCCGACCCGCACGCCCGCCATCCGGACGTCATCACCCTCGCGCAGGCCGAGCACATCGCTGAAGGTCGCGGTGTAGGTATTGGTGTCACCCTCCACGACCCGCGCCAACGTATTCCAGACGACAACGGTGACCAGGATCGAGACGATCGCGAAGAGGCCGAAGCCGATCAGTGGTTTACGAACGCTCATTCGGCGGCACCGCCGACCTGCAAGGAACCTCCGCGCATTGCCGAACTGAGCAGCAGATATTCGGCCGTCGTCGGACGACGACCGAGCAGGGCCACGATCGCGGCATCTCCTTCGTACGAAATTGGACCGGCGGTCACTGGCGCACTGGCCGGTTGGGCGGGCACGGCCGGGGCCGCGGGCTGATCGGAGGAGGGCTGCGCACCCGGTGCGGGCGGCGCCGGAATCGGGAACAAACCCTCCAGCGGGGTGCCGGCGAACGGGCTGGCCGGCTTCGGCTCACTCGAGCTCGCCGCGAGCGGATCACCCGGCGAGGTCAGACCCGGGATCTCCGGGAAGCCCGCGGGCAGTGGCAGTTTCGCCAAACCCTGCGCCGTTTCCAGCGAACGCGGCTGCATCGACGGTGGCAGGTAGCCGGGATCGGAGACCGCGGGTGCGGTGGCACAGCTCGGGCCGGCCAGGTTGCCGTAGCGCGGGCAGTCCGCCTGCTCGTACGGCCGATACGGGGTGAGCGTCGCACCGGCATTCCAGACCATCTGCCGCTGCGGACCCCAGTGGAAGGTCGTACTCAACTTGCGCAGCGAGTTGTTCAGCGACGCTATGGTGTCCGGGATCGAATTCGCGTCCGCGGCAAGCGCGCCGAACATATCGCCGGTCCCCGCCGTGATCTGCTTACCGATATCACCGTTGCGGGCGAACAGGCCGTTGACCGTATCCACCGTGCCCGCCGTGCCACTGATCAACGCGACCAAGGCGGTGCGGTGATCGGCGATGGTCTGCGCGGTCTTCACCGAACTGCCGAGCACATCGAGCAATTCGGGCGCGGACTGGTTGAGCGCGCGGGCCGAGGCCGAGAAATCATCGAGCAGCACACCGAGATTCGGGATGGACTCGTCCACCGAGGTGAGCCACTTGTCCAGCCGCTCGATGGTGGAGCCCGGCATCCGGCCGCTGCCGTCCAGTGCCTGGGAGAGCGTCCCGAGCACCCGGCCGAACTGCACCGGATCGAGCTTGGTGAGGATGGTCCGCACGGTGGTGAGGGTGTCCTGCAGCGCGATGGTGCCCTGGCTGCGGTCCTCCTCGATGGTCGAACCCTCGTGCAGGTACTTATCCGCGGGACCGTTGAACACCAGCTCTACCGAGGTGACGGCGAACAGGTTGCTCGGCACCACACGGGCGGTCACGTTCGACGGGATATCGCCGGCGAACTCCGGCTTCAGGTCGATCCGCACCTTCTGCAGCTCGCCCTTGGCGGCGACCTCGACATCCTCGACCGCACCGACCAGCACGCCGCGGAACTTCACATCGGCCTCGCTGGGCAGCCCGTCACCGGTGGTGGTCAAATTGGCCACCACATGCACCTTGGGCACGAAATAGCCTTGGTATCTCGCCATCAGGAAACCGAGGATCAGCGCGAAGACGACGAGTCCGCATACGCCGGCGACCAACAGTTGTCGCATGGTGGGGCCACGCCCACTGGGATCGATGATCATCTCGTCCTACCCCGAGATCCGGATGCCGGGATTGACGCCCCAGATCGCCAATGTCATGAACAGGTCCGCGAAAACCACGATGATGATGCACATCTTGATGGCCCGACCGGCCGCGACACCTACGCCCTCCGGACCGCCCGAGGCGAAAAAGCCGTAGTAGCACTGGATGAATGTGGTGATCGCGACGAACACCATCGCCTTGGCCAGTGAGTAGAGCACGTCTGTCGGTATCAGGAACTGATAGAAGTAGTGAGAGTAGGTACCGCTGGAGGTGTTGCCGATCAGCTGCACCGTGAGCGAGCAGGAAATGTAGGCCATCGCCAGGCCCAGGCAGTAGAGCGGAACAATGGCGATCATCGCCGCGAACATCCTGGTGCTCACCAGATACGGCAGCGGCCGGATCGCGATCGACTCGAGTGCGTCGATCTCCTCGGAGATACGCATCGCGCCGAGCTGCGCGGTGAAGCGACAGCCGGCCTGGGCGGCGAAGGCGAGTGCCGCGAGCAGCGGCCCCAACTCCCTGGTGGTCGCGAATGCGGAGATGGCGCCGGTGATCGGGCTCAGGCCGAGCAGATTCAGCGAGGTGTAGCCCTGGATGCCGACCGTCATCCCGCCGAACGCGCTGAGGATGAGGATGACGCCGATGGTGCCGCCACCGACGACCAGGCTGCCGTTGCCCCAGGTGACATCCGAAAGCAGCCGCCAGACTTCCTTCGGATAGTGCCGCAGCGCCAACGGGATCGAGCCCACCGACCGTAGGAAGAAGAACACCTGGTGACCCAGGCGCGCAACCATTTCCACCGGGACCTGCGCGGACTTCTTTATTTGCAGAAGTGGCCGCAGCAGCGGCGGTACGTAGGTTGTTGACACCGGCTCAGACCACCTGTGGGGGGAGGAGAACGTTGTAGATCTGGGTGATGATCAAGTTCACGCCGAACAACATGATGGCGGAGCTGACCACCGCGGAGTTCACCGAGTTGGCGACTCCACCCGGACCGCCCCGGGTATTGAGCCCGGTATCACAGGCGATGATCGCAGCGAGCAACCCGAAGATCAATGATTTCACCAGTGCGACAAGCAGATCGATGGTGACGGCGAACGAGGAGAAGGTGCCGATATAGGAACCCGGGGTGCCGTTCTGCGCGAAAATATTGAAAATGTAGCCAGTCAAAAATCCGACGAATACGACGAAGCCACACAGCAATACGCTGACCAGCATGGCCGCACCGAGCCGGGGCGCGACCAGGCGACGCAGCGGATCCACCCCCATCACCCGCATCGCGTCGATCTCTTCGCGGATGGTGCGCGAACCGAGATCGGCGGTGATCGCCGAACCGACCGCGCCCGCGATCATCAGCGAGGTGACCAGCGGCGCGCCCTGCTGAATGATGCCGAGACCGTTCGCCGCGCCGATGAACGATGTCGCACCGACCTGGCTCGCGACCGCGCCGACCTGGATGGAAACGATCACGCCGATCGGGATGGCGACCAGCAGTGTCGGTGCCGCGGCGACACTGGACATGAACGCACACTGGCGGATGAACTCACGATAAGGAAAGCGGCGTCGGAATATCGCGATGAACAACTCCGCGACCGCCGCGAACCCCATGGTGATCTGTCTGCCGAAGGTCTCCAAGGAGCGTTTCGGATGGTCTTCCCAGTAGGCCTTCGTCCAATCGACCGCATCACTCATCCGTGACTGCGCTGGTGGACTCTTGGTCGACTGCACTGGCTAACCCCTCTCGACGCCGGTAACCAAACCCCGACGACTTCTTTGCTTGACGCACCCTACTACGGAGTAGTGCAGAACACACCCACCACCGTGTGATTGCGGTCATAGATTGGAGTCAGTGTGGGAAAACGCTGTGAGCAGTGGCCCGACGCTTGGGATCGGTCCCAAAGTTAACGGTGATACTTCTAGAACGAGCCACAGTTCTACCGGCTCCCATCAGGCCCGCATATTGCCTGTTCCAATATTTAAGTGGATAATATTCATGCAAAATCTGCGCACGATCGAAGAGCTTCTTCGGTATCGATCAACATACAACCGAAACACAATCGGCCACTTTGTGATGATTGCAGTAATAGACTTTCGCTATCGCGAGTAAATGAGACGCTGCATCCAAAATGTCGAAAAGTGTGGTCGTCGCCGACGCGTTCGACATCGAGAGCGGACCGTTTCGAGCGACCCACAAGTGATCACCACGGATAGAGGACGCGCCCGGAGCCGAATACTGACACGATGGGTGCGACAGATTGATATCGTGCGGACTTCCGACGTCTGGAGGGACATGTTCAGCAAACTCGCCAAGGTGGCCAACGCTGCCTTCGCCGTAGCTCTTGGTGCGGCACTGGTCGCGACGGGGGCCGGGACCGCGGAGGCCGCGGGGCCACCCGTCATCGGCGGTGGGTCGGGAATCATTATCGATAATCAGTTCGAATGCACTGTCACGACGGTCGGCTACGACGGCGGGGGCCGATTGGTCGGCCTGACCGCGGGACACTGCGGCGACCCGGGCGCTCAGGTGTACGCCGAACTCGACCGCGGCGCAGGCGTGATCGGCCGGTTCGTCTACTCCAACCACGATCTCGACTACGCCATCATCCAATTCGATCCGGCCAAGACCACCCCGGTCAACCGGGTCGGCAATGTCACCATCACCGGAATCGGCGGCCCGGCCCAGTTCCCGATGATCGTCTGTAAGGAGGGCCGCACCACCGGCAATACCTGCGGCATCGCCTACGGCGACCTGTTCGGCACAAATATGGAGACCTGGTCGCAGATGTGTGTGGTGGAGGGCGATTCCGGGGCACCGGTCGTCGTCGGCACCACACTGGTCGGCATGGTGAACGCCTATCTCGCCATCGCCTGCTTCGGACCCGAGGTCGGCACCAATATGAGCTCGATCATGGGCGATATCAATGCCCGTGGCAGCGTCGGGGCGGGCTTCAACCCGATCTAGCCAGGATCAGTCGAATACCGAATGAGCGGGTCGAATGACCCGCTCATTCTGTTTTGTGCAGCGGCGCCAGCGCCGGACCCGCCACCCCGCACTGCGGCATGCAGTCGACATTGTCCAGTGTCGCGGCGTGGCGCGGCGCGCGCAGTAGTACTGCCGCGAACAGCGCACCGGCCACCAGCAGGCCGACGCAGATCCACATCGCGACGCCGAAGCCGCGATCGAATTCCACTGGGTCGCCGAGCGATCCGGAGATGCCAGCGAGGCCGGGCAGCGCGGCGACCGCGAGCAGCTGAGCGGTACGGGCCACGGCATTGTTCACCCCGGAGGCGATACCGGCCTCACTGGCGGGCACCGCGCCGAGTACCGCGCCGGTGAGTGGCGCGACCAATACCGATAGGCCGAGACCGAAGACCAGCACACCAGGGAGTACGTCGGTCGGATAGGTGGTGTCGGGGCCGATGCGCAGCAGCAGTACCAGGCCGAGCGCGGCGAGCAGTGGACCGACCGTCATCGGAATGCGCGCACCGTGCACCTGCGCCCAACGACCCGCGGGCGCGGAAAGCACCAGCATGATCAATGTGACCGGAACCGTGGCCACCCCCGACATCAGCGGCGTGTACTTCGCCACCAATTGCAGCTGCATGACCAGAAGGAAGAAGACACCGCCGAGCGCGGCGTAGACCGCGAGGGTGACCAGATTTGCGGCTGTGAAGACCCGAGAGGCGAACAGCGAGGGCGGCACCAGCGGGTGGTCGCTGCGTATTTCGAGCACCACGAAGACCGTGAGCAGCAACAGACCGACGACCACCAGCAGCGGCATCGCATCGATCAGACCGAAGGTCAGCGCACCGAGGGCCACCGCGACCACCACCGCACCCGGAACATCCAGTCGCGCCGAGGCATTCGGGTCGTGGCTCTCCGGCACATGCCGCAGTGTGACGAGTACGACGACCATCGCGAGCGGGACATTGATGAAGAAGATGGACTGCCAGCCGGCCAACTCGATAAGCCAGCCACCGAGGAACGGACCGAGTGCGCCCGCGACGCCGCCGAAACCGGACCATAGGCCGATCGCCGCACCCTGATCGCGTTGATCGATGGATGACGAGATCAGCGCCAGGCTGCCAGGGGTGAGCATCGCTCCCGCCACACCCTGCAGGATCCGGGCGACGACGAGCATCTCGATATTCACCGCGGCACCGCAGAGCACCGAGGCCAGCGCGAAACCGATCACACCCCAGACGAATACCTTGCGGCGGCCGAGATGATCGCCGAGCGAGCCGCCGAGCAGGATGAACGAGGCCAGGGTCAGCGTGTAGCCGTTGAGCGTCCACTGCAGGCCGGCGACATCGGTGTCGAGGGATTCGCCGATGCGCGGTAGCGCGATATTGACGACGGTGGCGTCCAGCGAGGCCACCGACGAACCGAGGATGGTGGCCAGCAGGATCCAGCGGCCGGTAGCCGAACCCAGGCGGGGTAACTCAGCACTCACCGACCAAACGTAGCCGCTACCGGCCTGTCTTCGTGGGCGTCAGAGATTTTGGACGCAGACCACGAAGCGACGCGTCGGGTACTCGAAGCCGCTGCTGCTGCCGCAGACGCTGGCATCGTCGGCGCCCTGCTGGATATTGGTCACCTTCACGCCCTGGCTGACGCGTTCGGTGCAGTCGATGCGCTTGGGATCCTCGCCGCTGATATCCATGCAGCCACCGACGACCCAGTCGATGTCCAGGCAGATCGCGCCCTGCTGCACGCCGTTGAGGGTTTCGAAGTAGGCCGAGTCGCGGTCGGCGACGCACTGCGAACTCGTCGCCGCCTTGCCGATGACCTTGTAGTTCGAGGCCCGGCTGCCACAGGAGGCCTTGGCGATGGTTGCGTTGTCGGTAGTTCCGCCGAGTGTCACGCAGTCACCGACATTGGCCTGGAAATCGGTGCTGCCACCCTTGGTCGCCGAGGTGGTCGCCGTCGGCTTACCGGAGGACGGGCGGGCACTGGTCGTCGGCCGTGCCGAGGTGGGCCTGGCGCCTGAGGTTTTCGGCGTGTTGGTGGCTGAGACCGCATCGATGGTCCCGTTTATGGCGGGCTGGGCATTGCCGCTGATCTTGTTGCCGCAGCCCGCTAGCAAGAGCGCGGCGACGACGGAGACCGCGGCGATGGCCGCAGTCGCGAGGCGACCCGAGATCGGTTGACGAGACACTTACAGTCCTCCCGGCTGTAACGCTCCGAACTCATACCCCCGTCGGAATCCGAAGTGATCTAGCAAAGCGTGAAATACCACGCCATGCATACACCACCGAGCGCAGGCGCGTCGAGTCGACAGCAACCGCATCGGAGAAGCAAAGTGCCGGCCCAAATGTTGGTTCGATCAGTGTGGCACCGCGGCGTACCAGTGGAATCTGTGTCACAGCAACCGATCTGGGTATGGTGGGGTTTCCGGTGTGAGAGGAGTTCGTTCGTGAAGCTGATCAGCGTGATCACCTGCACCGCCGCCGCGTTCGGCGCCGCGCTGATCCTCCCCGCTGTGGCTTCGGCAACCGATGTGCACTGCGCTTCCGACGGCGGGGCGGACGTCACCGTGATCGACGGAGGAACCGCATGCCGGGCCACGGCCGAATCCCTCGGCCGGGCACGGGCGGCCGGATACGACGGAGTCGGCTACGCCCGTGCCGGCCTGGGTGCCGCCGCGCTCGGCATCGGTGCGGCGGGCGGTGTGGGCGCCAGCGACGGAGTCGGCGGCATTCCGATCGCGTTCGGCTTCGGCGCCGATGCCGTCGCGCTGACCTCGATCGCCGCTGCGGCAACGGATTCCGAGACCGACCAACCGAGCCCGCCCACCCCGCTGTTCGCGATATCGATCGCCTTCGACGGTTCGCGCGCACAGGTCGCGACCGCCGACAGCGCGGTCGTGTGCCTGGGCACGGCAGCCTTCGCGTGGAATTCGGCAACCGGTGCGACCTGTGTGACGACGCCTTTCGGTCGCTGGCAAACGCCACGATCCGAGTTAGGCTGAGAATTCGGCCCCAGCCAGCAGGAGGTGTGACCCATGGTTTCAGCCTTCCCCGCACCGGACCGATGGCCGGCCGCACCACTGGAGATGCTCGTCGATCCGAGATTCGTCCGCCTCGCGGATCATTTCTTCGGCATGTTCGCCCAGCCGACGCGTGGCGGCGCTGCGCTCGCGATCTATCTCGACGGTCGACCCGTCGTCGATATCTGGGCGGGCTGGGCGGCCAAGGATCGACGTTGGAACGGCGAGAATGTCGCGCTCGCCTTCTCCACCGGCAAGGGCGTCGCCGCGACCGTGGTGCACCGGCTGGCCGAACGCGGGCAGATCGAATACGAAGCCCCGGTCGCCACCTACTGGCCGGAGTTCGGCGCACACGGCAAGGAAGACATTACGGTGCGCGATGTGCTCTCGCACCGCGCCGGACTGCACCGAGTGCGCGGCCTGGTGCCCGGCCGGGAGGGCATCCTCGACTACGACGCCGTGGTGACGGCGCTGGCCGACAGTCCCGCCGATCCGCGGCGCATCCGCACATCGGGCTATCACGCGATCACCTTCGGCTGGCTGGTGGCCGAGATCGTGCAGCGTGTCACCGGTGATCAGTTCACCGATGTGGTGCGCCGCGAGATCGCGGAACCACTCGGCTATGACGAATTCTGGTTCCGGGTACCGGAATCCGAGCGCTATCGGATCGCCAAGATATTTCCGCACCTGAATCCACCCGGAATCCGTTGGAATACCGCGTCATCGGTGCTGTCCTGGGTGCGGCCGGTGCGCGGACTCGCCGAGGCGGGAATGCCGGAGAGCTTCGACGAACTCGTCCGCGATCCGCGCGTGCACGATGCGGTGATGCCGGGCTGGAACGGTGTCTTCTCGGCGCGCGCACTGGCCAGAATGTATGGGGCCCTTGCGAATAGAGGGCGGGTCGAGGCGCTGGACCGCGGTGGTCACGCCATCGACGCGGTGCAGTTCCTGCGACCGGAGACGATCGCGATCATCAATGAGACGCAGCGGGCCGACAGCCGCGACTATGTGCTCGGGGTGCCGCTGAAATTCACCCTCGGCTATCACCGTCCGGTCGTGATGTCCAAGCAGCAGCCGCGAAAAGCCTTCGGCCACTACGGACTCGGCGGTTCGGGCGCCTATGCCGATCCCGAACTCGGTATGTCGATCGCCTTCGTCACCAATCGGCTCGGCAATGCGGTGACCGCGCTCGGGGACGCCCGGCTCGCGCGCTTGGCCGCCCTCGCCGAGAATATGGTGCGCAGGGGGCGCCCGAAGGGTGCGGTCGAACCGGGACCGGCGTGAGTTCGTAGCCATAGATATGGAGCAGGCGGGCGCATCCGAGGAAACGGCGCTGGACGCCGCGTCTTCGACGCCGCGCGCACCGAGAATGGTGGTTGCGCACGCGTTGGCGGCGGGCATCGATTTCGAGCGGTACTTCCGTTGGCGACGCGAACGCGAGGGCGATCCGTTCTACGTGCGGTTTCCCGGTCTCGGCGCGGCGCTGTTCACTAGCACGGCCGCCGGCGCCCGCGAATTCTTCCGCGCGCCGACCGATCTGCTCGAACCGCCGCGACCGAATCCGATCGAACCCCTGGTCGGCTCCGCGTCGCTCATCCTGGCCGCGGGCGAACGACATCGGCGCGATCGGGCATTGCTCGCACCCGCGTTCCACGGTGCGCTGATCCGCGCCTACGGCGAACTCATCCGCGAGTCGACCATCGCCGAAATATCCGGCAGCACAGGCGAATCCCGTTCGGCCTGGACACCGGGCACGCGCATCGACTCGCGGGCGGCAGCCAGGGCTATCACTTTGCGGGTGATTCTGGAGGCGGTATTCGGGGTGGACAGCCGCGCGCGCCGCGGCGAATACACCGCCGCGGTCGCGGAATTCCTCACCGCCTACTCCGGACCGCTGATGCTGGTGCCCGCATTGCGCCACGGGCTGTTCGGCCGGGCGCCGTGGGATCGGTTCGTGGCCGCGCGCGAGCGGCTCGACAAGCTGATCCTGACCGATATCGCGCGGCGTCGGGCCGTCGGCTCGGTCGGCGCCGACATTCTCGGTCTCCTGCTCGCGACCAGCTATGACGACGGCACCTCGATCACCGATGACGATCTGTGCGAACAATTGCGCACATTGCTCGTCGCCGGACACGAGACCACCGCGACCAGTCTGGTGTGGGCGCTGTTCCATCTGCATCGGGAACCCGAGGCGTTGCGGCGCCTGCGCGCCGAACTGGACGCGGCCGGTCCCGACGCCTGCCCGCTCGAGCTGGCCGGGCTGCCGTTGCTGGACGCGGTGTGCCAGGAGACACTGCGGCTGCATCCCACGGTGCCGATCGTGCTGCGCAGACTGACCGCGCCGTTCGCATTGCGCGGTGTCGAGCTCGCGGCGGGTGACAACATGGGCATCGCGCTGCCGCTGCTGCATTCCGATCCCGCGGTGTGGACGGATCCGCGGCTCTTCCGGCCGGAGCGGTTCATCGAGCGCAAGTACCGGCCGTACGAGTTCGCACCCTTCGGCGGCGGACATCGACGGTGTGTCGGGGCATCACTGGCCGACTACGAACTGCGAATCGTGCTCGCGACCATTCTCGGTCGCCGGCGGCTGCGATTGCCACCGCGATATGCGCGCGGGCCGACGCCGCTGTCGGTGCCGCACAACATCGCGACGGGTCCGCGCCGGTCGATCCCATTCGATGTCATTTCGTGATTTATCTCACGAAGGAGTTTGGCTCATTTGCGGCTAGAACCACTTGACGGCCACTGTGAGCCACCGAGCCGCATCGACCTGACCGGCAAATTTCACCAAAGATCACGACCCCCGACAGCATATGTGGCGCTCACCACACTGCGCTATGGGCACGAATTAATCCGAAACGCCACTGGCCTCAAATGGCCATGGACGGTAGGAAGGACGCCAGGGTCGGGTGCGTCATATACCCGTGGGGTGCTTCGTGTGCCCCACGCCGTTTTTCCGTGGTCGTTCGCACGGAATCCACGAAGAGTCTTCGTGAAACCGCCCTGCGAGCTCCACACCGATGAGAGATCTGGCCGCGCCACGGCGTAGGCGAGAAATGGATTGGACGAGAAACTTATGCATGCCGCTTTGCACACCGGGACGTCGACTGCTCCTCGTCGGGGAGCGCTAGCCCGCCGACTCCGGCAGGGCATCCTATTGTCGGCGGCGATCGCCGCGGTCGGCATCACCGCCGTCGCGCCGGCTCAGGCCGATCCGGCATTGCCGGGTGTCGGCACCGGCTCCGCAAACTCGACCGCCACCGATCCGGGCGCCACGGCGAACTTCGCGCCGCCGAGTATCAACCCCGGTGACGGCGAGACCGTCGGCGTCGCGCAGCCGATCATCATCAACTTCAAGGATCCGGTGACCGATCACGCCACCGCCGAGCAGGCCATCAGGATCACCTCCTCGAATCCGGCGCCGGGCCACTTCTACTGGTTCGGCGACAAGCAGGTGCGCTGGCGGCCGAACGAGTTCTGGCCGGCCAATACCGATGTGACCGTCGAGGCGGGCGGCACCCGCACCGCATACCGGATCGGTGACGCCTTCATCACCACCGCTGACGACGAAACCCACACCATCACGATCACTCGCAACGGCGAGGAGATCATGACGATGCCGACCTCGATGGGTAAGACCAAGCACGAGACCCCGAACGGCACCTACTTCGTCGGCGAGCAGCTGCGCAAGATGACCATGGATTCGTCCACCTACGGTGTGCCGACCACCGATCCCGAGGGCTACAAGGTCGAGGTCGAATACGCCACTCGGATCTCCAACAGCGGCATCTTCGTGCACGCGGCCCCGTGGTCGGTTGCGCAGCAAGGTGTTTCGAATGCCAGCCACGGCTGCCTGAACGTCAGCACCGAGAACGCCAAGTGGTTCTTCGAGAACGCCAAGAAGGGCGACCCGGTCATCGTCCAGAACACCCAGGGCGGCACCCTGAACGCTCGCGACGGCTACGGCGACTGGAACGACTGAAATAGCTGACCCGACGTCCGAACTCAGCTCGGCTCAGGCGCGATCGCCTGGGCCGAGTTCTTTTTGTTCAACTGATGGTGTTCGGGAATTCCCGAACGACGGACCAGTTGCCAGTTAATCTCCCGAGTGGCGCAACGCTACAACTGATTGCGGGAGAACATGGGTAACTCGTCGGGTACACCCAGCAAGAAGTTCAGCGTAGCGGCGTTCAGCGTTAACCAATCGTTTGCTACTCGCCGTAAAGCTTCGGCCGTGCGATCCAGGCCGGAACGAGTACTGCCGCAACCGCGCGGGCGTGGCCTGCGCAATCGGCCGTGGCAGGACTATGCGCTGTTCCTGATGTTGCTCGGGCCCAATCTGGTGCTGCTGACGCTGTTCGTCTACCGTCCGCTGGCCGACAATATCCGGCTCTCGTTCACCGACTTCAATATCTCCGACAACTTCGTGACCTACATCGGGTTCGCGAACTACCGGGAGTGGTGGGGCCGCGACGACTCCTGGCAGATCGTCACCAATACGGTGGTGTTCACCCTGGCCGCGGTGGTCGGCAGCATGGTGCTCGGCCTGGCGCTGGCCCTGCTGCTGGACCGTAAGCTGTTCGGGCGCAATGTGGTTCGTTCGGCCATCTTCGCGCCGTTCGTCATCTCCGGCGCGGCCATCGGCGTCGCCTTCCAGTTCATCTTCGATCCCAGCTTCGGGCTGATCCAGGATGTGCTGCACCGCATCGGCGTCGACAAGGTGCCGGACTTCTACCAGGACCCGCACTGGGCGCTGTTCATGGTGACGGTCACCTATATCTGGAAGAACCTCGGCTACACCTTCGTCATCTACCTGGCCGCGCTGCAGGGCACCCGCGCCGATCTCATGGAGGCGGCCGAGATGGACGGTGCGAGCCGCTGGACCACCTTCACCAAAGTGCTACTGCCGCAACTGCGCCCGACCACGTTCTTCCTGTCCATCACGGTGCTGCTGAACTCGCTGCAGGTCTTCGACATCATCAATGTGATGACACGCGGCGGGCCGCTCGGCACCGGCACCACGACCATGGTCTACCAGGTCTACGAAGAGTCCTTCCGCAACTTCCGGGCCGGCTACGGCGCGACGGTCGCCACCATCATGTTCCTCGTGCTGCTGGTCGTCACGCTGGTCCAGGTACGCATCATGGATCGGGGCGAGCAGTGAAACACGCGTGGCCGGCGCGACGGGCGCGGAGGAGGCAGCATGCGTAACCACGTAGCGGCGCGAGCGACGGGCCCGCAGGCGGTAGCGGAGCGTAACCACGAAGGGCACCGGGAACGCCGCGAATCGGACACAGCGACCCGCGCAGGCCGCTATGGAAACAGCGTGGAGACTCTTTCGTATCGCCGCAGACAACGGGCGGTGACGGTGCTCGGATACGCCGCGATGGTGTGTGTGCTGATCATTGTCGGCGTTCCACTGTTCTGGATCTTTATAACCTCGTTCAAGGCACGTCCGGATATCTACACCCAGCCCGCGGTGTACTGGCCGCACAGTTGGCATCCGGCGAACTACGAGGACGCCACCACGACGCTGCCGTTCTGGACGTTCCTGCGCAATTCGCTGATCATCACCGGGATCATCGCGCTGGTGAAATTCGTGCTCGGCGTGTTCAGTGCGTACGGCCTGGTGTTCTTGCGGTTTCCGGGCAAGACGCTGGTGTTCCTGGTGATCATCGCGGCGCTGATGGTGCCCAACCAGATCACGGTGATCTCCAACTACGCGCTGATCGCCCAGTTGGGTTGGCGAAATACCTTCCAGGGCATCATCATTCCGCTCTGCGGGGTGGCCTTCGGCACCTTCCTGATGCGCAATCACTTCCTCTCACTGCCCTCGGAGGTCATCGAGGCGGCCCGGATGGACGGCGCCAACTGGTGGCGCCTGCTCACCCGGGTGGTGCTGCCGATGTCCGGACCGACCATGGTGGCCTTCGCGGTGGTCACGCTGGTCAACGAGTGGAACGAATACCTCTGGCCGTTCCTGATGGCCGACGACACCAGGGTCGCCACACTGCCGGTCGGGCTGACCCTGCTGCAGAACACCGAGAATCCGAGCGTCACCAACTGGGGACCGGTGATGGCGGGGACGCTGCTGACCATGCTGCCGATCCTCGTCGTCTTCCTGCTGCTGCAGCGCCACATGATCAAGGGCCTCACCTCGGGTGCGGTCAAGGGTTGACCGATTAGGAGAAACCAGTGTCCACTTCACAATTCCCGGCACTGTCGCGGCGCGGATTCATCGGCCTGGCCGGTGCGCTTGCGGCGGGTACCGCACTGACCGCATGCGCGGGCAGCGGCGGTGGCGGCAAGCAGTCCGGTGACGCCAACACCATCACCTTCTGGTCGAATCACCCTGGCACCTCGAAAGAACTCGAGGCCGAGCTGATCAACCGGTTCCAGGCGAAGTATCCGGATCTGAAGGTCGATCTGGTCGACGCGGGTAAGAACTACGAGGAGGTGTCGCAGAAGTTCAATGCGGCGCTGTCCGGCGGTGAGCTGCCCGATGTCGTTGTGCTGTCGGATGTCTGGTGGTTCAACTACGCGCTCAACGGCACCATCGAACCGCTCGATTCACACTTCGCCGACGCCGGGGTCAAGCTCGACGACTACGTCGATTCGCTGGCCGCCGACTACGTCTTCAACGGCAAGCACTACGCATTGCCTTACGCGCGCTCGACGCCGCTGTTCTACTACAACAAGGACGTATGGGCGAAGGCCGGTCTGCCCGACCGCGGCCCGCAGAGCTGGCCGGAGTTCGACGAGTGGGGTCCGAAGATCCAGTCGGTGGTCGGCGACGGCAAGCTCGCGCACGGCTGGGGTGACGCCAAGAACTACCTGGCCTGGACCTTCCAGGGCCCGAACTGGACCTTCGGCGGCGCCTACTCCGACCAGTGGACGCTGAAGTTCACCGACCCCAAAACCATTGCGGCGGGGCAATTCCTGCGCGATATGATCCACACCAAGAAGTACGCCGGCATCAAACCGCAGATCGCCGTCGACTTCGGCACCGGCGTCATCGCCTCCACCATCGCCTCCACCGGCGATCTGCGGGGCATCCAGAAGAATGCCGAGGGCAAACTGCAATTCGGCACCGCATTCCTGCCGCATCCCAACGGCCCCGGCGTCACCACCGGCGGTGCCGGGCTGGCGATACCGTCGCGGATCTCGGATCAGCGGAAGGTGAACGCGCTGAAGTTCATCGAGTTCATCACCAATGCCGCGAATACCGCTTACTTCTCGCAGGGCACCGGATATATGCCGGTGCGCAAGTCCGCGGTGACCGATCCGAGCGAGGTCGACTTCCTGGCGAAGAATCCGAATGCGAAGGTCGCCATCGAGCAGCTCGCGGTCACCAAATCGCAGGATTACGCGCGCGTCTTCGTGCCGGGCGGTGACCAGATCATCGGCACCGGACTGGAGCAGATCGGTCTGCAGAATGCCGATCCGGCAACGGCTTTCGCGAATGTCGCCAGTCAGCTGCAGACCATTGTCGACCGGCAGATCACGCCGAAGCTGCCCAAGTAGTACCGACGAAGAGGGAGATCGACGCCGTGGCAACAGTGCACTTCGACGGGGTGACGCATCTGTATCCCGGTGCGCAGGCCCCCGCCGTCGACAACCTGGAGCTCGATATCGCCGACGGGGAATTCATCGTCCTCGTCGGCCCATCAGGTTGCGGCAAATCGACCAGTCTGCGAATGCTGGCCGGATTGGAATCCGTCGCGGCGGGTCGCATCCTGATCGGCGGTAAGGACGTCACCGCACTGCCGCCGCGCACCCGCGATGTGGCGATGGTATTCCAGAGCTACGCGCTCTATCCGAACATGACGGTCGCGCAGAATATGGGCTTCGCCCTGCGCAATGCCGGAATGAACAAGGCGGACACCGCGATTCGGGTGCAGGAGGCGGCCGAAATGCTCGAACTCCAGCATCTGCTCGACCGCAAACCGGCGAAACTTTCCGGCGGACAACGCCAGCGCGTCGCGATGGGGCGCGCCATCGTGCGCCGACCCCAGGTCTTCTGCATGGACGAACCGCTGTCCAACCTGGATGCGAAACTGCGGGTGAGCACCCGCTCGCAGATCGCCGCGCTGCAGAAGCGTCTCGGCACGACCACCGTCTACGTCACCCACGACCAGGTCGAGGCCATGACCATGGGCGATCGCGTCGCGGTGCTGCGTGAAGGGAAACTCCAGCAGATCGCCAAACCCCGTGAGCTCTACGACGATCCGGTCAATACTTTCGTCGCGGGGTTCATCGGCTCACCCGGCATGAATCTACTCGACGCTCCGGTTCGCGACGGTGCCGCCGTCCTTGGCGATCTGCGAATTCCCTTGCCCCGCACCGCAACCGGAAAGCGGGTCATGGTCGGTATCCGTCCGGAATCCTGGGAAACCACCACCGAAACCGATAACAGCCTCGCCGTGGCCGCCGAACTGCTCGAGGAACTCGGCGCCGAATCTTTCATCTACAGCCACGGCGTCACCGAGGAATGGAACAGCCGCTCCGGCAAGGTGGTGGCACGGGTGGACCGCCGCTTCCAAGTGACGCTCGGCGATCGCCTGCGCCTGCGTCCGAAACTCGACGAGATCTTCTTCTTCGACGGCGAAACCGAGGAACGCCTGCGCTGAGCGCGCCCCGCGTCCTCGGCTCGCCGCGTGCTCACCAGATCTTGACGCGCTGCGCGGGTTCCAGGTACAGCTCGTCGCCAGGCCGCACATCGAAAGCCTCGTGGAAGCTGTCGATATTGCGAACCACCGCATTGCAACGGAACTCCGGCGGCGAGTGCGGGTCGGTGGCCAGGCGCCGGATGGCCTCCTCATTGCGGGCCTTGGTCCGCCACACCTGCGCCCAACCGTAGAAGACGCGCTGCAGACCGCTCAGACCGTCGATGACCGGCGGCTCCTCGCCTTCGAGCGAAATCCGGTAGGCGGCCAGGGCAATGGACAGCCCACCCAGGTCACCGATGTTCTCGCCGATGGTGAATTCGCCGTTGACGGTGTGGTCGTCGGCCAGCGCCTTGGGTGAGAGCACGTTGTACTGCTCGACCAAAGCCCTTGTGCGCTTACCGAATTCGGTGCGATCGGCATCGGTCCACCAGTCGATCATATTGCCGTCGCCGTCGTACTTGGCGCCCTGATCGTCGAAGCCGTGGCCGATCTCATGGCCGATCACCGCACCGATGCCGCCGTAGTTGGCGGCGTCGTCGGCGTGCATATCGAAGAACGGCGGTTGCAGAATGGCCGCGGGGAAGACGATTTCGTTCATGCCCGGGTTGTAGTAGGCATTGACCGTCTGCGGGGTCATGAACCATTCGCCGCGATCGACCGGACCGCCGAGCTTGTTCAGATCGCGATCGTGTTCGGCGGCATAGCCGCGACGGTAGTTGCCGACCAGATCGGACGGGACGATGACGATGGCGGAGTAGTCGCGCCACTTGTCCGGATAGCCGATCTTGGGGGTGAACTTCTCCAGTTTGGCCAGCGCGGCCGCCCTGGTATCCGGCCCCATCCAGTCCAGCTCGGCGATATTGCGGCGGTAGGCCTCCTGCAGGTTGGCGACCAGCTCGACCATCCGCGCCTTGGCCTCCGGCGGAAAATGTTCGCCGACATACAGTTTGCCGACCGCCTCACCGAGCAGATCCTGCACCAGCGAAACACCGCGCTTCCAGCGTTCCCGGTTCTCCTGCGCGCCGGTCAGGGTGCGACCGTAGAAGTCGAAGTTCTCCTCCACGATCGCATCGGTGAGATTGGCCGCCCGCGAACGCAACAGCCGCCAGATCGCCCACGCCTGCCAGTCGGCGAGCGGTTCGGCCGCCCAGGTCTGGGCGAAGGTGCGCACGTAATCCGGCTGGCGCACAACCACTTCGGCGAACAGTTCGGGGCCCGACTTCGAGATCCCCTCGGCGAGCGCGGCGGTCCAGGCGTGCCAATCGAATTCCGGATGCTCGGCGACCAGCGCGTCGTAGGTGGTGAGGTTGTAGCTCAGCTCGGCGTCGCGGCGGCGCACCACATCCCAGTGCCCGGCCGCGAGTTTGCGCTCCAATTCGATGATCCGCTGTCCGACCGTCGCCAGGTCGGCGGGCAGCAGCGCGGCGATCTGCGGTTCGGCGGCGGCCAATGCGAACATCCGGCCGATGTGCTCGACATATCGGTCCCGGATCTCGGCGAATTCGTCCTGCCGATAGTAGGACTCGTCGGGCAGCCCGATCCCGGACTGGGTGGCGTGCACCAGATACCGGTTGGAGTTCTTGTCGTCGGTATCGACATAGAAACCGAGCGCGCCCCCGACGCCCGTGCGCTGCAGACGACCCAGTAGCGCGGCGAAGGCACTGCGATCGGCGACCTCGTGGATCTCGGTGAGTTCCCCCGCGATGGGCGCCAGCCCGAGCGAGGCCACCGTATCGGTGTCCATGAAGCTCGAGTAGAGATCGCCGATCTTGCGCGCGTCACTGCCGTGTGGCGGCGCCGAGTCGGCGGCCTGCCGGATGATCGTCTGCACATCGAGCTCCGCCTGGTCGTACAGCGTCCGGAAGGCGCCGTCGACCGCACGATCCGCCGGTATCTCATAGGTATCCAGCCACCCGCCGTTGACATGGGCGAACAGATCGTCCTGAACGCGCACGGCGTGGTCGAGGTGGGAGAGATCGATACCGGAGGGACTGCTCAGATCGGAAGTCACGATGTCCAGTATGCAGAGATGGGGCGGAGGCTGCCGTCGCCGAGGTTGGCCCCGGCCGCGTCACGGCCGGGGTAAGCGGTCAGGCGGGCAGGATGATGCGATCGAATTCGCCGTCGCGTGCGCCGGCGATGAACGCATCCCACTCTTCGGGCGTGTAGGAGAGAGTGATATCGCCGTGGCGCAGGGTAGCGCTGCCATCGGCGCAAGTTTGTGCGATCAGCTCGTTATGCGATCGGCCGCTGTTGAGAAGGTTGATGAACGAGGTCCAGAGGCTCGCGGTGACGGTGATGATGGGCTCTTCAGCGGGGCGGTTGGCCGGGTTGCGGCGGTATTTGCTGTCACGGATGAGCACCGCGTCACCATCGAACCGGACTTCGACGCATTGATTGCCGTTGTTCGATCGACTCGACGTGAACCAGTCGGTAAAAACCGACCGGAGGGTAGCGGTGGTGGCCATGGGCAGGATTTTACACTCGTGCATACCTGCTGATCAGGGCCAATGATGCTGCACGATTCAACGATTGTTCCAGTGCGCGAACGTAAGCGAAGCTCAAATCGCGCACCTGTTCCGGATCGTCGACCGCACCACCGAAGACCGCGCTCTCGGCCCACGCGAAGGTTGGCAGCTGTTCACCAGCGAAGTCGATCAGATGGAAACTGGACCCGCCGAGCACCGCGCCCGCCCGCGCCGCGAACGGTATGACACGCACCTCGATATTGTCGAGCTGCTCGAGCGTCTTCGCCAGATATTCCAACTGTCCGCGCAGCACCTCCGGCCCACCGGTCTGCTGCAGCAGGGTGCCCTCGCCGATGACCGCGGTCAGTTCCACCCGTCCTTTGCCGCGCAACCGCTCCTGCCGCCGCATCCGAATGGCTACCAGTTGCTCGACCTGAACCGGCCGGATCATCACATCGGCACTGATGAGCGCCCGCGCGTAGTCCTCGGATTGCAGCAGACCGGGGAAAACCAAGCTGTCATAGCTGCGAATGCTCTGCGCGCCGAACTCCATGCCGTACAGCCGCTGCAGTTCCGGCCCGATCAGAGCCGACGATTTGGCCCACCAGCCACGCTGCTTACTCGCCTCGAGCAGCGTGAGCAACTCCCCGCGTTCCTCGGCATCCACCTCGAGCAGTTCGAGCACCGGGCCGATGGTGTTCGTGGTGAGCACCCGTCGCCCCTTCTCGACGTGCGACCAATTGGCCGGGGTGAAGCCGACCCGTTTCGCGAAGGTGGCCGAATCGAAGCCGCGCTGTTCGCGCAATTCGCGCAGGCGGAGCACCAGCTCCCAACGAGCAACGGTCGGGGAAACAGGCGCCATGGCTCGAGATGGTACGCCGGAAATTTACTCGGCGTGTGACTATTGTCAAGGAACTTGTGCGGGTCTAGTGTCGATTTCAGCGGCAACTTTGGTTTTACGTCGATCCACTCAGAGTCGAGGCGAGGTTCGTCATGAGTACGTCGCGAATGGAATCGGGTGGCTACCTGGCGGCCCAGAATTTCGCGGCTACCCAGGACGCCTTGGCGCGATGTCGCCGCTATCGCAAGGACAACGGTCTCTACGGGGTGGTCGATCCGGGACTCGGGCGAATTCTGTTGGAAGTCGGCGCGGTCGGCGCGGTCGTCATGCCAGCCGTACTCGGCACGCGGGTACGCGCCTACCTCCTGGCCAACTACGGGCGGACCGGTCCGATCATCGCGCATCCGCGCTCCAGCCGTTGGTCCTTCCTGACCGGTCCGACCGACAACTCGTACCTGGATATGACGCTGTTCCCGGAGCTGTTCCGGGTCTGCGCTTCGGTGGCGCTGCCGGGCAGCCGGATCGTGCTGCCCTCACCGACCGATGAGATCAGCGGCTACCGGATCTGGATCGCACCGCCCGAGGGCGACTACCGCCCCGAACTCGCAGATGTCATCGCCGCCACCCGGACGTGCGCGAACAGTGGCGGCCGGTCGGTCGTCAAGGGTGTTGTCAAGGGGTCGGGCGTGGAGTGAGCGTCACGCTGAAGCTCTGCTCGATGCTGTGCTCCCACTTGTCCCGGCACTCGTTTTGTTTGGTCTGATCGTTGCCCGCCTTCTGCATACAGTCCAGATAATCCTTGCCGCCGGAGTCGACGAAGAAGCTCCAGCCGACGATGCTGAGCACGACCGCGGCGACCAGCGCGAGCACACCCAGGATCAAGCCGGTGACCGCCATGCCCGTGCCGCCCGCGCTGCCGGAACGAATCTTGACCAGCGCGATGATGCCGAAGATCAGCGCGAAGAAGCCGAACAGATAACCGCCGATCAGCGTCCAGCAGCTCAGGAAGCCGAGGATGCCGAGCACCAGTGTGGTGATCGCCAGGCCCTTGCGCTTGGGAGATTCCTGCCAATAGTTCGGCTGCCCCGGCGGCGGTGGGTACTGACCCGGTGGCGGATATTGACCGGGCGGCGGATATTGCGCCATGGGACTTCCTCTCAGCCGGTGCGCCTGCGCTGCAGTCGCCTTCTGATCGCACTCTCCGGGATGTTTATGCCGAGGGGGTTATTCCGAGCCGAGCCGCGCGTGCATCTCCCAGACCAGGATCTCCGCAGGCCCGTGAGCGGTCACCCGCTGCCCACCCGATCTGGTCAGGCGCACGGCGTCACTCGCGTACAACGGACCCACGCCCTCCATCTCCACCTCGCCCCTTGCGACGAACAGATGCAGGTACGGGGCGTCGGGTAGGTCGATCGCCTGCTCGGTTTCCCCGCTGTCCGCCAACCGCGCCACATGCAGCGCCGAATGGCTGCTGGCGATGGCGATCGCGGTCCGATCGCGATAGCGCGGCAAGCCGGAGGCCACGGTCACCAGGCCGCCGCGGGCCAATTCGTCGTCGATCTCGAGCTGCTGATATCCGGGCTCCGAGCCCGGTTCGTCCGGCACCACCCACATCTGCACGAAATGGACCGGCTGGTCGTGTTCGGAGCCGTGGTCCAGACGCCAGGAGTCGTTCTTCTCCGAATGCAGAATGCCGGTGCCCGCGCTCATCCGCTGCGCCAGACCGGGATAGATGACGCCGCTGTGCCCTAGCGAATCCTGGTGCACCAGCGAGCCGCCGAGCACCCAGGTCACGATCTCCATATCCCGGTGCGGATGGGTTTCGAAGCCTTGACCAGGGGAAACAATATCCTCGTTATTGACGAGCAGCAGCCCGTGATGGGTGTTGTCGGGATCGTAGTGCTCACCGAAGGAGAACGAGTGCTTCGAATCCAGCCAGGACACGCGCGTTTTCATGCGATCGCCGCCGCGATGGACATCGATGTGTGGTGTCGTGAGTGTGGACATCGTGGTCCTCCTCTCGGGACCGTGCACCGATCACCTTTCAGGGTAGGAGCACCTACGACGTGGTACTCCGAATTCCTAGTAAATTGTCCTGCACTCGGCATTTTACGCGAGCTGATCTTCGTGAGTGACGTGCGCGGGAGTACGCACGGCTGCGGTCAACGGCAGGCGAGCAGTACCGACCGGTTAGTCGAGTCGGCGGTCGGCACGGCCCGCCGGCACCCGACGGGGGACGGTACGCGCGCACGGTGGACTCGTAACATCATGTGCCACAACGGAATCGGAGGTGACGAACGGATGCGAACCGAGGTGCTCGCCCGCATCGAGCAGCGACTCCGCGATGCGGCAGAGCGCGACGGGATCAGCGATTTCGTCGTCGGCGTCGCGGTATTCCGCGATAGCAAACTCCTGGTAGTGCGCCGCGTACCCGACGATTACCACGGCGGCATGTACGAACTGCCCGGTGGCGGAGTCGAATCCGGGGAGACCCTGGCCGAATGCGTGGTGCGGGAACTGTTCGAGGAGACCGGGCTGCGGGTGCGTGCTATCACCGAGTTCCTCGGCGACTTCGACTACGCCACCAGGACCAAGCCCCGAGTGCGCAAGTACAGCTTCATCGTCGAGGTAGAGCCAGGCGAGGTCGCGCTGGCCCCGGGCGAACACGACGCCTTCGCCTGGATCGATGCCGCCGCGCTCGCCGATCTGCCGATGGCACCTGATATGCGCGAAACAATCTCCACACTGGTGGACTGCGTTTGATCCGTCCCGGGCCCACATTGCTGCCCGCCACGGAGCGGTCTTACGAAGAGTCAGGACGCGGGGCTCGTACACATACTCTCTGTCTTACGAGCGACCGTTCGCGGCCCGTCTCGTGTCCGAGTCGTCGAAGCGCGTGCACCGCTGGCGAGTCTCGACGGCGCCGCTAGCGACCGCTCGCAGGTCGCTCGAAAGGGTCGGACACGAGACAGAAGGGGGCCGCGAACACACGCCGCGCCGCAGGCGTGGCAAATCGAACACAGTAGCCTCTGGGCGTGTCTACTGGTCGCCCCGACGGCAACACTCCCGCGGACGCGCGGCCGGTTTCGCTACAGACGGCGCTGCGCGAGAGTCCCGGCGTATTGCGTTTGGCGCTGATCCGCTTTACCGGTCAGTTCGGTGACGGCATGTTCCAGGCGGCGCTGTCCGGCGCCATTCTGTTCAACCCGGAACGGGAGACCGATCCGCTCGCCATCGCCGCCGCGTTCGCGGTATTGCTGCTGCCGTACTCGCTGATCGGGCCGTATGCCGGTGCGCTGCTGGACCGCTGGGATCGGCGGGCGGTGCTGCTGGTCGCCAATGTGCTGCGGGCGGTGCTGATCGGTGCGGTGAGCGTCGGGCTGTTGGCGGGCAGTAGCGAGACACCGTTGCTGTTGCTCGCGCTCGCCGTGGTCGGGGTCAGCAGGTTCGTGCTCTCGGGCGTGTCGGCCGCGTTGCCCCGAGTGCTCGATCAACACTGGCTGGTGCCCGCGAATTCGGTGCTGGCCACGGTGGCGTCCGGATGTGCCGGTGTCGGCGCCGCGGCGGCGGTCGCGATCATCGGGTGGATCGGCGCGGGTGATTTCGCGTCGGCGGTCGCGGTGGCGATCAGTGCCGTGTGGTCGGTCTGCGGTGCGGTATTCGCGGCCGGATTCGGGGCCGGGGTGCTCGGTCCGGAGCCGGGGACCGCGACGCGCGACAGTGCGGTGCGAGCAATCGCGACCGGTCTGCGTCACGGTGCGGCCGCGGTCTGGGGAGCGGTTCAGGTCACCACCGCGATGATCGGCATCGGCACGCATCGGATCGTATTCGGCACCAATACGCTGATCATGGTGCTGGTGCTGCGGCAGGCACCCGTCGACGGCGGCGGCGTGAATACCGGACTGACCCGGTTCGGGCTCGCCATCGGCTGTACTGCCGCCGGGATGTTGGTGGCGGCCGTCGTCGCGCCGGTATTGATTCCGCGGCTCGGCCGCTCGCGCACCGTGGTCCTCGGGCTGTTGACCGCGACCGTGGTGCAGTTGGCGCTGGTCACCCCGACCGCGATCGCGACGTCGGGGACCGCGGCGCATCGGGCGCATCAATTGTTGCTGGTCGCCGCGTTCCTGTTCGGACTCGCGGGGCAGACCATCAAACTGACCGGCGACGCGACCATGCAGATCGATATTGATGACACCAGGCGCGGTCAGGTATTCGCATTGCAGGACACCGTATTCAATATCGCGTTCGTGCTGGCGATCGCGCTCACCGCATCGCTGATACCGGCGGATGGGCGCTCGATCGGCGTGGTGCTGGTCGGCGCCGGAATCTATTGCGCCGGAATAGTCACCATTGCCGTCAACAGTCGGCGAGTGCCGATTACTCGCTGAACGGCATTGTCGGATAAGTGGATTCATCACCCGACCAGGTCCGGTGATCCCGAAGCGCGGCGACAGGTTCGATCGGGGCTTTCGGATCGAACCAGCGCGAATCCCGCGTCGGCTCATCGTGATTCGACAAGGCCGCGCCGAATTGATCGACGGCGAGATGATCCGGCTCGGGCTCGGTGCGCTCTATCCAGGCCAGGTGTTCGCTGTCCGCATCGGCCGGGCTGCCGGTGATCTGGTGATTCCAGGTTCCGTTGCCGGTCGGATCGGTGAAGAAATGGTCGAGTACGCCGTCGTCGTCGAGATCCAGCCCGGCCACATCGGCAATGCCGGTGCCGTGCGAATCCCACAGCACATCGTCGACCAGGCCGTCGCCGTCGAAGTCGAGTCCCACCGCATCGCCGATGCCCGACCCGGATAGATCCAGCTCCGTCTGACTGGTCCAGACGTGCACCGTGCCGTCACCGGTTCCGAACACGTACTCGATCTCGTCCATATCTGGTTGGACGCGACTGCGCCCCATCCGGTTCCACCCTTCGCGCGATGCGGTCGGGTAAGTTGATCTCCCATCGACCCGAATCGACAGGGAGTCAACAACGGATGGGATTTCGGCCGATCTGTGCGCCCGCATTCCTCGGCGTGCTGCTCGCCGGAGCGCTGACCGTACCGACGCCCGTCGCGCAGGCCGCGCAGCATCCGTGGGCCCCGCCGCCGGTGAACAGTTGCGGCGAAATCGGATTCGACCCGTTGAACCGGGCGCCGGACCCGAACGCACCGCCGCCTCCGCCGCTGCCGCCTTTGCCTCCGCAGATCGATATCCCGTTCCCGGTTCCCGAGGTCACGCCGGTTCCGGTCCCTGATCCGCCGCCGGACAACACCCGCATCGATCCGGAACCGCTGCCGACCGACCCGTGCCGCAATCCGTGCCCGGATATCCGGGACACGCCGAAGCCATCGGATCCCGCCACCGATCCGGAACCGGAAGGCGCACCCGACACCGGGTCCAGCGCCGGTTCCGGACCCGGCTCGAGCTCCGGTTCGAGTTCGGGTTCCGGCTCGATCCGCCTGCCGCGCATAGAGTTCCGTCCGGAGATCGAACCCATTCCGATCCCGGTACCCGGTCCCGACGGAATCGAACCGCAACCCGCGCCGCCGCCGATCGTGCACCCGGCCGAACCCGGACCGCTGACCGCCGCCATCGCCGCGCCGCTGGTGGAATCGGTGGATCTGGTCGGTCAGGTGACCGGGCACGGTTCGGCGAACCGCACCGATATGCGCTGGCAGGTCGACGGCACCGACCTCGGCATCATGTGGGAGACCAAACCGGGCGAGGTCGCCGTGGCCTTCGGCGACACCTTCGGCGACGGCTGGACCAGTGGCGGCGTTGGCGGGCCCGACTGGCGCAGCAATGTGCTGGGCTACAGCACCGACCACGATCTCGCCGACGGACTCGACATCGACACCATGGTGCAGGACAGCCGCTGTCACGCCACCGAACTGCTGTCCAGCCGGAAGATCAAGAACTGGGAGACGACCACCATCCCGACCTCCGGGTTCGCGATCGGGCAGCGCCAGTTCATGAGCTATATGTCGGTGAACCACTGGAGCCGCATCCCCGGCCTGTGGTCTACCAATTACGGCGGACTCGCGTACTCCGACGACAACGGCCGCACCTGGGTCAAGGATCAGCATGCCCGGTGGGACAACTTCTTCGGACTCGGCCGGTTCCAAGTGGCGGCCATGGTGCCGCAGGGCGATTACGTCTATATGTTCGGCACGCCCAACGGGCGGGTCGGCATGATCGGCCTGGCCAGGGTGCCGAAGACCGAGGTGCTGAACAAATCTGCCTACCAGTACTGGGTGGGCGGAACCTGGGCCCCAGCGGCCGAAAACCAGGCCACGCCTTTGGTTCTCGGTATGGCCAGCGAGCTGTCGGTGCGCTTCGACAAGGACACCGGACAGTGGCAGATGGTCTATTTGGATTCGGCGCGCGCTGCGATCGTGATGCGCACCGCCGCGAGCCCGCAGGGCGTCTGGACCGATGGTGTCCAGCTGGTCTCGACCGACGACTATCCGAAGGCCTACGGCGGCTTCATCCATCCGTGGTCGACGGGCGAGGATCTGTACTTCACCATCTCGGCGTGGGACACCTACAACGTGTATCTCATGCACGCGAAGCTCGATCCGCCGCACTGATCGCGCTCGGATCCGCGCCGACGGTGATTCGGTATGGTGCGCATGTGATCGACCAGCGCATACGCACTTCGCACGGGCGGCTCCGGTGACGAGCGAGACACCGGGCTGGCAGTTCTGGATCGATCGGGGCGGCACATTTACCGACGTGGTGGCCCGTCGACCCGACGGCAAGCTCGTCACGCACAAGCTGCTCTCGGAGAATCCGGCGCGCTATGCCGACTCCGCGGTGGCGGGCATTCGCGAAATCCTCGCCGACGCGGGCGGCAGCGCCGATATAGACGCCGTGCGGATGGGCACAACGGTCGCGACCAACGCACTGCTCGAGCGCAAGGGCGAACGGACCGTGCTGGTCATCACCCGCGGCTTCCGCGATGCATTGCGCATCGCCTATCAGAATCGGCCGCAGATCTTCGCGCGCGAGATCGTGCTGCCTGAGTTGTTGCACGAGCACGTGATCGAGGTGGACGAGCGCGTCACGGCGGACGGAACGGTGCTGACTCCGCCGGATCTCGAGGCACTGACGGCCGAACTGAAGCCGTTGTACGACAGCGGTATCCGCGCCGTCGCCGTCGTCTGCATGCATTCGCATCTGTATCCCGAGCACGAAACGGCGATCGGCCGGGTCGCCCGCGAGATCGGATTTCCGCAGATCTCGCTGTCCAGCGAGGTGAGCCCGCTGATGAAGTTGGTGCCGCGCGGGGACACCACGGTGGTGGACGCCTACCTCTCACCGGTGCTGCGCCGCTACGTCCAGCAGGTCGCCGACCAGCTCACCGGTGTGCGGCTGATGTTCATGCAGTCCAATGGCGGACTCACCGAAGCCGGACAATTCCGCGGTAAGGACGCCATTCTGTCCGGTCCGGCGGGCGGCATCGTCGGCATGGTGCGGATGTCCGAACTCGCCGGATTCGACCGCGTCATCGGCTTCGACATGGGTGGAACCTCCACGGACGTATCGCATTTCGCGGGCGAGTACGAGCGGGTTTTCATCACCCGGATCGCCGGTGTCCGATTGCGCGCGCCGATGCTCGATATCCATACCGTGGCGGCGGGTGGCGGTTCGATCCTGCATTTCGACGGCAGCCGCTACCGCGTCGGACCCGATTCCGCGGGCGCGGCACCCGGGCCGGCCGGTTATCGCGGCGGCGGACCGCTGACGGTCACCGATGCCAATGTGATGCTCGGCCGCATCCAATCCGAGCATTTTCCAAGGGTTTTCGGGCCGGACGGCAACCAACCGCTCGATGATGCGCTGGTGCGCAACCGATTCGCGGAACTAGCCGCAGAAATCGCGGAGAGCACCGGCGACGATCGCACACCGGAGCAGGTCGCCGAGGGCTATCTCGAAATCGCGGTCGCCAATATCGCCGCCGCCATCAAGCGGATCTCGGTACAGAAGGGCCACGATGTGACCCGCTACGCGCTGACCACCTTCGGCGGCGCGGGCGGCCAACTCGCCTGCAAGGTGGCCGATTCCCTCGGCATTCGCACCGTTGTGGTGCCGCCGATGGCCGGTGTGCTCTCGGCCCTCGGTATCGGTCTCGCCGATACCACCGCCATGCGCGAGCGTTCGGTGGAGTTGCCGCTGCACGAGGAGTCGATGGACCGGGTCGGTGAGATCGCCGATGATCTGGAGGCCACCGCTCGCGCCGAACTACTCGGTGAGGATGTACCTGTGCACCGGGTGCGTATCGCGCGGCGCGCTCAGCTGCGCTACGACGGTACCGACACCACGCTCACCGTCGAACTCACCGAACCGGCGCAGATGGCAACGGATTTCGTCGAACGCCACCGCGGCACCTACTCCTTCGTACTGGACCGCCCGATCGTGATCGAGGCGCTCTCGGTCGAGGCGACCGGGCTCACCGAATCACCCGATCTCGCCGACCTGGCCGAACCGCGGGTAGCCACCAGCGAGCCGGAGTCGGTACAACTGCACACCGGTGGTGCTCGGCGTGCGGTATTCCTTTATCGGCGTGCGGAATTGGTGCCGAAGAAAGCAGTGCGCGGGCCCGCGATCATTACCGAGGCCAATTCCACCACGGTCGTCGACGACGGCTGGCAGGCCGTGGTGAACGACCTCGGACATCTGATCATGGAGCGGGTCGCGGCGGTGGCCGCACCGGAGGCGGGCACCGAAGCGGATCCGGTGCTGCTCGAGGTGTTCAACAATTTGTTCATGTCCATCGCCGAGCAGATGGGCGCGCGGCTGGAGTCGACCGCACAGTCGGTCAATATCAAAGAGCGCCTGGACTTCTCGTGCGCGCTCTTCGATCCCGACGGCAATCTCGTCGCCAACGCGCCGCATATTCCGGTCCATCTCGGATCGATGGGCACCAGCGTCAAGGAGGTCATCCGGCGCAGGCGGGCCGGGGGCATGCGCCCCGGCGACACCTATGCCGTCAACGATCCCTACCACGGCGGCACCCATCTGCCGGACGTCACGGTGATCACGCCGGTATTCGACACCACCGGTGCCCAGATCCTCTTCTATGTCGCCTCGCGGGGCCACCACGCCGAGATCGGTGGTATCGCGCCCGGTTCGATGCCGGCGAACAGCCGTCGCATCGAAGAGGAGGGGGTCATCTTCGACAACTGGCTGCTCGTCGAGGACGGCCGATTCCGCGAGGACGAGACGCTGCGCTTGCTCACCGAAGCGACGTACCCGTCCCGAAATCCGGCCACCAACCTCGCCGATCTGCGCGCCCAGATCGCCGCCAACGCCAAGGGCGTCGAAGAAGTCCGGAAGATGATCGAGCACTTCGGGCTCGATGTCGTCGAGGCGTATATGCGACATGTGCAGGACAATGCCGAGGAATCGGTGCGGCGCGTCATCGGTGCACTCGACGACGGCGAATACTCCTATGCGACCGACCTGGGTGCGACCATTCGCGTACGGGTCACGGTGGATCGGGAAAACCGCAGCGCCACCATCGATTTCAGTGGTACCTCCGGGCAGCTCGACGGTAACTTCAACGCGCCCTATGCCGTTGCGAACGCGGCCGTCCTGTACGTATTCCGGACGCTGGTCGCCGACGATATCCCGCTCAACGACGGCTGTCTGCGACCACTGCGGATCATCATGCCGCCCGGTTCTATGCTCGCGCCCGAACCGCCCGCCGCGGTTGTCGCGGGCAATGTCGAGACCTCCCAGGCGATTACCGGCGCACTGTACGCGGCGCTCGGTGTGCAGGCCGAGGGGTCGGGCACGATGAACAACATCACTTTCGGCAATGAACGCAGCCAGTACTACGAGACGATCGGATCCGGATCCGGTGCGGGCGACGGTTTCGACGGCGCGCCCGTGGTCCAGACCCACATGACCAACTCCCGGCTCACCGATCCGGAGGTGCTGGAGTGGCGGCTGCCGGTACTGCTCGAGGAGTTCTCGGTACGCGCTGGGAGCGGAGGCACCGGTCGATGGCGCGGTGGCGACGGTGCAGTGCGTCGGCTGCGATTCACCGAAGCGGTGACCGTCTCGACGCTGTCGAGCCATCGCCGGGTGCCACCGTACGGCATGGCGGGCGGCGCGCCCGGTGCCCTCGGCCGAAACCGGATCGAGCGTGCCGATGGCACGGTGCAGGACCTGAGCGGGGCGGATTCGGCGCATCTCGACCCGGGAGATGTGCTGGTCATCGAGACGCCAGGCGGTGGCGGGTACGGGAACTGATCATGTTCGACGCAGCGCCCTGGCATGCTCTCGCGAGTGAGACAGATCACATTCGAGTGTGTCACGTCGAGGGGGGTCAGCTGTCTACGGCGCGGGCGGCACGGAAACCGTAGTCGAGACCCCCTATCCGAATACGCACAATTTGCCCACTTCGTCACACCCGCGAACGTGGTCGGGCGCGCCGGCGCCAAGTACGCTCGGAGCAATCATGGCCACGTACTTCGATCCGACGTCATGGTCACCGATGCGGGCCGTCGACATGGGTAAACGCCTCTTCGACCAATCATTGCTCGAGCAATGGCTCGCCTACACCACCGCATGGGTGGATCCACTGGCCGACTTCGGCGCGGGTACGGTGACCGCGCTCATGCCGGACGTGCTGATGACCGTGCTCAGCGAGGGCATTCTCAGCCGGTTCGGCGGCCAGGAGGTCAGCGCCACCCTGCTCGGCCACGACCTGCACGCCACCCTGCAGGTGCTCGAGGTGCGCAGACGCGGCGCGCATTTCCAGACCAAGACCGTGCTGTCCCGGCTGCGCTGCGACGACTACCCGATCGAACGGGTCACCGTGATCGCGCACGGCGTCCGGCTGGTGCCCGGTGTACCGACGAAGGCACGCGTGCAGCAGCTGGATCTGAACGGAACCGTCACCACCGAGGCGCTCGTCGGTTGGCTCGATACCCAGCAGCGCGATTGGAAACTCGACATCGACGCGAGCGGATTGATCCGGGCGAAGCATCGCAAACGCCGGATCAGCGCGCTGGTGGAGGCGCAGGTGCGCGACAACCTGCTGACCGTCGATATCCACCGGGCGAACTGGCTGGGCATCCGGATTCCGCGCAAGCTGATCACCGCGCCGGCGATCCTGCTGGATCGACTACCGAACGACGCACGCATCGTGCACGCCACCCGCGAGGGCGATCTGGTCCGGTTCCGGGTGGAGCTGCCGGGGATCACCGGATCGTTCGATCTGGCACAGATCCGCTCGGCCATCGTGGCGGGTACCACGCTGATCATCTTCTGATCGACCGGCGAATTCCCTATCCGACCTGGTCTTTCCACCATTCCAGCAATGCGGCCCCTGCCTCGTCCCGGCTGAGCGGTCCGCGATCCAGGCGCAACTCCTTCAGGAAGCGCCACGCCTTGCCGACCTCTGGACCCGCGGGAATGCCGAGCAGTTCCATGATCGCGTTACCGTCCAGGTCCGGACGCACCCGATCCAGATCCTCCTGCTCCTGCAGTCCGGCGATCCGCGTCTCCAGCTCGTCATAGGTTGCGCGCAACGCGGCGGCGCGACGCTTATTGCGGGTGGTGCAGTCGGCGCGGACCAGTTTGTGCAGCCGAGGAAGCAGGTCATCGGCGTCGGTGACGTAGCGGCGCACCGCCGAATCGGTCCACTGTCCCTTGCCGTAGCCGTGAAAACGCAAGTGCAGGAACACCAGTCGCGCCACGTCCTCGGTGAACTGCTTGGGGTACTTGAGCGCGCGCATCCGCTTGCGCACCATCTTCGCGCCGACCACCTCATGGTGATGGAAGCTGACGCCGCCCGGTTCATTGCGCTTGGTATCGGGCTTGCCGATGTCGTGCAGCAGCGCGGCCCAGCGCAGCACCAGATCCGGATCGCCCTCTTCCAGGTCGATTGCCTGCTGCAACACGGTCAGCGAATGCCAGTAGACATCCTTGTGCTGGTGGTGCTCGTCGATCTCCAGCTTCATCGCGGGCACCTCGGGCAGCACCAGCTGGGCCAGACCCGTCTCGCACATGACATTGATGCCATCGATCGGATGCGCGGAGGCGATGAGTTTATCCAGTTCGGTGCGCACCCGCTCCGCGGTGATCCGCTCCAACTCACCCGCCATCGCGACGATCGCGACCCGCACCCGCGGCTCCAGTTCGAAGCCGAGCTGCGCGACGAAACGCGCCGCCCGCAGCATGCGCAGCGGATCGTCGTTGAACGAATCCTCCGGCGCCGCAGGCGTATCCAGCACTCCGGCGAGCAGCGCGTCCATCCCGCCGAGCGGATCGACGAACTCCAGCGACCCGTCGGCCCCGATCTTCACCGCCATCGCATTGACCGTGAAATCACGACGCACCAGATCACCCTCGAGCGAATCACCGAAGGTGACCTCGGGATTGCGCGACACCCGGTCATAGGTATCGCTGCGGAAGGTGGTGATCTCCAATTGCTGATCGGCCTTCGACGCACTCACCGTGCCGAACGCCAACCCGCCGGTATCCCACAGATGATCGGCCCACCCGCGCAACAACTCCTGCACCCGCTCGGGCCTGGCATCGGTGGTGAAATCCAGATCCGTCCCCAACCGCCCGAGCACCGCATCGCGCACACTGCCCCCGACCAGGTACAACTCATACCCCCGCGCCGCGAACAACTCGCCCAGCGGCGTCAACACATCGGACAACCGTCCCAGCGTGACCGCGGCCGCGGCCAGTAATCGGGTACGTCGATCCAACGCTGCATCCTCGGACTTGGGCGAAACCACGAAGTAGCAGCTTACCGAGCCCACACAACCGATATTCCCGCGCAGCCCCCACAGATATATAAGGCCTAGCGCATGAGGCGAGCTGGAGATGCCGAACACAACCATCCAGAACCCACGCTCACCACGCATACTCGAATCGCGACTTCGGCGGCTTACCCAGCCACGACGGAGCGAGTCTTACGAGCGACCGTTCGCGGCCCGTCTCGCGTCCGAGCGGCCGAAGCGATGCGCCGCAGGCGCGAGTCTCGGCCGCTCGGACGCGAGACACCAGGGGGCCGCGAACACTCAGCGCCGCAGGCGCTGAAAAATAGACACAGTAGGATTGCGTGGTGTCTCCGGCCGATCGCGCGAACAGTCGACGCCGCCAGCCCCGGCGCCGCGGTTCGGCCGCCAACGCGGCGAAACCGCGCATGCGCACGGTACGAGAAACCTCGGCGGGCGGACTCGTCGTCGACGGGTTGGACGGGCCGAGCGATAAACGCAGTGCGGCGCTGATCGGGCGGACCGACCGGCGTGGCAGACTGCTGTGGTCGCTGCCCAAGGGACATATCGAAGAGGGGGAGACGCCCGAGCAGACCGCGATCCGGGAGGTCGCCGAGGAGACCGGAATCAATGGGATAGTGGTTGCCGAACTCGGCAGCATCGACTACTGGTTCGTCACCGAGGGTCGCCGGGTACACAAGACCGTGCATCATTATCTGCTGCGCTCCATCGGTGGTGAGCTCTCCGATGCCGACGTCGAGGTCACGCAGGTGGCGTGGGTTCCGTTGAGCGAATTGGATTCTCGGCTCGCCTATGCCGATGAGCGGCGCCTCGCCGAAGTAGCGAACCGGATGATCGACCGGATGGAGACCGGCAAGAGATGACCCAGACTTTCCGGCATCGCGCAGCGATTCCGTGGGGGGTGGTGGTCGGGCGACGGGTAGGCCTGTTCCGGATCATCGCGGCGGTCCTGACCATTCTCGGCTCGGCGACGGCGGTCCCGGTACTGCTCGCCCAGCCCGCCGCCGCCCAGCCGACGACGCCGAATAGTTCGTCGTCGCCGAAATTCCTGAAGCTGACCCTGGATTCCGTCAATCCGTCCGCGGTGACCACCACCAGCGATCCGACGCTGACGGTCGCGGGCACCGTCACCAATATCGGCGATCGGGTAGTCGAGGACATCAGTGTCCGCATCCAACGCGCCGCTGCGGTGTCGGCACCGAGCGCGCTGCGCTCGACTCTGCGCTTGGACCAGGTCAACTACGACGTGACCGGTCCGTTCGAAGATGTCGCCGACCGTTTGAGTCCCGGCCAGCGCAAACAGTTCACGATCAGCATCGCGTTGCGCTCCGGCGGTACGGCCGCGCTCGATATCACCAAGCCCGGCGTTTATCCGCTGCTGCTGAATGTCAACGGGGAACCGGCCTACGGCACCCAGGCCCGCCTCGACGACGCACGGTTCCTGCTCCCGGTGCTTGGTGTACCGCCCGCAGTCGATATCAGCTCGCCGGTGCCCGCCGCGCCTGATACCCCTTTGGCGACGACGCTGCTGTGGCCGCTGGCCGACCGTCCTCGGCTGGTCGCCGGTGTCACCGGCCCGCTCAATGGAAAGGCCGAGCTCACCGACGACGAACTGGCCGCATCGCTGGGCAAGGGCGGGCGGCTGGACCAATTGCTCGGCACCTTGGAATCGGTGCTCGGCACCAACCCGGCCAGTCGTGATCGCACGCTGAACTCGGCGGTCTGCATCACGATCGATCCCGATCTGCTGATCACCGCACAGGTGATGACCAAGGGTTATCGCGTACTGGCCAGCCCATCCGATCCAGACGGTGCGACCAGGGCAGGTACCGGCGCCGATCAGGCCCAGACCTGGCTGGACCGATTGCGCGCGGTCGCCGCGTCGACCTGCACGGTCGCACTGCCGTTCGCACAGGTCGATATCACGGCATTGGCCGCGGTCAACGATGCCGAACTGTCCACGCGAGCGTTGAACGACCCCGCCGATATCGTCGATTCGATTCTCGCCACCAAATCGGTGCGCGGGGTCAGCGTGCCGGATTCCGGCAGTATCGATGAGAGCGCGGGAATGTTGTTGCGCGGCCACGGTTTCGGGACCGCGGTGCTGGCCGATAACGCCGCCGTCCCGCTCGGCACCGCCGGTACCTCGACAGATTCGCAGCCGATCACCACCGGACGCGGCGGCGCCGGTAGTCAGGGCAGCACCAACCTGACCACCTCGAGTCAGCCGCTGCCGGAGACGAGCACGCCGGATATGGTCCGGCTCGCCGAGATCTCCCCGGCACCCGTCACGCCGGAACCGGCACCGGAACCACAGACCAGCGCCACACCGAGCACATCCGCGACGAGCACGTCCGCCCCGACGACGAGTGCGGCCCCCTCCGGCACTCAGGCCCCGCCCGCTGATCCGGCACTGCACGCGGCGACCTTCGATATCTGGTCCGCGACCGCCCTCGCCGCCGTCGGCTCCAACCCGCCCACCCCGTCGTTCACCCCCGCACGCGTCCGCTACGACGTCACCAACGACTCCAGGATGGCCCGCCTGCAGGACGCGCTCGGCGCCATCACCTGGTCCGCGCTGAACCCGGACCCGAGCCGCCCGCACTCACTGCTGCTGGTGCCGCCGCAGCAGTGGAGCGCGAACCGGGAAGAGGCCACCGCGATCCTGAAGCAGGTCGACCTGCTGCTGCACAACAACCTCGCGACGCCGCGCACGCTCGCCGAGCTGGTCGCCGAATCGCCCGATGCACAACCTCACGAACCCGACTATCTGCCGCAGGCCGCCCATGACGCGGTTCCGGACCGCTTCGTGCTCCCGGTCCGCGACCAGGGTCGCCGGATCACCGATCTCATGCGTTCGCTCGTCGAGGTGCCCGAGACCGAGCCGACGCCGAACCAATATCTGACCCCGTTGCGCGACGGTCTGCTGCGCGTCCTGACCCTCTCCGACCGGCGCTCCGGCGATTCCGCACAGCCGGACACCTATGCGCAGCGCCGACTCGACCAGACGACACGCACACTGGACCGGCTCTACGGTTCGGTCACCGTGCTGCCGCCCGGCGGAGTGTACACCTTGGCCTCCGAACAGAGCCCATTGCTATTGGTCGCACGCAACGATCTGCCGGTCGCCATCCGGGTCCGGTTCCGGATCGAGGCACCGACGGAGACGAAGATCACCGATCCGGGCGAGGAGACGCTGCCGCCCACCGGTAGCCGGTCGTTCCAGATCCCGACCGAGGTCACCGATAGCCGTAACCTGGTCATTCCGATCTCCCTTACCACGTCCGACGGTGTCCCACTCGGCAATCCCACCTCGGTCTCGGTGCGTTCGAACGCTTACGGTCAGACCTTGGCAATAATTACGGCGTGTGCCGGAATACTGCTGTTCCTGTTGGCCGGGCGCCGGTTGTTGCGCCGGTTCCGCGGACAGCCGGATCCGGCCGACGAGGGTTTCGATCCGGGCACCCGACGCCGGGTGAACAGGTACCGACGGGCGCGCAGGCGCGTCCTACAGCAGCAGGAGCAGCAGGAGGCGGGATGACGACGAGGACACCTCGCTCGTGCTCGGCTGTCATCGCTGTGTTGATTCGACCGACCTGCAAGCAGTCGGTCGCCTCTGATCGGTACCCGACCTCGCACCACTCATGGCATCGTGGAGGACAATCGCGTAACCCCCTGGGCGTCATCGGCCCGGCGGCGGGGGATGACACGGCGAGGGAGGCACGATGAGCGACGATGATCTATCCGCTCATCGGCAACCACCTGTTGATCGGCCCGACGGACTCCAGGCCCGCCGGGCACCTTCGGCGCCGTGGGAACGTCAACTGGCGCAGCCACCGGCAGCACCGGAGGACGCGGATATGACTCCCGACGAACGTTTCGGCGATTCGCCGCACTTACCGCAGGTGAGTCGGCTGAGTCAGCCGCAGCGACCGGTGCCGCCGCCGCGTCCGGCACCCCGTGTCGCGCAACCGCCGACCGGACCGATGGCACCGCCCTCCGGCGCATTGCCCAGGCAACCCCGGCCGCAGCAGCGGCCGGTACCCCGTCCTCCGCAATATCCGGAACCGCAGCAATATCCCGAACCGCGGCCGCATCCGGCTCAGCAGGCCCATCCGGGTCAGCGGCAATACCCGGCGCCGCCACAGCGGCCCGGTCCGGCCCGGCCGCGTCCGATGCCGCCCGGTCAACAGATGCCGCCCGGTCAACAGATGCCGTCCGGTCAACCGGTACCTGGACCGCCGGGGGCACCGCCTCGGGTTCCGCCCCAGCGTTTCGCGCCGCCGCCGAGCTACCAGGCGCCGCGACCGAGCTATCAGACACCGCCGCCACAGCCCCCGGCGACGCGGCAGCCGCCGATCGAACAGCAGCGACCGATCCAACAGCAGGGACCGGTCGAGCGCCAGCAACCCGTCGAACGGCGGCAACCGGTAGAACAGCCGCAACGTCCGGCTCCCCGGGAAGCGGCCAGACCACGGACCCAGGAACGGCCCGCATCGGGCCCGGTCGCCACCGAAACCAAACAGAACGCGAGTTCGCGTCTGCTGCGCGACTCCGGATCGATCGCGATCGCCACCCTGATCAGCCGCGTCACCGGCTTCGGCAAACAGCTGTTGTTGCTGACCGCGCTCGGCCCGGCCGTCGCCAGTGCTTACACCTCGGCCAACCTGATCCCGAACATGATCACCGAGCTCGTCCTCGGCGCGGTCTTGACCGCGATGGTGGTGCCGACGCTGGTGCGCGCCGAACAGGAGGACGACGACGGGGGCGTCGCATTCGTCCGCAGGCTGGTCACCGCCGCCTTCGCGGTGCTCGCCGCGGCCACACTCTTCGCCGCGGCGGCGACGCCGTTGCTGGCGACCCGGGTCTTCGTCTCCTCGGACGGCAAGGTCAATACCGAACTGACCACGGCCCTGACCTATCTACTGGTGCCCGCCATCCTGTTCTACGGCATGTCGGCGCTGCTCACGGCGATCCTCAATACCCGGCACAACTTCAAACCCGGGGCGTGGGCGCCGGTGCTGAACAACCTCGTCGTGCTGGTCGTGCTCGGTCTCTATGCCCTCACGCCGGGCGAGATCACACTTGATCCGGTCCGGATGAGCGATCCGAAACTGCTGGTCCTCGGCGGCGGCATCACCCTCGGTGTGGCCACCCAGGCGCTGAGCCTGCTGCCCGCGATCAAGCGCAATCAGATCGATCTGCGGCCGCTGTGGGGTATCGACGCGCGACTCAAGCAGTTCGGCAAGATGGGTTCGGCCATCATCCTGTACGTGGTGATCAGCCAGATCGGTCTGATCGTCTCGAACCACATCGCCTCGACGGCCGACGAAGCAGGCCCGGCGATCTATACCAATGCCTGGCTGCTGCTCCAACTGCCCTACGGCGTGCTCGGTGTCACGCTGCTCACCGCGATCATGCCGCGGCTGAGCCGCAACGCGGCCGCCGATGACACCCCCGCAGTCGTCGACGATCTGTCCGTCGCGACCCGCTTGACGATGATCGCCCTCGTTCCGGTGGTCACCTTCCTGACGCTGGCCGGCCCGCAGGTCGGCGAGGCACTGTTCGGCTATGCGCGGTTCACCGGCGACGCCGCGCGCCTGGGCGAGGCGGTCAGCTGGTCGGCCTTCACGCTGATTCCGTACTCCCTGGTGCTCATCCATCTGCGCGTTTTCTACGCGAGAGAGCAGGCATGGACGCCGACCTGGATCATCCTCGCCATCACGACGATCAAGATCCTGTTCTCGGCGCTGGCGCCTGCGCTGGCGAGCGACAGCGGTCAGGTCGTGAAAATCCTGGGTGTCGCGACCGGACTGGGCTTCCTGGCCGGTGCCGTCATCGGCGGCTATCTGTTGCATAAGAGCCTCGGCGATTTGCGCATGGTCAATGTCGGACGCACGGTTACCCGCGTCCTGCTGTCCTCGATCGCGGGTGGCGCCGTGATGCTCATCGTCGACAAGGTGCTCGGACTCGACCGCCTCTCCGGCGGACCCGGCTCGCTGATCCGGGTGATCGTATCGGCCATCGTGATGTTCGCGGTCGCCTTCGGGCTGATGCGCCTGGCCGGTATCCCGGAGATCGTCGCGATCACCGTCGCCGTCTCCCGGCGCCTCGGCTTCACCCCGCCCGCACCCGATCTCGATCTCGAGGGTCCGGCCGAGGACGAGTACGCGACACAGGTATTCCGGCGGCCCGAGCCGTATGTGGCATACCCTGGTTTCGACCCGTACATGGATGCCCAAACCATGGTGCTACCCGTGATCCGAGCTCATACCGTTGACAGCACCGGTATGGGTGAGTTCCCGTACCCTGTTCGGCAGAGAAGCACAGGTGGCGAGTTCGCCGGAACTTCGACATATCAGGGCGAAGGAGGAACGAGGGTGAGCGACGACGCGGTGCCGGGCGGCGTCCCAGCCGCCGAATCTGCTGCGACCAAGGCAGGCGGGCTCTCCACAGATGTTCCGCCCGCCGGGGAGGCCTCCGATCTCGCATACGCGAATCAGGGTGCCGATAGCGGTCCGCCGGAGCACGATTCGGCGCCCGGATCCGGTGAGCAACCGCGGGAGGCCCCGCAGCGCGATCCGATGTACGACACCGGGATGATCCCGATCCCGCCGCAGCTACCGCCGATGGACGACACGGGTCGAAGAACGCCGCGCGGCCCCAAGTTGATTCCGGGCGCTTCCGTAGCGGGCGGCCGCTACCGGCTGCTCGCGAGTCACGGTGGATCCCGCGGACTCAAGTTCTGGCAGGCGCTCGATATCAAGCTCGACCGCGAGGTCGCGCTCACCTTCGTCGATGCCGATCAGAAGGCGACCGACAACTCCGGTCACGACGGTCCGCAGGCCATCCTGTCGCGCACGCTGCGCCTGGGCCGGATCAACTCGCCGGGCCTGGCTCGCGTACTCGATGTGGTGCGTGGCAGCTCCGGCGGCATCGTGGTGGCCGAATGGACTCCGGGTCGCTCGCTGCGCGAAATGGCCGAGACGGTGCCGTCACCGATCGGTGCCGCGCGTGCCATCCGGGCTTTGGCCTCGGCCGCCGAATTGGCCCATCGCGGCGGCGGCTCGCTGTCCATCGACCATCCGGACCGGGTCCGGATCAGTGCCACCGGTGACGCGGTGCTCGCGTTCCCGGGCACGCTGTCCGATTCCGACGCGCAATCCGATGTGCGCGGCCTCGGCGCCATGCTCTACGCGCTGATCACCGCTCGCTGGCCGATCCGCGCCGGTGGCATGACCGGCACGGCAGCGACGGTAGGCGGTCTGCGGCTGGCCGATTTCGGTTCCGATGGCACCCCCGTCGAACCACGGCAGATCCGGCCCGAGGTGCCGTTCGAGATCTCGGCGGTGGCGGTCCGTTCGCTGGAATCGAATAAGGGCGTACGCACCGCTGCGACCGTGCAGCATGTGCTCGAACAGGCCTCGGTGGTCGATCAGAAGACCGATTTCATCCCGGTGCTGCGCCTCGGTCAGCGTCCGTCGAGTGGTGCCGAGGAATCGCTCGCCGATCCGGAATTGCTTGCGGCGGAACGCGAACGCTCGCAGCGGATGATGTGGATCATGGTCGGGCTCGGCATTCTGGCCGCGCTCGTGGTCGGCATCATCATCTGGTGGATGGTCAGTGTCTTCGCGCCGAGCGCCTCGGACGCACCGCTCAACGAGCAGCGCAATATCGGGCTCACCACGAACAGTTCACCCGCGCCCGCGCCCACCTCCGGTGGTACGACAGGGACGGCCGCGGGCGGGGTGCCGGTTCCGGTGACGGGTGTGTCGGTGTTCTCCCCGGAGGGCACACCGGACAATGTCAGCGGTACCGGTGCGGTGCTCGATCACGATCCGGGCACCGTCTGGCGCACCGATCAGTACTTCCAGCAGTTCCCGGCGCTGAAGAAGGGCGTCGGGCTGCTGGCCACCCTGCCGAGTCCGGCCAAGCTGACGAGCGTCTCGATCGAATCGCCGAGTACGGGCACCTCGGTCGAGATCCGCACCTCCCCGACGGCCTCGCCCACGCTGGACCAGACCCAGCTGATCGGCTCGGCGCGACTAGAGAACGGCATTACCGAAATCCCGGTCCGCAGCGATCAGGCGGCCCGCTATGTGCTCGTATGGATCACCGGACTCGGCAATTCCGGTGGCCAGTTCCAGACCTCGATCGCCGACTTGCGTTTCGACGCCGCGCCGTAAGCCCGCTCAGCTCTGCCTCTCACCGCACGTGTCCGCCCCGTGCTCATCCGCCTCCCCGAATCTTCAGGCCGTACAAGTAAGTGCCGCGACGGCTGCGTTCAAATCCAGCGTCTTCCTGGCTTGGTTTCGGGCGTCCCCGGCGAGTTACCCGTGTACTCGCGAAATCAGTTGTCGCCTTCCCGCAGTTTCGGATCCGTTGTGCTCCAAGTGGTCTGGTTGCTGCCGATTCTTTACTGACGATATGATCTAGCCGCGCTCTCACTCAGGGGGAGCTCCCCGGGTTCTGGTTGTTCGATCCTGGATGCCGCGAAATTTCGATGGTGGTCGTTCGTGTCCGCATCGCCGTGAGAGCTGTCCAAGGGGTTGGTTTGCCGTCTGAACTGAACGAGGATTCCCACGGGGGGAAGTCGCGGCCTGTTGTGTTCCGGGAGCGTTCGTTCGTCCCCGACGAGCTCAGCGATGTCGAACTGCTGTACGCCCATGTGCGCGGTCAGCGGCATGCCTTCGCCGAGTTGCTGCGCCGCCATAACGACCACCTCTGGCAGACCGCCCTGCGCACCTCGTATACCCGCGAGGACGCGGCTGATTCGCTGCAGGATGCCCTGCTCTCGGCACACCGCACCGCGGCCACCTTCCGCGCCGAGGCCGAGGTGCGCAGCTGGCTGCACGCCATCGTGGTGAACGCCTGCCTGGACCGGATCCGGCGCAATAAGACCCGTCGCGCGGTATCCCTGTCGCCGGACACCATGCCGGAACCCAAGGACACCCGCGACGATATCGCCGAACTGGAAATGTCACTCGTCATCGACCGTGCGCTGTTCACGCTGCCGGAGGAGCAGCGGGCGGCGCTTGTCGCGGTGGAACTGGAGGGGCGTAGTGTCGCGGAAACAGCGGCGCTGCTCGGCGTTCCGGAGGGCACCATCAAGAGCCGATGCGCGCGCGGCCGACAGCGGCTCCAAGAACGTTTGGAATTTCTGCGTGATCCGGGGAACCGGAAGTAGTCGAGATGCGTCATTAACAATGACGGACAACCAGACGATGTATTGGCAGCGCCGCCCGCGACATGTGGGCGGGCATCTACTCGAGAATCCGGAGGTGCGATGGCGACCCGATCCGATCCGCAGCCTCCGTTCTCACCCGAACTGCTCGCCGACCTACATGCCGACAATGTGGCTCCGGAGCTCAGCGAGCAGCTGTGGCCGATGGTCCGCAATGATCCGGACGCCCTGCGGTTCCTGAACTCCCTCGACGATGTCAGTGCCGAATTGCGCGCACTCGGCCAGGACGAGCACGTCATCCACGCCATGCCCGCCGATATCGCGGCCCGACTGGAGCAGTTCGTCGAGGGCCTCGATCTGGCCCACGAGCCCACCGAGCAGGTCGCAACTGTCCATCGGCTGCCCTCGGCCACACGGCCGGAATCGCCGGTCGCCCTGTGGCCCGAATCCGCCGATGCCGCAAAGCATTCCGGGCACGCGGCGGCAATCCCGCTGACGCGACGCGGCACACGCAGACTCCGCTGGCTCGCCGCCGCGGCCGCCGTGATCGCGGTCGTGGCATGCGTGGCGGTCGCGGTCGACGCACTGCGCGGGCACGAGGTGGCCCCGAGCGCCCAACCGACGCCCAGCAGCAATGTCCAACTCGGTGACGAACTCGACGCCACCGTCGCATTGAGGGCCCTCGGTCGCAATGACGTCAGCGGCGCACTCGGCACTCCAGCGGCCCTGAACCGCTGCGTCCACGCCAACGGCCTGGACCGCACCGTCCTCGGTTCGACCGACACCACCTTCGGGGGCAGGGACGCCGTGCTGATCCTGCTCACCGGCCCGCGTCCACACAAGATCACCGCACTGGTCGTCGGAATCGGTTGCGGCGCCGACGATCCGCAACAGTTGGCACTCACCGACATCGGTTGACGAGTGGGCGACGTCACGTCGTGTGGTTGTCCCAGATCACGTCGGGAACAACACCGTTTACCCTGTTGTTGACCGACACGTCCAACGAATCTCCCTCGGAAGGGTCACCCGTGAGCGAGCGCAGCGAGCGAACAATCAACACAGCCGACCTGTTGGTCATGGCGGAGCCGAGCGCCAGCGAGGCGCAGGCATGAGCAACGCAGTTCGCGACTTGATCATCGTCGGCTCCGGACCCGCCGGCTATACCGCCGCCGTCTACGCAGCCCGCGCCGAACTCCAGCCCCTGCTGTTCGAGGGCACCCAGTTCGGCGGCGCACTGATGACCACCACCGAGGTCGAAAACTTCCCCGGTTTCCGCGCCGGCATCATGGGCCCGGATCTGATGGAGGAGATGCGCGAACAGGCCAAGCGGTTCGGCGCCGATATCCGGACCGAGGATGTGGACGCCATCGATCTCACGGGGACGGCAGCCGGCGGGGTGGATGAGCACAGCGGCCCGATCAAGACGGTCACCGTCGGCGATCAGACCTACCAGGCCTACGCCGTAATCCTCGCCATGGGCTCAGCCGCACGCTATCTGAACGTGCCCGGTGAGCAGAAGCTGCTCGGCCGGGGTGTCAGCGCCTGCGCCACCTGCGACGGCTTCTTCTTCAAAGGCCAGGACATCGTCGTGGTCGGCGGTGGCGACTCCGCGATGGAGGAGGCGACCTTCCTCACCAAGTTCGCCAGCACCGTGACCATCGTGCACCGCCGCGAGGAATTCCGCGCCTCACGCATCATGTTGGAGCGCGCCAAGGCCAACGAGAAGATCAAGTTCCTGCTCAACGCCGAGGTCGCCGCAGTCAACGGCGATACCAGCGTGACCAGCCTGACACTGCGCGATACCCGTACCGGCGAGACCTCCGAACTGGCCGCGACCGGCCTGTTCGTGGCGATCGGACACGATCCGCGCAGCGAGTTGGTCAAGGATCAGGTGGAGTTGGACGACGAGGGTTACGTGCAGGTGCTGCATCCGTCGACCGCTACCAAGGTCCCCGGCGTCTTCGCCGCGGGCGATCTGGTAGATCACACCTACCGCCAGGCCATCACCGCCGCGGGCACCGGCTGCCGCGCCGCGATCGATGCCGAGCGCTGGCTGGCCGAACACGGTGACATCACCTCGAACACCCTGGATCACGCGGGCAACTCAGTTGCCGTGCCCGCCAACTGATCTCATCACTTTTGCACTACAAGGAGATACCCATGTCCGAAAACACGGTCACCGTGACCGACGCGTCCTTCGCCGACGATGTGCTGCTCAGTGAGAAGCCGGTACTCGTCGACTTCTGGGCCGACTGGTGCGGTCCGTGCAAGATGGTCGCCCCGGTGCTGGAGGAGATCGCAGGCGCGCACGCCGACAAGCTGACCGTGGCCAAGGTGGATGTGGATGCCAATCCGGGCGTCGCCCGCGATTATCAGATCCTCTCGCTGCCAACTATGATGCTGTTCTCCGGTGGCAAGCCGGTCAAGCAGATCGTCGGAGCGAAGGGCAAAGCCGCCCTGCTGCGTGAACTCGACGGCATCATCTGACGTATTCGTCAAAGAACGCCGTCAATCGACGACGCGCCGTAGGATGCCTGGACGCCGGGAATTGTCGTATTCCGGTCCGGGTCTGAGACAATCGACCGACCTCCGGTCGTGCGAGGGTGTGAGCCATCGCATGAGTCGGTACCCGGGTTGACGGAAGGAAAGGGCTCTCACGCATGCACCGACTTCGTCACGGCGATACCGGTCCAGCCGTCGCCGAGGTTCGGAGCACCCTGGCAAGTCTCGGGTTTCTGCATACGCACTCCGCCGCAACAGATCACGCTGATGCGCGAGAGTACTGGATGGACACCGACGCTTCCTTCGATCGCCAGCTCGACTCGGCGGTTCGCGCCTTCCAACAGCACCGCGGACTGCTGGTCGACGGAGTCGTCGGACCGGCTACCTACCGCGCGCTCAAGGAAGCCTCCTATCGCCTCGGTGCCCGCACATTGATCTACCAACTCTCCGCGCCGCTCTACGGCGACGATGTGGCAACCCTGCAGCGCCGGCTACAGGATCTCGGTTTCTACGTGCACCGCGTCGACGGTTACTTCGGCCCGCACACCCATGAAGCGCTCACCGCATTCCAGCGGGAGATCGGCTTGGCGGCGGACGGTATCTGCGGTCCGGATACGCTGCGCTCGCTGGAGCTGCTCGGCGCGCGCGTCACCGGCGGCAATCCGCATCGGATCGCCGAGGAAGAGGTGGTGCACCGGGCCGGGCCGCAGTTGACCGGGAAGCGGATCGTCATCGATCCGGGTCTCGGCGGCCCGGACAAGGGCTTCGCGGTGCCGACCGAATACGGCGATGTCTACGAGTCGGAGATCCTGTGGGATCTGGCCAGCAGACTGGAGGGCCGAATGGCCGCCACCGGCATGGAAACCTTCCTGTCGCGGCCGTGGGGCGCCAATCCGAGCGACGCCGACCGCGCGGATACCTCCAATGCCTTCGACGCCGATCTGATGATCTCGCTGCGCTGCGCGACCAATCCGAGCCCGTCCGCCAACGGTGTCGCGGGCTTCCATTTCGGCAATTCGCACGGTTCGGTATCTATGATCGGCCAGGTGCTGGCCGGCTTCATCCAGCGTGAAGTGGTCGCGCGAACCTCGTTGCAGGACTGCCGAACTCATGCGCGCACCTGGGATCTATTGCGGCTCACCAAGATGCCGACGGTACAGGTCGATATCGGTTATCTCACAAACGAATACGATGCGTCGGTACTCACCAACCCGCGGATGCGCGATGTGATCGCCGAGGCCATCCTCATCTCGGTAAAGCGGCTGTATCTGCTCGGCCAGGACGATCAGCCGACGGGCACATACACTTTCGCCGAATTGCTGGCGGAGGAATTGGCCGCAGCCGACCGGATGTAGTGAATTACCTTCTGGCTCATTAGATTACGAACAACAAAAATACTTCCGATACGAGTGCGCCCCTGCCGATCATCGGCAGGGGCGCACTGTTTGTTGTATGCGGGGTCTCAGGGTGCTCCGACGCGGAAGGGGACCGTCAGGGAGGCGGCGGCGAGCAGTTGATCGAGCGCGCGCTCCACATCTTCCTTCCAACCGTGATCGGAGTCGAGTTCCAAGCGCAGCCGGGGGAAGCGGTGGTGCGGCGCCACCACTTCGAAACCGACGTCCTCCAGGAAGTCCGCCTCGATCATGCAGGTCTCCGGCGAACATCCGGTCGCCTTACCGGCCGAGGCCGCATCCCGGACCGGTGAACCGATCCGCTCCATCAACCGCATCGAGCCGAGCGAACGATCCGACATCGCGGTCGCCGGAGGATCGATGCGAATGCCGAAGGCCTCTAACGCACGCACGCCACGACGGACCAGATCGGCCACCACGGCCGTTATGAGGCGGTGGGCTATGTCGGCATCCTGATACGGGAATTCGGCACGCAGCGTGGTCAGCAGGACCGCGTCCGGGCTAACCGGCGATGTGGGGAACAGGCCGGCACGCGGTACGGCGCTCGGCGGCGAATACAGCGCACACCCCGCTATGTTGCCGTCCACGTTCGCGACCTGACCGCACGAACCCCACTCCAGCATGACCGTGGACAGCCACGCCTCCTTCTCGAAGACCGGATCACTGAACTCACGGGAGGTCGCGGCCACGGCCGGATCGATCTCCCAGAACACGCAACGCCGCGCATGGGCGGGTAGCCTGTCGAGTCCACCGAGGGTTAATGCTGTGACGCTGGTCGACACCGCTCTGCTCAGCCTCCAGCTATCCGATTCATCCACACTCACGCTGCATTCACTCGCCAGCAAGAATATGCGATCAAAGCGAACCCGCCTCATTCCACGTCGCTGTGCTGTTGGTATGGAGCCCCTCCGTAGGCCGATTTTCTGCGCCGTCACAGTGACGTTTCGACGCCGAACACGTGCCTACCGGAAACACACGGCTATTTTTTGCCACTTCTGTCACTTGCCGAGCTGCTGCTGCTCCATCATGCCTACGATACGTTCGAGGTCTTCGACCGAACCGAATTCGACGACGATCTTGCCCTTCCGCTTGCCGAGGCTCACGGTGACGCGAGTGTCGAAGGATTCCGACAGCCGCTCGGCCACATCCTGCAGACCCGGCATATGAATCGGCTTGCGCCGGGGGGCAGGGGGGGCGGCCGTATCCGGATCCCGGTTCGCCAGGGTGACGGCTTCCTCGGTGGCCCGGACCGACAATCCCTCGGCAACGATGCGGGCGGCGAGTACCTCTTGGGCGTCGGCGCCTGCCTCGAGACCGAGCAGCGCCCGAGCGTGTCCGGCGGACAGTACGCCGGCCGCGACCCGGCGCTGCACCGGGATCGGCAGTTTCAACAGGCGAATCATATTCGTCACCACCGGTCGGGATCGACCGATTCGGGTGGCCAATTCCTCATGGGTGACATCGAATTCCTCTAGCAGCTGCTGATAGGCCGCCGCCTCTTCGAGCGGGTTCAGCTGCACCCGATGGATGTTCTCCAAGAGGGCGTCCCGCAGCATCGCGTCGTCCGCAGTCTCGCGGACAATGGCTGGAATCGCCGCGAGCCCAGCCTCTTGGCAAGCGCGCCAACGACGCTCACCCATGACGATCTGATACTTGTCCACCCCCGGCTCCAGCCGACGCACCACGATGGGCTGCATCAGGCCGAATTCCTTGATGGAGTGCACCAGCTCGGCGAGCGCCTCCTCCTCGAAGACGTGGCGCGGCTGCTTGGGATTCGGTTCGATCTGCTCCGGCGGAATCTCGCGATAGGACGCGCCGCCATCCGACAGCTGCTCATCGCTGGGATCGGGGACCCGGTGCAGAAAGGCGGAGGCCGGTTGCGGTCCGATCGGATCGACGCCGATGACGACATTGGCTGCGGCGCTGCCGAGTCCGGGTGCGGCACCGAGTCCCGGTGTGGCCGCCGGCCCGGTCGGAATCAACGCGGCAAGTCCGCGGCCTAGGCCGCCCTTCTTCGCCTGAGTCATCGGTTACCGACCCTTTCGTCGTTTGTCATTGCGCGCGCTCTGCCGCACCCGGCTGGATCACCGACCGGGAGGCCATCTCGCGACCGGCGTCCAGATAACTCATCGCACCCCGGGAGCCTGGATCATAATCGAGCACCGTCATGCCGTAGCCCGGCGCCTCGGAGACCTTCACACTGCGGGGGATGACCGACTTCAACACCACATCGCCGAAGTGCCCGCGCACCTCCTCGGCGACCTGGTCGGCCAGCTTGGTCCGTCCGTCGTACATCGTGAGAAGCACCGTCGATACGTGTAGTTCGGGATTCAGGTGCGCCTGCACCAGACCGATATTCCGAAGCAATTGCCCGACACCCTCCAGCGCGTAGTACTCGCACTGGATCGGGATCAGCACTTCCTTAGCAGCAACCATTGCGTTGACGGTGAGCAGACCGAGCGACGGCGGGCAGTCGATCATGACGTAATCGATGTCGTATCCGGCGATATTGGCCTCCTGGATGGCGGCCTTGAGCCGTCCCTCCCTGGCCACCATGGAAACCAATTCGATCTCGGCACCGGCCAGATCAATGGTCGCCGGGATGCACAGCAGACGCTCGCTGTGCGGGCTCTGCTGAATCGCATCCATTACCGACACCTCGCCGATGAGGAGTTCATAGCTCGACGGGACACCCGAGTGATGTTCGATCCCCAGGGCGGTGCTGGCGTTGCCCTGGGGGTCGAGGTCGATCACGAGAACCGTCATCCCGGTATGCGCCAGGGCGGCCGCGAGATTCACGGCGGTTGTCGTCTTGCCGACGCCCCCCTTCTGATTGGCGATGGTGATGATCCGTTGCTCGTGCGGTTTCGGCACTGTCACCTTTCCTGGATGCAATATTTGGCTTGCACGTTGGGCTTCGGCTGCTATCGGGGTCTCACTGGGGGAGATGTGCCCGAACGGTGTGCTTCCGAATGCCTCCGCATCCAAGGTGCTGGAGTCCAGCATCCCCGGCACGCGCGACGTTGTTTCCCGTGAAACATTCGCCGGACCGCTCGACATAGACAGCTCCTAACGCGAGAACCTCAGATCACGTACGCCCGACCGAATTCGGCGCCGTGTCATCACTAGCTGTGTCGGATCGAACTTGATGCTCAATCGGACCGCGGCGCCCGACCGACGAGCGGAGCTCTCGCCGCTGCGACAAACCCACATCCCTCCGTGGCACCAACGCTCACGCCCGACGCTCACTAGCTTGCCAGCACTCAGCGCGATTAGAAAGCTGAATCGCGGCATCACACAAAGGACACGCGAATCTGCACCGAATCACATCGCCGCAAACAAGATTGACGCGTTCGATTTGCTGTTTCACATGAAACATGAAGTCCCGGACCGACACCGGAGTTATGTTTCACATGAAACATCGGATACGCTTCCACGCCGCAGACGTCTCACACCGGGCGCTCTCGTGTCCAATGAGGCTCGCGCAATGGGGATTATCGATTTCTCTATCCGGTGACACCAGACTCAAAACGTCACGTGAAGTTTCGGGTCGAAGCCTGCTGCGCCGCGGACGCCGAGACGCCTTGTTTCACATGAAACATTGCCACGAATCGAGAACTGCTACTTCGACTTCCGCGCCGACCTGCCGACTCGACGCGACGGACGCTCGGCACGCGGCAGCCGCTCGGCGCTGATCACCAGAGTGAGGGGGGAGACGAGTCCGGCGCCGCATTCCAGAACAGTCGCATTTCCCGCGCCCGCCTTCGTCAAAGCCTCACCGTCGCGCTCGAGTTCCTCGGCCGCACTGACTCCCTTCAATGCGAGCATCCGTCCGTGATCGCGCAACAGAGGGAGGGACCACTGCGCCAGCTTCGCCAGCGGGGCAACCGCGCGAGAGGTCACCACATCCGCGCCGCCTGCTTCCTTCATCACGCCGGACTGCTCGGCCCGACCGCGCACCACGGTCACATCGAGTCCGGCCGCCTCGATGAATTCGCTCAGAAAGATGGTGCGACGCAGCAGCGGCTCGACCAAGGTGATGCGGAGATCCGGGCGCGCGATCGCCAATGGGATTCCGGGCAGTCCGGCACCGCTGCCGATATCGACCACGGTGGCGCCCTCCGCCATCAACTCACCGACCACCGCGCAGTTGAGAATGTGTCGATCCCATAGCCTCGGCACCTCGCGGGGGCCGATCAGTCCGCGCTCGACACCGGCGGCGGCGAGGGCGGCGCAGTACCGACGCGCGAGATCCAGCCGGTCTCCGAAAACCAGTGCGGCCGTCGCCGGGGGCTCCAGCTCATTCGGCAACGCGGTGATGCCACCGAGATCTCGTTCCACGTGAAACATCCTTCCGAACTCGAGTCGATCAGTGCGGCAATGGGGCCGGGGGAGGGGGCGCGCATCCGAGACATGAAGAGGGCCTCCGGTCCGAAGACCGGAGGCCCTAATCCAATCACAACGCGCGATTCAGGCAGGCACCACGACAACGTGCCGATTGGGCTCCACGCCCTCGCTCCCGCTGCTGACACCCTCGACGGCGGCAACGGCGTCGTGCACGATCTTCCGCTCGAAAGGAGTCATCGGCGCCAGCGGCTCCGGCCTACCGGATTCCAGGACTCGCTGCGCGGCGGCGGTGCCGAGCGCACTCAACTCCGAGCGACGTTTGGCGCGCCAGCCGGCTACATCGAGCATGAGCCGACTGCGCACCCCGGTGGCCTGCTGCACGGCCAGCCGGGTCAGCTCCTGCAGCGCGTCGAGCACCTCGCCGTTGCGGCCGACCAGCTTCGAGAGATCCCGGCCACCGTCGATGCTCACGATGGCGCGATCGCCCTCGACATCGAGATCGATATCGCCGTCGAAGTCGAGCACATCGAGCAACTGCTCGAGGTAGTCGCCCGCGATTTCGCCCTCTTCGATGAGAGCTTCCTCGGCATCGTTCGCGGACTCGGTGGATTCGGCCCCCGCTTCGGCTTCGCCGTTCACCATCGTCGTCGTCGCCACAGTGGCGTCCCCTCCGTCGGTTTCAACAGTCATTTGATTTCCTTCATCTGCTCATCGCGCGCGACCGGCGACCGGCGCCGATCGGAGAACGCGAACAGGGTTGCTCAGAGATCCCGCAGGCGCGCGATGTATCAGCGCCGTCGCTTCTGGTTGGGGCGTCCGCGGTTGCCCGATCGCTTCTGCCCGCCCGAGCGCCGCTGTCCCGCCTTGGTCGGCGACTTCGCGGTGCCATTCGTCGACGGCGATGCGTCAACCGCATCCGCGGCGGCATCGGCATCCGCATCGACAGGCTTCGCATCGGAGGGCGACTGCTTCTTCTTGACATTTACCGGCTTCGCACCAGGCTTCGGCGCGTTCTGTGCGCGCTGCTCCAGCTTCTGCTGCTTCTTGACTTCCTCTTCCTTCGCCATACGGCCGAAGACGAGGTGCTGCTGTCCGTAGGTCCAGATGTTATTGGACACCCAGTAGAGCAGGATGGCGATCGGCAGGAAGGGGCCACCGACCAGCACGCCGAGCGGGAACACCCACAGCGCGAGCTTGTTCATCATGGCCGACTGCGGGTTGGCCGCGGCCTCCGCACTCTGCCGGGCAACCGAGGCGCGCGCGTTGAAATGCGTCGCCAGGCCGGCGATCACCATCAGCGGGATGGAGACCAGCGCGATGCTCAGCTTGGTCGGCACGCCGCCGTAATCGGCGAAGGCCTGCAACTGGCTCGGCGGGCTGGTGATGTAGGCCGAGATGGGGGCGCCGAAGATGCGGGCGCTCAGGAAGGATTGGACGTCGATGGCGCTGAAGACATAGTTCGGCGTATGCGCATTGTCGTAGGCCGACATGCTGAGCTGGCCGATGCCGGTGCCGGTGCGGTTGAAGGAGCGCAGCACATGGAACAGACCGAGGAAGACCGGGACCTGCGCCAGGATCGGCAGGCAGCCCATCAACGGGTTGAAGCCGTGATCCTTCTGCAGCTTCTGCATCTCGGTCGCCATCTTCTGGCGATCGTTCTTGTACTTCTTCTGCAGCTCCTTGATCTGGGGCTGCAGCTCCTGCATCTGCTTGGTGGTACGCACCTGCTTGACGAACGGCTTGTAGAGCACCAAGCGCAACGTGAATACCAGGAACACCACGGCCAGTGCCCAGGTGAGTCCGTTGTCCGCGCCGAACGCGAACCCGAAGACCCGATGCCAGAACCAGAGGATCCAGGACACCGGATAATAAATGAAGTCGAGCACGGCTCTATGCACTCCCGTCGTTCGTATCGCCGATCACCGCGCGCGGTGATCCTTTACAAGCGTGTGGCGCCGACACCTGCTGGTCGGCGGCTGACTCGTTCCGTTCGCGTGTTTTTCGCTCCGGAACGGGATCCCACCCACCAGGGTGCCAGGGTGCGCATTTCGCCAATCGCACGACCGTCAATCCGAGGCCGACGAACAGGCCGCGGGTGCGTAACGCGGTCACCGCGTACTCGCTACAGGTCGGGGTGAAACGGCACACCGGCAGGCGCATGGGGGAGACATACGTCCGGTAGAGCTCGATCAGGAAGATCACCGTGTTCGCGGGTAGCCGAGCAACGGTGGAACGCGCACTCATCCCGCACCGGCCACGGTAGCCGATTTGCGGACGATATCGAGCTTGCGCAGCGCGCCACGCAGCTGGCGGAGCAACTCCGTCGCGTCGGCGGTCGCGGCGCCGGGCAATGCGCGGATCACGATATCGGCATCGGTGGGCAGTTCGGCGATCACTTGACCGCAAATATGACGCAGGCGGCGGGCGACGCGGTGTCGAATCACCGCGTTGCCCACCGCCTTGCTGACAATCAATCCGAACCGCGGGCCGCCCACGCGGACCAACGATCCGGCCTCAGCCGCATCGCTTCGTCGTCCACTCGCGCCCACAGTTCCGTCATACCCGTGCACGAGCGCGTGTACGACCAGATCTCGCCTCCCGATTCGCTGGCCGCGGCGCACCGTCCGGGAGAAGTCGGCACGATGATGCAACCGATACGGCTCAGGCAACACCCGGGCGTCCGAGAGCGAGGATCAGGCAGTGAGGGACTTGCGGCCCTTGCCGCGGCGCGCGGAAACGATGGCGCGACCAGCGCGGGTGCGCATCCGAAGACGGAAGCCGTGGACCCGCGCCCGACGACGGTTGTTCGGCTGGAACGTCCGCTTGCCCTTGGCCACGGTCAACACTCCTCGAGTAGGTGGGCGCCGTTCGGCGCCCAAAGCTTGTCGGTGATACGTCTTTGCGCGATGAATCGCGAGGTGGTCATCATCGATGCGCGTCGGTCCTGGCGCACGAGGTCGATACGACCTGACCCAGCGGCGTGAGCGACGGGCCCGGAGGAGGCAGCTTGCGTAACCACGGAGGGCACCGCGAGCGCCGCCAATCGAAACGGTCAGCACAGGACCGCCACCGCACCAAGGGGTGACTGTACGAGGGTACTGATCGGCAAAGTACGGGTCAAACTCGGCCCACCCTCGCGCGGCTTGCGCGGGAGCGCTGCACCGGAGTGACGCATCCTGGGTATAACCGTGAGTTCGTCCACACCCCTAGCCGTCAGCCTGCGCACCAACTAACGTACGTAGCCAGAAGATTGCTGCAGAACCGCAGGTCCAGGCCGTATAGCGGCAGAAAGCAACCTCGTTTCACATCTCCCCAGGGTTCTCCACATCTGTGGATAATTGTGTGGAAAGACCCCTGGAGTGGCATATTCGTAGGGCCGACGGTGCCACGCCGCCGCCCGGATGGGGGACCCGGGCAGCGTCCGAACCGGTTACGGACGTATGCGGAATCACAACATCGACTCAGCCACGCCGATACTCCGCAGGCTCCGACCGTCTGCTCCTATCGCCTACTTCCGGGGAGGAAACTGC
>NZ_CP192083.1:0-36556 GCF_050955735.1 Nocardia sp. CA-135953
TTGCCAGATCCGCTGTTGGCGCTCTTCGCGGCGGCCGACTGGGCACGGCTCGCGAACCCTGATTTCGCGGTCGATGAGCTGGGGGATTTCGCCCCGGCGCTCTGGATTGCGGAGGCCCTGGTGGCGGTCATCTTGTCGCCGCTTGCGTGGCCGCTCTTGCCACTGGACTTCGTCATCGCACTACCTCCCTCTTCTTTTCTGCCCCCAGTGATCAGACTTCCACCGGCTCGAGCGGGCGGAAAGACCGAGGACGAGACGGGCTACTCACCTCATTGGCTGCTGACGGTGTCCCCTCGCGGCCGTACTCTGGGCCGGTTGGCCAATCGAGCGAGGGGGCACGCCATGCTGCGGTACCGGTGTTTGAATCCGTGGTGCTTGGACTCCTGGCACTACACCTCCAGTTGCCCGCGGTCGCTGGTCCAGGACGCGCCGACGGGGATCACCCCTGGGAAGCTCGAGGCAGGGCGGCGGATCCACGCAGCCGCCCAGGCCGGAGCCTTCGACAGCGGCCCGTGGTATCCCCGCATCGGGTTCGCGAACCGGCCGCCATCGAGTCGCGGTGCAGGGAGGCGCTGGCGGTGGGGACTGGCCCTGGCCGCGCTGCTGCTGCTTGTCCTGGTCATCTACCTGTGAGAACACCGGCGTGTGTCCGGTTTTCGACACAAAAATGAGGGGCGGTTTCTGGGTGTGAGTGGCTGCGGTCCTGGCGTTCGGCATGGTGTGTGTCGGTCTGGCCACTGATACTCGAGGTCATGATCGGGGATTCGAAGTGGCTGGCCTGTGACCAGCCGGATTGCCGCGCGCTGATCGAGGAGGTCGGTGCGCTGGCAACCGAGCACGCGGTTCTCACGATCGCGGCTGCCCGTGGCTGGTATCTGGGGAACCGGCACTACTGCCCGGCTCATTGGCCGCGCCCGCGCACACACCATCTGGCCTGACATCACGCCTGGCCTGGGGGAAGCTGCCCTCGGGATACACAGAGCGGCCCGGAGAGTCATCTCCGGGCCGCTCTGTGTCGGGGCGTGGGTCAACGGTGTCAGGGCAGGTCTGGGTAGAGCGACCAGTGGACGATCCGGGTTTCGTCGTCGGCGAAGTAGCGCAGGAACGGATGCCCGCAGTCGCTGCAGCAGGTGACTTCCCAAATGCCCTGGTCGTCCTGGTGGGCGGCCATCGGGCGTTTGATCCAGTGCTGGCGCCCGCGCGAGCGGCAGCCACTGACCCCGACGAATTCCGCGGCTTCGGCGCGAGAGCTCGGGAAGCGGGCGAACCCGCCCGCCGCGCGCAGCGAGTAGCAGGCAGCGGGCTCGTCGGTGGCGAGCCACTGGGTCATGAACGAGGGACTGAACACCAGCGGCCGCCGGTGCGGCGCCCCGGTGTAGGCGTCGGTCATGGCCGGTTCGAGCGCGCTGGCGGTGTGGTCGCCGAGCTGCTGGGCGGCGCGAATGCCGCTGTGCAACAGCGCCTCCCAGTTGGGAAGCAGCTTCTGGCCGTCCTCGGCGGCGGGTCGGTCGGCGATCACCGGCTGCGCCCCCGCTTCTTGCCGAGATCCATGCCCGCCCCCGACGCCGTTGACCGTGCTTTTGGGGCGTCACCGGGTTCGGTCGCCGCCCCGGCTGGGCGGGCCTGAGCGATATCGGTGAGCAGCAGGGCGGTGATCTGCTCACGGTCCACCCCGAGAGCGGTCAGTTCCTCGACGAGCTGGGCGCGGCGGACCTGGTTGTCCCACGACGGCGGGTTGCCTCGGGCGGCTTCCCGCTTCACCTTCGTGCGTTGCGAGGACGTGGCCGCGCGCAGCGAGGAGGTCTCCAGCTGTCCGGCCACGGCCATGACGTCCTCGGCGATCGCGCCGTTGACTCCGGCTGTGGCCAGCCCGTCGCGCAGTGCTTTGCGGTGGGCGGCCATCGCGTTGAGCCGGTGTTCGGCCTTGCCGCCGTCGAGGGAGGCGGCCTCGCACTCCTTACGCAGCGCGACCAGGGCGTGCCGGACCGGCTCCATCTGGGAGGAGTTGGGATCGAGCCCGGCGTCTTCGAGGACTTCACCGATCTGCTGGGCGGCCTCGCGGGACCGCTCGACAGCCACCTTGTGGTCGCGGCTGCGCTGTTGGCGGTACCGCGATTCCTGGTCGGCCCACATCGTCTGTGGCGCGGACGCGATTCCGGGCTGCTCGGCATCGGAGAGCGTCAGTTTGACCTGCTGGCGTTCGATCGGCGAGAGACCGGAGTTCTTGTCCGCCACCGCCTTTTCGATCTCGAGCTCGATCGCGTCAGCCTTGGCCTGGTCCTGCCCGTCCACCGAACGGGCCAGCCGGGAGTACTCGGCGATCTGCTCGCCGAGGCGGTCCTTGTGTACCGCGCCCGGCCACAGCGGCGTCTGCGGGGCGGCCGGGGCCATCTTGATGTCGCGGCCGCGCTGGCGGGCCTTGTCGGCATCGTCCTTGGACAGATCCGGCATCAGCTCGGTCAGTCGGCGGGTCACCACGGTGGTGTCTTCGCCCGTGGCCAGACGCCGCTGGTATTCGATCAGCGCCTCGTCGACTTTGGCACGGGCATCCGAGCTCGCTCCCCAGTTGGCCTCGCCGATATTGGCGCGCGGGTCCCCGGTGAGGTAGTCCATCGCGAACAACACCTTGTCGCGGTCGGCGGGCTTGGCCGAGGCCAGCAGCAGTTCCACCCGGGCTCGAGCGGATTCCCGGGTGGCTTCATCCTCGCGCGAGGCCGGACCCGAGGTGCGGCGGTCGGACATGATCCGGGCGGAGGCCTTCGCGTACTCGTCGATCGCCTGGTAGGCGTGTTTGCGCTGGTCGTCGTCCAGAATCGTGACCTCGGCGACGGCGTTGATCGCGAAACGCTGGGCCATCGCGGCCCGCTCGAGCGCCGCACCGCTGGAGTAGGAGTTGGTGACCAGCCGATCCAGTGCGCCCTGCTCGGCGCCGCGCTCGAGATCCTCCACGTCGATGCCGTGGCGATCACGCAGCCCGGCCACGAGCTCCTGGCGGGCCCGCTCGGCCTCGGGGGCGTCGTGACGCCACGCGGTGGCGTCGTACCAGGCGTCGAGAACATCGTCGGCACTGGCGGTCTTCCACCACTTCTCGGTCCCGACATCGGTCAACCTGGCGGTGGCCATCTTCTTCTCGGCCTCGAACCGCTTCTCGGCAAGCTCGGCCTCGGCCGCCGAGATCCGGGCGGCGATCTTCGCGCCCTCGGCGCGGCGCAGCGCCGCCGCGCGAGACCACTCGGTCAGCAACTGGAACATCATCCGGGTGAACATGGCCATCTCGCGTGCGGCGTGGTCGATATCCGCGGCGTGCTCAGACACTGATGGAACCTCCGTAATCGTGGGTGCCCCAGCCGATTCCGGCTCGGGGGCGTGTTCACGGTCGGCGGGCTGCTGACCGTGGTCGTGCTCGTAGGACTGCGGGGCTGGGATATGGCCGCCGGCGGGTCCGGCCAGAGCGGCAGAGAGAACCGAGGCATCGACGCGGACGAACTCGTCCAGCTCGAGGCCGTGACCGCAGTTGACGTGATCGGACAGGTCTTTGCCGGTCGCGGCCTCGACGACGATCAGCTCCCCGACGCGGCCTTGCAGCAGCTGCGAGACGCGGGCGGCGTGGCGGTAGCCGGGCTCGTCCTTGTCGGCGACGATCACCACCTGCGCAGCGCCGCGCAGCTGGTGGGCGTGCTCGGGTTTGAACGAGCCCGCGCCCATCGCGTTGCAGGTCGCGACCAGCCCGGCGGCCTGGGCGCGGTCGGCGTCCTTTTCGCCCTCGACCAGCCAGATCGTCTCGCCCTCGGCGACCGCGTCGCGTACGGCGGGCAGGTGGTAGAGCACCGGCGCGAACCCGCCACCGCTCCAGCGCCCGCCCGCATCGCATTTGCGTTGCCGGAACACCTTTTCGGTGCCGTGCTCATGCGGGATATGCGAGCGCACCACCTCACCGAGCGGGTTGCCGCGCTCGTCGGTATAGAGGTAGATCCCGGCTTGGTAGCGGGCTCCGGTCACCTTCCCGAGCCGGTCCCGTTTGGACTCGACCGGGGAAGCCTGCCCATGGCTTGCTGTGCGCTCCCGGCCACCGTCGCGCACCCGGTCACCCTGGCGGGCCTGCCCCGTGCGAGGACCCATGCCGCGGCGCGGAACGTCGAACAGGTCCCGCACATCCAGCCCGATCGCAGCCAGCACCTCCTCGTCGCTGCAGGTTGTGAAACAGCGGACTACCGTCTTGTGCTTCTCCGGGACGTAGATCAGGCCCAGCGACGGATCGTGATCGTCATGGGACGGGCACCGGTACTTGGTCCACTCCCCCGAATAGGAGGCGGGTCCCGGCTTGCGGTTGTTCGCCACCGCGTGGGCGTCCAACGCGCCGGTTATACGGTCGAACGACGGCCGCGTGATCGCGGCCGCCGTCCTCGATGGGGTCTGCCCACTCACCTGCTGGCCCCACGCTCAGCTCTGCTGCCCCGGCCCAAACCCTGCGAGAGCGGACGCCACCACGGCGCTGAGGGCTCAACCGACTGTGTGTTCACCGGAACCGGGAACTCCGGCGACGGGGCAACCGCATACACCGCCGTCTGCTGTGGCGCCACCGCTTGCGGCGCAGGCCTGCGGGCGGCGGGTGTGATGCCGAGGTCGGCGGCGAAATCCATTGCCGCGCTCTGCAACCGCTCCCGATCCGCCCGCAATTCGATCAGCTCCCGCTGATCGGCGATAGCCTGCCCAGCGGCCTTGTCCAGGGTCGCCCGCGACTCGGTCAGCTGCCCGCGCAGGTGTTTGTAGTCCGCCTGCAGGCTCTGCCACTCTCGCATCTGCCCGTGGGCGGTCGCGATGATCGCGGCGAACACCTCATCGCGATCGGCGCCCCACAGCAGCTCCTCGGCCCGCTCCGGATCCGCCACGATCTTCTCTGCGATGATCGCCGCGTCCGTCCGCCGCCACTCGGCCGAATTCCAGTCCGGCTCAAGCGCGTCCGCATCACGCAACCGCTGCTCATCGGCACGGACCGATGGATCCAGATCCGGATTGGCGTTCCAGAACTCGATCTCCTCAACGACCTCACGCTGCTGCTGGGTCCAATACTCGGCCTCGGCCTGCTGCTCGACCTCGCGGCGCGCGCCACGCTGCACAAGCCACTGCTCATAGACCGCTGTGGACTCGATGGCGTCCCAGGCGCTCGCGGCGGTCAGGTCCAGCCGTTCACCGCTGACCAGCGCCGCAACGACCCGCTCGGCGCGGTCGGCCTCGGCCGTGGTCAGGGTGTCGCTGTAGCGGGCGGTGTAGAGCAGCTCGCTGGCGTGGCGGCTGACCTGCTCCTCCAGCGTCTTGCTCGGGTCGTACACCCATGTCAGCGAGGCATCCTTGTCGTAGAGCCGCTCGGACAGCTCGACCAGCTCCGTGACCCACGCGTGCGCCTGGTCGCGATCCAGGAAGTCCTCGCCGATCTCGGCGACGACTTCGGCATCGAGGTCGTAGCGGTGCAGGCCCACCGCGTTCATGAACTCCCCGCCGCGCCCGACTCCCGCCGCGCCGCGAGCGCCGTGGATCTCGTGCAGGCGCATATTGCGCTCCGACATCCACTGCGTGTACGCGTCGGGGTTGGTGACCAGCTGCCACACGCGGCCCTCGCTGGCGATCTCGGTGCTGTACTCCCCCGCCGCGAGCGTGGCGACCACGCGTTCGGCGCGACCGGCCTCGCCTGCGGTCAGGGTGTCGCTGTGGCGGGCGGTGGCCAGGATGGTCTCGGCCAGCTCGGCGAAGCGCTTCTCGTGTCCGCTCAGGTTCTGGGAACCACTCGCCAGCCGCGTGGTGGACACGAACGGGTCTGCGATCGAGGCGATCTCGGCGAAGGCCCGCTCGATGCCGGCGCGATCGAGCAGCTGGTAGTCCTCGCGGCGCAGGCTGTCGGCCCGGAACGGGCGCAGCCGGATCGCGTCGACGAACTCTCCGTGGCTGTTGGTCCAGTCCAACGGGTCCGCGCTGATCGCGTGCTGGATCGACACCGCCCGCACGGTCAGCCATCGCTGGTAGGCGTCGGGGTCGGTCGCCAGATCCCACAGGCGCTCACCGGCGGATCCGCGGACCTGCTCGAAACTCACCGACGCGGCGACCAGGCGCTCCAGGCGGGCGGCCTCACCGGCGGAGACCACCTCACCCTTACGGATCGCCGACACGGTGGCCTCGGCCAGCTCGGAAAGGTCGCTCTCCCAGCGCATTGAGCCGCGCTCGTACTCCTCCGGGTCGGTCCCGACGTGGCCGACCAGCTCGTCGAGGGTGGCGCGCAGCTGCTCACGGCTCAGCGACACCGCGCGGCGCGGATCCACATTGACCGGTGCCAGGAACACGGCGTCGGGGAACTCTCGGCGCACGTCGGAGATGCCCGCGGCGCGCAACCAGACATTGCGGCCCGCGTCGGGGTGTTCGTGCTGGGTGCTCACCCACGCCTCGTACATCTCGGCGTCGGCGATCCGTTCCCAGGCGTAGCGGGCCTCGCCGCCGTCGAGCAGCTCGGTGACCACGACTTCGGCGCGAGCGGCCTCGTCGCCATCGAGCACCCGCCTGTCACGGATGTTGCCGAGGATCTGGGCACCCAGCGCTTGGGCGGTCTGGTCGGTCACCGCCACTGTGGTGGCGGTGGTGTCCTCCTCCCAGTGGTCGATGGTGACTCGGCGACCGAGCTCGTAGACGGCTTCGATCAGCTCGTGCCGGGTCAGCGGCAGGGCGTCAGCGGCCGCCGGTGATGCGGGCGAAGAGACGTCCGACATGGTTTTTCCTCCCATTGGTGGTTGTGGAGACAGCCCCGGCACCTGCGACGGCCGAGGACGAAAGGACCGCGCCGGGCGAGGCCAGCGGCAGCGGAGTGAGGTGGCCGTTCTTGAAATGGCCCTGCACGGAGCAGTAACGGAACGTGCCCTGCGGATCGAGCAACCGGTTCATGTGCGGGGTGCAGTGATCGCGCCACCACACGCTCATGCCGGTCTTGCCGTCCAGGCGCAGGTGCTCCCACGCCCGCCACATGGACTCGAATGTCGAGCAGGCCTCGGGGTGCTTGAGCCACCACGGGCACCAGCAGATGTCCTGGACGCCGTCGCCGACCTCGCGGGCATACATCGCGGCGAACCACTCGGTGACCCACTCGATGTGGTTCGGGTAGTACGGCGGGGGCGGCTCCTCACCCTGGCCCCCGCCTGTTTGGCCGCCGCCCGCCTGGCCGTCGGCGGCCTCCATGGCGTCGATCCGCGACATCACCTGTTCGGTGAACAGGTCTTCGTCCATGTCGTCGTCCGGGAACACGCTCATGCCGCCCCCTCCTCTCGCTCATCCGCGCCGGTCTGCAACTGGTCGAATTCGCCGAAGGCTGCGGCGGCCAGGGCGGCGGCCTTCTTGGCGGCGGCCTCGATATCGGCCTTCACACGCGCGCCGTAGGGGCGGTCCCAGTACGGGACGGCTGCGACCAGGACGGCGGGAAAACCGCTGCCGAACACGATCATTCGGCCGCGCGGCAGGGACTGGATATCGGAAACGGTGAGGGTCTGGCGCTCGGTCAGCGACCGAGACACCGACCGGCCCGAGCTGCTGTGCGACACCGTGCCGGTCAGCTCGTTGTGCGGGCCGACCGCCTCGGCGCGATCGCGCAGGAACGCCACATCGTCCAGGCCGGAGCCGAGCACCCGTACACCCGCCGCACCCCACAGCGCCTTCATTCCGGACTCACCCCAGCAGCGCGCACCCTGGGCCCAGGACTGCAGCACGGTCAGCACGACGATGCCGCGCGAGCCGAAGTGGCTGTATTTCGCGGGCAGGTCCCGCCAGCGCACCACGTTGGCGGCCTCGTCCAGCACCGCCAGCAGCGGTGTCGGCAACCGCCCGCCGTACACGGCGGCCCGCTGGATCGAGCACTCCAGCACAGCAGCGGTCAGCGCGTTGAGGATCGGCCCGGCCGATCCGGCGCCCTCCATCGACAGCAGATACAGCGTCGAGCTGTCGCTGCGAGCGAACTCGCGATGGTCGAAACGACGCCGGTTACCGCCGTGCTCGATCCACGGCCGCAACTCCGGGGACTTGAGGATCCGCGCCATCTTGCGGGCGGTGCCGAACACACCGGAACGCTGCTTGGGGTCGGCGTTGAACTCGCCGAACAGGCCCTTGCTGGCGAGGTGGTGCCCGGCCAGGTCCAGGATCCGCGCGGGTTCGGTGTTGGTTTCGTTGGTCAGCCACTCCCACACCTGGCTGATCGGGCGATCCGCCAGCGCGGCGGCCAGCAGCAGCTGCGCGAGCAGTTCCTCACCGGCCGGGTCGAAGAAGGCGTCCTTGCGTGCGTCCTCGCCGTCGTCGCCGTCGGCGAAATGCGCGGCCAACTGCGCAGCACGCTGCTCAGCACCCCACACCAGCGGAATCTCGACGTCGCGGTCGCCGATATCGTCCGGCTCGTCAACGAAGACACCGTCGCTGACCGCGTGCAGCTGCGCCTTGGGCTGCGGCAGCTTCGGGCGCTGCTCCGGAGCGATCACATACGACAGCGGATCCCAGCTCCACGGCTCGGTCTGTCCCGCGATGCGCTGCGGATCGAACACGAAACACGGCCCGACCTCCGAACGCATCGCCATGGTCGCCGCGACCACATCGCTCTTGTTCGAGGTGGTCAGCACCGATCCCGGCGCTTCCAGAACCGCGGGGATCACCCGCGAGGTCGACTTGCCCTGGCGCGGACCCCAGATATCGACGTGCAGGTCCTCATACGAGGCGAACAGCAGATCTCCGCCGATCACCGGCATACCGATCGAGACACCCGAGCGCAGCGGCACATCGTGCTTCTCGGCGACCGGGGCGTTCGGGAACTTCACGTCAAGGCGCTTGGCCGCCTTCGCGACGGTCTGCGCGGTCAACGGCTGCAAGGCCTTGCCCCGGCCCATGTACTGGGCGCGCTCGTCGATCGGCTGCCGCTGCAGCTTCGGGCGACGCCCACCCACGGTGCGCTGCCACGGCTTGCAGTCGCACATGTACTGCCACAGCCGCGCCGAAACCCCCAGCGTCGCAAGCGAACCGACGACCAGCCCGACCGCCGACGCGGTCGCTTGCCCGCTCCACACGATGTCCTGCTGGACAGCCAGATGGGCGGCCAGCGCGGCCGGGTTCCACGGAACGTCCTGGGTCGGTCCACCCAGCAGCGGCGCCAGCCGCAGCGACGCCGACGCGCCCAGCGACGCGGTACCGATCGCGCCGACCGCGATCAGCGGCTTCCACTCGTCGGCGCCCGCGTGCTGAGCCGGGTCCTTTACTCGGCGATCCATGTCGCCACCTCTTTCTCGATGTCGAACAGCGGATCCATCAGTGCGGCGAGCTCGGCCTGCCGCGCTGCGGAGCGGGTCTGGGCGTGGTGGGCGGCGTCGTAGAACAGGTGGCAGCCCTGGCACATGGCCTTGAGGTTTTCCGGGCGGCAGTCCTCGGGCGTGTGGTTGAGGTGCGCGGTGGTCAGCACAACCCGCGACCCCGTACCGACCGCCCGGCCGCCGTGGCGGTTGCGGCAGCGGCCGTCGTCGCCGAGGTGATAGATCGGGAACACCGGGCGGCCGCACTCACCGGTGCACTCGCACCGGCCGCGAGCACGCTCGACCTTGATTGCTGTGCTGATCGCGGCCCAGTCCGCCGGGTAGCGGTCGCGGTTCTCTGGACGAATCGGCATCACGAAACCTCCTCGACCAGCACGAACTCGGCGCTGAGGAGCCGGGTTGCCCTCATCGAGGTCGGCCGTCTCGGCTCGGTCCGCACCCCATCGGCGACCTGCTCGATGACCAGGCAGTCGATCGAGCAGTGCGTAACGCCCTTCCAGTCGTTCCAGGGCCTGCCGATGGCCTCGACGCGCAGAGTCCGCACGTTGGTGCGGCGGGCGTCGCGGTAGAGCTGGCCGACACGGACCGTGCCCCGGGCAGTGGTGTAGTGGTCCATCACGCGGCCCCCTCGACATCGGCTTCGGACATCCGGCCGTAGGCGACGATCTCGGCCAACTCGGCGACAGCGGCGTCGCGCCCGGCCTGGCCCTTGTGCGGGCCGGGCAGGTACACCGCAGCGACCACGCAGCCCGCCAGCGCACCGGAGGCGGCTAGGGGCTGCGCCCACTCGGCGCACTGCACCAACCGCGGGCACACCCGGCAGTAGGACTTGGCCTTCTCGATCTCGCGCGTGCGCTTGCCCGGCGGGAAGAACGTGTTCTGCGGGACATCCCGGCAAGTCCGGTCGGAGAACACGACCGGATCCACCAACTCGACGCGAGTCATCGCGCACCCCCCGGCGCCTCTGGAACAGTGGTGCGCAGACTGCAGAACGGCTCACACGGGCCCAGCGGCCGCGACGTCGGCACCGCCGACCCGTCCCCGACCTGAGACGGGAACGCCACAACCACCCACAGCAAGACCACGATCGCGGCCACGATCACCGCCAGGAACACCGCCGCCATATGCCCGACGCCCATCCCTGCCGAGACGACCACCCGCCCCCTCGGAACGTCCTGCTCGTTCTCGTCGTACTCGGGCTCGCTCACCGGTCGGCTCCGATCGCCCGCTCGGCAGCGGCACCGAACCGCATCGCGGCCATCCCCACCGCCTCAGCGGCGGTCAGACCGACCGTCGCCGCCCACCGCCCGACCTCCGGACGCTGCGGCGCGGCCGCGATCTTCATCGCGGTGATCGCCTCGTCCTTGGTCAGCTGGCGGCCCGGCAGGTAGTCAACGACCCACTTGCCCACACCGACATAGCGCGCCGAATGCGGCGTCGACTTGCTCGTCATCACGTGGCGGCCCACATGCACCGTCGCAACCGGCTTCGCCAGCACCGACGACCGGATCAGCACCGTCGGTGTGCTCACGAGCGCACCGCCCGATCGATGCCGCTAGCCGGAGCCTCGTACTGCTCGCAGCGCACGACGGCCTCGAAGGCGTCCATCCCCAACGTCTTGGCCTGACCACCCAGCAGCTTCCAGACCATCTCGACGTTCGGGTCCTCAGCCCACAGCAGCTCGTTCCAGTCATTGGCGATCTCCGCCAACGAAAGGCCGGCCACCGCCGCGCACCCCGAAACCAGCTGCTCAGGCCAGAACGACAACCGGAACCACCCCGGCCGCGCCTCATACGCAACGTGGCTGGACCGCGTCGCGACCAGCCACACCCCTTCCCGCTTGACAGACATCCGAACTCCTACTCAGTCGCGAAACTCCCTTCAATCAAGTCAATCAGAGTCACCTAGTTGAGTCAACGGTCGATCAGTTGACGTAGGTGACTCACTGGCACTTAATCTTGTTGTTGTGAGCAAGCAACCTGGACGGCCCCGCTACCTACTGATCGCCGACGATCTCCGCGAACGGATCGCTAGCGGCGAGTACGCCCCTGGCGACCAGATACCCACCAAGGCCAACTTGATGGAGCAGTGGAACGTCGCACTCAACACCGTCGACCGCGCCATCGACGAGCTCCGGAAAGCCGGGCTGCTCGAAACCTTCCAGGGCGTCGGGACTTTCGTTCGCGCACAGTCTGAGCCCGAGGCAGAAGACGACCAGATCTCGGATCTCCGCGAACGCATTGCTCACCTCGAGACACAGATGATGGAGGTCTACGCCAACATTGGGCTGACCTACCCCGAGCAGACGCCCAGGAAGTCGATAGAGGAGGCGGGGTGAACGTCAGCCGTCTCCCCGCTGGCCCCGGAAACGTCACGGGGCTGCACACGAGACGGTCGAGCTACCACCCGGACTACGCCGCTCTTGCCCGAAATCGCGTGGCACTGGCCCGCTCATCTGCAGGCCTGTCTCCAGCAGCCTTCGCCGAGGCACTCAGTTCGCTGCTCGGCAGGGAGGTCAAAGCCGGGCACGTCGCGTCCTGGGAGACCAAGACCACGCCACCGGGAGACGTACTCATCGCGGTCGGCGCGCTCGCTCCGGTAACCGGCGCCCGGCTCGGCGTCCGTTCACACAAATTCATCGCGGCACACATCAGCCACGGCTCGGTGGAACAGCTCGCCAGCAAGCTCGGCATGAAGCAGGTCACTGGCTACCTCGGCAAGACTCCGTGCTGGACCGCGTCCTTGGACGACAACGGCGATGAATGCACCCTTGCCGTCTGGCCCTGGGGGACGGTAATAATCCACCTCACCGAGGGTCTCGACGTGCCCGACGTCACGACACTGGCTATGTGGCGGTACCGGTCCTATCCAGAAAACCTGGAGTGGGCGAGCCAGCATTTGAGCGGCCTGGTTGGCGACGAGGTGCAGGCCGCCTATGTGCTGAGTCTCTACTGGGCGTACTCGCTGCCGTGGGTTGGAGCGACGCTCGATACCGGGCTGCGCCTCATATGCGCGCCCCGCGTTCTGGTCGACCGAGATCTGACTGACCTCGCTGCTGCTCAAGTCAGCGGCGAACGCACCGAGCAGGAACTACTGGCCGCCGGGTATCAGCCTGCCGAGATGAAAGCATTTGGCGCGCCCGGGGTTTCGAGTGCATGGGCGAGCTGGTCAGGGGTCGTCTATCACGCACATGATCCCCTCCGGGCGCTGCCAGAAGGGGACTTGATCGGCTTCGAAATCGGCCTACAGGCCATATGGGCATACACAGCCCATATCAACGAGCAGATCGAGAGCGACCGCGATCTTGAGGTGTGTCCCCGCTACGGGTACGGATTCCTGCGGGCCGCCCGGTCCGTGCTACTCACCCCGCGGCCGCAAGAGACCGGTCACCACCGGCAGATGCGCGATGCGCTCGTGTCCTCGAGTGGTCTGCCGGGACAGCTGAGCTTGGCCATGGAAGCCCTCAAGGAGGCAGGTCAATGACCATCAACGCAGACAGAGCAGTCCTCATGGTCGTTGACGCGCAAAACGGATTCGTCAACGAACACTCGGCTCCCGCCATCCCGGTGATTCTCGACCTCGCCACCCGCTGGGCAGCAAGCGGCCGTCCGACCGTCTTCACCAGATACTGGAATTACGCAGATTCCCCGTGGGAGAGGCTGATCGGCTGGCGGGCACTGTACGGACCTCCAGAGACCGACATCGTCGACGAACTGCTGCCGCTCACCGCGCACCCCAATGCGCGCACGCTCGACAAAACGGTCTACACGGCACTCACACCGGAGGGCTTGGCGCTACTCGGTGAGCTAGACGTCACAGACCTGATCATCTGCGGAATCGCAACGGACGCTTGCGTTCTCAAGACCGCGCTCGATGCGTTCGAGCTGGGTTACGTGCCATGGGTAGTCCGAGATGCCGTCGCGTCCAACGCAACCCGCCACTCGGCGCAGGAGATCCACGACTCTGCGCTCCTGCATATCTCACGCCTGGTCGGCGCTGGCCAACTCGTCGACTCCGCACAGGTCAGAGATCTGATCGTGTCGACCACATCGACATAAGTGCTGCACCCGACACCGAAAACGGGCTCCTCACACGAAAACTCGGCTCCCCCAGAGATGTCCCATGATTTGTGGGACATCTCGCGCGGCGCGCCTCCCACACCTGCTGCCGTATTCGATCTAGAAGTTATGCCATGGCTAGACCCGCGAAGCTCCCCCCGACGAAACCCGTTGGCATGGCCCTGTCGCGCGAAGTCGTTGCCGCACTCGACGAGGCGGTCAAGAAGCGTGGACTCAACAAACGACAGCTGGTCGAAATCGCGCTCCGGCGAGAGCTCGACCTTCCCGACTATCCCGATCTCCCCGACGAGCACCAAGGAGCACTGAAACTCCCCGCCTAGACCTGGGGAGCAGCCCCCCGTAAATGACGAAGGCCCCCCGGTTGCCGCCGGGAGGCTCTTCAAAGGCCCTTAGGACCACGCTTGATCAGCGGCTCCAAGGGTAGCAAGGCCGAAGGTTCGCCTCAAAGCATCGCGACCGGTAGAGCCGGTCACGATTTCGAACGAGAAGCCCCCGAGCTACCCACCAACACTGAAATCCCAGCTCAGGCCACTGAAGCCCCCGAGCTGGTTTTCTCGTACCTGGCACCGGAGATCGCGGCGCACCCGCGCATGCGAGTCATCGACCCGGCCACCAACAAATCGAAGCGGACTCGGGCGCTGACCACGAAACCGCCCGCCTGGCCGGCCGCGGTGCCGATCTACAGCCCGGTGCGACTCACCGACAAGCTGGTGTTCGACCTCGACAGCAAAACCCATGGTCGTCTCGCTGTCGCCCGCGACGCCGCCAAATTGAAGCTCTGGCTGACCGAGTGCGGTGGTCGCAGCATAAGCGATCACAACCCCGGTAACGGTGGGCGACACGTCATCACCCCGCTCGCGGTGGGCGAGACGTTCCGCCTGGTCCACATCGAACCGGTGATGCGTCTACTCAAGTCGCGGTTGCCGACGCTGGACCTGAGCCCGATGCTCAACGAGAAGACCGGCTACATCACCCCGCCCGGGTCAGCGACCAAGGAGGGCTGCTCCCGGGTCCTGGACGGCACCCTCGCTGACGCGCTCGAGGTCTTCACTGTCCGGTCCGCGCCCGGCCTACTCGCGCGGCTCCGGCTGCTGCTCGGCGACACCCTCCAGCAGCCCACCGACCGGCCCGGCCCGGTCGCGGCCGCCGCGCAGCCAGCAGCCTCGTACGCGGGCCAGCCGTCTCTCGGCGATCTCTGGGAAGGGGTGGACGCCGCAGCGCGGCTGCGGCCCGAATGGCGGCTCACCAGCCCCATCCCCGCCGTCCCCGCGGCGTTCGCGCGGCACGGCACCCTGCCGAAGGACAACCGCTACCCCACCCGTACCGAGGGCAGCCAAAGCGTCCTGCAGCACGCCGCGCTGCGCGGCTACGCCCTCGACGACGTCCAGGCCCACATCTATGGCCCCGCCGAGGACCTCTGGGCTGGTCTGCGCGCTCGATACGACGAGGACGGGGACCGCGCCGCCGCGCACCTGCGCCACGACTGGGCCAACGCCTGTAGCTGGACATCGCAACATATCCACGTGTTGCGGTCTCCCGGACACAGTGAACGAGAAGTGCGCACACCCCCCGCAGGGGATCGTTCGGGAATCGGTCGCGACACGGTGCACTCACGCTGGTTGGCGTCGGCTACTGCCTGGGTGCACCTGACTTTCCCCGGCCAGTCCTACCGATGGACAGTGATCGCAGTCCTGCAAGCAGTGGCCTATGCCGCCTACGTTGCCGGGGAGCTCGGCGGTGACGGAACACCGCTGGTCGCGGTCGGAGTCCGCTCGTACGCCCTGCACGCCGGGTTGATGCCCGCGACGACGATCGCGGACGTGCTCGCCCACATCAGAGACCTCCCCGGTGCCCCGGTCGACCGGGTGCGCCGTGCCGCGGGCACTCTCGCCGACCAGTACTCGCTCGTGCCCGCCCGCAACTACGACGCCCTCGATATCGAGGTCTCCCCCGTACCACTGGACCGGGTGCGCGTCGAGGGTGTCCACGATGCGTGGCGGGTCTTGGGCCTGCACAAACGCCTGCTCTACGAGCTGATCGTGCACACCGGCCTCACCGCTCGCGCCGACCTGATCGCCGCCGCCCACTGCACTCCCAGCACCGGTGACGACACCCTCGCGGCGCTGAAGCGCGACGGCCTGATCATTTCGACCGGCCGAGGCACCTACGGGCCGGGTCCGACCACGCTCGACGAGATCGCCGCCCGCCACGGCCTGCCCGCCGAACGCGCACGGCTGGTCGCGCTCTACAGCGAGCAGCGTGTCGAGTGGCGGACCTGGCTGGAGATCCGCCATGGCATGGTGCCCGACCCGGGACCAGACGATGCAAGCTTCGCCCTCCTCGCGCCTTGGGACAGCGACCCCGGACTCAACGCGGCCATTTGGGATGCCCAGATCGCCGCTGGACCGCCCAGCGAAGCGACCTGGCACCCGGAAGAGCCCGGCATCGGCCCGGACAGCGACGCCGACGCTATCGCCATCGCGCTACTCCAGGACATGCTCGGCGCCACGCGACTCGACAGCGACCCCACCCCACCTATCGCCGCTACAGGCCATATGGCTTATAGCGGCCCTACGTAGCGCGCGGCCGGGGAACCGCTGGCCATCGGTCACCGTCGTTGAACCGCGCCTCATGCTCGGCGCAGGCCCGCGCGATCGCGGCGCGGATGAACGCCTGCTTGGACTTCACCCCAGTGTGCGGATAGGTGTAGGCCAGGACCGACTCGAGACGCTCGCTCAGCTCGGTCGGTACCGACAACAGGATGTCGGTAGTGTCCGCCGGCCTTTTCGGGCGCCGGGCCTCCTTACTGGCCCTATCGCCCATATGGCCCCTACTGGCCTCGTGCTGGGGTTCTTCGGTTGTGGGCGCCGTGGGTGGGCGGCGTCCGAACGGGTTGCGCTTGGGTTTGGGCGCGTCTTCCGGGTCCGGCAGACCGGGCTGCGGGATGCTCATCAGGCCGCCTCCTTGTCGATGCCGTCGAGGATCGCGGCGAAGTTCTCAGCCAGCCACCGCGTCCGGGCCGAGGGCTTCGGGTGCTGGTCCATGCCGAGCCCGGCGTTGGTGAGCCTCGAGATATCGGCGAGCCGTGGGATCGGCAGGCCGAGGACGGGCACCCCGGCTTTGGCGCAGTACTCGCGGATGTAGTCGACATTGCCCGCGTGATCGCTGCGGGAGCCATCCAGCAGGTTGATCACCACACCCGCTACGCGCAGCTCGTAGTCGGCGAACTCGTAGAGGTCGTTGATCGCGGTGAACACCGAGATCATGCCCTCGATGTGGTCGAACTCCGGCGCCACCACGATCAGGACGTTGTCCGAGGCCAGCATCGCGGCGCGGGTGATCAGATCAACCGCGGGGCGGCAGTCGAATAAGACCCGACCGTTTTTGCGCGCTTCCTTGAACGCGCGGCGCAGCGACAGGTCTCCGCCGGTCTGGCCCAGCAGTGTGTCCTGTACTTCCTGCATCTCCCCGAACCCACTCGGCGCGACGTAGATCCGGTCACGGGTGCGGGCGGGCACAACGATGTCCTCGAGCGGGCGGTTGACCCGCCTGTCGAGCACATCAGCAAGGGTGCCGGTCGGCGGAAGGTTCCGAGCGTTATGCCCGGTCAGATGACTTGTCGTGTTGCCCTGCGGGTCGACGTCCCCGACGAGCACGTCCTCATCCTTGGCGGCAGCAGCGTGCGCGAGCCCATTCACGAGCGCGGTCTTGCCTGGCCCGCCCTTGAGATTCATCACCGCAGTAACAGTCACGGGGTCAACCATCCTGAGCAGCCGAGAACCTATGGACATCCGGCACCCTACCGGCAGTACAGCCCATATGGCGCATACAAAACGCGGCTGACCAGGGTCGATATAGACCATATGGCCCATATGGCAGCCCCCAGACCTCGAAATACCGAGGTCGAGGACGCACCGGCCCAAGGCCTCGACCCCTAAATCGCGTACTTCCCATATGAGCCATGCGACCCCTACTAGCCATATGGGCTATAGGGATATGTGTTAATACGTTTTCGTTAAAACGTATTAACACATATTGAATAACGTAAAAATATGACGAATATGATAGAATCGGGGGTATGAGTGATCAAGAAGAAGCGCCCGGTCTCGCCGGTCGCGGCGCGGTCGGCGAGACCGACCAGCGCGTTTGCCAGTTCCCGCATGGTTGGGATGCGGAGACCGGGCAGGGGTCGCCGGTGTGCGGCGAAGTGTTCCGGCCCGAACCGGGGCGGGGGCGGCCCTCGGATTACTGCGGACAGCTGCGCGCCGACCCGGACGGCGTGGTGCGCCGCCACGATCGCGCCACCGCGTTCATGCGCCGCAAGGAGCTCAAGGCCGCCGCTGGCGGATCCGCTGTGGCCGCACAGCAGCAGGCCACCGCCAAGCGGCCGGTGACGTCCGCGCGGTCGTCGATGGCGGAGCTGCTGACGCAGTGGGAGATGGCGACCTCAGCCCATCGCGATCAGCTCGGCGAGCTGATCGCTCGCGCGCAGCAGGTCATCGCGACGGCGGGGGATCCGGACGCGGCAGCTGCGGAGGTCGCAACGGCCAGGCGCGATGCCGAGGAGACTGCGCGGCGCGCGCAGGCGGCCGCCGAGGACGCCGAGGCCGACGCGGTGGCCGCGCGGCGCGAGCTGGCGGCGGCACTGGAGGACAAGGAACTCGCTGAGGGCGCCGCCCAGGACGCGATCGAGGAACGCGACCGGCTCGTCGGGGCCGCGAACAAGGATGCCGAGGCGGCCCGCTCCGAGACCGAGGCCATGCGTGCGGAGCTGGAGCAGGTCAAGGCCGCCGCCGCGCAGCAGGTCGCGGCCGCGAAACGCGACGCCGCGACCTTGGTGGACACCATCCAGGCCGAGGCCAACAAGCGGGTCGCGGCCGCTGACGCTCGCGCGGCCGAGCAGATCGCGGAGGCAGACAACGCCCGTGTCGCCGCCGAGACCGCGCAGCACCGTGCGGAGGCGGAGCGGGCTGCGGCGGTGCAGGCGCGTGATGATGCGGTCGCCGAATCCACACAGCTGCGCCGAGATCTTGATGCGACACGGACGCAAGCGCGCGATGATGTCGCCCAGGCCCGCGAGGAACTGACCACTGTGCGGGCGGAGGCCCGCACCGACCGCGAGCAGCTGCGCGCTGACCACGCCGCCGAACTCGCCCGCACCCAGTCCGCCGCCGACAGCCGCGCCGACACCTTGCAGCGGGCACTGACCACGGCCGAGCAGACCATCACCCGACTCGATGCCCAGCTCACCGCACAGAAGGCACAGAAAGGCACCGACCAGTGACAACCATCGAAGACGAGAAAAAGCGCAAACGCGGAGCCGACCTCGAGCGGGCCGCCACGCTGTTCACCGCGGCGATAGCCAGCGCGGTCGCCGCGCAGGGCATGTTCGTGTTCTTCAGCGAGGCGCTCGGTATGCCGACGCCGCTGCTGGTGCTGTGCTTCAGCTTCATCGAGCTGATGGTCGTCACCTCGGCCATGAGGGCGCGCCGCTCGCAGATCGACACCGGATCCGCCGGCGTCGACGGCATCGCGATGTGGGTGCTGACCATCATGTCCGGCGTTCTCGCCGCGACCCACGCCGAGGACGCGGGCACGATGCTGCTTCGGCTGATGGCGCCGCTGATCGCGGCGTGGGGCTGGGAACGGTCGATGAAGCTGGAGCGCCGCCAGCTCACCGGCCACACCGGCGGACTCAACTGGCGTTGGTCGCCGCAACGGCTGCTCGTGCGGTGGGGGATCGCGGACCCGACCGACCGCAGCACCGCCGAGATCGCGGTCGAACGCCGGTTGGCCGATCTCGCGCGCGCGGCCGACAACGTCCGGTTGGTGCGCAGCACCGGCGGGAGCACGCGGCGCCAGCGACGGACCGTGATCGCGCTGCACCGCGCGATCGACAAGGCCGCCGACGACGGCCTGGTGCTCGGCGAGCCCGACATCCGTGAGCGGTTGCGCGAGCACCTGGAGGGCCGCTTCAGCGCCTACACCCTGCCCGACTACACCCCGCGCACGGACTGGTCCAAGCCCCCCGCGATCGACGGTGCGCAGATCTCCACCGCGCGCGGCGAGGACGTCGAGGCGGTCGACTCACGCGCGATCGAGGCTCAGCTGGCGGAGTTCGAGCGCGAGTTCACCGATCGCGCGCCGATCGCGGAACACGCGCCGATCGCGCGCGAACCGATCGCCGATCGCGCCACCGATGTCGCGCGCGCGACGGCCGATCGCGCGCCGATCGCGCGCGGTGAGACCGACGAGTCGATCGCGATCGAGGACACGTCGCCGATCGCGATCGAGGCCACTCCCGCGCGCGAGGAAGTCATCGACGCTCAGGCGCAGACTGCGCGCGCGGATGCCACCGATCACCGCGCGCCGATCGCCGCGCACAGCCCCGCTGAGCTGGCAACCGATCGCGCGCCGATCGCCGATCGCGACGACGAAACCGCATCCGAGATTGAGGAATCGGACAGCGATGTGGCGGGTGAGCGTCGCGCGCGGGTGACGTTGGTGCGTGACGTCGATCGTGCGCGCGCGGCGATCGGATCCGGTGATCGGTCACCGCGCGCGGGCCGCGCGCCGATCGCGCGCGACACCGCTGTCGATGGGTCCCTGGCGCGCGCGGCCGATCGCGCGCCGATCGCGCGCGGCGCGGGTGGCACTGGGCCGTTCGCGCGCGAGCTGTCGCGCGCGCAGGCGACCCGGCTCGCGCGCGCGGTTATCGAGCGCGGTCGGTCCAAGCAGCCGATCGAGGTCCTGGCGAGCATCTACCAGGCGCACTCGCAGGGTCACGCCGCGACCCACATCGGCAAGGTGATCGTGGGTCTGCCGCACTCGACGGTCGGGCGCGCGATCGCCGCTGCGGACCAGGTGGCGGGTCCACGGCCTCTGGACTGACCTCACCAGCGACAAAACCGCGACAGCCCCGGCGGCTCCTATCCGCCGGGGCTGTCGCGTGTCCGGACCCTACCCGGTCGCCCGCCACCACACGGGCAGCAGCCGCCCACCCCGCGGAGGAGTGTCGGGTCGCTGGCGGCCGGGCCTGGCGCGTCCGGATCCGTGGCCGCGCACTCGACTCGTGGCGCCGGTTGCCTCGCGCTGTCCGGTCGCGATCGAAACTGTTCACGTCGATCTTGCTCCGGTACCCTTGTGAGGCGGCCCCTGCGGAGCAAGTTAACACTTATCTACGATAAGTGAGGATGCCTCGCAGGGGCGAGGTCCCCCGGTGAGCGGGGGTCGTTGCACTTGGGCTGGTTGTCCGGGGTCGGACGGGAGGTGGTCGGGATGGTCGCGGAGGCGTCAGATGGCGTCGTGGCAGCGCCCGCGGCGGAGGTCTCGCCGCGGCGGTCGCAGAACATCGCGCGGTCTCGCAAACGAGCACGCGCGCAGAACATCGTGGGTCCGAAGAAGACGGCTCAGGTGACGATGGCGTTGGCCGATTACGAGCGGGTGCAGGTCGACGCGGCGGAGGCGGGGATGACCGTCCCGAACTATCTGGTGCAGTGCGCGCTGCATCCAGTCGGCGCGCGGTCGGGGGAGACCGGGAAGGTCGACGGGAAGCCTTGGTTGCCGTGGCCGAAACGCAAAACTCTCGCGGGGATCTTGATGTCGGCGACGGATGCGCTGGACACGATCCGGCTGCGGTACCTCGCGCACATCGGGGCAGGCCTGGACGGGATCGCGCACAGCGCACACATCACCGGGGTGCTCGATTCCGACGAGCTGGACGAGGGGATGGTGCAGCTCAAGGCGACGATGACGGAGATGCTGGAGATCGCGCGGCGGATGGATGGGTTGGCCAAAGAAGTGACGCGCCGGTGATCGCGAAGATCGGTCGCGGCCAGAAGCTGGGCGGTCTGCTGGTGTATTTGTTGGGCTCGGGTGAGCACAACGAACACGAGCAGCGTCACGTTGTCGCTGGGTCGCCGACGCTGATGCGCGACGCGTGGCTGATCACCTTCGACGGGGACAAGGACAAGCGCGCGTCGCGCGACACCGCGTTGGCGTTGGCTCGTGAGATGGACCTTCCGCGCAAGCTGCACGGAACCAAGGTGCGGATGCGTGCCCGACCGCAGACGGCCGCGCGCGGTCGTCGGGTCGACGTCGTGGAACGTCCGGAGGCCGGTGACAAGGGCGTGCTGCGGGATGCGCCGGTCTGGCACTGCGTGCTGGCGCTGAACCCGGGGGAGGAGCTCAGCGACGAGAAGTGGCGCCAGGTGATCGAGGACTTCATGGGCGAGATGGGGTTCACCGCCACCGCCGACCGTGCGGGCGCGCGATGGGTCGCGGTGCGCCACGGCCACTCCGGCGAGCACGGCGACGGCAACGACCACGTGCACATCGCGGCGTCGCTGGTGCGTGACGACGGGCAGAAAGTCAACACGTTCGACTACGGGGAGGGGCACGCTCGCGGAGACTGGAACCGGGCGCACGAGGCGTGCAACACCCTCGAACACCGGCACGGCCTGGTGGTGCTGGAGTCCCGCGAGACCGGTGGCGGGATGTCGGGGAACTCGCGCGCGGAGACCGAACGGGCGAAACGGGAAGGTCGGCCCGAGACCGAACGCGAGACGATGCGCCGGTTGGTGCGCTCGTATGCGGCGGCGTCGAAGACCGAGGCGGAGTTCGTGCGCCGTGCGTTGCGTGACGGGAAGCTGTCGTTGTTCCCGTTCTACGAGCAGGGTGGGATGAGCTCGGTGCGCGGGTACTCGGCGCAGCTGCGCGAGGGCGACGGGCATCGCGGCCCGCGGTTGGGTGGTGCCAAGATCGCGTCGGATCTGTCGATCGACGAGCTGCGCAAGCAGTGGGACGACGGCCCCGAGACGCGTGAGGACGCGCTCGCGGAGTGGAAGCGAGCACGTGGGCTGTCGGCCAGCGACCGTGAGGCACGGTCGATCGAGGATCCGGCGCTGTGGAAGCGGATCGCGGCCGAGGTGCGCGATTGGAACAAGATTCTGAAGACGATTCCGCCGGAGAATCACGTCGAGTGGGCGCAAGCGGCTGGGCGGGCATCGGCGGTGTTCGCGTCGTGGTCGCGGCGGGTCGAGGGCGATCGACCCGGCCCGTACGCGGCGGCGGCTGCTGCGTTGGCGCGGTCGGCGCAGCCGGTCCGGCCGGCCAGAGGAGCGCGCCCGCGCGCCGTGCGCACCCAGACCGGGCTGCGCGGGGTGGTGACCTTCCTTGAGCAGATGACGCGCGTGAACGGTGATCCGGCCGCGGGGAGTCTGCTTCTGCTGCAGCAGATGATGCGCGCGATCGAGGCGATCGCGGCGGCGCACGCCGCGCGAGCAGAGGCGGAGCGTGCGCGGGCGCTGACCACGGTGCTGCGTCAACGGCTCATCGACGTGCACCACCGCTACGCGGTCAGCTCGGGCACCTACCGGGGTCCGGCGGTCGGCAGTGCAGAGTCGCGCGAGCTGCTGGCGCGACAGCGGGAAGGCCGCGAGCCGTGGGCACGGATCGCTGAGGCCCGGCTCTACCTCGATCCCGGACTCGCGCCCACGACGCCGAAACCAGCGCCGCGACCCACCTACCGCCCGCCGGATACGCCCGCCTACCGCCCGCCGTCCGGACCGGAACGTGGCCCAGATCGTGGCCGCGGGCGCTGACCAACCCCCACCATCGCCAGGCTTGCGCGCGGAGAAAGTCCCGCTCGTAGTCCCGCATGCCGCGCGGGACTACAACACGCAGACCGCACACGCTGGAGCTGGGGAAACAGGCCGAAAAGTCCCACCCAGAGCAGTGCGCTCACGCGGTAACTCCCCTGCACTGGGAGCGAGTGCGGCGAAGCCGTGCTCGGGTCTGGTTCGGACCGCCGGTTATATCCCGTAGCCGCGGTCGCTGCTGGGTCCTGGGTCGTAGATGTGAGGTTGTTGTCTCCACCGCTGCGGCTCCGGCTCCCGTGCGGGGCTGCGCTCGGGTTGTTCTGGTTCGGTGGGTTCGGGCCCGGACATGTCGTCGTAGTTGTCGTAGGGATCGTGTTCGGTGCCGGTGTCTGGTTCCTGCTGGGTCCACGATGGGCGCCAGTTGTGCAGGCGAGCGAAGCGGGCCGCGACGAATCCCTGACCGGGATCGGGGCGGCCGGTGAGGTCGTCGCGGGCGCGTTCCTCGAGGTCGCGTTCGGGTTCGGGTAGCGCGTCGCGGCGCTGCTGCTCGGTCTCGATGGTTTCGAGTTCGGCGAGGTGGCGCTGGCGGTGCTTGTCGTGGCGGGCCTCGATGGCTTCGGCGCGGTGGACGCGTGATCGTGCCTCGTACTCGGCGCCGGTGAGCACGCCCGGGTCGGCGTCGGCGAGGGCTTGGGGCCACATCCTCTCCGGGGTGTGGGTGGCGGTGGCGGTGGTCTTGGCGTGAGCGACCGCATCGTCGAGTGCCTGTTTGAGCGGGGCGAGTTCACCGGTGAGGCGTTCTATGTCGGCCTCCAGGGCAGCGCGGGTGCGCCAGCGCATCTTGTTGGTGTCGGCGAGTTTCTGGCGGGCGGCTTTCAGTTCGTCGCTAATGGGTTTGCAGGCCTTGCGGGCTTGTTCGGCCGCTTCGGCGGCGGTCTGGGCGGTGCGGATCGCGTCGGCGGTGTCGGTGATGCGCTGGTTGCGTTCGAGGACCTTGGCGTGATCCTCGCGGGCTTTGTGTAGGTCGAGGCGGTCGAGCCAGCGCGGCAGCGCCGGATCGTCATCGAGCTCGTCGAGGGCGGCTCTGGCGCGGGCGTTCAGCTCGCTGTTGGTGAGACGGCGTATCGGATCCGCGGCGAGCTGGCGACGCATGTCGACGAATTCGCGGTCGGGTCCGTGGTTTTCGAAGACGGCCGCGAGTCGCCAGCACAGCGCGGCCGCGGGCTGCTCGATCGGCAACGGCCGCGCCGTGTATGCGGTCAGTATGGCGGCGGGGACGTTGACGCCGGTCGCGGCGGCGCGGGTCAACTCGGCGGCGAGCACCGGCCAGTACGGGTCCTTGGTCAGGCGGGGCTCCAGGTTGCCCACTGCGTTCCAGCGGCGTACGTGGGCGTCCTGGTCGCCGAGGACGCGGGCCGCACGCTTGTCGAGGGTGACCTGGGCGCGATGCTCGGCGGTGCCGGGATGCGCGGCGCCGGTGAGTCGGCGGTCGTTGTCGGCCACGTCGTGGGCGGCCCGCCATACCGCGATATGGGTGAGCAGCGTGGGGTCGGTGCCGATCAGTGGTTGTGCCCACATCGGTGCCGTTGTCGTAGTCCATGACCGGGTGAGGGTGGCGATTTCGCTGGTCAGCTCGATGATCTGCTGTTCTCGTGCGCGTAGATGTTGCCCGTATTCGGGATCCTCGCGCAGGACCGCAGGCAGGCCGGGCAGCCACGGTAGTGGTCCGGCTCCGTCGCGGCGGCCGCCGGTTGGGTCGATGCGCCAGGACAGCACGGCCGCGCGGTCGTCGGCGGTGTCGAGTTCGCGGCGCGCGACGGCGGCGGTGAGGATCGCGACCGGATCGGCGCCGCCCAGCGCGAGAGCCGAAAGCTGGTGGCGCAGCGTCGGATACGCGGGCTCATCGGTGAGACCCGGGACCAGCTGCTCGGCAGCGGTGTCGATGTCTTCCAGGACGGTCGGATCGGTGCGCAATTGGGCGACGACGGCCAGGGCGTCGGTGTAGGCGTCCGCGGCGTGGGCCAGGCGGGCGCGCGGGTCGGCGGCCTGGCGCTGGGCGGTGGTCGCCGAGACCTGCCCGCCGTCGCGTCCCAGGATGGCGGTGAGCACGTCGAGGTGGGTGTCGGGGTGGATCGCTTGGTAGAGCTGGGGTGCGGTGTCCTCGCCGTCGAGGGCGGTCACGACGTGTATGTGGTTCTCGCGGCGCCCGCGCGTGAGTGCGACGTAGGCCTGCTGGCGGGATTCGCTGCCGGTCAGCACCGTGTGGGAGGTGTCGCTGGTGAGGCCTTGAGCGCTGTCGATGGTGGTGGCGTAGCCGAGGCTGGTTTTGGTGGCGACGTAGTCCGCCGGCAGGGTGACCACACGCCCAGATCCGATGTGGGAAGCGGTGATCCGGCCGTCCGGGTGCAGCGCGCGCACGATCCAGCGGTAGCCGTTGCGGACATGATCAGTCTTGGACAGCCGCAGCCGGTAGGCGTTTTCGCGTGTGGTGATCACATCCCCGACGCTGGCGGCCAGCCCGTCGCCGAGGGGCACCTCCATACCGGTGTCGGCCTGGGGGTCTCGGGCCAACCGGTCGGCGCGGGCGCGGGCGTTGAGGTCGGAGACCAGCTCGCGTGTCGGTGCCAGCAGCACCGAGTCCAAGCCCGCGGCGGTGTCGGCGGCCCACGCCTGGAACGCGCCGTCGGTGACGGCGCCGATGGTGCCGATGTGGATGCGGCCGTGGTCGGCGTAGTGGGCGATGGCGGCCGGGTCACCTTCGCGGAGTGCGAGGCTGGCGGCGCGCTCGCCCGGGTCGGCGAACCGCATCACCTGCGTCAGGGTCAACGCCCCGGCGGTATGGGCGATATCGCGGATGACCCCACCAGCGGCCACAGCGGCCAGCTGCTGATCGTCACCGAGCAACCGGACACTGGCGCCACGGTCGAGCAGGAACCGCACCGCCGAATCGAGTTGGCGCGTGGAGGCCTTCGCGGCCTCGTCGATGATGACCAAACTGCGGTGATCGATCCCGCGCACCCACTCGGGTGCCGCGTCCGGAGCCAGAGTGCCGGCGTCGATGCGCTCGGCGAGGGTGGTGAGCATGTCGATGGTCGCGGTCGGGGTGGCGATCTCGGCGCCGAGGACAGCGGCCGCGGCGGCGGTCGGCGCGAGCCCCAGGACCGTTCCGCCCTCGCTGGTCCAGGCCCGGGTCAACACCTGCATCGAGGTGGTTTTGCCTGTTCCGGCCGGGGCGATGCCGACCTGCAACCGGGCACCGGAGGTCGCGAATCCGGCGACCAGTGCCCGCTGCCCGGGGTTGAGGGCCCACCCGTCGTTGTTGGCGGCGTATTCGACCAGTGCGACCTGCACGGCGGTGGCGGGGATGGTGCGGCCGCCGTCGAGCAGGCTGGCATCGATCAGGCGCTGCTCAGCGGCCACGATCTGCGCCGATGTGTACATCTGGGATCCGGCGGTGGTGTAGACGCTGGTCCCGTCACGGCGTAGCAGCACCCCGGTGGCGGGCACCGGATCCGGAATACCACGCGGGATCGAGCACGGCTGCGACAGTGCGATATCGACCACCTGCTCGGCGAGGGTCTCCCACTGCTCGGGCGAGACCTTGCCGCGCAGCTGGCGCTCGGTTTCTGCGCGAATGTGGTTGAGCTGCCAGGTCGCACGATGGGTGGCGACGGTATCGACGACCTGTTGCGCGGTCTGGGCGATCTGGGCCGGGTCCATCGGTGCGGGCTCGATGCTGCCCCGGCCTAGGACATCGGCGAACAGGGCGTCGATCGCGGCGCGGGAGCCGAACATCAACTCGACGGCCTGCTGCTCCCACGCGGTGAGCTGCTCTGCGAAGGCCCGCGGTTCGTGCTTGCGGGCGCGGGTGGCGATCGTGGCCTGCTGGGCGAGTTTCCATACCTCGGTCGCGATCGGCGCCCGACCGTGCTTGGCCTGGAACTGCGTGGTCAGCTTGGCGAGCTCGGCGGCGATCCTCACCGAGCGCTGCGACCACATCGCGAGCAGTTCGGCAGGGACACCGGCGATTTCGCGGACGGGGCGCTTGCTGGCATCACGCGCTACCCGGTCCTCGAACTCGACACCGAGCATGCTGCCCAGGTACTGCTCGAGACGAGCGTTGTAGACCTCGCTGGCGGCGACCGCGTGGAAATACACCATGCGCCCGTCGAGGGCGCGCCACCTGCCATCGAGGGTGCGGACCTTGTTCGACACCACGACATGGGTATGCAGATCGGGATCACCAGCGCGGGAATCGCGGTGCACGAACCCGGTCGCGATCATGCCCTCGGTGTCGACCTGCTGCACCCCGTTTTTACCCAACCTGGTGAAACAGCCATGCTTTTCGAGGTAGGCGATGCCATCGGCGACCGCCTTGGCGTGAGCCGCCTCGATCTTCTCGCGGATCTCACGCGGCGCCAGCGCCCACAACGCCGACACGCTCTTGACGGCGGAAAACGTCAGGTCAAACCCGGCGACGGCGCGGCGCTCCGGACGCGACGCCCGTGAGATCCAGTCGGTCAGCTCCGGGCCCTCAGCAGGAGCTCGGCCGTGTTCGGCGGTGAACATCTCCAGGCCTACCCGGGTGCGGATCTCCTCACGCACATCCTTCGGCACGGGGGCGTCCTCGGGGTTGCCCTCAGCGAGGTTCCACGCCTGCAGCTCCTGGGCGACGACGTGGCGAAACGAGCCTTCAGGGATCTTGAACTTGTAGAAAGGCCGCCCCAATCGGGCGGCCTTGCGAGCGGCTTTCTTGCTGTCACCGGCTTCGATGCGGGCGGCGATGATCGCTTCCGCATTCGGGTGCAGCCCTTCGCGATACAGCGCGGTCATCTGCTTCCCATCGACCAAGTCCCCGGCGTCGATGTCGTCGAACGCGACCAAGCCGGACCCGAGCCACACCCCGGGCACCTCGCCGTGCTCGGCGTAGTAGTCCGACAGGTTGCCACGGCCGCGCTCGTGACCGTCATGCACGGCAACGCATTTCGTGTAGTAGTCGACACCCGCGTCCACGCTGAGTCTGTGTGGAGACATCACAAACCCGACGGTACGCAGAAACACGTTCCCGCAGGTCACCGTCACCCACGCGCGGTGTGCCATGAATGCAAGAGGTGTGAACATTTGTTCGAATGATGTTGTGTAGAGGGTAGCGCATTGGGGGTGTGGTGTGTGCGTGAGCTGGGGGTTCTGTGGGATGCTCGAATGTATGTTCGATGAGTCTTTGATGGTGGGGGATGTTGTCACCTGGTGGTCGGACAGTCATGGGCGTGGTGTCGCGCCCGAGGATCCGGCTGCGGTGCGCCGTAGCGGCACCATCGCGACCGTGCACCGCAGCCGCGACGACAGCCGGGTCGTGGCCTACAGCGTCGAGTGCCGAAACACCCTCGGCGGCTACCTGGTAACCGTCCGGCCGGACCAGCACCACCGGCCCACGCTGGCCGATCAAGGCAGCCTATGAGGCGATTCCTCCTGGAATCCCACACCCGGACACCAGGCGTGGGCGTGCTGACCGTCCGGCTCGGGGCCGATGACCTCGACGAGATCGTCGAGGACGCGCGCCTGTGGGCGCTCAGCGCCGACACCCACACCCAGATCCGGATCTACGACCGATCCGTCGAGCTGCACGCGGCGCGGGTGGCCGGTGAGCCCGGATGGTATTGCCGCATCTGTGACTCGCGGCGTAGCACCTGTCGGTGCCGCGTGGGAGGCTGTCGGGCATATCTGCCCGCGGCCCGGGAGGAGAGCGATATGGCCGAGACCGACGAGCAGCCCATGGTGCGGCTGGTTGCGCATTGCCGCCGCTGTCACGGTTGGTTGATGTCGCCGGAATCGGTCGCGCGGCGCATCGGCCCGACCTGTGAGGCCCGCGAACGCGCCGAGCTGCGCGCCCAGACCGCGCGGGAGCTGACCCTGTTCGACATCGCAGCCTGAGCTGTGGGGCGAGACCGGGGTGTCTGGCTGCCGATAAACACGGTCACTGCCGGGCGGATGCCCCGGTGTTCTCGGTGCGGCGTACGGTCTCGTACTCCTGTGCCCACGTCAGCAGCAGTGTGGCCGGCCAGTAGAGCCGTCCGAGGAATTTGCTCGGGATCGGGAACGGGCAGGCCTTCGGTTTGCCGCGTGAGAGGAACGAGGTGATCGTCTTCGGTGCGAGGTGGGTGATCACGGCCGCGCCTGCTGTGTCGACCCAGACGTCCCCGTCCAGCGGCGGTAGTCCGAACAGTTGGCCGCCTGTGAGGGGTTTCCCGGTTTCCCATGCGTCGCGCAGCTCGGCGAGTTTGTCGGTGAGCGCGATGGTTTCGGTCGGTTCGTATTCGTGCTCATTGACCACGCGACTCACGCTAGCAGTTTTAGAACTGCTCTTGTTGGAGCTGGTGGTGGCACCGGCACCGGCCAGCCGCAGTCGCTGGTCCTCGGTGAAATCGGCCGACGACCCCATGACGAGCCCTCCTTTCGATTCGGCTCGAATGGCCTTTATCGGCCCAGTTCGGTGGCGGTCAGGTTCGCGATGATGTGATCGGCGGCGGTGCGGCTTGCCGGGTCGGTGTCGACGTCCCAGCGCTGGCGCAGTTGCTGGAGTTGCTGCAGGAGTTGCCCGGTGTCGGGTTCGGCGAGAATTTGCCCGACGCGGGCGGGGCTCAGGTTCATCAAGGCCGCGATCGCGCGGACGGACATGCCGTCGCGGTGCGCCCACCGGATGCTCACGTCGCGTTCGAGCCGGGCCGCTTCGTCGCGGAATCCCGACAGCGCCAAACGCCGTGCGGCCGAGGTGTTTCTGTCTAGTTTTCTAGACACTCGCCGCGATGTCGGCGCGGCCGAGCACACGGTGCGGGTGGCATGCCCGGCCAACGACGCCAGCACGTTCTGGCGCCACCGGAACGCGTACTTGATGCAGTTGGCGCAGTTCTTGTGGGTGCTGCACCCGGGCAGCAGGATCTGTTCTATGCGGGCGGTGTCGGACCAGGCCATGCTGTCGGAGGAAGCCAGCAGCGAGCCGTAGGAGCCCAGGCCTGCGGTCTTGATCCCGAACCCGTGCAACCGGATTCCGGAAACGGCGTCGGTGATCGCGGTGATGATCTCGGCGGCCTCGGTGGTGTTCTGGCGCCGGCACACACTGCCGATCGCGACGATCGGTTCGGCGGCCAGGTCGATACCGGCCTTGTCATAGAGGTCGATGCAGCGCTCGTAGTCGGCGCGCACGAACCCCTGAATCGTCGGGATGATCGGCAGATCCGGTGCCAGCGACCGCAACTCGATCAGATTGCCCACGGTGCGGCGCAGATGCTCGGACACCGACAGATGAGTTCCAGCGAAGACGGTTTTGCGGCTCCGGCCGCCATTGATGATGATCGGCTCGCACATCCAGTCCTGCGGCGCTGCCCAGGCCAGGTTGCCGATTTCATCGCGGTAGCGACGTACCCGGTCCACGTATTCGCGCGGGGGGACCGAATCCCAACTCCCGTGCTTCTGCAGTTGGCTGAATCCGCCGGAGTCCAAGGCCCATTCACCGCGGGCGCGAGGGAAGGACTTGCGGTCGCGGAGACGGACGTCGCTGATGAACAAAGGTTCGTCGGTGAGGGTGACCCAGTTCGGCTGATGCGTGCCCAGGAAGAACTTCATGACCGAGGTTCCGTTCGACGATAGATCGAGTTGGCAGTTTTAAAACTGCCAACCTAAGTGTAGCAGTTTTAAAACTGCCAGACACAGAGCAACCTCAAGCAGAAGGCCCGGCCTCGGCCGGGCCTTCCGATCTCGCTAGTCAGTCATCGACACCGTGGATCCTGCGGCCCAGGCTGTCGTGCTGGCGATACTCGACGAGCTGCCAAAATCCGGGCGAGTAGACCCGCGTGCCGTGGGTCTTACTCTCCACTTTCAAGACCCCAGACCCATAGATGGTGAAACTGTCGCTGTCGCCGAACTTGAGTCCGGCAGGAGTCGAGTCTTCAGATGTGTGCACGGTGAAGGCCATGCGCTCAATTATGAAGTCGCCCACCGACATACGTCGTTGGCCCCGGAAATCCTGAAGCCCGACGGCACAGGGAAGATTCGGGCGAGTCTGGCCGCCGATAACGGCGTTCCAGCATCAACGCTCGTCGGAAAGTCGTGCGTGGAGAAGTCCAACAAACTTCCAACAATCAGCGCACGAAGAGTCGCTTAGGCTTCAGCCCGGCTGATCCTGCTTGCCGAAGGGCTGACCGAAACAGGCTGAACTACCAACCTTTTTGGTAGTTCGTCTGCGCGGTGTGTGGTCCTCTGGATCGCGGGACATCTCCGGTAAGGAGAAGTTCTTCCGGGCGTTCGATCAGAGACGACATCTCCCTGTTCCTCAGCAACATCCACTTGTAATTGCCACCTCGACGACAACAACATCGACAACATCAACGCACTGCTCAATCTCCTTATGAACACTCATTCCACACACTCGAGCTGTTGGCTTGATGCCGCGTATGTGCAGGTAAATCAGCTTTTACCGCTTCTGGGAGAGCATCGCGTAGCTGCTGGCAATCGCTATGTGACCCGTCCTCTATTCACAATTCCTGCGTCCGTGAAACACGTCGTGAAACATTCTGGGTCGGTCGAGTGTGCTGCACTAGTAGCCGCTTGACCAGGGAGTTTGCTCGCTGGAAGTGCGTTTTTCCCTCGTGTCAGTGCTCGGATCGAGCGTTGGTGAGTGATGCTCGATTGCGTCGGTGGCTGTAGCTAGGCTCTCCGCCACAGTCGCAGTTGGCGTCTGACCCGACCGGAACCTCGGTCGTGGGATGCAGTGCGGCCCCTGCCCGTTCGCAGCAGGCAGGGGCCGCGGACAACCTTGATATCCGCTCCGCCAAAGAGAAGGACACCAGGCCCGATGAGGTTAACCACCTCGACCGACAATTCCCACACGCCTGCCTACAGCAGGTGGCCGGTCTTTGCCCCAGATCGGCTAGAAAAGGCTTTGACCAGGTCGAATGCTCGGCTGAAACAATCTGCACCCCCTCTGGATAACGTTCCCGTCCGATCGCAACGACGACGGATGGAAGCGACTACTCATGGTTGAACTCTTCGCTGGGGCAGGCGGATCTGAGCCTGCCGCGGGCGAATGCCCCAAGTGCGGGTCACGCTGCTTGCCATGGGCTCGCGCGAGCACCCCGCCGAAGAACTGGATGGACCTACTCGACCGCCAGTTCCTGCTCATGTCCAGCGGTCACTGGACATGGAAGACGATGGCCTACCTCGTCGGGACCGTTGTCGCCGTACTGGCCTTGGGCGCAGCAGTGGTGCTGGCGCTGGGCCTGTTCTTCGGGGCACCGGGCACTGCGCTACTCAGTGGCGCCGGGTTCATCGGTGGTGCAAGCGTCGCAGCCATCCGACGTCGCAACAGGGCGAGCGATACGCCGCCGACGCAACTCCCTGAAGAACGCGGTGAAGAAGATCCCGACACACGCCCCCGAGCGGCATGATCCCGTTCGGGGGCCGCACGAGGTACTCGCCGCGCGGAGTGCCGTGTCGGGAATCGTCGATCAGCCGCCGGGCCAGGCGGTGGCGGATGCCGTCGATGACGGTAGATCCGTCGGCCCAGCGGCAGACCTTCACGCACGGATTCCACACTGGGAGTGCGACATCCGGTCTCAGTTGCTCTGGAAGCCGGTACCTGTCGATATATGGATGACGACATCGAATTCGACGACCACGGCTACCTGTGTGAGGGCCCCGTGGGCGAACTGTCCGACAGCGAAGAGTTCAACAACGGCTACGACGTCGGATACGCATCCGGCTGGGAGGACGGCTACGCCCATGCCGGGTTCGAAGCCGAGGAGCGGGCTGCGGGGCGCGAGCCAAATGAGTAGGCCCGCTTTCCTGTTGCTTCCAGCGGTCAGAGCGGCTCGTATTCGCGGATCTTGCCCTTGACGCTCGGGCGCGCCTGGCCCAGCGAGATGCCGCCCGCACCGAACATCGCGGCAACCTGCACCTCGGACAAGGGCGGCCCGACCGGGATGTCCCAGTAGCCGCGGTCGTCGTGATCCCACTGTCCGTCCGGATCCACCGCGCGCACCCGCGTGATGGCACCATCGACGACGTAGACGACCGCTTTGAGGTGCCGGCGGCGCGCATCGGCCATCGGGAACCACTTGCGGTCGGCCTCGAGCTGCACCCGTTCCGAAGCATGGGTTTCGCCATATCGGCGGTTGCCGTCCGGGTCGACCTTCGTCTTGCTGCCGCGATACACCAGCAGCACACAATCGGTGTACGGGGCGGCGAGCTTGCGGTACAGGGTGGAGCGGCCCACGCCGAACATGGCGGCGAGCTCATCGATGGTGTGGGTGTCCTCGTCGTACATGCGCTGGGCGGCATCGAGCTGGGCTTGGGAAAGTACCGGTGGCCTGCCGCCGACCCGGCCACGGGCTTTGGCGGCGGCCAGGCCGTCGAGGGTGCCCTCGACGATCATCTCCCGGTCGTACTCGGCCAGAGCGGCCAGGAAATGGAAGACCAGCCGCCCGCCCGGAGTCTTGGTATCGATGCCCTGCTCCAGGACGTTGAGGTCGATCTCGTTGTCCCCGAACCACCGCACCAAGTCGAGGAGATCCAGATGGCTGCGGCCGAGACGCCGCAGCCGGGTAACCACCACTTCGTCACCGGCGGTGAGCCTTTCGCGCAGCGCGTCCAACTGCGGGCGGGAAGCGAGCTTGCCGGAGATCTTCTCGATGAACAGGTTTTCCTCGGCGATGCCCGCCGAGCGCAGAGCATCAACCTGATGGTCGGTGCTCTGGTCGCGGGTCGAGACCCTGCCGTAGCCGTAGCGGGTCAAAACAGTCCTTCCTGAGCTGGCGGCAGGTACCGCCATTGGATGCGGGTGACGGTGCTGTCGGGGGTGCAGCCGCGGTGGCTGCCGCAGAAGAAATCCACGAACTGCTCAGGGGTCATCTCCGGAAAGCCCTCCGCGACAACCTCATCGGGGGTGATGGCGTCCAGGCGCTCGCGCTGCACTGCGAGGACTTCCACGTCCACGATGCGCACCAGCGGCTCCACGCGGCCGTCGGCGCGGCGGCGGCCCATCACCTTGCGGCACAACGTGAGCCGCTCCCCGGCGCTCAGATTTCGCCAGCCCATGCGGCGGGTGACGGTTTTGCTGCGGTCGCGGACCTGGGCCTCGGTCAGCGACACCGCCATCAATCGCGCCATCCCCTACCGGTCCCCGCCGAGCTTGTCGTAGGCGGCGTCGAGTGAGTTCATCGCCCGGGACAACGCTTCGCGGGCTTGGGTGACGTAGCGGGCCGCAAGGTCCTTGGAGTCATCACCGACGGGCATGTCGGTGATGAGCTCGGGGAAGTCGATCAATCGGTCGAAGGACCGACGTGCCGAGGAGGAAGCGTCGCGCAGCTCCAGCAGGATCTGCTCGGGGCGAGGGCGGTCACCGGACATATGAGTCTCCAATTGCTGATCACCATTTCAGGAACGATGATTTCGGTACTGGTTTTAGAGACTCATTTTATCTGAGATACCCGACATCTGCGGATGGTTCCCGAAAACGATCGTTTTAGAGACAGTTAAGGGGGGTCTCATAGCCCAGACAACAGTCGGCACGGTGCAGCGTCGCACCAGCGTGACGCGCCTGGGTGATGCTCATCGTGGTGCTTGCGCAGCGCGTCGGTCAGCGCCTCCAGGTCGTCTCGCAGCCTGTTCCGCTCGGACAGCACTCGATGCCACTGCTCATTGATGTCCTCGCTCATCAACGACCTCCCGCAAGCGTTTGTCGCCCTGGGCGAGGCGACGCTCTCGACCGCCCGATTGCTGGAGCGGTTGGCGTCCGTTGACGCCACATACCTATGCTGACCTGCGGTTTTGAGTGCTATTCAATAAAAGTCGACACGGTGCCGTGATCGAATTACCGGTGGGCAAAGCCAGTCGTGAAGTGGTCAATAGCAGTCAAAAGGTGGCGTCAGTAGTCTTATCTGGCCGATGAAGAGGAGAACGTGCCATGCCGCGGCGCCTGTCCAAACCGACTGACGTGCCCGAGAACCACGAGCGCTTGATCGACATGCTGTGGTGGTTCTACATGGCGGCGAACGACCCCCCGACGAGGAAGGTCGCCCGGGTCATTGACGAACTACCCGACGATCAGCGCAACGGCACCGCCAACCACGAGACGATCCGTCGCACCCTGAAAGCGGAGACACTTCCGCAGTGGGAGACCGTGGAGGTGATCTTCTTGGCGCTGTGCCAGATCGCCAACGTGGATCCGGACGACAAAGAACCCGACGGCGATGGGTGGGAGTCGCCCCGGTCCCATCGTGACGAGCTTCAGTGGTGCTACCGCAAGGCCAGATACGGATCGGTGACCCCACTGCCTCGGACGCGAGATGTGAAGGCTCGCCAGGAAGCAGAAGCAGAAGCCGAGCGAGCACGAAGGGCAGCCCGCCGGTCACCCCCGCCCGACCCGTGGGGCACCCCGGTCGCGGGCACCTTCGGGGGCGGCCGTGTTGACGACGAACCGCCGTTCTGACCGAACAAGCATGAAAGCCGGATCGGCAATGCCCGGTCAGGGCTCCTGCTGTACGGCCTTGAACAGGCGGTGAGCCACGAGCCAGAGAATGCCCAGCGCCGTCCATCCGACGAGGATGATCGCGTAGAGCACCCTCTCCCACATCGGGTCATCGGAGATGGATGGAACCGCGATCGCCAAAAGTGGTGCCCCGATCACCGACAGCACGATTCCGATCTGAAAGGCCGAATCCTTCCACCGGCGAAGCGGCCGCGAGGCGAGGATCAAGCCGACGCCGGAGAACCAGAGAACAGCGCCGATTCCAAACAGCTGATTCATGCCACCCCACCTTGACGAATACCTTTGGGCCGCGACTTCTTTCCAGCATTATGGACGGCTGCCCCGACACGGATTGGGGTCTTCCGCCGCGCGACCGCCGAGTATGCCCGCTCACCCGAGCCCCGCAGGCGGTACCAAGAATTGGTATCCTCGTGCTCGTGGGTAAGAACACGTCTTTCAGCCTCGATGAGCACTACAGCGCTTTCATCGACTCCGAGGTGTCCTCGGGCCGCTACCGCTCGGCCAGCGACGTGGTCCGTTCGGCCCTGCGGCTGCTCGAAGACCGCGAAACCCACCTGCGCGCGCTGCGCGAGGCCCTGGACGAGGGCGAGCGAAGCGGCCCGTCCACGCCGTTCGATTTCGATGCTTTCCTCGCCCGCAAGCGCGCCGGCGGGGCGGGCACTCGGTGAGCCGGTATCTCCTCTCACCAGCTGCTCAAGCCGACCTCGAACAGATCTGGGACTACACCGCCCAGCGGTGGGACGCTGACCAGGCCGAGGAATACCTGCGCGCACTCCAGCGCGCTATCGAACGCGCCGCGGTGAACCCGCGCATCGGCCAGGCCTGCGACGAGATTCGACCCGGCTACCTCAAGCTCGCCGCTGGATCCCACATGCTGTTTTACCGAGTCACCGCCGATGGCGAAGTCGACGTTGTGCGCGTCCTGCATCAGCGCATGGACATCGACCGACACCTCTGATGCGGTGATGCCCCGGAAAGTCCCCGTGGCATCACGAAAACTGTTGTGCTGTCCGCTACTTC